>NZ_CBDATN010000001.1:0-241942 GCF_965200105.1 Sphingomonas sp.
CAGCCACTGTTTTGAACACATTCCTGACTATAGGACCGTGCTGCGCGACTGGTACCGCGTCCTGCGGATGGGCGGCTACATCGTCATCGTCGTGCCGCATCGCGATTTGTTCGAGAAGCGCATCGCGCCACCCTCGCGCGGCAACCCCGATCACAAGCGTTTTTACACGCCGCAAAGTCTGCTAACCGAAATTGCGGAGAGCTATCCGGTTAACTCCTATCGCATCCGCCATCTCGCCGAGAACGATGCCGGCTTCAACTATCAAGATCCGCCCGGGACGCCGTCCTTTGGACAGTTCGAGATAGAGTTGGTCGTCCAGAAGATCGTGCAGCCCTACTGGAATCTAGACGATGGCACGGTACGGCCGTACGGAGCCTCCGAATTTGACAGCGACTGCGCGCGACCTGATCTCTGGACCATCGACGTCGATCTCGCGAACGGGCCCGGCGGATTGTTTTGGGGTCCATATACCGCGCTGCAGCCGGCGCGTTACACGGCCGTCTTCCATTTCGAACCAAGTGACTTCAGCCAAACATCACTCGCTGCCGAAGTGACTTTCGACATACTGAGCGAACTGAGGCCCATCGCCGCGACTACGCTCTCAGGCGCCGCCGGCGCCGACATGCTACGGCGGGGCGCGGTTAGACTCGATTTTGAGCTGACGCCTGCGCGATCCGAGCAGGTGGAGTTCCGAATGCTTGGCAGTGGGCGCGGCACGGGTCGCCTCCGGTTCAAGGGGCTAGATTTGCAATACCAGCGTTAGGCGCGAACACCTTGACTTCCTGTAGGGCCACGATACTGCACATCTTGCATCGGCACTAGCCGGCGCGACCGTCCGAGACCGCAGCCGCCCTCCGGGGCTTAATCATGCTGCGTAGGCGGGGAAGAGTTTGCGGGCGGGCCGTGCGCGGCGTGCCCTTAATCTGCCGTGATCGTCCCCGGACGCGTTGCGACCGATCGGCCCCTCCCCTGTTGGACGAACCGCAACGCGGGCATCTGCCCGCGCCGCGGCTCACCCGTCGGCCCGCGTCATGCGAGCCGGCACGTATGTGGAGATTGGCATTGGATCGCGAACAGAAGTCCGCGGCTGTCGCCGAGCTGAACCGCACCTTCTCCGAGTCGGGCGTGGTGGTCGTCACCCGCAACCTCGGGCTCAGCGTCGCGCAATCGACGGCGCTGCGCGTGAAGATGCGCGAGGCCGGCGCCAGCTACAAGGTCGCCAAGAACCGCCTCGCCCGCATCGCGGCCGAGGGCACGGCCTACAGCTCGATCGGCGCGTTGCTGACCGGGCCGACCGCGCTCTCGACCTCGAAGGACCCCGTCGCCGCCGCCAAGGCGGTGGTCGAATATGCCCGCACCAACGACAAGATCGAGATCGTCGGTGGGGCCATGGGCAACACCGTCCTCGACGTCGCGGGCGTGAAAGCGCTGGCCGAGCTCCCGTCGCTCGACGAGCTGCGCGCCAAGATCCTGGGCCTCGTGCAGGCGCCGGCGACCAAGGTGGTGCAGATCGTCCAGGCCCCGGCGGGCCAGCTCGCGCGCGTGTTCGGCGCATACGCGAAGAAGGACGAGGCCGAGGCGGCCTGAGCTTACCCTTCCTGAAGACATGATGGGGCGGATGCCCCGGCACGGAGATATCACATGGCTGACCTGCAGAAGATCGTCGACGACCTGTCCGCCCTCACCGTCCTCGAGGCGGCCGAGCTTTCGAAGCTGCTCGAGGAGAAGTGGGGCGTCAGCGCCGCCGCCGCCGTCGCGGCCGCTCCCGCCGCTGGTGGTGGTGCCGCCGCTCCCGCCGCCGAGGAGCAGACCGAGTTCGACGTGATCCTCACCGGCGACGGTGGCAAGAAGATCAACGTCATCAAGGAGGTCCGCGCGATCACCGGCCTCGGCCTCACCGAGGCGAAGTCGCTGGTCGAGGGCGCTCCCAAGGCCGTGAAGGAAGGCGTGTCCAAGGATGAAGCCGCCAAGGTCAAGGCGCAGCTCGAAGCCGCCGGCGCGACCGTCGAACTCAAATAAGCTCTCCCGCGACGAGCGGTATGGGAGGGGCGGTCCGGCGACGGGCCGCCCCTTGCTCGTTCAGGCGGTCAGCTCTTCCAGCCGGGCCGGCTCGTGGACCGGGCAGCGGTTGAACTCGGCCCGGAAGCCAGCCGACATCTCGTAGGTCGGTCGACGCGCGCGGTTGATCCCGCCGAGCGGGCGGTGCGCGGCGAGGCCGTGCCACGGTGCGAAGGAAAGCCTGTCCTCCGTCGTCTCGCTCTGGCCGGGCGTCCAGCTCGCCTGCGGCTCCGCCACGATGGTCGCGACCGTCACGTAGGGACTGGTCTTCTCGTTCCATTGCACCGAGGCATCTTCCACCGGCATCGCGGCGGGATCGGTGAGGAGTTGGACGCGGAACTCCCAGACGGCACTCTGCTCGATCATCGTCTCGGACACGTCGTGGCGTAGCGCGTCGGGACGATCTTTGGTGTTGACCTTGGAGCCCGTGAGCTCCGTCAGCCCCCGGGACACAGGTGCGACCGAGAACTTCGCGACATACGGCCCGTAGAGGAACGGCGTCTGGCTGTAGTAGGTCTCGCCCAGCGGGTGCGTGTTGGGCGCGCCGCCGAGCTGCGTCAGCAGCGCGCTCTTGCCGCCGACCGTCTCCAGCGCGTCTTCCACAGTCTGGAGGACGGAGGAGAAGGCCTTCTTCATGCCCTCGCCCCTGTCGGTGGTGGCGGCGAGCTGCTTCAGGTTCTTCAGGAACGCCTTGGGATCGGCAGCGGCGAAGGCTGGCGCGTTCGCCATCACGAAGTCCTGCGTCGACGCGCCTTCGGCGGCGCCCGGCAGCCGCTCGCCTTCGACGCCGAGCACCTTGACCGCCAGCCCGCGCGGCGCGCTCACCGCGTCATCGAGGATGTCTCCCGGATTGGTCGAGATGCGCAGGATCGCCTCGTACTCGCCCGGCCGCGCGAACAGCCCCTGCGCGTAAGCCTCCGGCAAGCCCTCCCCCACGGTCAGCGTCGCACGGATGATGCCGTGCGCCTTGGCGTGAACGCTGCGCACCGCATGGCCGTAACGCTTGGAGGTCGTCTCCAGGATCGAGCGGAACGTCTCGTTGAGCTCGCGCTGCGTCTCGGCCTCGTCCGGCGCCAGCTTCTCCATGGACGGATCGAACCGGGCGGGATCGGTAGCGGGCATGATGATCTCCGTTGAAACCTCCGGACCAATGCCCTGATCGAGCTCGTGTTCCCCCTTCCCTTCCGCGTCGCGGCCGCTATATGGAGGCTATTCCACATCACTGGCTGTCCGAACGCGAGGTTAGCGTGCGTGCGGCCGCCCGGCCCGCCTCCGGGACACGATCCGACCTGCGCATCGGATCGCGACGAATAGGGGGCATGTACGGGTTCAGAGTGCAGCAGTGCGGTCCCACAGCCGGGGCCGCACCTTTTTGCGTCGGCTAAACCGTGGTGGTTTGCCGACACCGGCTGCATGTTCGCTGCGAGGCGGGCGACGAGACGAACAGCGAGGACCAAGCTCCCATGGCCACCCAGCCCCTGCCACCCGAGACCGTCGCGGGCGCCAGCAAGCGCATCCGCAAGATGTTCGGCAACATCCACGAAGTCGTGCAGATGCCGAACCTGATCGAGGTGCAGCGCGAGAGCTATGAGCAGTTCCTGCGGTCCGACGCCTCGATCGGCTATGTCTCGGGGCTGGAGAAGACGCTGCGCTCGGTCTTCCCGATCCGCGATTTCGCCGGCACCGCCGAGCTCGACTTCGTCAACTACGAGCTGGAAGATCCCAAGTACGACGTCGAGGAGTGCCGCCAGCGCGGCATCACCTACGCCGCCCCGATGCGCGTCACGCTGCGCCTGATCGTGTTCGAGGTGGATCCCGATACGGAAACCCGCTCCGTGCTCGATATCAAGGAGCAGGACGTCTACATGGGCGACATGCCGCTGATGACGGGGAACGGCACGTTCTTCGTCAACGGCACCGAGCGGGTGATCGTCAGTCAGATGCACCGTTCGCCGGGCGTGCTGTTCGATCACGATCGCGGCAAGACGCACGCATCGGGCAAGTTCCTGTTCGCGGCGCGCGTGATCCCCTATCGCGGATCTTGGCTGGACTTCGAGTTCGACGCCAAGGACATCGTCAACGTCCGCATCGACCGCAAGCGCAAGCTGCCGGTGACGACCCTGCTCTACGCGCTGGGCCTCGGCGCGGAGGACATCCTCGGCCACTTCTACAACATCGCCACCTACGTGCGCGGCGAGAATGGCTGGAAGGTGCCCTTCCAGGCGGAGAACTGGCGCGGCCAGAAGCCGATGTTCGACGTGGTCAACGGCGACACCGGCGAGGTCGTGTTCCCGGCCGGCACCAAGATCAGCCCCCGCGCCGCCAACAAGGCGGGCAAGGACGGCTTGGCGACACTGCTGATCCCGACCGAGGAAATCTTCGGCCGCTATTCCGCCTACGATCTGGTCAACGACGCGACCGGCGAGATCTACATCGAGGCGGGCGACGAGGTCACTGCCGAGAACCTCGCCAAGCTCGACGCGGCGGGGATCGAGAAGCTCGATCTGCTCGACATTGACCACATCGCCACCGGCCCTTGGATCCGCAACACGCTTAAGGCCGACAAGGTCGAGGAGCGCGATCACGCGCTGTCCGAGATCTACCGCGTGATGCGCCCCGGCGAGCCGCCGACGAAGGAGACGGCGGAGGCGCTGTTCGGTGGGCTATTCTTCGATCCCGAGCGCTACGATCTCTCCGCGGTCGGACGCGTGAAGCTCAACATGCGCCTGGAGCTCGACGCCGAGGATACGGTGACGACGCTGCGCACCGAGGATCTGCTCGCCGTCATCAAGACGCTCGTCGGCCTCAAGGACGGCAAGGGCGAAATCGACGACATCGACAATCTGGGCAACCGCCGCGTGCGTTCGGTGGGCGAGCTGCTGGAGAACCAGTATCGCGTCGGGCTGCTCCGCATGGAGCGCGCGGTGAAGGAGCGCATGTCGTCGGTGGACGTGTCCACCGTGATGCCCAACGACCTCATCAACGCCAAGCCCGCGGTGGCGGCGGTGCGCGAGTTCTTCGGCTCCTCGCAGCTCTCGCAGTTCATGGACCAGACCAACCCGCTGTCCGAGGTGACGCACAAGCGTCGCGTCTCGGCGCTCGGGCCGGGCGGCCTCACCCGCGAACGTGCGGGCTTCGAGGTGCGCGACGTCCATCCGACCCATTATGGCCGCATCTGCCCGATCGAGACGCCGGAGGGGCCGAACATCGGCCTCATCAACTCGCTCGCCTCGTTCAGCCGCGTCAACAAGTACGGCTTCATCGAAACGCCGTATCGCCGCGTGATCGACGGCAAGGTCAGCCAAGAGGTGACGTACCTCTCCGCCATGGAGGAGGCCAAGCACACGATCGCGCAGGCGAACGCCGAACTCGACGGGGAGCATGGTTTCGTCGAGGATATCGTCTCGTCGCGCCAAGCGGGCGAGTTCCTGATGGCACCGCGCGATACGATCACGCTGATGGACGTGAGCCCCAAGCAGCTCGTCTCGGTCGCGGCCTCGCTCATCCCCTTCCTGGAGAATGACGACGCCAACCGCGCGCTGATGGGCTCCAACATGCAGCGTCAGGCGGTGCCGCTCGTCCGTGCCGAGGCGCCGTTCGTCGGCACCGGCATGGAGGAGACGGTAGCGCGCGACTCAGGCGCGGCGATCGGCGCGAAGCGCACCGGCATCGTCGATCAGGTCGACGCCGCGCGCATCGTGATCCGCGCCACCGAGGAGGTCGATCCCGGCAAGTCGGGCGTCGACATCTACACGCTGATGAAGTTCCAGCGCTCCAACCAGTCGACCTGCATCAACCAGCGCCCGCTGGTGAAAGTGGGCGAGACCGTCACCAAGGGCGACATCATCGCCGACGGCCCGTCCACCGAGTTCGGCGAGCTGGCGCTCGGCCGTAACGTCCTCGTCGCGTTCATGCCGTGGAACGGCTACAACTACGAGGACTCGATCCTGATCTCCGAGCGGATCGTGAAGGACGACGTCTTCACCTCGATCCACATCGAGGAGTTCGAGGTGATGGCCCGCGACACCAAGCTCGGGCCGGAGGACATCACGCGCGACATCCCCAATGTCGGCGAGGAGGCGCTGCGCAACCTCGACGAGGCGGGGATCGTCTATATCGGTGCCGAGGTGGAGCCGGGCGACATCCTGGCGGGCAAGATCACGCCCAAGGGCGAGTCGCCCATGACGCCGGAGGAGAAGCTGCTCCGCGCCATCTTCGGCGAAAAGGCGTCGGACGTGCGCGATACGTCGCTGCGCCTGCCGCCGGGCGTGTCGGGCACGATCGTCGACGTGCGCGTGTTCAACCGCCACGGCGTCGACAAGGACGAGCGCGCGTTGGCGATCGAGCGCGAGGAGATCGATCGCCTCGCCAAGGACCGCGAGGACGAGCGCGCGATCCTCAACCGCGCTACCTACGCGCGGTTGCGCCCGATGCTGGAGGGGCAGACCGTCTCGGCCGCGCCCAAGGGCATCCGCAAGGGCTCGGAGATCACGGGCGAGCTGCTGCTGGAGACCGAGAAGCGCGAGTGGTGGAAGTTCGCCGTCGCCGACGATGCCAAGCAGGCCGATCTCGAAGCGGTGAAGGCGCAGTATGACGAGGCCGTCGGCATCCTCCAGAAGCGCTACGAGGACCGCGTCGAGAAGCTCCAGCGCGGCGACGAGCTGCCGCCGGGCGTGCTCAAGATGGTCAAGGTGTTCGTCGCGGTGAAACGCAAGCTCCAGCCCGGTGACAAGATGGCCGGCCGCCACGGCAACAAGGGTGTCATCAGCCGCATCCTGCCCAACGAGGACATGCCGTTCCTCGATGACGGGACGCCGGTGGACATCGTGCTCAACCCGCTGGGCGTGCCCAGCCGCATGAACGTCGGCCAGATCTTCGAAACCCATTTGGGCTGGGCCGCGCGCGGTCTGGGCCGGCAGGTAACCGAGGCGCTGGAGGCGTGGCGCGAGGCCAACCCGGATGCGGAGGCATCGTCGCCGCCGACCGCGGTCATCGATCGCCTCAAGGCGATCTACGGCGAGCAGTATCATGCCGAGATCGACTCGCGCTCTGACGAGCAGATCGTCGAGATGGCGACCGTGCTGAAGGGCGGCGTGCCGATGGCGACGCCGGTGTTCGACGGCGCGCGCGAGGCGGACGTGTCGGCGATGCTGGCGCAGGCGGGGCTCGACACGTCGGGTCAGGTCGAGCTGTTCGACGGGCGGACGGGCGATCCGTTCGACCGCAAGGTGACGG
Organism: Sphingomonas sp.; assembly: GCF_965200105.1. Classification (GTDB taxonomy): domain Bacteria; phylum Pseudomonadota; class Alphaproteobacteria; order Sphingomonadales; family Sphingomonadaceae; genus Solisphingomonas. The sequence goes on from NZ_CBDATN010000001.1 coordinate 7,294, forward strand.
TGGGCTATATCTACATGCTCAAGCTCCACCACCTCGTAGACGACAAGATCCACGCGCGCTCGATCGGGCCGTACAGCCTCGTCACCCAGCAGCCGCTGGGCGGCAAGGCGCAGTTCGGCGGCCAGCGGTTCGGCGAGATGGAGGTGTGGGCGCTCCAGGCCTACGGCGCCGCCTACACGCTGCAGGAGATGCTGACGGTGAAATCCGACGACGTCGTCGGCCGCACCAAGGTCTACGAGGCGATCGTCAAGGGCGACGACACCTTCGAGGCCGGCATCCCCGAGAGCTTCAACGTGCTCGTCAAGGAGATGCGCTCGCTCGGTCTCAACGTGGAGCTGCTCAACGAGGAGCTCGACGAGGACGGCGTGGCGATCGCGGCCGAATAAGCGAGACGGAGCCCTCTCCCCGACGGGGAGAGGGTTGGGTGAGGGGAAGCGACGCCAGCGGCGCGGCGCTTCCCCTCCACCGAACACACCCTCACCCTGCCCTCTTCCTCAAGGGAGAGGGTCGCACGGAGTGACGACATGAACGAGATGACCAACTTCGCCAATCCGGTCGCCAAGCCGGAGACGTTCGACCAGATCAAGATCGGCATCGCGTCGCCCGACAAGATCCGTTCCTGGTCATTCGGCGAGATCAAGAAGCCCGAGACGATCAACTATCGCACGTTCAAGCCCGAGCGTGACGGCTTGTTCTGCGCGCGCATCTTCGGTCCGATCAAGGATTACGAGTGCCTGTGCGGCAAGTACAAGCGCATGAAGTACAAGGGCATCGTCTGCGAGAAGTGCGGCGTCGAGGTCACCGTCTCGAAGGTCCGCCGCGAGCGGATGGGCCACATCGAGCTGGCCGCGCCCGTCGCGCACATCTGGTTCCTGAAGTCGCTGCCGTCTCGCATCGGCCTGCTGCTCGACATGCAGCTCAAACAGCTTGAGCGCATCCTCTACTTCGAGGCCTATGTCGTCACCGAGCCGGGGCTGACCCCGCTCGAAAAGTATCAGCTCCTCACCGAGGACGAGCTGCTCTCCGCGCAGGACGAGTATGGCGAGGACGCCTTCTCCGCCGGGATCGGCGCCGAGGCCGTCAAGCACATGCTGATGGACCTCGACCTGGAAGGCGAGCGCGAGGATCTGCTCAAGGAGCTCGCCGAGACCAAGTCGGAGCTGAAGCCCAAGAAGATCATCAAGCGCCTCAAGGTTGTAGAGAGCTTCATCGACTCGGGCAACCGCCCCGAGTGGATGATCTTGGACGTCGTGCCGGTGATCCCGCCAGAGCTGCGCCCGCTGGTGCCGCTGGACGGCGGCCGCTTCGCGACCTCGGACCTGAACGACCTCTACCGCCGCGTCATCAACCGCAACAACCGGTTGAAGCGCCTGATGGAGCTGCGCGCGCCGGACATCATCGTCCGCAACGAGAAGCGCATGTTGCAGGAGGCGGTGGACGCGCTGTTCGACAATGGCCGCCGCGGCCGCACGATCACGGGCGCCAACAAGCGGCCGCTGAAGTCGCTCTCCGACATGCTCAAGGGCAAGCAGGGCCGCTTCCGCCAGAACCTGCTCGGCAAGCGCGTCGACTATTCGGGCCGTTCGGTGATCGTCACGGGTCCGGAGCTGAAGCTGCACCAGTGCGGCCTGCCCAAGAAGATGGCGTTGGAGCTGTTCAAGCCGTTCATCTACGCGCGCCTCGACGCCAAGGGTCTCTCGATGACCTTGAAGCAGGCCAAGAAGTGGGTGGAGAAGGAGCGCAAGGAAGTCTGGGACATCCTTGACGAGGTTATCCGCGAACACCCGGTGATGCTCAACCGCGCGCCGACGCTCCACCGCCTCGGCATCCAGGCGTTCGAGCCGGTGCTGATCGAGGGCAAGGCGATCCAGCTTCACCCGCTGGTCTGCTCGGCGTTCAACGCCGACTTCGACGGCGACCAGATGGCCGTGCACGTCCCGCTGTCGCTCGAAGCGCAGCTCGAAGCGCGCGTGCTGATGATGTCGACCAACAACATCCTCTCGCCCGCCAACGGCAAGCCGATCATCGTGCCCTCGCAGGACATGGTGCTGGGCCTCTACTACCTGTCGCTCTCCAAGGAGGGCGAGCCCGGCGAGGGCATGATGATCGGCGACATGACGGAGGTGCACCAGGCGCTGTTCGCCAAGGCGGTGACGCTGCACACCAAGATCCGCACGCGCGTGCCGCAGACCGACGAGAACGGCCAGCAGTACATGAAGCGCGTCGAGACGACGGCGGGCCGCATGCTGATTGGCGAGACGCTGCCCAAGAGCCACAAGGTGCCCTTCGAGATCGTCAACCGCGTCCTCACCAAGAAGGACATCGGCGACGTCATCGACGAGGTGTATCGCCACACCGGACAGAAGGAGACTGTGCTGTTCGCCGACGCGATCATGGCGCTCGGCTTCAAGCACGCGTTCCAGGCGGGCATCTCGTTCGGCAAGGACGACATGGTCATCCCGGAAGCGAAGGATCCGCTGGTCGAGGAGACGCGCACGCTCGTGAAGGATTACGAGCAGCAGTATCAGGATGGCCTGATCACCCAGCAGGAGAAATACAACAAGGTGATCGACGCCTGGTCGCGCTGCGGCGATCGCGTGGCGGCCGAGATGATGAAGGAGATCCAGGCGGTCAAGCACGAGACCGATGGACCCAATGAAGGCCGCGAGAAGCCGATGAACGCCATCTACATGATGGCGCACTCGGGCGCGCGTGGTTCGGCGGCGCAGATCAAGCAGCTTGCCGGCATGCGCGGGCTGATGGCCAAGCCCTCGGGCGAGATCATCGAGACGCCGATCATCTCGAACTTCAAGGAGGGGCTGACCGTCCTCGAATATTTCAACTCTACCCACGGCGCGCGCAAGGGCCTCGCGGATACGGCGTTGAAGACGGCGAACTCGGGCTACCTCACCCGGCGTCTCGTCGACGTGTCGCAGGATTGCGTGATCGTCGACGTCGACTGCAAGACCGAACGGTCACTGGAGATGAAGGCGATCATCCAGGGCGGCGCCACCATAGCGTCCTTGGGCGAGCGCATCCTCGGCCGCACCACGGCGGAGGACATCGTCGATCCCAAGACCAACGAGATCGTCGTCCCCGTCCACACGCTGCTCGACGAGCCGACGGTGGCGCGGATCGAGGAGATCGGCACGCAGGCGGTGCAGATCCGCTCGCCGCTGGTGTGCGAGAGCATCGGCGGCGTGTGCGCCACCTGCTATGGGCGCGATCTCGCGCGCGGCACGCCGGTGAACATCGGCGAGGCCGTCGGCGTCATCGCGGCGCAGTCGATCGGCGAGCCGGGCACGCAGCTCACCATGCGTACCTTCCACATCGGCGGCGCCGCGCAGCTCAACGAGACCTCGAACTTGGAGGCGGTCAGCGACGGCCGTGTCGAGTATCGCGAGCTGCCGACGATCGTCGATCCGCGCGGGCGTCGCGTTTCGATGTCGCGCTCGGGCGAGATCGCGATCATCGACATGGATGGCCGCGAGCGCGCGACGCACCGCATTCCCTACGGCGCGCACCTGCTCCACCAGGACGGGCACATCGCGTCGAAGGGCGATCGGCTGGCGGAGTGGGATCCGTTCATGATGCCGGTCATCACCGAGAAGGCCGGCACGGTGAAGTATCAGGATCTCATCGAGAACCAGACGCTCTCCGAGCAGACCGACGAGGCCACCGGCATCGCGCAGAAGGTGGTGATCGAGTACCGCACCACTTCTCGCAAGGAGGATCTCCGCCCCCGCCTCACGCTCCTCGACGAGGGTTCGGGCGAGGCCGCTCGCTACATGCTGGCGCCGGGCGCGATGTTGTCGGTAGAGGACGGGCAGCAGGTGCAGGCGGGCGAGGTGCTGGCTCGCGTCAGCCGCGAGGCCGCCAAGACGCGCGACATCACCGGCGGTCTGCCGCGCGTCGCCGAGCTGTTCGAGGCGCGTAAGCCCAAGGAGAACGCGATCATCGCGAAGATCTCGGGGCGCGTCGAATTCGGCAAAGACTACAAGGCCAAGCGCAAGATCATCATCCGGCCTGACGATGGTTCGGAGCCGGTCGAGTATCTTGTCCAGAAGTCCAAGGTGATCGACGTTCAGGAAGGCGACCACGTCAAGCGCGGCGACAATCTGATCGGCGGCTCGCCCGACCCGCACGACATCCTTGAGGTCTTGGGCGTAGAGCCGCTCGCAGAGTATCTGGTTTCGGAGATCCAGGAAGTCTATCGTCTGCAGGGCGTGAAGATCAACGACAAGCACATCGAGACGATCGTCCGCCAGATGCTGCTCAAGGTCGAGATCACCGCCGCGGGCGACACCGTGTTCCTGCCCGGCGAGCAGGTCGAGAAGGAGGACATGGAGGCCGTCAACAAGAAGATGGTCGCCGACGGCAAGCTGCCGGCGGAGGGTAAGCCGATCCTGCTCGGCATCACCAAGGCGTCGCTCCAGACGCGGTCGTTCATCTCGGCGGCCTCGTTCCAGGAGACCACCCGGGTGCTCACCGAAGCTTCGGTGCAGGGCAAGATCGACAACCTCAATGGCCTCAAGGAGAATGTCATCGTCGGCCGCCTCATCCCGGCGGGCACCGGCGCGGGCATGAGCCGGCTGCGCGTGGCGGCGACGTCGCGCGACGCGGCGCTCCGCGTGCAGCAGCGCGCGATGGAGGCGGCGCTCGTCGCCCCCAACTCGGCGGTGGAGGAGCATGAGGCCGAGCTCGCGCGGTCGCACCGCGACGAGACCGGCGCCGGCCCCGATCCGCTCGCCGAGGTGACGCCCTCGGGCCATGGCACCGACGCCGACGCGGGCAGCTACCTGGAAAGCTGATCGCGCCGACCGGCGGCATGGAGCCCTCCGCGCGAGACGCGTGCGGAGGGCTTCGTCGTCTTGGAGCCTTTTCGGCGCGGGCGACGTTGCGCCAGACGAACCATCCGGAGATCGTCATGCGTCGCGTCGTCCTCCCCGTCTTCCTCGCCTGCCTGTCGCTCGCCGCCTGCAACAAGGGTAATGCGCAGGCCGATGCTCTCGATAATGCCGCCACCCAAGCCGATCCGGCTGCGGCCGACGTGATGCGCAACGAGGCGGACGCTATCCGGGAGAACGGATCGGACGCGAATCTTTCGGCCGCCGGCTCGCCGGTGCAGGACGCGATGGCCAATGCCGGCAACGCGGCCGAGCGCTCGAACGCCGCGCCGGGCGCGACGCAGGCGCCGGTAAAAACGGCCGACACGCAGGCCAGGCCGCACAAGGCCGGCGATCAGGTGCCACCGCCGCAGCAACACTGATCGTGTTGGTCGCGGCTGGCGACATTCCCACCGTCACCCCAGCGCAGTATGGAGCTCCCAGCCGTCGGACGCGGCGATCGCCTCACGAAAATCCCGGTTTTCGCTGAAAGACAACGGCCCCTGGCCAGCCTAGCCGCGCGTCCGCCCACAATGCGCCTGTTCACCAGTCGTCACCGCTGCGCAGGCAGAGGCCCCTCGCCCGCCGCTTGCGACGGAGATGGGCTGCTGCCTGGCGAGGACGACGACGATTGCTTTACGCGAAGGGACGCCCTCTAAGCCTCTAGCTGACGCATCAGCAGGCGGACATCCGCGTCAAGCTCGGCGTCGGCCAAGCGCAGCTTCTCGATCTGGCGAACGGCGTGGATCACCGTCGTGTGGTCACGCCCGCCAAAGCGACGACCGATCTCGGGCAGCGAGCGCGGGGTGAGCTGCTTGGCAAGATACATCGCGACCTGACGCGGCCGCGCGACCTCGCGCGCACGCCGGGCAGAGATCATCTCGGCGTGGCGGATACGGAAATGATCGGAGACACGGCGCTGGATCTCGTCGATGGTGATGCGGCGCTGGTTCGCGCGCAGCACGTCGGCCAGCGTCTTCTCCACGAACGCCACGTCGATCGCCTGGTCGGAGAGCGTGGCGTAGGCGATGACCCGGTTAAGCGCGCCTTCCAGTTCGCGAACGTTGGAAGCGATGCGCTTGGCCAAGAACATCCGCACATCGGACGACACGACGACGCTGGGCTGCCCCTCCAGCTTCTTCTCGATGATGTTGAGGCGCAGCTCGAAATCCGCCGGATTGACGTCGGCGACGAGCCCCCAGGAAAGGCGCGAGAGGATGCGGCTCTCGATGCCCTCCAGATCCTGGGGCGAACGATCGGCGGTGATGACCAACCGCTTCCCGCTCTGGATGATCTCGTTCATCGTGTGGAAGAACTCCTCCTGCGTGGAGTCCTTGCCGGCGATGAACTGGACGTCGTCGATCATCAGCAGGTCGGCCGAACGCAGCCGCTGCTTGAAGCTGTAAGTGTCCTTGGCGCGCATCGCCGACACGAATTCGAACATGAACTTCTCGGCCGACATGTAGACGACGCGCGAACGCGGATGCCGGCGACGGTACTCGTGACCGATGGCATGCATCAGGTGCGTCTTGCCGAGCCCGGTCTGGCCGTGGAGGAACAGCGGGTTGAAAGTGAGCGCGCCGCCCTCGGCCACCGTGCGCGCGGCGTTGTAGGCGACCTCGTTGGCCTTGCCGACGACGAAGCTATCGAAGGTGTAGCGCGGCTCCAGCGCGGGCGCGGCGATCGCCGGCTCGTCCTCGAATGCGGGCTCCGGCGCGGGCGCCTCGATCGCGAACAGCGCAGGTGGCGGCGTGCCCGTCGCGACGTCCACGGTTACGCGCGAGATCTGCGGGAGGTGCTGGCGCCACGCGTGAAGCAAGCGCTCGGCATAGTGGCTGTCGATGTAGCTGGCGGTGAACGCGGTGGCCGCCGCCAGACGGACCGTGCCGTCCTCGTCGAGCGCGATCAGCGTGGCGCCCTTCAGCCAAGTGTCGAACGCGCGCGCACCGACGTCGCGACGGACACCGTCGCGCACCAGCGACCAGGCGGCGGCGACCCCCTCGTCGACCGTGTCGCCGTCGCGCCGCACCAGCTCGATCGCCTCGCCCGTTCGCGCCACGCACCTCTCCTCGCCGCGAGAGCCGATGCGCTCGCGGTTGCCAATCGGCATCGCACCTTGCCCGCGACGCTCCCTTTGCGCGCGGGTGGACCGAAGCCCGTGATGTAGCGTCCCGGCTCGCCGAACCTTCCGATTCGGCAGCGCCGGTAAGACGTTTCTAGGGAGAGGCCCGCCGACCGATCAAGGCCGTCGCCGGTCATGAAATCGAAATATTGCGGCTTGACACGCAAAGCCGTTGTTTTCTTAACTAAACCCGTAACTCACTAGGAACGCTTGATAATTATTCAGGGTAACACATGTCGCTTGCGCGAATCGTGGATTGAGGCCGGGTTCCGTAACGGCAGCAAAAAGCCCGCCGGCCATGAGGCCGGCGGGCTTGAAAGAAGCCGTCGCGGCGAACGCGTCAACCGATGGCGGCGACGCGCTTGGTGAGCCGCGAGAACTTGCGTGCAACGGTGTTCTTGTGGAGCACGCCCTTCGCCACGCCGCGATGAAGTTCTGGCTGCACTGCCGCCAGCGCCGTCTCGGCGGCCGACCTGTCGCCGCTAGCGATCGCCGCCTCAACCTTCTTCACGAAGGTGCGAATGCGGCTGACGCGCGCGCCGTTGATGACGGCGCGACGATCGTTGCGGCGGATGCGCTTCTTGGCCTGCGGCGTGTTCGCCATGTCATTCCTCTGGCAGATAACGGGATCGCGGCGCGGGAGGCCCGTACCGTCACGTACGTGGCCCTACGCGAAGCACCGCACGGGGTCAACGCTGGCAGGCGCGGCAATGGAAGGTGGAGCGGCCAGAATCGACGCGTCGCACGATGGTGCCGCCGCAGGGGCAGGCGAGCCCCTCCCGCCCATAGGCGCGGAACTGCTTGGAGAAGTAGCCGAGTTCGCCGTCGGGTCGCGCATAGTCGCGTAGCGTGGAGCCTCCGGCTGCGATCGCCGCGAGCAGCGTCTCGCGCACCGCCTCGACCAGCCGCGCGAGCCGCGCCGCGCCGATCCGCCCTGCCGCGCGCGTCGGCGCGATGCCCGATATGTTGAGCGCCTCGCAGACGTAGATGTTGCCCAGCCCCGCCACGATCCGCTGATCGAGCAGCATCGCCTTGATCGGCGCCTGACGTCCGGCCAGCGCGGCGCGCAGGTACGCGGCGGTGAAGCCCGACCCCAGCGGCTCGGGGCCCAGCGCGCGAAACGCCGGCCACGCATCCAGCGCGTCCGTCGCCACGAGATCGAGCGAGCCGAAGCGGCGCGGATCGTTGAGCGCCAGGCGCCGCCCCTCCTCCGTTGCGATCAGCAGGTGATCGTGCGCGCCGATAGTATCGGGGTCGATCCGCCACCGGCCGGACATGCCGAGGTGGAAGATCAGCGTGTCGCCACGATCCGTGTGGATCAGCCCGTACTTGGCGCGGCGGCCAAGACCGGACGCGGTGGCGCCGGTCAGCCGCTGGCGAAGATCGGCAGGGATCGCGCGGCGCAGGTCGGCCCGACGCGGCTCGACTTCGGCGATCCGTTTGCTCTCCAGCACGGCGGCGAGCCCGCGCACCGTCGTCTCGACTTCGGGAAGCTCGGGCATCGTGTCAGGCGAGCTACGTGTCCGTTGCTCCCCCCGCAAGGGCTCGGCTAGGGCGGGCGCCATGCAGGACACCGCCCCCTTCGGCTACGCCGACGTTCCCGCCGCCGACAAGACGCGCATGGTGGGCGATGTCTTCGCCCGCGTGGCGCGCCGCTACGACGTGATGAACGACGCCATGTCGGGAGGGATGCACCGGCTGTGGAAGGACCAGTTCGTCAGGCGGGTGAAGCCCCGCGCGGGAGAACGCATCCTCGACATGGCGGGCGGCACCGGCGACATCGCCTTCCGCATGGCGGCCACCGGCGCGCACGTGACCGTCGCCGACATCAACCCCGCGATGCTGGGCGTCGGACGCCAGCGGGCGGAGAAACGCGGCATCCGGGGGCTCGTCTGGGCGGAGGAGAATGCGGAGTCGCTGTCCTTCGCCGACGGCCGCTTCGACGCCTACACCATCGCCTTCGGCATCCGGAACGTGACGGACATACCCGCCGCCCTGGCGCAGGCGCATCGCGTGCTGAAGCGCGGCAGCCGCTTCTTCTGCCTGGAGTTCTCGACGACGGAGTGGCCCGGCTTCCGCGACCTGTACGACGCCTACTCGCATCGGATCGTGCCGCGGCTCGGCAAGCTGATCGCCGACGACGAGGCGAGCTACCGCTACCTCGTCGAATCGATCCGCCGCTTCCCCGACATGCCGACGTTCGCGCGGATGATCGCCGAGGCCGGCTTCGTGCGGACGCGCGCCGAGCCGATCCTCGGCGGGCTGGTGGCGATCCATAGCGGGTGGCGGATATGATCCTTCCCCGCGCAGGGACGATCCTTGGCCTCTAGCCTCACCCACGTCTCGCGCCTCTGGCGCTGGGGACGGACGCTGGGGCGCCACGGCGCGCTGCTCGGGATCGAGCGCGATCCGATGGCGCCGCGCCCGCTGCGTCGGCTGGCGCGTCTCTCGCGGATCGGCGCGCGGCTGCCCGAGCGCCCCCGCTACGCCGATGCGTTGGAAGCGATCGGCCCGCCCGCGATCAAGTTCGGGCAGGCGCTCGCCACCCGGCCGGACCTCGTCGGCGAGGAGGCGACGCTCGATCTCTTCCGCCTGCAGGATTCGCTGCCCCCCATTCCCTTCCCGCTCGTGCGCGCGGCGATCGAGCAGGGGCTGGGCCGCCCGATCGAGGCTCTGTTCGCCCGGATCGAGGAGCAGCCGGTCGGCGCCGCGTCGATCGCGCAGGTCCACCGCGCCGTCACCACCGATGGCCGCCACGTCGCGGTGAAGGTGCTGCGGCCCGGCGTGGAAGACCAGTTCGCCGACGCGATCGACACCTATAGCTGGGCGGCCGCGCACGCTGATCGGCTTGGCGGCGAGGTGGCGCGGCTGCGCCCCCGCCTGGTCGTCGCGACGTTCGAGCGCTGGACGAGCCGCGAGCTTGATCTCCGGCGCGAGGCGGCGTCCGCCTCCGAACTCGCCGAGCGGATGGTGGCGGAACCCGGCTTCCACGTTCCCGCGATCGACTGGGATCGTACGGCCAGACGCGTGATGACGCTGGAGTGGATCGACGGCATCAAGCTCTCGGATCGGCCCAAGCTGATCGCCGCCGGGCACGATCTCAAGGCGCTGGCCGAGACGCTAGTCCGCTCCTTCCTGCGCCAGGCGATCGCGGACGGCTTCTTCCACGCCGATCTCCATCAGGGCAACCTGTTCGCCATGCCCGACGGGCGCGTGGCGGCGGTGGACTTCGGCATCATGGGCCGGATCGACCGGCGCGCGCGCGTCTGGCTGGCCGAGATCCTCCACGGGCTCATCACCGGCGACTACCACCGAGTGGCCGAGATCCATTTCGAGGCGCAGTACGTGCCGCCGCACCACTCGGCGGCCGAGTTCGCCTCGGCGCTGCGCGCGGTCGGCGAGCCGATCCGGGGCAAGGCGGTGGCGGACATCTCGGTCGGCCAGATGCTCGACGGGCTGTTCTCGATCACGCGCGATTTCGACATGCCGACGCAGCCGCACCTCCTCCTCCTCCAGAAGACGATGGTGATGGTGGAGGGCGTGGCGACAGGCCTGCACCCCGGCATCAACATGTGGGAGGTGGCGACTCCCGTCGTGGCGGCGTGGCTACGTGACGAACTCGGCCCCGAGGCGATGGTGGCCGATCGCATCCGCCGCGTCGGCCGCGCGGTCGCGCTGCTGCCCGATCTCGTCGAGCGGCTGGACCGGGCCTACCCGGCCCCCGGCGGTGCCCCCCCGTCCCCGCCACCGCGCGAGGTGGCGGTGGTGCGGCTCGGCGGCTGGCGCACCGGCGGGCTCGCCGCCGCCGCCGCGCTCGCCGGCGCGCTGATCGGGCACGTTCTCTAGCTCGCCGGAAGCGAGCGGTCGCGCTCGCACGGCGCGAGCACCCCGTCATCATCGCTGGACCGGGAGCGGAACGGCAGTCGCGTCGCCATCCATGCGCCCGCGCCCTCCATCACGCATCCCTCGACGCATCTGCGGGGAGCGGCGGCGATCGCGTGCTCGGTCCGCCGCCATGCGCGAGATGCCTCACCTCGGCGCTAGCCAGTGTCGGCGTCAATCTTTAGCGCGGGCGCATGGCAGCTCCGCTGATGGCCCTCGCGCTGGGCCTGCTCGTCGCGTTCGGGTTCGCGCCGTTCGGCCTATGGCCGCTGGCGCTCGCCGGCTATGGAGGCCTCGCGTTGCTCCTCGGGGAGCGCACCGGCCGGCCGCGCGCGGCGTTCGGCGTCGGCTGGTGGTTCGGGCTTGGCCAGTTCGTGCTCGGGCTCGACTGGATCGCCACAGCCTTCACCTACCAGGCCGCGATGCCGGCGTGGCTGGGTTGGGTGGCGGTGGTGCTGCTGTCGCTCTACCTCGCGGTCTTCCCGGGGCTGGCAACGCTGGCCGCCTGGTGGGCCACGCGCCGGATCGGCGGCGGCGCGGCGACGCTCTCGCTGGCGCTGGGCGCGTGCTGGGCGGTGGCCGAGTGGCTGCGCGCCACCGTGTTCACCGGCTTCGCCTGGAACCCGGCGGCGGCCGCCTTCGTCGACCTGCCGCTGGCGCACGCGGCGCGATGGATGGGCACCTACGGTCTCTCCGGGCTGATCGTCGGCTCGGCGGGATTGCTGGTGATCCTCGCCGCTGTACCGCGCGATCGGCTGGGCCGCGACACCATCCTGTCGGCGCGCAACGTGCCGGCGGCGATCGGTCTCGTCCTGCTCGTCGGCATCTACTTCGTGCCCGGCCTCGCGAGGCGCCTCGGGCGGGAGGAGCCGCCGGCACCCGGCACCGGCCCGCTCGTCACCATCGTGCAGCCCGACATCGGCCAGTCGCAGCGCTGGGAGCCGGGCCTGGCCGCCAAGCATCTCGCGCGGATCGCGGCATTGTCCGGGCGCCCCCGCGCCGAGCCGCGGCTGCTGCTGTGGCCGGAAAGCGCGATCGAGGACGACCTGCCCGAGGATCCGGCGGTGCGCGCCCAGGTGGCCGCCGCGATCGGCCCGCGCGACCTGCTGCTCGCCGGCGGCGTTCAGCCGGTGCGCGACCGATCGGGCGAGATGGTGGCGGCGCGCAACAGCCTGTTCGCGGTGGCGCCGGGCGCACGGATCGTAGCGCGCTACGACAAGGCTCACCTCGTGCCTTATGGCGAGTATCTGCCGATGCGGCCGCTGCTCTCCGCCATCGGCCTGTCGCGGCTGGCGCCCGGCGACCTCGACTTCCTGCCCGGCCCCGGTCCGCGCACGCTCGCCCTGCCCGACGGCACCAGGGTGGGCGTGCAGATCTGCTACGAGATCGTCTTCTCGGGTCGAGTGGTCGATGAGGCGCACCGCCCTGCCTTCCTGTTCAATCCGTCGAACGACAGCTGGTTCGGCGCCTCCGGCCCGCCCCAGCACCTCGCCCAGGCGCGGCTGCGCGCGATCGAGGAGGGGCTACCCGTCGCGCGCGCGACGCCCACCGGTATCTCGGCCATTATCGACCCCGAAGGGCGAGTGGTCGAGAAGCTGGACCACCATGCGATGGGGATGATGACGCGTCGGATGCCCACCTCGCTGCCGCCGACGCTTTTCTCCCGTCTCGGCAACATGTCCGTCTTCGTGACGGCGCTGGTGCTGGCGGGGCTGGCGTTTGCCGCGCGGCGATATAAGGAAGGCTTTATATAAGCCATCAGCCGCCACGGAGCCCTCATGCGCAGCGACTATCTCTTCACCTCCGAGTCCGTGTCCGAGGGGCATCCCGACAAGGTGGCGGACCAGATCAGCGACGCGATCGTCGACCTGTTCCTTTCCAAGGACGCGGAGGCGCGCATCGCCTGCGAGACGCTGACCACCACCAACAAGGTGGTGATCGCGGGCGAGATCCGCGGCGCCGGCATCATGGACACCGAGGGCAACTGGGCGCCCGGCGTCGAGGCCGAGATCGAGGATGCGGTGCGCCAGACGGTGAAGCGCATCGGCTACGAGCAGTCGGGTTTCCACTGGAACACGCTGGACTTCTCGAACAACCTCCACCCGCAGTCCGCCCACATCGCGATGGGCGTGGACGAGAGCGGCAACAAGGACGAGGGCGCGGGCGACCAGGGCATCATGTTCGGCTATGCCACCGACGAGACGCCGGGCTTCATGCCCGCCACGCTCTACTACAGCCACAAGATCCTGGAGACGATGGCGGCGGATCGCCATTCCGGCGCGGCACCCTTCCTGGAGCCCGACGCCAAGAGCCAGGTGACGCTCCAATACGAAGGCGGCGTGCCGGTGAAGGCTACCGCGCTGGTCGTCTCGACGCAGCACAAGGCGGGCTATGCCGAGAAGGGCGAAGGCGCCGAGCCCGGCCGCTACGAGGAGCTGCGCCAGTACGTCACGCAGGTGTTCCGCAAGGTACTGCCGGAAGGCTTCGTGGCCGAGGACACCAAGCTCTACATCAACCCCACCGGCGCGTTCGAGATCGGCGGGCCGGACGGCGACGCGGGGCTCACCGGCCGCAAGATCATCGTCGACACCTATGGTGGCGCGGCGCCCCACGGCGGCGGCGCGTTCAGCGGCAAGGATCCCACCAAGGTCGATCGCTCCGCGGCCTATGTGGCGCGCTACCTCGCCAAGAATGTGGTGGCGGCGGGGCTCGCCAAGCGTTGCACCATCCAGCTCTCCTACGCGATCGGCATCGCCGAGCCACTGTCGGTTTACGTCGACACGCACGGCACCGGCACCGTCGACGAGGCCAAGCTGGAGGCGCTGCTGCCGACGCTGGTGCGGCTGACGCCCAAGGGCATCCGCGAGCATCTCGCCCTCAACAAGCCAATCTACAGCCGCACCGCCGCCTACGGCCATTTCGGCCGGGACGCGGAGGGCGATCACTTCACCTGGGAGCGCACCGACCTCGTCGACAAGCTCAAGGCGGCGGTGTGAGCCGCGCGGGGGACGCCGAGCCGTCCCCCGAACGCCGTGCGCTGGAGGCACGATGGCTGAAGCTGACGCGGGAGACGCTGCCGGTGCTGGCGGTGGAGCGCGGCTGGCCGGTGCGTGCCGATCACTGCTTCCAGCGCATCCTGCTCGACAATGCGGTCGGCGGCCGCTGGTACGATGCGATCGAGGGCCGTCCCGCCTACCGCCACGCCGCCGCCGACGTGCTGGAGCATGCCACCGCGCTCGGCGATGCCGTCGCGAAGGGAGAGGCGGACCTGGCCTTGCTCAACCGGGGTTCGCTTGGTTGGCGTGGCAAGGTCTAGAACGGAAGCTGCGAGCGGCCACGTCACCCGCGAGACATGCCGCCACACCGCGCCTATCCCGCTAGAACAACCTCTACCCGCCGGTTGCGCGCGCGCCCGGTGGAATCGTCCTCGCCGTCGGGCTTGCGGTTGGGCGCCGCCGGGCGGAGCTTGCCGTAGCCGCGCACGGTGAGCTTGGTGCCGTCCACCATCCGCACCTCGACCAGATAGTCGCGCACCGCCATCGCGCGCGCGACCGAAAGCCGCTGGTTGACGGCGTCCGGACCTCGGCTGTCGGAGTGACCCTCGATCGCGACCGTGCCCGGATCGCGGGCCTTGATGAGCATCGCGAGCTTGTCGAGCGTGGGCCGCGCCGACGGGCGGATCGTCGCCTGGCCCTCGTCGAAGGTGATGTCACCCGGTAGCGACACCACCGTGCCGCGCGCGGTCTCGGTGGCCTCCAGTCCGCCGAGCGGCAGCGTGACGCTGGTGCCGATCGCGTCCGCCGGCGCGCCGTCGAGCGCGACGGCGGTGACCGCGCGCGGCGGCGAGGCACGCCTCTCGGGTCCGCAACCCGCAAGCGCCATCACCAACGCGCACAAGCCTGCCGCCGTGGAACACCCCCTGCCCATGCGGGCACGCTACGGCTTTTGCGGACCGCGCGCCACCATCACGCGATCGCGCTTCCGGTGCGGCGAGGAACAGGCGGAGGGCGACCCGACGGCGGTTGAGCGTTCGTTAAGTTTGTCGGACTAGGTGTGGGGCCTGTTTTGCTTTCTACGCGAGTGCCGATGCGCATGATCCTCAGCCCGACGCATCGCGCGCCGCTGCCCTTCGTCATCGGCGCGGCGATGCTGCTAATGTGCGCGGTGCTGGCGCTCGGCCTTTCGGTGCAGCAGCGCACGGCGGACGGATGGGTGCGCCACACGCTAGAGGTCGAGAACCGCGTAAACCACATGCAGATGCTCGCCGCGCGCGGCGAAATCTACCGGCGGGGCTATCTGTTGACCGGCGACCCTGGCAACATCACCGCCTACGACCGGCTGCGCGGCACGTTGCTGCCGGATCTTCCGTCGATACCGCGATTGGTCGCGGACAATCCGCCGCAGATGCGGCGAGCCGCCGCGCTCGCGGCGGCTGTCCACACGAAGCTCGACGAGCAGCAGCAATCGATCGCCCTCTTCCGGGCCGGGCGGCACGTCGAAGCGGTGGCCGTCCTTGAGAGCGAAGCCAGCCGCGCCACCGCCGACCGGCTCGTCCACCTCGCCGATCGCATACGCGGCAACGAGGCGGAACTGCTCAATCTCCGACGCGCGCGCGCGGATCGGCTGCGCCTGTTGACCGAGACGAGCTTCGTGCTCTGCGCGCTCGTCGTCTTCGGCCTCTCGCTGCTCGTCGCGCGCGAGCGCCGGCGGCGGCTGGTGGCGCTTGCCGCTGCCAACCGCGCGCTGGAGGAGGACATCGTCCAACGAAAGGCGCTGGAGCAGGACCTGGACGCCGCGCGGCTGCGTGCCGAGGTGGCACGCAACGCCAAGTCCGCCTTCCTCGCCGACATGAGCCACGAGATCAGGACGCCGATGAACGGCGTGCTGGGGTTTGCCGAACTGCTGCTGGCGAGCGAGCTTTCGGGCGAGCAGCGCCGGCATGCCGAGCTGATCGCCGATTCGGGTCGCGCGATGATGCGGCTGCTCAACGACATCCTCGATCTGTCGAAGATCGAGGCGGGGCAGATGCGCGTCCTCTCCGAGCCGTTCGACCTGCCGCACACGCTCGGCGCCTGCGGCAAGCTGATGGCGCCCGCGATACGGCAGCGCGGCCTGGGCTTCGACTGCGACATACCGGACGAGCTCCCGCGCGTGGTGCTCGGCGACGGGCTGCGGCTGCGCCAGATCGTGCTCAATCTCCTCGCCAACGCCGCCAAGTTCACGAGCGAGGGCGGCGTCGCCCTGCGCGCGCGCATCGCCGCAGGCGGGACCTGGATCGAGATCGAGGTGGAGGATAGCGGCATCGGCATCGCGCCAGATCGTCAGGCAGCGGTGTTCGACCAGTTCGTGCAGGCCGACGACGGCATCGCGCCACGTTTCGGCGGCACCGGCCTCGGCCTCGCGATCAGCGCGCAGCTCGCCCACGCGATGGGTGGCGAGTTGCGGCTGGAGAGCGAGCTCGGGCGGGGCAGCCGCTTCACGCTGGTCGTGCCGCTGCGCCAGCCGCAGCCCGCCGCCGAAGGCGATGCGGCGCCTGTCGCCGACCCGCTCGCACCCGAACCGCAGCACGAGACGGCGCGTCCTTCGCTACGCGTGCTCGTGGCCGAGGATCACGACGTCAACCAGATGCTGATCCGCGCCATGCTGGACAGATTGGGCCACCGCGTCGACGTCGCCGCCGACGGCGGGGAAGCGGCCGGGCTGGCGATCGCCGCCGATGCCGGCGACGATCCCTACGCGCTCGTGCTGATGGACCTGCAGATGCCCGAGGTCGACGGCTACGACTCGGCGCGACGCATTCGTGCCGCCGGGATCGACGCGCGCCGGTTGCCGATCCTGGCGCTCACCGCCAACGCCTATGCCGACGACATCGCCGCCTGCCTCCACGCCGGCATGCAGGCGCACCTCGCCAAGCCGCTCAACGGTGCCGCGCTCGACGCGGCGATCGCGCGGTGGACGAGCGTGCCCGCGCAGAGGGTGGCGGCGCCGCGCAGCGCCGAGCGCTTCAGCCCGCAGCTTCGCGAGCGCTACGCGATGCGCCGACAGGAGCTGATCGACGCGGTGGCGGCGCTGGCGGAGGGCAAGCGCGTCACCGATGGCGAGGTCACGGAGATGTCGCGCATGCTGCACAAGTTCCTGGGATCGGCCGAGATGTTCGGCGACGCGGCGCTCGCGCGGGAAGCGCGCGCGCTGGAACAGGGCTTCGCCGTCTGGTCGCGCGCGCGGCGGATCGACGAGGTTCGCCGCGCCGCTGACGCGATGCGTCGCGCGGCTTGATCGCGGACGAACGGGGCGCGATGTAGCAGCCATGGCGCTCATCATCATCGCCGACGACGACGAGATCGCGGGTGGCATCGCGCGCGACGCGCTGATCGCGGCCGGCCACGGCGTGGGTCTCCTCGCCGACGGCCGCGCCGCCTTGCAGGTGATCGCCGCGAAGCGGCCGGATCTCTGCGTCCTCGATTGCAACATGCCCGCACTCTCGGGCCTGCTGGTGCTGCGCGAGATGCGCAACTCGCGCGCGCTGTGCGACATCCCGGTGCTGATGCTCACCGGTCGGCAGAGCGAGCGCGACGCCGAGCTCGCGCGCTTCGAGGGAGCCAACGACTATATGCGCAAACCCTTCGATCCGGACGAGCTCGTGTTCCGCGCCGAGGAACTCATCGCGCGCCGCCGGTCGTGAGGACAACGCCGCGTTAATCATCTTCGGTTACGCGGTGTTGGTCCGCGTGCGGCTAACCCGATCGGCGGGGGAGCGGTTATCGCGGGCGTCGGATCGGGCGCTCCGGGAGACCGCCATGCGTATCAAGCTACTCATCGGCGCGCTGTGCTGCGTGCTTTCGCTTTCCGCCTGCTCGTCCGAAAGCGCCGGTGCGCTCACGGGGGATGGTCTGCCGACCCATTGAAGCCGCGCACGTTCCGTCAGCCCGCATCCACGGGCAGGCGCACGGTCACGCGGGCGGTTCGTCGTCCGGGGCTGCGACGCCTCGCGTCGGGCCCAGGCTAGTCCGCCGCGACTGCGTGGTTCGACGGCGCCGCCCTCCTGGTCATCCACACCACCGCGATCATCGCCAGCGTCATCCAGCCGCTCAGCCAGAACAGCTCGGTCGCGGAGAGTAGGTAAGCCTGGTCCGTGATCTGCCGTGCGATCGAGCCGGCCGCCTGCAGCGGCGTCATGCCCACCTCGCCCATCCGTTCGATCGCGGCGCGGTAAGCCGGCGACCACACCGTTCCCACCTCAGTCAGCCGCGTTTGGTGCGTCGCCTCGCGCCTGTCCCAGAGCGAAGTGATGATCGAAGCGCCGAAGCTGCCGGCGGTGATCCGCGCGAAGTTCGAGATGCCGCTCGCGGCGGGTAATTTGTCGGCGGACAGGCCGTCGAAGGCGATGCCGATCAACGGTACGAAGAAGGTCGCCATCGCCACGCCCTGGATCAGCAGCGGCATCGTGAGCGTCCAGAAGCTCGCGTCGGGCGTGTAGCGCGAGCGCAGGAGGAACGAGGCGCCGTAGGCGACGAACGCCAACGTCGCCAGCCAGCGCAGGTCGACCTTCTGCGACAGCCTGCCGACGAACGGCGTCACGACGATCGCCACCAGCCCGGAAGGCGCGGAGACGAGCCCCGCCCAGGTGGCCGTGTACCCCATGTTGGATTGCAGCCACAGCGGCAGCAACAGGTTGTTGGCGAACATGACGGAGTAGCCGAGGCACAGCACCAGCACCGACAGCGCGTAGTTCCGGCGCGCGAACAGCGACAGGTCGACCGCCGGTTGCCCGTCGGTCAGCTCCCAGATCATCCAGGCAGCGAAGCCGATGGCGGCGCAGATCGTCAATACCACGATCAGCGGATTGTGGAACCAGTCGCGATCCTTTCCGAGATCGAGCATCGTCTGGAGGCTGAACACCCAGAAGGCCAGCAGCACGAGACCGACGGTATCCACCGGCACCCGTCGCGTCGGCGTCTCGCGCCCGGTCAACCCGCGCCAGCTCGCGAAGGCGCAGACAATGCCCACCGGCACGTTGATGAGGAAGATCCAGCCCCAGTGGTAATTGTCCGAGATAAAGCCGCCGAGCACCGGCCCCAGCACCGGCGCGGCGAGCGTCGTCACCGACCAGATGCTGAGGGCGGTGCCGCGCTTGTGGGGCGGGAAGATCGAGATCAGCAGCGCCTGACTGCCTGGGATCATCGGCCCCGAGACCCCGCCCTGCAGGATGCGGAACAGGATCAGCGACGGCAGGTTCCAGGCGATCCCGCACAGCAGCGAGGCGACGGTGAACGCCAGCACCGAGGCGACGAAGGTGCGCACCACGCCGAAGCGCGTCATCAGCCATCCGGTCAGCGGCACCGTCACGCCGTTGGCACACGCGAAGCTGGTGATGACCCAGGTGCCGTTGTCCGTCGAAACGCCGAGGTTACCCGAGATGGTGGGAAGCGACACGTTGGCGATGGTGCTGTCGAGCACCTGCATGAAGGTGCCGAGCGCGAGCGCGACCGAGGTCACGGCGAGCACGATGCCGGCCAGCGGTGGCGGCGGCGTGCCCGCAGGCGCGCTCACCGGCCGGATCCGAGATTCTGTGCGATGATGCGGCGAATCTCGCCCTCCACCTCCGGCCCCGCATCCACGCTTCGCTCGACGCCGCCCGCCGGAGCGGTAGAGCCGGCGACCAGCGCGCCGGATTGGTCGGCCGTATCCACGGTCACCGTTGCCGAGAGGCCGATACGCAGCGGGTGACGCCGCAGTTCGGCCGGATCAAGCGCGATACGAACAGGTACGCGCTGGACGATCTTGATCCAGTTGCCCGTCGCGTTCTGCGCGGGCAGCAGCGAGAAGGCGTTGCCGCTCCCCGCGCCGAGCCCGAGGACATGGCCGTGGAAGACGATGCCGCCGCCGTAGACGTCGGCGACGACGGTGGCGGGCTGGCCGACGCGCAGGTCGCGCAACTGCGTCTCGCGCAGGTTGGCGTCCACCCAGAGCGAGTCGAGCGGCACGACCGCCATCAGCGGGGTCCCCGCGGCGACGCGCTGGCCGAGTTGCACCGTACGCTGCGCGACCACGCCCGCCACCGGCGACGCGATATGCATGTAGGCGCCGGTGATCGCCGCCGCGCGCACGCGGGCGATGGCCGCGAGCACGGCGGGATTGTCGTTCACGGTCACGCCGGCCACCGCGCTCGCCGCCTCGCCACGCTTGGCGATCGCGAGATCGAGCGCCGCCTTAGCGGTCGTCACAACGTCGCCGGCGTGGGCCAGCTCCTCGCCCGAGACCGCGCCGTCGGCAGCGGCGCCCTTGCGGCGGCCATAATCCGCCTGCGCGCGGGCGAGATCGGCGCGCGCGCTCGTCACCTCGGCGTCGGCTGCGGTGACGGTCGATTGACTGGAGCGGATCGCGCGCACCGCGCGGCCGAGCTCGGCCTCGGCGGAGGCGAGCTGGACGTCAGCGATCGCGGGATCGAGATCGATCAATGGCTGGCCATGCTTCACCATCTGCGTGTTGTCGGCGTGGAGCGCGAGGACGGTGCCGCCCTCGCGCGCCGTGATCGCGACCACGTTGCCGCCCACATAGGCGTCGTCGGTCGCCTCCGACGGCGAGCGGGTGAGCGCGTGGATCAGCCACGCGGCGGCGCCCAGAAGGATGACGATGCCGAGGATCAGGAAGGCGCGGAACCGCGCGCGCGACTTCGTCGCCGGCGGAGGCGGTGCCATCGATGGAGGCGCCGCGAGATCTGCCTCGGGCACCTGCCCCGTCGCGAAATCGTCGGCGGGATCGTCCTTGGGGTGCGTGTCGAGCCGCCGCGAATGATCGGTCATGATGGGTTGTCCGTAAGGGCCGGGCCTTGCGCCAGGACGGGATCGAAGCCGCCGCCGAGCGCGGCGACGAGCTGGACGCGCCGGGTGAGCGCGTCGGCCTGGAAGCCGACCAGCGCCTGCTCCGCCTCCAGCAGGCGAAAGCCCGAGTCGATCGCGTCGAGCCGCGAACCGAGCCCGTTGCGGAAGCGCACCTCGTCCAGCGCGACGGTGCCGCGCAGGCCGGCGACGATATGATCCTGGTCCTGGAGCGCGCGATCGCCGGCGCGCACGGTGCTGATCGCGTCGGCCGCCTCACGCACCGCGCCGAGCACCGCGTCGTTGTAGCTCGCCACCGCCGCGTCGAGATCGGCGGTGGCGGAGCGGTATTGCGCGCGCAGTCGGCCGCCCTCGAAGATCGGCAGCGTGACGGCGGGGCCGACCGAGTAGGTGAAGGCGCCCCCCGAGACGACGTTGCTCAGCCCCACGGCGGTGAGCCCCGCGAGCGCGGAGATGCTGATGTCGGGCAGGAAGGCGGCGGCTGCGGCCTTGCGGCCCTGCACCGCCGCGTCGATCCTCGCCCGGCCCGCGAGCAGATCGGGCCGTCGGCCGAGCAGATCGGCGGGCAGGGTCGCGGGCACCGGCGGCGCGCGATCGAGCGCCAGCGCCGGCGAGACGATCCGCGGGTAGAAGTCGGCGCCGCGCCCGGCGAGCGCCGCGATGGCGTGGACCAGCACCTCGCGCTGGCCGACCGCCTGCGTACGCGCCTGCTCGGCTTCGGCGAGCAGCGTCTCGGCGGCACGCAGCTCGAATTGGCTGGCGAGCTGGTTCCTGATCCGCGATTGGACGAAGCCGACCGCCTGCCGCCGCGTAGCCACGAAGTCGCCCGTGACGGCGACGAGCTTGTCCGCCCGCGCCAGACCAACATAGGCCTGCGCCAGCGACACCGACACCGCGAGCCGCGCCTGCGCCGCGTCGAGGCGCGCCGCCTGGGCGGTGGCCGCCGCCCTCGCGACCAGCGCCCGTCTGCGGCCGAACAGGTCGAGATCCCAGCTCAGGTTGCCGAGCGCGATCGCGATGTTGGTATCGTGGCCGCCGATCGGGGGCGGCGCGAACTTGTCGCCGACCCGCGCGCGATTGAGCTGGCCCGCGCCCGTCACCTGCGGCTTCAGGCTTTCCCGCTCGCCCTCCGCCTGCGCCGCGGCAACCCGGATCCGCGCCAGCGCCTCGTCGAGCGAAGGATTGCCGGCGAGCGCCATCGCGATCAGCCGGTCAAGTTGCGGATCGCCGAAAGCGCGCCACCACTCGGCGTTGATTGCCGTCGATGCCGTTCCGAGGCCCAATGTTCCGGACGTCGCCTGCCCCACGCGCGGCGTGTCGCGTGGCGTCGCGCACGCCGCCGCGAGCAGCGAGGCGATCAGGGTGGCAGGCACGAACCGCTTCATTCCGCCGCCTCTGCGACGGGCAGCTCGCGCTGACCGACCTTGGCCTCGATTGCGCCGACCAGCTTCAGCAGCGTCTCGATGAACAGGTTGGCCTCGGCCTGATCCAGGTCCGCCACCATCTCGTTCCAGAGATCGAGCACCGGCTGCATGCCGCGCTGCGCAAGCTCCTCTCCCGCCGCCGTCACAGACAGGCGGACGACGCGCCGATCGGCCACGCTCCGCACCCGCTCGATGCAGCCGCGCTGCTCCAGCCCGTCGAGCAGGCGAGTGGTGGCGCCGCTGGTGTAGCCAAGCTCACGCCCCAGTTCACCGGCGGTTGCCACGACGCCGTCGCGCACCAGCTTTAACGTCGCCCATTGCGAGTAGGTGATGCCGACGGTCGACAGCCGCTCCTCCGTGAGGGCGCGCATCAGCTTGTCGATGCGGCGGATCAGGCGGCCGGGCGCGCGTTGGGAGGTGCAATCGTCGATACGGAAATCGGCCATGCACGCCCAATAGCTGCCAATCCAATCTCTGCCAATGCAGATACTTAGATAGCAGCGGAATTAGGACAGCCTGCCCGTCTCGTCCCGACGCTCACGCCACCGGAAAACGATCAGGAGGCCACCGCCGAGCGGCCAAGCACCGGCGCGCTAGAGCTGGCCGTGGCAGTGCTTGTACTTGCGCCCCGATCCGCACGGACAAGGCGCGTTGCGGCTCACCGTCTCCGCCCACTGCGCGGGATCGTCGCCGAGTTCTGCGGGCATGTCGGGCTGCGGCGCCTGGAAGGGCGCGACGCGCGTCGTCACCAGCCCGAGCGTGCCCGCGTCGACATCGGCGGTATCGTCGCGCGCCGTCAGCGGATCATAGTGGGTGGTGAGGAAGTCGGGCAGCTCGGGCAGCGGCGGCGGCGCCTGGAAGCTGACGCCGGCCAGGATGCGCGTCACGTCCTCGCGGATGATGTCGAGCATCCGCTCGAACATCGCGAAGGCTTCCTGCTTATACTCGTTGATCGGCGTCTTCTGCGCGTAGGCGCGGAGATGGATGACCTGGCGCAGCGCGTCGAGCCGGGAGAGGTGATCCTTCCAGTGCTCGTCGAGCGTCTGGAGCAGCACGCTCTTCTCGATGCCGCGCCAGGTATCGGTGCCGACGTCGGCGATCTTGCCGGCCATCAGCTCGTCGACCTGGGACGTGATCCGCTCGGCGAGCGTCTCGACCTCAATGCCCTCCTCGCCGATCCACTCCACGACGGGCAGTTCGACGCCGAACACGTCGGTGACGCGGGCGCCCAGCGCCTCGCCGTCCCACTGCTCGGGATAGGAGCCGACCGGGCAGGCATCGCCGACCAGCGCCGAGATCGTCTCGCCGCGCATCTCGTCCGTCACGTCGTCGACGGTCTCGGAGTCCATGATGTCGGCGCGCTGCTCGTAGATGATCTTGCGCTGATCGTTCATCACGTCGTCATATTCGACGACCTGCTTGCGGATATCGTAGTTGCGCGCCTCCACCTTCTTCTGCGCGGTCTCGATCGCCTTGGTGATCCACGGGCTGACGATCGCCTCGCCGTCCTCCAGGTTCTTCTGCATCATCCGCGCGAACAGCGTCTGCGGGCCGAAGATGCGGAGCAGGTCGTCGTCGAGGCTGAGATAGAAGCGGCTGAGGCCCGGATCGCCCTGCCGGCCGGTGCGCCCGCGAAGCTGGTTGTCGATGCGCCGGCTCTCGTGCCGCTCGGTGCCGAGCACGAACAGCCCGCCGGCGGCGAGCACCTTGGCCTTCTCGGCCACGATCTCCTCGCGGATCGCGGCGGCGCGCAGCTCATAGTCGGGCGTGCCTTCGACGAGATCGGAATGCTCGTCGAGCATCCGGAATTCGAGATTGCCGCCGAGCTGGATGTCGGTGCCGCGCCCGGCCATGTTGGTGGCGATGGTGACGGCGCCGAGCCTGCCCGCCTGCGCGACGATATGCGCCTCGCTCTCGTGATAGCGTGCGTTCAGCACCTTGTGCGCGACCCCCTCGCGCTGGAGGAACTCCGACAACAGCTCGGACTTCTCGATCGACACCGTGCCGACCAGCACCGGCTGGCCGCTCTCCTGCTTGCTGCGGATCGACTTGGCGATGGCGCCATATTTGTCGGTGATGTTCTTGTAGAACTCGTCGTCCTCGTCGACGCGCTGCACGGGCACGTTGGTCGGGATCGAGACCACGTTCATCTTGTAGATCTCGAAGAACTCGGCCGCCTCCGTCGCCGCCGTGCCCGTCATTCCGCCGAGCTTGGGGTACATGCGGAAATAGTTCTGGAAGGTGATCGAGGCGAGCGTCTGGTTCTCGGGCTCGATCGTCACGCCCTCCTTGGCTTCGACCGCTTGGTGGAGCCCGTCGGACCAGCGCCGGCCGTCCATCATGCGGCCGGTGAACTCGTCGATGATGATGACCTTGCCGTCCTTGACGATATAGTCGGTGTCGCGCTTGAACGCGACGACGGCCTTCAGGCTCTGGTTGAGGTGGTGGACCACCTGCGTATTCTCGAAATCGTAGAGGTTGGCACCCTCCAGCAGCCCCGCCTCCTCTAGCATCCGCTCGACGGTCTCGGTGCCATCCTCGGTGAGCACGACCGAACGCTGCTTCTCGTCATGCTCGTAGGCGTCGGCGGGCAACCGCTTCACCACCGCGTCGACGCCCATGTAGAGTTCGGAGCGATCGTCGGTCGGGCCGGAGATGATGAGCGGCGTGCGCGCCTCGTCGACCAGGATCGAATCGACCTCGTCGACGATCGCGAAGGCGAACGGCCGCTGCACCATCGCGGCGCGCTCGTACTTCATGTTGTCGCGCAGATAGTCGAAGCCGAATTCGTTATTGGTGCCGTAGGTGATGTCGGCGGCGTAGGCGTCGCGCCGCTCCTGATCCGACAGGTTGGGCACGATCACGCCGACCGACAGGCCGAGCCACTGATAGACCTGACCCATCCACTCAGCGTCGCGCCGCGCGAGATAGTCGTTGACCGTGACGACATGAACGCCGGTGCCGGGCAACGCGTTCAGGTAGGTGGCGAGCGTCGCCACCAGCGTCTTGCCCTCGCCGGTGCGCATCTCGGCGATTTCGCCGCGGTGGAGCACGATGCCGCCGACCATCTGGACGTCGTAGTGGCGCTGGCCGAGCACCCGCGTCGCTGCCTCGCGCACCGTCGCGAATGCCTCGGGCAGGACGTCGTCCAGGCCCTCGCCAGCGTCGAGCCGCGCGCGCAACTTGGGAGTCTGCGCCTGGAGCGTCGCGTCGTCGAGCGCCTGCATGTCCGCTTCGAGCGCGTTGATCTTCGCGACGGTGCCGCGCAGCGACTTGACGTAGCGATCGTTTGAGGAGCCGAAGATGGCCTTGGCGATGCCGCCCAGCATGTGCGTTCCCGTCACCGAAAGGGCGAGGGGCGCGGGCGTGTGGGCACGGCCCGCGAACCCCCGCGCGAACAGGCGAGCGATCTAGGTTCGGGGGGGTGGAGTGTCAATTCGGGGCATGGGCCGCGTCGCGATCGCCCCACCCCGCAAGCGCACTCCGAGCCGGCGAAGTGGCGCCGGCCGGCCCGATCCTTTAAGCCCGCGCGCATGGACGCCTCGCCCCTCGCCCTCCCCTTCCCGTCGATGCCCCCGATCGCGGGCCTGCGCCTCGCCACCGTGCGCGCGGGGTACAAGGCGTGGGATCGCGACGACCTGACGCTTGCGCTGTTCTCGGAGGGGACGTCGGTAGCGGGCGTCACCACGAAGTCGCGCTGTCCCTCGCCCGAGGTGGAGTGGTGCCGCGCGGCGCTGCCGCTCGGCCGCGCCTCGGCATTGGTGGTGAACGCGGGCAACTCCAACGCCTTCACCGGCGCCGCCGGACGGCAGGCGGTGGAGGCGATCGCCGCGCGCGTGGCGCAGTCGACCGGCTGCGCGCCCTCCGACGTGTTCGTGGCCTCGACCGGCGTGATCGGCGTGCCGCTGCCGATCGCCACCGCCGAGGCGGGCGTCGACGCCGCGCTCGTCGCCGAGCCCACCGGCTGGCTCGCGGCGGCGACGGCGATCGGGACGACGGACACCTTCGCAAAAGGCGCCATGGCAACCGCGATCGTTGGCGGGCGCACCGCCACCGTGTGCGGCATCGTCAAGGGATCGGGGATGATCGCGCCCGACATGGCGACGATGCTCGGCTTCCTGTTCACCGACGCCGATGTGGCCGCGCCGCTGCTCCAGGCGATGCTGGAGGAGGCGAACGCCGCCACCTTCTCGTGCATCACCGTCGATGGGGACACCTCCACCTCGGACACGGTGCTGGCCTTCGCGACCGGCGCGGCCGGCAACGCCCCGCTCGCCTCGCGCGACGATCCCGGCGCCGACGCGCTCGCCGCCGCGATCGCGGACGTCTGCCGCCGGCTCGCCCATCTCGTCGTGCGCGACGGCGAAGGTGCTACGAAGTTCATCGAGATCGCGGTCGACGGCGCGGAAAGCGATACCAGCGCCCGGGTGGTGGCGATGAGCATCGCCAACTCGCCGCTCGTCAAGACGGCGGTGGCGGGCGGGGACGCCAATTGGGGCCGCGTCGTGATGGCGGTGGGAAAGGCCGGCGAACCCGCCGAGCGCGACAGGCTTGCGATCCGCTTCGGCGACACGCTGGTGGCCGAACATGGCGCGGCGGTGCCCGGCTACGACGAGGCGCCCGTCGCCGCGCACCTGGCGGGCAACGAAGTGCGGATCGCGGTCGATGTCGGCATCGGCGAAGGCCGCGCGACCGTGTGGACGTGCGATCTCACCCACGGCTACGTCTCGATCAACGCCGATTACCGAAGTTGAGCAGGTCGCGTCGTTGAGCGGTTGCACATCGGTGGCCAGCGATGGCATGTCGCCCGCAGCCGCGACAAGACGGCAACCGGGGAGAGGAGATCGCGTGGAGATCTCCCGATGAAGACGATAGAGCGGGTGGCGCGTGCCATCCACCAGTCCAGCGCGGGCGGCACGCCCAAGGACTATGACGGCCTGCGCGAGGAGATCCGCCGCGCCTACGAAATCGCCGCGCGCATGGCGATCGCGGCGATGCGACACCCCTCCGCCGCGATGGTCGAGGAGGGCAACCGCCGCGACATGGGAGGCGACGCCGCCAACGTCTGGGAGCGGATGCTCTTCCGCGCCCTCAACGAGGACTGACGCCGCCCACCGGGCGCCTAGAGCGACTTCTCGATGAACGCCTTGAGCTGGCTCTTCGGAGCGGCGCCGACCTGCGTGGCAGCGGGCGCGCCGCCCTTGAACAGGATCATCGTCGGGATGCCGCGCACGCCGTAGCGGCCGGGCGCGTCGGGATTGTCGTCGATGTTGAGCTTGGCGATCGTCACCTTGCTTCCCAGCTCGTCGCTGAGCTCCTCGAGCGCCGGGCCGATCATCTTGCACGGCCCGCACCACTCGGCCCAGAAGTCGACGAGCACCGGGCCGTCGGCGGCCAGCACGTCGGCGTCGAAACTCTGATCGGTTATCGTCTTGGTCGCCATGTGCGGTCTCCTGAAAGGCTTGGGCCGCGATGTAGGCGGCGCATTCACAGGGCTCAACGGCCGCCCGGCAATCTTTGCTCCGCGGCCGACAAGCCGGGCTTGCGCGCGGCAAGCGTGGCGGCGTCGACCTCGATCAGCACCGGGCCGGCGGTGTAGAGCAGCCCGGCGCGGACCGGCCGATCGGGGAAGATGACGGCGAGTGCCGCAGCATAGGCGGCGATCTGATCGAGGTGGTAGGCGGGCACTTGCGCGAGACCGGCGGGCGCGCGGCGGCCGGTCTTGAAGTCGACGACCATCACCGCCTCCTCGGCCACCAGCAGGCGATCGACGGTGCCCGCGATCACCTCCCCCGCGACAACCGCCGCGATCGGCGCCTCCGCGAGCGCGCCGGGTGCGAAGATCGCGGCGAAGCGCGGATCGGCGATGATCGCGCAAGCGTCGCGGGCGAGCGCCTCGGCCTCCTCGGGATCGACGCCCGCCGACCGGGTCAGCCAGCCGATCGCCGCCATATGCCGGCGGTCGGGCGTACAGTCCGGCAGGCGCTGGAACAGCGCGTGGAGCAGGCGGCCGCGCGCCGCCGCGTCGCGCGCGGCGGGCGACGGCGGCGCCTCCGCGACATCGTCGCGGCCGATCGAGGAGGGGGCGAGCGGACGCGGCGGGCGCTCCTCGCGCGGCGCGGGCTCTCGCGCCCACGACGGCAGCGTCGCGACCGGCGGCAAGCTGATCTCGCGGCGCGGCCGGCGCACCGCCTCCGCCCCGCCGACGTGGCGACGCGACGCGCCCCACAGCGGCTCGTCCAGCATTTCGGCGCCGAGCGCGTCCATCGCGTGGCCGAGCGCCGCGTACCAGCTCGCCTGCGGCGGCACGCCCTTGGCGAGCGGCCCCAGCGCGCCGCCCACCGCCAGCCACTCCTCCGCGCGGGTGACGGCGACGTAGAGCAGCCGCCAATGCTCCTGCCGCTCGCGCGCCTGCGCGCCGGCGATCAGGTCGTCGAAGGGGGCGAAGCGCTCGTCCGCGCGCGGGCGCGGCATCGGCACCGTGACGCCATCCTCGATCGGCCAGTCGACGCCGCCGACCGGCGAGCGATCCGGGTCGACCGTCGCATCGGCGAGCACGACGAGCGGCGCCTGGAGGCCCTTGGCGCCGTGCACCGTCATCACGCGCACCGCGTCGAGCGGCGCGGAAGGGTCGCGCTTGATCTGCACCTCGCCGCGATCGAACCAGTCGAGGAAGGGCTGGAGCTGCGGCATGCCCTCGTCCTCGAAGGCGAGCGCGGCGGAGAGCAGCTCCTCGATCGGATCGCGCGCCTCCTCGCCCAGCCGGCGCAGCAGCTTGCGGCGCGCGTCGAGTTCGCCCGAGAGCAGCTCCTCGAAGAAGCGATACGGCGTGATCTGGTCGGCAGCGTTGAGGATGCGGTTCAGCGCCTCCGCCGTCCCGCCATGCGCCGGATCGGAGCGCAGCGCGGCGAGCAGCGTGCCGCCGCGCTCGAAGGCGAGCGCGAAGAGCTCGTCCTGCGAGAGGCCGAACAGCGGCGAGACGAGCAGGCTGGCGAGCGTCAGGTCGTCCTCGGGCTGGAGCGCGAAGCGCGCGGCGGCGAGCAGGTCCTTCACCGCCAGCGGCGCGTCGAGCCGCAGCCGGTCGACGCCCGCAACCGGCACCCCGCGCGCGTGCAGCCGCGCGACGATCAGCGAGGCGAGATCGCCGCGCTTCCTCACCAGCACCATCACGTCCTCGGGGCGCAGCGGGCGGCCGCGCGAGGCCAACCACGGCGCCTCGTCCAACCAGGCGCGCACCTGCCGCGCCAGCTGGTCGGCGAAGGCGCGGGTGGCGTCGTCCAGCCAGCCCTCCTCGCCTTCCGTGTCGCCCTCATCCTGCGTATCGAGCGACACGGGCGCCCATAGCTCGATCCGCCCCGGCCCCTCGCGCGCGGCGGCGTGGGGCGGGATGGCGTGATCGAGGCCGAGCGCGTCCGATCCCAGATGATCGAGCAGCCGGTCGACGAGCGCCAGCACCGGCGGCGTCGATCGGAACGAGGTGTCGAGCGATAGCCGCTCGATCCGCAGATCCTCCTCGCCCCCGCTCGCCTCCTCGGCGCGGCGGCCGAAGGCGATCGCCGCCTGCTCGAAGGCGTCGGGGCTGGTGCCCTGGAAGCCGAAGATCGCCTGCTTGAAGTCGCCGACCGTGAAGATCGTGCGGAGCCTGTCGCGCGCGCCCTCGCCCGCGAAGAACTCCGACGCCAGCGCGGCGACGATCGACCACTGGTCGAGATTGGTGTCCTGCGCCTCGTCGACGAGGATGTGGTCGGTGCGCTGGTCGAGCTTGTAGCGCACCCACTCGCCCATGCGGTCCTGCGTCAGCAGCGCGACCGTGGTGGCGATGAGATCGTCGAAGTCGACCGCCGCCGCCGCGCGCTTGGCCTCGGCATAGGCGCGGGCATAGGCCTGGCCGGCGCGCAGCCCCGCCGCCGCCATCGCCGCGAACGCCGCCTTGGCGCGCAACGCGAGCAGCGCCGAACAGGCGGCGTGCATCGCGCCGACATCGTCGGGATAGCCTTCCACCTGCGGCGCCTGCCCCTTGCCCGTGGAACGCGGATCGCCATCCGCCCTCGCCCAAACGGTGTGCAGCTCTGCGAGCCCCGCCGCCCGCGCCGCCGGATCCAGCGCCAGCCAGCGATCGATCGCGTCGCCGCGCGCCGCCCCGCTCTTGCCGCTCCAGCCGCGATTGGCGTCGCGCAGGCGGCCGAGCGCGCCGTGATCGAGCGCGCCGCACTGACCCGCGATCGCCGCCTCGATGTCGCCCGAGGGCAGCTCCAGCGCGCGCCGCAGCCGCGCCTCGATGCCGGGCGCGGGGCCAATCGCCGCCATCGCCTCGCCCGCCCGCGCGCAGCGGCGCAGGAACGCCTCCGCCTTGTCCTCGCCCATTCGTCGGCTGAGCGTGGCGACGTCGGCCAGCAGCGGCAGGTCGCCCCCCGCCTCGGCCTGCGTCAGCATCCGCGCCAGCGCCGAGCGGGCGAGCGCCTGCGCCTCGCGATCCTCGATCAGGCGGAAGCCCGGCACCAGCCCCGCCTCCGCCGGGAAGGCGGCGAGCAGCGACTGGCAGAAGGCGTGGATGGTCAGGATGCGGATGCCGCCGCCCGTCGCCTCCAGCACGCGCGCGAACAGCGTGCGGGCGTAGGCGCGCGCCTCCGGCCCGTGATCCTCGCCCAACGCTTTCAGATCGGCGGCGAGCTTGGGATCGGGCATCCGCACCCAGCTCGCCAAGCGGCCGTGGATGCGCTCCGCCATCTCGGCGGCGCCGGCCTTGGTGAAGGTGAGGCAGAGGATCGCGGCGGGATCGTTGCGCGCGATCAGCAGCCGGATCACGCGCGCGGTGAGCACGTGCGTCTTGCCGGTGCCCGCCGACGCCGACAGCCACACCAGCCGCCGGGGATCGGAGGCCGCCGCCTGCGCGCCGGCGAGCGGCCGCAGCGGGGAGACGCGCGCGCTCATGCCTCGCCGAGCCTCCCGTACCATTCGTCGAGCCGCATGAGCTGGTCGTAATCGCCATAAGGCGCGAGCTCGGGGTGGAGCTTGGCGACGAACGGCTCGTCGCCGGTCAGCCAGCGCGACGCCGCCGCCGCGAAGTGGCGATGCGCGTGCGCGGTGAAGTCGGCGGGATCGATCGCCGGCCGCTTGCCGAGCGCCTCCGCGACATGGCCGAGCTTGCCTCCCTTCTGCGCCAGCGACCAATATTCGAAGGCGCGCGGCTCTCCGGCGACCCCTGGGAAGCCGCCGCGCTCGGCGATGAGGCCGAGCAGGCCGAGCTGCATCGCGAACCCTGAGAACACCTGGCGCGGCCCGGGGGGAGTGCCCGTCTTGTAGTCGACGATCGCGAGGCTGCCGTCGGCTTGACCGTCGATGCGGTCCGCTTTTCCGTAGAGTTCGATGCCCTCGATCGTCGCGCGGCCGAACTCCTCGGCGAGCAGCACCTCGCGGCCTTCTCCGCGCAGCCGCTCCATCTCGCCCGCGATCCATTCCACCGCCTCGCGCAGGCGCGGCGCCCAGAGCGCGCGCAGCACGGGGTGCGCGGCGATGCCCGCGAGCATCGCGTCGGCGCGCGCGGACAGCAGCGCGGGATCGCAACCGTCCTCCTTCGCCCAGGCCTCCAGCACCGCGTGGACGGCGGTGCCCCGCCATGCCGGTCCGGGTTCGGCGTCGACCGGATCGAGCGGCGACAGCTTCAGCATCGCCTGCGCATAGAAGGCGAAGGGGTCCGCCTTCAGCCGATCGAGCCGCGTCACCGCGAGCTTGCGCGGGCGCAGCGCGACGGGCGGACTGGGGTGGGGTCGCTCGGCCGGTGCGAACTCGGCCGTCGCATCGATCGCACGCGCCCAAGCGAGCGGAATGCGGGCACGCACCATGCCGCCCGTCATCGCCTCCAGCCGCAGCCACAGCCGCGAGGCGATCGTCGGCGCGCGCGCGTCGCGCCGGGCACGGGTGACGAGCACGTCGCGGCTGCCGAGCACGCCCACCAGATCGTGCGCGGCGAGCCCGATACGCCGCTCCAGCCCGGGCAGGCCGAGTTCGGCGCGGATGCGCGGGCCGAGCCACGGATCGGGCGCCGGCAGCGCCGGCCACACCCCCTCGTTAAGGCCGCCGGCGACGACGAGATCGGCCTGCTGGAGCCGCGATTCCAGCAGCCCCCAGATGAAGACGCGCGGGTGTCCGCCCTGCGGCGGCCGCACCGCCTCCTCCGCCATCAGCCGCTCGATCAGCGGCGCGACCGCTGGCGCGGCGAGCGCCGTCGGACCCTCGCCGGCAAACGCCTCGGCGTCCTCGATCAGGCGGGCGGCGGCACGCCCCGCCGGCCCCGCCCAGGCGCCGTCGCCGGCCAGCGCCTGCGCGCCCTCGCGCAGTGCCGCCAGCGCCGAGACGAGCGTCGGCTCGCCCGCGAACGCCGCCTCCAGCGGGCGCAACCGCGCGGCGCAGCCCTGCCACCAGCCGGAAAGGCGCGGCGTGGCCTCGGCGATCCGCGCCGCGACGCCGTCGAGCCCCGGGGCCGGACGTGGCCCACGCAGCGCGCGATCGAGCAGGCGGACGTCGCCCAGCCAGGCGAGCCGCGCCTCCCCGCCCGCCACCAGCGGATGTTTGAGCAGCGTCAGCAGCTCGACGGGTGCGAAGCCGCTCGCCGCCGCGGCCGCCAGCGCGGTCAGCAGCGTGCCCGGCGGCGTGGCGGAGAGCGGGCGGCCGGCGCTGTCGTCCGCCGCGATCCCCCAGCGCGCGAGATGCGCCGAGACGCGCCGCGCGAGGCCGCGATCGGGCGTGACGAGCGCGGCGGTGCGGCCGGGCGTCTCCACCGCCTGGCGAAGTGCGACGGCGATCGTCTGCGCCTCCTCGGCGGGCGTCGCGGACTCGACCGCGCGGACGCCGGTCAGACGCCGTCCGGCGGTCGGCAGCGTCTGCCACTTGGCGGTGAAACGCGCCGGCGCCATCGCGTTGGCCACCGCTCGGCCGCGCGCGGCGCTCGCGCCCGTGCCGCCGCCCGCCCGCCAGACGGCGACCTCGCCACGCGCCACGCCCATGCGATCGAGCAGCAGGCGGAGCTGATATTGTGGGTGGCTCTCCTGCGCGCGCTCCTCGTCACCGCCGCCCAGCGCCTCCCACTCCTCCTCGGGCATGTTGAGATCGAGCGCGGGGAGCAGCACGGCGCCGCCCGGCAGCCACGACACCACGCGCAGCAGCCGCGCCACCGCCGGCGCGGCGGTGACGATGCCGGCGGCGACGACCAGCCCCTCCGGTGGCGTCTCGCGCCAGCGCCGAGCCACCGCGTCGAGCTGACGGTTCCGCCGCTCCGCCGGTTCCAGCCGCCCCATCGCGGCAAGCTCGCGCCGCCAGCGCGGCACCACCGCCGTCAGCACGCCGAGCGCCGCCTGCCAGTGGCCGGAGAGTTCGGGCGCGACGTCGCTGCCCAGCAGCCGCTCGAACGCCACCTCCTCGATCGCGAGCTGGTCGAGCGTGCGGCCGAGCGCGGTGGCGAGCCGCATCGCCTCGGCGGCATCGACCGGTTGGCCCGCCACCGCGCGTTCCTCCGCCACCAGCCGCGCCAGCCGCATCCGCCGGCGCATCGGCTCCACCGCCGGCGGCAGCGATCCGCCGTCCGCCGCGTCGGCCGGGTCCAGTGCCGCGCCCAGCGCCTCGTCCAACTCGGGATCGCCGATCGCGACGAGGCGGGGCAGCAGCAGCCCCTCGCCCGAACGCCGCACGAAAGCGTCGGTGATCGCGCGACCTGCGCGATTGCTGGGCACGAGCAGCGTCGCGCGCGCGAGCGCCAGCCGATCTCCGCCGGCCCGCGCGATCAGGCCGGCTGCGAGCGCGTCGGCGAAGGGGCGGTGCGCCGCGATGGTGAAGACCGCCGGGCCGCCCACCCGCTCAGCCACGCCGCAGCATCTCCTCGGCCTGCGGGATGTTGCCCGGCGCGCCGACGTCGCACCACAGCCCCTGGTGGACGATGCCGTGGGCGCGCCCGTCCGCGATCGCGCGATCCCACAGCAGATTGAACGAGAAGGCGCCGCCCGGCGCGCTTTCCAGCAGGCGGGGCGAGACGAGCTGCACGCCAGTATAGACGAAGGGCGCGATGCGGCGCGGCCCGCGCCGGCGCAGGCGCCCCGCGGCATCCATGTGGAAATCGCCCGCCCCGCCGTGCGCGGTGGCGCGCGCGAGCGGCACGACGAGCAGCAGCGCGTCCATCGCGGCGTCGTCCCAGCGCGCCGCGAGCAGCCGCAGCGTGTCGATCGGCCCGTCGATCCAGACATTGTCGGTGTTGATGACGAAGAAGGGCTTGGCGCCGAGCAGCGCGCCCGCGCGCGCAACGCCGCCGCCCGTCTCCAGCAGCTCGGCACGCTCGTCGGAGACGGTGACGTCGAGGTCGCCGGCAGCGCGCTTCAGGTGCGCTTCCAGCGCGTCGGCATAGTGGTGGACGTTGACGACCACCCGCCCGATACCGCCCGCGCGGACATGATCCAGCGCGTGATCGAGCAAGGTCGCGCCGCCCACCTCGACTAGCGGCTTGGGGCGCGTGGCGGTCAGCGGCCGCATCCGCTTGCCGAGGCCCGCGGCGAGCAGCATCGCGGTATCCGGCACGTCGCCGCCTTCACGCTGGCGGGGATCGGGGCGTAGCGCCAGCGGCTTGGCGAAGCGGGTCACGCGTGGCCGTCCCACGCGGCGGCGCGCGCCTGCGCCGGTACGTTGGCGTTGAACCACGCCGCCACCGCCTCCAGCGCCGGATGCGCGAGATCACGTTCCAGGTAGCGCCAGACGCGCGGCTGATGCTTCAGGTAGCCGGGCTTGCCGTCGCGCTTCCACAGCCGGGTGAAGATGCCGAGGATCTTGACGTTGCGCTGCGCGCCGAGCGTCGCGTAGTCGGCGCGGAAGCGCGCCGCGTCGGCGATGCCGGCGGCGGCGAGGTATCGCTCGATCATCGCCGCCTCGAGCGCCTCGCCCACGTCGCGCCGCGCGTCCTGGAG
Source organism: Sphingomonas sp. (assembly GCF_965200105.1). Taxonomy (GTDB): domain Bacteria; phylum Pseudomonadota; class Alphaproteobacteria; order Sphingomonadales; family Sphingomonadaceae; genus Solisphingomonas. The sequence continues at coordinate 42,391 of NZ_CBDATN010000001.1, forward strand.
CAGCGACACCAGATCGTAGGCGCGGTGGCCTAGGAGCGCGTCCTGGAAATCGAGTAGTCCCAGCCGGGCATCGCCGGGCCTGTCGAGCAGCATGATGTTGTCGACGTGGAAGTCGCGCAGCACCAGCACCGGATCGGCCGGCGCGGCGACCGCGTCCAGCGCCTCGTTCCACGCCGCCCGCCAGCCTGCGCGATCGACGACGAGACCGCAGGCGGGCGCATACCAGTCGGCGAACAGGTCCACCTCGCGGTCGAGCGTCGCGCGATCGTAGGCGTCCACGCGGGCGGGCGGCGCCTCCTCGCCCAGCGCCGCGAGCAACGCCACCGCGTCGCGGTAGATCGCGGCCTCGTCGCCGCCGCCGCCGCGCAGCAGCGGGCCGACCAGCGCGTCGCCAAAATCCTCGAGCAGCAGCAGCCCGCCCGCCACGTCCTCCGCCAGCACGCGCGGCGCCGAGAGCCCGATCGCGTCGAGGTGGCGCGCGATCCGCACGAACGGGCGGACATCCTCGTGGGGCGGCGGCGCGTCCATCAGCACCGCCACGCGACCGTCGTCGCGGACGCGGAAATAGCGGCGGAACGAGGCGTCGTCGGCGAGCGGCGCGATCGCGGCGCCCGCCCAGCCATGCGCAGCGAGGAAAGCCGGCGCATGCGACGGGATCAGCGTGCCGGCTCCAGGGTCGGGTTGGGGGGCGGCCATCGCGCTTCCCATGCCGCCGGCACCTCCCAAGTCAAGCACCGCCCGTCGCCCTCCGGCTCCAGCCGCAGGCGAAGCGCGCCCGTCCACGCGGCGTCCGGCAGCCGCTCGGGCCACTCGACGAGCAGCGCACCTGTGAGCGCATAGTCCTCCAGGCCGAGTTCGGCGGCCTCGACCGGATCCTCGATCCGGTAGAGATCGACGTGCGCCACCGGCAGCGACAGCTCGGGCGGGGCGTAGGGCTGGACGATCGCGAAGGTCGGGCTCGGCGCCTCGCCGGCGAGGCCGAGTGCTGCCAGCACGCCGCGCGCGAAACTGGTCTTGCCCGCGCCCAGGTCGCCCGACAGCGTCACTACGTCGCCCGCGCGAAGCAGCGGCGCCAGCGCGCGGCCCGCCGCTTCGGTGGCGCCGGCATCGGCCAGGACCATGCGGCTCAGGCCGCCGCCCGCGCGCGTTCGCGGGGCAGGCGGATGATGACGGTGGTGCCCTCGCCCGGCCGGCTCTCCAGCGCGATCGCGCCGTCGTGCGCCTCGACATAATGGCGCGCGAGCGGCAGCCCGAGGCTCAGCGCGCCGTCGCGCTGCCCGCCCGCGCGGCCGGCGGTGGCGACGCGGTCGAAGCTGCGCTCGGCATCTGCGGGAGGGAGCCCGTCGCCGTCGTCGGCGACGGTGATGCGCGCCTCGTCCTCGTCGCCCTCGACGCGGAAGGCGACGCGGCCGCCCTCGTGCACGCGCTCGACCGCGTTCGCCAGCACGTGCGCGATCGCCTGGCGGAGCCGCGCGGCATCGCCCGCGATGATGCCCGCCCGCGCGTCGATGGCGATCTCCAGCACCAGCTTGCGCTCCCGCGCGCGGTCGCGATGCTGCTCGGCGACCTCGCGGGCGAGCCTCGCGAGATCGAGCGGAGCGATCTCCAGCTCCAGCGTGCCCGCCGCGCTGCGCGTCAGGTCGAGCACCTCGTCGACGAGTTCGCCGAGCTTGCCCGTCGCCGTCAGGATCGCGCCGACATAATCGGCGGCACGCGGCGGCATCGGCCCGGCGAGCCCCGCCGACAGCATCTCGGCGAAGCCGGCGATCGAGGTCAGCGGCGTGCGCAGCTCGTAGCTCATCGCCGCCACGAAGGCGGACTTGACGCGATCCCCCTCCTCCAGCGCGGCGGCACGGTCGCGCAGCGCCTGCTCGGCACGCCGGCTGTCGGAGATATCGAGCAGCGTGAACAGCGCGTTGCCGTCGGGCAGCGGCACGGCGGCGAAGCGGAAGTGGCGGCCATCGGCGAAGGCGATGCGACCGACCCGGCTCTGCCGCTCGGCAGTGGCGAGGCGGACGAGCTCGCGGATGAGCCCCGCGCGCTGCGGGTTGGCGAGGCTGGGCGCGATCCGCCCGATCAGCTCGTCCACGCGCGGGTGCGTGCCGAGATACTCCTCCTCCAGCGCCCACACCTCGCGGAAGCGATCGTTCCACAGGTGCAGCCGGCCGTCGGCGGCGAACACGCCGATCGCCTCGAACAGGTTGTTGAAGGTGGCGGTGCGCACGCGCAGCAGCGTGTCTCGCGCCGATTGCAGCTTCACCTGCTCGGTGCGGTCCTCGAAGATGGTGAGCAGCCCGCCATCGGGCAGCGGCTGGCCGACGACGCGGAGATGCGCGCCGCCCGGAAGCTGCCACGTCTCCTCGACGGCGGCCGCCGCCACGAACCAGCGCCGCCGCTCAGCCTTCCAGCCGGGGAAGTCGCGGCTCTCGGGCAGGCGGCCGGCCTCGCGCATCCGTTCGAGCACGCGGTCGAACTCGGGGCGATCCTCCAGCCATTCCGGCTGCATCGCGAACAGGCGGCGGAAGGCGGCGTTGGAGAAGGCAAGGTGGCGGTCGGCCGAGAACTGCGCCACGCCCGCCGACAGGCGGTCGAGCATGTCGCGCTGCGCGTCGCCGAAGCGGACGAGATCGGCGCGCGCGCTCTCCACCTCCTCGACGTCGAGCGCGTAGCCGGCGATGCCGCTCTCGCCGAGCGGCACGTCCACGACGCGCAGGTTGCGCCGCTCGCCGCCGATGGTGGCGGCGACGGTGCGCGAGGAGACGACGCCCGCGTCGCGCGCCGCGGCGGCGGTGGCGAGCGGGCTCGACGCGCCCTGCCCCTCCACCAGCTCAAGCCCGCGCGCGATCACGTCGCCCGCATCGCGCCCGTCGACCGATCGGACATAGGCGGTGTTGACGAGGCTGAGGCGCAGGTCGGGCGCGCGATGCCACATCGGAATGGGCGCCGCCTCGATGAGGCCGGCGAGCGCGTCGAGCGTGGCGGCGAGCTCGCCGCGCTCATGGTCGAGCCGCGCGATTTCGGCCTCGCTGTCGGTCGCGTCGAAGATCCACAGCAGCACGGCACGGTCGCCGAGTTCGGGCTCGGCGGCGCGGCCGCGCACCATCAGCACGCGGGCGCCACCCGCAGGCGTCACCGCGCGCGCGAAGCCGCCGCCGGATACCCGCGCGAACTCGATGTCCGTGGCGAGCGCGGCGCCATCGGCGGAATCGAGCGCGTCGGTGATCTCCGCCACGCGACGCGGCGCGCGCGCGAGCCCCAGCCAGTCGCCGACCCGCTGCGTCGCGTCGACGCGCCCGTCGCCCGCGATCACGATCGGCAGCGCCGGCGCGCCCGCGAAGGTGGCGTTGAGCCGGGCGACCTCGGCGACCGCCGCATCCGCGCGCCGCCATCGCCGCGCGCCAAGCATCACGGCGGCCACCGCGCCCGTCAGCCAGAGCGCGAGCAGCAGGCCGACCAGCGCCGCGTGCGCGCCGGTGATGACGATCATGAAGTGCCCGCCCCGCTCATCGCGGCCGTTCTAGCGCGGCCAGGCGGGCGGTGCCATGCCCCGACTTCGCTCCGTTGGCAGGAGCGAAGCCAAGGGCGCAGGCCTCAGTAGCGGTAATGATCCGGCTTGAACGGCCCCTCGGTCGAGACGCCGATATAGGCCGCCTGCTTCTCGGACAGCTTGGAGAGCTTGACGCCCAGCTTGGCGAGGTGGAGCCGCGCGACCTTCTCGTCCAAGTGCTTGGGCAGCACGTAGACCTGCTTCTGATACTGGTCGGCGCGGGTGAACAGCTCGATCTGCGCCAGCACCTGGTTGGTGAAGCTGGACGACATGACGAACGAGGGGTGGCCCGTCGCGCAGCCGAGGTTCACCAGCCGGCCCTTGGCGAGCACGATGATCTTCTTGCCGTCCGCGAACTCGACCTCGTCGACCTGCGGCTTGATCTCCGTCCACTTCAGGTTGGAGAGGCCGGCGATCTGGATCTCGCTGTCGAAGTGGCCGATGTTGCACACGATCGCCATGTTCTTCATCGCGCGCATGTGATCGAGCGTGATGACGTCGGCGTTGCCCGTCGCCGTCACGAAGATGTCGGCACGCTCGGCGGCCTCCTCCATCGTCACGACCTCGTAGCCCTCCATCGCCGCCTGCAACGCGCAGATCGGATCGATCTCGGTCACGATCACGCGCGCGCCGCCGTTGCGCAGCGACGCGGCCGAGCCCTTGCCGACGTCGCCGAAGCCGGCGACCGCCGCCACCTTGCCGGCGAGCATCACGTCGGTGGCGCGGCGGATCGCGTCGACGAGCGATTCCTTGCAGCCGTAGAGATTGTCGAACTTGGACTTCGTCACCGAGTCGTTGACGTTGATCGCGGGGAAGGGCAGCCGGCCCTTCTTGGCGATCTCGTAGAGCCGGTGGACGCCGGTGGTGGTCTCCTCCGACACGCCCTTGATCGCCTCCACCGAGCGGGTGAGGTAGCCGGGCTTGGCCGCCACGAACGCCTTCAATGCGCGGTGGAACTCGACCTCTTCCTCGTTCTCGGGATCGGGCAGCGTCTCCCCGGCTTCGAGACGTGCGCCGAGCAGCGCGAACATGGTGGCGTCGCCGCCATCGTCGAGGATCATGTTGCAGGGCTCGTCGCCCCAGTCGAAGATGCGGCCGACATAGTCCCAATAATCGGCGAGGCTCTCGCCCTTGATCGCGAATACCGGGATGCCGGCCTTGGCGATCGCTGCGGCGGCATGGTCCTGCGTCGAGTAGATGTTGCACGACGCCCAGCGCAGCTCCGCGCCCAGCGCGGCCAGCGTCTCGATCAGCACCGCGGTCTGGATCGTCATGTGCAGCGAGCCGACGATCCGCGCGCCCTTCAGCGGCTGCGAGGCGCCGAACTCGTCGCGCAGCGCCATCAGGCCAGGCATCTCGGTCTCGGCGATCTCGATCTCCTTGCGGCCGAAGGCGGCGAGGCTGAGGTCGGCGACGACATAGTCGGTGCGGTCGAGAACGGGGGCGGTGGCCACGGGCGGCTCCTGCGAAGGGTCAAGGATGGGCGCGCGCCTACCGCTCCCAGCCTGCGAAGGCAAATATAAAGATGTCTTTATATGGCGAGGTTCACGCTCGCCCCGCGCTGGCGCTGAGCAGCCGGGTGTCGATGCCGGCGGCGGCGTAGGCGCCCGCCCAGCGCTCGTCGGCTTCGCGTTCGAACAGCAGCGCGTCGGGCACGGGCGTGCCGAACCAGCCGTGCCGCGCCATCTCGTCGTCGAGCTGCCCCGGCGCCCAGCCGGCATAGCCCAGCGCCGCGATCCATCGCGTCGGCCCACGCCCCTCCGCGATCGCCTTGAGCACGTCGAGCGTGGCGGTGAGCACCCACCGTCCGGCGACGTCGACGCTCCCCTCCCCGCCCCAATCGGCCGAGTGCAGCACGAAGCCGCGGCTGGGCTCCACGGGGCCGCCCCTGTGCACGGGCGCGTCGGGGGAGTCGCCGGGATCGATGTCGAGCCGCCGCATGAGATCGTGGAGGCCGAGCCCCGGCACGTGCGCGCCGATGCCGATGCCCAGCGCACCGCCCTCGTCGTGGACGCACATCGCGATCACCGCGCGCTCGAAGCGGGGATCGCCGATCCCGGGCATGGCGAGCAGCAGCTGGCCGGTGAGGAAGCGCGGCGAGTCCATCTGCGGAGACTAACGCCGCCGCGCGAAACGGTCCACGCTTGGCGCGCGACGTGGCGGCGCTTACGGGCGGACGAAGCCACAGGAGATACCGACATGACGATCAGCGAGGGCGACAGGCTGCCCGACGGCAACTTCTCGACGATGACCGCTCACGGTCCGGAGCCGGTCGGCGGGGAGTTCTTCGCCGGCCGGACCGTGGCGCTGTTCGCGGTGCCGGGCGCGTTCACGCCCACCTGCTCGACGCGCCACCTGCCCGGCTTCGTCGACAAGGCCGACGCGCTGCGCGCCAAGGGCGTCGCCGCGATCGCCTGCACGTCGGTCAACGACGTGTTCGTGATGGATGCCTGGGCGAAGGCGAGCGGCGCCACCAACGTGACGATGCTGGCGGACGGCAACGGCGATTTCGCGCGCGCGGTAGGCCTGGTCATGGACGGCACCGGCTACGGCATGGGCACGCGCAGCCAGCGTTACGCCATGCTCGTCGAGGATGGCGTCGTGAAGCGGTTGTTCGTGGAGAAGCCCGGCGCGTTCGAGGTCAGCTCCGCCGAGCACATGCTCGCCTCGCTATAGCCGCGCGGCACCACCGGGCGTGGCTCGTCCTCGCTTGCCTCGAAGGCGGCGAGGAAGCGGGGATCGGTGCCGCCGGGCCGCTCCGTCGTCGCGACGGTCACCCGGTCCCGACCGTCTAGCTTCGAGCCGTAGAGCGCGGCATCCGCCCGGACGAGCATGGAGGACAGGCTCTCGTCGCGAACGTCGAGCGTGGCGATGCCGAAGCTCGCGGTGACAGACACGGGCAGACCGAGGTCGGCCAGCGCGCCGGGGATCCCCTGCCGCATACGGTCGATCGCCTCGACGGCCGCGCGCGGATCGGCATCGGCGAGGACGATCACGAATTCCTCGCCGCCGAGGCGGCCGACGGGATCGCCCTCGCCCACCGACGCTTCGCAATGCGCGGCGAACCGCTGGAGCACGAGGTCGCCGAGCGCGTGGCCGAACCGGTCGTTGATCGACTTGAAGCGATCGAGGTCGGCGACGATGATCGCGAAAGGCCGATGGGAACGGCGGCACCGCGCGAGCATCTGCTCCGCCGCATGATCGAAACCGCGACGGTTGAGCACTCCGGTCAGCGGATCGAGTGAGGCGAGGCGCTGCAAGCGCGCCGACAGGTCAGAGGCGACGAGCAGCATCGTGAACAGGCCGAGCCCGGACAGCGCCGCCGGCGCGCCGAGCAGCATGGCGAGATCGTAGACCGCCGTCGGCACCGGGCCGCCCTGCCGCGCGAACAACGCGAGCACGGCGAGACCGCCGACATAGCCGGCGAAGGCGGCCACCATCCAGAAGGACGCGCGTCCCGCGCCCTCGCGCCCGTACGGATCGCGGCGCAACGCCTGCGCGGAGAAGAGCAGGAGCACGGCGGTGCAGGTGTTCGCGAGCACCCGATCCTGGAAGACCGCGGATTGCCGCAGCACGGTCATCGTCATCAGGAGGAACATGAGGATCGATACCGTGGCGACGCCGCGCCACTCCTCCAGCCCGGCGCGCTTCCGAAAGCCTTGCGAGAGCAGCGAGGCGCACAGCAACGAACAGCCGACCGCGACGAGGCTGGCGATCCGCTCGACCGCAGGCAGGCTGAGGACGACCACGCGCGCGAGGTTGCTCGCAGCCGCCGCGAAGAAGGCGGCGGACCAGAAGGCGACGTGCGTCTCCCGGCCGAACCGCGCCCACGCGACCGCTAACGCCAGCCCGAGCAGGCCCATGGTGAGAACCATGCCGTCCAGCATGACGAGCTTGAAGTCCATGCCGCGTTCCTCCCACGAACGCGGTGAAAATTCGCTAAACGGATGCCGCGAGAAAATCCGCCATGGCCGCGCCGAGTTCGGGCTTCACGACGGCGCTCATGTGATTGCCCGGCACCGCCACGTAGCGGCCGTCGCCGAGCGCGGCGGCGAGCGCCTCGGCCGATCCGTTGTCGGCATCGTCGACGCCGCACGCCACCAGCGTCGGCGTCGCGATCCCGGCGAGCGCGGCCGGCGGCGTATCGACGAAGCAGCCGAGCAGCGGCAGCAGCGCCGCCGGATCGGCCCCCGTCGTCTTCAGGAAGGCTTCCGCCAGATACTCGGGCGAGCCGCGCGGATGCGTGCCGAGCCCTTCGAGCACGCGACGGAAGTGGCCGGAGCGCGCGGCCGTGTCGAGCAGGCCCTGCAACCCCATGCCCGCCACGATGGCGCGGCGGGGCCGCGCGCCGCGTGCGAGCATCCGCACGACGGTGCGCCCGCCCAGCGAGTAGCCGCCGAGATCATAGGCGCCGTCCTCGAAGCCGAGCGCCGCGAGAAGCGCGAAGCCGTCGTCGGCCAGGATGTCGGGCGGGTAGGCGGCGGGATCGTGCGGCGCCCCGCTCATGCCGTGCGCGCGCAGGTCCGGCATCACGACGCGGAAGCCCGCCGCCGCGATCCGCGCCGCGTGGCCGTAGCGGATCCAGTTGGTCTCGGCGTTGGAGAACAGCCCGTGGATCAGCACCACGGGACGCCCGTCGCCCAGCTCGCGCCACGCCAGCGCGACACCGTCGCGGCCCGTGAAGCGGTGGACGGACGGCTCAGTCGGGAAGCTTGCCAAGCGCGTTCATCCAGCGTTCGACGACGCGTTCGTTCTCCTCCGACCGCGTACCCGGCAGGTGCGCCGTATCCTGCCAGGCGGGCAGCAGGCTCTCGGTCGCGTAATGGTGCGTCGGCGCGAAGCGATCGGGCTCGTCGAAGGAGCCGAGCGTCAGGTCCATCCGCTCCGCGCCTTCCAGGAAGGCGAAGCCGAGCGGAGTCCCGCACGCCGCGCAGAACGGCCGGTGCGCGATCGGCGAAGAGCGGTACCAGTCGGGCTCGATCGCGAAGGCGACGCCCGCCCGCGCCACGCTCACGAAGGCGATCGAGGCCCCGCCCGTCGCCTTGCGGCACATGCGGCAGTGGCAGAGGTAGGCATCGGCGTCGCCCACGTCGGCGGCGTAGCGGACGCGCCCGCACTGGCAGCCACCCTCGGCGATCATGTCGCCCCGGCGGAGCGCGTCACCTCACGCCGCCTTCTTGAGGTGGCGCCGGCCGAGCAGCTCGGCGATCTGGACGGCGTTGAGCGCCGCGCCCTTGCGGAGATTGTCGGACACGCACCACAGCACCAGGCCGCTGTCGACGGTGGGGTCCTCGCGCACGCGGCTGACGAAGGTGGCGAACTCGCCCACGCACTCGACGGGGGTGACGTATCCGCCGTCCTCGCGCTTGTCGACGAGCATGACGCCCGGCGCCTCGCGCAGGATGGACTGCGCCTGCGCCGCCGAGATCTCACGCTCGAACTCGATGTTGATCGCCTCGGAATGGCCGACGAACACCGGCACGCGCACGCAGGTGGCGACCACCTTCACCTTGGGGTCGAGGATCTTCTTGGTCTCGACGACCATCTTCCACTCTTCCTTGGTGAAGCCGTCGTCCAGGAAACTGTCGATGTGGGGAATGACGTTGAAGGCGATCTGCTTGGTGAACTTCGCGGGCGTCGCGGAATCGCCGACGAAGATGTTGCGCGATTGCTCGAACAGCTCGTCCATCCCCGCCTTGCCCGCGCCCGAGACCGACTGGTAGGTCGAGACGACGACGCGGGTGATCTTGGCGGCATCGTGGAGCGGCTTCAACGCCACCACCATCTGCGCGGTGGAGCAGTTGGGGTTGGCGATGATGTTCTTGCGGCGGTAGCCGTCGATCGCCTCGGGGTTCACCTCGGGCACGATCAGCGGAACGTCGGGGTCCATGCGGTAGAGCGAAGAATTGTCGATCACCGTGCAGCCCGCCGCCGCCGCGCGCGGGGCGTGAATTTTGGTGGCCTCCGATCCGATCGCGAACAGCGCGATGTCCCAGCCCGTCCAGTCGAAATGCTCGATATTCTTGACGGTGAGCATCCTGCCCGTGTCGCCGAACTCGATCTGGTCGTTGGTGGAGCGTGGCGAAGCGACGGCGGCGATCTCGTCGATCGGGAACTCGCGCTCGGCGAGGATCGCGAGCATCTCGCGCCCGACATTGCCGGTGGCACCCGCCACGACCACCTTATAACCCATAACCGTTCCGACCCGTCCGAATAGTGCGCGTGACGCCTTAACGGGCGGGTGCCGCTTGTCCACCCAAGCCAAGCTTGTCGTCGAGGAAGCGTTCCATCGTGCCGTACAGGTGGGTCTGCGTGGCCGAGCCCGAGATGGAGTGCGTCTTGCCGGGATAGACCATCATCTCGAACGGCACGCCCTTGTCCTGCATCGCCGAGACGAGCTCGACCGTGTTGTCGAAGAACACATTGTCGTCGGCCATGCCGTGCATCACCAGCAGCGGATCGCGAACCGCGCCGGCCTCGTCGATCAGGTCGGACGCCTTGTAGGCGTCGGGTACTCGGCGCGGATCGCCCATATAGCGTTCGGTATAAGCGGTGTCGTACAGCTCCCACCGCGTCACCGGCGCCACCGCCACGCCCGCCGCGTAGGCGCCCGGCGCCTTCTCCAGCATGCGCAACGTCATGTAGCCGCCGTTGGACCAGCCGAACAGCGCCACCTTCTTCGGGTCCACGTCGGGCTGCGCCTTCAGCCAGGCGAGGCCGGTGAGTTGGTCCTCCACTTCGACGGTGCCGTTCTTCTCGTAGATCTGGCTCTCGAAGGCCGTCCCGCGATGCGGCGTGCCGCGCCCGTCGAGCGAGAACACCACCCAGCCCTTGCGCGCCAGATACTGCTCGAACAACCCGCCGCGCCCCGCCCAGGCACGCCGGACCGTCTGCCCGGCCGGCCCGCCATAGACCTCGACGAAGGCGGGGTGCGGGCCGGGCGTCGCGGGCCTCGTCACGCGATAGTGGAGCGTCGAGCCGTCCGTCGCCTTGAGCGTGCCGAACGCGGTCGGGAGCTGGCCAGCCAGATAAGGCGCGTAAGGGTGCGAGGCGTCGAGCGCGTTGCGCTCGATCCAGCCGAGCCGCTTGCCGTCGGCGTCCGCGAAATAGACCTGCGGCGGCTGGTCCGGGCTCGATCGCTGGACGAGCAGGCGCCGGCCGTCCTTGTCCGCCGCCGCCTCGTTCCAGTAGCCGCCCTCGGTGAGCTGCCTCGGCTCGGCGGGGCGCGCGTAGTCGACGGCGTAGACATGGTTCTCGACCGGCGTCGCCTTGTTGGCGGTGAAGGTGAGGCGGTGCGCCTTCTCGTCGACGCCGATGACGTTCCCAACCATCCACGGCCCGCGCGTGAGCTGCGTCCAGGCTCCCGCCTTCCAGCGATAGAGGTGGCGATAGCCGTCGCGCTGCGACACCCAGATCAGGCTGCCGTCCTTGAGCGCGCGGAAACTCTCCGAAAGGTCCACCCAGGTCGGCGAGGTCTCGGAGAACAGCACGGACGAGGCGCCGGTCGCGGGATCGACCCTGAGCATGTCAAGCCGCTTCTGGTCGCGGCTGAGCCGCTGGACGTAGAGCGTGCGACCGTCCTGCGCCCAGTCGACGCGCGCGAGGTAGATGTCCGGGTCGGGCCCGAGATCGACCTTCACGCGGCGTCCGCCCTCCGGTGCCACGACCCACAGCGAGACGAGCACGTTGGGCGTCCCGGCGAGCGGATAGCGTTGCGTGTAGGTGGTGGTGCCGGTGGCGCCGATCGAGGCGCGCGTGATCTCCTTCATCGGCGCCTCGTCGTAGCACTCCACCGCCACGCGACCGTCGTCGGGCGCCCACCAGTGGCCGGTGCGGCGATCCAGCTCCTCCTGCGCCACGAACTCGGCGGTGCCGCAGGTGACGCTGCCCTTGCCGTCGGTAGTGAGCGCGCGATCCGCACCGCTCGCGAGATCGATGGCATGAAGGTTCTGCCCGGCGACGAAGCTGACGTAGCGGCCGCCGTCCGACACCTTGGCGTCGAGCTCGCTCTCGGGCGTGTCCGTCAGCCGGCGGACGGCGCCGTCGAGCGTGGCGAGATAGAGGTCGCCGTCCACCGGCACGAGGACGCTCTTGCCGTCGGGCGCCCAGTCATAGTCGACGATGCCCTTGGTGCCGCCGACACGCGCGCGCTCGCGGCGCATCTTCTCGGCCTCGCTGATCGCGCCGCCGCCGAACCTGGTGCTGTCGACCAGCATCCGCTCCGCGCCGGTCGTCGTGTCGATCGCCCACAGGTCGTAACGCTCGGCGTCGTCCGGACGCGGCTTGAGCAACGTCGCGTAGCGGCCATCGGGCGACAGCTTGGCGGCACGCGGGCTCGGCCCGGAAAGCGACGGGCTGGCGAACACGCGGGCCAACGTCAGCGGCTGCTGCGGCACGGCAGGCGGCGCGGCGGCGAGGAGCAGCGGGAGAGCTAGGAGGAGAGAGCGCATCGCGCCGGTGTAGCCCGCCGTGCCGCCCTCGCAAGGGGACGAACGAAGGGCGCCGGCAGCTTCACGCCGCCGACGCCCTCGCGGGCCCTGATGGTGGCGCGTCAGGCCGTCGCGGTGCCGCGCGGGTCCTTGCGCTCGGCGATGCGGGCGGCCTTGCCGGTGCGGCCGCGCAGGTAATAGAGCTTGGCGCGACGCACCGCGCCGCGGCGCACCACCTCGATCGAATCGACGTTGGGCGAGTAGAGCGGGAAGACGCGCTCCACGCCCTCGCCGAACGAGATCTTCCGCACGGTGAAGCTGGAGCCCATGCCGCGATTGGCGCGCGCGATGCACACGCCCTCGAACGCCTGGACGCGCGTGCGCTCGCCCTCGACGACCTTCACGCCCACGCGCAGCGTGTCGCCGGGGCGGAACTCCGGAATGGCCTTGGTCTGGTTGAAATGCTCGATCGCCTCGGCTTCGAGCTGCTGGATCAGGTTCATCGGTCGTCCCCGTCTTCGCGCCGCGCGCCAGAGGGCGACGGGACCGGGCCGCCACCATGGCGCTCCCAAAGGTCCGGCCGCCTTGACCGTGTGATCAACGCGGCCTCGGCATGGCGCCAGGCCGCGATCCGCGCGTGATCCCCCGATCGCAGCACTTGCGGGATCGTGCGCCCCTCCCACTCCTGCGGTCGGGTATAGTGCGGATATTCGAGGAGGCCGCTCTCGAAGCTCTCCTCGTCCGCACTTGCGGGCGCGCCCATTACGCCGGGAAGCAGCCGGACGCAAGCGTCGAGCAGCGTGCACGCCGCCACCTCGCCGCCCGAGAGAATATAGTCGCCGACCGACAGCTCCTCGATGTCGCGCGCGTCGAACAGCCGCTGGTCGATGCCCTCGAAGCGTCCGCACAGAATGATCGCCCCCGGCCCCGCCGCCAGCGCGCGGACGCGGGGCTGGCGGAGCGGCGCGCCCCTCGGCGTCATCGCCAGCACCGGCAGGCCGGGCAGGCGCACCGTGGTCGCGTCGAGCGCGGCCGCCAGCACGTCGGCGCGCATCACCATGCCCGCGCCGCCGCCCGCCGGCGTGTCGTCGACCGAGCGGTGGCGATCGCCGGCGAAGTCGCGGATCTGCACGGTTTCCAGCGCCCAGCGCCCCTCGGCCAGCGCGCGGCCGGCGAGGCTGTGGCCGAGCGGCCCCGGGAACATCGCGGGGTAGAGCGTCAGGATCGCGGCGCGGAAGCTCACCGCCGCACGAGACGGACGAGCAGCGTCGCCCAGACCATACCCACGAGCCACAGCACGAGGTAGGCCAGCGCGATCCGCGCCAGCGGCCCGTAGCTGAGCGGCATGCCGGCCTGCGCGAAGGCTTGCACATAGGCGTGGGCGACGAACAGCATCAGCACGATCGGCACAGCCGCCGGCGCCACGAAGCGGTAGGCACCCGCCCGCGCCGGATAGCGCCGCGCCACCAGCACGACGACGGCGGCGGTGAACGCCGCCTGCAACGCCAGGATCAGCAGGAAGAAGGCGGACGGCCCGTCCAATCACGCCTCCACGAACGCGGCGTGGACGATCACCGGCGGCCCGAGATCGTCTACGCCCGCGCCTACGGGCACGAGGAAACGCCGCCCGTCGGGCCGCTCTACCTCGACGAGGTCGCCCGCGCCGTAATTCTCGACGGCCACGATCCGGCCCAGCGCCTCGCCCTCCGACGAGCGCGCTTCCGCGCCGATCAGGTCGGCGTGATAATATTCGCCGTCTCCGAGCGGCGGCAGCGTGTCGCGCGGCACGCTGAGCGTCACGCCGCGCAGCGCCTCGGCGGCGGTGCGATCGCCCACCTCGGCGAAGCGCGCGACGACACCATTGGCGCCGGCGCGCACCGACAGCAGCGTCAGCGTCCGTCCGCCCGCGTCGAACGTGCGATAGCGGGCGAGATCGTCGCTGAACGCCTTCAACCGCACCTCGCCACGCACGCCGTGCGCGCCGACGATGGCGGCGAGCACGACGGCTTGGGGCGGTGCGGTCAAGCGCGACCTTCCTGCGGCATCAGCCCTTGGGCGAGCCCTCGGTCGGCGGCGACACGTCGTCGTCGCCCTCGGCGGGCGCCTGCGACGGCACCGCCTTGCCGGCGTCGGGCTGCAAGGGCTCGCGGTCCTTCTGGTCGTCCTCGGTCATGCCGGTCTCCTGTCGTTGGGTGACGGGAGAACGCGGCCGACCGTGAACGGGTTCAGGCCTCGGCGCCGGCTTCGGCTGGCGCCTCGGCGGCGGGCTCCTCGACGGGGTTCGCCGCGGCGGCCTTGGCGGCGCGCTCCTCGGCGCGCTCCTTGGCCTTCTCGCCCGGCTCCGCCTTCTTGGGGTTGCTGCGCTGGGCGCGCTCCTTCACGCCGGCGGCGTCGAGGAAGCGGGCGACGCGATCGGTCGGCTGCGCGCCTTGGGCGATCCAGTGCCTCGCGCGCTCGGCGTCGAGCACCACGCGCTTCTCGTCGTCCTTGCCGAGCATCGGATTATAGGTGCCGATCTTCTCCAGATAGGCGCCGTCACGCGGCGAGCGCGAGTTGGCGACCACGATGCGGTAGTAGGGGCGCTTCTTGGCGCCGCCGCGCGACAGGCGGATCGATACGGACATGGTCTTCCCTTCTGCGAAACGGTTCTGAAGTTACTTCTTACGCATAAAATTCTGGAAGCCGGGCGGCATCTGCTGCCCGCCCGGCAGCCCTGGAAGGCCACCGGGGACACCCGCGCCCGGCAGGCCGGTCGGCGGCATCTGCCCGCCGGTCATGCCGCCGAGCGCCGCGTCCATGCCGCCCTTGGAGAACATCGACGCCAAGCCTTTCAGCCCGCCCATCTTCTTCACGCGCTTCATCACGGTCGCCATCTCCTGGTGCATCTTGAGGAGCTTGTTGACCTCCTGCACCGTGGTGCCGGAACCCTTGGCGATGCGGATCTTGCGCTTGGCGTTGACGATCTCGGGCTTCTGCCGCTCCTTGGGCGTCATCGACGACATGATCGCGTCCAGCCGCACGAGCAGCGTGTCGTCCATGCCTCCGGCCTGCGCGGCATTCTTCATCTTGGCCATGCCCGGGATCATCGAGGCGAGCGCGCCCAACCCCCCCATGCGCCGCATCTGATTAAACTGGGCGCGCAGATCGTCGAGGTCGAACTTGCCTTTCGACATGCGGTCGGCGAGCTTCTCGGCCTCCTCCTGCTGGATCGTCTCGGCGGCGCGCTCGACGAGGCTGACCACGTCGCCCATGCCCAAGATGCGGCCGGCGACGCGCGCCGGCTGGAACAGCTCCAGCCCGTCCAGCTTCTCGCCGGTGCCCGCGAACTTGATCGGCTTGCCGGTAACGGCGCGCATCGACAGCGCCGCGCCGCCCCGCGCATCGCCGTCCATGCGCGTGAGCACCACGCCGGTGAGCGCCACCTGCTCGGAGAAGGAGGTGGCGACGTTGACCGCGTCCTGACCGGTCAGCGCGTCGACGACGAGGAGGATCTCGTCGGGGCTCGCGATGCCCGCGACCGCCTTCATCTCCTCCATCAGCGCCTGGTCGACGTGGAGGCGGCCCGCCGTGTCGAGCATCAGCACGTCGAAGCCCTGAAGCCTAGCGGCCTGCACCGCGCGTCTGGCGATATCGACCGGCTGCTGCCCCGCGACGATCGGCAGCGTCTGCACCTCGGCCTGGGTGCCCAACACCGCGAGCTGTTCCTGCGCGGCCGGGCGATTGACGTCCAGCGACGCCATTAGCACCTTCTTGCGGCCACGCTCGCGCAGGCGCTTGGCGATCTTGGCTGTGGTCGTCGTCTTGCCCGAACCCTGCAGGCCGACCATCATCACGATCGCGGGCGGCGTCACGTCGAGCTGGAGGTCGGATGCCTCCGAACCCAGCATCTCGGTCAACTGGTCCGAGACGATCTTGACGACCTGCTGGCCCGGCGTGATCGAGCGCAGCACCTGCTGGCCGACCGCCTGCTCCGTCACCTTGTCGACGAAGGAGCGTACCACCGGCAGCGCGACGTCTGCCTCCAGCAGCGCGACGCGCACCTCGCGCATCGCCGCGCGCACGTCCGCCTCGCCCAGCGCGCCACGTCCGCGCAGCTTGTCGAACACGCCGGCAAGCCGCTCGCTCAGGCTCTCGAACATCGGCCACGCTCCTCAAGCGTCCCGCTTGTCGCGCCGGCCCCAACGCACGAAGCGCCGGCGGGCGAAAACTCGCCGGCCGGCGGACGCCGACCCTGAAGGATACGGCGCTGGAGCCAGATCGCACCACGCGGGAACGAACGCGCAAGCCCGTAGCGCAGCGCATTCGGTGGCGCAAGGTGCGCGGCTTCACCGCTTCTTGACGCTTCGCGCGCAATATCGCCCGGAAGTGGTGTGGGAGCTTGCATGCGGTCGCGATCGAAACGAGCCACGGGCGCTGTACCGCACGCCCGCATGCGCCGCGACCTCGTCGCCGGCGGCGTCCTGATCGCCGCCTTCATGCTGATGCTGTTCGCCGGCACCCACCTGATCGGCGAGGCGGCGCCCGATCGCACGCTGATACCCGGTCTGCTGCTCGACATCGCGCTCGTGCTGTTCGCCTGGCGGCGCTACCACGATCTCGTGGCCACGATGGCCGCGCACGATCGCGCGGTCGAGCGCGCCGACCAACTCTCCCGCACCGACGAGCTCACCGGTTTCCTCAGCCGCCGCGCCTTCGTCGAGGAGGGCGCCGGGCTCATCAAGGCGGCGCTGAAGCGCGGTCGCACGGCCGCCATGCTGATCGTCGATCTCGACCACTTCAAGACCGTCAACGAGGTGCACGGCCATCTCGCCGGCGACGCGGTGCTGCGCGAGGCCTCCGGGGTGATCCGGCGTGCGCTGCCGGGCGGCGCGATCTCGGCGCGGCTCGACGGCGACGAGTTCGCGGTGCTGGTGCCCTTCGACGTGGCGGGCGCGGGCACGGTCGACACGCTCGCGGACTTCATCGTCGACGCGCTCGCCCGACCCCTTACCGTCAAGGGCATCACCGCGCATATCGGCGCCTCGATCGGCATCGCCCGCTCCGAACCCGACTGCACCGACGTCGACGCGCTGCTCCGGCGCGCGCACATCGCGATGGACGCCGCCAAAACCGCCGGCCGCAACCGGCATATCCGTTTCGACGCCACGATGGAGCGCGCGCTGATCGAGCGCAACGCGATCGAGGCGGGCCTGCGCGAGGGCATTCCGCAGGGCCGCTTCCTGCCCTATTACGAGCAGCAGATCGAGCTCGAGACCGGTCGGCTGATCGGCTTCGAGGTGCTCGCCCGCTGGGATCATCCGGACGGCGAGACGATCGGGCCCGACAGCTTCATCCCGATCGCCGAGGAGTGCGGACTGATCTCCGACCTCTCGGTCGCGGTGATGCGCCGCGCCTTCGTGGAGGCGCGCGACTGGGATGCCTCGCTCACCCTGTCGGTGAACATCTCGCCCGCGCAGCTCAAGGATCCGTGGCTCGCGCAGAAGATCGTCAAGCTGCTGATCGAGACGGGCTTCCCCGCCAGCCGGCTGGAGATCGAGATCACCGAGAGCTCGCTGTTCCAGAACCTGTCGCTCGCCCAGTCGATCGTCCGCAGCCTCAAGAACCAGGGTATCCGCATCGCGCTCGACGATTTCGGCACCGGCTACTCGTCGCTGGCGCACCTGCGCGCGCTGCCCTTCGATCGCATCAAGATCGACAAGAGCTTCGTCACCGCGATGGTCGAGGACCCGGAGGCCGCCGCGATCGTGATGGCGATCTCCAGGCTCGGCGACAGCCTCAACCTGCCGATTACCGCCGAGGGCATCGAGGACGCCGCCATCCGCGATCGGCTGAAGGCGATCGGCTGCGCCAAGGGCCAGGGCTGGCACTATGGCAAGCCGATGAACATCGCCGCCGCGCGCCGCCTGCTCGCCGAGCGCGGGCTGCTGCCCACCGCGCGCGGGCCGGTGGACGATATGGTCATGCCGGAAATGCGCGCGCGCAAGCTGGGCTGAACCGGCGCGCGGCCGCGCGCCGCATGGACAGGGCGGCCCCCGCCCCCTAGATCGCCCGCCGTCATGCGGCGGCGGTTCCACAAGATGCACGGGCTCGGCAACGACTTCGTCGTGATCGACGCGCGCGTCGAGCCGTTCGCGGTGTCCGCCACGCTCGCCCGCGCGATCGCGGACCGGCGGACGGGCATCGGCTGCGACCAGCTCATCCTGATCGAGCCTTCCGCCGTCGCCGACGTGCGGATGCGCATCTTCAATCGCGACGGCGGCGAGGTCGGCGCCTGCGGCAACGCCGCGCGTTGTGTGGCGAGCCTCGTCGGCGGCGCGCCTGCGATCGAGACCGGCGGGGGCATGATCCGCGCCGACGCGCATGACGGCGGCGTGCGCGTCGACATGGGCATGCCGCGCTTCGGCTGGGACGAGGTGCCGCTCGCCTACCCGCTCGACACCGCCGCGCTGCCGCTCGGCTGGGACGGCGTCGCGCCCGTCCGCGCGCCGATCGCGCTCAACGTCGGCAATCCGCACCTCGTGCTGTTCGTGGACGATGCCGACGCGGTGGACCTCGCCGCCGTCGGCCCGGCGATCGAGCAGGACTCCGTCTTTCCCGAGCGCGTCAACGTCGGCATCGCCACGGTGGAAACGCGCGATCGCATCCGGCTGCGGGTGTGGGAACGCGGTGCCGGCGCCACGCGCGCCTGCGGCACCGGCGCCTGCGCCGCCGCCGTCGCCGCCATACGCGCCGGGCTCGCCGACGAGGAGGTGTGCGTGCGCCTGCCGGGCGGGGCGCTGACGATCGGCTGGACGCCGGGCGGCACGATCGCGATGACCGGGCCCGCCACCCTCGTTTTCGACGGCGAGCTCGATCCGGAGCTTCTCGCGGCATGAGCGGGCCCGAGATCGTCTCGCTCGGCTGCCGCCTCAACATGGCGGAAGGCGAGGCGATGCGCGCGCTCGCCGGCGACGCCGACGACCTGATCGTCGTCAACTCCTGCGCGGTCACGGCAGAGGCGGTTCGCCAGTCCGCGCAGGCCGCCCGCCGCGCGGCGCGGCAGGGCGGCAAGCGCGTGATCGTGACGGGGTGCGCCGCCCAGCTCGAACCCGATCGCTTCGCGGCGATCCCCGGCGTCGCGGCGGTGCTCGGCAACCGCGAGAAGTGGGACGCGGCACTCCTGCGATCGCCCACCCCGCCACCCGTGGCGGTCTCCGACATCATGGCCGCGCGCGAGACGGCGCCGCACCTCGCCGCCGGCTTCGGCACGCGCGCGCGTGCGTTCGTCGAGGTACAGAATGGCTGCGACCATCGCTGCACCTTCTGCGTCATTCCGTTCGCGCGGGGGCCGAGCCGGTCGGTGCCGCCCGCGCTCGTCGTCGACAAGGTGAAGGCGCTGGTCGATCGCGGCTATCACGAGGTGGTGCTGACCGGCGTCGACACGACCAGCTACGGTGCGGACATCGGCGACAGCCTGGGCAGCCTCGTCGAGCGCGTCCTCGCCGCCGTGCCCGCGCTCCGCCGCTTGCGCCTGTCCTCGCTCGACTCGGTCGAGATCGACGACCGGCTGTTCGCGTTGGTGACGCAGGAGCCGCGCGTGCAGCCGCACCTCCACCTCTCGCTCCAAGCCGGCGACGACATGGTGCTGAAGCGCATGAAGCGGCGGCACACGCGCGGTCAGGCGGTCGCGCTCGTCGAGCGGCTCAAGGCCGCGCGCCCGGAGATCGCGATCGGCGCGGACCTCATCGCCGGCTTTCCCACCGAGACCGAGGAGCAGGCTGGCAACACGCTGCGACTGCTCGCCGATTGCGACATCGTGTTCGCGCACGTCTTCCCCTACTCGGCCCGCCGGGGCACGCCCGCCGCGCGGATGCCTCAGGTCGAGCCGCAGGTCGCGCGCGCCCGCGCGAAGCGCCTGCGCGAGGCGGGCGAGACCCGACGGCGGGCGTGGCTCGGGGCGCAGCTCGGCGCCGTCCAGTCGCTGCTCGTCGAGCGCGAGGATGGGCGCGGCCATGTCGGCAGCTACGCCGAGGCGCGGCTGGCGGGCGGCGCGCCCGGCGCCGGCAACCTGCCCCGCCCCGGCGACATCGTCGCGATGCGCGTCACGGCCGTCGACGGCGACGCCCTGATCGGCGAGCTGGCATGATCGAGGGCCCATGACCGACAAGCGCGTACCCCACACCGTCATCTGGCACGACAAGCTGGTCGCGGGCTTCCGCCGCACCTCCGATCGGCTGTCGGACAATCTCGACAGCCTGTTCAACAAGGAGCGGCTCGAGGCTTCCACGCTGGACGAGATCGAGGACGCGCTGATCGCGTCCGATCTCGGCCCCGTCACCGCCTCCAGGGTACGCGATCGCCTGGAGGACGAGCGCTACGACCGCGATATCGACGAGGCCGGCGTCCGCGCCGTAGTCGCCGACGAGGTGGCGAAGATGCTCGCCCCCGTCGCCAAGCCGCTGGAGATCGAGGCCTTTCCCCGCCCGCAGGTGATCCTCGTCATCGGCGTCAACGGATCGGGAAAGACGACCACGATCGCCAAGCTCGCCCACCTGTTCCAGGAGCAGGACTATCAGGTCATGCTGGTGGCGGGCGACACCTTCCGCGCCGCCGCGATCGGCCAGTTGAAGGTGTGGGCGGAGCGGATCGGCGTGCCGATCATCACCGGCGCGGAAGGATCGGACGCCGCCAGCCTCGTATGGGAAGGCGTCAAGCAGGGCACCGCGATCGGCACCGACGTGCTGATCGTCGACACCGCCGGCCGCCTGCAGAACAAGGCCGGGCTGATGGACGAGCTCGCCAAGATCCGCCGCGTGCTCGGCCGCCTCAACCCGGCCGCGCCGCACGACGTGCTGCTCGTGCTCGACGCCACGACGGGGCAGAACGCGCTCCAGCAGATCGAGGTGTTCGGCAGGGAGACCGGCGTCACCGGCCTCGTGATGACCAAGCTCGACGGCACCGCGCGCGGCGGCGTGCTGGTCGCGGCGGCGGAGCGCTTCAAGCTGCCCATCCACGCGATCGGTGTCGGCGAGACGCTCGACGATCTCCGCCCGTTCGATCCCAAGGAAGTGGCGGGGCTGATCGCGGGCGTCTAGCGCCCGTCGGGGGGTTGGTACGTCCACCACAGGCCGGGCGTCGCGAGTTCGAGGACGTGGCCGTCGGGATCCTCGAAATAATAGCTCCGGCCGCCGCGCGGCCACATCACCTCGGACAGCTCCTTCACTTGCGCCTTGCGGAGGTGCGATCGCCACTCGTCGTAGTCGGCCTCGGCGATCTTGAAGCACATGTGGAGCGGACCGGCGCCGTCGTGCCCGGGGATGTGGCCGCCGGGCGTGTCCTCGCCGTCCACCGACTGCCCGCGCGCGAAGATCAGCAGCACGCTGTTCCCG
Organism: Sphingomonas sp.; assembly: GCF_965200105.1. Classification (GTDB taxonomy): domain Bacteria; phylum Pseudomonadota; class Alphaproteobacteria; order Sphingomonadales; family Sphingomonadaceae; genus Solisphingomonas. The sequence goes on from NZ_CBDATN010000001.1 coordinate 63,735, forward strand.
CCGGCGTCGAGCCCGGTCAGCCGCTCCTGATCGAGCAGGATCGGCAGGCCCATGACTTCGTGGAAGAAGCGCACCGAGCGCGGCTTGTCGTCGACGTATAGCGCGGTCTCGAGAACGCCGTTCAACCGGGGCATCGCCATCTCCCTTCACCTGCGACGCCAACGCGCGCGCGCGCGGATCGGTGCAGCGAGGTCGCTGATGACGGCGGGTGCGTCGTCCTGTAGTGCCCCGCGCGATGAAGCCGGAACCCTCCCCCACGCTCCGCATGGCGATCGATTTCGGGCCGCTCGTCCTGTTCTTCCTCGCCAACTTCGTGGCGCCCGTGCCGGCGTCGGAGAAGGCGTTCGTGGCCACCGGCGTGTTCATGGCGGCCACCGCCGTCGCCATGCTGGTGTCCAGGTGGAAGCTGGGCGCGGTATCGCCGATGCTGTGGCTGTCCGGCGTGATGGTGCTGGTGTTCGGCGGGCTGACGCTCGCCTTCCACGACGAGGACATCATCCGCGTCAAGCCGACCATCTACTATCTGACGGTCTCGGGCGGGCTGTTCGCGGGGCTCATGCGCGGCAAGGCGCTGCTCAAGCTGATGTTCGGCAGCGCCTATCCGGGCTTGAGCGAGCGCGGCTGGCTGACCGCGTCGCGGAACTGGGCGCTGTTCTTCCTGGGCATGGCGATCGCCAACGAGGTGGCGTGGCGGCACATGAGCTTCGCGGCGTGGAGCGGCTTCAAGCTGTGGGGCGCGATGCCCGCCACGGTGCTGTTCGCGCTCGCCAACGTGCCGATGATGATGCGCCACGGCCTGATGGAGACGCCGGGCGAGGCTGTGGCGCAGCACCCGCCCGGCGAGTGAGCGTTACTTCGCGACGCCCTCGTAGATCTCGGACGCCTTGGACCAGTTCACTACGTTCCACCACGCCTTCAGGTAATCGGGCCGGCGATTGTTGTAGGTGAGGTAGTAGGCGTGCTCCCACACGTCGTTGCCGAGCACGGGCGTGCCCTTCACCTTGGCGTCGTCCATCAGCGGATTGTCCTGGTTGGGCGTGGAGGCGATCTCCAGCTCGCCGCCAGGCTTCGCCACCAGCCAAGCCCAGCCCGATCCGAACTGGTTGGCGCCGGCGGTGTTGAACTTCTCCTTCATGTCGTCGATCGAGCCGAACGCGCTCTCGATCGCCGACTTGAGCGCGCCGGAAGGCTCGCCGCCGTTGGGCCCCATGATCTCCCAGAAGAAGCTGTGGTTCCAGTGACCGCCGCCATTGTTGCGCACGATCGGCGGAAGCGAGGAGATCGAGCCGAGGATATCCTCGATCGACTTGCCGTCGAGGCCGTTGTCGCCGAGCGCGCCGTTGAGCTTATCGACATAGGCCTGGTGGTGCTTGTCGTGGTGGAGCTTCATCGTCTCCTCGTCGACGGTCGGTGCGAGCGCGCCGTAATCGTAAGGGAGCGGGGGGACCTGGAACGCCATCGCGTTTCTCCTTCGTTGAGTCGCACGGTTAACGCCACGCCTCGCGCAAAGGTTCGTCGACGCGAGGATCAGGAGGCGGGCTGCCGGTCGAGCAGGCTGTGGCGACGCAGCGCGTGGCGAAGCTGATCGTAGGTGAGCGACAGCGCCGCCGCCGTATGGCGCTGGTTGTAGCGGCAGCGCTTCAGCGCCGCCTCCAGCAGCTTGCGCTCGTAAGCCTCAGTGGCGGCGCGGAAGTCGCTGACGTCCTCGGCGACGATCATTGGCTCGGCGGGGCCGGGCTGCACCGTCATCGCCGGCTTGGCGGCGGCGCCCTGCGGCCGCCACGGCGAGGCGAAGGGATCGAATTCGATGCCCTCGATCGCTCGCTCGGGCTCGTCCCAGCGGTAAACCGCGCGCTCGACGACGTTGCGCAGCTCGCGGACGTTGCCGGGCCAGCCATAGCTCGTCAGCTCCGCCATCGCCGCAGGCGTGAAGCCGGGCCAGCCCTTCCACCCCAGCTCGAAGCCGATGCGTTGCCCGAAATAGTCGGCGAGCACCGGCACGTCGCCCTCGCGGAAGCGGAGCGGCGGCAGCGTCACCACCTCGAACGACAGCCGGTCGAGCAGGTCGGCACGGAAGCGGCCGCGCTCGACCAGGTCGGGCAGATGCTCGTTGGTAGCCGCCACGATGCGGACGTCGACGCGGATCGCGCGCGACGAGCCGATCCGCGTCACCTCGCCATATTCCACGGCGCGCAGCAGCCGCTCCTGCGCGCCCGACGACAAGGTCGCCAATTCATCGAGGAACAGCGTGCCGCCGTCCGCCTCCTCGAAGCGGCCCTGGCGCATCTTGGTGGCGCCGGTGAAGGCGCCCGCCTCATGGCCGAACAGCTCCGCCTCGATCAGCGTCTCGGGCAGCGCCGCGCAGTTCAGCGTCACGAACGCGCCCGACCAGCGTGGTGAGAGACGATGCAGCCGCTCGGCGATCAGCTCCTTGCCGGTGCCGCGCTCGCCGATCACCAGCACCGGGCGGTTGAGCCCGGCGGCGCGACTGGCGCGCTCGATCGCGTCGAGGAAGGCGATCGATTCGCCGAGGAACTTGGTGTCGCGGTCCACGGGCCGGGAGTTGGTACGGAATCCCAATGCTTGGCAAGTGCGTCGATGCCGCCGGCCGGTCATGGACGGCTAAAAACGGCGGAAATGCGCGCTTCCACGCACTTGGCACGGCACCTGCAAAGCTGTTGGCGTCACCGCTTCGAGCGGTCCACGAAGATGATCAGGGAGCCTCCGCCATGTTCACCGCCGCCATCGAACGCCCCGCTTTCGCCACGCTGCTGACGCTGCTCGCCACCGCGGCGACCAGCCTCCTGTGCCTGGGCGCCGCCGTCGGCCCCGCCATCGCCTGACCAGCCAAGGAACCGAGCTTATGGGTATCTTCAATCGCGCGAAGGACATCTTCGCCGCCAACGTCAGCGACATGCTGGATCGCGCCGAGGATCCCGCCAAGATGATCCGCATGATCATCATGGAGATGGAGGAGACGCTGATCGAGGTCCGCGCGTCCGCCGCGCGCACCATCGCCGACCAGAAGGAGATGCGCCGCCACATCGCCAAGCTGGAGACGCTGGGCCAGGGCTGGACCGAGAAGGCCGAGCTCGCGCTCTCCAAGGGCCGCGAGGATCTCGCCAAGGCCGCGCTCGTCGAGAAGCGCAAGTCCGCCGACATGGCCGTCCAGCTCCGCGAGGAGATCACCACGCTCGACGATGCGCTCTCCGCCTCGGAGGACGATATCGGTAAGCTCCAGGGCAAGCTGCGCGAGGCGCGCGCCCGCCAGAACTCGATCGTCGCCCGACTGGAGAGCGCGCAGAACCGCACCCGGATGCGCGAGATGACCAACGGCCCGCGCATCGACGACGCCTTCGCGCGCTTCGAGACGATGGAGCGCCGCGTCGATTTCGCCGAGGGCCGTGCCGAGGCCGCCGGCATGGGTGCCGCGCCGCGCAGCCTGGAGGAGGAGTTCGCCGACCTGCGCGCGTCGGACGCGGTGGAGGACGAACTCGCCGCGATGAAGGCCAAGCTGGCCAACAGGGAAGGGTGAGGCGATGGAGGACGTGTTCCTGCCGATCGTGATCTGCGGGATGCTGTTCATCGGCGTCCCGTGGCTCCTCCTCCACTATGTGACGCAGTGGCGGCGCGCGCGCGGGCTCTCGATCGAGGACGAACGCCTGCTCGACGAGATGCACGATCTCGCCCGCCGCCTCGACGAGCGGCTCCAGACGATCGAGCGCATCGTCGCCGCCGACGATCCCACCTGGCGGCCGGGCGACGCACCCGCGCGCCCGCTACCGCCCGAGGCCCGCTGGCCGGGCCACGCCTGACGCACGATATCAACGGGGAGACGAACGATGGCCGCCCGACACACCAAATTCTACCTCGACAAGCGCAACGGCAAGTGGCTGGGCGTCTGCGCGGGGCTCGCCGATTATACCGGGCTCGATGCCACGCTGGTGCGCGTCGGCATGGTGATCCTGACGATCGTCGGCGGCTTCCCGTGGACGCTGATCGCCTACGGCGTCACCGCCTGGGCGGCGAACGACAAGCCGGGCGAGCTAGCCTACGACAGCGTCGAGGACCGCAAGTTCTGGCAGGGCGTGCGCGCCAAGCCCGGCAACTCGATCCGCGACGTGCGCTCCTCCTTCCGCGACATCGATCGCCGCCTGTCGGACCTGGAGGTCCACTACACCAGCAGCAATCGCCGGCTCGCCGACGAGATCGACAGCCTGCGCTGAGGGAGGACGAACAATGGAAACCGCGCTCTCACTTCGCGAAGTCGCCCCGATCATCGTCACCGGGATCATGATCCTCGGTGTGGCATGGCTGCTCGTCACCCGCATGAAGGTCAAGCACGGCTATCCGCTGGGCGGCGGCCCGTTCGGCCCGCTCGTCCACCCGCACTCCGCGCAGGCCACCGACGAGCGCGTCAGCCTGCTTACGCAGGAGAATGCGCAGCTCCGCGCCGAGCTGGGCGCGATCAAGGACCGGCTCGCCACGGTCGAGCGCATCGTCACCGACGGCGCCTATCGCCTCGATCGCGAGATCGAGGGCCTGCGCAGCCCCATCAACTGAGGATCGCCACCATGGATTTCAGCCTCATCATCCCCTTCGTCGCGGTCTGCATCCCGATCGTGGCGCTCGCCCGCCGCCCGTTCGAGCGGTGGCTCGAAGCCAAGGAGCGGATCGCCCAGGCCACCTCGAACGACGCCGCCGAGCGCGCCGCGCAATATGCCGCCAAGACCGAACGGCTGGAGAGCCGCGTGGCGGTGCTGGAACGCATCCTCACCGATCGCGGCACGCATCTGTCCGACGAGATCGAGCGGCTGCGCGACCGCCCGCTCAACTGAGCCCGGCAGGAAGGGACATCGTGATGATCCCCGCCCTCATCCTCCCCGTCGCGGCGCTCGCCGGCCTCGCGATGCTCGTCGTCGCGACGCTCGCGGGCTGGCGCGGCTGGCTCGACCTCCAGCACCGCCTGCTCGCGCGCGCCGAGCCTGCCGCGAACCCCTCCGCCGGCGCGCGGATCGAGCTTGCGGACCTGCGCGAGCGCATCCGCAAGCTGGAGGCGATCGCGGAGGGCATCGATCCCTAGCCGGGGTGACGATCGCCCCGCCCGTCACTAAGTCTCCATCCATGCAGAGCCTCGCCGACATCCGCGACGAATATGCGTTCCTCGACGCCGACGATCGCTACCGCCTGTTGATCGATCTCGGCCGTGCGCTGGAACCGATGCCCGACGCGCTCAAGACCGAGGCGACGCTGGTCCGTGGCTGCTCGGCGTCGGTATGGGTCTATCCGGTGCCGGGCGACGGGGAACGGCTGCACTTCCTGGCCGACTCGAACGCGGCGATCACCAAGGGCATCATCGCACTGGTGCTCGAGACGGTGCAGGACCGGCCGGCGGACGAGATCGCCGCCACCGACATCGCGGGCGCGCTGGCGCCCTTCGATCTCTCGGCGCAGCTCTCGTCCAACCGCACGCAGGGCATCCCCAACATGATCGCGCTCATCCGCGAGACTGCGGGACGGTACACGGCGGCATGAGGATGCGCATGATCGCCGCGCTGGGCCTCGCCCTGCTGCTCACCGGCAGCGCGGCGTGGGCGGGCGCCGCCTATCCCACCGGGCGCTTCGCGGTCGCCGGCGTGGGCGTAGCGCCCGCCCAGGTGCTTGACGCGCGCGCGCTGCCCGATGCCGGCGGCAAGCCGTCGCTGATGGTCACGCTGACGGCCGCCGGCGTCGCGGCGGTGAAGGCGGCGGCGAAGGGCGCGACCGACCTCGCCGTCACGCTCGACGGTAAGCCGCTCGGCGCCAGCCCGGCGGCGGCGCTGGCGGACGGCGGCGCGCTGCAGATCTCGGGGGAGTTCGGCGACTATGCCGCCGCGTCCGCCACCGCGCGTCGCATCTCGGGCAAGGATCCGGTGCCGGAGAGCCTGGGCGACGAGTAGCCGCGCATCAGACAGTCGGCACGCTTTCGGCGTCCAGCTCCGGCAGTCCCAGCCGCCGCGCGACCGCCTCTATATCCTCGCCGGGCCGCACGAGCTGCCAGTCGCCCGGCCTCGCGCCGTTGATCGCCACCACCGCGCCCTTGGGGCAGAGCTTCAGGCAGCCCGTCTCGATCACGCCGTAGGACAGCCGGTAGGTCTTGCCCTTGCCCGCCCGCTTGCGGAGCGCCTTGGCGAGCGGAGTGTGGCACTTCGATCCGAAGCCGCCCTTCACCTTGCGCGTGCACTTGCCGCACACCAGCACCGCGCCGCGCCAGCGGGTGGGCACCGACTGGCGCCGGATCGCCTTGCTCACGGCGCGCCTTCATAGGGGGCGCGGCGCTCCTCGGCCGCGCGCAGGACGTCCCACGCCGCCTGCACGCGGCGGAAACGTTCGGCGGCCTCGGCGTCGTTGGGCTTGACGTCGGGATGGTTGGCCTTGGCGAGCCGGCGCCACGCCGCCTTCGCCTCCTCGAACGTGGCGTCGACCTCCAGCTCCAGCGCGTCGAGCGCGCGCAGCTCGTCGCGCGATCGGCTGCCGTCGCCCGGCCCGGCCCAGCGGCTGGACGCGGCCTGCCCGAAGCCCGAGGCGTCGCGGCGCTCGTCGGCCTCGCGCTTCGCTGCTTCCTCCGCGCTCAGCCCGGCGAAATAGTCCCAATTCCGATTATACTCGGCGGCGTGCGCCTCGCAGAACCACCAGCGTTCGGGGCTGTTGGGCGATTTGGGCGCGGGCCGGTCGCCCGGCTGGTCGCAACCGTGACGGTCGCACATCCGCACGCGCGTGGCGCCACTCTCGGCGCCGTAGCCGCGCCAGCGTGGGAACCCCCAATCGTTCGAGCGCGAGTAGCGTGCCATCGCGCCTTCTGTAATGGCCGCCTGCGCGTTTAGCGACCGCTTCCTTCGACCCGCCGTTTCGCCGTCACGAGTTCGACGAGGCCGAGCAGCGCCACCACCGCCGCGAGCGCCGCCAGCGTGGACATGCCGTAGCGCAGCCGCGCGAGCGCGCCGCCCACCGCCCCGCCGAGCAGCGCCAGCCACGACGCGACGTCGAAGGCGAGCCGCGCGGCCCCGCCCCGCGCGCGTCCGAGCGCGGCGAGCCCGGTGCCGACGCGGACCAGCGCGCCCGTCGCGTAGGTGACGCCCGGGTGCGGCCCCGGCCCCTGCGCGGTGACGATGTTGGCGAGCCCCATCGCCACCGCCAGCAGCACCACGCCGAGCATCGGCCGCGAGGAGCCGAACCCCATCCAGGCGAGCGCCAGCAGCGCCGCCTCGACGATCAGCAGCACCGGCACCGTCCGCTTCGCGGCGCGCTCGACGACGAGCGTGCCCAGCGTCGCCCCGCCGACGAACAGCGCGACGAGGCCGAGCGGCGCCACCGTCCCCGCCCAATCGCCATAGGCGAGCGCGAGCCCGGCCTGCGTGGTGTTGCCGCTCATGAAGGAGACGAAGTAGCGCCCCGTCTCGGCGAGGCCGATCGCGTCGACGCAGCCCGCGATCGCCAGCAGCAGCAGGACGGTGGCCTTGCGGTCCGGCGTCGGGCTCTCCAGCATCGCGCCCTGCTATCGGCTGCCGACCCCGAGCGCCAGAGGGTCTGTAAGCCGGGTTCTGTCCACCGCGCCGAAGCACGGATGGGCGACCATTCCTCTAGGGCCGGGATTACTCCCGGCCTCAAGCGACCAACCCGGATCGCGGGGCGGGTCCGGCCCCTGAGCGTAAAGCTCGCGCGATCCCTATTCGGTCTTGCTCCCGGTGGGGTTTGCCGTCGCCGATCCCGTTGCCGGAATCTCGGTGCGCTCTTGCCGCACCCTTTCGCCCTTGCGTCGCCGAAGCGGTCGCGGTCTGCTTTCTGTGGCACTGTCCCTGACCCCGGACATGTCCGGAGCCGCCGGGCGTTACCCGGCACCGTGTTCCCGTGGAGCCCGGACTTTCCTCCCCTCGCAAGCGAGCGGCGGCCGCCCGACCCTCTGGCAAGGGCCGCGATAGCGCCACGCCTGCCCGGTTGTCGAGCGCGCGTCACGGACGCATAGCGGCGCGATGCGCCAGGTTCTCCACGTCGGCTGCGGCTCCGCCACCATCGCGCGGATGACCGCCGGCTTCCAGCAGGGCTGGCGCGAGATCCGCTTCGACATCAACCCCGACGTCGAGCCCGACATCGTCGGCACCACGCTCGACATGCACGCCGTCGCCGACGAAAGCGTCGACGCCCTCTACTCCTCGCATAATATCGAGCATGTCGAGACGCACGAGGTCGCGGGCGTGCTCGCCGAGTTCCGCCGCGTGCTCAAGCCCGACGGCTTCGCGGTCGTCACCTGCCCCGACGCGGTGGCGGTCGCGGAGCATGTCGCCGCCGGTCGGCTGGCCGAACCGCTCTACGTCTCGCCGGCGGGGCCGATCACCGCGCTCGACATCCTCTACGGTCACGGCGCCTCGATCGCGCGCGGCGAGACCTACATGGCGCACCGCACCGCCTTCTCGCGCGAGACGCTGGTCGCGGCGCTGACGGCGGCGGGCTTCGCGATGGTCGGCGCGCGGCGGCGGCCCGCGCCCGCCTACGATCTGTGGGCGGTGGCGACGAAGGCGGCAATGGAGGAGGAGGCGATCCGTTCGCTGATGCGCGACTATTGCCGCGCGTGAGGCGCGCGCCTCAGCGCTCGCCCGCCGCCCTCAGCGCCGCCGCCTTGTCGCCGCCGGTCAGCAGCGACAGCAGGATGGCGCGGCACTGGCCGTCGATCACACCGTCGAGTATGTTGGGGCGGTAGCGGCGCTGGAAGGCGACCACCGCCGCCTCGGGCTCGGAGATGTCGTAGCCGAAGCGTTCGAGCGCGAGCAGAAAGCCGCCGTCGTTCCAGTCCGGGTCCGCCAGGTACTTGTGCGGGCGCGGCAGCGCGAGCCGGAGTCGCGCCAGTCGCTCCCAGTCGAACAGCTCGCCCGGATCCTGCTTGCGCGCGGGCGCGATGTCGGAGTGGCCGACGATGTTGCCGCGCGTGATGCCGTGGCGCTGCGTGATCTCCGCCATCAGCGGGATCAGCGCCGCCATCTGCTGCTCGGGAAACGGGCGGTAGCCGATCTCGTGGCCTGGATTGACGAGCTCGATGCCGATGCTCGCCGAATTGACGTCGGTGACGCCGCGCCACCAGCTCTTGCCGGCGTGCCAGGCGCGCCGGTCCTCGGCGACGAGGCGGACGACCTGCCCGTCCTCCGCGATCAGATAGTGCGCCGAGACCTCCGATGTCGGATCGGTCAGCCGCTGGATCGCGGAGGCGGCATCCGTCATGCCGGTATAATGGAGGACGAGGATCGACACCGGCAGCAGGCGCTCGCCATGGTTGGGCGATGGGCAGTCGATCGGCTCGGCCATGTCCCTGGTTCGCGTGGGCGCACGCGCCCGTCAAGCCTCGCTCAGGAAGCGGCGGCTTGGCGGGGAGGCTCGACACGCGGGCGGTAGAGGCCGCGGCAGGAATAGTCGGAGACGAACTGGTCGGTCTGGCCCATCGTCGTCTCGCCGGCGCCCAGCATCAGCGCGCCGTCCTGCGCGATGGCGCTGGCGATGCGGCCGAACACCAGCCGCCGCATGTCACCCGCAAAGTAGAGCAGCACGTTGCGGCACAGCACCGCGTCGAAGCGGCCGGCGGGCGGCGCGTCGAGCAGGTTGTGGACCTGGAAGCGGACCATCCGCCGCAGCGCCGCCTCCACCCGCCACTGGCCGTCGCGTTGCTCGAAGCGGCGGAGCATCTGCGCGATCGGCAGCCCGCGCTGCACCTCGAAGTGGGTGTAGACGCCGGATCGGGCGCGCTCGATCGCGGCGGCGGAGAGGTCGGTGCCGAGGATGTCTATGTGCCAGTCCGCCCAGCGTTCGGGCTCGTCGGCGAACAGCATCGCGAGCGTGTAGGCCTCCTGCCCGGTGGCACAGCCGGCGGACCAGACGCGCAACCGTCGCGTCTCGCGCCGCGCCTCGTGCAGGCGGCCGAACCCGAGCTCGGCGAGCTGCTGGAAAGCGCGCGCATCGCGACAGAAGGAGGTCTCGTGGTTGAGCAGCGCCTCGATCACCTTGTCGGCCAGCATCGGATCGCGTCCGGCGACGACCCGATGCGCGAGATCGTCGAGGCTCGATGCGCGCACCTCGGCGAGCAGCGGGCGGAGCGCGGTGTCGATCCGCCAGCGTCGGCCGACCGCGAGCTGCTGGCCGGTGCGCGCCTCCAGCAGGCCGGCGAGGATGTGCACCGCGCCGTCGCTGATCTGGTAGCTCATCGCAGCACTCGCCGCGTGCCCGCCGGCAGCGCACGCTCGGCGAGACGGCGCGCGATCGCGGCGGGTTCGGCTACGGTGGCGGCAAGCCCGGCGGCGGCGACGCTGCCGGGCATGCCCCAGATGACCGAGGTCGCGCGATCCTGCACCGCCACCTCGCCGCCCGCCTCCACCAGCCGGCGCGCGCCTATCAGCCCGTCGCGGCCCATCCCGCTCAGCACCACGCCGACGCCCCTCGCGCCGAAGCACTCGGCCACCGCCTCGAACATCGGATCGACGGAGGGCAGGCAACCCGACGGCGCGGGCGTTCGATCGAGGCGCACGCGCACCTCGCCCTGCGCCGCGCGCAGGCCGAGATGCGCGTCGCCCGGCGCGACCAGGATGGTCCCCCGGTGCAGCGTCTCGCCCTCCCGCGCGACGGTGCAGCGGCGCCCCGTCATCGTCGCGATCTGCGCCGCGAAATAGGGCATGAAGACGGCGGGCAGGTGCTGGGTGATCGTGATCGGCGCGTCGCAGCCCGGATCGAGCGCGGCGAACAGCGCGCTCAGCGCGTGCAGCCCGCCCGTCGACGCGCCGATCGCGACGCAGTCGATCGCGCCGGTCGTCGTCGAGGCGAGCGCCACCGGGCGGTCGCGCGGCACGGCACCGGCACCAGCAGGTCCTGCGACGGGGCCCTCGACGCCGATCCGCGCGAGCTTTTCGACGAGTTCGTTCGCGAAGCCCTCGCCGAAGCCGGCGGCGGGCTTCTCCAGCGTATCGACCGCACCCAGCGTCAGCGCGCGAACGCAGTCGTCCGCGCCCTTCCCCGCCGTCGCCGAGACGACGATCACGCGCGCGCCGCGCCGGACGAAATCGGGAAGCGCTGTGAGCCCGTCCATACCCGGCATCGCCAGGTCGAGCAGCACGACGTCGACGGGCGTGCGGTCGAGCTCGGCCAGCGCCTGCGCGGCGCCGCTCGCCGTCGCGACGACCTGGAAGCGGGGATGCGGAGCCAGGATGGATTGTATGACGGAGCGCGCGACGATCGAATCGTCGACCAGCATCACGCGCGTCGCAATCCCGCCAGCCCGGCGCCCGGCGGGCGCGGACACGCTCACCGGCGTGTCAGGCGACGCCGACGAGCGCGAACTTGCTCTGCAGGGTCTCGCGGTCGAAGGGCTTCATGACATACTCATCGGCGCCCGCGTCGATCGCGGCGCGGATGTGCGCGACGCCGTTCTCGGTGGTGCAGAAGATCACCTTCGGCTTGCGCTGCATCGCCTCGCGACCCAGCGCGCGCAGGAACTCGATGCCGCTCATCACCGGCATGTTCCAGTCGAGCAGCACGACGTCGGGCGCGGTCGCCCGGCAATGGTCCAGCGCCTCCTGGCCGTCGCCGGCCTCCTGGACGTCAAAGCCGATCGTCTCGAGAATGTGACGGGCAACCTTGCGGATCACCTTCGAGTCGTCGACAACGAGACAGGTCTTCATCTGCGCTTATCCCCGCTGTACGCTGAATGGTCCAAGGTTAGGCGAAGGGTGTAAGCGTCGGGTTAACGAGCGCGTCGGTCACGCCGCCTCGAGCGCCGTGCCGCCCCCCACCAGGCGAGCCGGATCGACCAGCAGCGCGCCCTGGCCATCGAGTTCGATCAGGCCGATCGCGGCCGCGGCCCAGCCGCGCCCGAGGCCGGCGGGAAGCGGCATGATCTCGCAGTCTAGCGCGACCACGTCCTCCACCTCGTCCACGAGCAGGCCGTAGCTATGGCCGTCGATCGTCACCACCACGGCCTGGCGCGCGCCCTCCGCATCGGCGGGCGCCTCCCCGATCGCGACATAGCTGTCGATCACGGTGAGCACCCGGCTGCGCAGCGGCGCCAGGCCCGCGACGTGGCGCGAGGCGAGCGGCGCGGGCGTGATCTGATCGAGCTCCACCACCGATTCGATCGCGGCGGCGGGCAGCGCCACCAACTGGCCGCCGAGGCGCGCCACGAGCTTCAGGTCGTCCATCATCGCCCTCCCGAGACGGCGGCGAGCGCCGCGACCAGTGCCGGCCGATCGTAGCGGTAGATCGAGCCGGCCGGTGCGCCGCCCTGTTCGGCCGTCGCGCGTAGCCGGATCACCGGCGCGGGCAGGCCGGCGGCCGCGGCGGCGTCCGCATCGGCGGAGAGGATCGCGACCGCCGGCGGCTCGTCCGAGTCGCCCGGCCCGATCCCGAAGCCGACGCGATAGCCGGCCAGCTCCACGAGCGGGCGCAGGACGTCGCGCATCCACGGGTCACGGCCGTCGAGCAGGCAGAGCGGCCGTTCGCGCGACGCAGCGGCGGTCGCGGCGGGCGCGAGCGCGCCGGCGGCGGCGAAATGCCAGAACGGATCGAGGAGTTCGATCTGGCGTCCGCCCACCACGACGACGCCGGCCACCGGCCCGGGTGCGGCGGCGGGCACCACCTCCGGCGGCAGCTCGTGGATGTCGACGACCTCGGCGATCGCGAAGGCGATCTCGGCATCCCCGTCGGTGAGGAGCAGGACGCGCAGCCGCTCCCGTGCGCCGGCGTCTTCCGCTCCGCAGCCGAACAGCGCGAGCAGCCGCCCGTCATGGACGAGGCCGAGCCGGCCACCGGCGTGCGCGACGGCGGCGGAGGGCACGTCCTCGATCCGCTCGACCAGCCCCAGGCGGATCGCGCGGACGGCGCCGTCCATCCCGCGGAACAGCAGCGTCGACGCCGTCTCGGCGCGTGGCTCGGCGGGCAGATGGTGCTGCGGCATCACGCCGGCGAGCGCGCGCACGCCCGCGACCTGCGCCACCCCGGCCGGATTGATGAGCAGCATCGGGCGGCCATTGTCGGGCAGCGTCGTGCCGGCGTAGATGCCGGCCGCCATGATCGCGGGCGCCGCCGGCTTCACCACCAGCTCCTCGTGATCCTGCACGCTGTCGACCGCCAGCGCGTAGCGCTCGCCGCTCGACGCGCGGACGACGACGAGGATCGCCGCGGAGCGCGGCACGCGGGCCTCGATGCCCAGCAGCGCCGCGAGTTCCACCACCGGCAGCCGCTCGCCGCGGATGCGCGCGACGGGCGCGCCGCCGACGGTCTCGATCTCCACCGATCCGCCGGCCACGCGGGCGATCTCGTCGATCGCGCCTCGCGGGATGGCATAGCGTTCGGAGCCGACCGAGAAGGTGAGCGCCGGGATGATCGTCAGCGTCATCGGCACCTGCATCGTCAGCCGCAGGCCGTGGCCCAGCCGGCTGTCGATCGTCACCTCGCCGCCGATCCGCTCGATATTGGCGCGCACCACGTCCATGCCAACGCCGCGCCCCGAGATCGCGGTCACCGCGCTGGCCGTGGAGAGGCCGGGCGCGAAGATCAGCTCCAGGCGCTCGCGCATCGGCATGCGTTGCGCGGCGTCGCGCGTCACGATGCCGGCGACGACCGCCTTGTCGACCAGCCGCGCGTCGTCGATCCCGCGCCCGTCGTCCTGCACCTCGATGAGGATCTGGTTGCCAGCCTGGCGCGCCGCGACGCGAAGCTGGCCGGCGGCGGGCTTGCCGGCGGCGCGGCGCACGTCGGGCTCCTCGATGCCGTGGTCGATCGCGTTGCGCACGATGTGCGTCAGCGGATCGCGGATCATCTCCATCATCTCGCGGTCGATCTCGACGTCGGCGCCGTCGACCGCGACGCTCGCCTGCTTGGAGAGGTCCGCGCAGAGGTCGCGCACCATTCGCGGCAGCGCCGAGAACAGGCCGTCGACGCGCTGCATCCGCGTCTTGGTGATCGCGTCGCGCATCTCGGCGACGCAGGTCGACAGCCGCTCGAAGGCGGCGTCGACGCCGGCCTCGGCACCGCGATCGCGCAGGCGGCGCGACAGCTCGTTCCTCGCCAGCACCATGTCGGACACGCCCGCCATCATCCGGTCGAGCAGTTCGACGGGCAGGCGGATGCTGCGCGCCGGGGCGCGCGGCGCCGCTGCGGCCGACGGGGATGCGGACGCGGCCTCGCACGGCCTGGTCGCTGGGGCCGCCTCCTCGGCCTCCTCCAGCGCCAGGATCAGCGCCTCGTCGCCCTCGTCGGCGACCGCCTCGCCATCGTCGAGCGCCTCGACGAGCGCGCCGATGCGATCGATGATCGCCAGCGCCGCGCTCACCAGCCGCCCGTCGGGCAGGCGCGCGCCATCGCGGACCTGCGCCAGCGCGTCCTCGGCGGCGTGGCTCAGCCGTTCCAGGCGCGGCTGGTCCAGGAAGCCGCAGCTCCCCTTCACGGTGTGAACGAAGCGGAAGATGGTATCCAGGCGCGTGCGGTCGGCGGGCTCGGCCTCCCACGCGACGATCTCGGCGCCCAGCGGCTCCAGCGTCTCGCGGGTCTCCGCGATGAATTCGGCGAGCAGTTCGTCCATCGGGCGCAGGTCCGCTTGTAGTCGGACCACCGCTCTGCCGCAGCTACGGTAAAGAAGGCGTTTAGGGGCTGCCGGGCAGCTCGGCGCCGAGGATCAGCACGCCGTCGGCCTCGTCCGACACGTGGATGGCGCCGCCCCGGCCATGGGCGAGGTTCCACACCAGCCAGGCGGCGGCCGCGCGCGGGGTGAGCGCGTCCGCGGCCGTGCCGCCGGTGAGCGCGCTCTTGAGCTCGGGATCGAGGACGATGCGCGGCCCCTCGGCGCGCACGACGATCTCGGTGCGCGTCGCGCCGGCCTCCGCGCCGATGTCCAGCCGTCCGCCGCGCACCAGCGCGTCGCCCGCGATCAGCGCGAGGTTTAGGAGGATCTTGATCGTGCCCTTGGCGAGCGCGCCCTCCGCCACCATCCAGCCGACCTGGATCCGCCGGTCGCCGCCGAACAGGCCTTCGATCGCGCCGCGCACCTCGCGCGTGTCGACCGAATCGCCGAAGCCCCCCGCCGCGCCGAACGCGAGGCGGAAGAACTTCAGCTTGTTGGCCGAAGCCCGCGCGCTCTCCGCCAGCAGCTCCAGGCAGCGCGCGCGCATCTCGGGATCGGTCTCGTCGGCGAGCAGCTCGATGCCGTTGTTGAGCGCGCCGACGGGCGACAGGAGATCATGGCACAGGCGCGAGCAGAGCAGGCTCGCGAACTCGATCCCGTCAGCCATCACACGTCCCCACTCCAACCCTTAACGCCCTTTTGGCGAGTGGCGGACGTTTCCGCAACCGGCTCGACGACGAGCGTGACCGGCGCGAACGCCCCGTGGAGCGGCCCGCCCGCCACCGCCCGCCACAGCCGGGCCTCGCCTGCCGCCAGGATCAGCCACAGACCGCCCGCGCCGTCGGCGGAGGCGGCGTCGCAGGGCGAGGGATCGGGCGTACCGGACGGGTGCGAGTGGTAGTGGCCGAGCACGCGCGCGCGCCCCGCCCGCTCCCCGCGCAACGCCGCGAACAGCGTCGCGGGATCGAGCTCGAAGCGGGTGGCGGGCGCGTCGGCGACGTTCACCGCCGCGGGGGCGGCGTCGATCCGCTCGGGCGCTGCGCCGAGCAGCAGCCCGCAGATCTCGGCCTCGGGCGAGGCGGCCGCCAAGGCGTGCAGGCGGGCCAGTACCGCGCTTGAAATCGCCACCGCCATCGCCACGTCGCCTAGCCGATGAACCGGGGGGTTTCCATCACGCAGGCGACGATCCCGGCCGAGGCCGACGGCTGGCGGCTGGACCGCGCGCTCGCCGCCGCGCTGCCGACGCTCTCGCGCGAGCGGCTGAAGGTGCTGATCGCCGCAGGCGAGGTGACGCGGGGCGGCAACGCCACGCGCGATCCGGCGGCGAAGGCGCGCGCCGGTGACGGTTATGCGGTGGCGATCCCCGATCCCCGCCCGCCGGGCAACGCGGCGCAGGACATCCCGCTGGTCGTCGCCTACGAGGACGAGCACCTGATCGTCGTCGACAAGCCAGCCGGTCTCGTCGTCCACCCGGCGGCCGGTAATCTCGACGGCACGCTGGTCAACGCGCTGCTCCACCACTGCCACGGCCAGCTCTCGGGCATCGGCGGGGTGGCGCGGCCGGGCATCGTCCACCGCATCGACAAGGACACGTCCGGGCTGATCGTGGCGGCCAAGCATGATCGCGCGCACGAGGGCCTCGCCCGCCAGTTCGCCGATCACTCGATCGAGCGGCGCTACCTCGCCATCGCCGACGGCGTGCCGCTCCGCCAGGCGGGCACGGTGGACGCGTCGCTCGCCCGCTCGGAGCGCGACCGCCGCAAGGTGGCGATCGTGGCCGAGGGACGCGGCAAGCGCGCCGTCACCCATTGGCGGCTGGTCGAGCCGCTGGATCACGCCGCGCTGATCGAATGTCGGCTGGAAACCGGGCGCACGCACCAGGTCCGCGTTCACCTCGCCTCGATCGGGCATCCGCTCATCGGCGATCCGGCCTACGGACCGCGCGGCGGACGGCACTTCGCGCTCGCGAATGAGTTGGGGTTCCGGAGGCAGGCACTGCACGCCGCGGCGCTCGGGTTCGAGCATCCGGTCACAAGGCAGGCTTTGTCGCTGCAAAGCAATATACCACCCGATATGCAGCTTTTGTTCAGCGCGCTTTCGGTATAGATGTTACCGGTCGGTACGGGGCGGTTCCCCGCGTGCCGCAGGCGATTTGGAGGGCAGGTCATGGCGGCATCCACGGCAAAGGTCCCGGCGACCATTCCGGCGCTCGGCGGCGAGCAGAGCCTCAACCGGTACCTCTCGGAGATCAGGCGCTTCCCGATCCTGACCGCCGAGGAGGAGTATATGCTCGCCAAGCGCTTCTCCGAGCATGGCGATACGGAGGCGGCGTCCAAGCTCGTCACCTCGCACCTGCGGCTCGTCGCCAAGATCGCGATGGGCTATCGCGGCTACGGCCTGCCCACCTCCGAGCTCATCTCGGAGGGCAATATCGGCCTGATGCAGGGCGTGAAGAAGTTCGAGGCCGATCGCGGCTTCCGCCTCGCCACCTACGCGATGTGGTGGATCCGCGCCTCGATCCAGGAATATATCCTGCGCTCGTGGAGCCTCGTGAAGATGGGCACCACGGCGGCGCAGAAGAAGCTGTTCTTCAACCTGCGCCGCATGAAGTCCAAGCTCGACGCGTTCGAGGACGGTGATCTCCACCCCGATCACGTCGCCAAAATCGCCAAGGATCTCGGCGTCACCCATGACGAGGTGACGTCGATGAACCGCCGCATGGCGATGGGCGGCGACTCGTCGCTCAACGCGCCGATGCGCGAGGATGGCGAGGCCCAGTGGATGGACTGGCTGGTCGACAACGACCCGCTTCAGGACGAGACGTTGGCCGAGGAGGAGGAGAAGGGCGTCCGCCACGATCTGCTCGTCGAGGCGATGGACGACCTGAACGATCGCGAGAAGCACATCCTCGCCGAGCGTCGGCTGTCCGACGATCCCAAGACGCTAGAGGAGCTGTCCCAGGTCTATGGCGTCAGCCGCGAGCGCGTCCGCCAGATCGAGGTGCGCGCCTTCGACAAGCTCCAGAAGGCGATGCTGCGGCTCGCCGGCGGACGCGGGCTGGTCCCGGCGCTGGCCTGAGAAGCGATCGGCGGAGGCGACCGGCGGTCGCCTGCGCTATCGCACCCCGATCAGCTTGTGCGTCTGCACCGACAGCCGCCACCTGGGGTGCTGGAGCACGTAGCGGATCGCCGCCTGGCGGTTGGCGGTCGCGCCCGGCCCGTCGAGCGGCTGGACGAGGTGGTGCGTGAAATCCCACGCCTCCATCGCATCGGGATCGATCCCGGGCTGTGGCCACACAAGCTTCAGCTCGTCGCCCGAACGCTGCACCACCCGCGTGCCCGCCTTGGGGCTCACGCAGATCCAGTCGATCGCGCGCGGCACCGGCAGCGTGCCGTTGGTCTCGATCGCGATCTTAAAGCCGGCGGCGTGCAGCGCGTCCACAAGCGCGTCGTCGACCTGGAGCATCGGCTCGCCGCCGGTGACGACGACCAGCCTGGGGCCGGGCTCCTCCAGCCCCTCCGCCCAGCGCGCCTCGACCGCATCCGCCAGCGCGGCGGCGTCGGCGAAGCGGCCGCCACCGTCGCCGTCCAGCCCGACGAAGTCGGTGTCGCAGAAGGTGCAGTCCGCGCCCGCCCGATCCGCCTCGCGCCCCGACCACAGGTTGCACCCGGCGAAGCGCAGGAAGACGGCGCGCCGCCCGGCGTTGATGCCCTCGCCCTGAAGCGTGACGAACATCTCCTTGACGGCGTAGCTCATGACGAGCCCGCGCCGTCGCTCGGCTGTTCGGCATAGGCGGTGGGATCGGGCAGCCCGGCCTCCGCGAAGCCGCGCGAGCGTAGCCGGCAGCTGTCGCACAGCCCGCAATGCAGAGCGTCCTGCGGATCGTAGCAGGACCAGCTCATCCCCGCGTCGAGCCCCAGCCGATCCGCCTCGCGCACGATGTCGGCCTTGGTCATGCGGAGGAGCGGCGCGGCGACGCGGAAGCGATCGCCCTCCGCGCCCGCCTTGGTGGCCACCGCCGCCATCGCCTCGAACGCGTCCACGAAGGCGGGGCGGCAGTCGGGATAGCCCGAATAATCGAGCGCGTTGATGCCGAGGAACAGCTCGCGCGCGCCCGCCGCCTCCGCCCAGCCGAGCGCGAGGCTGAGGAAGATGGTGTTGCGCGCGGGCACGTAGGTGACGGGGATGCCGGCCCCCTCCCCGCCCAGCCCCATGCCATCCTTGGGCACCGGTATGTAGGCGGTGAGCGAGGAGCCGCCGAACGCGGTCAGGTCGATCGGCAGCACGACGTGGCGCACCGCCCCCAACGTCGCGGCGATCCGCCGCGCGGCGGCGAGCTCGATCAGGTGGCGCTGGTTGTAGTTGATGGTGAGCGCGAGGAGATCGAAGCCCAACTCGCGCGCGAGCCCCGCCGCCACCATCGAATCGAGCCCGCCCGAGAGCAGCACGACGGCCCGAGGCCGGCCTTCCGGCTTCCCGTTGTTCGCTGACGTCATGGAGCCCGCCCGCTAGTCGCGCGCGGGCGGCGCCGCAACCCACAAGGGAGGGCCGCCCGATCGCAGGAGGGGGCGGCCCAGTTGGCCCCGAGGGGCTGCTAGGAAGGCATGCGTACCAACGTCCGTACGCGCCCGATCTAGCGCTGTCGACGTTAACCTGCGATTGCCGACGCGGCTCATTCCACCGTCACCGGGAAGGAGCGCGCGCAGAATTCGCAGTCGACGCGGATCGTGCCGTCCGCCTCCGCCATCGCCGCGCGCTCGCTCTCGGGAAAGCGGGAGAGCACGTCGCGGACATGATCGGGCGAGCAGCGGCAGCCGCGCGCGAGGTGCGTGGGGGCGAGCAGCCGCACCTCCTCCTCCTCGTGGAACAGCCGCCACAACAGCTCGTCGGCGGGCAGCGTGGCGTCGGTCAGCTCGGCCGGGCTGATCGTCGAGGCGAGCGCCAGAACGTGCCGCCACTCGGGATGGTCGAGCCGCGTGTGCAGCCGCTCGCGCCCCTCCTCGCCCTCGGGCAGGTGCTGGACGAGCAGCCCGCCCGCCACCATCCGGCCGGCGCGATCCTCGCCGACCGATACGCGCACCAGGCTCGGGATCTGCTCGGACTGCGCGAAATAATGTTCGGCCGCTTCCGCCAAAGATCCGCCCTCCAGCGGCACGATGCCTTGATAGCGTTCGCCGGAGACGGCCTGATCGAAGGTGATGGCGAGATAGCCCTTGCCGAACAGCCCGAACAGCGACGGCTCGACGGGCGCTTCGGCCAGCCGCTCGGCGTCGTGGCGCAGATAGCCGCGCATCTCGCCGCCGCGATAGTCGACGACGAGCAGGTCGATCGCCCCGCCCTCGGTCTGCGCCTGCAGCGTGAGCTGGCCCTCCGCATGCTTCAGCGTCGCGCCGAACAGCGCGCCGAGCACCAGCGCCTCGGCCAGCACGCGGGCGAGCACCGGCGGATAGGCGTGGGCGGCGAGGATGGCGTTCAGCGCCGGCCCCAGCCGGGCGACGCGCCCGCGCGCGTGGCGCGACGCGATGGTGAAGCCCTGGACGGTGTCGAGCGCGGTGGCGGCGGTGTCGGTCATCGCGCGGGATATCGGAGGGAGGACGCCCTTTCGCTACCCCGTACCGACGCCGCTACCCGATCCTGCCCAGGCACCACAGCAGCACCGCCTTCTGCGCGTGCAGCCGGTTCTCCGCCTCGTCCCAAATCGCGGACTGCGGGCCGTCGATCACGTCCGCCGCCACCTCCTCGCCGCGATGCGCGGGCAGGCAGTGAAGGAAGGTGGCGGTCGGGGCCGCCGCCGCCATCAGCGCGGGCGTCACCTGATAGGGGGTCATCGCCGCGAGCTTCGCCTCGGCATGGTCCTGCCCCATCGAGATCCACGTGTCGGTGACGACGATGTCAGCGCCCGTCACCGCGCGCACGGGATCGCGCTCCAGCGTGACGCGACCGCCGCGCTGGGTGGCGCCGCCGATCGCGTCGTCGTGCGGATCATAGCCCTCGGGTCCCGAGACCACCGTCTCAAAGCCCATCAGCGCGCCCGCCTCGATGATCGAGTGGAGCACGTTGTTGCCGTCGCCCAGCCACGCCCAGCGCGAGCCGCCAAGCGATCCGCGCCGCTCAATCACCGTCTGCATGTCCGCCATCACCTGGCAGGGATGCGACCAGTCGGTCAGCCCGTTGACGACGGGGACGGTGGCGTGCGCCGCCATCTCGACGAGCTTGGCGTGATCGTCGGTGCGTATCATGATCGCGTCGACGTAGCGCGACAGCACGCGCGCGGTGTCGGCCACGCTCTCGCCGCGCCCGAGCTGCATCGCCGAGCCTTCGAGGACGATGGTGGTGCCGCCGAGCTGGCGCATCGCCATGTCGAACGACACGCGCGTGCGGGTCGAGTTCTTCTCGAACAGCATGGCGAGCGTGTGGCCCTCCAGCGGTCGGTCGGCGTCGGCGCGGCCCTTGGGCCAGCCGGCGCGCGCGGCCTTGCGGGCGGCCGCCTCGCGCAGCATCGCGGCGATGCCGTCGGCGCCGGCGTCGGAGAGGTCGAGCAGGTGGCGCATCAGTCGTCCGATGGCGGCACGTAGCTGCGCGCCGCCTCGGAGAGCTTGGACACGAACTCGTCGATATGCGCCTGCCCGATGGTGAGCGGCGGTAGCACGCGCACGACGTTGTCGCCTGCCGCCACGGTCAGCAGGCCGTGGTGGTCGCGCGCGTGCGCGACGAAGCGGCGGCTGTCGGACTTCATCTTGAGGCCCAGCATCAGCCCCATGCCCCGGACGGATTCGAAGAGCTGATCGTGATTGGGGATCATCTGCTCGATGGCCTGGCGCAGCCGGTCCCCGGTCGCGCGCACGCCGTCGAGGAAGCCGGGCGCCAGCACCACGTCGAGCACCGCGCCGCCGGCGGCCATCGCCAGCGGGTTGCCCCCGTAGGTGGAGCCGTGCGTACCGATCACCATCCCTGACGCCGCCTTCTCGGTGGCGAGGCACGCGCCGAGCGGAAAGCCGCCGCCGATGCCCTTGGCGGAGGCCATGACGTCGGGCACGATCCCGTACTGCTCGTGCGCGTAGAGCATGCCGGTGCGCGCCATGCCGCACTGCACCTCGTCGAGCACCAGCAGCAGGCCGCGCTCGTCCGCCAGCCGGCGCAATCCCCGCAGGAACTCCGGCGAGGCCGGCCGGATGCCGCCCTCCCCCTGCACCGGCTCGACGAGGAAGCCCGCAGTCGTGTCGTCGATTAGCGCCTCGGCCGCCGCGAGATCGTCGAAGGGCGCGTAGCGGAAGCCCGGCAGCAACGGCTCGAAGCCGGAACGGAGCTTCTCCTGGTCGGTCGCCGAGATGGTGCCGATGGTGCGGCCGTGGAACGCGTTCTGGAACGCGATCAGCGTGGTGCGCTCGGGCTTGCCGGTGGCGAAGTGGTAGCGCCGCGCCGTCTTGATCGCGCACTCCACCGCCTCGGCGCCCGAGTTGGTGAAGAACACGGTGTCGGCGAAGGTGGCGTCCACCAGCCGCTTCGCCAGCGCCTCGCCCTGCGGGGAGCCGTAGAGGTTGGAGACGTGGATCAGCGTCGCCGCCTGATCCTGGATCGCCTTCGTCAACACGGGATGGCCGTGGCCGAGCAGGTTGACCGCGATGCCGCTCGCGAAGTCGAGGAAGCGGCGGCCTTCCTCGGAGATCAGGTAGGCGCCCTCGCCGCGCACCGGCCGCACGTCGCACCGCGGGTAGACGGGCATCAGCGGGGTGATCGGCATGGCCTCGCGCTCCAACGCAAAAAGGCGGCTCTGATCGGCCGCCTCATGCGCGTCCTCTATCCTCGTCGCGTGAGGGCGGTCAACCGCGCGCGGACCGCGCCTCGATCAGCCGGGTGGCCTCGGCATAAGCGCCGGCGGTGGCGGCGCCGTAAACGGCGTGATGGAGGAGATCGATCGCGAGCGCCTGCCGCGACCAGCGGGTCGGCGGCTCGCATGCGCCGAGCGCCGTCATGATGGCGTTGCCCGCACCCCACGCGCCTGCCGCGAACAGCGGCGCGCGCGCCGCCGCCGGGGCGCGATCGAGCAGCGCCACGCCGAGCCCCAGCGTCGTGCCGAACGCGAAATGCGCGGCGGTGGACAGCCGCGCCTCGTCGGCCGGATCGTAAAGTGTGACGCCGGTGAGCGTCTCCGCCGCCTTGGCGGGCACCATCGAGGGGCCGCGCCCGGTCGCCCACATCTCGGTCTTCTGCGACAGCAGCATCACGGTCGCGCCGACGAGCCCCGCGCCGAGCGCGAGGGCGAGCTTGGCGCCGAGGCCGATCGATGCATCCTTCATGCGCTCCGAACCGACCGGAAAGCGGCCGGTTCCCCTCAGCTCTTGATCCGCCAGCCGCGCTTCAGCAGCGTCCAGCACAGCAGCCCGAGCGCCAGGTTCACCGCCGGCAGCGCCACCGCGCCCACCGCCAGCGGCGAGTCCGAGACGCCCAGGAACCCGGCGCGGAAGCCCGAGATGACGTAGAAGATCGGGTTCAGGTGGCTGATCGCGCGGAACGTCGGCGCCAGCCGCTCGACCGAGTAGAAGGTTCCCGAGAG
This sequence comes from Sphingomonas sp., assembly GCF_965200105.1. GTDB lineage: Bacteria > Pseudomonadota > Alphaproteobacteria > Sphingomonadales > Sphingomonadaceae > Solisphingomonas. Next base: position 86,915 of record NZ_CBDATN010000001.1, read on the forward strand.
CAGCGACAGCGGCTGCACCACGAAGTTGGTGACGGCGGCGGCGTGATCGAACTTCTCCGCCCAGAGCGACGTCAGCAACCCCAGGAAGGCGAGCAGCAGCGATCCCATCAGCCCGAACCACAGCACCAGTTCCGGCCGCGCGGGCGCGACATGCACGCCCGGCCACAGCGCCATCGCCAGCCACACCGCGAGCCCGACGAGGAAGGCGCGCGTGACCGCCGCGCCGATCAGCCCCGCCAGCAGCTCGCCCGCTGAAATGGGCGGCATCAGATAGTCTACGATCGTGCCCTGCATCTTGCCGACGAGCAGCGAGAAGGAGGAGTTGGCGAACGCGTTCTGCATCGCGCCCATGATGATGAGCCCGGGCGCCACGAAGTCCGCGAAGGGGATCGTCGCGCCGCCGACATGCACCGGACTGCGCGCGCCGAGCGCCACCGTGAAGATCACGAGGAACATCAGCGTTGTGATCGCCGGCGCCCAGATCGTCTGGAGCTGCACCTTGAAGAAGCGGCGCACCTCCTTCACATAGAGCGTCCGCACGCCGATCCAGTTCATCTTCCGGATCACCGGCACGCCGGGCTCTGCGTGCGCGACGATGGCGGCGCGCGGTTGCAACTCTGACATGGGTCGCGACTAGACGGCGCGGCGGCGGCCGACAAGACGGATGGAGTGGCGACGCGATGGCGTGGACGGACGAGCGGATCGAGAAGCTGAAGACGCTGTGGGGCCAGGGCCTCACCGCGAGCCAGATCGCCGACGATCTCGGCGGAGTCAGCCGCAACGCGGTGATCGGCAAGGCCCACCGCCTGGGGCTGGAGAGCCGGCCCTCGCCGGTGAAGCCGGGCGAGACCGCGCAGGCTGCCGACGTCACGACGCCCGTATCCGACGCCCCCGAGCCGGTTCAGGTCGAGGCGCCGCAGCCCGAGCCGCTTCGGTCCGACGCCGCGCGCGCCGATGTGGCGCCGCCTGCGCCCGTCGTGGCGCTCCCGGAGACGCTTGCCGAGGAGGACGCGGCGGCCGACTTGCCGCCGCCGCGCCCGGAGCCGGTGTACCGCTCGATCGGCCCCGGCGGCTTCCAGCGCCAGCAGCCCGGCGAGCAGCAGGCGCCGATCCCGCCCGCGCCGCCGCGCCGGCTGGTGCCTGCCAAGACCTCGGCCGAGTTCGCCGGCAAGACGTCGCTGCTCGATCTCAACGATCGCATCTGCAAGTGGCCGCTCGGCCATCCCGGCGAGCCCGACTTCCACTTCTGCGGCGTTCAGGTGAATCCCGGCTTCCCCTATTGCGTGCAGCATTGCGGCCTCGCCTATCAGGCGCAGCTCCCCCGCCGCGACCGGCGCCCGCCGCCGCTCCCCTTCGGCGGCCCGCGCCGGTAACGCACGTCCGTCGTCGTTCCGTGCCCTGCGAGGGGAGTCGTATGGCCTTCAACGCGATAGGCATCGTTCTTCATCGCGCCAGGAACATGCCGACCTGCGATGCGCGAGCATCGCGCGGGGCGGCCGAAGCTATCTGACGATCGCGGCACAGGACAGGTCGACCTGGCTTCCGGTCCGCCCTAGGCTCCGCGCATGGCCGACGACCTTTTCGCCTCCGCCCCCGCCGCCCAGGGCAGCTACGACGCCTCCGCAATCGAGGTGCTGGAGGGGCTTGAGCCGGTGCGCCGCCGTCCGGGCATGTATATCGGCGGCACCGACGAGCGCGCGCTCCACCATCTCGTCGCCGAGGTGCTCGACAACGCGATGGACGAGGCGGTCGCCGGCCACGCCACCCGCATCGAGGTGACGCTCGGGCTCGGCAACCGCGTGACGGTCGTCGACAACGGGCGCGGCGTGCCCGTGGACGAGCATCCGAAATATCCCGGCAAGAGTGCGCTCGAAGTCATTCTGACGACGCTGCATTCCGGCGGTAAGTTCTCCGACAAGGCGTATCAGACCTCCGGCGGGCTCCACGGCGTCGGCGTCTCGGTGGTCAACGCGCTGTCGACCGAGACGGTGGTCGAGGTCGCGCGCAACCGCGAGCTCTATCGCCAGCGCTTCGGCCAGGGGCATCCGCTCGGACCGCTGGAGAAGCTGGGCGCGGCGCCCAACCGGCGCGGCACGACGGTGGCCTTCACCCCCGATCCCGCGATCTTCGGCGAGCTGAGCTTCAAGCCGCAGCGGCTCTACCGGCTCGCCCGTTCCAAGGCCTATCTGTTCGCCGGCGTCGAGATACGCTGGCGCTGCGATCCCGCGCTGATCGAGGGCGGCGACACGCCGGCCGAGGCCGTGTTCCAGTTCCCCGGCGGCCTCGCCGACCACCTCCGCGAGCAGATCGGCACCCGCGAGTGCGCCACCGCCGAGCCCTTCGCCGGGCGGCAGGATTTCGCGGGCGGCGCCGGCTCCGTCGAGTGGGCGGTGGCGTGGCCGCTCTACTCCGACGGCTCGTACAGCTATTACTGCAACACCATCCCCACCCCCGACGGCGGCACCCACGAGCAGGGGCTGCGCGCGGCGCTGACCAAGGGCGTGCGCGGCTTCGCCGAGCTGATCGGCAACAAGCGCGCCAAGGATCTCGCGCCCGAGGACGTGATGACGGGCTGCGAACTGATGCTCTCCGTCTTCGTGCGCGATCCCCAGTTCCAGTCGCAGACCAAGGACCGGCTGACCTCGCCCGACGCGGCACGGCTGGTCGAGAATGCGGTGCGCGATCACTTCGACCATTTTCTCAGCCACAACAGCGATCGCGGTCGCGCGCTGCTCGGCACCATCCTCGATCGCATGGACGAGCGGCTGCGCCGCAAGGCCGAGCGCGACGTCAAGCGGAAGACGGCGACGTCCGGCCGCAAGCTCAGGCTGCCCGGCAAGCTGACGGATTGCGCGTCGGACAGCCCGGACGGCACCGAGCTGTTCATCGTCGAGGGCGATTCGGCGGGCGGTTCGGCCAAGCAGGCGCGCGACAGGAAGACGCAGGCGGTGCTGCCGATCCGCGGAAAGATCCTCAACGTCGCCTCCGCGAACATCGCCAAGATCCTGGCGAACCAGGAAATCGCCGATCTCATCCAGGCGCTGGGCTGCGGCACGCGCGATCGCTGCGACGCCTCGGCGCTGCGCTACGAGCGCGTCGTCATCATGACCGACGCCGACGTCGACGGCGCCCACATCGCCACGCTCTTGATGACCTTCTTCTTCCAGGAGATGCCCGACGTCGTGAAGCGCGGCCACCTCTACCTCGCGCAGCCGCCGCTCTACCGGCTGACGGCGGGCGCAAAATCCGAATATGCCCGCGACGACGCGCATCGCGCCGAGCTGGAGCGCACCGTCTTCAAAGGCCGCAAGGTGGAGATCGGCCGCTTCAAGGGGCTGGGCGAGATGATGCCGCAGCAGCTCCGCGAGACGACGATGGACCCGAAATCGCGCACGCTCATCCGCGTGACGCTGCCGCAGGAATATGAGGAACGCGCGGGCGTGCGCGATCTCGTCGAGCGATTGATGGGGCGCGAGGCGGCGCACCGCTTCGCCTTCATCCAGGAGAATGCCGCGCGCCTCGACGAGGAGGAGATCGACGCCTGATCCGCGGGCGCGATGACAGGCGCGTGACACGCGCGCCCGCCTGGGTTAGGCTCGCCACGTTCCTTGGGGAGTAGCCGCCCGCTGCGTCAGCGGGGGGCACGTCAACATGATCGGTGTCGGCCGGCGACGGCTGGCCCGTGGCGTGTCCGGCCGGTGGGCTTGGCAAGACCTTGGTTCCGCGATCACGCGCCACGGGGCGGCGCGTGCGCGGGCCGATGGTCGCGCCCTCCCGAGACGTGCCGATGCCGCCGCTGCTCATGCCGTTCGCGCTGCTGATCGTCTCGGCCGGCGCGATCTACATCGCCTGCGAATATTTCGTGAACGGCGTCGAGTGGGCGGGCCGCAAGTTCGCCTTCGGCCAGCAGGCGACGGGCACCGTGCTCGCCGCCTTCGGAACCGCCCTGCCCGAGAGCGTGGTCACGCTGGTGGCGGTGTTCCGGGGATCGCCCGAGCAGAAGCAGATCGGCATCGGCGCCGCGCTCGGCGGGCCGCTCGCGCTCTCGACGCTGGCCTATGCGGTGGTCGGCATCTGCCTGCTGCTCGGGCGCCGCACCTTCTCGCAGACGGGCGCCAATCGCGACTGGTTCCGCGGGCTGGCGGGCGACCAGGCGTGGTTCCTGGCGATCTTCGCGTGCAAGCTGGCGCTCGGCGTCGTCGCGTTCGCGGGCAAGCCGTGGCTGAGCGTCGCGTTCCTGCTCGCCTACGCGGTCTATTGCTGGCGCGAGGTGCGCGCGCCCACGCCCGGCGAGGAGGAAGGCGTGCTCGAACGCCTCAAGCTCGCGCCGCGGCTGGAGGTGCCCACCTCCGCGCTCGTGCTGGCGCAGGTGCTCGCCTCGCTGGTCGTGATCTTCGTCGCCTCGCGGCTGTTCGTGCGCCAGCTCGACGCGCTCGGCCCGCATCTGGGCCTGCGCCCGCAGGTGCTGGCGCTGCTGCTCGCCCCGCTCGCCACCGAGCTGCCCGAGACGCTGAACGCGGTGATCTGGGTGCGGCAGGGCAAGACCAGGCTGGCGCTCGCCAACATATCGGGCGCGATGATGATCCAGGCGACGGTGCCCACCGCCTTCGGCCTGTTCTTCACGCCGTGGCTGCTGCAACCCGCGCTGCTGCTCGCCGGCGGCGTGACGGCGGCGACGATCCTGACGATGTACGTCGCCTTCTCGCGCGGATGGGTGTCGCGCACCTTCCTGGCGTTGGTGCCGGTCTTCTACGTCGGCTTCATCGTCGCGGTGCTGATGCTGCGGCTGGAATGAGCTTGACATCTGTAACCATATCGGATATTTTGCCGCCGCGTTCGCTCACCTGCCTGACGAGGCGGGCGCGGGCGGACGGGATGGGACGGCCCTGGGGCTTCATCGCTCGGGAGTCGTCCGACGGCCGGCGCGCTAGGCACCCGGAGGGTAGCCTCGCGACCTGATGTTCAACCGGCCGGCGAGGCTGCGGGGTCCGTGCTCAAGCGACCCCCGATTCCTCGTCCGCCCCTACCGGGAAGCTCCCGCCCCGCCTCGAAGTCCGCCACGCGGAACAGGGCGGCCACCCGGGAACAGGCCCTCGCGGGGAAACGATGGCATCCCGCACCCCTCCGCGCGCCACGAAGCACGCGAGGGCGCCGGCCGTCCTCTCCTCCAGCGGCGGGAGAGGTGCGCCCGCAAATCCAACATCGGCGGCACGACCATTCCGAGCCGATCGGCGCGTGACGCCACTCAGGGCGTGCCGACGAGCTGCTCCTTCGACGGCAGCGGTGCGCGGCGGCGGCGCGCCGGCGCCGGCGCGGGGGGATCGAACGCCATCCAGCCGCTCGCGGCCAGCCGCTCGATCGGGCGGAAGCGCGTCTTGTACTGCATCCGGTCCGATCCCTCGACCCAGTAGCCGAGATAGACGTAGGGCAGCCCCGCCTCCGCGGCGCGCCGGATATGGTCGGCGATGACGTAGGTGCCCAGCCCGTCGCGTCCCTCGCAGCCGGGATCGAAGAAGCTGTAGATCATCGACAGCCCGTCGCCCTGCTTGTCGGTGAGGCAGGCGGCGACGAGCCGGCCGGGACGCGCGCCGTCGGAGGGCTCGCGATACTCGATCATGTAGGTGCGCACCGGCGTCTGCTCGACCATGTCGGCGAAGTCGAACTCGTCCATATCGGCCATGCCGCCGCCGGGGTGGCGGACGGCGAGATAGGCGCGCAGCAGCCGGAACTGCTCCTCGGTGGTCCACGGCTTGCAGGCGGTGACGACGAGGTCGGCGTTGCGGACGAGCGTGCGCTTCTGGCTGGCGGTGGGGCGATAGGCGTCGGCGCGCACCCGCACCGAGACGCACGCCTGGCACCCATGGCAACTCGGCCGGTAGGCGACCGCCTGCGAGCGGCGGAAGCCGATGCGGCCCAGCGCGTCGTTGAGCTCGCCCGCGTGCGGCCCGGCAAGCTCGGTGAACACTTTCCGCTCCGTCCGCCCCGGCAGATAGGGGCACGGGCTCGGCGTCGTCACGAAGAAGCGCGGGAAGCGGATAGGCGCGCTCACCTGATATCGAGACCCCGTCTGGCGGACGCCCGAGATGGGCACCGCGCCGGTACGTTGCACGGGCGGCGGAGGCCACGCAAACCGAAAAAGCCGGCACGCGCATCGTTTCGCGACGAAGCGGGACCCCCCGCGCGGCGGGATGCGGGATCAGGCAAGCTCGACTCGGCTCGCCTCGTAGCCGGCGTCCGCCAGCGCCGCCATCAGCCGTTCGAGGTGGGCGGCGTCGCGCGTCTCGCACTCGATGTCGGTAACGAGCCCCTTGGCGGGCAGCGTGGTGAACACGCGCTGGTGATACACCTCGATGATGTTGACCTGCTGCTCCTCGAATACGCGCGCGACGTTGAACAGCGCGCCCGGCCTGTCCTTCAGCCGGATGCGCAGCCGCGCCAGCCGTCCCGATCGGGCGAGATCGCGCAGCAGCACGTTGGCGAGCAGCCGCGTGTCGATGTTGCCGCCGCACAGCACGATGCCGACGGTGCGCCCCGCGAAGCGCGCGGGGTGGGCGAGCAGCGCGGCGAGGCCGGCGGCGCCCGCCCCTTCCACCACCGTCTTCTCGATCTGAAGCAGCAGCGATACCGCGCGCTCCAGATCGCGCTCGGAGACGAGCAGGACCTCGTCGACCAGCTTCGCCACAATCGCGGCGGTGATCGCGCCGGGGCGCTTGACGGCGATGCCCTCCGCCAGCGTGTCGCCCTCGCAAGGCAGGTCCCTGCCCTTCAGGTGCGCGTACATCGAGGGATAGAGTTCGGCCTGCACGCCCACCACCTCGATGCCGGGCTTCAGCGTCTTGGCGGCCGTCGCGCAGCCGGACGCGAGCCCGCCGCCGCCGATCGGGATGGCGAGAAGGTCGATCGCCGGCACGTCCTCCAGCATCTCGATCGCGACGGTACCCTGCCCGGCGATGATCGCGGGATCGTCGAAGGGATGGACGAAGACCTGGCCGCGCTCGTCGGCGATGCGGTACGCCTCCGCCTGCGCGTCGTCGAAGCGCTCGCCGTGCAGGATCACCTCGGCGCCATGGGCCTGGGTCTGCTGGATCTTCACGGTCGGCGTGTGCCTGGGCATCACGATCGTCGCCGGGATGCCGAGCCGCGAGGCGTGATAGGCGAGGCCCTGCGCGTGGTTGCCCGCCGACGCCGCGATCACGCCCCGCGCGCGCTCGTCGGGGGTGAGCTGCGACAGCTTGTTGAGCGCGCCGCGCTCCTTGTAGGCGGCGGTGAACTGGAGGTTCTCGAACTTCAGCCATACCTCCGCGCCCGTCACCTGCGAGAGCGTGCGCGAGTAGAGCGTCGGCGTCCGCACGATGTGCGGCGCGACGCGGGCGTGGGCGGCGCGGATGTCGCCGATCGTGACGGCCGCTGCATCGGCGGGGGTGGCGAGCGTGGCCATCGGCGCGGATTAGGCGGTGTCCGCCTCGACCGCAATGGCGCCGCCCGCCCGCCGAAGAAGGGTTGGCGGCCCGCCTCAAGAGCCGCTATCGCCCCTCCACGATGGCCAAGCTCGCATTCCTCGGCGTCGGAACGATGGGCGGACCGATCGCGCGGCACCTCGCCACTGCGGGCCATGAGCTGACGATCTTCAACCGCACGCGCGCCCGCGCCGAACGCTGGGTGGCGGCGCATGGCGGGCACGTTGCCGCCAGCGCGGGCGAGGCGGCGGCGGGGGCGGACGCGGTGTTCGCCTGCGTCGGCACCGACGACGATCTCGCCGACGTGACGCTGGGGCGCGGCGGCGCCTTCCGCTCGATGAAGCGCGGCACGCTGTTCGTCGACCACACCACCGTCTCCGCGCGCATCGCCCGCCAGCTCGGCGTCGAGGGGCGTGACCTCGGCCTCCTCGTGCTCGATGCGCCGGTGACGGGCGGGCACAGCGGCGCGGAGGCGGGCGAGCTCTCGATCATGTGCGGCGGCCCGAAGAAGGCCTATGAGGCGGCGCTGCCCTATTTCGAGGCCTATGCGAGGAAGTCCGTCCATATCGGCGTCGCAGGCAGCGGGCAGACCGCCAAGATGGCCAACCAGGTGGCGATCGCCGGCGTGGTGGCGGCGCTCGCCGAGGCGGTGCGCTTCGCGCAGGCGGGCGGGCTCGACCTCGATCGCGTGTTCGAGGCGATCAACTGCGGCGCGGCGTCGTCGTGGCAGATGACCAACTATTGGGGCACGATGGGCCGCGACGAGTTCGACTTCGGCTTCGCGGTGGACTGGATGCGAAAGGATCTCGGCCTCGCGATCGAGGAGGCGCGCTCCAATGGCGCGGCGCTGCCGGTGGCGGGGCTGGTCGACCAGTTCTACGCCGACGTGCAGGCGATGGGCGGCGGCCGGCAGGACACCTCCTCGATCATTCGGCGCTTGCCGCGATGAGGCGCCTCGCGCTCGCCGCCTGCGCCGCCCTCGCGCTCGCCGCGCCTGCGGGCGCGAAGAAGAAGTACGGCCTCGCCCCGCCCACCGAGGGCGGGCTGATCGACGACGTCAACGGCTACACCGTCGCGAAGGACGGATCGCTCACCCGCTTCACCGGCCTGCTGATCGGCAAGGACGGCAAGGTGGCGCGGCTGCTCAAGGCGGGCGAGGAGCGGCCCAAGTGGCTCGACTATCGACAGGACGCGCACGGCCGCACGATGCTGCCCGGCCTGATCGACGCGCACGGCCATATCATGGATTACGGCTTCCAGCTCACCACGCTGGACCTGTCCGCCACCACCTCGCTCGCCGACATGCAGACCAAGCTCGCCAACTACGCGGCGCACAAGCAGACGCCCGGCTGGATCCGCGGCTTCGGCTGGAACCAGGAGCGCTGGCCGGACAAGCGCTTCCCCACCGCGCAGGACCTCGATCTCGCGGCGCGCGAGCGGCCGGTGCTGCTGGAGCGGGTCGACGGCCACGCGGTCGTCGTCAACTCGGCGGCGATGGCGGCGGCGGGGATCGGTCCGTCCACGAAGGACGTGCCCGGCGGCCGCATCGAGCGCGACGCGAAGGGCCGCCCCACCGGGCTGTTCGTCGATGCCGCCGTGGCGTTGGTGAAGCGCGCAATGCCACAGGCGGCCGCGATCGAGGTCGACGACGCGTTCGGGCACGCGCAGGAGAAGCTACTCTCCTACGGCGTCACCGCCGTCGCCGACATGAAGACCGAACTGTCCGACTGGAACGCCTGGCGTCGCGCCGGCGATCGCGGCGCGCTCCGCATCCGCATCGCCAGCTACGCCGACGGCATCGACGTGGCCGCCTCGGTCGCCGGCGAGGGGCCGACGCCGTGGCTGTACGACGGGCGGCTGCGCATGGTCGGCGTCAAGCTGTTCGCCGACGGCGCGCTCGGCTCGCGCGGGGCGTGGCTGAAGCGGCCCTACGCCGACATGCCGTCGACGCGCGGCCTCCAGTTCATGGACGACGCGCAGGTGCGCAACCGGATGAGCCGCGCGGCGATGGACGGCTTCCAGGTCGCGATCCACGCCATCGGCGATGCCGCCAACGCGCAGGCGCTCGACAGCATCGAGGAGCTGGCGCAGACCTACAAAGGCGACAGGCGCTGGCGGATCGAGCATGCGCAGATCGTCGATCCCGCCGATCTGCCTCGCTTCGCGCGCAACGGCATCGTCGCCTCGATGCAGCCGACGCACGAGACCGGCGACTGGGCGATGGCGGAGGCGCGGCTGGGGCCGGAGCGGCTGGCCGGCGCCTATGCCTGGAAGACGATGCTCGACGAGCATGTGCCGCTCGCCTTCGGCTCCGACTTTCCGGTGGAGAGCCCCAACCCCTTCCCCGGCCTTGCCGCCGCCGTGTCGCGGCAGGACGCGGCGGGCCGGCCAGCGGGGGGCTGGCACCCCGAACAGCGCATCGGCATCGCGCAGGCGCTCGCTGCCTTCACCACCGGCGCCGCCTACGCCGAGGGCGCGGAGGACCGCATCGGCTCGCTGCAGCCGGGCCACTACGCGGACTTCGTGCTGATCAACGGCGATCCGATCGCAAATCCCGATCCGCAGACGCTGCGCGCCATCCGCGTCGCCGAGACGTGGATCGGCGGCGTCCGCGTGTGGGAACTCAAGTAGCGCGCGGCGGTCGGTGGTGGTGAGCGGACGAGGGGCTTTCAAACCTGTGGACTCGCTCGCGGACGCGAGCTGCGCTAAGCTCTTCCACGGCTCTGAACAGACGTCGTACGAGTCTGATCTCTGTGTGTTGGACGTGGGAGGGCATGCATGACGGCGTACAGCTTCAAGCCGGATGCGAGCGCAAATTCCGTCAACTGGCACGATCCGGCGGTTTGGGCCGGGAATGTCGTGCCGAACGCGCCGGATGCCGACGTCGATTTCCCGATCGTCACCCGAACCGGCACCGGCGAAACCTATACATCGTTTGTCAGCATCCTGGCCGGGGAGAGCTTCGCCGTGCGCTCGCTGGCGTTGCGAGACTATCTGGGGGTGTACGGCTCACTCTCCGTCAGCGGCACGCTCACCCAGACCGATGCGGGCGAGATCGACATGCACGGCGGCACGCTGACCGCCGGCAAACTCACCAACGATGCCTACGACATCCAGGGATCGGGGCGGATCGCGGTCGGCACGCTCATCAACGATACGCTGATCGTGGGCGACGGCCTCACCGTTACCGCCAACACGCTGGTTAATAACGGAACCCTCGCCGGCAACATGACGGTCGAGGTGGATGCGGGCGGGTTCACCGGACTGGCGGACGGCACGCTCAGCCGCGGCACGCTGGCGGGCTACCAGGACGACACGCTGGTGCTCCATGCGGGCAGCGTGATCGCGACGGACGCCGCCGCGATCACGCTCGCGGGCGGCACCATCACCAGCCGCGATCCCGCGACCGGGCAAGACGTGCCGCTGACGAACTCTCTGCACCAGATCGCCGCCGGGGGCACGCTCACCGTATCGGCCGGCAACTACCATTTCGGTCAACTCGGGATCGCGGGCACGCTCAGCCTGGCCGATCCGGGCCATATCGCGGCCGACCAGTTAACGGTCTCGGCCGGCGGGCAGCTGACGGGAAGCGGCACGCTGAACTCGCCAGTGGAGAACGATGGCATCATCCGGGCGGGCACCGCGGTCTACAATGCGGTACCGGGCTACGGCGGCACGCTCGTCCTTGGAGATACCGTCAGCGGAAGCGGATCGATCGAGATCCTGCCGGCAAGCGCCTCGTTCACTTTTTATGGCGGGTACAGCTACTACGGTCCGACGCTGGAGATCGCGGGCACGGCCGCGCAGAACGTCGTGTTCGACGATGCCTACGGCACGCTCCGCCTCGATCAGCCGAGAGGGTTCACGGGCGTGATCACGACCGCCGTCGGCCAGACGGGCGATTCGATCCTGCTGCCGAACGTCGACTTCTCGTCGATCACCGGCACCTCTTACGCTGGCGACGCTACGGGCGGCACGCTGACGTTGCAGGAGGCCGACGGCGCGATCTCGCTGAGGTTCACCGGCAGCCACTCACTCGGCAACTTCGTCATCGCCGCCGTTCCGGGCGCGCTGTCGAGCGATCCGAGCAGCGTCCGCATTAACGTCTCGGGCCGCGGTCCCCAACCTATCGCCGACTTCAACGGCGATGCCCACAGCGATATCCTCTGGCAGAACGTCAACGGCGCGGTGAGCACGTGGCACGCGACCGGCACGGGTTCGGGCGACGGCATCGTCCAGGATACCTACGATGCCCATGTCGATCCGAGTTGGACCGCCATCGACACGCTGGATTATAATGGCGATGGCCGCGCCGACATACTTTGGCAGAACCGCGACGGAACAGTCGCGATCTGGGCCGGCACGAACACCGGCTTCACGCAATCCAGCTATGTCGGCTCGCTCGGCCTCGTCGACGGCGCGATCGTCGCAACCGGAGACTATAATGGCGACGGGCGCGATGACGTGCTGTACCGCAATGCAGACGGCTCGATCGGCGTGGAGGCATCGAACGGCACCTCGCTCCAGCCGGGCATCCAGCTCGGCTATTCGCACGCGTCCGTCGGCACGAGCTGGCTGATCGAGGGCAGCGCAGACTTCACCAGCGACGGCAAGGCCGATATCCTGTGGCGGAACACCGATGGCTCGCTGTCCACCTGGGACGCCACGTCCTCGTCATCCCCGGGCGCGGACTTCCAGGAAAACAGCTGGTTCCACGATCCGATCGATCGGTCGTGGCACGTGGTCGGCCTTGGCGATCTCAACGGCGACGGCCGTGCGGACATCTTGTGGCGCAACGACAACGGCGCGGTATCCGGCTGGACCTCGACCGGCAATGGCGGGTTCGCGGAGAACCAGTTCAATGCATCCGCCGCGGCCAGCTGGTCCGTAGCGCAAGTGGGTGACTTCAACGGCGACGGGCTGGCGGACATCCTGTGGCGAAATACTTCGGGGGAAATCTCGATCTGGCACTCCACCGGCTCGGGTTGGGCGCAGAACACCTATTCGGATGGTTCGGTAGGGGCCGACTGGACGATCGCAGCACACCAGGTCCCACTCTGACCGATTCTGATCGAGGAGTGACCGGAACGACCGCTATCGGGACGAGGTAAGTACGCCCTTGGCGACCGAACGTGGCGAAAGCGGTCGCTCTGGTTACCGCCCGCTCGCCAAGCCGGCGAGCAACCCCGGCGTCAGCACCTGCGGCAGCTCGCGGGCTTGCCCGTCCGCGCCGTACCAGAGGTAGAGCGGCACGCCCGATCGCCCGTGCTCGCTCAGGAAGTGGCCGATCGCGGGATCGCCGCGCGTCCAGTCCCCCACCATCGTGGCGACGTGACCGCGCGCGAAGGCGGCGCGCGTCTCCACCCGATCGATGGCGAGGCGCTCGTTGACCTTGCACGACAGGCACCAGTCGGCGGTGAAGTAGAGGAACACCGGTCGGCCAGAGCGCCGCAGCGCCGCCAGCCGCGTGGGATCGAAGCGCTCGCTGCCCGCGCTCTGCGTCGGCGCGGCGGAGGCGGTAGGCGCCATCGCGACGATCGCGGCCGCCGCCGCGAGCCCCAGCGCCGCCGGCGCCCACGCCGCGCGCCCGAACGCGCGTTGGCGCAGGCCGGTCAGCCACAGCCCGATCGCCAGCGCCGTCGCCGCGCCGACCGCCGCCACCACCGCCTCGTCGCCCGCCTGGCGCCCGAGCACCCAGGCGAGCCCCAGCGCGGTCAGCCACATCGGCACCGCCAGCAGCCGGCGGAACGTCTCCATCCACGCCCCCGGCCGGGGCAGCAGGCGGCGCAGAGCGGGCACGAAGCCGATCGCCAGGAACGGCAGCGCGAGGCCCAGCCCCAGCCCGGCGAACACGGTCAGCGCCGCCGGCCACGGCAGCAGCAGCGCGGCGCCCAATGCGGCGGCCATGAACGGCCCGGTGCACGGCGTCGCGACGAAGGCCGCCAGCGCCCCCGTCCAGAACGCGCCCGCCGCCCCGCCCCGGCCCGCCAGCCCGCCGCCCGCGCCGATGCCGGGCAGCTCGAATAGTCCCGCGAGGTTGAAGCCGATCGCGGCGGCGAGCAGCAGCAGCGCCGCCACCACGCGCGCGTCCTGCAACTGGAACGCCCAGCCCGCGGCACTTCCGCCGGCGCGCAGCGCGAGGATCGCGCCACCCAGCGCCACGCACACCGCGATCACGCCTCCCGCATAGGCCAGCGCCTCGACGCGCGCGCCGCGCTCCCCGCCGCCTGCGCGCGCGAGGCTCAGCGCCTTCAGGCTGAGGATCGGGAACACGCAGGGCATGACGTTGAGGACGAGGCCGCCCGCCACCGCGCCTAGCAGCGCGATCAGCGTGGCCGCCAACATGCCCGCCGCGGGCCGCGCCGGCGGCACCGCGCCCGTCGTTGCACGGAAGGAGAGGCCATCGCCACCCGTCGCCAGCACCGCGTCGATCGCGCGCGCGCGCGCCGGGCCGGCGGCGGTGTCGATCACCAGCCGGTCGCCGTCGCGCGCGAACGCCTGGGTCGCGCCGGGCTCCACCGCGCCATCGGTCGCGACGAACAGGTGCGGGGCAGCGAGGCTCGCGCCCGCCGGCCAGGGCAGCGCGATCCGCACGCGGCCGCCCTTGGCCTCGAACCGCGCGGTCGCCCCGAGCGGTCGCGGCAGCGCCGCGCGCCAGCCCTCGAACCGTGCGGCGGTCGCGGGATCGACGGCGCCGCCGCCCACGATCAGCTCGGTCGCGAGCTCGGCATGTTCGGGCACGCACAGGCTGGTGGTGCACACCAGATAGTCGAGCCTCAGCCGCACCGGCAGTCGCGTGCCCGCGGGCGTTCCTGCCGCCACGTCGAGCGGCACGAGCAGCGCGAACGGCTTCTCGTAGACGTGGTTCATCAGCCCCGCGATCACCAGCATGCCGGGCACCGGATAGGCGGGCACGCCCACGCGCAGCGCCGGCGGCAGCGTCCAGGCGAGCTGCGGCGGCAGCCCGCTGTCGCCCGGCTGCTGCCAATATCCGTGCCAGCCCGGCTGCGGCGACATGGCAATCGCGAGCGTGGTGCGGGCGCCCGGCCGCGGCGCGTCGCTCTCGGGCACGATTTGCGCGAGGATGTGCGGCGCCGCACCCGGTCCCTGCGCCGCCGCGGTGCCGGCGAGCAGCGCGAGGAGCGTCACGAAGAGGAAACGCAACGCCGTCATCGCCCGATCCTTGCCCGTGCGCGCCGACGATCCGTCGCGCGCTGATCCTGCCGGAGCCCGTACCATGCGCGCGTTCGCGTTTGCAGCCGCCCTTCTCGCCTCGCTGCCCTCGTTCGCGATCGCGGCCCCGCCGCCGCCCGCGCCCAAGCTCGTCGTGGCGGTCTCGGTGGATCAATATTCGTCCGAACTCTTCCGCCGCTACCGCGCGAGCTATACCGACGGCCTCGCCACGCTCTCGCGCGGAATCGCCTACCCGGTCGGCTATCAGAGCCACGCCGCGACCGAGACTTGCCCCGGCCATTCGACGATCCTGAGCGGCCGCCATCCCGCCGGCACCGGCATCGTCGCCAACAACTGGTTCGACAGGCGCACCGGCTCCACCGTCTACTGCGTCGCGGTGCCTGGCGATCCAGTCGCGCGCGGGCCCGCCAACATGCGCGCCACCACGCTCGGCGATTGGATGAAGGCGGCGGACCCGCGCGACCGCGTCTACGCCGTGTCGGGCAAGGATCGCGCGGCGATCACAATGGCGGGACATCGCGCCGACGGCGTGTGGTGGTGGGAGGACGGCCGAGGCTTCGTCACCTCGCCCGCCGCCGGCCCCGCCACACCCGCCGTCACCGGCCCCGCGCGAGCGTTCGACGCCGCCACCTTCGCGCATTGGCGACAGGGCAAGCCGATGCTTTGGCCGCAGCCCTCGCCCGCCTGCGCGGGGCTCGCGGCGCCGCACCGCTTCGGCCAGCTCGACGTCACCGGCGAGGTGCCGCCCGCCGCCGCGCTACGCTCCGAGGAGCCCACCGACTTCATGGCGACGGACAGCTTCCGCGACGCGCTGCGCGCCTCACCGCTGTTCGACACGCTGGCCGCCGACTTCGCGATCGCCACGATCGCGCGCCAGCGGCTGGGCCGGGGCGCGGGCACCGACCTCCTCGCCGTCAGCCTGTCGGCCACCGACTACATCGGCCACCGCTTCGGCAATGGCGGCGCCGAGATGTGCGTGCAGCAGGCCGCGCTCGATGCCACGCTCGGCCGGCTGATGGACGCGATCCGCGCGACGGGCGTGCCGGCGCTGGTGGTGCTCACCGCCGATCACGGCGCCACCGACGCCGCCGAGCGCGAGCAAGAGCATGATCCGGAGGCCGCCCGGCTCGACTCAGCGGCGCTCGTGGCGGCGCTCAACAAGGCGATGCGCGAGGAGACGGGGCTCGGCTATGATCCGATCGTCGGCGACGATCCGCAGCAGCTCACCGTCAACGTCGGCACCGACGCCGCGCTTGCTGCTCGGGTGCGGAGCGCCGCCGTCGCCTGGTTGAAGCGCCAGCCGCAGGTGCGCGTGGTGCTGACGGCGGACGAGGTCGCCGCCGCGACAGTGCCGCCCGGCACGCCGCCCGACCGGCTGACGATCGCCCAGCGCTTCCACGAGAGCTTCGATCCCGCGCGCTCGGGCGACATCGCGGTCGCCTACGCGGCGCGCACCAGCTTCGGCCTGCCGCGCTCGCCCGGCGACGTGGTGGCGGGCCATGGCTCGCCCTGGGACCATGACCGGCAGGTGCCGATCCTATTCTGGTGGCCCGGCGTGACGCCCGAGGATCGCCCCGCCCCCGCCGAGACGGTCGACATCGCGCCGACGCTCGCGAAGGCGGTCGGCGTCGCGACGCCGGCGGTGGACGGGCGGGTGCTGGAGCTGGGCGCGAACGATTGAAGCGCTGGCGACTCGAGTGGAAGTTCGCGCTTATCGAGCTCGGCAATCCGAATTGGCGCGACCTTCACGACGAACTCGCGCGCTGATGACAAGGCGCGACCCCGGCTCAAGGCCGGAGTGACATTAGAGGCGTCGCCCCGCTACTCCGACTGGAACGGGGTGATGCCGGCGCCCAGCTTGTTGCCCGAGATCTTCAGCGCCTCGTGGCTCCAGTCGAGCACGAAGGCGGGCTTGAACGACACACCCGGCACGTTGGTGGCGGTGTTGCCCGTGATCGTCAGGCCGGCGGACGGGTTGACGTTCTCCTCGGCGCGCACCGCGATGTAGCCGGAGTGGTTCTCCTTGTCGCGGCCCATCACCATCGTGTTGCGCGCCACGAGCCCGGTCGAGCCCGAAGGCAGGTCGATGATGTAGTTGGTCTGGTGGCCATGGCTGTCGTCGATCGAGTTGTCGGTGATCGAGACGAAGGCGCTGCGCGACTTGATATAGTGCCCGCCCGCCCCGGTGTCGAAGCGCGATCGCGTGACGTACAGCTTGCCATAGTGCCCGATGTAGAGCGAGTGCGCGCAGCCCGCCTGGATCGCGCAGGAGCCCAGGTTGCGGAAGGTCGAGCGATCGACGCGGATGACACCGGCGGGGTCGTCGGCGGTCAGGATGCCCTCGTCCGAATCCTGGAAGGTGGAGTTCATGACGGTGAGGCCGCCATGCTCCAGCCGGATGCCCGCGCCGTTGCCGTCCTGGACGTGCAGGTTCCTGAACACGATGCCGTCGACCATCGCCTCGCGCCCGCGGAACACGAAGGTGGCCTTGCCTTCGCAGATGCCGCCGTCGAAGATCACGCTGCCCGAGACGCGCGCGCGTAGCGCGACGCGGCCATGCTCGACGACCTCGCAGTCCCTGTAGGTGCCGGGCTGGATGAGGACAGTGGCGTCGCCGCCATGAACCGAGTCGACCGCCTCGATCAGCCGCGAGTAGGTCTTGCCCGTCTCCTGCACGAGATAGGGGCCCTCCGCGCGCGCGGCGGCGAGCGGAGTGGCGAGGAGCGCGCCGACGACGAGGGGGCTGAGGAGCATCTTCATGGCCCCGCCCTGACACGCCCGCGCCCGCCTCGTCGAGATGCTTGGGCCGGGCCTCAGTCCAGATTGGGACGCAGCCAGCGCGTCGCCGTGTCGAGGTCGACGCCACGCCGCTCGGCATAGTCGTTGAGCTGGTCCTCGCCGATCCGCGCCACGCCGAAATAGCTCGCGTCGGCGTGGCCGAAGTAGAAGCCCGAAACGGCGGCGGTCGGCAGCATCGCGAAGCTGTCGGTGAGCGTGATGCCGGTCTTCTCCGTGGCACCCAGCAGATCGAACAGGATCGGCTTCAGGCTGTGCTCGGGGCAGGCCGGATAACCTGGTGCGGGGCGGATGCCGCGGTACTGCTCGCGGACGAGCGCCTCGTTGGTGAGCTGCTCGCCCGGCGCATAGCCCCACAGCTCGGTGCGAACATGGTGGTGCAACGCCTCCGCGAACGCCTCGGCGAGCCGGTCGGCGAGCGCCTTCAAGAGGATGTCCTGATAATCGTCATGGCCGGCGCGGAAGCGCGCGCTATGCTCGTCGATGCCGTGAATGCCGACCGCGAAGCCGCCCATCCAGTCATGATCGGGCGCGATGAAGTCGGCCAGGCACATATTGGCGCGGCCCTCGCGCTTCTTCATCTGCTGGCGGAGCATGGGCAGGCGTACCTCGTGCTCGGGCAGCACGTGCGCGGCGGCCAGCGAGGCGGATGCGCCCTCTCCGACGATGGCCTCGGGCACGCCGGCCGCGTGGACGACGATGGTGTCACCGTCGCGCCGGCACGGCCACAGCCCGGCGACGCCGCGCGCCGTCAGCCACTTCTCCGCGATCACCGTGTCGAGCATCGCCTGCGCGTCCGCCCACAGCGCGCGCGCGCTCTCGCCCACCACGGCGTCGTCGAGGATCGCGGGATAGTTGCCCGCCAGCTCCCACGCACGGAAAAAGGGCGTCCAATCGATATACTGGCGCAGATCGGCCAAGTCCCAGTCGTCGAAGACGTGGAGGCCGGGCTTGGCGGCCGGCGGCGCCTTGCCGTCGGGCGCGGCCTTGAAGCCGTTGGCGCGCGCGTCGGCCAGCGGCGCCAGCTCGTTCTGCCCCTTGCCGGCGCGTGCGACGCGCACCGCCTCGTAATCCGCCGCCGTCTTCTCGACGAGGCCGTCGCGTTGCGTGTCGGACATCAGCGCGGAGGCGACGCCGACCGCGCGGCTGGCGTCGAGGACGTGGATCACCGGACCGGCATAGGCCGGCGCGATGCGCAGCGCGGTGTGGACCTTCGAAGTGGTGGCGCCGCCGATCAGCAGCGGCATCGTCATCTTGGCGCGCGCCATCTCGGCCGCCACCGTCACCATCTCGTCGAGCGACGGCGTGATGAGGCCGGACAGCCCGATCATGTCGGCGTCGTTCTCGTTGGCGGCCTCCAGGATCTTGGACCACGGCACCATGACTCCAAGATCGATGATCTCGTAGCCGTTGCAGGCGAGAACCACGCCGACGATGTTCTTGCCGATATCGTGAACGTCGCCCTTCACGGTGGCCATCACGATCCGGCCCTTGGCGCGCGCGCCGACCTCCTTGGCCGCCTCGATGAAGGGCAGCAGGTGCGCCACCGCCTTCTTCATCACGCGCGCGGACTTCACCACCTGCGGCAGGAACATCTTGCCCGATCCGAACAGGTCGCCGACGACGTTCATGCCGTCCATCAGCGGGCCCTCGATCACCTCGATCGGGCGGGTGTGCTGGAGGCGCGCCTCCTCGGTATCCTCGACCACGAAGGCGTCGAGGCCCTTCACCAGCGCGTGCTCCAGCCGCTTGCGCACGTCCCAGCCGCGCCATTCCTCGGCCTGCTTCTCGGCGACCGCGTCGGTGCCCTTGAAGCGCTCGGCGATCGCGATCAGCCGCTCGGTCGGCGTCTCGAAGCCGCTGTCCGCGCGGTGCGGGCGGTTGAGGATGACGTCCTCCGCCGCCTCGCGCAGATCGGCGTCGATCGTGTCGTACACGTCGAGTTGCCCTGCGTTGACGATGCCCATGTCCATGCCCGCCGGGATGGCGTGGTAGAGGAAGATCGAGTGCATCGCCCGGCGCACCGGCTCGTTGCCGCGAAACGAGAAGGAGAGGTTGGAGAGCCCGCCCGAGATGTGGACGTGCGGGCAGCGACGGCGAATCTCGCGCGTCGCCTCGATGAAGTCGACGCCGTAATTGTCGTGCTCCTCGATCCCCGTCGCCACCGCGAAGACGTTGGGATCGAAGATGATGTCCTCCGGCGGGAAGCCGATGCCGACGAGCAGCTTGTAGGCGCGCTCGCAGATCTCGATCTTGCGGTCGCGCGTGTCGGCCTGGCCCGTCTCGTCGAAGGCCATCACGACGACGGCCGCGCCATAGGCCATGCATTTGCGAGCGGACGCGAGGAACGGTTCCTCGCCCTCCTTCATGCTGATCGAGTTGACGATCGGCTTGCCCGAGACGCACTTCAGCCCCGCCTCAATCACGCTCCACTTGGAGCTGTCGATCATCACCGGCACGCGCGCGATGTCGGGCTCGGCGGCGATGAGCTTGAGGAAGGTGGTCATGGCGTGCTCGGCATCGAGCAGGCCCTCGTCCATGTTGACGTCGATCACCTGCGCGCCGTTCTCCACCTGCGCGCGCGCGACCTCGACGGCCTTGGCGTAGTCGCCGCCCATGACGAGCTTCTTGAAAGCGGCGGAGCCGGTGACATTGGTGCGCTCGCCGATGTTGACGAAGCTGGCGCCGGACGGGCGCGCGGGCTCTTCGTCGGCGGGGAGTTCGGGTGCGGTGGCCATCGGGTTCGTCGCTCCTGCGCAGGCAGGAGCCTATCTCCTGGTCGGCGCAACGGTGAAGGCGGGAGATGGGCCCCTGCCTGCGCAGGGGCGACGGCTATGCGGCTATCGTGAACGGCTCCAGCCCGGCCAGCATCATCTTGCGCGGCGGCGTCGGCAGCGTGCGCGGGCCGTGCCCTCGCACCGCCTCGGCCATCGCCGCGATGTGACCCGGCGTCGTCCCGCAGCAGCCGCCGACGACGTTGATGAGCCCGGTCGCCGCCCACTCCGCGATGAAGCCGCCGGTGGTGTGCGGCTCCTCATCATAGGCGCCGAGCTCGTTGGGCAGGCCGGCATTGGGATAAATCATCAACAGCGTGTCGGCGAGCGCGGACAGCGCCACCACGTGCGGGCGGAGCTGCGGCGCGCCGAACGAGCAGTTGAGGCCGACGGTCAGCGGCCTGGCGTGGCGCACCGCAGCCCAGAATGCCTCCACCGAATGGCCGGACAGGTTGCGGCCGGACATGTCGGTGATCGTCATGGAGATCATCAGCGGCACGGGCTCGCCCCGCGCATCACCCGCTTCGATCACCGCCATGATCCCGGCCTTCGCGTTGAGCGTATCGAAGATCGTCTCGATGAGGATGAAGTCGCAGCCGCCGTCGAGCAGCGCATCGACCTGCTCGCGGTACACGTCCTTCAGCGTGTCGAAGTCGATCGCGCGAAAGCCGGGATCGTTGACATCGGGGGAAAGCGACAGCGTCTTGTTGGTCGGCCCTACCGCGCCCGCGACGAAGCGCGGGCGGCCATCGGCGGACTGCGCGTCGTCCGCCGCGCGCCTCGCGATACGCGCGGCGGCGAGGTTCATCTCGCGCACCAGATGCTCGGCGCCGTAATCGGCCTGGCTGATCGTGTTGGCGTTGAAGGTGTTGGTGGAGACGATGTCCGATCCGGCTTGCAGGTACTGGCGCGTGATCGCGTCGATCACGTCCGGGCGGGTGAGCACCAGCAGGTCGTTGTTGCCCTTCTGGTCGAACCCGGTGTCGTACGTTCCGCGATACGCCGCCTCGTCGAGCAAATAGTTCTGGATCATCGTGCCGAACGCGCCATCGGTGAGCAGGATGCGTGTCGCGGCGACGGCGCGAAACTGATCGGCCTTGGTCATCGCGAGACCCCGAAAAACGGCACGTCGCTCCTGCGGAGGCAGGAGCCAATCTCCTCACCCCTCCACTCGGCGGCACGGGCAGGAGATAGGTCCCTGCGTGCGCAGGAGCGACGATCGCGGATCACGCCGCCGCCTCCAGCCGCACGTCCAATTTCGGCCGCACGCCGAGCAGGTGGCAGATCGCGTAAGCCAATTCCGCCTGATTGAGCGTGTAGAAGTGGAAGTGCCGCACCCCCCCCGCGTACAGCCGGCGGCACAGCTCGGCGGCGATCGTCGCGGCGACGAGCTGGCGCGCGGCGGGGCGATCGTCCAGCCCTTCGAAGAGTTGGTCCATCCAGCGCGGGATCTCGGCGCCGCATTGCCCGGCGAATTTACGCGTTTGCGCGACGTTGGAGACGGGCAGGATGCCAGGAATGATCTCGGTCTCGATCCCCGCCGCCGCCGCGCGGTCTCGGAAGCGGAAGAAAGCCTCAGGCGAGAAGAAGAACTGGCTGATCGCACGCGTCGCGCCGGCATCGATCTTGGCCTTAAGATTGTCGATGTCGGCCTGCGGATGCGCGGAGTCCGGGTGGCATTCCGGATAGGCCGCGACCGACAGCTCGAACGGCGCCACGCGCTTCAGCCCGGCCACGAGATCGGCGGCATTGCGGTAGCCGTCAGGATGAGCCTCGAACACTGCGCCCATCTCGGGCATGTCGCCGCGCAGGGCGACGATGTGGCGCACCCCCGCCTCCCAGTAGGAGCGCGCGATGTCGTCGATCTCGCGCTTCGACGCGGCGACGCAGGTGAGATGCGCGGCGGCCGGGATGTCCGTTTCCGCCGCGATCCGCGCCACGGTCGCGTGGGTACGCTCGCGCGTCGATCCGCCAGCACCGTAGGTGACGGAGACGAACTCGGGCGAGAGCGGCGCCAGCGCCGTCACCGCGTCCCATAGCTGCTGATCCATCTTCTCGCTCTTGGGCGGGAAGAACTCGAAGGAGACCGCGAGATCGCCCGCCATGTCCGCGAACAGCGGCGCTTCCAGCGCGCGTCGCGCCTCCTCCAACTCGGCGATGCTCGGCATAACTACGCTACCTTCCGGACGGGGGAGGCCGGGCGTTCGCCCAGCCACAGCTTGACGGTGAGCGCGCCGCCTTCGAGCGCGCGGGTGTCGGCGAGCGTGAGGCCGGCGGCGCCGAACCACTTGGCGACCTGATGGTCGGAGAAGCCCAGGCGGACGTGCGCGTCCACTGTCCGCAATTCCTCGCGATCATGCGCCGCGAAGTCCGCGACCAGCAGCCGCCCGCCCAGCCCCAGCAGCCGCGCCGCCTCGGCGAGCGCCGCGCCCGGCTGCTGCGCGTAGTGCAGCACCTGATGGAGCACGACGACGTCGGCCGAGCGATCGTCGAGCGGCAGCGCGTACATGTCGCCCTGCCTGAGCTCGGCGCGCGCGGTGGCCTCCTGTCGCGACAGCTTGGCGCGGGCGAAGCGCAGCATCTCGGACGAGCGATCAATGCCGACCGCGCTCTCGGCGTCCGGCGCCAGCAGCTCGAGCATCCGTCCGGTGCCGGTGCCGACGTCGACCAGTCGCCCAACCGGCCGCCCACCCAACGCCGCGCGGATCGCCGCCTCCACCTCGGCTTCCGCCACGTGGAGCGAGCGGATCGCGTCCCAGTCGCCGGCATGGCCCGCGAAATAGCGTTCGGCCGCCGCCGTCCGTTCGGCGCGCACCGCCTCCAACCGCGCGAGATCGTCCGAACCCGCCGCCCCCTCGCCCCAAGCGTCGATCGCGGCGAAGATGGGCGCCGTCCTCGTCGGCGAGGCGAGCGTCAGGAACACCCAGCTCCCCTCACGCCGCCGCGCCGTCAGCCCGGCGTCGGCGAGGATCTTGACGTGACGCGAGACGCGCGGCTGGCTCTGCGCCAGCACCGCCGCCAGCTCGCCCACCGACAGCTCCATCGCGCGCAACAGAGCGACGATGCGCAGCCGCGTCGGATCGGCCAGAGCGCGGAAGATGGAAAGGGCGTCGCTCATGGTTTCATCCCGGTGCGGAACGAGACATAAGGAAATCTTTATATGCGGTCAACGGGCTAGACCGCTTGTGCGTCGCCGGGGGCCATGGCAATCGCAGCCCATGAACGGCAGGTCCAACACGCGCGCGCTCGCCTGGCTCCCCGCTTTGGCGCTGCTCGCCGGCTGCGCGACGACGGGCGCCAAGTCTCCGGGCGATCCGTACGAGGGCTTCAACCGCAAGATGTGGGGCTTCGACCGGACGCTCGACCGCGTCGCGTTCAAGCCTGTCGCGAAAGGCTATATCGCGGTCGTGCCGCGCTTCCTACGGCGCGGCCTGTCGAACATGCTCGACAACGTGTCCGAACCCTTCTCGGCGATCAACTCCGTGCTGCAGGGCAAGCCGGTGCGCGCGCTGAACTCGGTCGGCCGCTTCGTCATCAACACCACGGTCGGCATCGGCGGCTTTCGCGACATCGCCTCCAAGGTGGGTTATCCCCCGACGCCCGAGGATCTCGGCCAGACCTTCGCGGTGTGGGGCGCCAGGAAGTCGAGCTATCTCGTTCTGCCCTTCTACGGACCGACGACGATCCGAGACGGCATCGGCACCGCCGCGTCGCAGTTCGCCGATCCCTACCGCATCGTAATCCGCGATCATCTGAGCTTCTGGCCATCCGCCGGCATTACCGCTTTCGAGCTGGTCGACGCGCGCGCGAACCTCATCGACAGCGGCGCCGACAGCCTGCTGGAAAGCTCGGCCGACAGCTACGCGGTCGCACGCTCGGCCTATCTCCAGCGCCGCGACGCCCAGATCCAGGATCGCGACGACCAATCCGCTAGCGGGTCCGACGACGCCGGCCTCGACGCCGCGCTGAACGAGCTTGGCCCGGCCGATGCCGCGGGCGCCTCCGATGCCGCCGGCAACGGTGCCGCGCCGGCGGTGCCGCCCTCCCCGGCGCTCTCGCCCGACCAGCCCTCCCCCGGCCAGACCTCCGCCTCACCCCGCGGCTAAGACGGGCCGTGGGCAGGCGGCATTGCCACGCGAGAGCCGATTCGCTACGCGTCCGATCCGGCCCGGGGGGCGTGATCGTACCCGGCAGGCCGACCGTTAAGACATCAGGGAAGATCCAACCATGAAGAAGATCGTCGCGCTGCCGCTGATCGCCGCCGTCGCGCTCGGCGCCGCCGCCTGCTCGAAGAAGAGCGAGGACAACAGCGCCATGAACACCGAGGCGTCCGCCGACATGAACGCCGCCGCCAACGACGCGATCGCCGACGTCAACGCCGCGACCGAGGCCGGCGCCGACAACGCGTCGATGGCGATGGACAACGCCAGCGCGATGAACGCGTCGGACACGAACGCCTCGAACGCGATGTGATCTGCGGCCGGGCGCGCACGCGCCCGCTACGCCTATCGAGGGCCGCGGCTCCCACACGGGTGCCGCGGCCCTTCTCACGTCGGCGCGATCGATCTCCGCTCGAACCTCAAGTGACGCCCAAGGCGCCCTTCCCCGCCATCGGACGATCCGTTAACCATCCGCCATGTCGCTTACCCCGCCGTGCGGCGTCGCCGCTTCCATCCTCGGACAGCCCTGGCGCTGGCGGCATCTCGCCCATGAGGAGGGCGGCGACGCGGGCTTCCGCCCCGATGCGCTGATTGATCAGCTCCTGCTCGCGCGCGGCTGCGGGCGCGAGGCGCTCGACGCGCACCGCCTGCCGACGATCCGTAACTTCATGCCCGATCCTTCAGTGTTCCGCGACATGGATCGCGCCGCGACGCGCCTGGCCGACGCGGTCGAGCGTGGCGAGGCCGTGACGATATTCGGCGACTATGACGTCGACGGCGCCACCTCGGCGGCACTGATGG
This sequence comes from Sphingomonas sp., assembly GCF_965200105.1. Classification (GTDB taxonomy): domain Bacteria; phylum Pseudomonadota; class Alphaproteobacteria; order Sphingomonadales; family Sphingomonadaceae; genus Solisphingomonas. Next base: position 112,097 of record NZ_CBDATN010000001.1, read on the forward strand.
TTCGGCTGCTGCGCGCGCTCGGCCTCGCGCCCGCCACCTACATCCCGGATCGCCTGCTCGAAGGCTACGGCCCGTCCGCAGACGCGCTCGTCCGGCTCGGCGCGGGCGGCGCGCGCGTGATCGTCACGGTCGACTGCGGCGCGCTAGCCTTCGAGGCGCTCGCCGCCGCGCGTGACGCGGGGATCGACGTCATCGTCGTCGATCATCACAAGTGCCAGGCGGCGCTCCCCCTCGCCTACGCCGTCGTCAATCCCAACCGGCTGGACGAGGCTGACGATGCCGCCGCGCACGGTCATCTCGCCGCCGTCGGCGTCGCCTTCCTGCTCGGCGCGGCGCTGATCCGGACGTTGCGCACACGTGGCTGGTTCGCAAATCGTGCCGAGCCAAGGCTTCTCGACCTGCTCGACCTCGTGGCGCTCGGCACCGTCGCTGACGTGGCGGCGCTGCGCGGGCTCAACCGCGCCTTCGTGGCGCAGGGGCTAAAGGTGATGGCGCAGGGGCGCAACGCCGGCCTCGCGGCGCTCGTCGCCGCCTCGCGGCTCAAGCGCGCGCCGAGCTGCACCGATCTCGGCTTTGCGCTCGGCCCGCGCATCAACGCCGGCGGCCGCGTCGGCCGCGCCGATCTCGGCGTGCGGTTGCTCACCACCGACGATCCCGGCGAGGCCGCCGCCATCGCCGGCGAACTCGATCGCCTCAACGAGGAGCGTCGCACCATCGAGCAAGCGGTGCGCGACGAGGCGATCGCCGCCGCCGGCGCCCAGGCCAGCCGCGCGGTGGCGGTCGTGGCGGGCGCCGGCTGGCACGCCGGTGTCATCGGCATCGTCGCGAGCCGGCTCAAGGAGGCGCTCGGCCGGCCCGCGATCGTCATCGCGATCGGAGACGACGGCACCGCCAAGGGCTCCGGCCGCTCTGTACCGGGTGTGGACCTCGGCGCCGCCGTGCTCGCCGCACGCGAGGCGGGGTTTCTGATAGCGGGCGGTGGCCACGCGATGGCGGCGGGGCTGACGGTCGCGGCGGACGGGATCGACGCGCTCGCCGACTTCCTGCACGATCGCCTCGGCAGCGACGTCGCGCGAGCCGGCGAGGGCCGCGCGCTGCTCGTCGACGCGGTGGTCGGCCCGGCCGGCGTCACGCCGTCGCTCGTCGACGCGCTGGAGGCGGGCGGACCCTATGGCGCGGGTTGGCCGAGCCCGCGCGTCGCGGCCGGGCGTGTCCGCATCATCCGCGCCGACATCGTCGGCCAGGGCCATGTTCGCGTGATCGTCGCCGGTGAGGACGGCCGATCGCTGAAGGCGATGGCATTCGGACATGGCGACACTCCGCTCGGCCACGCGCTGCTCGGCGCCCCGCCGCACCGCCGCCTGTGGCTCGCCGGCCGTGCGCGTCGCGACGATTGGGGCCAGCGCCCCGCCGCCGAACTCCACCTCGACGACGCCGCCTGGGCGGACTGACGCGCTTGCCAAGCCGCCTCCGCTCCCCTAGCGCGAGACCGCCGGCCCCTTCGTCTAGCGGTCTAGGACGTCGCCCTTTCACGGCGAAAACACGGGTTCGATTCCCGTAGGGGTCACCACCTGCATCGGATTAGCTCTCCTTTTCCGGTGTTTGCGCCGGACGATTGGCTAACTCGTCTGCACGGTTAGCCAAATCCGCATTGGACAGGCGGCCGATGGCCGCGCTGGCGAGCCGCCTCTGATCGGCGCCGGCCGTGTAGGTTGTTACCTCCGCGTCTGCCTTCCAGCCGCCCACGGACTTGATCGATTGTTGGCTTTCGCCGCTCTCCGCCAGGCGGCGCGCCATGGCTTTGCGGAGGCCGTGCGCCGTGCACTGCGGCAGGCCGGCCTCATCGCACCATTCGCGCATCTTGTTGCCGAAGCCCGCGCGGCTGAATGGCTTCCCGTACTCGGTCACGAGGAACGTCTTGAAGCCCACGCGCTGCATGGCGCCGATCGCCTCCAGGAGCTGCGGCGCCGCCGGTAGCCAGAGGTCTGTCCCGGTCTTACCCTGCCGGTAGTTGATCTGCCCGTTCTTTAGCTGCTCCGGGCCGAGCAGCCGAGCGTCTCCGCGTCGCTGTCCCGTCCACAGCATGATCTCCAGCGCGAGGCGAGCGCGCGTGCCGAGCGGGTGCCGCGCCTGATACTTGGCAATGTCTTCTTCGGACCACGAGTAGAAGCCGGTCGTCTTCGGTGCGTGAACGCGCTCCGCATCGTCCACCGGATTGTCGGCGATCCAGTCGAGCCGCTTAGCGTAGGAGAACAGGCGGCGAAGCTGCTTGCGCAAGCTCTGCGCGGCAAAAGGGCCTCCCACGGCCCGGCCGTCCTTCACAGTCTTCTTCGCCCGCTCGGCCAGGATCGCTTCGATATGATCCCACCGGAAGTTGGTCACGAGGTCGTCGGCAAACGGGTGCCGGAAGCTCTCGATCAGGAGCCGGCGGCGGCGCTGATCGTCCAAGCCGCCGCGATTGAAATTGGTCGAGCCGTAATACCGCGACACGAGGTCCGCGACCGATCGCGGAATGCAGCGCCCCTCCCCGGCCCGGATCGGTGCGCCAGCCTCGCACGCGGCCAGCTCTTCCTTGAAGCCGGCCGTGTCGGGAGGATTGCGGAAGTAGTAGGTCGCAAAGCCAGTTTTCCGCCAGCGCCAGCGCAGCTTGCCGTGGCGATCGGTGAAGCTGGAGACGTTCGGGTGGCGGCGCTTGCGCGTCATCGCGTCAACAGCCTGTCAAGCGGGTTTGCCGTACCGGCCACCGGCGCGTCGCCGAACACGAGGCGGATAGCACCGTCTGGGCCGATCACGCACTCGCTCGGCTTCAAGCCGGCCTTCACCGCTGCGCGAAGCGCGCGGGTGGCATCGGCCTGCTTGAAGCGAGCAGCTTGCGTCACGCGGACGGCACCTCCGGCTCGCCGGTGCCGCGCGGGTTGTAGCCCTCGATCTCGCGCACCTCGTCGGTGTCGAGCACGCCCGTGTCGATCGCGATCTTATGGCTGGCCCAGCGCGTCTCCGGGTCGGATCGGAGCAGCGACGACATGTCGAACTCCACCTCGTACCGGCTGCCGTAGCCGAACAAGCCGCGGTTCAGCTCGGCCTCCAGCCGGCGGACGCGGGGCGTCAGGGTGAACTGCCCGAACCAGCGGGCGGCCTCTCGGCTGTTCGTGAAGGTGCCGTGCGACAGGTCGCCGATCATGGGCGGCGGCACGCCGTAGACGCGGGCGATCTCCTCCACCGCGAAGCGACGGCTGTTCAGCAGCTCGGCATCCTCCGGGCTCACCTGCATGGCCGTCCACGTCAGCCCGCCGTCGAGGATCAGCGCCTTGCCGGCATTGGCCGCGCCCCGGTGCCGCTCCTCGAAGCTCTGGCGGAGACTGCCGCGCTGTTGCTCCGTCATGTTGCCGGGATGGCTGATGACGCCGCTCGGCTGCGCACCGCGATCGAGGAAGGATCGGGCGAAGGTCTGTTGCGAGGTCGCGGTGCGGAGTACGTCTCGCGCGCGGGACAGGCGCGAGCGCCCGATCAGCCCGTCGTCGCTCCGGTCCTTCAGGTGGATCACGTCGTCGCCGAGCAGGCGGCGCTTGATCGTGCCAGCGCCGGGCAAGGTCGGCTGGTACACGTCGAAGGCGACGCGGCCGCTCGGGAGGAGCTGCATCGCCACCCACGGCCACGGGATGAACCGCAAGCCGGTGATAGTGGCGCCGTCGTCTCGGACGATCTCCAACAGCGCGTTGCCGTGAAGCTCGACGCTTGCGACGGCGCTCTCGATCAGCGCCCCCCATACCTGATCGGGGTTCGGGCCGTAGCGGACGAGGCGCGAAAGCCAGTGGCCGGCCACCTCGATCCGCTCGGCGCCCTGCCGGCGGTAGACCAGCACCGGGAAGGCCGCGATGTTGGACGAGATGACGTTCACGCACGCGAGCGCCACCGCCAGGTTCTCGGCTTCCACGAGGCTGACGGCGGCGCTCTCAGGCGCGGCGCCGATCGACGCCATGGTGACGGGGTGCGCGGAGCCGGACCAGCTATTCGGCTCGGCGGAGCGGCGGAAGATGGTCGGGAGCCTCACCGGTAGGTCTCCAGGCGAAGGCGCAGCATGTCGAGCGATGCTGCGGCCGCGATCCGCGCCTCCACCGTCGTCGAGGTGTAGGCCGGGTGCGAGGTGATGACGCTGATCTCGTGGAGATGGATCGCCCGCAGCTCGCGGTGCGTGCCGCGCCACTCGTCCCCGCCCTTGGGCGTCGTGAAGCCGAAGCTCATTCCGCCGGCGTCGCCCCTCTCCACCAGCGCCAGCACGTCGCGGGCGGCGGTGGTGTCGGGAAGGTCGATCTCGAAGCTGACGCCTCGCGCTTCCTCCACCAGGCGCAGCGTGCCCGAGCGGGTACGGCCGAGCACCTTGCCGGCGTCGTGATCGACCAGCGCGAGAATGTCGCGGCCGGCGAGTGAGGCGGTGACGGCACCGGCCCGGATGGACTCGGTGCCGCCGTTGATCCGCGTCTCCACGTCATAGGGGATCGCCAGCCCGCGAAGCGTGCGCCCCTCGGCCTGGACGCCCCCCATGGCGCGCCGCTCGATCACGGCTTGATGCCCACGATCTTCGCGAGCGCCGCCGGGCGGGGCACCGCGACGTCGGCTCGCAACCAGCCGACGAAGCCCACCTGCCCGTATTCGGCGAAGCGCTCGTTCAGCACCGTGATCTGCAACTCGGTGCGGATGCCGACCAGCACCTGCGAGAAGTCGCCCATGAAGGCGCTCGTCGCGTTGGTCGCGGTGCCCTGCGTCTGGTTCACCGGCACGCCATTGGTGGCGAGGATCGGCACGTCCTTCAGCAGCGGCGGCGGTTGGAGCGGCTGCCCGGTGCTGTCCACCAGGCCCGCGATCACGCGGTTGGAGCGCGGGTTCAGCACGATCGCGGTGATCGCATCCTCGTTCGCCGACTGGAGCGCCAGCGCCGCGTCGAGGAAGGGCGAGTAGCCGGTGAGCTGGCCGCCGTTCGCTCCCATGTTGACGACCTGGAGGCCGGGCGTGTTCGCCAGCCCCAACGGCTGATTGTTCGCGCCGGAGCCGAAGAAGATGGCATCGTCGAGGCCGCGAGCGAAGCCCCGCGCCATGGCGTTGCGCAGGCCGGCATCCATGTTCGGCGCATCTTCCAGCAGCTCGCGGGAGATGACGAACCGCACCGCCAGGCTCTTGGCGGTGAGCGACATGCTGCCGAACACGGGCTCGCTCTCGGCGATCAGCGCATTTTCCGCGCGCCACGACGGCACCGGATCGGACAGGCTCTTGGCGTAGAGGAGCTGCGGCGCCGGCATCGGCACGGTGAGCGCGCCTGCCGCGAACGCGGTGTTCTTGATGCGGGCGAAGTCGATCACCTCCGCCGCGAGCCGCGCGGGAACCATGGCGCCGCCCGTCGAGATGCTGCCCTCTGCCAAGGCCCGGCGCTCCAAGTCCGTCTTTGGGCCGTTCAGCAGGGCGCGCATGAAGCCGCCCAGCCCGATCTCGCTACCGGCGGTGCGCTCGTTCGGCAGGAAGTCGGCGATCCGCTGCTCGCGGGTCAGGACGGGCACCACCTCGCCAGTCGGGGTGCGCCAGCCTTCGATGCCCTCGGCGGAGGTGTGCGAGGTCGCGTGCGCGAACACGCGATACTCGATCCCGTCTTCGGTCTCGCGATCGTTCAGCGTCCGGCCGCGTGCCTCGCTGTCCTCGCGGGCCTGCCGCTCCAGGATCGTCTCGTTGGCTTGGAGCCGGTCCAGCTCGGCGAAGCCCTCGTTCACGGTGGTGCGCTGCTCGTCCGTCAGCAGGCCGTCCGCGCCGCCGGGCGCGGCGATGATCGCCGACGTGGCGGAGCGGAGCTCGGCCTTGCGCTGGCGCAACTGGTGCAGGTTCATGCTCAATCGTCCTCATGCTGGCCGGGGGCCGAAGCCCCCGGCGCGGTGACAGTCGACGGCCTCTCGGCGTTGACAGGGGCATCCTCGTCCTGGTGGTCGGCCATGAGCCGGTCAGCGCAGGCGAGGAAAATGCGGCGCGCGAGCTGCGACGTGGGGATGCAGACGCATGGGAAATGGGGCGGGCCGCCCGGCTCCTCGTCGGAGAACAGGCCGGGGTGGTAGGTGTAGAACGCGCCGGTCGTTGGCTCCTGCCACACACCCTGCGTGCGCCAGCGGCGCTCGCCGCCCAAATGGTCGGGCGCTCGGTGCGCCCAATGCCACACCTCGAAGAACGTCCCGTCCTCGTCGGTAATTTCGCGCTTCTCGCCGGCGAAATACTCGTTGACGCCAGTGGCAGCGACGGCCGCCGCTTCCGGGCTCAACTCAAGGTGCTCGGTGCAGAACCGCATGACATGCAGGCGCGAAATGCCGGCGATGCTGAAAAAGCGACGGCGCCGCTCTTGGTCGCCGTCGTCTCCCTCCAGCTTGAAGGCGCCGCGCTTCAGCCAGTTGTTGATTGCGGTCATAGGCACGCCGGCGATCTCCGCCGCCTCGCGCTGCGAGAATTGCGGCTCAAAGACATTGATCGGGTTGTCGCCGTTCATGCTTCCTTCCTACGCCACATTCCGGCGAATGCAAGTGAAAGCATTCACTGGAATGCGGAAGGTGCTACGGCCACCGCCACCCGGTCGCCGTCCGCACCAGTCCCATCTCCCCCGCGCGTCGATCGCGCTCGGCCTTGCGGTCGATCATCGGCCCGGTCGTCTGATCGACGCCGTAGAGCGGCACCGGGAGCTGGCGCCCATGCTCCTCTCGCGAGCCCCAGCCGCTCCGGCCGCCAAGCCGGACGAAGCCGCAGCCGTCGTCGCCGGCCTCGCATTGGTCGTGCTCCGGCTCCAGGTCGGTGAGCGGCGCGTCGTCGGCGTCCAGCATCTCGATCAGCAGGTCGATACGGTCCGCGATTGCGGCGCGGATTGCGGGCGCCAGCCGTGCGTGCGTGCCCATGTCAGCAGCCCTCCGCGCGAAGGCGGTCGAGCGCCAAGCCCAGGTAATGCGCCTCGCCAACGGTCGGCTTGCTCGTCTTGAACAGCGCGAACGCCTGCAAAGCGGCGGGCCGCTCGCCGATGACGGCCGGGGCCAGCGCTGCCGCTACCTTCTGCCGAGCGCCGTCGTCGAGCGCCGCGAGAATCGCCTGCAACAGCCGCGTCGCGACCGTATCCTCGATCGACAGCAGCAACTTGGCCTGCTCGTCCATTCGACGGTCGTGAGGATGGAGATACTTGCCCGGCCACTCGCCGGACTGGCGCGCGGCTATCGCGGAGCGCCGCTGCTCGGCGAAGCGGGCATTGTCGACCTTGCGACGTGCCGCAGTGGGTAGGCGAACGATGTTGGTAGGTGTGCGCGCCGGCGCGCCCGTGATAACGGGTGCAGTAGCCATGATCGTCTCCACGTAAGACGGTTGCGGTCAGAGCCGGGGCAGGGCAGCAACCTTGCCTCGGCTCGTTATTCCGGGTATCCCATTAACCATGTCAGCGTCAATAGCGGATACCCCGAAAGGTAGGCGTGGCCGCCCCTCGACCGGCGGCAGGCGCGAGGGCGTGATGGTCCGGTTTGAGGCCGATCAGCTCGCGACACTCGATGCTTGGATCGCGCGGCAAGAACCGTCTCCATCAAGGCCAGAAGCTATCCGGACGCTTATCGCTGGGGCACTGGTTTGAACCTTCAGACGCGGGCACGCCAATGTTGATCCTGCTCGGCGCAGCCGCACTTTCGGCCGTCGTACCCACTGGTTCGCCAACGCTTCAGACCTATGAACGCGCCGTAGCACCGTTCTATCAAAAGCAAGCAGTCGCAGGTTTTCTGGTCACGTGCGGTATCAGGTCAGATGCTTGGTATGGGACAGTGGTCAACACCTTGAACACTGCGCTGCTAAATGACGTAAAACTGCAATCAATTAAGAGTCGCCTTAGCAGGGAAGAACATGCCCAAGCGCTACACTACTTTGCCGAAGTAGGCGCTGCGGAGTACCGCTTTCAAGGCGGACTAAATCAACAGGCTTGTCAGCAGGCGGCAAACGCTTCGTTTTTGCCTTACTATGATCGACTAGCGGCTGGTGTCATGTAATCCGTTCTTGGAGATGGCTGATGAAGGTCATTCTTGAGTTTCCGACAGTTGATGGAATACCGACTGACTTCGAGGCGCTGCCGGAAGTCGGCGAGACAATCATCTCCGGCGGGGTATTAGGAGAAGCCAAATCCTATAAAGTCGTGGCTCGTCTTTACGCCTATAGCCAGCTTTCACAGACAATGTGCCCAGTCTTGAAGTTGGTTGAAGAGCAAAGCACAGACGAATGGATTGCAAGCTTTACGGGCTAAACCCACTCCAGCCCCGCCCCCCGGTACATCTTCGGCCCCTCATCCGTCGCCGCCATCCCGCACGCCATGATGGCGGCGACGATGCCGTCGATCCGGTCGATCGACTTGGCCTTGCTCGGCTTGCGGTTGCCCGCCGCGTCCGCCTCGATGATGACGTTGCCCGCCTGCCATTTCAGGATCGGCGAGCCGTTGTGCAGCATCCGCCGCTCCAGCACCGCGCGTTCGAAGGCGTCCACTGCCGCCGCGTAGGTCCGGAAGCCGGGCACGAACTCCACCAGCGGCAGCTCGATCCCCTCGTCCGCGAGCAGCTTCGCTAGATCCTCGAACCGCCAGCGATCGAAGGCGATCGTCTGCACGTCGTAGAGCTGGCGAATGTCCGCCAGGCGCCGCGCGATTGAGACGCGATCGGTGGCCCGGCCATTGGTCTTCTCGATCCAGCCGGCGTCCGCCCAGCGGTCATAGGGCACCCGGTCCCGCTCCACGCGCTCGCCGATCGTGTCCGCCGGCACGAAGTGCCAGACGAGCAGCTTACCGCTATCCGGGAACCACAGCGCCAGCGCGGTGAGGTCGCGCGTGCTCGACAGGTCCAGCCCGCCGTAGCACCGCTCCCCCTCCAGCTCGGCCACGTCGAATGGCTCGGCGTTCGCCTCCCAGTCCGCCGGGTTGAGGAACCGCCCCTCCGCCGCGACGCGCTGGTTGAGGTTGAGCAGCCGGAACGCGGGCTCGAACGATGGCGAGCGCGCCGCCATCGCCGCCGCGTCCACGAAGTCCGTCTCGTTCAGGAAGGCGCCCAGCGCTGGGTTGGCAGCCGCCCAGGCATCGCGATCGTCGAGCGCGCAGTCCGCCGGCGCGCTGTGGAGCTGCGTGTAGACCGTGGGCGACGGCTCTGCGTCCAGCATCTCGGACCAGAAATGGAAGTCGTCGGCGGCTTGCGTGCTGATCGTCACGCCAAGCGCGTGCGCCCGCTTCGCCATGCCGGTCCGCAGGTTGTCCCACAGCTCGCGCGAGCGCCATTGCGCCACCTCGTCCGCGATCCAGAATGACGGCGCCAGGCCGTGCGCCTTCCGGGCGTCGCTGGTGAGCGCCGTCCAGGTCGAGCGATCCGCCTCCACCTCGATCGATTTGTGCCAGTCGCGCACGTTCACGGCCGCCGCCATCCACGGCGTCGCCTCCACGTAGTTGCGGACCATCCGGTACAGCACGCCCGCCTGCTCGCGATCGAGCGCGGCCGCGTAGCACTCCCCGTGGGGCTCCCGCATTGGCCCGAGCAGGTGCGCCAGCGACAGGCCCGCGAGCAGCGCCGACTTGCCGTTGCCGCGTGCCACCGACAGCGCCGCGAGGCGCACCATGCGCTCCCCCTCCGTCTCCGCGTACACGCCGCGCACGAAGCGCTCTTGGAACTCCAGCAGCTCCATCTTCTCGCCGGCGCGCAGCCCCGAGACAATCGGCAGCGTGCCGAGGAAGGCGAGCACCTGATCGGCCGCCGGCATCCCGCGCTTCGCCCACGGGTGGTGGACCTTGTTCGAGCCGGGGCGCCGCCCGGCCGCGCGCATCCGGCCCGCGCCGGGGCCGCGCTTACCCATTGCGACGGGTCCGATCCGCACGGCCGTTTGTTGAATGAAGCAACCTATGTGTATCGCATCCGGAGATCGGCCCATGAACGCTCGTGATCGTGCCAGCGCTACTCCGATCATCAGGTCCGACTGTGAAGTCGCTGGCCACCGGCTCAGGATGCTCTTTCCGGTTTCCGCGACTGAAGATTTCAGCGTCCTTCTGGCTCAGATCGACCTCGCCGACGACAGGCTGCACGAGCGTCGCACCGCGCCTGTCGTCGGCAACTAATTGAGCGTTTGGGTACGGGGTCGGTCCTACGCCGCCAGCCCTGAGCGATTTCTCGTGCCACGGATGCTCCGGATCGAGCGGGTTGCCGTCCGCGTCGCACCCCCGACGGGGCTTGCTGGATCGCACCGCGCCCGCTTCCACGCCCCGCGCCGTCTTCGCGCCGTGGCATGGCGCGCACATGCTGGTCAGCTCGTGCAGGCCCGGGAAGGCCGCGCCGCCCGCGCTGATCGGCGTGTCATGGTCGACGGTGTTGGCGAGCGTCAGCAACCCGGCCGCGTCGCACGGCTCGCACATGGGGTTTGCCGCCAGCTTCGCCTTGCGGAGGCGCTGCCATGTCGCGGTGTTGTAGGGCCAGTCAGCCATGATCGCGCTCCAGGCGCTTGGCGAGCTGGCGCAAGCCGCGCTCGATCTCGCTGCGGTTCTCGAAGAACCGCTCCGGGTTGCCCCAATCGGGGCGGAGCGCGCCGACGCGATGCGTCAGCCGCTCAAGCTGCTCTGCGGCGCCCATCACGGTTCCTCCACCGCAGGGCGCGCCTGCCAAGCATCATAGGCATCGCGGCCCATCATCTCGCGATAGTCGGATTCGGTCGGCTTGCGCGGGGTGCCGTAGTGGCGCGCTTTCATGTCAGGCGGCATCGGAGCATCGCCGGGTTCGGCGGCGCCGGCGGGATCGGGTTCGCCCTTGGCGAGCTGGAAGGCGCTGCCGTCTAGGTGGTAGCGCGTCAGCAAGCCGAGCTTGCGCATGAGCCGATTGGCGTCGCGCACGTCGGTTCGGGCGAGGCGATCGTCTGGGCGCGGCGGAGGCGGCGCGCACGGCCGAAGCTGGAGCGAGCCGTCTAGCACAACCCAAGCGACACCCTGCCGGGCGTGTGGGTCCGCCGCCATCTCGGCGTTCCGCTTCGCCGCGACGTGCTCCATCCAGTTGAAGCCCGCTGGTGCAGCGGTGCGCGGCCCGCCGTCGCGAGCTTCCAGCGCCTCGCGCATCAGGCGGATGAGGTCGGCTGCGGTCGGCAGGAACGGCGAGGTGCGGACCCACTCGACGACGGCGCGGCGGAGGATCAGCGGAGGCGCGTCGGCCAAGTCTTCCGCCAGCAGCCCCACCCGAGCCTTGAAGCCTTCGGGATCGTCACCGCAGGTATGCTGGAAGCGGACCTTCAGCTCCGCCACAATCTCGTGGATCGCCCTCGGAACCGTCTTCCGGGCGCGCGTGGGCGGCGGCGAGCATGTCGGCCGCGTATCCGCGCCGAGGTCTTGCCATGCGGTCAGGTCGCGACTGCCCCCCGGCCGAAGCGTGGTGGTCTCGTGGTGATAGTCCATTGCGGTGATCCTTGATCGGGAAGAGGCCTGTCCAGCCCTTGAGGGTCGACTGATCGAGCACCTCCCCAGGCGGATGGCCGTCGTCCGCGAGCTTCTTCAGCCCCTCGATCGCGAGTTGCAGGGCACGGGCCGTCGTCTTCGTGCCCTTGGTGCGGCGCATCTCCAGCCAGCCGTTCCAAGCGTCGGCAGGAACCCACTCGGGAACGTCGATCGCTACCGGCGTCCGCGCGCGTTTCTTCGGAGAAGACGAAGTCTTCGTAGAAGTGGTGGTTCTTGGTAGTTTGCTTGACACTGTGTCAGGGGTCGACCGACACTGTGTCAGGCCTGACGCCTTGTCAGGGGTGACACCATGGCAAGGGTGAACGGTGTAGACCGTACCGACGCCGGGCTTGATCTTGCGCGTGATGTGGCCGGCGCTCTCCAACGCGACCAGCGCACGATGGACGTGGCGCTCGCTCAAGCCGGTATCGCCGGCGATGCGCGGGATGCCGGGGTTGCACGAGGCAGTCGCGCTGTCGGCGCGCAGCGCCAGCACGAGAAGCACATGCTTCTCGGCCGGGGTCGCGAGCTGGAGCGCCATCGCCGCGTGTTGGAGGCCGAAGGTCGTCATGCGCGGAACCGCAGCGACAGGATCGGGCGGCGGTTGCCCGCCATGCCGTTTGTGCTATCCTCGATCTGCCCGCCTGCCCGGTGAGCAATGTTGGCGCTCGATCCGGTTGCAGCCGGATCGAGCGCTTTGCATTTCAGCCCAGGCGGAGCGCCAGAAAGGTTAGCCAACGCATTCGGGTCGCCTCGCGAAGTTGAGGCGGGAAGCGGGCTGGTTCGCCAATCTAAGTCGTTGATCGAGCCAGCTTGTTGCGAGCCCGTAGGGGTCACCAGGCACGCCCAAGTGACGGAATAGGCGGGTTTTCACGTCTCTCCACCCGCGATGTGTACAGAACATGGGTAGGGGGAAGCGTTAAGAAGACCAGCATGACGACGCCGTTCAGAACCCGCGCGACGGGATCCTTCTCTTCCGGCGCGAGGTGCCCGAGAAACTGTGCGCCGCCTTCGGCGGCAAGCCCCAGGTCAAGGTCTCGCTCGGCACCCGCGACCCTGTCGAGGCCAAGGCTGCGTTCGCGCGCGAGAACGCGGCGTTGGGAGGAGCGGCTGGCGGGCGCCAAGCTGCGCTGAGCCCGTCATTGGGCTTCTAAGAATATACAGCTTCTTGGCCCCATCGAGCGGAAGAACTATTTTGCGACCTCAGTAAGTCAATGATCGCGCACCTAAGGCAGGGTCGCGTGACAGCAACCAGTCGTCTGCGTCATCGGAATTTGTAAATATTCACGTTCGTGCTAATCTATGCAGGCAATCCATCTGCCGCTTCAGCAGCTGGGATCCGACGATGATCGTCAGCCTGTCAGTTGGCTTATAAACGCAGCCAACGGTTTTGGCGATCTCATCGGTTGGCGCAAGCGTTTTCACCGATGCGTTACGATTGTCCACCGAAACGAACGCTTCGCTCGTGCAAGCGAACCTTGCCAATCGCATCTGTCGATTAGTCTAAGTAGCCTCTCGCCTCGTCCAGAGACTAGGATACAGAACATCTCGCTCGAACGACTCTGGTGAGCGGCTCGGCATAAAGCTCGACCTTTGTGTCCTGAAGGAAGTAACCTACACCGAACCATATAATGGGCAGTAATGTCAGGAGCCGATCAGGTGTTGACGTGAAGCTGCGTTAATGCCGATCCAACACGCGTATCCCTGCAAGGGCTCGACGTTGCGCGATGCTGGGGCGTGCGCACTCCTCTATCGTGCGACTGCTTCCGAACGCCTTCGATATTCAATCTGCCGTCGTCAGCGCCGCGAAATAGCGCAGCAGTGCATCGGCGGCGACGCGGGCCTTGGCCACCCCGCCCCCGCTTCTGGGCATGACCATCGTCACGGGCACCGAGGGAGGTCGCCAGTCGGGCAACAGGCGGACGAGCCTGCCCTGTTCAAGCGCCGGGCGGGCATCGGGGTAGAAAAGCGACGCCAACCCCATTCCTTCCTCGCAGAGCTGGTGGAGGGCGACCTGGCTCGTGGTGCCGATGCGGATCGCCAACGGCACGCGCTCCTGCCGTCCCTTGCCATTTGTGAGGTGGAGCATTGTCCCGGGGCCGCGCTCGCCGTCCTCACTGACCGCCTCGTCGTCCTCCCCCTCCATCGCCAGCCAGTCATGCTCCGGCAGGTCAGCCGGCGTCGCTGGAGCGCCGCGCCGGCCAAGATAGGCGGGCGATGCGCAGAGAATGCCCTCGAAATCGCAGAGCTTGCGACCGATCCAATTCGTGTCCGGAAGCCCGCCGACCCGCACCGCCAGATCGACCCGGGCGTCGATCAGGTCGACCAGCTTGTCGTCAAGGATCAGCTTCAGCCGCAGGCAAGGCCAGTCGGCGAGCACCGGCGCGAGCGCGGGGGAGATGTGCGCCGCGAACCCGATCGGCGCCGCGACCCGGAGTTCGCCGGTCGGGGCATCGCGCGCCTGCTCCAGCGAGGCGGCCGCCCCGTTGCGCGCCTCAAGCAGGCGCTTGCAATAGGGCAGGCAACGTTCACCCGCCTCCGTCAGCGTCAGCTTGCGCGTCGAGCGATGCAACAGCACGACGCCGGTCCGCGCCTCCAGCGCGCGGATGGTCTGGCTGACCGCGGACGGCGTCATCCGGAGCCGCCGGGCGGCGGCGCTCATCGAGCCGGCCGAGACGGTCTCGGCGAAGACCGCATAGTGGCGAAGATCCTCCATCGATAAACTCCGCTTCAGGGAGTTAGCTGGAATGGCCCGCTAATCCGCCGAGCGTGAAGCCCCTATCTCCGATCCTGTCCAGGAATAAGGAGGCAGCGATGCCCGGCCCCTTGTTGCACTACATCTACGACCCGCTCTGCGGCTGGTGCTACGCGGCGACGCCGATGGTGGACGCGGCCGCGGCGGCCGGCATCGTCCTGTCGCTTCACGGCGGCGGGCTGTGGGATGCCCCGACCAGGCTTGCTCGCGACAAGCTGGCCTACATCCGCCAGAGCGACGCGCGTATCGGCGCGCTCACCGGCCAGTGGTTTGGCGACGAGTATCTGAACGGCCTGCTCGGTGACGACGCCACCGTGTTCTGGTCGCAGCCGACGATCGCGGCGGTGCTGGCGGCGGGCGAGGTCGAGCCGGGCGCGGAGCGCCGGATGCTGCACGCGATCCAAAAGGCGCATTACCTCGCGGGCCTGCGCGTGGTCGAACCGGACGTTCTCGTCGGCGTCGCCGCCGATATCGGCTTGGACCGAGCGGCGTTCCCGGCAGCATTCGCGCCCGACGCCGCGGCGGAACATATCAACCACACTCGCGGCTTCATGACGCGATCGGGCCTGCGCGGCTTCCCCGGCTTCGTGCTGGAGAACGGAGCCGAGTTGGTCCGGGTGCCGCACGAAGATTTCTACGCCCGGCCCGACGCGTTCGTCCAGGCGCTCGCCGGCCTGTCATCCACCCTGTCCCCCCAAGAGGAGTTCATCGCATGAGGATCGCCCTGATCGGCGCCACCGGCTTTGTCGGCGCCAAGCTGCTCGCGGAAACCCTGGCCGCGGCCATGAGGTGACCGCCATTGTCACTGACCCGTCCGGGCTGCCGTCGGCCGCGACGCTGCGCGCCTCGCAGGCCGATGCGACGGACGCCGACGCGCTCGCGCAGGCGGTAACCGGCCATGACCTTGTCATCAGCGCCTTCAACCCCGGCCGCGACCCCGACGGCACGGGCACGCAGGCTATCATCGACGGGGTCAGGCGGTCGGGCGTCGATCGCCTGCTGACGGTCGGCGGTGCCGGCACGTTGGAGATCGCGCCCGGCAAACGAGTGATCGACCAGCCCGATTTTCCGGCCGAGTGGAAGGCGGGCGCGCTCAGGACCGCGGCCTTCCTTGACCAGTTGCGCGCCGAGACCGAGCTCGACTGGGTGTTCATCAGCCCGGCCGCGCATCTGGAGCCGGGTGAGCGCACCGGGCGCTACCGCGTCGGCGGCGACCGACTGATGATCGACGAGTCAGGCGACAGCCGCATCTCGCTGCAGGACTATGCCGTCGCGATGCTCGACGAGGCCGAGCGTCCCGCGCACCATCGCGCGCGCTTCTCGGTCGCCTACTGAAGCGCCGGCTCGTGACGTCTCCCGCCAGAAGCCCGCGTCGCAGCGACATCGTTCACGCAGGCCTGGCGCTCGGCGGCTTCGCGATCGGCACGACCGAGTTCGCGACGATGAGCATTCTGCCGCTGTTCGCCCGCGACCTCCACGTTGACCTGCCGACCGGCGGGCGGGCGATCAGCGCTTATGCGATCGGGGTGGTCGTCGGCGCGCCGCTCTCGCCGATGGCGGCGCTTTACGTTGGCTTCCCTAATGGTGCGGTTCATCGCTCAACCTGTCCGTGGTCAGGGGATCCTTCGGCTCGGTGAGCCGGTGTTTGATGCCGTTCTTTCGCAGAGCATGGCGAACATGTACGTGTGGGATCGTGCGATCGGTCCGTCGGCTTAGAGCGGTTTTCGGGCGAGCTGGATCGGCAGGGATTCACACGGCGGCGGTTTTCTGATTCACGATCCCTGCTGGCGCAGGAGGCCGGCATGGATGGGCCGAGCCTTGTCGCCTGATCTTAGGGACCGGGTGGTTGCTGCCGTTGAGGGCGGAGTGTCGTGCCGGCAGGCGGCCGAGCGGTTCGGCGTCAGCGCGGCGAGCGCGATCCGCTGGCGGCAGCTTGCGCTCCAGCACGGCACGCCGGCCGCCAAGCCGCAGGGTGGAGATCGCCGCACGGCGAAAATCGAGGACCATGCAGCCTTCATTCTGAACGCAACTGGCCAGCAACCTAATGCGACGCTGGCGGCGTTGCGGATCATGCTGGCGGAGCGCGGCGTGAGCACCAGCATCGCCACGCTGAGGCGCTTCTTCGCCCAGCACGGGATCACGCGCAAAAAAGACCGGTCATGCGACGGAGCAGGACCGTCCCGACGTCCTGAAGCGCTGCGAGGAATGGTTCGAGGGTCAGCTCGAACTCAATCCCGAGCGGCTGGTGTTCATCGACGAAACCTGGGCATCCACAAACATGGCACGCCGCTATGGACGCTGTCGCCGTGGCGAGCGCCTGCGCGCTGGCGTCCCGTTCGGTCACTGGAAGACGACCACCTTCACAGCCGGCCTGCGCCGCACCGGCATGGTTGCGCCCTGGGTGCTGGACAGGCCCATGAACGCCGACGCGTTCCTCACGTACGTCACTCGCGTCCTTGTACCCGAACTTGCCCGTGGCGACGTGGTCATCATGGACAACCTGTCAAGCCACAAGGCGCCAGCCGTGCGCGCCGCCATTGAGAGCGTCGGTGCCAGGCTCCTGTTCCTCCCGCCTTACAGCCCCGACTTCAACCCCATCGAGCAGGCGTTCTCCAAGCTGAAGGCACATCTGCGCAAGGTCGCCGAGCGAACCATCCACGGCCTGTGGGACGCCATCGGCCGCATCCTCGTTCTCTATCCGTCCCAGGAATGCGCCAACTACTTCGCTGCCTGCAACTACGATGCAGACTGATCGAAAACCGCTCTACAGCGGTTTTCGAGCGGGCTGAATCGGCTGGGATTCACACGGCTAGGATTTTCTCATTCATGATCCATGCTGGCGGAGGAGGCTGGCATGGATGGGTCGAGCCTTATCGCGTGATCTTCGGGATCGTGTCGTTGCTGCCGTTGAAGGTGGGATGTCGTGCCGGCGAGCGGCCGAGCGGTTCGGCGTCAGCGCGGCGAGCGCGATACGGTGGCGGCAGCTGGCGGTGCGTCATGGCGTGCCGGCGGCCAAGCCGCAGGGCGGAGATCGTCGAACGGCGAAGATCGAGGAGCATGCGTCCTTCATCCTGGACGCAATCGAGCAGCAGCCCGATCCGACCTTGGCGGAGTTGCGCGAGATGCTGGTGGCGCGTGGCGTGAGCGTCAGCATCGCCACGCTGTGGCGCTTCTTCGCCCGGCACGGGATCACGCGCAAAAAAAGACCGGCCACGCGAGCGAGCAGGACCGTCCCGAAATCCTGAAGCAGCGCGGGAAATGGTTCGACGGCCAACTCGACCTGGACCCCGAGCGGCTGGTGTTCATCGACGAGACCTGGGCCAGCACCAACATGGCGCGGCGCCATGGCCGCTGCCAGCGGGGCGAGCGCCTGCGCGCCGACATCCCGTTCGGTCACTGGAAGACAACCACCTTCGTCGCCGGCCTGCGCCGCACGGGCATGGTTGCGCCCTGGGTACTCGACGCACCCATGAACGCCGACGCTTTCCTCACCTACGTCACCCGTGTCCTCGTGCCTGAACTCGGACCCGGCGACGTGGTCATCATGGATAACCTGTCGAGCCACAAGGCGCCGGCCGTGCGCGACGCCATCGAGAGCGTCGGCGCCAGGCTGCTCTTCCTCCCGCCCTACAGCCCCGACTTTAATCCGATCGAGCAGGCCTTCTCCAAGCTGAAGGCGCACCTGCGAAAGGCAGCCGAGCGCACCATCCACGGCCTCTGGAACGCCATCGGCCGCATCCTCGACCTCTACTCGCCACAGGAACGCGCCAACTACTTCGCTGCCTGCAACTACGATGCAGACTGATCGAAAACCGCTCTAGCGCGGCGGGAATCTGAACTGAATGCCATTTTCTCGCCAGATATCGGCCGATGCCGTAAAGACGGAAGGTCGCCGGAGAACATCGTCCGCAGCAAGCCAGCGGCAGCGTCCGCCCGAAGTGCCTAGTCTACCAGCGCAGCAACCGAGGCCCGAGCAGCGCCCCCACGCTCGCGGCGAGGCCGATGCCGAGCGTATACCAGGTCAGCACGAATATGGCCGACACCTCCGGGCAGTGCAAGCAGTAGAGCGTCGCTGCCCATGCGCCCGCAGCGAAACCGGCGGCGGCGCCGGCCGCGCGGAGCCGGGTAGGTGCCAGTCGGCGGAAGGACCATAACAGGCCGACGAAGATTGGTGCTGCCAGCAGCAGCACCAGCCAAGGGCAGATCCTCCACGTATGTCCGAGCCACATCGCCAGCCAGTCGCCGGCGGGAACATGCGCCATCTCGATCGCCCCCACGATCGCTAGCAGCGCGAACGGGAGGGCGACTGGCCAGAAGCGGGCGAGCCGCACCGGCTCGGGCCGCGCCAGCCGCAAAGTCATCGCCACCGCGCCGATCCCGAGCGAGATCGTGTAGGCCCACTTCATCCAGAAGGCGAAGCCGCGCATGGCGACGCCGAGATCGGATCGGACGCCGAGCCCGAGTGCGACGAGGATCATTGTCACCGCGCCGCCGGCGAGGATGCCGACGCCGAGACGACGGGCAGGCCCGTGACGCGGCACCGGCGGGACGTCGGCGGCAAGCCGCTCGATAAGAGTGTCCGTCTTCATCGGCGCTCGCCCATGATTCGTGCAGCCAGCGTTTTCAGCCCACGGTGAACGGAGACCTTGACGTCGGACTCGCCGATGCCGGCGGCCTCCGCCGCCTCGAAGGTGCTGAACCCGTTGAGGCGGGTGCGGCGGATCGCGGCGGCCTGCTTGTGCGGCAGCCCGTCGAGCAGCCTCTCGACGTCGATGCTCGCGTTGCTCGCCTCTTCGAAGCTCTCGACGGACGGCACCTCGCCGGAGTCCTCGACGGCGTAGTGGCGACGGGTGCGACGCAGATGATCGATCATCTTATAGCGCGCGATCGAGAACAGCCACGCCGTGAACGGCCGGTCGCGGTCGTAGCTGGCGCGGCGGGTGTGAACGGCGATCAATGTTTCCTGCACCAAATCCTCTAGTTCCGCGCCATCGCCCAGGCGGCGACGGTAGAACCCGCGCAGCAGCGGTACGAGCGATCTCAGCAACGCGGCATGCGACGCCGCGTCCCCGTCGAGGCCGCCCGCCATCCAAGTCCTGAGCTGATCCTCGCTTGTCGGCATCCGAACTCCGGACCTACCTTCGTCGCCGGTCGAATAATGAGACGACACCTGCGACCGACTTGTAACCGAAACAAGAGCCGGTACGAATAGCCAGTATGACCAAACTGATCCTCCTGGCTGCGGCCGCAGCGTTCCCGCTCTTTGGTGCCTATGCGCTGACGGCCAATGCGACCGTCGCCGGCTCAACCCCAGCGAACGTTCACCCGACCGTCGTCGAGCTTTTCCAGAGCCAGGGCTGCTCGTCCTGCCCGCCGGCCAACGCGAATCTCAACGCGATCGCCGATCGGCCCGACGTGCTCGCGCTGTCGTTCGCGGTCACCTACTGGGACCAGCTCGGCTGGAAGGACACGTTCGGCTCGCCGCGCTGGACCGCGCGTCAGTGGGACTATGCCCGTCGCGCGGGCCGGCCGCAGGTCGCTACGCCGCAGGTGATCGTCAACGGCGATACGACGATCGTGGGCAGCAACCGGGCGCAGCTCGATGCCGTGATCGCTCGGGCCGGCTCGCCACGTGGCGGGCCTGATCTCACCGTCGATCACGGCGCGCTGAAGCTCGCCGCCGGCGCGCATGCCGCGCCCTCGACCGTGTGGCTGGTCCGCTACGACCCTCGCGTTCGCAATGTGCCGATCCGCGCCGGCGAGAACGGCGGCAGGACGCTGCCTCATCGCAACATCGTCCGCGATCTGACGAGGCTGGGGACCTGGAACGGCGCCGCGGCCACCTTCCGTCTCACGCCGCACGCTGAGCAGGGGCTCGCATCGGCTGTTCTCGTGCAGCAAGGCTCCGGCGGCCCGATCATCGCCGCGCGCCGCATCTGACCGCACCCGCCGCCGGGCGCCGCGGCGGACCGTTTCATTCAGGCGCCAGCATCATTCAAGGAGACTATATCATGCGTGCAGTCACAATGCTCGGCCTCTGCGCCCTGTCGCTTTCCGCCGCCGCGCCTGCGTTCGCGCAGGATGCGATGGCATCGCACGACCAGATGTCAGCCCACGATCACATGGCGTCGGGCGGCATGAAGATGTCGGCCGCGGACACGCGCAAGATGAAGAGCTGCAACGCCATGTCGCACGATACCATGATGAAGAATGCCGGCTGTGCGAAGATCATGAAGGTGCACCCGGAGATGATGAAGCACGACGAGATGATGAAGTCTGGGCACTAAGCAAGGCCGGAGGCGCGCGCCATGCGCGTGCCTCCAAACTCTCGATGATAGGGGTCGATCGATGTCGTCCGCGTCCACGGATCATGCGCCGGCAAGCGGCGAGCTGATCTACCGTCAACGTCGCCCGGTGCGGATCTGGCACTGGATCAATGCACTGGCGATGATCGTCATGCTGATGAGCGGGCTGATGATCTTCAACGCCCACCCGCAGCTCTACTGGGGCCAGTACGGCGCCAACCACGAGGTACCCTGGCTGGAGATCGGGGCCGCCAACAACAACGGCTTCCTCCGGCTTGGCCCGGTGACCCTGCCGACCACAGGCTTGCTGGGTCTCGTACACGGGCAAGCGCGTGCGTTTCCCCCGCTCGTGACGATCCCGTCGAGCTACGATCTCGCAGGCGCGCGGCAGTGGCATTTCTTCTTCGCCTGGCTCCTCGTCGTGCCGGGCCTACTGTTCTGGCTGTGGAGCTTCGCCACGCGCCACGCTCAGCGCGACCTCGCGCCGACGCCCGACGAGCTCCGGCCGCGCAACCTGTGGCAGGACATCAAAAATCATGCCCTGTTGCGCTTCCACACCGGTGAGGCGGCGCGGCGCTACAACGTGCTCCAGAAGCTGAGCTATGTCGGCGTCATCTTCGGATTAATCCCGGCTATGGTGCTCACCGGATTGACGATGTCGCCGGGCATCGATGCGGCATGGCCATGGCTGCTCGACCTGTTCGGCGGCCGCCAGTCGGCGCGCTCGATCCACTTCATCTGCGCAGCGCTGCTGTTTGGGTTCATCCTCGTCCACCTCCTGATGGTGGTGCTCGCGGGCCCGCTCAACGAACTGCGCTCGATCGTCACCGGCTGGTACCGGCTGCCCGAGGAGCGCGCGAAATGAGCGCGCTCACGCGGCGCGGCCTGATCGGCTCGCTTGGCGTCGGCGCGGGCGGCCTGCTGCTCTCGGGCTGCGACCGGATCGCGGCCGCACCCAAGGTGCAGGAGGTGCTCGGCCTCGGCGAGGGACTGACGATGCGCGCGCAGCGGCTGGTGACCGACCGCACCGCGCTCGCGCGCGAGTACAAGGCGTCCGACATGTCGCCCGTGTTCCGCACCAACGGCAACACGATGCCGGCCAGCGACGCCTATCAGGCGCATGTCAGGAACGGCTTCGCCGACTGGCGGCTGGCGGTCGACGGCCTCGTGCGGCGGCCCCAGGCGCTCTCGCTCGCGCAGATCAGGGCGATGCCCGCGCGGACCCAGATCACCCGGCACGACTGCGTCGAGGGCTGGAGCGCGATCGGCAAGTGGCATGGCCTGCCGCTGAAGCTGGCGCTGGACGCGGCGGGCGTTCTGCCCTCGGCGCGCTACGTTGTGTTCCACTGCGCCGACGACTTCGGTGGCGATCCCTATTATGAGAGCGTCGATCTCGTCGACGCCTATCATCCGCAGACAATCCTCGCCTGGGGCATGAACGACCAGCCGCTCGGTGTCGGCCACGGCGCGCCGCTCAGACTCCGGCTGGAGCGCCAGCTCGGCTACAAGCAGGCCAAGTACGTCATGCGGGTGGAGGCGGTCGACAGCCTCGGCCGGATCGGCGGCGGCAAGGGCGGCTATTGGGAAGACTCGGCCAATTACCAATGGTATGCGGGAATCTGATGCCCGACGCCGCTCGTCCCGGCGCGCTCATTGTCCCGACTCAAGTCGCTCGATCACCATTCGCATCTTCAGCGAGGGCGTGCGGCGGCTCGGATACCGAAACCGCCGCCGGTGACGGCTACGACCCACCGCCGCCCGAGCATCTGCTTGACCGACAGAATAAGGTTTATCTCAGGAGCGGTGGCAGGCTCGCCCACGAGATCGGCCACCGGAGTTCCGCCGGCTAACCGAGCGGCAAGGCTCCTCTGCAACCGTTCGACCGCCGCCGTCGGGTCGATCGACCGACGCCCACCGGTCACGTCGCGGCGAGACGTACTCGCCTCCCGCGGCCCGCAGAAGCAACGTCGCGCGCGCTTGTCGGCGAGAGCCCGGCGTGGCAGGCGGGAGCATGGACGCGAGCCGAAGCGCCGTCGCGCGCTGGACGATCATCCCCTTCTATCTCTTTGCGGGGGCCGTCCACCTGACGAACCCCGGCTTCTTCGTCCCCGTCGTGCCCGGCTGGGTACCCTCCCCGCGCACCGTCGTGCTCGCCACCGGCGCGTGCGAGGTCGCCGGCGCGATCGGCCTTGCGGTGCCGCGCATCCGCGCCTTTGCGGGCATCATGCTCGCGCTTTATGCCGTGGGCGTCTATCCCGCGAACATCCAGCATGCGGTGCGCGACCTCTCGACTGGCTCCGGGCTCGGCTGGTGGTACCATGCTCCGCGCCTGTTCGCGCAGCCGCTGATCGTCTGGTGGGCGCTGCTTGCCGGCCGCGTCGTCGGGCGCCCTCGACTCCGCGCCGCCTAGGCCGTTACATTCGGTCGACGGTTAGAAGGACGATGTCGCGAACCCATGCCCGAGGATTCCAGTAGAAGCCCCCATGCCGGCGGGGGGATGTGGTCCGGCCTGAGGCACCTGCTGTTCGGCGATGATGCCGAGCCGACGTTGCGCGATCAGATTTTCGACGCGATCGAGGAGCACGCCGGCGAGCCCACCGACGCGCGCGATCTCTCGCCGGCCGAGCGCGTCATGCTCTCCAACCTGCTCGAGTTCGGCGAGCGCACGGTCCGCGACGTGGCGGTGCCGCGCGGCGACATCGTTGCGGTCGACGAGGCGGCGCCGTTCGAGGCGCTGGTTGCGCTGTTCGCCGAGGCCGGCCACTCGCGCCTGCCCGTCTTCCGAGAGACGCTCGACACCGTTGTCGGCATGATCCACATCAAGGACGTGTTCGCCATCCTCGCCGGCACCGCGCCGCGCCCGGACGCGATCGCGGCGCTCGTTCGCGAGCCGCGCTACGTACCGACGGCGATGGGGGTGATCGACCTGCTGGCCGAGATGCGCGCGACGCAGACGCACCTTGCCATCGTCGTCGACGAATATTCGGGCACCGAGGGGCTCGTCACGATCGAGGATCTCGTCGAGGAGATCGTCGGCGACATCGAGGACGAGCATGACGAGGCGCCCGCCGAGCTGCTCGTGCCGCTGGACGACGGCTTGTGGGACGCCGACGCGCGCGCCGAACTGGACGACGTCGCTGAGACGATCGATCCGCGCCTCGCCGAGACTCAGGAGCCGGTCGATACGCTCGGCGGGCTGGCGGCGCTGATCGCCGAGCGTATCCCGCGCGTGGGCGACGTGCTCGTCCACGACAGCGGCTGGCGGCTGGAGGTGACGGACGGGGACCAGCGCCGCGTCACCCGGCTGCGCCTGCACCCCCCCGTCGCGGAACCCGTCGACGGTGGCTGAGGTTCTCCGGATGCCTGGGTCGGGGCACGCGACCCGCCACGAGGATCGTCCGATGCGCCATGTCCACCGTCCGCTCGCGGCGGCGCTCCTGCTGAGCGCGACCGCCTGCGGCAGCCACGCCAAGCTGGACGTTGCGGCGGGCCAGGGACTCAACCCGGTGCTGCCTGCTGAAGTCCACAGCCCGCTGCCGACCGTCAAGATCGCGGACAATATCGGCTGGGGCACGGGCCAGGCACCGACGCCGGCCGCCGGACTCCAGGTCGTCGCCTTCGCGCGCGGGCTCGATCACCCGCGCTGGCTGCTCGTGCTTCCGAATGGCGACACGCTCGTCGCCGAGACCAACGCGCCGCCCAAGCCCGACGACACTTCGGGCATCAAGGGCTTCTTCGAGCGCATCGCGCTCAAGAAGGCCGGCGGCGCTTCGCCCTCCCCCAACCGGATCACGTTGCTGCGCGATACGGACGGCGACGGCGTGTCCGATCAGCGCAGCGTCTTCCTGCAGGGCCTCAACAGCCCGTTCGGCATGGCGCTCGTGGGCGGTACGCTCTACGTTGCCGACACCGATGCTCTGCTCGCCTTCCCTTACGAAACCGGCGCGACCAGGATCGCGGCGCCGCCGCGCAAGGTGACCGACCTGCCGGGCGGTCGCATCAACCATCACTGGACCAAGAACGTGATCGCCTCGCCGGACGGCTCCAGGCTCTACGTGACGGTCGGCTCGAACTCGAACGTCGACGAGAAGGGCATCGCCGTCGAGCAGGCGCGCGCCGCGATCTGGGAAGTCGACCCAAGAACGGGCGCGCACCGCATCTTTGCGGGCGGGCTGCGCAACCCCAACGGCATGGTGTTCGAGCCGAGGTCGGGCGCGCTGTGGACGGTCGTCAACGAGCGCGACGAACTCGGGTCGGATCTCGTGCCCGACTACCTGACCTCGGTGCGGCCGGGCGGCTTCTACGGCTGGCCGTGGCGCTACTATGGCAGCCGCGTCGACGCGCGCGTGAAGGACCCGGCGCCGCCGGAGGCCGCACGCAGCATCAGCCCCGACTACGCACTTGGCCCGCACACGGCATCGCTGGGGCTCGCCTCGGCTGCCGGCGCCAAGCTCGGCGGCGGCTTCTCGAACGGCGTGTTCGTGGGCCAGCATGGTTCCTGGAACCGAAATCCGCCATCGGGCTACAAGGTGATCTTCGTGCCGTTCGCGAACGGCCGCCCGACAGGCGCCAAGCCGATCGACGTGCTGGGCGGCTTTCTGGGCGATGGCGGGAAAGCGCACGGGCGGCCTGTGGGAGTCGCGGTTGATCGTGGCGGCGGGCTGCTGGTCGCGGACGATGCCGGCAACGCGGTGTGGCGAGTCACGGCGGCAGCTACTGTCAAGGTTGCCACCCGCTGAATGGCGGGCTCAGAAGTGGTTCATTCGCGGGACGTTAAGCAAGGCTGTCGTCGCTTCTTCAGGAGACAGGCAATGCGTCATTCCCGTCTGGTCCCGCTCGCCGCCGCGGCTACGCTGGCGGGTGCTACACTCGTCGCCACGGCGCCTGCCGAGGCCCGGACTTTCGTCTCAGTCGGTATCGGCACGCCCGGCTTCGGCTATGGCTACCCTGCTTACGGCTACTATCCCGCTTACGGTTACCCAGCCTATGGCTACTATCCTGCTTATTACGGCCCTCGCTTCGTCGGTGGCGGTTACTGGGGCGGCCCGCGTTATCGCTACGGCGGTTATGGCTATCGAGGTGGTTATGGTTATCGGGGCGGTTACGGCTACCGGGGCTATGGTCATCGCGGCTGGCGTTGAACATCTCCGGATAGGCGCGGTTGCCGACGCGTGAACGGCGGCCTCAGCGGCGGTTCACCGCTTCCTCGCTACTTCGGGCGAATCGGGGAAGGACAGAGGAGTGAAGCCATGAGGATCGTCTCGATCGCTGCCGCCGCCATGATGGGCCTGTCGGCATTGGCTGCGGCGGCGCCCGCCGCCGCCGAAGGCCGGCACGGCTACGATCATGGCCGCCACGACGGCGGCTTGCGTTACGACGGCTACTACCGCCACGACGGCTATGGCCGCCCTGGCTATCATCCCCGTGCTTGGCGTCACCGCGATGCGCGCTGGCATCATGCAGAATGGCGGCGTCACCACGGCTATCACGGTCGTCACTGGTAAGCGTACCTCGCCGCGGCGGTCACGCCGCGGCGGGGAGCGTCAGGCGGACGAGCAGCCCGCCCAAGTCCTCGCTCTCGTCCAGCGTCACCGCGCCGCCGTAGAGTTCGGCGACATCGCGCACGATCGCGAGGCCGAGGCCGGTGCCGGGCTTGCCCGTATCGAGCCGTGCCCCACGCCCGAAGATCGCGACGCGCTCCGCCTCCGGGATGCCGTGACCGTCGTCCTCGACCAGCAGCTCGACTGCGTCGGCCACCCTGGTGAGCGTGGCGAAGACGCGGCCACCGCCATATTTGGCGGCGTTCTCGATGAGGTTGCCGATCATCTCGTCGAGATCCTGGCGCTCGACGCGGGCGATCGCGCGCCGGTCGCCGTCGAGATCGATCACGGCGTCCGAGTACAGCACCTCCACCGCCTTCGCCACCGCCTCGAGCGATGGCCACATCTCCGCCCGGCTCTGCGCCGATCCGCGTCGGCCTAGTGCGCGGGCGCGCGCGAGGTGATGATCGACCTGCCGCCGCATCGTGCGCGCCTCGCGCATCACCGTCTCCGGCAGCGTCGCCGAGTGCGCGTTGACCTCGTTCATGATGACGGTGAGCGGCGTCTTCAGTGCGTGCGCCAGGTTGCCGGCATGGGTTCGCGCCTCCTCCGCCTGCTTCTCGTTGAAGGAGAGCAGGTCGTTCAGCTCCTCGACCATTGGCCGGATCTCCAGCGGTACCGCGACGTCCACGCGCGTATCGTGGCCCGAACGGACGGCGGCGATGGCGAGCCGCACGCGCCGGAGCGGCCACAGACCGTAGATCGTCTGCAGCGCGGACAGCACCATCAGCCCCAGGCCCAGCATTGCGAAGCTGCGGATCAGCGTGCGCCGCAGCACCGCGACCTGCGCGTTCAGAACGTCGCGCGAGGCGGCGACCTGAAATCGCCACCTCACCGGCGAACCCGGCAGTCGCACGTCCTGCTCGACCACGCGCAGAGGCTCGTCCCTGAACTGATGGCTGTCATAGGCGCGTACCCGGGGCGCCGGTCGGCCGAGGTCCACGCTCAGCGTCTGGTCCCACAGCGACCGCGACGGGAAAGGTTCGTGGCCCTTGCCCGAGACCTGCCAATAGAGCCCCGAATAGGGTTCGAGGAAGCGCTGGTCGGCAAGCGGGCGGGTGAAGCGCACCTCGCTATCGGAACCGACATCGGCCTGAACGATCATCGCGGTGAGGATATAATCGAGCTGGCTGTCAAAGTTGGCGGTGATCGAGCGCGTCAGCACGCGGTCCATCGCGAAACCGCCGCCCGCCAGCAGCACCACGATCCAGAATGCCGCGATGCCGATCATGCGTCGATTGAGCGAGCCCGTGCTCGGCCCGCGCATCGACCACTGCATTCCGCGCGGCCGCACGAAGGCGAGGATGCGCAGCACGTTCAGCACCGACACCCACCACGCCTCCTGCGCGCGGGCGGTGCCCCTTTCAGGCGACGGCGGGCTCGTCAAGGCTGTAGCCCAGGCCCCGGATCGTGGTAATGATGTCGGTGCCGAGCTTCTTCCTGATCCTCGTCACGAACACCTCGATCGTGTTCGAGTCGCGGTCGAAATCCTGATCGTAGATGTGCTCGATCAGCTCGGTGCGGCTCACCACCTTGCCCTTGTGGTGCATGAGGTAGGAGAGCAGCTTATACTCCTGCGCGGTGAGCTTCACCGGCTCGCCAGCGCGCGTGACCTTGCCCGACCGGGTATCAAGCCGCACGTCGCCGGCGGTAAGCTCGGAGGAGGCGTTGCCAGAGGCGCGGCGGATCAGCGCGCGCAGCCTCGCGATGAGCTCCTCGGTCTGGAACGGCTTGGCGAGATAGTCGTCGGCGCCGGCATCCAGCCCCGCCACCTTGTCCGACCAGCTATCCCGTGCGGTGAGCACGAGCACGGGCATGTCGCGGCCGTCCTTGCGCCAGCGATCGAGCACGGTCAGCCCGTCCACCTCAGGGAGGCCGAGATCGAGGATAATCGCGTCGTAGCTCTCGGTGAGCCCGAGATAGTGGCCATCCTCGCCATCGGTGGCGAGATCGACGGCATAGCCTGCGCCCTCCAGCGTGGCGCGGAGCTGACGTCCTAGGGTGGGCTCGTCCTCGACGACCAGTATGCGCATGTCCGTCCGTCTCCGTGGCCTCGCCGTCCCATGTGGCGCGGCGATCCTGAACGGGCAAGCAACGATCGGGTTGCGGCGCGACCAGCCGAGCCTCAGTGCCCCGACCGACCGACCTCGCGTCCGGTGCGACCGTCGACGTCGACCCAGCTCACCGATCCGTCGCGCAGGAACTTGAGCCGGTAATTGCCGGCGTTGGCGTCGTAGTCGGATCCCAGATAATCATAGCCCGGCATCCCCTGGCGCCATTGCTGCTGGATGTCGCGCAGCGGCCGGGCGCCCATCCGCATCGCTTCTCGCGCGCGATCCTGATCGGGCGGGCGACGCTGCGCGTCGGCCGGGATCGACCACAGGGCGGCGATCGCCAGCCATGACAGTACGCACCTCACGAACACGACCGCTGCCATGCGGCAAAGCCATTGAACAGGCCGTGAATGGGCGCCGATGCTGGTTCCGGCATGGTGTTGCGCCCCGGCACCGGCGTGGCTAGCGAGCGCCATGGCCGCACCCGTCCTCGCCTTCGAAGATCTCGGGCTCGTACAGGGCACCGGATGGCTGTTCCGCCACCTCGACCTGCGCGTCCAGCCGCGCGACCGGCTGGCGCTAATCGGCCGCAACGGTGCCGGCAAGACGACGCTGCTCAAGTTGCTCGCCGGCTTAATCGAGGCGGACGAGGGCCGTCGCACGATCGTGCCGGGGACGCGCGTGGTGCTGCTGGAGCAGGAGCCCGACCTTGCCGGGCACCAGACGCTCGGCGAATGGGCGCTGGCGGGCGCCGACGCGCCGGCGCGGCACGAGGTAGCTGCGATCGCCGACCAGATCGGGCTGGATCTCGCCCGCCCCTGCGCCACCGCCAGCGGCGGCGAGAGGCGGCGCGCCGCGATCGCGCGGGCGCTGGCGCAGGATCCGCAGGTGCTGCTGCTCGACGAGCCTACTAACCATCTCGATCTCGCCGCGATCGAGTGGCTGGAGGGGTGGCTTTCCCGCTTCGCCGGGGCCTTCGTCGTCATCAGCCACGATCGCGCCTTCCTCACGCGACTGACGCGCAGCACGCTGTGGCTGGATCGCGGCGGCATCCGGCGCGCGGAGGTCGGCTATGGCGGCTTCGAGGCCTGGACCGAGCAAGTCCATGCCGAGGAGGCGCGCAACGCCGAACGGCTCGACGCCAAGCTCAAGCTGGAGGAGCATTGGCTGCAGCGCGGCGTCACCGCGCGGCGGCGGCGCAACCAGGGCCGGCTCGCCAAGCTCGTCGAGATGCGCGCGACGCGGGCGGCGATGATCGGCGTGCAGGGCACCGCGAAGCTGGCGATCGGCACCGACGAGGTGCGCTCCAAGACCGTGATCGAGGCCAGGACCGTCGGCAAGAGCTACGGCGAGCGCGCCGTCATCCGCGACTTCACGCTGCGCATCCAGCGCGGCGACCGCATCGGCATCGTCGGCGCGAACGGCGCGGGCAAGACGACGCTGCTCCGCCTGCTCACCGGCGAGATCGCACCCGACGTCGGCGAGGTGAAGCTCGCCAAGACGCTCAACGGCATCGTCATCGACCAGCAGCGCCGCCTGCTGGAGAGCGGACGCACGGTGCGCGACGTGCTCGCCGGCGGCGGCGACTGGATCGACGTGCTCGGCGTCAAGAAGCATGTCGCGGGCTATCTGAAGGAGTTCCTGTTCGATCCCGCCATCGCGGAGGCGCACGTCGATGCGCTGTCGGGCGGCGAACGGTCGCGGCTGCTGCTCGCGCGCGAGTTCGCGCGTGCGTCCAACCTGCTGGTGCTCGACGAGCCGACCAACGACCTCGACCTGGAGACGCTGGACCTCCTCCAGGAGGTGATCGCCGACTATGACGGCACCGTCCTCATCGTCAGCCACGATCGCGACTTCCTGGATCGCACGGTGACGGTGACGCTGGGCCTCGACGGATCGGGCACCGTCGACATCGTCGCCGGCGGCTACGAGGACTGGGCGAGGCGACGGCGCGAGCGGTCCGAGACGAAGCGGCCGTCCGCCGCCAAGGCGGATGCGCCTGCACCGCCAAAGCCGCGCGCGAAGCTCACCTACAAGGACCAGCGCGACCTCGATCGCCTGCCGGCCGAGATCGAGCGGCTGGAGGGCGAGATCGCGCGCGGCGAGGCGACGCTCGCCGATCCGGACCTGTTCGCGCGCGATCCCAGGCGCTTCGACGCCACTATGGCCGCGATCGCCGCCGCCCGCGAGGCGAAGGACGCCGCCGAGACGCGCTGGCTGGAGCTTGCCGAGCTGGCCGAGGGGCTGGCCTAGGCGCGGAGCTGCCGGTCCGATATCCGGGAAGTGCCGGAAGGCGGACTCGCACGGTTCCCGCCCTCCCCCTGTAGAAAAAGCGACGGAACACCCGCGCGCGAAAGTGACGAAGTGAACGCGTATGACGACCTCGTCGGGGCACCGCGCGAGACCTGCTGAGGAAAGATTCGGGAGCGAGCCTAGAGCGTCCTTCCCAACTCGTATCTAACAATCGTAGGGCGGCAGCTTACGACCCGCAACCCGACGTTCGCGGTCCCGAAGGGGAAGCCCAACTTCAGCCATTATGGATGGCCCGCCCCTTTTCCTCGGCATCGGGTACGATGCCGGTGTCTGAAGAGGAAGGAGCGAACCGATGTCTATTGCGATCCTTGGCGTCGAACTGGGCAAGAACTCGTGCAGCATTGTAGGGGTGGATGCGACCGGTGCGGTTGTCACGCGCCGGTCGATGCGCAGGCAGACACTTATCAATTACGTATTGAAGCTTCCGGCCTGCATTGTCGCTATGGAGGCTTGCTATGGTGCTCATCATCTCGGCCGCTTGTTCGTAGCTCGAGGGCACGAGGTCCGGCTTATGTCGCCGGAGTACGTGCGTCCCTACGTGAAGGCACAAAAGAACGACGACCGTGACGCCGAAGAGATCGCCGAGGCCGCCTCGCGGCCGACGATGCGCTTCGTCGACCTCAAGAGCGAGGAGCAATTGGACATACAGACCCTGCACCGGCTGCGGTCGCGCCTGGTCGCGGAACGCACGAACCTGATCAACCAGCTGCGCGCATCCTACTGGAGCGCGGCGTGATCTTCCCCGCCGGACGGCGCAAGTTCGAGCTGGGGCTAGACGAGTTGCTTGCCGAGCACGGCGGGACGGTATCCCCCCGTATCCGCCAACTGGCCGCCGACCTGCGCGACGAATGGCGGACGCTGGACACCAGGATCGAGGCACTCAACGGCGAGTTCGTCGACCTAGTGCGCTGCGATGATGCAGCCCGACGACTGACGTCGATCCCCGGCGTGGGTGTGTTGAACGCCTCCGCCTTGGTCGCGGCAGTCGGCAACGCCAGTGGCTTCGACAAGGCGCGGGATTTTGGTGCCTGGCTCGGCCTCATTCCCCGGCAGCACACGACCGGTGGTAAACCCCGCCTGCTCGGCATCTCCAAGCGCGGTAATACTTACCTGCGGACCCTGCTCATTCATGGTGCGCGAGCAGCTGCCGTCGCTCTCGGAAGCCGATACGCCGTTGGGAAGATGGTTGAAGGCGATGCTCGGGCGAGGCGTTCACCGCAACGCGGTTGTCGTAGCGCTGGCCAACAAGCTGGCGCGGATCGCCTGGGCAACCTTACGCAACGGCACCACCTTCGAGCGCAGCTACCCCGCCGCGGCGTGATCAAATCGGCAACGCGCTGAGCGGCGTGTAGCCCACGGTGTTTGCAGCGGTACGCTGCTCGCGATGGACGCGGTGAGCTTCGTCGGGCTGTTCTACAACTTCCTCGACAGCCAGAGCTACCTGTTCAACAAGACCCCGGACGGCCGTAACGGGCTCGGCGCGACGATCCAGACGGTGCTCGGCAACCAGCGCAACCTGGGGGTGCGCGCCCGCGAGGAGCTGAGCCTGACGCCTATCCTCCAGCTCGTCGCCGGCTTCGGAGCGGAGCGGTCGATCATCGAGGTACGCCAGACCAATTACACCTACCCGGTGGGCGCGAGCCCGACGCTGACGCTGATCCCGGCGCTGCGTCGCTTCAACAACGTCGCGCCCGAAGCCTCGCTGGTGTGGCAGGCCGACCCGACCGTGCGCCTCCATGCCCGGGTCTGCACCGCCTACGGCGTCCCGCACCGGCCAGCTTTTTGTGACGCCGGCGAGGGTGCCGGGGAACGACGCGGACCTGAAGACGCAGAAGAACACCGGCGTCGAGATTGGGGCCGAGCTGGCGATCGGCCGGACGCTCACAGCCGAGCTGACCGGCTACTATGACCGGTTCCGCAACGAGCAGGTTACGCAATCGGCCGGCATCGGCCTTCTGTCGTCCGCCACCAACGTTCCCAGCTCGGTCCACCGCGGAGTCGAGCTGGCGGCTGAGTGGCGGCCCGACCTGCTCACCGGCGGCTATCTCCAGGTGAACTACAGCTATAACGACCAGCATTATACCCGCTACGTCGAGCGGCTGACCTCGGGCGCGGTGTCGGCCGCCTTCGACCGCAACGGCAACCACATTCTCAGCGTGATCCCACCTTCGTCAACGCCCGGGCGGGCTACGGCCGGCGGTCGGGGCCGCTCGCGGGCCTCGGCGGCTTTGCCGAGCTAACCTACCGGCAACATTACTGGATCGACAACGCCAACCTGCTGCGGGTGCCCGGCTACGGGCAGGTCAATCTCAATGTCCCCTATGACCCGCTGGCAGGCTTCGGTTGGTGGTCCCGACTATCCTTCGTCGCCTCCGTCGAGAACCTGACCAACAGGACCTGTATCGGCTCGGCCTCGATCATCGCGGACAGCCTGGCGGCCAACGGCTCGCTCAACCCGGCCTTGGCGCTGCGGAACGTAACCGGCTTGCTCTACGCCGGGCAGCCCCGCACCGTCATCGTCGGCATCAAGGGATGTTTCTGATGGAACGCGCAATAGGAAGCTTCGCCCGCCGGGCCGCCGACACCTACGCGGCCGTGTGGCGCTGACACTTCTATGCCGGGCTGTTCTGCACTCCGTTCGTGATCTGGTTGGCGCTCACCGGCACTATCTATCTGTGGCGGCCGCAGATCGAGCCTGGCTCGACCGACCCTTTGACCATTTAGCGACCAGCGGCCCGGTCGCCTCTCCCGATGCCCAGGTCGCAGCCGCGTTCCGGGCGGTGCCGGGCGGGACGCTGCACAAGTACGTCATGCCGGAGGGACCTGAAGCCGCGGTTCGCATCCTCGTCGCCGCGGCCGGCGAGGACCGCCGCGTCTATGTCGACCCGCACTCGCTGGACGTCCTCAAGGTCGTGGCGGAGGAGAAGCGGTCGATGCGGCTGATCTTTCACCTCCACGGCGAGTTGCTCGCCGGGGCGGTGGGCAGCTACCTGGTGGAGATCGCCGCCTGCTGGGCGATCGCGATGCTGCTCGCCGGCCTGCTCTATCCGGGGTTCCGGCTCCGGGGACGGGCGTTGTGGCGCCACCTGCACGCTAGCGCCGGCATCTGGGTGTCGGTGTTCGCGCTGGGGTTGATCCTTACCGGCCTGCTCTGGGCGAAGGGCTGGGGCAGCTACCTGACCGAGGTGCGCCAGCTTACGGGCACGTCGCATGCGCCGGTCGACTGGACTATAGGTGGGAAGACACCGAAGGTTAACGCCATGCTCGGCGATCATGCCGGCATGGCGGGATGGTGATGCCGTCCCCGCCGATCCGCGCTGGTGAGCTCGCGCGCGTGATCGCCACCGTGCCCGCTCGGCGTGGCTGCGCTGGTGCTTATCTCGCCGCCCATGCGGACAGGCGCGCCCTGGTCTGTGGCGTCGGACGCCGCCGACCGGCCGCTTCGGAGCGATTTTAAAGTCGATGGCGCGGGTGGCAGGATGCTCAGCCGCACCGACTTCGTCTGTTCATGTGCATCAAACGGCATCGCGTCAGCCGCAGCCCCACGGCGCACTCGCCAACTCGCGCGCGAGGTGATCGACGAGGACCTGAACCCGGAGCGGTCGCAGCGGGCTTGGGGGCATGACGAGGTGAAGCCCCAACGGCGTCACCGTCCATTCCGGCATCGCGACCGCCAGCTTACGGTCGCGCAGTTCACGCCAGACCAGGAACTCGGGTTGGATCGCAAGCCCCTGTCCCGCCACGAGCGCCGGGTTCAGCAGATCGGCATTGTCGGTCCACACGCGCACCAGCGGCTCGATCGTCTCGTCGCCGAACGTCGGATGCGTGAAGCGCCACATCCTGGATGCACCGCCGGTATAGGCCAGTGCGCAATGACGGCTCAGCTCGGCCGGATGCGTGGGCATCCCATGGCGGTCGAGATACTCGGGAGAACCCACCAGCAGCAGCCGGACCGTGCAGAGCCGGCGCGACAGCAGCGAGGAGTCATTCAGGCTCGCGATCCTAAGCGCCAGGTCGAACCCCTCCGCCACCAGATCGACCTTGCGGTCGCTGAGCGCGAAATCGACGACGATCTCGGGATAAGCCTTGAGAAAGGCCGGCAGCGTCGCGCCGAGATAGGCGATCCCGAACGATAGTGGTGCGCTGATCCGCACGCGGCCGCGGGGCACCTTGGATTGCTCGCCAGCCTCGTCCTCGACCGCCTCGCCCTCGCTCAGGATACGCGAAGCCCGCTCCAGCGCGGCTCGCCCGGCGTCGGTCAGCGCGATGCGCCGCGACGTGCGCGCGATCAGCGTCAGGCCGAGGCGCGCCTCCAGTCGCGCGATCGCCTTCGAGACGGTGGGATCGGACATGCCCATGTCGCGGGCGGCGCGCGAAAAGGAGGCATACTCGGCGACCTTGGCGAAGATCGCCCAGGCTTCGAGGTCGGGAAGACGTTTCACCATTTCCGGCAAGGATGAGATGCCAAGCTTGCCGTTTCGTCAAGCCCGATCGTGACGCACATTCATGTCATCGGAGCAGCAAGGCTCCCCAGGAGACCGAACCATGATCGACCGTCGTCCCCTCAGCAGCCTCGGTGGCGCTAACCACGGATGGCTCGATGCCAAGCATCACTTCTCATTCGCGAGCTACTACGATCCGGCTCGGATGGGCTGGGGCGGCATCCGCGTCTGGAACGACGACACGATCGCCCCTGGCACCGGCTTCCCCCCGCATCCGCACAACGACATGGAGATCGTCACCTACGTCCGCGAGGGTGCCATCACGCATCAGGACAGCCTGGGCAATATCGGTCGCACCGAAGCCGGCGACGTGCAGGTGATGAGCGCGGGATCGGGCGTCCGCCACTCGGAGTACAACAAGGAGCCGGGCACCACCCGCATCTTCCAGATCTGGATCGAGCCCAAGACGCGCGGTGAGGCGCCGTCATGGGGTGCCAAGCCCTTTCCCAAGGGAGAGCGCTCAGGGCAGTTCGTGACGCTAGCGAGCGGCTTTGCCAACGATGACGACGCGCTGCCGATCCGCACCGACGCCCGCATCGTCGCCGCCACGCTGAAGGCTGGCGAGACAGCCGAGTACCCGCTCGGCGCTGATCGTCACGGCTACCTTGTGCCGGCGATCGGCACGGTCGAGGTCAACGGTACCCGCCTGGAGGCCCGCGACGGCGCCGCCATCGCCGACGAGGCGGTGCTGCGCGTCACCGCGATCGAGGATGCCGAGATCGTCCTCGTCGACGCCGCCTGATCCACCCTTTCGTACCGCGTACACCTCCTAGCTCCAAGGAGACCTGCCATGCCGTTCATCACCACCGCCGACTCGACCGAGATCTTCTACAAGGACTGGGGCAGCAAGGACGCGCCCGTCGTCATGTTCCATCACGGCTGGCCGCTCAGCTCGGACGACTGGGACGCGCAGATGATGTTCTTCGTTCAGAAGGGCTACCGCGTCGTCGCGCATGATCGCCGCGGCCATGGGCGCTCCACGCAGTCGGCCGGCGGCCATGACATGGACACCTACGTCGCCGACGTGATCGCGCTGACCGACGCGCTCGACCTTAAGGATGTGGTCCACGTCGGCCACTCGACCGGCGGTGGCGAGGTCGCCCGCTATGTCGCCCGCGCCAAGCCCGGCCGAGTCAAGAAGGCGGTACTGGTGAGCGCGGTCGCGCCGATCATGGTCAAGACTGCCACCAATCCGGACGGCGTGCCGATGGACGTGTTCGACATGGTGCGCGAGCAGACCGCCACCAACCGCTCGCAATTCTTCTACGACTTCACCCTCCCCTTCTTCGGCTACAACCGCGAGGGGGCCGAGGTGAAGGAAGCAGTGCGCCTCAACTGGTGGCGGCAGGGCATGACGGGTAGCGCGCTCGCCCACACGCTCGGCATCAAGGCCTTCTCCGAAACCGACTTCACCGACGATCTGAAGGCAATCGACGTGCCGACGCTGGTGCTGCACGGCGAGGACGATCAGGTCGTGCCGTTCGCCACCACCGGCAAGATTTCTGCCGAGATCGTGAAGGGCGCCAGGCTCATCTCCTATCCCGGCTTCCCCCATGGCATGCCGGTCACCAACGCCGAGCGGATCAACGCCGACCTGCTGGCCTTCATCGAAGACTGACCCACGACGAAGCGCGGGGCGGTTGCCCGCCCCGTGCTTTCGCATGACACTCAGGCATCACAGGGAGGTGTCGCGATGGGCGACCGGGTTCTGATCTTCTACGGCTCCTACCGCTCCGACCGGCAGGGCATCCGCCTTGCCGAGTGGCTGGTCCGCGCCTTCGCCGAGCGTGGCGCGTCGGCCGAGCTGATCGACGCCAAGGTGCTCGATCTTTCCATGCTCGATCGCATGTACAAGGAGCATCCCAAGGGCGAGGCGCCGCCCGCGATGGAGGCGCTCGCGGAGAAGATCAGGACGGCCGACGCCTTCGTGTTCGTGACGGGCGAATATAATTGGGGCGTGCAGCCCGGCCTCAAGAACCTCACCGACCACTACCTCGAGGAGTGGTACTGGCGACCCGCAGCGATCGTCAGCTACTCGGCCGGTCGCTTCGCCGGCGCGCGCGCCGGGCTCGCCTGGCACGGCATCCTGTCCGAGATGGGCATGGTGGTGGTGTCGAGCACGATCGCGGTGGGTGCGATCGGCCACGCCTTCGATGCGACCGGAGAGCCGGCAGGCGACGGCGGCGCCGCCCTCATCGGCGCCTTCCCGCGCTTTGCCGACGATCTCGCTTGGTGGACGGAAGCTGCCTGCGCGCAGCGCGAGCGCCGCGCCCCGCCCTACTGATACGGAGACAACCCATGCTCCCCCACATCGGCTCCGAACGACTGATCGCGCTCACCGACGGCGTGGTCGCGGTCATCATCACGATCATGGTGCTGGAACTGAAGCCGCCTCACGGGGCTGACCTGACCAGCCTGCGCGAGCTCGGCCCGACCTTCCTCAGCTTCGCGCTGAGCTTCGTCTACGTCGCCATCTACTGGAACAACCATCATCACTTCTTCCGGCTTGTGCCACATGTCGGCGGCGCGATCATGTGGGCGAACCTCAACCTGCTATTCTGGCTGTCGCTGATCCCGTTCGCCACCGCCTGGATGGACGAGCATGGCGGCGCGGCCGTGCCGGTTGCGGCCTACGGCGCGGTGCTGCTGCTGTGCGCGGTGAGCTGGCGGATCATGCAGGCGGCGATCGTCCGCACTCAAGGGACCAGCTCCCCGCTTCGCGCGGCGATCCGTCGCGATGTAAAGGGCAACGCCTCGGTCGTGATCTACGCCGCGGCGATCGCGCTGGCGTTCGTCGCGCCTATCCTGGCCTATATCTGCTATGCTGCCGTTGCCGCATGGTGGTTGATCCCGGATCGCAGGGTCGAGGCGGCTCTCCATGGGGATTGAAAGCGCTCAAGATCCAGAAAACGACATTCTAAAGATACTCAGTCGCTCGCCGAAAGCGTCCGCCCATTCAGCGCGAACCGACATCCGAATTGTCCAATACGATCTTATAAGACTTTCACCATCGCTCCTGGCGCTCTGCCTTACAGCCGAGCCAGCAAGGGAGCTGAGCCACGTTCGAGGATGCCTTCGCGATCGTCACGGAGTGGGGAGTCGGGGATCGGCGCGGCGGGCGGAGCTGACAAGGTCGCCTTCGTCCGGGCCGACGAAGGCGACGAAGCGGGTGGACGCGCTGTTCGCGCACGCCGAGGCGACGTTCGGGACCGTGACGCTGCTGGTCAACTCGGCTTGGCTCAACATGACGGGCGTCAACCCCGTCGACCTGGAGCTGGCGCAGTTCGAGCGCGTCGTCCGCTCGGACCTGACTGATCTTTTCCTCACCTATCGCCGGATGGTTCGCGCGCTCGAAGGCAAGGGGATGAAGGCCCGCATCGTCAACATTTCCTCGATCCACGAGCGCGCTCCACGGCCGGGTGGCGTGGACTACGACTCCGCCAAGGGCGGTCTCTCCCAGCTGACCGCCACGCTGGCGCTCGAACTCGCGCCCAAGGGCATCGCGGTGAACGGCGTCGCGCCCGGCATGATCCTAACGCCCATGAACCAGTCCGCGCTCGACAACCCGGCCGAGCTCAAGACCAGGGAGGCGGCGATCCCCCTAGGGCCGCGCCGGCAGGCCCGAGGAGGTGGCGGCGCTGGTCGACTTCCTGCTCTCGCCGGCGGCGGACTACATCACCGGCACGACGGTGACGATCGACGGCGCGCTGTCGCTCACCGTCGCGCAGGGCGCCTAACGATGGCGACGTACGCGGTCGAGCAGATCGAC
Organism: Sphingomonas sp.; assembly: GCF_965200105.1. Lineage (GTDB taxonomy): Bacteria > Pseudomonadota > Alphaproteobacteria > Sphingomonadales > Sphingomonadaceae > Solisphingomonas. Next base: position 150,877 of record NZ_CBDATN010000001.1, read on the forward strand.
GTCGTGACGATAAGCGACGGCTCGCCGCTCGCCGGCATGGACCTGATGAGCCCCTTCGTTTGGAAGGAGGGCGACACCTGGCGCATCATGATCCGCGGCGTGCCCGATCCGCTCGGGCCCGCCGATCCCACCGGCGTCATCGCCACCGGCACGAGCCGAGACGGGCTCGTCTTCGCGATCGATCCCGAGCTCGCGATCACGCCGGACAGCTTCGCCACCGCCGACGATGCCGGCGGCCGCGAGGACCCGACCGTCCTGGTAACTGGCGACGGCGAGTATCTCGTCTTCTACACCGGCGTCGATGCGGCGCGCAGCCAAGGCTGCATGTTGCTCGCCAAGGGCCGGCAGCTCACCGATCTTGCCGCAAACCGCGTGATCCTGAAGGCGCCGCCGGGCGAGGGCAACATCAAGGAGGCAACGCTTGCGCAGGCCGCGGCGGGCGACTGACGGCCGTTCTACGAGTATACCACAGGCGGCGCCTCGCGGATCGGCGTGGCTCCGGCCCTTCGCCCGAGAGGCCGTGGATGGTGCTCGACGATCCGTTCACCGTCCTCGACGACGCACTCGCGGACCTTCCACTCGACAAGCCGATGCTGCTCACAGAATTGGACGGCTTCCTCACCCGCCTGCTCGTCAGCCCGGAGCTCATCATGCCGGGCGAGTGGCTGCGACCGTCTGGGGTTCCGAGGACACGGCCACGCGTCTCTCGATGATCCCGCTGACGTCCAGTGATTCGCCGATGCCGTTATGGCTCGTTACAACCGGCTCTCGCTGCTGAGCGCTGCACGATCATGCGCCTACTGCTATCTCAACCAGCGTCTCACGGCTTCATGCTTGACGATCGCGTCATGGCAAACATCCTCGATGGTCCCGAGCGCACGATCGCCGAAGGTCGGCAGGAATGAACCTTGCTCCTGCGGCTCAGGAGAAAAGTTTAAACGCTGCTGCTGTTAGCGCGTACTGCCCGGTGGCTCCGTTGCGGGCGCCGACCCATCTTGCGGCCGTTCAGCAGGCCCGATCCCTGGCCTGGAACCAGCCCCTCATCCAGGTTTCGCGTTCCCGCTTGACGCTAAAGCTAGCAAACAACAGTTATCGTCATGCCTGAGGAGCAGCACTCGTGAGATCGTCTACATCATGAGAAAGGTGCTGGTCGCGACGATGTGCAACGAGGGCCCTTACATTCTCGAGTGGGTCGCCTATCATCGGCTGATCGGCTTCGGCGAGATCGTGGTGTGCACCAACGATTGCGCCGACGGTTCGCCGGAGCTTCTCGACGTCCTCACCGAACTTGGATTGCTCCGTCACCTTCGCTGTCAAAGTCAGGCGGACGGTAAGGCGCAGCTGTATGCCTACAAGCAGGCGGAGGCGCTGCTATCGAGTGATTGGCCGGGTGTCCTGATGGTGCTCGACGCCGACGAGTTCCTCAACATCCATGTCGGCGACGGCGGCGTCGCCGACCTGCTCGCCGCGGTGCCGGAAGCGACCGCTTTCCTCATCAACTGGCGCATTTTCGGCTCATCCGGACACAAGCGTTGGTCGCCCGAGCCGGTCCTGCGGCGCTTCACCTGCGCTGCCGAGCGGCAGAACGGCGTCAACTGGTCGTACAAGACACTGTTCCGGCTGCCGGACGCCTATCACTGCCCGTTGCTGCCGCACGGTCCCGGCTATGCCCGCGTTGAGCGGGCCGATCAGCTACAACCCGTCGACGGTGGCGGCAGGCCGCTACCTGAGCGCTATGTGCGGTCCGAGGGGTTTCTGCAAAGCGAGCCGGGTCAGGTAACGTGGGCGCTGGCGCAGGTGAACCACTACAACACCCGCTCTTGGGAGGACTACCTGGTCAAGCACCGGCGCGGTGGCGGACTGGGTCTCGACCGTTGGGACCGCTCCGGCAGTTGGGCCAACTTCGATCGCAATGAAGAGGAGGACGTCAGCATTCAGCGCCACCTCCCCGCGCTGGAGGCGGCGCTCGACGAGATGCTCACCGACGAGGCGATCCGCGCGGCGCACGACCGCTGCTGTGCTCTTTACGGAAAGCACGTCGCCGGGGTCGGTGCCATGTCCTCATGAAGGAGCCCTTCTTCTTTGGCATTCCACTGATCGCGCGTGCCGTGGCCGGCGACTGGCCGATCGTGGAGCATCTGCTCGGCCTCACCCTTCGCTCCGTCTTGGCGCAGAGTGACAGCGACGTGCGTGTCCTGCTCGCCGCTCACGACGTGCCCGAAGTGTGGCTGGCAGTAATCGGTGACCCCCGTTTCACTTTCCTGCCGGCGGATTGGGTTCCGGAGCCGCCCACGGGTGCGAACGACGACGGCGGGCGCAAGAAGTGGCTGATCAAGCAACAGGTCCGGGACGAGGGCGGCGGCCTGTTGATGTACCTGGACGCCGACAATTGGGTCGCCAGCGATCTGGTGCGCTGCGCCCGCGCAGCGATCGGCCCCGAGACTTTCGGCGCCGTCATCTCCGCAGGACATGCGATCGACTACCAGAGTGGCCGCACCCTGCCGTTCCCGATCGGCGGCGGCTTCGATGAGCAGTTTCATCAGCTGTGTGGATCGAGCACGGTCGCGCGTGTCATGCCGGAGGCGGAAGACTTGATCCGTTCGGACCCACATGCCGCGCTCGGCTCGCATCACGAATGGCTGCAAGCCGCTGCCCGACACGGGGTTGCGTTGGCCCTGCTCGACACAGTCGACGCCTATCTGATCGGCACCGGCACGAACCACTCGGAACGCGAAAGCCCTGTCGCGTGGTGGCGTCGGAAGATCACGGACGAGGTTCGCCGGCGCGGCCAGCCCTTGACGGCGTCGCTGGTTCGACGCTTCGGCCTGGACGCTGATATGCTGAGTGTCACCGCAGGCGGCCGCGCGACGTTGCTTCGAGAGTGACTCGCTACTCGATCTATAAATCGACGCTCAGCCGCGCCTGAGCACTTCCAGGAAGCGGACGCTCGTACATTTTGCTTTGTGGTGAGGATAAGCGCCGAGCGGAAGCATTATTAACGTACGGCGGTGCGGTCGCTTGAACACGAAGGTGGGCGCTCACGCTGTGGTCGAGCCGCCATCAGGCGTCCGTGAACACCTGGCTGGGGCTGGGCGGCGGCGTGGTCCTGCTCGTGGCGTTCGTGCTGCACGAGCGGCGGCTCGAGGGCCGGGCGATGATGCCGCTTGCGCTTTTCGCCTCGCGATCGTTCGTCGGGCTAACGCTGCTCACCTTCCTGCTGTACGGCGCGCTCGGTGGCCTGCTCGTGCTGCTGCCTTACCTGCTGATCGTAGGCGGCGGGTACAGCCCGGCGCAGGCGGGTTTTGCGCTGCTACCCTTCTCGATCGTGATCGGCACGGCCTCGCGGCTGACCGGCCGGTTGACCGCGCTCGTCGGCGCGCGCTGGCCGCTGACACTGGGGCCGATCATCACCGGGCTCGGCTTCGCGCTGCTGACGCGGGCGGACCCGCAGGCGGGCTACTGGACCGGCGTGCTGCCGGGGATCGCGGTGATCGCGCTGGGCATGGCGGGCGCGGTGGCGCCGCTCACCACTACCGTGCTGTCGTCGGTTGACGACCGCCACACCGGCACTGCCTCGGGCTTCAACAGCGCGATCGCTCGAACCGGTGGCCTCGTCGCCACCGCGCTGGCGAGCGCGGTCATGGTCGAGCATGGGACCGAGCTCGCCGGCGCCTTCCACGCCGCCGCCCTGCTGGCAGCCTGTCTGGCGGTGGCGGCGGGGCTAACGGCGTTCGCGACGCTGCCGCGGCGGGACGGCGGCTAGGATCAGGCCGCCGCCGGGCCCGAATCCACCGACTACCTGCGTCGCCGGAGATCGCGCATAGTGTCCGTCATGGTGGATCGTCTGATCGGCGCGGCCGGCGCCCTCGTCATCGCCGTGGTAGCGGCCGACATCTTCCGCTCGCTGCTCGTGCCGCGCGCCAACACGCGGTTGCTCCGAGTCGGGCCGGTGCTGGGCAGCGCGCTGTTCGCCGGTTGGCAGGCGATGGCCGGCCGCATCCGCGGGCATCATCTCCGCCAGACAGTCCGCGCCAGCCTCGCGCCGCTGATCCTGGTGCTCACGCTCGTGGTTTGGGCGGCGCTGCTCATCCTCGGGTTTGGGATGCTGTTCTGGGCCGACCGCACGAGCTTCCGCCCCAGCCTCGCGACATTCGGCGATGCGGCTTACGCGGCGGGCTCTGCCTTCTCGACGCTCGGGATCGTCGGCACGGTGTCGGGCGACCTCACCCGCCTCGCAGTGCTGACCTGCTCGGTCGCAGGGCCGCCGAAATCGGCGGCTCCCCAGCCGGCCGACGCATAGTCATCGAGGACCGGCACCTGCTGCAGCGTCGGCTTCTCCCAGTCCCGTGGACCGCCCAGTAGCGACTCCTTCACGCCGAATACGAGGCGAGCAGCCGCCGGTCTTCTTCGCGCAGATGCTTGGGCGAGCCAAGCTTGATTACTGCTGAATGTAGGCCTCGCTACGGCCCAGCAGGCGCGACAGCGCCGCAAGGTCCTCACGGTGCTCGTCAATGAGCCGCTGGAGCGTCACACGAGGGGTCGATTTGCGCGAGCATCATAGGATCGTACCAAGTCTCTTGAGGTGCTGACTCACAGCGGAGATTCCTAAGCCGCGGCCGGTATGGTTCAAGATCGCGGGCTGAGGGAGGTTCGCGGTGGCGGCGGCGGTGCAGTTGCGGTCGGACTATGACGGGGCGGCGTTGCGCAAGCTGGCTCGGACGAGCCGCGATGCGAAGCAGGTACGGGCTGCTGGCGCTTGCGGCGATCTACGAGCGCGAGAGCCGCAGCGAGGCGGCGCGGGTCGGCGGTGTCACGCTTCAGATCGTGCGGGACTGGGTGGTGCGGTTCAACGCCGAGGGTCCGTCCGGGCTCATCGACCGCAAGCCGCCGGGCTGCCGCCCGATGCTCAGCGCCGACCAGCGCCGTGCCTTGGCGGAGATGGTCGAGGCAGGTCCGATCCCGGCGGTGCATGGCGTGGTGCGCTGGCGCCTGATCGACCTGGCACAGTGGGTGTGGGATGAGTTCGCGCTGTCGATCAGCAAGCAGACGCTGAGCCGCGAGCTGCGCGCGCTCGGCTACCGCAAGCTGTCGGCACGGCCGCGCCACCAAGCTCAGGATGCAGACATCATCCCCGTTTTTTAAAAGACTTCCCAGCCAAGCTGGCGGCGATCCGCGCGCGGCTGCCCTACGGCACGGCCGTAGAGCTGTGGTGGCAGGACGAGGCACGCGTCGGCCAGAAGAACGGCATCGCGCGGCGATGGGCGAGACGCGGCACGCGGCCGGCGGCGGCGTAAGATCAGCGCACCGCGTCCGCCTACATCTACGGTGCGATCTACCCCGCCGAGGGCAAGGGGGCGGCACTCGTCCTGCCCCGCTGCAACACTGAGGGCATGACGCTCCACCTCGCCGAGATCTCTACAGCGGTGGCCTCCGGCGCTCACGCCGTGCTGCTGCTTGACCAGGCCGGCTGGCATGGCGCGCGCAACCTCGTCGTGCCCGACAACATCGCCCTCATGCCGCTGCCGCCGCGCTCGCCCGAGCTCAACCCCGTCGAGAACGTCTGGCAGTTCATGCGCGACAACTGGCTCTCAAACCGTGTTCGGCTCCTACGCCGACATCCTCGACCATTGCTGCCATGCCTGGAACAAGTTGATCGACCAGCCCTGGCGCACCATGGCCCTCGGCCTGCGCCGCTGAGCTCATGCGTCATGACCTCAGAGACTTGGTATTAGGAAACCTGTGCGCGGGTGGGTGTAGATGGCGGTCAGCGAAGCTGGTTCTATGGCGTCTCTGATGGTGGAGGCGCAGATATCTCGTCGGACGGGGTATCGGCGACGTCGTGCGGCCACCCGTCGCCGACCCCGGGAAGCACGGAGGCGCACAGCGCCACCGGTTGAAGCGATCCGCCGCGTGCTTCACTGGCCCCTCCCCTTGATCTCGTCAAAGAACCGCCCACGAACATCACCGCCGCCTCACCTGCACAGCCGACACAATGTGCGTCACCGAAGCTTGCGCTCATCACCGGAGCCCCCTCCGCCATAGGCCGCGCGTTCGCCCGTCGCCTGGCGCGCGAGAGATATGAGCTGATCGTCGTGGCTCGCCGTGAAGATCGGCTTGCCGAGCTCGCGGCCGAGTTCCCCGACGTTTCAATCCGCCCTGTGACAGCCGATCTCGGCACCCACGCCGGCGTCACCCCAGTCGCCGGCCTGTGCGCGCGCGAGCCGCTGACGCTGCTGGTCAACAATGCCGGCGTCGCACATTAAATGTCATTTGCCGAGCTTCCCACCGACATGGCGAGCGAACTGCTCCACGTGAAGGTGGTCGCGCCGACCATGCTGGCGCGCGCGGCCGTGCCCGGGATGATCGCCCGAGCCAGAGGGACGATCATCAACGTAGCGGGCATGCTGGCGTTCGGCGCGCCCGCGCCGCTCGGACGAGCGCTCGGCCGGGCCACCTACGTCAGCGTACTGGCGCATCTGGTGGCGCTGTCCGAGGAACTGAAGGAAGTCGGGCTTCAGGTTCAGACGCTCTGTCCCGGCATTGTCGCGACCGAGTTCCACGAACGGCAGGGCATGGACCTCAGCGCGACCCCCCGCATGTCCGCCGAGGATGTCGTCACCGCCAGCTTGCGCGGCTTGACACTCGGCGAGGTCGTCTGCGCCCCGGGCGTGAGCAGGCTGCCCTGCTCGGCGCGGTGTTCAACGCCGACCTTGCGGCGTTCCACGCCCAGTCGCCACAGCTTGCAGACCGCTATCGTGCGACCTGAACGATGCGGGCGCACAGTCTATGACCCGCCAAAGCCCGGCGTGTCGAGCGCGAGGAGATTCCATTGGCCGGCGAGCCGACCCATTGCCCCCGCCACATTTCGCCCGAGCTGGCGTCCGATGCAGTGACACCACGACCGGTGCGTCCGCCTCAATGCGCCGGACGTGGAATCTGAACCAGTCGACGTCGTAGCCGCGGTCACCCAGCAGCCATTGCGCCTTCGGAATGTCGTCCAGCAGCGCTGCCGCACCGATGTAGTCGCTGATCAGCCCGGCGGTCATGAACCGCGGCTTCCTCGGCCAGCAACTTGCGGACGCCGGCGGTGTCGGTCGCGAAGTAACCAGGGTTACGGTAGCCGCGCAGGATCACCTTGCTCACCGATCCGTCGGGCAGCTCGGTGTCGAGAAACCATTGCGAGCGCCAGTTATTGTGCTTGTTCTTGTAAATGATGGGGCCGCCGAGGGCCTGTTCCGCCCATTTCGAGCCCCCGCTGTTCATCGCGCACCATGAAATCGCTTCTCCGTTCTTGCGGCGTCGCGTAAGCTGCCCTTCTCGCTTCCTACTTCATTGCGCGATGAACCATACCGTACTCTGTCTACAAAGCGCTATCGAGCCGGCTGAACGCGCATGGCGATGCCGGCGGGCGCCAATCTGCCAAGCTGGCACAATGGTTGTCGTCCATGACTATCTCAGGCCTTTGCCCTCTCGCCGAACAGGTCGTTGACGTACGCGCGCCCGATACGCTACACGCTCCTGGTATAGTATCCGGTAGGACGATTGGAGCTTGATGGTCAACCATCGGCACCGTTCCGATGGCACCGGAAGTTGATTTCTCATCTGACAACGTCCGTCGGTGGAGCAGAGGCATACGCTGACCGGCTCGCGCAAGCCGTGTCAAACCAGGCAACTTAATGAGGAAGACGCAGGTGAAGATCGGATTTATCGGCGCCGGATATGTCGCGAAGGCATTGGCGACCCTCGCCAAGGAGCAGGGTCACGAAGTCATGATTTCCAACAGTCGCAAACCGGCGACGCTGTTCGCGACGATTTACACGCTTGGTGTGTCCGGCGGCACCGCGGAGGAAGCCGCGCGTTTCGGCGATATCGTCGTGCTCGCAACCCCGATCACTGCGGCGGGAGAAATCCCCGTAGAGCCGCTGGAGGGCAAGATCGTCCTGGATGCGCAGAATTACTACCCGTTGCGCGACGGCCGCATCGAGACTTTTGATCGGAACGAGACCACGACGAGTGAACTGGTCGCGCGGCATCTGCCGAAATCGCGATTGGTCAAGGCGTTCAGCGCGATCACGGCGGCCGATATGACGGCTGACGCGCTTCCGACAGGCAGCGGGGATCGGCGCGCTTTGCCGATCGCGGGCGATGATGAAGACGCCAAGAAGGTAGTGACGGAGATCCACGACGCTTTCGGCTTCGACGTCGTCGATGCGGGCCCGCTCTCCGAAGGGTGGCGCTTCGAGCCAGAAACTCCGACCTATTGCATCCGTATGGGCGCGGAACAGCTCAAGGCGGGCCTCGCCGCAACCGAGCGGCTCGATGTGGGTAAACGGCAATAATCTAGCAGGCACGACATGGTCGGTCGGCGTTCGGCGGCGGAGGGTGTTGCCCGTGCCGCCAATCCCGTCTGCGCGATCAATCGAGCGCAGCGGGGATGATCGGCGAGAACCTCCTTATCGTCGCCGGTGCCTCGCTACCGACCTTAGGCGGCCCGATCGGGGTTGGTGATCGTCCCGCGTTCGACGGCAACGAAATCGGAAGCATCGCGATCGAGCAACCTGATAAATTCCTTGAGCGAGATCGGCCCGGCCGAGGTTCCGGCGGACGCGCTCAAAAGATCATTGCTGAGACCGACCGGACCCGCCCTGATCGTCACCTTGCCGGCTTCTTCACCCATCCGGCGAGTTCATGTCTGCTCCAACAAATCCCGGCTCCGAGGCGGCGCCGTGGGCGTTCATTGATGAGTTTCATGAACGAGAAAATGTTCCCGGATTGACGACATAGCTATCAGCGATGAGCGTCTTGCCCTACTCAGAGCCGGTCTCCAACCTGATGCGCGACGAGCGATGCGGCGGACGAGCAGCTTAGCTGAAGCAGCGTAGAGAAAGGCTGTTGCGGATCGGGTGGTTCGACGAGCTTCGTCGAAGCATCGATTGCGGTCGGGCTCCGCGAAGGTGCGCCCGACGACCCGGCGCCGCGGGTGGACGACGGACCGGGCTGACCGGCGAACGCGCGGACGACCGCCATGATGACGGAAGGCGCCATCACGACGCGGGGCTGGCATGAACGCTCGGCATAGGCGAGCTCCTGGAACGGGTGACGGTCGGACGACAGCTTGGACAGGGGACCAACGCCGTCGGTCCTGCACATCAGCAGGGCGGACCGGGAGCTCGGATGTTCGGCCGGCGGCGTCGACGCGCTCTCGCCCTTCGCCTTACCTGCCGGAACCGTAGCTTCTTCCAACCCCGGCTGCGGTTCGCCGGCCTGGACGAGCTGAACGGATGGCTGGAGCGGAGTGCCGGCGCTGGACGGAGCTGCACCATCATCCCGAGTGCAAGGAGCTGACCGTCCCGCAGGCAGGGGAGGCGGAGCGTTTGGCGTTGCAGACAATGCTGGCGCCGTTCGACGGCTTCCACGAGACGCCGCGCATGCGGTGACCGGCACCTGCCTGATCAGCTTCGACAGCAACCGCTACTTGGTCATGGCCAAGCGGGCGCGGCGCGCGGTGCAGGCGCGCGCCTATGCCGACCGGATCGTTGTCCGCCGCTTCTTCGGCCGCGATCGGATGATCCTCGATGCCTGGTACCTGACGATACTGGCCAGGACGCCGGGCGCGCTTAGGGACGGCGCGCCGCTCCAAGACTGGGAGCTGCCGCCAGCGCTCGCCCGGCCGCGGCGCAAGCTGGGGAGCGGCGACGAGGCTGCCCGACGGTTCGTGCGCGTGCTGTCGGCGGTGCCCACCGATAGCCTGGGCGTGGTCGAGGATACGACTCGCGAGGCTCTCGATAACGGCGCCGCCAGCTACGACGTGATCCTCAACAACCTGGCACGCCGGGGCGAGCCGCCGCGGCCGCCGACGATCGTCACGTCGGAAGCGCAGATGCTGGCGCATCCACCGATCGCCGACTGCGCCCGTTACGACCTGCTGCGCGATGTCCGTGCAGCCTTCTGCTGTTCGTCGCCTGCACGCTGGCGATCGTCACGCGGCGCATCGGCCTGCCCTACTCGACCGGCTAAGGGTGGCCGGCATTGACCTCAGCCTTGCGGGCTACCGCAGCGGCATTGCGCCGACGCCCAAGCTGATTTTTACCGTGCTGCCGCCGCCGCTGGTGTTTGGAGCGGCTACCACCTGAAAGGGCACCGCTTTCGCAACGAGGCGCCCTTGTTGCTGAGCCTGGCGTTCGGCGGCACGCTGCTGTCGACAGGCGTGGTGGCGGCAGGGATGCACTGGGCGATCGGCGGGGCTGTTCGGCGCTCTGATCGCCGCCACCGATCCTTGTCCGTCGTCGCCATGATGAAGGAGCAAGACGCGGAACACCCCGGCTACGCTTCGTCATTGAAAAACGGAGAGCCTGCTCAACGACGGCAGCGCCGCCGTGCTGTTCGCGCTGGTCGTCCCCGCCATCGCCGGCGCGCGCACCGATGCCGGGACGATCGCACAGGCTTTCGTGACCACCGTCGCCGGTGGTATCCTGTGCGGGATCACGGTCGGGCGCGCTGCTACCGATCGCCGGGCGATCGGACGACCATCTCGTCGAGCTCACGCCGACGGCGCTCGCCGCCTACGGCTCGTTCCTGAACGCGGAGTAGATCGGCGTCTCGGGCATGCTGGCGACGGGGATGCTGGTGGGCAACTACGGCCGCGCGCGCTCGCTTACCGAACGCGGCGGCGAGACGCTGGTGCGCTTCTGGGACTTCGCGGCTTCCTCGCCAACTCGGTCGTCTTCCTGCTGACCGGCAGCCGCGATGCCAAGCAGTCGCTCGCCGCCTTCCTGTGGCCGACGGCAGTGGCGACCGCGCTGGTACTCGCCGGGCGCGCCGTCGCCATCTTTCCGGTCGGCCGCCTGATTGCGCGTTATCGCGCGGCGATCGATTGGCTTACGAGCACTGTCCCGTTCCAGGGCGGCCTGCGCGGCGCGTTCGCACTGGCCACGCCGGCCAGCCTGCCCGAGCACGACGCGCTGGTCAGCGTCGCTCTCGCGACGGTGGCATTCTCGATCTTCGTGCATGGCGCGACGATGCCGATGCAGCTCCGGCGCGCACGGCGGACGAGGCGGAGACATGAAGCGCTGCCGATGGCTCTACGCTGCTCACGCGCCGGATGCGGTTCCGCGCCGCGCTGTCCTGCCTGCTCTTGATCGCCTTGGCACTGACGAGCGCGCTCGTCGGCCACGCCACCTCTTACGATTTTGCCACCAAGATCGGCGCTCAGGCAGTCGACAACATCCTCGATCTGCCGGCGTCGTCGATTGTCGACGTCACCACCTTCTCGCTTACCAATATTGCAGGATGACGATCATAGTCCCATGTGGCTCGAACAGTCAGTTCTCGTCCGAAATGACGGCCGTATATAGCGGCACCACTGGATTTCACAGGAACATCGATAGCCGCAGTGACACGCGCGGAGATTTGTTACTCGTGTCGACACGATCTGCATTGATCGGCAGACCCACCTCCAAGCCCCCGTCGAACTGCCCACGGCCGAGTCGTACCCCACCGCCGGCCGAGGCCAGGCTGCCGCCGCCGATCCCGCGTTGCAGGTTGTGGACAGTGCCGCCATCCGCAAACGCATAGAGCTGGAGGCGCGGCAGCGGGGAGCCGGCATGATCGCCAAGGTTCAACTGTAATTCCGCCGAACCGAGCACGCCCTCATCGCCAGTCCGCTCGCTGTAATCGTAGGCGCGGCCGAACAAAGGTCCGCCAAGGCTGATCTCGGCAGTCGCGAGCAACGGACGCGAGGCGGCCTGACCGGCGGCCGCGAGTTCGATTGACAAAGGCCCGGCAATTGGCCGCCTCCAATCGCCCTCGAAGCTCGCAGTCACGAAGCGAGCGCTTCCGTCGGCGCGTGAGGCGAACGGATCACCGTCGCGCGTCGTGTCGCCGATCGGCAGCCCCCAGGAGACAGTGAGGCCGCCGCGGAAGCTACCGCCGGCGATCCGATCCTGCGTCCTGAGCGTGCCGGACAGTATCGACAGCGTGTCGTCACGGAAGCGGCGCCCGCGCAGCCGCTGGACGTTCTCCAGCGCCTTCAAGTCGACATCGAGCCATAGGCTCGCTTGCCGGGACCGTTCGAGCACGACGCTCGTCCCGATCCCGCCGCCATAGGTGCGCCCGGTGAGGTCCAGCGCGCGAAGGTAGCCGCCGGCATGAGTGGTGCCGTAGAAGGCGGATGCGTCGAGCACGGCCCCCGCTCGGCCGATCGGCCAAGCGTAGCGCCCGCTCACGAACTCGAACTCGCGCGGATCATGGGGTGTCTGCGATGCGAGAATGCCCAGCTCGTCGCCCGCCGAGGCTACCCCGCGTAGGCTGGCAAGTTCTGTTGTGCGCCACGGGCCGATCTCGTCCGTGCCGCGATTATCGCCCTGCGCGAACAGGCTCACGCGATCGGTGGCGAGCGTGACGAGCAGGATGCCGAAGCCGTTCTCGCGCGCGTATCGGGTGTTCACCACCGTGATGCCGGGAAGATCGCCGACGAGCATCAGTGTGGTTTCCAGCTCGCGCTTGGTCATGCCGCGATGCGTGACGAGGCGGGAGAGTACCCGATCAGCCTGCTGATTAGGCGTGCCGAGCGAGCGTACCGCGTCAATGCGCCCCTCGTCCAACGTAATGACCAGCGCGCCGCTATCGAGCGGCTGCGGCTGGATTGACGCAGTGGCGAGCACCAGCCCGCTCGCGCGCGCTACCGCTGCGACAGCTCCCGCCAAGTCGCGAAGATCCTCAGGGGAGAGCGCGCGGCCAGCGTAGGGCGCGGTCACGCGATCAAGCATGCCGGGGGGCAGATGCTCTGCGCCGTCGACGACGATCCTCGCAGGTCGGATGGTACCGACCAACGCCACTCTGGCCGCAGGCGGCGTCGCGGTTCGCACAGGCGTGGGAGCGGTCACCGGCTCCGAACGCGGGACCGGCAGGCTGCGCGTGACGAGCGCCGGATCAGCGCGATCGGGCAGCACCTGAATGGCCTGCGCGCTTGCCGCCGTCACCAGCAGGCCAGTGCCCACGCCCAGAACCAACGCACGCATCTTCACGATCTCCGCCCCGATGCGGTGGGAAGTACGGACTCTATGGTTGAAGAAAGGTTGCGGGTGTTCGTGAAGCGTTCACCATATCGATGAAGCGCTGCGCAACGTCGTTCCGCGTACCGATGCACCCGACCGCCTGTCCGGGCGCTCTTGGGGACCATCGATGCGCGCGCACTGGTTGGGGTTGACCGCACTTCTCTGCTCTTCCACCGGCATCGCCCGCGTTCCCGCCTGGCGGCTGAGCGAGGCGGTGGGATCGGTGACGGTGGTGCGGGCGGGCGTGTCGCAGATCGCGATCCGCGACGCGGTGGTGGCGCCGGGGGACCTCGTGCGAACCGGTCCCAAAGCGCGCGCCGTGCTGGTACGCGGCCAGGAGTATGTGCTGGTTGCACCGGGATCGCAGGTCCGCCTGCCGGCCAACGAGCAGAAGGGCATGATCGCCCAGGTGGTGCAGGACACCGGCGACGTCATCTTCATGATACGCAAGATGGCGACGCCGCACTTCGCCGTGCAGACGCCATATCTCGCTGCCGTGGTGAAGGGCACGACCTTCAGCGTCGGTGTCTCCTCCACGGGCGCGACGGTGAGAGTGCTGGAGGGCGCGGTCGACGTCGGCACGGTGGATGGCGGCGCGCACGAGATCGTGCGGCCGGGCAGCTCGGCGGCGATTGGCGCGGATCGGCTGACGGCCATGCGCGTGATGACGAGCGGGGTGGAGCATGTCATCCGCTCCCCGGGGGACAACGGCGCGGTAACGGTACCCGCGCCGGCCACGAAGGCGCATACCGGGGCAGCGCCGAAGGCGGGCGTGGCGGCGGCGATCGTGGAAGCACCCGTCTCGCTGGCAGCCGTGACCGCTGGCCTGGTGACGGACTACGCCGTTGGGATCACGTCCGCCTCGCCCAAAGTGGCCGCCGCTGCGCCCGTGGCACTAGCCTCCAACATCGGCACGGCCTCGGCGCAGACGCCGCAAGGCACCGTCGCGATCGCCCGCGAGAGCCAGCAGGAGGCGGTCGTGGCGGTACGCGCCGCTATGGCGCAGCAACAGGCCGCGGAGGTCGCGCAGGAGAAGGCGGCGGAAGCGGCACGGCAGGCGACGGAACAAGCGGCGGCGGCGAAGGCTGCGGCGGACCAGCAGGCGGTAGCGAGCACGGCGGCCGCCGCGGCGGCGCAGGCCGAAGCCGACGCCCAGCAGCGAGCCGCCGACCAGACAGCGGCGAAGGCTGCGGCCGACGCTGCGGCGCAGCAGGCCCAGGCCGCGCAGCAGGCAGCGGCCAAGCAGGCGTCGGATCAGGCGGCAGCCCAAGCCGCGGCCGCGCAGGCGGCGGCGCAGCAGCAGGCGGCAGCGCAGGCGCAAGCCCAGGCGGAGGCGGCAGCCGACACGGCAGCACAGCAGGCGGCGGCGCAGCAGGCCGAGGCCGACGCGGCGGCAAAGGCGGCGGCACAGGCCGGGGCTCAAGCCCAGGCGAGCGGCGATGCCGCGCAGCAGGCGGCCGCCCAGCTAGCCGCGCAGGAGGCAGCGACGCAGCAGGCCGCCGCGCAGACCGCGGCCCAGCAGGCCGCGCAGCAGGCGAAGGCGGCGTCCGATGCCGCCGCGGCGCAAAGTGGCACACAGCAACTCGCGGCGGATGCCGCTGCCCGCCTTCAGCAGATCGCGGACGCGGCGCGTGTGGCGGCGGACGCGGCCCAACAGGCGCTCGCCGATGCTGCCGCTCGAGCCCAGCAGGCGCAAGCCGCGCAACAGGCGGCGGCACAGCAGGCAGCGACGCAGCAGGCGGCGCAGGCCGCCGCGCAGCAGGCCGCGAAAGCAGCGGACGATCAGAAGAAGGCGTCCAACGACGCCGACAAAGCGGCGAAGGACGCCCAGAAGGCCGCCGATCAAGCTGCCAAGGCTGCGGCGGATGCACAGAAGCAGGCCCAGTTCAATTCCGGCAAGGCGCTGCCTGATCAGGCGTCGAACGTCGTAAAGTCGGTGCTGGGGGTGGCGAGCGGAGCGATCACGGGCGGGAAGGGTTCGTGACCATCGTCGACCAAGCCCGTGCCGGCTGACCACGTCTTGACCGGCCGATCACGAAACTGGCCGATCGTCGCGCTCGCGGCGGCGGTCGGCATCCTGTTCGCCGTTACCAGCATCGGGATCGGGATCGAGCGTGGCCTCGTCACTTGGCGCGACGGGCTCCACCCCCGCGCCGCGAGCGGCCGCGTCGCGCTTGTCGAGATCGATGCGCGCTCGCTCGCCGCACTCAACCGTTGGCCATGGCCGCGTGGCCTCTATGGCCAGGCGATCGCCGCGCTCAACCGCGTCGGCGCGCGTACCATCGCCTTCGACGTCGATCTCTCCTCCTGGTCCGATCGCGCGTCGGACGAGGCGCTGGCGCACGCGATTGCGGCATCCTCGGCGACGGTGGTTCTGCCTACCTTTCGGCAGGCGGCCTCGCAGACGAGCAGCACCGCTGTCGAGAATCTGCCGATAGCTCCGCTGCGGCACGACGCGATGCTCGCGGCGGTGAACATCCAGGCCGACCCTGACAGCCTGGTGCGCAGCTACCCCTACGCGGTCACCACGTCAGGCTCTCCGCGGCCGTCGGTAGGCGCGCTGCTCGCCGACGCACCGGGCCGAAGCGGCGACAGCTACGCCATCGATGGCGCGATCGACCCCGACACCATCACTCGCGTGAGTTTCGTCGACCTGCTGCGTGAGACGCCGCGCGCGCGGGTGCTTCGCGGACGCAACGTGCTGATCGGCGCCACCGCGATCGAACTAGGGGATCGCTACCCCATGCCCGGGCACGGCGTGATGCCCGGACCGTTGATCCATCTCATGGCGGCCGAGACGCTGATCCAGCACTCCATACCCGCCAATCATGGGCCGGTTCCGGCGTTGGTGCTCATGCTCGTGATCTTGGGGTTCGCACTTCGTCGCAGTGCTCGCTCTCGCGGCGCCTGCTTCGCCGCCGGGCTTGCCGTGATCTTCCTGCTTCCACTCGCGAGCGAGATGCTGAGGCTCGGCACCCTTGATGTCGTGCCCGCGCTCGCCGCGCTTGCCGCCGGGTGGGTCTTCTCCACGCTGCTTCGCGCCGTTTCAGCGGTGCGCAGAGCCCGCTACGTTGATCTGGAAAGCGGTTTGCCCAATCTCCACGCGTTCACCGCGCGCCTGGCGGCAGGCGGAGCCGGCGAGATCGTCGTGTACCGGCTCGCACAGGCGAGCGATCTCGTCGCGGTGCTCGGGCATGACGGCTTTGGCGAGCTTATCGGGCGGGTCGCCGCGCGGCTGACGCCCACGAGCAAGGAGGTCTTCCGCGTCGAAGAGAGCGCGATCGCGTGGCTGCTTGCTGGCGATGATGCCGATGCCGCGATCGAGGGCGCGGCCGCCCTCCTGCGCCACCCCTTCCCGGCCGGCGATCGAGCGATCGACCTCGAGGGTGGTTTCGGCATCGCGTATGCGGCGACAGGCCAGGATGCGGTCGGGCAGGCCGCCGCAGCCGCGGACGCGGCCATCGCCACCGGCCGATGCTGGTGTCGGCACAGCGAGGATGCCCGGCGCGAGCAGGATTGGCGTCTACGGATAGCCGGTGAGATTGACGCCGCCATGGCCGCCGGCGACATCTGGGTCGCCTACCAGCCCAAGCTGGATCTCGCGACATACGAGATCCGGGCCGCCGAGGCTCTGGTACGATGGCGTCACCCCGAACGCGGCGCGATCGCGCCCGACGACTTCATCCCCGTGCTGGAGGAAAGTGGGCGCATCGCCGACCTGACGCTCCACGTCGTTCGTCGCGTGCTATCCGATCACCGCGCCTGGGCGGCTGCGGGATACCGGTTCGGCGTCGCCGTCAACCTCTCCGCCCGCCTA
Organism: Sphingomonas sp.; assembly: GCF_965200105.1. Classification (GTDB taxonomy): domain Bacteria; phylum Pseudomonadota; class Alphaproteobacteria; order Sphingomonadales; family Sphingomonadaceae; genus Solisphingomonas. Next base: position 167,749 of record NZ_CBDATN010000001.1, read on the forward strand.
CCCGCCGATGCCGAGTTCTTGCGGCGGCTGGAGGAGATCCTTGCCGGCCATGCGGAAGCCCTTCCATACCTGACGCTGGAGGTGACCGAATCCGCTACCATGACCGATCCGGCAGCGGCGGAGGCGGCGCTCGAGCGGCTTGCGGTACTTGGTGTAGCGCTCTCGATCGACGATTACGGAAGCGGCCTTTCAACGTTGAGCTACCTCAAGCGCCTGCCCGCACGCGAGATCAAGATCGACAAGTCGTTCGTGCAAGGACTGGAAAGCAGCCGCAGCGATCAGGCGATGGTACGTTCCACGATCGACCTCGCCCACGAGCTTGGCTTCAAGGTGGTCGCAGAGGGCGTGGAGAACGCAGACGTGCTCGGTCTGCTCAGGAGCTACGCGTGCGACACCGCGCAAGGTTGGCACATTGGTCGGCCGATGCCGGCGGCCGAGTTCCTCGAAGCCGCGGGACCGCTCCTCTGCGATACAATGGCTGCGTGAAACTGCAGACCACGAACGGACGCCACCCCATCGGACCGGCGCCGGCGAGGTTGGGCTCATGAGCTACCGGGCCCGTCTGACGCCTCCCAGGTTACCATTGACTTCAAGCGCCATGACGCTTCTCGGCCGAGCCCTTCGACGACGCTCCGGAAGAGCGCCCTGCCGCTACTAACCTACTCAAGCCGCTTGCACTCTCTTGCAGGCCTGGCGTCCGAAGTCCCCACCGGCATCGGCTTCCCGTAATACCAGCCCTGCGCCTCGGCGTAGCCCCTCGCACGAAGTCAGTCCGCCTGCGTCTCCGTTCAACTCGTTCGGCTACCACCGATAGATCGACGGCGCGCCCGACGTGAGAACGGTCGCGATGAGTAGAGATCAATCGATGGTAGCCTTAATCTGGGACAAATTCCTGATCAGGCTGAGTGTGGCGTACCCGGTGCCGAAGTCGTCCAGCGCGATACCGCCGCCGCGCTTACGCAATGACTCAAGGGTCTGCGTCACCCCGTGGATGTGTTTCACGGCGACTGTCTTGGTGAGCTCAAGCCCGGTCAGATGCGCGGATAAACTCATCCATAAACCGACGCTCCGTCGTACTCGCCATCATACACCTCCTGGCTCCACAGAGCCTATCATCGGTGTCCGTCGATCCGCGGGAAGATCATTGATTTTTCTAGCTTCCACTTGCCAGCGGCGGCCGGTTGTGAGCAGGTACACATGATCGCGCCGCGAACGCCATCCTGGCTGCCATCGTGCGCTCGCTTGATCAGGAACAGAAATGGGCCAGCTGCGCACCGTCGACAGGCGGCACCGCCGCGTCACCAAGTGTCAGGCACGCGAAGCGTGGCCGATGCGTCGCCACCGGGCTTCCTGACGATGTCGGCCAATGTCGTTCGCGCGCCGGCGAGGAACGCCCGTATTAACGGGACCAGCGCTACCGCGCCCGTCAAGATCATCGAAAGCGCGCCGATACCCGGCGGAGGCACGCTGCAACTCGCCCGCTGCGGCGGCGAGTTCTCGATCCAGTTCTGCACGGACGAGCTCATGGGCAGCCACGACCACATCTCTGAGGAAGCGCTCGCCACGATGGCGTGCGAGCGGCTGGGCGGCAGCGGTGACCGCATTCTCATTGGCGGACTCGGGATGGGCTTCACCCTTCGCGCCGCGCTGTCCGCCTGGCCGGCATCGACCAGGATCGTCGTCGCCGAACTCGTGCCCGAGATCGTCGCCTGGGCGAACGGCCCGCTGGCGCACCTACACGGAGACAGCCTTTCCGATCCGCGGGTGGCAATCGAACTCGCGGACGTTCATGACGTGATCGCTGCCACGGATGCCGCCTTTGATGCCATCCTGCTCGACGTCGACAACGGTCCCGACGGCTTCATGCGTGCCGAGAACGACCGTATCTATTGTGCTTGGGGGCTGGCGTCCGCCTACGCCGCACTTAGGCCGAACGGTGTGCTCGCCGTGTGGTCGGCCTATCCAGACGCCGACTTCCAATCCAGACTGGAAGATGTCGGCTTCAGGGTGGAAGAAGTCGACATCTCTGCGTTCGAGGGCAGTGTGAGCGAGCGACATCATATCTGGCTTGCCGAAAAGCGCCGCACTTTATCCAGGCGGCGCTAAACCGAAAAGTCGAAAACGCTTGGTAGGCGGGCGAGTGTTCCCCCCGCCTGGCTGTTCGGGGCGGCGGCCTAGGGATAGGTTTGTCGATGACCAGCCGAACGACGACCGTCGGCGCGTAGATGCCGATCTGACGTACGAACGGTGAACGCGCCGCCTCGTCCTGCCCGTCCGAAGCGGCTGGACGTTGCCCGGGGCACCGATACGCCACTTCTGCGCGACCGACGAGGTCGTGACGGCGACCCCGGCCGGCCCTCCCGGCTTGTGCCTAGCGGCACCGGAGCGGGGTCCGCCGCGGCCTCGGCCGCGTTGCTGGTCCGCTCGGGGCTCACGGCCCCCCCCCCCCCCGCCGCAGCCGGCGAGGGCGAACAGCGCCGCAAGCGGCAGCACTCTGCGATCGTGGTACATTGTTTTTCTGATGGCGGCGCGTCAGCTCTTGAAGCGGGGCCTCGGCGGAGGCGCGGCAGAAGGTCGGCCGAGCACGCCGTTGCGGCCGGTCGACACGCGGATCGCCTGCTTATTGATGGGCTCGATCTCGCGGCCATCATCATCCATCAAGCCTCCGAGTTGTGGATCAAGCTCTGCCTGCATGAACTTGAGGCGGCGCGGACTGCAATCATCGATGACCGTTTACCAGTGGCGTTCAAGATGATGTCTCGCGTCGCCCGCGTGCAGCAGCAGCTGATCCAGAGCTGGGAGACGCTCGCCACCATCACGCCCGCCGACTACACCGCGATGCGCGACCAGCTGGGCGGGAGCTCGGGTTTCCAGTCAGTCCAGTACCGACTGCTCGAGTACATAATGGGCAACAAGAATACCGGCATGCTCGCCGCGCACCAGGGCTCACCCGATGCCCAGGGGGCATTGACCGAAGCGCTCTGGCGGACCAGCCTCTATGATGAGGCTTTGCGCTTACTCGCCCGCCGCGGCTTCGCGATCCCCGCCGACCAGCTGGAGCGCGACTGGCGGCATCCTTATGTCGCTTCGACCGAGGTCGAGACCGCTTGGCGACAGGTCTATGCCGATGCGAATACGCATTGGGATTTGTATGAGCTGGCGGAAAAGCTGGTTGACCTTGAATACCGCGTCCAGATTTGGCGATTCGGGCACCTGAAGACGATCGAGCGAATCATCGGTTTCAAGCGCGGCACCGGCGGCACGGCCGGCGTCCCCTATCTCGCCAAGGTCATCGACCAGGTGTTCTTCCCCGAGCTGCTGACCGTCCGCACAACGCTGTGAGCCTGCCAATGACCACCGTGAGAGACATTTCGCAGACGCTGTCCGCCGCCCTGCCCGTCTGGCCGGGCGACACGCGCTTTCAAGCAGAGCGTACCTGGACCTATGGACCGGATTGCCCGGTCAACGTCGCCGCCTTTCGCCTGTCCACCCATAGCGGCACGCACGCAGACGCGCCCTTGCATTACGACCCGGACGGCGCCGCGATCGCCGAGGTTGATCTCTCGGCCTATGTCGGGCGGGCGCGCGTGGTCGACGCGCGCTGGTGCGGCGGCGTGGTCACGACCGCGGTCGTCGAGGCGGCGCTGGCGGAGCCAGTTGCACGGCTGTTGTTTCGCACCGTGAGTCGCTTTCCGCACGATTGCTGGAGCTCATCGTTCACGGTGCTCGCGCCCGACGCGGTCCGCCTGATGGGGGCGCGCGGGGTGATGCTGGTCGGTATCGACACGCCCTCAGTCGATCCGCAGGATTCGAGAACGCTAGATGCCCACCGCGCGGTATGCGAGGCGGACATGCGCATCCTCGAAGGGCTGGTGCTCGACGATGTCGCGGCGGGCGACTACGAACTCATCGCGTTGCCGCTCAAGCTCGCCGGGCTCGACGCCTCGCCGGTGCGCGCCGTCCTGCGGGATCTGGCGAGATGAGCGGGACCGACATCGCTGCTGTGGCGGCGCTCGACGCGGCAGACTCGCTCGCCCCGATGCGACAGCGCTTCGTCCTGCCTGAAGGGCTGGTCTACCTCGACGGCAACTCGCTCGGCGCGCTGCCGGTGGGAACCGCCGCCCGCCTGCGCGAGGTCGTCGAGGACCAGTGGGGCAAGAGCCTGATCGGCGGCTGGAACATGCACGGCTGGGTGGCCGCATCGCGGCGTGTCGGCGCGCGCATCGCGCCACTGATCGGCGCTCCGGACGATTGCGTCGTCGTCGCGGATTCGACCTCGGTCAACCTCTACAAGCTGATCGTGGCGGCGCTGAAAGCGAAGCCTGAGCGCCGCGTCGTCGTGTCCGAGCCCGGCAACTTCCCGACCGACCTCTATATGGCCGCGGGCGCCGCCTGGACAATGTCCGGCATCGAGGTGAGGACCGCGCCGGCGGACCGGATCGTCGAGGCTATCGAAGACGACGTCGCGCTCGTGCTGCTCACCCACGTCCACTATAAGACCGGCCGCAAACACGACATGGCCGGGATCACGCGCGCCGCGCACGACAGGGGCGCGCTGGTGCTGTGGGACCTCAGCCACAGCGCCGGTGCCGTGGCCGTCGACCTTGAGGGCTGCGACGCCGACCTGGCGGTCGGCTGTGGCTACAAATACCTGAACGGCGGCCCCGGCGCTCCGGCCTTTCTCTATGTCGCACAGCGGCACCACGCGTCGCTGCGCTCGCCGCTGTCGGGCTGGTTCGGCCACGCCGCGCCGTTCGCCTTCCGCGACGATTACGCGCCGTCGCCCGACATTAGCCGCTTCCTCTGCGGAACGCCGCCGATCCTCGGCATAGCGGCGCTCGACGAAGGCGTGTCGGTATTCGCGGACGTGGACCGGGATCGGCTCTGGGACAAGTCGCAGGCGCTCTGCTCTCTTTTCATCAAGCTGATGGACGAGCGCTGCGCGGTTTTCGGGTTCGAGCTTGTGACCGCGCGGGATCCGACCGCACGCGGAAGTCATGTATCCTACGCCCACCGCAACGCCCATCCGATCTGCCAGGCGCTGATCGCGAACGGCGTGGTCGGCGACTTCCGCGCTCCCGACGTCCTGCGGCTCGGCTTCACGCCGCTCTACACCCGCTTTGCCGATGTGTGGGCGGCGGTGGAGACGATCGAGCGGATCATGGCGCAGGGCGAGTGGGACCGGCCCGAACACCACGTCCGCGCGGCCGTTACTTGACCGTCCGGTCGCCGGGAAAGAGCGGGGAGCCAGAAGTGGCGTTCTATAACGTCGCCGGGGACCTGATCGGCCGCAACCTGCCGCACCGGGCGGCGAAGGTGGCGTTGATCGACGACCGCGGTACCTGCACCTACGCCGAGCTGTCCGATCGGGTCGACCGGCAGCGATGCAGGCCTAAACCCTCGCGCTCGCCCGCCCCCGCTAACCACTGCTCGCAGGCCGTTCTCACACAGCCTCCACCAACTTTCGCCATCACGTCACCCGCCGTTGACCCGCCCGCCCGCTCCCCCTAGAGCCCGCGGCGGGCCACGCCGTCCCAACGCGGCGCGTGCTCTCTGTGAGGAGAGTCAGACATGACCGATACCGGGCGTGCCGACGCCACCCCTGCGTCCGAGACCAAGCCCTCCGCCAAGCCGGAGCGGCCGCAATTCTCCTCCGGCCCCTGCGCGAAGCCGCCGGGCTGGGAAGCCTCCAAGCTCGCCACCGCCGTGCTCGGCCGATCGCACCGATCGAAGCTCGGCAAGTCGCGGCTGCAGCACGCGATCGATCTCACGCGCCACATCCTCCACGTGCCCGACGATTACCGCATCGGCATCGTGCCGGGCTCGGACACCGGCGGGGTGGAGATGGCAATGTGGTCGCTGCTCGGGCAGCGCCCCGTCTCCGTGCTGGCGTGGGAAAGCTTCGGCGAGGGCTGGGTGACGGACGCCGTCAAGCAGCTCAAGATCGATCCCACGGTAGTCAAGGCGCCCTATGGCGAGCTGCCGGACCTCGCAGGCGTCGATCAGGACGGCGACGTGGTGTTCACCTGGAACGGCACCACGTCGGGCGTGAAGGTCCCGGACGGCGATTGGATCAGGGACGATCGCGCCGGGCTGATGATCTGCGACGCGACGTCGGCCTGCTTCGCGCAGGACGTGCCGATCGCCAAGCTCGATGTCGTCACCTTCTCCTGGCAGAAGGCGCTGGGCGGCGAGGCGGCGCACGGCGTCATTATCCTCAGCCCCCGCGCCGTCGAGCGGCTGGAAAGCTATGTGCCGGCCTGGCCGCTGCCCAAGATCTTCCGGCTCACCGCCAAGGGCAAGCTGATCGAGGGCATCTTCAAGGGCGAGACGATCAACACGCCGTCGATGCTGGCGGTGGAGGATTATATCTACGCGCTGGAGTGGGCGCTGACGGCGGGCGGGCTCACCGCGCTCGTCAAGCGCGCCGATGAGAATGCCGCGGCGCTCGACGCGCTGGTGGCGGGGCGGGACTGGCTCGACCATCTCGTCGCCGATCCGGCGATCCGCTCCAACACCTCGGTCTGCCTCAAGTTCGCGGGCGAGGCGGCGCAGGGCCTCGACGACGAGGCGCTGACTGCGATCGAGAAGAAGATCGTCTCGCTGCTCGAGTTCGAGCAGGCGGGCTACGATCTCGGCTCCTATCGCGATGCGCCGCCGGGCCTGCGCATCTGGTGCGGGCCGACCGTGGAGACCGCCGATATCGAGGCGCTCGGGCCGTGGCTCGACTGGGCCTTCGCGCAGGCGCGCGCCTGAACGCTCCTTCTCCGTTCGCCCTGAGCTTGTCGAAGGGCCGTTCTTCTCTCCACCCGTTCAGCGAGGGCAGGGCTTCGACAAGCCCGGCCCGAATGGTTTCTCATGGAGACTTCCATGCCCAAGGTACTGATTTCCGACAAGATGGACCCGCGCGCGGCGGAGATCTTCCGCGAGCGTGGCGTCGAGGTGGACGAGATCACCGGCAAGACCAAGGACGAGCTGATCGCGATGATCGGCACGTATGACGGCCTCGCCATCCGCTCCTCCACCAAGGTGACGAAGGAGGTGCTGGAGGCGGCGACGAACCTCAAGGTGGTCGGCCGCGCCGGCATCGGCGTCGACAATGTCGATATCCCCGCAGCGAGCGCCAAGGGCGTGGTGGTGATGAACACGCCGTTCGGCAACTCGATCACCACCGCCGAACATGCCGTCGCGCTGATGTTCGCGCTCGCCCGCCAGCTTCCCGAGGCCGACGCCTCCACCCAGGCGGGCAAGTGGGAGAAGAACCGCTTCATGGGGGTGGAGCTCACCTCCAAGACGCTGGGGCTGATCGGCGCGGGCAATATCGGCTCAATCGTCGCGGATCGCGCGCTCGGCCTGCGCATGAAGGTGATCGCCTACGATCCCTTCCTCACCCCGGAGCGAGCTATGGAAATCGGGGTGGAAAAGGTGGAACTGGACGAACTTCTGCGCCGCGCGGATTTCATCACGCTCCACACCCCGCTCACCGAGCAGACGCGCAACATCCTGTCTGCCGAGAACCTGGCCAAGACCAGGAAGGGCGTGCGCATCGTCAATTGCGCGCGCGGCGGCCTCGTCGACGAGGCGGCGGTGAAGATTGGGCTGGACTCAGGGCACATTGCCGGCGCTGCGCTCGACGTGTTCGTCGAGGAACCGGCCAAGGCGTCGCCGCTGTTCGGCACGCCCGGCTTTGTCTCGACGCCGCACCTCGGTGCGTCGACCACCGAGGCGCAGGTCAACGTCGCGATCCAAGTCGCCGAGCAGATGGCCGACTTCCTCGTCTCGGGCGGCGTCACCAACGCGCTCAACATGCCGTCGCTGTCCGCCGAGGAAGCGCCACGGCTGAAGCCCTACATGACACTCGCGGATCGACTGGGCGGGCTCGTCGGTCAGCTTACCACGGGCGCGATCACGCGCGTCTCCGTCCACACCGAAGGCACCGCCGCCGAGCTCAACGCCAAGCCGATCACAGCGGCGGTGCTCGCCGGCTTCCTGCGCTCGCAGGTGGCGACGGTGAACATGGTCAACGCGCCCCTGATCGCGAAGGATCGCGGACTGGAAGTGCGCGAGGTCCGCACCGCACGCGAGGGCGAGTACCATACGCTGCTGCGCGTCTCGGTGCGGACAACGGACGGCGAGCGATCGGTGGCCGGCACGCTGTTCGGCGAGGCGGCACGCCTCGTCGAGATCTTCGACGTGAAGGTGGAGGCCGATCTCGCCGGCCCGATGCTCTACATCGTCAACGAGGACGCGCCGGGCTTTATCGGTCGGCTCGGCACGGCGCTCGGCGAGGCGGGCGTCAATATCGGCACCTTCCATCTCGGCCGTCGCGCGGCCGGCGGCGAGGCGGTGGTGCTGCTGTCGGTCGACACGCCCGTCGACGAGGCGCTGCTCACCCGGGTCCGCGCGCTGCCGGGGGTCCGTACCGCGAAGGCGCTGACCTTCTGAGCGGCTGGCGGTTCGCGTGGGGCTCGTTAAAGGGCGAGGCGTGACGTCCCCTGCCCTCCTCCCCGAAGGCCTGCGCGACCGCCTGCCGCCCGAGGCCGAGGCGCTCGGCCGCGTGCGCGGCGCGGTGCTCTGGGTGGCGGAGGGCAATGGCTATGCCCGCGTCGAGCCGCCGCTCGCCGAGTTCGAGGCGACGCTCGCCAAGGGCTTGAAGGCGGCGCGCGCCACCGACCTGCTGCGCTTCGTCGATCCGATCTCGCAGCGCACGCTCGCGCTCCGCCCCGACATCACCGCCCAGGTGGGACGCATTGCCGCTACGCGCCTCGCGCACCGTCCGCGCCCGCTGCGCCTCTGCTACGCCGGACAGGTGCTCAAGGTCCGCGGCACGCAGCTTCGCCCCGAGCGCGAGATGTGCCAGGCCGGCTGCGAGATCGTCGGCACCGACGCGGTGCCTGCCGTGATCGAGACGATCCGCGTCGCGATCGACGCGCTCGGCAACGCCGGAGCGCGCGACTTCACGGTCGATCTCACGCTGCCCGACCTTGTGCCGCTGCTCGCCGCCGGGCCTCTGCCGCTCCCCGGAGAGATCGTCGACCAGGTGATCGAGGAGCTCGATCGCAAGGATGCCGGCGCGCTCGCCGCGCTCGGCGCCGACGCCTACCTGCCGCTCATCGAGGCGGCGGGCCCCGTCGGCCCGGCGCTCACGCGGCTCGCCGCGCTCGACAGCGGCGGCGAGCTCGCCTCGCGTCTGAGGGGCGTGCGCGCGATCGTCGCGGCGGTGGGCGACCGCGCCGCCGTCACGCTCGATCCCACCGAACGGCACGGCTTCGAGTATCAGAGCTGGATCGGCTTCTCCATCTTCACGAGCGGCGTCTCGGGCGAGATCGGGCGCGGCGGCAGCTACACCATCTGCCATCCCGACGGACGCGAGGAGCCGGCAGTCGGTTTCTCGCTCTACCTCGATCCGCTGGTCGACGCTGGGCTGGCGCCGCCATCACGCGCGCGCGTGTTCATGCCGCTCGGCCACGATCCGGCCGACGGCGCGGAGCTCCGCGCGCAGGGCTATGCCACCGTCGCCGCGCTCGGCGACGGCGACGAAGCGACGGCGCTCGGCTGCGCACACGTCTGGGCGGACGGCAGCCTCCGCCCGATCGCTTAGGAACAGGGAGCCGCCATGGCCAACGTCACCGTCGTCGGCGCCCAGTGGGGCGACGAGGGAAAGGGCAAGATCGTCGACTGGCTGGCGAGCAAGGCGGAAGTCGTGGTGCGCTTCCAGGGCGGTCACAATGCCGGCCACACGCTCGTCGTCGGCGGCACCACCTACAAGCTGTCGCTGCTGCCCTCCGGCATCGTGCGCGGCACGCTGTCCGTCATCGGCAACGGCGTCGTGCTCGACCCGTGGCACCTGCGCGACGAGATCGCCAAGCTGACCGCGCAGGGCGTCGCAATCACGCCGAGCACGCTGCGCATCGCCGAGACCTGCCCGCTGATCCTGCCCTTCCATCGCGACCTCGATGGGCTGCGCGAGGACGCTTCCGGCGCGGGCAAGATCGGTACGACGCGACGCGGCATCGGGCCGGCCTATGAGGATAAGGTGGGCAGGCGCGCGATCCGCGTGTGCGATCTCGCCCACCTCGACAGCCTAGGGCCGCAGATCGATCGCCTGACCGCCCATCACGACGCGCTGCGCGCGGGCTTCGGCGAGCCGCCGATCGATCGCGAGAGGCTGATGCGCGACCTGGCCGGGATCGCGCCGATCGTGCTGCCCTACGCCGCGCCTGTCTGGCGCGATCTCGACGAGGCCAAGCAGCAGGGCCGGCGCATCCTGTTCGAGGGCGCGCAGGGCGTGCTGCTCGATGTCGATCACGGCACCTATCCCTTCGTCACCTCGTCCAACACGATCGCGGGCACGGCGGCGGGTGGTTCGGGGCTCGGCCCATCGGCGGCGGGGTACGTGCTCGGCATCGTCAAGGCCTACACCACGCGGGTCGGCTCCGGCCCGTTTCCCACCGAGCTCGACGACGAGATCGGGGAGCGGCTGGGCACGCGCGGCCACGAGTTCGGCACGGTGACGGGGCGCAAGCGCCGCTGCGGCTGGTTCGACGCCGTGCTGGTGCGGCAGGCGGCGGCGGTGTCCGGCATAACCGGCATCGCGCTCACCAAGCTCGACGTGCTCGACGGCTTCGACCGGCTGATGATTTGCACCGGCTATCGGATTGGAGGACGCGTGGTTGGATATCTGCCGCCGCACGCCCGCGACCAAGCCGAGGCCGAGCCCGTCTACGAGGAGATCGAGGGTTGGGGCGCCTCGACCCAGGGCGCCCGCAGTTGGGCGGACCTTCCCGCTGCCGCCATCAAGTATATTCGGCGTATCGAGGAGTTGATCCGCTGCCCGGTTGCGCTCGTTTCGACCAGCCCCGAGCGGGACGACACCATTCTCGTGCGCGATCCCTTCGCGGATTAAGAAAACGGCCGGCGGTTTCCCGCCGGCCCCTAACCTCATTCCCTCGCGGAGTGTCAGCCGCGGAGTGTCAGCCGCCGGAGCTGGTCCCGCCACCCGAGGAGGTCCCGCCCGAAGACGTTCCGCCGGAGCTCATTCCGCCGGAGCTCATCCCGCCGGAACTCATCCCGCCGGAACTCATCCCGCCGGAACTCATGCTGCCCGACGACGTGCCGCCGGAACTCATGCTACCGCCCGACGACGTTCCACCTGAGGACATCGATCCCGAAGACATGTCCGACGCACCGCTGCCGCCGCTGCTGGACATGCTGCCCGAGCTGCCGGTCGATCCGCTCCGCGAGCGGCGTGAGGACTTGCCCCGCGTGCCTGATCTCGTAGAGGACATCGACGAGTCGGTACCGCTGCTCATTCCGCCCGACGACATGCCGGACTGGCTCGACATCCCGCCCGAAGACATTCCCGACTGCCCCGACGCGCTACCGGACGCCGATGAAGGCGAGGAGGCGCCCGACGAGGTCGCGCTTCCGCTCGTTCCACCCGACATCTGCGCGAGCGCGGCGGAACCCATCAGCGCCGCACCCGAAATGGCGGCGATCATTACTTTACGCATATCTATCTCCTGTCGTTCTCGATCTCAAACCGGTAACCCACGGTCAGTCGACACCGGCGAACCAAGACCGCGCGGCGGCCGTAACCGATGCGCAGAGGGCGACCAGCCGGTCTTCTTCACCCTCTCGCCTCACTCAACGCACGACACAGCGCTTCTATCCGTCGCCCAGCTACGTTCGACCAGCCTGCTTACACGCACTGGGCGCGGTGGAGCATCTTCTGATCGGCCAGCACCAACGCCACCATGGCCTCGACGACGGGCGCCGCACGGATGGCAACGCAGGGATCGTGGCGGCCTCGCGTGGCGATCGTCGTCGCGGCGCCCTGGCGGTCGACCGTGTCCATCGGAGTGAGGATCGAGGAGGTCGGCTTCAGCGCGCAGCGCACCACGACCGGCTGCCCGGTCGCGATGCCACCGGCGATGCCGCCGGCATGATTGCTCGCGAAGTCCGGCCGCCCATTCGCTCCCGGCCGCATCGGATCGCCATTCTCCTCGCCCGACAGGCGCGCGGCCGCAAAGCCGTCGCCGATCTCGACGCCCTTGACCGCGTTGATCGACATCAGCGCGGCCGCAAGCTCGGCATCGAGCTTAGCGTAGATCGGCGCGCCCCAGCCCGCCGGTACGTCCTCCGCCACGCACTCGACGACCGCACCTACAGAGGAGCCCGCCTTGCGCGCGCTGTCGACGATCGCCGCCCAGCGCGTCGCTGCGGCGGCGTCGGGGCAGAAGAAGGGGTTCCGGTCTACCTCGGCGTCCTCGAAGGCGACCCGGTCGATCGGATCCCCGCCGAGCTCGACCAAATAGCCCCGGACGCGAACTTCGGGGATCACCGCCCGCGCGACCGCGCCCGCCGCCACCCGCGCGGCCGTCTCGCGCGCCGAGGAGCGTCCGCCGCCGCGAGGATCGCGCAAGCCGTACTTGGCGTCATAGGCATAGTCGGCGTGGCCGGGGCGGTAAGCCTGCGCGACGTCCGCATAATCCTTCGATCGAGCGTCGACATTCTCGATCATCAGGCTGATCGGCGTGCCCGTCGTCCGGCCCTCGAACGTGCCGGACAGTATACGGACACGATCAGGCTCGCGGCGCTGCGTGGTGAAGCGCGAGGTGCCGGGCCGACGCCGGTCAAGCCAAGGCTGGATATCCTCCTCGGTCAGCGCCAGCCCCGGTGGACAGCCATCTACGACCGCGCCGAGCGCAGGCCCGTGGCTCTCTCCCCAGGTGGTGAAGCGAAAAACGTGGCCGAAGCTGTTGAGGCTCACGCAGGTGCGCTCACGTCAGCGCGATGTCGGGCGCGTCCTCGGCCTTCATGCCGATCACGTTGTAACCGGCGTCGACATGGTGGACCTCGCCCGTCACCCCGCTGGCGAGATCCGAGAGGAGGTAGAGCCCCGCTCCACCGACATCCTCGATCGTCACGTTGCGGCGCAACGGCGAGTTCAACTCGTTCCACTTCATGATGTAGCGGAAGTCGCCGATCCCGGACGCCGCAAGCGTCTTGATCGGGCCGGCGGACACGGCGTTGACGCGGATGCGCTCGGGGCCGAGATCCATCGCCAGATACTTGACGCTCGTTTCCAGCGCGGCCTTGGCGACACCCATGACGTTATAGTGCGGCACCACCTTCTCGGCGCCGTAATAGCTCAAGGTCAGCAACGATCCGCCCCCGGGCATCATCGCGCGCGCGCGCTTGGCGACCGCGACGAAGCTGTAGGCCGAGACGTTCATGGTCAGCAGGAAATTGTCGAGGCTAGTGTCGACGAACTTGCCGCGAAGCTCATTCTTGTCGGAGAAGCCGATCGCGTGGACGACGAAGTCGATCGTCGGCCAGCGCGCCGCAAGTGTCCCGAACGCCCCGTCGAGGCCCACCATGTCCGACACGTCGCAATCGATGAGGAAGTCCGATCCCAGTTCGGCGGCGAGCGGGCGCACGCGCTTGGCCAGCGCCTCGCCCTGGTAGCTGAAGGCAAGGTCGGCGCCTTGCGCGCGCAATGCCTTGGCGATCCCCCACGCGAGCGAGCGATCGTTCGCGAGACCCATGACGAGCCCGCGCTTGCCCTCCATCAAACCCGCCATGCCGCCTCCTCGCACCTCAACCGGCGCTGTCCCTTACGCCCGTTTCGATCGGTCTGGCCAGCGCGGCGTTGAGATGCGCGCCCGTCACCAGCCCCAGCCCGACCAGCCAGAAGAAGAACAGCGTTACGATCACGCTCGCGAGACTACCGTAGGTGAGCCCGTAGTTCAGCCGTCCGAGCACCAGCGGCAGCACGGCGGTGGTCGCCAGCCACCAGCACGCGGTGAGCAGCGCGCCCGGCCAGCGCGGGGACCCGTTCAGCCGGTAGCGGCTGGGCGTCAGTGTCAGGAACAGGATGTAGAGAGCGCCGAACAGCACGAAGCCTGGCAGCACGCGCGAGATGCCTATCCAGCCGACCAGCTCCTGCGCGACGGGGATGAAGCGGTCGATCACGTTCTCCGCCGCCGTCAGCGCCGCCTGCACCGCGAACGCGATGAACATGGCCAGCACGGCGGCGAGGATGGTCAGCCCCGACCACAGCCGGTACTTCCAGAAGGCGGCGGTGTAGCCGGTGGCGTAGGCACGACGCAGGATATCGCGGATGGTCTCGATGAAGCTGCCCACCGTCCACAGCCCAACGGCCGCGCCTAGCCACAGCAGCGGCCCGGTGCGCGCGGCGAGCACGGCGGACACGATCGGGCGCAGCATGTCGCGGATGCTACGGGGCATCAGGTGCAGCATCTGCTCGATCGCGGCGGCGCCCTCGCCAGACTGGCCGAACAGCTGGGCGAGCGCCGTCACGATGATGAAGAAGGGGAACAGCGACAGCATCGATAGGTAGGCGATGTTGCCCGCGTGGATGAAGCCGTCGGTGTAGACACCCAGCAGCACGCGCCTGGCGATCGGCCATAGCCGCCGCTCCGCATAGGCGCGGGTACGCGCCGTCCGCGTGTCAGACACCCAGGGCGGCCCGTGGATTGCGATCCCGGTCGCTCGTCCAGCCTTCCAGGAATGCTTCCAGAGCGGCATCCGACGCGGGCAGGTCCACCATCAGCGTGACGAGCTGGTCGCCGCGCCCGCCGCCCTGACGGTGGAAGCCCTTGCCGCCGAGCCTGAGCGTGCGTCCCGACGAGGAGCCCTTGGGGATGGTGACCATGACCGCGCCGTCGACGGTCGGCACCTTCACCTTGCCGCCCAGCACCGCTTCGTCGAGCCGCATCGGAAGCTCCAGCCGCACGTCGTCGCCGTCGCGCGTGAAGAAGCGGTGGGGCTGCACCTCGATGGTGACGATCGCGTCGCCAGGGCCGACGGGGCCCGCCTCGCCCTGGCCCGCCAGCCGACGCTGCGTGCCGGTCTCGACGCCGGCGGGGAGCTTGAGTTCGATCGTCTTGCCCGATCCCAGCGTCACGCGCTGCGGGCGCAACGCCGCGGCATCCTCGAACGGCACCGCCAGTCGATAGGCGACGTCGGCGCCCTTCGCCTGCGGTTGGCGCCCACGCCGGCCGAAGCCGCCGAACGGCCCGCCGCCGCCGGCACCGCCGCCACTTTGCGGGGCAGCGCCGCCGCGCGAGAACAGGTTGTCGAAGATGTCGCCAAAATCGCCTTCCTCGAACTTGAAGCCGCCCGCCCCGCCCGGCCCCGCGCCGGGGTGGAAGCCGCGCCCGGCACCGAACGGATTGCCGCCGCCGCCCGCGCCGCCGCCGAAGCCGAACGGCGCGGCGGGATTGCCGTCGCCGTCGATCTCGCCGCGATCATATTGCGCGCGCTTGTCCTTGTCGGAGAGCAGGTCGTAGGCGGCGGTGACGGCGGAGAAATGCTCCGCCGCCTTGGGATTGTCCTTGTTGCGATCGGGGTGCAGCTCCTTGGCGAGCTTGCGATAGCCCTTCTTGATCGCCGCCTCGTCGGCGTCGCGCGCGACACCCAGTATCTGGTAAGGATCAGCCATGTCTGCCCTCTAGCGCGGCCGCGCGGCCGGCCAACTGTTGCTAATATGCAACAAAGATGGTGTCGGTGCCGGGTCGCGCAAGGGTACGCGCCTGCCTATAGCCAGCGCATGACGGACGATCCCCACGCGCTGTTCGACGCCTGGCTGCGCGAGGCCGAGGCCGGCGAGCCCAACGATCCCAACGCCATGTGCCTCGCCACCATTGATGCCGCGGGCCGCCCCTCCGCGCGGATGGTGTTGCTGAAGGGGCATGATCGCGGGTTTCTATTCTACACCAATCTCGGCAGCCGCAAGGCGGACGACCTCGGTGCCAACGCGCAAGCGGCGCTGCTCTTCCATTGGAAGTCGCTCCGCCGGCAGGTAAGGATCGAGGGCGATGTCGAGCGCGTGAGCGACGCGGAGGCCGACACCTATTTCGCCTCGCGCAGCCGCGCCTCGCAGCTCGGCGCCGTCGCCTCCGACCAATCGCGCCGGCTCGCCAGTCGCGAGGCCTTCCTCGCGCGCTACGACGAGGAGGAGCGCCGGTGGGCCGACCGCGAGGTCGAACGGCCCGCGGATTGGGGCGGCTACCGCGTCGTGCCGCGCGCCTTCGAGTTCTGGCAGGACCGCGCGCATCGCCTGCACGAACGCCGCGTCTTCGCGCGCGCCGGAGACGGCTGGACCGAGGGCCTGCTCTACCCGTGAGGACCGCATGACCAGGCTGCCCTTCTTCCAGGTCGACGCCTTCGCGGACCGGCCGTTCACCGGCAATCCGGCGGCGGTGATGCCGCTCGACGCGTGGCTGCCCGACGAGTTGCTGCAGGCGATCGCGGCCGAGAACAATCTCGCCGAGACGGCCTTCCTGGTGCCCTCCGTCGAGGCTGGCATCGATCGCGAGCTGCGCTGGTTCACGCCGACGGTGGAGGTCGCGATGTGCGGCCACGCGACGCTGGCGAGCGGGCACGTCCTCCTCTCCGCCGATCCGCGTCGGGAGACGGTGCGCTTCGCCACGCGTCAGGCCGGCGTGCTGGAGGTGTCGCGCGCCGAGCGCGGCGGCTACGCGCTGTCGCTGCCTGCGTGGGTGGCGGAGGCGAAGGCGCTCGACGCGATCGTCGCAGCGCTCGGCGTCGACGGCGTGGTCGAGACGCTTTGGCATCAGCAGCGCTACGGCGTCGTGGTGCTAAAGGACGAGGCGGCGGTGCGCGCGGTGACGCCGGACTTCCGCGCGTTGGGACGCGAGGGCGACACGCTGACCATCGTCACCGCGCCGGGCAACGAGACCGACATCGTCAGCCGCGCGTTCGCACCAGGCGCCGGGATCGACGAGGATCCCGTGACCGGCTCGGCCCACGCCGTCGTAGTGCCCTACTGGGCGCAGCGGCTCGGCCTCGACGCCTTCACCGCCTCTCAGGCTTCCGCGCGCGGCGGCCGGCTCACATGCCGGCTCGACGGCGACCGCGTCGTGCTCGGCGGACGCTGCGTCACCGTGATCGAGGGCGCCTTCGCGATCTGAACCGGGCCGGCATGCGAACGTTCGGAACGGGAAAGGAGAGCGATATGGCCGACGACCTGGACGAGCGGAGCGAGGAGCTCGGCAAGAAGATCGAGACGATGAAGCGGGAGCGCGACACGCCGACCCCCGAGGAGCTGCGCGAGCGCGCGTCCGCGCGGCACGCCACCGAGGAGGGCACCGCGCTCAACAGCGGCAAGGCCTGAGGCGTCAGGCGGCGGCGGGCTCCAGCGCGGCCTCGGTCGCCTCGATCCAGCCGCCGCCGAGCACGCGTTCGCCCGCGTACAGCACCGCCGCCTGGCCCGGCGAGACGCCATATTCGGGCGTGGCGAAGACCAGCTGGTCGCCTTCCAGCCGCGCAGGCACGGGCTTCGCCGCCGAGCGGACCTTGGCCGCGAGCGGCCCGTCCAAAGGCCCGAGCCGGTTGAGCGCCGACAGACGCGCCCCCCGGACCGCCAGCACGCTTCGCGGGCCCACGACGACGCGCGCCGCGTCGGCCTCGATGCGGACGACATAGAGCGGCTCGGGCGCGCCGCCGATCTCCAGACCCCGACGCTGGCCGACAGTGAAACCGACGATGCCGCGGTGGCGGCCGAGCACTCGCCCGTGAAGCGACACGATCTCGCCCGGCCGGTCCGCTTCCGGGCGCAATCGGCGCACGGTCGCGGCATAATCGCGATCGGGCACGAAGCAGATGTCCTGGCTGTCCGGCTTGGCCGCCACGCCGAGCCCAAGCGAGGCGGCGATCTCGCGCACCCGCGCCTTCTCCATGCCGCCGAGCGGGAAGCGTAGGTAGTCGAGTTGTCGCGGCGTCGTCGCGAACAGGAAATAGCTCTGGTCGCGCGCCGGGTCGATCGCGCGATGCAGCTCCGCGCCCGAAGCCCCGATGACGCGGCGGACGTAATGGCCGGTTGCGAGGCAGTCGGCGCCGAGTTCGCGCGCCAAGCGGAGCAGGTCGGTGAACTTCACGCCCTCGTTGCAGCGCACGCACGGTATGGGCGTGCGGCCGGCCAGATAATCATCGGCGAAACGGTCGATCACGGTAGCACGGAAGGCGCTCTCGTGATCGAAGACGTAGTGCGCGATGCCGAGCCGATCGCACACCACGCGCGCGTCGCGGATGTCGCGGCCGGCACAGCAGCTTCCCGCCCGCCCGGCGGCCGCCCCATGATCGTAGAGCTGGAGCGTCACACCGATCGTCTCGGCGCCGCTCGCCGCCGCCAGTGCCGCCACGACCGAGCTATCGACCCCGCCGGACATGGCGACGACGATGCGCCGCGCGGCCCTCGGCGCCGGGAGTTGGAAGTCGCCGTCTATCACCCAGCCGCCATAGGCGATGCAGGGGTGGCGGCAAAGGTTACGCATCGTCGTTTACCCAGGATTAGCATTTCCGGCGGCATTCTGGCCTTCCACATCGGAGACGGCCGTTCATGCATTCCAGCCGAATCGTCGCAGCCGACGCCAGCCGAAAGGCGCCGGACCACGCGCTGATCGCCGCCGCAGCCGCCATTCGCCAGGCGCGCACCCGCACCGCGCGCGCGGCGGCGGCGCTGGACCGCGCGGGCGCGAAGCACGAGCCGGCGTCGAACCTCGTCGCAGCGATGCGCGCCCCGACCGCGGCGCGTGGCGGCAGCTTCCATGCCGGCGTCGCGCGGGAAGGGTGAAGAGCGCCTTTACCTTGGCGTTTTAGCGTTCCTTCAAGACGCGTCCGCTAAACGACCCTCAGACGGGGAGCGCCGTTGGCCGCAAGGCCCAGTTCGAGGGTGTCCATGATCGAGGTCCAGAAGATTCGTCCGGCGCAGGTGATCGGCCCCTTGGGCGAGCCGCTGACGATCGACAGCCTGCCGCCCGTCGACACCCATCGATGGGTCGTCCGCCGCAAGGCGGAGGTCGTCGCCGCCGTCAACGGCGGCCTGCTCACCGTCGACGAGGCCTGCGACCGCTACCGGCTCAGCCTGGAGGAGTTCGCCTCCTGGCAGCGCGCGGTCGATCGGTCGGGCATGCGCGGCCTGCGCGTCACTCGCATCCAGAAGTATCGCGCCGAGTTCGACCGACAGCACCGCTACTAATCACACCGCTATCTCCGCCTCCCAATACGGCGGGCGATCGCGACAGGAACGTAATGACCTCCTCGCGCGTATCCACCGCCCTGCCGCCGCCGATGGCGACGCGCGATTTGGGAGGACGTCATGGGTATCATCGTGTGGTTGATCGTGGGCGGTATCGTCGGTTGGCTGGCGAGCATCATCATGCGCACCGATGCGCAGCAGGGCATCATCCTGAACATTGTCGTGGGCATCGTCGGCGCGTTCATCGGCGGCCTGATCTTCGGTCGCGGCGAGATCAATAATGGCGGGCTGACGCTGGAGACGTTCCTCGTCTCGCTCCTCGGCGCAGTGGTCCTGCTCGCGATCGTCAACCTGGTTCGGCGCGGCACGGTCCGCTGACCGCCCCGCCTATGTGACCCGAAGGGCCGTCCGGTCGATCGACCGGGCGGCCCTTCTCATCTCAGCGTAGCTCGAAGGTGACGTTCAGCGTCACGCCGATCTTCTCCTCGCCGGGCGCGAGCATGGTCGGCGCCTTCTCGGCGCGCGCCATCATCATCATCGGGCGGGGCGGCGTCGGATCATAGCCTCCACCCTCAGAGATCGCGACGATCCGCGCCACCGAGAGCCCCGCGGCCTTCGCGTATAGATTGGCGCGGGCGCGTGCCGCAGCCAGCGCCTGCCCGCGCGCCTCATCGAGCGCGGTGTCAGGGTGCTCGACCGCGAAGTCCGGTCCGGAAATCTGATTGACTCCCTGCCCGACGAGCGCGTCGAGCACAGCCCCGGCCCGGCCGATGTCGCGGAGCGTAACGGCGAGCTGGTTGGACGCCTGATAGCCGGTAATCGCCGGCGGCTGACCGTCGGCATAGCGATATTGCGGCTGAAGCGAGAGGCTGGCGGTGCGAACGTCGCGGTCCGCGACGCCCGCGCGGCGCAGCGCGGTCGCGGCCGCCGCCATCCGCCTCGCATTCTCGGCCATGGCGGCAGCGGCGGTCGGCGCCTGCGTCACGACGCCAGCGGTGACGGTGGCGATGTCGGGCGCACGCCTGACCTCTCCCTCCGCCACGAGGTCGAGCCGTGTCCCCGCGATCGGTACGGTAGCGATGTCGGCGGCGACCGCCGGCACGCCCATGGACGACGTGGCGAGCAGCGCCGCCGCAACGATATGCCTCATGATCGACACTCCCTTAATTGCCTCGGTCCGCACGCCTGTTCGTCCCTGGCGGATAACGACACGCTGAACACGGGCGGAGCGCTTGATGCGAGTGATCTATTCATATAACACACTAGTCGGATCGGCGGGCACGCCGGTGACGATGGGTGGCGCATGAACCTGGAACAGGGCGGTTGGCGAGGAGAGCCGGTCGCTGACATCTCGGATGGGACGCGGCGCCGCCGCCGCAGGATGGTACTGATCGCCGGCGGGCTGCTGATCCTCGCGGCGCTGATCGGCGTGCTGCTCGCGCGTCGCGGCAAAGCCGACAGCGCGGTCGCGGTGCCGGTCGTGCCGGCGGTCACCGTCGTCGTGCCGGGCCGCACCGCCGTCGCCGACATCATTACCGCGACGGGCGTGCTCTCCGCCAAGCGCGACATGCCGGTGGGCGTCGCAGGCGAGGGCGGCATGGTCTCGCGCGTGCTGGTCGACGCGGGCGCGAGGGTGCGACCGGGGCAGACGCTCGCCACCATCGATCCCGCCGTCCAGGCTGCGCAAACCAGCCAGGTGCGCGCGCAGATCGCCGCCGCGCAAGCCGACGCCAAGCTCGCGCAGAGTCAGCTCGATCGCGCGCAGGCGCTGGTCGGCCGCGGGTTCATTAGCAAGGCCGACATCGATACGCGAACCGCCACCCGCGATGCGGCGCGCGCGCGGGTCGAGCTCGCGCAGGCGCAGTATCGGGAGCAGATCGCACGACTCGGCCGGCTCGACATCCGCTCGCCCGCCGGTGGGGTGGTGCTCGCACGCGCGGTGGAGCCCGGCCAGATTGTGAGCTCGGGCTCCCCCGCCCTCTTCCGCATCGCCATGGACGGCCAAGTCGAGGTGCGCGCGCGGCTCGCCGAGCAGGATCTCGCCCATGTCCGCGTCGGCATGCCGGTGACGGTGACGCCGGTGGGATCGGACCAGAGCTTCACCGGACGCGTCTGGCAAATCTCGCCGATCATCGATCCGACCACCCGCCAAGGCGAGGCGCGGGTCGCCCTGCCCTTTTCTCCCGCGCTCCGACCCGGCGGCTTCGCCAGCGCGCGCTTCTCGTCCGACAACGCCGACAAGCCGGTGCTGCCCGAGTCAGCGGTGATGAGCGACCAGCACGGCACAAACTATGTCTACGTGGTCGGACGCGACGATCGCGTCGCCCGCCGCGATGTGCGCGTCGGAGACGTCTCGGACGCGGGCATCGCCGTACTGTCGGGCCTGGACGGCAATGAACGCGTGGTGTTCTCGGCCGGCGCGTTCCTCAACCCCGGCGACAAGATCGCGCCGCACCTGCGCGCGCGCGGCTGAGGGGCGCCGCAATGCGCAACATCTCCAGCCTCTCGATCCGCAATCCGGTGCCGGCGCTGGTGCTATTCGCAATGCTGACGCTCGCCGGCCTGATCGCATTCATGCGGCTGGACGTGAACGCGAGCCCCGACATCACCTTCCCCGGCGTCGACGTGGTCGTGACGCAGCCCGGTGCCGCGCCCACCGAGCTCGAGACGCAGGTGACGCAGCGCGTCGAGGCGGCGATCCGCGGCCTCACCAACGTCGACGAGATCGACTCTACCGTCACCGAGGGCTCGTCCGAGACCTTCGTGCAGTTCACCATCGGCACGCCCGTCGATCGCGCCATGAACGACGTGCGCGACGCGGTGTCGCGCATCCGTTCCAACCTGCCAGAAGGCATCCTCGAGCCGCAGGTGAGCCGGGTCGACATCAACGGCGATCCGATCGCCTTCATGTCGGTGGAAGCGGTCGACATGACGCTGCCGCAGCTCTCCTGGTACGTCGACAACACCATATCGCGCCGGCTGCTCGCCATTCCTGGCATGGCGGCGGTGGAACGCGTCGGCGGTGTCGATCGCGAGATCCGCGTGGTGCTCGATCCCGCGCGGATGCAAGCGCAGGGCATCACCGCATCCCAGGTCAACGCCGAGCTGCGCGGCCTCAACCTCAACGCCGCCGGCGGCCGCGCCGAGATCGCGGGCGCCGAACAGTCGGTCCGCGTGTTGGGCAACGCCACCGACGCCTACGCGCTTGGCGAGAAGCAGATTCAGCTCGCGTCGGGGCGGACGATCAAGCTCTCCGACATCGCGGCCGTTCGCGACGCCTTCGCCGAGCAGCGCAAGATCGGCAAGATGAACGGGCGGCAGGTGCTCGCCTTCGACCTGGAAATCGCCAAGGGCTTCTCGGACCTCAAGGTATACGACGCCTCGATGGCCGCGCTGAAGGAGCTGGCGGCCAAGGATCCGCGCATCCATTTCACCCAGCTCTACACCAGCGTCGACTACACCCGCACCCAGTATAAGTCCGCGATCCACGCGATGATCGAAGGCGCGGTGCTCGCCGTCGTGGTGGTATTCTTCTTCCTGCGCGATTGGCGGGCGACCGCCATCTCCGCGCTCGCCATCCCGCTGTCGGCGATCCCCACCTTCTGGGCGATGCAGCTGCTGGGCTTCACGCTCAACGCCATGACGCTGCTGGCGCTGAGCCTCGTGGCCGGGGTGCTGGTCGACGACGCGATCGTCGAGATCGAGAATATCGTGCGCCACATGCGGATGGGCAAATCCGCCTATCAAGCCGCGATCGACGCTGCCGACGAGATCGGCCTCGCCGTCATGGCCACGACCATGGCGATCGTGGCGGTGTTCCTGCCCGTCGGGCTGATGCCGGGCATCTCGGGGCAGTTCTTCAAGAATTTCGGGCTGACCGTGGTCGCCGCCGTACTGCTCAGCCTGATGGTTGCGCGGCTGGTCACGCCGATGGTTGCCGCCTATTTCCTGGAGCCGCACGGCGAGGTGGTGAAGCCAGATGGCTGGCTGATGCGACGCTACATGGCGGCGCTGCGCTGGTCGCTCGTCCATCGCTGGAAGACGCTAGGTATCGGCGGCATCGCCTTCCTGCTCACGATCCTCGCCTTCGCAACGCTGCCTTTCCAGTTCAACCCGCCGCAGGATCAGGATTTCAGCCAGCTTCGTCTCCAGCTCGTGCCCGGTGCGACGCTCGCGCAGACGGAAGCCAAGGTGGACGAGGCGGCCGCCATCGTCCGCCGACAGCCCGACGTCGCCGCCGCGATGGAGATCATCAACGTCGGCACCGGCAAGATATTCATCACGCTCAAGCACGACCGCAAGCGCACCAGCACCGACTTCGAGCGCGCGCTGGCGCCGGAACTCAGCCGCGTCGCGGACGCGCGGGTGAACTTCCAGTCGCAGTCGGGCGGCGGCGGGCGCGACATGTCGATCCTGCTCGCCAGCGACGATCCCGCCAAGCTGCAGGGCGCCGCCAACGCGCTCGTCCAGCAAATGCGCTCGCTCAAGGAAATCCACGAACCTCGGGTCGAGGGCGACCTGCCGCGCCCCGAGATCCTCGTCCGTCCGCGCTTCGATCTTGCCGCCGACATGGGCGTCTCCACGCAGGCGCTGTCCACCGCTATCCGCATTGCGACGTTGGGCGACATCGACCAGAACGTCGCGAAGTTCTCGCTGTCCGACCGGCAGATCCCGATCCGCGTCGTCATCAACGAGAATAGCCGCCGCGACATAGACACCATCCGCAACCTGCCGGTGCCCACCGCCAGTGGCGGCTCTGTGCCGCTCTCGGTCGTGGCGGACGTCGGCTTCGGCGAGGGACCCTCGCAGATCAAGCGCTTCAACCAGCAACGCCGTCTGCTGATCTCGGCCGATCTCTCGCCGGGCCAGGTGAGCAGCCAGGCGATGGATAAGATCGGCCAGCTTCCCGCCTACAAGCACCTTCCCGAAGGGGTGGAGCGACCCCCATTTGGTGAGGCCAAGTGGCAGCAGGAGGCGGTGAGGAGCTTCATCACTGCTGTCGCGTCGGGCGTGATGCTCGTCTTCGCGGTGCTGGTACTGCTTTATAAGCGTATCATGCCGCCGTTCGTGAACATGGGGTCTCTCTTGCTGGCGCCGCTCGGCGGTGCGCTGGCGCTCCATCTCGCGGGAATGGCGGTGTCGCTGCCGGTGCTGATCGGCTTGCTGATGCTGCTCGGTATCGTCGCCAAGAACTCGATCCTGCTCGTGGATTTCGCGATCGAGGAGATGGCGCGCGGCGTACCCAAACACCACGCGATCCTGGAGGCGGGGCACAAGCGCGCGCAACCGATCGTGATGACCACCATCGCGATGGTGGCCGGGATGATGCCGATCGCGCTGAGCCTGACCGGCGACGGCAGCTTCCGGGCGCCGATGGCGGTGACGGTGATCGGCGGGCTCACGCTCTCCACGCTGCTGACGCTGGTGATCGTGCCCGCAGCCTTCAGCCTGGCCGACGGCATCGAGCGGCGGCTGGCGCCGCGCCTCGCCGGTTTGTTCACGACGGGTGGGCGGGACGGCGGCACGCGGCAGCCGTCCCGTGGCGGGATCACGCAAGCCGCCGAATGAACCTTCGCGTTCGTCGCGGCTTCACCAGCCGATGAGGTCCCCGGCCGCTCTTTTCGCCTCCGATGGTGCCGCCGCGATGCGACGCTTCGCCACCGGGCTGCTAGTGGGGATGGCGGCGCTGTTCCTGCTCGTGCGTGCGCTCGCGCCGTCCGCGGGCGCCTGGGGCTTCGTGCGCGCCTTCGCCGAGTCCGCGATGGTCGGCGGCTTGGCCGACTGGTTCGCGGTGACGGCGCTGTTCCGCCACCCGCTGGGCTTGCCGATCCCGCACACCGCGATCATCCCGCGCAACAAGGACAGGATCGGCGATACGCTCGCCGCCTTCCTGCGCCAGAACTTCCTGACGCCCACCGTGATCGCGCGCCGGATGCGGCGGCTCGATCTCGCCGGCGCCGCCGGTCGCTTCCTGACGACACCGAGCGGCCCCGGCGCCGATCGCGGCCGGCTACGCGCGGGCGCCTCGCGGCTGATCGCGGATCTTGTGGCGGCCGCCGACGGCGAGCGGCTGGGCGCGATGGTGAGGCAATGGGGTGCGCAGCGGCTGGCGGCGCTCGACGTCTCTCCGATCCTCGGCGGCGCGCTGTCCGCGGCGATCGGGCGCGACCGCCACGTCGCGCTGCTCGACGCGGCGATCGACTGGACGGCGCGCACGCTCACCGCCAACGAGACGCTACTGCGCGGTCTGGTCAGCGAGAGATCGGGCGCGATCCTGCGCTGGACGGGCCTGGATCGGACGCTCGCCGACAAGATCGTAGCCGCCGTCTACAAGCTGATGGCCGAACTTGCCGCTGATCCCGACCATCCGCTGCGTGCGAAGGCGGCGGATGCGCTGATCGAACTCGCGCAACGATTGCGCGACGATCCCGAGATGCGGGTGCGAGTGAACGCCATCAAGGACGAGATCGTCGCGAGTCCGGCGGTCGGCGCTTGGCTCGAAGGGCTATGGGAACAGGCGCGCGCCGCGCTGCTCAAGAACGCGCGCGACCCGCAGGCGGCGATGGCGGGCAGGCTCGGCGAACTCCTCGCTCAACTCGGCCTCACTCTCCAGACCAGGCCCGAGCTCGCGCGGCGCCTCAACCAGTTCGCGCGTCGAGCCGTCGTCGGCACCGCCGCCAGTTATGGCGACGGCATCGTGCGGCTGGTGTCGGACACAGTGCGGAGCTGGGACGCGGGCACGATCACCGGAAGGCTGGAGCAGGCGGTCGGCCGGGACCTGCAATATATCCGCGTCAACGGCACGCTGGTCGGTGGGCTCGTGGGGCTGACGCTGCACGGCATCGATGTGCTGCTGCCCTGATCCTACCGATCAGCCGAGCGCCTCGAGCAGCAGCGGATGTCCGCACGCCAACTCGTATCATGATGGTGTCCAGCCGCGGCGCCACTCGGATTGACGATAGCCCTGTAACGCAGTCGCTTCGCCTGCGCGATCGCGAGGAAGCAGCGGTTGAGATAGTTCTCCTGAAACAACTCGATCACCGCCGGCCCATCGACGCCATCGTCGACGAAGGCGAGGTTGGCGAGCGCCGCGCCATGTGGGGCGACGATCAGTTCCGCCTCGCAGAACAGCGCTATCTGCGCTGCGACCGGCAGACTGCCCGCGGTGACGATCTCGAAGCCCGCCGTGCCGAGTGCCTCGCAGAGCATCTGCTCGTTGTCCATTCGGCGTCGCGTGCCCGCGTCCTGTCGCGAGACGTAGACGCGCCGGCCGCGATCGCGCGCGTGGCCCGCCGCGCGATCGCGTAATGCGGCGAGAGCCGCGGGATGTGGGGCGGCGCTGATCCCGGCGTCGATCTGGCTCGCGAGCAACCCGGCATCGAGAAGGATCGCCTCATCCGAGGCGACCGTCACCTGCGGGTTGTCGATGGCCAGTGTGGCGAGGAGATGGCGCATCCACAGCTCGCTCCGCTGCGGCAGCAGCAACGGTATCATCGGATCGCGCGACAGGCCGCGATGCAGCAATACCGTCGCGGCGGTCTCGAACACCGCATGATAGTAGTTGCCGTGGCCCGCACCTGCCGCGACGAGCACGGGCGTGCCCGAGTCGGAAAGGATGCGTGCCACGGGTTCGAAGGCATCGCGGAAGCGGAAGTTCGGCAGCGTGTGAACGGAGCCTCGGTGCAGGCCGCCCGTCTCCGTCACAACGGCGAAATGACGGCCACCGACAAGCATCGGCTGCGGCGGGTGGAAGAGGATAGGCTGCGCGTCGTATCCGGCGCGAGCCCGTTGGAGGAAGCGCTCGATTCGCTCATCGCGCGTGACGGCCGCGGAGATTAGGATCCGCGGATCCCATCGCTCGACCGACGCCGCCTCGATGCCTAGCATGACCTCGGCTAGTCCAAGCGGGTTCCGAGCGCAATCGCGTAGAAAAGGGCCGGGGGATCGCTCCCCCGGCCCGTCCCTGTGCCGTTCGGCCGAGTGGGTAGGACTTAGAAGTCCATGCCGCCCATGCCGCCCATGCCGCCGCCGCCGGGCATCGGCATCGCCGGCTTGTCGTCGGGCAGCTCGGCGACGGTGGCTTCCGTCGTGATGAGCAGGCCCGCCACCGACGCGGCGTTCTGCAGCGCGGTGCGCACGACCTTGGTCGGGTCGATCACGCCGGCCGCCACGAGATTCTCATAGGTGTCCGTCGCCGCGTTGAAGCCGAGCGAGGTGTCGGTGCCGTCGAGCAGCTTGCCCGAGACCACCGCGCCGTCGTGGCCTGCATTGGCCGCGATCTGGCGGACGAGCGCCGTCAGCGACTTGCGGACGATGTCCACGCCGCGCGTCTGGTCGTCATTCGCACCCTTCAGGCCCTCGAGCGCCTTGGTGGCGTAGAGGAGCGCGGTGCCGCCGCCGGGGACGATACCCTCTTCCACGGCCGCGCGGGTCGCATGAAGCGCGTCGTCGACGCGATCCTTGCGCTCCTTCACCTCGACCTCGGTCGCGCCGCCGACCTTGATCACCGCGACGCCGCCCGCGAGCTTCGCGAGGCGCTCCTGGAGCTTCTCGCGATCATAGTCGCTGGTGGTGTTCTCGATCTGCTGGCGGATCGCCTCGACGCGCCCCTTGATCGCGCCCTCGTCACCGGCACCATCGACGATCGTGGTGTTGTCCTTGTCGATGGTGACGCGCTTAGCGGTGCCGAGCATGCCGACCGTGACGGACTCGAGCTTGATGCCGAGATCCTCGGAGATCATCTCGCCCTTGGTCAGGATCGCGATGTCCTCGAGCATCGCCTTGCGGCGATCGCCGAAGCCCGGCGCCTTGACGGCCGCGACCTTGAGGCCGCCGCGCAGCTTGTTGACGACGAGCGTGGCGAGCGCCTCACCCTCAATGTCCTCGGCAATGATGAGCAGCGGACGGCCCGACTGCACCACCGCCTCCAGGATCGGCAGCATCGCCTGGAGGTTGGACAGCTTCTTCTCGTGGATCAGGATGTACGGATCGGTAAGCTCGACCGACATCTTCTCCGGGTTGGTGATGAAGTAAGGCGAGAGGTAGCCGCGATCGAACTGCATGCCCTCGACGACATCGAGCTCGAACTCGAGGCCCTTGGCCTCCTCGACGGTGATGACGCCTTCCTTGCCCACCTTCTCCATGGCCTCGGCGATCTTCTCACCGACCTCCCGGTCGCCATTGGCGGAGATGATGCCGACCTGCGCGATGTCGTTGGAACCCGACACCGGCTTGGAGCGCGCCTTCACGTCCTCGACGACCTTAACGACGGCGAGGTCGATGCCGCGCTTCAGGTCCATCGGGTTCATGCCGGCCGCAACCGAGCGCATGCCCTCGCGGACGATCGCCTGGGCGAGCACGGTGGCGGTGGTGGTGCCGTCGCCGGCGATGTCGTTGGTCTTCGAGGCCACTTCGCGCACCATCTGGGCGCCCATGTTCTCGAACTTGTCCTTGAGCTCGATCTCCTTGGCGACGGTGACGCCGTCCTTGGTGATGCGGGGAGCCCCGAACGACTTGTCGATGACGACGTTGCGGCCCTTGGGGCCAAGCGTGACCTTCACCGCGTCGGCGAGGATGTCGACGCCGCGCAGGATGCGCTCACGGGCGTCGCGGGAGAACTTTACGTCCTTCGCAGCCATTTGATTGTCCTTTCAGAGAGATTGTTCGGAAGAGCGGAAAAGGATCAGCCGATGATCCCCAGGATGTCGCTCTCCTTCATGATGAGGAGATCCTCGCCCGAGATCTTGACCTCGGTGCCCGACCACTTGCCGAACAGGATGCGGTCGCCAGCCTTGACGTCGAGCGGGGAGACCTTGCCGGTCTCGTCCTTGGCGCCGGCGCCGGCGGCGACGATCTCGCCCTCCTGCGGCTTTTCCTTGGCGGTATCGGGGATGATGATCCCACCGGCGGTCTTTTCGTCGGCCTCGATGCGGCGCACGAGCACGCGGTCGTGCAGCGGACGGAAGTTCATGTAGAGTCACCCTTTCCTATGCGACGGCGCCCGCAGCCGACAAGGCGACGGGCGGGCGTGAAAGCGTCCTGGCACTCCTCAATTGCGAGTGCCAGCCAAGCGCATATGGCGGCGGCGAGAGCATCGTCAAGCAGGCGGGGCCAAGTATTTCTGCGACCATTGCGATATGCGGGACGGGCCGATTGCCAGCACCCGCCCCCTCCTCTAGCGCCATCGCGGTGACGGTAAGGTGACGCGATGCGCTTCGTGCGGGCTTTTTGGCGGTTCCTCGTCGGCGTCAAGGATCTGCTCGCGCTGATCCTGCTGCTGATCCTGTTCGGGGGGTTGTTCGTCGCGTTGGCCGCGGGCGGATCCGCTTCGATCCCGGCGGGCGGCGCCCTGGTGCTGGACCTGAAGGGAAGCCTCGTCGAGCAGCCCGCCGACGCCCGCGCGCTCGACGTGTTCGGCGGCGGATCGGCGCCCAACCAGTACAGGCTGCGCGACATGATCCGCGCGGTCGACGCGGCGGCGACCGATGGTCGGGTCAAAGCGGTGACGCTGGAACTCGACGGCTTCACCGGCGGCGGCCAGGCGGGGATTTCCGAACTCGGCAGCGCGCTCGATCGGGTACGCGCCAGAGGCAAGCCGGTGTTCGCCCGCGCCATCGGCTACGACGACGCCTCCTACCTGCTCGCCGCCCACGCGAGCGAGATCTGGCTCGATCCGATGGGCGCGGTGCTGACGCCGGGCCCGGGCGGAACGCAGCTCTACTACAAGGGGCTGCTCGATAAGCTGGGCGTCGAGGCGCACGTCTATCGCGTCGGCAAGTTCAAGTCGGCGGTCGAACCGTTCGTGCGCACCGACGCCTCGCCCGAGGCGCGCGCCGCCGAAGAGGCGCTGATCGGCGCCCTGTGGACGCGGTGGCAGGAGGAGGTCGCGGTCGCCCGTCCCAAGGCGCGGTTCGCGGACTATCTGCGCCCGCTCGTCGCCGGCCGCACCCCGAACGGCACGCTTGCCGAGGCGGCGCTCTCCGCCGGGCTCGTCGACAGGCTGGGCGACAAGCTTACCTTCGGGCGGCGCGTGGCGGGCATCGTCGGCCCGGACCGGAAGGGCGGCCCGGGCAGCTACCGCAGCATCGCGCTCGACGGCTGGATCGACGCCAACCCGGCGCCGACCTCCGGCGCGGCGATCGGCGTCGTGACGGTGGCGGGCGACATCGTCGACGGCAAGGCGGCGGCCGGAACGGCGGGCGGCGACAGCATCGCCGACGCGCTCGACCGCAGCCTGGCGCGCGACGACCTGAAGGCGCTCGTGGTGCGCATCGATTCGCCCGGCGGATCGGCGACGGCGTCCGATCGTATCCGCTCGGCGATCCTCGCCGCCAAGGCGAAAGGCCTGCCGGTGATCGTCTCGATGGGGTCGGTGGCGGCGTCGGGCGGCTACTGGGTGTCGACCGCGGGCGACGCGGTGTTCGCCGAGCCTTCGACGATCACCGGCTCGATAGGCGTCTTCGGCATCATCCCCACCTTCCAGAAGTCGCTCGCTAAGATTGGGCTCTCGACCGACGGCGTGCGCGCGACGCCGCTGTCCGGTCAGCCCGATCCGCTGTCCGGCACCACGCCGGAGGTGGACGCGCTCATCCAGGCCGGCGTCTCGCAGACCTATGCACGCTTCCTGGTGCTAGTCTCGCAGGCGCGTCACCTGCCGCTGCTGCGCGTCGACGCGATCGGCCAGGGCCGCGTCTGGGACGGCGGACGAGCACGGGCGCTGGGTCTCGTCGATCGCTTCGGCGGCCTCTCCGACGCGATCGCCGAGGCCGCGCGGCGCGCGAAACTCGATCCGGCCAAGATCCACCCCGTGTTCGTCGAGCGGCCCTCGTCGCTGAGGCTGCGGCTGCTCAAGCGACTCACCAGCGGCGACGACGACACCGACGCGACGCTCGCGCGCGATCCCTTCGCGCGGCTGCACGCCAGCCCGGAAGCGGCCTTGGCAAGCGTGCTCGGCGATGTTCGGCGGATCGTGGCGGGGCCCGCGATTCAGGCGCGCTGCCTCGCCTGCGGAGCCGCCGAGCCCCCCTCCCCGTCGGATGCCGCCGCCGCACGCCGGCTGCTCGCCGCCGGCGGGCTGTGAGCGCGCGGCTAAGCTCCTAGGTTTACGCGCGCCCAATTACCCCTGGCCGGCCCGGAACGACACTAGCCAACACAGGTTACGAGCGGGCGGCTCCGGCCGTCCATTCGGCCGGAGTGACCATGCCCGATCTTACCTGCCGGGACCTGCAATGCGACGTCGCGATCATCGGGGCGGGCACCGCCGGCCTCGCCGCCGAGCGCAGCGCGCGCAAGGCGGGCGCCGCCACGCTGCTGATCGACCCGGCGTTCAACGGCACCACCTGCGCGCGGGTCGGCTGCATGCCGTCCAAGCTGTTGATCGCGGCGGGCGAGGCCGCGCACGCGGTGCGCGAGGCGGGCCGCTTCGGCGTGCGGGTGCCTGCGCCGGACATCGATGGCGCGGCGGTCATGGCGCGCGTCCGCGCGCTACGCGACGATTTCGTCCGCGCCACCGTTGAAGGCCTCGACGACCTGCCTGACGGCATCATGGTCAAAGCCCGCGCGCGGTTTACCGGCCTGACGACGCTCGCGCTCGATGACGGCCGGACGGTGGCCGCCAAGGCAGTGGTGATCGCCACCGGCGCGACGCCTTCCATCCCCCCCGCCTACGATGCGGTGAGGGATCGCGTGCTCACCCACGAGACCGTGTTCGAGCTTGCCGACCTGCCGCGATCGCTCGCGGTCGTCGGCGCCGGGCCACTGGGGCTCGAACTCGCGCAGGCGATGGCGCGGCTCGGTGTCGACGTGACCGTGTTCGACGAAGGAAGCTCGGTCGGCGGCATCAAGGACGAGGCGGTCGCGGCCGAGATGCGCAGGATCCTCGGCGCCGAGTTCGCTTGGCGCCTCGACACCGAACTGGAAGCCTCGCCTGCCGAAAACGGTGTGCGCCTGGCGTGGCGCGGTGAGCAGGCGGGCGAGGCGGTGTTCGAGCAGGTGCTGGTCGCCGCCGGCCGGCCGCCGGCCCTCGAAGGGCTGGACCTCGGAACTGCCGGGCTGGAGCTCGACGATCACGGCACACCGATCTTCGACCGCGCGACGATGCGGTGCGGCGGCAGCGCGGTGTTCGTCGCGGGCGATGCCGACGCCGATCGGCCGGTGCTGCATGAGGCCTCCAGCGAAGGCGCGATCGCGGGGCGCAATGCCGCCTTGCACCCCGATACGTCGCCCGCGCGCCGCACGGTTCCCTTCGCGATCATGTTCACCGACCCGTCGGTGGCGATCGTCGGCGATGCCGTCGCCGAAGGCGCGATCGTCGGCACCTCCTCCTACGCCGATCAAGGCCGCGCCCGCATGATGGGCACCAACCGTGGCCTTGCCCGGCTGCTCGCCGACCCCGCCGAGGGGCGCATCGTCGGCGCGACGATCGCGGCGCCGGGCGGCGAGCATCTCGGGCACCTACTCGCCTGGGCGATCGAGCAGGGGCTGACCGCCACCAAGCTGCTCGACCTGCCGATCTACCACCCGACTTACGAGGAGGGGCTGAAGACGGCTCTCCGCGAGATCTGCGCGGGCACCGGCACGGAGCCGCCCGCCGATCGCGACGAGGGCAATCCGGCGGGCGGCTGAGCGGGCCGTACCCGCCACAGCATCAGCCCCGCGCCCGGCAGCGTCACACGATTCAGCCAGCCTGGCGCGCGGCCCGCCAGCAGGTGCGCCGCGAAACCGCGCGGCGCCTCCTTGCGGTAGACGGAGAACTCGCCGAGTTCGGGACAGACGAGCACGTAGCCGATGCCGCGCTGCCGCACGATCCGCTCCGCGACCGCGTCGCTGCCGGTCATCGCGGACAGCTCCTGTGCGATCGCGGCGTGGCTGCGATGATGCCCGGTCGCCAGCACCGCGTGAGGCGTGTTGAGGAGAAGCGCCGGCCCGTAATCGATCGGCGCCAGGAAGTAGCCCGGCGGCAGTGCGGCGAGCGCGCGGTAGGCTGCGGGCGTCTTGCAATCGCTGGGCGCCGGCTTGTCGGCGGCCGCCGGCTTCGCGAGCAGCAGAGCGGCGAGGATGGCGGCCGCCCACGGACTCAAGGCAAGGATCGCGGCGACGCTGCCGAGCACGCGAACCGGCGCCGACCCGCTGCGCCGGACGAGACGCACCGCGAGCGTCATCGCGCGCGCCGCGGGCGCCAGCGCCATCGCATTTGACAAAGAACCCGCGCGCATCACGAGGATGCCGACCGCCGTCGCCGCGAGCAGCATCACCGTATAGACGAGCCACGCCTCCCGCTCCGCCCCGCGCGTGCCTCGGGCCGCGACCCCGGCGCAGGCGAGGCCGACGATCGGAAAGCCGGTCGCGCAGATCGCCATCATCAGGCCCGCGTGCCACACCGGCAGGCCCTCGCCGACTTGGGCTAGCCAGAGCCGCTTCTCCAGCGGACCGAGCGCCGCGAAGGGATCGAGCCCGCAATGCGGTGGCACCGCGCGCAGGGCGATGCCGGCTGCGAGCGCGATCCCCACAAATCCCGCCGCGCGGGTGAGCCAGGACCGGGCCGGCGCGCGCGTCCACGCCGCCGTGCCGATCGCCACGACCGCGAGCGCCAGCAGGTGCGGCCAGGACACCGCGTCGCAATAGACCGCGCGCCAGGCGGACGGCTGGTGGAGGAGCGCGAACAACGCCGCCTCGAACCCCGCCAGCACCACCGCGAACTGGACGATCCGCGCGCGCGCCGTTGCGTCCGGCGCGACGATCCATCGCGCGGCGACGACGCCGCCGAGCGCGGCTGCGAGGGGCAGTTGTTCGAGCGAGATCTGCAAGGCGACGGCCATCGCCGCGCCAGCGATCGCACCGCCGCGACGCCACGGCGCAACGGTCGCGGCGAGCGCCAGGAGGGAGCAGGCGATCTCCCAGCCGTGGTGATCCACGCGCAACGGCTGGATCTGCACCGTCAACCCCAGCACCGTCGGCGCCAGGGCGGCGGCAAGCAGCGCCGCCGGTACGCCCGCGAGCCTGCGCGTCATGAAGGCGATGGTCACGACCACCGCCAGCAGCGTCAGCATCGGCACGGCGAGCGCGGCACCGAACTCCGCAGGGCCAGGGCCGACCAGCGGGCGCAGCAGCAGCTCGAACGCCGCGATCGGCGCGTCGACGATCCGCGACCAGTGCATCGGGCCGCCGAACGGCGGGTTCACGCGATGCTGGCTCACGTCCCAGAAGGATTGCCCCGCCAGCCAGTCGCGCACCTCGACGAGGCGCAGCTCGTCGTCGGGGTCGGGGTAGGCACGCACGGACAGCCCGTGCGCGTGCAGCGCGAGCAGCAGCGGGATCGACGCCAGCCAGATGGCGAGCACGGCAAGTACGAAGCGGCGCGTCGTCCACTCCCAGCCGCCCGACCGGGCCGTCGGGGCGGTGATGGGCTGGTGCAGCACGGTCAGGCCGCGCGGCGCGCGGGCTGCTGCTCGGCGAGGCGCTCGGGCACGGCGCGGGTGGAGGCGAGCGCGGCGCGGATGCCGGTCTCGTCGCCTTCGCGGCCGGCCTCGTGATACTCGGCGTCCTCGTTCACCGCCCAGACGTCGTACAGCCGCTCGCCGGCGACGATGTTGCGGACGGTGAGCATCGCCGTCATCATCGCGTGATCCTGGTTGTTGTAGCGGTGCATCCCGTTGCGGCCGACGAGGTGGAGCGTGGGATAGCGCTCCTCCAGCTCGCGGCGCAGCGCGTCGACATTGTCGCGGTAGGCGGCGTCGTAGACGGGGTAGGCCTTCTCCTGCCGCACCACCGCGCCGCCCTCGACGGCCGCCGGGTCGCAGAGGCCGAGCGCCGCCATCTCGCCCGTGGCGAGCGCGACGAGATCGTCGTCGGGCATCGCCCACAGCCCGTCGCCCTCGAAGCAGAAATATTCGAGCCCGACGCAGGCCAGCTCCGGATCGGGCACCATCTCGGGCGACCAAGAGCGGAAGTTCTGGATGCGGCCGACCTTCACCTTGGGATCGTGAATGTAGATCCAGTTGTCCGGGAAAAGGTCCGCCGAGCGGATCTTCAGCGCAACCGTCAGGAAGTCGCGGTACTTCAGGTCAAAGCCCGCGCCAGCGTTGGCGGGCAGCGGGTAGATACGCGCGGCGAGCTCGCGCATCGGCGCCGATGAGATCACGTCGCGCGCCCGGATGACCGTGAGCGCGCCGTCCTCGTTGTACGCGGCGATGTGCCAGCATTGGTCGCCCGGATGCCAGGACAGCGCCTGCAGCGAATGGCCCATCATCACGACATTGCCGGCCGCCTCCACCTTGTCGCGCGCCGCCTCCCACATCATGCCGGGGCCGCGGCGCGGATAGCGGAAGGTCTCGAGCAGCGTCTTGGCGCCCATGCCGTCATTGGGCTTCCTGTTGAGGCCGAGCGAGCGCTTGAGCCCGTCGAGCACCGCGCCGCCGAGGCTCAACCCCTTGATGCGCTGCGCCGCCCAGTCGGCGGAGATCTCGTCGCAGGGCATCCCCCACACCTTCTCGGTGTAGGTCTTGAAGAAGATGCCGAACAGCTTCGCACCGAACTGGTTGACCGTCCAATCCTGAAAGGATCGCGCATCGTTGTTGGGGAGGAGCTTGGCCTTTGCGAAAGACGCCATGCACATCGTCGAGCGCCACAGGCCGAGATTGCCCAGCGCCTCGAAGGCGCGCAGCGGGTAGCTGTAGAACTTGCCCTCATAGTAGATGCGGCTCATCCGCGGCCGCTCGATGAAGTCGTCGGGCAGGATCTCGTTCCAGAGATCCACCACCTGCTTCGACTTCGAGAAGAAGCGGTGGCCGCCGATATCGAAACGGAAGCCGTCATGCTCAACGGTGCGGCTGATGCCGCCGACGTAGCGCGGATCCTTCTCGATCACGGTGACGGTGCGGCCCTCCTTGGAGAGGAGATAGGCCGCCGTCAGCCCCGCCGGCCCCGCGCCGACAATCCCGACATCCACGATCCCGCGCATCGCCGTCCCGCCGTCCGTCATCGCTCGATCCTCACTCCCCAACGGTGAAGCAGGTGCGCGATCAGCCTCTAAGGAGTGGTTAACGAGAGGTATCCGCGCGGCGTCTAAGCCGATGGCCGGGCATCGTGCCTGCTGCTATCGCGCCGACCGGTGGAGGCCGGCTCATGATATCCGTGGCGTTGCTGTTATCGGCCGTGACGGCGCCGGTCGCGCCGCTCTCGACGACGATGCCCTACGAGGCGCTCGTCCGATGCGTGCGCGATCGGCTCGCGCCTGCGGGCCGGGTGACGGCGATCAACACCGCCGCCGGCACGTTGCTCGATTTCGCGTTCGACACCGTTGGCTCCGACGGCAAGGTCGCCTCCGCCCGGCTCAGCTTCACCATCGAGGATCACGGCACCGAACGCTCGCTCGCCGTGACCGCACCGAGCCCCGCCGACGCGGGCCTCGCCCAGCAATACCAGAAACAGGTCGGCGTCCGCTGCGCCGCACCCGCCGCTCAGGGTGCGCCATAATCGGCGATCAGCCGGGCGGCGACGCCGTTCGTCCAGCCGAAGCCCTGCTGGTTGGGATACTCGCCGCCCCCGCCCCTGCCCCGCCGCTCGACGTCGTACTTCTCGACGAGCACGCCGCGCGCGCGATAGTCCGCGGCGACGGTGGCGAGCCAGCGGCTCGCGATCGTGCGGGCGAGCGCGTCCTCGCCGCTGCGGCGGAGGCCGGCGATCGCGATCCACTGGAGCGGCGCCCAGCCGTTCGGCGCGTCCCACTGCTGCCCCGTGCGGATCGCGGTGGTGCGCAGCCCGCCCGGCGCGAGCAGCCGGCGGCGCACGGTCTCGGCCGTCGCGGCGGCCTGCGCCGGTGTCGCGACGCCTGCAAACAGCGGGAACAGTGAGGCGGCGGTGAGCCCCGGCGTCGGCCGTCCGCTCCGCCACTCGACGTCGGCGAAGGCACGCTCGCGCGGGCGCCACATAAGCCGGCGGATCGCCGCGCCGCGCCGCTCCGCTCGCCGGCCATATTCGCGCACGCAGGCAGTATCGGCGAGGCGCAGGCAGCCGGCGGCGATCGCCAACTCCTGCCCGTAGAGCAGGCTGTTGAGGTCGACGGGGGCGATCGTCGTCACCCGGATGTCGCCGAGTATCCGGCCGCCTCCGAGCCAGCGCGACGAGTAATCCCACCCGCTCTCCGCACCGGCGCGCAGCTCGCGCCAGACTTCGCGCACGGGGCGGCCGGCGGTTCGCGCGGTGGCCACGTCCTCGGCGTAGCTCTCGTCGCGCGGCGTGTCGCGCGCGTCCCAGTAGCGGTTGAGGAGGCTGCCGTCGGGCGTGCGGACGACGTGGAGCAGCGCGCCGCCCGCCGCCACCTGATCCTCGCCCAGCATCCAGTAATCATGCTCGGCGCGCAGCGCCGCCAGCCGCCGCCGAAACACGGCTGCATCGCGCGAGCATGAGAGGCCGAGCATCAGGAAGAAGGCGGGCGGCTGCGAGCGGCTGAGATAATAGCTGCGCGTGCCGTTCGGAATGTGGCCGTAGCGCTCGATAAGCGAGGCGAAATCGTCGATCATCGCCTCGACGAGATCGTCGCGGCCCTGCGCGGCGAGCCCCAGCATCGTGAAATAGCTGTCCCAGTAGTAAAGTTCGCGGAAACGACCGCCGGGCACCACGTAAGGGGACGGCAGCGGCAGCGCCGATCCGCCCGCCGGCACTTCCGCCGCCGGGCGCGTGAGCACGGGCCACAGCGAGCCGATATGCCGCGCGAGCGGAACCGCGATCGCGCCGGCGGGCGGGCGCGGTGGCAATGGAACCGTCGGCAGCGTGAAGTTGGCGGCGACGAAGGCGGCGAGCGCGGCGCGATCCGCAGGGGGCCGCCGCCGGTAGTCGGAGACGATCGCACCGGGGTCGCGGCGCGGCACAGCGTCGGCGAAGCTCTTGCTGTCGGGCAACAGCCGCGCCTGCTCGACGGCGCGATAAAGCGGTCCGTAGATGTCGGCGGGCGTAGCCACCGCGATCCCGGCGGGGGGCAGGCGCGGCGCCGGCGTCGCCGCGACGATCGCGATCGCGGCGAGGAGCAGGCGCGGGACTCGGCGGGGCATCGCGCCGAGCTTGAGCGTTCCGGACGCGCTTGGCGAGGGCGGGGTTGCGGCGTCCCGGCACGCAGTCCACTGGCGCCACCATGGCGGCCCGGGCGGACGAGCGGTGGTTCTGGAGGGAGGCGCGCGCCACGATCGCGCTCGCCTGGCCGCTGGTGCTGACGAACCTCGCGCAGGCGCTTATCCAGGCGACCGACGTGGTGCTGCTCGGCTGGGCGGGGCCGCAGGCGCTTGCGGCGGCGACGCTCGGCGCCAATCTCGTCTACGCCTGCGTGATCCTCGGTAGCGGGCTGATGACGGCCTCGTCGCCGATGATCGCGCGCGAGGTCGGGCGCCGCGCTTCCTCGGTGCGCGACGTGCGACGCACCGTGCGCCAGTCGATGTGGTCGGCGGTGGTGCTGGTGCTGCCGCTGTGGGCGCTGCTGTGGTGGGCCGAGCCGGTGCTGATCGCCTTCGGGCAGGATCGCACGCTCGCCCATGGGGCGGTGTCGCTGGTCCACCCGATGATGCTCGGCATGCTGCCGCTGTTCTTCTACTATGTGCTGCGATCGTTCGTGGCGGCGCTGCGGCGGCCGGGCTGGGCTCTGCTCGTCGGCGCCTCCGCTGTCGTCACGAACGCCGTCATCAACTATGGGCTGATCTTCGGCCATTACGGGCTGCCGCGGCTCGGCATACGCGGTGCCGGCATCGGCAGCGCCCTCTCCAACCTGCTGATGTTCGTAGGCTTGGCGGCGGTCATCCACCTCCACCCTCGCCTCCGCCGCTACCGGTTGCTCGGGCGCTGGTGGCGGGCCGACTGGCAACGCTTCCGCGAGGTGTGGCGGCTCGGGCTGCCGATCGCGCTCACGCTCGGCCTTGAGGTGACGGTGTTCAATGCCGCCGTGTTCCTGATGGGGCTGATCGGCACGCCCGAACTCGCCGCCCACGCGGTTGCCATCCAGATCGCCGCCTTGTGCTTCATGGCGCCGCTCGGCCTCGCGCAGGCGGCTACGGTGCGCGTCGGCACCGCCTATGGGCGCGGCGACCGCACCGCCATCGCGCGCGCGGGCTGGTCGGCGTTCGTCATCATGCTGGCGGTGATGGGCTGCACCGCCACGCTGCTGCTGGCGGCGGCGCGACCGCTCGTCGGCCTGTTCCTCGATCTGCGCGATCCGACGCAGGCGCATGTCGTGGCGCTCGCCGTCTCCTTCCTGTCGGTGGCGGCGCTGTTCCAGCTCGTCGACGGCGCGCAGGCGGTCGGCGCGGGGATGCTTCGCGGCCTGCACGACACCGCCGTGCCGATGCTGTTCGCGGGGCTCGGCTACTGGGTGGCGGGGTTCGGCACCGCGATCGGTCTGGCCTTCGGGCTTGGCTGGGGAGGCCTGGGCGTGTGGATCGGGCTCGCCACCGGGCTTGCCGTCGTCTCGGCGCTCATGCTCGCGCGCTGGACGCGACGCGAGGCGCTCGGCCTTCTGCCTGGCGGCTGACGGCGGCGCGACTGGACCCGCTTGGGCCAGCGCGCTATTCGTTACGTTATGGTGACGGAGGCTGGACAGGACGCGACGTGAACTACGCCGCCCCGCCCACCCGGTTGTCGCTCGCCCGCCGGTTCCATCCCATCGATGCACTGCGCGACGGGCCGCTCGCCCCGTTCTTCGGCGAGCCGATGCTCGATGTGCGGGACCTGGCAGGGGCCGACGAGGCCTCCTACGCCACCGTGCTCGCCGCCTGGCGGCTCCAAGACGAGGCGGACTATCGTGCCGCGCTGCAAGGCTGGTTCGATTGCGTGGCGCCGGGCGGCCACCTGATCGTCGTGGTGCCGCACGCCTTTCTCTACGAGCGCCAGCTGACCCTGCCCTCGCGCTGGCACCACGACCAGCGCCGCCTCTACACGCCCCGATCGCTTCTGGAGGAACTAGAGGAGGCGTTGGAGCCCAACCGTTACCGC
The DNA here is from genome assembly GCF_965200105.1 of Sphingomonas sp. Lineage (GTDB taxonomy): Bacteria > Pseudomonadota > Alphaproteobacteria > Sphingomonadales > Sphingomonadaceae > Solisphingomonas. Next base: position 207,746 of record NZ_CBDATN010000001.1, read on the forward strand.
GTGCGCTTTTTGGGCGATCTCGACTCCGGCTATGATTATGCGGCGGGTCGCGACGATCCCCCGGTCGGCCGCGCCGACGTCGCGCTCGCGATCGAGCGCATCGTGCCGCCGGCCTGGGAACTCAGCACCGGCACGCAGCCGGCCATCGCGCGCGGCGACGCGCCCGATTACACGTTCGAGCCGGTGCGCACCCGCGTCGAGACGGCGATGCGCCGCCTGATCGGCCGCATCCTGATCCTGAAGCTCGATCATGTCGGCGACTTCGCGATTGCGACACCCGCGTTGGCGCGCGCACGCCGCCGTTTCCCGGACGCGCGCATCACGCTCGTGGTCGGCACCTGGAATGTCGACGCGGCGCGCGCGCTCGGCGTCGCCGACGAGGTGATCGGCTTCGATGCCTTCCCGCGCAATTCCAGCGAGGAGTCGGCCGACGTCAACGCCACCGTCGGCCGTTTCCGCGACCTGATCGTGGAGGATTACGATCTCGCGGTCGACATGCGCACCGACAAGGACACACGCGAGCTACTGAAACGCGTGCGCGCGCCGTTGAAGGCCGGGATCGGCACGCACGGCGAGTTCCCCTTCCTCGATATCTTCCTGCCGCTCGACTTCAACCGAAACGAGCCGCAGACCGCGCGCGAGGATCGCCTCAGCCACCACGACTTCGCCTCGCAGGGATCGGTCAAGCGCTGGGACTACCGGCTGGTCAGCGACAAGGATCGCGTCGAGCGCGGCCACGCGCTGATCTGGGGGCCTTACTGGCAGCTCCGCCCAGGCCGCTACATCTTCGAGCCGTGGCTGGAGCTGGAGGACAATATCCACGGCGGCCTGATCGAGCTCGACGTTGCGCTGGAGGAGAGGCGCCGCGTGGCGCTGCCCTGCGCGCAGCCGGGCCGCTACCGGCTGGAGTTCGAGGTGGAGGAGCCGCATTCGCGGTTCGAGTTCCGCATCCACACGGTCGCCGACCTGCCGTCGATCAGCTTCAGCTTCTTCGGCGGCCGGCTGATCCGGCAGGGCGGCGGCAGCCTGCTCCACCAGTCCGAATATGGCGCGCTGCTGCTGGAATTGGTGACGATGCGGCTGGAGCGGACCGGCCTGCTCGAGGAGGTATCGCTGCCGTGAGCGACATCGTCGTGGCGCCCTTCTCCAACAGCGACATGCGCGACTGGCCGGTCGCGCACTATGGCGAGTGCGTGCGGCTGCTGCTCGCGCGCTGGCCGAGTGGCGGCACCATCCACGTCGTCGGCACCGCCAACCAGAAGCTCGCGGCCTGCGGCGTCGTCCGCCAGGCGCCGACCGCGCGCGTCGTCAACCAGTGCGGGCGGTGGAGCTGGGACCGCGTGCTCGGCGAGATCGAGCGGGCGGCCTGCGTCATCGTCAACAATTCGGGCATCGCCCATATCGCGGCGGGGCTCGGCGCACCCACGGTCTGCGTGTTCGGCGGCGCGCACGATCGCAGCGAGTGGCGGCCGCTAGGCCCCAACGTCATCGTCGTCACCCGTGCGATCGGCTGCTCGCCCTGCCAGCTCGATCACGGCCAATCGAGCTGGTACGGCAAGGCTTGCCTCCGCCAGATCGAGCCCGTCACGGTCGTCGAAGCCGCCCTCGCGGCGATGGCGCGCGACCGGAGGGAGGCGGCGTGAGCGACGAGAGGCCCGACGACACGACCGGCTCGCTCCTTCAACGTCTGGAGAGCTTGGAGCGGCGGGTGGAGCTGGAGGCGGAGCGCACGCTCGTGCTGCAACGCAGCCTCGCCGACGTCACCGATCGGCTGGACGCGGCGCGCGGCGACGTCAAGGCGGCGAGGCAGGCGCTGGAGGAGCAGGCGCCCCGCATCCGCGACGCGCTCGATCGCACAGGCTGGCACGGCGACGAACTGATGCGCCTGCGCGCGGCGCTCGATCGGCTCGACCGCCAGCTCGCCCTGGACGCGGAGGAGAACCGGCGCGGTTTGGCCGGACTGCTGGAGCGGCTGACGAGCCAGGCCCGCTGACGCTCGACACCCGCGTCACACGTACCAGGCGTCGTCCTCGCGGATCGGCATCGCCTCGAAGCGATCGCGCGAGAGCAGCGGGTGCCAGGCGGGATCGGCGGCGATCCAGCCCGACCAGCGTGCGAGGAAGCGCGCGATCGTGTCGCCGCGCGGCGGCGCCTCCCCGCGCGACGCCTTCTCCGTGTGGATCATCTCGGCGTCCGGCGTGCAGACGATGCGGTAACCCAGCGCGCGCAGCCTGAGGCACAGGTCGGTATCGTTGAACTCGACCGCGAAGCGCTCGTCGAAGCCGCCGACGAGCTCCATGAGGCTACGCCGCGTCGCGAACACCGCCCCCGTCACCATCGACCATTCGCGGTGCACCGACGCCCAGTCGAAGTAACTGCCGCGTTCCCGCCTGTGGCCGACCCAGGCGTGCGCGACGCAGGTGCCGTGCGGCGCCAGGCCGGCATGTTGCAGGCTGCCGTCGTCGAACAGCAGCCGCGCGCCGACGCCGCCCACTTGCCCGTCGACCGCGAAGGTCTGCAAGCCGCGCAGCCAGCCCGGCGCCATGCCGTGGACGTCGTCGTTGAGGAAGACGATCTGCTCGGTCTGCGCCATCCGCCATAGCCGGTTCATCTTGGCGGCGTAGTTGAAGGGCTCGTCGGCCGCGCGCGGCGTGGCGACGCGGGTGAGCGCGAAGGGGTACGGCGCGCGCGCCCAGTCGGGCTCCTCTTCGCGATCGTCGCCGACGACGATACGCAGCTTGTCGGCCGGCCAGTTGGTCGCCCCCAGCGAGGCAAGCAGGCGCTCGATCGCCGGCACGTCCGTGCCGGGTACTGTGGCACGCCGCGTCGGGATCAGGATGGTGACCGGGGGCTCCGCGCCGGGTGCGAAGCGGCGGCGCAGCAGGAAACTGCCCAGCGCCGCGCCATCCGCTATGTCGAACGCCGCGAGACGGGGCTGCGTGCGCAACATCGCACGATAATCCTCCGGCATTGCCAAGACGCGCTCGCCGGGGTGGGCGAGCAGCACCTCAGGGATGCGCGCGATCGATCGGCCCGAGGCGTGCGCGCGGAACAGCAGGTCGGCCACCGCCGCCGTGCCGCGCGCGGCGTCGAGGCCGCCAAGCTCGCGCCACGCATCGGCGCGGACGAACAGCGGCGCGCCGACATAATCCTGCGCGGCCAAGAGCGTCGCGTCGAACTCGGGCTTGCGGCGGATCTGCTCGCGCGGTCGCTCCGTCCTCACCGCCACGTCGTCGGCGTAGAAGAGCTGGACGTCGAGCCGCGCCGCAACGGCGGCGAGCAGCCGCGTCGCCAGCAGCGGCGAGGCGAGGCTGCCGGCGGGCGCCAGCGCGATCCACTCCGCGTCGCCAGCGTCCGATGTGAAGTCGTCGGGAACGTCGCCGTCCGCCGCGAGCGCCATCAGGCGGACACGATCGTCGCCACTACCCCGCTCCAGCGGCACGCCGGCGACGAGGTTGAACGGCAGCGGCTCGAACGTGCGCGCGGCGAAACGCTCGGTCTCCAGCGCGGCGAAGCTCCGCGCGATCGCCGCCGCCACCGCCTCCGCCGACAACCGCTCGGCGACGCGCGCGCGCGCCGCCTCCCCCACCCGGTCGTCGCATGCCTCGACCGCATCGGCCGCCGCGACCAGCGCTGCCGAGAGCGCCGGCTCGTCGATCCGCGCCCAGCGGCCGCCGGCGGTGTAGTGGCCATAGTCGCGGTCCAGCACCCAGTCGTGCCAGCGCACCGGGTAGCCGGTCGTGGCGTCGAGGATGTCGGCGCTGCCGCCGAAATCGGTCGCGACCACCGGCTTGCCCGCCGCCATCGCCTCCGCGATCGTCAGCCCGAAGCCCTCCGACGCGTGCGGCGAGGCGTAGATGTCGGCGGCGGCGACGAGCGCGTCGAGGTCGTCCGCCAGCATCCGGTGATTGAGCAGCGCGACCTCGCGTTCGCCCGCGACGAACGCCGCGAACGCCTCGCCGTCCTCGCGCCGGTCGTATAGGTGCTTGACCTTGAGCGCGAGCGTCCAGCCCCGCTCCGCCAGCCCCGAGGCCGCGAAGGCGCGGACCAGCGCCGCCGGGTTCTTGCGGACGAGATAGCTCGATCCGTCGAACACGTAGAGGATGACACGGCGCGCGGGATTGAGCTCCAGCGCACCGAGGATGTCCGCGCGCGAACGGGCGGGCGCCGGCGGCAGCGGCACCACGTGCGGCACCACGTCCACCGGCGGCCCGTCCTGGCCGGAGAACAGCCGCGCGCAATAGCGGCTCGGCGCCCAGATGCGATCGACCGCGCCGAAGCGGTGCCACCAGGCGCCGGGGATGTGATCCATCTCCCACACCCAGTAGCCGATCCGCCGCCGCGCGCGGCCGATCTCGTCGAGCTGCTCCTCGTCGAGGAGGTGCCAGCTATCGGGGTTAAGGTGGACGACGGCGATGTCGGCGTCGCCCTCGAAGTCGCGCACGTCGACCGCCGGCGCGATCGGGCGGTGGATGTGGAAGCGCTTGCGCACCGGGTGGAGGTTCAGCCGCACGCCGGTGCGGCGCAGCGCCGCGATCAGCCCGCGCGAGGCGCTGCCGAGGCCGTTGTCGTAGTTCCACGGTCCGTAGAAGGCGACTTTGAGCGTGGCCGCGTCCGCCACGCGCGGCAGCGGGTGCGCGTAGAGGCGATCGTCGCCGTCGCGCGGAATAGGCTCGCGCCCATGCCCGACCACCGCCTCGATCAGCGGCACGTCGAAGCCGGCGCGCGCCAGCGTCGTGCGCCAGCCCTCGACGTTGACGTCGGGGAAGGCGCCGGCGAGCAGCAGCACCTTCACGAAAGGGAAGCCGCGATCGACGAGCTCGCGCCAGCCGCGCAGCATCGGGTTGAACGCGGCCTGCGCCGGGTAGAGGATGTCGAGCCTGAGCCCCGCGCCCTCGATCTCGCCGGCGAGCGGCACCTCATAGTCGCGGATCACCGCGTTCTTGTCCTCGGCGATCCGCACCTCGCGGAAGAAGCGCTGGAGCGAGAAGCTCGACAGCGCCGCCGGCTTGAGCGCCAGGAAATAGCTTTGCGCGTGCCAGCGATATTCCAGGCTGGCGGTCAGCGCCACCGCGTCGGCTACGGACGCGCGCACGTCGGCGATCAGCGGCGCGATCCGCGCGTCGGCCGCCACCACGCTGTCGTTGGCGAGGATCAGCGTGCCCGCGCTCCACAGCTCAGGGAGGAGATGCAGCGCGTGCGCCCAGGCAGCGAAGTCGTAGCCCACATTCTCGCGCACGATCACGCCGGCGGCCAGCGCCAGCAACTCGGACGGCAGGTCGAGCGGGCGCTCGGTCGCCGCGATCAGCAACACCTGCACGCCCTCGGCGATGAGCAGGCGGAGCGTGCGCGCGACGTGCGGCTTCAGCGCCCCGGTGGCGCTGTGCGTCACGTACAGCGCGATCTCCCCGCCCGCCTCGAAACGCAGCGGCTTGACGATCTCGACCCGCGCGTCCCACGCCCGGCGCCGTTCGTCGACGGCGCGCTCGCGCGGGCGGGTCTCGAAGGGCGATCCCTCCAGCTCGGCACCGTCGGACGCGCGGCGGGCGTGGACGCGGACCGGACGATCGAGATCCAGGAGCGCGCGGAACTCGTAGCCATCCTCGCGCCGCACGCCGGCATTCGCCCAGGCACGGCCGATCGCGCGGTCGTCCTCGTCGACGAAATCGATCCGCGCGCGATCGTCGTCGCCGCCGTCGGCCAGCCAGCCGTGGACGACCTCGCGATAGAGGTATTCGATGCGGCCGACGAAGGGCCGCGCCTCCTCGGCCGGCTCCGGTTCCGGCTCTGGCTGTTCCGGTTCCGGTTGTGGCTGCGGCTCCTCTGGCGCAGCCTGTGCGGCCTCCTCGCGCTCGACGGCCTCTATCTCTCGCCGCGCGTCGGCGTTGTCGTCGGTCGCCGCGCTGCGACGATAGAGCGCCAGTGCGCCGTCGGCATCGCCGAGTATCCTACGGCAATGCCCCCAATAGAGCAGGAGGTCGCCGTCGTCGGCTCGTAGCGTGGCGGCGGTGGCGTAGGCGCGATCGGCCTCGGCGGGCGTGCCCTGCTCGCGCAGCATGTGACCGAGCTGGACCCAGATCGCGAAATCGTCGGGATGCCGCACCAGCCAGCGGCGATAGCCGCTCGCCGCGTCCGCCCAGCGCCGCTCGTCCCGCGCGCGATCGGCGTCCTTCCGCGCGGCGCGCGCGTGGCTGTCGAGAAGGCGATCGCGGATCATGACGGGACCAGAATGACGAAAGGCGAGACGGTCGGGCTGTGTAGGGGCGTTGGCCCGTGCTAGGCAAGCCGGGCCCGCCCCGCCGATCCGATCCAGCCATGCGCCCCCTCCCCCCCGCTTTCGACGCCGATCACTACCGGCGCGCCAATCCCGCGCTCGCGTCGCTCGACGACGAGGCGGCGGCGCGGGACTATGCCGAGAGCGGCCGCACCGGCGGGCGGGTGGCGTCGCCCGCAGCGCTCCGCGAGGGCCTGACCGCGCTGATCGACACGGGTCGCCCGGCGCTGGAGATCGGACCGTTCTGCAATCCGCTGCTGACGGGCGAGCAGGTCCACTACAGCGACGTCCTCGACGCCGACGGGCTGCGCGCACGCGCCGCGGAGATCGGCATCGGCCCGGCGCGCTGCCCCGAGCGCATCCACCATGTCGGTGGCCTGGGAGACGTCGCCGAACGCTTCGACGCGGTGCTGTCCTCGCACGCGATCGAGCATCAGCCCGATCTCGTGCGCCACCTGGAGGATGTCGCCGCCCTGCTGGATCCGGGGGGGCGCTATTTCTTGATCGTGCCCGATCGCCGTTATTGCCTCGATCACTACCTGCCGGACAGCAGCCTGGCCGACATCCTCGCCGCCTATCAGGAGGAGCGGACCCGCCACCCTGCAGCGAGCGTGGTGGAACATGCGGCGCTCACCACTCACAACGATTGCGTCCGCCACTGGCGCGGTGATCACGGTGCGATCGATCCCGCCGAACAGGCACGTCGGGCGGGCCGAGCCCTCCACGAGTACCGCTCGGCCGAAGGTCGCTACGTCGACGTGCATAGCTGGCAGTTTACGCCGGCGAGCTTCGCGACTCTGATCGCCGCGCTCGGCGAGGCGGGGCTCTGCGCCTTCGAGGCGGAACGCGTGTACGACACGCCGCGCGACCGCAACGAGTTCTGCGCGGTGCTGCGGCTCGCCGGCCCCCGCCGCCGCTCGCCGAGGCGCGGGCGGAGCTCCGCGACCCGCGTGCTCCAGACGGCGGATCCGATCCGCTACGCTCCCATGCTGGCGCAGACCGGGCGCAACGTCGCGCAGTATTGCGACAGGCTAGGCCTGCGCTACGAAGCCTATGTCGGCGTCCGGCGGGGACGATGGAGTTGGCAGGCGACGTTCAACCGCATCCTGATGCTGCGCGACCTTCTCGACGCGGGGTTCACCGGCTGGGCGCTCTACCTCGATGCCGACGCCTATATTCGGGACTTCGACTTCGACCTTCCCGCCTTCCTGCGCGAACGGGGCGATCGCGCGGCGCTGTTCGCCGCCGCCGGCGTCGAGGTGGAGGCGTGGGATGTCAATGCCGGGGTCGCCTTCGTCAACTTCGGGCACCCGCTCGGCCGACTGCTCGTCGAGCGCTGGCACGCGCGCTTTCTGGCGATCCCCGACGCGTGGCTCGACGAGGCGTCGGACTGGACGCACCCGCACGATCAGGACCTGCTGCAGGCGATCCTGCGCGAGGACTCAACGCTAATCGACGCGATCGAGGTGCTGCCGCTCGATCTTATCAACTCCGCGCACGCGCGCTTCGTCCGCCAGCATGTCCGCGCCCATCACGGCTCGTTCGCGGAGCGGCTGCGCGAGATCGGGGCGGAGGCGCAAGCGGCGCTGGTCGCCGGGGGCGGCGAGCCGGCCGTCCCCCACGCCAACGGCCGCAGCCGCGAGCTCGGCCGGTTGCTCCACCCCGCCGAGGCCGCGCCGCCGCTTCGCATCGCGCCGGACGCCGCTCCCGATGTCGAACGCGCGGCCACGCTGGTCGAGGCTTGGCGTGCCGCGCCGCATCGCCACGCCACGCCGGACGAGGCGGCGTTCGCGCGGCTGCTCGACGCGGGCGATGCGAATGCCGTTGCCGCGGCGCTGGCGGCGCTCGGCCGCTCCCCCGTCGCGCATGGCCATCTCGGCGGCGCGCGCCAGCACCGGCGCTGCGAGCAGGATGCCGCCTTCGCCGCGCAGCGCGCGCTCCAGACCCGCGACGCGCTGTTCTCGCTGGCGGAGATCGTCGGCGCGCGGCCGGCGCAGGTGCCGGATGCCGGCCCGTGGGGCATCGCGGCCGAGCAAGATGCGGCGGCGCTGGCGCGGGCGATCGGGCGGACGCTCGGCTTCGCGTTGCGGCCGCCGCCCGCGATCGGCGCGCATCTCGGCATCGACGTCGACGGGGGTGCGATCCTCCACCTGCGGATGATCGAGGCGGCCCACACGGCGTGGCGGCTCGCCAGCCTGGGCGACCTCCTGGTCGACGGCGTCACCGAGATCGGCGGTGGCGTCGGGCTGAACGCGTGGTACGCACGGGAGAGTGGGCTTGCCTCCTACCGCATCGCCGCGCCACCCGTGCTCGCGATCGTTCAGGCCTATCTGCTCGGCACCGACGCCGCAGTTGGCGATTTCGCGGCGCCGGCCGGATTGCTGCTCGCGGACGAGATCCTGCTGCGGATGGACGAGGCGGAGGTCGAGGAACGGCTCGCCGCCGCACGGGCCGCCGGGGCGCGCGCGCTCTTCGCCATCGATCATGAAGGCTCGCGCGATGCCGCCGGCATTCCCGTCACCGTCTCAGCGAGGGTCGCGGCGGCGGGCGGGTGGCGCCGCGTCTCGCGCGCACGCCACGCGCTCCGCGCCGGCTACCTGGAGGAGCTGTTCATACCCGCTTGAGGTGAGCTGCGGCGACTGCGCGGTTGACACCGGACGTCTTGCGGCTAAGTCGTCGGGCCGACTGGCAGCGTGTGGCCAGGCCCGATGGCGTTGGTCGCCGGCGCCCATGGACAGATATCGGTCTTGATTGATGGCCTTCCCGCGCGTCGCGCGTTCCTGTTCCTGTCCGCCGTCGGCATGATGTTCCCGAGCACCGCTCCCGCGGAGAGCCTGGCGGACGCGGTGGCCATCGCCTACGCGCGCAATCCGTCGATCGAGCGCCAACGCTACGCGCTCGACGCGGTCAACGAAGGCTATGTCCAGGCGCGCGCGCAGTATGGCCCGACGCTGAGCGTACAGGGGAACGGCACCTACACGACGGGCCGGCAATATGGCGTCTCGGCGACAACGAAGACGGCATCGGCGGTCGCGTCGCTCAACCAGCCGCTCTACACCGCCGGTCGCCTCAAAGGGCAGCTCGACGCCGCCAAGAGCAACGTCGAGGCCGGCCGGCAGAACCTGCGCTCGGTCGAGCAGCAGCTCGTCCAGAACGTCGTCTCCGTCTACGCCGCCGTGCTGCGCGACGAGCAGCGGCTGGCGATCGCGCGCGAGAACGTCACCGTCCTGCAGGACCAGCTTCGCGAGAGCCGCGAGCGGTACGCTCGGGTGGGCCGCGGCCAGGGCGCCGGCGACGTCACGCTGACCGACGTCGGACAGGCCGATGCGCGGCTGGCGCAGGCGCTGATCACGCTCGCCGACTATGAGTCGACGCTGGCGATCACGCGGTCGCAATATCTCCAGGTCGTCGGCCAGAACCCGGGCACGCTGGAGCCGCTGCCCGAACTCGCCGGCCTGCCCGGCTCGATCGACGAGGCGTTCGCGTCCGCCGAGACGCGCAACCCGGATCTGCTCGCCGCCAAGTATAACGAGCAGGCGTCGGGTGCCGCCGCCGCCTCGGCGCGCGGCGCGCGCGGGCCGACGGTCGCGCTCTCGGCGCAGGCCATCTACCAAAACCGCTTCTTCCCCTTCGAGGATCAGCCAGGCGGCAAGCAGGTCGTCGCCGGCATCACCGTCACCCAGCCGCTGTTCGCCAGCGGCGCGATCCAGTCGCGCGTGCGCGAGGCGGACGCGCGCAACGGCGCCGATCAGGAAGCGGTGGAGGAGAACCGCCGTGCCGCGATCCAGGCGGTCTCGACGGCCTGGAACCAGCTCGCCGCCTCGCGCAACGCGCTGACCTCGGGCGAGCGGCAGGTCGCCTCCGCTCAGCTCGCCTATGCCGGAATGCACCGCGAGGAGCTGTACGGGCTGCGCTCGACGATCGACACGCTCAACGCCGAGCAGGAGCTCGTCTCCGCGCAGCTCGGCTACGTCCAGAACCGCTACAGCGAATACCTGTCGCGCGCGCAGCTCCTCGCCGCGATCGGCGACCTGCGCGCCGCCTCCGTCACCCGCGACCTCGACAGCTACGACGTCGACGCACGCTTCCGCGCCGTGCGCAACCGGGGGCGCACGCCGCTGGAACCGGTGGCGCGGCTGGTCGACCGGATCGGCTCCGCCTCGCCCCGCCGCCCGGTGGTGGCGGACCTGCGCGGCGAGGAGCGGCCGATGCCGAGCGACGCGGCGGCGCTGCCGCCGACGCCGAGCGCCGAGGACATGCAGCGCCGCCTCGTGCCGGTGACGCAGAGCCCGCTGGTGCCGGCCGCGAGCCTGCCTGGAGGGCTGCCTCCGGCGCCGGACCTGCCCCCGGCGCCGCCGCTCAATCCCGCGACCAGCGCCGGCCGATGATCGCTCTCCACCCGCTCGCATTCGAGGTCGCACGATGACGCGCCAGCTTCCCGCGCGCCCTGGCGATCGCGCCCAGTCGCCGCTGCGCCGTGCGCTGGCGCTCGGCTCGACGCCGCTCACCTTCGCGGCGCTGTTCAGCCTCGTCAGCAACCTCCTCTACCTGGCGCTGCCGATCTACACCAATCAGATCTACTCGCGCGTGCTGAGCAGCCAGTCGATGGCGACGCTGGTGGTGCTGACGCTGGCCGCCGCCTTCGTCTTCCTCGTCTCCAGCGTGATCGACCATTTCCGCGATCAGGTGCTCGTCGGGTTCGGCGTGGTGTTCGATCAGCAGGTGTCGAGCCACGTCTTCTCCGCCTTGTTCGACGCGGTGGTGCGGCGGCAGAGCACGCGTGCGCAGGCGCTGCGCGACCTCGACGTCGTGCGTCAGACGATCGGCGGGCCGGCGATCGGCGCCTTGTTCGACCTGCCGTGGATGCCGGTATTCATGCTGATCCTGTTCACGGTGGACCCGTGGATCGGGGTGGCCACGCTCCTCGGCGGCGTGGTCCTCGTCATCCTGGCAGTGATGCAGGATCGCGCCACCCACTCCGCGCTGAAGACAGCGAGCCGCGCCGCCGTGCAGAGCTACGGCTTCACCGACGCGGCGCTGCGCAACGGCGAGGTCGTGCGCGCGCTCGGCATGCTGCCGCGGCTCGGCAGCCAGTGGGCGGTGTTCCGCGCCCAGTCCCTGCAGGCGGGATCGGTGGCGGCGGAGCGTTCCTCCGTCTACGGCGCGGCGATCCGCTACGTGCGGATGCTGATCCAGCTCGTGGTCATCGCGCTCGGCGCGCTGCTGGTCGTGCGGCGCGACATCACCTCGGGGCTGCTGTTCGCCAACATGATCCTCGCCGCGCGCGCGCTGGCGCCGATCGAGCGTATCGTCGGATCGTGGAAGGGGCTGTTCGAGGCGACGCAGGCGTACAAGCGGCTTGAGACGGCGATCGCCGACTTCGAGCCGCCGACGCCCGTTACCCAGCTTCCCACGCCTGCCGGTCAGCTCAGCGTTGAGGAGGTTAATTTCGCGCCCGGCGGCTCGCTGTCGCTGGTACTGCTCGGCGTGTCGTTTCGCGTCGAGGCGGGCGAGATGGTCGGCATCATCGGGCCGTCGGGCGCGGGCAAGTCCTCGCTCGCGCGGCTGCTCGTCGGCATCTGGAAACCCAACAGCGGCGCCGTCCGCCTCGACGGGGCCGACGTCTACAGCTGGGATCGCGAGGATTTCGGCCGCCACGTCGCCTATCAGCCGCAGGATACCGAGCTGTTCGGCGGAACCGTTCGCGACAACATCGCGCGTTTCCGTGCCGACGCCGACGATGCCGACGTGGTCCGCGCGGCGATCGCGGCGGGCGCGCACGACCTGATCCTGCGGCTACCCGACGGTTACGATACGCAGCTCGGCGAGGGCGCCGCGATCCTGTCGGCGGGGCAGCGCCAGCGCGTCGGCCTCGCGCGCACGCTGTTCGGGGATCCCAAGCTGGTGGTGCTCGACGAACCCAACGCCAATCTGGACGCGGAGGGCGAGCAGGCGCTGCTGCGCGCGCTCGCCGGGCTGAAGCAACGGGGCACGACCGTGATCCTGATCTCGCACAAGCCCGCCGCCTTCATGCACGCCGACAAACTGCTCGTGCTGCAGGCCGGGCGCGTCACTAATTATGGCCCGCGCGATGAGGTGATGGCCCGGCTCGCGCCACGCCCGCCGGTCGCGGAGGTGAGGGCATGAGCCGGCTGGCGGGCGCCGCGCGCCGCTTCCTCTTTCCCACTTCGGTCGACGCTGCGACGGCTGACGCTGCCGCCTTCCGCCCCGCCGGCGACGCCGATCCGGATCGCATCGTCCGGCTGCGGCTGCGCCGGCCGATCCTGGCCGGCAGCATCATCGTGCTGGTGCTGGTGGTGGGGCTGCTCGTCTGGGCGACCTTCTTCTCGATCGCCGGCGCCGTTGTCGCGCCGGGCACGGTGCGCGTCGAGAGCAACCTCAAGCAGGTCAAGTATCGCGACGGCGGCATCGTCCGCAACATCGCCGTCCACGAGGGCGACCGCGTGCGGCGCGGTCAGGTACTGATGCGCTTCGATCGCGTGACGAGCCAGGCCACCGTCGATATCTACCAGTCGCAATACTATAGCACGCTCGCCCAGGTCGCCCGGTTGCAGGCCGAGGCGCAGAACGCCGCCGACCTCCGCCTGCCGCCGGAACTCGCCGCCGGGCAAAGCGACCCGGCCGTGGCGGCGCTGATTGCCGGCCAGCGCACGCTGTTCGCCGCGCGCATGACGCTCTATCGCAGTCAGGCCGAGGTGCTGCGCGCTCAGGCGAGCCAGATCTCCACGCAGATCGCGGGGATGCGCGCGCAGGCGAGCTCGATCGACGCGCAGTCCGGCCTGATCGACGACGAACTTGGCGGCGTCCGCGACCTCAACAAGCTCGGCTACGCGCCACGTTCGCGGCTGCTCGCGCTGGAGCGTAGCGCCGTCGCGCTGAAAGGCCAGCGCGGCAGCACCCAATCCGACATCGCCCGCGCCTCGCAGGGGATCGGCGATGTTCGCCTCCAGATCGCCCAGCTCGACGACAAGCGCGAGACCGACGCCGCCGATGGCCTGCGCGACGCGCAGGACAAGCTCGCCGACATCGTGCCCAAGCTGCGCGCCGCGCAGCAGAGCCTGGAGCAGACGCTGGTGCGCGCGCCCGTCGACGGCACCGTGCTTAACCTCACGCAGTTCACCGAGGGCGGCGTGGCGCAGCCGGGCGAGACGCTGATGCAGATCGTGCCGAGCGGCCAGCCGCTCGAGATCACCGCGATGGTTCGCCCAACCGACATCGCCGAGCTGCGCGTCGGGATGCCGGCGCGGGTGACGCTCACCGCCTACAACCCGCGCACGACGCCGCAGATCGACGGCCGGGTCGTGCTGGTCTCCGCCGATGCCACCACCGATCCCGAGAGCAAGACGTCCTTCTATGTCGTCCGCGTCAAGGTCGATCCGCGCGAGCTCGCCAAGGCGGGGCCGGACGTGAAGCTGACGCCCGGCATGCCCGCCACCGTCGCGATCGTCACCGGCAGCCGCACCGTGATGGACTATCTGCTCGGTCCGATGACGGAGGCGATGCGCACCGCGATGCGCGAGCGCTAGGCGCGTGCCGGCGGAGGCGCGCCTCGGCTTCCTGATCGCGGGCGTGCAGAAGGCGGGGACGAGCGCGCTCCACGCTTATTTGGGCGAGGTGCGCGATCTCCAGCTTCCGGCGGTGAAGGAGGCGCACTTCTTCGACGACGAGGAAGGCGTCGACTGGAGCGCGCCCGATCCCGCTCGGCTGCACGCCTTGTTCGCCGACGACGGGCGGCTGCGCGGCGAGGCGACCCCGATCACGCTCTACTGGCCGAACGCGCTGGAGCGCGCGCATGACTACAACCCGGCGATCAGGCTGGTGCTGTTGTTCCGCGACCCCGTCGAGCGCGCCTTCTCGCACTGGCGGATGGAGTGGTCCAGGCGCACGGAGACGCTGGACTTCGCGACCGCCATTCGGGAGGGCCGCGCGCGGATGGCCGGTGCCGCCCCCTACCCCGGCTTTCACCGCGTGTTCAGCTATGTCGAGCGCGGCTTCTACGGTCGCCAGCTCGCGCGCGCGCGGGCGCTGTTCCCGCGGGAACAGATCCTGTGCCTGCCGCACTGGCTGCTCGATCGACAGCCCGACGAGGCGGTGCGGCGCGTCTGCGCCTTCCTCGGCGTGGCACCGCCGGCGGCGCCGCTCGCCCCGCGCCGCGTCCGCGTCGCCCCCGACGTGGCCTACCCATCCAGCCTGACGCCGGCGGACGTGGCGCACCTGCATGACGCCTTCGCGGCCGAGACCCGGCGCTTCCACGATCTCGCCGGCGCGGAGGATTGGCGGTTCGGGCCTGGCCCTGGCGGGTGATGGGCGAGAAACGTAGCGCGAATACCGTGTGTTACCCGCCAGCCACAACGGAGTTAATCGTTCAGCGGCGGCAACCCTTTCCATGTTGCACGGTTCTCCAGGCTCGGCTAACCATTGTGCGGGCCTACTCGTCTGGCCACCACGCGGCGTTCCCGAACGCCGAAGGGTGTCACCGGGTGGTAACACCTCCGACCTCTAGAGGGGGGAGGGCATAGTGGTGCCTGATAGGTTCGATGGAGGGTTACTAAGATGGCTGGTTATGTTTTCGAGAATATGAGCGATCAGGACGCGGCGGCATTTGGCGATGGTGATACCCTGCTGTTTAGGTCGGCGACTGCCAACCAAGTGAACGTTCAGCCGTATTCCAACGGTTCGTCGGGTGCGAACGTAAACTCGGGCATCACGCTTAGCTTTGGCGGCATCTCGCATACGTTCAATGCGTCGATCTCGACTGCGTCGCAGATGGGCAACATCGTTTTCAACGATGCGTCGCATCTCGTTATCGGCACGCAGGCCGGCGCCGAAACCCTGACTCTGCAGGGGAATGTGGGTGCGACCGGCAGCGGAACGGCAGGCATGAACGTCGACCCGAACACGGTCTACGCCCTCGGTGGTGCTGACACCATCAACGCGTCGATGTCCGCAGCAGGCGTTTCGAACTACCTGAACGGTGGCTTCGGTGCCGACACGATCATGGGCGGCAACGCGAACAACCACATCTACGGCAACTCGCAGTTTTCGCAGGTTGGTGACGTCGATCCCGGCAACCGTACTCCGGATGCGGGTGACACGATCACTGTCGGCAGTGGCACCAACTACATTAACGGTAACGCGGGTACGGACACCATCACCGTTGGTAGCAATGCCACCGCTCCGACGACTTCGCCCGGCGGCAACACGACTCCGGGTACGGCGGCGAGCACCGGTGACAACCGCGTGTTCGGCGGCGCGGACGCGGATACCATCACCATTCGGGGCGCGGGCCTCAACCAGGTCAACGGCAACACCGGTAACGACACGATCACCGCTAGCACCGCGGTGGGCGACAATACGCTGCGCGGCGGCATGGGAGACGACAGCATCACGGCTGGCCATGGCCATGACGTGGTGATGGGCGATGTCGGCAACGACACGCTAATCGTCTCGGGCGAGACCACCGGCGCGACTGCCGGCACCGCGAGCAACACGCACATCACGCAGCTCACCGGCAGTCAGGGTTCCGATACGTTCGACTTCTCGGCGGCGGGCGCGGGCATTGCCTCCACCTTCGCGGGCAGCAGCACGAGCGGCGGCACGGCGGGTCAGACCTACTACCAGACGATCACCGACTTTTCGGTGGCCGACGCTGATCGTCTGTCCCTGACGACCACCACGCCGTCCGGCCAGACCCCGCAGGTCGCGCACTCGGCGACGGTGTTCACCAGTGTGCACGACGCGGAGATCTTCGCGCAGACGCAGCTGAACCCGCCGTCGGGCAACGCGGCGCAGGTCTCGGTGCTCAACGTCGGTTCGGCGAACAACGCCTACGTGTTCTACAACGACGCGAACGGTGGCGACCCGACCTCGGGCAACGATGCGGCCCAGGGCCTCGGCATCATCCACCTCACCGGTGTGGATGCCAACTCGATCTCGAACCCGAGCTTCCAGGGCTTCTGATCGCCTCGCCTCGGCGAGAATGAAGAAGGGCCGGTCCTGCGGGACCGGCCCTTTTTTATTTCACGCTTTCCAGCGTTTCGAGCCGGTGGCTCTACGGTGGTCTACGCTGAGATGACGTCGTCGATCAGCGAGAGCCAACCGGGAATGCCCACCGCGCTCGCATCATATCGCCGCACCACGGTGGCACGGGCACCCTCCCGAAGCTGCATGAACGAAGCCGGGTGACTCACGGCTTCGACAAGCCGCACGGACAAGCCCGCGACGTCGAAGAAGTCGACCAGCAGCCCGTTCTCGCCCGGCACGATCGCGTCGCGCACCGGCGCCGTATCCGATCCGACGATCAGGCACCCGCAGGCCATCGCCTCGATCAACGACCAGGACAGCACGAACGGATAGGTCAGGTAGACGTGCGCCGCCGACAGCGACAGCGCGGCGACCATGGTGGCATGCGGCACGCGGCCGAGGAAGTGAACGCGCGCGAGATCGATCCTGCCGCCCAGTTCACGCAGCATCGCGTCCTTCCACGTCGATCCGCCTGGAGCGGCGGCGCCATAGCCCTGTTCGGCATCGGTGCCGATCACGACGACGTGCGCATCGGGACGCTCCGCGAGCAGCGCGGGCAGCGCGCGCATGAAGATGTGGAAGCCGCGCAGCGGCTCCAGCGTGCGGCTGATGAAGGTGACGACCGGATCGCCCGCGACGAGGACCTTGCCATCGGGCAGCACCATGCGCGCCGCCGGCCGCCTCGACGCCGCCGCGATGTCGATGCCCTCATGATGCACGGTGATCCGCTCGCGCAGCGAGGCCGGAAAGGTCGACGCCTGAAAGGGCGTCGGGCAGACGATTCGGTCGGCGAGCACGTAGGCAAAGGCCTGTGTCGCGTTGCGCGCGTTCAGCGCCACCGCATCGGCGACGCCGAAGTCGGGTGCGGTGAACTCGGGATCGAAGCCGAGATCGCCGCCGCGCGCGACATAGTAATATTCGCCGAGCAGGATCAGCTTCGCCTCGGGCCACACCTCCTTCAGGTGCAGCGTCTCGCCCCAGCCGGGATTGCCGATGATGACGTCGGGCATGAAGCCGTCGCGGCGCAGTCCCACCGCGGTATCGGCGGCGGCGGCGGCGCGGATCAGGTCCGCCTCGGCGCGCACCGCGTGGGGAAAGAGGCCGGGCGTCGTGCTCTTCGCGTTGCTCCAGCGCCGCAGGTCCACCCCCGGCATGCCGCGCGCGGAGGCCGAGCCGATCGCCGCCACCCGATCGCCGCGCGCGAGCAGAGCGCGCGCGATATGCGGAAACTGGCCGGGGAAGTTTTGGTGGACGAGGAGGACGGAGCGCCGCGCCGTCACAGCCGGACCCGGTAGGTCTTGACGATCACCTCCACGTCGCCGCGCACGACGCTGTAGCGCGCCTGGTAGACGCCGGCGGGCCAGCCGCCCGCCGGTGTCTTCCGGCCGACCGACAGGATCGTCACCGCCTTGTCGTGATCGAGCGGCGGCTGCCCGCCGTCCACGACGATACGCGCGTCGGGTCCGGTGACGACGATGCGCTGCACGTCGCCGCGCTCCAGCCCGATCGCCTGCGCGAAGGCGACCAGCGCCGGGCCATCGCGGCTGGGCCTCGGCAGCTGATCGGCGCCCCCCTCCTGCGCCTCCTGTTCCTCGACGACGCGGGTGGCGAAGCCGGTGAGCAGCACCTCGCCGGACTGGTAAGGCAGCCGGTCCCGCCACAGCGCGGTGCCACCGCCACACGATCCCGGCGCCGCCCCGACGGCGAACGGATCGACGACGCGGCCGTCCTTGCGCACGGTGATGTGGAGGTGGGGGAACTCGGTATCGCCCGAGAGGCCGACGCGCGCGATCGCGCGGCCGGCGCGCACGCGCTGCCCCGGCCGCACCGCGATGCTGCCCTCCGCCAGGTGGCAATACTGCGTTTCCCACCCGCCGCCATGATCGATGACGATGCCGTTGCCGCATTGCTGGCCCTCGACGGCGGCGCGCCCGCGCCTGTCGACATTGATGTCGGGCACGCCGTCGCGCACGCGCAGCACGCGACCGCGCGCGGCGGCGAGCACGGCAACCCCGGCACGCTGCTCCGCCATGCTCGGCAGCCGAATGTCGACGCCATTGTGGCCGTCGTAGCTGCGCCCGCCGCAATGCCAGTCGCGCACGGCGGGGCCGGGATCGGCATCGATATAGTTCTGGACGAAGCAGCTCTGCCCCAGCCTGCATTGCAGCGGAAAGCCGAGGCGGAAGCCAGGCGGCGCCCGGTGCGCGCCGAGCAGAGAAGCCGCGCCGAGCGCGACGAGCAACGAGCGGGACGGGATCATCGGCCGGGTCTCCGAACCAGGGCTTCGAGACGGTCGAGCATCCGGCGGCCGACGGCGGCGGCGTCGCGGTGCCGCCAGAGCAGCGCCGAGGCGCGGCGCGCCCGCGCGCGCCAGCGTTCGGGGTGGTCGAGCAGCGCCGCCATCGCCTCGTACCAGTCGTGCGCGAACAGCGCCGCATCGGCGAAGCGCGGATCGGCGCGATAGGCCGCGCAGTCCTCGACGACCGGCAGCAGGCCCAGCGCCGCATAGTCGAGCAGCTTGACGTCGGACTTGCCGTCGTTGAACGCGCTCGGCGCGAGCGGCGCCAGCCCGGCGTCGAACGGCCCCTGTCCGCGCAGCCAGCGGACGAAGCGCGGATAGGAGACGGCTTCCGCGGGCGGCGCCAGGCTGTCGAGCCAGGGCGCGGGCGCGGTGCCGGTCTCGATGCCGACCAACGTCAGGCGAAACGCGTCCGGCCGCTCCTCCGCGAGCCGCTGCAGCGCGGGACGCAGCCGCGCGAAGTCGGCGGCGTGGGTATGCGTGCCCATGTAGAGCAGGCGCAGCCGACGATCGCCGAAGAGCTCGTCCGGCGCGCGCCGCCAGTCCCGCCACAGCCGCGGATCGAGACCGTTCGGGATCACCACCGCGCTGCCGCCGGTGCCGGCGTAGAGCCGCGCGAGCGCGGGCGTGGAGAACCAGCTCTCGGCGGCGGCCGCCATGGCGCGCTCCAGCGCGGCGTTGAGCGGGCGATAGAAGGCGGCCTCGGGATGGTCGTTGCCGATCGCCGCGAAGGCGTCGTCGACGTCGGTGACGAGCGCCGCGCCCTGCCGTCCCAGCCGACCGACCAGCGCGTCGACCGCGTCGCGATCGGGAAGCGCGGTGCGCTGAACGATGCAGACGTCGCAAGTCGGCACCTCCCCGTCGCCGCCCAGCGTGAGCGACACACGGTCCGCGACGCCAGGATCGGTGAGCGGCGCGACGATGCGGACATAGGCCGAACTCTGCGGCCCGTGCGCGGCGATCCGCGTGACGAGATGGACGCGGATCGGCGGATCGCTGCGGCGCGGCGCGGCCGGACGCACGCGTGGCGGCAGGCCGAGGCGCGCCAGCACGTCGGCGACGATCGTCTCGGCGCGGCGATCGAAGCTATGCGCCTCGCCGACCTCGCGGGCTATCCTCGCCGCCTCCTCCTCGGGCACGCGCGGGGCATCGATCGCGGCGCGCAGGTCCTCCGGCGAGCCGACCTCCACGACCGCATCGCCGAACAGGCCGGCGACCCCGGGCACCGCGTCGGTGATCGCGCGACCGCCGGCGGCGACGACATCGAACAGCCGGTTGGAGACGATGCCGAACGCGCGCATCGAAGGCCAGTGATCGTTGAGCACCGCGCCCGCCCCGGCGTAGAGCGGCCCCAGCACGTCGTTGTCCAGCGCCTCGCCCGCGATCAGCTCCGCAGGCACGAAGCCGTCCCAGCCGCCGCCGTAGATCGTCGGGTTCCGCCCGGCAGAGATCGACCAGCCGATCACCGGCCGCCGCACGCCGCGCGAGTTGCCGCAAAAAAGCAGCGCCGGAGCCTCGGCCGCGCGCGGCTCGGGCCTGAACAGCCCGGGGTCCGTCGCCTGGAGCAGCGGCGACACCGGCACCTGCACGATGTGGGCGAGCAGCGCGGCGTGGCTCGGCGACGCGGTGTAGACGCGATCGAACCGCTCCATCTCGTCGAACGGCACCTGATCGGGATGGCTGATGATCCACAGGACGCCGATCTGTCCGACGCGCGGCGCGTAGGGGATGAGGCCGCGCAGCACGATCGCGACATCCTCGTCGGCGAGCGCGTGGCCGCCCCACTCCTCCCGGCAATCGATCCGCGCATCGTGGCCGAGGCGGCGGATCGCCGCCGCCAGCGCCTCCGCGAAATGCCAATCCCCCCACACCGCCCGCTCCGCGCGGGGTGCCGCGATCTTGATGGCGAACGCTAGCCTCAGCTTCTCGGCGAAGGCCGCGCTGCCCACCGCCCCGCCTTCGCGCAGCTTGGTGGCGACCAGCTTCTGGTAGGCGGCGGGCTCGCGCATCGTGATGCGGCTGTCATCGCTCCGCGCGTCCGAATAGTCGCAGCCGACGAACGGCGCGTAGGCGACGGGCCGGTCGCGGGTGGTGCGCAGGATGAAGTCCCAATCGACCATGCGGCGCAATGCCGGATCGAAGCGCTCGCCGGTGTCGCGTCGATGGCAGAAGACGTTGAGGTCGATATAGTTGGAGGCGAGGCAGGCGTCCCAGTCGAAGTCCGCGCCGCGATAGCCCGCGAGGTGGCCGCGCCCGTCGCGCAACGCCAGCCCGGCATAAGCTGCATCCGCGCCGCCCGAGACGAGCAGCCGGACCATGACCTCCAGGAACCACGGCACCCAGCGATTGTCGCTGTCGAGATAGGCGACGACCGCCCCGCTCGCCCGATCGAGCCCGAGATTGCGCGCGGCCGAGACGCCGGCGTGGGCGGCGCGCACCAGCACCACGCGCGGATCGACGAGGAACGGCTCCACTAACCGCACCGTATCGTCAGTGGAGCCGTCGTCGACGACGATGAGCTCGAACGCGGCGTGGCTCTGCGCGAGGACGGAGCGGATCGCCGCCGCGACCGCTTCCGCGCGGTTCCATACCGGCATGACGACGCTCACCTTGGTGGCGGCGGCGTTCGCGATCGTGGGGGCGTCGAGGCCGGCCATCGCGTCAAGGAAGCCACGCTCCCGTCGCCCGTCAAAGCGGCGGCTGTGACGCATCAGCTCCTCGCCGTCCGCCGGCACGGCGGCAGGCACGCCGATCCGCCCCTCGCGCTGGCCGATCGTCATGAAGTGCATCAGCGGATCGCCGTCCACGTCGCCATAGGCGCTTCGATAGTGGCCGGCGTCGAACAGCGGGCCGGTGGAGCGCGCTTCCTTCCAGCCGTGGTGCATATAGTGGTGGAGCGGGTGGACGCCGGCGTCGAAAACGTCGGCGTTGACGGCGTTGTACCAGCTCGATTGAAAGAAGGGGTTGGGATCGAGCGCGTCGGCCTCGCGGCCGTGGCGGGCATAGTGGGCGAGCGGGTTGTCGGCACGGATCAGCGCCACCGTCTCGGCATCGAGCGCGCCGACGTGGCGTTCGGCGCGCTTCACGAGTGTCTTGACGATCGGCTCGTCGTCGAGCTCGCCGGGGGCGTCGACGATCGCGATGCCGTCTTCGGATACGAGGCCGACGCGCCCGTCCGCCGCCACCGGCGCCAGCCCGAACAGCCGCTCGCAGGCGTGGGCGAGGCGGCCGTCGCGCGCACCGGCCTCCTCGAAGCCCCGCGCCTGCGCGATCGCCTCCAGCGTTAGGAAGGCATCGGTGCGCGCCCAGAAGAAGGTGCCCGCGAAGAAACCCCAATCCGCCGGCGGATAGCGGCCGCCCATCACCTCGCCCGCCAGCGCCGGCAGCAGCGCCCCGTTGTCGAACAGGTTGGCGGCGGCGGACTTGTAGAGCGCCGCCGGCCCGACGAGCGCGAGCGCGGGATCGGCGGCGAAGGCGTCGAGGATCGCGCGGACCTGCGCGTCGGACGCGATCATGCCGTCGATGGCGAGTGCCCGCCACTCGGCGGCATAGCCCGATCGGCCCTTCTTGGTGTGGAGCTTGGCGATCACCTCCGCGCCACGCGAGCGGGCGAGCGGCAGCACCTGGAGGAAGGGCAGCACGTCGAAGCCGCGATCGGGCACCGCGATGCGCTCGACTAAGCCGGGCACGCGATCAAGCGCGGCGGAGACGGCGTCGGGCAGGGGCGCGGAGTGGGTGGCGAAGAGGTCGATGTCCGGCCGGCCGAGCGCGGCGAAGCGGTCGATCAGCTCGACCGCCACATCCGGATAATAGAGGTGGAGGTGCGCCGCCGCTCTCATGCCGTGCCGCCCGCGCGACGCAGCATCTGGCGCGCGTAGTAGGCGGTGTCGAACAGCCGGCTGGGGTTGCGCCCCTCGGCCGCGCCGATGGTGACGTAGTGGACGATCGGGTCGAGGCCGCTCTCGCCCACGTCCGGGTAAGTGGCGAGGTAAAAGTCGCGATCGAACAGCCCGCTGAGTTCGATAGTGCGAGCGGTTTCGGCCAAGTTGCCATCGCCGGATTCACGTGCGCGCGCCCGTTCGGCGGCGGGAGCTACTGTTGGCGGCGGCGGCGGCGACACTTCGCTACGCGGGGCTCGGCGGTGGCGGAGTTCGTCGTGCACCACGTCGTCCGTGATCCAGGGCGCCTCCCGCAGCCGGTCCGCCACGCGGTCGAGCGCGGCGCGCGCGCCCTCCCCGTCCTCCTCCGCCAGCGCCTCGAATGCCGCCTCCGCCGTGCGGACGAGGGTATCAAGCTCGGCGAAGTCGGTGGCCCCCGCCCCGCCCTCATGATGATGCAGGCCGCGATCGAGGAAGGCGTCAACGTCCGCCCCGAAGCCCTCGGGCGGCGCCCACTCCGTCCGATCGAGCAACGGCGCCAAGCGCGACGCCTCCGCGCGCCAGTCGGCGAGCAGCCGGTCGTAGCGCACGATCGCGCGCGGCAGCCCGCGCGTGTCGCGCTCGGCGTCGAGCATGTGCCTGAGCCACAGCAGCCGCGCGCAGGCGAGCGTCGTGCCGTCGCGCGCGTCGAGCGAGGCGGCGACCGCATCCGCCCCGCGCAGCATCAGCGCCGCGCGCATCGCATAGCCGCGCTCCGCCAGCGTCTCGCGCAGGAACGGCACGAAGCGGCACTGGCGCGGATCCTTGAGCGCGATCACCGGCGCGTCGCCGAAGGCGGCGGCGATCGCGCCGCCGAGATCGGCGCGGTGCGCGGCACGCGTCGCATCGGGCAACCGGTCGAGTTCCAGCGGGCGGGGATCGAACCAGCTCGACTTCGCCGCACGAAGCAGGCGCTCGCCCGCGCGCGCGACGCCGACGGATTCGAAGTAGCCGCGAGCGTTCTCGCCGGTCGCCGCCATCGCGTCGCCGGGCAGCGCCGCACCCATGCGCCCGACCAGCCAGGTGAGCGCGGAGGTGCCGCTGCGATGCATGCCGAGCACGGCCACCGCCGTCCGGGCAAGCCCGGTCGCGTCGTGGCTGTTCGGCGTCGCCTGCATCGCGAAGCGGTTAGTCGCCGCCGTCCGCCCGGTCCAGCATGGCCTCGTCGCACATCGAAGCCACCCAGCCCGCTCCTGCCGAAGGCTGCGGGTTGGCGGGAGATGGCGTCGCCACCTCGCCATGTTCGATGCCGCCGGCGTGACGTAGGAAGATCGACATGACGCGCGCGACCCCCTCCGGCGTCACCTCGCGCAGATCGTCCGCGAAGTAGCGGCCGCGCGCCTGCGGTCCGGTGACGATCTCGTAGGACGGGAAGTACCAGACGCCCGGTAGCGTATCCGCCACCTCCTGCGCCGCGACGCGCAGCACCGCCTTCGAGTAGGTGGTCGCGGCGAGCACGTGCCGCCCCGACATGGTGGCGGCGAGCGGCACCGGCGAGACGGTGAGGATCACGCGCGCCGCCGGGTTGACCGCGCGCAGCTGCCCGATCGCGGCGGCGAGCTGCCCGCGCACCTCTCCCGCGGTCAGGTTGCGGAAGGCGTGGCGGTCGGGATCGAAGCGGCCGGCCGCCACCCCCGGGCAGAGCGGGAAGGCGGCGCCGTCCACCCGAGACACCCAGGTCTCGGTGAGGCCGAGCGTGAACACCAGCACGTCCAGCGTCCGCATCATCTCGGCGACGGCGGCGAGGTGCTGCGCGCGATCATCCTCCAGCTCGGCAAGCGAGCCGAAGCCCGTGGGCTGCACGGTCGGCCGGAAGGGATCGGCGAGCCGGCCGTCGGGCAGCCCCCAGGCGGGCTCGTGCGGTACGAAGCGGCGTTCGGCGCGATCGAGGAGCTGGAGAAGCTGGAGCGTGGTGTAGATGTTGCCGTAGCGCGCGGTGAACAGGCCGTAGCCCGCCGCCCGCGCCGCGTCCGCAGGCATCAGCGGGTGCGCCGTCTCGGTGACGAGGCGGTGGAAGCCGGCCGCCTCCAGGTGGCGGGCGATGTGCTGCGCGAAGCAGCTTCCGGCGGTGGCGACGCGGTCCGTGGGCAACAGGCGGGGAAAGTCGCCCGCCACGGGATCGACCATCCCGTCGGCGCGCGCGACCGATCGCCGCCAGTAGGCCTCGTCAGGCAGGTGGCGATAGGGGTGGTCGCTCACGGCCTCTCCAGCGCGCGGATCAGCAGCTCGGCATAATCGCCATTGCCGTGCGTCGCATCCCCCGCCAGCTCGGGCCGCAGGAAGCCGTCGGCGTCGAGCGCCGCGCGCGGCACCGGCAGCCACGCGCAGCCGAGCCCCTCCACCTCTCGCCGCATCAGCCGGGAGGCGAGCCGCCACATGCGGTAGCGCAGGCTAGCGGGCGCCACCCCCCGCGCCGTGATGCCGCGCTCGACGAAGTAGCGGTCGGCGGCCGCCGCTATCAGCCGATCGTCGCGGAGCGGCGGCACGCTTTCGACGTGGACGAACGCGCCGACGACGGCGTGGAGCGCCGTCAGCCGCGCGCGATCGGCCGCCTGCCCGGCGCGCAGCGCCTCGGCGACCAACGCCTCGGGCACACGCTCGGCCGCCGGATCGAGCGGCGGCGACGGCTCGCCCGAGAGGTGGAAGTCGAACGGCCGCTCGTGGCGCAGCAGCGCCAGCGCGTTGTGGACGTTGCCGCCGATCACGGAGGCGACCAGCGGATCGTGCAGCGCCACCTGATCGCGGATCTCCGCCTCCAGCAGCGGGCCGAAGCGCGGCGGAGCGCCTTCCGTCAGATCGGGCGCGAGACGGGGATCGCGCGTGTAGATCGATCGCGTGCGTGGCGCACCCGGATCGGCCTCGCGCCGCACCTTGGCGGCATCGCGGATCGCGGCGACGTGGCTCTCGCCGACGAAGAGCAGCGCGCGCTTCACCACGCGCCGCCGATGCGGTCCGGACGGGCGAGGCCGGCGCCGTGCAGCACCGACACGACGAGGCCGAGCAGGCTGATCCCCGCGAAGGTGTCGAACCGCGTCTCGCGCAGGTGTCGGAGCACGCGCACTCGATCGACCTCCTCCCACAGCGCCAGTGGCGTCGAGAACAGCGTGGCTAGGCGGGCGCGGACGTCGGGCTCGTTGATCGAGAACTGCCAGCTCCCGAACAGCGGCAGGTCGGCGGGCGCGAGGATCGGCGCCACGTCCGGCGCGCCCGGCAGCTCGGCATCCCAGCGCTGATGCGCGAAGGGCAGCGCCAGCAGCTCGGGCGCGCCGCGCTCGACGATGCGATAATGGGCGAGGTCGCGGCGGCGCTCGCCGGCGGTCATGCGGAAGGCGAGCGTGGTGAGCGACCGCACGCCGAGGGGCGCCAGCGGCTGGCGCTCGAACGACTTCACCGCGCGCACGCCGCCCAGCCAGTTGGGGATGCGGTGGCGCAGGTAGAAGAGATCGGGCAGCGCCCCAGTTTCATCGTCCTCGGTGGCGAGCCGGCCGAGTTCGTCATGCAGCGTCGCGACGAGGCGCCGCCGCGCAGCGGGGCGGAGGATATCGAGCGGGTCGAACGGCCCTTGCGCGTGCACCAGCGCCACGGGGTCCCCGTCCGCCGGCAGCAGGCGCTTGGCGTAAGGGCGCAGCAGCTCGCCCATATGCCCCGTCACCTGCGTGCTTTGGCCGGGCTGCCGGCCGGTGACGAGATCCCAGCCCCCCATGCCGCCATCGGTCTGGAAGGCCAGCCGCGCCAGCTCCTTCACCAGCCGCTCGGCGGGCCAGCGCGCGTCGCCGCCGGGCTGCACCGGTTCCTCGCGACGGTGCGGCAGGCCGAGCGTGGCGGCGATCTGCGCGCCGACGATCACGTCGGGATGCTCGGGCCGGCCGCGCGTGAACAGGTCGAGCCGGTCACGCAGCCCCGCGTGGGCGGCGATCGCGACCAGCGCGCGGCTGTCCTTGCCGCCGGTGACGGGAAGCGGGATCGCACCGTCGGTCTCCGCCAGAGCCATGGCGGCGGCGGCCTCCGCCATACCTTGTTCGAGCAGGGCTAGGTCGAAGCCGCGCGCTGCGCCCGGTTCAGGACCCACGCGCTCTCCCGTTGCCAGCCGCGCGTTCACCCAGCGCGCGCCCTGGGGCAACTGGCGGACGCCCGCCCAGCCGGTACGCGTGCCGAGCCGATAGCCGACGGCGGCGATCCAGGCGGCGCTCCCGGCATCCGCCTCGCGGCGGCCGGCGAGCCGCGCGACGAAGGCGGCGCGGTTGGCGATCGCGTCGTCGCGACCCGGCAGGTGGAAAATCTGCCCTATCCCAGCCGGGTCGCCGAACGCCTCCACCGTACCGCAGCGATGGACGCGTGCGACGACATATTCGCCGTGAACGTCCGGCGGCAACGCCCTGCCCGGCCCATCGCATAGCGCCGCCCACGCCCGCGCGTCGAGCAGATCGGCACGCCCGTCGCGATGCCGCCAGGCGACGCCGTGGAAGACGCACGCTTCGTCCTCTCCGAACCAGAACTGCGCGTCCGCCGCGTGGAAGCGACTGGCGGTGGCGAAGGCGGAGAGGTGCCACTCCCCGCGCGGCGTCGCGACGGTGCGCGAGACCTCGCGTTCCGCCACGACGTGCGCGTCGCGCCGCAGCGCCCGCGCCGCGCCGGCATCGCCGCGCCAGAGTGCGAAGAGCGCCATGTCGCGCGGCTTAGGCGATGAGGCGGGCGGGCGGAAGCGACGCCTCGACCTAACGCGCCGCCCGGCGTAGCGGGTGCTGCGATGAGCGACCGCCCGCCCACCCAGCTTGCCACCGACGATAATTTCGAGGCCGGTCTCTACCTCGCTGCCAATCGCGATGTGGCGGCGCACGTCGCGCGCGGCGGCAGCGCGTGGACGCACTTCGTAGCCCATGGCCGTCGGGAAGGGCGACGCCAGCTTCTGCCGGAGGCGGCCGGGCTCGCGGGCAGCCGCCAGCGGCGCAAGTATGAGCGGTTCGCCCAAGTGCTGGATGCCGCCAAGGGCGTGGGCGGCGGCTTCGCCTTCGTCGCCGAGCGGGGCGCCTTCCCCGTCCGCTACGGCGGCGATACCTACGATCTCGGCGCCTATGAGGCGGAGCCCGCCAATCCGGGGCTCGGCAGCTTCGTCGATCACGTCCGCGCACACCCCGATCGCCTGTTCGCCGACATCGGCTGCGGCCGCAGGAGCGAGCGGCTGGACAACTGCCTCTACCTGGAGGTGTATCCGTCGCCCTCCGCCGATCTCGTGATGGCGCCGGCCGCGCGCTACCCGATCGCGGATGCGGCGCTGGACGGCATCGGCTGCTTCGCGGTGTTGGAGCATGTGCCCGATCCCCACGCCATCGCGCGCGAGTTCGCGCGGATGGTGCGGCCGGGGGGCACGATCTTCATCGACTATCCCTTCCTGGTGCCCGTCCACGGCTATCCCTCGCACTACTTCAACGCGACGCGCGAGGGGCTGCTGTCGCTGTTCGCCGAAGCGTTCGAGACGGTGGAGGTGGAAACGCTGCCCAACCAGACGCCCGATCACGCGATCCGTTGGCAGCTCTCGGCATTGCGCGACGCGATCGGCGACGAAGGCGTGCGCGCGGAGTTCGACGCGATGTCGGTCGGCCGGCTGCTCGCGGAGGAGCCGGGCGGCGCTTTCTGGCGGCGCGTGCTCGCTTCCGTGCCGCCGCACGCGATCGCCGGGCTCGCCGCCGGCAACACGCTGGTCGCGCGCCGGCGTTGACGGCACATGGGCTCCGGTGGCAGTGGCTGCCGTCAGGCGCGGGTATAGCTCAATGGTAGAGCAGTAGCCTTCCAAGCTTCATACGCGGGTTCGATTCCCGCTACCCGCTCCAGGCACCGCCACGTCGTCGCCGTAGGTCTCGCGGCCGAGCAGCCGCACCGTCAAAGTGTAGGCGGTGACGGCGAGCGCGCCCGCGAAGAACAGGCCAAAGGTGCCGAAGGCGTAGCCGGCCGCAAGGATCAGGAACAGGTAGAGCCCCGGCGGCACCGAGACCAGCCGCTGCGAGATCAGCGGCGTGATGACGTTGGCCTGCACCACCCGCACGACCAGGTAGGTGGCGAGCACGCCCCAGATCGATCCCTGCCCCGCCGCCGCGACGATGATCGCGGGCACCATCGCCAGCGTCGGCCCGACATAGGGGATGAACTCGCTCAGGCCTCCGAGCAGGCCGAGCGCGACGGGCGCCTCCACGCCCGACCACCACAGGCCGAGCCCGATCATGACGCCCATCAGCACCATGGAGCAGACCTGCGTCAGCAACCACAGCTTCAGCGCCTCGCCTACGTCGTGTATCGCGGATGCTGCGACCTCCCGGTAGGAGGGCGGCACCAGCAGGACGAGCCCGCGCCGGTAGACGCCCGGCTGCGCCGCGAAGAAGATCGATCCCGCCAGGATGATGAGGAAGTTGGCGAAAAGCTCCAGCGTGCCCCACCCCGCGCCGATCGCGTACTTGGCGATGCCGCTGCCGCCGGTGCCCTTACCGAGCGAATCGGTGAGCAGCTTGCCGATCGGATTGCCCTCCAGCGACATCCGCAGCCGCGCCCAGTCGCCGGGCAGCGTCTGCTTGAGCTTGCCCGCCTGCCGGAGCGTCTCGTCCCCGAACAGCCAGCCGATCGTGGCGAAGAAGGCGATGAGCAGCACCGCCGCCACCGCTACCCCGCCGCCACGCGGCAGCGGCGTGCGCGCCGCCAGCCAGTTCGCCACCGCCGAGATCAGCACGGCGCCCAGCATCGCGCCGAACACCAGCAGCAGCAGGTCCGACGCGCGCACGACGAACACGACCACCGCCGACACGAACACCACCAGCCCCAGCCGGCGGATGAAGTGCCGATCCTCCTCGCGCGGTCGCAACCTGTTCATTCCTGTCCCCTATCGCGAAGCGGCGGCGACCGTCCTTAGCGCAGGCGAGTCTCGCACGGGAACGGCCGGGCCGGCCAGCCGCTTTGCGCGCGCTGGTGACGAGGGGCTTTGGAGACGATGATGAAGCGCACGGCATGGGTAGCGATGGCGGCGGGTGGCGGGGCGCTGGTGCTCGCGGCGGCGCTGTCGGTGCGGCTGGTCGCGATCTTGGGCGATGAGCCCGCGCGTGCGCGCGTTCCGCTGGTCGCGCCTGCTCCCGCGCCCGTCAAGCCGACACCGGCGCCGCCGCCGGTCCCGATGGCGCCCGCCGACCTCACCGTGCGCCGCGTGCTCGACGTGCCCGAGCCGATGCGCATTGGCGACTGGCGCTGGGACGAGGCGGGCGTGCCCGCCGGGCCGACGGTCATCACCGTCGATCTCGCCGCCGGCATGCTCTCGATCTTCCGTGGCGGCTGGGAGATCGGCACGGCGGCGATCGTCTACGGCGGCGACACCAAGCCCACCCCGCTCGGCACCTTCCCGATCACGCAGAAGGACGCGCACCACATCTCCAACCTCTACCACGCCGAGATGCCGTACATGCAGCGCCTGACCAACGACGGCGTCACCATCCACGGCACCGAGGGCATCCAGTCCGGCTGGGCGACGCATGGCTGCGTCGGCGTGCCGGTGGCGTTCGCGCGCAAGCTGTTCGGCGCGACGAAGCTCGGCGACCCGGTGATCGTGACCAGCGGCAAGCGGCTGGCGATGGGGCAGGCGATCGTGAAGGGGTGAGGGCGCGAAACCTCCGGCCCCAACAATCGCCGGCGCGAGGCGGCTGACGGACGCGAGTCGCGACGGCTGGCGGTTGGACACTTGCCAGAGGTCATGCGTGCGAAAGTGACGAAGTGAACACGTATGGAGGGACCACGCGTGCTCTCTGGGTGCTATTCGGACTGAGAAGGAGCCGGGACGAACGCTAAACCGGCAAGTCCAACATGTATCCAACATTCGGCGGGTCCGCCAACGCCCAGAAGCGGACCTATTAGGTGGCGTTCCTTGATCGGCTAATTGTCTCCAAACTCTTGTTCGAGGGCGCGCAACCTTGGGGCGAACGCCTTCATGGCCTCGCGGTGGCGATCATCCTGATCGGATCCCAATGCATTCGACCTCCTACAACTGCTTACCACCACGAAGGTCGGATCGGTTCCCGAGCGGGCAACGTGAGTCGCCATCAGGCGACGAATGCGTTGACCGTACACCCTGTTGAAGTCAGCCGCGTATCGCTTTTGCCTTCGGAAAGGGCAGTCGTGGCTTGAACTTGCCTCCCCGCCAACCACAGCAAGTCTGTAGGTCAAGTTCGTTGGTGAAGGATCGGTCTGAACCTGCGCATGTGCCGTGCATCCAATACAGACCGCCAGTAGGAGCGCAGATCGCATCCGCTGATCGTCCATCGGAAGGATCTATCTCGTCAACGTCGGCTTCCCACCACTATCGGACACGGCCTTCGTCATCCAGGACTTGATCCGGGATCCAGCTGCCTTCGAACCTGCAAGAAGGAAGAAGCTGGGCCCCGGAACAGGTCCGGGGTGACGATGTGGCCGCGTTCGACCTATCCAACCACCCTTGCCCGCCCCCCCGCCGCGCGCTATATCTCCACTGCCTTCTCGACATTGGAAACTCTGCCGAGGCCGGGCCCCACGGGGCGCGGTCGGAAGGCGCTCATGTCGTTTACGGACCCGTCGATGACCGATGTCGCCGCCATCTCCCGCCTCATCGAGCCGCACGCCCAGGCGCTCGGGCTGGCGCTGGTGCGCGTGAAGATGATCGGGGGGAAGAGCGATCCGACGTTGCAGGTGATGGCCGAGCGGCCCGACACGCGCCAGCTCGACCTCTCCGACTGCGAGACGCTCTCCCGCCACATCTCCGAGGCACTGGACGAGGCCGATCCGATCGCGGAGGCCTATCGGCTGGAAGTCTCGTCCCCCGGCATCGACCGGCCGCTGACCCGCCTCGCCGACTTCACCGACTGGGCGGGGCACGAGGCGCGCGTGCGGCTCGCCGAGCCGATCGACGGGCGCAAGCAGTTCGACGGCACGATCTCCGGCGCCGATGGCGACACCATTCGCTTCGACATAACCAAGGGCGGCGCCATCGCCGTGCCCTTCTCCGCCATCGCGTCCGCCAAGCTCACCTTGACCGACGCGCTCATCAAGGCCACCGCGCCGCTCGACACCGAGGGCGCGGACCGCATCGTACAGGAAGGATAGCCGAACCGTGGCCACGTCAGCCGTTTCCGCCAACAAGGCCGAGCTGCTCGCCATCGCCGACTCGGTCGCGCGCGAGAAGCTGATCGATCGCGAGATCGTGATCGAGGCGATGGAGGACGCGATCCAGCGCGCCGCCAAGACCAAGTACGGTGCCGAGATGGACATCCGCGCTAAGATCGACACCAAGGGCGGCGATCTCCGCCTGTGGCGCGTGGTGGAAGTGGTCGAGCAGGTCGACGACATCTACAAGCAGGTCAGCGAGGCCGACGCGCAGAAGCTCCAGAAGGGCGCCGCGTTGGGCGACTTCATTGTCGATCCGCTTCCCGCCATCGAGTTCGGCCGCGTGCAGGCGCAGGCATCCAAGCAGATCATCTTCCAGAAGGTCCGCGACGCCGAGCGCGAGCGTCAATATGGCGAGTTCAAGGACCGCGCCGGCGAGATCATCACCGGTGTGGTGAAGCGCGTGGAGTTCGGCCACATCGTCGTCGATCTCGGCCGCGCCGAGGGCGTCATCCGCCGCGACGCGCAGATCCCGCGCGAGGTGGTGCGCGTCGGCGATCGCATCCGCAGCCTGATCCTCAAGGTGGCGCGCGAAGTGCGCGGCCCGCAGATCTTCCTCTCCCGCGCGCATCCCGACTTCATGAAGAAGCTGTTCGCGCAGGAGGTGCCGGAGATCTACGATGGCGTCATCACCATCCAGGCCGCCGCGCGTGATCCGGGCAGCCGCGCCAAGATCGGCGTCATCAGCCGTGATTCGTCGATCGATCCGGTCGGCGCGTGCGTGGGCATGAAGGGCAGCCGCGTGCAGGCCGTCGTGCAGGAGATGCAGGGCGAGAAGATCGACATCATCCCCTGGTCGCCCGACGTCGCCACCTTCGTGGTCAACGCGCTCCAGCCCGCGCACGTCGCCCGCGTCATCATCGACGAGGACGAGGAGCGCATCGAGGTGGTGGTGCCCGACGACCAGCTTTCCCTGGCGATCGGCCGGCGCGGGCAGAATGTACGGCTCGCGTCCCAGCTCACCGGCAAGGCGATCGACATCCTCACCGAGCAGGACGCGTCCGAGAAGCGGCAGCGCGAGTTCGTCGAGCGTTCGGCGCTGTTCGAGCAGGAACTGGACGTCGACGAGACGCTGGCGCAGCTCCTCGTCGCAGAGGGCTTCTCCAACCTGGAGGAAGTCGCTTACGTCGATGTCGAGGAGATATCGCAGATCGAGGGTTTCGACGAGGATCTCGCCGCCGAGCTCCAGAACCGCGCGACCGAGGCGCTGGAGCGCAAGGAGGCCGAGAACCGCGAGGCACGCACCGCGCTGGGGCGTGGAGGACGCCCTGCTGGAACTCCCTTACTTCACGGAGGCGATGCTGGTGGTGCTCGGCAAGGCCGGCATCAAGACGCTGGACGACGTGGGCGACCTCGCCACCGACGAGCTCGTGCAGAAGAAGCGCATCGAGCCCCGCCGCCGTGCTGAGAACGCCCCCCCGGTGCGTGCGCGTCCCGAGGACAAGGGCGGCGTGCTCGCCGTCTTCAGCCTGAGCCAGGAGCAGGGCAACGAGATCATCATGGCGGCGCGCACCGCCGCCGGCTGGTTTCGCCGACGGGGAGGTCGCCCCGGCGGATGGCGAAGGATGATGCGCGAGACGGCCTGACGCCGGACGAAGAGCACGTCCCCGAGCGGACGTGCATCCTGACGCGCGCGACGGGAAGTCGCGCCGCGCTGATCCGGCTGGCGGTCTCGCCGGACGGCGCGGTGCTGCCCGACCTGCGCGCCAAGGGCGCCCGGGCGCGGCGCGTGGATTGGCGTGGACCGCGCCGCGCTGGAAGCCGCTCAGGCAAAGGGCAAGCTGAAGGGCGCGCTCGCGCGCGCCTTCAAGGGCAAGCCGCTTGCCATCCCCGACGACCTGCCCGACCGCATCGAGGACGGGCTGCGCCGCGCCTTCCTCGATCGGCTGGGGCTGGAGGCGCGCGCCGGCACGCTGCTCACCGGATCGGACCGAATCGAGGAGGCGGCGCGGCGCGGACGCGTCCACCTCCTCCTTCACGCCGCCGACGCCGGTGCCGACGGCAAACGCAAGCTCGATCAGGCGTGGCGCGTGGGCCGCGACGAGGAAGGATCGGACGCGCGGGGGGTGGTGTTGCCCGTCGAGCGCACCATATTGGCGATGGCGCTGGGCCGCGAGAACGTGGTACATATCGCCATCGTCGACCGGGCCGCCGCCAAGCGCGTTGAGCACGCGCTCGGCCGCTGGCGCGGCTATATCGGACCGGATGGTGGGGCGTCGCCTCAAGGCGCGGTCTCGGACACCGCGGCTGGAGCCGTTTCGGTGTCGGCGGAAGAACAGGAACTGGGTAGTCGATGAGCGAGACTGAGAAGCCGAAGCTGGGTATGCGCGCGCCGCTAGGGCTGAAGCGCACGGTCGAGACGGGCAAGGTGAAGCAGAGCTTCTCCCACGGCCGCTCGAACACCGTGATCGTCGAGACCAAGCGCTCGCGCGTGCTCCGCCGGCCCGGCGATCCGGAGCCGCAGCCCGAGGCGCCCGTAGAGGCGGTGCCCGCGCCCG
>NZ_CBDATN010000002.1:0-1402500 GCF_965200105.1 Sphingomonas sp.
ATCGTCGGGCGGCTGTTCCGCGAGTTCGCGGTCACACTTGCGATCACCATCCTGATCTCGGCGGTGGTGTCGCTGACGCTGACGCCGATGCTGTCGGCGCGCTGGCTGCAGCGGCCGCAGGACGAGAAGCCGAATTGTCTGTCGCGCGCCTCCTCCCACTTCTTCGAGCGCGTCGAGGGCCATTACGAGCGCGGCCTTGGCTTCGTGCTGGCGCGCCAGTTCCCCATGCTGCTCGTGGCGATCGCCACGCTGGTGGTGACGGTGCTGCTCTACCTCGTCATCCCCAAGGGGCTGTTCCCGACGCAGGATACCGGCCAGATCCAGGCGCGGCTGGTGGCCACCACCACCGTCTCCTACGCGCGGATGGACGACCTTCAGAAGCAGGCGGCGCGCCAGATCCTCGCCGATCCGGCGGTGCGCTCGCTGTCCTCGTTCGTCGGCGT
This sequence comes from Sphingomonas sp., assembly GCF_965200105.1. Taxonomy (GTDB): domain Bacteria; phylum Pseudomonadota; class Alphaproteobacteria; order Sphingomonadales; family Sphingomonadaceae; genus Solisphingomonas. The sequence continues at coordinate 444 of NZ_CBDATN010000002.1, forward strand.
CGACGGCTCGAACAACGCCGCGATCAACTCGGGCACGATGCTCGTCAACCTGAAGGACGATCATTCCGGCAGCATGGCGACCGTCATGGACCGCTTGCGCCGTGCGGTGGCGCGGGTGCCCGGCCTCACCCTCTACACCCAGCCGACGCAGGACCTGACGATCGACGCCGAGAGCGGTCCGACCATGTACCGCCTCTCGGTGGAGGGATCGAACACGGCGGACGTGGACGCGGAAGCGAAGCGCATCGTCGCAGCGCTGCGCGGTTCGCCAAAGGTCAGGAACGTTACCACCGATGCGGGGGAGACCGCGCCCGCCGCCTTCGTCGAGGTGAACCGCGACACCGCGTCGCGCGTCGCCGTCACCGCCAGCGCGGTGGACGACGCGCTCTACTCTGCGTTCGGGCAGCGCATCGTCTCGACGATCTTCACCGAGACGGCGCAGTATCGCGTGATCCTGGAGGCGGTGCCCGGCCTCGTCACCGATCCCGCCTCCTTGGGCCTGCTCCATCTGAGCAGCACGGGAGGCACCACGCCGCTCAACGCCATCGCCACCATCCGCGAGGGCCGCTCGCCGCTGCGCGTCGCGCACGTCGCGCAGTTCCCGGCGGCGACGATCGGCTTCGATACCGCGCCGGGGGTTTCGCTCGGCACGGCCACCGGCGCGATCAGCGATACGCTCGCCAAGCTCCACCTCAAGCAGGGCGTCACCACCAGCTTCCTCGGCGCGGCGGGGGCGTTCGGCAACTCGCTCAACAACCAGCTCTGGCTGATCCTGGCGGCCGTGGTGTGCGTCTACATCGTGCTCGGCGTGCTGTACGAGAGCTACATCCACCCGGTCACGATCCTCTCCACCTTGCCGTCGGCCACCGTGGGCGCGCTGCTGGCGCTGTGGATCACAGGGCACGATCTCGACATCATCGGGATCATCGGCATCGTGCTGCTGATCGGCATCGTGAAGAAGAACGCGATCATGATGATCGACTTCGCGATCGCCGCCGAGCGTGACGAGGGGATGGCCCCGCTGGACGCGATCCGCCGCGCCGCCACGCTGCGCTTCCGCCCGATTCTGATGACGACGCTGGCGGCGCTGTTCGCCGCCGTGCCGCTGATGCTGGGTCTGGGCGAGGGGGCGGAGCTTCGCCGTCCGCTCGGCCTCGCGATCTTCGGCGGGCTGCTGGTCAGCCAGCTCCTCACCATCTTCACGACGCCGGTGGTCTATCTCTACTTCGATCGCGCGCAGGCGTGGCTGAAGCGGCGCGGGGCGCCGCCGGGCGGCGTCGAGCGGCCACCGCTGCTCGGGCCGGAAGCGCAGCGGTGAACCTCTCCGCGCCGTTCATCCGGCGGCCGATCGGCACGGTGCTGCTGACGATCGGGCTGGCGCTCGCGGGCATTTTCGCCTTCTTCCGGCTGCCGGTGGCGCCGCTGCCGCAGGTCGATTTCCCGACAATCTCGGTGAGCGCCACGCTGTCCGGCGCCAGCCCCACGACGATGGCGCAGTCCGTGGCGACACCGCTCGAGCGGCGGCTCGGCATCATCGCGGGCGTGAACGAGATGACGTCGCAGTCGTCGCTGGGCTCGACGCGGATCACGCTCCAGTTCGATCTGTCCAAGAACATCGACGAGGCCGCGCGCGAGGTGCAGGCCGCGATCAACGCCGCCCGCGCCGACCTGCCTGCGACGCTGCGCCAGAACCCGACCTACCAGAAGGTCAATCCCGCCAACCAGCCGGTGGTGACGCTGGCTTTGACGTCGGACACGCGCTCGGCGGGCGACATCTACGATGCCGTGTCCAACATCATCCAGCAGCGCGTCAGCCAGATCCCCGGCGTCGGCGACGTGGAGCTCGGCGGCGGTTCGTTGCCCGCCGTGCGCGTGTCGGTCAATCCCTATCGGCTGGCCTCCTACGGCATCGCCATGGAGGACGTGCGCGCCGCGATCGAGGGGAGCAACGCCAATCGGCCCAAGGGATCGATCCAGGGGCCGGACGGCCGCGCGTGGCAGGTCTACACCAACGCCGCCGGCCGCCACGCGGTGGACTATCGCAGCCTCGTCATCGCCTACCGCAACGGCGCGGCGGTGCGGCTGGGCGACGTGGCGGACGTGATCGACAGCGTGGCGGACACGCGCACGCTGGGCCTGTTCAACGGCAAGCGCGCGATCGTCGTCAACATCACCCAGCAACCCAACGCCAACCTCATCAAGATGGTCGACGCGATCCGCGCCGCGCTGCCCGCGCTACGCGCCCAGCTTCCCGCCGACATCAGGTTGGAGGTGGCGTCGGATCGCACCAGCTCGATCCGCGCGTCGATCCACGAGATCGAGGTGACGGTGGTAATCGCGCTCATCCTCGTGGTGCTCGTCGTCTTCGCCTTCCTGCGCGACGTGCGATCCACCGCGATCCCGGCGCTCGCCACGATCGTGTCGCTGCTCGGCACCTTCGGCGTGATGTGGTTCATGGGGTTCAGCCTTAACAACCTGTCGCTGATGGCGATCACGGTGGCCACGGGCTTCGTCGTCGACGACGCGATCGTCGTGCTGGAGAACACCACCCGCCATCTGGAGGAGGGCATGGGGCGGATCGAGGCGGCGCTGAAGGGCGCCTCCGAGGTCGGCTTCACCGTGCTGTCGATCTCGATCAGCCTCGTCGCGGTGTTCATCCCGCTCTTGTTCATGGGCGGCATCGTCGGCCGGCTGTTCCGTGAGTTCGCGGTGACGCTGTCGGCCGCCGTGATGATCTCGCTTCTCCTCTCGCTCACCACCACGCCGATGCTGTGCGCCTGGCTCTTGAAGCCTCGCGACGTGGAGAAGCGGGAAGGTCGCGTCGCGCTCACGCTGGAACGCGGCTATGCGCGCGTCGAGCGCGCCTATGAACGCTCGCTCGATTGGGCGCTGGCGGTGAAGCCGCTCGTCCTGCTGCTGCTGGCGCTGACGATCGGGCTCACCGTCTACCTCTATATCGTGGTGCCCAAGGGGTTCTTCCCGCAGCAGGATTCGCCCATCCTGTTCGCCGGCGTACGCGCGGACGAGAGCGTGTCCTTCCAGTCGATGCAGGACAAGCTCGGCCAGGTCGTCGGCATCATCCACCACGATCGCGCCGTCGCGGACGTCATCGGCTTCACCGGTGGCAGGCGCGCGGGCGGCGCCTTCATGCTCGTGCAGCTCAAACCCAAGGGCCACCAGCGGCGCGAGGCGGCGCGCGCGGTGATCCAGCGATTGCAGCGCAAGCTCGGTCGGGTGAGCGGCATCCGCCTGTTCCTGATGCCGATGCAGGATCTGCGCATCGGCGCGCGCCAGTCCAACGGCACCTACCAGTACACGCTCGTCGCCGACGACGCGGCGACGCTGCGGATCTGGGCGCAGAAGCTCACCGACGCGCTCACCAAGCGGCCGGAGCTGACCGACATCGACAGCGACTTGACGCAGAACGGCGTCGAGAGCTTCGTGAATATCGATCGCGACGCGGCCTCGCGGCTGGGCATCTCGCCGCGCGACGTCGACAACACGCTGTACGACGCGTTCGGCCAGCGATCGGTCGCCAACATCTACGAGGACGTCAACCAGTACAGCGTCATCCTCGGGTGGGACCAGGCGTTCACCGCCGGCCCGCAGAACCTGCCCGACGTACGCGTCGCGGTGAACGAGGCGGCGGATCGGGCGGCGGTGGAGAACACGACGGCGGCCACGGCGGGCAACAGCCTGTCGTCGGGCGCGACCAGCACCGCCAACGACGGCAGCGAGGCGACGGCCGCTGGCACGGGCCAAGCGAGCACCGTGCCCACCAACCCGGCGTTGCGCGATCCCTCCACCGGCATCGCGCTCAGCACGACGGCGCGGCAGATGGTGCCGCTGGACGCCATCGCGCGCTTCGGCGATCACGCCACCGAGGCGCAGGTGAACCACACCGGCACCCAGGTCTCCACCACCATCTCCTTCGATCTCGCCGACGGCGTGGCGCTGAGCCAGGCGCAGGACGCGATCGCCGACGCGCAGGCGCAGATCGCGATGCCGTCCACCGTCTACGGCCGCTTCTCGGGCCAGGCGGCGACGTCGCAGCAGAGCCAGGGGCAGCAGCCGCTGCTGATCGCGGCGGCACTCGTCACCATCTACATCGTGCTCGGCATGCTCTACGAGAGCCTCGTCCACCCGATCACCGTGCTCTCCACGCTGCCGGCGGCCGGCGTCGGCGCGGTGCTGGCGCTGATGGCAGCGGGCATGGAGTTCACCGTGATCGCGCTGATCGGCGTCTTCCTGCTGCTCGGCATCGTCAAGAAGAACGCCATCCTCATCATCGACTTCGCACTCGACGCGCAGCGGACGCGCGGGCTGAGCGCGGAAGCCGCCGCGCGCGAGGCCAGCCTGCTGCGCTTCCGCCCGATCCTGATGACGACGCTGGCGGCGGCGCTCGGCGCGTTGCCGTTGGCGATCGGCTTCGGCGAGGGCGCGGAGCTCAGGCAGCCGCTCGGCATCGCGATCGTCGGCGGGCTGATCGCCAGCCAGCTCCTCACCCTCATCACCACGCCCGTCGTCTACGTCGCGCTGGACCGCTTCACGCGGCCGCGCCCGCGTCGGGGGCCGGCGTTGCAAGAGCTGACCGCATGAAGCCGCTACGACCCGTCGTCATCCTGCTGCTCGCTTGCGGATGCTCGCTCGCGCCACATTATGCCCGCCCCGCGACCGCGCTGCCGCAGACGTGGAAGACCGCGGAGGGCTGGAGCCGCGCCGTGCCCGCCGACCAGGCGCCGCGCGGCGACTGGTGGACGGCGTTCGGCGATCCGCAGCTCGACGCGCTGATGCGCCAGGGCGACCAGCACAACCAGACGGTGGCGCAGGCCGCCGCCACCTACGCGCAGGCGCGCGCGGCGGTGCGCGAGGCGCGCGCCAGCCTGTTCCCGGTCGTCTCGCTGGACGGCTCGGTGACGCACACCCGTTCGGGCTCGGGCCGCACCATAGTCAGCGGCGGTACGGTGAGCGGCGGCGGCACGACCACCACCGGCACCGGCACGACGACGGGTACCGGCACCGGCTCCACCACCGCCGTCGCGACCTCGGGCGCGCGCAGCACCACCAACTACCGCGTCAACATCGGCGCGACGTGGGAGCCCGACCTGTTCGGCGCGATCCGCAACTCCGTCTCCAACGCCGCCGCCACCGCCGAGGCGCGCGGCGCCGACCTCGCCTCCGCGCAGCTCGCCCTCCACGGCGAACTCGCGACCGATTATCTCTCGCTGCGCGGCACCGATGCCCAGCTCGCCGTCCTCCAGGCGACGACCGACGCCTACCGCCGCTCGCTCCAGATCGCGACCAATCGCTACGACGCCGGCATCGTCGCGCGTACCAACGTGTTCCAGGCCCAGTCGCAGCTCGCCTCCGCCCAGTCCGATCTGGAGGGGCTGAAGCGCACGCGCACGCAATATGAGGATGCGATCGCGGTGCTGGTCGGCGAGCCGGCGGCGAGCTTCCGGGTAGCGGCCGTCGCGAACTGGCGGCCGGTGGTGCCCGACGTGCCGCCGGTGCTGCCTTCCACGCTGCTCCAGCGCCGACCGGACATCGCGGCGGCGGAGCGCGCGGTCGCCGCCGCCAACGCCGCGATCGGCGTCGAGCGCGCCGCCTTCTTCCCCGACATCTCGCTCTCGGCGGATTATGGCTTCAACGACAACTCCATCGCCAAGCTGTTCACCTCCGCCGCCTCCTTGTGGTCGGTGGGTGCGCAGGTCGCGCAGACGCTGCTCGATTTCGGGGCGCGGCGAGCGCGGGTGGCGCAGGCGCGCGCGGCCTACGACGCGGCGGTGGCGGGCTATCGCGGTACGGTGCTCACGGCCTTGCAGGACGTGCAGGACAATCTCGTCGCGCAGACGATCCTGGCGCGGCAGGAGACGCTGCTGCGCACCGCGTCGGAGGCGGCGGATCGCTCCGAGGCCTCGATCCGCGACCAGTATCGTGCCGGCATCGTCGTGTTCACCGACGTGGTGACCGCGCAGGCGACCGCGCTCAACGCGCGTCGCGCGCTGGTGCAGGCCCAGCTCGACCGACAAACAGCCGCCGTGGCGCTGGTGCAGGCGCTGGGCGGGGGGTGGACCGCCTCGCCGGCGACCCGCTAGCCCTTGCCGTGCCCGAACAGGATGCGCCGGCTCTCCTCGTCCGAGACGCTCGGCGCCTTGTTGATCTCGTCGGCCAGCGCGTAGGCGCGCTGCGTGGCCGAACGCGCCGCGATCACCTCGAACCAGCGCTTCAGGTTGGGGAAGTCGGCCAAATCCTGCCGCTGGTTCTTGTACGGTACGATCCACGGATAGGCGGCCATGTCGGCGATCGTATAGTCGTCGCCCGCCAGGAAGGCGCGATCCGCCAGCCGCCTGTCCATCACGCCGTAGAGCCGCGCCGTCTCGCGGACGTAGCGATCGATCGCGTAGGAAATCTGCTCGGGCGCGTACTGGGTGAAGTGATGGTTCTGCCCCGCCATCGGCCCCAAGCCGCCCATCTGCCAGAACAGCCACTGGAGCACCTCGGCGCGGCCGCGCACGTCGGCGGGCAGAAAACGCCCGGTCTTCTCGGCGAGGTAGAGGAGGATGGCGCCACTCTCGAAGAGCGACACGGGCGCGCCGCCGCCGACAGGCTCGGTGTCGACGATCGCGGGAATGCGGTTGTTGGAAGCGATCGCCAGGAAGTCCGGCGCGAACTGCTCGCCCTTGGAGATGTTCACCGGATGGATCCGGTAGGGGAGGCCCGCCTCCTCCAGGAGGAGCGTGACCTTGTGGCCGTTGGGCGTCGTCCAGTAATGAAACTCGATCATCGTTCTGTCCTCACAGCAGAAGTCCCTGCATCGGCCCGCGTTCCTGCCGCATGCCGCCACGCCCGCGCCGCTCGATCTCGGTGGTCGCCGAGAAGCGGACATCCTCGTCGCGATCGCGCGCGTATCGCTCCAGCGCCTCGTCCTCCAGCTCGGTCCAGTGCCTGCCCCGCTCGGCACCTGCGGGGACGCGCGGTAACAGCCCCGGCTCTTCGGACCAGGCGATGAGCTGCTCGACCGACGCCTCGGCGAGCATGTCGCGCAGGTGGTGCGCGCTGACGTAGGCGTCGGGCATGGCGCGGTGGACGGGCAGCCCGATCGCGCGGTCGAGCCCCGTCGGCATCCGCCAGTAGCGCAGCACCTGGTTCGAGAAGGAGGGCGCCGACGGCCACAACCGCAGCGCGCATTTCCACGTGCAGATCCAGCGCGCGCCGCCGGAAAGCTCGGGCGTGCAGAAGCGCTGCTCGAAGCTCGCGCGGTGCGCCGCGAGCGCGAGCACGCCGGTCTCGGGCTTGAGCACCGCCGGCGCGACATCCGGCCATAGCCCGGCGCCTTTCACGTCGGCGTCGATGATGTGATGCACCGCCATCGTCACGGGCGGGATCGCGCGCTGGGGATCAACGAGGAGCGCGCCGCGTGCCGCGCTCACCGCCCAGCGGCCGTCCGCCTCCTGCACCACGTCCTGCCAGCCGATCTCCACCACGCCATGCGCGGGCGGACGCGAGCCGGTGGTCTCGAGGTCGACGACGCGGATGCGGGGAGGGGTCACGTGCCGCATATAGGCGCGGGCGCGGCGTCGAACAGCGCGAGCTGCCGGTCCTCGGCAACCGGCCGCGCCGGCCGCGCGCCGTCTAGCGCGGAGAGGGTAAGGCCGAGGAGGCGCACCGGCCGCTCCATCGGGCAGAGCGCGGCGAGCAGTCCGGCCGCGGCGCTCGCCAGCGCGGCGCGGTCGGCGATGGGATCGGCGAAGCTGCGCGCGCGAGTGACGATGCGAAAATCGTTGTACTTCACCTTCAGCGTCACCGTTCGCCCGCGCGCCTGCGCCCGCGCGATCCGCTCCCAGGCCGCGTCGGCAATCGGATCCAGCGCGGCGAGGAGGTCGGACGGCGCGGAGAGATCGTCGGTGAAGGTGCGCTCCGCGCCCACCGACTTCCTGATGCGGTGGGATCGCACCGGCCGCTCGTCGAGGCCGCGCGCCGCGCCGTAGAGGTAATCGCCCCAGCTTCCGAAATGCTCGCGCAGCCACTCGGCAGGCTTCGTGGCGAGATCGCCGCCGGTGGCGATGCCAAGCCGCGCCATCTTCTCCGCCGTGCGCGGGCCGACGCCGTGAAAGCGCGCGATCGGCAGCGACGCGACGAACGCCTCCGCCTTGCCGGGCGTGATGACGCAGAGTCCGTCCGGCTTGTTCTGGTCCGACGCGAGCTTGGCCAGGAACTTGTTGTAGGACACGCCGGCGGACGCGGTGAGGCGCGTCTCCGCGAGGATGTCCGCGCGGATTGCCTTGGCGGTATTGGTGGCCGAGCCCAGGCCGGCGGCGTCGGCGGTGACGTCGAGATAGGCCTCGTCGAGCGACAGCGGCTCGATCAGGTCGGTATAGCGACCGAAGATGGCGCGGATCTGTCGGGACACCTCGCGATAGGCCTCGAAGCGCGACTTCACGAAGATCAGGTCGGGGCACAGCCGCCGCGCCGTCACCGAAGGCATCGCCGACCTCACCCCGAAGCGCCGCGCCTCGTAGCTCGCCGCCGCGACGACGCCGCGCCCGCTCGATCCGCCGACCGCCACCGGCTTGCCCCGGAGCGCAGGATCGTCGCGCTGCTCCACCGACGCGAAGAAGGCGTCCATGTCGACGTGAATGATCCGCCGATGTCCATCCGCCGGCATCTGCGGGATATAGGCCGCGCGCGGCGTTCCCGGAACCGGCGCGGGCACGGGCGCGTCTCAGCGCCATGACGAGGAGCGAGGCGATGCTGCGGGACTTGGCGGGAACTTTGCTGGCGGGTGCGGTCAACCAGGCGCCGGGCGCGCCTGGAGGTAGCGGCGATCCGCTGGCATCGACGCTGATCGGCACGGGCGCGACGCTGGCGATGACGCGCGGGCGCCGGCCGGTCGGCCTCGTCCTGCTGGCGGCGGGCGGTTACCTGCTGCTCCGCGACGTGCGCCGCGCACGGGCGACGGCCGTGCTCAACCCGCCGCCGGCGCCGCGTCCTGTGCCGGCTGCTGGGCACCCTGCCACCGCTTAGGCGGCGTGATGACGGCGTTGATCGTCGCGCCGAGCAGGATCGCGTAGGACGAGACGAACAGCCACATCAGCAGCACGACCACGGCGGAGAGCGAGCCGTAGGTGGCGTTGTAGTTGCCGAACTGCGAGACGTAGAAGCCGAGCGCGATCGTCGCCGCGAGCCACAGGAGTGTCGCCAGCGCCGAACCCATGCTCTGCCACTGCCATCCCGCCGGCGCGCGGGCCGGGCCGAAGCGATAGGCGGCGCCGATCGCCGCCGACGCCAGCAGCGCCGCCACCATCCAGGTGCCGACCTGGACGAGGAACGCCACCACCGGCCCGAGGAAGGCGGTGATCGTCGTCACCCAGGCGAGGGCGGTGGCGGCGAACAGCCCCGCCACCACGGCGACGACCGCGCCGATGATGATGCCGAAGGAGACGAGCGTCGTCCGTACGAGGCTGCGATCCTCCTCCTGCGCGTAGATGACGTTGAGCGCGGCCATGATCGCGGAGGAGGCGCGCGTCGCGCCGTAGATCGCGAAGAACAAGGCGACCACCAGCCCCAGCCCGGTCTTGCCCGAAGAGGCGGTGACGATCCCGACGAGCTGATTGACGATCAGCTCGGCGGCATCCTTCGGAACCACCGTCACGATCGCGCGGATGTGGTCGGCGATCGAGCTCGGGTCCGCGACGAGGCCGTAGGTGAGGATCACGGCGGCGAGCAGCGGCGCCAACGACAGGAAGCAGTAGAAGGCGACGCCCGCCGCCATCAGCCCAATATTCTCGCTGCCCATCCGCGTCCACAGCCGGCCGAGAAAGCGCCTGGATCGGGCGAAGCCGGTCCCGCGAGGCTCGGCGGCATCGCCTATCGTTCGTGGACCGTGCCCGGACCCGTTGGCCATCCGTCTTCCTCCCCGCTCGTTCCGGCCCCAACCCGCGAGCGCGCGCAGGTGTCCCGTCCGCCCCGAGTGGCCTTGCGAGAAACGGGTGTGCGCAACCGCCGATTTGGCTAAGGCTCCGCGAACGAGGGGCGCGAACGCGCAGGCGTGTGGGGGAGGCCTTGGCGGAAGGCGGCGGGGAAAGAGCGGGAGGCTTGCGTCGTCGCGCCGCCGCGCGTCGCCGCGTCGCGCTGTGCTGCGCCGCGCTGATCGCCTCGCCGCTCGCGGCGCAGAAGCAGGTGCCCGCCGGCGCGATCGGCCCCGCGCAGCCGCCGCAGGCGATCGATCCCGCGAACGATCCGAGTTTCGACGCGGTGCTGCCCCCGCTCGATCAGGTGCAGGCGCCGCCCGCCGCGCCAGCTGTCGCCGCCACCGCGTCCACGCCGGCGGACGCGATCGCGCCGCCGCCCCCCGCCGATCCGGCGCTGACCGCCCCGCTGCCGTCGCTCGCCGGCTTTGATCCCACGCCCGACATCGGCAAGGCCGCCGTGCCTTCCAAGGACGAGGCGCGGATCCGCTACACGGTGACGCTGGAGGGGCTGAAGGAGATCGGCCTGGCCGCCGACTTCAAGGCCTCCTCCGCGCTAGACAAGGGCCAGAAGGCCGCCAACGCGGCGCAGGTGCAGGCGCGCGCCGTCGAGGATGTCGGCCTCGCCGAGAAGCTTATGCGCGCGCAGGGCTATTACGATGCCCAAGCGAGCTTCACCGCGCTGCCGGTTGCGGACCGGGCGAGCGAATATGCCGTCACGATCACCGCCACTCCGGGCATGCGCTACGATTTTACCGCCATCGCGATCACCGGCGCCGCGCCCGAGCCGACGCGCATCGCGCGCGATGCGCTGGCGCTCAAGGTCGGCGATCCAATCGTCGCGACGCAGGTGCTCGCCGCCGAGGCCAATGTAGGCCTCGTGCTGCCGCAACAGGGCTATCCCTTCGCCAAGACGGGCGATCGCGACATCGTGCTCGACGACGCCGTCCACGGCGGCGACTATACGCTGCCGCTCGATGCCGGGCCGCGTTCCATCTTCGGGGGCTTGCGCACGGAGGGGGACGATATCTTCCGCCTCGACCACCTCGCCGTCTTCCCACGCTTCGAGCGCGGCGAGCTGTACGACCAGCGCGGCGTCGAGGATCTCCGCCAGGCGTTGGTCGCCACCAGCCTGTTCTCGTCGGTGGCGGTGCAGCCGGTGGACAGCGGCGCCAAGGACGCGGCAGGCAACGCGATCGTCGATCTGATGGTCACGCAGCACAAGGGACCGTGGCGCGTGTTGTCGGGCTCGGCGGGCTACGGCACCGGCGAGGGCGCGAAGGTCGAGGCGGCTTGGACCAACCGCAACCTCTTCCCGCCCGAAGGCGCGCTGACCGTCAGCGCGATCGGCGGCACCAACCAGCAGGGCGCCAACGTCGCCTTCGTGCGCTCCAACGCCGGCCAGCGCGACCGCACCTTCACGATCTCGGGCGGGTTCAACCGTTCGGACTACGACGCCTACCAGGCCAACACGCTCAACCTCGACGTGGTACTGGCGCGGCAGTCCACTCCGATCTGGCAGAAGCGCTGGACCTGGTCGGTTGGCGTATCGGTCATCGGCACCAACGAGCAGGGCGCGGCGCTGACGCTGGACGGCGACCGCCCGCGCCGCAACTACCTGATCGGCGCGATCCCGCTGCAGGGCGGCTACGACAGCTCGGACGACCTGCTGAACCCGACCAAGGGGTTGCGCGCCAACCTGAAGATCAGCCCGGAGACGTCGCTGCAGTCCGGCCTGCACGGCTATGCTCGCGTGGAGGCCAATGTCGCCAAGTACCAACCGATCGGCAAGTCGATCGTGCTCGCGGCCCGCGTGCGCGTCGGCTCGATCCTAGGCGTGAGCCTGGACGACATCGCGCCGTCGCGTCGGCTGTACTCGGGCGGTGGCGGATCGGTGCGCGGCTACGGCTTCCAGAAGATCGGGCCGCAGGACGTGCAGGACAATCCGATCGGCGGCCGCACCGTCACCGAGTTTGGCGCGGAGCTGCGCTACCGCTTCGGGAATTTCGGCATCGTGCCGTTCCTGGATGCCGGCCGCATCGGGCTCGGATCGACGCCCGGCATCGGCGGCCTGCAATACGGCGCCGGCATCGGTGGCCGCTACTACACCAATTTCGGGCCGCTCCGGCTCGATGTCGGCACGCCGCTCAACCGGCGGGCGGGGCAGAGCCGGATCGGCGTGTACCTCTCGATTGGGCAGGCCTTCTGATGGCGGCGCGGATCGCGAAGTGGGTAGGCGTCGTCCTCGGCGTGCTGGTCGCGCTGGTGCTGGCGCTGCTGCTGTTCCTGAACACCGGGCTGGGCAAGCGCTTCATCGGCGGGCAGCTTGCCGGGTATACCACCGCGTCCGGCATCAACGTCCGCGTCCACGACGTCGAGGGCTCGATCTACTCGCGGTTCACGCTGCACGGGCTGGAGGTTCGCGATCCGAAGGGCGTGTTCCTGTCGGCGCCGGCGGTGACGATCGACTGGCATCCGCTCGCCTACGTCCGTTCGCACATCGATCTGCGCGAGGTGCTGGCGCACGAGATCGTGCTCCACCGCCTGCCCGAGCTGAAGCCCGTGCCGAGCGACCCGAACGCGCCGACCATCCCCGATATCGACCTGACGCTGGGCCACCTCAAGGTCGATCGTTTCGTGGTGGAGCCGGCGGTGGACGGCAGGCGCCACATCGTCTCGGCGGAGGGATCGACGACGATCGCCGATCGCCGCGCGCAGATCGCGCTGGACGCGGGCGCGGTGGTGGCACCGGGCGTCGCGGGCGGCGATCGCCTGCACCTGAAGCTCGACGCCGTGCCCGACGCCAACCGGCTGCTGCTCGACCTCAAGCTCGCCGCGCCGGCGGGCGGGCTGGTGGACGGCTACGCGCATCTCGGCCGCCCGCTGGCGCTGTCGGTGGGCGGCAAGGGCGATTGGGCGGCGTGGAACGGGGTGCTCTCGGGCACGCTGGGCGGCGCACCGCTCTCCGACGTGACGCTCACGGGGCGGAGCGGCACCTTCCGCGCGCTGGGCAGCCTCCAGCCCGGCATCATGCTCACCGGGCCGGCGGCGCGGCTGGTGGAGCCGACGATCGCACTGGATGCCACCGCCACGCTCGACAAGCGGCGCGCCGACACGCGGCTCAAGCTGCGCTCGGCGTCGCTGGCGGTGGACGCGGCGGGCCTGCTCGATTTCGCGGAGAGCCGGTTCGGCAATTTCCGCGTCAATGCGGCGCTGCTCAAGCCCGGCACGATCGCCGCCAACCTGTCCGGTCGCAACGTGAAGGCGGCGCTGGTGCTCGACGGCGCCTTCGCGCGGCCGGTGATCGACTATCGGCTGAGTGCCGACGCGATCGCGTTCGGTACCACCGGCGTGGAGAAGCTCGCCGCGGCGGGCAAGGCGCGGATTAACACCGACAAGATCATCGTGCCCGTCCACGCGACCGCGCTGCGCGTAACCGGGCTCAACGCGGCGGCGGGCGGGCTCGTCACCCATCTCGCGATCGATGGCGACCTCGCCTATGCCAAAGGCCAGCTCTTCTCCGACAATCTGCGCCTGCGATCGGACAGGATCGATGCCACCGCGCTGATCCTCGCGAACTTCGGCACCGGCACCTATACCGGCGCCTTGAAGGGCCGCGTCAACGACTATGACGTGAACGGCCTCGGGCGCATCAATCTCGTTACCGACGCCAAGCTGGTGCCGACGCCGGGCGGCGGCTTCGGCATCAAGGGCCGGGTGCGGATCGTCACCAAGCGGATCACCAACGCGACGCTGGCGCAGCAGCTCGGCGGCAACGCGGTGATCACTGCCGATGTCGGCTACGATCCCAAAGGCGGCGCCACCGTGCGCAACCTCAGGCTCGCCGCCCCCGATTTCCGCATTACCGGCGGGGAGGCGAGCTACCGCCTGTCGGACGGCGCGATCCGCGCCAGCGCGGTGGGTTCGTCCAAGACGTACGGGCCGTTCTCGTTGATCGCGGCGGGCACGGCGGCCAACCCGCGCGTGGTGCTGAAGGCGGCGCGGCCGGGTGTCGGCATCGGGCTCACCAACCTCGATGCCACGCTCACCGGCACGGCGGCCGGCTACCGCGTGCTGGCGACTGGCGGATCGCAATATGGCGCCTTCGATGCCGACGTGCTGGTGCGCGCCGGCAAGGGGCCGCTGGCGGTGGACGTCAACAGGCTGCTGATCGCGGGCATCACCGTGCGCGGCAGCATCGTGCAGGCGGCGGCGGGGCCGTTTGCGGGCATGCTCACGATCGCCGGCTCCGGCGTCAACGGCCAGGTGCGGCTGGCGGCGGCGGGCAGGAACCAGCAGGCGTTCGTGAACCTGCGCGCGGCCGGCGCGCGGCTGCCGGGGCCGGACGGGCAACCGGTGACGATCGGCTCGGGCCTCGTCAACGCGGTCGTCACGATGCTGCCGGGCGGCCCGTCCGCGCGCGGATCGCTGGCGCTCGTCGATCTCCGCACCGGCGAGACGATCGTGAAGTCCGCCCGCGCCACCTTCGACTATGCCGGCGGACGCGGCCGCGTGGCGCTGACGGCGGCGGGCACGGCGGGCGTGCCGTTCGACGTGGCGGCGCAGGCGGCGATTGCGCCGGATCGCATCCTCGCCAACCTGCGCGGCACCGCGAACGGCCTCGCCTTCCATCTCGCGCGGCCCGCCGTCGCGGCGAAACAGGGTGGCGACTACGTCCTCGCCCCCGCCACGATCGTGCTGCCGCAGGGGAAGGTGACGGTGAACGGACGCTACGGCAGCCGCATCGAGGCGCACGCCAGCATGGCGGGCATGGACATCTCGATCGCGCAGGTGTTCGCGCCGACGCTCGGCATCGGCGGCAAGGCCAGCGGCACCGTCGACTTCTCCGCGCCGAGCGCGTCCGCGATTCCGACCGCGCGCGCGCGAATCGACGTGACCGGCTTCACGCGCACCGGCGCACTCACCGTGTCGCAACCGATCGACGCCGCGCTGCTCGCCACGCTCGATCCGGCGGGTGGTGCGCGGCTCGCGGCGCTGCTGCGCCGGCAGGGCGCCGTGCTCGGCCGCGTGCAGGCGCGTCTCGCGCCGATCCCGGCGGGCGGCGGGACGTGGACGGCGCGGCTGATGCAGGCGCCGCTCTCGGGCGGTATCCGGTACAACGGGCCAGCGGAAGCTTTGTGGTCGTTGACCGGGATCGCCGGGCAGACGGTGTCCGGCCCGCTCGCCGTCGGGGCAGATTTCGGTGGGCGGCTGGACAGCCCCAACCTCACGGGCGTGATCCGCGCCAACCAGCTCCGCTACGAGAACACGACCTACGGCACGACCATCACCGACGTTCGCATCGACGGCCGCTTCACGCAGAGCCAATTCGTGTTGAACGCCTTCCAGGGCAAGGCCGGCGACGGCACGGTCTCGGCGCAGGGCCGCGTCGGCATCGATGCGGCGGGCGGCTTCCCCATCGATATCCGCGCGAAGCTGGATGATGCGCAACTCGCCAACTCCGACGCGGCGGCGGCGCGCGTGTCGGGTTCGATCGCGGTCACCAACTCCAAGGCGGCGGGCGGGCTCGTCAAGGGCGACATCCGCCTCTCCCGGGCCAAGTACCAGATCGCCTATCAGGGCGCGGGCGCGGTGCCCGAGCTCACCGGCATCCGCCGCAAGGGCGCGCCCGCGCCCAAGCCCGTCGCGGGGCCGGCGCCGACCAACTGGAAGCTCGATCTCCACATCCATGCCGACAACCAGATCTTCGTCACCGGCATGGGGCTCGACTCCGAGTGGAAGACCGACATGCGGATCGGCGGCACGACGGGTAAGCCGAGCGTCGTCGGGCGCCTGCAGGTGGTGCGCGGCACGTTCAGCTTCTCCGGCCGCCGCCTGACGCTGGACGACGAGAGCGCAATCACCTTCAACGGCCCGCTCACCGATCCCGAGCTCGCCATCGTTGCCTCGACGACGGTGCAGGCGGTGACGGCGACGATCACCATCGGCGGCCACGCGCAGCGGCCGCAGATCGGCTTCTCATCGACTCCCTCGCTGCCGCAGGACGAGGTGCTGTCGCGGCTGCTGTTCGGATCGTCGGTGACGTCGCTGACGCCGGCGCAGGCGCTCCAGCTCGCCGCCGCGCTCAACTCGCTGCGCAGCCCGGGCGGGGGCGGGGGCTTCAACCCGCTCGGCAAGCTCAAAGGAGCGGCGGGGCTCGCCAACCTGTCGGTGCTGGGCGCCGATCAGCAGAGCGGGCGCGGCACCGCGTTGTCGGCGGGCAAGTACATCTCCAACAACATTTACGTGCAGGTCATCACCGATGCGAAGGGCTTTACCCAGACGCAGCTCACCATCGGGCTCTCCAAGGCGCTGAGCCTGCTCAGCCAGGCGGGCGGCTATCTCGGGCCGAGCGTCTCGCTGCGCTACTCGAAGCAATATTAGCTCATCGCAGCCGCACCTCCGCCCACACCGGCAGGTGATCGGAGGCGCGCGCCGCGAGCGGGCTGCGGTGGGTTCCGGCATCAATCACGGCAAGGTCGGGCGTCGTCATGATCCGGTCGAGACGCGCCACCGGACGGCGCGCGTGGAAGCTCGGCGGGGTGGCTGCGAAGTGGAAGGCGCGCGCGAAATCGCGCAGGCAGCCGCCGCCCAGGCTCCACTCGTTGAGATCTCCGGTCAGCACCGTCGGCAGGCGCTCGGCGCAATCCTCGACATGCCCGATCACCGCGCGGGCCTGCCGCCGCCGCCATAGCCCCGAGAGATCGAGGTGCATGCCCACCAGCCGCAGCGCCACGCCCCGAACGCGCACCTCCGCCATGACGGCGCCGCGCGGCTCCAGCACCGGCAGCGGCCACACGCGGCACGACAGGATCTCGGCGTCGCGGCGGACGAGGATGGCGTTGCCATGCCAGCCAAGCCCGCCGGGTCGGATGTCGAACGGCACCGGCTGCCATCCCCCTTGGGCAATCAGCTCGAACGGCAGCGCGGTCTGTCGCGCGCCGAGCCGACGGTCCGCCTCCTGCAGCAGCACGACGTCGGCGGAGAGTTCGGCCAGCACCGCGAGGATGCGCTCGGGCCGACGCAGCCGGTCGGTGCCCATGGCCTTGCGGATATTGTAGCTGGCAATGCGGACGTGGCCGGCATCGCGGGCGGGGTGCATCACCGCCTATGCTCGCGCGCGCGAAGCCACAGCCAGGACAGCCCCGCTACCGCGGCGCCGCCGGCGAGCAGCATCAGCGCGCCGTTGTCGCCCGCCGTCCGCGTCACCGCCATAGCGCCGCGCCGGTAGAGGTCGCGCCCGGTATCGAACGCGCCGCGCGCGGCCTCCGGCACATCGTCGAGGGCGTCGCGCACGCCGTCCGCCAGCTTGGCGCGTAAACGGCGGTCGCTAAGGCTACGATCGTCGGTCATGCGCGTTGTGTCTCCCGTCCGTCACGGGGCCGAACGCCCGATCGGACGCTTCGTTCTGGGCCGGGAGAGACAGTCATGCGAGCGTGGATGGCCGCGGCGGTGGGCGCGATGCTGACGGCACCGGCGCTGGCTGCCCCGCCGGTAATGCCCAACGCCTTCAACGATCGCCTCGCGCGCCTGTCGCCGACCGATCGCTTGGGCGCGCTTCGGCGCGCCGTCACCAGCGGTGACAAGCGATGCGGCCGGCTCGACGCGGGCGACTATCGCGGGCCGTGGGGGAACCTGCGGGTGTGGCAGGTGCACTGCACGCCGGGCGGCGACTACAATGTGTTCGTGGGCCCGGCCGGCGAGATCCAGGTGCGGAGTTGCGCCGAGCTAAAGGGGCTCGACTTCATGCAATGCGCGCAGCGGCGGCCGAAGCGGTGATCGACATTGCCATCGTCGGTGCCGGCGCCGCCGGCGTGGCTGCGGCGCGCTCGCTTGCACGCGACGGGCGGCGGGTGGCGCTGTTAGAGGCGTCGCAGCGGATCGGCGGCCGTGCGCGGACGGAAGCGGTGGCGGGCATGGCGCTCGATCTCGGCTGCGGCTGGCTGCACTCGGCCGAGCGCAACGCGTGGACGCGGATCGCGGAGGAGGCGGGCTATACCGTCGATCGCACGGCCGCCGCCTGGGGCCGGCAATGGCGCGACCTCGGCTTCTCCGCCGCCGATCGCGCCGAGGCGGAGCGCGCGCGCGAGGAGTTCGCGGAGCGGGTGGCGGGGCTGACGCGATCGGACCGTGCCGCCGACGCGCTAGAGCCCGGCGGCCGGTGGAACCCGTGGCTTCAGGCGATCAGCGGCTACGTCAACGGCGCCGCGCTGGAACATGTGTCGGCCGCCGACTACCTCGCCTACGATCGCGCCGCGAGCGACTGCAACTGGCGGGTGCGCGAGGGCTATGGCGCGCTTGTCGCCGCGTCCCTGCCGGCGACCACCGAGACGCATCTCGCCACCCCCGTGACGTCGCTGGCGCTCACGCGCGTTGGCGTCGCGCTCGCCACTCCGCGCGGCACCGTCGAAGCGCGGACGGCGATCGTGACGGTGTCGAGCACGGTGCTGGCGGACGAGCGCCTCCGCCTGCCGCCACAAGCCGCCGATCACGTCGAGGCCGCGGCCCGGCTGCCGCTCGGCGTCGCCGACAAGCTGTTCCTGGCGATCGACGATCCGGCGATGTTCGAGCGCGAGACGCACCTGCTCGGCGATCCGCACGACGCGAACACCGGCAGCTACACGATCATGCCGATGGGGCGCCCGGTGATCGAGACCTTCTTCGGCGGCCCCGGCGCCGAGGCGCTGGAGCGAGAAGGAGCGGCTGCGGCCCAAGCCTTCGCGCTCGACGAACTGGCGGCGCTGCTCGGCAGTGGCGTGCGCCGCGTCCTGCGCCCGATCGCGGCGAGCGCATGGCGGCGGGCGGATCATGTCGGCGGCTCCTACAGCCACGCGCTGCCGGGCCACGCGGCGGCGCGGGCCGTGCTGGCGGCGCCCGCCGAAGATCGCCTCTTCTTCGCGGGCGAGGCGACGCACCCAACCGACTACTCGACCGCGCACGGCGCCCACGACAGCGGCGTGCGCGCAGCGGCGGAGGCGCAGGCCGCGCTAGGCGGGGATCGCCGCCACCGGCAGCAGTCCGCTTCGTAGCAGCACCGACAGCAGGCAGGCGCCGGTCGTGGCGGCGATCGTCGCGCGCAGGCGGCGGCGATCGACGTCCTCGCACGCCCCCAGCATCGCTGCCGCCAGCATCGTCGCCGCCATCAGCCACAGGTGGTAGCGCAGGTCCGACGCGATGCTGACGATCGCGAAGCTCGCCGTCATCAGCGTCGCCGACGCGGCGAGCGCCAGCCCTACGTCGCGCGGCGGCTGACGCGGCGTGGCGGCGAGCGTCCACCAAAGCCCACCGGCGAGCAGCCACCACACAGCCGGTACGCCCGCCGGCGTCGCGGCCACGCCGGCGGCGAGCCGCGCCAGCCACGCGGTGAACGCCCGCGCCGGCTCGCCGATCTGGTGCGGATTGGAGAGCGACACGGGCGGCGCGGTCGCCAGCCGCTCGGAGTAGGGCACGGCGACGCGGAGATTGTCGTTGAGGTGCGCGAGCCGGTGCGCGGCCCAGGCCGCCGGGTGCGCGGCGATCATCTCCAGCCACTGGCGTTCGATCGGCGGCGCGTCCTCGTCGCGGTCGAAGGCGAGCGTGGTGGCGATCGCGCCGCACTTGCTCGTGTCGCCCAGCGGATCCCAGTAGAAGGGGGTGTAGCAGCGGACCGCCTCGGCGCGCGCCCATAGCGTCGATGTGAGGCCGGGCAGCGTCGCCAGGCCCGCGCGATGCGCGATCCCCGCCATGTCGAACAGCGGCAGCGTGCGCTCGACATGCGATCGCTCGGCACCGAGCAGGCGGTGGTTGATCGGTCCCGACACGCCGATCCCCGCCATTACCGCGAGCCCGAGCAGCGCCACGCGCGCCGCCGGCCGCCGCGCACCCCATCCGCACAGGCCGAGCGCGAGCGGCGCGACCGCGAATACGGCGTTGGCGCGCAACAGCCACGCATAGGCGACCAGCCCGCCCGCGAGGCCGGTCGCCCACAGCGGCATCCGCCGCCCGCCGAGCCGATACCAGCCGACGATACCCGTCGCCGCCACCAGCGCCCCGATGAGCTGGCAGTCCTTGAGCACGCAGCCCATCCAGTCGGTGACGATCGGGAACAGCCCGCCCGCCAGCACCGCCGCCGCCGACCGCATGGCGCCGCGCCTTGCCAACGCGCCTGCCAGGAGGCCCAACCCCGCCCAATAGAGCCCGAGCTGCACCGCGAGCATCGGCGCCGATCCCGACAACCGTGCCCGCCCGAGCAGCGACCACAGCACCGCCATGATCGGCGGGTGCCAATCGTCGTAGCGCCCGGCGAGCGCCTGCCTGTATTGAACCATCCCATCGTAGGTGATGACGCCCGGCGTCGCCGCGAGGAACAGCGCCATTCCGATCGCGGCGGCGCCAGGCAGGAAGCGCGCGTGGCCGGTCACCCGCATGACCTGGAACCGCCGTCTTCGGACGTCAACCGCGCGGCTTCACGGGCGGGCGATGGCGGGCGACGCTCTAGCCGATCGCCGCCAGCATGAAGGCGAACGCCTCCGCCTGCTCGACGAGCGAGTCCCACCGGCCGGATTTGCCGCCGTGCCCCGCGCCCATGTTGATCTTGAGGAGCAGCGGGTTGTCGTCCGTCTTGGACGCGCGCAGCCGCGCCGCCCACTTCGCGGGCTCCCAGTAGGTGACGCGCGGATCGTTGAGGCCGCCGGTGATCAGCATCGGCGGGTAGGGCTGCGCGCGGACATTGTCGTACGGGCTGTAGGACGCGATCAGGTCGAAGGCGGCGGCGTCCTCGATCGGGTTGCCCCATTCTGGCCACTCGCCGGGCGTCAGCGGCAGCGTCGCGTCCAGCATGGTGTTGAGCACGTCGACGAACGGCACGTCCGCCACGACGGCACCCCACAAAGCGGGATCGGAGTTGGCGACGGCGCCCATCAACTCGCCCCCCGCCGAACCGCCGTTGATCGCGATGTGGCCCTCGCCCGTCCAGCCCTGCGCCACGAGGCCGCGCGCGACGTCGACGAAGTCGTTGAAGGCGTTCTGGCGGTGCACCGTCTTGCCGTCGAGATACCAGCGATAGCCGAGATCGTCGCCGCCCCGGATATGCGCGATCGCGCACGCCCAGCCGCGATCCAGCAGGCTCAGCCGCCCGCCCGAGAAGCCCGGCGGGATGGCGATGCCGTAGGCGCCGTAGCCGTAGAGGAAGAGCTTGCCGGTGCCGTCGCGCGGATAATCCGCCGGGTAGACGATCGAGACGGGCACCTGCGCACCATCCCGCGCCGTGACGGTCAGCCGCTCGGTGGCGTAGCGCGTGGGATCGTAGCCGGACGGTATCGCGCGCACCTTCCGCGTCGTCAGCGTGCGCGCGTCGGGATCATAGTCGAAGACCGTGTCGGGCGTCACCATCGAGGCGTAGCCGATGCGGTAATCGGGCGTGTCGGACTCGGGATTCGTGCCGAGCGCGGCGGTGTAGCTCGCCTCCGGAAAGGCGACGCGATGCTCGGCGCCGTCATAGCCGCGCAGGCGGATCTGATCGAGGCCGGCGACGCGCTCCTCGATCGCGAGGTGGCGCACGAAGCTGGAGACGCCGCGCAGATACACCTCGTCGGAGCCCGCGATCACCGGCTCCCAGGTCTCCGGCGTCTGCGGGTCGGCGGAGGCGAGGCGGAAGTTGACGTGGTCGTCGTTGGTGAGGATCCATAATCTGCCGTGTGCGGCGTCGACCGAATATTGCCGCTTCGTCACCCGGCGGGAGACGAGCAGCGGCTCGATGCCCGGGTCGGCGGCGGGGATCAGTCGCACCTCGCTCGTCTCGTGATCGTTGGTGCCGACGACGATCCACGCGCGATCGGTGGTGCGCGAGACGCCGACGTTGAAGCCTTCGTCCTCGATCTCCTCGTAGAGCATCGCGTCGCCGGCCGGATCGTCGCCCAGCCGGTGCAGCCGGGCGCGGTAAGTGCGCCACTTGTCGTTGACCTCGGAGTAGGCGATCGCGTCTGAACTCGCGAACCAAGCGATGGCGCCGTTGGCGATGGCGGTGACGGTCTCGACGTCCGCGCCGGTCGCGAGGTCGCGGATGCGCAACGTAAAGCGCTCGGCGCCGCTCGTGTCCGCCGACCAGGCGGCAAGGCGGCCGTCGGGGCTGATCGCCAGCGCGCCGAGCCGAAAATAGACGTGGCCCGCCGCCTCCGCCGCTTCGTCGACGATGACCTCGTCGTTGCCGCCGCCGTCGGCGCGCCTGCGCCACCAGCAGCGATACTGCGCGCCCGGAGCGAACGCCCACCAGTACAGCCACTCGCCGTCGCGGCGCGGCACCGAGGCATCGTCGTCCTGGATGCGGCCCTTCATCTCGGCGAACAGCGCGTCGACGGTGGGCCGCAGCGGCGCCATCGCTGTCTCGAAATAGGCGTTCTCGGCGGCGAGATAGCCGAGCACGTCGGGATCCTCGACGGTCGGGTAGCCGGGATCGCGCAGCCACGCATAGTCGTCGGTGACGGTGCGGCCGTGGTGCGTGACGGCGTGCGGCCGGCGCTCGGCGACGGGGGGCGGGGGAAGCGTGGCGGGATCGATCATGGCGGCTCTCTACGCCGGCCTCACCCCGCGTCCATCCCCAGCATCCACTCGGCGAGGCGGACGGCGGCGACGCGGCCGCTCGGCGCCTTTCCCTCCACCTCGGCGCGATGGATCATGATCCAGCGCAGGCACTCGGCGCGGCTGGCGAAGGCGGGAAACTGTCGCAGCGCCGGCCGCCGCGTGACCGCGTCGATCAGGAAGCGTCGCACCGGCGCGCCACCGGCGCGCGTGGGCATCGTCACCGCCGGCACCCAGTAGGCGAGGTCGGGACGAAGCACGGCAAGGTCGGTGACGATCAGCATGGACGCTTCCCTGAAGGCTGTAGGACGGTGCGGCTGATCCGGATCAGGCCCGGTGCATTACCCGGCTATGAGTGATCGGAGGCGATGATCGACGATGCCGCTGCTGATCTAAACCGCCAGTGACAGGACGGTATAGGCCATCACCGCGGTCGCTACTGCCGCGTTGAGGCTGTCCGCCTTGCCGCGCATCGGCAGCTTCACGCGTAGGTCGCACGCATCCTCATATTCGGCCGGCAATCCCCTGGCCTCGTTGCCGACAAGGAGGAAGGTGGGGGCGGGATAGGTGGGCTCGCGATAGTCGATCTCCGTGCGCAGGCTGAGCGCGACCAGCGTGCCGGGGCCGGCGCGCAGCCAGCCGATGAACTCCGCCCAGGATGCGCGCGCGATCGCCTGCGTGAACACGGCGCCCATCGAGGCGCGCACCGCCTCCAGAGAGAAGGGATCGACGCACTCGTCCACCAGGATCAGCCCGCCCGCGCCCACCGCGTCGCCGGTGCGCAGCATGGTGCCGAGATTGCCGGGATCGCGTAGCGCCTGCGCCACCAGCCAGATGCCCGACGCACCGCGATCGAGCGCGGCGAGATCGGTTTCGAACTCGTCGTAGACGCCGAGCACCGTCTGCGGGTTGTCCTTGCCCGAGAGCTTGCCGAGAATGTCCGCCGTCGTCTCGACCGCCTCGCCGCCAGCCGCCTCGCAGGCATTTGCGATCCGACGGAGCAACGGATGGTCCCGCATCTCGCGGGCATGGAAGATGTAGCGGGGGAGGCGTCCTGCCTCCTCCGCCTCCGCAACGATGCGCAGCCCCTCGGCGAGGAACAGTCCTTCCTCGCGGCGGTGCCGCTTCTCGCGCAACGCGCGGACCCGCTTCACCAGCGGGTTGGAATAGGCGGTGATCTCGCGGGGCATGACAGACGGCGGGGCGTCAATCCTCGCCGAAGCGATCCTCGACGAGGGCCACGAGCAGCCTCAGCGCCTCCTCGGCATTGTCGCCGGACGCGCTGATCGTGACGTGATCGCCCATCGCGGCGCCGAGCATCATCAGCCCCATGATCGACGTGCCGGCCACCGACGAGCCGTCCTTCTCCACCGCGATCTCGGCGTCCTGCGCGGAGGCGAGCGTCACGAACTTGGCGGACGCGCGCGCGTGGAGGCCGCGCTTGTTGGCGATCAGCACCGTCTTTGTCAGGGGCTCGCGGCTGACCGGCGCCGCGCTCACGCCGCCGCCTCGCCCAGCACTTCGGAGGCGACCGAGATATATTTCCGTCCCGCATCGCGTGCGGCGGCCACGGCGGCCTTGATCTTCATCGTGCGGCGCGCCGACGACAGGCGGATCAGCATCGGCAGGTTGACGCCCGCGATCACCTCCACCCGCTCGGGCTTCATCAGGGATATGGCGAGATTTGACGGCGTGCCGCCGAACAGATCGGTGAGGATGATCGCGCCGGTACCGCGATCGACGGCGGCGACGGCTGCGGCGATGTCGTCGCGGCGCGCCTCCATAGCGTCGTCCGGCCCGATGCAGATCGACGCGATCGCCTCCTGCCGGCCGACGACATGCTCCATCGCGGTCACGAACTCCTCGGCCAGTCGGCCATGCGTCACCAGCACCAGACCGATCATTCCACTACCCGCTATCCGCTTCCAGCGATCGGCATCCCGTCACCCCCGTGCGTTACGTCCCGTACGTGCAGGGCGAGATCGCGATGGACGATGGTGGGCGAAAAGCCGCGCTCGCGCAACCGCGCGGCGATCGTTTCGGCGATGTGGACCGAGCGGTGTTTCCCTCCGGTACAGCCGAACGCGACGGTGACGTAGCTCTTTCCCTCGCCCTCGTAGCGCGGCAGCAACAAGCCGAGCAGCTCCTCGATGCGCGTCAGCGATTCGGCGTAGGCGGGATCGCCGGCGACATAGGCGGCCACCGCCGGATCGAGCCCGGTCCGGGGCCTCAGCGCCGGCACCCAGTGCGGATTGCGCAGGAAGCGCATGTCGAAGACGAGGTCGGCGTTCCTCGGTACACTCCGCGAGTAGCCGAAGGACAGGATGGTCAGCGTCGTGCCGGCCTGTCCCGCCGCGAACAGCGCGCGGATCTGCTGCTGGAGCAGGTTGGCGCTGCTGTCGGTCGTATCGATCAGGTGATCCGCGGCGCGGCGCACCGGATCGAGCAGCTCGCGTTCCCGCGCGATGCCGTCCTCGGCGGGCCGGTCCGGCGCCAGCGGGTGGCGGCGGCGTGTCTCCGAATAGCGGCGCTGGAGCTCGGCGCCGGCGCAGTCGAGGAAGAGGATGTCGGCGTCGGCGCCCTCGTCACGCAGCCGGCGCACGCGCTCGGCGATCGCCTGCGGATCGAAGCCGCGCGTGCGGCTGTCGATGCCCATGGCGAACGGCCGGTCGTCACCGCCCGCCGGTGCCGCGGGTGCGTCGAGCAGCCGGTTGAGCAGGGTGAGCGGGAGGTTGTCGACGACCTCCCAGCCGGCATCTTCCAGCGTCTTGAGCGCGGTCGACTTGCCGGCGCCCGAGAGGCCGGTGACGAGCAGGACGCGCCGCTCGGTCATGCCGGCAACGCCTTCAGCATCCACTCGACCTTGATCGGCGCGGACGGCTCCAGCGCCGCGACGCGGCCCGCCGGCAGCACGACGCCCGCCACCATGCGCGTCTCGGGCTCGGGCAGGCGCGGCGGCGCGACGTCGCAGGCGACGACCAGCGCCACCTCCGCGCCGATCTCGTACGGCATCGACAGGATGCCGACCCCGCGAACCTCGATGCGGCCGGCGATGGTGGCCGGCGCGCTCGCCCATAGCCGGCCGTCGCGCGGCTCGACCATGGTGTAGTCGTCGCACACCAGCGTCGCGCCGCGATCGATGAGGCGCAATGCGAGATCGGATTTCCCGCTGCCAGACGGCCCCGCGATCAGGATCGCACGGCCTTCGATCGCGACGCAGGAGGCATGGATGGTCTCCGCCGTCATACCGGTGGCGCCGAGGACAGGGTGACGACGAACTGCGCGCCCTGCCGCCCGTCGGTGCGATCGGTGACGGTGATGCCGCCGTCGTGCCCGTCGGCGATGGCGAGCGCGATGGCGAGGCCTAGCCCGGAGTGGCGGTCGCCGGGCTTCGCCTCCGGCCGGTCGGTGTGGAAGCGGCGAAAGATCGCCGCGCGCTGGTCCATCGGAACCCCCGGCCCCTCGTCCTCGATGGTGAGGCGCACCTTGCCGCCGACCTCGATCGCGGCGATCTCGACGAGGCCGCCGGGCGGCGAGAAGCTGACCGCGTTGTCGAGCAGGTTCGTCACCATGCGTGCCAGCCGGTTGCCGTCGCCGAGCACGACGGCGCTATCCACCAGCGGCCGCGCGAAGGCGACGCGCACGTCGCGGTTCTGCCCGCGCCCCTCGCGATAGGCGAGCAGCGCTTCGATCAGCGGACCAAGATCGATCGCCTCGAACCGCGCGCGCGACAGCTCGCCGTCCAGCCGCGAAACATCGGCGACGTCGGTGACGAGCCGATCCAGCCGCACCACGTCGTCGCGCACGATCCCGATGAGCTGCGCCTGAAGCGCGGGGTCTTCCACCATCGCAAGGCTGTCGACCGCCGAGCGCATGGAGGCGAGCGGATTCTTGAGCTCGTGCGACACGTCGGCGGCGAACGCCTCCACCGCGTCGATGCGCTTGCGAAGCGCGCCCGACATGTCCGACAGTGCGCGGGCGAGCAGCCCGATCTCGTCGCGGCGCGAGGGCAGGCGCGGCACCTGCACCTCGCGCGCGCGGCCGAGGCGGACGCGGTGCGCGGCGATCGCTAGGCGTCGGAGCGGCCGGGCGATGGTGCGCGCGAGATATAGCGAAAGCCCAATCGAGATGGCGAGCACCGCCGCGATCACGACGCCGATGGCGAAGCGCTCGGCGCGCACGATCCGGGTGATGTCGCGGGCATTGTTGGTGGTGAGCAGCACGCCGACTTGCCGCACCGCGAGCGCCGCGGAGATCACCGGCGTGCGATCGGGCGCGACACGGTGCGCGGAGACGACGGTGCCAGGCCGCGCGCGCGCCGCTACCGCCTCCGGCCAGGCGGCGGCGACGTCGCGAGATGGCTCGACGAAAGGATCGAGCGGATCGGTGCCCATCACGCTGTCGAACGTCCGGTCCATGAAGCGCGCGACATGCTTCTTCCACGGCTCGGCGTCGGGATCGTGAAGCTGATAGGTGGCGGGCGAGAGCATCCAGCTGTCCAGCGTGCGCGTCCCCGTCGCCGGATCGTAGATGCGCAGCCGCTCGCCATCCACCGCCGCGATGCGCGCGGCCAGCGTGGCGCGCGCGGCGGCGGGCGCGGCGGCGAGCGCGAGGCCGATCATCTGCACGTCGCTCGTCGCCTGATCGGTGCGTTCCTGGCCGACGCGGCTGCGATAGCTGTCGAGGTAGAAGAAGCTTCCCGCCAGCATCGCCAGCACGAAGATGTTGACCGCCAGGATGCGACTGGTGAGGGACCAGCGCGCCCACCACGCCACGAACGGCCGCTCCTCGGCCGCGCGGGGGCGGGGGAGCCCCATCTCGTCCGCGCGGGCGCGCGATTGGCTGATTTCGTCACTCCTCGGCAAAGCGGTATCCCACCCCGTAGAGCGTCTCGATCGCCTTGAACTCCGGATCGGCGGCGCGGAACTTGCGGCGCAGGCGCTTGATGTGGCTGTCGATCGTGCGATCGTCGACGTAGACATCGTCCTGGTACGCGGTATCCATGAGCTGATCGCGTGACTTCACGAAGCCCGGCCGCTGAGCCAGCGCCTCCAGGATCAGGAACTCGGTGACCGTGAGCACCACGTCGCGGCCGCGCCAGCTCACCTTGTGGCGCGCGGGATCCAGCGCCAGCGAGCCGCGCACCAGTCGATCGGCGGCGGGCGGCTGCGCGTCCGCCGGCGCCGCGCGCGCGTCGCTGCGGCGCAGGATGGCGCGGATGCGCGCGATCAGCAGCCGGATCGAGAAGGGCTTGGCGATGTAATCGTCCGCGCCCATCGCCAGCCCCAGCGCCTCGTCGAGCTCGTCGTCCTTGGAGGTGAGGAAGATCACCGGCACCTGGCTACGCTCGCGCAGGCGGCGCAGCACCTCCATGCCGTCGATGCGCGGCATCTTGATGTCGAGCACGATCAGATCCGGCGGATCGGCCGCGAAGGCGCGCAGCGCCACCTCGCCGTCGGTATAGACGCGCACGCCGAAGCCCTCCGACTGGAGCGCGATCGAAACCGACGTCAGGATGTTGCGATCGTCGTCGACGAGGGCGATCTGCGCGGCCATCTCGCGGCGACGTAGCAGACGCGCCCGCGTCCGCAAACGGACGAGCTATCCTCCGTGCCGCGCTGCCCATAGCCGGAACTGGTCGGGCCAGGCGGCGCCGGGGTTCGCGGCCGGCAGCCCGACGCCGAAGCCGTGGCCGCCCTTCTCCAGCAGATGCGCCTCGATCAGTACGCCCGCGCCGTGGCAGGCGGCCACCCAGGCGATCGAACAGGCCGGGTTGACGATCGGATCGTCGAGCGCGTGGACGAGGAAGCAGGGCGCCGTCTCCTTGCCGATCCGCGTGACCGGCGAACGCTTCGCCACCAGCGCGGCGTCGGGATCGGGGCCGAGCAGGTTCCTGCGCGAGGCGATCTCGGCGCAGGGCGGCTGCAACGTCGTCACCGGGTAGGCGAGGCCCACGAAGGCGGGCTTGGGCGAGGCGCGATCGGCGGCGTCGACGGCCTCGTACAGCGGCTCGTCCCAGCCGGTCGCGAGACTGGCGGCGAGATGGCCGCCCGCCGAGAAGCCGAGCACGCCGACGCGATCGGGCGCGACGCGGAGCGCGCCGGCCTGCGCGCGCGCGACGCGCATGGCGCGGATCGCGTCCTGCACCGGCGCGTCGGTCCGATTGGTCCAGCCTTCCGCCGGCAGGCGGTAGCTGAGCACGAGCACGGTGTAGCCCATCGCGGTCAGCCGCCGCGCCACCGCCGTGCCTTCGTTCTGGACCGACACATAGGCGAAGCCGCCGCCGGGGATCGCCACGATGGCGGCGCCGTTGGGTTCGGCGGCGCGGTAGACCGAGAGCACCGGCGCCGCCACGCCGCGCAGCCGGAACTCGCGCCGGCCGCCGCCGCCCTCTTTCTTGAGCGAGGCCTCGGGCAGCTCCACGGGCAAGCCCGGCGGATCGCCCGGCCACAATCGGATCGTCTCGGTGCCGGCATTGTCCTCGATCGGCGGCGCGGCGGCGATCACGCCCGCGCCGGCGGCCGCCGCGAGCAGCGTGCGGCGGTCGATCGCGCCGAACGGCGCCGCGTCGGTTTTCCGGATCATGCGCGCTGATCGCGCACGCGCCGGCGGGTGGCAAGCCGCGCGGCCCCCGCCTATAGGGAGCCGACGACTCTTGCCCTTCCCCTCCCGCGAAAGCTCGTCGCCCATGGACATCCGCCTCGGCCTCACCTTCGACGACGTGCTGTTGCAGCCCGCCGAGTCCGAGGTGCTGCCGTCGATGGCGGACACGCGCACGCAGGTGACGCGCGAGATCGCGCTCACCATCCCCGTCCTCTCGGCGGCGATGGACACCGTCACGGAGGCCGACATGGCGATCGTGATGGCGCAGCTCGGCGGGCTGGGCGTGCTCCACCGCAACCTGACGGTGGATGAGCAGGCTGCCGCCGTGCGCGCCGTCAAGCGCTACGAATCGGGCATGGTGGTGAACCCGATTACGATCG
Organism: Sphingomonas sp.; assembly: GCF_965200105.1. Lineage (GTDB taxonomy): Bacteria > Pseudomonadota > Alphaproteobacteria > Sphingomonadales > Sphingomonadaceae > Solisphingomonas. Next base: position 29,953 of record NZ_CBDATN010000002.1, read on the forward strand.
CGCCCTCCGCCACGCTGGCCGAGGCGCAGGCGCTAATGACGCGGCACCGCATCTCGGGCGTGCCCGTGGTCGAGGCGTCCGGGCGGCTGGTCGGCATCCTCACCAACCGCGACGTGCGCTTCGCCGGCAATCCGAGCCAGCCCGTCTCCGAGCTGATGACCGCGCAGAACCTCGTGACGGTGCCGCTCGGCACCGGGCAGGAGGAGGCGCGCCGCCTGCTCCACCAGCGCCGCATCGAGAAGCTGCTGGTCGTGGACGAGGATTATCGCTGCGTCGGCCTCATCACCGTCAAGGACATCGAGAAAGCCGTCACCTATCCATCCGCCACCAAGGATGGAACCGGGCGGCTTCGCGTGGCGGCGGCGACGACGGTGGGCGATACCGGTTTCGAGCGCACGGAGGCGCTGGTCGACGCCGAGTGCGACCTCATCGTCATAGACACCGCGCACGGCCACAACCGCGACGTCGCGCGCGCCGTCGCGCGGGTCAAGCGGCTCTCCAACCAGGTGCAGGTGGTCGCCGGCAACGTCGCCACGGCGGAGGCGACGCGCGCGCTGATCGACGCGGGCGCGGACGGTGTTAAGGTGGGCATCGGGCCGGGCTCGATCTGCACCACCCGCGTCGTCGCTGGCGTCGGCGTGCCGCAGCTCACCGCGATCATGGACGCGGCGGAGGAGGCGGCGAAATCCGGCGTGCCGGTGATCGGCGACGGCGGCCTTCGCACCAGCGGCGACATCGCCAAGGCGCTTGCGGCGGGCGCGTCCACGGTGATGGTGGGCTCGCTGCTCGCCGGCACGCAGGAGGCGCCGGGCGAGAGCTTCATCTTCCAGGGCCGTGCATACAAATCCTATCGCGGCATGGGCAGCGTGGGCGCGATGGCCAAGGGCTCGGCCGATCGCTATTTCCAGCAGGATATCAAGGATCAGTTGAAGCTCGTGCCCGAAGGCATCGAGGGGCAGGTCGCCTATAAGGGCCCGGCGCGCGACGTCATCCACCAGCTCGTCGGCGGCGTCAAGGCGGCGATGGGCTATACCGGCAGCCACACGCTCACCGAGTTTCGCGAGCGCGCGCGCTTCGTCCGCATCACCAACGCGGGCCTGCAGGAGAGCCACGTCCACGACGTCGCGATCACCCGCGAGGCGCCCAACTATCCGACGCGCTGAGCCAGCTCTCGCGATGATGCCCGTTAGCTCTGAGCTCGTCGAAGGGCCGCTCGGTTCCGTCTGGAGGAGGGCAGGGCTTCGACGGGTTCAACCCGAACGGCTTGCGGTTTCGGCGCGATGACCCCGCAGGCTCGCGCACAGGCGGCGATCGAGGTGCTCGACGGCGTGATCGAGGCGACGCGCGGTGGCGGCGCGGCGGCGGACACGATCGTCCAACGCTACTTCAAGCAGCGTCGATATGCGGGCTCCAAGGACAGGCGGGCGGTGCGCGAGCTCGTCTACGCCGCCATCCGGCGGGCGGGCGACCTACCGGTGTCCGGACGCGCGGCACTGATCGGCGTAGCCGGTGACGAGCCGTCGCTGGCGGCGCTGTTCGACGCGTCGCCCCACGCCCCGGTCCGCATCGTTGACGGTGAGCCGATCGCGCCGGCGGGCGAAGGGCCGGCGTGGCTCGATGGCCGGCTCGACGGGATTGGTCTGCTCGGGCGCGCGCCGCTCGACGTACGCGTCAACACGCTCAAGGCGTCGCGCGAGACGCTGGCGATCTCCGGCTCCGCGCCGACGCCGCACGCTCCCGACGGCCTGCGCCTGCCCGAGGGCACGCGCGTCGAGGCGCTGCCGGAGTGGCGCGACGGGCTGATCGAGGTGCAGGACGAAGGCAGCCAGCTTGTCGCCATCGCCTGCGACGCCAGGCCGGGCATGACCGTCGTCGATCTCTGCGCGGGCGCGGGCGGCAAGACGCTGGCGCTCGCCGCCGCGATGCGGAACGACGGCGCGATCGTGGCGGCCGACACCGATCGCGCGCGGCTCTCGCGCCTGCCGCCGCGCGTGGAGCGCGCCGGCATCGACATCGTCACCACTGCGCTGCTCGATCCCGGCCGCGAGGCGCCGGCGCTCGCCGATCTGACCGATCGCGCCGACCTCGTCGTGATCGACGCGCCCTGCTCGGGCACCGGCACCTGGCGGCGCAATCCCGAGGCGCGGTGGCGCCTAAGCGAGGAGCGGCTGGCGCGGCTCGTCCATACGCAGGCGCGGCTGCTGGAGATTGGCGCGGCGCTGGTCCGTCCGGGCGGCGCTCTCGCCTATATCGTCTGCTCGTTGCTGGGCGAAGAAGGGGCGGAGCAGGCCGGCGGTTTCCTCGTTCGGCATCGCGGTTGGCGGGTGGACCAGATTGCGTTGCCCGCCGGCACGCCCGACGGCGCTGGCCTTCGCCTCACGCCCGCGCAGGACGGCACCGACGGCTTTTTCGTCGCGCGCCTCCGGCGGCCATGCTAGTCGGCGGCGCGACCGTCCCGCCGGAGACATTCATGCGTTTCGCCGTTCCCGCCGCCGCCCTGTCGCTGACGCTGCTCGCGGTATCGAGCGGCGGCAGCGGGCAGAAGCCGGATGATCAGGTGGCGCCGCGTTCCACTGCTCTCCAGCGGCGGGGCGAGGGTGCGCTGGCGGCGGGCAACCCTGCGGCCGCCAACGATGCACTGGAGGCGGCGATCGTCGCCGATCCGCGCAACCGCGCCGCCTTCGTGGCGCTCGGCCGCGTCGCGCAGGCGCAAGGCCTGCCGGGCAAGGCGATCCGCTACTATAAGGACGCGCTCCAGCTCGATCCCAATGATCCGAGCGCGGTCGGCGGCGAGGGCGAGGCGCTGGTGCAGCGCGGCGCCGTCGATCGCGCCAAGGCGAACCTCGCCAGGCTCCAGACGCTGTGCAAGGGCCCGTGCCCGCAATCCGCTTCGCTCGCCGCCGCGATCGCGAAGGGGCCGCCACCCGCGGTGCGGACCGCGCAAGCTAGCGACAAGGTGCCGCCCAAGGGGCAGGAGACGACGGCGGCGCCCGCCAAGAACTGAGGCGCCGCCACCCGTCTGGCGGCGGTGCTACCAGTTCCGCCCGTTGTGCTTGGCCCGGTAGATGTGGCGGCTGGCGCGATCCTCGCGATGCTGGAGCACGGCGCGGTCGTAGCCGTTCAGGTGGCCGCCGTTGCGATAGCGCATCCGCGTTTCCTGGCGATGGATCGAATGCTGCTGGCGCTCGATGCGCCGCGCCTCGTGCGGGGTGAGCTGGCCGGTGCGCAGGCCGTGCTCGATGCGGCGATCCTGATTGTAATGGCGCTGGTCGACGGGCTGCGACTGGGCGGCGCCGGCCGCGATGCCGATCCCGGCGGCGGTGATCATGATGCGGTGTAGGATCTTCATGCTACGCTCTCCTTCTGTCGCCTGAACTAGGCGCGGTGCTCTGAACGCGCGAGGAACCGGCCTTGCAGCCGCGGTTCAGGACAGGGCGGCGGCGAGCGCCACGAACTCCTCGACCATCAGCGTTTCCGGCCGCCGCTCCGCCGCGATGCCGAGCGTCGCGAGCGCGTCGAGCGCGTGCGGCATGGACTTCAGGCTCTGGCGCAGCATCTTTCGGCGCTGGCCGAACGCCGCGGCCGTGATCGCCGAGAGCCGCCCCGGACCGACGCCCTCGGGCGCCGCGTGCGGCACCAGGTGAACCACCGCCGACATCACCTTGGGCGGCGGCACGAAGGCGGAGCGGTGGACGGGAAGCGCGATCCGCGTCTCCGCCCGCCATTGTGCCAGCACCGACAACCGGCCGTAAGCGCCGGAGCCGGGTCGCGCGACGATGCGATCCGCCACCTCGCGCTGGAACATCAGCGTGGCGGACGCCCACCAGGGCGGCCAGGGGTCGGCCTCCAGCCAGCGCACGAGCAGCGCGGTGCCGACATTGTAAGGCAGGTTGGACACGATCCTGACGCCGCGTTCCAGCCGCGCCGGCTCGTCGAGCGCGAGTGCGTCGCCCTCCACTACGTCGAGCCGACAGGGCGCGGCGGCGGCGATCTCCGCCAGCGCGGGCAGGCAGCGGCGGTCGCGCTCCACCGCCGTCACGCGCGCACCGGCGCGGAGCAGCGCGCGGGTGAGGCCGCCGGGACCCGGACCGACCTCGTAGACCTGCTGCCCATCGAGATCGCCCGCCGCGCGCGCGATCCGGTCGAGAAGCTGGGGGTCGGTGAGGAAGTTCTGGCCGAGCGCTTTCGATGCGGCGAGCCCGTGCGCGGCAATCACCTCGCGCAGCGGCGGCAGCGCGTCGAGGCCGCTCGCGGCCTCGCTCACGCCGGTCGATCGTCGGCCGATGTCACGCCGCCGCCAAGCGCCGCTCCGCCGCCTCGGCCGCCATGCGGATCGCGGCGACGGTGGCGCCGGGCAGGGCGCGGTTCATGCCGGCGATCTCGAAGGCGGTGCCGTGATCGGGTGAGGTGCGCACAATCGGCAGCCCCAGCGTGATGTTGACGCCCTCGTCGAAGTGCAGCGTCTTCAGCGGGATCAGCGCCTGATCGTGGTAGCAGCACAGCGCCGCGTCGTAGCGCGCGCGGGCGCGGGGATGGAACATGGTGTCCGCCGCCAGCGGCCCGGCCACGTCGAGCCCCTCCTCGCGGAGCTGCTCCACCGCCGGGATCAGCACCTCCACCTCCTCGCGCCCGAGCGCGCCATGCTCGCCGGCGTGCGGGTTGAAGCCCGCGATCGCGAGGCGCGGCGCCGCGATCCCGAAATCGCGCTGGAGCCCGCGCGCCACCACGCGCGCGCGGGCCACGATCGCGTCGACGGAGAGCAGCGCGGAGACATCGGCGAGCGCGACGTGCGCGGTGAGGCACACGGTGCGCAGGCTCGGCCCCGCCAACATCATCGCGACGTTGCCGGGCGACACGCCGCAACGTTCGGCGACGAACTCGGTCTGGCCGGGATGGGTGAAGCCGATCGCGTAGAGATCGCCCTTGGAGACGGGGCCGGTGACGACTCCGCCCGCCGCCCCCGATCGCGCGAGGCCCACCGCCATCTCCAGCGCCATGATCGCGCAGCGCGCGCCGGGCATGTTGGGGTGGCCGGACACGATGTCGCCGGCGTCCTCCACCTCCAGGATCGGCAGCGCGTCGGCGAAGCGGCCGTGCGCCTCCGCCGGGTCGCCGATCCGCGCCAGCGGACCCGGCCACACGGCGGCGATCGCGCGCGGATCGCCGACCGCGAAGAAGGGGCGCAGCCCCTCTGCGTCGCGCCGTTCCCACGCCTTCGCGATGCATTCGGGCCCGATCCCCGCCGGATCGCCCATCGACACCGCGAGCGGCGCGGCGGGGCCGGCACCGTCCGGGCGAGCCTCGCTCATCGGTACTCGATCACCGCGTCGCGGCGCAGATCGCGCAGGTAGCGACGCGCGCGCAGGTTCACGCGCTGTTCGGTCATCTGGTTGTAGATCGCGTCGAAGGAAGGCGCGCGCGCCTCCTCGGGATCGTCGCGGCCGCACACCACCAGCACGCGGATGCCGTCCTCCACCGACCCGAACGGATTGGTCGCCTGGCCGATCGAGAGCTGCGCGATCTGCTGCTGGAGCGCGACCGGCAGGTCGCGGATGCGGACGTCGTCATTCTCGACGACGGCGGCGTCGAAGCGGGCGGCGACGTCCTTCACCGCGCCACAGCCCGCCATCTTGTGAGTCGCGTCCGCGAAGGCGGAGACGCGCGGCACCGCGGTCGCCTGCGCGGTGCCCTTGGGGAAGGCGATCGCCATCTGCTTCAGGCTGAGCGTCGCGTCGCGCGGGTCGGCGGTCAGCACCTGGCGCTGGTCCGACACCGCGATGATTGAGTAGCCGCCGGGCACCGCGATCGGCGCGGAGACCTGGCCGGGCTGCATGTCCGTCACCATGCCCGCGATCGGCTGTGGGAGCTGCTCGGCGCGCACCCAGCCGAGATCGCCGCCCACCGCCGCGGTGGAGGCCTCGGAATATTGCCGAGCGTAGGCGACGAAGCTGCCACCCTTCTTGAGTTGCTCGAACACGCGGTCAACATTGGCGTGGACCTGCGCGTCGGTCTCGGGAGTGGCGGAGACGAAGATCTCGCCGACATGATATTCCTTGGCGCCCTTCGACGCCTTGAGGCGCGAGATGACGCCCTTCACCTCGTCGTCGCCCACCGACACGAACGGCTCCACCTTGCGGCCCAGCACGCGCTGCCAGGCGAGTTCGCCCTCGATCTGACGCTTCATCGAGGCGGCAGACGTGTTCTTGGACTTGAGGAAGGCGGTGAACTGGTCCGGCGTCTGCTTGAACTGCGTCGCCACGCGCGCGAAGGTCTGGTCGATGGCGTCGCGGTCGACGGTGATGTCGTTGGCCTTGGCTTCCTGGATCTCCAGCGTCTCGTCGATCAGGTTGCGCAGTACCTGGAGGCGGAGCTGGGCGGTCTCGTCGGCCGAAGGCGTCGTCTGGCTGTTGGCGGCGAGCACCAGGTTCAGCCGCTGGTCGACGTCGGTGTCGGTGATGATGAAGCCGTTGACGATCGCATTGGCCTTGCGGACGTAAGGATCGTACTTGCCGAATATCTTCACGTCGGTCGGTAGGTTGAGCGGGTTGTCGGCGGCGGGCGCGACATCGTCCTGGGCAACGGCGTGGCTCGCGACCGCGAGCGAGAGCAGGGCGGCGATCAGCCGGGCCGATGTCAGCCGGGTTGGAGCGCGGCGCGGCCGCGGCGTGGAGAAGTCGAAGGTCACGATATCCTCTGTCTTCCCGTCCGCGGCGCGTGCGCGTCGCAGGCCATGCGCGGACCGTGCCCGCCCCGTCGCACCCGGATGCTGAACCCGGGCTTAGCGGCCAAGGTTCTTGAAGGCCAGTTGGAACTGCACCGTGTTGCCGCGCCGCGCGTCGCCGAACGCGGCGAAGTCGCGGCGGTACTGCACCGAGGCGCGGAAGCAATCGTCCTCGTAGGCGACGCCGGCGCGCGACTGCACCGGATCGAAGCCGTTGGCGGTGGACGACAGGAAGTTCTGCTCGTCCCTGGCGTTGGTGAGGTCGAAGGTGGAGGAACCGAAGAACGACCAGTGCCTGAGGAACGACACGCGCGCGCCGACGCGCACCTCCTCGTGATCGCGCAGATCCTCGATGGTCGGGCTGATGTGGCGGTTAAGATCGAGGTAGCCGATCAGCAGGTAGGTCTTGGCCGTGCCCAGCGTGGCGTCGATCTCGTTGCGGCGGAAGGCGAGATCGCCCTTGTCCAGCCGGTAGCGATGGATGATGCTGACGAAGCTGCCGTAGCGCAGCGTCGTGCGCCCGACCACGTCGGACCAGTTGGCGTTGAGCCCGGTGCCGTCCGGGAAGATCGCGCCGGGGCCGGCGACGCGGTAGCTCTGGCCGATCACCGAGCGCCACTCGAAGCGCGGCAGGTCGAGCGCGTATTCCAGCCCGTAGGTGGCACGCGTGTCGCCTTCCCAGCGATCATAGCCGTTGAAGCGGTTGAGCGCGAAGAGGTTCGAGTCTTCGAGGTCGATCGCGCGCGCGTCCTCGTTGGGGATGGCGAAGTTCCTGGTCTTCGGCCCCGCGACGAGCTGCACGCGCGGCGTCACCCGCTGCGTGCCGCCCAGGAATTCGCCGACGAAGGGCCAGCGCACGTCGGCCGCGACCGCCGCGATGCCGCGCGTCGCCCAACCCCGATCGCCACGATAGATGACGGTGGTGGTCTCGTCGTTGTGGACGCTGTGGTAGAGGTCGCCGCGCGCGTAACCGGTGAAGGTGACGATCTGGCCGCCACCGGTCAGCAGCCACTTCTGCCACTGGCCGCCCGCAAAGGCGCGCTGCGTATCCTGCCCGTCGTCGCGGGTGATGGCGAGCGTGTTGGCCTGGAGCGTGAATGTCCCGCCGAGCAGGCTCTCGCCGATGCGGCGCCGGTAGTCGATCAGCGGCAGCGCGATCGGCTGGCGCTTCTGATCCTGCCCCAGCACCAGCGTGCGGAACCGCCAGCCAGCGATCGACAGGTAGCTGTCGTCGTCGATCCGCTCGGCCTTGAGCACGGTACGCAGCCGATCGTCGTCGGAAATGTCATAGCGGCGCAGGAAGGTCTTGTCGGTCACCTCGCGCACCGATCCGCTCAGCGTCCAGTCGGGGCCGAGCTGGTAGCGGCCGCTGGCGTCTAGATAACCGCGGAAGGCGCGCGAGCCGTTGGCCTGATCGTTGACCGCGCGCGTGCTGTAGGTGGCGTAGCCGTGCACCTGGAAGGCGCCGGTGCCGCTCAGCTGGCGGTACTGCCCCTCCAGCATTGGGGCCACGGCGGAGAAGAGGTGCGGCGTGATCGTCGCGTCGCGGTTGGGCGCGAGCCGCCAGTAATAGGGCGTGGCGACCTCCAGCCCGTTGCGGCTATTGTAGCTCAGGTCCGGCACCAGCAGGCCCGAGCTGCCGCCGTCGCCGGTGCCGTCGGGATGCGAGAAGGCGGGCAGCCAAACGAACGGCACGCCCAGGAAGCGCAGCCGCGCGTCGCGGTAGGAGACGCGGTGGCGCGCGGGATCGTAGACGACGCGCTCGGCGGTGATCTCCCATAGCGGCTGCTTGGGGCAGCCGCCCTCGGTGGTGACGTCGCACGGCGAGTAGGCAGCGCGCTCCAGCGTGTAGACGCCGGCCTCGCGGCGGCCCTTAGTGGCCGCCATGCGACCGCCATTCTCCAGCACCAGCAGCATGTTCTGCGCGACGCCGTCCTTCAGGTCATCGGTGAGCTCGGCCTCGTCGGCGTAGGAGATGTCGCCCTGGGGGTTCTCGATCGCGACCCGACCGCTGGCGTGCGCGCGGCCGGACTGCCTGTCCCACACCACCCTGTCGGCGCGCAGCCGGTTGCCTTGCCGGATCATGCGGACGTCGCCCGTCGCGGTGACGAGCTTGGCCTGATAGTCGTACTCGATCGCGTCCGCGGTGAAGGCGACTTCATTGTCGGCAAGCGGGCGCGGTGCGTCGGACACCGACAAAGCCGGGATTGACGCGGGCCGTGCGACGTCCGCGGCCGCCTGCGACGCGGCGGGCGCGGGGGCGAGCGCGAGGACGAGGGGCAGCGCGGTCGCGACCAGGCCGGCCGCCGGCCGGGCGTTCGGGCAATCCAGCTTCACTCGTCCCCCGGTGCCCTACGGCATCCCTGTCGCCGCCGCTATCGCACCCGTCGCGACGCTCCGCAATCTGGAGAAGTTGGCGGCGAAAGCGGCAGGGTGGCGCACGCGGACGCGAGAGGCCATATGCGGCGCTTCGTCGCGGCCGTCGCCGCCCCAGAAAGGCCAGTTCTCGCCGATGCCATCTCCGATGCTTTCCGTCCGCTTCGCCGATGCGCGTCCCGCCGGTTCCCACGTTCTCGTCGTGCCCGTCGCCTCGGGCAAGGTCGAGCCGGGCGCGCTCGGCGCGCTGGGCGACGCCGCCGCCTTCGCCGCGCGCGCGGCCGCCGCCGCGCGTTTCGAGGGCGAGGCGGCGTCCGTGGCCGAGATCTACGTCGCGGCGGGGGAGGGCGCGTCGCGCGTGCTGCTCGTCGGCACGGGCGCCGGCGACGACAAGGGCTACGAGAAGGCCGGCGGCGCGATCGTCGCGCGGCTGCTCACCTCGGGCGAGACGACCGTCGTGGTCGATCCCGGCGGGCATCAAGAGGCGGGCGCGAAGCTCGCGCGGCTGGGCTACGCCGCGCTGCTGCGCTCGTGGCGCTACGACAAGTACCGCACCACGCAGAAGCCGCGCCAGAAGCCCGGCCTCACGGAGCTGGTGATCGTCAACGCCGGCGCCGAGGCGGAGGCGGACTTCGCGCGCCGCGCCGCGCTGGCCGAAGGCGTGTTCCTCGCCCGCGAGCTCGTCACCGAGCCCGCCAACATCATCTATCCCGAGAGCTTCGTCGAGCGCGTGCGCGGCCCGCTGGAGGCCGCCGGCGTCGAGATCGAGGTGCTCGATCCCGCCGCGATGGCCGCACTCGGCATGGGCGCGCTGCTCGCGGTGGCGCAGGGCTCGGCCCGGCCCGGCCGGCTGCTCGCGATGCGCTGGCGCGGATCGGGTGCGGAGCCCACCGCCTTCGTCGGCAAGGGCGTCACCTTCGACACCGGCGGCATCTCGATCAAGCCCGCCGCCGGCATGGAGGACATGAAGTGGGACATGGGCGGTGCGGGCGCCGTCGCCGGTGCGATGCTCGCGCTCGCCCGGCGTAAGGCGAAGGCGCACGTCATCGGCGTGTGCGGCCTCGTCGAGAACATGCCAGACGGCGCCGCCACGCGGCCCGGCGACGTGGTGACGTCGATGTCGGGGCAGACGGTGGAGGTCATCAACACCGACGCCGAGGGGCGGCTGGTGCTCGCCGACGCGATGACGTGGGTGCAGCGCACGCACAAGGTGAAGACGGTCGTCGACTTGGCCACGCTCACCGGCGCGATGGTGGTCAGCCTCGGTCATGAGTATGGCGGCCTGTTCTCCAACGACGACGGCTTGGCGGGCGACTTGATCGCGGCAGGCGAGGCGGCGGGCGACCGGCTGTGGCGCTTCCCGATGTCGGACGCGTACGACAAGCTGATCGACAGCCCGATCGCCGACATGAAGAATGTCGGCCCGCGGCCGGCGGGATCGATCACCGCCGCGCAATTCCTCAAGCGCTACGTCGAGGAGGGGGTGCGCTGGGCGCATCTCGATATCGCCGGCATGGTATGGGCGGCGAAGGCCGGCACGCTGTGGGACAAGGGCGCGACCGCGTTCGGCGTGGCGCTGCTCGATCGCTTCGTCGCCGACACGCTGGAGGGCTGATCGGGGAGAGGCCCGTGCAGGTCGATTTCTACAGGGTTGGCGGAGCGGTCGCGCCGGTGCTGGCGTCGATCGCCGGGCGCGTACTGGCGGGCGGCGGGCGGCTGCTGGTGGTCGCCGAGGAGGCGGTGGCGGGGGAGCTCGACGCCGCGCTATGGGCGGTCTCGCCCGAGAGCTTCCTGCCGCACGGCCGCGCCACCGCCGGCGATCCCGGCGCGGACCAGCCGGTGCTGATCGCGCAAGCGTGCGAGGCGCCCGCCAACGGCGCCCGCCACGTCGCGCTGGCCGATGGCGCGTGGCGCGACGGCGCGCTCGACTTCGATCGCGCGTTCCACCTCTTCGGGGAGGAGGCCGTTCCCGCCGCGCGCGAGGCGTGGCGCGGGCTCGGCCGAGTCGAGGGCGTGACGCGCAACTTCTGGTCGCAGGACGAAGGCGGCCGCTGGCGCAAGACCGGCTGAGCAGGCGCGGCCGGCGGGAGGTTTCCGCCCCCGCGCCCCGCTGCTACAGCGCCGCGATGGACGGCTCCCGATCCGGCCCGCCGCCCGCCGGCCTGCCCACTGGCACCGAGGCGGACGTCGCCGCCGATCTCGGCGCGTTCGAGGCCGGCGTCGCCCGGGACGAGGGGGCGGAGCCCGCTCACCGCGTCGTCTTCCGCCGCATGGCGCGCAACGTCGGCTGGCTGCTCGGCGGGCGCGGCTTCCTCGGCGTCGCGAGCCTGGGCTACCTGGCGCTGCCGGCGCGTGCGCTCGGGCCGCGCGACTTCGGGTTGTTCATGCTGATCCTCGCCTACGGGCAGACGATCGCCAACCTCGTCTCCTTCCAGTCGTGGCAGGCGGTGGTGCGCTATGGCGTGCCGCATGTCGAGGCCGGCCGCCGCGACGCGCTCGCCCGATTGGTCGGCGTCGCCGCAGCGCTCGACTTAGCGGTGGCCTTGGTTGGCGCGGGCCTCGGCGTCGTCGCGCTGCCCCTCGCTGGCCACTGGCTCGGCTGGACGACGATCCCGACCCGCGCGGTGGCGGCGTTCGTGGCGCTGCTGCTCCTCTCCACCGGCACGGCGGCGAGCGGCGTGCTGCGCCTCGTCGACCGCTTCGATCTCCTTACCTACGCCGAGGCGGTGGGGCCGACGATCAGGCTGGGCGGTGCCGCGCTGGCGTGGTGGCTCGGCGCCACGCTGCCGGGCTTCCTCGCTATCTGGGCGGGCGCCGCGATCGCGCAGGCGGCGGCGACCTGGGGCTGCGCCTTCGCCGCCGGCGGCACGCGCCTCGCGCTCGGCGGCGCCGCCTTCCGCCAGGCGGTCGTGGAGAACGGGCGGCTGCTTCGCTTTCTCGTCCAGACCAACCTGTCGGCGTCGCTGGGCCTGCTCAACCAGGTCGGCACGCTGGTGGTGGGGGGCGTCGCGGGGCCGGCGGCGGCGGGCGGCTTCCGGCTCGCCGCCAAGCTCGCCAAGTCGCTCGCCAAGCCCGTTCAGCTCGTCGCGCGCGCTCTCTTCCCCGAATTCGCCCGGCTAGTGGCGGACGAGGGCCGGCGCGACGCCGCCACGATCGTGCTGCGCCGCGTTACCTGGGCGGCGACGGCGGTGGGCGCGGTGACGGTGATCGTCGTGGCGCTGGCGGGGCGCTCGATCCTGCGGCTCGTCACTGGGCACGATTACGGCTTCGCCTACCCCTATCTCGTCGCCTTCTCGATCGCGGCGGCGATCGAGGTGTCGGGCTTCGCGCTGGAGCCCTTCCTCAACGCCAGCGGGCGGGCGGGGCGCGTGCTCGGCGCACGGGCGATCGGGGCGGGAGCCTATTACGCGCTGCTAGCCGTCCTCGTCCCCGTCTTCGGCGCGATCGCAGCCGCCGTCGCGCTGATCCTCGCCAACGCGCTGGTGCGGCTGCGGCTCACGTTCGATGTCGCGCGCCTGCTCAGGCGGCGGCATCCAGGCTGAAACCAATCACTACGGCAGCTCGCACCACAAGCCAGATGTCGAGCGCCGCCTTGCTGGTACGGTCGGCGTCGGTGCCGGCGCTGCCGTCGGACGCAAGGCTGCGCAGCGTCAGAGACATCGCGGCTGTCACCCTGTCGCGCGGCACCAGCCTAGCGAGACGCTCGATCGGGCGCCACGCGCGAGCGGGTCGGTGCGTATCAGCTCGGCGAAGTCATGAGGCTCGACCTTATCGATCGGTCCTCCCGGCCCCCAGCGCGCCATGACGTGCTCCAAGAAGCTCTACCGGTCATGACATGACTGGAGTTCGGGGCTGGTATGGTGCCTCTCGGGGCGGTGTCGACCACCAGCGCCAGGCACTCCCGCGTAAGTCGTCGACCACCGCCAGATGCGGATGCGCCGGTCGCTGATCAGCGTGTCGCTGACTAAATCGAGGCTCCAGCGCTGGTTCGGCCCCCTACGGTAACGCGCTGCTGATGCTGTGCTTACGGCACACGTCGACGCTCTTCATCCCGGCCTCCTGCTCACGCAGAACCGCGATGATCTGCTCCTCGCTGAACCTGGTCTTCTCCCTACAAAAGTGGACTCTGGCTCAAGCTGGAGGAGTTCAGGGGAGCACGTCACTGTTGGAACTGCTTTCGACATTGATCCTAAGACACTTGTCCTGCGGGCTCACCGCATAGGGTGTGCCGAAACCTCGCCCAAATCACATAAGCTTGGCGGCTGATCCCGCGCCTAGCCGAGCTGCTGGTTCGAGGGACCGGCCGGATCGCGCGAGCGCTGCCCTCCGCGCTTTTCCGCTGCCGTTCAGGAGCGCTTATTACCGAACCGCTTCCGTAATCCACTCGCCCCGGCTGGTCCGGCGACTCTAAGCTGGCGATAAAGCTGGTGACCCCTACGGGAATCGAACCCGTGTTTTCGCCGTGAGAGGGCGACGTCCTGGACCGCTAGACGAAGGGGCCGTGCGGAAGAGGGCGCTCTCTATGGGTGCCACCCCACTCCGTCAAGCGGCGTGGCGCTCACGCTCCCGCAACTCGTCGTTCAGCATGTCGGCGAGCAGAAAGGCGAGTTCCAGCGATTGTCCGGCGTTAAGACGCGGATCGCAGTGCGTGTGGTAGCGTGCCGCCAGACCCTCATCGGTGATGGCGATGGCGCCACCGGTGCATTCGGTGACGTTCTGCCCTGTCATCTCGATGTGGATCCCGCCGCCATGCGTGCCCTCGGCCCGGTGCACTGCGAAGAACCCGCGTACCTCGGCGAGGATGCGCTCGAACGGCCGCGTCTTGTAGCCGGCGGGCGACTTGACCACGTTGCCGTGCATCGGATCGCACGACCACAGCGGCAGCCGCCCTTCGCGCTTCACCGCGCGCACCAGCGGCGCCAGCCCCGGCTCGACTTTGTCGTGCCCGTAGCGGGTAATGAGCGTCACGCGCCCCGGCACGCGCTTGGGATCGATCGTGTCGAGCAGTCGCAGCAGCGTGTCGGGATTTAGACTGGGGCCGCACTTGATGCCGATCGGGTTGCCGATGCCGCGCAGGAACTCGACATGCGCCGAGCCTTCGAAGCGCGTGCGGTCGCCGATCCAGACCATGTGCGCCGAACAATCATACCAATCACCGGTCAGCGAATCGCGCCGGGTCAACGCCTGCTCGTAGGGCAGCAGCAGCGCCTCGTGGCTCGTGTAGAAGTGCGTGCCCTGAAGCTGCGGCACGGTCTCGGGATCGAGCCCGCACGCCGCCATGAAGTCGAGCGCGTCGCCGATCCGGTCGGCCAGCGCTTGGTAGCGCTCGGCCCAGGGCGACCGCCCCATGAAATCCAGCGTCCAGCGGTGGACTTGGAGAAGGTTGGCATAGCCGCCTTGCGCGAAGGCGCGCAGCAGGTTGAGCGTGGCGGCGGACTGGTTGTAGCCGCGCACCATCCGCTCGGGGTCGGGGATGCGGCTCTCGGGCGTGAACGCGATGTCGTTGACGTTGTCGCCGCGATAGGAGGGCAGGGAGACGCCGCCCACCTCCTCCATCGGCGCGGAGCGCGGCTTGGCGAACTGGCCCGCCATGCGGCCGACCTTCACCACCGGCAGCTTGGACGCATAGGTGAGCACCACCGCCATCTGGAGGATGACGCGGAAGGTGTCGCGGATGGTGTCCGGGTGGAACTCGGCGAAGCTCTCGGCGCAGTCGCCGCCCTGCAGCAGGAAGCCCTTGCCCGCCGCGACCGTCGCCAGCTCCGCGGTAAGCGCGCGCGCCTCGCCTGCGAAGACGAGCGGCGGGAAACGCGCGATCCGCGCCTCCACGTCCGCCAGTACGGCGGCATGAGGATAGTCGGGAAGTTGCCGCGCCTCGTGCGCGCGCCAGCTGTCGGGTGCCCAGGAGGTGACCATGACGTCCATCCTTTCTCGGTCGGAGGCCTTGGTTCAAGCGGGTCGCGATAGCAATGGAGGATCGTTCACGCGTGACTTCGCGAAATATTCTTCGACCTGATGGAGGATGCGCGCCGCCGCGATACCCTTTCCATACGGGAAGTTCGGACGGGCCATCACCGCATGGTCGGCGGGGTCGTCGAGGATGCGCGTCGCCGCCGCCACGATCGCGTCTCGATCGGTGCCGACGAGGCGGAGATTGCCCGTGGCCAGCGCCTCCGGCCGCTCGGTGACGTGGCGCAGCACTAGCGTCGGCACGCCGAGCGCGGGCGCCTCCTCCTGGATGCCGCCGCTGTCGGTGAGGATCAGGTGCGCGGAGGCCATCGCCGCCACCCAGTGCGGGTAGCTCAGCCCGGACGTCAGCATGATCGCCGGATGATCTGCGAGGCGCGCGCGCACCATGTCGCCGACCGCCGGGTTGGTGTGGACCGGAAACGTCACCACGACGTCGCCCCGATCGGCGAGCGCGAGCACCGCCGCGCAGATGCCCTCGACACCGCTTCCGAAGCTCTCGCGACGGTGACAGGTCACCAGGATACGCCTGGGGCACCCACGTTCGGGCAGGGCGAGGCGGTCGCGCATCCACAGCAGCGCGTCGATGCCTGTGTTGCCGGTGATGATCGTGGCGCCCTCGCAACGCTCGCCTGCCAGTTTGGCGGCCGCCTCCGGGCTCGGCGCGAAGAGCAAGGTCGCCAGCCGATCGATGGCGATACGATTGCGCTCCTCGGGCCACGGGTCGGCGAGGTCGCCCGATCGCAGCCCGGCCTCGACATGGCCGAGCGGCACGCCGAGCGTCGCGGCGGCGCGGGCACCGGCGAACGCAGTGCTGGTGTCGCCTTGGACGAGCACCATGTCCGGGAGATCCTGCGCCAACCGGGCGACCAGCGCGGCCTTGAGGCGGGTGGCATAGGTGTCGGGGCAGCTATCGTGCGCGACTTCGATCCGCTCGTCGGCCGCAAGGCCGAAGGCGGCGAGCGCCTCGTCGAAGAGCACGCCGTGCTGGCCGGTGGCGAGGATGCGGTGGTCGATGCGCGCGCGGCCCGTCGCGGCGAGCGCAATCGGCGCGATCTTGATGGCCTCGGGGCGCGTGCCGACGATGCTGAGCAGCCGGATCGGCCGACCCTCCATCAGTCGGTGAGCGCCGGGCGCCATTCCCAGCGCACCGTGTCCCCGTCCATGATCTCGACCCCGGCGGCACCGAGCCGGTCGCGCGCGGCGTCCGCTGCCGCGAAATCCTTGGCGGCGCGCGCCGCCTGGCGGTTGCCGAGCAGCGCCTCGACCGCGCCAGCGTCGAGCGACGCCGTCTCGGGACGCAGCGACAGGTCCGCGCGCGCGGTGCGCAGCAGGTCAAGCCCGAGTGCGGCGTCGAAACTCGCGAGCAAACGACGCTTCGCCCGCGCGTCCAGCCGGCGGTCTGCGAGCATCGCGTCGAGGACGGTGAGCGCGACGGGCGTGTTGAGGTCGTCGGCCAGCGCCGCGTCGAAGCGATCGACATGATCGGCGGCGGCCGGCGGCAGTTCGCACTCGGACTGATCGCGGAAAACATCGAGCGCGGCGCCGCGACTGAAGCGCTGCTCGGCCGCCCAGCCGTCGATCGCCGCGTCGGCGGGCGCGGCCTTCGCGACGGTGCCGACCAGCCGCTTCAGCCGGGTCAGCGCCGCCGACACCGCGTCGAGCGAGAATTCCAGCTCGGAGCGGTAGTGCGCGGACAGGCACAGCAGCCGGTAGGCGAGCGGATGGACGCCGCGCGCGACGAGCGCGCCGAGCGTCGCGACGCCGCCCTTGGACTTCGACATCTTTCCCGTGCGATCGACGAGGAAGTTGTTGTGCATCCACCAGTTCGCACCGGTGTCGGCCGAGCAGGTGAAGGCTTGGTTCTGCGCGATCTCGTTGACGTGGTGGATCTCTCGGTGATCGATCCCGCCGGTGTGGATGTCGAAGCGGCGGCCGAGATACTTCATGCTCATCACCGAACATTCGAGGTGCCATCCCGGCGCGCCGGGGCCCCAGGGCGACTGCCACTCCATCTGCCGGCGCTCGTCGGGCGGCGAACGGCGCCAGATCGCGAAGTCGTGCGGCTGCCGCTTGCCCTGCACCTCGCCGATGCGGCCGACCTCCGGCCCTTCGGGCGCCGCGCGGGCGAGGAAGCCGTAGTCGGGCACCTTGGAGGTATCGAAATACAGGCCGCCCGCAATCTCGTAGGCGGCGCCGTGCTTTTCGATCGCGCGAGCGAAGGCGATCATGTCCTGGATATGATGGGTCGCGACCGACCAGATCGAGGGATCGAGGACGTTCAACGCCTTGAGGTCCGCCTTGAAGAGGGCGGTGTAACGGGCGGCCACCTCCCACGCCGTCTCTCCGGCCGCCTGTGCGGCCAGCTCCATCTTGTCGTCGCCGGCATCCGCGTCCGACGTGAGGTGACCGACGTCGGTGATGTTGACCACGTGCGTGGTGGCGTAGCCTTTCCAGTTGAGCGTCCGGCGCAGCGTGTCGGTGAACACGTAGGCGCGCAGGTTGCCGAGATGCGCAGCCGAGTAGACGGTGGGGCCGCAGGAGTAGAGCCGCACCATGTCCGGATCGATCGGCCGGAACGGTGCCGCCTCGCGCGTCAGGCTGTTGTAGAGGGTGAGGGGCTTGGCCGTGCTCATCGCCGGCGCTTACCTCGTCACCCCCGGTCCGAGAAGGCCCGGACCGCGCCCGCGGCCACGGACAGCGCGATCTCGGCGGCGCCGATCGCGCCGATCGGCACGCCTGCCGGCCCCTCGATGCGGCCGAGCGCGGCCTTGTCGAAGCCCATCGCGGCCAACCGCGCCAGCCGCCCGGCGTGGCTCTTGCGCGATCCGAGCGCGGCGATGTAGCCTGCTTCGGACCGCAGCGCGGCGGCGAGCGCGGGATCGTCGATCTTGATGTCGTGGCTGAGCGTCACGACGGCGGTCGCCGGATCGGGACGGGCGGCGACCACCGCCTCGTCGGGCCAGCGATCGTCGAGCGTCGTTCCCGGAAAGCGATCCTCGGTCAGGAAGCGCGCGCGGGGGTCGATGATCGTCACGCCGAAGTCGAGTTCGCTGGCAAGCGTCGCGAGCGACTGTGCGATCTGGACGGCGCCGACGATGAGCATGCGGCGGGGAGGGCGATAGGTGTTGACGAAGCCCTCGCCGGCACCTTCGACGGTCACGCCGCTCCCATCGTCCGTCGTCAGGACGAGCGCGCGACCGTCGGCGCGACCGGCGGCGATGCGATCGAACAGCGCGGGCGCGAAGCCGCGCTCGCCGACCGGCTGGACCATGACCTCGATCTCGCCGCCGCAGGGAAGCCCCACCTCCCACGCAGCAGCGTCGGCGACGCCATAGCGTAGGCGCCGGGCGTCGCCGCCCGCGATCACCTGCGCGGCGTTGGCGAGCACCTCGCCCTCGACGCACCCGCCCGAGACAGAGCCTTCGAAACGGCCATCGGCGGCGACGAGCATATGGCTGCCGCGCGGGCGCGGCGCCGAGCCCCAGGTCCGCGTGACGGTGGCGAGCGCGAGCGGCTGATCGCGCCACTCCGTCGCGCGCGCGAGAAGACGGTCGATATCGGACATGAGACCGATCTAGCGCGGCGCGGCGTTCCCGCAAGGCGACCGGGACGTAGCGGGCGCCGCGTCGGCACGCATCGCCACATCCTCCAGCCCCGCCTCGCCGAGCCGCGCCGACGCGGTGAGGAGCGCGTTCGAAGGCAGCGCCGATCGCACCGGGCTGGAGCAGCAGCGCGAGCGTGCGCTGTTCGCGCGGAGGGTCGCGGCGAACCAGAGGTGGAGCAGGAAGCGACCTCCATCGCCCACGTTCGTCACAAGTCGATCGACATAGGCGTACTCCGGCATCTTGCTGAGCCGCGAACAAGTCGCAACACGGTTCGTCGTGCCCGAAACTCTTGCCTGGAGCGAAGCGGTCAAACCTTGCGACGAGATGAATGGCCTAGCCATGGACTCGACTGTCCATGCGCATAGCTTGAGTGTGCCACAGGAGAGGCGAGGAGGTTGCCATGTTCCAGGATCGGCTCAGTCGCACGCCCACCTGCCTGACGCTGCCGGGGCTGGACGGCAGCGACGCGAGGCACTGGCAGTCGCTGTGGGAGCGCGAGCGCCCCGGTATCGAGCGCGTCGATCTCGGCAACTGGTCGAATCCGTCGCGCAACCAGTGGATCTCGCGGCTGGAGCGTGTGCTCGCACGGGCGGACGGTCCGGTCGTGCTGGTCGCGCACAGCCTCGCCTGCCATCTCGTCGCCTGGTGGGCGGGTATGGCGGGAGAGGCGGCGTCGCGACCGGTGGCGGGCGCGATGCTGGTGGCGCCGCCGGATCTCGATCGTGTCGCTATCGATCCGCGCATCGCCGACTTCGCGCCCGTGCCGAGGACGGTGCTGCCCTTCCCGGCCGTGCTCGTCGCCTCGCGCGACGATCCCTGGTCGAGCTTCGCGCGATCGCGCGAGATGGCTGGCAATTGGCTCGCCGCCTTTTGCGATGCGGGCGCGCTTGGCCATATCAATAGCCAGTCCGGGGTGGGTTCTTGGCCCGACGGGCAGGCTGTGCTCGATCGGCTGCTGGATCATGTCTGCGCGCGCGGCGACCATCGCATGGACGAGGGCGTTGCTCCCGCACGGCCGACGATGGAGGCGATGATCGCCGCCTGACGCCTTGCACCCCGCGTCGCCCTCCGCCATCGCGGCGGTCGGGCAGGCGGGGGAAAAGCCATGCGGATCTGGCCGGTCGCGGCGGCGCTGGTATCGTTCGGGAGCGCAGCGCATGCCGCGCGCGAATTCTGTCCCGATCGTCCGGGCGAGAGCACGCCAGCCTGCACGCTTGATCCCGGAACCCTGCAAGTAGAAGCGGGCCTCATTGATTACGCGCACACCCGCACCAGCGACGAGGTGGAGGACCAGACGCTCGTCGGCGATTCGCTCGTCCGGTACGGCGTCGCGGATCATGCCGAGCTCAGGCTGGGCTGGACCGCCTATGGCGTCGATCGTACCCGCGATCGGGTGGACGGCTCGGTCGATCACCGCCACGGCGTCGGCGACGTTACGCTAGGCCTGCGCCGCAACCTCTATGATCCGGACGGCAGTGGACTTTCGATCGCCGTCCAGCCTTTCGCCACGCTGCCGACAGGGCACATGCCGATCGGCGCGGGGACTTGGAGCGCGGGCATCCTGACGCCGATTGTCGCGGAACTCGACGACAAATGGTCGCTGACGGTGGATCCCGAGCTCGACGCGGCGGCGGACGAGGACGAGCATGGTCGCCATCTCGCTTATTCGGGCGTGCTCGATCTTCAGCGCAAGCTCACCGACGACCTGTCGCTCGTGGCCGAGGGCTTCGTGCAGCGCGACGACGATCCACAGGCGCACCAAACCCTCGCGTCGGCCAACCTGCTTGCCGCCTACCAGGTCGGAAAGGACAGCCAGGTCGATGTCTCGCTCTACAAAGGGCTCAACCGCCAGACGCCGCGCGTCGAACTGATCCTCGGCGTCGTCCACCGCTTCCGCTAGGCGCTATCCCGCGTCGAGCGCGTAGCCCGCGGAACGCACCGTCCGGATGATGTCGGGCAGGCGGCCGTCGTCGTTGATCGCCTTGCGCAGGCGGCGGATATGCACGTCGACGGTGCGCGGCTCGATATCCGCCTCGCGGCCCCACACTGAATCGAGCAGCCGCTCGCGCGAGAAGACGCGGCCGGGATGCTCCAGGAAGTGGCGGAGCAGCCGGAATTCGGTAGGCCCGAGCGCGACGCCGTCGCCGTCGCGGCGCACGCGGTGGCTGGCGAGATCCATTTCGATCCCGCCATAGGCGAGCGAACCGCCGGCCAGCGCCGGACGTACGCGGCGCAGCACGGCCGCGACGCGCGCCACCAGCTCGCGCGGGCTGAACGGCTTGGTGACATAGTCGTCCGCGCCGGTGGCGAGGCCGCGCACGCGATCCTCCTCCTCGCCGCGCGCGGTCAGCATGATGATCGGCACGTTGGCGGTCTCGTCGCGCCGACGCAGGCGCCGGCATACCTCGATACCCGAGGTGCCTTCGATCATCCAATCGAGCAACACTAGGTCGGGCGCGTGCTCGGCGGCGAGCACCAGCGCCTCGTCGCCGTCGGCGGTACGCTCGACGGCGTAGCCTTCGCGCTCGAGGTGGAAGGCGACGAGTTCGGCGAGCGCCGCATCGTCCTCGACGAGCAGGACGGTGCCGGGCACGTCAGGCGGCCGGCGCGTACGGGTCGGCGCCGCGCGTCCGCTCGACGAGCTGCTCGCCCGTCGCCGCGAAGTAGACCATCTCGGCGACGTTCGTGGCGTGATCGCCGATCCGCTCAAGGTTCTTGGCGATGAAGAGCAGGTGGGCGGACGGGGTGATCTCGGCCGGGCTCTCCATCATGTAGGTGAGCAGCGAGCGGAACAGCGTGTCGTAGAGATCGTCGATCTGCTTGTCGGCGCGGCACACCTCGATCGCGGCTTCTGCGTCGCGGGCGGCGTAGGCGTCGAGCGCGGCGCGCACGAGGTCCGATACGGCCCGCGCCATCGCCGGCAGAATCGCCAGCGGCTCGGCGCCGCGCAGCTCGGCCAGCAGCGGCACGCGTTTGGCGATGTTCTTGGCGTAATCGCCGATACGCTCGACGACGCCGGAAATCTTGAGCGCGGCGACCACTTCGCGAAGATCGTCGGCCATCGGCGCGCGTAGCGCGATCAGCCGCACGACCTGGCGCTCGACCTCGGCTTCCAGCTCGTCGATGCGGCGATCATCCTCGACGATGCGCGCGGCCTCCTCTATATCGAGCTGGGAGAGCGCCTGGATGCTGCCGCCGATCGCGGCTTCGGCGCGACCGCCCATCTCGGACACCAGGCCCCGGATCTGGCCGAGATCCGCGTCAAACGCCTTCACCGTATGGCCGGTCGTCGCCATGTCACACCCTCCCGGAGCCTTCGCGCAGCCCGTGCGGGCGCCTTAGCATCGTGAATGTTACAATTAGGCGGCACCCGCGATCGAGGCGAGCGCGCGCTTCGCCGTGGCGCGCTTCGATCCGCCCAGCGGTACCAGGCCAGCGCGCGCGAACGCCCCGCCTGGATCGATCGAAGCGGCGAACAACCGCAGCAGCGCCGCCATTCCTGGAACGCTGCGCGCCTCGCCCGCCTTAACCATCAGGAACAGCGGGATGCGGAGCGGGTAGCGACCGGAGGCGATGGTCTCGGCGGTAGGCGTCACGCCGTCCACGGGAACGACGCGCAGCCCCTCGCGCGTGGCGTAGGCGAACGGGACCAGGCCGATGGCACCCGGTGTCCGGGCGACCGTCGTCGCGACGAGTTCCGCATCGGCGCCGAGCGGGTGGTAGCCGCCGTCGCCGCGCGTTCTCGCAGGCAGGGCGAGCCCATCGCCGGAGATCGTGCGCGCCGCCGGCCCGTAGAGCGCGATGGAAGCAGGAGCGAGTCCCACGTCGATGTCGGACCAGCGCGCCGCCGGCCCGGAGACGGCCGCGGCGAGCTGCGCGCGCGTGAGCACGGGCGGCCCCTCTCCGGTGCGCGCGACGATCGTCAGCGCGCTCCACCCGAAGCGGATCTGCGCGATCCGTGCCACGCCGTAGATCGCGCAGCCACGCCGCTCCGCCGCGCTCAGCGGGCGCGTGGCGATCACGAGATCCGGGTGCGCCGCGCCGAGCCCGCCGCAGAAACGCGCGATGCCGCTGGCGCTGCCGTCCGCCTGCGCCAGCGGCGCGATCGAGTCGGCGGCCGCCAGCGTGAAGCGCTCCGCGACATCCTCCGCGAAGGGAAGTCCCGCAGTCGCGCCGACCAGGCGGATCTGGTGAGGCCCCGGTCCGGCCACCGGCGCGCGGGAGCAGGCGGCGAGCAGCAGGACGGAGAGCAGGGCGAGGCGCATCGCCGCCGCCATAGCCGCGGAGCGTGCGCGCTCCCAGCCTCAGGCAGCGTCGCCCCGCGCGATATCGCGCGCCACGGGCAGCAGCACCGTCACGCAGGTGCCGATGCCACGCGTGCTGGCGATGTCGAGGCGGCCGCGATGCCGTTCGACGATATGCTTGACGATGGCGAGACCGAGCCCGGTGCCGCCGCCGGCACGGCTGCGGCTCGGATCGGCGCGGTAGAAGCGCTCCGTAAGGCGGGGCAGGTGACGCGCCTCGATACCCTCGCCCTCGTCGGCGACGACGAGCCGCACCATCGTATCGCGGTGCCTGGAGAGCGACACGCGCACCGGTCTCGCCGGATCGCCATATTTCAGGGCGTTGCCGACGAGGTTGCTGACAAGCTGCGATATCTGCGCGCGATCGCCCGCGATCGGCGGCACGCCGTCGTCCACCTTGATCACGATGCGATCGCGTCCCGCGTCGCCCGCCATGTCGGCGACCTCGCGCACTACTGCCTCCAGCGCCACCGCATCGGCGGGTGCCCGGTGGCGATCGCCCTCGATCCGCGACAGCGAGATCAGATCATCGACCAGCCGCTGCATCCGTCGCGCCTCGCCGGCCATGATCCCGAGGAAGCGCGCGCGGACGGGCGCGTCCTCGGGGCGGTCGGCATCCTCCAGCGTCTCGATGAAACCGATCAGGCTGGCGAGCGGAGTGCGCAGCTCGTGGCTGGCATTGGCGACGAAATCGACACGCATCCGCTCGGCGTCGCGATGCTCGGTGCGGTCGACGAGGCGGACGAGCCGGTGATCGCCCGGCAGATCGCGCACGCTGAGCGTCCAGTGCCGCCCTGGCTCCCCGATGCCGGCAAGATCCACGCTCGCGCGATCGGTCGCGCCGTTGCGCGCGAACAGGTCGGCGGCGGCGGGGTGGCGGATCGCCAGCCGCACGTCCTCGTCGATGATATGGGGGCCGAGCAGTGTGGTGGCGGCGGCGTTGGCGTGGAGGACGCGGCCGTCCTCCACGATCAGCAGGGGATCGGCGACGGCCCCGATCAGCGCGTCGAGGCCGGGCGTGGGATTGAACGCGGCGGGCGGCTCGGGCGTCGGCGCGAGCTCCTGATGACGCAAGCCGACGATTGTGGACGCCGCGCCGATGCCGCCGAACACGCCGAGCGTCAGGGCGAGGGCATCGGCGCGCGCCAGCATCGCGAGCAACCCCGCCACCAGCACGAGCGTCGCGCCCGCGATCGCGAGACCGGGGCTACGCATCGCCCGCGATCGTCCCGCTTTGCATCCCTCGCGCCATCTGGTCCGCCATATTCCGCTTACCCGGCCGACGCTTTTGCGAATATGGAGGTCCGCGATAGCGCATAGCCGGGGGTGTCATGGCGCGGGAAGATGACAGGATGGCTTCGCCGGCGGAAGGCGCCGGCACGGGTGGCGATACGGCCGCGCCGCGCCGCCGCGTGCTGATGCTGGGCGCGGCGGCGGCGTCCACGGTCGTCACCATCCGCCCGGCGCTCGCGCAGACGGCGGGATCGGTGCTGAACTGCAAGATACCGATCCCCGATCCGCCGCACGGCAGCCAGCACATCGCGGCGGACGGCAAGCTCGTGCCGGCGCAGACCGCCGGCTCCTTTGCACCCGCGCCGCGCCCCGTGACCGGCCAGGAGGCCAAGGCGATGATGCAGGGCGCCTCGCCGCCGGGCTTCGATCCGCAGGCGCGCGAGGCGTATGTCAACTATATCCGCCGGCT
The DNA here is from genome assembly GCF_965200105.1 of Sphingomonas sp. Classification (GTDB taxonomy): domain Bacteria; phylum Pseudomonadota; class Alphaproteobacteria; order Sphingomonadales; family Sphingomonadaceae; genus Solisphingomonas. The sequence continues at coordinate 54,631 of NZ_CBDATN010000002.1, forward strand.
CCAGCACGGCACCAGCGGCTTCACCTGCTACGCCTCGCTGCAGACGCCGCGCCCCTGATCGCGCGATGCCCGATCCCGTGGCCGAGGCGCGCTTCGCCGCCGATCCGCCCGAGCATCGGATCACGGTGAACCTCGACGCGCTCGTCGCGATTTATCACCGGCCATCCGGCGCGACGCACCTGCTGGCGGCTCCGTCGCCCGAGCTGCTCGACGCGCTGGTCCAAGCACCGGCCGACGCCGGCGAGCTGCTGCGCCGGTTGGCGGATCGCTTCGACATTGGCGACGCGAACCCTGAGGCGATTGCCGCCCGCCTCGGCGAACTGGAGGAAGCCGGGCTCGTCCGGCGCGTCTGATGCACGAGTTCGGCGTGCGCGTCGGGCCTGTGGGCTTTCGCATCGGATCGGCTTGGCGCTCGCCCGTGCGCGCGCTCTCGCGCCTCTACCGCGATTATCCGCCGCTGGACGGCGTGCCTGATCTCACCGTCCGGTTGGAGCCGACACGGCCGTGGCGGCGCTGGCTGCGCCCATCGGTGGCGATCGCGGGCGACTATTGGCTGCCCGACGCGCTGCCCCTGCCGCTCGCGCACGGGTTGCTTACCGCCGAGATGGGGATGAACCTCCAGGTTGCGCTCGGCTGGCGGCGTCACCTGCTGCTCCACGCCTCGGCGGTGGAGCGGGACGGGCGCGTGCTGCTGATGACGGGTGCGTCCGGCTCGGGCAAGTCGACGCTGTCGGTGATGCTGGCGGAGGCGGGATGGCGCTTCCTCGCCGACGAGTTCGCGTTCGTGGGGCTCGACGACGGTCGCGTTCACCCGTTCCCTCGCCCCGCCAGCCTGAAGAACGAGAGTATCGCTGCGGTCGGCGCGGACGGCCCGGTGCTGGAGGGTACGCCCAAGGGCCGCATCGGCTATCGCCGCCCGCCCGCCTCGGCGCTCGCGCGGATGGGGGAGGCGGCACCGCCCGCGTTGCTGCTGTTCCCGCGGTTCGGCTATCCGCAAGCGCTGGCGCCGGTGCCGCCCAGCGAGACGTTCGTGCGGCTGACGCAGGCATCGACCAACTATGTCGCGCTCGGCGAGGCCGGGTTCATCGCGCTGACGAGGCTGGTGGCGAGCGTACCGGCCGTCGCCGTCGACTACCCGGACGGCAGCTCCGGGCTGCGGCTCGTCGAGCGGCTATGGTCGGAAGCGTGAGCGCGCTCGCGCTCGTGGCGGCGCTCCGCGATCCATCAACGACCCATACGCTCGATCGCGAAGGATGGACCAGCCTGCTGACCGCCGCGCGCGCGGAGCGGTTGATGGGGGCGCTCGCGACCCGCCTCGATCGGCGCAGCGCACCTGCGGAAGTGGCGGCGATCCTCGACGACGCGGATGCCGGCGCCGCCCACGAGCGCCGCGGCGCGCTGTGGGAAGCGGAGATGGCGCGGCGCGCGCTGGTGCCGCTCGGCTGTCCGGTGGTCCTCCTCAAGGGCACCGCTTTCGCCGCCGCCGGCCTCGACGCCGGACGGGGGCGCGCGATTGGCGACCTCGACATACTCGTACCGCGCGCCGCGCTCGACGCGGCGGAGGCGGCCCTGCGCGCGGCAGGATGGGAGCCGGTGAAGGCCGACGCCTATGACGATGAATACTACCGCCGCTGGATGCACGAGCTGCCGCCGTTGATCCACCGCGCACGGGATCGCATGATCGACGTGCATCATACCATCCTTCCCACGACCGCGCGTCCGACCCCGGATGCCGCCGCGCTGATCGCCAGTGCGGTGCCGCTCGGCAACGGCCTGGCGGTGCTCTCGCCCGCCGACATGGTGGTGCATGCCGCAGCCCACCTGTTCGCCGACGGCGATCTCGCGGGGGGCTTGCGCAACCTGTGGGACATCGACCGGCTGTGCCGCGAGTTCGCCGACGACGATGCGGACTTCTGGACCAAGCTCGGCGCGCGCGCCCGGCTCCACGGGTTGGTGGATGCGGTCGGCCGCGCCCTGCGCCTCGCCGCAGACCTGTACGCCACGCCGGTGCCCGCCGCCCCGCATCGGCGCCATCCGAACGACGCCGTCTATCGTCGCCGCCTGCTCGCGCGCGACGGTTGGGGTCGGCAGACGCGTCCGGTCACCCGATTGGCCTTCTACGTCCGCTCGCATTGGCTGCGGATGCCGCCGCACCTGCTCGCGCGGCATCTTCTCGTCAAAGCGTGGCGAGGGCGGGGATGAGTTCGTCCCAGTGATCGATAAGCCGATCCGCGCATAATGCTTCCGGCGGCCGGTCGGAGAAGCCGAAGCTGAGCGCCACGCACGGCACGCCCGCCGCGCGCGCGGTATCTGTGTCCGTGATGGAGTCGCCGACGAACGCCGCCGGTCCACCGCCGGCCGCCTCGATCGCGGCGAGCAGTGGGGCGGGATCGGGCTTCCTCACCGGCAGCGTGTCGCCGCCGACGATCGCGGCGAAGCGGTCTTCCCAGCCGATCGCTGACACGAACCGGCGCGCCAACTCCTCCAGCTTGTTGGTACACACGGCCAACGCCACGCCGTCCGCCGCGAGCGCGTCGAGCGCCGCCTCGACACCGGGAAAGGGACGCGAGCGATCGGCGATGTGCGCCTCATACCAGTCGAGGAAGATCGGGAAGCCTTCCTCCACCATCGTCTCGTCGCCGCCGCCGGTCGCCGCCAGCCCTTTGCGGAGCAGCGCGCGCGCGCCGTGGCCGACCATCGCGCGAACGTCGTTGGCCGGCACCGCGGGGCGGCCGAGCACGCCTAGCGCGTGATTAAGCGCGTCGGTCAGGTCCGGCGCGGTGTCGGCGAGCGTGCCGTCGAGATCGAAGACGACGGTGCGGAAGCGCAGGCGAGTCATCGCCCACCCGAGTGGCGAACGGCGCTGGAAACGGCAAGCGCGCCGTGGCATCCGCGCCGCCCATGACGCAGCACCCCTTCGCCGCCGTGATCCTCGCCGCCGGCAAGGGCACGCGCATGAAGTCCGATCTGCACAAAGTGCTGCATCCGATCGCGGGCCGGCCGATGTTGCTCCACCTGCTCGCCGCGTTGCGCGAGTTGGGCGCCGCGCGCGAGGTGGTGGTGGTGGGCTCGGGCCGCGATCAGGTCGAGGCGGCGGTGGCGCCGCTCGGCGTGGAGGTGGTGGTGCAGGAGCCGCAGCTCGGCACCGCCCACGCGGTGCGGCAGGCGGAAGGTCGCGCTCGCCGGCTTCGAGGGCGACGTGCTCGTCCTCTACGGCGACGTGCCGTTGGTAACGGCGGCCACCTGCCGGCGGATGCTCGACCGGCTGCACGAGGCGGACGCGCCCGCCGTAGTGGTGCTCGGCTTCTGTCCGGCCGATCCGCTCGCCTACGGCCGCGTGATCGCGCACGACGGCATCATCGACAAGATGGTCGAGTACAAGGACGCGAGCGAGGCCGAACGTCAGGTCGAGCTTTGCAATTCGGGCCTGATGGCAGTTCGCGCTGTCGACCTGTGGCCACTGCTCGGGCGCGTCGGCAACGACAACGCTGCGGCTGAATACTATCTGCCCGACATCGTCATGCTCGCTGCCGCCGAGGGCCGGCCGTCCGCCGTGATCGAGTGTGGCGTCTGGGAGGTCGAGGGCGTCAACAGCCGCGCGGAGATGGCCATGGTTGAAGCCGAGTGGCAGCACCGCCGCCGCGCCCGCGCGATGGCCGAGGGCGCGACCCTGCTCGCGCCCGAGACGGTGTGGTTCTCGCACGACACCGAGATCGGCCGCGACGTCACGATCGGGCAGGATGTCGTGTTCGGGCCGGGCGCCAGGATCGCGGACGGCGCGACGATCCATGCCTTTAGCCACATCGAGGGCGCGAGCGTCGCGTCGGGCGCGATTGTCGGCCCGTTCGCGCGGCTGCGCCCCGGCGCGGCGATCGGCGCGCGCGCCCACATCGGCAACTTCGTCGAGGTGAAGAACGTGACTGTGGGAGAGGGCGCCAAGGCCAACCACCTGAGCTATCTCGGTGACGGCTCGGTGGGCGCTGGCGCGAATATCGGCGCGGGCACCATCTTCTGCAACTATGACGGCTTCCTCAAATATCGTACCGAGGTGGGCGAGGGCGCGTTTATCGGATCGAACAGCGCGCTGGTCGCGCCGGTGTCGATCGGCGCCGGCGCGATCGTGGCGGCGGGATCCACCGTGACGCGCGACGTCGCGGCCGACGCGCTCGCGCTCGTGCGCCCGGCGCAGGAGGAGAAGCCCGGCTGGGCCGCGCGCTTCCGCGACAGGATGCGCGCGGCGAAGGCGGCGCGCGCCAGGTAGGGCTTGCGTCGGCGGCCGTTTGCGGCTGTCTGGCCGACGCGGTTGGGACCGGGGGGTCGGCCGCGCAGGTCCAGACAAGGGGTAGACATGCGCAAGATCCTCCCGCTGCCGCTGGCGGCGCTCCTCCTCGCTTCCATCGCGGTCGCGCAGACGCCGTCCGATCATCCGAGGCCCGGTGCGTCCGACGACAAGGATGCCGTCTCGAAGCAGGCGGCCAAGGACAAGGCGGACGAAGCCGCCGAAGGCACGATCAAGCCGCCGGTGGACGAGCAGGCGGTCTCCACCCGCCACGTCGCGCAGACGCATCGCGGCCCGATGAAGTACACCGCCACCACCGGCACGCTTACCATCCGCGACGACGACGCGCACCCGATCGCGTCGGTGTTCTACGTCGCCTACGTGGCGGACGGGGTGAAGGATTACGGCCACCGCCCGATCACCTTCTTCTACAATGGCGGCCCCGGCTCCTCGTCGCTGTGGCTGCACATGGGCTCGTTCGCGCCGATGCGCGTGCAGACCGCCAGCCCCGAATATATCAAGCCCGCGCCCTATCCCTTCGGCCCGAACCGCGAGACGCTGCTCGACAAGACCGACATGGTGTTCATCGACATGGTCGGCGCCGGCTACTCGCGCCCGCTGGGCACCAAGAGCGGCAAGGATTTCTGGGGAGTCGATCAGGACGCCGACGCCTTCGCGCGCGCGATCCAGCGCTACGTCACCAAGACGGCGCGGTGGCAGAGCCCCAAGGTGATCTTCGGCGAGAGCTACGGCACCACGCGCTCGGGCGCGCTTGCCTACCAGTTGCAGGACAGGGGCATGGCGCTGAACGGCGTGGTGCTGCTGTCGTCGATCATGAACTACGGCATCCGCCAGCCCGGCTTCGACCGGCTCTACGTCAACTACCTGCCGAGCTACACGGCCACCGCCTGGTATCACCACAAGCTCGCCAATCCGCCCACCGACCTCGCCACCGCCGTCGCGCAGGCGCGCGCGTTCGCGGAAGGGCCCTATGCCTCGGCGCTGGCGCAGGGCTCCGCGCTCGACGAGCCGGGGCGGCAGCGGATCGCGGAGCAGATGGCGGCGCTGACCGGGCTCTCGCCGCAGTTCCTGCTGGCCTCGAACCTCCGCGTCGACCTGCCGCGTTTCCAGAAGGAGCTGCTGCGCGCCGACCGGCTGACGATCGGCCGCTTCGACAGCCGCTACACTGGCGTCGACACCGACGCCGCCGGCGACCGGCCCGAATATGACGCATCCGACACCGCCATCTCGGGCGCGTTCATCGCCACCTTCTCGGACTATCTGGTGCGCGACCTCCATTATCGGACGGACATGCCGTACCGTGTCTCCGCCTACGGCACGACAGGGTTCGACTGGGACTGGAAGCACAAGGCGCCGGGCGATCGGATGGCGCAGGCCGCGCCCAACACCGCCGTCGATCTCTCGACGGCGATGCGCACCAACCCCTATCTCCACGTCCTGTCGCTCAACGGCTACTACGACATGGCGACGCCCTTCTTCGGCACCGAATATGATCTGCGCCACATGGAGCTGCGCGGGCCCCAGGCGGCGAACCTCGCCTTCCGCTACTACCCGTCGGGCCACATGGCGTACCTGAACCCCGATGCGCTCGCCGCGATGCACGCCGATCTCGCCGCCTTCTACGACGAGGCGGTCTCGGCGGCGACCTCGCGAGGGCCAACGTTGCCGGCGCAGATATCGGCGGGCCGCGCCGGAGCGAGCGGACCCAATCGCTAGATTTCGAGCTGGCTACCCAGTTCGACAACGCGGTTGGGCGGCAGCTTGAAGAACTCCATCGCGCTCTCCGCGTTGCGGACCATCAGCGCGAACAGCTTCTCGCGCCAGATCGCCATGCCCGGCGTCTCTGACGCGATCAGCGTCTGGCGGCCTAGGAAGAAGGTCGTCTCCATCAGCCGGAACGGCGCGCCGCAGACCTCGACGCGGGCGAGGGCGACAGGCACGTCGATCTCCTGCATGAAGCCGTAGAACAGCATGATGCGGTAGAAGCCGTCGCCGATCCGCTCGACCTTGATGCGCCGCTCGTCCCCGACGATCGGCTGCCCCAGCACCTTCACGGTCAGGATGACTACGCGCTCGTGGAGCACCTTGTTGTGCTTGAGGTTGTGGAGCAGCGCGGGCGGCGCGCCCTCGGCCGAGGCCGAGAGGAAGACGGCGGTGCCGGGGACGCGGCGCGCCGCCTTCGTCGCCGATCGCATGAACAGGTCGGGCGGCATCGATCCCTCCGCGAGCCGCTCGCGCAGGATGCGCCGGCCGTTGGCCCAGGTGGTGAGCCCGACGAAGGCGCAGGCGCCGACGAGCAGCGGAAACCACCCGCCGTCGGGAATCTTGGTGACGTTGGACGCGAAGTAGGCGCCGTCGACGATGGCGAACGCGCCGATCGCCCCCGCCGCCAGCGCGCGGTTCCATCGCCAGACCTGGATCACCAGCACCGCCAGCATGCAGGTGGTGATGAACATCGTGCCCGTCACCGCGATGCCGTAGGCGGAGGCGAGATTGTCCGACTTGCGGAACACCAGCACGAGCGCGATCACGAAGATGAGCAGCAGCCAGTTGACGAGCGGGATATAGATCTGGCCGGCCGCGTGCGCCGAGGTGTGCGTGATCCGCAGCCGCGGCAGGAAGCCGAGCTGGATCGCCTGCTGCGTCACCGAATAGGCGCCGGAGATCACCGCCTGGCTGGCGATGATCGTCGCGAACGTGGCGAGCAGCACCAGCGGTAGCCGCAACGCGTCGGGGGCCAGCAGGTAGAAGGGGTTCTGGATCGTCGCCGGATTGGCGATCAGCAGCGCCGACTGGCCAAGATAGTTGAGGAGAAGGCACGGAAAAGCGACGTACAGCCACGACGCGGTGATCGCGCGCCGGCCGAAATGGCCCATGTCGGCGTAGAGCGCCTCCGCCCCCGTCACCGCCAGCACGATCGAACCTAGGGCTAGGAAAGAGAGCAGCGGATGCTCTGCGAAGAAGCGCACGCCCCAGATCGGGTTGAGCGCCAGCAGCACCGAAGGCTCGCGCACTATCTGCGGCAGGCCGAGCAACGCGATGATGACGAAGTAGACGAGCATCACCGGCCCGAAGAGCCGCCCCATGCTCTCCGTGCCGCGCGCTTGGAGGAGGAACAGCCCCACGAGGATGGCGAGCGCGCCCGGCAGCACCACCGCCGTCAGATCGGGATTGACGATCTCCAGCCCTTCGACCGCCGAGAGCACCGACATGGCGGGCGTGATGATCGCGTCGCCGTAGAAGAGCGACGTCGCCAGGACGCCGAGCAGGATGATGCCGCGCGTCCACTTGCGGCCTGCCGAATGGCGCACGATTAGCGCCAGCAGCGCGAGGCTTCCTCCTTCGCCCTCGTTGTCGGCACGCATCGCTACGAGAACGTATTTGAGCGTGACGACGATCGTCATCGTCCAGAAGATCAGGCTGAGCACGCCGAAGATGTGGAGCCGGTCGATTGGCAACGTGTGCGCGCCGATGAAGCTGAGCTTCAGCGAGTAGAGCGGCGACGTTCCGATGTCGCCGAACACGACGCCGATCGCGCCCAGCGCCAGCTTGGCCAGCGGCTGCTCCCGTGCCTCGGCGTGCGTCGACTCGGAAATGCCGTCCTCGGGCGGCATGGTCGCGGGATCGGGCACCGAGCCGTCGCCATGATCGGTCATAAGTGTAGGCCCCGCTTGGCCCCGAGCCGAATCGGCGGGACGCGGCGCGCTATGATCGCGCTCTCGCCCGAAATCCAGTCGCCGGAGGGCGCCCGAGCCTACGCGATTGCATCCGCAGGCGAAGTTGGTAGGGGCGCGCGATGCCGAACCGCCCGCTCCTGATGTCAGAACGCCGGTTCGATCGCACCGTGCTGATGCTGGTGGTGCTCGGCTTTGTCGCGCTGCTCGGCGCCGGCGGCATAGCGGCCTATTCGGTGATGCGCACCGCCGAGCACGCAGGGTGGGTCGAGCATACCTATCAAGTGGAGGGCGATATCGCGCGCTTCCGCCTGCTGATCGAGCGGCTGGAGGTGCAGCGGCGCGGCTTCCTGCTGACCGGCGGCGATCGGTTCGCGCGCAACTTCGTCGCCACCGCGCGCGAGGAGCCCGCCGCGCTGGCGGCCATCCGCTTCGCCACCCGCGACAATCCGCGCCAGCAGGCACGGCTCACGACCCTGGAAAGGATCGGCGCACGCCAGCTCCGCCTGCTCGGCTCTTCGATCGCGGCGCGCGCGCGTGGCGGTCACGCGGCGCTGGAGGCGGACGGCAGCGTCGATCTCACGCGCGCGCTCCGCCGCTACAGCGAAGCCATGATCGTGGAGGAGCGCGGGCTGCTCGCGCAGCGGATCTCCGCGCAACGGGCGAGCAGCCGGGTCGTTTTCGCCATGCTGATCCTGTGCGGCGCGCTGATTGCCGCCGTCGCCGTCATGTCGGTGCTCATCATCCGGCGCTACACGCACGACCTGCTCTCGTCGCGCGAGGCGCTACGCGGTCTGAACGAGACGCTGGAGGAGCATGTCGCCGAGCGCACGCGCGATCTCTCGCGCGCCAACGAGGAGATACAGCGCTTCGCCTACATCGTGAGCCACGACCTGCGATCGCCGCTGGTCAACGTGATGGGCTTCACGGGCGAGCTGGAGGCGGCGACCAAGCCGCTCGCGGCGCTGGTCGACGCCGCCGAGGCGCAGGCTCCGGCGATCCTGACCGAGGACGCGCGGCTGGCGGCGCGCGAGGATCTGCCCGAATCGATCCGCTTCATCCGCACGTCCACGCAAAAGATGGACCGGCTCATCAACGCGATCCTCAAGCTCTCGCGCGAAGGCAAGCGCGTGCTGGCGCCCGAGCCGCTTGATCTCGTCGCGATCGTCGACGGGATCGTCGCCTCGCTCCGCCACCTGATCGACGAGAACGGCACGGAGGTCACCGTCGATCGTGCGATGCCGCCGCTCGTCGCCGATCGGTTGGCGGTCGAGCAGCTCCTCTCCAACCTTATCGAGAACGCACTGAAATATCTGAAGCCGGGTCGGCCGGGCCGCATCGTGATTTCCGCGCGCGAGACGGGGACACGGATCGATCTCGCCGTCTCCGACAACGGGCGCGGCATCGATCCGCGCGACCATGACCGGATCTTCGATCTGTTCCGGCGGTCGGGCACGCAGGACAAGCCCGGCGAGGGGATCGGCCTCGCCCATGTTCGCGCCCTCGCCTATCGCATGGGCGGGCTGGTCGACTGCCGCTCCGCGCTGGACGCGGGCGCGACCTTCACGCTTTCGCTACCAAGCACGCCTAACGACAATCGGGGGACAACGTCGTGAACGCACATCAGCCTGTCAGCATCGTGATGGTCGAGGACGACGAGGGCCATGCGCGCCTTATCGAGAAGAACATCCGGCGCGCCGGCATCTCCAACGATGTCCGCCACTTCACCGACGGCGGGTCGGCGCTCGCCTACCTGTTCGACGCGCCCGAGGGGCCGGCGCGCAACGGCCCGGCGCTGGTGCTGCTCGACCTCAACCTGCCCGACATGAGCGGCACCGACATCCTCGTCCGCATCAAGGCGGAAGATAGCCCGCTTCGCCGCACGCCGGTGATCGTGCTCACCACCACCGACGACAAGGTGGAGATCCAGCGCTGCTACGATCTCGGTGCCAACGTCTACATCACCAAGCCGGTGGACTACGAGAATTTCGCCGTCGCGATCCGCCAGCTCGGCCTGTTCCTGTCGGTGATCCAGGTGCCCGATCCCGAGGCATGACGGAAGCCTCGCGCCTCCTCTATATCGACGACGACGAGGGGCTTTGCCGCCTCGCGGCACGCAACCTCGCGCGGTTGGGCTACACGGTCGAGACCGCGCAGGATGGCGCCATCGGCTGTGCCATGGCCGCTGCCAAACGCTATGATGCGGTGGCGGTCGATCACTACATGCCGGGCATGGACGGGCTCGCGACGCTCGCCCGCCTGCGCGGGATCGAGGATGCGCCGCCGGTCGTCTATGTCACGGGTTCGGAGGAGGGGCGGATCGCGGTCGCGGCGCTGAAGGCCGGCGCCGACGATTATGTGGTGAAGACGGTAGGCGAGGATTTCTTCTCGCTGCTCGACACCGCGATCCGGCAGGCGATCGCCCGCCGCGCGCTGGAGCGCGACAAGCGCGCCGCCGAGACCGAGCTGCGCGAAAGCAACGCCAGGCTCGAGACGCTGCTGCGCGAGGTCAATCACCGGGTCGCGAACTCGCTCCAAGTCGTCTCAGCTCTCGTCCAGCTTCAGTCGAGTGCGCTCGCCGATCCACCGGCGCAGGCCGCGCTCGCCGACACGCGGCGGCGGATCGAGGCCATCGCTCAGGTCCATCGCCGGCTCTACACCGGTCACGCGGTCGATCGGGTGGCGATCGACGACTATCTCGGCGCACTCGTGGCGGAACTGGAGGAGACTTGGTCCACTCCCGACGCGCCTTACGCGGTGAGGCTCGCCTGCGATCCCATCGAGATGCAGGCCGATCGCGCCGTGTCGTTGGGCGTGATCGTAAACGAGCTCGTCAGCAACGCCTGCAAGTACGCCTATCCACTCGGCGTCGGCGGCGAGGTGCGCATCGCGCTCGGCCAGGCCGATGAGGGCCGCTTCCGCCTCGTCGTCGAGGACGATGGCTGCGGCATCGAGCGCGATTCGGCGCCGCGTGGTACCGGCGTCGGCACGCGGGTGATCGCCGCGATGGCGCGCAGCCTGCGCGGCACGCTCGACTACGACGCCTCGCACTCCGGCGTCCGCGCGGTACTCGTCGGCGCCTTGTAGTTGCGCATTAGTCGCGCCGGCGACAAGTTACCCGGCAACCTGTGTTGTCTCATCGCTCGGTTGCGCGTTAGGGCAGCTTGGTGCGAGAGAGCTTCGTAAGGTCGTCAAGGGAGGGTCAGGCGTTGTTGCCCGTATATTCCCACCCTGTCCGCCGGCCGGGCGCGCTGAAAAGGCTGGCGGCCGCCGTGGGTCGCATGCCGTTGCGGCGGGCCCGCTTCGTCGTGCTCGCGCTGCTCGCATGCGCGGGGGCGCTGGACTTCGGGATCGGGCGCGGCGTCTCGATGTCGCTGCTCTACGCATCCACGATCGCGTTCGCTTCGTGGCGGTTGGGTCGCAACGCCGGCTTCGTGACGGCCGCCGCCGTCGTGGCGCTCGCCTGCCTCGGTGCCACGCGCGACATGGCACCGGTCGCGGCGAGCGTCCCGGTGCTCGCCTGGAACCTCGCCGCCAACAGCCTCGGCGCGGTCATGCTCGCGATCCTCGCCGCCGCGTTGCGCTCGACGATCGAGCATGAGCGCACGCTCGCATCGGTGGACGCGCTGACCGGCGCGCTCAATCGCGCCGCCTTCTTCGATCGTCTCGAGCGCGAGGTGGCGGCCGCACGCCGCAGTCGTGATCGGCGGCTGCTCGCCTGCGTCGATCTTGATGGCTTCAAGGCGCTGAACGACGGCTACGGACACGGCGCCGGCGATCGGCTGCTCGCCGAGTTCGCGAGCGGCGTCATGGCGGGCCTCGACGCGGGCGAGGCGATCGCGCGCGTCGGCGGCGACGAGTTCGCGCTGCTCCTCGCGCTCGCGCCCGGCGAAGGCGCGGCGCAGCGCGCGGGTCGCCTCCAGCACTGGCTGTCCGACCTTCTTAATCAGAGCGAGATCCGAGTGACGTGCAGCAGTGGGGTGGTGGCGCTCCCCGGGCCGGACGACGCGGCGATCCAGGGTGAGGCCCTGCTCGCGGCCGCCGACGCGGCCATGTACGAGGTCAAGCGTTCGGGGCGGGACGGCGTGCGCGTCGCCGCCCCGGCCGCGCCCGGAGCTGCGGCATCGCGTCCGATTCGCAACGCCGCCTGACCGAAACTTCATAGGCGGGCGCTGGAAACTCTTTACGCCGGCGCGCTAGAGGGTTCCGGAGATCGGCGGGCGAAGGAACCGGCTTCATGTGCGGCATCATCGGTATCCTCGGCGGCGCGCCGGTCGCCGGACGCCTGCTCGACGGCCTTCGCCGGCTCGAATACCGCGGCTACGACAGCGCCGGCATCGCCACCGTCGCCGACGATCGCATCGAGCGGCGGCGCGCGGCGGGCAAGCTCGACAATCTCGCCGCCGTCCTCGCCGCCGATCCGCTGCCCGGCGACATCGGCATCGCGCATACCCGCTGGGCGACGCACGGCGCGCCGACCGAGGACAATGCCCACCCGCATGCCACCGATCACGTCGCCGTGGTCCACAACGGCATCATCGAGAATTTCCGCCCGCTGCGCGAGGAGCTGACCGCCAGGGGCCGCAGCTTCCGTTCGCAGACCGATACCGAGGTGGTGGCGCAGCTCGTCTCCGAGCAGGTCGAGGCGGGCATCGATCCCGTCGAGGCGGTGCGCGTCACCCTCAAGCGGCTCCACGGAGCCTTCGCGCTGGCTTTCCTGTTTTCCGGACGGCCGGACCTGCTGATCGGCGCGCGCCTCGGATCGCCCCTGGTGATCGGCTACGGCGAGGCGGGCGAGACGTATCTTGGCTCCGACGCGCTCGCGCTCGCCCCGCTCACCCAGCGCATCGCGTACCTGGAGGAAGGCGACTGGGTGGTCGTCACCCGCGAGGGCGCGCAAGTCTACGATCGCGACGACAATCCCGTCGAGCGAGCGGTGACGATCTCGGGCGCGACCGGCGAGACGATCTCGAAGGGCAATTACCGCCACTACATGCTCAAGGAGATCCACGAGCAGCCGATCGTGGTTGCGCAGACGCTGCGCACCTATCTCCGCCGCTTCGAGGGCGAGCTGGCGCCGCCGCCCGGCGACATCGATCTCGCCGCCGTCCGCCGCGTGACGATCGTCGCGTGCGGGACGAGCTTCTACGCCGGCATGGTCGCCAAATACTGGTTCGAGCAGTTCGCGCGCGTTCCCGTCGATATCGATGTCGCGTCCGAGTTCCGCTATCGCGAGCCGGTGATGGAGGAGGGCGGCCTCGCTCTCTTCATCAGCCAGTCGGGCGAGACGGCGGACACGCTGGCGGCGCTGCGCCATGCCCGCATGTCGGACCAGAAGATCGCGGTGGTCGTCAACGTGCCGACCTCGACGATGGCGCGCGAGGCGGATCTGCTGCTGCCCACCCACGCCGGCCCGGAGATCGGCGTCGCCTCCACCAAGGCGTTCACCTGCCAGCTCGCCGTGCTCGCCGCCTTCGCCGCCAACCTGGCGCGCGCCAAGGGGCGGATGAGCCGCGAGGAGGAGCGCCGCATCGTCCGCCACCTCTCGGAGGCACCCGCCGCGATCAACGGCGCTCTCGCCTATGACGAGGCCATCGAGGTGCTGGCGGCGACGATCGCGGGCGCACGTGACGTGCTCTACCTGGGGCGCGGGCCGGACTATCCGCTAGCAATGGAAGGCGCGCTCAAGCTCAAGGAGATCAGCTACATCCACGCCGAAGGTTACGCGGCGGGCGAGATGAAGCACGGCCCCATCGCACTGATCGACGAACAGGTGCCCGTGATTGTCCTCGCACCTTCCGGCCCGCTGTTCGAGAAGACCGTGTCTAACATGCATGAGGTGCAGGCGCGCGGCGGGCAGGTGGTGCTGATCTCGGACTATGACGGCGTCGATCGGGCGGGGGAGGGCTGCGTCGGCACGCTCACCATGCCCAAGGTCCACCCACTGATCGCACCGATCGTCTACGCCATCCCGGTCCAGCTCCTCGCCTATCATGTCGCCGTCGCGAAGGGCACCGACGTCGATCAGCCGCGCAACCTCGCCAAGTCGGTGACGGTGGAATGAACCCGGATCGTTCCCGCCGACCATGTGTCTCGCTCGAACATAGTTCTGGGAACTTGAACATAGTCTTGAGCGCCACCCGGACCGGGTAGCGCCGGCCGACGCGCGGCCTCGAACATAGTTCTGCGCTGAGAAGCCCCGCGTCACAGCGGGGATAGAGGAAAAGAGCGTCTTTAATCCAAGCCGGCATCGCCGGACCGGGCGAGTTCGCTTGCGCGCCCAATCCGCACATCGGACGGAGCGTCCGTGGACGAGACGATGCTTGAGCCGGGGACGTGTGCGCGCAGCAAGTTCCAACGGCTGAAACAGAGATCGGCGACGGATTCGCTCGGCAACACCGCCGAGATTGAGGCCTGCCTGCCGGACAGCCCTCGGAGCGGCGACGGGCTCACGCCACGCGCGTTCCTTTAGTCCCCTCATGCACTCCACCTTGATCCAGACGACCTGCTTGATTGTGGCGTAGGGAAGCGTCTGCTCCATCACCTGGAGGTTGTTGGCGAGCGTCCGCAGCGTGATCGTGGTCTTTCCCTTGCCGGGATCGCCGACGAGCGCGAACGCGGGCAGTTCGTTGTGCGTCAGCGGCGGCAAAGACGGCGTTGATCCCTCGGTCTCCGCGACCGTTGCTCTCAAGGCTAGAGCGATTTTCGAGCGGGCTGAATCGGCTGGGATTCACACGGCTAGGATTTTCTGATTCATGATCCATGCTGGCGGAGGAGGCTGGCATGGATGGGTCGAGCCTTATCGCGTGATCTTCGGGATCGTGTCGTTGCTGCCGTTGAAGGTGGGATGTCGTGCCGGCGAGCGGCCGAGCGGTTCGGCGTCAGCGCGGCGAGCGCGATACGGTGGCGGCAGCTGGCGGTGCGTCATGGCGTGCCGGCGGCCAAGCCGCAGGGCGGAGATCGTCGAACGGCGAAGATCGAGGAGCATGCGTCCTTCATCCTGGACGCAATCGAGCAGCAGCCCGATCCGACCTTGGCGGAGTTGCGCGAGATGCTGGTGGCGCGTGGCGTGAGCGTCAGCATCGCCACGCTGTGGCGCTTCTTCGCCCGGCACGGGATCACGCGCAAAAAAAGACCGGCCACGCGAGCGAGCAGGACCGTCCCGACATCCTGAAGCAGCGCGGGAAATGGTTCGACGGCCAACTCGACCTGGACCCCGAGCGGCTGGTGTTCATCGACGAGACCTGGGCCAGCACCAACATGGCGCGGCGCCATGGCCGCTGCCAGCGGGGCGAGCGCCTGCGCGCCGACATCCCGTTCGGTCACTGGAAGACAACCACCTTCGTCGCCGGCCTGCGCCGCACGGGCATGGTTGCGCCCTGGGTACTCGACGCACCCATGAACGCCGACGCTTTCCTCACCTACGTCACCCGTGTCCTCGTGCCTGAACTCGGACCCGGCGACGTGGTCATCATGGATAACCTGTCGAGCCACAAGGCGCCGGCCGTGCGCGACGCCATCGAGAGCGTCGGCGCCAGGCTGCTCTTCCTCCCGCCCTACAGCCCCGACTTCAACCCATCGAGCAGGCCTTCTCCAAGCTGAAGGCGCACCTGCGAAAGGCAGCCGAGCGCACCATCCATGGCCTCTGGAACGCCATCGGCCGCATCCTCGACCTCTACTCGCAACAGGAACGCACCAACTACTTCGCCGCCTGCGGCTACGATGCAGACTGATCGAAAACCGCTCTAGCTTCTCGATGGCGGCGGCGTTCGCCAAGCGCACGGGGCGGTGGTCACGGCGCGCGGGATAATGCGCCTCGTAACGCTGCCGGACGACCATGCCGATCCGCTCGGCTAGGCCCACCTCGTTGCCGTTCGGGAACACCGCGTCGAGCCGGCGCGGGCAGCAGTAGCGGCTATGTTCGAACCAGAGCGCCTGCTGATCGCGCAGGTGGACCGACTGGGCACAGAACTATAAATCCTGACCCGCCGTTCGAACGCATGCAGTTGGGCCCTGCCTGATGAGGGGGGATATAAGGGTTCGGCGGAAAACTTTGTTCCAGCTTCATACCATGACATGCAGGCTTGGGGCTGACTTGTCCGAAAAGGCCGTCGGCTCCCGCGTTGCGGTGCGGCACGGCAGCGGCTAGGCGCGACGCGATGCCCGGCTGGCTGAGAGGAGTGGCGACTGCGCTGGCCGTGCTGATCGTGCTGACGGCGTTCGTCGTCGCGGTGCTGCCACGCCTGCTCGATTGCAGCTACTATCAGGGCCCGGTCAGCGACCATTTCGACGGCACCCGCTTCTACAATCCCGACGATCGCCGAGCGGGCGCCGTCCGCCCGCGTCGCTTCTCCTTCCTGCGCCTGGCGAAGTTCGCCGCCGGGATGGAGCGCGAACCATGGCCGAAGAGCGTGCCGGTGCATCCCTCCACGCCTCCGCGTCGCGTCGCGGGCGACGCGATGCGGGTGACGTGGATCGGGCACTCGACCGTGCTCGTGCAGACTCAGGGTCTCAACATCCTGACGGACCCGATCTGGTCGGAGCGCGCGTCGCCGGTCTCCTTCGCCGGGCCGAAGCGGGTGCGCGCGCCCGGCGTCGCGTTCGATGCGCTGCCGCCGATCGACCTCGTGCTCGTCAGCCACGCGCACTATGATCATCTCGATCTCGCGACGATGCGGCGGCTGTGGTCGCGCGATAGGCCACGCGTCGTCGTGCCGCTCGGCGTCGACACGATCCTGCGCGGCGCCGGCGTGCCGTCGATCGCGCGCGATTGGGGACAGCGGGTGGCGATCGCGCCCGGCGTCGGGCTGGTGCTGGAGCGCGTGCATCATTGGTCCAACCGCACCGGACCCGATCGCAACCGATCGCTGTGGACCGGCTTCACGCTCAGGCTGCCCGGCGGCAACCTGTTCTTCGCCGGCGACACCGGCCTCGGCGACGGAAGCTGGGTGCGGAACGCGGCTCGCGACGGCCCCTACCGGTTCGCGCTGATTCCGATCGGCGCCTACTTGCCGCGCGAGATGATGGCATCGAGCCATATCGAGCCGAACGATGCCGCCCGCATCTTCCGCGATCTTGACGCCAGCTACGCGCTCGGCGTGCACTGGGGCACGTTCCAGCTCTCGTCGGAAGGCATCGACGATCCGCCTCGCGCGCTCGCCGCCGCGCTCGCCGAAGATGGCGTGCCCGCCGGCCGCTTCCGAACGCCGTCGCCCGGCGAGGCGTGGGAGGTGCCGCCGCTCCGTTCATCCACTCGGTAGGTTACATCAAGACGGGATGCGAGTTCGGGGGCGTGCGCCAAGGTGACGCCCAAGATGCTGGGTCAGGCCAACAGTAGCAATGTCAACGGTCAGGTGCGTGACACGTTCGGCGGCGATGGCGACGCGCGCGCCGATCGCGATGGCTGGCGCACAGACGCGGGCGTCGAGTACGCGCTTCTGATGCGCCGTCGCTCGCGCGGCGCGGCCGCTCAGGCCGCCGGGCAGGTGCCGACGTGACGGCCGCTGTCTCGACCTCGAAAACGCATCTTCAGCCCGTTCGCTTCGCCGGTGCCGGCGAAAGTGAAGTCGTAGCCGGTGGCCGTGTAGCTTCCCGTTCCTTCGACGTGCATCGTGCGGCCGGCATCGGTGCAGTCGCCCGCCGCCGACAGCCTGCCCGCTGTCACGTCTATCCGTGAGAAGCGGCAGCGCCGGTCCGTCCCGTCGAGCAGGAAACGCGAGGGATCGCGCAGCTCGTCGGCCGAGTAGCAGTCCCGCACGGGCTTTGGCGTCGGTAGCAGCGCCTGCATCCGATCGGCGATCTCAGACGATCCGTTCACCTCGTCGAGCGCGAAGACGACGCTGTGCTCCCACTGTCCCGGCGCGAGCGGTGGCGAAGGCGCCGCCGCGAGCAGCAGCGGGACGGCGAGGAGCGGACGGGAGATCATGCGCGCTTCTAACCCGACCGCTCGCGCCGTCCAACCATAGCCCGTCGTCTCGTCGCTGCAATCTTCGTGACCGCCGGAACGCCGCCACCGCTCGGGCCACGACGTGACAGTGACGGCGGCCTGCCGCTTCTGATCGGTCGCGGGGGCGCTGGCGGTCCCCGCCGCCAGCGCCCATATCGTCCGCATGGCCATCCAGATCCGCACCGACCTCGCCGAGCCCGAGCCCGAGCACTTCGTGCCGCATCGGCCGAGCAGGCCCGAGAAGTCCGAGGGTGGCAAACCGTTCCGTCTCGTCTCCGATTACGAGCCGTCGGGCGATCAGCCCACCGCGATCGGCGATCTCGTCGGGCAGGTGAGGGAAGGCGAGCGCAACCAGGTGCTGCTCGGCGTCACCGGATCGGGCAAGACCTTCACGATGGCCAAGGTGGTCGAGGCGGTGCAGCGACCCGCGCTGATCCTTGCACCCAACAAGATCCTCGCCGCCCAGCTCTACGGCGAGTTCAAGCAGTTCTTCCCCGACAATGCGGTGGAGTTCTTCGTCAGCTACTACGACTACTACCAGCCCGAGGCCTATGTGCCCCGCTCCGACACCTACATCGAGAAGGAAAGCTCGGTGAACGAAGCGATCGACCGGATGCGCCACTCGGCGACACGATCGTTGCTGGAACGCGACGACGTGCTGATCGTCGCATCGGTCTCCTGCCTCTACGGCATCGGCTCGGTCGAGACCTACTCGGCGATGACCTTCACCCTCAAGAAGGGAGAGACCGTCGATCAGCGCGAGATCGTCCGCAAGCTCGTGGCGCTTCAATACAAGCGCAACGATCAGGCGTTCGCGCGCGGCAACTTTCGCGTGCGCGGCGACAATCTGGAGCTGTTCCCCTCGCACTACGAGGATACCGCGTGGCGCGTCGCCTTCTTCGGCGACGAGGTGGAGAGCATCACCGAGTTCGATCCGCTGACCGGCAAGACGATCGCCAAGCTGGATTACGTCAAGGTCTACGCCAACTCGCACTACGTCACGCCCGGGCCGACGCTGAAGCAGGCTACCGAGGCTATCCGCCATGAGCTCGCCGAGCGGCTGAAGGAGCTGGTCGGCGAGGGCAAGCTGCTGGAGGCGCAGCGGCTGGAGCAGCGCACCAACTTCGACCTGGAGATGATCGCCGCCACCGGCTCCTGCGCCGGAATCGAGAATTATTCACGCTTCCTCACCGGCCGCCTTCCCGGCGAGCCGCCGCCGACCTTGTTCGAGTATCTGCCCGAGAACGCGCTCCTGTTCGTCGACGAGAGCCACCAGACGGTGCCGCAAGTCGGCGGCATGGCGCGCGGCGACCATCGCCGCAAGATCACGCTTGCCGAGTACGGCTTCCGCCTGCCGTCGTGCATCGATAACCGCCCGCTGCGCTTCAACGAATGGGACGCGATGCGCCCGCAGACCATCTCCGTCTCCGCGACGCCGGGGCCGTGGGAGATGGAGCAGGCCGGCGGCGTGTTCGCCGAGCAGGTGATCCGCCCCACCGGCCTCATCGATCCCCCCGTCGAGGTGCGCCCCGTCGAGCATCAGGTCGACGATCTGGTGGACGAGTGCCGCAAGGTGGTGAAGGCCGGCTACCGCGTGCTGGTGACGACGCTCACCAAGCGCATGGCCGAGGACCTCACCGAGTATCTCCATGAGGCGGGCCTCAAGGTCCGCTACATGCACTCCGACGTCGAGACGCTGGAGAGGATCGAGCTGATCCGGGACCTTAGGCTCGGCGTGTACGACATCCTCGTCGGCATCAACCTGCTGCGCGAGGGGCTCGACATCCCCGAATGCGGGCTCGTCGCCATCCTCGACGCCGACAAGGAGGGCTTCCTCCGCTCAGAGACCTCGCTCGTGCAGACGATCGGCCGCGCCGCGCGCAACGCGGACGGCCGCGTGATCCTCTACGCCGATTCGATCACCGGATCGATGGAGCGCGCCATGGCCGAGACCGAGCGCAGGCGTGTGAAGCAGATGGCCTATAACGAGGAGCACGACATCACGCCGGCGAGCGTAAAGCGCAACGTGACGGACATCGTCGCGCACCTCGCGTCGCGCGATCAGGTGACGGTGGAGACCGGTATCGAGGACGCGCCGCACATGGTCGGCCACAATCTGCGCGCCTATATCGAGGATCTGGAGAAGCGGATGCGCAAGGCCGCGTCCGACCTGGAGTTCGAGGAGGCGGGCCGGCTGCGCGACGAGATCCGCAAGCTGGAGGCCGACGAACTCGGCCTGCCCAGCGAGCCGTCGCGCGCGCCGGTGCGCGGCAACTCGACGCTGGGCAAGCCCGGCACGCGGCAGACGCGTTACGGCAAGGCGAAGCAGGCGCGCGCCGAGAAGCGGGCGAGGGGGCACGGCTAGCGTTTGCGTGCGCGCCTTCGTGCAGGCATGAGCCCAGTCATGCGTCGCCTCCTCCCCATTGCGCTCGTGCTGGCGCTCGCCGACTGCGCCGGACCGAAGCCGAGGCCGACACCGCCGCCGCCCCCGCCCGCCGCCGCCGCGCTTCCCGCAGCACCACCGCAGCAGGATTGGCGCGACGTGCCGCTGACGCCCGGCGCCTGGAGCTGGCGCGGCGGGGCAGGCCGCAGCCTCGCGCAGTTCGGGTTGCTGGGCGCACCGGCGATCTTCGCCCTCTCCTGCGATGCGAGCCACCGGACGATCAACCTATCGCGGGCCGGATCGACGGGTGGCGCGGCCACGATGCTGTTCACCACCTCGTTCGGCGCCTTTCCGCTTGCCGCTTCCGACGGCGCCGGCGAGCCCCCAGCAATCGTCGCGCGGGCGGCCGCCTCTGATCCTCACCTCGATCAGATCGCCTTCAGCCGGGGCCGCTTCCTGGTCGATGTCGCCGGCGCCGAGCGGCTGGTGCTGCCGGCTTGGCCCGAGGTCGCGCGCGTGATCGAGGATTGCCGATCCTGATCCTAATATCGGGGCTTGCGTCCGCCGCGAGGCGTGCCATCTTCACCGGACCGTTCCACAACGCGAAAGGAGGTGATCCGATGTCTCATGGTTCAGCACAGAGGTCGGTTCTGCCCGTTCGGGAGGCGCGCCGCTGATCCTCCGGGATTAGCGGGCCCTGGTCTCCCGGGCCGGACCTCCGGCCGCTGACCATGCGAGACCGCCGGGACGAGATCCGTCCCGGCGGTCTTTCTGCATCCAGGAAGCACGATGATCGCACTGCCCGACGACGCTCGCGTGATCCTCTGCGACGTGTGGGGAGTGCTCCACGACGGCGTCGCCGCCTTCCCTCCCGCGCTAGACGCGCTCGATCGCTGGCGCGCGGAGGGGCGGATCGTCGTGCTGCTCACCAACGCGCCGCGTCCGTCTGTCGCGATCGCGCGCCAACTCGACGGGCTGGGGCTGACCAAGGATCACTATGACGCGCTCGTAACGTCGGGCGACGCCGGCCTCGCCTTCGTGCGCGAACGAGGCGGCGCCTGCGCGCTGATCGGCACAGCGCGCGACCGCGCCGCGCTCGCCGAGGCCGGGTTCGTGCCGGGCGACGCAGGCGACGAGCCGATCGTGGTGTGCACCGGCCTAGACGAGCGAAGGCGCGATCCGGCCGATTATCATGAGGAGCTGGCGAGAATGCGAGCGCGCGGCGCGCTGCTCGCCTGCTTCAACCCCGATCGCGTGGTGCTGCACGACGGCGCGCGCGAAGTCTGCGCCGGCGCAATCGGCGATCGCTACGCGGCGATGGGAGGTGAGGTGGTGTTCACCGGCAAGCCGTTCGCGCCGATCTACGCGCGCGCGCTCGACCTGGCATCGCTGCGGCTCGGCCGACTGGTAGAGCGTGGCGAGGCGATCGCGATCGGCGACGGCATCGCCACCGACATGGCGGGCGCCGCGCGCGAGGGGCTGCGCTTCGTCTTCGTGGCCGCCGGGATCGAGCGCGACGAGATCGCGCGCGTCGGGCTGGAGCAGGTGCTCGCCGAGGCCGCAGACGCCCACACGCTGGGCACGGCCCGCCCGATCCTGACCGTCGAGGCGCTCGCCTGATCGGCTAGAAGCTCGGCTGGTCCGCCCCGTCGGATGGCACGTGGATGCCGCACTCCACCTTGTCCCAGCCGCGCCAGCGGCCGGCGCGGGGATCCTCGCCGGGCTTCACCTTGGAGGTGCAGGGCGCGCAGCCGATCGACAGGTAGCCCAGCGCCTCCAGCGGGTGGCGCGGCAGCTCGTGCGCGGCGAAATAGCCGTCCAGCGCCGCCTTGTCCCACCGCGAGAGCGGGTTGATCTTCAGCCGGCCCTCGTCGATCTCGAACAGCGGCACGGCCGCGCGCGTGCTCGACTGGAAGCCCTTGCGCCCCGAAATCCAGGCGTCGAACGGCGCCAGCGCGCGCCGGAGCGGCTCCACCTTGCGGATCTCGCAGCAGCCGTCCGGGTCGTAGGACCAGCGGAGCCCCGTGCCATCCTTGGCGGCGAGCACGCGGGGATCGGGGCGGAACACGCGCAGATCGGTGAAGCCTAGCGTCTCGGAAAGCTCATCCCGATATGCGAGAGTCTCGCCGAACATCTTCTGCGTGTTAGTGAAAATCACCGGTACGTCGCGATCGACCTGAGACACCATGTGAAGCAGAACCGCGGACTCGGAGCCGAACGACGACACCGCCGCCACGCGCCCGCGAAGCTCGCCCGCGAGCAGCTCCGTGAGCATCGCCTGCGTCGGCACCTCGGCGTAGCGCGCGTTCAGCCGATCCGCATCCGCTTGGGTGAAGGGCGGGGCGGTATCGATGACGTCGATCGCACGCGCCGGATCAGCCACCGCGCAGCGCCCAGATGACGGGGCGGCGATCCTCCGCGCCCTGGTAGGCGAAAGGATAACGGCCGAGCGCACGCTCAACGGCGACGGGATCGAGCGGCGCGGCGGGGGCCAGCGCATCGAAGCCGCAGCGCCGCATGTGCGGCACCTGATCGACGAGCACGTCGCCCGCCGCGCGCAGTTCGCCCGCATACCCCGCTTCGCGCAGGATGCGCGCCGACGAGTAGCCACGGCCATCACGATAGGCCGGGAAGGCGACCTCGATCAGCGACAACCGGCCGAGATGCGGCAGCAGCGCGCGCGCGTCCTCGTCCGGCTCCAGCCGTACGGCGGTAGCGTCGGGCTGCTCGAGGAAGGCGTCGAGCGTCACCGCCGGCTCCTCGTGCGGCGCATCGTCGCGGAAGCGCCAGCCGCCGGGGGCGTCAACCATAGATCACCGCCTTGAACGGCTCCATGCCGAGCCGCCTGTAGGTGTCGAGGAAACGCTCACCGGGCTCACGCCGCTCGACATAGAGGTCGGTCACGCGCTCGATCGCATCGACGACTCCGTCCTCGCTGAAGCCGGGCCCGGTGATGCGCCCGAGGCTCGCATCCTCCGCCCCCGAACCGCCCAGCAGGAGCTGGTAGTTCTCGGTGCCTTTCCGATCTACGCCGAGGATGCCGATGTGACCGGCATGATGGTGACCGCAGGCATTGATGCACCCCGAAATCTTGAGCTTGAGCTCGCCGAGGTCGCGCTGCCGCGCCGGATCGGCGAAGCGCTCCGAGAGCTTCTGCGCGAGCGGGATCGAGCGCGCGTTGGCGAGACTGCAATAATCGAGGCCGGGGCAGGCGATGATGTCGGTGACGAGATCGAGGTTGGCCGATGCCAGCCCGGCGGCGTCGAGCGCCTGCCACACCGCGTGGAGATCGGCCTTACGAAGGTGCGGCAGCACGATGTTCTGCGCGTGCGTCACCCGCAGCTCGTCGAAGCCGTAGCGCTCCGCGAGATCGGCGAGGAGGTCGATCTGCTCGGCGGTGACGTCGCCCGGAATTCCGCCGGCGGGCTTCAGGCTGATGGTCGCAATGGCGTAGCCGGACTGCTTGTGGCCACGGACATTCTGGTCGACCCACAGCCGAAAATCCGGATCGGAGAGATCGAGATCGTCGCCCAAGCCAGGCTCGAATGCGGGCGGCGCGAAGCAGGCGGCGATACGCTCGAACTCGGCGGCCGGCGGATCGATGCCGAGGCTCGCGATCTCAGCCCACTCCGCCTCGACTTGGCGGCGATACTCGTCCGCGCCGATCTCGTGGATCAGGATCTTGATGCGAGCCTTGTAGATATTGTCGCGCCGACCGTGGCGATTGTAGACGCGCAGGCACGCCTCGACATAGCTCACCAGCCGCTCGGCGGGCACGAAGGCGCCGATCAGCGGCGCCACCATCGGCGTCCGCCCCATGCCGCCGCCGACATAGACCTCGAAGCCGAGCGCGCCCGCGTCGTCGCGCACCATCTTGAGCCCGATGTCATGCAGCCGCATCGCCGCGCGATCCTCGTCCGCCGCGATCACCGCAATCTTGAACTTGCGCGGCAGATAGCTGAACTCAGGATGGAAACTCGACCATTGGCGGAGCAACTCGGCCCACGGACGCGGATCGCCCACCTCGTCGGCGGCCGCACCCGCGAACTGGTCGGACGAGATGTTGCGGATGCAGTTGCCTGACGTCTGGATGGCGTGCATCTCGACGGTGGCGAGCTCTTCGAGAATGCGCGGCGCGTCCTCCAGCCGAATCCAGTTATACTGAATGTTCTGGCGCGTGGTGAAGTGGCCGTATCCCTTGTCGTAGGTGCGCGCGACATGCGCCAGCATCCGCATCTGGCGGCCGTTCAGAGTGCCGTAGGGCACCGCCACGCGCAGCATATAGGCGTGGAGCTGGAGATAGAGGCCGTTCATCAGCCTGAGCGGCTTGAACTGGTCCTCGGTCAGCTCGCCCGACAGCCGCCGCGCAACCTGGTCGCGGAATTCGTCGACGCGGGCGGCGACCATCGCCTGATCGAACTGGTCGTAACGATACATGTCAGGAGGCCTTGGCTTCGGCGGGCGCGGCGTCCGCGTTCTGAGCCTGGCGCGTCGACCCGGCCAGGATCGGGATCTCGGGGTGAATGGCGTAGGCGGGATGCACGCTGGGACCCGCCGCGCGGATACGATCCTTGATGTGGAGCGGGCGCGGCCCTCGCGACGAGGGTTCGGCCTCGACGAGGTAGGGCACGTTGACGCGCCGCGCCGCCTCCTCGCGCGCGATCAGCGCTTCCCCGCCGCTGCCGACGTCGACGGCGTCGGCGACGTGGCGCGACCACCCGCCGCCGTCCCACCACACGACGTCGCCCGCGGCGAGATCGTTGCCCGTCGCAAGCATCATGGGGCCAGCGCCTCCGCCCGTCGGGCGTAGACGCCGAGCCGATCCTCGGCGTCGGACAGTGTCACCACCTCGCCCACGACGATGATCGCGGGGCTCTCGACACCCTCGCGCCGGACGAGATCGCCCACGTCGGCGAGCAGCGTGCGAAGCGCGCGGTGACCAGGCAAGGTGCCGCGCTCCAGCACCGCCACCGGGATCGCCGGATCGACGCCATCGGCCATCAGCTTGTCGGCAATGGCGGACGCGTTGGCCACGCCCATGTAGATGACGAGCGTGCGGCCCGCGCCGGCGAGGCCCGACCAGTCCTGCTCCGACAGGCCCTTGCACTGGCCCGCGACGAAGCTGACCGCGCTCGACAGTTCGCGATGGGTGAGGGGGAGCATCGCCTCCGCCGCACAGCCGAGCGCCGCCGACACCCCAGGCACCACTTCCACGGGAAGCCCGGCGGCGCGCACCGCCTCCACCTCCTCGCCGCCACGGCCGAAGACGAACGGATCGCCGCCCTTCAGCCGCACAACGATCGCGCCGGCACGGACGTGCGCCACGATCAGCGCGTTGATCGCCTCCTGCGGCAGCGTGTGACGCGCGCGGCGTTTGGCGACGGAGATGCGTTGCGCGTGCGCCGGCGCGTGATCGAGCACGGCCGGATCGATCAGTCCGTCGTGAACGACCACATCGGCCGAGCGCAACGCGTCGACCGCGCGAAGCGTGAGCAGACCGGGATCGCCCGGTCCGGCACCGACCAGGATGACGCGGCCGCGCGCGTGGGGATCGAGAAGCGTCGCCATGGCACCCATCTGGTACCGCCCTGCCGATCCCGCAACCGATCCAATCTTGATGGCCTAGAAGCGCGGCTTCGCGTCGGCGCTCAGCCCTCGCGCAGGCCGACTGGGATGGTGGCGCTCGCCCGCTCGGCCTCGCCCGATACCACCGGGTACGCGCAATAGTCGGCGGCGTAGTAGGCGGCGGGTCGGTGATTGCCCGAGAGCCCGACGCCGCCGAACGGCGCGGAAGAGGGCGCGCCGTTGGTAGGCTTGTTCCAGTTGACGATCCCGGCGCGCACCGTCGTCCAGAAGCGATCGAACAACACCGGATCCTCGCTCACCAGCGAGGCGGAGAGCCCGAAGCGCGTGTTCGACGCCTCGGCGAGCGCGGCATCGAAATCGGGCACGCGGATCACCTGGAGGACGGGTCCGAAAATCTCCTCGTCGGGGCGGTCGACGACATCGGTGACGTCGATGAGGCCGGGACTTAGGAACGGGCGGCCCTCGACCAGACGACTGGGGGGGCGGATCGCGCGGCCGCCCTTCGCCTGCAGCGACGCGAAGCCGGCCTCGACGCCGTCGGCGGCGTCGTTGTCGATCACCGGACCCATGAAGGGCGCAGGACTGGAGTGCGGCTCGGCGACGACCAGACGGTCGATCAGCCCGGCGATCTCGTCGAGCAGCGGCTGGTGCGCGCCGTCGCGCACGATCAGGCGGCGTGCGGCGGTGCAACGCTGGCCGGCGCTGAGGAAGGCGGATTGGACGCACAGCATGGCGGCGGCTTGCACCGACGAACTATCCCACACCACGATCGGATTGTTGCCGCCGAGTTCCAGCGCCAGGATCTTGTGCGGCGCCTCGGCAAACTGGCGATGGAGTGCAAGTCCCGCCCGCGCCGATCCGGTGAACAGCAGCCCGTCGATGCCGGGATGGGCGGCGAGCGCGCGGCCCGCATCCGGCCCGCCGATCAGCAGCCGCGCGCAGCCTTCGGGAGCGCCGCCCTCGCGCAGGCAGTCGATCAGCATGGCGCCCACCGCCGGGGTCTTCTCGCTGGGCTTGAATACCACCGCATTGCCGGCGAGCAGCGCGGGCACGATGTGGCCATTGGGCAGGTGCGCCGGAAAGTTGAACGGGCCGAGCACCGCCAGCACCCCGTGCGGCTTGTGGCGCACCGCCGTGCGGTTGCTCGCGTCGCCCAGCTCGCGGCTGCCCGTGCGTTCCGCGTGCGCCGCGATCGAGATCTCGACCTTGTTCGCGACCGCCTCGACCTCGGTCGCCGCCTCCCACAGCGGCTTGCCCGTCTCGCGCGCGATCAGGTCGGCGAAAGCGTCCGCTCGCGAACGGACGATGTCGGCGAAGCGGCGCAGCGTCTCGGCGCGATCGGCGATCGGCCGCGCGGCCCACTCCGCCCACGATGCGCGTGCAGTCTCGGCCTCGCAATCGACGTCGCCAATCGCACCTTCCCAGATGATGGCGCCCGTCGCGGGTTCGGTCGAGACCAGCATGCGGGGCGGGGCGGGCGCGTTCGTCATGGCCGAGAGCTAGGCCCGCGGGGGTCGCCCGGCAAGCGCGTCGGCCATCCGCCGGACGGCGGCGATCTTCGCCTCTAAAGCAGTCCAGTCATCGGCGTCGGCGATCGGCGTCCAGATCGCCTCGACCTCCTCGATGTGCATCGAGCAGGGTTTGGGATCGAACCAATAGGGGTGATCGAGCGATGCGGCGGCGTCGTAGCCGGCGATCGCCTCCAGGAACGGTGCGAACACCGGATGAGAGTAGGCATTGTCGGCGGGCGAGGGGCCGCGCCTCTTGCCCCCTCGCCAATCGAAGAAGGCGCGGTCGATCGTGACCGTCCGGCGCGCCAGCGCGCGCTCGAGATGCCCGACGAGCGCCAGGTCCTCCGCCTCGCCGCGCGGGCGCACGCCCAACCTGCGCAGCATGGCGGCGGTGAGCGCCGCCTCGTAAGCTGCGGGGAAGCCGTCCAGAACGCCCGCCAGATCGTCGATCGATGCGATCTGCGAGAGCGCGATCGCGAGCTGCGCCACGTCCCAGTGGATCGCCTGCGCCTGTCGACCGAAGGCGTACAGGCCCTGATGGTCGAAATAGGCGGCCGTGAAGCCCGGCTCCCAATCGGGCGTGAACCGCCACGGGCCGTAGTCGAAGCTCTCGGCGGTAATCGCGATATTGTCGCTGTTGAGCACGCCGTGGACGAAGCCCGCCGCCATGTAGGAGGCCGCCAGCTCCGCGGTTCGCTCGACGACGCGGCGGAACAGCGCCAGCACGGGATCTTCGCCCGGCTCCTCGCCGTAGAGGTTGAACAGGCAGTAGCGCGTCAGCGCTTCCAGGCCGGCCGCATCTTCGAGGTAGGCGAGCCGCTGGAAGCTGCCGATGCGGATGTGGCCCCAGGACAGCCGCGTGAGCACCGCCGAGCGGGTGGGGGAGGGCTCGTCGCCGCGGTGAAGCGCCTCGCCCGTCTCGACGAGCGAGAGGGTTCGAGAGGTCTCGACGCCCAGCGCCTCCAGCATCTCGGTCGCGAGCACCTCGCGCACGCCGCCTTTCAATGTGAGGCGGCCGTCGCCAAAGCGGCTCCACGGCGTCTGGCCCGAGCCCTTGGTGCCCAGATCGAGCAGCCGCCCGTCGTTGGCGCGCACCTGCGCGTAGAGGAAGCCGCGCCCATCGCCGATATCGGGGTTATACGCGCGGAACTGGTGGCCATGGTAGCGCAGCGCCAGCGGCTGCGGCAGCGACCCCTCGAAGGCGTGGAAGCGACCGAACCGCTCGATCCACTCCGCGTCTGCAAGGTTCTCGAGCCCGATTTCGGCCGCCGCACGGTCGTTGCGGAAACGCAGCCGAGTCTCCAGGAAATCCGCCGGCGCAACGCGATCGTAGAAGCCGTCGCCGAGGGTTAGGATCGCAGCCTCGGGGCGGAACGGAGCGGGTTGCGGCGCTGGCGACATGCCGCGATATGGACGCGGCCGATCGGGAGGGCAAGCATGGCGGGATCGGCGCGTTTCATCGACGGCTGGTGGCAATCGCCCGACGGGCTGCGCCTCCACTATCGCGACTATCCCGGCGATCCTAGCCTCGTGCCGCTGCTCTGCCTTCCGGGGCTTAGCCGGAACGCACGCGATTTCGAGCCTGTCGCGTGCCGCCTTTCACCCGGCCGGCGCGTCATCGCCGCCGAGCTGCGCGGGCGCGGCGAGAGCGGCTACGCGCCCGATCCCGCCACCTACGCACTGCCGCATTATGTCGTCGACCTGGAGGTGCTGCTGATCGAGCTGGCGCTACCGCGCTTCGTGATCGTCGGCACCTCGCTCGGCGGCATCCTCGCCGTGCTGCTCACCAGCGCCGATCCGGCACGCGTGGCGGGCGTGGTGCTCAACGATATCGGCCCGGTGGTGGAGGCGGCGGGTCTCGCCCGCATCCGAGGCTATGTGGGAAAGGGGGCGAGCTGGCCTACTTGGATCCACGCCGCGCGGGACCTTGCCGATATGCAGCGCGACATCCATCCGGGGTACGGGCTGGAGGATTGGCTCGGCACCGCCAAGCGGTTGTGCCGCCTCACGCCGACGGGGCGCATCGTGTTCGACTACGACATGCGGATTGCCGAGCCGATGCGCGCGCCCGATATAGCGCCGCCGCCCGACCTTTGGCCGGTCTTCGAGTCGCTTGTCGGTCGGCCCGTGCTGCTGATACGCGGCGAGACGAGCGACATCCTCTCGCGCAGGACGGCGACGACGATGGCCGAGCGGCTGCGCGATCTGGACGTCGCTACCGTGCCCGCGACGGGCCACGCGCCCACGCTGGCCGAGCCCGTGGCAGCCGCCGCGATCGACCGCCTCCTCGCACGAGCGGACGCTGCGGCAGCCACCTCCGGTTAACCATCCACGAGGCATAAGTCGGTGAATGGCGGTCCGTATTCTTCACCTTCACTCCACCTTCGCCGCCGGCGGCAAGGAAGTGCGCGCTGTTCGTCTGATGAACTCGTTCGACGGCGCCGCCCGCCATACGGTGCTAAGCGCGGTGCCGGGGGCGCTCGGCGCGCGCGCGCTGATCGCACCGGAGGTGACGGCGGATTTCCCTGAAGCTCCCGCGCTCCACGGCCTGCCAGCCCCGCGACGCTATCTCTCGCTCGCGCGTTTCATGACGGGCTTCGATCTCGTGCTCAGCTACAATTGGGGCGCGATGGACGGTGTGATGGCACACCGCCTACTGGCCCGCGCGATGCGGTTGCCGCCGCTCATCCATCACGAGGACGGCTTCAACGCCGACGAGATGCACCGCCGCAAGCGCAAGCGCACGCTGTTCCGCAAGGCCGCGATCGGCACAGCGCGCGCACTCGTCGTCCCGTCCGAGACGCTTGCCGTGATCGCGCGCGAGGAGTGGGGGCAGGACGATCGTGCGATCCGCTTCATCGCCAACGGCGTCGCCGTTGATCGCTACGCCGCCGCACCCGTCGCGGGCGTCATACCCGGCTTCCAGCGGGTGCCGGGCGAGGTGGTCATCGGCACGATCGCCGGGCTGCGCCCCGTCAAGAACCTACCGCGTCTCGTCCGCGCGTTCGCGGCGCTCGGCATGGCGGCGCGGCTGGTGATCGTCGGGGAGGGGCCGGAGCGCGAGGCGATCGCCGCCGAGGCGACCGCGCTCGGCGTCGCGGATCGCCTCGTCATGCCTGGCTTCGTCGCCGATGCGTCGCGCTACGTCGGTCATTTCGACATCTTCGCGCTCTCGTCCGACAGCGAGCAGGCGCCCGTCTCGCTCATCGAGGCGATGGCGGCGGGGTTGCCCATCGTCACTACTGACGTCGGCGACATCTGCGCGATGGTCTCGCTCGAGAACCGGCGCTTCGTCGTCCCCGCCGACGACGAGGCGGCGTTCGCGGCTGCGCTGGCACGGCTGGTCGCCAGCCGCGACCTGCGTTACCGCGTCGGTACCGCCAACCGGGAGGTGGCGCGGGCGCGCTACGACGAGCGCGCGATGATCGCAGCCTATGCCGCCTTGTACGAAGGCGCCATGGGCCGGCCCGGCGCGCTCGCAATCGACTAGCGCATTGCGAAGCGCTTTCTGGTAGGCTTGGGCATAACGGGCCCGGGTTGCCGGTGGGAGAAGCGCGTGTTCAAGGGTTTGCAGCCGATCCTCTACGGCAGCCGCGAGGTGTGGCCGCTGGTGGAAGGCGGCAAGGGCGTGTCGGCGACCAACCATGTAAGCTCCGGCGCGTGGGCGGCCGCTGGCGGCATCGGCACGGTCTCCGCCGTCAACGCCGACAGCTACGATCCCGAGGGCAGGATCATCCCGCAGGTATATCGCGCGCTCACCCGCCGCGAGCGGCACGAGGAGTTGATCCAATATGCCATTGACGGCGCGGTCGAGCAGGTGCGTCGCGCGTGGGAAATGGCCGGCGGCAGGGGCGCCATCAACATCAACGTGCTATGGGAAATGGGCGGCGCGCAGCGCGTGCTGAATGGGGTGCTGGAGCGCACGCGCGGGCTCGTCGCCGGCGTCACCTGCGGCGCCGGGATGCCGTACAAGCTCTCGGAGATCGCCGCGCACTACAATGTCAGCTACCTGCCGATCGTCAGCTCCGGCCGTGCCTTCCGCGCGTTGTGGAAGCGGGCCTACTCCAAGGCGGCGGACTGGCTCGCCGCTGTTGTCTACGAGGATCCGTGGAAGGCCGGCGGCCACAACGGCCTCTCCAACGCCGAAGATCCGCTGGCGCCCGAGGATCCCTATCCCCGCGTGAAGGCGTTGCGCGAGACGATGCGCGAGGGCGGCATCCCCGACGAGACGCCGATCGTCATGGCTGGCAATGTCTGGTTCCTGCGCGAGTGGGAGGATTGGATCGATAATCCCGAGCTGGGGAAAATCGCTTTCCAGTTCGGCACGCGTCCGCTGCTGACCCGCGAGAGCCCGATCCCCGAGGAATGGAAGCAGCGGCTGATGAACCTGGAGGAGGGCGACGTGCTCCTCCACCGCTTCTCGCCCACCGGCTTCTACTCGTCGGCGGTGCGCAACCCGTTCCTCCGGAACCTGGAGCGCCGGTCCGAGCGGCAGGTGCCCTTCTCGACGCAGGCGGCGGGCGACCACCAGTTCCAGCTCGACGTCGGCGTCAAGGGCAAGAGCTTCTGGGTGACGCTGGGCGATCTCCAGCGTGCGCGCGAGTGGTACGGGCTCGGCTACACCGCCGCGCTCAAGACGCCCGACAACACGCTGGTGTTCGTGACGCCGGACGAGATGAAGACGATCCGCAAGGATCAGGCGGACTGCATGGGCTGTCTCAGCCAGTGCGGCTTCTCGTCCTGGGCGGACAACGAGACCAATTCGAGCGGCCGGCTCGCCGATCCGCGCAGCTTCTGCATCCAGAAGACGTTGCAGGACATCGCGCACGGCGGCGATACCGAGCAGAACCTAATGTTCGCCGGCCATGCCGCCTATCGCTTCAAGCAGGATCCCTTCTATTCGAACGGCTTCGTGCCGAGCGTCAAGCAGCTCGTCGATCGCATCCTTACGGGCGATTGAGGATGGGACCGGGGGGCTTGCAAGCCAACTTCTTACAACCCTCACCGTCGCGAGCGGCGTCCGTGCGGAGCACCATGAGAGCTGCGGCGTGATCGCCTGCCTTTTCGGGTGTTCCGGCGGTCGCATGGCCAGTCTGCGAAGGGTGAGCGCCGCCCGTTCGGGAGTTCGCCGACACCCGGTACTGGCCGCGGCATCATCTACATCTTAAATGCTTCGCGCGTGACCCGCTCCCGTCGACGACGCCTGCCGTCAAGCTGCTGACCGAAGCGTGTGACGAAAGCGTCATCTTGCCCTCACCGCGCGGCAGGCCGAGCAGGACGATCATAGCGCCATGGTTCGTCCTTGGTCGCCGCGCCGCGCCGCGCCGCGCTCTGCGCTGCTCGGGATCGCGGTGGCGATCGGAGTGGCGGCGTCCGTAGCGGTGCTCGGCGAGCATGGCGCCTTCTCAGACATAGCCAGTCGTCCGCTCGCCAGCATACCCGGAGTGACGCTGGCGGACGACGTGGGCAACATCGGCATGCCCGTCGTGACCAGTCTCCGTTCCGATGGCGAGGCGGAGCGCTCGGGACTTCGGGTCGGCGATCGCATCGCGGCGGTCGACGGACACCCGGTGCGGGACGTCGCCGCGCTCGGCCGCGCGATGCGGTTGCAGGCGGGTACAAAGCCATTACGCCTTCATGTCCGCCGCGGCGATACGGTATGGACCGTCGCAGTCGATCGAGCCGAGCCGGGTATAGAGACGCATGACCCACAAGATCCTGCTGGTTGAGGACGATCCCCGTACCGCAGCCTATATCGTCAAGGGGCTGGCGGAGGAGGGGATGACGGTGGATCACGCCGCCACCGGCCGCGATGGGCTGTTCCACGCGACAGACGGCGGCTACGACGCGATCGTGCTCGATCGCATGCTGCCCGGCATGGATGGCATGGCGGTACTCGGCGCGCTGAGGGCCGGCGGCATTCACACGCCCGTGCTGATGCTGTCGGCGATGGCGGCGGTGGACGATCGCGTCGCCGGGCTCACCGCCGGCTCCGACGATTATCTGACGAAGCCCTTCGCCTTCGCGGAGCTGCTCGCGCGGTTGCGGCTGATGCTGCGCCGGGGCGGGGGCGGGCCGCAGCCGACGACGCGCCTCGCGTGCGGCGATCTGGCGGTGGACCTGCTCTCTCGCCGGGTGAAGCGCGGCGCGCGCTCCGTCGATCTCCAGCCACGCGAGTTCCGGCTGCTGGAGTATCTGCTCCGCCATCAGGGCGAGGTCGTCACGCGGACTATGCTGCTGGAGGGCGTATGGGATTATCATTTCGATCCGGGCACCAACGTCATCGACGTTCACATTAGCCGGCTGCGACGCAAGATCGACGACGGTGAGGTCGTGCCGCTGATCCACACGGTGCGCGGCGCGGGATACCGGCTGGCGGTGGACGCCTGAGTTGGGCCTGCCGCGCATCCTGCGCTCGACGAGCGCGGGATTCTTCGCGCTGGTGTTCCTGCTCCAGCTCGTGTCCGGCACCGCGCTGCTGCTCTACGTCCGCCACATCATCGCGGACGAGCTCGAGCGTACGTCGCGGACGCTGGTGACGTCGCTGCGCGACGACCTGGTCGCCAGTTATGCGCAGGAAGGGGAGATCGGCGTCCGCACGCTGATCGCCGCGCGGCTAGCTGGCTCGCACGCCCGCGACGCCGCGGTGCTGCTCGACGATCCCGTCGGCAACCACCTGGCCGGCAACATCGCCGAGTGGCCGCCGCCGCTGTCCTTCTCGGCGGGCTGGCGCGTGCTCACCCTCTACCGGGTAGGGCGCGATCGGCCCGAGCCGATGGGCGTCGTCGCCGCCACGTTGCCCGGTGGCCAGCACCTGCTCGTCGGCCACGTGATAGAGGGCGATCTGCGTGTCCGCCGGCTGACGGGCGAAGCGATGATCGCGGCACTGCTGCTGGCGGTGCCGCTGGCGCTGTTCGGCGCGGTGGTGGCGACGCGCGTCGTCACCATCCGCGTCGAGCGCGTCGCCGAAACCGCGCGCGCGGTGGGCGCGGGAGATCTGTCGCTGCGCGTGCCCATCGACGCCGACGCCCGCGATGCGTTCACGGAGCTCGGACGCGCGATCAACGCGATGCTCGCCCGAATCGAGGCGCTGGTCGGCGAGCTGCGCGTGGTCACCGACAGCCTGGCGCACGACCTCCGCTCCCCGCTGACGAGGCTGCGCGTCACCATCGAACGGGCGACGCGCGAGACCGAAGACGACGTCGCGCTCGCCGCGCTCGATCGCGTGGCCGGCGACGCGGAAGCGCTGCTCGCGATGCTCGGAACCGCCCTCCAGATCAGCCGCGCCGAGGCGGGGATCGGCCGCGACAGCTTCGTTGTCGTCGATCTCGGCCGGATGGCGGAGGATCTCGCCGAGATGTACGGCGCGCTCGCCGAGGAACATGGCATGACGCTCGTGGCGGAAGGCGCGATCGCGGCAAGGGTCCAGCGCGAGCTGCTCGGCCAAGCGCTCGCCAACCTCGTCGACAACGCGATCAAATATGGCCGAGCGGGGGGCTTCATTCGGATCTCGGCAGGCGTCACGGGCGACCGGATCCTACTGTCGGTCGACGATAATGGGCCCGGCATTCCTGAACATCGCCGCGCCGAGGCGCTGCGCCGCTTCGGGCGGCTCGATCCGGCGCGGGGCGCCGACGGCGCCGGGCTCGGCTTGGCGCTCGCCGCGGCGGTGGCGAGGCTGCATGGCGGCGAGCTCAGGCTGGGGGACAATCGTCCCGGCCTGTCGGTGACGATCGAATTGCCCGCCTAGCGGTCGCGCTCCTGGCGCTTAGCCTCGGCCCAAAGCGCCTCCTTGGCGTCGAGCGGGAGCGCGGCGAAGCCGTCCCCGGCGGCAAACTCCATGGTAGCGAAGCGACGTTCGAACTTGGCATTGGCGGCGCGCAGGGCGGCTTCGGGATCGATGCCGAGATGGCGTCCCCAGTTGACCAGCGCGAACAGCAGGTCGCCGAACTCTTCGTAGCGCTCGGCATCGTTGCCGGCGGCAGTCAGCTCGGCCAGTTCCTCGTCGATCTTGGCGCGTGGACCGTCCGCGTCCGGCCAATCGAAACCGACCCGTGCCGCGCGGCGCTGAAGCTTCGCGGCGCGCAACAATGCGGGGAGCCCCAGAGCCACGCCGGCGAGCGCACCGGCCGTCGACCGCGACGCACGCTCGTCCGCCTTGATCGTCTCCCAGTCGCCCACATCGGCGTCGCCGAAGACGTGCGGATGGCGCCGGACCATCTTGTCGGAGATACCGTCGACGACGTCCGATAGCGTGAACGCATCGGCTTCCTCGGCGATGCGGGCGTGGAAGACGATCTGGAGCTGGAGGTCTCCGAGCTCGTCGGCGATCTCGCGCGGATCGTCGCGCGCGATCGCGTCCGCGACTTCATAGGCCTCCTCGATCGTATAGGGCGCGATCGTCGCGAACGTCTGCGCGCGATCCCACGCGCAGCCGTCGACCGGATCACGCAGCCGCGCCATGATCTCGGCCAGTCGAGTCAACGCCGCGCCGGCGTCTGCGGAACGGCTCACCACCATCAGGTGATGGACCCTGTCCGAGTGTTCGGTCGGATCGGATAATAGGTATTATGTAAACAGCGAACTGGCATCAGCTATAGCTGCCCCTCCACGCGGCGAACACGAACGCCATCCCGAAGAGGATCGCCCAGATCAGCGCGTAGCGGCCGAGCGGCTGGTCGGCGCGGCGTCGCACGTAGAGGGCGCGGCCCACCAGGATCAGCGCGCCGATAACCGAGATCATTGCGATAGCGGCTTGCTGGCTCATGAGAAATCGAGCTCCATGCCATCATAGCCTGGAACCACATGATCCGGAAGTTCGGCGCGAAGCGATCGATAGTCCATGGAATTGTCCATGTGGACGAGCACGCTGAGCGACGGCTTCAGCCGGCCGACCCAACCGAGAACCTGATCGAGGCTCGGGTGCGACGGGTGCGGACGCTTCCGCAAGGCGTCCACGATCCACACGTCGACGCCTTTGTAGAGCCTGGCCATGTCGTCGGTCAGCGCATTGAGATCCGTGGCATAGGCCGCCTTGTGACCATCATGATCGAAGCGCAGGCCGGCCGACATGATCGCCCCGTGCGGCTGATCCGTCGAACGAATCCGAATGTCCCCGATCATGATGTCGTCGAGCAGTTCGTGGCCGCGCACGGTCGGCGGATACCCATCCTTGCCCTCGAAGGCGTAGTAGAAGCGCTCGCGAAGCGAGCTGAGCGTCGATGGTCTGGCGTAGCCCTCCACCGCCGCCCGATTGAGGATCACGATCTGGCGCAGATCGTCGATGCCATGGCTGTGATCGGCATGGTCGTGCGTCCAGATCACCGCGTCGAAGCGGCTGGCCTGTGCATCGAGGAGCTGGTCGCGCAGGTCCGGCGATGTATCGACCAGGATGCGCGTGCGGTCAGTCTCGACGATGATCGAGGCGCGACGTCGGCGGTTCTTCGGCTCCTTGGGATCGCAGGAGCCCCAATCATTGCCGATGCGCGGCACCCCGGACGAAGTGCCGCTGCCCAGGATGCGGATCCTCACGGCCGCGCCTTGGCGAAGAGGCGGAAGAAGTTGGCGGCCGTCTTCTCCGCCAGCGCCTCCGCGCTTACGCCGCGCAGCCCGGCCAGGAAACGCGCGGTGTCGGCGACGAAAGCCGGCTCGCAGGGCCGGCCGCGATGCGGCACCGGTGCCAGGAAGGGTGCGTCCGTCTCTATCAACAGCCGTTCCTCGGGTACGGTCCTGGCAATGGCCTGCAAATCCTTGGCGTTCCTGAACGTGAGGATGCCAGACAGGGAGATCGAGAGCCCGAGCGTCAGCACCTTTTCCGCGAAGCTCGCACTGGCTGTGAAGCAGTGGATCAGCGCCGGATAAGCACCCTTCTCCATTCCTTCCGCCAGGATCGCGTACGTGTCGTCCTCGGCTTCGCGGGTATGAACGATCAGCGGCAAGCCGGTCTCGCGCGCGGCGTCGATATGGGCGCGAAAGCTCAGCCGCTGCCGCTCGCGGTCGCTATGATCGTAGTGATAGTCGAGGCCGCTCTCGCCGATCCCGACGACCCGCGAGTGGCCGGCGGCGCTGACAAGTTTCGCGGTGTCGACGTGCGGATGCTCGTCAGCTTCGTGCGGATGGATGCCGATCGACGCCCACACGTCCGGTTCGCGTGTCGCCGTCGCGACGATCGTCGGCCACTCGCGCTCGCGTGTCGCGATGTTGAGCATCGTCGTCACGCCGGAAGCGCGCGCCGCCGCCAGCACCTCGCCCTGGCGTTCCGAAAGGCCCGGGTAATCGAGATGGCAGTGGCTATCGACAAGCATGGCGCGCGCAATAGGCCAAGAGCTACTCCGCCGCCACCTCGAGCCGCGGGAAGACGCCAGTCGGCTGAGGCAGCACAGTGCCGGGCGCGAGCGGAGTCGCGAGCGCGGCGAAATCGCGAGCGTCCGCCCCCTGCCCGAGCTGGTCGAGCAGCGCGTCGGCCGAGGCGGGGACTGCCCACCGAACGAGGATGGCGAGTTGCCGTACGGCCTCGGCGGTCCAGTAGAGGACCGCATCCGCCGTCGCCGGATCGGATTTTCGCAGCGCCCACGGCGCCATTTCCGCGAAATAGCCATTGGCCTCGCGAACGAGGCCCCAGATCGCCTCCAAAGCTTCGTGTAGCCTCAAATCATCGAGATGATGTTGCAGCAACCCCTCGATATCCCAACCAAAGTGTGGCTTGCGAACCTCCGCGATCGGCTCCGGCACCACGCCGCCGCACTGCTTGGCGATCATCGAGAGGCAGCGTTGCGCGAGGTTGCCGAGGCCGTTGGCGAGGTCCGCGTTGACGCGGGTGACGATCGCCTCGTCCGAATAGCCGCCATCCTGTCCGAAGCTCACCTCGCGCAGCAGGAAGTAGCGCAGCCCATCGACGCCATAGCGCTCCGCCAGCGCATGAGGATCGGCGACGTTGCCCGAGGACTTCGACATCTTCTCGCCGCGATGCAGGACGAAACCATGCCCGAACACGGCTTTCGGCAGCGGCAATCCCGCCGACATGAGGAAAGCCGGCCAGTAGACGGCGTGGAAGCGCACGATGTCCTTGCCGATGACGTGGAGGCTGGCCGGCCACCACTTCGCGGCCATCGGCTCGTCATAAGGCCACCCCGCGCCGGTCAGGTAGTTGGTAAGCGCGTCGACCCAGACGTACATGACGTGCTCCGGCGCCCCCGGCACGGGCACGCCCCAGTCGAAACTCGTGCGGCTGATCGAGAGATCGGCGAGCCCGCTGCGCACGAAGCTCGCCACTTCGTTGCGGCGCGCCTCGGGGCGAACGAAACCGGGATGCGCCTCGTAATGGGCGAGCAGTCGATCCTGATAGGCGGAGAGGCGGAAGAACCAGCTCTCCTCCACCGTCCACTCGACGGGCGTACCCTGCGGCGAGAGGCGCCCGCCCTCCCCGTCGAGGAGTTCGTCTTCGGCGTAGAAGGCTTCGTCACGGACCGAATACCAGCCTTCGTAGCGGCCGAGATAGACGTCGCCGCGAGCCTCCATGCGCCGCCACAACTCGGCCGACGCCGCGTAGTGATCGGCGTCCGTGGTGCGGATGAAACGATCGTAGGAGATATTCAAGGCATCCGCCATCACTTTGAATGCGCCCGACATCTCATCCGCCAGCGCGCGCGGCTCCAGGCCCCGCGCACGTGCCGTCTGCGCCATCTTCAGGCCGTGCTCGTCGGTGCCGGTGAGGAACCGGACGTCGCGTCCGGCCAGCCTATGCCAGCGCGCGATCGCGTCGGCGGCGATCGCCTCGTAGGCGTGGCCGACATGCGGGCGGCCGTTGGGATAGCTGATCGCCGTAGTGACGTAGAAGGGTCTGGTCATCGGGGGCGTGGCGCGTCCTGCGGGGCGAGCGACGCGAGCAGCCCGGCAAGCTCGAACACCGTCGCCTGGGGATCGAGCGAGAGGCGCACCGCACTCCCGGCCAGGGTGCGCGCCTTCTCCCATGCCGCGATGGCGTCGGCAAGCGCGCCGCCGCTGCGCATCCGCGCCTCCGCCGCGATGCGGCCGGGTACGCGTTCAAGGAACAGTTCGTAGCGGGGCTGCGCCGCCTTGAGCGCCAACGTACGCCCCAGCGAGCACCGCTCGTGATTATCGGCATCGCCGCGCGCGACCAGCTTGTCCATCGCGCGATCCAATCCGGCGACGTCCAGTCCGGCGAAACCGAGCGCGCGGCCGGGGGAGCCCTCTCCGGCGGCGACCAGTGCCGCGATCTCGCGATCCTCGGCCTGTGGCATCGCGCGTCCGAGCGCCGCTGTCATGTCCTCGTCGCCAAGAGATTGGAAGCGCAGCATACGGCAGCGCGAGCGGATCGTCGGCAGCAGGCGGCCCGGCGCATGGCTGACGAGCAGGAAGACCGCGTCGCTCGGCGGCTCCTCAAGCAGTTTGAGCAGCGCGTTGGCGCCCGAGCGCTCGAGATCGTCGGCGGCGTCCACGATCACCACGCGGCGCCTGGAGAAGGTGGGCGCCGTGGCGAACAGCCGCGACAGGCCACGCACCTGGTCGACGCTGATCGATCGGGCATGATCCTTGGTCTTCTCGCGGAACAGCCGTTCGAGCAGCATCGTGTCGGGGTGGCTGCCGGCGGCGAATAGCCGCGCGATGCGATGATCGTCGGGAACGTCGAGGCCCGGTGCGTCCGGCGTCGGTCCCGCCGCCTCAGCGAGCAGGCGCAGCGCGGCGGCGCGCGCGAAGCGGCCCTTGCCGACCCCGCGCGGGCCCGCGAGCAGCCAGGCATGGTGTAGCCGGCCGGTACGATGCGCGTCGAGGAAGGCCGCGATGGCGCCGTCTTGCCCGAGGAGGCTCATGGCTCGATCGCCGAGAGCAGCCTCGCGGTAACGGCCTCCACGGTGCCGGACGCATCGACGAGGCGGACGCGGGCCGGATCGGCCTGCGCGATGGCGTGGAAGGCGCCGGCAACGGCGGCGTGGTAGGCGGGATCGCGCGCGCCGAAGCGATCGCCACCGTCGCGGTCGCGGGCGCCCGCACGCGCCAGCGCTTCCTCCTCGGGCAGCGCCAGGAGCAGCGTGCAATCGGGCAGCAGCCCGCCCGATCCGACATCGTGCAGCGCCATCAACGCCTCGTGCGGGATCGCATCAGGACCGCCTTGGTAGGCAAACGAACTGTCGAGGAAACGATCGCACACCACCCACGCACCCCCCTCCAGTGCGGGGCGGATCGTACGGGCGACATGGTCCGCGCGGGCGGCCGCGAACAGCAGCGCCTCGGCGCCCGCCGTCCAGCGCTCGCGCTCGCCTTCCAGCAGCAAGGCGCGGATCGCCTCGGCACCCGGGCTGCCGCCAGGTTCGCGCGTCTCGACGACGTCGTGTCCTCGCGCGCGCAGCGCGGCCGCGAGCGCGCGCGCCTGCGTCGACTTGCCGACGCCCTCCCCGCCCTCCAGCGTGATGAAGCGCCCTTGCGCCACCTGCGCGCTCAGGCGAGCCCGACGAGCGCCTTCAGCGACGCCCATATGCGGCCGAAGAAGCCGGCTTCGCCGACATCCGCCTCGGCGACCAGCGGCATCACCTGCGGCGTCGTGTCGCCGGACGCGACGACAAGGTCGGCGACGTGCTGACCCGCCTTAATCGGCGCCTGGATCGGGCCGTCATAGACGATCTTCATCGGCGGCGCGTCCCCCGGCCGGTTCGCGCCGAGCACTCCGCCCATGCCCAGCGGTACCGTCGCGCCGAGATCGCGCGGCGCGATCAGCCCGACCGTAGAGGCCGCGCCGCCCTGCACCTGCGCGTCGCCGACATGCTTGCCGCGTGCGAACAGCGGCTTCAGCCGCCATGCCGAGAAGCCCCAGTTCATCAGCGCCACCGATTGCTGCACGCGCTCGTCCCAGCTGTGCATGCCGGCGAGCACCATCACGAGGCGCCGGCCATTCTGCTCGGCCGAGCCGGTAAAACCGTAGCCGGCCTCGTCGGTGTGCCCGGTCTTGAGGCCGTCGGCGCCGGGCACGCGGCCGAGGATCGGATCGCGGTTCGCCTGCTGGATGTCCGCTCCGCCCATCGTCTTGCCCCAGGTGAAGTTGGGCTTGGAATAGTAGGTCTTGTAGAGATCGGGGAAGTCGCGGATCGTCGCCTCGGCCAGCGTCGCGAGATCGCGCGCGGTGACGTGCGTCACGCCGCCGTCGGGCCACCCGTTGGAGGTGCCGAAGTTCGATCCCGTCATGCCAAGCTTCGTGCGTTGCTGGTTCATCAGGTTGACGAAGGCGGGTTCGGTGCCGGCGATGCCCTCGGCCAGCACGACGCAGGCGTCGTTGCCCGACAACGTGATGATGCCGGCGAGGAGATCGCCCACCGACACCTGCTCGTTCGGCGAGAGGAACATTGTCGATCCGGCGGCGGGGCCGTGCCACTTGGCCCAGGTCTCCGGGCGAACGGTGAGCTTCTGGTCGAGCTTGAGTTCGCCGCGCTTCACGAGATCGAAGGCGACGTAGACCGTCATCATCTTCGCCATGGAAGCGGGCGGCATGCGGTAATCTGGCTGCTTCGACAGCAGGATCGCGCCCGAGTTCATGTCCTGCAGGAAGGCGACCGGTGCCGGCGTGTCGAACGGCGGTGCCGCGGCGGGCGCCGCCACCGCGAGCAGGACCGTGGACGCGGCGACGAGGCGGGCGTGCTTCATGGGAGCGTGGTTCCGTTGGCGATGAGTCCGGGCGCGTCGAGCGCCACCGCACCCTGATAGCCGCGAGAGGCGAGCCGCGCCAGCGCATCGGCGCGCGCGACGGCGTCAACATAGGGGCCGGTCAGCACGCGGTAGCCGCCGCCCGAAGGCTCAACGCGTCCCCCCTCGCCCGCCAGCACGGAGGCGAGTGCGTCGGCGGCATCCGGATCCGCAGGTGTCGCGACGACAATCCAGTAGCCGGACGTTGCGATCACATCTTGAGGACGCGACGGAGGCACGGCGAGCGGCGGCGTCGCCACGGGCGCGCGCGGCAGCGGCCGGGGCGACGCGGGAACCGGGCCGACACCCGGCGGCGACGCGGTCGCTCTGACGGACGCCAGCATGATCGGATAGCCGCGCCGCAGCGCCTTGGCCTGGCCCGACGTCGGCGTGACGCGGCGCACGCGGACCAGCGCGCGGCCCGCGCGATCGATGTCCAGCTCGTGCGCCGCTTCGCGCGAGAGATCGAGGATGCGGTCGCGCGCGAAGGGACCGCGATCGTTGACGCGGACGATCATCCGCTGGCCGGTATCGAGCCGCGTCACCTCGACGTAGGAGGGCAACGGCAGCGTCGGATGAGCCGCCGAGACGCGGCGCCTGTCGAAGCGCTCGCCGTTGGCGGTTGGCCGGCCCTGCTCGCGCGTGCCGTACCAGCTCGCCTCGCCGATCGTGTCGTAGCGGGAGTCGTCATAGGGTACGTAGGTGCGCCCACCGACAGCGTAAGGACGGCCGAGGCGAACGGGCGCGTCCGCCACCAGCCGATGCACCCCGCCCCCGCAGCCGGCCAGCAGCAGGAAGAGTGCGAGCCCCCCGCTTCTCGTCGGTCCCGTTCGGGCCGAGCCTGTCGAAGCCTTGCCCTTCTTCGCGAGGCAGGTCTGCCCTTCGACAGGCTCAGGCCGAGCGGGCGAGAAGCGGCCGCCGTTATCCGGCCACCGCATCCGAGAGCAGCCCGACCGACAGCGCATAAAAGTTGGAGCAGTTGTAATCGAGAATCGCGCGATAGTTGCCGAAGGTGAGATAGGCCTGCGCGCCCAGGCCGTCGGGCTCGATCAGCGTCGCCATCGCGTCGTCCGACACGCCGCGGCCGCCCGCCTGGACGATGCCCAGCCCGCGCCACTCGCGCATCGTCAGCCAGCGGCTCTGGCGCGCGTGGACGCGGGGGCAACGCGGGCTGTTGAGGTGGGTGGCGACGGCGGCGCGGTCGAGCGAGGCGGGCACCACCACCGGTAACGCCCACGGCTCTCCCGCCTTCCACCCGGCGTTGACGAGGTAATTGCCGATCGAGGCGAGCGCGTCCGCCGGGCTGTTCCATATGTCGGCGCGGCCGTCGCCGTCACCGTCGCGCGCGACGCGGAGGTAGACCGAGGGCAGGAACTGCGGATAGCCCGTCGCGCCCGCCCAGCTCCCCTTGAGCTGGTAGCGGGGGATGCCTTTGTCGATCAGCTTGAGCGTGGCGATCAGCTCGGGCTCGAAGAGCTGCCGCCGTCGGCCTTCGTAAGCAAGAGTGGCGAGGCTGCGCGCGAGATCGAAGTCGCCGGTATAACCGCCATAGCTGGTCTCCTGTCCCCAGATCGCGACCATCACTCCTTCCGGCACGCCGGTTTCGCGCTCGAAGCGCGAAAGGTGGCCGCGCTGCTGCGCGTAGGCGGCACGGCCGCGTGCGATCAGGTCGGGCGTGACGTGCTTGGCGTAATAGGGTTGGAAAGGCTGTATGCGGCCTGGCGCGGCCATCGGCGAGCCGCCGGGCTGCGCCTGGTCCAGCTCGACGACGCGCGGGTTCGGTGTCAGCGTCGGCAACACCTGATCGAGCGTGCGTCCGCTGACGCCGGCGGCGAGCGCGCGGGATCGGAAGCCGACGAGATAGCTCTGGAAGCCAGAGTCAGTGCTATCCTGCGCGCTCGAAGGCGATAGCCCGCCAAGCGCGAGCGCGGCGCCGATACCCAGCCATTTCATCGAGCGCGCCACGCCGCCACCTCCCCTTGTCGCTATGCTCTCGCACGTCGGCGGCGCGGCGTCAGCCCGTCTCGTCGCGGTGCTTGCACGGGGGAGCGCTCCGCCCCTAGAGCAGGACGCACCGGGCAGGTGGCCGAGTGGTTTAAGGCAGCGGTCTTGAAAACCGCCGTGGGTTCGCGCTCACCGTGGGTTCGAATCCCACCCTGCCCGCCATCAGTCTACGATGAGGCGAGGAGATGGCGCTTGGAAACGAAGCCGGTCGG
Source organism: Sphingomonas sp. (assembly GCF_965200105.1). GTDB lineage: Bacteria > Pseudomonadota > Alphaproteobacteria > Sphingomonadales > Sphingomonadaceae > Solisphingomonas. Next base: position 98,938 of record NZ_CBDATN010000002.1, read on the forward strand.
GCTGGACCGCCGCGAGGCGGAGCGCTTCGCGGTCGATCTGCCGGCGACGCTGCGCGGCTATCGTCAATCACCGGTGGACGCGCGGGTGGACGACGTGTCGACCGGCGGCGCGCTGATCGCGGCCGACGCGCCCGATATCCTGCGCGGTGACGAGATCCTGCTCGATCTCGACTGGTGCGAGTTCGTGGTGACGGTGGCGTGGACGACCGAGGGGCATCTCGGCGTCATCTTCCACCGGCCGCTGCATGCCGTCGAACTGAACGGGCTGCGCGAGCAGGGGCGCAGGCGATCCTGAAGCCCCCGCGCGTGCCGCTACTTGCGACCGAGGCTCAGCCCGCCGAAGCGCTTGTTGAAGCGCGCCACCTGGCCGCCCGCGTCGAGCAGCGAGCCGCGTCCGCCCGTCCACGCCGGATGCGACAGCGGATCAATGTCGAGCAGCAGCGTGTCGCCTTCCGAACCCCAGGTCGAGCGGGTCTCGTAGACGGTGCCGTCGGTCATCTGCACCTTGATCATGTGGTAGTCGGGATGCGCGTTCTTCTTCACGGGCAGGCTCCTCGGCGGCGCTGGTTACCGACCAGCACCGTTCGCGGGCCCCGATAAGCCAAGCACCGTGACGGCGCAACCGCTCGGCGTGGTGCTGGCGGGTGGGCTCTCGCGCCGCTTCGGCAGCGACAAGGCGCTCGCCCTGGTCGGTGGGCGTCCGATGCTCGACCACGTGATCGCGCGCCTGCGGCCGCAATGCGCCGACCTTGTGGTGGCGGGGCGGCAGTGGCCGGGAGCGTCGTGCATCGACGATCTTCCCCATCCTGGTCTCGGGCCGCTGGGCGGGCTCGCGGCGGCGCTGGCATACGCGCGTGGGCTTGGACACGAGTTGGTGCTGACCTGCGGTTGCGACCTGCCCGAGCTGCCCGGCGGGCTCGTGGCGCTGCTCTCGCCGGCGGACGCGGTGCTTACCCATCAGCCGACCATCGGGCTCTGGCGCGCCGATCGCTCCGACATGCTGCTCGCCTGGATCGAGGCGAGCCGCCGCCACTCGATCTTCGCCTGGGCGGAGGAGGTTGGCGCTCGACAGGTGGCAGGGCCGGCGATCGTCAATGTCAATCGACCGGAGGATCTGGAGGCGATCAGGCCGCCGGCGGATCCGCGATCATCGCGGTGAAGTTCGCCTCCGTCGCCACCGTCTCGCCGAGCAGCGCCCTGCCCGCGAACTTGCAGATGCGGCCGCGCATCTGCACCACGTCCACCGCCAGCGTCAGCAGCACGCCGGGCTCCACCGGCTTGCGGAAGCGCGCGTCCTCGATCGCCATGAAGTAGACCAGTCGGCCGGACCCCGCGAGGCCGAGGCTCTCGATCGCCAGGACGCCCGCCGCCTGCGCCAGCGCCTCGACGATCAGCACGCCGGGCATGATCGGGCGGCCGGGGAAGTGCCCCTGGAAGAAGGGCTCGTTGAAGCTCACTGCCTTCGTCGCGCGGATCGACCGGTGAGGGACGATCTGCTCCACCCGGTCGACCAACAGCATCGGGTAGCGGTGCGGCAACGCGGCCAGCACGCGCGTGATGTCGAGCGGGCCGGACGCGGTCTCCGCGCCCGGCGAGCCTTCGCTCATCGCGTCGCGCTCATCGGCCCTGCGTGCCCGGGCGACCCGGCGTCGTCGCAGGACGCGCACCGGCCGCAGGCGCGGCGCCTTGCTGCGGCAGCGCGATGCTCGGCGTCGGGAAGGCGGCATCCAGCCGCTGGACGAGCAAGGTCGTCACGTCGGCCTGCGGATCGGAGGCGAGCGCCGCGTCCTTGCTGATGACGACCGACGCCTTGCGCTCGGCGCGGATCTGCTCGGCGATCGGCCCGGCACGATCGATGATCTGCTGGCGGACGTAATTCGCGACGACGTTCACCTCCTCGCCGAGCTGCTGCGCGGACGCCTGCGCCTGCTGCGCGCGCTGGAGCGACTGCTGGAGCTGGGTCTGCGTGGCGGGCGGGATCGGCGCGCCCTGCTTCACCGCGCCGCGCTGCGTCTCGAACGCCTGCGCCGCGGTGTTGGCGGCCTGCTGACGCTGCTGAAGCTGCGCCTGATACTTGGTCTGAAGCTGCTGCGTCCCGCTACGCCCGGCGGCCGAGTTCTGGAAGACGGCGTTGAAGTCGACGACCAGCACCCCCCCATCGCTGGAGGACGCGGCGAGCGCGGGCGCCCCGAACGAGACGGCCGCGGCGGCGGCGAGCATGGCGGACTTGACGAGCTTGGTCATCAGAACTGCGTTCCCACGTTGAAGGAGAAGAGCTTGGTATCGTCGCCTTTCTGCTTGACGAGCGCCTTGGCGATGTCAATCCGCAGCGGCCCGAACGGCGAGTTCCAGGAGACGCCGAAGCCGACCGATACGCGCGGGCTGATCGAGCTGCCGTAATAGACTTCCTGGAAGGCCGGGTAGAGGCTCGCGAAATAGGGGATGCTGTTCTGCGTCGTCGTGGTGGAGGCGCAGGAGGAGTCGGTACAGTAGAGCAGGTTGCCGCTGCCGTCCTTGGCTTGCGTCTGCCTCTGGACCGGGCTTGCCGAGCCGACGATCCGCGGCCGCTTCAGCCCGAACACCGACCCGGCATCGACGAAGATCGACGGCTTGAAGCCGGCCTCGCGCGCGCCAGACCCGAGCGGAACCTGCACCTCGAAGTGGCCGACATAATAGGCGCGACCTCCGAGCGCATCGTCCTGCAATTTGCCGCCGGCGAGATTGGGCTGGCACGACTGCCCCGCTGCCGGCGTGCCGCCGACCAGGCAGTTATAGCGGATGATGCGCGGGCCGACGCCGCGGATGTCGAAGCCGCGGATCTGCGGCTGGCCGAGATAGAAGCGGTCGGTCAGCCGGATCGCGTCGACCGCGTTGCCAGATGAGTCGGTACGATCGCCGGCATAGCCCCAGATGTAGCCGCCCTCGGCGTGGGTGTTCAGCACGAAGCCCGCGCCCAGGTTGCGGTAGTTGTCGGCGGTCGCCGTATTGCGCAGATATTTCACGCTGCCGCCGAGACCGGCCACATCCTGCCCGAACACCAGCCGGTTGCCCGCCGTCGGCGTGATGCGATTGTTCAGCGTGTCGTAGACGATGCTGTAGCCGACCGACGATGTCACCCGCTTGCCGATCGCGTCGCAGAGATACTGGCCCGCGATGATCGGGCTGCAGACGCCGTTGAGATAGTAGGTGCTCCGGTCGAGCGTCACGTCGTCGTAGTTCAACGTGTAGCGCGTCGCCAGCGACCAGTATTCGGTAAGTGGAACGCCCAGGCGGAGCTGGAAGCCCGTCGTCGTCTGATTGTAGGTCGTGTTGCGGTTGTTGTCGTTCGTGTAGTTGAACGAGCGGAAGTCCCGCCGGTAGACATCACCACCGAACGCCAAATTCTTGTCGAACAGGTACGGCTCAGTGAAGCCCAGGCTGAGCGACTTGGAGTAGGCCGAATAGTCGGCGCTGGCGCGCACCGTCTGGCCCTTGCCGCGGAAGTTGGATTGCTCGATCGACAGGCTGACGATGAACTTCTCCAGGCTCGAATAGCCCGCCGAGACCTGAAGCTGGCCGGTCGACTTCTCCTCGACATTGGCCTGGAGCACCACGCGATCGGGCGCCGAGCCCGGCTTCTGATCGACCTCAAACTTATCCTGGAAGAAGCCGAGCGAGCGGATGCGGTCGCGCGAGCGCTTGACGAGGAAGCCGTTGAACGCGTCGCCCTCCTGCAACCGGAACTCGCGCCGAACGACCTTGTCCTGCGTGTTGCTGTTGCCCGCGATGTCGATGCGCTCGACATAGACGCGCGGCGCCTCGTTGGCGTGGAAGTTCACGCCCATCGTCAGCTTCGACTGGTTGCGATCGAACTCGGGGCGGATGTCGGCGAAGGCGTAGCCGAGCGCGCCGGCGGTCTCGGTCATGGTGTCGACCGTGTCCTCGACCGCCTTGGCGTTGTACCAGTCGCCTTGCTTGACGTGGATGAGGGTCTTGAGCTGATCGGCCTTGAGGTCACGGATGTCGCTCTGGGCGTCGATCTTGCCGAACTTGTAGCGCTGGCCCTCATCCACCACGTAGGTGATGACGAAGTCCTTCTTGTCGGGCGTGAGTTCCGCTACCGCCGAGACGACGCGGAAGTCGGCATAGCCCTGCGTCAGGTAGAATTGCCTGAGCTTCTGCTGGTCGTAGGCGAGGCGGTCGGGATCGTAGCTGGTGCCGCCCGAGAAGACGTGGAGGAGGTTCGACTCCTTCGTCGCCATCTGCCCCTTGAGCTGGCTGTCGGCGAAGTGCGCGTTGCCGATGATGTTGATGCGCTTGACCTTGGACTTGTCGCCCTCGTGGATCTCGAACACCACGTCGACGCGGTTCTGATCGAGCAGCACCATTTGCGGATCGACGGTGGCGGCGTAGCGGCCTTGGCGGCGGTACAGCTCGATGATCCGGGCCACGTCGGCCCGCACCTTGGCGCGAGAGAATATCTCGCGCGCCTGGAGCTTGATCTCGGGCATGATCTTGTCGGACTTCAGCCGCTTGTTGCCCTCCAGCACGACGCGGTTGACCACCGGGTTCTCGCGCACCTTGATGGTGATGGCTCCGGGGCTGGCCGGATCGTCGACGATCTGGACATCGGCGAACAGGTCGGTCGCGTAGAGCGCCTTCAGCGCGGTGTCTCCGGCATCGCGCGTGTAGGTCTGGCCGACCCGCAGCGAGACGTAGGAGAGCACCGTCTCGGGCTCCAGGCGCTGGTTGCCGCTGACGCGGAGCGACCGGATCGTTTCGCCGCCCTGTGCAGGATCGGCGGCGGGAACGGGCGCGGCGGGTAGCGGCGCGACCGGAACGCGCGCGGCACGCGGCGCGCGGCGTTGCGCATCGGCGGGCGAAACCGCGCCCACGCCAAGGATGGTGCCGATCAGCAGCCCGGCCATGAGCCGGCTGCGGTTGGTAACAGTGGTCACGCCCTTACCCGCCTTGCCTGGGCGGCGGCATGGCCGCCTCCCTCCCCGCCTCGAAAGGCTTTCCGCCCCTGCCCGATAGCGTCCGGTCGATCAAGCCGGGCGGGTCCGCTTCATCCGATCAGCCCCGCGAGCCTCGCCCACAATCCCGCCATGCCAAGATCGTTGAAGGTGACGAAGAGCATGACCCCGAGGAGGAGCGCCAGACCGGATCGAAACGCCCACTCCTGCACGGCCGGCGCGACCGGCTTCCGCCGAACCGCCTCGACCACGTAGAAGAGCAGGTGTCCGCCATCCAGCATCGGGACTGGCAGCAGGTTGATGAACCCCAGGTTGATCGAGATCCCCGCCATCAGCAACGCCACCGCGAACCAGCCGAGCGTCGCCTGCTGCCCCGCCACCCGCGCGACGCCGACCGGACCGGACATCTCCTTGGCCGATCGCTCACCCACCACGATCTGGCGCAGCGCCACAACCGTCGTCACCACCGCGTCGCCGACATAGCCGGCGGCGCGCGCGGGCACCTCGGCGAGCGGCACCGGCTCCATCCGGCCTCCGCCGGCCGCGATGCCGAGCACGCCGATACGCGCGGTGTTGCCGAAGCGATCGCTCGTCTGCGAGGCCTTGGTGACGACGTCCAGCGCGGCCGGCTGACCGGCACGCACCAGGTCGAGGTGCATTCGCGTGTCGGGCCGCAGCGCCGTGTAGCCGCCGATATCCTCGAAGCGGCGGACGGCGACGCCGTTGATCGCGACGATGCGGTCGCCGGTGCGCAACCCCGCTTCGGCCGCGGCCGAGCGCGGGATCACGCGGGCGACGACCGGCGGCGTCACCGGCTCGCCGTAGGCGATCAGGATGCCCGCGAGCACGACGAGCGCGAACAGGAAGTTGACGGCCGGACCGGCCAAGACAATCAGGAAGCGCTGCCAGACAGGTTTCGCCTGGAAGGTGCGCGCGCGCTCGTGCGGCGGCAACGCCAGCCACTCGGCCGATGGCTGCGATGCGGGATTCATGTCGCCGGCGAACTTGACGTAGCCGCCTAGCGGCAGCGCACCGACCTTCCAACGCGTCCCCGCGCTGTCGGTCCAGCCGAGCAGTTCGCGGCCGAAGCCGATCGAGAAGGCATCGGCCTTCACGCCGCACCAGCGGCCGACCAGGTAATGACCGAGTTCGTGCAGGAAGATCAGCGGGCCGATTACCAGCAGAAAGCATCCGGCCGACCAGATCAGCGTTCCCACTCCGCTCATGCCGCAACCCTCTCCATCGCCTCTTCCGCACCAATGCGCGCGGCGGCGTCGATGGCGACAACGTCTTCAAGGTTAACCGGTGCGGCTGGATCGAAACGATCCAGAACGGCGGCGACAGTGTCCGCGATGTCGAGGAAGCCGATCCGTCCGCCGAGGAAGGCGGCCACGGCGGCCTCGTTGGCGGCGTTGAGAACCGCCGGCCGCGCGCCGCCTGCCTCCAGCGCCGCGCGGGCCAGCGCGAGCGCGGGAAAGCGCACGAAGTCCGGCGCTCCGAAATCGAGCCGGCCGATGCGGGCGAGATCCAGCTTCTGGCACGGCGTCGCCATGCGATCGGGCCAGGCGAGCGTGTGCGCGATCGGCACGCGCATGTCGGGCGAGCCGAGCTGCGCCAGCACCGAGCCATCGACATATTCCACCATCGAGTGGACCACCGACTGCGGGTGGACGAGGACGTCGAGCCGCTCGGCGCCCACCGGGAACAGGTGAAACGCCTCGATCAGTTCCAGCCCCTTGTTCATCATCGTCGCCGAGTCGATCGAGATCTTGGCGCCCATCGACCAGTTCGGATGCTTCACCGCTTGCGCCGGCGTCACGCTCCGCATCCGCTCCTGCGGCCAGTCGCGGAACGGGCCGCCGCTCGCCGTCAGCACGATGCGGGACACGCGGGCGGGGTCGCGCTCGTAACACTGGAAGACGGCGTTGTGCTCGGAGTCGACCGGCAGCAGCGTCGCGCCGGCACGTGCCGCCGCGTCCGTCATGATGGCGCCCGCCGAGACGAGCGATTCCTTGTTGGCGAGGCCCACGGCCTTACCGCGAGCAAGCGCCGCCATCGTCGGCCTGAGCCCGGCAAGCCCGACGATCGCCGCCATCGTCCAGTCGGCGCCCCGCGCAGCCGCCTCGACGATCGCGTCGGCCCCGCCCGCCGCCTCCACGTCGCTGCCCATGAGCGCGTTGCGCAGCTCGCCCAGCCGGCTCTCGTCGCCGATCACCGCCACGGCGGCGCGCGTGCGCCGCGCCGCCGCCGCGAGGCCGGCCACGTTGCGGTGCGCGGTCAGTGCCTCGACGCGGAAGCGATCCGGCTCGCGCTCGACGAGATCGAGTGTGGCGGTGCCGACCGAGCCGGTGGCGCCGAGAATGGTGACGCTCCTCACCCGATCGCCCCGCTGGCGACGATCGCGGCGACTAGGCACGCGACCGGCACGACACCGTCGAGCCTGTCCATCGCGCCGCCGTGGCCGGGCAGGATGGCCCCGGAGTCCTTCACGCCCGCTCGCCGCTTCATCGCGCTCTCGTAAAGGTCGCCCGCCTGCGCCGCAATCGCGAGCAGGCCTCCAAAGCCCGCGAGGCGCAGCGGCAGCCGCAGCATGATCGCGAGCGCCAAGCCGACGATGCCGGCCGCGGCGATGCCGCCGATCAGGCCCGCCCACGTCTTGTTGGGGCTGATCGCCGGCGCGAGCTTGGCGCCGCCGAAGCGTCGTCCCGCGAAATAGGCGCCGATGTCCGTCGCCCACACGATCGCCAGCGTCCAGAGCGTGAGGTCGATGCCGTCATACTGGCCGTGCAGGAAGAACAGCGAGAGCGTCGGCAACCCGGCGTACAGCATCCCCGCCGCGAGCCGCAGGTTGCGCGTCACCGCCGCCACCAGCGCCGCCGCCGCCGCCAGCACGAAGGGGGAGAAGACGTCCGGTATGTCGAGGTGCGGCTGCTCGACGAGCAGCGCCAGCGTCAGCCCGACGAAGGACAGCCACATCTGCCAGCGTTCGGCGGCGATCATCGACGCCCACTCGGCGAGCATGACCAGCGCGGCGACGGAGAGCAGCAGCCAGAACGGCGTCTGGCCCCAGGCGACGGCGAACAACGCGACGAGGATCAGCGCCAGCCCGGTGACCGTGCGGACGCCGAGATCGGATCGCTTCGGCTTGGGCGCGATGGCGGCCGCGTTCACAGGCCGCCGTAGCGCCGCTCGCGCCCGGCGAACACGTCGCAAGCCGCCGAGAGCGCGGCCGCGTCGAAGTCCGGCCACAGCGTGTCGGTGAAGACGAGCTCGCTATACGCCGCCTGCCAGAGCAGGAAGTTGGAGAGCCTGACCTCGCCCGAGGTGCGGATCAGCAGGTCGAGCGGCGGCAGCTCGGCGGTGTCGAGCCGTGCCTCGACGACCGCCTCGTCGAGCGCGTCCGGATCGATCTCGCCGGCGCGCGCCTCGCGCATCAATCGGCGGGTAACGCGCAGCATCTCGTCGCGCGCACCGTAGTTGAGCGCGATCGCGAGCGTCAGCGCACGATTCGATGCGGTGCGTGCGATCGCGTCGTCGAGCATGGCCACGATGTCGGGTTCGAGCTTGCGCCAGTCGCCGACGATCTTCAGCCGGACGTCGTTGCGGGCGATCTCTTCCAGTTCGCTGGCGACGAAGCGGCGGAGCAGGCCCATCAAGTCCGCGATCTCCGTAGCGGGCCGACGCCAATTCTCGGAGGAGAAGGCGTAGAGCGTCAACGCCTCCAGTCCCATCTCGCAAGCCGCGCGCACGGTGCGCCGCACCGCCTCGGCACCCGCGCGGTGGCCGGCGACGCGGGGCAGGCGACGCGCCTTCGCCCAGCGGCCGTTGCCGTCCATGATGATCGCGACGTGGCGCGGACCCGCGCCCTCGTCACCGCCCCCCGGCTTCGGCATCGGGCGCCCGCGCGGGCTCACTTGCCGAGGATTTCCTTTTCCTTGGCGGCGGTAGCGGCGTCGATGTCGGCGATCGTCGCGTCGGTCAGCTTCTGGACCTCGCCTTCGTGGCGCTTCCGATCGTCTTCGGAGAGGCCGGCCTTCTTCTCGTCGGTCTTGAGCGTGTCCATGCCGTCGCGGCGCACGTTGCGGACGGCGATCCGCGCCTTCTCCGCATATTGCCCGGTGAGCTTGGCCAGCTCGCGGCGGCGCTCCTCGGTCAGGTCCGGGATCGGCAGGCGCAGCGTCTGACCGTCGACGATCGGATTAAGCCCGAGGCCGGCCGAGCGGATCGCCTTGTCGACCGGCCCGACGTTGGTCTTGTCCCACACCTGCACCGACAGCATGCGCGGCTCCGGCGCCGACACGGTGGCGACCTGGTTGAGCGGCATGGCGGCACCGTAGACGGTCACGTTGACGGGATCGAGCAACGCCGTCGACGCGCGGCCGGTGCGCAGCCCCTGAAGGTCGTGCCTCAGCGACTCGACCGCGCCGGCCATGCGGCGCTCCAGGTCTGCCTTGCTATACTGCGGTGCCGCCATCTCAGTCTCCGTTACGCACGATCGTTGCGGTGCCCTCGCCCGCCAGCACGCGGGCCAGGTTGCCCTGCTCGCGGATGTTGAACACCACGATCGGAATGTCGTTGTCGCGGCACAGCGCGACCGCGCTCGCGTCCATCACCTTCAAGTCCTTGGCGAGCACGGTGTTGAAGCTCACCGTCTCGTAGCGCTTGGCGTCGGGCACCTTCTTGGGATCCGCGTCGTAGACGCCGTCGACCGAGGTGCCCTTGAACAGCGCGTCGCACTTCATCTCGGCGGCGCGCAGCGCCGCGCCGCTGTCGGTGGTGAAGAAGGGAGATCCGACGCCGGCGGCGAAGATCACCACGCGGCCCTTCTCCAGATGCCGCTCGGCGCGCCTGCGGATGAAGGGCTCGCACACCGAAGCCATCGGGATCGCCGACTGCACGCGCGTCTCGACGCCGAGCTGCTCCAGCGCGTTCTGCACGGCGAGCGCGTTCATGACGGTGGCGAGCATGCCCATATAGTCGGCGCTCGCCCGGTCGAAGCCCTTGGCGGCGGCGGCGAGGCCGCGAAAGATGTTGCCGCCGCCGACCACGATGCAGAGCTGGTAGCCGGCCTCGCGGATCGCGAGTATCTCCTCGGCGACGCGCGTGACGGTGTCGGGATCGATACCGAACTGGCCCGGCCCCATCAGCACCTCGCCCGAGAGCTTCAGCAGGATGCGTTGGAAGCGCGGGCGGGTCATCGGTGCGGGTGCGTCCATCGGCTGGGGCTGGTCCGGCGGACCTTAGAGACGAGGGCCCGGACTGCCAAGCAGCCCGAGCCCCGCCCGGATACTATTCGGAAGCGTCCATCTCAGGCGGTCGGCGCCGGCTCCTTAGGCGCGGTGCCCGCCGCCGCCGCGACTTCGGCGGCGAAGTCCGACGTCTGCTTCTCGATGCCCTCGCCGAGCTGAAAGCGGACATAGTCCTTGAGTTCGATCGGCTGGCCGGCGTCCTTCGCGGCCTTCGCGACCACATCGGCTACCGGCGTCTTGTTGTCCATGACGAAGAGCTGGCTAAGCAACGCCGCCTCCTTCTTGAATTTGGCAACCGCGCCCTCGATCATCTTCTCGATGATGTTGTCGGGCTTACCGCTCTCGGCCGCCTTGTCGCGCGCAATGCCACGCTCGCGTTCGATGGTGTCGGCATCGAGACCCTCGGCGTGGAGCGCCTGCGGGCTGGCGGCAGCGATGTGCATCGCGATCTGCTTGCCCAGCGGCTCCAGCACGTCGGCGCCGGCCGGGCTCTCCAGCGCGACGAGCACGCCGATCTTGCCCATGCCGGGCACCTGCTGGTTGTGGACGTAGGGCACGACGACGCCCTGCCCGACTTCCAGCACGCGCACGCGGCGCAACGTCTGGTTCTCGCCGATGGTCGCGACGTTGGCGGTGAGCGCGTCGGACACCGTGCCGCCCCCCGGGTAGGAGGCGGACTTGAGCTGCTCGACGTCGCCACCCGACTTGAGCGCCAGCTCGGAAACGTTGCGCACGAACGCCTGGAACTGCTCGTTCTTGGCGACGAAGTCGGTCTCGGAGTTGACCTCGACCGCCGCTCCACGCGTGCCGGCGACCGCCACGCCCACGAGGCCCTCGGCCGCCGTACGGCTGGACTTCTTCGCCGCCGAGGCGAGGCCCTTGGAGCGCAGCCAGTCGACCGCGGCCTCCATGTCGCCGCCGGTCTCGGCGAGCGCCTTCTTGCAATCCATCATGCCCGCGCCGGAGCGCTCGCGCAGCTCCTTCACGGTCGCAGCGGTCACTTCCGCCATGTCGCTATTCCTTTCAGACGTGGACGCGCGGACGCCGCCCGCGCGGAGACGATCCCGGCCGCAGCCGGGATGCCCCTTGATTGTTACGCCAGCGCGGCTTCGGCCGGCGGCTCGTCCATCGCGCCGATATCGAAGCCATGCTCGACGCGGCCCTGCTGCCCGCCGCGCGTCGCGGCCTCCGACACCATCTCGCAATACAAGCGGATGGCGCGGCTGGCATCGTCGTTGCCCGGGATCGGGAAGGCGATGCCGTCGGGACTGACGTTGGTGTCGAGCACCGCGACGACCGGAATGCCCAGCGTGTTGGCTTCCTTGATCGCCAGCTCCTCCTTGGAGGCGTCGATGACGAACATGACGTCGGGGATGCCGCCCATGTCGCGGATGCCGCCGAGGCTCAGTTCGAGCTTGTCGCGCTCGCGGGTGAGCTGGAGCACCTCCTTCTTGGTGAGCCCCTGCGTGTCGCCCGAGAGCTGCTCCTCCAACGACTTGTAGCGCTTGATCGAGTTGGAGATGGTCTTCCAGTTGGTGAGCATCCCGCCCAGCCAGCGATGGTTGACGTAATGCTGCCCGGCCATGCGCGCCGCCTCGGCGATCGGCTCCTGCGCCTGACGCTTGGTGCCGACGAACAGCACCTTGCCGCCCGACGACACGGTCTGGCTGATGAACTCCAGCGCGCGCGCGAACAGCGGCACGGTCTGCGAGAGGTCGATGATGTGCACGCCATTGCGATCACCGAAGATGTAGGGCTTCATCTTCGGGTTCCAGCGGTGCGTCTGGTGGCCGAAATGCGCGCCGGCGTCGAGCAGCGCGTGCATGGATACGGCAGGTGCTGCCATCGTGGATAACTCCTTCCGGTTATACCTCTGCGAGGCAGTGACCGTTCGCGAGCGAGCCCGCACCCGGCACCGGGCTATGTCGCCCCGCATGTGGAATGGAGGCGCAGGTAGCGGCGATCGGCGCGCGTCGCAAGGCTTGACATCACGGAACATATGTGGAACAAGGAACCATCCACAGCGTTTATGGTTAACGGTCGACCAAGATGGTCGGCTTTGGCCGCCAGGAGGGCCTGTTCATGCTTCACATGCTTGCTACGCTCGTCAGCCTTTTCGTCCTGTTCGGTGCGGGGAGCGTCATCGCCACGTCGCTTGCGGAGCGAAAGGATGCCATCGGAGGCGCGCTCGGGGTCGCCGCTCGTCCGCGTGCCGTTGTCGCCGTCGCTCGGCGTACGCGCGTGCGCTGGTACAATGTCAAGCCGGTGTCGCTCGCACGTCCGCTGCGGTCGCGGTCCGCCGCTTGATCCGGGCGTAGGATCGTATCGCGAGCGGGATCGCCGCGAGATAACAGAGCGACAGGGCCGACAGGCTGGGCCAGGGGGCGTTGATGAGAGCGCTCGCGAAGATCGCGAAGGCGACGAGCGCACCGAAGCGGACGCCGCGGCGAAGGCGGAGCGAAGACCAGCCATAGGTTGGGATGCTCGAGACCATCAGCAACGCCACGGATGCCGTCCACGGCGCCACCACGTAGGTGGAGCGGAACAGGTCCTCGCCGGTCGCCAGCCAGAGGTAGAGGGGGGTGAGCGCGGTGCCCGCCCCGGCCGGTGCCGGGATCCCGGTCATGAAACCCGCCGCCTTGCGCGGCTGTTCGGTGATATCGATCTGCGCGTTGAAGCGCGCGAGGCGCAGGGCGCAGCAGACCGCGTGGCTGAGCGCGATCGTCCAGCCGAACTGCGGCATGAACTGCAACGACCACAAATAGAGCACCACCGCCGGCGCCACCCCGAAGGCGATCACGTCCGACAGCGAATCGAGCTCGGCGCCAAACCGGCTCTCGCCCCGCAGCAGCCGTGCGATGCGTCCGTCTAAGCCGTCGAGCACGCCCGCGACGACGACGACCGCGACCGCCAGCTCCCACTTGGCCGCAATGGCGAAACGTACCGCCGAGAGGCCGAAGCAGAGCGCCAGCGCGGTCACGGCATTGGGCGTGACCGCGCGCAGCGGGATGCCGCGCCGCGACCCGTCGCCGATCGGTTGGGTCACCCGCGCCATGTCCGCCCCCGACCGTTCACGCCGCCCGCCTCATCCGGTCGCCCTCACTGCGCGATGCCCTCGATCCGATCGTCGCGCCCGACGACCGCGACGATCGTCTCGCCCGCCAGCGTGCGCTGGCCGAGCAGCACCTGAGCGCCCGTCCCCGCCGGCAGGTACACGTCGACGCGGCTGCCAAAGCGGATGAGGCCGACGCGCTGCCCGCCCGCAACGATGTCGCCGGGCTTCACGAACGGCACGATCCGGCGCGCCACGAGCCCGGCGATCTGCGTGAAGCCGATACGGTTGCCGTCGCGATCCTCGACCAGGATGTGCTGGCGCTCGTTCTCCTCGCTGGCCTTGTCGAGATCCGCGTTGAGGAACTTGCCCGAGACGTAGACGACGCGGGCGATCGTGCCGCCCACCGGCGCGCGATTGATGTGCACGTCGAACACCGACATGAAGATCGACACGCGCGTCACCGGCCCGGGCGGCAGCGCCCCCTCGCCCACCAGCTCGCGCGGAGGCGGTACCGTCGCGATCATCGTCACCAGCCCGTCGGCCGGCGCCACGATCGCGCCGGGCGTGCGCGGCGTGGTGCGGATCGGATCGCGGAAGAAGGCGAGCACCCACAAGGTCACCAGCACGCCGAGCCAGCCGAGCGGCTGCCAGGCGACGAACAGCAGCAGCGTCAGCCCGGCGGAAATCGCCGCGAACTTGAAGCCTTCGGGGTGAATCGCGGGAAAACGCCAGCGCACGGTGCTGGTGCCGATCTCCGGCTTGTCGAGGGACGTCATGGCCGCCGTCCTAAGCGGTCGCCCGTCCGGTGTCACGGTTGATCCATGCGGCGGCTGGGCCTAAGCGCGGGTGCGACATCCCACATCACAGGCAGCGGAGCACCCATGGCGAAGATCGAGGTGAAGACGCCAGTCGTCGAGATCGACGGCGACGAGATGACGCGGATCATCTGGGAATGGATCCGCGAGCGCCTGGTCAAGCCCTATCTCGCGATCGACCTCGATTACTACGACCTCTCGATCGAGCACCGCGACGCCACCGACGACAAGGTGACGGTGGACAGCGCACAGGCGATCCAGAAGTACGGCGTCGGCGTGAAGTGCGCAACGATCACCCCCGACGAGGCGCGCGTCGAGGAGTTCGGCCTCAAGAAGATGTGGAAGTCGCCCAACGGCACGATCCGCAACATCCTGGGCGGCGTCGTCTTTCGCGAGCCGATCGTGATGCGCAACGTGCCGCGCTTGGTGCCGGGTTGGACGCACCCAATCGTCGTCGGACGCCACGCCTTCGGCGACCAGTATCGCGCCACCGACTTCCGCGTGCCCGGCAAGGGCAAGCTCACCATGAAGTGGACGGGCGAGGACGGGCAGGAGATCGAGCACGAGGTGTTCGACTTCCCGGCGTCGGGCGTCGCCATGGGCATGTACAATCTCGACGAGTCGATCCGCGACTTCGCGCGCGCCAGCATGAACTATGCGCTCGGGCGCCAGTGGCCACTGTACCTCAGCACCAAGAACACGATCCTCAAGGCCTATGACGGCCGCTTCAAGGACCTGTTCGCCGAGGTGTTCGAGGCCGAGTTCAAGGATCGCTTCGCCGCCGCGCGCATCGGCTACGAGCATCGCCTGATCGACGACATGGTCGCCTCCGCGCTCAAGTGGAGCGGCAAGTTCGTGTGGGCGTGCAAGAACTATGACGGCGACGTGCAGTCCGACACGGTGGCGCAGGGCTTCGGCTCGCTGGGCCTCATGACCTCGGTGCTGATGAGCCCCAACGGCCGCACCATCGAGGCGGAGGCCGCGCACGGCACCGTGACGCGCCACTATCGCATGCACCAGCAGGGCAAGCAGACCTCCACCAACCCGATCGCATCGATCTTCGCCTGGACGCAGGGCCTGCAGTTTCGCGGGCGCTTCGACGAGACGCCCGACGTGGTGCGCTTCGCCGAGACGCTGGAGAAGGTGTGCGTGTCGACCGTCGAGGGTGGACAGATGACGAAGGATCTCGCGATCCTCGTCGGTCCCGACCAGAGCTGGATGACGACCGAGCAGTTCTTCGATGCGATCCGCGAGAATTTAGAGCGCGAGATGGCCGGTTGGGCCTGATGCCTGCGGGCGGCTGCGCGCTAGCGTAGCGCGGTCGCCCCCGTCATAGTCGGGGCATGGCGTTCCCCGTCCAGTCGACCGGCCTCTCCGACGCGCTGGTGATCCTCGGCGCGGCGGGGATCGTGATCCCAGCCTTCGCGCGGGCGCGGATCAATCCCGTGATCGGCTTCATCCTGGTCGGCGTCGCGGTCGGCCCGCACGGCCTCGGCACGCTCGTCGGCCGCGCGCCGTGGCTCTACCACGTCACGATCACCGAGCCGCACGCGATCGAGCCGTTCGCCGAGTTCGGCATCGTGCTGCTGCTGTTCGCGATCGGTCTCGAACTCTCGCTGCCCCGGCTGTGGGCGATGCGCGCGCGCGTGTTCGGCGTCGGCGCGGCCAAGCTGCTGCTCTCGGCTGCGGTAATCGGCGGCGCGCTCGCCCTGTTCGGCCAATCCTGGGCAGGCGCGCTGGGGCTCGGACTCGCGCTCGCGCTCTCGTCCACCGCGCTGGTGCTGCCGATCGCGGGGACGAGCGGAGCGGTGGGCGGCGCCGCCTTCGCGATGCTGCTGTTCGAGGACTTGGCGCTCGTGCCGATCCTGTTCACGCTCTCGGCGCTCGGCCCGGCGGGTGCCGGCGACTGGACGAGCTTCGTGCGCACCAGCCTTATCAGCGGCACCACGGTGCTGGCGCTGCTCGGTATCGGTCGTTTCGCGTTGACGCCGCTGTTCGCGCAGGCGGCGCGCACCAAGAGCCCGGAGCTGTTCCTGGCGATCAGCCTGCTCGTCGTGCTTACCGCCTCGATCGCGACCGCTTCCGCCGGCTTGTCGCCGATCGTCGGCGCGCTGCTCGCCGGCATCCTGATCGCCGAGACCGAGTATCATGCAGAGGTCGAGGTCATCACCGCGCCGTTCCGCGGGCTGGCGCTCGGCGTCTTCCTCATCACGGTCGGAATGAGCCTCGACCTCGCCGCGATCGCGGACCAATGGCGGCAACTCGTCCTCGCCGTTGCCGGGATCGTGTTGGCCAAGGCGGCGGTGACGGCGGCGTTGACCCGCGCGACGGGATCGCAGCCTGGCGACGCGGCCGAACTCGGCGTGCTGATGTCGTCACCCTCGGAGACCACGCTGATCGTGCTCGGCACGGCGGAGGCCGTAGGGCTGATCGCGGCGCCCACCGCGGCGTTCTGGCAGACGGTGACGGCACTCGGCCTTACCATCACGCCGCTGCTGGCACGCCTGGGCGCGGACCTCGCGCACCGGGTCGAACGCGGACGCGCGCGCGTCGTCGATCCCGCGATCGCGGACGGGACCGGCACGCGCACGGTCGTGATCGGCTTCGGCCGCGTCGGCCACGTCGTCGCCACCATGCTGCGCAAGCATGGGCGGCCGTTCGTGGCGATCGATGCCGACGTCGACGCCGTCGCGGCGGGGCGGCACGAAGGTTTCCCGGTGCTGCTCGGCGACGCGAGCCGCACCGAGATGATCGCCCACCTCGATCTCGATCGAGCCAGCGCGGTGGTGCTGACCATGGACGATCCGGTCGGCCAGGTGCGGCTCACCCGCCGGATTCGTGCCGATCATCCTGCGCTGCCGATCGTCGCGCGCGCACGAGACGCAACGCACGCCGCCGAGCTCTACCGCGCGGGCGCGACCGACGCGGTGCCCGAGCAGCTCGAATCCAGCTACCAGCTCTCGGAAGCGGTGCTGACCGAGATCGGCGTGGCGGTAGGGCCGGTCATCGCCTCCATCCACGAGCAGCGGGCGGAGGCGCGCGCCGCGATCATGGAGATGGGGGGGCTCAGCGACGCGCCCAAGCGACGCGGCCGGCGACCCGACGCGGCGGCGCGCGGCTGACCACGGATCAGCGCGGCAGCGGGACAAGCGATCGCGTACGCTCCCGCCCCGCGAGCAGCAGCGCGACCGCCTCGCGCTCGTCGCGCATGTGGTCGCGCAACGCATCGATTATCGCGTGGAGCGCAAGCTTGTAGTCCGGCCACTCGCCAGCGACGTCGGTCATACTCCAGCGCTTCGAATGTTCGGCGTAGCGTTCGCCGGCGGCGATGCAGCGCGCCTTCAGTTCGCGGGCGAGCGCCACCTGTCGCGCCGTGCCGCCGGCGATGGTCGGATCGAAGATCTCGCCATGCTTGAAGAGCTGATACTCTCGCAGCAGCCGGACCATCTCCCACCGGCTCCTCGCGAGGGCGGGACCGGAGTCCACCGGAGGGCCTTCCATCAACGCCTCCGCCTCGGCAGCGAGCGAGAGGATACGCTCTTGATGAAAATGAAGAACCTCTAGAACACGTGAACGGATCATGTACGCCCCACAACATCGGGTAACATACGTTACCCACCCAACGGGACAAATCAAGTCCGTTTCGACCGATTACGCCGCCGCGCGAGCATCCTCGAGCGCCGCACGTACGGCCGCGACGGCATTCGCGGCCATGCTACCGTCCGGCCCGCCACCCTGCGCCATGTCGGACCTGCCGCCGCCGCCCTGCCCGCCGAGCGCGGCGACCGCGATTCGCACCAGCGCCACTGCATCGCGCTCGCCGACGAGATCGTCGGTGACGCCGACCGCCACCGACGCGCGGCCCTCGTTGACCGCGACCAGCACCGCGACGCCCGACCCCAGCCGCGCCTTCGCCTCGTCGACGAGCCCGCGCAGCCCCTTGGGATCGAGGCCCTCCACCACCTGTCCCGAAAAGCCGTGGCCGCCGACCTGATCGATCGTCTGCTCCGCCTTCGGCGCACCGCCGCCGCCCAGCGCCAGCGCCTTCTTCGCGTCCGCGAGTTCGCGTTCGAGCCGGCGACGATCCTCGATCAGCCCGGCGACGCGCGCGGGCACCTCGTCGGGCGCGGCCTTGAGCGCCGCCGCCGCCTCGCGCAGCCGCTCCTCCCGGCCCGATAGGTACAGGCGCGCCGCCTCGCCGGTCAGCGCCTCGATGCGGCGCACGCCCGATGACACTGCGCTCTCGGAGATGATCTTGAACAGCGCGATATCGCCCAGCGCCGCGACGTGCGTGCCGCCGCACAGCTCCACCGAGTAGGTGCCGTCGGTGAGCCGGCCCATCGAGAGCACGCGCACCTCGTCGCCATATTTCTCGCCGAACAGCGCCATCGCGCCCGCCTCGATCGCATCCTCGGGCGCCATCAGCTGGGTGCCGACCTGATCATTCTCGCGGATATGGCGGTTCACCTCTGCCTCTACCGCCGCGATCTCCTGCGCGGTCATCGCCTTCTGGTGCGAGAAGTCGAAACGCAGCCGCTCGGCCGCGACCATGCTGCCCTTCTGCGCGACATGCTTGCCCAACGCGTGGCGCAGCGCCGCGTGCAGCAGGTGCGTGGCGCTATGGTTGGCGCGCACCTCGGCGCGATGCTCCACGTCAACGGTCAGCTTCACCGTGTCGCCGACGCGCACCTCGCCGCCCTCGATCACCGCGTGATGGGCGTGGAGCTTGCCGAGCGGCTTCGACGTGTCGGTCACCTCCGCCTCGAAGCCGGCATCGCCGCAAATGATGCCGACATCGCCAACCTGCCCGCCGCTCTCGCCGTAGAAGGGCGTCTGGTTGAGGAGGACGACGATCTCGTCGCCGGTCTGCGCCGCCTGCACGCGCTCGCCATCGCGCACCAGCGCCACCACGTGCGCCTCGCCGGTGGTGCCGGCGTAACCGATGAACTCGGTCGGCCCGCACTCGTCGAGAATGTCGAACCACAGCTCGCCCGACGCCTTCTCGCCCGATCCCTTCCAGGCGGCGCGGGCGGCGGCGCGCTGCTCCGCCATGGCGGCGTCGAAGCCCTCCCGGTTCACTCCAAGGCTCTGCGCACGCAGCGCGTCCTCGGTGAGATCGTAGGGAAAGCCGTAGGTATCGTAGAGCTTGAACGCGGTGCGGCCGGGTAACACGTCGCCCTGCGTCATCCCGGCCGTCGCCTCGTCGAGCAGCCGCAGCCCGTTATCGAGCGTCTGGCGGAAACGCGTCTCCTCCAGCTTCAGCGTCTCCTCAATCAGCGGCTGCGCGCGGACGAGTTCCGGGTAGGCGGCCCCCATCTCGGCGGTGAGCGCGGGGACGAGGCGGTGCATCAGCGGCTCGGTGGCGCCGAGCAGGCGCGCGTGCCGCATCGCGCGCCGCATGATCCGGCGCAGCACATAGCCCCTGCCCTCGTTCGCGGGCAGCACGCCGTCCGCGACGAGGAAACCCGAGGCGCGGAGGTGATCCGCGATCACGCGGTGCGAGGCGCGATGCTCGCCGCCGGTATCGGTGCGGGTCAGCTCGCCCGACGCGGCGATCAGCGCCTTGAACGTATCGGTGTCGTAATTGTCGTGAACGCCCTGGAGCACGGCGGCCACGCGCTCCAGCCCCATGCCGGTGTCGATCGACGGGCGCGGCAGGTCGAGCCGGGTGGCGGCATCGATCTGCTCATACTGCATGAAGACGAGGTTCCAGATCTCGACGAAACGGTCGCCATCCTCGTCCGGGCTGCCCGGCGGGCCGCCGGGAATGTGCTCGCCATGATCGTAGAAGATCTCGGAGCAGGGCCCGCACGGCCCGGTGTCGCCCATCGACCAGAAATTGTCGGCGGTGGCAATACGGATGATCCGTTGCTCGGGCAGGCCGGCGATGCGCCGCCACAGGTCGAACGCCTCGTCGTCGGTATGATAGACGGTAACGGTCAGCCGGTCGGCGGCGAGCCCCCACTCCTTGTTGACGAGCGTCCAGGCGTGATGGATCGCCTGTTCCTTGAAATAGTCTCCGAACGAGAAGTTGCCGAGCATCTCGAAGAAAGTATGGTGACGCGCGGTGTAGCCGACATTGTCGAGATCGTTGTGCTTGCCGCCCGCGCGCACGCACTTCTGCGACGAGGTGGCGGTGCTGTACGTCCGCGTCTCAAGCCCGGTGAAGACGTTCTTGAACGGCACCATGCCCGCGTTGACGAACATCAGCGAAGGATCGTTGTGCGGCACCAGCGGCGCGGAGGGCACGACACGGTGCCCGGCCGCGCCGAAATAGTCGAGGAAGGACCGGCGGATGTCGTTGGTCGAAGTCATGCGCGGGACTTAAGCGAGCGTGCGGGGGGCGGCAAGCGAGGGCGTCATGGCCGTCCCGCGTGGCAATGTTGGATTTCTTGTGCCACGGTGCCGATCATGACGATGCGCGACAGGCCGACGATCCGTTCCGCCGACGCGGTGGAAGCCAGCGGGAGGGGCGATGGACCCCCGACGTGGCGTCAACTTCGTCAACTTCGCCGTTCCTTCGGGTGGGCGCGGCGACACTAGCGCATGTTCGTCTCCTTCCTCGACGAGCTTCGCCGCGCGGGCATTCCGGCGAGCCCCAAGGAGCATCTCGTGCTGCTGGAGGCGCTCGATCGCCAGGTGATCGCGCCAACGCCGGAGGAGTTCTACTATCTCTCGCGGGCGATCTACGTGAAGGACGAGAGCCTGATCGATCGGTTCGATCGCGTGTTCGCGCACGTCTTCCGTGGCCTGCAGGCGCCCGGCGAGACCACCGCCGAGGTGCCCGAGGAGTGGCTGCGCGCCGTCGCCGAGAAGTTCCTGACGCCCGAGGAGATGGAAGCGATCAGGTCGTTGGGTGACTGGGACACGATCATGGACACGCTCCGCAAGCGGCTTGAGGAGCAGAAGGGCCGTCACCAGGGCGGCAGCAAATGGATCGGCACCGGCGGCACCTCGCCCTTCGGCAATGGCGGCTATAATCCCGAGGGCGTCCGCATCGAGGGCGAGAGCCGCCACAAGCGCGCGATCAAGGTGTGGGAGAAGCGCGAATTCAGGAACCTCGACTCGTCCGTCGAGCTCGGTACGCGCAACATCAAGGTGGCGCTGCGCCGGCTGCGCCGCTTCGCGCGTGACGGCGCGGCGGAGGAACTCGACCTCGACGCGACGATCGATGGCACCGCACGCAAGGGCTATCTCGACGTCAGGATGCGGGCGGAGCGCCGCAACGCCGTCAAGCTGCTGCTCTTCCTCGACGTTGGCGGATCGATGGACCCGCACGTCAGGGTCTGCGAGGAGCTGTTCTCGGCCGCCACCGCCGAGTTCAAGCATCTGGAGTTCTTCTACTTCCACAACTGCGTCTACGAGGGCGTGTGGAAGGACAATCGCCGGCGCTTCGCCGAGCGCACGCCGACCTGGGACGTGCTCCACAAGTTCGGTCACGATTATAAGCTGCTGTTCGTCGGTGACGCGGCGATGAGCCCGTACGAGATCACGCATCCCGGCGGCTCGGTCGAGCACATGAACGAGGAAGCGGGCGCGACGTGGCTCAAGCGGATGACGGGCGTCTATCCCGCCGCGGGATGGATCAACCCGGTGCCCGAGGAACAATGGGGCTATTCGGCCTCTACCGGCCTCGTCCGCGAAATCATGGTGGACCGCATGTACCCGATGACGCTCGACGGGCTCGACCGCGCCGCGCGCGCGCTCGGACGCAAGCGTTAGCGAGCCGAGCCGAGGATGGCGCGACGGAAGCGGGCGGAGGCGAAGCGGATGCTCGCCCACAGCCACAGCGCCTGCCACGACAGGCCGACGACGTGCGGCCGCCAATCCGGCCGCTCCGCCGCCCGCGCCGCCAGCGCCAGCGGCGAACTCCACGGCAGCACGGCGGCGGCGGTTGCGATCCAATGGTCCGGCCGCCCGACGTCGATCGCCGCCAGTCCGAACAGCAGGAATTGGGCGATCGTGGTCGGCAGCGCCAGCGTCTGCACGTCGGCGGGAGAGCGGGCGTGCGCGCCAAGCCCCAGCAGGATCGTGCCGAACAGCAGATAGTCGGCCGCGAAGTAGAGCAGGGTGAGCGGGACGAACGCCCACCATCCCACCGCCGGCGACGGCAGCGCGGCGAGCACGTGAGGCGCCGTCGCCGCCACCAGCGCCAGCCCCGCCCCACCCCACGCCGCCACGCAGGTAAGCGAGAACAGCAACATGCCCAGCAGTTTGCCGAGGAAGATCGCGTCGACCGGCGCGGCGGCGGCAAGCACCTCGATCACCTTGTTGCCGCGCTCCTCGATGAAGTTGGCGAGCAGGCGCCCGGCGAGCATGATCGTCAGGATGAACATCGCATATTGCGTCGCCCGACCGAGATCGGCCCCGGTCTGCGCGTCCGGAGGCGCAGCCGCGCGGTCGCGCACCGTTGCCAGCGAGCGCACGCCCACGAGCGCCGGCGCGCGCGCCTCCGCGACGATCAGCGCCATCGCGCCGTCGAGCCCCTCCGGCGCACCGGAGTGGAGCGCCAGGAGCTGGCGCCCGGGCGGGCCCGACAGGGTGGCGACTCCCCCCATCCCTGCCACGACGCGCGGCACCGCCCCGTCGCCGAGCAGCCCCGCCAACCGCCCGCGCGCGGCAGACAGGCTTGGCGCCTGTGCGGGCGGGACCGCGACCACAGGCATTGGCGGCGACTCGGCTCCCTGCCCGCCGCGAACCGCGCCGAACAGCCCGCCCAGCCCCGCCGCGACGAAAGGCAGCACGAGGAACAGCAGGAACAGCTTGGAGAACACCGCCGCGGCATAGTCGCGGCGCGCGATCGCCCAGGCGACTCGCAGCATGTGCCTCATGCCGCCAACGGCTCGGCCGCGTCGGCGACGAGCGCCACGAAGGCGTCGTGGAGACTCGGCCGCTCGATCGACAATGCCTCGATCCCCGCGTCGCCGCCGATCAGCGCGGCGAGTACCGGCTCGATCCCGCCCTCGGGCAGCGCGAAGCTCCAGGCTCCGCCGCCGAAGACCGCATCGGTAGGCAGCGCCGCGCGCCAGCGCCCGTCCGTCGCGCGCGTCTCCAGCCGCACGCGCGAGGGCAGCGAGCCGCGCGCGTCCGCGACGCTGCCCGCGAAACGGACGCGGCCGCGCGCGATGATGGTCAGGCGTTCGCACAATCGCTCGGCATGGGCGATGACGTGGGTGGAGAAGAGCACGGTGGCGCCCGCCGCCACCTGCGCGCGGATCATCGCCTCGAGCCGGCCCTGGTTGATCGCGTCGAGACCCGAGAAGGGCTCGTCGAGTACCAGCAGTCGCGGGCGGTGGACGATGGTGGCGACGAGCTGCACCGTCTGCGCCATACCTTTCGACAGCGCGCGGATCGGCCGCCTCGCCGCCTCGCCCAACCCCGCCTCGTCGAGCAGCGCGTCGGCGCGCCTGCGCCCCTCCGCCAGCGGCAGCCCGCGCAACGAGCCCATGAAGGCGATCGCCTCGCGCGCAGTCATCGCGGGGTAAAGGCCGCGCTCTTCGGGCAGGTAGCCGACTCGGGCGGCGGCCCGCAGGGGCTCCTCCTCGCCAAGCACGACGCGGTGACCGGCATCGGGCGCGACGATGCCGAGCAGCATGCGCAGCGTCGTCGTCTTGCCCGCACCATTGGGACCGAGCACACCATGGATGCTGCCTTGCGGAACGACCAGATCGACACCGTCGACGACTCGATTACCGCCGTAAAGCTTGACGAGCCCCTCGGCCCGGACCGCGTCCGCCATTCGAAGTCAGCTCACGACCGCAGGGACCACGATCAGCGAGGCGGGAAAGGCGATCGTCAGGGTGCGGCCACCGCCTTCCTGTTCGGTCGCTTCGATCGTGACGCCGAGCGCGTCCGCGAAGCCACGCGCGATCGCGAGCGGGAGCTTGCCCGCCTGCGCATCCGCCTCGCCGGCCCCCGCGATGGCGAGCAGGATTGCGTCCGGCGTCCGCCGTCCCTCGACGACCAGCTTCGCGGTCGTGCCGGCGCTACGCGCGGCATTGAGGAGTAGGTTCACGAGCACGTGGTTGAGGAAACGTGCGTCGACCTCGACACGCGGTAGGTTGGGCGGCACTCTCAGGTCGATCGAGGTGTCGCGCAGGCGGTCTTGGATGTCGTGCGCAGCGGTGCTCACCGCCTCGGGCAGGTCCACGGGCTCGGAGGCAAGCTCCAGCTCACCCTGGTCGATCCGCACGAGGTCCGAGAGGTCGGCGAGCAGGCGCTGAACCCGGGTGCCGAGCGCCTTCGCCGAGGCGAGCGATGGCGAGCCGGAATCGGCCGCCACTGCCTCGCCGATGGCATCCACCATCGCGCCCAGCGGGCCACCCAGCTCTTGGCCCAGCGCGGCGAGCATGCCGGTGCGCATCCGATCGCGCGCCTGTAGCACTGAGAGTCCGCGCATGTCGTCCTCCAGGTGCAGCCGCTCGTGCGCGAGCGCCGCCTGCCCGACCAGGGCGGACATCAGCACCGCGCGATCGGCAGCGATCGGCTCGCGCCCGTCCTCGCGCGCGACGCCAAGGACGGCGAGCGTGCCGAGGGAGGTCTTGAGCGGCGCGAACTGCCAGTCGGCGGCGTTGAGCGTCGCGGTACCGACACCGGCGGGCTCGCCCTTGCGCCACGCCCATTCCGCCGCCGCGCCGTCCACCGGCCCGAGCGTCAGCCCGGGCGGCTGCGAGGCGAGCGGGACGAGCGCGCCGTCGCGCTCGCCGAGCAGCATCGAGTCGACATCGAGCAGGCGCGCGACCTCATGGCAGATCGCCGACGCGGTCGGCTCGCGCTCGGAGACGCGCGCCAGCGTCTGCGCGAAGGCGGCGACGGCGGCGTTGTCGTGCGCGCTCTTGGCGCCCAGGGTGGCTCGCATCTTGAGCCTGCCCGTGAGGCGGCTGGTGAAGGCGGCGATGCCGACGAGCACGAGGAGCGCGATGCCCGCCTGCGGCTCGGCCACCGTCAGCGTGTAGAGCGGCGGCAGGAAGAAGAAGTTGTAGGTGAGCCCGGCCGCGACCGCCGTGATGAGGCCGGGACGCAAGCCGTAGAGCGAGGCGGCGAGGATCACCGGAAGCAGGAACAGCAAGTCGATCGCGTTTAGGCCGATCAGCGGCTCCAGCAGCCGGCCGAAGACGGCGGTGGCGGCGATGAAGCCGGCGATGGCAGCGTAATCTGCCGGCGCTCCCCAGTGGCCGCCTCGGCCGGCGCCGGGCCGCTCCACGCCAACGCCCGGCGGAGACGCGGAGGTGGACGCCGGGATGACGTGCACGGCCAAACCGTCGCGCAGCCGCAGCATGTTGTCCACAACCGATCCGTGGCGCAGCTCGAACCACCAGCTCCGCCGCGACTTGCCGATCACGAGCTGCGTCGCCCGCGTCGCCTCGATCTGGGTGGCGAGGCCATCGGTGACGCTGTTGGCGGGCACGGTCGCAATCGTCGCGCCGAGCGTGGAGGCAAGCCGCAGCGCATCGGCAACCCGGCGCTTCTGCGCCTCCCCGAACCCTTGGCTGCGCGGTGTCTCGATGTAGATGGCGGTCCAGGGCGCGCGCAGCGCGTCGGCGAGGCGCTTGGCCGCGCGCACCAGCGTGTCGGCGCCGGCGAGTTCGTTCACCGCGACGAGTACGCGCTCACCGCCGGCGAAGGTGCCTGGGATGGCGCCGGCGTCGAGCTCGCCCAGCATCTGCCTGTCGATCGACAGCGCGACGCGACGCAGCACCATCTCGCGGAGCGCGGACAGCACCGGACGCGAGAAGAAGTGGCCGAGGGCGCGACCGAACTCGGGCGCGACGTGGACCTTGCCCTCCTCCAGCCTGCGCACCAGCTCGTCCGGCGGGAGATCGACGACCTCGATCTCGGCAGCCTCGAGCACGCCGTCGGGCACTGTGTCCGCGACGGGCAGCCGGGTGATCCCCGCGACGACGTCGGCGAGGCTCTCGACGTGCCGAATGTCGAGCGTCGCGTAGACATCGATCCCGGCGGCAAGCAGCTCGTCGACGTCCTGCCAGCGGCGTGGATGCCGACCACCTTCTGCGTTGGCGTGCGCGAGATCGTCGATCAGCACCAGTTGCGGACATCGCGTCAGGAGCGCGTCGAGGTCGAGTTCGCGCGAGTTTCGGCCGGGATGACCGGTGTCGCGCCGTGGCACGACCTCGAAGGCGTCGACCAGCAGATCCGCCTCGGAGCGGCCGTGCGTTTCGATCAGGCCGACCACGACGTCGCAGCCGGCGCGCAGCCGATCGCCGCCGTCCATCAGCATCTCGTAGGTCTTGCCGACACCCGGTGCCGCGCCGAGGAAGATCTTGAGTTTGCCGTGCGTCGCGACGGGGGCGGCGCTCGGCACGGGCTCGCGCGCGGTGTCGGGCATGACCGCTCCTTACGCCGATCGGCGCGCGGACGCCAACGGCTTCGAAAGTGACGCCGTTCCGGTGCGCGGCGTCATGCCGGGGGACGCCACAGCCGGCGGGCGATCATCGGCTTGGCCAGGAACGGTGCCACGCGGAACAACGCCATCGCGCAGCGCCACCGGGTGCTGCGGCGGCGCGCCTGGGCGGCGCGCAATAACGCGAGACCGGCGCGCGTGCGGCCGGCGACGATCAGCTCCTCTCCCTCCGCCCAGGCGGTCTCCTCCCGCATGCGGGGGATCATCGCGCGGGCCACTCGCGCCTCCGGGCGGTCGCCGAGCCGCGCGACCGCCTTCCCATACACCGTCAGCGTCGCCCGATTGATCCGCACGCCGGAAGCGGAGAGCGAAGCCGCGCGCCGGCGGTAGCGGACCAGCGGCAGCGGCAGGTAGGCGGCGCGCCACCCCTCCCCGAGCATCCTTAGCCAGAGATCGAGATCCTCGCCCGCCGGCAGCGCCTCGTCCCAGCCGCCGACTTGGGCAAGCGCCTCCTTTCGCGCGACGACCGCCGTGAAGACGTGGAAGCGTCGCGCGAGCACCGCCTCCAGCGTCGGCTCGCCTGCCTGCGAAGCGTATTTGGAGTAGAGTTCACCGTCGCGCTCGCTGCCGCCCATGAAGGTCGCGTCGCAACATACGAAGCCGCGGTCCGGATCGGCCAAGATCAGGGCGACCATGCGCGCGAGATACTCGGGTTCGTAGGCGTCGTCGCCGTCGAGCAATGCCACGATCGGCGCACGCGCCGCCGTCATCGCGCGGTTGCGCGCGGCGGAGATGCCGCCATGCTCTGTAGCGAGGAAGCGGATGCGCGGATCGACTGCCGAGAACGGCGCCACCGCGCCCGCGACATCGTCGGGCGCACCGTCGTCGACGACGATCGCTTCCCAGTCGCCGAAGGTCTGCCGCTGCAACGAAGCGAGCGCCTCGCCGACCAGATGCGCCACGCCCCAGGCGGGAACGATCACCGATACGGCGGGCGGGCGGCTACTCACGTCGGCCCAGATAGGATGGCGGCGACCGGCCCGCCAGCACGGATCCTATCCGAAGCGTCCCGTTACGTAGTCGCGGGTGCGCAGGCTCTGCGGCCGCTCGAAAAGGTCGGCGGTGGGTTGAAACTCGATCATCCGTCCGAGAAACATGAACCCCGTCCAGTCCGAGATACGCGCCGCCTGCTGGAGATTGTGCGTCACGATGACGATCGAGAACTGGTCCTTCAGCTCCATCAGCGTCGCTTCCAGCTTGGCGGTCGACACCGGGTCGAGCGCCGAGGCCGGCTCGTCGAGCAGCAGCACCTCCGGCTCGACGGCGATGCCGCGTGCGACGCACAGTCGTTGCTGCTGCCCGCCCGACAGGCCGAGGCCGGAGGAGTTGAGCTTGTCCTTCACCTCATCCCACAGTGCCGAGCGGCGGAGTGAGCGCTCGACCAGTTCGTCCATCTCGGCGCGCGACTTCTTGTAGTAGAGCCGGACGCCGTAGGCGACGTTGTCGTAGATCGACATCGGGAAGGGCGTCGGCTTCTGGAAGACCATGCCGACGCGCGCCCGGAGTGCTGCGACGTCGAGGCCGGCGGGGTCGATCTGGTCGTCGCCGTCACGCTCCTTCAGCCGCGCGACGCTGGCGCGATCGGTGAGCACGTCCTTGCCGCCGAGCAGAATACGCCCGGTTGCGGTCTGGCCGGGATAGAGGTCGTAGATGCGGTTCAGCGCCCGCAGCAGCGTCGACTTGCCGCAGCCCGAGGGGCCGATGAGGGCGGTGATGCGGTTGCGCTCGACGGGCAGATCGACGCCGAACAGCGATTGCGACTTGCCGTAGAAGAAGTCGAGCTTGCGCGCCTCCAGCGCCAGCTCGCCCGGCGGCCGCACCATGATCGGCGGCTCGGGATCGCGCGTGGGTGTCGCGACCATGGGCGTTGCGTCGGTCATGGGCGGGTGGTCTCCCGGGCGACGATCCGCCCGATCGTGTTGACGGCGAGCACCGCGACGGCGATCAGCAGCGCACCCACCCAGGCGAGGCGCCGCCAGTCGTCATAGGCCGACAGCGCGAACTGGAAGATCGTGGTGGGAAGGCTCGCCATTGGATGCGCCATGTTGGCCGAGAAGAACTGGTTGCCGAGCGAGGTGAAGAGCAGCGGCGCGGTCTCGCCGGAGATGCGCGCGAAGCCGAGCAGCCCGCCGGTGAGCAGGCCCGCGCCAGCCGCCTTCCAGATGATCGAGCGGATGACGAGGCCCCGGCCCGCGCCCAGCGCCATGCCCGCCTCGCGCAGCGTGTTGGGCTGGAGGTTGAGCATATCCTCGGTGGTGCGCGTGACGATCGGCGCGGCGAGCAGCGCCAGCGCGACCGCGCCGGCATAGCCCGAGAAGCCGTGGAAGGGCTTCACCAGCAGCTCGTAGACGAACAGGCCGACGAGGATCGACGGCGCGGAGAGCAGCACGTCGTTGAGGAAGCGCACCACCTGCCCGTAAGCGGTGTTGCCGCCATACTCCGCGAGCCAGGTGCCGGCGAGCACGCCGACGATGAGGGCGAGCGCCATCGCCAGCACGCACATCAGGATCGAGCCGGTGATCGCGTTGGCGAGGCCGCCCGGGGAGCCCGGCGCCGGCTGCGTCATTGTGAAGATCTTGAAGTCGAGCCCGCCGACGCCCTGGATGACGAGCGACCACAGGATCATGACAAGCGCCGCGAGCGCGACGAGCGTAGCGCCGCCGCACAGCACGACGAACACCCCGTTGACGATGCGGCGGCGGACGGCGCGGTCCATCTCAGTGCTTCTCCGAGGCGAGCAGCAGGCGCGCCACCGCCAGCACCGCGAAGGTGAGGATGAACAGCACGAGGCCGAGCGCGATCAGCGCGGAGGTGTGCATGTCGCTGGTCGCCTCCGCGAACTCGTTCGCGATGGTCGACGCGATCGTCGAACCGCTGTCGAATAGCGAGTGCGGAAAACCGTGCGAGTTGCCGATGATAAAGGTGACGGCCATCGTCTCGCCCAGCGCACGACCGAGCCCGAGCATCACAACGCCCACCGATCCGCGCCGGACGTAGGGGATCATCACCCGGCCCACGACCTCGAACGGCGTCGCGCCCAGCCCGTAGGCGGCCTCGCGCACCTGCGGCGGGATCGTGAGCAGCAGTTCGCGGAACACCGCCGCCATGTACGGCAGGATCATGATCGCGAGGATCAGCGAGGCGGTGAAGATGTTGGCGCCGTTGGGCACCCCGTAGAAGATCCTGCCGAGCACGCTGTCGGGATCGAGATCGGTCATCAGGGGCAGCTGGACGTGCGTCGCGAACCAGGGTGCCAGCACGAACAGGCCCCACATGCCGTAGACGATCGAAGGGATGCCGGCGAGCAGCTCGACCGCGATGGCGATCGGACGTGCGAACTGGCGGGGGCAGAACTCCACGAGGAAAACGGACACGCCGATCGCCAGCGGCAGCGCTATTGCGAGCGCCAGCACGGCGGTGACGATCGTGCCGACGATCGGGCCGGCGGCGCCGTAATTCTCGGCCACCGGATCCCAGGCCGTCGAGGTGAGGAAGCTCAAGCCGAACTGATGGAAGGCCGGCCAGCCACCGATCGCGAGACTGACGACAACGCCCGCGAGTGCCGCCAGCAGCAACGTCGCCGCGCCGAAGCAGAGCCCTTGGAAGAGCGCCTCTCCGCCCGGGCTACGCGGGCGGGCGGGTGGCGCACCGGCCACGCTTCGCTCGATCGTCACGGTTGCCATGGTTCCACCATCATGACAGGCGGAGACGCATAGCGCCCCCGCCCGATCGCTTCGATCGTCCAGCTTACTTGCCGGCGTAGACGGGCTGGCTGCCGGCCTTGACGGTCGCCGCCCACTGCCGGCGGACCAGCGCCTTCACAGGCGCGGGCAGCGGCACGTAATCGAGCGAGGAAGCCATCTGGTCGCCGTTCTTGTAGGCCCAATCGAAGAACTTCAGCACCTGTGCGCCCTGCGCCGCGTTGGCCTGATCCTTGTAGATGAGGATGAAGGTCGCGCCCGTGATCGGCCAGGCGTTCGCGCCCGGCTGATCGAGGAGCAGCAGGTAGTTGCCCGGTGCCTTCTCCCACTTGGCGCCCGCCGCCGCCGCCGCGAAGGCCGGCGCGTCGGGCATAGGATACTTGCCCGCCTTGTTCTGGACGAGCGTATAAGTGGCGTGGTTCTGCTTGGCGTAGGCATATTCGACGTAGCCGATCGAGCCCTGCGTCTGTTTCACGAAGGCGGAAACGCCGTCATTGCCCTTGCCGCCGAGCCCGGTGGGCCAATTGACCGCATCCGACGCGCCGACCTTGGAGGCCCAGGCCGGGCTCTTCATAGACAGGAAGGAGGTGAACAGGAAGCTGGTGCCCGAGCCGTCCGACCGGTGCACCACCGTGACGGGCAGGTTGGGCAGCTTCACGCCCGGGTTGATCCGCGCGATGTTGGGATCGGACCAGTTCTTGATCTGGCCGTAGAACAGCGCGGCCAGGATCGGGCCGGTGAGCTTGATCTGGCCGGGGCGGATGCCGGGCAGGTTGACGATGGGGACGACGCCGCCCTCGACCGTCGGGAACTGGTAAAGGCCGGAGGCCGCGAGATCCTCGGGCTTCAGCGGCTTGTCCGACGCGCCGAAATCGACGGTCTTGGCCTTGATCTGCTTGATGCCGCCGCCCGAGCCGATCGCCTGGTAGTTGAGGCCGGTGCCGGTCTGCGCCTTGTAGGCTTCCGCCCACTTTGCATAGATTGGCGCCGGGAACGTGGCGCCCGCCCCTGCGATGTCGGCGGCGGCGGCCGGGGTGGCGGCGAACGCGACGGCCAGCGTCGAGGCCGCGACGAAGGTCTTGAGCATCAGGATGTCTCCGAACGCCGGGTTCCCCGCCCCGGCGACCTGTCCCGTAAGAAGCCCCTGTTACGTTGATGTGACAAACTGGTGGGGAAGCCTGCGGCGAGACGTTGAGCAGGAGCGCCGACGCGAGTGGCGGCCCCCGCGCCGAATGGTTAATGATTGGCGACACGGGCGCTCGGTTCCCGTCGCGGGGGCAGGCGCTTGCGAACAGGACTTTTCCGGCGCATCCCGCGCACGGAACGGCGGCGACAGGTAGGGATGCGGGGTTTCGTCGGCATGGCGCGGCACGGGGCGGCGGTGCTGCTCGTCGCGCTCCTCGCTGTGGTCGCGCGGCCGGTCGGCGCGCAGCCGCCACGCTACGCCGCGTTCATGGTCGACGCTAACTCGCGCGAGGTGCTCTACTCCAACGCCGCCGACGAGCCGCGCCACCCCGCGTCCCTTACCAAGATGATGACGCTCTACCTCGTGTTCGATGCGCTCGAATCGGGTCGGCTGCGGTTGACGGATACAGTCACTGTGTCGCGGCTGGCGGCGAGCCAAGCGCCGTCGCGGCTCGGCCTCGCGATCGGCCAATCGATCAGCGTCGACAACGCGATCTCGGTAGTCGCGGTCAAGTCCGCCAACGACATCGCGGTGGCGCTCGCCGAGCGGATCGCCGGCTCGGTGCCGCGCTTCGTCCAGATGATGAACATGCGTGCCGCATCGCTGGGGATGCGCAACAGTCACTTCGCCAATCCCAACGGGCTGAGCGATCCGACCAACGTCACCACCGCGCGCGATCTCACGATCCTGGGCCTGGCGCTGATCCGCAACCACCCGCGCTACTATCGCTACTTCGGCGAGCGCGACTTCATCTGGCAGCGGGCCACGCTCATCAACCACAACCACTTGCTCGGCAAGATGATCGGCATGGACGGCATCAAGACGGGCTACACCGTGGACGCCGGCTTTACGCTGGCCGCCTCGGCGGTGCGCGGCAACCGCCGGCTGGTGGCGGTGCTGATGGGCGAACCGAGCCTCGCCGCACGCACCCGCGACGCCTCCGCGCTGCTGGAGGCGGGCTTCTCCGTGCTCGATCGCCGCGCGCTCGGCCAGCAGGTGACGGTGGCCGACGTGCTGCCGACGCTGAACCATCCGGCACTCCGCGTCGAGCCGATCGCCGAGCAGGGCTCCTCGGACGACGACGCCCGGCCGCGCACGCCCCGGCTACTCGCCGCGCCTCGGCGCGTCGTCGAAGTCGGCCGCACTCGGCACGCGCCGCACCATCGCGCGACGCCTGAACGCCGGGGATCGAAGGCGGGCAAGCCGATCAGAATCGCGAAGCACGAGGCCAAGACAAGGACGGCTGGGAAGGCGAAGAAAGCGCGCGGCCGTCGTTGACGCGGGGGTCTCTCGCTGGGACAATGGTCGTTCGAAGGGGCGGGAGCGGATTGCGCGATTGATCGTTTGCGCGGCTGTCAATCGTGTCGCATCCTGAGGTCCGAAATGCTCCGGCGCCTGTTGCTCCCCCTTCTTGGCGTCGCGAGCGCTGCCGCTGCACAGGATCCGGAGCCCGCTCTGCTGGTGCCGCCCGCCTTGTTGGAGCCAGCCGCCGCGGCTCCCACAACGTCGCTGGCCCCGGCGCTTTGGTCCAGATCCGCGCTGCGCCAGTTGCTCTCGGCCGCGGAAGCCGCGCGCGAAGAGGGTCTGCGCCCATCCGATTATGGTCGCGATGCGCTCGCCGACATCGTCGCGGCCGAACGCACCGGCCCGGCTGTCGACGCCGTCGCCGAGCATGCCGCGCGCGCGCTGGCGCACGACTATGCCGATGGTCGCGTGACCGATCGCCAGCGCTTCGACTGGCATATCGACCACTCGCCCGCGGCACTCGCCTCGCTCGACGCCGATCTCGATCGCGCGGTGGAGGGCGGCCAGGTCGAAACGTACTTGAAAGGCCTGCTGCCGAGCGACCCGCGCTACGCCGCGCTTCGCGACGCGCTGCGCGCGACGCCGCGATCAGACGCCACCCGCATCGCTCATATTCGCGCCTCGATGGAGCGCTGGCGCTGGATGCCGCGGACGCTCGGCGACGACTATGTTCTCGTGAACGTGCCGGCCTACCGCCTCGCGCTATTCCAGGGCCGCGAGGAGGTCGCCGCGCATGACGTTGTCGTCGGCGCGCCCAAGACGCCGACACCGCAGATCGTCGCCTATGCCGGTTCGATCGTCGTCAATCCTTGGTGGACGCTGCCCCCCAGCGTGCTCGCCGAGGGCAAGCGCTACTCGGCGGCGAAGGGCTACATCTATACCAGCACCGGCGGGCGCACCGTCATCCGCCAGCGCCCCGGGCCGCAGAACGCGCTCGGCCGCATGAAGATCGACATGCCGAACCAATATGCGATCTACCTGCACGACACGCCCGCGAAGGCAGCGTTCGCAAAGACCGATCGCGCGCTCAGCCACGGCTGCATCCGTGTGAAGGATATTGCCGGCCTGGCCGACGAGCTCGCCGATGCGACGCAGCTCCAGTCGGCGCTCGACGGCACCAGTACGCAGACGCTCCAGCTCCAGCGCAGCGTGCCCGTTTACATCGTCTACTTTACCGCCGGGGAACGCGACGGAAAGGTCGTCACCTTCGCCGATCCCTACGGCCGCGACACCACTCTCAACGCCGCGCTCGATGGCAACGCCCCGACTCCGTCGAGCTACGCGGCGGCTGCAACTTGATAGGTCGTACGACGAGCCGTGCCCGCACGACGCCGAGATGCACCTGATCTCCGGAACTTGAGCAAAGTCGTGCCGGACTGTTAAGCCAGATCCTGCTATAGCCCTTTTCGGGACAGGGGCTGATAGTGAGGTTTCGAGTGGTTGCTTCCCACGTCGCGGGCGTCTCCCGCCGCGAGTTGCTGCGGACCGGATCGGTGGTCGCGGCGGGCGCCATAGCCGGGCCGGCTCTCGCCGGTGGCCAGCTCCAGGCACTCGCGATGTTTCAGGGGCCGGTGCAGAGCCCCAATCAGCGTGCCGCGACCGTTCGCGCGACGCCGGTGAGCCCCGTCACCATTCGGCCCGATCTCTTCCGCCGCGCGCTCGCCGCGCTCCAGCGGCATCAGAGCCAGGTCGTGCTGCGCGACCGCATCGCGCTGGTCGACTTCGATCTTCCCTCGTCGAAGCCTCGCTTCCACGTCGTCGATCTCGCCTCCGGTCGCAGCCGCAGCCTGCTCGTCAGCCACGGTCGCGGGTCTGATCCCGAGCATTCGGGTTGGCTGAGCCGCTTCTCCAACGATGTTGGATCGGCAGCCTCCTCGTCGGGCGCGTTCGTTACCGGCGACGTCTATGTCGGCCAGCACGGGCGTTCGCGCCGGCTTGTCGGCCTCGATCGCACCAACGACAATGCCGAGCCGCGCGCGATCGTCGTCCACTCGGCCTGGTACGTCAGTCCCGAGATGGTCGCCCAGCACGGCAAGCTCGGCCGCTCCGAGGGCTGCTTCGCGGTGTCGACGGCGGAGTTGGAGTATACCCTCCAGACGTTGGGCGCCGGCCGGATGATCTACGCCGACAAGGTCTGATCCGCCTCGCGTGCGGAACGCCGCCCTTGCACCTGCGAACGCGCGGCCCCTATTCTCCCGCAATGTCGACCACCCGCCGGGACCTGCTCGCCGCGCTCGCTGCCGTCGCGACGATCCCGCCCGGCCGCCTCGCCGCGGCTGGGCAGGGCAGCCGCTTCTCTTGGGCGGCATTGCAGGAGTATGCCGCCAAGCTTGCGAGGCGGCCCTATGCCACCCCAGCCCGCCCGCCCGCCGGCATCGATGCGATCGACTATGACGCGCTGAACGCTGTCCACTACAAGGCCACAGCTACCCAGTTGGGCGGACGCGTGCGCTTCTTTCCCGTCAACCGCTTCCAACCGATCCCGGTGCGGATCTACGTCGTCGACGGCGATTATGCGCGACCCTTCCTCTATTCGCCGACGCTGTTCAACATGCCCGCCGGCGGCCCGCTCGCGACGCTCGGCGCGGCCGCTGGCTTCTCCGGCTTCCGCGCGATGAACCCGACCGGAGAGAGCGATTGGCTGGCCTTCGCGGGCGCCTCCTACTTCCGTGCCGCCGGCGCGCTCGATCAATATGGGCTGTCGGCGCGCGGCATCGCGATCAACGCCGGGCAGGCGGAGCCCGAGGAGTTCCCGGCCTTCACCACTTTCTGGCTAGGGCGTAGCGCCGATGGCGCGCTGCTCGTCGATGCGCTGCTCGAGGGGCCGAGCGTGGTCGGCGCCTACCGCTTCGTCAATCGCCACGACAAGAGCGGCGTGGTGCAGGATATCGATGCCGTGCTCCACCTGCGCCGCGACGTCGCGCATCTCGGGCTCGCACCGCTCACCAGCATGTTCTGGTACGATCAGTCGCAGCGCGGCCAAGCCAGTGACTGGCGACCTGAGATCCACGACTCCGACGGCCTGCTCATCCTCAACGGGCGCGGCGAGCGGCTGTGGCGTCCGCTCAGCAATCCGCCGCACCCGATCACCAGTAGCTTCGCCGATCAGGGCCCAAAAGGCTTCGGACTCCTCCAGCGCGACCGCGGGTTCGATCACTATCAGGACGATGGCGTCTTTTACGAGAAGCGCCCCTCCGCCTGGGTGGAGCCGAAAGGCGATTGGGGCGCGGGCGCAGTGACACTCGTGGAGCTGCCGACCGACACCGAGACCAACGACAACATCGTCGTTTTCTGGACGCCCGCCGCGCCGGCGCGAGCGGGCATGATGTATGAACTCTCCTACCGGCTGCGCTGGATCGCGGGCGAGCCGCTGCCGCCCGGCCCAGCCCGCGTCGTCGATAGCTGGCAGGGCGTCGGCGGGCGGCCCGGTCACGCGCCGGTAAAGGCCGCGACCAAGCTGGTGGTGGACTTGGCCGGCACGCCGCTCGCCGGGCTGAGCCGGACGAGCGGCGTGATCGCGGACCTTCAGACGGTGCGGGGCCGCGCGGACGCGATCTCCGCCTACCCGGTCGTCGGTCAGGACGCACGCTGGCGCGTCACCGTCGACGTGACGCCGGAGGGGCGGGACCCGGTCGATGTCCGCATCGCCTTGCGCCGTGCCGGCACCGCGCTCGGCGAGGTGTGCCTGACGCAGGTCGTGCCCAGATGACGCGTCTGACCGCTACGCCCGCCGACATGCCCGAGCAGGCGTTCGACCGGGCGCCCAGCGTGGTCGCACATGTCCGCACCTCACCGCACGGCGTTCACGAGCGACGACTGCTGTTGGTGCTCGGCACGCTGGTGATCGGCACCTTCGGCGCGGGCGAGGTGACGCGCAGCCTGTCCTCGGACGGTGTTGGTCTGTTCGACGTCCTGTTCATGCTGTTGTTCTTCGCACTGTTCGCGTGGATCGCCTTTGGCTTCCTGAACGCGCTGGCGGGTTTCCTGCTGCTGACCTCGGGGCGGTCGGTGCCGACGCCCGCCGCGTCCCTAGCCGCGGTTCCCGTGGGACGTACCGCGATCCTCATGCCGATCCACAACGAGGAGGTGGAGCCCGTCTTCGCGCGCTTGGCGGCGATGGCGCGCTCGGTCGCGCATGCAGGCGGCGACGCGCTCTTCGATCTCTACGTGCTCAGCGACTCCAGGCCGGAGAA
The DNA here is from genome assembly GCF_965200105.1 of Sphingomonas sp. Classification (GTDB taxonomy): domain Bacteria; phylum Pseudomonadota; class Alphaproteobacteria; order Sphingomonadales; family Sphingomonadaceae; genus Solisphingomonas. Next base: position 135,818 of record NZ_CBDATN010000002.1, read on the forward strand.
CGAGGCGGCGGAGCGGGCGGCGGCCGATCGTCTCGCCGCCGCCGGTCCGCTCCCCGTCCTCTACCGCCGGCGTCCGCGGAATGAAGGCCGGAAGCCTGGCAACCTCGCAGAGTGGGTCCGCAAGCACGGCGGAGCCTACGACTACATGCTCATCCTCGACGCCGATAGCCTGATGAGTGGAGCGGCGATGATGCGGCTCGCGGCCGCGATGGACCGCCACGCCGGCGTCGGCTTGCTCCAGACCGTGCCGACCGTGATCGGCGGCGAGACGCTGTTCGCGCGCTGGCAGCAGTTCGCGGCACGGCTCTACGGCCCGATCTTCTCGGCGGGGCTGTTGTGGTGGTCGGGCGCGGAGGCGAGCTTCTGGGGGCACAACGCCATCATCCGCGTGGCCGCCTTCGCGGAGAGCTGTGGCCTGCCGATGCTGCATGGGCGCGAGCCGTTCGGCGGCCATATCATGAGCCACGACATGGTGGAGGCGGCGCTCCTCAGGCGGCGCGGCTGGGCCTGCCACATGGTCGCGATGCAGGACGGCAGCTATGAGGAATATCCGCCTACCTTCGTGGAACATGCCGCTCGCGACCGGCGATGGTGCCAGGGCAACCTCCAGCACATCCGGCTGCTCGGCTCGGCGGGCTTTCACTGGGTGAACCGGCTGCAGCTGTTGATGGGCGCCACGGCCTATCTCACCTCGCCGCTATGGTTGCTGCTGCTCGCCGTTTCCGCGCTGCTCGCGGCGCAGTCGGGGGGCGAAATCCAGATCATGGCGCCGTCCTGGTGGCTGTTCGCACTGACGGTGCTGCTGCTGTTCGGGCCCAAGGCGATGGCGCTCGGCTGGTTCCTGCCCGATGTTACGCGCCGCGCGGCGTTCGGCGGCGGCTGCGCAATCTTGCGTTCGGTCGCGGCGGAACTACCGCTCTCGATCCTGGCCGCGCCGATGATGATGCTGACGCAGACATTCGCGGTCGTGGACATCCTGCGCGGCCGCAAGAGCGGCTGGGAGGCGCAGACCCGCGTGTCGGACGGTATAGCGATCCAAGACGCGCTCCGCCACTATCGCTGGCATGTGGCGCTGGGCATCGCGATGGCGGGGTTCGCGCTGGCAGGTTCGACGGCGGCGCTGTGGATGACGCCCATATTCGCTGGGTTGCTCGCGTCGCCGCTGATTGCGGCATGGACGTCGCGCCTGTCGCTCGGCCGCGCCTTCGCGGCTCGACGCGTCTTCCTCATCCCGGAAGAGCGGAGACCCAATCCGCTGATCGTCGACGGGCGTGCGCCCTCGGCGCAGCCGATCTCGACAGGTCGGCCGCCTTGGCGTCCGCTCGCCTTTCCCGCGGAACGAGTCGCCTGACTGCTCAGGTCTCGCGGAAGGGGTAAGGCGCGAGCGGTCGCTGGTACTGGTTGAGTTCCAGCGCGCGGGTGAAAGGTGGCAGCGCGCGATCGGGGCAGTCCGCACGTTCGCACAGGTGGCAAGCGGGGCCGATAAGCGTGGGCTCGGGTGGCGCCACGCCGGCACCAGCGACACGCGCCGCGTGTCGCGCCTCGCACCCGATCACGATGGTGACCAGCGCGCCCGTGGCACGTCGGACGGCACGCGCGAGCGTGAGGTAGCGGGTGCCGTCCGGCGTCTCCACCCACTCGGCTCGCGTCTCGTCGGCCACGTTGCGCGCGCGGTGCATCCGCCAGCGCGGACATCCGCCGCCGAACCGCGCAATTGGCGTTGCCTCGCCGACGTAGCGTTTGGGCACGTTGCCCGCGGCATCGACGCCGAGCAGGAAGAAGGGCACGCCCCCGGCCCCTGCCCTGCGCAAGGTGACCAGCCGATGCGCGGCCTGCTCCCAAGAAACACCGAAGCGATCGCGAAGCAGGTCGACGTCGTAGCGCGCTGTCTCGGCCGCTTCGCGAAAACGCGCGTAGGGCATCAGGATCGCGGCGGCGGCGTAGTTGGCGCACGCGATGCGGCCGAGCAGCGCCGCCTCGTCGTCGGGGGGCGACGCACGCTTCACCGTGTCGACGATCACCGGTCCGAGCGCGTCGAGCGCGAGCTGGTAGGCGATGCCGAACAGTCGAGAGCTCGCCGACAGCCGCTCGGACAGCATCAGCCGCCGGCGATGGAAGTCGTAGTGGCGCAGCGTGCCCGCGAGCACGTCCTGCGGCACCACGCGCACGCTCACGCCGCGTGTCGCCAAGCACTCGACCATCGCGGCGCGCCGCGCCTCAGGCCCGTCGCCGAAATCGACGGCCAGCGCCTCGGCGGCGGCATCGATGTCGGCGAGGTGACCGTGGCGCGCCTCCGCCTCCGCGCGCAGCCACTCGATCGGGGACGCGGCGGCGACGCCCACGGCGCCGATGGCGTCGATCCGATCCGGCATGCGGCGAAGGTCGCCCAGCGCACGGTACAGCCGCCCCACGGCGTCGGCGAAGCTTGGATAGTTTTCGGCGACTTCCATGATCTCGTGACGGGGAATGCCGATGTCGCGAACGAGCCCGTCGGCGAACACCTCGTGCAGGTCGCTCGCCGCCGCCTCGTTGGCGCCAGCGACGAAGTCGCGCACGTCGATGTCGTAGGTATGAGCGAGCCGGAGCAGCATCTGCGCGGTCAGCGGCCGCTGATTGCGCTCCAGGTGGTTCAGGTAGGAAGGCGAGACGCCAAGCTCCTCCGCCATCTTCGTCTGGTTGAGTCCCAGTTCGCGGCGCAGCACGCGCAGGCGCGGCCCGAGATAAAGTTTGCGATCAGATGCAGCGCCCATAAGTCCGACTGTCATAGCGTGACAGCATGAACAAGTCGTGGCGTGACGACGCGACGCTGATTGCTCTTCCGCCGTGCAACGGCATCGCGCATTCGCCGTTTCCGCATCATCGACCAATTCCTACGTACAAGGAGAATAAAAATGGCGCCGCAGCCCGAAGAGACGATCACTCCGGAGCCGGCGCGTGCCCGCGCCGTGTTCTCCACCGAGGATTTCAAGCTGCTCCGCACCGCCGTACTCGCCTATATGAAGGCGCACGAGGACGACGAGGACTCCGTCAAGTATAGCAACCTCTATCATCGCCTCGGCCGGCTCGGCTGACGCGGTTTCGACGCGTGATGGCGCCCGCCATCCCCTCGGGATGGCAGGCGCTTCGCGTTTCGGGCTCGCCGCGCGGCGAGCCTCTTCTTCATCGGGCCAAACGCGATCGAACCGAGGCATCGCGGGTGACCTGCGTGGTTTGATCATAGTCGAGCAAGCCGTGCCGCGCCGAAAATAAAGCTTCGTGCGATATTTTCTTGAAGTCGGGCAGTTTACGTTTAGTGGCCCGTCGCAGCCCGCCAGTCGCGGGAGGTTCAAGATCGCGGAAAGGCCTTGTGATGGACGATGAAACCAAGAACGAGCTGCTCGGGCTCACCGCCGAGATCGTGGCGGCGCACGTCGCCAACAATCGCGTGGCGACGAACGAGGTCTCCGATCTCATCGCGCAGGTGCACGGCGCGCTCGCCGATCTCGCCAGCCCCAAGCCCGCCGAGGCGCCCGCGCCGGAGCCGGCGGTTCCGGTGCGTTCTTCGGTGAAGCAGGACTACATCGTCTGTCTCGAAGACGGCAAGAAGCTGAAGATGTTGAAGCGCTACCTGCGCACCAACTTCGACATGTCGCCCGATGAGTATCGCTCCAAGTGGGGCCTGCCGCGCGATTACCCGATGGTGGCGCCGGCCTATGCCGAGCAGCGGCGCGGCCTCGCGCAGAAGATCGGCCTCGGCCGCAAGCGTGCCGACGAGGTGGCCGCCGATCCCGACGTCGATCTGGAGTCGCAGGCCGAGGCTGTCGAGGCGGGCGTGACCGACGCGCAGCCCGACGCCGCCGCCGAGAAGCCGGCGCGCCGCGGGCGCGGCCCCGCCAAGAAAGCGGATGCCGCCCCCGCCGACGACGCCGCGCCCAAGAAGCGTGGCCGTCCGCGCAAGGCACCCGCCGCCGCCTGACGCGTTCGGGGGCGGGATGAACGACCTCGCCCCCGATCCTCAAGCCGAGCAGAAGCGCGGCGCCGCCGAGGCGGCCGTTGCCGAGATCGCCGACGGCATGATCGTCGGCCTCGGCACCGGCAGCACGGCGGCGTTCGCGATTAAGGCACTCGGTCGACGCGTCGCCGCCGGCCTCCGGGTCACCGCCGCCGCCACCTCGCTCGCGACCGAGCGCACGGCCCGCGCGGTGGGCGTGGCGGTGGTGCCGTTCGAGGAAATCGGCCGGGTCGATCTCTGCATCGACGGCGCCGACGAGGTCGATCCGGCCTTTCGCGCGATCAAGGGCGCGGGCGGCGCGCTGCTGCGCGAGAAGGTGGTCGCCGCCTCCGCCGCGCGGATGATCTGCATTATCGATGCCGGCAAGCTCGTGGAGCGGCTGGGCACCAAGCCGCTGCCGATTGAGGTGCTGCCCTTCGCGCACCGCTTCGTGGCGGACGCGGTGCGTGCGCTCGGCGCCGATCCCGTGACGCGGGGCGACGCGGCGGGCCGGCTCGCCGCCAGCGACCAGGGCAACCTGCTGATCGACTGCCATTTCGGCGCGATCCCCGATCCGGAAGGCCTGGCGCAGGCGCTGGACGGCATACCCGGCCTGCTCGGCCACGGCCTGTTCCTCGCGCAAGTGGACGCGCTGTTCGTCGGCGCGACGGAACGCCGCGAACGGCCGATGACAGGCCCGTAACTCCGGAACCCCCCTTGCCGCGATCCGTTTCCGGAGCCAGAGGCGCGCCACACGCAGCCGAGGATCATTTCATGAGCGACATCGATACCGCCGCCCGCCCGTCCACGTCGGCGCGCGAAGACGGGTCGCTCGACAGGCTGGCGATCGACACCATCCGCACGCTGGCGATGGACGCCGTGCAGAAGGCAAACAGCGGCCATCCCGGTACGCCCATGTCGCTGGCGCCGATCGGCTACACACTTTGGACCAAGTATCTCCGCTACGATCCCTCGACGCCCGACTGGCCGAACCGCGATCGCTTCGTGCTCTCGGTCGGCCACGCCTCCATGCTGCTCTACGCGCTGATTCACCTGGCCGGCATCGAGCAGATCGACGCCGACGGAAACAAGACGGGCGACGAGGCCGTCAGCCTCGACGACATCAAGCAGTTCCGCCAGCTCTCGTCGCGCACGCCGGGCCATCCCGAATATCGCATGACGACGGGCGTGGAGACGACCACCGGCCCACTCGGCCAGGGCTGCGGCAACTCGGTCGGCATGGCGATCGCCGCGCGCTGGCTCGGCGCGCACTTTAACCGCGACGATTTCACGCTGTTCGACAACAATGTCTACGTCTTCTGCTCGGACGGCGACATGATGGAGGGCGTCGCCTGCGAGGCGGCCTCGCTCGCCGGCCACCTGAAGCTCTCCAACCTGTGCTGGGTGTACGACAGCAACCACATCACGATCGAGGGCGGCACCGATCTCGCCTTCGACGAGGATGTGGGCAAGCGTTTCGAGGCTTATGGCTGGAACGTCATCCACGTAAACGATGCAGAGGATACCGACGCGTTCGCCCGCGCGCTCGACCGGTTCAAGGCGAACGACGAGCGGCCGACCTTCATCGTCGTCCACTCGATCATCGGCATGGGCTTCCCGACGCGGCAGGGCACGCACAAGGCGCACTCCGATGCGCCGGGCGAGGAGGAGATCCGCGGCGCCAAGAAGAGCTACGGCTGGCCCGAGGACGCCCAGTTCCTGGTGCCGGAGGAGGCCAAGTCGCACTTCGAAGACCAGATCGCCGGGCGTGGCCGCCCCTTGCGCGAGGCATGGGAGCAGACATTCGCAAAATATCGCGAGCATTATCCCGATCTCGCGCAAGAGTTCGAGCTGATGAAGCAGGGCAAGATGCCCGAGAACTGGGACGCCGAGCTGCCGGTGTTCGACGCCGACGCCAAGGGCATCGCCAGCCGCGAGGCCTCGGGCAAGGTGCTCAACGCCTTCGCCGCGCGCGTGCCGTGGCTGGTCGGCGGCGCCGCCGATCTCTCGCCCTCCACCAAAACGGACGTCAAGGACGCGCCCTCGCTGGAGGCGGACACGCCCGGCGGCCGCAACATGCATTTCGGCATCCGCGAGCATGGCATGGGCTCGGTCGCCAACGGCATGGCGGCCAGTTACCTGCGGCCCTACACCGGCACCTTCATGGTCTTCTCCGACTATATGCGGCCGCCGATCCGGCTCGCCGCGATCATGGAGCTGCCCGTCATCTTCGTGTTCACGCACGATTCGATCGGTGTCGGCGAGGACGGGCCGACCCACCAGCCGATCGAGCAGTTGACCGCGCTCCGCCTCATCCCCGATCTCGACGTGATCCGCCCCGGCGACGCCAACGAGACGCGCGAGGCGTGGAAGGCGGCGATGACCGCCACCGATCACCCCACCTGCCTGATCTTCTCGCGCCAGCCGCTGCCGACGCTCGACCGCACGCGCTACGCGCCCGCTGACGGCTTGCAGAAGGGCGGCTACGTGCTGAGCAAGGAGGATGGCGGCGAGCCCGACGTCATCCTGATCGCCACCGGCTCTGAGGTCGGCCTCGCGGTGCAGGGCGCGGAGGCGCTGGCCGAGGACGGCACCAAGGTGCGCGTCGTCTCCATGCCGAGCTGGCACCGTTTCGAGAACCAGGACAAGGCCTATCGCGACAGCGTGCTGCCGCCGCCGGTGCGTGCCCGCGTCGCGATCGAGCAGGGCGGCGAGATCGGCTGGGATCGCTACGTCGGCTTCGACGGCGAGACGATCACCATGTCCACCTTCGGCGCATCGGCGCCGATCGCCAAGCTGCAAGAGAAGTTCGGCTTCACGATCGAGAACGTCGTGAAGGTCGCGCGCCGCGCCATGGAGAATGTCCGTTGAGCAACCCGCTGAACGCGCTCGAAGCGCAGGGTCAGGCTGTCTGGCTCGATTTCGTCGATCGCAAGTTCATGGCCGAGGGCGGCTTGAAGAAGCTCGTCGCAGAGGACGGGCTGACTGGCGTCACCTCCAACCCGTCGATCTTCGAGAAGGCGATCGGCCATTCCGACGCCTATGACGATCAGCTCAAGGCCGACATCGAGGCCAAGGACGCGACCGTCGAGACCGCTTACGAAGCCCTCGCCATCCACGACATTCGCGAGGCGTGCGACACGCTGCGCCCGGTCTACGACAGGCTGGAGGGCAAGGACGGCTACGTCTCGATCGAGGTCTCGCCCTATCTGGCGCTCGAGACGGAGACGACGCTGGCTGCGGCGCGACGGCTGTGGAAGACGGTCGACAAGCCCAACCTCATGGTCAAGATCCCCGGCACGACGCCGGGCACGCCCGCGATCCGGCAGGCGCTGGAAGACGGCATCAGCATCAACGTGACGCTACTGTTCGCGGTCTCCGCGTACAAGGACGTGCTGGAGGCCTATCTCGCCGCCCTGGAGGCGCGCGTCGCCAAGGGCTTGGCCGTAGATCGCGTCGCCTCGGTGGCGAGCTTCTTCATCAGCCGCATCGACGCCGTGATCGACAAGAAGCTCGACAAGATCGGCACCGATGAGGCGAAGGCGCTCAAGGGCAAGGTGGCGATCGCCAACGCCAAGCGCGCCTACCAGCATTATCTGGAGGTCTCGGGTTCCGACCGCTGGAAGGCGCTGGAGGCAAAGGGTGCGATGCCGCAGCGGCTGCTGTGGGCGTCCACTGGCGTCAAGAACCCCGACTATCCCGATACGCTCTACATCGACACGCTGATCGGGCGCGACACCGTCAACACCATGCCGCCCAAGACGATGGACGCCTTCCGCGATCACGGCACCGCGGCCGCGACGATCACCGCCGATCTCGACGAGGCCGAGCGCGTGCTCGCCGAGGCGGACCGGCTCGGGCTTGATCTGGATGGCGTGACGCACGAGCTCGTCGAAGACGGCGTGCGGCTGTTCGCCGACGCGGCGGACGCGCTCTACGGCGCGGTGGCGGCAAAGCGCACCAAGCTCATCAGCGACAAGCTCGACGGGATGGAGGAGGAGCTCGGCTCCCTCCAGGATAAGGTCGAGGAGACGATCGAGCGCGCCCGCAAGGAAGGTTGGTCGCGCAAGCTGTGGGCCGGCGATGCGTCGATGTGGACCGGCAAGGACGAGGGCAAGTGGCTCGGCTGGCTGCCCGCCGCCAAGGGTGAGCGCGTCGATCTCGACCAGCTCGAACGATTGTCGGAAACGGCGAAAGGCCTGAGCCACGTCGTGCTGCTCGGCATGGGTGGATCAAGCCTGGGGCCGGAGGTGATCGCGCGCATTCTCGGATCGGCGTCCGGCTATCCCAAGCTGATCGCGCTCGACAGCACCGATCCCGATCAGGTGAGCACGGTGGCGGGCGAGATCGATCCGGCGTCCACGCTGTTCTTCGTCTCGTCAAAGTCGGGCTCGACGATGGAGCCCGAGCTGCTTCGCGCCTATTTTTGGAATCTAGCCGTAGGAAAGATCGGCGAGGACAAGGCCGCGCAACAATTCTACGCCGTCACCGATCCCGGCTCCAAGCTGGAGGCCGCCGCCAAAGACAAAAAGTTCGCCGACATCTTCCTCGGCGATCCCGCGATCGGCGGGCGCTATTCGGTGCTGTCGCCGTTCGGCATGGCGCCGGCCGCCGCAATCGGCCTCGACGTGCGAGACTTTTTCGAGACGACGATCGCGCCGATGGTCAACTCGGTCGGCCCCGACGCGCCGCCCGCCGACAATCCCGGCGTACGGCTGGGCTGCATCATCGGCACGGCGGCGGTTAACGGGCGCGACAAGCTCACGATCGTCCCCTCCCCCACGCTTAAGCCGTTCGGATCGTGGCTGGAGCAGTTGCTGGCCGAATCCACCGGCAAGCAGGGCAAGGGCATCGTTCCCGTCGACTTGGAACCGCTGGGCGATCCGTCGGTCTACGGCGAAGACCGGCTGTTCGTGCACCTGATGCTCAAGAACGACGAGATGGCGGACGATCACGCCAAGCTCGATGCGCTCAAGGCGGCCGGGCACCCGATCGTCACCGTCACGCTCGCCGATCCCAAGCAGATCGGCCAGGAGTTCATCCGCTGGGAGGTGGCGACCGCCGTCGCCGGCGCGGTGATCGGCATCGATCCGTTTGACCAGCCCGACGTCGAGGATGCCAAGATCCAGACGCGCGACCTAATCGGCGAATATGAGAAGTCCGGCAGCCTCAAGCCCGAGCAACCTTTCGCCGAGAACGGCCCCCTCGCCTTCTACGCTCCCGACGGCCAGCCCGGCGGGGACGCGAAGACGATCGTCGATGCCTTCCTGGGCCAGGCGAAGCCGGGCGATTATGTCGGCTTCCTCGCCTACATCGAGCGGAACGAGGCCCACGAGGCGCTGATCGAACGGCTGCGCGTGACTGTCCGCGATCAGCGCAAGGTTGCCACGGTCGCCGGTTTCGGCCCGCGCTTTCTCCACTCGACGGGTCAGGCCTACAAGGGTGGGCCGGTCGAGGGGCTGTTCGTGGAGGTCACGCGCGATCCCGCCGAGGATGTCGACATCCCCGGCAGTCGCGCAAGCTTCGGCACGGTGCAGCTCGCGCAGGCGCGTGGCGATCTCGACGTGCTCGCCTCGCGCGGGCAGCGCGTGCTGCGTATCCACCTCACCGACGAGGCCACTGGCCTCGACGCACTCGCCGCCGCCTTCGGCGCGTAAGGAGCTTCCACATGCAAATCGCGATCGTCGGCCTCGGCCGAATGGGTGCCGGCATCGCCCAGCGCCTGATGAAGCACGGTCACGAGGTGGTCGGCTGGGACGCCAGCGAGGAGACGACCAGCAAGCTCGCGGACGCCGGCGCCACCGCCGCCACGTCGCTGGAAGATGTCGTCGCCAAGCTCGCCAAGCCGCGCACGGTGTGGGTGATGCTGCCCGCCGGCGAGATCACCGAGACGACGATCGAGAAACTCGGCGGCCTGCTTGAGGCGGGCGATCTCGTGATCGATGGCGGCAACACCTTCTACAAGGACGATATCCGCCGCGCCAAGACGCTCAAGGAGAAGGGCATCGACTATGTCGACGTCGGCACGTCCGGCGGCGTCTGGGGGCTGGAGCGCGGCTTCTGCATGATGGTCGGCGGGCTGGAGGATCAGGTGACGCGCATCGATCCGATCCTCGACGCGCTGGCGCCCGGCTATGGCGACGTGCCGCGCACCAAGGGGCGCCACGACGGCATGGATACGCGGCCGGAGAAGGGCTACCTCCATGCCGGCCCGGCCGGCGCGGGGCATTTCGTGAAGATGGTCCACAACGGTATCGAGTACGGCCTGATGCAGGCCTATGCCGAGGGCTTCGACGTGTTGATGATGAAGTCGTCCGATCGCGTGGCCGAGGACCAGCGCTTCGACATCAACCTGACGGACGTTGCCGAGGTGTGGCGGCGCGGCAGCGTGATTTCGTCCTGGCTGCTCGATCTCTCGGCCGAGGCGCTGGCCGAGGACAACCACCTTTCCCGCTATTCGGGCAAGGTGGCGGATTCGGGCGAGGGCCACTGGACGATCGAAGCGGCGATGGAGGAGGCGGTGCCCGTCAACGTGCTCTCCGCCGCACTCTACGCGCGCTATCGCTCGCGCTCCGAGAACACGTTCGGCGAGAAGCTGCTGTCGGCGATGCGCCACGGCTTCGGCGGCCACGTCGAGATGCCGCAATAGTGGCGCGCGGCGGGTCGGCGCGGATCGCCCCCGGAGATCCTGCGCCTGCCGCGACGATCGTGATCTTCGGTGGCGCGGGTGATCTCGCGCGCCGCCTGCTCGCGCCCGCGCTGGTCAATCTTACGCGCGATCGCCTGGTGGGCGACGATCTCGACGTCCTCGTCGTCAGCCATGGCGAGAGCAGCGATGAGGCGGTGCGCGAGCGGCTTGCCGAGCATCTCGACGGCGACGACGCGGACGCCGCCAAAGCGTGGAAGACGCTATCGGCGCGCATCCGCTATTTCCAGGCTGACTTCGGCGATGCCGCCGCGTTCGGGCGGCTGGCGGAGACGTTGCCGAAGGACGGCAACATCGTCTTCTACCTGGCCTGTGCCCCGCAATTCTTTTCGCCCGTCGCCGAGAACCTCGCGGGCGCGAAGCTGCTGGCCGAGGACGGCTTCTTCCGCCGGCTGGTAATCGAGAAGCCGTTCGGCCACGATCTGGAGAGCGCCCGCGCGCTGAACGCGCTGCTGCTCGGGCACATGGACGAGGCGCAGATCTACCGGATCGATCATTTCCTCGGCAAGGAGACGGTGCAGAACATCATGACGACGCGCTTCGGCAACGCCTTCTTCGAGGCGGTGTGGAACGCGCGCTACGTCGATCACGTCCAGATCACCGCCGCCGAGACGGTGGACGTGGGCACGCGCGGCAAGTTCTACGACGCCACCGGCGCGCTGCGCGACATGGTGCCCAACCACCTCTTCCAGCTCCTCGCCATGATCGGGATGGAACCGCCCAACAGCTTCGACGAGGAGGCGGTGAGGAACGAGAAGGCCAAGCTGCTCGACGCGGTGCGCGTGCCGACGCGCGCCGAGGCGAAGCGCGACGCGGTGCGCGGCCGCTACGCCAAGGGCGAGGCCGGCGACGCGGTGGTGAAGGATTACGCCGGCAGCGCCGATGTCGCGAAGGACAGCCGCACCGAAACCTACATCGCGTTGAAGCTGCTCGTCGACACTTGGCGCTGGGCGGGCGTGCCCTTCTACCTGCGCACCGGCAAGGCGCTGGCGGCGCGCGACACCGAGATCGTGATCCGCTTCAAGCCGATCCCGCTCGTGCTCTTCCGCGACGCGCCGGTGGAGAAGATCCCGCCCAACCAGCTCGTCATCCAGATCCAGCCCGACGAGGGCATCGCGCTGGATTTCGTCGCCAAGGCGCCCGGCCCGGTGGTGGACACAGCGCCCGTGCGGATGGACTTCCGCTACGCCGACAATTTCGAACTCGGCCACCGCACCGGCTACGAGACGCTGCTCTACGACGTGCTGATTGGCGACCAGTCGCTGTTCCAGCGCGCTGACACGGTGGAGCGCGGCTGGGCGATCGTGCAGCCGATCCTCGATCTCTGGGCCAAGGGCGGCGAGCCCGAGGACTATCCCGCCGGCAGCCAGGGCCCGGCCGGGGCCGACGCGCTGATGGAGCGCGACGGCCGCCAGTGGCACGCGGTGGGCTGATGGACACGCCCATCCGCCTGCTCGTCAGCGACATCGACGGCACGCTCGTGCGCGCCGACAAAAGCCTCGCCTCAGCCACGATCGCGGCGGCGAAGCGTCTCATCGCGGCGGGCGGCCGCATGACGCTGATCAGCGCGCGCCCGCCGTCCGGCATCCTGCCGCTGGCGCGAGAGCTGGGGCTGACGAGCGAGGTAGGCGCGTTCAACGGCGGCACCGTGGTGGCGCTCGACGGCACCATCCGGGTGGCGCACCGCCTCGACGCCGCGATCAGCCGCGCGGCGGTGACTAAAATCGAGCAAGCGGGCACCACCTGCTGGGCTTTTGCCGACAACAGGTGGTTCTCGTCCGACGGCACCAACCCGCACACCGCGAGCGAGCGCAAGGCCTCGATGCAGGAGCCGGTGCTCGGTACCGATTTTGCGGCCCTCCACGGCCGCATCGACAAGATCGTCGCCGTCACCGACGACCGCGCGGAGATGAAGCGCCTCACCGACCGCCTCAAGGCCGCGCTCGGCGACGGCGCCAACGTCTCCAACAGCCAGACCTATTACTGCGACGTCACCCACCCGCTCGCCAACAAGGGCGACGGCATCGCCACGCTGGCGGACGCGATCGGCGTGCCGCTTGCTGAGACGGCCTCGATCGGCGACATGCCCAACGACCTGCCGATGCTCGCGCGGGCGGCGCTGCCGATAGCGATGGGCCAGGCGCCCGACGAGGTGAAGGCGGCAGCCAAGGAGGTGTCCACCAGCAACGAGGAGGACGGCGTGGCGAACGCGATCGACCGCTTCGTGCTGCCCCGGCTGGCGGAGGATTAAGCCGGGGGCGGAGCGGCTTTCAGCGACACCGGCGCGGGTAAGCGCCTAGAAGCGGAAGCTGCCCAACCAGAGGTCGGCGCGGCCCGGGTCGCAACACAGATCCAGTGGCGTGGGGAACAGCTCGTCGCTGTCCTGAACCTCGTAGAGGCTTCGGTTGACGAAGCTGACTTCGAGCACGCCTGGAACCACGACGTTACCGGCCAGCCCCCAGCCGCCATACACGTTTCCGTGCACGTGGATCGGTGCATAGAATTTGGAGAGTTTCCTAAGACCCCGGAAGATCTTCTGCCGCACGTCCAGTCTGTCCATGAAGTTGAACTGGTGAAGCTCGCAGGTGATCTGCGCGAAGCGTCGGATCAGATCGAGCGGAGTCGCCTCCAACACAGGCCATTCCCAATTCTCTATGTCCATCTTCAGGATCATGTTGGGCCGGGGAGCGCCGCGGTCGTGCTCGCGTATCAACGAAGCGAGCGACCTTGCGCTCAAGCCATCCTCTGGAGCGATCATCTGCTTGTTGAAGTGCATCCGCGCATCGCCTGACGCGGGATCATCCACGGTATGATCGAATTGGTGGACGATCATACCCCTGTCGGCGATCGCCTTGTCCCACTCGATATTGTCGTTGATGCCGAAGCTTAGCGCGGTATCGATGCCGCTGAAATCGTCCAGCATGACGTAAGCGCCGTCATGCCCCGCGCCTATCCGGGCCTTGCCGAAACCGACGACTTTCTGAGGCTGGAGAAGCCGCAGAATACTCCGTATCATCTCGCCTAATTCGGCTTCGTCTGCGGCCTGTAGGCGGTTGAGTTCCTGGAAATTGGGTCCGAGCATGAACATGCCTTTCGGGTAACCCGCACGATCATGGCTGTCCAGCGGCCGGCGCGTCCCTTCCTCACCGCCCAATCGCCTCGCGCTGGCGCTTCGCCTCCTCGCGCTCCCACTTGCGGTTGGCCTCGTCCTCGCGGGCGTGCTGCTTGGCCTCGCGCTTCTTCTGCTTGCGCATCTTGCGACCGTAATTGCGGTCGGCCTCGTCGCGGCTGGTGGTCGTCCAGTCCACCATTTGGCTTCCGGCGCGCACCGGCAGCGTGGCGACGTTGAAGGCGGTGCGCGCGACGCAGCCCGAGAGAACCATCAAGAGCAGGACGAGGATGAACGGACGCATGCAGCCCCTCCTAAGCCGGCCGGTCTGAACCGACGATGCGTTTCATAGGTTAGGACCGCGGCCGGATTGCGGCAGCGAGGATCAGCATGACCGAGATCGTGGCCGTCGACATCGGCGGCACCAATGCGCGCTTCACCATCGCCACCGTCAACGACGACGGCACGATCGATCTCGGCGAGGTTGTGACGCTGCCGACGCACGAGCATGCCAGCCTGCGGTCGGCATGGGAGGCGTTCGCGACGCGCGCCGGCCGGCCGTTGCCGCGCGCCGCCGGCATCTCCTTCGCGGGCCCGGTCGAAAGCCAAGTTCTGAAGCTCACCAATAGCCCGTGGATGCTGCGGCAGGACGCGCTGGACGGCGAACTCGGGCTCGACGCCCACGTCATCGTCAACGATTTCGCTGCGGTCGCCTATGCGGTGTCGCGGCTGCGCCCCGAAGATCTTCGGCACATTTGCGGTCCGGACGAATCGCTGCCCGCGGACGGCCTGATCAGCATCCTCGGTCCGGGAACCGGCCTCGGCGTAGCGCAGCTGCTACGCGTTGACGGAGCCGTCCACGTGATCGCAACCGAGGGCGGCCACGTCGACTGGGCACCGCTCGATCCGCTGGAAGACCGCATTCTCGCCCGGCTGCGCGAGAAGTTCCGGCGAGTGTCGGTGGAGCGCTTGGTATCGGGGCCCGGCCTCGCCAACATCCACGAGGCACTGGCTGCGATCGAAGGCCGCGCGCTCGTACCGATAGAGGACACGGCGCTGTGGAGGCTCGCGCTTACCAACGAGGACGTGCTCGCGGCCGCGGCGCTCGATCGTTTCTGCCTGACGCTCGGCGCGGTGGCCGGCGATCTCGCGCTCGCGCACGGTGCGGTCGCTACCGTGATCGGCGGCGGTGTGGGGCTGCGCGTGGCGGACGCGCTGCCGAGCTCCGGCTTTCCCGGTCGTTACGTCGCCAAGGGGCGATTCGAGCGGCACATGACGGGATTGCCCGTCCGGCTCATCACCCATCCGCAACCCGGCCTGCTCGGCGCTGCCACCGCGTTCGCAGAACTTCAGGCGGACCGCGCCCGCGCTTGAACAGGGCGAGTCCGACCGCCAAGGACGGGTGATGCACCAGACCACAGTTGCGCAGCGGCTCGCCCCACGGGTGGAGCCGCCCGGCCCGCATCAGGGTATCGGCTTTCGCGAGTTCGTAGGGCTGGTTGCCGCGCTGATGGCGACCAACGCCTTGGCGATCGACACAATGCTACCGGCGCTGCCCAACATCGCTTCATCGCTCGGCGTTCACGAAGAGGCGAGCCGCGGCTGGATCATCACCGCCTTCATCATGGGTTTCGGCGCGGCGCAGATCATGTATGGGCCGCTTGCGGACCGGATCGGACGGCGGCCGGTGCTGATCGGCGGGCTTGCCTGCTACGTGCTGTTCGGCGCGGGCGCGGCCTGCGCGACCAGCTTTGGCATGTTGCTTGCCTTCCGCGTGGCGCAGGGTTTCGCGGTGGCGGCAACGCGGGTGGTTACAATCTCGGTCGTGCGGGATTGCTACAGCGGTCGGCAGATGGCACGCGTCACCTCACTCGCCTACATGGTGTTCCTGGCGGTGCCGGTGCTCGCCCCGTCCATCGGCCAGTTCATGCTCGCCTTCATGCCCTGGCGCGGCCTGTTCCTGGGCCTCGCCGCCTATGGCGCGCTCGTCCTTACCTGGTTGCTGCTGCGCTTGCCCGAGACGTTGCACCCGGACTACCGACGCCCTATCGACCCGCGGACGATAAGGCGGGCCATCGCGGTGACGGTCGCGGACCGGCAGTCTCGCGGCTACGCAATCGCGCAGGCGATGGTGAACGGTGCGCTGCTTGGGTTCATCAACTCGCTACAGCCGATCTTCGCCGACATCTTTCGCGTGCCGCACCTGATGCCGACGGTATTCGCGGGTACGGCGGGCATGATGATGCTCGCATCGCTCCTCAACGCCCGCGTCGTGGAGCGACTTGGGTCGCGCCGTATGTCGCACGGCGCGATCCTCGGCTTCCTGGTGGTGGAGCTCGTCCATCTCGGCATCGTGCTTTCGGATAGCGAGACGATCGCCAGCTTCGCCATCTGCCAAGGCGCGGCGATGTTCTGCTTCGGGTTGAGCTTTGGCAATTTCGGCGCGCTCGCGATGGAGCCGCTGGCGGCTGTCGCCGGCACGGCCGCCTCAACGCAGGGCTGCTTCGTAACCGTGCTCGGCGGCCTGTTCGGCTACACCATCGGCGCCGCCTTCGACCGAACGACGCTGCCGATGACGCTGGGCTTCGTCATCGCGGGGGTGCTGGCGCTCGCGGCCATCCTCGTCACCGAGCGTGGGCGACTGTTTCGTCCGCAGCATGCTGATCCCGGTTTGCCGATGCGGTGAGGATCGAACTATCGGGCTGATACGCAGCAGACGTTGTGGGAACTTCGCCCGCCCGAAATCTGCGGGTGGTCGACGTAGCGCGGCGGTGCGAGGCAGGCGTCGATGCGAGCAGAAGGCTATCGCCGCTCGCGCAGAAGCGGAGCAATATCGGCAAGGTCGTTCCTGATCGTCGTCGCGGCGACCGCCGCCTCGCCCATGGCGTGGCTGATCTGGTCAAGCCCCTTGGTGACGTCCCCGGCGGCGTAGAGCCCCGGAACCGTCGTGCGCTGATGCTCGTCGATGACGAGGCACCCCTCCTCGGTCGCCCGCGCGCCGAGCGCCACCGCGATTTCGGATCGGATCAGCGAGCCGAGCGCCGGGTAGACGCTGTCGAAGGTCAGCGCGCCGCCGGGTACGGGAACCTCGATCCTGTCGCCGCGCCTCGTCAGCGAGCCGCAGGGTCCGTCGTGCGTCACGATCCCGAGCTCCTCCAGCCGGGAGCGCTCGGCGTCCGTCAGGTCGAGCGCGTCCTCGGGCGCGACAAGCGTCACGTCCGCGGTGAACATGCGCAGGAACACGGCTTCCTTATAGCCGTGCGTGCGCGCTCCAATCACGCCTACACGCTTGTCCGTTACCTCATAGCCGTCGCAGATCGGACAATAGCGGAGGAGACCGCGTGCTAGCGCGGCATCATGTTCAGCCGCATCCATCCTCGGTTGATGGTTGACGACACCGGTGGCGAGCAGAACCGTCCGCGCGCCGATCATGCCGTCGGCGACACGCGCGCGGAAACCGTCCTCATCCCGCTCCAGCCGTTCCACGATGCCCTGGTGGACGCGGACGCCGAACTCCGCCGCCTGCTCCCGCATGAGGTCGAGCAGCGCCGCGCCCGCGATCCCACCGGGATAGCCGGCATGGTTGCGCGTCCGCGGGATGAGCGCCGCGCGACTCTCGCGGGCGTCGACGACCTCGATGTCGAGGTGGAAGCGGGCGAGGTAGATGGCTGCGGTCAAGCCGGCCGGGCCGGCACCGATCACGAGGCAGTCGAGCATCCAATTCCCCGGAGGTCAGTCCCATTGAGGCGCGAACAATAGCCTGACAGGTGTGCGGCTATCGTCAGAACCTGATTACGCCGAACGCCATCAGCAAGACCATGGTGGCGATCGCCGACAGCAGCAAAGATCCCGCGCAGCCCAGCTTCGTCGAGAAAAGCAGGAACATCGCTAGTCCCCCGCGCGGTCGAGGCAGTCGAGCACCGCCTCCGGTGAAACATCCTCTTTGATCTCGCCCAGCTCCTCGTCGGATACCACGTCAATGCCCATCTGCTTAGCCATCGCGTCCACAAGGGCCACGAGGCGCGTCAGCTCGTGCTCCGCCAGCAGGTTGATCTGAAGATCGAGATCGGACTGCTTCGCCGCTGCACCCATCATCCGGTTCTGACTGATGAGGACGAAGGTCGACAAGAAGATGGCTTCGACGCTCGCCTCCATGGCGAGCACGACGAAGCTAGGGTCGAATGGCCTCACGCCCGGGACCACCCCCAGGTTCGCCGCAAACCAGAGGCCGTAGGCGACCGCGTGGATTGCTACGAAGGTCATGCTGCCGGCGAAGCGGGTGACGCGATCCGAGATCTTCTCGGACACGCTGGCCTCGGCCTCTTGACGCGCTCTCCGCTTCTGCATTCGCGACATGTTGCGAACCAGGACCGAAGCGAGTCCCGGTGGCGTCGGAGCGGGATGCGTGACGCTGTCGGCCATGCCGTGATCTCCGCTTGTGGAGGCTCGTCATGCGCCCGCGCGCGCCTGCTGGCCAGCCCGCTGAGGTATGCAGCAGGATGCTTCTTGGTTGAGAAAGGCCTCGTTCCCGGTTCGATCGAGCGAGAGCCGAGCATCGCCTCGCGCGCCCGACGAGGCGGCCCGCGCAACCATGTCCGGCTCGGGAGGTGGGCGCACGATACGGCGCCGCATATCTGCCGCCCCTTCGAAACAGACAGACGGCGGCCGAACTCACCCCAGGCTTCGACGGCACCTCATATCCGTCGCGCCGCCGGTGGCTTCCGCGCTCCGCGATCGAAAGCGCGCGAGGCGCGGACTTCACTGGGCTCGCGTCCAGACCACAGGCTTTGGTCATTAGGACTGCGGATGCCCCCCGGCGCGACGCCTCACCGTCGACGAGCGTCCGCACCCCGTCCTTTTCGCGCCTTCGCCGGCGCCGTGGACGCTGAGCGGCGCGGCTCGTCATCCTCGCCAAGAGGCTCGGCGCGGGCGCCGTCGACGACAGGGTTGCCAAAAGTGGAGAGCGTCGGGTCAGCGTGCCGAGGCGAGCACCGTCTCAAGTACCGAGGGGTGCAGCGTCGCGGCGAAGCGGCAGCCCGCCGACAGGCCTTCCGACCACACCACCTCAGCCATCAGCGGCTCGAGGTGGCCGATCTTGAGCCACACCACGCTACCCTGCGGCAGCCGCTCCTGTGCGTCGATGCGAAAGCCCGAGCGCGACAGGTCGCGCACGGTGCCGGCCACGCGGCTGCTGCCGGAACGCCGAACGCCTCCCGGCAGCACGGTATCGTAACGCTCGGCGGCGCGCTGCTCCTCGACGGCCTCGATCTGGAGCTCTGCCTGCATCGCGAACGCGGTCATCGTGGCGATCCCCTCTAGCCAGCGCGGAGGGTCTGCGCCCGCTTAGGTTAACATCCGGTAAAAGCCGCCGGCTTGTCGCCGCGCCGCACCATGCCTAGGCTCTCCCTTCACGCAGCCGAGGAGTGACGTGTGCGGTTCGAGGGTACGGGCAACTACGTCGCCACCGATGATCTCAAGGTCGCGGTCAATGCCGCAGTGGCGCTGCGCCGTCCGCTGCTGGTGAAGGGCGAGCCCGGCACCGGCAAGACCGTGCTCGCGCACGAGATCGCCGAGGCTGCCAAAGCGCCGCTGATCGAGTGGCACGTCAAGTCCACCACCAAGGCGCATCAAGGCCTCTACGAATATGACGCGGTCGCCCGTCTCCGCGACGGCCAACTCGGCGACGAGCGCGTTCACGACATCGCCAACTACATCCGGCGCGGAAAATTGTGGGAGGCGTTCACCGCGCCCGAGCTGCCCGTCCTGCTCATCGACGAGATCGACAAGGCCGACATCGAGTTCCCCAACGACCTCCTCCAGGAGCTCGATCGCATGAGCTTCGACGTCTACGAGACGGGCGAGCGTATCGCCGCGCGCGAGCGCCCGATCGTGGTGATCACCTCGAACAACGAGAAGGAACTGCCCGACGCGTTCCTGCGCCGCTGCTTCTTCCACTATATCCGCTTTCCCGATCGCGAGACGATGCGGGCGATCGTCGACGTGCACTTCCCCGCTATCGAGAAGCGGCTCGTCTCCCGCGCGCTCGACATCTTCTACGAGGTGCGCGACGTGCCTGGCCTCAAGAAGAAGCCGTCGACGAGCGAACTGATCGACTGGCTGAAGCTCCTCCTCCACGAGGACATGCCAATGGAGGTGCTGGCCGAGAAGGACATCCGCAAGGCGATCCCGCCGCTTCATGGCGCGCTGCTCAAGAACGAGGCCGACGTCATGCTGTTCGAGCGCCTCGCCTTCCTGGCCCGGCGGCAAGGAGCCTAGCGGCTGGGCCGGCCCTGCTGCGACCGGCCGCCGGCTTGCGTGAACTCTGATCATACCGGTTCGTCGATCGAGCGCGGCGGTTCGCTGAACCAGCGCGGACCGTCTACCGTCACGTGAAAGCAGTCCTCCAGTCGGACGCCGAACTCGCCCGGAACGTAGAGGCCGGGTTCGTCGGAGAAGCACATTCCGGCCGCCAGCGGCATGGCCTCGCCGTGGACGAGGTTGACCGGCTCGTGGCCATCCAGGCCGATGCCGTGGCCGGTGCGATGCGAGAGGCCGGGCAGGCGATAGCGCGGGCCATAGCCCAGGCCCTCGTAGAAGCGCCGCACCGCATCGTCGATGCTGCCGGCCGCCGCTCCCACCCGCGCGGCGGCGAACGCGATCTGCTGGCCGCGTGCGACCTGGTTCCACACCGCGCGCTGGCGGGCGGAGGCGCCGCCGGGCACGAAGCTGCGCGAGACGTCGGACTGGTAACCCTCGACGGTGCAGCCGCAGTCCATCAGCACCATCTCGCCGGCGCGCACGACCTGCGGAGCGGACGAGCCGTGCGGATCGGCGGAGGCCTCGCCCGTCAGCACGAGCGAGAACTCCGGCTCGCCGCCGAGCGCCCGCGTCGCGCCGTCCATCATCGCCGAGACCTCGGCTGGAGTCAGGCCCGGCGTGACACGCGGCACGACGTGGCGATAGGCCGCGATGGTGACGTCGGTGGCACGCTGCATCAGGGCGATCTCGGACGTCGATTTGACCATGCGGCAGGCTCGCACGATCGCGGCGCCCGAGACGGTCGGCGCGTCCGGTAACGCGGCGCGCAGCCCGTCGACGACGAAGAAGCGCGTCGTCTCCTCGACCGCGATCGGGCCGGCGGCCGCACCGGCCTGGCGCAGTACCGCAGCGACGAGGCGCAGCGGATCCTCGTCCTCCTGCCAGGTGTCGACGCGCGCGCGGATGCCGAGTGACTGACGGACGGACGGCGCCTCGAAGAAGGGCGTGACGATCACCGGGTCGCCGCGTGCCGGCAAGATCGCGGCGGTGACGCGCTCGCTCCTGTGCCAGCGCACGCCGGTGAAATAGACGAGCGAGGCTCCCGGTTCGATCAGCAGCGCGGCGACGCCCGCACGCGCCATCAGGTCGCGCAGCTTGGCGAGCCTCGCGAGTCGCTCGCCGGTGGTGATCGGCGCGGGCGGCGGGCCGGGCAGCGACGCCGGCGCAGCCGAACCGGAGCCCCACGCAGATCCTCGCGAGGCGCCGAGCGTGACGATCGCCGCAGCGGTCTTCAGTAGGGCGCGTCGGGAGCTGCCGAGCGCTCCTCCGGACGCCAAGACCGGATCAGGCGTAGGCGTAGGGGCCGCCGCGCGCGAGCGCCGCCTGATAGGCGGGCCTCTGGTGGAGACGATCGAGCCAGGCGTTAAGCCGGGGGTAGCGCTTATCGAGCCCGGCGCGCGCGCGGGCCGCCTCGAGAGGGAAGCTCATCATCACGTCCGCCGCGGTGAAGTCCGGCCCCGCGAACCAGGGCCGCTTGGCCAGCTCGCCTTCTAGGAAACGCAGATGCTGCGCGAACATGGCGAGCAGCGGCTTCCTCGCCGGCCGGCCGAACAGGCCGAGCCGTCCGACGACGAGCAGCGCCAGCAGCGGCGGCATCAGCGACCCTTCCGCATAGTGGAGATATTGCCGCCACAGCAGCGTATCGCTCAAATCCTGCGGAGGCCCGAGCCGGCCGCCAGCATAGTTGCACAGGTATTCGACGATCGCGCCCGTCTCGATCAGCACCGCGTCGTCGATTTCAACGGTCGGCGACTTGCCGAGCGGGTGGACCTTACGAAGTGCGGGAGGCGCCAGCATCGTCTTCTTGTCGCGCTCGTAGCGCACGACCGAATAGGGCAGCCCGAGTTCCTCCAGCAGCCACAGCACACGCTGCGATCGGCTGTTCTCGAGATGGTGGACGGTGATCATGAACGGCTCCTCCCCGCCCCCGAACGCGCGGGGGCGGAGGGGGTGCCATGCCGAGCGGGGGAACGCGAAGTTGACGAAGTTGACACCACGCCACCCCTCGCATCCGGTCTCCGCAACGCTCAGCCCTCGTCGCCTTCCGGGTCCGCGCCCGCCATCATCGCCTCGCCCAGCCCCTCGGTCTGCTGACGGATGGCACGCTCCAGCTTGGCGGCGACGTCGGGATGCTCGCGCAGGTAGGTCTTGGAGTTCTCGCGCCCCTGCCCGATCCGGATCGAGTCGTAGGAGAACCACGCGCCCGATTTCTCGACCAGCCCGGCCTTGACGCCAAGATCGAGGATCTCGCCGATCTTGGACACGCCCTCGCCGTACATGATGTCGAACTCGACCTGCTTGAAGGGCGGCGCGACCTTGTTCTTGACGACCTTCACGCGCGTCGCGTTGCCGATGATCTCGTCGCGATCCTTGATCTGGCCGGTGCGGCGGATGTCGAGGCGGACGGAGGCGTAGAACTTGAGCGCGTTGCCGCCCGTCGTCGTCTCCGGGTTGCCGTACATCACGCCGATCTTCATGCGCAGCTGGTTGATGAAGATCACCATGCAGCGCGAGCGGCTGATCGAGCCGGTGAGCTTGCGCAGCGACTGCGACATCAGCCGCGCCTGCAGGCCGACATGGCTGTCGCCCATCTCGCCCTCGATCTCGGCACGGGGCACCAGCGCCGCGACCGAGTCGACCACCAGCACGTCGATCGCGTTGGAGCGGACCAGCGTGTCCACGATCTCCAGCGCCTGCTCGCCGGTATCGGGCTGGCTGACGATCAGCTCGTCGATGTTGACGCCCAGCTTCTTGGCATAGACCGGATCGAGCGCATGCTCGGCGTCGACGAAGGCGGCGGTGCCGCCATTCTTCTGCGCCTCGGCGATGGTGTGCAGCGCCAGCGTGGTCTTGCCCGAGCTTTCCGGGCCATAAATCTCGATCACGCGACCGCGCGGCAGGCCGCCGACGCCGAGCGCGATGTCGAGGCCCAGCGATCCCGTCGAGATCGCCTCGACCTGCATCGCCTCCTTCTGGCCGAGCTTCATCGCCGAGCCCTTGCCGAACGCGCGATCGATCTGCGCGAGCGCCGCGTCGAGCGCCTTCTGCCTGTCCGACACCGCCAGCTTGTCGATCATGTCGCCGCCCGCCCCGATCACCTTGAGAGATGCCGCCATCGCTTCCGCCTCCTCGTAGAGCGTAGCCGCGCGGGTGTCGATGCGCGGCGCCGAGAGGAGTTATGTACCATCCTTGTTCCCAAGGAACAAGAGTAGAACGGCGATTACCCGATGACGCCGACCACACGCTCCACGTCGGCGAGCGTATAAGGCTTGTTGAGCGTCGGCGCGCCGGCATGGCGGGCAGGCGGCGCCTCGGTATGACCGCCCGTCGCCAGCACGAAGGCGATACCGCGATCGGCCAGCGCGTCGGCGACGGGCCAGCACGGCTCCCCGCCGCGAAGGTGGACGTCGAGGATGGCGAGGTCGATCTCGCCCTCCTCCGCGATCCGCGCGAGCGCGTCGGCGGCGCTCTCGGCAACCCCGACGACGCGATGGCCCATGCCGTCGATGAAATCCTCGAGCATCATCGCGATCAGGCTTTCGTCCTCGACGACGAGAACGGAACGGGGGCTTGTCATGCCTGCGTGCCTAGCCGGGCAGACCGTTTGGCGACAAGAACATTCGGAACGGGCACGAGCCGCGCCGACGTTACGCCAGCCTTGTACCGCCCGTGCGATCGACAGGACGGCGCGCCGCCATGCCACCGGTCCGACGGCGGGCGCCCGCGCTCGACGGCGAGCTCGTGTCGGCGGACGGCGCCGTCAGCGGAGGCCTGGACCGGCATATGGTCCCTATGGTCGGGAGTCCGATGCGCCGCCGAGTTCGGCCAGCCGATCGTTGAGCTTCTCGATCAGCCGAGTAAGCTCCTCGCACTCGGCGACGGTAAGCGTGCCGAACACGCGCTCGATATGCTCGCGGCGGACACGGTCGGCACCCTCGGCGGCCGCCAATCCGGCAGGCGTCAGCGAGATGCGCTTCGCGCGCCGGTCGAGCGGATCGGGATCCCGGCGAACGAGACCGTCGCGCTCCAGCCCGTCTACCGCCTCGGTGACGGTACGTGGCGCGTAGCTGAACATCGCGGCAAGATCGGCCGAGCGCAACGGTCCCTCTCGCATGATTTGGAGGAGCAGCCGCGCCCGCGCGAAGGAGGCACCCTGCTCCGACATCGAACGGTCGATCACGCGATGCGAACGCCGATAGAAGTCCGCCAGCATCAGGGCTGCGAGTTCCGACTGGCCGGCTTCACTTACCTGAGGTTCCACAATAAGAGGGATTGCCAGATTTGGCGCACGCGGGCAAGTGCGGCAATCCACGCTGACGCGGTACTAGGGCGACGATGGCCGATCACGTCTCGAACGATGTCCAGCAGGCGGCGCCGGCGCAGCGGCGGCTGGATCCGCGCGTCGGGCGCCTGTTGCTCGTCGCGCTGGTGGCGGTGCTGGTTGCGCTCGGCCTCTGGTTCTTTCGTTACGAGACGCGCGGCAGGTACCGCATGTCGACCAACGACGCCTATCTGCGCGCCGACGCGGTGACGGTGAGCCCGCGGGTCTCCGGCTATGTCGAGCAGGTCTATGTCGCGGACAACCAGGATGTGCGCGCCGGCCAGCCACTCGCCCGCGTCGATCCGCGCGACTATCGCGCGCAAACCGCGCAGTTCCGCGCGCAGGTAAACGTCGCCGGCGCTACCGCCGAGAACGTCCGCGCCGGTCTCGCCGAGCAGCTGGCCGCGATCGATCAGGCGCGGGCCGAACTCGCCTCCGCCGACGCCGACGCACGCTACGCGGCCGACGAGGTGACGCGCTACACGCCCCTCGTGGAGACCGGCGCGGAGCCGCGCGAGAAGCTCTCGTCGCTGCGCAACCAGTCGGCGCGCGCCGCCGCCGCTGCCGCCGCGGCGCGCGCCGCTCTGGAGGGCGCCGAGCGCCGTGTCGCCTCGCTCCGCGCGCAGGTCCGTCAGGCGCAGGCGCAGGGCGAGGCGGCGCAGGCGCAACTCCAATCCGCCGACGTCAATCTCGGATCGACGATCGTTCGCGCCTCGATCGACGGGCGGATCGGCGACAAGACGGTGCGGGTCGGCCAGTTCGTCACGGTGGGCACGCGGCTGATGTCGGTGGTGCCGGTGCAGCAGCTCTACATCGTCGCCAACTACAAGGAGACACAGATCGGACTGATGCGGCCAGGACAGCCGGTGGAGATAGATGTCGACGCGATGCCGGGCGTCGAACTGCACGGCCATGTCGAGAGCGTGTCGCCCGGCACCGCCGCGCAATTCTCGCTGCTGCCGCCGCAGAACGCGACGGGTAACTTTACCAAGATCGTCCAGCGAGTGCCGGTGCGGATCGCCATCGATTCGCCCGCCGACGTGCGCCGGCTGCTGGTTCCCGGCCTGTCGGTGACGACGATCGTCGACACCGTCTCGGCGAGACACGAACCCGATCGCATCCAGCACCGCGATGACGCGGCGCGAGCCGCAGCACACGCGCGATGAGTGCCGCCACCCTCCCGATGGTGCCTACCTATCCGCGCGCCGACGCGGCGGCGTGGCTGGCGGTAGCGGCGGGCGCGCTCGGCGCCATGATGGCTACGCTCGACATCTCGATCGTCAACTCCGCGCTTCCCACCATCCAGGGGGAGATCGGCGCCAGCGGAACCGAGGGCACGTGGATCTCCACCGCCTACCTGGTGGCGGAGATCATCACCATCCCGCTGTCGGGTTGGCTGGAGAAGGTTCTGGGGCTGCGCACGCTGCTGCTCGCCGCCGCGCTGCTGTTCACCGGCTTCTCCATGCTGTGCGGCGCGTCGCACTCGTTACCGATGATGATCGCCGGCCGCGCCGGCCAGGGCTTCTCGGGCGGCACGCTGATCCCGACCGCCATGACGATCATCGCGACGCGTCTGCCGCCGCCGCAACAGCCGATCGGCAACACGCTGTTCGGCGGCACCGTGATCCTCGGACCCGTCGTCGGACCGGTGCTCGGCGGCTGGCTGACAGAGAATGCGAGCTGGCACTACGCCTTCTTCATCAACCTGCCGGTCGGCGCCGCGCTCGTCATGCTGCTCACGGTCGGGCTGCCGCACCAGCGGCTGCGCACGGACTTGCTGCGGCAGGCCGATTGGCTGGGAATAGCCGGCCTGGCGCTCGGTCTCGGCGGCCTGACGGTGGTGCTGGAGGAGGGCGAGCGCGAGGAGTGGTTCGCCTCGTCCGAAATCCGGATTCTCGCGATCGTCTCGGTGATCGGCTTTGCGTTGCTGGCGCTGGGCCAGCTGCGATCCGAGAAGCCCGTGATCCGGCTGGCGCTGCTGCGCGATCGCCAGTTCGGCGCAATCGCCGCGCTGGTGACGGTGGCGGGCATGGTGATCTACGGCACCGCCTACGTCATCCCCCAGTTCCTCGTCTCGATCGCCGGCTACAACGCGCTGCAGGCAGGCGAGGTGGTGCTGTTCTCCGCGATCCCCACTTTGGCGATGATGCCGTTCACGCCCCGGCTGGTTCGGCTGCTCGACATCCGCCTCGCGGTCGGCCTCGGCATGGCGCTGATGGCCTTCTCGGCTTGGCACGAAACCGATATCTCGTCACAGACGGCGGGCAGCACCTTCGCGTTTTCGCAAGTCCTGCGCGGCTTCGGCACGATGTTCGCGATGGCTTGGATGAACCAGGCGTCGATCCGCTCGGTGGCGCCCGAGCTCGCCGGCGACGCCTCCGGCCTCTACAACACCGCGCGCAACCTCGGCGGCAGCCTTGCGCTCGCCGGCATCGCGGTGGTGCAGGACCAACGCATCTGGCTGCATAGCCGCCGCATAGAGGAAAGTTTGTCCGCCAATTCACCGCAAGTGCAAACCTACATGGCAGACCGGGCGCAGGCGCTGGGCGGGATGGACAATGCCTATCGCTCGCTCAGCGGCACCATCCAGACCGAGGCGCTCGTGATGACCTATGTCGACCTGTTCTGGATTCTCACGATGATCGTGATCGTGCTGATGCCGCTGGTGCTGCTGCTGCGGCCGCTGCCAAAAGGCGGCAGGATGGTGATGGCGCATTGAGGACGGCGGTCCTCCTCGCGTCCGCGCTCGCCGGCTGCACGGTCGGTCCGCGCTATGCCGGTCCTCCCGCCGGCGCGGGCACGAGCTTCGTGCGGGCCGGCGATCTGGCGGCGACGTCGCCTGCTCTCGCCGAGTGGTGGACGGTGCTCGGCGACGCGCGGCTCGATGCGCTGGAAGCGGAAGCCCTTGCCCGCAGCCCGGACGTCGCAGTCGCGGCGGCGCGGATTGCGCAGGCGCGCGCGGCGCTCGGGCAGACGCGAGCAAGCAACTTGCCGGGGATCAAGGCCTCCGCCCTGTACGCGCACGCGCACATTCCGGGTGTGAGCTTCGGCCGGCCGGTGACGACCGAACCGTCCGCGACGGCTGGAGACAGCGACGCCGACGACGATCTCGACCTCTTCAATCTCGGCTTCAACGCGAGCTGGGAGGTGGACCTGTTCGGCGGCCGGCGCCACGCCGTCGAGGCCGCGCGCGCCACCGAAGAGGAAATGGAGGCGAGCCGCTCCGACGCGCAGGTGAGCCTCACCGCCGCCGTCGCCAACGCCTATCTCGGCTTGCGCGACCATCAGCGCCAACTCGCGCTCGCCACGCGCTCGATAGCGATGCAGGAAGAGAGGCTGGCACTCACGAGTCAACGCTACGCAGGCGGCACCGCCTCGCGCCTCGACGTCGAGCGGCTGAGCCAACAGCTCGATCGCACGCGGGCGGACGCGGCGCCGGTTGCGGCCGCGATCGACGGCGATCTCGACCAGCTCGCGACGCTCGCCGGCGCCGAGCCGGGCACGCTTGACGCGGACCTGCGCGCAGACGCGCCGATCCCGCTGCCACCCGCGCAGGTGGCGGTGGGCGACCCCGCCGCGCTCATCCGCCGCCGTCCCGACGTCCGAGCCGCCGAGCGCGCACTCGCCGCCGACACCGCCAGGATAGGACAGGCGCGGGCCGCACGCTTCCCGCAGCTCTCGCTCATGGGCATCTTTGGGATTGGCGGCTCGCATCCGAGCGACCTCACCCACCTCGACGATTTCACCGCGCTCGCCGCGCCGCAGCTTTCGTGGAGCTTCCTCGACTTTGGACGCACCGCCGCGCGGGTCCACCAGGCCGAGGGCGCGCGCGACGAAACCGAGGCAAGGTACCGCAAGGCCGTATTGGGCGCGCTGCGCGACGCCGAGGATTCACTCTCCCGCTTTCGGGCGCAACGGGTCGCGGTAGCGACCCTGGCGCGCGCCAGGGCGTCCGCCGATGCCGTCGCCGACCTGTCCAACCAGCGTTATCGTGCGGGCACGACGACGCTGATTGACCTGCTCGACGCGCAGCGCCAGCAGATCGCCGCCGAGCAGAGCCTCGCCGATGCGGAAGCCGGGCTGACCCGCGACTTCGTGGCCATACACAAGGCGCTCGGCCTGGGATGGCGGAACGAGTCGGCAACCCCTAAACCTGCCTTGGCAGCGGCGGGAGCGCGCGACCCTCAGCCTAGCAGGAGATAGACGGTCCCGCCGATCAGCGCGGAGACGCCGCTCGCCAGCGCGAGCAGCCACCCGTCCAGATCGCACAGGGATGAGCTATAAGACTCCATTGCATCCTCTCTCGATCCGCACCGCTCTTCGGCGGTTGCGATGAAGAAGCTATCATAGTGGCGGGGACGATCAAGCGCTTCGACAGCGTCCGTGTCGGCGCGGGAAAATGCCTCAGACCAGCCGCGACTGGCGGAGCGCGGCCTCGACGAAGCTCGCGAACAGCGGGTGCGGATCGAAGGGCTTGGACTTGAGCTCGGGGTGGAATTGGACGCCGACGAACCAGGGATGGTCGGGCCGCTCGACGATCTCGGGAAGCTCGCCGTCGGGCGACATGCCGGAGAATAGCAGGCCGCCCTTCTCCAGCGGCTCGCGATAGTGCGCGTTGACCTCGTAGCGATGGCGGTGGCGTTCCGAAATGTCGGTGGCGCCATAGATGCCCGCCACCTGGCTGTTTCCCGCGAGCTTCGCGTCGTAGGCGCCGAGCCGCATCGTGCCGCCGAGATCGCCCCCCGCCGCGCGCGTCTGCAGCCCTTCGTCCGACATCCACTCGGTAATGAGGCCGACGACGGGCTCGTCGGTCTCGCCGAACTCGGTGGTGGAGGCGGTGGCGATCCCGGCGGTGTTCCGCGCGCCCTCGATGCACGCCATCTGCATGCCGAGGCAGATGCCGAAATAGGGCACGCGGCGCTCGCGCGCGAAGCGGACGGCGGCGATCTTGCCCTCGCTCCCGCGCTCGCCGAAGCCGCCGGGGACGAGGATGGCGTGGCACGGCTCCAGCGCGGGCGCCACGTCCGCCGCCTCGAACAGCTCCGCATCCAGCCAGCGGATGTTGACCTTGGCACGGTTGGCGATGCCGCCGTGGACCAGCGCCTCGTGAAGCGATTTGTACGCGTCCTTGAGGCCGGTATATTTGCCGACGACGCCGATCGTCACCTCCCCCTCCGGGTTGGCGAGGCGATCCTCGATGTCGGCCCAGCGGCGCATGTCGGGCGCGCTGGCGCCGGGATCGATGGCGAAGGCGCGCAGCACCTCGGCGTCCAGCCCCTCGGCATGATATTGCGCGGGCACGCCGTAGATCGATTTGGCGTCGAGCGCGGGGATCACGGCTTCCGGGCGCACGTTGCAGAACAGCGCGATCTTGGCGCGCTCGCTCGCCGGCAGCGGCTGCTCGCAGCGGCACACCAGCACGTCGGGCTGGATGCCGAGCGCGGTGAGATCGCGCACCGAGTGCTGCGTCGGCTTGGTCTTCAGCTCGCCGGCCGCCGCGATGTACGGCACCAGCGTCAGGTGGACGAAGCAGGTGGCGTCGCGGCCGAGATCGTTCCGAAGCTGGCGGATCGCCTCCATGAAGGGCAGCGATTCGATATCGCCCACCGTGCCGCCGATCTCGCACAGCACGAAGTCGAGATCGTCCGTCTCGGCGCGGGCGAACGCCTTGATGGCGTCCGTCACGTGCGGGATCACCTGCACCGTCGCGCCGAGATAGTCGCCGCGCCGCTCGCGCGCGATGATCTGGCTGTAGATGCGGCCCGACGTGACGTTGTCGGACTGACGCGAGGGCACGCCGGTGAAGCGCTCGTAGTGGCCGAGATCGAGGTCGGTCTCGGCGCCGTCGTCGGTGACGTAGACCTCGCCGTGCTGGTACGGGCTCATCGTACCGGGATCGACGTTCAGATAAGGGATCGAACTTGCGAATGCGGACGCGATAGCCGCGCGCCTGGAGCAGCGCGGCGAGCGATGCCGCCATCAGGCCCTTGCCGAGCGAGGAGACCACGCCGCCGGTGATGAAGATGAACCGGGTCATGGGAGTTGGGCCTTAGGCGACGAGCCGCCAGCCGCGCAATGGGGCGACTCCGCTCAAGCCGGATGTGCGGTGATTAGCCGACGGCTCGGCCGCCGTGACCCGAAGTCGGGCTACTGCCCGTTGCCTGCCGCGGGCGGCGGCGGGGCGACCGAGACGACCGGCGGCGCCGCGTCGGGCTTGGCGGGCGCGGGCGCCGGTGTCGCGGCGGCCGGTGTCTTTCGCGGTGCGCGGGGCGCCGCCGTTGCTCACGCCGTTGATGCCGACGGTGGGCGCGGGCTCCGTCCTCGCGATCGGGCGGCCGGTGTTGCGCTCGATCGAGCCGGTGGTCGGCTCCGCCGCGCGGCGCTCCGCCTGCGCCTCGGGCGCGGGGCGCGTCGGCGGGCCGCCTGCCGCCGGCGCCAGCGCCTGCGCGGTCAGCGGATCGGGCGCGGCCGGGCTCGGCGCGCCCATCATCGGGATGCCCGACACGGGCGAGGTCGGCTGCGGCGCGGTGATCGGCCCGGCGGGCGCGTGGCCCGCGAGGCTGGTGTCGATCGATCCCGAGTTGCGCGTCGCCGCCATCGCGGCGAGCAGGAACGCCATCAGCACGAACAGCGTGGCGAGGATGCCGGTGGCGCGCGTCAGGAAGTCGGCGGCGCCGCGCGCGGTCATCAGCCCGGACGGACCGCTGCCCATGCCGAGCCCGCCGCCCTCGGATCGCTGCATCAGGATCACCGCGACGAGGGCGGCCGCGATCAGCGCGTGGACGACGAGGAGGAAGGTGAACATGGGCGGGGCCCTTAGCCGAGCGCCCCGCCGCGTTCAATCGCCGCGCCGCCCCACGCCGTTCAGCCCTGCGCGGCGGCGGCCTCGACGATCGGCACGAACGCCGCCGCCGTGAGGCTGGCGCCGCCGACCAGCGCGCCGTCCACGTCCGCCACCGCCAGCAGCTCCGCCGCGTTGCCGGCGTTCACCGATCCGCCGTAGAGGATGCGGACCTGCGCGCCCGCCGCGTCGCCCAGGATCGCGCGCAGGTCGCGCCGGATGGCTGCGTGGATCGCGGCGACGTCGTCGCACGACGCGGTGCGGCCGGTGCCGATCGCCCACACCGGCTCGTAGGCGACGACCAACCGCTCCGCACCGTCCGTCGGCAGCGAGCCCCTGAGCTGGCGCGCGACCACCGCCTCCGCCTCGCCGGCGTCGCGCTCGGCCTCGGTCTCGCCGACGCAGACGATCGCGGTCAGCCCCGCCGCGATTGCCGCCTCGGCTTTGCGGCGCACCTCCTCGTCGGTTTCGTGCGCGTATTGGCGGCGTTCGGAATGGCCGACGATCACCAACCTCGCGCCCGCCTCGACGAGCATCGCGCAGGACGTCCAGCCGGTGTACGCGCCTTTCTCGGCCCAGTGGCAATCCTGCCCGCCGATCGCG
This sequence comes from Sphingomonas sp., assembly GCF_965200105.1. Lineage (GTDB taxonomy): Bacteria > Pseudomonadota > Alphaproteobacteria > Sphingomonadales > Sphingomonadaceae > Solisphingomonas. The sequence goes on from NZ_CBDATN010000002.1 coordinate 167,686, forward strand.
ACCGGCGTGCCCTCGACCTTTCGGACGGCGGGTTCGATCAGCGTGAAGGGCGGGCAGATCGCGACGTCGACGCCGTTCGCACGCTCGGCGGCGGCGGCGATGGCGTCGACCTCGGCGAGCGCCGCCCGCGAGCCGTTCATCTTCCAATTGCCGGCGATCAGCGGCTTGGGCATGCGGATGGTCCCCCTCGTTGGCCCCGGTGCCGTAGCGGGGCGCCCGCCCCCGCGCCAGCGCCGAGACACGCTTGCTTGTCCCGCGCAGCGACGCCCCGTAAGGCCGGCCGATGCCCCTGCCCGTGGACCGCCGATGATCGCCTTCTTCCGCCGCACGCTCGCCTCCAAGCTCGCGCTGGGCCTGCTCGCGCTCGTCATGCTCGCCTTCCTGCTGACGGGCGTGTTCACGCGCGAGATGCCGGGCACATCGGGCCTCGGCGGCGCGAGCGGCGACGTCGCGGCGCGTGCCGGCGATCGCCGGGTGACGGTGCCCGAGATGGACGAGCGGGTGCGCCGCACCTTCGCGCAATATCAGCAGCAGCAGCCGGGGCTCGACCTGCCGCGCTTCGTCGCCACAGGCGGCTTCGACGCGGTGGTCGACCAGACGATCGGCGCGGCGGCGCTGGAGGCGTTCGCGCGGCGCATTGGGCTGGCCGCCAGCAAGCGGCAGGTGGACGGCGAGATCGCGGGCATCCAGGCCTTCCAGGGGCCCAACGGCAAGTTCGATCCGCAGGCGTTCCGCGCCGCGCTGGCGCAGCAGCACATCGCCGAGCCCGATCTGCGCCGCGACATCGGCGGCGATATCCTGCGCCGCATGCTCTACCTGCCCGCCAGCGGCGCGGTGACGGTGCCCGACGGGCTGATCCGCCCCTATGCCGGCCTCGTCGCGGAGACGCGATCGGGCGCGATCGGGTTGGTGCCGGCGGCCGCCTTCGCCAGCGGCCCGGCGCCGGGCGACGCCGAGCTCAAGGCGTTCCTCGCCGCGCACGCCGCCGCCTATATGCTGCCCGAGCGGCGCGTGCTGCGCTATGCGCTGATCGGCCGCCAGCAGGTGGCGGGCGCGGCGGTGCCGAACGAGGCCGAGATCCGCCGCGCCTACGACGCCAAAGCGCAGAAATACGCCGCGCGGGAGACTCGCGCGCTGTCGCAGGTGGTGCTCGACAGCCAGGCCAAGGCGCAGGCCTTCGTAGGCCAGGTGAAGGGCGGCAAGGGCTTCGCCGAGGCCGCGAAGGCGGCCGGCTTCGGCGCCGCCGACATCGCGATCGGCGACAAGACGCAGGCGCAGTTCGCGGGCCAGGCCTCGCCCGCCGTCGCCGCCGCCGCCTTCGCCGCGCCGGATGGCGGCATCACCCCGCCGGTGAAATCCGATTTCGGCTGGCACGTCGTCAAGGTCGACAAGGTCGTGCGGACGGCGGGCACCGGCTTCGAGGCCGCGCGCCCGCAGATCGCCGCCGATCTCATCAAACAGAAGCAGGACACGGCGCTCGCGGCGCTGACCGCCAAGGCGCAGGACCAGCTCGACGGCGGCCAGGGCCTCGCCGATGTCGCGAAAGCCAACGGCCTCGCGGTATCCGAGACGCCGCCGGTGACGGTCGGCGGTGCCGCACCGGGCGATGCCGCCTACAAGGCCCCGCCCGAGCTTGCCTCGCTGCTCAAGCCCGGCTTCGCCACCGCGCCCGATCAGGCGCCGACGCTGGAGACGATCCAGCAGGGCGAGCGCTACGCGCTGCTCTCGGTCGCGCGCGTGCTGCCGGCGGCGCCGCTGCCCTTCGCGCAGGTCCGTGGTCGCTTGGCCGCCGACTATGCGGCGGTACGCGCGTCCGATCGAGCCAAGGCGGCGGCGCAGGCGATCGTCGCCAAGGTGAAGGGCGGCACCGCTATGGCCGACGCCTTCAAGGCGGCGCCGGTGACGCTGCCAACGCCGCAGGCGGGCAGCGGCCGCCGCATCGACTTGTCGCGCGCGCGCGGCCAGGTGCCCGCCAGCCTGAAGGCGCTGTTCACGATGCCGGCGGGCGGCACCAAGCTGGTGCCGGCGGATGGCGGCCAGGGCTGGTACGTCGTCCAGCTCCAGAAGATCGTGCCCGCCGACGCGAAGCTGCTGCCGCCGCTGGTCGCGGCCAGCCGGGGCGAGCTCGTCCAGGCGACCGGCGACGAATATGCCCAGCAACTCGCCAACGCGGCGGCGGCGGCGGTCGGCACCTCGCGCAACGAGGCGGCGCTCGCTGAACTGAAGCGGCGGCTGCTCGGCATCGCGCCCGCCACGCCATGACGCCCGATGATGCGGGCGCCGCCGCGGCGCTCGCCGCCGGCCGGCCCGCGATCGTCTGGCGGCGCCAGATCGCCGATACCGACACGCCCGTCTCCGCCGCGCTCAAGCTGATCGAGCCGGGACGCGGCGACTATCTGCTCGAATCGGTGGAGGGCGGGCGCACGCGTGGGCGGCACAGCGTGATCGGCCTCGCCCCCGATCTGGTGTTCCGCGCTCGCGGCGCGCGCGCCGAGATCAACGCGCGGTGGCTGGCCGATCGCGATGCCTTCGTGCCCGCGGCGGCGGCGACGCTGGAGGCGTTGCGCGCGCTCGTGTCGTCGTGCCGGATGGAGGTGCCCGCCGGCCTGCCCAAGGCGCTCGCCTGCCTCGTGGGCTACTTCGCCTACGAGACGGTGGGCCTCGTCGAGCGGCTGCCGCGCCCCGCGCTCAACCCGCTCGACCTGCCCGACATGATCTTCGTGCGCCCGACGCTGGTGCTGCTGTTCGATCGGCTGACCGACGAGCTGTTCTGGGTGGCGCCATTGTGGCCGGGCACCGGTGCCACCGTCGCCGACGCCGTGGCGCGGATCGGGGCGGCGCAGGCGCGGCTGGCCGCACCCCTCCCCGCGCCTGCCGACGTGCTGCCGGACATCGGCGGTGGCGACGGTGCGCCGCGCCCGGTGCTGCCGCCCGGCCGCTACGCCGGGATGGTCGCCGCCGCGCAGGAGTATATCGCCGCCGGCGACATCTTCCAGGTGGTGCTGGCGCAGCGCTTCACCCGCCCCTTCGCCGCGCCGCCGATCGAGCTGTACCGGGCGCTGCGCCGCATCAACCCGTCGCCCTTCCTCTACTTCCTCGATCTGCCCGGCTTCGCGCTGATTGGCTCCAGCCCCGAGATCCTGGTGCGCGCGCGCGACGGCGAGGTGACGATCCGCCCGATCGCCGGCACCCGCCCGCGCTCCGGCGACGAGGCGGAGGACGGCCGCCGCGCCGACGAGCTGCTCGCGGACCCCAAGGAACGCGCCGAGCACCTGATGCTGCTCGATCTCGGCCGCAACGATGTCGGTCGCGTCGCGGCACCCGGCAGCGTGCGCGTGACGGACAGCCATACCGTCGAGCTCTACAGCCACGTCATGCACATCGTCTCCAACGTCACCGGGCGGCTGGACGACGGGCGCGACGCGATCGACGCGCTGCTCGCGGGCTTTCCCGCCGGCACCGTCTCGGGCGCGCCCAAGGTCCGCGCGTGCGAGATCGTGGCGCAACTGGAGGCGGAGACGCGCGGCGCCTACGCGGGCGGCGTCGGCTATTTCGCGCCCGACGGATCGATGGATAGCTGCATCGTGCTCAGGACGGCGGTGGTGAAGGACGGCGTGATGCACGTCCAGGCCGGCGCCGGGATCGTCGCCGACAGCGACGCCGAGGCCGAGCAGCGCGAGTGCGAGGCCAAGGCCGGCGCGCTGTTCGCCGCCGCCCGCGAGGCGGACGCGCGGGCAAGGGACAAGCGCTGAATTCGTGTTCGTATGGCGGCGACCGGCCGAGCTAGACGCCGCCCTCCGCCGCGCCACCGCCTTCGTCCGCCCGGACGATGCCGAGGCGCCGCGCCTCCGCGACGATCCGAGGATCGGCCTCGGGCGGGATCGCCGGAAACCCCTTCTCCAGCACCGTGGCCACACGGTCCAGGATTGCGATTCGCGCCGGCTTCGCGCGGCCGGCGGCGACCACCGTCCACGGCGCCCAGCGCGTATCGGTGCGCGCGAACATCTGTTCCGTCGCAGCCGCATAGTCGCCGTAGCGGGCATGCTGGCGCAGCGCCTCCGGGGACACCGTCGACGCGCTCCATGGCTGCGTCAGGCGGTCGGCGAGGCGGCGGCGCTGCTCCTCTGCGGTCACGTGCAGGAAGAGCTTGACGATCGCGGCGCCGGCCTCGACCTGCCGCGCCTCGAACTCGTTGATCTCGTCGCAGGCGCGCTTCCACTCGATCTTGCCGCCTGGCCCTTCGACGCGGTCGGCGAGCACGTGGCGATACCAGCTCCCGTCGAACAGCGCGATCTCGCCGCGCGCAGGCAGCTTCGCCCAGAAACGCTGCAGCCAGTGCCGTCCCTCCTCCTCTACGTTCGGCGCGCCGATCGGCCACGCCCGCAGGTGACGCGGATCGAGGCCCGTCGCCAGCCGCCGAATCGCGTTCCCCCGCTCGCTCGCGTGCCAGCCCTCGATCACGATGATCGCGCGACCGCCATGCGCGGTCCGCGCGCGCTGGACGCGGCGCAACCGCCGCTGCGAGACCGCGAGCGCCTCGGCGAGATCGCCCTCGGGCCGGAGTGCCGCCTCGTAGTCGGCGAGCCTGAGCGTCATGCCCACCGCGCTAGGCCCGGCGGCGGGCGGCGGCGAGCGCGGCGAGCCTGGAGCCCGTCCCGCGGCGGGACGTCAGGGCTTGGGTGCTGTGTCCAGCGTGCGGATGTGCAGTTCGCGAAGCTGCTGCGGGCGGACCTGCGCGGGCGCGCCCATCATCAGGTCCTCCGCCTTCTGCGTCATCGGGAAAACGATCACCTCACGGATGTTGGGCTCGTCGGCGAGCAGCATCACGATGCGATCGATGCCCGGCGCAGAGCCCCCGTGCGGAGGCGCGCCGTATTTGAACGCGCCGATCATGCCCGCGAACTCGGCGTCCACCTCCTCGCGCTTGTAGCCGGCGATCTCGAACGCCTTGTACATGATGTCGGGCCGGTGGTTGCGGATCGCGCCGCTTGAGAGCTCCACGCCGTTGCAGACGATATCATACTGGTACGCCAGGACTTCCAGCGGATTCTTCCCCTCCAGCGCCTCCAACCCGCCCTGTGGCATCGAGAAGGGATTGTGGCTGAAGTCGATCTTCTTCTCGTCCTCGTGCCACTCGTACATCGGGAAATCGACGATCCAGCAGAACTCGAAACGCGCGGGATCGATCAGCCCGAGCTGCGTCGCGACGCGGGTGCGCGCGAGGCCGGCGAGGCGCACGGCATCCGCCTCCTTGCCGGCGGCGAAGAACAGGCCATCGTCCGGACCGAGGCCGAGCGCGTCGGCCATCGCGTCCATGCCCTCGGCGCCGTGGTTCTTGGCGATCGGCCCGCCCCATTCGCCGCCCTTGCGCGTGGCGTAGCCTAGCCCCGCAAAGCCTTCGGACTGCGCCCAGCCGTTCATGTCGTCGAAGAACTTGCGGCTCTGCCCCGCCGTACCCGGGGCGGGGACGGCGCGCACCACGTCGCCCGCCTCGACGATCGAGGCGAAGCGGCCGAAGCCGGAGTCGCGAAACCGATCGGACACGTCCGAAATCAGGATGGGGTTGCGAAGATCCGGCTTGTCGTTCCCGTACCTTAGCATTGATTCCTTGTACGGGATGCGACGGAAAGGCAGCGGCGAGACCTGGCGCTGCCGGCCGCCGAAACTCGCGAACTCCTCGAAGATGCCGTGCAGCACCGGCTCGATCGCGGCGAACACGTCCTCCTGCGTGACGAAGCTCATCTCGAAATCGAGCTGGTAGAACTCCCCCGGCGAGCGATCGGCGCGCGCATCCTCGTCACGAAAGCAGGGCGCGATCTGGAAGTAGCGATCGAAGCCCGCCACCATGAGGAGCTGCTTGAACATCTGAGGCGCCTGCGGCAGCGCGTAGAACTTGCCGGGATGCACGCGGCTGGGCACCAGATAGTCGCGCGCGCCCTCGGGGCTGGATGCCGTCAGAATCGGCGTCTGGAACTCGGTGAAGCCCTGGTCGATCATCCGCCGGCGGATCGACGCGATCACGTTGGATCGCAGCACGATGTTGGCGTGCAGCCGCTCGCGGCGCAGATCGAGGTAGCGGTGGCGAAGCCGGATCTCCTCCGGATAATCCTGCTCGGCCGCCACCGGCAGCGGCAGTTCGGCGGCGGCGGACTGCACGTTCGCGGCGGTGGCGAACAGCTCGATCGCGCCGGTCGCGAGATCGGCGTTCACCGTCGCCTCCGCCCGCGCCTTCACGGTGCCGTCGACCGTCACGACCGTTTCGAGCTTGAGCGCGTCCAGCGTCGCAAGCGCCGGGCTGTCGCTGTCGGCGACGATCTGGGTGATGCCGTAGTGATCGCGCAGGTCCACGAACAGCACGCCGCCATGATCGCGCTTGCGGTGCACCCAGCCCGAGAGGCGAACGCCCGAGCCGACGTCGGCCGCGCGGAGCTGACCGCAGGTGTGGGTGCGATAGGCGTGCATCGGTCTGGATCCCTGGAGTCCGCGTGCGCGGCGTCCAGTCCGCTGGACCCGCCGGAAGCTCGCCGCCTCCCCGGCCCCGCCGGCTTTGTCAAGCGCGGCAGACGCGGTTAAGGAGCCTGATGCACATACACCCGCTGATTACCGACAGCGCCACCCTCGCCGATCTCTGCGCCCGCCTGGCCGAGGCCGACTTCGTCGCCGTCGATACCGAATTCATGCGCGAGAACAGCTACTGGCCCGAGCTGTGCCTGATCCAGATCGCCGACGAGCACGAGGCGGCGGCGATCGATCCGATGGCGCCGGGCATCGACCTCAAGCCGCTGCTCGACCTGCTGGTCGACAATGAGGACGTGCTCAAGGTCTTTCACGCCGGCGGGCAGGATATCGAGATCGTCCATAATCTTACCGGGCGCACCCCGCACCCGATGTTCGACACGCAGGTGGCGGCGATGGCGCTCGGCATGGGCGAACAGGTCGGCTATTCCAACCTCGTCGAAAGCTGGGCGGGCGTGACGCTCGACAAGGGCGCGCGCTTCACCGACTGGGCGCGCCGCCCGCTCGACAAGCGCCAAATCGACTATGCCATCGGCGACGTCACGCACCTCTCGGCGATCTTCCCGCGCCTGCTGGAGCGGCTGCGCAAGACCGGGCGCGGCCAGTGGCTCGACCAGGAGATGGAGCGGCTCTCCGATCCCGCGAGCTACGTCAACGATCCTGCGCTCGCGTGGCAGCGCGTAAAGGTGCCGAGCCGCAAGCCCGAGGTGCTCGGCCGGCTGAAGGCGCTGGCGGCGTGGCGCGAGCGCGAGGCGCAGGGCAAGGACCTGCCGCGCGGACGCATCATGAAGGACGAGACGCTCGCCGACCTTGCCAGCCACCCGCCGGCCAAGCAGGCCGATCTCGCCAAGGTTCGTGGGCTCTCGGCGGGTTGGGCCGGAAACGATATTGGCGGTCGACTGATGGGCGCGCTGGAGGCGGCGACGCCGCTCTCCGACGACGAGATGCCCGCGCGCGATGATCGCAAGCCCGGCCTCGGCAAGGACGGCGCGCTCGTCGCCGATCTGCTCAAGCTGCTGCTTAAGATCAGGGCCAAGGAGACGGATATCGCACCCAAACTGCTCGCGCGCTCGGACGAGCTGGAGGCGCTGGCGGCGGGCCGGCGGGACGGGCTCGCGATCCTGTCGGGCTGGCGCTTCGACGAGTTCGGCCGCGACGCGCTGGACCTCGTGGAGGGGCGGATGGCTTTCGCGGTGAAGGGCGGCAAGCTCAAGATGACGCGCACGGTCGAGGCGGGCTGAGCCCGGCGTTTCAGGCCCGCAGCAACGGCTCGCGCCCAAAGGACGACGCCAGCGCCCGGTGGCGGCGCTCCACCGCCTCGCCGTAGAGCGCGGCGTCGCCCGGCGCGAGGCTGAGCGCCAGCGCCCCCTCCTCCAGCGTCACCGCGCTCGCGCGAAGCGGGCCGGCCACGCCGCCGGACAGGCGCTGCCCCAGCCGCATCGCCAGCCCCCAGCGCACCGCCCGGCGTCGGTCCTCGAGCGCGCAGATCAGCGGCACCACCGGCGGATCGCCGTCGGCGCCGAAGCTGGTCCACAGCGCCTGCGCCATCATCGCGCGGCCGCGCGGATCGAGCCCCACCCAATTGCCGTGCAGCGCCGTCTCCAGCCCGCGCTCGGCGCGGAACTCGGGATGCGCGCGCCAACCCACGTCGGCGAGCAGGCAGGCGGCGTGGCGCAGCCGCGCGTCGGCGGCGCTCTCGCCCTCGAAGAGCGGACCCATCCAGCGTTCGAGCAGGTCGCCATGCTCGGGGAAGCGGCCGAGCCGGCGCCCTTCCTCGCGCGTCGCGCAGATCAGCGGGTCCTGCGCGCGGACATCGGCGGCAAGGTTGCGGAACAGCACCCCCTCGCGCAGCCCGAAGGCGGAGGTGACAAGCTGCGACGAGCCGAGCTCCGCCACCACGGCGGCGAGCAGCGCCGCGGCATCGGGCAGCGTCGCCGCGCGCGACGAGGAGAGGCCGGGCACTTCCTTCAGCGCGGCCTTGTCGCTGTCCGCCAGAGATTTTGCGATCTGCGCCGGGCTCGCGGGCGGCATGGTGAAGCCGTGGACGATGGGCAGCGGATAGCCGGTGCGCCACATCGTCAGCCGCGCCAGCGCGCGCCACGATCCGCCGACGAGATAGAAGGGCAGCCCCGCGCCTTTGTCGGTCCAGCCCGCCTCGGCGAGCGCCTCGCGCACGACCTCGCGGAGCGCCCCGCCACCCCGTCGGCGGAGCGCACCGATGCGGAGAACCCCGAGCGGGAAGGAGCTGGTGTGCCGCGCCCCGCCCCCCTCGACGCGGGCGAGCTCAAGGCTGCCGCCGCCGAGGTCGCCGACGATCCCGTCGGCACCGGGAAAGGCAGCGATCACCCCCTCGCCCGCCATCTCCGCCTCCTCCGCACCCGACAGCACGCGAACGTCGAGGCCGATCGCCGCCGCGCGGCGCAGGAAGTCGGCGCCATTCGATGCGTCGCGCACCGCGGCGGTAGCGACGGTGTGGAGCGTCGAGACGCCGATCTGGCGCGCGACGAGGAGGAAGCGATCCAGTGCCGCAATGCCGCGATCCATCGCCTGCGGATCGAGCGCGCCGGTGGCGACCAGGCTCTTGCCGAGCCCCGCCATCACCTTCTCGTTGAACAGCACCGAGGGGATGCGCGCCGGGCCTTCATAGACCACGAGGCGGATCGAATTGGACCCGATGTCGATAATCGCGACGCGGCCGGATTGCCCCGCGACCGGCTCGAGCGCCGTATCGGCGCGGAAGAGGAAGCCGGGCTTCGTCACGCCGCCGCCTGATAGGGGCGCGCGCTCTCGCCGCCTAGAGGTGATCGGCGTGCCGCGGCGGGACGGCAGACCTCTCCGATCAGCCGCCGCGACGCAGCTTGAGGCGCGGCACCCCCGCCGACTTGGCGAGCGCCGCGCCACGTCCGGAGAGCGACGGGTTCGTCATGAAATAGCGGTGCAGGTTGAATGGCTTGCCACCTCCGCTGCAGACGCGGTCGTAGCTGCCGTCGGCGTTCAGCGTCCAGCTCTGCTCGGTGTCGATCAGGTTGGCGACCATCACCTGGTCGAGCACCTGCTCGTGCACGGTCGGGTTGAGCACGGGCAGCATATATTCGACGCGACGATCGAGGTTGCGCGGCATCCAGTCCGCCGACGAGATGAATACCTTGGCCGTGGGGTTGGGCAAGGCCTGCCCGTCGCCGAAGCAGAAGATGCGGCTATGCTCCAGGAAGCGGCCGACCACCGAGCGGACGCGGACATTCTCCGACAGCCCCGCGACGCCGGGCCTGAGGCAGCAGATGCCGCGGACGATGAGGTCCACCTGCACGCCGGCGGCGGACGCGCGGTAGAGCTTCTCGATGATCGCGGGATCGACGAGCGAGTTCATCTTGGCCCAGATCGAGCCCGAGCGGCCGGCTCGGACATGATCGATTTCGGCGTCGATCAGCGCCGCCAGCCGCTCGCGCAGCCCATGCGGCGAGATGGTGGCGCGTGCCAGCGACTGCGGCTCGACATAGCCGGTGATGTAGTTGAAGATCTGCGCAGCATCGTGGCCTACCTCAGGATCGGCGGTGAAGAAGCTGAGATCGGTATAGATTTTCGCCGTCACCGGATGATAGTTGCCGGTACCGAAATGACAGTAGGTGCGGATCGCGCCATTCTCGCGGCGAACGACCATGCTGATCTTGGCGTGCGTCTTCCAGTCGATGAAGCCGTAGACCACCTGCACGCCCGCGCGCTCGAGCTGCGCAGCCCACATGATGTTCTGCTCCTCGTCGAAGCGCGCCTTGAGCTCGACGACGGCGGTGACGGACTTGCCCGCCTCGGCGGCGTCGACAAGCGCCTTGATGATCGCGGACTGCTTGCCCGCGCGATAGAGCGTCTGCTTGATCGCGACGACGTCGGGATCCTGCGCCGCCTGCTTGAGGAAGGCGATCACCACCTCGAACGACTCATAAGGGTGGTGGACGACGATATCCTTGTCTCGGATCGCCGCGAAACAGTCGCCGCCATGTTCCCGGATACGCTCGGGAAAGCGCGCGGTGTAGGACGGCCACTTGAGATCGGGCCTATTCTCCTCGACGAGCTCGGCCAAATCCGCGATTCCCAGGAAGCCTGTCGCCTCGGACACGAGCGCGGCGTCCTGTCCGACGGCATCGCAGACGAGCTTCTTGAGATCGGACGACATCCCCGCTTCCATTCGCAGGCGGATGACACGGCCGCGGCGCCGCCGCTTGATGGCGGTGTGGAAGTAGCGGACGAGATCCTCCGCCTCTTCCTCGATCTCGATGTCCGAATCGCGGATCACGCGGAAGGCGCCGTCGCCGATCAGCTCGTAGCCGGGGAAGAGCGTGCCGGTGAAACGGCGGATCAGCGTCTCCACCGCCATGTAGCGCGCCTGATCGCCGGGCAGCCGCACGAACCGCGACAGCGTCGGAGGCACCATCAGCAGCTCGCGGATCGGCTCGCCGTCAGCCAGACGCTTCAGGTCGAAGATGAGGCTGAAGCCCTTGTTCGGAATGAACGGGAAGGGATGCGCGGGATCGAGCGCCTGCGGCGTGATGACGGGCAGCACCTGCTCCAGGAAATAGGTGCGCAGCCAGGCGTCCTGCTCCTCGTCGATGTCGTCCACGCCGAGGATCAGGAAGTCGCGCGCCGCGAGCTCGTCTCGCAGCACGCGGCGCACCTCTTGCTGACGCGTCATCAGCCGGTCCGTCGCCTCCCCGATCGCGACGAGCTGCTGCCCGGCGGTGAGCCCGTCGGCGGAGAGCTGCGCAACGCCGTTCAGCTCCTGCCCGCGCAAGCCGGCGACGCGGACCATGAAGAATTCGTCGAGGTTCGCGCCCGAGATCGACAGGAAGCGCAGCCGCTCCAGCAGCGGGTGCGCGGGGTTGCACGCCTCGTCGAGCACGCGCTCGTTGAAGGCCAGCCACGACAGCTCGCGGTTGAAGTAGCGTTCGCGCGGCGCGACCGGCTCATCGCGCGCGGCGCTGTCGCGGACGGCGGGATCCGCGGCGGCCTCGGTGATCGACTCGGTAGTCGCCGGGACGAGCGCGTCGTCATGATCGGAGTTCAGGAGGGGCTGTTCGCTCATGGCATAGACCCTAGCACGTCTCGATTAAGCCTCGATGACACGGCTCGCCGCCAGCGCCTCGCGCGCGAGCGCCACGGTGAGCCGCCGCCCGCCCGCCAGCGACAGCCGATCGATGGCGTCGACCACCGCCAGCACCGCGACGTAGCTGCGCTCGATCCGCGCGTTGAGGTAGGCGATCGCCGCCGCCGGCGCATCGAGCCCGCGCCGCGCCAGGCCGCGCTCGACGAGCCTGGCGATCAGCGCGTCGTCGGGCGGCTGGATCGTCGCGCGCGGCGTGGCGGCGAGCCGCGAGGCGAGGTCGGGCAGCGCCACCGGCCACTCAGGCGGCGCGGCGGCGGCGACGATCAGTAGCGGGCGACGGCGCTGCGCGGCGTCGTTCCAGGCGTGGAAGATCGTCTCTTCCTCCACGCGCTCCGCGTCGTCGATCACGACTCCCCCCGTAGCCTCGGCGAACAGCCGGGCGAGCAGGGTTCGGCCCGAGCGGCGCGGGCCGGTGAGCAGCGTGACGGGCAGCGGCCACGTCGCCCAGCGCGCGAGGTGACGCGTCGCCGCCTCATTGGCGGCAGTGACGATGAAGTCGTCGGCGCGCTCCGCCTCCGGCCAGCCGAGCGGCAGCGCGAACTGGCTCACGGCGCCGTCCTACGGCGCCGGCGGCGGCGGCGGCGGGGGAGCCGGCGGCGCGCGGCGCAGGCGGACGGTGCCGCCCTCCCCCTCCAGTCGCCAGCCGCGCGATGCCAGCGTAGTGCGCAGCGCCGAAACCTCGCCTGCGAAATCGACGGTGAGCAGCGAGGTGCCGCCGAGCGCGAGGCTGGCGGGCGTCGCCTGGCCGACGCCGGGCACGCCGCGCAGCGCCGCCTGCGCGGCATCGAGCGCGGCGGCATCGGGCGTTTCGACCTGCACTTGGAGCGTAACGCCCTCGGCGGCCGGCGCGGCGGCGAGCGGATCCTCGGCGTCGGTGGCGGATGCCGCCTCGTCCGGCGGTGCCTCGGGCTCCTCGATCGTCAGCGACGGATCGGGGCTGAGCTCGCCACGCCCGAGTGCGTCGACGTAGAGCGCGTCCAGCCGGCGCACGCCCTCGTCGAGCATCGCCGGCAGCGCCTCGGTAGACGGCGCGGTGAGCACGAAGGCGCCGAGCGGCGTCGCGTCCGGCCCGTGCCGCGCCACGAAGCGCGCCCACACCGGCCCGCCCGGCCAGCGCCGGCGGATCCACACCTCCGGCACCACGATATCGGCCGCGCCATATTGATCGAGCAGCGCACGCCACCACAATCGCCCCGGCCGCCGCGTCTGGCCGAGCTGGAGCAGCACCGGATCGGGCGCGGTGCCGACCGGGCGGACATAGTCGACCGGGCTCACGCCGGCACGGAAACGCGCCCATGCCTTTTGCCAGTCGGTGCGTGCCTCGAAGCTCTGCGGCCCGCCGCCGCCATATTGCACGGGGATCACCAGCATCGGCGAGGAGCGCGGCGCCTGCCCGCCGCCGCCGAGATACTGGTTCGCGCGCCCGCGATCGAACAGGATGCCGAGCGAGGCGATGTAGCGGTGCGGCCCGATCTGCTCGTTCTCCACCTCGATGCCGGCGACGATGGCGTCGAGCGTGCCGTCGGGCAGCCCCGGCACGGCGTCTGGCGCCATTCCGTGGGCGCGCGCGTAGAGGATCTTCCAGCCGCGCCGCTGCGCCTCGCGCCAGCCGGCCGATCGCGCCTCCTCGGCGGTGCGGCCGGCGACGTCCACGCGCACGCCCGCCACTTCCAAGTTCGACGAACTGTCGATCGGCGGCACGCCGCGCTCGCCGGGCGCGAGCTGCGCCGAGGCCCACATCGTGCCCAGCGCGATCGCGGCGACGCCGGCGATCGCCGCCGCGACCTTGCCGCGCGGCGCGGGAGCACGGAGGCGGGCGCGCAGGGAACCGGAGGGCGTCACGCGCGCCCTTCTGGCGAGTTGGCCGTGGAAATCCAAGCGCGATGTCGCTACCGCCCCGCCATGTCCGACGACAGCTATACCTACGCCAAGGCGGGCGTCTCGATCGCCGCCGGAAACGCGCTCGTCCGCGCCATCGCGCCGCTCGCCCGCGCCACGCGGCGGCCGGGGGCGGACGCCGATCTCGGCGGGTTCGGCGCGTTTTTCGATCCGAAAGCGGCGGGCTACGACGATCCGCTACTCGTCGCGGCGACGGACGGCGTCGGCACCAAGCTGCGTCTGGCGATCGATTGCAACGGGCACGAAACCGTCGGCATCGACCTCGTCGCGATGTGCGTCAACGACCTGATCGTCCAGGGCGCCGAGCCGCTGTTCTTCCTCGATTATTTCGCGTGCGGCGCACTGGACGGCGGCGTGGCCGAGCGCGTCGTGGCGGGCATTGCGGAAGGCTGCCGCATCGCCGGCTGCGCGCTGATCGGCGGCGAGACGGCCGAGATGCCGGGCATGTACGGCGCCGGCGACTATGATCTCGCGGGCTTCGCGGTGGGCGCCGTGGAGCGCGCGCGCGTGCTGACGGCGGACAAGGTGGCGGCGGGCGACGTGATCCTCGGGCTCGCCTCGTCGGGCGTCCACTCCAACGGCTATTCGCTGGTGCGCCGGCTGGCGGCGGATCGCGGCTGGAAACTCGATCGCCCGGCGCTGTTCGATCACGACACGACGCTCGGCGCCGCGCTGATGACGCCGACGCGCATCTACGTGAAGAGCCTGCTGCCGCTGGTGCAGGCCGGCCGCGTCCACGCGCTGGCGCATATCACCGGCGGCGGCCTGCTGGAGAACCTGCCGCGCGTGCTGCCGCAGGGCCTGCGCGCGCAGGTCGACGCGGGCGCCTGGGAGCAGCCGGCGCTGATGGCCTTCCTGCAGGCGCAGGGGCGGATCGAACCGGGCGAGATGGCGCGCACCTTCAACTGCGGGATCGGCATGGCGGTGGTGGTCGCCGCCGACGAGGCGGACGCCGTCGCCGACGCGTTGGGCGCGGCGGGCGAGACCGTTCACCGCATCGGCCGGATCGAGCCGGGCACGCGCGGCTGCACCGTCTCCGGCCCGCCCGAGAACTGGGCGATGCGCGAGGCGTGGGCGGCGGACTTCGATGCGTGAGCCGGTGCCGGTCGGCGTCCTGATCTCGGGGCGCGGATCGAACCTCAAGGCGCTGATCGACGCGGAGCAGGACGCCTACCGCATCGTCCTCGTCGCCTCGAACGTGGAGGAGCCACCCGGCCTTGCCCACGCGCGCGATGCCGGCATCGCCACCTTCGCGCGCGGCCATCGCGGGATGGCGCGCGAGGCGTTCGACCGGCTGATCGACGACGAACTGCGCGCCCACGGCGTCCGCGCGGTGGCGCTCGCGGGCTATATGCGGCTGCTCTCGCCGTGGTTCGTCGATCGCTGGGCGGGGCGGATGGTCAACATCCATCCCTCGCTGCTGCCGCGCCACAAGGGGCTGCACACCCACGAGGCGGCGCTGGCGGCGGGCGACGCGCGGCACGGCTGCACCGTCCACCTCGTCACCGCCGCGCTCGACGACGGGCCGGCGCTCGCCCAGGCCGAGGTGCCGGTGCTGCCCGGCGATACGCCCGAGACGCTCGCGGCGCGCGTGCTGGTCGAGGAGCATCGGCTGTATCCGCCGACGCTCGCCGCGCTGGTCGAGACGCTGTGAGCTTCGACGCGCAAGCCACGCTCGTCCGGCTACGTGCGACCTGCATGGCCCAGCCGCTCGCCGCCGAGAAGCTGTCGCACGGCATGCCGCACTTCCATATCGAGAAGGGGCGGGGCTTCGCCTGGTACATGGCCGACCATCATGGCTGCGGCATCCACGCCGTAGCGGTGAAGACGGCGCACGCGGACGAGCAGGACATGCTGTCGGAGGCGGAACCCGACCTCTTCTACCGCCCAGCCTACCTCGCCGCCTCGGGATGGCTGGGCATGAGGCTCGATCTCGGCGACACCGATTGGCAGCGCGTGGCGGACCGCGTCGCCCGGAGCTGGGACATGGCGGCGACGCCGAGGCAACGCGAGAGGTTCGGACGATGAGCGAGGAGAGCGAGCGCCGGTCGCGGCTGCGCTGGGTGACGTTGGGCGAGGCGGTGGCGATCGCCGCCGTGGTGATCTCGGGCCTCACCTTCTGGAACAGCTACGAGGATCGCCGCGACGCGCGCGAGGAGAAGGTGGCGGCCACGCACGCCAGGCCGCTGCGCCTCAAGGCCACGGCGGACGCGGAGGGCGATAGGCTGGCGCTCGCGCCGGTCGACGAGACGCAGCCGATCCAGGGTCAGGTGGTGCGCCTGCCGCCCGGCTTCGGCGTGGCGCCGGTCACGACGTCCAGCGACGCGCGGATCGAGGCCGGCTGGTTCGCCGACGCGCTCAAGGCCGACAGGAAGCGCCGCCACCTGTCCGACGACGCGCCCGGCGACGCGCGCGTGCCGGTGATGATCGAGACGAGCTACCTGGCGAACGGCGATCCCGCCAAGGCGCGCGCCTTCTACGACGTCGGCTACGCGCTGGAGGGCCGCTTCCTGCGCGGCACCGCCGTCCGCTTGCGCGGACTGTCGCTGATCGGGCAGGCGCCGGCGGACGACAAGGCCGCCGACGCGCGGTTGGCGACGCTATGGGCGTCGCGGGCGCGGGGCTGATCCCCGCGCCCGTACGGAATCAGCCGACGATCTCTTCAGGCTTGAAGAAATAGGCGATCTCGGTCGCCGCATTCTCCTCGGAGTCCGAGCCGTGGACCGAGTTGGCCTCGATCGACTCCGCGTGGGCCTTGCGGATCGTGCCCACGTCGGCATTGGCCGGGTTGGTCGCGCCCATAACCTTGCGGTTGGCGGCGACGGCATCCTCGCCCTCCAGCACCTGCACGACGACGGGGCCGGAGATCATGAAGTTGACGAGATCGCCGAAGAAGGGCCGCTCCTTGTGGACGGCGTAGAAGCCCTCGGCCTGCTCCTTGGTCATCTGGATGCGCTTGGAGGCGACGACGCGCAGGCCGGCCTCCTCCAGCATCCGGGTGACGGCGCCCGTGAGGTTGCGGCGGGTGGCATCGGGCTTGATGATCGAGAAGGTGCGGGTGGTCGCCATGACGGTGCCAAGCTCCAATGTTCCGGCGGTGGATGGATGGCGTGGGCGACTAGACGCGCCCCGGCGCGGTGACAAGGCCGGCCCGCGCCGCTACCCCCGTGCCCCAAGATGAGCCACGCCTCCGTCCTCGCCGATCTCGCCGCGCGCGCACCCGAGCTTCGGGTGATCGACGGCCACGCCAGCACCGCCACCGTGGCGGACGCGGCGCTGGCGCTGGGCGTCGAGCCCGGCCGCATCGCCAAGACGCTGACGATCCGCGCGGGTGGCCAGGCGCTGCTGCTGGTGACGCGCGGCGACGCCCGGCTCGACAACGCCAAGGCCAAGGCGGCGTTCGGCGGGCGGCCGCGGATGCTGGGCGCGGACGAGGTGCTGGCGCTCACCGGCCATCCGGTGGGCGGCGTCTGCCCGTTCGGCCTCGCGACGCCGCTCCCCGTCTTCTGCGACCTGTCGCTCAGGGACTTCGGCATCGTCTACCCCGCCGCCGGATCGCGCACGAGCTCGGTGCGCGTCGCGCCCGATCGCCTCGCCGGGATCGTCGGCGCGCGCTGGGTCGACGCCTGCGTGCGCGCGTGACGCCGCACGAGATCGCCGCCGCCGACGCGGCCGATCCGCTCGCCGCAGTGCGCGATCGCTTTGCGCTGCCCGAGGGCGTCGTCTACCTCGACGGCAACTCGCTCGCCCGCTGCCCGCCGACACGCCCGCGCGGATCGCCGAGGTGATGGCGTGCGAGTGGGCGAGCGGCTGATCCGGAGCTAGAGCGAGGCGGGTGGATCGACGCCCCCGCGCGGATCGGCGCCACGATCGCGCGGCTGATCGGATCGCTCGCCGACGAGGCGACGGTGGCGGACTCGACCTCGGTCAACCTCTTCAAGCTGATCGTCGCCACCTGCGCGCTGGCGCCGGAGCGCGGCACGATCGTGACAGAAGCCGGCAACTTCCCGACCGACCTGCACGTCGCGCGCGAAGCGGCGGCGCTGGCGGGCAAGCGGCTGCGCGTCGTCGCGGCGGAGACGCTGGAGGCGGCGATCGACGGCGACACTGCGCTCGTCGTGCTCGCCCACGTCCATTACCGCTCCGGCTGGCCGCACGACATGGCGGCGCTCACCGCCCACGCGCGCGAGCGGGGCGCACGGATCGTCTGGGACTTGAGCCATAGCGTCGCGCGGTGCCGCTGGACCTCGCGCGCGACGGCGTGGAGCTGGCGGTCGGCTGTAGCTACAAATATCTCAATGGCGGGCCGGGCGCGCCCGCCTTCCTCCACGTCGCGCGGCCGCTCCACGAACATGGCCTCGCCGATCGCGGGGTGGCTCGGCCATGCCGAGCCCTTCACGTTCGGCGCCGATTATGCCCCCGCCTCCGGCGTCGCACGCTTCCAGGTGGGCACGCCGCCGATGCTGAGCCTGCTCGCGCTGGAGGAAGGCGTGCGGACCTTCGACGGTGTGGACCTGGCGCAGGTGTGGGCGAAATCGCGCGCGCTGTTCGATCTGTTCGCCGATCGCGCCGCCGCCCGCTGCCCCGCGCTGCGCCTCGTCACGCCGCGCGAGCCGGATCGGCGCGGCAGCCACATCAGCTTCGCCCACGATCACGCGCAAGAGATCGTGCAGGCGGCGATCGCGGACGGCGTGATCGGGGACTTCCGCGTTCCCGCCGTCGCGCGCTTCGGGACCCACGCCGCTCACGCTCCGCTTCGCCGACGTGGCACGCGCGGTCGACGTCCTCGCGCGCGTGCTCGATGAGGAGCGCTGGCGCGACGCGCGCTTCGCCGTGGGTTCCATGGTCACCCGATCGGCCTGCGGCGGCACCGCGCCGGTAGCACGAGCCTCCGAAGAGCCTCGCTCATGCTTGATGCCGCGCCCGCCCCTCCCCTAGAGCGGCGCGCGAGAGGGAGTTGTCAATGACGAGAGGCTGGATCGCAGCGGTGCTGGCGACGATCGCGACGGGAATGGCGGCAAGTGCCGCGTCCACGCAGACGCTGCGCCCGGTGCCCTACTGGGCATCGCTGTCCGCGGGCGAGGCAAGGATGCGGACCGGGCCCGGTCGCAACTATCCCGCAAGCTGGCTGTATCGCCGCGCCGGCCTGCCGGTGCGCGTGATCCAGACCTATCCCGGCTGGCGCAAGCTGCGCGATCCTGACGGCGGCGAGGGCTGGATGATGGCGACGCTGCTCACCGCCACGCGCACCGCCATCGTCCGCCCCGGCGGGGCGGAGCTGCGCGACACGCCCAACGCCGGCTCGCACGTCGCCTTCCACGCCGCCGCCGGAGTGATTGGCCGCCTTTCTAAATGCGGCGAAGGCTGGTGCCGGCTGGACGTGGCAGGCCGGGGCGGGTTCGTCGAACTGGGCCGGCTGTGGGGCGTCGACCCGGGCGAAGCCGTGGATTGACGTGCCTGCAGCCTTTCCGCTCGCTGACGTTACGGATCGGTCATGCCGTCGCCACGGGGTGGCGGCGCCGGTTACGCTAGGACCGCTCCTGTCGGCGGGTCTGGACCCTGTCACGCCGACGCATGACGGAACGGCGCTCGGCTATCCACTCCCGGCCGAGCGCCGTTTTCGCGTCCGTACAAGATAGTCTGAGGCGATGGACGCACCTGTCTTCTACGATCCCAGTGGGCGGCGGAAGCGCTGGTCGCTCGGCACCGTCGCCGCCATGCTGCTCGCGCTTGTCGCCGCGGCGGCGGTGTTCGCGCTCACCATCGTCGACGTGCCGGTGCCGACGCCGCTCGCGCTGCCTGTCGAGCATCCTCAGCCGCGTCCGTTGCCGGCCGAACTCGCCCATGTCGGCCGCGTCATCAAGAACCGCGTCAAGGGCGTCGCCTTCGCGCTCGGCGCCTGGTCGCCGCACGGCTCCGCCGCCGCCGCGAAGGTGCGGCAGACGGTGGTTGGCTTCTACGCGCCTTGGGACGATGCCTCCAAGGCGTCGCTCGTCCGCCACGTCGGGCAGCTCGACTGGCTGGTGCCGGCGCTGGGATCGGTGACGGGGCCGGATCACAGGCTGACGATCGCCACCGATCGCGTGCTCGGTGCCGTACTGCGCAACGCCACGCACCGCCCGCTGCTCATGCCGATGGTGCAGAACGCCAGCGGCGGCGCGTGGGACGGTGCGGGCATCGCCGCGCTGCTGCGCGATCCCAGGGCGCGCGCCAAGCTGCTCGACGGGCTAGAGCCGACGCTCAAGGCCTATGGCGCGGGCGGCGTCGCCTTCGATTTCGAGGAGCTGCCCACCGCCTCGCAACGCGACTATCAGCACTTCATCGCCGAGGCGCACGCCCGCTACGCCCCGCGCGGGCTGCTCGTCACGCTAGCCGTGCCCGTTGGCGACGACGATTGGAACCTGCGGGCCTACGCGCGCAGCGCCGACAGGCTGTTCGTCATGGACTATGACGAGCATTATCCCGAGGGCCAGCCGGGACCGATCGCGAGCCAGGGCTGGTTCGTCGATCGCATGCGCGAGGCGGTGCGCCAGATCGGCCCCAAGAAGGCGATCGTTGCGATCGCCGGCTACGGCTATGACTGGCCGAAGGGCAAGACCGGCGCTGCCGTCTCGGTCGAGGAGGCGTGGCTCGCGGCCCACGACAGCGGCGTCGCGCCGCGCTTCGATACGGTGAGCGGCAACACGATGTTCGATTATGTCGGCGACGACGGCCTGCCTCACACCGTCTGGCTGACGGACGCGGCGAGCGGCTGGAACCAGCTCCGCGCGGTCGACGCGTCCGGCGCGTCGGGCGTCGCGCTGTGGCGGCTGGGATCGGAGGACCCCGGCGTTTGGGATGCGCTCAAGGCGTTCGAGAGCCACCATGTCCCCGATCTCTCGACCCTTCGGTCGGTGGGCGACGTCGACGTCGAGGGAAATGGCGAGCTGCTCCGCATCACGGACACGCCGACGACAGGGCGGCGCAACGTCGTCATCGACGCGCGCGGGATGATCCGGGGCGAGGCGTTCGTGTCGCTCCCCACTCCCTACGTCGTCACCCGCGTCGGCGATCGGCCGGGGCTCGTCGCGCTCACCTTCGACGACGGGCCCGATGGCCACTGGACGCCGCGCATCCTCGACCTGCTCAAGCGGGAGGGCGTGCCCGCCACCTTCTTCGTCATTGGCGAGAACGCCGTCAGCCATCCCGGCCTGCTCAACCGCATCATCGCGGAAGGCTCCGAGATCGGCAATCATAGCTACACTCACCCCAACATGGCGCTGTCGAGCGAGCGCGGCACCAGGTTCGAGCTCAACGCCACGCAGCGGCTGATCGAGGCCTATACCGGGCGCGGCACCCGCCTGCTCCGCCTGCCCTATTTCGGCGACGCCGAGCCCACCACCGACGACGAGTTGGTGCCCGCGCTCCGCGCGCAGCAGGACGGCTATCTAAACGTCGGCCTGCACGTCGACACGCAGGACTGGCAGCGGCCTGGCGTGTCCGCGATCGTGAGCAACGGCGTCGCGGGCGTACTGGCCGGCAACGACGATCGCTCGGGCAACGTCATCCTGCTCCACGACGGTGGCGGCGATCGCGAGCAGACGCTGGCCGCGCTGCCGGCGCTGATCGAGACGCTGAGGGCGAAGGGCTATCGCTTCGTCACCGTATCGCGCCTGATCGATCTCACGCCCGCGCAGGTGATGCCGCAGATCACCGGCAAGGATCTGATCGCGGTTCGCGCCGACGTCGGCATGTTCCTGTTCCTGGCCGGTCTGCTCGGCCTGCTCAAGTGGATCTTCTTCGTCGCGATCACGCTCGGCATCGCGCGCGCGGTGCTGATGGCGGTGCTGGCGATCCGCGCGCGATTGGAAGCGCGACGCGAGCCTGTGCCGGCGATCGATCCGGCGCGCTTCGTATCGGTGCTGATCCCCGCCTTCAACGAGGCCAAGGTAATTGCGGAATCGGTACGCCGCGTGCTCGGCTCCGAGGACGTGCGCATCGAGGTGATCGTCATCGACGACGGCTCGTCGGACGGAACATCGGACGTGGTGCACGCCGCCTTCCCCGGCGATCCTCGCGTGCGCGTGCTGACCCTGCTCAACGGCGGCAAGGCGGTGGCGCTCAACCGCGGGCTGGCGCTGGCGTCGGGCGACGTGATCGTCGCGCTCGACGCCGACACCCAGTTCGAGGCGACGACGATCGCGCGGCTGGCGCGCTGGTTCGCCGATCCGGCGGTGGGCGCGGTGGCGGGCAACGCCAAGGTCGGCAACCGCGTCAATCTCGTTACCCGCTGGCAGGCGGTGGAGTATGTGACGGCGCAGAACCTTGAACGCCGCGCGCTCACCCGTTTCGAGGCGATCACCGTGGTGCCCGGCGCGGTCGGCGCGTGGCGGCGAGCGGCGCTGGACGCGGTGGGCGGCTATCCGGTCGATACGCTAGCGGAGGATCAGGATCTCACCATCGCGATCCAGCGCGCCGGCTGGCAGGTCGCCTACGACGTCGACGCGGTGGCATGGACGGAGGCGCCCGAGACGTTTCGCGCGCTCGGCCGCCAGCGCTTTCGCTGGGCGTTCGGCACGCTGCAATGCCTGTGGAAGCATCGCGGCATCTTCCGCGCGGGGCGGCCCGCCGGCCTCGCCTATGTCGGCCTGCCGCAGGCGTGGCTGTTCCAGATCATGTTCGCGGCGATCTCGCCGATCATCGATCTCGCGCTGGCGATCAGCATCGTGTCCACCATCGTGCGCGTGCACCAGCATGGCTGGGCGCAGACGCAGTCCGACGTCTTGACGATGGGCGTCTACTGGCTGGCCTTCTCCGCCATCGACGTCGCCTGCGGCTGGATCGCCTACCGGCTGGAGCCGCGCCGCATGCACTATCCCGCGCTGCTGCTGCTGGCGCAGCGCTTCGTCTACCGCCAGCTCATGTATTCGGTGGTGCTGCGCGCGATCGGCGCCGCGTTATCGGGGCCGTGGGTGGGCTGGGGCAAGCTCCAGCGCACCGGCCGCGTCGACGTGGCCGCGTGACGGGAACGATCGCGCCGCCGGGCCGCTGGACGAGTATGCGTCGCGTCCCGCTCCTCGCCTTCATCCTCCTCGCGGCCTGCCGGCAAGCGACCGCCGCCGAGGTCGGCGCGCACGCGCAGGCGGGCGCCCAGTCCGCCGCGACGATCGCGGCCTCGGAGCACGGCGCGAGCGTCAATCCCGGCGTGGTACCCGCGGTTTCCAGGGGACTACCCATCCAGCAGGCGCCGATGCGTTGAGTCGCAACCGGGCGCCCCGGCGTTCCAACGCGGATGGTCTGCCGGGGACGTCGCACTGAGGCAGTAGCTGTGATTTTACCTCGGCTGCAGCCTATGGCGAGATGCCGGGAGCCGCGCACGCGTAGTCGGCGCCCGCCTTCGTGGCAGGCTCCTGCCGATCGCGGTCCCTTCGGGAGGCGCGACGGCAGGAGCAGACGCACAGGCTCACTCGCCCTTGCCGGGTTCCGCCATGTTTCGGTGGAGCGCGGCGGTCACGCCGGCGGGAAGGATGTGCGCGGCGGCGGCCTGGAGCTTGTTGTGCCAGCCCGACACGATGCTGCTCTTGCCCGCGATCATCGCGTCCCAGCCATCCTTTGCGACCTTGGCAGGATCGTCCTTCTTGTCGGACCGGCCGACATTGGTGTCCTGCATGCCCGCACGATCGAAGAACTCGGTGTCCGTCGCACCGGGCATGAGGTTGGTGACGGTGACGCCCTTCACGTCCTTGATCTCGTTGTTCAAGGCCTCCGTGAAGCTGTCGATGAACGCCTTGGTGCCGTTGTAGACGGCGTGGAACGATCCCGGCATGAAGCCAGCGATCGAGCCGGTGACGAGCACCTTGCCCTGCCCACGCGCCACCATGTCCTTCACGACCTTCTGGAGAAGGTAGAGCGTGCCGGTGATGTTGGTGTCGATGATGTGTCGCCAGAGCGCAACGTCCTGATCGAGGAAGCCGTTGCCCCCGCCGGTGCCGGCGTTGGCGCACAGCACGTCGATCCTGCGCCCGCCGGCCGCGGCGAGCAGCTTGTCGACGCCGTCGATGGTGGAGAGGTCCGCCTCGATGGACTTCACGTCCACGCCCTTGCCCTTGATGTCGGCGGCGGCGCTGTCGATCAGCGGCTCGTCGGCGACGATCAGCAGGTCGTAGCCTGCGTCGGCTGCGACGTGGGCGAGCTCGAAGCCGATGCCCGTGGAGGCGCCGGTGACGATCGCGAACTTATCGGCCATATGCTTGGTCTCCTTACTCGGCCGCCATCGCCATGCCGGGCTTCAGCACGACCTTGGTGACCTCGTTCTGGTTGTCGTGGAACATCTTGTAGCCCTGCGGCGCCTGCTCCAGCGGAAGGCGGTGCGAGATGAGGAAGGTCGTGTCGATCTTCTCCTCGACGATCGCCTGCAGCAGCCCGGGCAGGTAGTGCTGGACGTGGGTCTGCCCGGTCTTGAGCGTCAGCCCCTTCTCCATGAAGGCGCCGAGCGGCCACTTGTCGACGAAGCCGCCATACACCGCCGGCATCGAGATGCGGCCGCCCTTGCGGCAGGCGAGCACCGCTTGGCGGTTGGCGTGGGCTCGATCGGTGCCGAGGAAGGTCGACGCCTTGATCTGATCGAGCACATTGTCGACGAAGAAGCCGTGCGCCTCCAGTCCGACAGAGTCGATGCACGCATCCGGGCCGATCCCGCCCGTCATCGCCATCAGCGCCTCGTAGACCGCGGTCTCCTCGAAGTTGATGGTCTCCGCACCGAACTTGGCGGCGAGCTCCAGCCGGTGCGGGAAGTGATCGATGCAGATCACGCGCTCGGCGCCCATCAGGAAGGCGGACTGCACCGCGAACAGGCCGACCGGCCCCGCGCCCCACACCGCGATCGTGTCGCCCGGCTCGATCTGGGCATATTCCGCCGCCTGCCAGCCGGTGGGCAAGATGTCGGAGAGGAACAGCACCTTGTCGTCGTCGATCCCGTCGGGGATGACGATCGGGCCGACGTCGCTGAACGGCACGCGCACATATTCCGCCTGGCCGCCGGCATAGCCGCCGGTCATGTGGCTGTAGCCGAACAGGCCGGACATCGGCTGGCCGTAGAGCTGCTGCGCGATGTCCTGATTGTCAGCGGGCAGTCCGTTATCGCACGCCGAATACTGATGCTTGCCGCAATGGTAGCAGGAGCCGCACGCGATGGTGAACGGCACCACGACGCGCTGACCCTTCTTGAGCGTGGACTTGGCGCCGACTTCGACCACTTCGCCCATGAACTCGTGGCCGAGCACGTCGCCGGCCTGCATCGTGGGGATGAAGCCGTCGTAGAGGTGGAGATCCGATCCGCAGATCGCGGTGGACGTCACCTTGATGATGCAATCGCGGGGATTGACGATCTCGGGATCGTCGACGGTGTCCATGCGGACGTCATGCTTGCCGTGCCAGGCCAGTGCGCGCATCAGCGTGTTCCTTCAATATACGTTTCGGCCCGCATCAGCGGCCATATTCCTCGACCTGCGCGGCATTCATCCGCGCGGTGGCGATCTCGCCGGTTTCCATGAGCTGCTTGAAGCGACGCAGGTCGCGGCGCGCCTGGATGGCGGGCTCACGCTGGAAGAGCTTGGCGACCAGCTTCCCGATCACGCCGGCGGGCGGATCGTAGAGGATGGTGGCGGTGACGACGGTGCCGCGCGCGCCTGCGTCCTTGAACTCGACACGGCCGGAGTTGGCGACGTCCGCCCCCTCCTCCGATATCCAGGCGATCATCTCGCCTTCGCGCTCCTCGGTGACGCGCGCGTCCCACTCCACCGTCTGGCCGGCGGGCGCCTTGACCACCCAGTGCGAGCGCGCCTTGTCGCGCACGTCGATCCGCTCGACATTCTCCATGAACGTCGCGAGGTTCGAGAAGTCGCGAAAATAGCTGTAGAGTTCGGCGCGTGGCTTGTTGATCGTCACCGTGCCGCCGGCGAACTGGCTGCCCTTCGCATCCGGCGTCGCGGCGCGTTCCTGTTCAATCCCTGCCGAGGATTTGGACGCGGTCGCGGGTCCGTCGTCGCCGCGCGTGGCGTCGAGCGTGTCGCTCATCTCGCTCTCCTGTGATGTCGCGTGGGTTAACGCGCGTCGCCGGCCCCGGTGCCTAAGCCGCGACGGAGCGATACATTTTTCCGCTCAGCGCGTCAGCAGGTCCGCGAAGGTGAGCAGGAAGAGGAAGCTTGCCCATACGATCCCGGCAAGCGCCGCCAGCCGCACCAGCCCCTCGGCACGCAGCAACTGCATGAAGGCGAGCGCCACGATCGCCACCTGCGCGCCGGCGATCAGGATCGGGATCGCCCGGCCGCCGTGCGAACCGATCACCGCGCTCGCCACGATCAGCGCGATCAGCACCGCCCAGCCGGCGAGCGGCCGCCAAAGGACTTCGCCCCTCACCGGCCCGCCAGGTAGATCAGTGGATAGAGGGTGAGCCACACGAGTTCGACGAAGTGCCAGTAGAGCGTCGTCACCTCCACCCCCATCCAACGCCGGCTGAGCAGACCGGCGCGATCGAGCCACAGCAGCCGCGCGACGAGACCGATGCCGATGATGATGTGGATCGCGTGGATGCCGGTGGCCGTCCAGTAGAAGGACCAGAAGCGCCGCGCGCCGGGTTCCGGCAGCTTGAAGCCGGGGCCGGGCCAGAGATGCTCGTGCAAATCCTTGGCATACTCGAAGCCTTTGACCACGAGGAACGCGACGGCGAGCGCCAGCGTGGCGGCGAGGCACCAGCGCGCCCAGCGCGTCCATCCGGCCTTCAGCGCGCGCTCGGCGATCACGATGGCGACGCTGCTCGTCGTCAGGATCACGGTGTTAGCGGTGCCGAAGGTGAGGTCAGCCTCGTGGCTGCCCGCCGCGAGCCCGACGGTATCGAGCACGCGCAGCGTCGCGTAGAACAGGAACAGCCCGCCGAAGAACAGCATCTCGGTGGCGAGAAAGATCCAGAAGCCGAACTGCATCGCGGCGCGCTGCCGCTCGGCCGTGTGCCACGGCTTGTGGATCTCGGCCGGCGGCGCGTGGGCGACGGCCTCGCTCATGCCGGCTCCTGCGGGGCGTGGGCCTCCTGATCGGCCTCGTCGAGCGGAGCGGACCAGGGATGATAGCCGTAGGGATCGTTGGCGACGACGACGGGCTCCAGGAAATTCTCCTTGGGCGGCGGCGAGGATGTCTGCCACTCCAGCCCCGTCGCCTCGTGCGGATTGTCGGGCGCGCGCTCGCCCGCGATCAGCGACCAGCCGAGATAGAAGAGCGGCATGACATAGGCCGCCGCCAGCACCGCCGCGCCCGTGGAAGACATGACGTGATAGGGCTGA
Source organism: Sphingomonas sp. (assembly GCF_965200105.1). Taxonomy (GTDB): domain Bacteria; phylum Pseudomonadota; class Alphaproteobacteria; order Sphingomonadales; family Sphingomonadaceae; genus Solisphingomonas. Next base: position 194,569 of record NZ_CBDATN010000002.1, read on the forward strand.
AACTCGGGCGGATAGACGTGATAGCGACGCGGCATTCCCATATAACCCATGACGAACTGCGGGAAGAAGGTGAAGTTGAACCCGAAGAACATCAGGATGGCGGCGAAGCGCGCGAACTCCTCGCTGTAGAGACGCCCGGTGATCTTTGGCCACCAGAAGTGCAGCCCCCCGAAGAAGGCCGATACCGCGCCGCCGACCATGATATAATGAAAGTGCGCCACGACGAAGTAGGTGTCGGTGACGTGGACGTCGATCGGGATGGCGGCGAGGAACAGCCCGGTGAGCCCGCCCAGCGTGAACAGCCCCACGAAGCCCAGCGCGTAGAGCATCGGCGCGGTGAAGCGGATCTGGCCGCGGTACAGCGTGCCCGTCCAGTTGAACACCTTGATGGCGGACGGCACCGCGACGATGAAGCTCAGGAACGAGAAGACCAGGCTCGCGAACGGGCTCTCGCCCGAGACGAACATGTGGTGGCCCCACACCGTGAAGCCGATGATCGCGATCGCCAGCATCGCGAACACCATGAACTGATATCCGAACACGCGCCGCCGCGCCTCGCACGCGATGATCTCGGACACCACGCCGAAGGCGGGGATGACCATTATGTAGACGGCGGGATGGCTGTAGAACCAGAACAGATGCTCGAACAGGATCGGATCGCCGCCGTACAGCGGGTTGAAGATCGGCAGCCCGAAGGCGCGCTCCACGAAGATGAGCGTCAGCGCCATCGCCAGCACCGGCGTGGACAGCACCATGACGAGGCTGACGGCGTACATCGCCCACACGAACAGCGGCAGGCGGAACCACGTCATGCCGCGCGCGCGCATCAGGTGGACGGTGGCGATGAAGTTGATGCCGGTCGAGATGGTCGAGAAGCCGGAGACGAACACGGCAGCGGCGGCCAGCAGCACGTTGCCGTTGGCGTACATGGTGGAAAGCGGGGTGTAGAAGGTCCACCCCGTGTCCACCCCGCCCGCCACGATCGCGAGCAGCGCCAGCACGCCGGCGACGACGAATAGGTACCAGGAGAAGAGGTTGAGCTTGGGGAAGGCGAGCTCGTCCGCGCCGATCATCAGCGGCAGCAGGAAATTGCCCAGCGTCGTCGGGATCGACGGCACCAGGAAGAACCACACCATGATGATGCCGTGCAGCGTGAACAGCCGGTTGTAGCTCTCGTCCGACAGGAAGTCGCCCGCCGGATGGATCAGCTCGGCGCGCATGATGGTGGCGGCCGCGCCGCCCACGAAGAAGAACAGGGTGATCGACGCGGCGTAGAGGATCGCGATGCGCTTGTGATCGGTGGATGCCAGCCACGAGCGGACGGTCGTGCCCTCCGTGAGATAGTTGTGGACGCCCTCCTCGCGGCGCAGCAGGCCGGCCTTGGTCATTTCGCGTGACCCTCGCGGCCGGGCAGCGCGCGGATGTAGGCGATCAGCGCCACGATCTGCTCTTCGCTCAGGCGTCCCTCATAGCTCGGCATAATGTTGGGGTATCCGTTGACGATCTGGGCCTGCGGCTCGACGATCGAGGTGCGTAGATAATCCTCGTCTGCCGTCGTCTCGCCGCCGTCGGCGAGCGTCACCCGCGATCCGAACAGCCCGCCGAGCGACGGCGCCGGAACGCGCGAGCCGGGCTCGTGGCAGCTCGCGCAACCCGACGCCGCCCACACCGCGCGGCCTTCGTTGACCAGCGAGGAGTGTGGCGGCCGCTCGCGAAGCCAGCGCGCGAAGGCGGGCTGCGGCAGCACGTCCACCCAGCCGCCCATGCGCGAATGCTGGGTGCCGCAGAACTCGGCGCAGAACAGGTGGTAGCGTCCGGGCTCCTTCGCCTCGAACCAGAGCTGGGTGTAGCGGCCGGGCAGCACGTCCTGCTTCACGCGGAAGTCGGGGACGTAGAAGCTGTGGATCACGTCCTCCGACGTCATCACGAGGCGGACGGGCACGTTCACCGGCACGGTCAGCCGATCGATCTCGCGCGTGCCGTCTGGATGCTGCGCCTTCCACATCCACTGCTTGGCCTGAACGTGGATCTCCATCGCGCGATCGGGCACCTCGAACTGCGGGATCTGCGCGGAGGTGGCGAACCAGAACACGAAGACGAACAGGAACAGCGTCGCCACCGTCCAGCCGATCTCGACCTCGCGGCTCAGCGGCTCGGGCACCGGTCCGCGCGGCGCGTTGGTGCCGCGGCGGTAGCGGATGCAAAAGGCGAGGATCAGCCCGCCCACCAGCGCCATCGTCGCCACCGATATTGCGCACAGAAGGAAGAACAGCGTGTCGATGTGCGGCGCGACGGAGGAGGCCTCACTCAACACGCCGCCGCCCTCCTGCGCCGCGCGACCAGGAACAGGAAGCCGACACCGAGGATCATCGCCAGCGCGCCCGCGCGGAGCGTGGCGACGATCGCGGTACCGTAGCGGCCGTGGACGGCGCCGAGGCCGAAGCACAATGTCGCGACGCGCGCCGCGAAGCCGGCCGGCGACGAGGCGCCACGCGCCGCCGCCTCCACCGCGGCGCGCATCACCGGCGCGGGCGTGCCCGTCTCGGGCAGCGTGGCGGAGAGCCCGCCATCGGCGCGGAAGACGTAGGCGACGGCATCGTGCGCGTACTGCCCGGAGGCGGCGTCGTAGGCGTAGCGGTAGCCCAGCGCGTCCGTGGCGGCAGCGATCGCCCGCGCGTCTCCGGTGAGCAGCAGCGCGCCCTGCGCCTCCGCCGGCAAGGCCTTCAGCCGCGTGTCGCGCATCGCGCGTGCATCTGCGGGGCCCTCGCGCGGATCGAGCCCGATCGTCGCGAGGCGGTAGTCGCGGCGCGGCACCAGCCCGGCGTCGTGGAGCGCGCCGGCGGTCAGCGTCAGCCCCGGCCCGCACAGGTGCCGGCATCGATAATCGGCGAACAGCAACACCAAGGGCCTGCCGCCCGACACCGCTTGCCAGCGAATGCGTCTGCCGTCCTGGTCGGTGAAACCGAGATCGGGAAGCCGCGTGCCAAACGGCGGCGGCGTGGCCGAGACGTCGGCAAGCTCCGCCTCGGTCAGTCCGGCGCGCGCGGGCGCGGCGAGCGCGAGCGCGCAGAGAAGCGCGGCGCGCCTCATCGCGCCCCTCCCCAGCCGGCCCGCGCCTCGTCCGCCATCGCGCGCTCGACGGCACCGGGATCGGCGGGCCGGCGCGGGCCGGTGACGGCGTGACCGGTCTCCAGCCGGGGCAGCGGGAAGTCTTCGCGGCGGACCTGCACCTGCGGTCGCAGCGTCGCCACGTAGACGCGGCTCGATGCGATCATCACCCCCGCGAACGCCGCCGCGCCGACTACCGCGACGATCGCCGCGCGCCGCCACGGGAGGCGCCAGGGCTCGTAGGGATCGTCAGCCACGCCGCACCGCCTCGCGCCGCCGGCCGAACGTCATCAGCCCCGTCGCCGCCGCCGCGCCGCCCACTGCCCCGACCGCCATCGGCCACCCGTCCGGCGCGCCGATCCACCAGCCCATGCCGATCGCCATCCCCGCGAGCGCGATCCCGCCCGCCAGCCGCAACCGATCGGTGGCCGCCGCCCAGATCGTGGCCGGCAGCGCCGACGCGCCGACGAAGGGCACTACGATCCAGCCGCCGCGCAGCCGGTCGACATACCAGCCGACATGCTCGGGCAGGTTGCCGTACCAGACGATCAGCCAGTCGACGTAGAGCATGTAGACGAGCGCCAGCGCGCACGCGACGAGCAGCTTGGCAAGGTCCGCGCGCGCGGCGTGCGCGCCGGTGCCGAGCAGCAGCGCCGCGCCGAGGCCGCCGAGGAGCTGCACCACGGCGAGCAGCATCCCCGCGACGGTCGCGGAATGGCCCGGCTCCACCACCAGCAGCCAGTCGCAGCCGAGCATGGTGACTATGAGCGCGTAGGTGACGAGCAGCAGCGCCGCGGCGGTGACGGACAGCCGCTCCACCCGCCGCCCGGCCCACGCCAGCAACGCCACCGCCGCATGGTCGCGCGCGATCAGCAGCGGCGGCGAGAGATAGACGCGCAGGTGCGGCGGGGGCGCCAGCGCGAGGCTCGCGACCGCGAGCGGCAGCCCGGCGACGAGCAGCCAAGGCGTCACGCGGGCGAGCGGCAGCAGAGGCGCCGCCCACTCGCCCCCGGTGAGCCGCGCGATCAGCAGCCACGCGGTCGCGCCCAACGGAACCGCGCCCGCGATCACGAAGCCGGCGAGCCAACCCACCGCCGCCGCGCGCGGCGCCGCGAGCAGCACGGCGATCGCCAGCGCTACGCCGGCGAGCAGCACCAGGACGGGGACGCCACGCCTCACCCGGCCGCCCCCGGCGCAACCCGGCCCAGCGCCTGGACATAGGCGGCGATCGCCCAACGGTCGGCGGGCTCCACGCGGTCGGCATGGCCGTACATCGTGCCCCAGCCATGGGCGATCACCTCGACGACATGCTCGGGCGGAAGCACGCGCTGGCCGGGCGACTGGAACGGCGCGGGCGCTGGGAAGCCGCGCCGCACGATCGATCCGTCGCCCGCCCCGCCGGGACCGTGGCACATCGCGCAATCGACATTGTAACGTTGGCGTCCGCGCTCCAGCAGCGCGGGGGTGAGCGCCGGCCGCGTGACGGCGGCGATCGCGCGCGCCGGTGCGTCGCGCGCGATCGTGCCTTCGGGCGGCGCGGAGACGGGGGCGCCGCCCGGCCAGTAGGTCGCCGCCGACTGCGCCTCGTGCTTGGCCTGCTGCTTCATCGACAGGTCGCACGCGGCGAGCGTCAGCGGAAGCAGGACGATTGCGCGCCTCATCGCGACACAAGCCGGCTGTGAACCGCGCCCGCCCGCGTGAGCAGCGCAATGGCGGCGTTCGCATCCTCCCCCTCGTCGCAGGTGAGCGCGATCACGAAGCGGTCGCGCTGGGCGCGCTCCACCTCCTCCAACGCGAAGGCCGGGTGGTGCAGCCGCGTCAGTCGCGCACGGACGATCAGCATGACGACCGCCGCGATGCCGGCGGCGAGCGCGCCGGCCTCGACGGGCGCGACGAGGAAGGACACCCAGTCCGCGAACGGCCGTCCGCCCGCATCGAAGCGGTAGCGCACCGCCGCCGTCCACCATTCCAGCGCCACGAACAAGGCGGCGGAGACGAGCCCGATCGTCGCGGCCATGGCGATGATGCCGTGCCGGCCAGGGGTCGCCGCCATCTCCACCGGGTAGGGCGTCCACAAGCCGATGATGCGTCGTCCTTCCTCGCCCGCGCGCGCCACTCCGGCGCGGTAGGCCGCTTCGTCGGCGAAGCTGGCGAGCGCCATCGCGGTCACTTGGCGGCCTCCGCGACCAGCTCGCGCGTCTCGTGGATGGAGACCAACGGCACGATGCGCGCGAACAGCAGCATCAGCAGGCAGAAGGCGCACAGCGTGCCGAACAGGATGAGGAAATCCACGATCGTCGGCGCGTAGATCCACCAGGACGAGACCTGATAGCCTCTGGAAAGCGTGACGAGGATGATGAGGATGCGCTCCAGCCACATGCCGACCAGGATTCCCACCGAGACGGCGCACAACACCGGCAGCGAGGCGCGTGCCCGAGGCGACCAGAGGAGCTGCGGCGCGATGCAGTTGCCGAGCAGCATCAGCCAGTAGAGCCACGCATAGGGCCCGGTGAACTCGAACGCGACGGCGCGCGTCTCCGCCGCCTCGCCCGACCACCACGCCTGATACCATTCGGTGGCGTAGGATATCGTCATCACGATCGAGGCGGCGAGGATCACCTTGGCCATCACGTCGAAGTGCGCGGGCCGGATGATCGCCTGGAAGCCGAAGGCGCGGCGGATCACGGCGGCGAGCAGCACCACCACCGCGAACCCCGAGAACAGCGCGCCGACGACGAAATAGGGCGGGAAGATGCTCTCCGCCCAGCCCGGCATCAGCGAGGCGGCAAAATCGAGGCCGACGATCGAGTGCACCGAACACACCAACGGCACGGCGATCGCCGCCATCATCCGGTGCGTGGTGCCGTGCGCCGCCCACTGTCGGGCGCTGCCCTGCCAGCCGAGCGCGAAGGCGCCGTAGATCCGCCGGCGGGCCTCGCTACCCGGGCGGTCTCGCAAGGTTGCGAGATCGGGCAGCAACCCGACGTAGAAGAACAGGATCGAGAACAGCAGGTAGGAGACGATCGCCCAAAAATCCCAAACGAGCGCGGATCGCCACTGCGGCCACGTCCCCATCGTCGAGGGATAAGGCGCCAGCCAGTAGAAATACATGAAGCGGCCGAGATGGATGATCGGGAAGATGCCCGCCATCGACACCGCGAACAGCGTCATCGCCTCGGCGAAGCGGTTGATCGACGCGCGCCATTTCTGCCGGGTGAGCAGCAGCAGCGAGGAGATCAGCGTGCCGGCGTTGCCGATGCCGATCCACCAGACGTAGTTGGCGATCGGGAAACCCCACACCACCATAGTGTTGTTGCCCCACGAGCCTACGCCCCGAAGCAGCGAGTAGCCGATCGCGATCGCGCCGACGATCGTGCCGGCGAGCGCCAGCCCAGCGGCGATCCACCACTCTTTGCCGACACGGCGGTCGATCAGCGGCGCGCAGACGAGGTCGGTCAGCTCGCCCATCGTGCGGACGGAGGGCAGCACCCAGCGTTGCGCGTCGCTCACGCCGCGCCCCCGTCGTCGCGGACGCGCGCGAGATAGGTGGTGCGCGGCCGCGTGCCGAGCTCCTCCAGGAGCGCATAATGGCGCGGATCGGCGCGCCCGGCGTTCACCGCCGAGCCGGGGCGCTTGAGATCGCCGAAGACGATCGCGTTGGTGGGGCACGCCGCCTGGCAGGCGGTGGTCACCTCGCCGATCGGGCGGTGGAAGGCATCGGCGTCGTGCCGCGCCGCCTCGATCCGCTGCACGCAGTAGGTGCATTTCTCCATCACGCCCCGCGCGCGCACCGTCACGTCCGGGTTGCGCTGCGCGGCGAGCGAGGCGCTGTCCACCTCCTCGTAGACGGCGGGCCTGGTGTTGTCGCGGAAGTTGAAGCGGCGGACCTTGTAGGGGCAGTTGGCCTGGCAGGTGCGCGTGCCGATGCAGCGGTTGTACACCTGCACGTTCAGCCCCTGATCGTCGTGCACCGAGGCCTCGACCGGGCACACCGGCTCGCACGGTGCCTCCTCGCATTGCATGCACGGCACGGGCTGGAAGCCGGGCCGAGGATCGGCGGCGTCGCCGCGATCGTAGCGGTCGACGCGCAGCCAGTGCATGTCGCGATGGTGGCCGATCTCGGCGGGGCCGATCACCGGCACGTTGTTCTCCGCCTGGCAGGCAACGACGCAGGCGTTGCAGCCGATGCACACGTCGGTGTCGATCACCATCGCCCACTGATAGTCGCGCGTCAGCCGCTCAGGCGGCGGCGGCAGCAGCGTCGGGTGCGGGTCGGGCTTGCGGGTCGCCGCGCCGGGGGCGACCACCGGGAACAGCTTGGCGGTATCGCCGTCGAGCGCGAAGAAGCCCTGCGTCGAGAGCGGCCGGCGCGCCTCGCCGCCCGGCGTCAGCACCACCTCGCGCCAGCCGGCGGCGCCCTGCGCGGCGGGCACGCTGAGGCCGATGCCGTCCGCCACAGGGCCGCTGTCGCGCCGGCCGCCGCCCATCGGCAGCGTCGCGACGCCGGGCGCCTGCCCCGCCACGATTCGCGCCGCCACCGCGCCTGCGCCGGCCACCGTCACCGCGTCGCCGTCGGCGAGATCAAGGCGGCGCGCGTCCTCGGCGGAGAGGCGCAGCGCCGGCCCCCACACCTCCTTGGTGAGCGGATCGGGCGTCTCCTGCGCCCAGGCGTTGGCCGCTTGCCGCCCGTCCCACAAGGCGGCGGAGGGTGGTGTCGTCAGCACCAGCGCGGGGCCGTGGGCGATCGGCCTGGGCAGCACGAGGCGCGGCTTGCCGACGGGCTCCGGCGTCGCGCCGCCGCCGGGCACGACGCCGTCCACCAGCGCCTGCGTCCACGCGCCCGCGCCGCGCGCCGCCCAGGTGCGACGGACGCGGTCATGGTCCGACAGCGGCACAGGCGGCGCCGCAAGTAGGTCGAGCAGCCCGGTGCGCGAACGCGTGCCGTAGAGCGGACGGACCAGCGGCTGCGCGACCGACGCGGTACCGTCGGCCGCGAGCGCGTCGTGCCACGCTTTCCAGCTCGTGGCTCACCGGCAGCGTCCAGCGGCAGCGCGCGCTCGTCTCGTCGGCGAGCGTGCCGCAGGAGATCGACAGCGGCACGCGGGCGAGCGCGCCGGCGAAGCCGGGCACGTGGTAGGCCGGGTTGCCGCCCATCACCATCAGCGTATCCACCGCGCCCGACGTCATCTCGGTCATCAGGCCCGCGATGGCCTCGCCATGCGGTGTCGGATCGGGATCGACGGGCGCGATCCAGTCGACGGGCGCGGCGAGGCGCGCGTTCACCCAGGCGGCGAGCGCGTGAACCTCGGCCGGCTGATCGCGCCCGACGAGCAGCACGGCGCGGCCCTGCGCCCGCTTCAGCCGCGCCGACGCCGTGCGCAGCAGCGCGGCGGCGGACGCCGGCAGCCGCGCGTCGCCCGCCTCGGCACCGAGGCCGCCCGCCAGCACGCGGAGCGCGTCACCGATCATCGCCGGGTGCAGCGCGGCGCGGCGGTCCGCCATCACGCCCGTCGCGGTCATCGAGGGTTCGAGCACGAACAGCATCGTGCGGCGATCGCGTGCCCGCCTGCCCTCGGACCAGGCGCGCGCCAGCGCCACCTGCTCGGGCCCCGGACCCAGCGGATCGGCATCGAGCGCCACGATCACGTCCACGTCGGCGAGGCGCGGCCGCATCGCCAGCCGCCGGCCGTGGGCGAGCGCGCTACCCGCCAGCGCGCGGTCGTCGTCGATCGCCTCGTAGCGGACGTGGCGCATCGCGGGGAAGCGCCGCTTCAGCTCGGCGACGCGCGCGAGGAAGGTCGGCGAGGTGACGCGTTCCGTCAGCAGCCGCAGCCCGCGCCCGTCGCTGCGATCCAGCCGCCGGTCGAGCGCGAGGCGTAGCGCGTCGAGGTCGCCAAGGCCGTCCGGGCCGACGGGCGCGCGCAGCCGCTGGGGATCGTAGAGGTCGAGGATCGCCTGCTCGGCGAAGACGTCGGTGGCGCCGAGGCTCGCCGGGTGCGTCGCCAGCCCCTCCAGCTTGATCGGCCGCCCGTCGACCACGCGCCCGGTCACGCCGCGCGCATAGCCCGACAGCGTGATCGCGGTGGAGTAGAGCCGGACGTTGCCCGGCACCTCGCCATCAGGCTGGTTCGCCTGCGGCACCAGCCGCTCCTTGGGCCGCTGGCACGAGGCGAGCGACGCCACGGCCCCCGCCGCGATCAGCCGCAGCGCGTCGCGCCTGTCCAGCGTTGCCCTCAGCGGTGGCATGTCGAGCATTCGGTGAGGCCCTTCACACTGGCGACGTGCGCGCGCACGCGCTCCAGCTCCGGCGCATCGGCAGCGGATTTGGCAGGCGTGTAGGGCTCGGGATCGTAGACGCGGTCGCGCGGCGCGACACGCGCGGCGGGATCGCGGTGGCACTCCAGGCACCAGCCCATCGTCAGCGGCTTGGCCTGGCGCATCAGCGGCATGGACGCGACGTTGCCGTGGCAGGCGGCGCAGGGCACGCCGTTGTTCACGTGGACGTGGTGATCGAAATAGACATAATCGGGCAACGCCGTGATCTGCTTCCACTGGATCGGCCGCCCGGTCGCATAGCTCTGGCGGACGGGGGCGAGCATGTCCTCCTTGGTATAGAGCTGCGAGTGACAGGTCATGCAGGTGTGCGTCGGCGGCATACCCGGCCACGCCGCCGTCTCGACGCTGGTGTGGCAGTAGCGGCAGTCGAGCCCCAGCTCGCCGACATGATGCTGGTGGCTGAACGGCACCGGCTGGTTGGGAACGCGCCCCTCGCCCGTGACGTAGCCCGAGCGCACCGTCGCCCCCATCAGCAGCAGCGCCGCCGCAGGTGCGCCGGGGATCGCCAGCAGCGCGAGCCGCGCCAGCGTGTTGGCGCCCGGACGGAAGAGCTGCGCCACCTCGCCTCAGCCCCGGCGATCGCGATCATGCACGACCCCCCGGCGCATCGCTAGAGCTCGCCGCGGCTGGCCATCGCCTTGATGCGATCGGCGGTGCGACAGGCGATCGCCTGGATGGTGAGCGACGGGTTGACCCCGCCGACGGTCGGGAACACCGATCCGTCGCACACCCACAGGTTTGGGATGTCCCACGAACGACAGTCGGCATTGACGACGCTGGTACGCGGATCGTCGCCCATCTTGGCGGTGCCGTTCAGGTGGCAGGTGTCGTCCCACTCCTTCCAGCGCTCGCGCGCGCCGACGGCGGCGAGGCTGTCGTCCATGAAGCCCAATGCGTGGCGGATCATCGCGCGCTCATTGTCGCCGTAGGAGAAGGACACGCGCGGGATGCGCAGGCCGTAACCGTCGGTCTCGTCGGCGAGCGTCACGCGGTTATGCTCGTAGGGCAGCACCTCGCCGACCATCTTCAGCCCCACCCCATGATTGTAGCGCGTCATCTCGTCGACGAGGCGCTGGCCCCACACGCCCCGCTGGCCCGCCAGCTCCTTCGCCCAGGTGACGGGCAGCGGCCCCTGGCTCATGTAGCACCAGCCGCCGAAATAGTCCTTGCCGCGATCCTCGTAGTTCCAATGCTCGCTGATCGCCAGGCTCGGCGGCGATTTGTACCAGCGCACCTCCTCGTCCATCTGCCCCCAGGCGGCCTGATTGAGCTGCACCATGAAGTTGCGGCCGACCAGACCCGACGAGTTGGCGAGCCCGTCCGGGAACTGCGCGCAGGCGGAGTTGAGCAGCAGGCGCGGCGTCTCGATCGAGTAGCCCGCCACGACGACGTTGCGCGCGCGCTGGAAGCGCCATTGGCCCTCGCGATGATAGTGGAGGCCGGTGACGCGGCCCTGCGCGCCCACCTCGATCCTGCCGACCATTGCCAAGTCGCGGATCTCGGCGCCGGCGTCGAGCGCGCGCGGCAGCCATGTGTTGAGCACCGATTGTTTGGCGTTTGTGGAGCAGCCGGTGGTGCAGAAGCCGCGATAGACGCAGCGGTGCGCCTTGCCGCGCGGCGCCGACAGCGTGGCGATCGGCGTCTCGGTCCACTGGATGCCGAGCGCCTCGGCCCCGCGCGCGAGCAGCGCCGCCGCGCCGTTCAGCGGGTGCTGGCGATAGGGGTAGCGCGGGCGCTTGGGCCCCCACGGGTAGGTCACCGGGCCGGAGATGGCGAGCGCGCGCTCGACCTCGCCATAATATTTCCACATCTCGCGCCAGTCGATCGGCCAGTCCGCGCCGTAGCCGAGCTTGGTGCGCGCCTGGAACCATTCGGGCCGGAAGCGCAGCGCCACCATCGCGTAGTGCACCGTAGACCCGCCCACCGAGCGACCCGAATTGTTGCCGCCCAGCTTGATCGGGTTCGCGCCGTCGACGATCCGCTCGTCGGTCCAGTAGAGCTTGGCCTGGTGATGCTCGTCGGAGGCGAAATCCTCCAGCGGCCGCCAGTAGGCGCCGGCATCGAACGCCACGACCGAGAAGCCGGCCTCCGCGAGTTTGCACGCCAGCGTGCCGCCGCCCGCCCCCGTGCCGACGATCGCGAAATCGACCTCCTCGGTGTCGCGATGCTCGCGCATCGGCACCCAGCCGCCGATCTCGAATACGTCGGGCGCGCGGCCCTTCGCGGCGCGCGGCCGCTCCGCCGCCTCAACCGACATGCGCGTTCCGAACCTCGGCCGGCGGCTGGTGTCCGTCGCCGCGCTCGGCAGCCTCCCAGGGGTCGCGCAGGTCGGTGCCGGTGCGGACATAGCCGCGCGGGCTCGCCGGGCCGCCGAAGCCGATCGCGCTCCACGCGGAGGGGTGGGCGTAGTAGGCCGAGACGAGATCGGGCAGCATCCGCCACGCCCAGAAGATCGCGGGCGGCATGTCACCCCACGCGTCGCTCGCCGCCTCGCCGCGCTCGATCGCGGAGAGCAGCGAGTCGGCCTGCGCGGGCGCGAGTTGCGCGAAGCCGCAGCCATGGCGAGCGCGCGCCTCCGCCTCGATGGCGGCGAGGCCGCGCGTCCACGCCTCCGCCACCTTTGGAAGCCGGTGGTGGCGGAAGCCCTCGCCGTCGTCCTTGCCGATCTTGTCGAGCAGCATCGCGACCATGTTGGTGGGCGGCCGGCCCTCGGGCTGGGGCAGCACGCGGATCGCCAGCGCGCGGAGCACGTCGCGGCCGACGGCATCGAGCACGTCGGCGCGCTCGCCCATCGCGAGCCGCTCGTCCACCACCTCGCGCGTCTTGTCGTTCCAGCTCGGGGTGTCGCGCTTGGCGAGCACGTCGTAGCCGGGAAAGCGATCAGCCATCGCGTCCTCTCATCAGGCGGAGCGCACCCAGCGCCGCGACCGCCAGGCCGGTGAAGGAGGGCGGCGCCGGCAACGGCGGCCCGGCGAGCAGGTTCTGCGAGGCGTTTCGCCATCCGCCCATGTTGCGCCCGACACCGTAGGCGTGGAAGGCGACGCCCGCGATCCCCATCACCGCCGTCGCGACGAGCAGCCCGACGGTGAGCCCGCGCGGCTCGCCCGTCCAGGCGTCGCGCGCCAGCGACAGCGCGGCGACGGGCGGCAGCACCACCGGCAGGTACATCGCCGGATTCTGGAAGGCGCCGCGAAAGTGCAACAGCCCCGCCTCGCCCACCGTGCCCGCGATTCCGAAAGCGAGCAGGCCGGCGAGCGCGCGGCCGTCGCCGAGCGGCAGCGGTCCGATGCGCGGCGGATCGGCGCGGATGCCGTCGGCCACGGCGCCCACCGCGCCGGCCAGCACCAGCGCGCCCGGCGCCCCGATTGGCGCTCCGTAGAACAGGTTGACGAGCCGCACCCCGCCCGGCCGCTTCGCCACGTTCCAGGCGTGGAAGCCGAAGCCCGTCGAGCCGATCCCGCCCGCCGCCGCGTGGGAGACGAGGCGCAGCCCGCCGCCGCGCCCGCTGCCGTCCACGCCGAGGTTCGCGGCGGACGACAGCAGCGGCAGCCACATTGCCTTGTTGCGGAACGAGCCGCGATAATGCTCCATCGCGCTGTCGAGCAGCACCGACGCCGACAGCATCGCCGCGCCCGCCGAGACGAGCCGCGCCGCCCCGTCCCGCTGCGCCTTCTCCGCCCCGCTCATTCGCCCGGCAGGATCTTGGCCATCACCTGGCGCGCGGTATCGACGATCACCGAGCCTCTTTCACTGTCGCCCGCGAGCGAGAACATGAAGTGCTTGGCCTGCCCCAGATTGATGTGCGGCGGCAGCGGCGGCACGGAGGGATCGACCTTGAAGTTGATGACCGCGGGCTTGTTCGACGCCAGCGCGCGATCCCAGGCGGGACCGACCTGCTCGGGCTCGTCGACGTAGATGCCGTCAAGCCCGATCGAGCGCGCGAACTCATGATAGGGCACGTTGGGGATCGACTGCGAGGCGTCGAAGCGCGGATTGCCCTCCATCACGCGCTGCTCCCACGTCACTTGGTTCAGATCCTCGTTGTTCAGGACGGCGACGATCAGCGTGCGGTTGGCCCAGCCGTTCATGTACTTGGCGATGGTGATCAGCTCGGCCATGTTGTTCATCTGCATGGCACCGTCGCCGACCAGCGCGATCACCGGCCGATCCGGGTACGCGAACTTGGCGGCGATCGCGTAGGGCACCGCCGCGCCCATCGAAGCGAGGCCGCCCGACAGCGAGCACATCATGCCGCGCCGGATCTTGATGTCGCGCGCATACCAGTTGGCGCAGGAGCCGGAGTCCGACGTCAGGATCGCGCGCTCGGGTAGGCGGGTGGAAAGCTCGGTGAACAGCTTCTGCGGATTGATCGGATCGGCGGCGGCATTGGCGCGTGCCTCCACCGTCTTCTGCCAGGATTTGTTCCACCCGGCGATCTTCTCGCGCCAGCCATCGTCCGCCTTGTGCCGAAGCAGCGGCAGCAGGGCCTCCAGCGTCGCCTTGACGTCGCCTTCGAGGTTGCACTCCATCGGGTAGCGGATTGACAGCATCCCCGGATCGATATCGACCTGCACGCCCCTCGCCTGACCTTCCTTGGGCAGGAACTCGGAATAGGGGAAGCCCGACCCGAGCATGAGCAGCGTGTCGCACTCTATCATCAGGTCGTAGCTCGGCTTGGTGCCGAGCAGGCCGATCGAGCCCGTGACCCACGGCAGGTCGTCGGGCAGCACCTGCTTGCCGAGCAGCGCCTTGGCGGCGCCCGCGCCCAGCCGCTCGGCGACGGCGATCACCTCGTCGGTCGCGTCCTTGGCGCCCGCGCCGACGAGGATGGCGACCTTGCTGCCCGCGTTCAGCACCTCGGCCGCGCGCTGCAGGTCGGGGCCGGCCGGCACCGTCACCGGCTTGGACCAGCCGACGCCGGAGAACACCGCGCCATGGGCGCGCGGCGGCTGCTCCATCGGCTCATCCTGGATGTCGTTGGGGAAGATCAGCGCGGTCACGCGGCGACGCGCGGTGGCGATGCGCACAGCGCGATCCACCAGGTGACGCACCTGCGCGGGCACGATCGCGGTCTGCACGAAATCGCCCGCCACGTCCTTGAACGCGGCGTTGAGGTCCAGTTCCTGCTGGTAGTGCGCGCCGATCGCGGTGCGCGCCTGCTGGCCGACGATCGCCAGCACCGGCATGTGGTCCAGCCGGGCGTCGTACAGGCCGGTGAGCAGGTGCGAGGCACCGGGGCCGGAGGTCGCCATGCAGACGCCGAGCTCGCCGGTGAACTTGGCATGGGCGGACGCCATGAACGCCGCCATCTCCTCGTGGCGGACCTGCACGAACTCGAAGCGATCGCCCTGCCGGTCGAGCGCGCCGAGCAGGCCGTTGATGCCGTCACCCGGATAGCCGAAGATGCGGCGGACGCCCCACTCGTGCAGGCGGTTCCAGAAGAAGTCTCCGACCGTCTCCGCCATCTCGCGCCTCCGCCACGTCACCCGCCCAACCGGTCGGCGGACGGCACGTTCCGCTACCTTACGAAGAAGTCACCCGTCGCTGACGCAGGTTAGACGAGGCGTGCGCCAGCACTGATCGGTCGAGCGCATCGAGGCTCTTCACGCCGATCTGCCCCATCCCGTCGAGCGCTTCGTCGTGGAGGAGCTCGAGCGCGCGATGCACGCCGTCGGCCCCCCCGGCGCACAGGCCGTAGAGCGTGGCGCGCCCGGTCAGCACCGCGTCGGCACCGAGCGCCAGCGCCTTCAGCATGTCCGTGCCGCGCCGGATGCCGCCCGACATCAGCAGCGCCATGCGATCGCCGACGATGCCGCGCGCCTCCTCCAGCACGTCCAGCGCCACAACCGACCAGTCCTCCTGCCGCCCGCCGTGGGTGCCCAGCGCGATGCCGTCGACACCCGCGTCGAGCGCGCGGCGGATATCGTCGGGGTGGAGCAGGCCTTTCAGGATCAGGCGGCCCTTCCAGCGATCGCGAATGCGCGCGATGTCGTCCCATGACAGGCTCTTGCGCATCTGCTCGCGAATCCAGGTGGCGCTGTCGAAGAAGCGGCGGCGCTCCTTGGGCACGAAGTCGATGACGTTGGCGAATTCAGGCATGCCGCGGTCCAGCGTCGTCGTCGCCCAGCGCCAATGGCGCGCGGCGTCGAACGCGGCGCCGGGCGTCGGCTTGCCGTTCACCTGCACCCGCGCCTCCCACTCACGATCGCCGTAGATCTGCGCGTTGGTGGTGACGAGCAGCGCCTCCACCCCGCACGACTCGGCACGGCGGACCAGCTCCTGCCAGATCTCGTCGCCGCCGAAGATGTAGAGCTGCCACCAGTGCCTGAGGCCGGGCACGCGCGCGACGTCCTCCATGCGATCGTTGGACATGGTGCCCTGCGTGAACGGCACGCCGAATCTGGCCGCGCCCTGCGCGAGCGCAGTGTCGCCGCCGCGCATGAACAGGCCGTTGAGCCCGGTAGGCGAGATGGCGAGCGGCATCGGCGCCGCGCGGCCGAGCACCGGCGCCGCGATCGACCGGTGCGACACGTCGACGAGCTGGCGCGGCACGAAGCGCCACTCGCCATAGGCGGCGCGCTCACGCTTCAGCGTCGCCTCGTCCTCCGCCCCGCCCTCCAGATATTCGAGGACGAAGCGCGGCATCAGCCTGTGCGCGCGCGCCCGGAGATCGGCGATGCCGTGGGTGCGCTCCAGGTTGCCGCCGGTGTAGTATCGGCGTTTCGGCGTGCCCCCGAACTGCGCGGGCCGATCATGCTCTTCCATGCGCGCTCAACGCGGCATGGTGCCGAACGGCTTCCTTAAAAGGCGGACAGGCCGGTGATCGCGCGGCCGAGGATCAGGCCATGAACGTCGTGCGTGCCCTCGTAGGTGTTCACCGTCTCCAGATTCATGGCGTGGCGGATGACGTGGAACTCGGCGGAGATGCCGTTGCCGCCGTGCATGTCGCGCGCCACCCGCGCGATCGCCAGCGCCTTGCCGCAGTTGTTGCGCTTGATGAGGCTGATCGTCTCGGGGATCAGCACGCCCTCGTCCATCCGCCGGCCGACGCGGAGGGCAGCTTGCAGGCCGAGGCTGATCTCGGTCGCCATGTCGGCGAGCTTGATCTGGACGAGCTGCTTGGAGGCGAGCGGCACGCCGAACTGGTGGCGATCGAGCGTGTACGTCCGCGCCGCCTCGTAGCAGCTCTCGGCCGCACCCATCACGCCCCAGGATATGCCGTAGCGCGCGCGATTGAGGCAGCCGAACGGACCCTTCAAGCCGGCGACGTTAGGGAGCAGCGCGTCCTCGCCCACCTCCACGCCGTCGAGCACGATCTCACCGGTGACCGAGGCGCGCAGCGAAAGCTTGCCCTCGATCTTCGGCGTGGTGAAGCCGGCGGCACCGCGCTCCACCACGAAGCCCTTGATCTGGCCGTCATGCGCGTCGGACTTGGCCCACACCACCGCGAGATCGGCGATCGGCGAGTTGGTGATCCACATCTTGGCGCCGGTAATGCGGTAGCCGCCGTCGATCTTCTCGGCGCGCGTGCGCATCCCGCCGGGATCGGAGCCCGCGTCGGGCTCGGTAAGGCCGAAGCAGCCGACCAGTTCGCCCGAGGCGAGGCCGGGCAGCCAGCGCATCCGCTGCTCCTCCGAGCCATAGGCGTGGATCGGATACATGACGAGGGAGGACTGCACGCTCATCGCCGAGCGGTAGCCGCTGTCGATCGCCTCCACCTCCCGCGCGATGAGGCCGTAGGCGACGTAATCCAGCCCCGCCCCGCCATACTCCGCCGGGATAGTCGCGCCGAGCAGGCCCAGCGCCCCCATCTCGCGCATGATCTCGCGGTCGAAGGTCTCGTCGAGATAGGCGCGGGTGACGCGCGGCAGCAGCTTGCTCCGCGCATAGTCGCGCGCGGTCCGCCGGATCATCCGCTCCTCGTCGCTGAGCTGGTCGTCCAGCCCGAAGGCATCGGCGGGATCGAAGCGGGTGAGGGCGATGTCGTGCTTGCTCATGCGGTCGTGCCTCGTGCGGTGCTGGGGGGCGCGAAGGCATCGATCGCACGGGCGAGCGTGACGTCGCGCGACGATAGTCCGCCGGCGTCGTGGGTGGTGAGCAGGATGTCGACGCGATCATAGACGTTGGACCATTCGGGATGATGGTCCGCCTTCTCGGCGAGGATCGCCACGCGCGTCATGAACGCGAAGGCCTCGGCGAAGCCCGAGAAGCGGAAGCTGCGCGTCAGCGCGTCGCGGCCGGGCTCGTGCCGCCAGCCGGGCAGCACGGCCAGCGCCTCGTCGCGCGCGGCGGCGTCGAATTTCGCGATCGTCATGACGGACGCCCTAGCCCTCGACGGAGGCGGGTTCAACGGGCGGGCGGCGCGTGGTCGGCGGCGCCGCCGCCACCGCCTCGCCGGCAAGCTCGGCCGGCGCGGGCGGCGGCATCATGCGTTGTCGACGCCAGCCGCCGAAGCGGTAATAGGCCGCCGCCATCGCAACCGACACGATCGAGCCGATCGGCAACGCCCACCAGACGGCGTCGATCCCGAAGCGCGGCGCGCCCGCGAAGGCGACGCCGAGGCGCACCGGGATCAGCGCGATCGCGAGGATGACGAGCGGCGCCGTCACCGCGCCGTTGGCGCGCACCGTGGCGAACAGCACCATCGTGACGCCGAACGGGACGAAGGACCAGCCGACGATCCAGTTGGCGTGGGCGGCGATCGCCGTCGCCGCGCCGCCGCCGGGCAGGAACAGGCTCAGCGCCGGCCGATCGGCCGCCGTCAGCGCCACGATCAGCACGCTCGTCATCGCGACGTTGACGACGATGCCGGAGCGCGTGATCGCCCCCACCCGCTCCCACCGGCCGGCGCCGATATTCTGCGCGGCCATCGCGGACACCGCCGCACCGACCGCCAGCGCCGGCATCTGCACGTAGCTCCAGAGCTGCTGCGCCACTCCGAAGGCGGCGGCATGATCGACGCCGGCGCGGTTGACGATGCCGGTCAGCGCCAGCGCGGACGCGGTGACGACGAACATCTGCGCGCCCATCGGCAGCCCCTTGGCCATGACGACGCGCAGGATCGCGGGATCGGGAACCAAGTAGCGCAGCTCCGTGCCAATCAGCCGGATCGGCAGCCGCCTGCCGTAGACGATCGCGACGAAGCCGATCAGCGTGGCGTAGCTCGCCACCACCGTCGCCAGCGCGGAGCCTGCGATGCCGAGGCGAGGCGCCGGCCCCAAACCCAGGATCAGCACCGGATTGAGCCCGGCGTCGAGTACGACCGTCACGATCATCATCGCGAACGGCGTCACCGCGTCGCCGGCGCCGCGCAATGCCATCGCCAGCACCAGCACGAGGAACGACGCCGGCAGGCTGAGGAAGATAACGCGCAGATAGGCATGGGCGAGCGGCATTGCGTCCCCCGGCGTCGCGAGCCCCCGCAGGATCGCGTCGGAGGCGAACCAGCCTGCCGCCGAGACCGCGACCGAGGCGACCGCGAAGCCGCCGATCGCGGTGCCGAGCACGCGGCGTGCGCGATCGAGGTCGCGCGCACCCACCGCCTGTCCGATCAGGATGGTCGCCGCCAGACCGAAGCCGAACACGACCGCGAAGGCGATGAACAGCACGAGGTTGGCATTGGCCGTCGCCGCCAGCGCGCCATGGCCCAGGAAGCGCCCGATCCAGATGGTGTTGATCGACGCGTTCATCGACTGGAGGATGTTGGAGCCGAGCGTCGGCAGCGCGAAGGCGACGAGCGCGGGCGCGATCGGCCCGCTCGTCAGGTCGCGCGGGCCGCGGCGCGCGGCGGGGAGCGTCTCGGCTGCCATCGCGGCCGCCTGTGACGAGCAGCGGCGAGGCTGGCAATGCCGTTCACCCGCCCTGCCGATCTTCGATCGCGGAGCCGACGGGCTCCCAATCCTGCTTCAGGCTCGATCGATCGCGTAGCCGACATGCGCGCGTAGCGGGTGGCCCAAGGGGAAGAAGGGGTGATCGAAGTCGAGTTCGCGCCGATGCGTCATGCCGATGCGTCGCATCAACCCCCGGCTCGCCACGTTGGCCGGCACGGTGATCGCGACGATGCGCGGGACGTCGAGATGGGACCACCCCCAGGCGAGGCAGGCGAGCGCCGCTTCCCTGGCATAGCCTTGTCCCCAAGCGTCCTCACGCAGCCGCCAGCCGATCTCGACATCGCCGGCGACCGGCCCGACATCGCAGGGTTCCAGGCCGCACAAGCCGAGGACGGCGCCGTCCGCCCTGCGTTCCACCAGCCAGAAGCACAGGCCATGCTCCGCCTGAAGCGCCTGCTTCTCGGCGACGAGCGCCCGGCCGTCATAGGGTTCGCGCACGCCGCCGAGATGCGCCATCACCGCGGGCGTGTTGGTGACGCGGACGAACTCGGGTCCGTCCTCGTCGCGCCACGGCCGGAGGCGTAGCCGCTCGGTCTCGATCATCCGCCGAGCAGCCGCGCGGCAAGCGGCGCGAAATAGGTCAGCACCCCGCTTGCCCCCGCGCGCTTGAACGCGGTCAGCGTCTCCAGTGCCAGCGCGTCGCGGTCGCCCATGCCGGCGGCGGCGGCCGCCTCGATCATCGCATATTCGCCCGAGACCTGGTAGACGAACACGGGCACGGCGAAGCGGTCCTTCACGCGGCGCACGATGTCGAGATAGGGCAGGCCTGGCTTCACCATCACCGTGTCCGCGCCCTCGGCGAGATCGAGCGCCACCTCGCGCAACGCCTCGTCCGAATTGGCGTGATCCATCTGGTAGCCGCGCTTGTCGCCTTTCAGCCGACCGCCCGAGCCCACCGCGTCGCGAAACGGACCGTAGAAGGCGGAGGCGTATTTGGCGGCATAGGCCATGATCTGCACGTTCGGATGCGCCGCCTCCTCAAGCGCGCGGCGGATCGCGCCGACGCGGCCGTCCATCATGTCCGAGGGCGCGATGATGTCGGCGCCGGCGCGCGCCTGCACCAGCGCCTGCTCGGTCAGCACCTGCATCGTCGCGTCGTTCATGACGTAGCCGCGATCGTCGACGAGGCCGTCATGGCCATGCTCGGTATAAGGATCGAGCGCGACGTCGGTGAGCACGCCGACGTCGGGCGCGGCGTCCTTGATCGCGGCGATCGCGCGGCAGATCAGGTTGTAGGGATTAGTCGCCTCGCGCCCGTCGGCCGTCCGCAGATGCTGCGGCGTGTTGGGGAACAGCGCGACGCACGGGATGCCGAGCGCCTGCGCCTCCCTGGCGCGCGCGGCGATGCCGTCCAGCGACCAGCGCGAGACGCCGGGCAGCGTCGCGATCGGCTCCTCGACTTGCGCGCCTTCGGTGACGAACAGCGGCCAGATGAGGTCGGAGGGTGTGAGCACCGTCTCGGCGACGAGCCGGCGCGACCAGGGCGCGACGCGGGTGCGGCGGAGGCGGAGCGCGGGATAGGCGGCGTGATCCATGCCGCGTCCCTACTCCGCCTGTGGCGCCGCCTCCAAGAGAGCGTCGGGCCGTGCCAATGCGAACAGCCGGACTCCGGCCTCCGCCGCGCGTTCCGCTGCCAGCGAGGTGGGCGCCGAGATGGCGGCGATCGCGGGGCAGCCGGCCAGCGCCGCCTTCTCGACGATCTCGTAGGAGAGCCGCGAGGTGACGAGCGCGAAGCCGCCGTCCCAACCCATACTGTCCCGCGCCATGGCGCCGACCAGCTTGTCGAACGCATTGTGGCGGCCGACATCCTCGCGGATCAACCGGACACCGCCTTCGGCCGAACACAGCGCCGCGGCGTGCGCCGCGCCGGTGGCTCGTCCGAGAGGCTGAAGCGCGCGAAGCCCGTTGAGGCTCGCGAAGACGGCGCCGGCCGTCACCGGCGCGCAGACGGGTACGCGAGGGAGCGGGCGAAGCGCCTGCTCCAAATTCTCGATGCCGCACAATCCGCACGACGAGTCGGAAACGCGATGGCGAACGCGCTCGTGCACGCGCCCGGCGACGGCATCCGAGAGCGAGATGCGGAGCAGGACGCCCGCTCCCGCAGGGTGCGCGTCCACCGCCTCGATCTGGCTCGCCTCTTCCGCTAATCGCTCGGCGAGACAGAAGCCGACCGCGAAATCATGCAGGTCGGCGGGCGTCGCCATCATGACGGCATAGCCCACGCCGCCGACCTCGATCGCGACCGGTGCCTCGACGGCCAGCGTCCGGTCGCAATCCTCGCCACCTCCGTCGGGCCGGACCCGACGGAAGCGACGCCCCTGCTCTACCGGAAGAGCAGCCAGAGGATGATGATGACCGGGATCGGAATGCCGATCAGCCACAACAAGATGCCTTTTCCCACGAGGTCCTCCGTCCTTCACTCATCGGCCATAACCGTCACGGCCTCGCAACGGTTCCGCTGGCGGGCCCGGCCGCTTGCCTCGTGCGTTTCGGCGCCGTGACAAACTCGATCCCACGTAGCGCGGCGCTCTTCGTCAACGGCAAGTCGCGCAAGGGACGCCAGCAGTTCAAGAAGGCATGTCGGCTGTTCCGCGAGGCGGGGATTGAACTCGTCGAGGCGCACGCCGTCAAGAAGCCGGCGGACATGCCCCGCCGCGTCGCGGGCGCCGCCAAGCGTGGCGTGCCGATGGTGATCGTCGGCGGCGGCGACGGCACCATGTCCTGTACGGTCGACAAGATCGTCGGCCTGGACACGGTATTCGCCGCACTGCCGCTGGGCACCGCCAACAGCTTCGCGCGCACGCTCGGCCTGCCGCTCGATCTCGCCGGCGCGGTGAAGGCGATCGCGGACGGCGTGCCGAAGCGGATCGATCTCGGCATGATCGACGACGACTATTTCGCCAACTGCGCCACGATCGGCATCGCGCCGCAGATCGCCGAGACGGTGCCGCACGGCCTAAAATCGTGGCTCGGCCGGCCGGGCTACCTGCTGTGGGCGGCACGCCAACTCGCCGCGTTCCGGCCGTTCCGCGTGACGATCGAGCAGGACGGCAAGCGCCAGAGCTTCGAGGCCGTGGAGCTGCGCGTCGCCAATGGCCGCTTCCATGGCGGCGTCGAGCTCGTCGACGATGCCGAACTCACCTCGGGCCGCATCGTCGTGCAGGCGGTGATCGGGCACGGCCGCGCCGGCCTGGTGTGGAGCTGGCTGGCGAGCGTGCTGCGCCTGCCGCAGCGCCACGCGATGACGCGCGAGTTCGAGGGCCGCTCGATCCGCATCGAGACGGTGCCGCCGCTGCCGATCTCGATCGACGGCGAGGTGCTGGCGGAGACGCCCGTCACCGCGAAAGTCGCCGCGCGCGCGATCACCGTCGCGGCGCCGCGCGAGCCGGCGTGACGCGGCCGGCGAGCGTCGTCTCGGTCGCGTTCCGGTGAGGATCGCATCGGAGCCGCCCGTTGCCAGACCGCGCGGGCGCGTGGCAGGGCGAGCGCCGTCATGACCATTATCCACGCCGCGCGATGAGCGCACCCGTCCTCGCCACGGCGCTCGCCGCCGACAGTCCGGAGGCGCGCGCGCGCGCCGCGCACAACCACAGGCTAGCGGACGAGCTGCGCGCGAAGGTCGCCACGGCGGCGCTCGGCGGCAGCGAGCGCGCGCGGGCGAAGCACACCGCGCGCGGCAAGCTGCTGCCGCGCGACCGCGTCGAGCGGCTGCTCGATCCCGGCTCTCCGTTCCTGGAGATCGGCCAGCTCGCGGCGCACGACCTCTACGACGGCGAGATCCCCGGCGCGGGCGTGATCGCGGGCATCGGCCGCGTCTCCGGCCGGCAGGCGATGATCGTCTGCAACGACGCCACCGTGAAGGGCGGCACCTACTACCCGATGACGGTGAAGAAGCATCTCCGCGCGCAGGAGATCGCCGAGGCCAACCGGCTGCCCTGCGTCTATCTGGTCGACAGCGGCGGCGCCAACCTGCCGCACCAGGCCGAGGTGTTCCCCGATCGCGAGCATTTCGGGCGCATCTTCTTCAACCAGGCCAACATGTCGGCCAAGGGCATCGCGCAGATCGCCTGCGTGATGGGGAGCTGCACGGCGGGCGGCGCCTACGTGCCCGCCATGTCCGACGAGACCGTGATCGTGCGCGAGCAGGGCACCATCTTCCTGGGCGGCCCGCCGCTGGTGAAGGCGGCAACGGGCGAGGTGATCTCCGCCGAGGATCTCGGCGGCGGCGATCTCCACGCCCGCAAATCCGGCGTCGCCGACCATCTCGCCGACGACGACGAGCACGCGCTGACGATCGTGCGCGACATCGTCAGCCATCTCGGCCCGAGGCAGGCACCCGACGTCGAGCTGCGCGAGCCGCGCCCGCCGAGGTACGAAGCCGACGACCTCTACGCGATCCTGCCGGACGACGTGCGCGCGCCCTACGACGTGCACGAGGTGATCGCCCGCCTCGTCGACGGCTCCGAGTTCCACGAGTTCAAGCCGCTCTACGGATCGTCGCTGGTCACGGGCTTCGCGCACATCTGGGGAATGCCGGTGGCGATCCTCGCCAACAACGGCATCCTCTTTTCCGAGAGCGCGCAGAAGGGGGCGCACTTCATCGAGCTCGCCTGCCAGCGGCGCGTGCCGCTGCTGTTCCTCCAGAACATCTCGGGCTTCATGGTCGGCGGCAAGTACGAGGCGGAGGGCATCGCCAAGCACGGCGCAAAGCTGGTGACCGCCGTCGCCACCGCCACCGTGCCCAAGATCACGGTGCTGATCGGCGGATCGTTCGGCGCGGGCAATTACGGCATGTGCGGCCGCGCCTACAGCCCACGCTTCCTGTTCACCTGGCCCAACAGCCGGATCTCGGTGATGGGCGGCGAGCAGGCGGCGTCGGTGCTGGCCACCGTCCACCGCGACGCGGAAAGCTGGACGCCCGAGCAGGTGGAGGCGTTCAAGGTCCCGGTGCGCGCCGCCTACGAGGCGGAAGGCAACCCGTACCACGCCACCTCGCGGCTGTGGGACGATGGCGTGATCGATCCCGCGCAGACCCGCGACGTGCTGGGCCTAGCCTTCGCTGCCTGCCTGGAAGCGCCGATCCCCGAGCGCCCGGCGTTCGGCGTGTTCCGGATGTGATCGAGATGAGCGTTTTCCTACAAGCCCGTCCGCAGCTATGATCGTCGTCATGCCCGATCCCGGCTTCTCCCCCACGCCGCACCTCGCGCGGCCTCGGGAGGGGCGTGCCGGAGGGGTGTGTAGTGTCAACTTCGCCGCCTCCGGAGCGATCAAGTGATCGCCTCCCTCCTCATCGCGAACCGCGGCGAGATCGCCTGCCGGATCATCCGCACCGCGCGCCGGCTCGGCATCCGCAGGGTGGCCGTCTACTCCGACGCCGACGCCCGCGCGCTGCACGTCCGGCAGGCCGACGAAGCGGTGCATATCGGCCCGTCGCCTGCGCGCGAGAGCTACCTAGTCGGCGAGCGGATCATCGCGGCCGCGCGTGAGACGGGCGCGGAGGCGATCCACCCCGGCTACGGCTTCCTCTCGGAGAATGCGGAGTTCGCAGAGGAGGTGATCGCCGCCGGCCTCGTCTGGGTCGGCCCCTCCCCCGCCTCGATCCGCGCGATGGGGCTGAAGGATGCCGCCAAGCAACTCATGGCGAAGGCCGGCGTACCGGTGACGCCGGGCTATATGGGTGCCGAACAGGACGCGACCTACCTCGCCGAGCGTGCGGCCGAGACCGGCTACCCCGTGCTCATCAAGGCGGTGGCGGGCGGCGGCGGCAAGGGGATGCGGCAGGTGGAGAGCGCCGAGGCCTTCGCCGACGCGCTCGCCTCGTGCCGACGCGAGGCGGCGGCCTCGTTCGGCAACGACCACGTCCTGATCGAGAAGCTCATCCAGCGCCCGCGCCACATCGAGGTGCAGGTGTTCGGCGACAGCCACGGGAACGTCGTCCACCTGTTCGAGCGCGACTGCTCGCTCCAGCGCCGCCACCAGAAGGTAATCGAGGAGGCCCCTGCCCCCGGCATGGACGAGGCCACGCGGGCGTCGATCTGCGAGGCGGCGGTGCGTGCGGCGAAAGCGGTCGATTATGTCGGCGCGGGCACGATCGAGTTCATCGCCGATGCGTCGGAAGGCCTCCACGCCGATCGCATCTGGTTCATGGAGATGAACACCCGCCTCCAGGTCGAGCATCCCGTCACCGAGGAGATCACCGGCGTCGATCTCGTCGAGTGGCAGCTCCGCGTCGCCTCCGGTGAGCCGCTGCCCAAGCGTCAGGACGAGCTCACGATCGACGGCTGGGCGATGGAGGCCAGGCTCTACGCCGAGGATCCGGCAAAGGGATTCCTGCCGTCGATCGGGCGGCTCGATCATCTCGAACTGCCGAACGGCGCCCGCATCGAGACGGGCGTCGAGGAGCGCGATCAGGTCTCGCCCTTCTACGATCCGATGATCGCCAAGCTCGTGACGCGCGGCGCGACCCGCGAGGAGGCGCGCTCCTCGCTCGCCGACGCCTGCGCCGCCGTCGAGTGCGAGCCGGTCAAGACCAACGCCTGGTTCCTGGCGCGCCTGCTGCGCGAGCCGGAGTTCGGCGCGGGCACGGCGACGACGGGCTTCATCGGCGCGGAGCAGGAGCGGCTGACGGAGGCGCCGGTGCCGTCGGAGGCGCTGCTGCGCTACGCGGCGGATGACGTCGCCTTCGACGATACGCACGTGCCCGGCGGCTGGTCCAATCCCGCGCGCGAGTTCATGCAGGCTCGCTTCGGCTTCCGCCTCAACGCGCCGGCACGCGTGTCAGTGCGCCTGCTCGTCGATCGGAAGCCCGTCGATATCGAGGTCGACGAGCGCGCGCTGATGTACGACCGCCTGCGCGCGTCGGTCGTCGACGGGCGGCAGCACAGCTACTTCGAAGGGGGCGCGACCTTCACCGTCGCGCCTTACCGCAAGGACGGGGGCGCCGGCGGCGGCGCCTCTTCCGGCGCGATCCTCTCCCCCATGCCCGGCCGCATCGTCTCGGTGGAGGTCGCCGCCGGCGACGCGGTGACGAAGGGCCAGAAGCTGCTCACCCTCGAAGCCATGAAGATGGAGCACACGCTCACCGCGCCGTTCGACGGCACCGTCGCCGAGCTGACGGCGGTGGCGGGCGGGCAGGTGCAGGTCGACGCGCTGCTCGCGCGGATCGAGAAGGACGACTGATGGCGGGGCGGCATTTCGACGAATGGCGGGTGGGCGATCGGCTGGAGCACGAGATCCGCCGCACCGTGACCGAGACGGACAACCTGCTGTTCTCGACGATGACGCACAACCCGCAGCCGCTGCACATCGATCTCGAAGCCGCCAAGGCTAGCGAGTTCGGGCAGATCCTCGTCAACGGCACCTTCACCTTCGCGCTGATGGTCGGGCTCACCATCGCCGACACGACGCTCGGCACGCTCGTCGCGAATCTCGGCTACGACAAGCTGGTGATGCCCAAGCCCGTCTTCATCGGCGACACGATGCGCGCCACCAGCGAGGTGACGGAGCTGCGCGAGTCGAAGTCGCGCCCGACCGGCGGCCTCGTCACCTTCACGCACGAGCTTCTCAATCAGCGTGACGAGGTGGTCTGCCGCTGCCTGCGCACCGTGCTGCTCAAGAAGCGTGCCTAAGCGACGACGCCCGCCTCGCGCAGCTCGGCGATCCGCGCGGCGTCGAAGCCGAGCACCTGGCCGAGGATCTCATCGCTATGCTGGCCCAGCATGGGCGGCGCGGCGGGCGGCGGCTGGGGCGCGTCGACGAAGCGGATCGGCCGGTTGACGATCGGCACGCGGCCCAAGGTGGCGTGCTCTACCTCGACGACCATATTGCGCGCCACCGCCTGCGGCTGCGCCAGCGCCTCGCGCACGCCCAGCACCGGCGCATGCGCGACATGATGCTGGGCGAACAGCGCGCACAGCTCGTCCATCGTGTGCCGTTCGGTGTGCGCGGATAGCAGCGCGTTCACCTCCTCGCGATGATCGCGCCGCGCCTGCGTGGTCGCGAAGCGGGGATCGTCGGCCGCTCCGTCCATGCCGAGCGCACGGCAAATGCGGCTCCAGAAGATGTTGGTCAGGCACGCCACGATCACCGAGCCATCCGACGCGGGAAAGGCCCCGTAGGGTACGAGATTGGGATGCTGCGATCCGAACGGGCGCGGATCCTCGCCGGTGAAGAAGGCGAGTTGCGCGATATAGCCGAGCAACCCCATCAGCCCGTCCATCAGGCTGACGTCGATCAGCCGCCCCCTCCCCGTCGTGTGGCGCTCGTGCAAAGCGGCGAGGATCGCGATCGGCCCGTTGATGCCGCCGACCAGATCGCCCATCGGCAGGCCCAGCTTCACCGCGTCGCGGTCAAGTTCGCCGTTAACGCTGAGCACGCCCGACAACGCCTGCGCGACGATGTCGAACGAGGGGCGATCACGCAGCGGCCCGGTCATCCCGAACCCCGAGATCGCGCAGTAGATAAGGCGCGGGTTGATCGCCGAGAGGGTCTCGTACCCGAGGCCCAGCCGATCCATGACGCCGGGGCGATAATTCTCGACGAGAATATCGGCCTTAGCGGCAAGCGCCTTGACGATCGTCACGCCGTCTTCGGTCTTGAGATCGATGACGATGCTCTTCTTGCCGCGATTGTTGCCGAGGAAGTAGTGGCTCTCACCTTCGCGGATCGGGGGGAAGGTGCGTGTCTCGTCCCCGGTCCCGGGCGGCTCGATCTTCCAGACCTCGGCGCCCAGATCCGCGAGCGCCAGGCTCGCGGCGGGGCCGGCGAGGACGCGGCTCAGATCGAGCACGCGGATGCCCGCCAGCGGGCCGGGCCAAGGAACGGTGTCGATCATGCGAACGACTTAGCGACCCCCGCCCCGCGCGCCAAGGCGGCGGGCGGACGTCGCCCGGTCAACCCCGGCTCGCAGCTCCGCCGTCAGGGGCGGCGATCGCGCCGGCTCGCCGCGATGAGCGCAACGCGGCGTCCGGGACGCGATTTGTCGCCGACGCCCGGTTCAGAAGCTGGGCGGGATCGTCCAGGCGGGCGAGCGGACACCGAGGATGCGGCCGAGCGAGGGCGCGATGGAGCGCATGTCGACGATGCCGAGCGCACCCTTTCGGGCCAGCGACGGACCGGCGACGATCAACGTCGAGCGCATCGCCGGCTCGTCGGGCAGGTAGCCGTGCATGCCGCGATAGGTGGAGGGCGATACCACCGGTGCACCGGGATTCTTGCCGCCCTCGAAGCCCGGCCTGAACGCGACGAGGAAGCTTGCTTCCGCCGGCCCACCAAGCGACGCGATCGCGTCTCGGTCGAGCACCCGATCGACGCCGTTCGCTGGATCCCGCGCCACTGCATCGAGCACCCCGCGCACCTCGGCGCGGAGGGCGGCGTTCACCGGGTCGGCGAGGCGGACGGCGACAGTTCCTCCGGCAAGCCACGGCATCGCCCGCCAGCCCGCCACCTTGCCGTCAGGGCCGATCGTGATCAGCCCCGCGCGCACGAACGGCGCGAAGAGGTTCACGTCGTGGGCCACCGGCGCGAAACCGTGATCGGAAACCACCGCTACCGTCACGTCGGGCATCGCCGCGCGCGCCGCGTCGACGAGGACGCCGACCAGCGCGTCCGTGCGCTCAATCGCGGCGTTCGCCTGCACGCTGCCAGGGCCGGACTGATGCTCGACATGGTCGATGCCCGCGAGATAAACGGTCATGAAGCCGGGACGAAAGCGGCGCAGCATCGCGGCGGCGAAGCGCACGCGCGTGGCGTCGCCCGCCACGCTCTCGTCGATGCCCTGCGCATAGGGGCCGAGCGCCGCCTCCAGTGGCGGCAGCAGGCCCGGCGTCGCCAGCGCAGCGAGCAGCTTGCGGTCATCGTCGGTGCCGGTACGCCAGATCTGCGGCAGGTTCTCGTCGACGCCGGCCGCCGCGACGCTCACCGGCCAGTGGACGTTGGCCGTGGCGATGCCACGTTGGTGCGCGACCGACCAGAGTGTCGGCACCTTGATGTCCGAGGCATACCAGTACCAGCCCTGCTGGTTCTTTTGTTCGGGATCGAAGGTGAGATTGTTCGCGATGCCGTGCTCGGCGGGCGCGACCCCCGTCACGAGGGTCGTATGGCTTGGATAGGTGAGCGTCGGTACCACGCCGCGCACGCCAGTGGCGTAGGCCCCCTCGCGCATCAGCGCGGCGAGGCGCGGAAGCTTCATGCCCCGCGCCCTGGCCTCGATCACGTCGCCGGGTCGAAGCCCGTCGAGCGAGATCAGCAGCACCGGGCTCGCCGGCGCCGCCGACGCCGCGATCACCCAGAGAAGGATCGCGAGCCGGCGCATGCGGCGGAGCATCAGAAGCCCTTCCGGAGCGAGACGAACCACTGGCGTGGCGCGCCGGCAAGCAGCGTCTGATAATCGCCGCGGGCGGTGAAGCCGTTGGTCCCGACCGTCGAAATATACTTCTTGTTGGTTAGATTGGTGACGCTGCCCTCAACCGACACGTTCTTGAGCGCGCCTTCGCCCGTGAAGCGATAGCCCAGGCTCGCGTCAACGAGCACACGGCCGGAGACGCTCTGATCGTTCTCGTATGTGAAGAAACGCTTCGACATGTAGTCGGCACCGGCACGGCCGAAGATGTTGCCGTCGTCGTAGACGACCTCACCCTTCAGCATGTTCTTTGGATTGTCGACGACGTACTTGCCCTTCGTCGCGGTGAACAGCGTCTGGACGCCGGTCGTCCGATCCGTCTGGAACACGTCGTCGCGATATTTGGAATGATTGTAGGAGTAGCTCGCGTAGAGCGAGAGCGGCCGGAGGATGCGATAGTTGGCGGTCAGCTCCGCGCCGTAACTATGAACGCTGCCGACGTTCTGGAGCACGCTCGCGAAGCCCTGCGGGCCGAGGCCGACGGTGTACTGGATCAGGCGATTGGCAAAATCGATATAGTAGCCCGCCGCCGACGCCTGAAACGGCCCGCTGTGCACGCGGACGCCACCTTCGTAGGTCTTCGACCGCTCGGGTTTCAACCCGCCGATGTTGTTGAAGCCGAGCTGCGTCGTCGAGAACGGACCTACCGTGGCAGAGGCCTGGAAGGCGCGCATGTTCTCGGCATAGTTGGCGAACAGCTCCGCCATGCTGGCGAGGTGGAACACCGCGCCCGCTTGAGGCTGGAACCAGTCGCGCGCCTCGATGCGGCCTTCGGCCAGCGGCGACGTCGTGTCCGCCTGCCGATGCGCGGTGCTGCGCGAACGCACGCCCTTCCAGCCGCCGTTGAGGATCAGCTTGTCGTCGAGCAGCTTGAGCGTGTCCTGCACATAGTATTGCAGCGTTTCGGTGTCGTACTTGTAGTCCCACACCGTGCTGTATGGGTTGCGCTGGAACGCCAGCGTGTCGCGGTTCGGCGTCGGCGTGTCGCGCATGCCGTAGTAGCGCCGCGCCTGCCGGAACGTGTTGCTCTCATACCAGCCACCAACCTCAAGCCGGTTGGGTCCGGCGTCCCACGCGGCGCTGGTGATCGCGCCGCCGCGATGAATCGAATACTCGGTCGTGCGGAAGCCGATCGTCGCGGGATCGGTGATCGGCGACCCGTCCTGGTCGGGCGCGCCGAACGGCGTCGCCGCGTAAGGCAGCACCCACGATCCCTGACCGCGGTTGGTATGATAGTAGCCGGTGGTCTTGAGCGTGACCGTCGGCGTCAGGTGCGCATCGAAGGTGGCGCCGGCGAGATAGTCGCGGCGCAGGCCACCCGCGTCGAAATAGCTGTCGTCGACCGTGCCATAGGGCGCGGGCAGCGGCTGCCCGGTCTGGTAGTCGCGCGCGAGTTCGATCGCGAGCGGGTAGAGGCTCTTCTTCGTCAGATTGTCGTCCCGCAGCCCGCGCCGGCGGATGATGTCCTTCGACAGATCCTGATAGTCGGTCTCGCGCCGGTCGGAGAAGTTGACGAAGCCCGATATGCTGCCGAGATCGCCGAGATCGGCGGCGACCTTGGCGTTGGCCTGATGCTGGCGCTGCGCCCCCGCGCCTTTCCACTTGTCGGTGTGGAGGAAGGCGTAGCTCAGATAGCCCTTCACGCCCGATTGGCCGAGCAGACCGCTCTCCACCCGCACATAGGCGCGCTCGGTGTCGTCGGCGCCGTAGGTGCCCGACGCCGCGACGTCGGCGCGGTCAGAGGGCGCACGGGTGGAAAACTCGATGGTGCCGCCGAGATTGCTGGTCGACGCGGTGCCGAGCGCCCCGGCGCCCTGCGCCACGTCGATGCGGCCGAGATTCTCGGAAATAACGGCGCGGCTGATGTGAAGGCCGTTGACGTTGCCGTAGCTCATGTCGCCGAGCGGCACGCCGTCGAGCGTGAAGCCGAGCTGGTTCTGGCTGAAGCCGCGCAGCGAGATGCGCACCGCCCACTCATAGGCCCCGAAGGCGTCGGCCGACTGGAAGTTGACGCCAGGCAGCTTCTCGACCGCCTTCAGCGGGCTCGATCCGGGCGTCAGCAGGCCGATATCCTTGGCGGTGACGGACTGCACCTGCCGGCTCTGCCCGAAGCCGAGCACGACGATCGCCCCGTCGTTGGTCTCGTTGCCGGCCTCCGGAGGTGCCGTCGACACGCCTGTCGCGGCCGGCACGGCATCGCTCGTGCTCGTGGTGGTCTGCGCCATCGCGGACGTGGCGTAGGCGAGCGTCGCCGCCCCGGCGAGCAGGTGCGTTGCAATCTTCATGATGATTTCCCCCGACGATCTTCCGAGAGCGCAATGCCGCACGCTCGCGACGACGGGATGACCTTTCGATTGCGCCCGGATGACGCGATCAGGACCATTCGGTGACAGCCGATGTACCCGATGTCAGGGAATCAGCAGCGAGGCGTCCCCGTAGGAGTAGAAACGGTAGCCGTTCTCAATGGCATGGGCGTAGGCCGCCTTCATCCGGTCGAGCCCCATCAGCGCCGCGACCAGCATGAACAGGGTCGAACGAGGCAGGTGGAAGTTGGTGACGAGGCCGTCGACGGCGCGAAAGCGATGGCCGGGAATGATAAAGATCTCAGTATCGCCCTCGAAAGGTGCGATGGTGCCGTCCTCGCGCGCGGCGCTCTCGAGCAGTCGCAGGCTGGTGGTGCCGGCCGCGATCAACCTTCCGCCACGCGCGCGCACGGCATCGAGACGCGCGGCGGTGGCGGCATCGATGCGCCCCCACTCGGCATGCATGGCGTGATCGGTGGTGTCCTCGGCCTTCACTGGCAGGAAGGTGCCCGCGCCGACATGGAGCGTCAGCACCTCGTGCCCGATTCCCGCTTCCGCCAGCGCCGCCATGAGCGCCGGCGTGAAGTGCAGCGATGCGGTGGGGGCAGCGACCGCGCCAGGTCGCGACGCGAACATCGTCTGGTAGTCGTCTGCGTCGGCGGCATCGACGGCGCGACGGCTGGCGATGTAGGGCGGTAGCGGCATCCGCCCCGCGCGCGCGAGCAACGCCTCCACCGGTTCCTCGCCCGCGAAGGTCAGCAGCCAGCTCCCGTCGACCTCACGTCGGGTGGCGGTGGCGCAAACGCCGTCCGCGAAGTCGACGCGGTCGCCTTCGGCGAGCCGCCGCCCGTTGCGGACGAAGGCGCGCCAGGCGCGCGCGCCCTGCCGCTTGTGCAGCGTGGCGCCGATCCGCGCCCTCCCGCGTCGCCCCTCAAGCTGCGCGGGCACGACGCGCGTGTCGTTGAAGACGAGGCAGTCGCCGGCGCGGAGCAGCGCCGGCAGGTCGCGGACGCCACGGTCGGACATGTCCCGCGTCGTCACCGCCAACAGCCGCGCGGAGTCGCGGGGTCGCGCCGGTCTGAGCGCGATGCGATCGGCGGGGAGATCGAAGTCGAAGAGGTCGACGCGCACGGGCGACGCGATCCCGCGTGAGCTACTGCCCGATCGACCCCGCCGGCGGCGCGGCAGGCGCCAGCGTCGACGTGGACGTCGATTGCATCGCCGTCGGCGCTCCGTTGCCGATGGACGCTCGCACGATCCGCGTCGGGTTGGTCGGCGGCTCGCCGCGCTGGATCGCGTCGACATAGGGCATGCCGGAGACGACGCGGCCGAACACGGTATAATGCCGATCGAGCTTCAGGTTCGGCTGCAGCATGACGTAGAATTGGCTGTTCGCCGAATTATCGTCGGCCGCGCGAGCCGCCGCCACCGCGCCGCGCACGTGGGGCAGGTCGTTGAACTCGGCGGGCACGTCGGGCAGGCTTGAGCCGCCTTCGCCGGTGCCCTTGGGATCGCCGCCCTGCGCCATGAAGCCCTCGATGACGCGGTGAAACGTCAGGCCATTGTAGAAGCCCTGGCCGGTCAGCGTCTTCACGCGCTCGACCATCTTCGGCGCGATGTCGGGACGGAGCTGGATGACGACCCGTCCGCCGTCCGACAGATCAAGCTTCCAAGTGTTATCGGCAGTCAGCGCCGGGGGCAGATACTGCGCGACCGTCGTCTGGGTACCAGCGGCCTTGAGCTTGTCCTTGGCAACGGCAGGCGTCGCGAGCGCTGCGGCGAGCGTGGCGAAGGCGATCAGACGAGTGGGGTGCATCGGTGGTTCAGCGATCCGGGTAACGGCTGGGCAGGTGCCCTAACTCAACTGCGCATGATTGCCTAACGCTGAACGCCGGGCGCTATGCGCGCCGCGACGTCGCGCGCAACCGCCTCGGGCACGAAGCGGGATATGTCGCCGCTGTACCGCGCAATCTCCTTGACCAGCCGCGAGGCGATCGGCTGGAGCGCGACATCGGCCATGAGGAACACCGTCTCGACGTCTTCGTCGAGCTGCTGGTTCATGCCCGCCATTTGGTATTCGTACTCGAAGTCGGCGACCGCCCGCAGGCCGCGCACGATGATAGCGGCGCCCACCTCGCGCGCGAAGTGGATGAGCAGGCTGTCGAATGCCACCACCTCGATCCGGGCGCGATCCAGGTGCGCGGTCTCGCGGCGGACCATGTCCAGCCGCTCGGCGAGCGTGAACATCGGCGACTTGGAAGGATTGGTCGTGACGCCGATCACCAGGCGATCGACCAGCCGCGTAGCGCGCGAGATGATGTCCATGTGGCCGAGCGTGACCGGATCGAAGGTGCCGGGATAGAGGCCGGTGCGCGCAGTTGCTGCAGCGGATGCCACGTCAATGGTCTCGCGAGACGACGTAGGCGGCGATCGCGCGCAGCAGGTCGGCCTCCGCGCCGAAGCTCGCAAGGTGGGCGGACGCCTGGTCGACCAGTGCTGCGGCCTGGGCACGCGCGCGCTCGACACCGAGCAGCGAGACGAAGGTCGCCTTGCCCGCACCCGCGTCCTTGCCGGTCGCCTTGCCGACGACGCTCGCATCGCCCTCGACGTCGAGCAGGTCGTCGGCGATCTGGAAGGCGAGGCCGAGATCGCGGGCGTAGGCCCGCAACGGCTTGCGGCCGGCGGCGGGCACGTGGCCCAGGATCGCGCCCGCCTCGACGCAGACGCCGATCAGCGCGCCCGTCTTGAGCTGCTGGAGGCGCGTCGTCGTCGACAGATCGAAGCGCCGCTCCTCGGCGACCAGGTCCATCATCTGGCCGCCCGCCATCCCGCCGGGCCCCGACGCGCGGCCGAGCTCAAAGGCCAGTTCCGCGCGCACGAAGGGATCCGGGTGGGTGTCGGGATCGGCGGCCAGCTCGAAGGCAAGCGCGTGGAGCGAGTCACCCGCCAGCACCGCCACCGCCTCGCCGAACTGCTTGTGCACGGTGGGCTTGCCGCGCCGCATGTCGTCGTCGTCCATGCAAGGCATGTCGTCGTGGATAAGGCTGTAGACGTGGACGCACTCGATTGCGGTGCCGGCACGCAGAGCGCGCTCGCGCTCGACGTTGAACAGCGAGGCGGTGGCGACGACGAGCAGCGGACGAAGCCGCTTGCCGCCGCCGATCGCGGCGTGGCGCATCGCCTCGTAGAGCACCGCGCGGGGATCGTCGGGTACGGCGAGCAGCCGCTCGAACAGGCGATCGACGTCGGTCGCGACGTCGCGCATCGCGTCGGCCAGCGAGAGGGAGGCAGGCTCCGCCACGCGCTCAGTCGTCGTCGAATGGTCGAACGCCGGCGACGCCGCCGTTGGGGCCGAGCTGGATGCGTTCTATCCGGGCCTGCGCCGCCTTGAGCCGCTCCTCGCAACGACCGCGAAGGCGATCACCTTCGGCATAGAGCTCGATCGAGCGCTCGAGCGGCACGTCGCCGGCTTCGAGTTGATGGACGATCGCCTCCAGGCGGCGAAGCGCCTCCTCGAAGCTGAGCGCCGCAACGTCGGCAGGGCTGGAGTCGGAGGACGGGTCGGTCACGCCGCCGCTTTCGATCATCGGTGGCGGCGTGGTCAAGCCGCGCTCACCGCCGGAAAGGATCGACGACGCCCTCGGGCAGGCTGTAGCTCGGGCCGCTGCCTTGCACCGTATCGCTGTCAACATCGACGGTGCGCGCCGCCGCCTCGCGCTGCGCGCGCAACTCCTCGATCAGCGCGGCGCGGTCGCCGGGCAGCCGCTCGTCGACCGGCGCTTCGATGCCCGCGGCCTTCGCCGCCTTGACGATCGCGGCGTCGAGCTCGCGCTGTGAGCAGAGGCCCAGAGTCACCGGATCCTTGGGCGTGATGTTGGCAATGTTCCAGTGGCTGCGATCGCGGATCGCCGAGATGGTGGTGCGCGTCGTACCGATCAGCTTGCCGATCGTGCCGTCGGAGACCTCGGGATGGTTGCGCACGATCCAGGCAATACCGTCCGGTTTGTCTTGCCGCTTCGAGACGGGCGTGTAGCGTGGCCCCTTGGTGCGGCGCTGCTGCTCGGGGCCCTTGAGCATCTGGAGCGTGTAGGAGGGATCGGCCTGCCCCTTGTCGATCTCGGCCTGCGTCAACTCGTGGGCGCGGATCGGATCGCGGCCGGTCAGCTTCACGCCGGCGGCATCGTCGGCGATCGCCTGCACCTCAAGGATGTGCAGCCCGCAGAACTCGGCGATCTGCGCGAAGCTGAGCGAAGTGTTGTCGACCAGCCAGGACGCGGTCGCGTGGGGCATGAGCGGCTGGGCCAAGGTCTGTCTCCGACGGACAAAGAAAGGGCCGCCCCGACGGGGGCGGCCTTGCATGACTTCGATGTAGGCCCCGCCGACATCCGAGGCAAGCTAATCCAAGGTGAGCACGATCTTGCCGACATGATCCCCCGCCTCCATTCGGCGGTGCGCGTCGGCCGCCTGTTCGAGCCGGAAAGTACGATCGATCACCGGCTTCAGCCGTCCCTCCCCGGCGTACGGCCAGGCGACGCGCTCGATCTCCTCGCGCAGCAGCGACTTGAAGACGACGTCGCGCGCTCTCAGCGTCGATCCGGTCAGCGTCAGGCGGCGGCGCATCAGGTCGGGCAACGCGATCGTGGCTTTGGCGCCGCCCAGCACCGCGATGGTGACGTGGCGGCCGTCGTCGCCCAGGCAGGCAAGGTTGCGAGGCACGTAGTCGCCGCCGACCATGTCCAGCACCGCGGCGACGCCAGCGCCGGCGGTGATCCGCTTCACCTCTTCCACGTAATCCGCCGTCTTGTAGTTGATCGCTCGCGCCGCACCGATCTCCAGCGCGCGCGCGCACTTCGCGTCCGATCCGCAGGTCACGATCACCGTCAGATCGAACAGGCGGCCGAGCGTGATCGCCATCGTGCCGATACCCGACGTGCCGCCGTGGACCAGTACCGCGTCGCCTGGGCACGCATAGGCGCGCTCGAACAGGTTGTGCCAGACGGTGAACAGCGTTTCCGGCAGGGCGCCCGCCTCCGTCGGCGTCAGCGCGTCGGGCACCGGCAGGCATTGGCCGGAGGGCGCCGCGCAGAAGTCGGCATAGCCGCCGCCCGCGACGAGCGCACAGACGCTGGTACCGACACGCGACGCATCCGCCCCCTCGCCCGCCGCCACGACAGTGCCGGCAAGCTCGAGCCCTAGGATCGACGTCACGCCGGGCGGCGGCGGGTAGGCACCCTGACGCTGCAGCACCTCGGGCCGGTTGACGCCGGCGGCGGCGACGCGGATCAGATATTCGCCGGCCGCCGGCTCCGGTACCGGCCGCTCGACGATCTTCAGCACCTCGGGTCCGCCGGGCTCGGCCGGATCGATCGCGCGCATCGTGCGTGGCAGCCCGGCCATAAACCTCCTGATTTCTCGGCAATCGGTGATGGGCGTTTATTGACACGGGCTCGCGGACGGTCAACGCTCACCCTTATGGACGTGGACGACAATCTGCCGACGAGGCGCGACGATACGCTTGCCGCGCTCGCTCGGCAGGATCTCGATCCGCTCTCGGTCGCCGAGCTGGAGTCGCGGATCGCCGCGCTGGACGTCGAGATCGACCGCACCCGCGCGCATATTCAACGCGCCGTTAACCATCGCGCAACTGCGGATGCCCTATTCCGGCGATGAGGACAGCCCGCTTCGTTCGAGCGGCACGCACTCTAGCCGGGCGACCGGCGGGCAGCCTTGATCGACGCGGGGCCGCACCCGACATTCGTCGTGCGGCGTCGTTCGATCGGCGCGGCCACAGGAGTCGATGACAATGCCCTCATTCGCCCGCGAGCTGGAGACCACCCTGCACAACGCGCTCGCGGCCGCCTCCGCGCGCCGGCACGAATATGCGACGCTGGAGCATCTTCTCGTCGCGCTGATCGGCGACGAGCATGCCGCGCAGGTGATGTCGGGCTGCGGCGTGGAGCTTGGCGAGCTGCGCGACGCGGTGACGGCGTATCTCGACCAGGAACTCGACGCGCTCAAGACCGAGGCGGAGACCGACCCCTCCCCCACGAGCGGGTTCCAGCGCGTGATCCAGCGCGCGATCCTGCACGTCCAGTCCTCTGGCCGCGAGGAGGTGACGGGCGCCAACGTGCTCGTAGCGCTCTTCTCCGAGCGCGAGAGCTACGCGGTATATTTCCTGCAGCAGCAGGACATGACGAGGTTGGATGCGGTGAGCTTCATCAGCCACGGCATCGGCAAGGGCGGCGGCCAGCAGTCGGAGGCGCGCGAGGTGAAGGGCGAAGACGAGAGCAAACCGCAGAAGCCGGACGCCAAGAAGGCCGACAGCGCGCTCAAGCAGTTCACCGTCAACCTCAACGACAAGGCCAAGGAGGGCAAGGTCGACCCGCTGATCGGCCGCCACGCCGAGGTGGACCGGACGATCCAGATCCTCTGCCGCCGCTCCAAGAACAACCCTCTCTACGTGGGCGATCCCGGCGTCGGCAAGACCGCGATCGCGGAAGGGCTCGCCCGCAAGATCGTCGAGGGCGAGGTGCCCGAGGTGCTGAAGCCCGCCGTCATCTTCTCGCTCGACATGGGCGCGCTGCTTGCCGGCACGCGCTATCGCGGCGACTTCGAGGAGCGGCTGAAGCAGGTCGTCTCCGAGCTGGAGAAGCTGCCCCACGCCGTGCTGTTCATCGACGAGATCCATACCGTGATCGGTGCCGGGGCAACGTCCGGCGGCGCGATGGACGCGTCGAACCTGCTCAAGCCGGCGCTCTCGGGCGGCCATATTCGCTGCATCGGATCGACGACCTACAAGGAGTTCCGCAACCACTTCGAGAAGGACCGCGCGCTTCTCCGCCGATTCCAGAAGATCGACGTCAACGAGCCGTCGGTCGAGGACACGATCAAGATCGTGAACGGCCTGCGCGCCTCGTTTGAAAAGCACCACCAGCTCAAGTACACCACCGACGCGGTCAAGACGGCGGTGGAGCTTTCCGCTCGCTACATCAACGATCGCAAGCTGCCCGACAAGGCGATTGACGTGATCGACGAGGCGGGCGCGATGCAGATGCTGGTGCCCGAGAACCGCCGGAAGAAGGTGATCGGCACGAAGGAGGTGGAGGCGGTGATCGCCACAATGGCACGCATCCCGCCCAAGTCGGTCTCGGCCGACGACAAGACGGTGCTGGCCAGCCTGGAGACCGATCTCAAGCGCGTGGTGTTCGGCCAGGATCTTGCGATCGAGAAGCTGTCGTCCGCGATCAAGCTGTCGCGCGCGGGCCTGCGCGAGCCCAACAAGCCGATCGGCTGCTACCTCTTCTCCGGCCCCACCGGCGTCGGCAAGACGGAGGTCGCGCGCCAGCTCGCCGAGATCCTGGGCATCCCGCTCCAGCGGTTCGACATGTCCGAGTATATGGAGCGCCACTCGGTCAGCCGGCTGATCGGCGCGCCGCCGGGCTATGTCGGCTACGATCAGGGCGGGCTGCTCACCGACGCGGTGGACCAGCAGCCGCACAGCGTGTTGCTGCTCGACGAGATCGAGAAGGCGCACCCGGACCTGTTCAACATCCTCCTGCAGGTGATGGACAACGGCAAGCTCACCGATCACCACGGCAAGACGGTGGATTTCCGCAACTCCATCCTCATCATGACGACCAACGCCGGCGCATCCGACATGGCGCGGGAGAGCCTCGGCTTTGGAAACCTTTCCCGCGAGGGCGAGGACGAGGAGGCGGTGAAGAAGATGTTCACGCCCGAGTTCCGCAACCGCCTCGATGCGATCGTGCCGTTCGGCTACCTGCCGCCGGCGGTGGTGGGCCGCGTGGTCGAGAAGTTCGTGCTCCAGCTCGAGCTTCAGCTCGCCGACCGGGGCGTCCACATCGCGCTGGAGGACGACGCGCGCGACTGGCTGACCGCCAAGGGCTACGACAAGCTCTACGGCGCGCGGCCGATGAGCCGGCTCATTCAGGAGAAGATCAAGCAGCCGCTCGCCGAGGAGTTGCTGTTCGGCAAGCTCGTCAACGGCGGCGAGGTACGCGTGAAACTGAAGGATGACGAGCTCGCCTTCGAGATCACGGCCGCGGCGCCGCGCACCGGCGGCAAGGGAAAGGCGAGGAAGCCGAGGGAGAAGGCGTAGCGCGCCCGCGCTGGTCGCATTCTCGTCGGCCGCGTCGTACCGGCCGGCTGACCGAGCCTCGCTCGCGGCGGGCGGAAACCGGTGCGCCGGTGCTCTCGTTGCCTTCCGATGCGTGATCTGCTGGTACTGATCTGGGCGAAGCTCGTTTCCTTCGCCAACGGTTTCTTCCTCGCGCCTCCTAATTTCGCGGCGGCGTTCGACCTCCTCCTGCTCTCTTTTGCAGCCCTCGTGCGGCGCGCGATCAGGGTGACCTTCCATCGCGAGCATCGCATCGATCTCGGTAACGTGCTCGGATGGCTCGGCTCCGGGGCCGTGCTGGTGTTCGCGGTGCTGATGGCGGCGGCGACCGTCTTCCTCTCTGTCAAGCCGGTGGACGTGCTCGGCACGCTTGGCATCGGCTCGGTCGCGATCGGCTTCGCCTTCAAGGACATCCTGCGGAACCTGGTCGCCGGCCTGCTGCTGCTGATCCAGCGGCCTACAAGCGCGGCGACCAGATCGTCGTGAAAATTACGAAGGCGATCGACGATATCGAGAGCCGCGCGACGCTTCTGTAGACCTGTGACGGTCACCGGGTCGTGATCCCGAACTCCGATCTCTACACCTCGCCCGTGATCGTCCACACCGCCTTCCCGCACCGGCGCGAGCAGATTGACATGCAGATCGTCTACGGCGACGACTACGAGGCTGCCGCGAACCTGTTCCGGAAGCGGTATTCGCGGTCTCCGGCGTAATCGCGGGCCCGCCGGTGAAGGCGCTGCCGTGGAGCATCGACGAGAGTGGTGTCACCATACGGGTTCGCTGGTGGGCCGAGTCGCTGCGACCCGAGCAGGTGAAGACGCGCGCGGCCGTGATCCTGGCGCTCTACAAGGCCGCCAGGGATGTCGGCATCGACATGCCCTTCCCCACCCGCACCATCCTCCTCCACGACCAGACCGAGGAGGTGGACGGCGATCGCACGTGGCAGCGCGAGGGCTGGCCGGCCGGCGCGAACCCGCCCCGGCCGCTTCGCGCCACCAAGGGAGAGCGAGACGGCGCGGACACCTGACGCCCGCATCGCTAGGCCAGCCGCCCTTCCTTCAGCCGCACGACGCGGTCCATCTTAGCGGCCAGCCGCTCGTTGTGGGTGGCGACCAGCGCGGACGAGCCTTCGCCGCGCACCAGCCGCAGGAACTCGGCCAGCACCACGTCGGCGGTCGCTTCGTCCAAATTGCCGGTCGGCTCGTCGGCGAGCACCAGCGCCGGCCGATTGGCGAGCGCGCGGGCGACGGCGACGCGCTGCTGCTCGCCGCCGGAAAGCCGGCTCGGGCGGTGATCCAGACGATGGCCCAGCCCCAGCGCCTCCAGCAGCGCGCGAGCGCGGGCGTGCGCGGGTGCCGTCGCGGCGCCGGCGATCATCTGCGGGAGGACGACGTTCTCCTGCGCGGTGAAATCGGG
Source organism: Sphingomonas sp. (assembly GCF_965200105.1). Lineage (GTDB taxonomy): Bacteria > Pseudomonadota > Alphaproteobacteria > Sphingomonadales > Sphingomonadaceae > Solisphingomonas. The sequence continues at coordinate 236,158 of NZ_CBDATN010000002.1, forward strand.
CAGCAGGTGGTGGAACTGGTAGACGAAGCCCAGCCGATCCCGCCGCACGCGCGTCCGCCCCGCATTGTCGAGCCGCGCCGCCTCCTCGCCGGCGATGCGGATGGAGCCGTCAAATCCCCCTTCGAGCAATCCGATCGCCTGAAGCATCGTCGACTTGCCCGAGCCGCTCGCACCGAGCAGCGCCACGATCTCGCCCGGCGCGACCGCGAGATCGACTCCGCGCAGCACGTCGATGACGACGCTTGCCTGCCGATAGGATCGCGTCAGCCCCGCGACGGCGAGCACGTCACTCATAGCGCAGCACCTGCACCGGATCGGTGCTCGCGGCCTTGAGCGCGGGGTAGAGCGTCGCGAGGAAGGCGAACAGCAAGGTCATGCCGACGATCGCCGTCACCTCCACCGGGTCGGTCTTGGACGGCAGCGTCGTGAGTACGCGGATCGACGGATCCCACAGATCCTCCCCGGTGATCTTCTGGACGACGTCGACCACGTCCTGGCGGAAGAACAGGAACACCGCCGCCAGCGCGATGCCGGCGAGGATGCCGAGGACGCCGATCGTGACGCCCACCGTCATGAAGATGCGGGTCAGCGCCGCGCGGCTTGCGCCCATGGTGCGGAGGATCGCGATGTCGCGCGTCTTGGCGCGCACCAGCATGATGAGCGATGACAGGATATTGAAGACCGCGACCAGGATGATGATCGAGAGCACGACGAACATCGTCACGCGCTCCACCGCCAGCGCCTGAAACAGCGAGGCGTTCATCTGCCGCCAGTCGACGAGCACTCCCGCGCCGAGCACCTCGGGCGCGAGCGGCGCCAGGATCGACGCAACCTTGTCGGCGTTGGCGGTCTTGATCTCGATCATGCCGACATCGTCGCCCATCAACAGCAACTGCTGCGCGTCGGCGAGCGGCATGACGACATAGGCCTTGTCGAAGTCGTAGACGCCGACCTCGAAGATCGCGCCGACCTGATAGCTGACGATGCGCGGCACGGTGCCGAAGGGCGTCGCCTGCCCGGCGGGATTGAGCACGCTGATGCTGTCTCCCACGGTCACGCCCAGCGATTCCGCGAGCCGTGCGCCGATCGCGACGGTGTTGGAGCCGGGCGTGACGCTGGCCAGGCTGCCCTGCTTGACGAGCCTGCCCACGGCGGCGCGCAGATCGGGATCGCGCATCCCGCGCAGCAGGATCGGCTCGGCCCGGCCCTCGACGGTGGCGACCAGCGGCTGCTCGATCAGCGGCACGGCCGAGGTGACGCCGGGCGTGCGCCGCGCCTCGTCGACCAGCCGCCGCCAGTCGGGCAGGCCGCGCCCGGCATAGCCCTGGATCACGGCATGGCCGTTCAGCCCGACGATCTTGTCGAACAGCTCGGTACGGAAGCCGTTCATCACCGACATCACGATGATGAGCGCGGCGACGCCGAGCGCGACCGCCACCAGGCTGATCGAGGCGACGAGGAAGATGAACGCCTCGCCCCGTCCCGGCAACAGGTAGCGCCTGGCGATCATCCGCTCGGTCGGGGAGAGGATCACGCCTGGGCGATCCTCGCGACCGCATCGTCGACCGCGAGTTCGTGCCGTTCGCCGGTTGCGCGCCGCTTCAGTTCGACGACACCCTTCGCCAACCCCTTGGGTCCGACCACCATTTGCCAGGGCAATCCGATCAGGTCCATGGTGGCGAACTTGGCGCCGCCGCGCTCGTCGCGATCGTCGTAGAGCGTCTCGACGCCCGCGGTGCGGAGGCGTGCGTAGAGGTCGTCGGCCGCCGTCGCGCAGGCCGCGTCGTCGGCGCGCATGTTGACGAGTCCGACGGCGTAGGGTGCCACCGCATCAGGCCAGACGATGCCGGCATCGTCATGGCTCGCCTCGATGATCGCGCCGACCAGCCGCGACACGCCGATGCCATAGCTGCCCATCTGCGGCACGACCTCGGACCCGTCCTTCGCCTGCACCTTGAGGCCCATCGCGGAAGAGTATTTGGTGCCGAAATAGAAGATGTGGCCGACCTCGACGCCACGTGACTGGCGCAGCGCGTCGCCGGCCCCTGCCTCGCGGGCGGCATCACGCTTCTCGTCGGTCGCGGCGTAGTCGGCGGTATAGCCCGAGACGATCGACCGAAGTCCAGCGACGTCGTCGAAATCGACGTGGCGGAGCGCCGCCGGTCGTTCCCAGTTGGCGTGGTAGAAGACCTCGCTCTCGCCGGTTTCGGCGAGCACGATGAACTCGTGGCTGAGATCGCCGCCGATCGGGCCGGTGTCCGCCTGCATCGGGATCGCCCGCAGGCCCATCCGAGCGAAGGTGTTGAGATAGGCGACGAACATGCGATTGTAGCTGTGCCGCGCGCCGGCCTCGTCCATGTCGAAGCTGTAGGCGTCCTTCATCAGGAACTCGCGGCCGCGCATGACGCCGAAGCGGGGGCGCACCTCGTCGCGGAACTTCCACTGGATGTGATAGAGGATACGGGGCAGATCGCGGTACGATCGCGCCGCGTCGCGGAAGATCGCCGTAACCATCTCCTCGTTGGTGGGCCCGAAGAGCATCTCGCGCTCATGCCGATCCCTGATCCGCAGCATCTCGGGCCCGTAGGCGTCGTAGCGGCCCGATTCGCGCCACAGATCGGCGGACTGGAGCGTCGGCATCAGCAGTTCGATGGCGCCCGCGCGGTCCTGCTCCTCGCGGACGATGCGCTCGATGTTGCGCAGCACGCGCAAGCCCAGCGGCAGCCAAGCGTAGATCCCGGCCGCGGTCTGGCGGACGAGGCCCGCGCGCAGCATCAGCTTATGGCTGATGATCTGCGCGTCGGCGGGGCTCTCCTTCATGACGGGCAGGAGCGTGCGGGTGAGGCGCATGGCGGCTTTCGGGAGGCTTGCGGGAGGTGGCCCGCTATGGCGGGGCGCGGCGTGCGAGGCAATCGCGCGCGAGGCACGTCGATGTGTTGCCGTTCCGACACAAAGCGCGGGTTTCGCTAATCTGCGTCACTAAAAGCGATGACAGGCCGACGACGCGGAGCTTACACAAGCGTCACGAACGATGGTTCACAGGCCGCGGTTCGGGGAGGGCGACGCTCTCGCGCAGGTTCGGGTCCGGGGGGATCGGGTCGCGCGACGGAGACGGCGCCGACAAGTTGGGGGCTGGCGAGCGATCGTCACGCGGACGCCCGGGTCGACACGGCCCGGGCGTTTGGCATTCTGGCGATCTCGCCTTTCGCTTCAGTATCGGAGCCAGCCGCCTCGGTTCGCGTTTACTCCCGCAGAGGAGAAGGCGATGTCCACTGATCCCACCCAGCTTCCCATCGATGATCCGGCGGCAGCACCGATCGATCCGCCAATCGTGACGCCGGCGGATCCGCCGGCCGAGCCCAGCGAGCCGCCCGCGCAACCGACGCAACCCGATCCCGATACGCTCGCCTGATCTGAGAGACGTCGACAGGCGTGCGACCGCGCGGCGTTGGCTGAGGCGCGCGGTCTTGCGCTACCCTCACCCAACGCTAAGTCGCAGGCATGATCCTCGTCGTCGACAATTACGACAGCTTCACCTGGAACCTCGTCCACTATCTCCAGGAGCTGGGTGTCGCCGTGGAAGTCGTGCGTAACGATGCTTTGACAGTGGACGCCGCGTTGGCAAGCGGCGCCGAGGGCTTCCTGATCTCGCCCGGTCCCTGTGGCCCGGATCAGGCGGGGATCAGCCTGGACCTCGTGCGCGCCTGCGCGGCTTCCGCCAAGCCGCTGCTCGGTGTGTGTCTTGGCCATCAGGCGATCGGGCAGGCGTTCGGCGGCCGCGTGGTGCGCGCGGACGCGCCGATGCACGGCAAGACCTCGCCGATCGAGCATGACGGCACGGGCCTGTTCGCCGGCCTGCCCTCCCCTTACATCGCGACGCGCTACCACTCGCTCGTCGTCGCCGAGGAGGAGTTGCCCAAAGAGCTGATCGTCACGGCACGCGCGCCGGACGGCGCCATCATGGGCCTGCGCCACGCGACGCTGCCGATCCACGGCATCCAATATCATCCCGAGAGCATCGCCACCGAGCATGGGCACGCGCTGCTGGCCAATTTCCTGCGGATGGCGGGCGTGCCGCCGGTGACCGTCGCAATCGAAGCGGCGGTAGCGTCGTGACGACGCTCGCGCTGCTCCCTGATCCCGTGACGCCGCTGTCGCTGGAGAGCGCGGAGGCGGCGTTCGGCGACATCCTCGATGGTCACGTGCCCGACAAAGTCGTCGCGGAGTTCCTGACGGAACTCGCCCTTCGCGACGAGACCTCCATCGAGATCGCGGCCGCCGCCCGTGCCCTGCGCGCCCGCATGATCGCGCTCCAGGCGCCGGCGGGCGCGATCGACGTCTGCGGGACGGGCGGGGACGGCGCGCACAGCCTCAACATCTCCACCGCGGTGGCGATCGTCGTCGCTGCTTGCGGTGTGCCCGTCGCCAAGCATGGCAATCGCGCCGCCTCGTCGAGGGCGGGCGCCGCCGACACGCTGGAGGCGCTCGGCCTCGATCTCGATCGCGCCGCCGCCGCCGCGCCCGACAGCCTCGCCGCGCTTGGCATCGGCTTCCTCTTCGCGCAGACCTTCCATCCCGCGCTCGGCCGGCTCGCCGCCGTGCGCAAGGCGATCGGGCGGCGCACGATCTTCAACATTGTCGGCCCGCTCTGCAATCCGGCGCGGGTGACGCGGCAGCTCATGGGCGTCGCGCGCACGGACTATCTCGGCACGGTCGCGGACGCGCTGCGCCTGCTCGGCAGCGAGAGCGCGATGATTGTCGCCGGCGACGAGGGGCTCGACGAGATGTCGATCGCAGGCGGCAGCCGCGTGATCCGGCTCGGTAGGTGCGGCGTCACCGGCTCCTGGCGCGAGGAGCATGTCGAGCCCGCCGACGCCGGCCTCTCCCCTCACCCGCTCGCCGCCATCCGCGGGGGCGACGCCGGCTTCAACGCCGCCGCGCTCGCGGCGCTGCTCGCGGGGGAGCGCGGCGCCTATCGCGACGCGGTGCTGCTCAACGCGGCGGCGGCGCTGATCGTGGCGGACGAGGCGACCGATTGGATTGACGGCGCGGACCGCGCGGCGCGGGCGATCGAGGACGGTGCGGCCCGCGCGCTGCTCGCCGCCTGGATCGCCTTCTGAGGTGACTGTCCTCGGTCGGATCCTCGCGACGACGCGCGACGAGGTGGCGCGCCGCCGCCGTGCGACACCGCTCGTGGAGGTCGAGGCCACGGCTCGGGCGGCGGGGCCGGTGCGGGGCTTCGCGGCCGCGCTCGCGCGAAAGACCGCGACCGGCCACGCGCTCATCGCCGAGGTCAAGCGAGCCAGCCCCTCCAAGGGGCTGATCCGGCCGGACTTCGATCCGCCCGCGCACGCTCGCGCCTACGAAGCCGGTGGCGCGGCCTGTCTGTCCGTGCTGACCGACGCACCCTTCTTCCAGGGCGATCCCGCGGACCTGATCGCCGCACGAGATGCCTGCTCGCTGCCCGTGATCCGCAAGGATTTCATGGTCGATGCCTGGCAGGTGGCGGAGGCGCGCGCGATGGGGGCGGACGCCATCCTGCTCATCGTCGCCGCGCTGGACGACGGCGCGCTGGCGGAGATCGAGGCGGCGGCGCTCGCGTACGGCATGGACGTGCTCGTCGAGGTCCACGACGAGGCGGAGCTGGAGCGCGCGCTCGGGCTCCGCAGCCGGCTGATCGGCGTCAACAATCGCGATCTGCGCGACTTCTCGGTCGATCTCGGCCGCACCGAGCGATTGGCGGGCCGTGTCCCGACCGACGTCGCGCTGGTCGCCGAGAGCGGCCTCGCCGCCCGCGCCGATCTCGATCGGCTTGCGGAGGCGGGCGTTCGCCGCTTCCTGATCGGCGAGACGCTGATGCGCGCCGACGATGTCGCCGCCGCGACGCGCGCATTGATCGGGTGAGCGGCCTCACCCACCTCGACGAAGCCGGCGCGGCACGGATGGTCGACGTCTCGGCCAAACCCGCCACCGTCCGCGCGGCGATAGCCGAGGGGCGCATCGCCATGTCCCCGCACGCCGCCGCTCTGGTGCGGGAGGGCGCGGCAGCCAAGGGTGACGTGCTCGCCGTCGCGCGCGTGGCCGGCATCATGGCGGCCAAGCGCACCGCCGAACTCATCCCGCTCTGCCACCCGCTGCCGATTGCCGGCGTCACGCTTGAGCTTTCGGTGGAGGAGGACGGCGTCCGCGCCGTCGCGACCGTCCGCACGACGCACGGCACCGGCGTCGAGATGGAGGCGATGACGGCGGTGTCGGTGGCGCTGCTCACCGTCTACGACATGGTCAAGGCGGCCGATCGCGGCATGACCATTGAGGCCGTGCGCCTCCTCGCCAAGTCGGGCGGCCGCTCGGGCGACTGGCGGCGGGCGCCGTGAGCCTGCTGCCCGTCGCCGAGGCGCAGGCGCGGCTGCTCGCGCTCGTGACGCGACTGTCTGCGGAGCGCGTACCGCTGGTCGCGGCGGCGGGTCGCTACGCGAGCGAGGACATGCACGCGCTCCGCGATCAGCCCGCCGCAGACCTGTCCGCGATGGACGGCTACGCGATCCGCTTCGCCGAGCGGCCGGGGCCGTGGACCGTCGTCGGCGAAAGCAAGGCGGGCGGAGGGCTCGACCACGCGCTCGGCCCCCGCGAGGCAGTGCGTATCTTCACCGGGGCGCCCGTGCCGGCCGGCGCCGACAGCGTGCTTATCCAGGAGGAGGCCGCGCGTGAGGGCGAGCGACTGGTGATGGCGGGCGAGGGTCCGCCCCGGCTCGGCGGCAATGTTCGCCCGCGCGCCGCCGACTTTTCGCGCGACGCGGTGCTGATCCGCGCGGGCACCCGGATCGACGCGCGGCACGTCGCGCTCGCCGCGATCGGCGGACACGGCACGCTCCCGGTCGGACGACGGCCGCGCGTCGCGCTGGTCGCGACCGGCGACGAGCTTGCCGCGCCGGCGATCGCGCTGGCGGAGGGCAAGCTCCCCGCCTCCAACTCGCCGATGCTCGCGGCGCTGATCGGCGATCGCGCCGAAGTCGCGGATCACGGCATCCTGCGCGACGACCTGCCGACGATCGCGCACGGGTTGGCCGAGGCCGCGGCGACGGCGGAAATCGTCGTCACCACCGGGGGCGTCTCGGTCGGCGACCATGACCTCGTACGACCGGCGCTCGTCGACGCGGGCGCCACGATCGACTTCTGGAGGGTGGCGATGCGCCCGGGCAAGCCGCTGATGGCGGGCCGGCTGGGCGACGCGATCGTCGTCGGGCTCCCCGGAAACCCCGTCTCCGCCTACGTCACCGCGACGCTCTTCCTGCTGCCGCTGATCGCCGCCATGACGGGCGCGGCCGATCCGCTGCCGCAATCGCGCAGGGTGAGGCTCGGCCTGCCGCTTCCAGCGACCGGCGCGCGCGCCGACTATCTGCGCGCGCGCGTAGAGGACGGCTACGCCTACGCGCCCGACGGTCAGGACTCCGCCGCGCTCGTTGCGCTGGCCGCGGCCGACGGGCTGATCGTCCGGCCGCCCCAAGCCGCGCCGGCAGCGTTCGGCGACTCGGCGGAACTGCTCGCTCTCGTCTGATCCTCGGCGTTGACAAGCCATCTTGCGTTGCCTACACGTTCGCCCTGTGTTCCAGAGGCGAGGAACGGCTATGCTCACGCGCAAGCAACATGATCTCCTGCTCTTCATTCACGACCGGCTCGAGAAGAGCGGCGTCTCGCCCTCTTTCGAGGAGATGAAGGACGCGCTGGAGCTGAAGTCCAAGTCCGGCGTTCATCGGCTCATCCGTGCTCTGGAAGAGCGGAGCTTCATCCGGAGGCTGCCCAACCGCGCGCGCGCGCTGGAGGTCGTGCGGATGCCCGAGCGCTCAATACCGGCGCTTGGCGCGGCCGCCGCCAAGCCCCTGCCCGTTCCCGCCAACGATGCGGTGGTCGAGCTTCCACTTCACGGTCGCATCGCGGCCGGTGTCCCGATCGAGGCGCTTGAAGGTCAGGCGACGCTTCCGGTGCCCGCGGCCCTGCTCGGTCCGGGCGAGCATTATGCGCTGGAGGTGGCGGGCGACTCGATGATTGAGGCGGGTATCCTCGATGGCGATTACGTGCTCGTGCGCCGTACCGACAGCGCGCGCGACGGCGAAATCGTCGTGGCGCTGATCGACGACAGCGAGGCGACGCTCAAATATTTCCGGCGCGAGGGCCGCATGGTGCGGCTCGATCCCGCCAATCGCGCTTATGAAGCGCAACGTTACACGCCGAACCAGGTGCGGGTGCAGGGCAAGCTCGCGGGGCTCCTCCGCCGCTACTGACGTCGGGCGGTTAGCGGCGGACGACGTCGCGCTGTTCGGGTGTCGGAGGTGTGCGCGCCCAGGGTTTGCCGCTCTGGCCTTCCGCGACCGTCACGATCGAGGGTGGCACCAGACGAATGGCGAGGCCGCCCGTTCTCGCCAGCAGCGTCGCATCCGCCTTGAGCCAGCGCGGTGCGCACCAGCCGGGCAGCCGGCGGTCGCTAACGACGATGTCGGCGCGTGCGCACGCCGGCGCGAAGGCCTCACGATCGACCGGGTAGTGGCTTCGGGTGGCGAGCAGGCGCCACGTCCGCTTACCGCCTCCTATCGTCACGGCGCACAGGTCAGGTCCGCACCGGGCGCCCGGCAGGTCGTCGATCGCGAGAGCGGCGTCGCCTTCGCCGCCCTCCACCTCCGACAGCGCCGAACGTAGGTATTCGCCGGTGCGCTCGCGCAGCAACGCGACGCCGCCGTCGCGCGTGCGGACCGCGACGTGCCGCCCGTCACCCGTGACGACGATATCGGGCGGACTGTTGGCCAGCATGGTCGCGAGGCCTGCCACGATCGGAGCCCAGCCGAGCAGCCGTACCCGCGTCCGCCATAGCGCGAGCCACAGCCCGCCCGAGACAATCGCGGCGAACCCGGCGCGGGAGAGCGTCGGCACCAGAGCGCTCGCGCCGGGCAGCGCGGAGACGTGATGTGCCAGCCCCAGCAGTAGGCGGATGGCCAAGCCGGCGATCCACCAAAGCGGCGCGCCGAGCCCGGCCAAGTCGGCGAGAAGCGCCGCCGCCTCCGTGGGCATGATGACGAAGGTGGTCAGCGGGATCGCGATGATATTGGCTGCCGCGCCGTAGAAGCCGGCACGGTGGAAGTGGAACAACGCGATCGGCATGAGCGCCAGTTCGACGACCAGACCGGTGGCGAGCAGGCCGGCAAGCGCGCGCGCCCACCGCCGCGCCCCGCTCTCCTCGCGCGCGCTCAACCATCTTCGCGTTCCGTCGAGATCGTGGAAGGCGACGATAGCGAGGATGGCCGCGAAGCTCAGCTGGAAGCTCGGTCCCGCCGCCTGCTCGGGCCAGACCAGCAGGCAGAACAGTGCGCCGGTCGCGACGAGTCGCAACGTCAGCGCCTCGCGCGAGAGCGCCGTTCCCGCGAGCACGATCAGTGCGGCGACGAGCGAGCGCACGGTCGGCACCTCGGCCCCCGTCATCAGCGTGTAGGCGATGCCGACGAGGGCGGCGGTCGCGGCAGCGATCAGCGGCACCGGCAGCCGGATCGCGACGCGCCGGCTGAGCGCGAGCAGGCGCAGCGACAGCAGCATCGCCGCGCCCACCGCCGCCGTCAGGTGCAGTCCGCTCACCGACAACAGGTGCGCGAGGCCGGAGCGTCGGAACGCGTCGTTATCGTCGAACGGTACGCCGCCCATGTCGCCCGTGGCGAGCGCGACCGCGACGCCGCCGGGCGGCCCCGGCAGCGACGCGAGGATGTGCCGCGACAGGCGCACGCGGGCGTCCGCCAGCCACCTCGCCGGGCCGCCGCGCGTCGCCGGGCGGATCACGCGGACGGGCTCAAGCGCCTTGCCGGCGGCGCCGATCCCCCGGAACCAGGCGACGGCGGCATAGTCATAGGCGCCCGGCACCGCAGCCGAGGGCGGCGGCATCAGCCGTGCACGGATCGCCACCGAGGCGCCGGGCACGAGGCCCTCGGGGGCGTCCTCCTGCGGCACGGTGACGCGGACGCGGCGGGGCAGTCCAGCCTCGGCCGGGCGTAGCGTCAGCCGCACTGCAGCGCGCGCCGGCAGCGGCTCGACGCGGTCGATCTCACCCGCGAAGCGGACCACCGTTGGACGGTCGAGGCGCGGCCCGGCCGGTCGCTCCGCCCGCCACCAGGTCAGCGCGCAACCAAGCGCCAGGCAGGCTCCGAACCAGACCACTGCGCGAAGCGCGCGCCCGCGTCCACCGAACGCCATCCCACCGAGCGCCGCCGCCGACGACGCGCACAGGAAGGCGATCCAACCCGGCGGCCCCGGCAGCAGGAACCATACCAGGACGCCGCCCGCCAGCCCCACTGGCAACCAGAGTGGAAGCTGCTCCCGCTCCGCCTCCAGCCAGGTCTCGATGGCGGCGCGGATCGGCATGCGTGCGGCGGGCGGTCGCCGCGTTTGGCGCGCCCCCAACGCTATGCTAGGCGGCCTCACGATATCGCCCATCGCGGCCAGTCTTTGAAGGAAGCGCGCGTGGGCGCAAGCAGCGTCGATCCCGGTCCCACGCGCTCAGCGACACCGGGCTGCGCGGTCGTCACCCGCTTCGCGCCGTCGCCCACCGGCTTCCTGCATATCGGAGGCGCGCGCACCGCGCTGTTCAACTGGCTGTTCGCGCGGAGGACGGGCGGCAAGTTCCTGCTCCGCATCGAGGATACAGACCGCGCGCGCTCCACCGAGCCGGCGATCGCCGCAATCCTCGACGGCATGCGCTGGCTGGGGCTCGATTGGGACGGCGACGAAGTCTACCAGTTCGCCCGCGCCTCACGCCACGCTGAGGTAGCCTTTCGGCTGCTCGAACAGGGCCGCGCCTACAAGTGCTTTGCCACCGCCGAGGAGCTGACCGCGATGCGCGAGGCCCAGCGCGCCGCCAAGCTGCCGCTGCGCTATGACGGCCGGTGGCGCGAGCGCGATCCGCGAGAGGCGCCGGACGGCGCGCCGTTCGTGATCCGTCTCAAGGCCGACACCGAGGGCGAGACCACGGTCGACGACGTCGTGCAGGGTCGCGTCACCGTCCGCAACTCGGAACTCGACGACATGGTGCTGCTGCGATCGGATGGCACGCCCACCTACATGCTGGCGGTCGTCGTCGACGATCAGGACATGGGCGTCACCCACGTCATCCGGGGCGACGATCATCTCAACAACGCGTTCCGCCAGCTCGGCATCTACCGGGCCATGGGGTGGGAGCAGCCCGTCTACGCGCACGTGCCGTTGATCCATGGCGCCGACGGCGCCAAGCTGTCCAAGCGTCACGGTGCGCTCGGCGTCGACGCTTATCGCGACGAGCTGGGCATCCTGCCCGAGGCACTCGCTAATTACCTGCTCCGATTGGGGTGGGGCCATGGCGACGAGGACATCGTACCGCGTGAGCGCGCGGTGGAGATCTTCGACCTGTCCGATATCGGCCGCTCGCCCGCACGCTTCGATGCCAAAAAGCTGGAGCACCTCAACGGCCACTATATGCGCCAGGCCGACGATGAGCGGCTGGCGCTGCTCGTGACGCCTATCCTGGCGGGGCTGCTCGGCCGGCCGCTGTCGATGGACGAGCATCGCCTGCTCGCCCGCGCGATGCCGGTGCTGAAAGTCCGGGCGCGGGACACTCGTGAGCTGGCGCGCTCTGCGACCTTTCTTTTCGATGAACGGCCGCTAGATATCGAGCCCGGCGCCGAGGCCCTTCTACGGGGCGGCGGTGCCACGCTGCTCGCCGCCGCGAGCCGTGCGCTGGCCGGCGTCGAGTGGACGGCCGAAGCGCTGGACGAGGCGGTACGCGGCGTCGCCGAGGAGGCCGGCGTCGGTCTCGGCAAGGTGGCGCAGCCGCTCCGCGCGGCGCTCACCGGCCGGACGACCTCGCCGGGCATCTTCGACGTGCTGCTGCTGATCGGCCGCGACGAGAGCCTCGCGCGGATCGCCGAACGGCTGGCGGTAGACTGATATTCGGCGCGTCCAGCCGGGCGCGCCGCGTGGACCTTTACGGAGGAAAGACGAATGGCCGACGGCACCGCGACGCTCAAGCTCGGCGACAAGGAGTTCGGCTACGGCGTGATGCAGGGCACGGTCGGGCCGGAAGTGATCGACATCCGCAAGCTTTATGGCGACACCGGCGCCTTCACCTACGATCCGGGCTTCACCTCGACGGCGAGCTGCCAGTCCGGCCTGACCTATATCGACGGCGATCAAGGCATCCTGCTCCACCGCGGCTATCCCATCGATCAGCTCGCCGAGCAGTCGAGCTTCATGGAGGTGGCGCATCTCCTCCTCTATGGGGAGCTGCCGTCGCAGGAGGAGTTCGCCAGCTTCACCAGCACGATCACGCGCCACACGATGGTGCACGAGCAGCTCGCGGCCTTCCTGCGCGGCTTCCGGCGCGACGCGCACCCGATGGCGATCATGTGCGGCGTGGTGGGCGCGCTCTCCGCCTTCTATCACGATTCGACCGACATCGACGATCCGCGCCAGCGCGAGATCGCCAGCCATCGGCTGATCGCCAAAATCCCGACGCTGGCCGCGATGGCGTACAAATACTCGCTGGGGCAGCCCTTCGTCTATCCGGACAACAAGCTGAGCTACACCGGCAACTTCCTGAAGATGACCTACTCGGTGCCCGCCGAGGAGTATGAAGTCGACCCCATCATCGAACAGGCGATGGACAAGATCTTCATCCTCCACGCCGATCACGAGCAGAACGCGTCCACCTCCACAGTCCGCCTCGCCGGCTCGTCGGGCGCTAACCCGTTCGCCTGCATCGCCGCCGGCATCGCCTGCCTGTGGGGACCCGCCCACGGCGGCGCCAACGAAGCCGCGCTCAACATGCTGCGCGAGATCGGCCGACCGGAGCGCATCCCCGAATATATCGCGCGCGCCAAGAACAAGGACGATCCGTTCCGGCTGATGGGCTTCGGCCATCGCGTCTACAAGAACTTCGATCCGCGTGCGAAGGTGCTGTCCAAGACGGCGACCGAGGTGCTCGACAAGCTCGGCATCTCCGATCCCGTGCTCGATACCGCGCGCGAGCTGGAGCAGATCGCTCTGAAGGACGATTACTTCATCGAGAAGAAGCTCTACCCGAACGTCGACTTCTACTCGGGCGTGATCCTGTCGGCGATCGGCTTCCCGACGACGATGTTCACGGTGCTCTTCGCGCTCGCCCGCACCGTTGGCTGGGTGGCGCAGTGGAACGAGATGATCACCGACCCGGCGCAGAAAATCGGCCGCCCGCGCCAGCTCTACACCGGGCCAGTGCAGCGCGACTATGTGCCCCTCAAGGAGCGCTGAGACGCGCGATCAGGCGTCCGGCAGCGTGAAGACCAGCCGGGCGCCGACATCGCTGTCCTCGACGACGACGTCGCCGGCCATCGCGCGGGCGAGCCGGCGCGAGATATAGAGGCCGAGTCCGGAGCCGGGTTCGGCCGCGCCCAGTCGCTCGAACTTGTCGAAGACGCGCTCGCGGTCGCCGGCTGGAATTCCCCGCCCCTGGTCGCGTACGATGGCTGCCACGACGCCGTCACGCTGCTCGACCGAGACGCCGACGCGCGAGCCCTCGGGGCCGAAACGCACCGCGTTGCCGATCAGGTTGACGAGCACCTGGAGCGCGCGGCGAAAATCGCCCGTGGCGGGAAGCGTGGCGTCCTCGTCGGGACGCTCGATCAGGATCGCCCGATCATCGGCGCGCACCGAGAGCAGGCCGGCCGCGCGCCGCGCGAGATCCGCCATATCCACCGGCTCGGCCTCCACGTCGGGCACCTCGCGCTCGACCGTCTCTAGGTCGACGAGGTCGCCCACCAGGCCGAGCAGGTGGCGCCCGGCGTCGGCGATATCGCCGGCGTAGGCGCCATAGTCGACGCGGATCGGCCCGTCGGCTTGCTCGCGCATCGCCTCCGCCGAAGCGACGATGCGCTGGAGCGGAGCACGCAACGCCGCGTCGAAGCGGTGCGCGAAGCCTGGTCCGGCCGCCTGGTCGGACGCGGACGCCTCGTCCTCCAGCGCGAAGCCGCCGCCTCGAAAGCCGCGCACGCGGCCGGAAGCGTCGACGATCGGCGCGGCCGCCAGCCGAAACCGCGTGCCGGTGGCGCGGACAGTGACACGCTGATCCTCGAAGCCGCGCCCGTCGGCGAGCGCGACGAGCAGCGGTACGCCGCCGTCGTCGCTCTCATCGAGCGACAGCAGCCTCGTCAGTGCGTCGCCCGAGGCGGCGCCGATCGCGAGCGCCGCGCTGCCCTCCCGGGAGATGGCGGTCAGCCGCAGCGCGACATCCGCTTCCCACGTCCAGTCGGCCTCCGCGCGCAGCCGGTCCCAGCCGGCGGCTTGGCTCTCGTCGGGCAACGGAGGCGCGGGAGCCCGGCGCGACCAGCCGGCGATGACGAGCGCGACCCCCTGCTCCTCCGGACGCGCGCGCACCCAGAGATCGACATCCTCCTCACCATCGCCGGCAAGCACGGCGCGCGCGACCGGCATGTCGAGCCGACGCACCAGCCGCGCCAGCGCCGCGAGTTGCGGCACCGCGAGCGGGCCGCCCGGCTCGCCGCCCGCCCGCTCATGCAGGCCGGCGAGCGCCTCGTCGGCCTGGGCAAGGCGTCCGTCGCCATCGACGAGCCCGCGTACCGATCCGCCGAAGGCGATCATGGCCGCGCCGCCAGCGCCGCCAACGCGTCGCGATAGTGCGGCTCCAGCCGGGTCCGCCGGACCTCGGCTCGCGCGCGATCCTCGGGCAGCCGCTCGAACGCCTCGATCAGCTCGGCCGCGGCGAGCGCCGGATCCGACTCGTCGGCGCGCACGAGCGCGACCGTCAGGATCATGGCCGCCGCGATCTCGCGCGACAAAGCGCAGGCGCGCAGCAGCACCGCGAGCCGAGCCGCGTCGCCGATTGTCGCGCGTACGGCCTCGATGGCGACGCCGGCACGCACCGCCAGCATCGCCGCGAGCAGCGACACGCGGCCGGCGGCGAGCGCTCCGGCGATGTGGTCGTCGTCCAGTGCATCGTCTTCCAGGAGGCGTCTTGCGAGGCGCAGCGTCGCGGCGGTGATACCGGCCCTGTCATCGATCGCGGCAAGCGTGCGCGAGACGGCAGCTGCCGCTCCACGATGCATTGCGTCCTCGGCCCCGGCACGCGCGTCGCCGAGCCGCGCGAGGCCGAGATCCGCCAGACAGGCGGCGACGTGCCAGAACAGCGCGTGACGATCCTCGGCAGCCAGATCGTGAAGCGGCAGCAGCGGATCTCCGACGCGGTCGAGCCGGGCAGCCTCCGCTTGGCGCACTGCGTGAGCCTCGTCGGCGAGGCTCGGGTCGGCGGGATCGGGTCCCTCAGCTTCGGTGTCGCTCACGGCGGCCCTCGCCAACGCCGCGGCCAGGCGGTGCTCGTCGGCCCGCGCGAGCGCTGCGGCCGCAAGACCCGATCGCGCGACCAAGCCCGCCTCGGCGAGGCGCCTCGGCACCTCGTCGACGCCCGCACCGTCGAGCATCGGCTCGGCCGCGCGAAGCAGGGTGGAGACTTCGCCGATCACCGCATCGGCGATCAGCGAGGCGCGGGCGCGCGCCTCGTCGTCGAGACGACCCGCGGCGCGCAGGCCGATCTCCGCGTCGGCGGCGCGGTGGCGGGCGGCGGCCGACATCTCGGCCTCGACGGCAGCCGCGATCAGGGCTGCGCCAGGCATGGGTTCCAGGGATGCGCGCGAAGCGGACATGCCTGCTTCCTAGCCGATCGTGATTAACGCCCCGCTAAACTTCCGCCGGGGCGGCGGGCGGCGTAACCTTCCGCGAGAAACGATGCTGGATCGCCGCGAAAGAGGACGCCGCGTAGACCAGCACGGCGGCGGGCGCCGAGGCGGTGAAGCCCAGCGCGACGGCGGCAGCGAACAGCAGCACCAGCGCGTCCGCATCGGCTACGCCTGCCGGTGCGGCCCGCCCCACGAGCCGCGTCATCAGGCCGGTCTCGCGACGCGCCGCTACCATCACTAAGATGGTGGAGGCGACGAGGACCAGCGGCACGACACCTGCGTCGTCGTAGCTGCGCGCGGCCCAGATCAACGCGGTAAGCGCGATCGCGCCTTCACGCAGCAGGCCGAGCCGATCGCGCGGCCGAGCCCGGCCCAACCGTATCGCATCGAGCAGCCGACCCGCCCCCTCCAGCAGCGCGCCCAGGACGAGCAGCGCGAGCGCCGCCGCCAGCCAGTGGGCCCAGAGGATTGGAGACGCCGCCAGCGTCACGCCGAGCGCGGCGATGCGCAGCCAGGGCCCCTCGACCGGCCGATCGAGCAACGCGCCAATCGCGATCCGTGCCGCCGGCATGTAGAGGAAGCGCATCGGCCACGCCTCGCCGCGGCGATCGGGAGCGAGCACGCTGGCAGTGGCGGCGCGTGCGCCGGCGCGGCTGCGCACAAGCGCGGTCGGTTCGGCGGGAGCGAGATCGGCACCGTCCGCGACGTCGAGGCGTCGTGCCCCGCTGCCTGCGGCGCGTCGGAGCAGCGTCGAGTGCAGGTCCCAGTCGCCGAGCTGCGCTACGGTGCGACGGAGCATGTCGCCGCCGACCAGTGCCACGCCGGTCCAGCGCGTCGCCGAATCGATGCGCTCGAACGTACCCGCCGGCCCATCCTCACCGATCGTCAGCAGCACGGGTGCCGGCAGGGCGGCGAGCCGGCGCACGCAGCCGGCGGGCGGCAGCGCACCGTCG
The DNA here is from genome assembly GCF_965200105.1 of Sphingomonas sp. Lineage (GTDB taxonomy): Bacteria > Pseudomonadota > Alphaproteobacteria > Sphingomonadales > Sphingomonadaceae > Solisphingomonas. The sequence goes on from NZ_CBDATN010000002.1 coordinate 252,842, forward strand.
GCGAGGATCAGCACGCGCTCGTCTGGGTGGAATCGATCGGCGCCGTCGTGTGCGCTCCTGGCGACATCGACCTCTATGCCATCACGGCGCAGCCGGTCGATCGCGGCGGTAAGCGGCGGCGGCAGCCGCTCGACCAGGATGACGATGTGGGTCGCGCCGGCAGTCGCGGCGAGCCGCACCTGCCGCTCGACGAGCGTGCGCCCGCCGACCGGCAGCGTCGCGATCGGCACCGCATCGTCGTCGGCCTCGCGCACCGCCGCGATCAGCGCGCCGAGCACGCCACGCCCCCTGCCCCCTCGCCATCCATGCCCCGCGATAGCCGTCGTCCACACGCGACGCCAGCGGCGCGTGAGACGTGCGTCCCGTCGCATCGCGCCTTCCCAGCGGCGCTCCCGATGATACAATCCGAGCCCATGGAGCGGGGGACGTATTGGACGGGCCGGAGCGTGGGCCAGGAGCCCGAGGCCGGCGATGAGTCGACTCCGATTGCTGGCGAGGCGCAGAGCACGCCGACGACCGATGACGGTGTGGAAACGGCCGCGATCGACCGGGAGGACGGAAGCCGCTCCGCGATTATCGAGCGCGTCGTGCTCGGCCTGATGGCTGGCGCCGCGCTCGCGTGGATCGTGGCGGTGGCGATCGTCGGCGCCGGCATGGTGCGCGAAGGCGTCGGCGCGGCGGCGCTGCTGCGTGGAATGGCACTGGCCAGCGCCCCGCTCGCGCTCCTCGCCGCGTTGCTGGTCCTCTGGCGGCGCAGCGGGTCTCGCGAGGCCGGTCGCTACGCCGATGCCGCGCGCGTCGTGCGGCGGGAAACTCTGGCACTCGACGCGGTGCTGGGGCTTGCCTCGCGCCGGCTTGCGGAGGATCGCGAGGCGGTGGCGGCGGAGGCGGACCGGCTGGTGGCGCTCGCCGACGAGACGTCGGCGCGGCTGCGCGAGGCGACGGGTAGCCTCTCCCGCGAGATTGCCGCGCTTGCCGCGACCGGGCGCGGGCTCGACGAAGCGGCGGGCACCGCGCGCGTCGACATGGGCGTGCTGCTCGCCGATCTGCCGGTGGCGGAGGCGCAGGTCCGTGCGCTCGCCGAACAGGTTCGCGATACCGGACTGGCCGCGCACGAGCAGGCGAGCGGCTTCCAGGCGGCGCTGTCGGGCCTCGCCGCCCGCGCCAAGGAGGCGGAGGACGCCAATGCCGGCGCCGCCAACCGGCTGGCGGCGCAGGTCTCGCGCGTGGCGAGCGCCAGCGACGCGGCGGCACGCGGCATCGGCGAGGCCGAGGGCCGCATGGGCGCCGGCATCGACGGTCTACTCGCGCGCGCGGCGCAGGCGGTGGAGCGCACCCACGCCGGGATCGTCGCGCAGGGCGAGGCGATCGACGCGATGATCGCGCGCGCCTCGGCCGGAGCGGATACCGCCGCCAGCCGCGCCGCCGACGTGATCGGCGGCCGCGTCTCCGCTTTGGCGGCCGAGATCGAAGCGCTCGGCGCTCTCCTCACGCAGAGCGACGGCGCGGGCATAGCCACAGTCGAACGCATCCGTCACGCGCTCGCCGCCGTCGAGACGCGCTTCGCGGCGCTCGACGAGACCGGTCGCGCACGAACCGAACGGCTCAGCGAGGGGCTGGGCCAGCTCTGGGCGCATGCGGAGAAGACGATGGCGGCGCTGAACGGCGGCGGCACAGCGGCGACGACGCTCATCAACCGCACCGAGACGCTGCACGCTGGCGTACGCGCCTGCCTCTCCGACCTCGACGCCACGTTGCCGCAGGCGTTCGACATGCTCGACGAGCGGATCGCGGCGACTACGCCCGGCGTCGGCCGGTTAGGCGACACCGTCGCGCAGGCGGCCGACGCGATCGTCCGCGCCAGCGACCGGAGCGACGCGATCGCGGCGCTAGGCGAGCGCCTCACCGCCGCTCGAGCCGGAGCGGAGGCGCTGGATGCGACGATCGCGCAGGTCGATGCACAGGCGACGAAGCTGGCGGAAGGCACGACGGCGCAACTTGTCGAGGCGCTCGTGCGCGTCCGCGAGACCGGCATGCAGGCGGCCGAACGGGCCCGCGACGCGCTGGCCGCGATCGTACCCGACAGTCGCCGCGCGATCGAGACGGCGGTCGGCGAGGCGATCGAGGCGCAAGTGGTGCGCGTCTCAGCGGCGGGCGAGCGCGCCGCCGCGCAGAGCCGCGACGCCGCCGATCGCATCGAGCGCGACCTCGCGCGAGTCGCCGACGCCGGCGCGGCGGCGGAGGCGCGGATCGTCGAGGTACGCGCCTCGCTAGACGCCGCCGACCGCGACACCCTCTCGCAGCGGAGCGCCGAACTCGTCGAGGTGCTCAACTCCACCGCGATCGATGTCGCACGCCTGCTGGCGGCCGATCCCGGCGACACCGCCTGGGCGGCCTATCTGAAGGGCGACCGCGGCGCCTTCACGCGACGCGCTGTGCGACTGCTCGATGCTGGCGAGGCGAAGACGGTGGCGGCGCGCTACGGCGAGGACGAGGCGTTCCGCGCGCAAGTCAACCGTTACGTCCACGATTTCGAAGCGCTGCTGCGCCCGATCCTGGCCTTGCGCGAGGGGTCGGTGCTGGCGGTCGTGCTGCTGTCGTCTGAGATGGGCAAGCTCTACGTGGCGCTCGCGCAGGCGATCGAAAGGTTGCGCGCCTGAGCGATCCCGCGAGGCCCTTCACGATCCGCCAGGACGATCTCGCGAGCGAGCAGACGCGCGCGCTGCTGGCGCTCCACCTTGCCGGGATGCGCGAGAACTCGCCGCCGGGTTCGGTCTTCGCACTCGAACTCTCGGGCACGGCGGAGGTGAAGTCGATGTGCACGCACCCGGATTTCGCGTGACAGGGCGCCGGGATCCTAGACCAGATCATCGGCGAGGCCCTAGCGCGAGGCGCACGCCGGCTGAGCCTACAGACCGGCAGCGGCGCCGCGTTCGAGCCTGCGCTGGCCACGTACCTGAAGCGCGCCTTCGTCGCCGGCCCCGTTTTCTCTAACTACGTCGCGAGCGGATTCAACCGGTTCCTGCACCTGACGCTGTAGGCGCTCTCGTCAGCCCGGCAGACGGTTCACCGCGTCGGCGGGCAGGCTGACATCGATCCAGCCCATCTTGTAGCTGAAGTAGAAGATCCCGAAGAGCACGCCCGCGCACAGCGACGTCCGCCACACGATCGGCCAGGGGCGGAAGACGTGCGGTGCGCTGTCCGCCTGCCCCGGCACGCGCTCGCCGCCCGCCTCGCCGGTGGTGCGCATGCCGATCGGCAGCATCGCGAACAGCGACAGGAACCAGAACAGCAGGTAGATGGCGAGAATCGAGAACCAGCGCACGGGCGGACGCCTAGACCTCGATCATCAGCACATCGACAACGGGCTTCTTGCCCGTCCACGCGGTGGCGCGGCGGCGCACCGCCAGCCGCACCGCCTCGCGGCGACGTTGCCGGTCCTTCGGCGCATCGGCGAGCGCGTCGAGCGCCGCCTCGGCCGCATCCTCAATGAAGTCGGCGCGGTCCTCCTCGACGGGAAGACCCTGTATGCCGATTTCGGGCCGGCCCCGCGCCTTGCCGGCGCGATCCACCGCCACCGCCACCGAAACGAGCCCGTCCATCGACAGCCTGCGCCGCTCGTTGATCGTCGTGCCGTCGGATGCGAGGATGACGTCGCCGTCGAGCACCAGCCGTCCGGCACGCTCGTGCCCGATGGTGGCGGGGCCGTTCGGTGCCAGCCGTACCACCTCGCCGTTCACCTGGACGAGCGAGGCCGGCACACCCAGCGTTGCGGCAAAGCGCGCATGTTCTGCGAGGTGCCGACGCTCGCCGTGGACCGGAACGACGATCTCGGGCTTCAGCCAACCGTAGAGCCGCTCGATATCGGGTCGGCCCGGATGCCCGGAGACGTGGATATGCGCCTGCCGCTCCGTCACCATCCGGATGTCGCGGCGGGCGAGCGCGTTCTGGACGATGCCGATCGCCTCCTCGTTGCCGGGGATCTGCTTGGAGGAGAACAGCACCGTGTCGCCGGCCGAGAGCTGGATGCGGTGATTGCCGTGCGCGATGCGGGCGAGCGAGGCGCGCGGCTCCCCCTGCCCGCCCGTCGCGACGATCATCAGCTCGGACGGCGGCACGCGATTGGCGGCGTCGAAGTCGATCGTCGGCGGGAAGTCCTTGAGATAACCCACCGACTTGGCGATCTTCGTGATACGGTCGAGCGAACGTCCGGCGATGCAAAGCTGTCGCCCGGTCGCCATAGCCACCTGCCCCAGCGTCTGCAACCGCGCGACGTTGGAGGCGAAGGTGGTGACGAGCACGCGGCCCCGCGCCTCGCCGACGAAACGCTCGAGGTCGGCGCGCACGCTCGCCTCCGATCCCGCCGTCTCGGTATTGAAGACGTTGGTCGAGTCGCCGAGCAGCGCGAGAACGCCCGCGTCGCCGATCGCCTTCAGCGCGTCGGCGGCGACGGGCGCGCCGATCACCGGCGTCTCGTCCAGCTTCCAGTCCCCGGTGTGGAAGATGTTGCCGTGCCGCGTGGCGATCAGCAACGCGTTCGCCTCTGGGATCGAGTGCGAGAGCGGCACCCAGCGGATGCGGAACGGCCCGAGCTCTCGCTCCTCGTCCGTCCCGACGATGCGGACGGGCACGCGATCCGCCAGCCCCTCCTCGTCGAGCTTGGCGCGGATCAGCCCGGCGGTGAACGCGGTGGCGTAGATCGGACAGCCGAGCTCCAGCGCAAGATAGGGGATCGCGCCGATATGGTCCTCGTGCCCGTGCGTCACGACCAGGCCGACGAGATCGGCGCGCCGCTCCTCAATGAAGGCAAGATCGGGCAGCACCACGTCGATGCCCGGATAGGCGGGATCGGCGAAGCTGACGCCGAGATCGACCATCAGCCATTTTCCGTCGAGCCCGTAGAGGCTGGCGTTCATGCCGATCTCCCCCGATCCGCCGAGCGACAGGTACAGGAGAGCGTCGGTGGGCAGGCTCATTCGGTATCCTTGATGAGGCGGCGGTGCATCAGCGCCAGTCCGGTGATGGTGAGATCGGGCTCGATGCGGTCGAACGCCGATGTATGCCGGTCGAACAGCGTGGCAAGCCCGCCGGTGGCGACCACGGAGACGGGGCGCCCGATCTCCGCCTTGATGCGCTGGGTCATGCCTTCAACCATCGCAACATAGCCCCAGAAGATGCCTATCGCCATCTGGTCTTCAGTCGTGCGGCCGATCACCTGGGAGCCGGCGGGCGCGGCGATCGCGACGCGCGGCAGCCGCGCCGCAGCGGCGACCAGCGCGTCGAGCGACAGGTTGATGCCCGGCGCGATCGCCCCACCTTTATAGGCGCCATCATAATCGACGACGTCGAAAGTAGTGGCGGTGCCGAAGTCGATCACCAGCAGGTCGCCCGGGACGGCGGCGTGCGCGGCGATGGCGTTGACCGCGCGATCGGCGCCGACGCTGCCCGGCTCCTCGACATCGAGGCGGATGCCCCAGCCGAGCGGCGCCTGCCCCGCTACGAGCGCGGCGACCCCGAAATATTTGCTCGCCAGCACCTCCAGATTGTGCAGCGCGCGGGGCACTACGGTGCAGACGATCACGGCGTCGATGACGCGCCGATCCAGCCCTTCGAGCTGGAGGAGCTGATGCAGCCACACCGCATATTCGTCCGCCGTGCGGCGCGGATCCGTGGCGATGCGCCAGCGCGCGCGGATCGCCGGCCGCTCGCCGGACTGGTCGACCAGCGCGAAGACGATGTTGGTGTTGCCGGCGTCGACGGCGAGCAGCATGTCAGCTCCGGTGGACGAGGATGTCGGCGGCGTGGATGACATGCGCGCGCCCGTCCGCCAAGCGCAGCCTGAGCGCGCCCGCCTCGTCGAGCCCGTCGAACAGCCCGGTGATCGGCACGCCGTCTGGCGGTGTCGCGGTGATCGCCGTCCCGATCGGGTGCGCGCGGTCCCGCCACTCGACGATGATGGCGTCGAGCCCCGCGCCGCGCCACTCTCCGAGGCGGCGCTCGAATGCTTCCGCTAGCGCGTCGAGGACGGTGGCGGGTTCGGGCGCGGCGCCCGCGAGCGCGGCGATGCTCGTGGCCGGGCGATCGGCAAGCTCCGGTGCGTGCGCCAGGTTGGCTCCGATGCCGACGATCACGGCGTCCTCGCGCCGTTCGAGCAGCGTGCCGGCGAGCTTGGCTTCGCCGGCCAGCACGTCGTTGGGCCACTTGATCGTCAGCGGCGCGGGCGAGAAGAGGTCAAGCGCCTCGTGCATCGCTACCCCCGACACCAACGCCAGCGACGGCGCGGGGGGATCGCCGCGTCGCAACCGAACGAGCGTGCTCGCGTGAAGATTACCGAGCCGGGAAATCCACTGCCGTCCCAGCCGCCCCCGCCCCGCGTTCTGGACGTCGGCGCGGAGCCACAGCCCCTCGCCCGCCCCGTCCCGCGCTGCCGTGGCGACGTCGTCGTTGGTCGAGCCCGTCTCCGCGACGTGGAGCAGCCGCCTCAGAACAGCGAGGCCGCCGCCGCCTGGCTCGCGATCCCGAGCGGCGCGATCGCGAGGTAGCCGAGCGGCGATACCAGGATCGCGGCGATCGCGATCAGCACCGCCTCTACAGTCGACCGCGTGGCCCCGAACACCGCGACCGGTTCGTCGAAGTAGATCGTCTTGACGATCTTCAGGTAGTAGAAGCAGCCGATCACCGACGTCGCGATGCCGATCATGGCGAGCGGCCACATGCCCTGTTCGACGAGCGCGTCGAACACCAGGAACTTGGGCCAGAAGCCGAACAGCGGCGGGATACCGGCGAGGCTGAACATGAAGATCGCGAACGCGGCGGCAAGGCCGGGCCGGGTCCGCGACAGGCCTGAGAGCGCCGCGATGTCCTCGGTCGAACGCCCATCCGTGTCGCGCATCTGGAGCACGCAAAGCAGCGAGCCCAGCGTCATGACGACGTAGACGACCATGTAGCTGAGCGTCGCCGCCGCCCCCGTCGCGGTGCCGGCGACGAGGCCGAACAACGCGAAGCCGACATTGTTGATCGAGGAGTAGGCGAGCAACCGCTTGATGTTGGTCTGGCCGATCGCCGCCACGCCGCCGAGAATCGTGGAGGCGAGCGCGCAGAAGGCGACGATCTGCCGCCACTCCGCCGTCGCCGGCCCCATCGCGCCTTCCGCCACACGGATCAGCAGCGCCATCGCCGCCACCTTGGGCGCGGAGGCGAAGAACGCGGTGACCGGGGTCGGCGAGCCCTCGTAGACGTCGGGCGTCCACATGTGGAACGGCACCGCCGCGATCTTGAACGCGATGCCGGCGAGCACGAACACCAGCCCGAACAGCAGCCCTATGCCGATCCCGTGGCGCAGGGCAGCGGCGATACCCGCGAAGCTCGTCGTCCCCGAGAAGCCGTAGAGCAGCGACACCCCGTAGAGCAGGATGCCGGAGGCGAGCGCGCCCAGCACGAAATATTTGAGGCCCGCTTCCGCCGAACGCTGATCGCGGCGCAGGAAGCTCGCCAGCACGTAGGCGGCGAGGCTCTGGAGTTCGAGCCCGACATAGAGGGTGAGGAGGTCCGCCGCCGAGACCATCGTACCCATGCCCACCGCCGAAAGCAGCAGCAGCACCGGGAACTCGGCGCGCATCGGCGCCCCGGGGTTCCCGAGGGCGTCGCGTTCGAAATAGGCGGGCGCGATCATCAGGATCACGGCGGTGGAGGCATAGATCAGCAGCTTGGCGAACACCGAGAAGCTGTCCGCGACGTAGAGCCCGCCATAGCCGAGGCCGGCCGCGCTCGAGAAGAGGCACGCCGCCGCCGCCACCAGCGCCGCGACCGACACGATCGATATCGCGCGCGAGGCGCGGTCGCCTGCCCAAGCGGCGACCAGCATCAGCAGGATGGCGACGGCCCCGAGGACGATCTCGGGAAGAGCGATCATCGCGCCCACGTCACTCTCCTCCCGTCCGCGCGGGCAAGTGCCCACGCGTCGGCTGCGCGTCGGATGGCGGTGCGGCATGCTGCAACCGGCTCAGCACGAAGCCGACGTCGCCGCGCATCGGCGCGAGGAAGCTCTCCGGGTACACGCCCATCCAGATCGTCGCGGCGGCGAGCGGCACCAGCGTCATATATTCGCGCATCGTCATGTCCGGCATCGCGGCGGCGTCGGCGTTGCGCTGCGGCCCGAAGGCGATGCGGCGGTAGAGATAGAGCATGTAGGCCGCCGACGTGATGATCCCGGTGACGGCCACGAACGCCGCCCAGGACGACGCGCGATAAGTGCCCATCATCGACAGGAACTCGCCCACGAAGTTGGAAAGCCCCGGCAGGCCGATTGAGGCCATGGTGAAGAACAGGAACAGGGCCGCGTAGCCCGGCATGTTGTTGGCGACGGCGCCGTAGCGCGCGATCTCGCGGGTATGCAGCCGATCGTAGACGACGCCCACGCACAGGAAGAGCGCGCCCGAGACGAGGCCGTGGCCCAGCATCACCATCATCGCGCCCTCGATCCCCTGCCGGTCGAAGGCGAACAGGCCGAAGGTGACGAGCGCCATGTGCGCGACCGACGAGTAGGCGATCAGCTTCTTCATGTCCGTCTGCACCAGCGCCACCAGCGAGGTGTAGACGGTGGCGATCATGGACAAAGCGAAGATCAGCCACAGGAACTCGGCGCTCGCTGCCGGGAACATCGGCAGCGAGAAGCGAATAAAACCATATCCACCCATCTTGAGCAGCACGCCGGCGAGGATAACCGAGCCCGCGGTCGGCGCCTCGACATGCGCGTCGGGAAGCCAGGTGTGCACCGGCCACATCGGCATCTTGACGGCGAACGACGCGAAGAACGCCAGCCACAGCCACGTCTGCGCGGTCGCCGGGAAGTCCGCCGCCATCAGGCGCGGAATGCTGGTCGTTCCGGCGGTACGTGCCATGTAGAGCATGGCGATCAGCATCAGCACCGAGCCGAGCAGCGTATAGAGGAAGAATTTGTAGCTGGCGTAGATCCGTCGCGCGCCGCCCCAAATACCGATGATGAGGTACATCGGAATGAGGTTGCCCTCGAAGAAGACGTAGAAGAGAAACAGATCCTGCGCCGCGAAGACGCCGACCATCAGCGTCTCCATCAGCAGGAACGCCGCCATATACTCCGGCACGCGCTTGGCGATCGACGTCCACGAAGCGAGGATGCAGATCGGCATGAGCAGCGCGGTGAGCGCGATCAGCGTCAGCGCGATGCCGTCGATGCCGAGCGCGTAGGCAAAGCGGCCGAAGATCGGCGCATATTCGGTGAACTGCCACTGCGGCCCGCCGCGCTCGAAGCCGATCCACAGCACCACCGCGAGCGCGAGGTCGATCAGCGTGGCGGCGAGCGCCACCACGCGCGCGCGGTCGGCTCGCGCCGCGTCCTCGCCCGGGGCGAACAGGCAGGCGAGCGCCGCGAGAAGCGGCACCGCGAGCATGATGGAGAGGAAGGGGAAGCCCGCTTGCATGATCTAGATCTTGGTTCCGGCGGCGGCGGCGCGCGTCATCGCGCGAACGCCCAGGTGGCGGCGCCGGCAAGGCCGAGCAGCATGACGAGCGCGTAGGTGTAGAGATAGCCCGACTGCATCCGCGCCGTCAGCCGGTTGCCGAACACCGCCAGCCGCGCGATCCCGTCGGGGCCGAAGCGATCGATCGTGCCGACATCGCCCGCCCGCCAGAACAGCCGACCGAGCGCGAAGGCGGGGCGGACGAAGAGGAAATCGTACAGCTCGTCGAAATACCATTTGCGCAGCAGGAAGGTGTAGAGCCCGCGGAACGTCCCGGCGAAGCGACCGGGCAGGCCGGTGTCGCGCAGATAGGCAAACCAGGCGATCGCGAGGCCGATCAGCATGACAATCGTCGGCGCCCATGCCCAGCCACCGATATGCTCCGCCGCCTCGTGGAGATGCTCCGAATAGGCGATGCTGCCCTGCCAGAAATGCTCTTCGAGGAACGCGGGCGCGAACGCCCAGCCGGCGAACACCGCACCAATGCTGAGCACGAGCAGCGGCACGCCCATCGTCCACGGGCTCTCGTGCGGATGGTAGCCGGCGTCGCCCTGCTCGACCTCGGTGAATCCGCGCATGTCGGGGCGCGGCTCCTCGCCGGCATCCTCCTTGGCGGCGTAGCTCTCGGCGGGTTCGCCATGCTCGTCATGGCCGTGCGCGCCCGCGTCGTGGCCTCGGGTGACGGTGCCATGATCGGCGGCGTGCGCATGGGCATGTTCGTGCCCGTGCCCATGCGCGTCATGGACCGCGTGCTGGATATGCTCTGACGCCGCCCAGCGCGGGCGCCCGAAGAAGGTCAGGAAGATCAGCCGCCACGAGTAGAAGCTGGTCAGCAACGCCGCGAACACGCCCAGGAACCAGGCGAAGCCGCCTGCCGGCGTGCCGCTCGCCAGCGCGGACGCGATGATCGCATCCTTGGAATAGAAGCCCGCGAAACCGAACACGCCCTCCAGCCCCACGCCGGTGATCGCGAGCGTGCCCGCCACCATCACCCAGAAGGTGATCGGGATGCGCTTACGGAGCCCGCCGTAAAACCGCATGTCCTGCTCGTGGTGCATCGCGTGGATCACCGATCCGGCGGACAGGAACAGCAGCGCCTTGAAGAAGGCGTGTGTGAACAGGTGGAACATCGCCGCGCCGAACGCGCCGACGCCGGCCGCGAAGAACATGTAGCCGAGCTGCGAACAGGTCGAATAGGCGATCACGCGCTTGATGTCGGTCTGCACCGTTCCGACGGTGGCCGCGAAGATGCAGGTGACGGCGCCGATCACCGTCACCACGGTCATCGCGGTCGGGCTCACCACGAACATCGGCGACAGGCGGCACACCATGAACACACCGGCCGTCACCATCGTGGCGGCGTGGATCAGCGCGGACACCGGCGTCGGGCCTTCCATCGCGTCCGGCAACCAGGTGTGCAGCCCGATCTGAGCGGACTTGCCCATCGCGCCGACGAACAGCAGTAGGCAGAGCAGCGTCATGGTGTCGACCCGCCCGCCCAGGAAGCCGATCGTCGATCCAGCCATGCCCGGCGCCGCGGCGAGGATCGCCGGGATCGAGACGGTGCCGAAGACGAGAAAGGTGCCTAAAATGCCAAGCGAGAAGCCGAAATCGCCCACCCGGTTCACGACGAACGCCTTGATCGCCGCCTTGTTGGCGCTGGGCTTGTAGTACCAGAAGCCGATCAGCAGGTAGGAGGCGAGGCCCACCCCTTCCCAGCCGAAGAACATCTGCACGAGGCTGTCCGCCGTCACCAGCATCAGCATCGCGAAGGTGAACAGCGACAGGTAGGCGAAGAAGCGCGGCTGATCCGGATCCTCCGCCATGTACCCCCAGCTATAGAGGTGCACGAGCGCGGACACGCTGGTGATGACGACGAGCATCACCGCCGTCAGGCTGTCGACGCGCAGCGCCCAGTCGACCTGCAGGTCGCCCGAGCGGATCCACGTCAGCACCGGCGCGACATAGGCATGGCTGGAGCCCGACAGGAAGCCGGCGAAGATCGGCCAGGCGAGCGCGCACGAGGCGAACAGAGCGCCCGTGGTGACGAGCTTGGCGGCCGTGTTGCCGATCGCGCGATTGCCGAAGCCCGCGACGATTGCGGCGACGAGCGGCAGGAAGACGAGGAGCTGGATCACGGGTGCGTCTCAGCCCTTCATCCGGTTGACGTCGTCGACCGCGATCGTGCCTCGGCCACGGAAGTAGATGACCAGGATCGCGAGGCCGATCGCCGCCTCGCCCGCCGCCACCGTCAGCACGAACATCGCGAAGATCTGCCCGACGAGATCGTGGAGGTAGGCCGAGAAGGCGACAAGATTGAGGTTCACCGCCAGCAGGATGAGCTCGATCGCCATCAGGATGACGATCACGTTCTTGCGGTTGAGGAAGATGCCGAGCACGCCCATCACGAACAGGATCGCGGCAACCGTGAGATAATGCTGCAGCCCAATCACAGGCGAACCCCCTCGCCCACCGCCGGGTTAAGGTTGCGCACCGCATCCTGCGGCCGGCGCTGCACCTGGAGCGAGATGCGCTGGTGGCGCGCGCCCACGCGCGGCCGCAGCGTCAGCACGATCGCGCCGATCATCGCAACCAGCAGCACCAGCCCCGCGATCTCGAAGATGAACAGGTAGCGGGTGTAGAGCAGCACGCCGATCGCCTCGATGTTGGGCATGGCGTCGGCCGCCGGCGCGGGCGCCGCGCGCGCGGCCATCGCGACGCCGCCGGCATTCCAGGCGCCCACCGCGAACACGATCTCGGCGAGCAGCACCACGGCGAGCGCGAGCCCGAACGGCAGGTAGCGCACGAAGCCCGCGCGCAGCTCGGCGAAGTCGATATCCAGCATCATCACCACGAACAGGAACAGCACCGCCACCGCGCCGACGTAGACGATCACCAGTAGCATCGCGATGAACTCGGCGCCGCACAGCAGCATGAGCCCCGCACCGTTGAAGAAGGCCAGGATCAGCCACAGCACCGAATGCACGGGGTTACGCGACGTGATGACGAGGCCCGCGGACGCGATCACCACGGCCGAGAACAGGTAGAAGGCGATGGCCTGGATCACGACGGTACGCTGGCCCCCAATGCTCGAAACGGCAGGTCGGTGCGGCGCTTAACGATAGGGGGCGTCGGCGGCAAGGTTGGCCGCGAGCACGCGTTCCCACCTGTCGCCGTTGGCGAGCAGCTTGGCCTTGTCGTAGAGCAGCTCCTCATGCGTCTCGGTCGCGTACTCGAAGTTCGGGCCTTCGACGATCGCGTCCACCGGGCAGGCCTCCTGGCAGAAGCCGCAGTAGATGCACTTGGTCATGTCGATGTCGTAGCGCGTGGTGCGGCGCGATCCGTCGTCGCGCGGCTCGGCCTCGATGGTGATCGCCTGCGCCGGGCACACCGCCTCGCACAGCTTGCACGCGATGCACCGCTCCTCGCCGTTGGGATAGCGACGCAGCGCGTGCTCGCCCCGGAAGCGCGGGCTCAGCGGGTTCTTCTCGAACGGGTAGTTGATCGTCGCCTTGGGCTTGAAGAGATACTTCAGGGTCAGCGCGTGGCCCTTCAGCAGATCCCACAGCGTGAACGACTTGACGAGGTGGGCGACGCCCATCGATCAGGCTCCGTGATAGCGGGTCAGCATCAGCCACCCGGAGACGAGGAACACCCAGAAGAGCGACAGCGGCAGGAAGATCTTCCAGCCCAGCCGCATCAGCTGGTCGTAGCGGTAGCGCGGCACCGTCGCCTTCACCCACGCGAACACGAAGAAGACGATCGCCATCTTCGCGAACATCCAGATGATGCCCGGCACCGCGTAGAGGATGGGGATGTTCAGCGGCGGCAGCCAGCCGCCCATGAACAGCACCGCGTTCAGCGCGCACATCAGGATGACGTTGGCATACTCGCCCAGCCAGTAGAGCGCGAACGCCATCGACGAATATTCGGTCTGGTAGCCCGCGACGAGCTCGCTCTCCGCCTCGGTAAGGTCGAACGGCGTGCGGCTGGTCTCGGCCATCGCCGAGATCAGGAACACGATCGACATCGGGAAGAGCAGCGGGTTGAGGAAGTTGGCCGACAAGAGCCCGAAGATGTTGCCCTTCTGCGACAGCACGATGCCCTGCATGTTGAACGTGCCCGCCCACAGCACCACCGACACCAGCACGAAGCCGATGGAGACCTCGTAGCTCACCATCTGCGCCGCCGCGCGGATCGCGGAGAAGAAGGGGTATTTGGAGTTGGACGCCCAGCCCGCCAGGATCACGCCGTACACGCCCAGCGACGAGGCCGCGAGGATGTAGAGCAGCCCGACATTGATGTTGGCGAGCACCATCGCCGGCCCGAACGGGATCACCGCCCAGGCGATCAGCGCGACCGTGAAGGTGATGATCGGCGCCACCAAGAACAGCACGCGGTTGGCGGCGGCGGGGACAATCGTCTCCTGAAGGAAGACCTTGAGCCCGTCCGCGAAGCTCTGCCACAACCCGAACGGACCGACCACGTTCGGTCCCTTACGTAGCGCGAACGCCGCCCACAGCTTGCGCTCGGCATAGATGGCGTAGGCCACCGCGAGCATCACCGGCAGCGCGATCAGCAGGCAGCCGACGATCGTCGCCACGAACCAGGCGAAGCCGTAGCCGAGATAAGGAGTCATCGCGTCGGTCATTCTGCGGCCTCCGCGAAACTCTCGCCGTGCAGCAGCTCGGCCGAGCAGCGCCGCATCGTCGGCGAGGATCGCGCGATCGGGTTGGTGAGGTAGAAATCGTCGATCGGGTAGACGATCGCGCCGCTGGCGCCAGCCTTGCCACCGCTATCGAGCGGCGCGACCTCTGCGATGCCTTCGTGCGCCAGCGTCGGATGATCGGCGGCGATCGCGGCGCGGAGCGCGGGCAGGCTGTCGAACGGCAGCGTGCGGCCGAGCACGGCGGAGAGCGCGCGCAGGATCGTCCAGTCCTCGCGCGCGTCGCCCACCGGGAACACCGCGCGCTCCGAACGCTGCACGCGGCCTTCCATGTTCACCCAGGTCGCGGGCTTCTCGGGATAGGCCGCGCCAGGAAGGATCACGTCCGCCGCGCGCGCGCCGGCATCGCCGTGCGTGCCGATATAGACCTTGAAGGCACCCGCGAACGGCGAGAGATCGGCCTCGTCCACGCCGAGCAGGAACAGCAGCTTCGGGTTCGCGCGTGCGACACCCGCCAGCCCGCCGTCGGCGACGAACCCCGCCTCCAGCGCGCCGACACGTCCCGCCGCCGTATGCAGCAGCCCGAACGGCGCGCCCAGCACCGCCGCCGCAGCGCGCGCCGCCGCGTAGCCGCCGGGCAGCCTCGCGGCGCCCGCGCCGGCGATCACCACCACACCCTCGGCCCGAGTGAGCGCCTCGGGCAACCGGCCGAGCGCGGCGATGTCCTCTCCCAGCCACTCGGTACGATAGGTGAGGTCCACCTCCGGCCCGATCGCCCATACCTTGGCGCCGCGTCGCACGGCCTTGCGGATGCGCGTGTTGACGAGGGGCGCGTCCCAGCGCGGGTTGGCACCCACGAGCAGGATCGCCTTCGCGTCCGCCACCGCCGCGATGCCGGGGTTGAAGCGCCAATCGGCGGGCGCGGCGACGTCGAACTCGGCGCCGTCCACCCGGCATTCGTGCAGCGTTGAGCCATAGCCCCGCAGCAGCGCCTTCAGTGCGTAGACGCTCTCCACTTCGGCGAGATCGCCGGCGAACCCCGCCACCTGCGTGCCGGAGAGGCCGTCCGCCGCCCGCGCGATGGCGGCGAATGCCTCCTCCCACGTCGCCGGCCGCAGCTTGCCGCCCACCCGCGCATAGGGCTTGTCGAGCCGATTGCGAACGAGGCCGTCGATGGCGTGGCGCGTCTTGTCCGACGCCCATTCCTCGTTCACCGCCTCGTTGAGGCGCGGCAGGCAGCGCAGCACCTGCCGCCCCCGGCTGTCGAAGCGGACGTTGGTGCCGACCGCATCCATGACGTCGATGCCCGGCGTCTTGCGCAGCTCCCACGGCCGCGCCTCGTAGGCGTAGGGCTTGGAGGTGAGCGCGCCCACCGGGCACAGATCGACGACGTTGCCGGACAGCTCGCTGGTCGCGGCCTTCTCCAGGTAGGTGGTGATTTGCGAGTTCTCGCCGCGGTAGATCATTCCGATCTCCTCGACGCCTGCCACCTCCTCGGCGAAGCGGACGCAGCGCGTGCACTGGATGCAGCGCGTCATCTGGGTCGCGACGATCGGACCCATATACTTCTCGGTGACGGCGCGCTTGTTCTCGTCGTAGCGGCTATGGCCCTTGCCATAGGCCATCGACTGATCCTGCAGATCGCACTCGCCGCCCTGATCGCAGATCGGGCAATCGAGCGGGTGGTTGATGAGCAGGAACTCCATCACCCCCTCGCGCGCCTTCTTGGTCATGGCACTATCGGTGCGCACCTCCTGCCCCTCCGCGGCGGGCAGCGCGCACGATGCCTGCGGCTTGGGCGGGCCGGGCTTCACCTCGACGAGGCACATGCGGCAATTACCGGCGATCGACAGCCGCTCGTGATAGCAGAAGCGCGGGATCTCCTTCCCCGCCGCCTCGCACGCCTGGAGCACCGTGGCGCCCTGCGGCACCTCGACCTCGATCCCATCGATCTTGAGCTTGGGCATCGCCGTCAGTTTGCCTTGCTGGCGTTCGAAACCGGAACGGCATCGTTCGCGCGATGATAGAGGCCGATCGAGATCGCGGACCGCAGACCGGCTGGGGATGACTTCAAAACCGCGCCCTTGCGCAGGCACGCCTGCATCAGCGGCATCAGATTGCCCATCGCCGCCCGCTCCTCCGGCGATTCGGGCGGCGTTCGCAGCAATGCCATCGCATCGTTGGGCCGCCAAGCGGCCAGGCAGGCGCCAAGCTCGTCGACCACCTGCTGCTGCGGATCCTTGGAGATCCACGGATATTCGTAGCTTTTCTGCACCTCCGTCTCGGCGGGCAGCGACGGATTGCGCAGCCGCATCAGCTTCGCCTCCGCCAGCATCCCGCGAAACAGGTAACCTGAAATCTCGGCCTTGCTGGCGAAGATACCGCCTCCCCCGCCCGCCATTCCCAAGCAAAAGGACATCGTCCTACGCAACTTGGCGAATGCCGCCGAGGGATGGCCATCATCACCTTCGGCCGGATCGTAGGGCTCGCCTAGATACATCTCGGTCGTTCCCGGCTGGCTGGAGACGATGCACCGCGCGAACTGCTGCATGAGCCGAGCGGTTTCGCGAGGGCTCGCTGGGTTGGCCTGACCGTAGATGGCGTTGACCGAACCCGTGTGCCCGTGAAGGCGCGTGCCGGTTTCGGGTTCCTCCTGCGCGCGCAGACGCGATCCGGTCGCAACCGATGCCGCCACCGCCATCATGAGGAGCAGCCGACCCACATGCAAACGCCGTCCCATACCGCCCCCAGGTTCTCGTTCCGTGCCGAAGCGTCCCCAAGCTCCGCCTTCTTCACTCCGCCGCTACCGCTAACAGCGCCTCGCCGCGGCCCGCCTTGCGGTCTGCGATACGCCGCTCGATCTCGGGGCGGAAGTGGCGGATCAGGCCCTGGATCGGCCACGCCGCCGCGTCGCCCAGCGCGCAGATGGTGTGGCCCTCGACCTGGCGGGTCACCTCCTCCAGCATGTCGATCTCCTCCACCTCGGCACGGCCCTCGCGCAGACGCTCCATCACGCGCCACATCCAGCCCGTGCCCTCGCGGCACGGCGTGCATTGGCCACAGCTCTCATGCTTGTAGAAGTAGGACAGGCGGCTGATCGCGCGGACGACATCGGTGGACTTGTCCATGACGATCACCGCCGCCGTGCCGAGCCCGGACTTGAGATCACGCAGGCCGTCGAAGTCCATCGGCGCGTCCATGATCTCGGCCGCCGGCACCAGCGGCACCGACGAGCCACCGGGGATCACCGCGAGGAGGTTATCCCAGCCGCCCCGAATGCCGCCGGCGTGGCGCTCGATCAGTTCGCGGAAGGGGATGCTCATCGCCTCCTCGACCACGCAGGGCGTGTTCACGTGACCCGAAATCTGGAAAAGCTTGGTGCCCTTGTTGTTCTCGCGCCCGAAGCCGCCGAACCACGCCGCGCCGCGCCTGAGGATGGTGGGCGCGACCGCGATCGATTCGACGTTGTTGACGGTGGTGGGGCAGCCATACAGCCCGGCGCCCGCCGGAAATGGGGGCTTAAGGCGCGGCTGGCCCTTCTTGCCCTCCAGGCTCTCCAGCATCGCGGTTTCCTCGCCGCAAATGTAGGCGCCCGCGCCGCGATGGCAGAACACGTCGAAATCATAGCCCGAGCCGCAGGCGTTGCGCCCGATCAGCCCGGCATCATAGGCCTCGGCGAGCGCCTTGTAGAGCACCTCGGCCTCGCGGATATACTCGCCGCGGATGTAGATATAGGCGGCCCGCGCGCGCATCGCGTAGCCAGCGATCAGCGCGCCCTCGATCAGCTTGTGCGGATCGTGGCGGATGATCTCGCGATCCTTGCACGAACCGGGCTCGCTCTCGTCGGCGTTGATGACGAGGAAGTTGGGTTTGCCGGGCTTGGGCTCCTTGGGCATGAAGCCCCACTTGGTGCCCGTCGGAAAGCCGGCGCCGCCGCGTCCGCGCAGGCCGGATGCCTTCACCTCGTCGATGATCGCGTCCTGCCCGCGCAGCATCAGCGCCTTCGTATCGTCCCAGTCGCCGCGCGCGCGCGCCGCCTCCAGCCCCCAGGACCGGAAGCCGTACAGGTTGGTGAAGATGCGATCCTTGTCAGCGAGCATCACCACTCACCCCGATAATCGTGGTTGGCGTCGACCATCTCGCGCAGCGTCGTCGGCCCGCCCTCGGGGGAGCTCACCTGGCGGTCGATCTGCGGGCCGGGCTTCGGCGCCCCGCCGCTCGCCAGCGCGTCGAGCACCGCGATCGTGCGATCATAGTCGAGGTCTTCGTAGTTATCGTCGTTGATCTGGACCATCGGCGCGTTGGCGCAGGCGCCCAGGCACTCGACCTCGGCGAGCGTGAACATGCCGTCGGGCGTCGTCCGGCCCTTCACCAGCCCCTTGTTCTTGCACGCCAGCAGCACGTCGTCCGATCCGCGCAGCATGCACGGCGTCGTCCCGCACACCTGCACATGATAGCGGCCGACCGGCGCCAGATTGTACATCGTGTAGAAGGTCACGACCTCGTAGACGCGGATGTACGGGACGGCGACCTGCTTGGCGACGAACTCGATAACCGGGACGGGCAGCCAGCCCTGCGTGTTCGTCTCGGCGCCGACCTGCCGCTGCGCGAGATCGAGCAGCGGCAGCACAGCCGACTGCTCGCGCCCCTTGGGATACCGCGCAAGGATGACGCGGGCCGCCTCGGCGTTGCTGTCGTTCCAAGCGAACGAGCCCCAGCGTGCGCGGGTCTCGGTCTCGTCGGGGATGGCAGGCGTGTCGGCCATCAGCGGGCTTCCGAAAGATCGAGACGGCGCTCGACACGTGCCAAATGCTCGTCGAAGCGATCCATGCGATTATTGATGCCCGAGAGGCTGATGAGCATGCCCGCCGTATGCTCATCGAGCGCAGTCACACGCATTTTCAGGTCGTGGATGTCGCCCTCGATGTTATCGAGACGGCGGTCAATCCGGCGCAGCACTTCCAGCGTCAAGCTCTCGAGATTGTCGCTCACCGATCACACTCCCCGAACACGATGTCGATCGCGGAGAGGACGGCGGTGGTGTCGGCGAGCATGTGGCCGCGCATCATGAAGTCCATTGCCTGCAGGTGGCTGAAGGCGGTGGGCCGCACCTTCACCCGATACGGCTTGTTGGTGCCGTCTGCGACGACGTAGACGCCGAACTCACCCTTGGGGCTTTCGGTCGCGACGTAGACCTCGCCGGCGGGCACGTGGAAGCCCTCGGTGTAGAGCTTGAAGTGGTGGATCAGCGCCTCCATGGAGCGCTTCATCTCGCCGCGCCGGGGGGGTGCCACCTTGCGATCGCTGGTCAGCACCGGGCCTTCGGGCATCTGCGCCAGGCACTGCCTGATGATGCGCGCCGACTGGCGCACCTCCTCCACGCGGAGCATGAAGCGATCATAGCAGTCCCCCTGCGTGCCCACCGGCACGTCGAACTCCATGCGATCATAGACATCGTAGGGCTGGGAGCGGCGAATGTCCCAGGGCACGCCGGCGGCGCGGATCATCGGGCCGGAGAAGCCCCACGCGATCGCATCGTCGCGCGACACCGCGCCGATATCGACGTTGCGCTGCTTGAAGATGCGGTTGTCGGCGACGAGGCTGATCGAGTCCTCGAACAGACGGTGGAGCCGCGTGTCCAGCCAATCGCCGATATCGTTGAGCAGCGCGAGCGGCACGTCCTGATGGACGCCGCCCGGGCGGAACCAGTTCATGTGCATGCGCGCGCCCGACGCGCGCTCGAAGAAGCCGTAGGTATCCTCGCGAGCCTCGAACAACCACAGGTTCGGCGTCATTGCGCCGACGTCCATGACGTGGGAGCCCAAGTTGAGCAGGTGGTTGGAGATGCGGGTCAGCTCCGCGAACAGCACGCGGAGGTAGAGCGCGCGCTCGGGCACCTCCAGCCCCATCAGCTTCTCGATCGCCAGCACGAAGCTATGCTCCATGCACAACGGCGAGCAGTAATCGAAGCGATCGAAATAGGGCACGTTCTGGAGCCAGGGCCTGGACTCCATCAGCTTCTCGGTGCCGCGATGAAGCAGCCCGACGTGCGGATCGACGCGCTCGACGAGCTCGCCGTCCAGCTCCAGCACCATGCGCAGCACGCCGTGCGCGGCGGGATGCTGCGGGCCGAAGTTGAGCGTGTAGTTCTTGATCTCGACGTCGCCGACGGTGGGATCGTCGCGCGTGACGGCTGCGGCCTCGACGGCGACGCGCCTGTCCTCGATCTCGTGGAGCGTAGCCATCAGCGCTTCACCTCGTCGGCCTTGAGCGGCGTCATCGCGCCGGGCGCCTGGGGCGCCTTCTCGTCGCCGGGAAGCTGGTAGGCGGCACCCTCCCACGGCGACAGGAAGTCGAAGTTGCGGAAATCCTGCGCGAGCTTCACCGGCTCGTACACCACGCGCTTCTCGGCCTCGGAGTAGCGCATCTCGACATAGCCCGTCTGCGGGAAGTCCTTGCGCAGGGGGTGGCCGCGAAAGCCGTAGTCGGTGAGGATGCGGCGCAGGTCGGGATTGCCGTCGAACACGACGCCGAACATGTCGAACACCTCGCGTTCCAGCCAGCCGGCGTTGGGCCACAACACGGTGGCGGTCGGCACCGCCTGCTCCTCGTCGGTGCGGACGTGGACGTGGAGACGGTGGTTCCGGGTCAGCGACAGCAGGCAATAAACGATCTCGAAACGAAGATCGCGATCGGGATAGTCGACTCCCGCAATCTCCATCATCTGCTGATATTCGAGGCCCGGCGTGTCACGCAGCGCGCGCAAGCTCTCGACCAGCGTCTCGCGCCGGACGAAGAGCTGGACCTCGCCAACCCGCTCCTTCGCCTCGATCAGGTGCGCGCCCAGCGCCGCCGTGGCAGCGTCGATGACGCCCTCGTTCGACGCGAAGCGCGGGCTGCTGTTGTAGACGGCCATGACGAACCTAGCGCTCGATCGTGCCGACCCGGCGGATCTTCCGCTGGAGCTGCATCACGCCGTAGAGCAGCGCCTCGGCGGTCGGCGGGCAGCCGGGCACGTAGATGTCGACGGGCACGATGCGATCGCAGCCGCGCACGACCGAGTAGCTGTAGTGGTAATAGCCGCCGCCATTGGCGCACGAGCCCATCGAGATGACGTATTTCGGCTCCGACATCTGATCGTAGACCTTGCGGAGCGCGGGCGCCATCTTGTTGCACAGCGTGCCAGCGACGATCATCACGTCCGACTGACGCGGGGATGCGCGTGGCGCGACGCCGAACCGCTCCAGATCATAGCGGGGCATGTTGGCGTGGATCATCTCCACGGCGCAGCAGGCGAGCCCAAACGTCATCCACCACAGCGAGCCGGTGCGCGCCCACTGGAACAACTCCTCGGTCGAGGTGACGAGGAAGCCCTTGTCCTGAACCTCGCCGTTCATATCGTCGAAGAACGCCTGCGCGGGCGGCGACTGCTCGGGCGCGAACGGCGCCTGCCCGTCGCGGAAGACCTCTACTCCCACTCCAACGCCCCCTTCTTCCAGGCATAGGCGAAGCCCAGCACCAGCTCGGCCAGGAAGACCATCATCGCGCCCCAGCCCGTCCAGCCGATCTCCTTCAGGCTGACGGCCCAGGGATACAGGAACGCCGCCTCCAGATCGAAGACGATGAACAGGATCGCGACGAGGTAGAAGCGCACGTCGAACTGCGCGCGGCTATCCTCGAAAGCGGGAAAGCCGCACTCATACTCCGCGAGCTTCTCGGCATCGGGCTTGTGGCTGCCCGTGAGGCGGGAAACCGCCATAGGCAGGAACACGAAGATGCTGGAGAGCGCGAGCGCGATCCCCAGGAACAGCAGGATCGGCAGATACCCGAAGGCGACGGACGCCATGCTTTCCTCCGATGCGCGGCGCCCGAAACGGCACCCCGCGGAACGAAGCGGCATCTAAGCCTGCCGCAGGTGCGAAGCAACCGGTGGCCGGGTGAGAATGACTCGCAGATGACGCTACTTGAGCGCCGCCGCAACCATCTTGAGCAGGCGCGAATGAAGGCCGTCGTTCACCGCAAGCCACTGGCCGCGTGCTTGGCATTGATCGCCGCCCCGGAAATCGGTGACGAAGCCGCCGGCCTCGCGCACGAGCAGCTCGCCCGCCGCCGCGTCCCAGCGTTGCAGCCCCGTCTCCCAGAAGCCGTCGTAGCGCCCTGCCGCCACCCAGGCGAGGTCGAGCGCAGCCGATCCGAAGCGGCGGATGCCCGCCACCTCGGGCGCGATCGTGCGGTAGATGCGCTGCCACTCGTCAAGGTCGCCATGGCCCTTGAACGGGATGCCGGTCGCGATCAGCGCGTCGGCGACGTCGCGTCGCGAGGACACGCGCAGGCGACGATCGTGCAGCCAGGCGCCCCGGCCCTTCTCCGCCCAGAAGCTCTCGTCGGTGAGCGGCTGGTAGACGAGGCCGTGGGTGACGCCCGCGCGCGGATCCTCCACCGCGATCGCGATGGCGAAGTGGGGCAAGCCGTGGAGGAAGTTGGTGGTCCCGTCGAGCGGATCGACGATCCAGCGCGGCTTGTCGGGATCGCCCTCCTTCGATCCCCCCTCCTCGGCGAGGATGCCCCAATCGGGGCGCGCGTGCGCCAACTCCTCCAGGATGGTGCGCTCGGCGGCGCGATCGGCGGCCGACACGAAATCCGCCGGCCCCTTGCGCGAGACCTGGAGCGCGTCGACCTCACCGAAGTCGCGGCGGAGCTTGGGCGCGGCCTTGCGCGCCGCCTTCTGCATGACGGTAATGAGGCCGGAATGGGCGACCATGTTGGTAGGCTCCCCCTCCCCGGAGGGGGAGGTTCAGTGAGGCTCAGTCCGCGCGGCGGACATATTCCTGGCTGTAGACGTCGACGACTATCTTCGTGCCCGATCCGATGTGCGGCGGCACCATCACGCGGACGCCGTTGTCGAGGATCGCGGGCTTGTAGGAGGAGGACGCCGTCTGTCCCTTCACCACCGCGTCGGCCTCGACGATCGTCGCCTCGATCTGGTCGGGGAGCTGGACGTTGATCGGCTCCTCCTCGTGGAGCTCCATCACCACGTCCATGCCGTCCTGCAGGAAGGCGGCGGCGTCGCCGAGCAGGTCGCGCGGCAGCGTGATCTGATCGTAGGTGTCCTTGTCCATGAAGGTGAGCGTCTCGCCGTCGGCGAACAGGAACTGGAAATCCTTGGTGTCGAGGCGCACGCGCTCCACAGTCTCGGCCGAGCGGAAGCGGACGTTGTTCTTGCGCCCGTCGCGAAGGTTCTTCATCTCGACCTGCATGTAGGCGCCGCCCTTGCCGGGCTGGGTGTGCTGGATCTTCACCGCGCGCCAGATGCCGCCCTCATATTCGATGATGTTGCCGGGGCGGATATCGACGCCGCTGATCTTCATGGATGGTCTCGCGAGGTGGGAAAGAGCAGGCGCGCGATGTAGCCGCGCCTCGCCTGCCCGGCAAGCGGGCGTCAGGCGGGGTGTGCCAGCAGCGAGTAGGGGTTTACCTCGGCACCCTGCCACCAGGGCTGGCCCGGCGCCATGCGATGCACCTCGAAATGGAGGTGCGGCGCGCCCGGATCGGCGTCGCCGCTGGCGCCGACGGCGCCGAGCGTCTGCCCGGCCCGGACCGGTTGCCCCTCCGCCAATGTCGGCGCGTAGCGATCGAGATGCGCGTAATAGTAGATCGTGCGCCCGTCGGCCGATCGCTCGTAGATGGTGAGGCCGCCCAAATCGCTGGTGAACAGCTTCTCGACGCGTCCTTCGCCGGCGGCGACGACGGCGGTGCCGATGGGCGCCATGATGTCGATTGCGTGGTGCAGGCGCGTGCCGTCGCCCCGCGCCTCGCCCCAACTGTCGCGCAGCGCCGCGCGCGGCACGCCCACCACCGGCACCAGAAGCCCGACGGCGGGCGCCGCCGCCACGGAGGGCGTCGGCACGCGCGACGGCCCGGTGATCCGCACGATCGAGGCGAGGCCGATCGCCGCCAGCGCGAGCGCCAGCGCGATGGCGACGCCCGTCCTCGTCATTCCTCGAAGATCGCCTTGGTGCCCGGCTTCACCATCAGCGCGAGCCTCGCCGCGTCCCAGTTAGTCATACGCACGCAGCCGTGGCTGGCGGTGCGGCCAATATTCTGCGGCTCGGGCGTGCCGTGGATGCCGTAATGCTCCTTGGACAGGTCGAGCCACACGACGCCGACGGGGCCGTTGGGGCCGGGCGGCAGCATTGCCTTCTGGTCGCCTGCCTTGGCGTCCCAGAACAGCTTGGGGTTGTAGTGGAACTTGGGATTGGTATCGGCGCCGTAGATCTTCCAGTCGCCGAGCGGCAGCGGATCATGCGTGCTGCCCGTCGTCACCGGGAACTGCGCGACGAGCTTCTGCTGCGCGTCGTACACCGACAGCGACTTCTTCGCCTTCGAAACGACAATATGATCCGCCTGCGGCTGCTTGGACGAGACGTTCAGCCCGGCCAGCGTCGCCTTCCACTCGGGCTTGGCCTGCGGCGGGTAGGCGCGATCCGGCGTCACGACGTTGGGGACGCGCAGCTTCGTGCCGGGCACCAGCTTGGTGTCGGGCGAGTTGAGCGCGATCAGGGTGGCAGGCGTGGTGTGGTAGCGCTCGGCCAGCATCTCCAGCGCGTTCTGATAGCCGAGCGTGGGCAGCTTCGCCTGCTCGTCCTCGCCGTGCGGGATCGGGCCCACGAACGGGCCGGCCAGATCGGGGGGAGTCAGCACGATCTCGCGCACCGGCTGCGTGGCACCGAAACGCTGGAGCGCGGCCGCCGTCGCGGGATCCACGGTGCCGGAAGACGGCAGGTCGTTCGCCGTCTGGAAACCCGAGAGCGCCAGCTTGAGCGACTGGCCCTGCTTGCCATCGATCACGCCCGGCCCGAAGCCGAGCAGATCGAGCACCACCTGCACCTGCATGATCTTGGGATCGACGGGCGGCGTCGTGCTCGGCGTCGGCGCGGCGACCGGCGCCGCCGCGGGTCCCTGTGCGGCAGGAGGAGCCGGAGGCTTGGGAGGCGGAGTCTGCGCAGTCAGCGCGGCGGAGGTGAGGAGGAGGAACGCCGAACCCGCGAGACGCATGGATAACCCTTTCGAACACGTAATCGTCGCCAGAACGCCCGTGGCGCGGTTCAGTTCTGCAAGACCGCCGCGAAGCTCGCGACGGCGGCGGCGGGGCCGTGGTCGTGCTGCCAGACGCTCGCGCAAGCCGCGACAAAATCCGCGCCCGCGTCGGCGAGCGTCCGCGCGTTGTCGGGCGTCACCCCGCCGATCGCCACGCAGGGCAGCTCGAACAGCGCTGACCACCAGCCGAGGATCGAAAGCTCGGGCCGGTGGCGCACCGCCTTCGTGGTCGTCGGAAAGAAGCTGCCGAACGCGACATAGTCGGCGCCCGCCTCGCCCGCCTCCATCGCCAGGTGGCGGCTGTCGTGGCAAGTGACGCCGATCTGCACGAGGGGGCCGAGCAGCGCCCGTGCGTCGCGCGCGTCGCCATCCTCCTGACCGAGGTGCACGCCGTCGGCGCCGAGCCGCTTGGCAAGCGCCGCCGAATCATTGACGATGAAGGCGACGTCGCGATCCGCGCAGAGCCGCTGGATCGGCTCGGCGGAGCGCGCGATCTCATGCTCGCCAACGCCCTTCAGGCGAAGCTGGAACGCCGCCACCGGCCCGCCATCCAACGCGGTGGCGAGGCGATCCGCGAAGCCGGCGTCGATCGCGGGCGGCGAGATCAGGTAGAGCTGGCAGGAAGGCCGCCGCTCGTCGCGATCGAAGCGACCGGCAAAGCCGGGATCGAGCGGGCCAAGCGGATCGTCGGGTTCGTCCATCGCCCGGCCCTAGCGATCATGCCGCCCCGGCGGAAGCCGGGGCGGCGGCACGCGTCACTTCTTGTCGACGGACGCCGCGTAGATCTCGTCGATCGCGTCACCCAATGCGCGGTCGAACTCCTCGTCGCTCATCTGCGCGCGCAGATCCTCCAGCAGAGCGCGGCTGAAGCTCGCGATCATGCCGCGGTTCTCGGCAAGCTGGGCGCACGCTTCCGGACGCGCGAAGCCGCCCGACAGCGCCACGACGCGCAGCACGCGCGGATGATCGACCAACGCATCGAACGAGCCGGCCTTCTGGGGGATCGACAATTTCAACATGACCTTCTCGTCGCCGGACATGGCGTCCAGCGCCTTCAGGATCTCGTCGCGAAGTATCTCGTCGGCTTCGCCACGCTCCGCGCTCTTGATGTTCACCTCGGGCTCGAGGATCGGCACGAGGCCGCCACGCAGCACCTGCTGCCCCACCTCGAACTGCTGTTTGACGATCGCGGCGATGCCCTGCCGGTTGGCGAGGTTGACGACCGAACGCTCCTTGGTGCCGAACACGCCCAGCCCCTTGGCGCGCGCGAGCAGCGCGTCCAGCTCGGGCATCGGCTTCATGAGCTGGACGCCATCCTTCTCCTCCTCCAGCCCCTTGTCGATCTTGATGAACGGCACGACGCCGCGATCGATCAGCGCCTGCGGCACCGGCTTGCCGTCGGCCTGCCCGTCCATCGTGCGCTCGAACAGGATCGCGCCCAGCACCTTGTCGCCGGTGAACACGGGCGAAGTGATGATGCGCACACGCATCTGGTGAATGAGGCCGAACATCTCCTCGTCGTTGGAGAAGGCGTCCGCCTCGATGCCGTAGCCCTTGAGCGCCTTGGGCGTGGAGCCGCCCGATTGGTCGAGCGCGGCGATGAAGCCCTGCCCCGCCGCCACCTTGGTCGTCATGTCCTGCTGCATCGCCTGTTCCCTGCCTGATCGGTTCACGAAGCCAGCGCCGCGACGCCGGGAAGCTCACGCCCTTCCATCCATTCCAGGAAGGCGCCGCCAGCGGTGGAGACGAAACTGAAATCGCCCGCCACACCCGCCTGGTTCAGCGCCGCCACCGTGTCGCCGCCGCCCGCCACCGAGACGAGCGAGCCGTCCTTGGTCAGTGCCGCAGCGGTTCGCGCTAGGCTGACGGTCGCGGCATCGAACGGCGGCGTCTCGAACGCGCCCATCGGCCCGTTCCACACCAGTGTGCGGCAGGTCTTGAGCGCGTCGGCCAGCGCCTCGACCGCGGCGGGGCCGACATCGAGGATCATCTCTTGCGAGGCGACCTCGTGGACGTTGACGGTGCGGGTCGGCGGATTGGCCCTGAACTCCTCCGCCACCACCACGTCGTAAGGCAGGTGGACGGTGCAGCCGGCCTTGTCGGCGGCGTCCATGATCTCGGCGGCAGTGCCGGCGAGATCATGTTCGCAAAGCGACTTGCCGACGTTCACGCCGCGCGCCGCGAGGAAGGTGTTGGCCATGCCGCCGCCGATGATGAGGTGATCCACCCGCGCGACGAGGTGCTTGAGCACGTCGAGCTTGGTCGAGACCTTGGCGCCGCCGACCACCGCCGCCACCGGATGCTCGGGCGAGCCCAAAGCCTTCCCCAGCGCCTCCAGCTCGGCCTGCATCGAGCGGCCGGCATAGGCAGGCAGGCGATGCGCCAGCCCTTCGGTAGAGGCGTGCGCGCGGTGCGCGGCGGAGAAGGCGTCGTTGACGTAGACATCGCCGAGCGCCGCGAGGCGGTCGACCACCGCCGGGTCGTTCTTCTCCTCGCCGGCGAAGAAACGCGTATTCTCCAGGATCGCGACGTCGCCCGGCTGCATGGTGGCGACCGCGTCCGCATCGCCTTCCCAATCGATGAAGCGCACCTCGCGGCCGAGGACGTCGCGGAGCGCGTGGGTCACGCGCGCCAGGCTCATGTCCGGGTTGGGCTGGCCCTTGGGGCGGCCGAAATGGGCGAGGACGAGCACCTTGGCGCCCTTGTCCGCGAGTTCGGCGATGGTCGGCGCCGCGGCGCGCAGCCGGGTGTCGTCCGTCACCCGCGCGCCGTCCATCGGCACGTTCAGATCCTCGCGGACCAGCACGCGCTTGCCGGTGACGTCACCGATGTCGTCGAGCGTCCTGAAGCTCATATCGCCCTCGCCAGCCTTTCCTCGATGAGTATCGCGGCACCTGCCGCGATCGTCCCCTCGCTCCGCACCCGCAGCAGCCGCCCGCCGCGCCAATCCGGGATCAGTGCCGCGAACAGCCCAGGCGATACCGCATCCATGCGGCGGCATGGGTCACACTCGCCAGTGATCTCGAACAGCACTTCGCCGACGCGCAGCAGCGTGCCCGGATCGCGCGGCAGTTCGATGTCGTCGCAAAGCATGTTCACGCGCCTGTCCGACCAGGCCAGATCGCGATCGCCGAGATCGGCAAGCGCCGCGGCCCAGTCGCTCCGCTGCATGATCGTCACCTGCCGGCGGCCGCGCGGCTTCATGCCGCCGCGATAATCCCCCTCGATCCCGCCCACGAAGCTCACGCGCGCGCGCTCGATCGTCTCGGGGCGTGCATAGGGGCGCGGCTTCCTGGCGATCCCGAGAAGCCGCCCCGCCACCTGATCTCAGAGCGTCTTGGCAATGGCGCCGGCGGTATCGACCATCCGGTTCGAGAAGCCCCACTCATTGTCGTACCAAGACAGCACGCGGACGAGCTTGCCTTCCAGCACCGCCGTCTCCAGGCTGTCCACCGTCGACGAATGCGGATCGGAGTTGAAGTCGATCGAGACCAGCGGCTCGTCGGTGTAGCCGAGCACGCCCTTCATCGGGCCGTCCGCCGCGCTCTTCAGGAGCTGGTTCACCTCGTCGCGCGTGGTGTCGCGCTTGGGCGTGAAGGTGAGATCGATCATCGAGACGTTGGCGGTGGGCACGCGCACCGCCGAGCCGTCTAACTTGCCCTTGAGTTCGGGCAGCACCTCGCCCACCGCGCGCGCCGCGCCGGTGGTCGTCGGGATCATCGACATGGCGGCGGCGCGCGCTCGGCGCGGATCGCTGTGCACCTGATCGAGGATCTTCTGGTCGTTGGTGTAGCTGTGCACCGTCGTCATCAGGCCGCGCTCGATGCCGATCGCATCGTTCAGCACCTTGGCGACCGGCGCCAGGCAATTGGTGGTGCACGACGCATTGGAAAGCACGGTGTGCTCGGCGGTGATCTTGTCGTGGTTGACGCCGTAGACGACGGTCAGGTCCACGCCCTTGGCGGGCGCGGAGATCAGCACGCGCTTGGCACCCGCCGTCAGGTGCTTCGACGCGCTCTCCTTGTCGGCGAAGAAGCCGGTGGACTCCAGCGCGATGTCGACGCCGAGCTTGCCGTGCGGAAGGTTGGCCGGATCGCGCTCGGCGGTCACGAGGATGCGGTGGCCGTCGACGACCATATACTCGCCGTCCGCCTCGACGGTGCCCGGCCAGGTGCCGTGAACGGAGTCGCGCTTGAACAGGCGGACATTGTCGGCGGTCTTGCCGAGATCGTTGATCGCGACCAGCTCCAGCCCGCAATCGGGACGCTGAAGGATCGCGCGCGCCACCAGCCGCCCGATCCGGCCGAAGCCGTTGATCGCTACCTTCGTCGCCATTTGCCCTGTCTCCGCCTGATCATCCTGAGCGCGGGACCCTGCGCCCGTAAGGATGGCGGACTCTTTGTCGCGCTGCGGCATGATCGTCAACCGCGCCGGATGGAGCCTCGTCCTGCCCGGGGACGCTTGCCGGGCGGACGACGCGCGCTATACCTCCGCCGCATGGCCGTTCCCCGCCTCGCCGCCGCGCTCGATCGGATCCACGCAGCCGCGACGCGGCTGGAAGGACTCGCGCTCGCGGTGCCGGCAGCGGGCGATCCCGCGCTGGCTGAGCGACATCGCCGGCTGCAGGCGGCGACGCTGTCCGCGATCGCGCGGATAGACCGGCTGATCGGGGAGGATGCCTGATGGCGCAGGTCGATCTGGATGTCGGTGGCCGCAAATATGAGGTCGGCTGCCGAGACGGCGGCGAGGCGCGGCTCAAGGCGCTCGCCGCCATGGTCGACGCCAAGATGGACGACGCCAAGCGCGCCGTCGGACGCGGCAGCGAGGGCCGCGAGCTGCTGTTCGCCGCGCTGCTGCTCGCCGACGAACTCGACGAGGCGCGCGGCCGCATCGCCGAGGCGGAGGCGGAGGCGGACGCCAGCGCCGCCGAGGTGGAGCGTTTCGCGGCGCGGCTGGAAGCGCTGGTCGACGGGCTTGAGAAGGCGGCGGACAGCGCCTAACTCCGCAAGCGGTGGGCACTGCCCGATACGAGCCGCTGCGAACATCCCTGAGGCGATTCACATCCATCGGGGGTCGTCCCTGCCTGGGTTCCGGCCCGGAACACATGGCTCCCACCTGACGTAAAAGGCGTCAGAGGATATTCCGGCAAACGGTCATGGCGGTCCCACCACCCCTTCCACACCGGTGACGGACGACCCGGACAAGGCGACGCTGCGGCGGCGGTTGCGCGCGGGCAGGAGCGCGCATCGCGCATCGCTCGGGCCGGACGGGATCGCGGCGGCGACGCGCGCGCTGACCGATCGGCTGCTTCCGCTTCTTGTTCGTACGGCAATGGTGGGCGGCTACGTCCCGCACCGGGGCGAGGCCGACGTACTGCCGGTGCTGCTGGAGACGCATCGCCGTGGCTCCGGCCTCGCGCTGCCCCGCACCGATGGAGGCGGCAGGATGCGCTTCGTCGGCTGGCATCCCGACGCCGCGCTGGGGCCGGGCTTCGCCGGCATCGGCGAGCCGGCCGAAGCGGCGGAGGTGGTGCCCGGACTGCTGCTCGTCCCGCTCGTCGGCTTCGATCGCGCCGGGCGGCGGCTGGGCCAGGGCGCCGGCTGCTACGATCGCTGGCTCGCCGCGCACCCGGGCGGCCGCGCGATCGGCGTCGGCTGGAGCGTGCAGGAAGTCGCGGCGCTCGCCCCCGATCCGTGGGACGTGGCGCTGGACATGATCGTCACCGAGGCCGAGACGATCGTGCCATGATCGAGCCCGACCCCGTTCCCCGACCGAGTTGGCGCAAGCCCGCGGGCGCGCTGCTCATCCTGGCGCTGATCGCGGCATGGGCGCTCCTCGTCGTCCAGCTCGCGGGCCCGGTTGGCCGGCTGTCGGGGATCGTGCAGGCGCTGTTCTACCTGGTCGCGGGGCTCGGCTGGATCTGGCTGCTGCCGCTGCGCCGCCTGCTCGCCTGGATGGAGCGTGCCAGCAACTAGCCGAACAGGTTGTCGACCGTGAGCGTGTCCGGATGCGCGATCCCGTCGAGCCGCACCACCTGGTTGACCGCCGAGGACGCGTCCGACCCCTGGAAGAAGAGGTACGTGTCGCCACCCACCGCCACCGCCGCGACCGCGTGCGGATCGGCCGCCTGCGACAACAGCGACGTCGCGTGCGCGTAGGCGACGGTGATATTGGCGACCGGCTGCGACGCCGTCAGCACGCGATCGACGGTGAATCCGTCCATCGCCAGCTTGTCGGTGCCGAGCGTGAAGTCGGTAATCTCGTCGTCATATGTCTGGCCGCCGAGGCTGTTCGCGTGTGACGTGCCCGCGCCGACGTGGAAGATGTCCGCTCCCGCACCGCCCGTCATCAGGTCGTAGCCTCCGCCGCCGCGGATCACGTCGTCGCCCAAGTCGCCCATCAGCACGTTGTTGCCCGACGACAGCGCATTGCCCGCCACGATCACGTCGTCGCCCTGGCCGCCGCGCACGACATTGTCGCCGTTGCCGACCTGGATGACGTCGTTGCCGACGTTGCCGTTGACCTGGTTGTTGCCGTTGCCCAGCGTGACGACGTCGTCGCCCGAGCCGCCATAGACGCGGTTGGCGCCGTTGCCCGCGACGATCACGTCCGCGCCCGCGTTGCCGTTGACGTAGTTGGTGCCGTTGCCGACGACGATCACGTCGGCGCCATCGTCGGAACCCTGCTCGGCGCGCGCGGCGTTGCCCCAGACGTGGTTGTTGCCGTCGCCGGCGAGCAGCACGTCGGCGCCGCCACGGCCCTCGATCACGTTGTTGCCGGCATAACCGTTGAGCACGTCGTTATAGGCGGTGCCCGTCAGCGTATCGTCGCCTGCGAATAGGGCGGCGAGCGCGTCGTCACCGCCGGCCGAGACGTGCTGCGCGAGCTCGGTGTAGCTAAAGTGCAGCTCGGTGAGCGCGAAGACGGAGGCGTCGCCCGTGCTCTCCGCGATCACCGAGATGGTGCCGCCGGTCGCCGTCCCGCCGGAGAAGGTGAAGCCGGTGCCCGAGGCGCTGACGGTGCTGTCGCCGCTGCCGCTGACGACGACTTGCGAGGAGGAGACCGCCAGCGCGTTCGCCAGCGCCACCGCATCGGCGCTGGCCGTGCCGACCTGATCCATCAGCACGGGCTGGCTCGATCCGCCCTTCAGTACCGCCATGTTCCTGCCCCCCGGTCTCTCGCCCACGCGCAGACTAGGCAGTGCCCCGGCCGGATATCCGGAGCAATCGCCGGTGTGTAAGAACCGCCTCGTTTCAGGACAGGCCGCATCGGGGCCGGCAAGGGAAATGGCGCGAGTGACGGGGCTCGAACCCGCGACCTCCGGCGTGACAGGCCGGCACTCTAACCAACTGAGCTACACCCGCACATTCCCGGGACCCGCCGTTGGCGGGGTGGGCGCGCTCTATGCGAGCCCCTACACCCTGTCAAGCTAGGTGGAAGGCGCCTCCGGGTCGCGCTGCGGCCCGCTCGCCAGCGTACCCGATTCGAACAGGAAGCCCGCGAGGTCGGGCCGCCCGGCCGCGTCCAGCACGGTGCGCAGGATCAGCAGCAGAGGCACCGCCAGCACCGCGCCGATCGCGCCCCACACCCACGCCCAGAAGCTCAGCGACACCAGGATCATCAGCGGGTTGATCGTCAGCCTGCGCCCGACGATGGTCGGCGTCACCAGGTTCGCCTCGACGAGGTGCAGCGCCACGAAGATCGCCGCCGGCGTCGCCGCCGCCCATGGTTCCGTGAACGTCATCAGCCCGCCCAGCCCGAGCAGCGCCGCCGCCGCGATCGGCCCGAGATAAGGGACGTAGTTGAGCAGCGTGACGAGCCCGCCCCACATCAGCGGCGTCGGCAGCCCGACGAGGTACACCGCGCCCGCCACCACCAGGCCGAGCACGAGGTTGATCGCGGTGATCGTCGCAATGTAGCTCGACGTCGCGTCGACCACGTCTTGGATCACGCGCGCCAGCGTCATCGCCGACGAGAAGCTCGATCGCCGCAGGATCGTCTCGCGCCGCATCGTCGACCAGCCGGCGAGAAAGAAGAAGATCACCAGCAGCGCGAAGACGAGCTGCACGATCACGAACGGCGCCTGCGTGGTGACGAGCGAGAGCAACGAGTCCGGCGCCTCCAGCGTCACCGTCCGCGCGTGCGCCTTGGAGAGCGCGATCGAGTTCGCCATGTCGTTGATGCCGCGGTTGATGCTCGCATACACCTCCACCAGCGGACGCACCGTGGTGCGGATCCGCCCGATCCGCTCGGGCAGCAGCGCCACCCAGTTGGACGCCGGCACCACCACCGCGGCCACCGCCATGTTGGCGATGCCGAGGAAGAACAGCAGGCACAGGAACGCCGCGAGGCCGGACGGCACGCGGCGCCGCTCCAGCCACTCGAGCAGCGGCACGAGCGCCACCGCGATCACCAGCGCGGCGGTGACGGGAAGGAAGAACTCGGCACCGGCGCGAAGCGCGAAGGGTAGCGCGAGCATGACGCCCAACCCCAGCACGATCGCGAGCGCGGCCAGCAGGCGATCGCGGTGGTAGGCGACGGCGCCGCCGGACGCGTAGGGATCGTCGTAGCGGCGGAACGATTCGTCGGCAGGCCGCTCGGCCTCCGTCGACACCGCCTCCTCGCGCTCTACCGGGTCCATCGCCTCTCCTACGTCCCCGGCGACTAGAGCCTCGTCGCGCGTCGATCCAGCCCTAGCGCGCGACCTCGGCACTCTCCGCAACAAGCGCCTTGCGTACCGAGGCCGCCGCCCCGGTGTGGTGCGGTGCGCGGCGCATTGCCATCCTTCGCTCCGTCGCGACATTGCGGCGGGTCCGCGTTCGGGCGCGACGGTCGACGCGGCCGCAGGAACGTGCCAGCAGGCGAGGCGTGACCCGCCGCCCGCTCCCGCCATGGCTCGCGCCGCTCGTCGCGGTGGTGCTCGCCGGCTGCGGTGGCAAGGGCGACGATAACGGGCCGATCGAGGTGAGCGCGATCGGCGCGGCGCTGACGCGCCCGCTCGCCGGCGATGCCGCCGATCGCGAGTCCCTCGATCCGCCGGCGGCGGCGCTCGTGGGAGCGACACGGCAAGGGCTGCTCCGCTACGATGCGGCGGGTCAGGTGGCGCCGGGGCTCGCGGCACGGTGGAGCGTGAGCGACGACGGCCGCAGTCTGCTCTTCCGCTTGACGGACGAGCCCTCGCCCATCTCCGCCGCCGCCATCGTCCGCCGTTTGCGCAGCGCGATCGCCGCCACCAGCCGCAATCCGTTGCGGCCGCTGCTCGGCGCGATCGCCTCGGTGGAGGCGGTGACGCCGCAGGTGATCGACGTCGAGCTTCGCGCGCCGCGCCCCACGCTGCTGCCGCTGTTCGCGCAACCCGCGCTGGGGCTGGGAAGCACCACGCACGGCGACGGGCCGTTCGTGCTGGAGCGGCTCGCCGGCGGGGTGGCGACGCTGCGCGCCATGCCCGATCGCGACGCCGACCCCGACGCCGCCCCAACAGCGCCACTCGTCGTGCATCTTCGCGGCGATCGCGCCGCCACCGCCGTCGCGCGGTTCGCGGCCGGGCGCGCGGCGCTCGTCACCGGCGGCGGCTTCGCGGACCTCGCGATCGCGCGCGCCGCGGCACTGCCGGCCGAACGGCTGCGCTTCGACCCTGTCGCCGGACTGTTCGGGCTTGCCTTCGCCACGCACGCGGCCGGCCCCGGCGCCGAGCCGGAGGGCCGGCGCGCGCTGGCGATGGCACTCGATCGCGAGCGGATCGCGCGCGCGCTCGACGTGCCGGGTTGGACGCCGGCCACCGCCATCCTGCCGGCCGACGGGACGCCCGAGATCGCCGAGACGGCGCGCCCGGACTGGGCGGACCTGCCACTCGCCGATCGGCGCACCGCCGCCGCGCAGGCGCTCGTGCGCTGGCGATCGTCGCCGCCGCTCCGTGTGGCCATGCCGGCGGGGCCGGGCGCGCGCCTGCTCTTCGCGCTGATCGCGGCGGACTGGCAGGCGGTCGGCATCGGCGCGGTGGCGGTGCCGCCCGGCGCGCCCGCCGACCTGGCGCTCGTCGACGAGGTGGCGCCAGCCGACACGGCCGCCTTCTACCTCAGGCGCTTCGCGTGCGAGCGCGGAGTGGCGTGCACGCCCGAGAGCGACGCGGTGCTGATCGCCGCCCGCGAGGCGCCGACGCTCGCCGAACGAAGTCGGCTGCTCGCCCAGGCGGACGCGCTGATCGGGGCGACCGCGCCGTTCGTGGCGCTGGGCCCGCCGATCCGCTGGTCGCTGGTGGCGCCGTCGCTCGACGGCTACGCGGAGTCGCCGCGCGGCATCCACCCCCTGGACGAGCTGCGCCGCCCCGCCGCGCGATGAGTGGCCCGGACCGGACGGCCGCGCGTTACCCGATCACCAAGGAGCATGACCATGCCGATCGCCGCCGACGACCTGCCCGGCCTCGGCCGCGATCCCGCCTCCGTGCGCCGTCGTATCGAGCATGCCGAGCGGCTGCTCGAAGGGCTTATCACGGTGCCGCTCATCAACCGCAAGATCGGGCTCGACGTGCTGCTCGACGCCCTGCCAGGGATCGGACCCGTGGCGGCGACCGCGATGGGCGGCTGGATGGTCTGGGAGGCGCGCAACCTCGGCATGTCCAAGTGGCAGCTCGCGCGGATGGCGGGCAATGTCGGCGTCGACCTCGCGCTCTCCGCCATCCCGTGGGTGGGCGCGATCCCAGACTTCTTCTTCCGATCGAACTCGCGCAACCTGCGCATGATCAACCGGCATCTCGATCGTCACCATCCGGCGCTCGCCACCGTCGACGGGACGGCCAAGCGGGGACGCTAGGAGGTCGCGGACGTATGACGCCGCGCCGGCCGGTCGATCCGTCACGCGGGCGCTTGCACTCGCACCCGGGTCGCAGGCGACGGCGTCTCCACCCCCGCCGGGCAGGCGCGCGGGCGCTTGTCCGGACCGAGGCACAGCCATACCTCCTCCAGCCAACCGTGCCGGTTGAGGTTCAGCCGCACCATCGCCGGCGTGACCCCGGGATTGGCAGCAGCGAACGCGCGCGTCATCGTGCCGGTCGTGAGATCCCGGCGCCGCGCCAACGCGGCCATGTCCGGGAAGCGGATGGTGCGGTACAGCCGCGCCTCCTCGGCGAAATAGGCGGCGGGATTGGCCGACATGCAGCTGCCATGCTTGTCCCACTCGTGCTGGAGCAGGCGCGGCGACGGCGTCGCCCCCTCCCCGGCGCGGAGTTCGGCGGGCGTGAGCGCGCCGCCGACATGGCAGTATTGCGGCCAGACCTTCGGATCGGCGCCGTCCGGCCACAGGCCATGCAAGGTAAATCCCTGCGCCGATGGCAGCGCGCATTCGGCGTCGCCACGCCGGCGCTGACAATATTCGGGCGCCCACGACAGAGCGAGCGTGTAGCCGGTGGTCGCGACCCGTCGCGGCGTGCGATCTTCCGGCGTGACGCGCGCATCCTGCGCGAAAGCGGTGGCGCCCGACAGCAGCAGCAGGACGCCGAGGATCAGCCGCACGACGCGCCTCCATCACGAACGAAACGGGAACATGCATGAAGCTGGCGGCGATGTCAAGCCGCAGGCGCGAGGTCCAGCCCGATGTCGGCGGCTGGCGCGGACTGGGTGATGCGCCCGACCGAGACATGATCGACGCCGGTCTCGGCGATCGCCCTGACGGTGTCCAACGTCACGCCGCCGGATGCCTCGGTGGTCGCCCTGCCTGCTACCCGGGCGACCGCCTCGCGAAGAATCGCCGGGCCCATGTTGTCGAGCAGCAGCCAGGTGGCGCCGCCGGCGAGCGCCGGCTCGATCTGGTCGACACGGTCGACCTCGACGATGATGCGCGCGATCCCCGCGGCGCGTGCCGCCGCCGCCGCCGCCTCGACACCGCCAGCGACCGCGACATGGTTGTCCTTGATCATGGCTGCGTCCCACAGCCCCATGCGATGGTTGGTGGCGCCCCCCATCCGCGTCGCATATTTGGCCAGCAGGCGCAGCCCGGGGATCGTCTTGCGGGTGTCGAGCAGCGTCGCGCCCGTACCCGCGACGGCATCGGCGTAGCGCCGCGTCAGCGTGGCGATGCCGGAGAGGTGCTGGAGCGTGTTGAGCGCGGATCGCTCGGCGGTGAGCAGCGCGCGCGCAGCCCCCTCGACCCGCATCAGCGCGGCGCCCGCCGCGACCCGGTCGCCGTCCAAGACCAAGGGCTCGATCGTGGCGCCAGGA
Organism: Sphingomonas sp.; assembly: GCF_965200105.1. Taxonomy (GTDB): domain Bacteria; phylum Pseudomonadota; class Alphaproteobacteria; order Sphingomonadales; family Sphingomonadaceae; genus Solisphingomonas. The sequence goes on from NZ_CBDATN010000002.1 coordinate 290,314, forward strand.
TCGAGCGCGCGCACGAAGGCGGCGGCGATCGGCAAGCCGGCCACGACGATCGCGTCGCGGCTGTCGAAGATCCCCGCAAAGCGCGCGCCGGCCGGGATCACCGCCGCCGAGGTGACGTCGCCGCCCGCGCCCAGATCCTCGGCGAGCGTCGCGCGGACGAAGGCGTCGAGATCAAAGCCGGGCAGCGCGAAGCTCAAGCCGGATACCCGCTACGCATTCGCCCGAGATAATCGACCTTGCCGATCGCCACGCCCCGCGCGCGCAGCAACGCGTAAGCGGTGGTGGCGTGGAAGTGCAGGTTGGGCGTCGAGAAGCTGAGCAGGAAGCGGGCGGCGGTGAACGGCAGGCGGAAGCGATCGCCCATGGCGAACACGACCTCGCTGTCGGCCAGCGCATCGAGCTCGTCGGGCGCGATCGCCTCAAGCCCCCGCCGCGCCTCCTCCAATCGGGCGCGCAGCCCGGCGAAGTCGCGGACATCGTTAGTGTCCGGGCTGAAGCCGCCGCGCCGCACGCCCTCGATCGCGCCGAAGGAATGCACCGCGCAGGATTTCACCTGATAGGCAAAATCGTGCATATCGGGCGCGAGCCGCGCGGACAGGATCTCGGGCCCTTCCGCCTCCGCCTTGTCGAGCAGGCCGGACACCGCGCGCAGCGTCTGGAGGAAGCCGGGCACCACCGCCTCGTGGAGCGAAATCGTCATCTCAGCGCCTCCCTACGTCGCCGCGGCCGACGCTGCGCCCGGCCATCTCCAGCATCCGGTCGAGTGGGCGCTTGGCGGCGATCCTCATCGCCTCGTCGAGTTCGATGCGCGGCTCCAAGTCGCGCAATGCCAAGTAGAGCTTCTCAATGGTGTTCATCGCCATGTACGGGCACATGTTGCAGTTGCAGTTGCCGTCCGCACCCGGCGCGCCGATAAAGCGCTTGCCCGGCGCGCCCTTCTCCATCTGGTGGATGATGTGCGGCTCGGTGGCGACGATGATCGTATCGGCCGACGTGCCGAGCGCGAAGTCGAGGATCGCGCGCGTGCTGCCCACCACGTCGGCGTGATCGAGGATGAAGGCCGGGCACTCGGGGTGCGCGGCGACCGGCGCGTCCGGATGCTCGATCTTGAGCTTGAGCAGCTCGGTCTCCGAGAAAGCCTCGTGGACGATGCAGGCACCCGGCCACAGCAGCATGTCGCGCCCGGTCTTGCGGTTGAACCACGCGCCGAGGTTGCGGTCGGGCGCGAAGATGATCTTCTGGTCCATCGGCAGTTGCGAAAGGATCGTCTCCGCCGAGGACGAGGTGACGATGATGTCGGAGTGCGCCTTCACCGCCGCCGAGCAGTTGATGTAGGTGAGCGCGATATGATCCGGATGCGCGGCGCGGAAGGCGGCGAACTGCTCGGGCGGGCAGCTATCCTCCAACGAGCAGCCGGCCGCCATGTCGGGTAGCACCACGGTCTTGTCGGGGCTCAGGATCTTGGCGACTTCCGCCATGAAGCGCACCCCGCAGAAGGCGATCACCTCCGCGTCCGTCGCCGCCGCCTTGGCCGAGAGATCGAGGCTGTCGCCGACGAAATCGGCGAGATCCTGGATCTCCGGCTCCTGATAATAGTGCGCGAGGATCACGGCGTTGCGCTCGCGGCGCAACCGCTCGATCTCGGCGCGGAGGTCGAGGCCGGCAAGGCTGGTGACGGGTGCGTTCATGCGTCAGCAGATAGGGTAGTGGAGCGGATTTGTCGAAGGCTGCCGGCGGAGCGCGACCACTGCTTGCGGACGCTGCGCCAATCGTGCACCTACCTCGCGGAAGTGACGAGGCTTACGAAGTGGAGGCGATCGGCGATCTTCTGGCGCGCGTTCAACATTGGGTCCGCCGCACGCCCCGAGGTTCGGCGCTGTAGCACCTCGACCGGTTCCGTACTTGCGGCCCCGTGATGCGACAGGTCGCTCGCTCCGCTTCCGCGTTCTCATCTCCCCTTGGAAGGACAGGTAATGCACAAGTCGATCATGATCGTGTTGTCGAAGCCCGTATCCCAGGAGGATGAAGAGGCGTACAACAGGTGGTACAGCGACGTCCATTTGGCGGAGATCGTAGCGCTTCCGGGCGTGACAGGCGCGGCTCGCTACAAGATCGCGGAGCTGGCGTTACCGTCCGAGCCCTCAAAGCGTACACAGAAGTACATCGCGATTTACGAACTGACAGCGAACACCGAGGCCGAACTACAGGCGTTTGTCGACAATATGAACGCTTCGATAGGCGCTGGAAACTTCGACATGAGCGGTCCGATGGACTTCAACGACGTGGATGCGATGCTGGCGCTTCCCATCGGTCGGCGACTTCCTGAGCAGGAGCTCTGAGAGCTTGTGCGAGACGGTCACGGCCTCGCTTTCGAAGCACGGCCGGAGCAGTGATCCGCAGGCTCGGCAAACAGAACAAGGCTTTAACGTCAGCTATTGTCGCCCCCGGACCGGATAGGGGAACGCCGCCCAGCACTGCTATCGGCTGACCACCTCGCAGGCTCAGCGCCCGATCCCCAACGCCTCCCGCAACGAACGCGATCGCTCCATTGGCCGGTTGTCCGACACTGCGGGAAAGCCCGGCTCGTCGGCGAAGCGGACGCGGACCTGCGGGTCCAGGCCAGCGGCGCGCAGCGGGAGGGCGAAGCTGCGCGCCACGTCGCGGCGCGCATTGTCGCGGGCGATCTGGAGCATAGCGGGTGCCCGCGCCTGGCGCATGAGTTCGGCCTGCGCGGCGCGGCGGTTGGCGGCGTCGAGCTTCGCGCCCGCGTCGGTCCAGCCGAGCAGCAGCCCGCCTGAGTCGTACTGGCGGATGCGCGCGAGGTCGATCTCCGGCCCAGCCACCTCGATCGGCGGCAGCGTCACGTCGAGCCGCCGTGCGTTCGCGCTCCACGCAACATCCCCGCTCCCCAGCCGCGCCAAATCGACCTCGTAGCGGACGCGTCCCGGCAGGATCATCGTGCGCTGCGCCGCGAGGCCGAGTCGGCGCTGCGTCGAGGTGACAACGGCGACGTAGCTTGCTGCCAGCACCGAGAGGCGGTTCTGCGCCTTCAGCCCCTCCAGGCTGGAGGAGGCGATCGTCGTCGGATCGGGCGTCCAGTGCCGCACGAAGCGCGAGAGGCCCCACAGCCCGATGCCGCCGAGCAGGATCGCGGTCAGCCCCGCGAACAGCAGCACGCGGCCGAACGCACGCATCAGGCGGCGAGCCTCCAATGGTCGCCGTCCGCCGTGACGGCGCCGCGCCGCGCGAGATCGATCAAATGCGCGTGGACGCTCGCGACCGCCGCCTGCTTCAGCCCCTCGTCTAAGCCAGCGTACATCGTCGCCACCATCGCCGGGATCGTCGCCGGGCCCGCCACCAGCACGCGCAGCACCTGGCGCTCGCGCTGGCGACGATGACCGATCATGCCGCGCACCAGCCGCCTGGGCTCGCGCACCGGATCGCCGTGGGTGGGAAAGTAGACGTCCTCGTCGCGGTTGAGCAGTTGCTCCAGGCTGGCGAGGTAAGCGCCCATGTCGCCGTCGGGCGGCACGACGACGCTTGTCGACCAGCCCATGACGTGATCGCCGCTGAACAGCGCGCGTGCCTCAGGCAGCGCGAAGGCGAGGTGATTGGAGGTGTGCCCCGGCGTCGCCACCGCGGTGAGCGTCCAGCCCTCGCCCACCACGCTTTCCCCGTCCGCCAGCACGCGATCGGGGGCGTAGCTCTCGTCGAAGGCGGGGCTCGCCACCACCGCGCAGCCGATCACCGGCGCGCCCGTCCGCTCGGCCAGCGCGACGGCGAGCGGGCTATGATCGCGATGCGTGTGGGTGACGAGGATCGCCGATAGCCGCTCGCCGGCGAGCGCCGCCGTCATCGCATCGAGATGCTCAAGCAGGTCCGGCCCCGGATCGATCACCGCCACCTCGCCGCGCCCGACGATGTGCGTGTGGGTACCCGTGAAGGTGAAGGGGGACGGGTTGCGCGCCAGCACGCGCCGCACGAGCGGGTGGACCTGCTCCACCGCCCCGTATCGCGGCGCCTCCTTCACTTAGGAGCAATCACGCCTTCGTGGCGACGCCGGCGTCCTTCATCAGCTGGGCAAGCTCGCCCGTCTCGTACATCTCCATCATGATGTCCGATCCGCCGACGAACTCGCCCTTGACGTAGAGCTGCGGGATCGTCGGCCAATCCGAGAACTGCTTGATGCCCTGGCGAATGCCCTGATCCTGCAGCACGTCGACCGAACCATATTCGACGCCGAGATGATCGAGGATCGCAATCGCGCGGCTGGAGAAGCCGCACTGCGGGAACAGCGGCGAGCCCTTCATGAAGAGCAGCACCTCGCTGGCGTTCACCGTATCCGAGATGCGGGCCTGGACGTCGTCGGTCATATCAAACTCCTTCAGGGACGGCGGTGACGAGCTGGAGCGCGTGAAGCTCGCCCCCCATCCGCCCGCCAAGCGCCTCGTAGACACGGCGCGTCCGGACGACGCGCGACATCCCCCGGAAACTCTCCGCCGTCACCTTCGCGGCATAATGGTCGCCGTCGCCGGCGAGATCGGTGATCTCGACAGTCGCGTCCGGGATGCCCTGGCGGATCAGCCGCTCGATCTCGTCCGCTGCCATCGCCATGGGGTCAGATCGCCTCGATGAGCTGGCGGCGGGCCTCGATCAGCTTGGAGTCCAGCTCCGCGCGGATCGTCGCCTCGTCCACCTCGACGCCCGCCGAGACGAGATCGCCGTACAGCTTGCGGATCACGTCCTCGTCGCCCGCTTCCTCGAACTCGGCTTGCACGACAGCCTTGGCGTAGGCGTCGGTCTCCTCGGCGGTGAGGCCCATCTTCTCGGCCGCCCACTGTCCGACGAGGCGATTGCGGCGCGCGGTGACGCGGAACAGCATCTCCTGATCGTGCGCGAACTTGGTCTCAAAGGCGCGCTCACGCTCGTCGAAGGTGGTCATGTCTGGCGCGCTCCCCATCGTTCCGATGCCGAGATAGGGGGCGGCGCGGGCGGACGCAACAGAACGCCAGTCGTCGCCCGCTCGTACCCGGCCTGTCGACGCCCACGCTCCTGCCGGCAGAACAGCGATCCGCGCGGCTAGAGCGCCACCTCGTAGCGCGCCGTCGTTTTCGCCGCGATCTCGTCCGCCGTGACGCCGGGCGCCAGCTCCACCAGGCGGAAGGCGCTGGCGTGGTCCGGCCGCTTGAACACGCAGAGATCCGTGACGATCATGTCGACGACGTTCCTGCCCGTGAGCGGCAACGTGCAGGCGGGGATGAACTTGGGGCTGCCGTCCTTCGCCGCGTGGTCCATGACGGCCACGATCTCCTTGACGCCGGCGACGAGGTCCATCGCCCCGCCCATGCCCTTCACCATCTTGCCCGGGATCATCCAATTGGCGATATCGCCGCCCTCGGAGATCTCCATGGCGCCGAGCACAGCCAAGTCGATATGGCCGCCGCGGATCATCGCGAAGCTGTCGGCGGACGAGAAGAAGCTCGTCGACGGCAGCTCGGACACGGTCTGCTTGCCGGCGTTGATGAGGTCGGCGTCCTCCTCGCCCTCGTAGGGGAAAGGGCCGATGCCCAGCATCCCGTTCTCGGACTGGAGCGTCACCTCGACGCCGGCGGGCACGTTGTTGGCGACCAGCGTCGGAATGCCGATACCGAGATTGACGTAGAAGCCGTCGCGCAGCTCGCGCGCGGCGCGGGCCGCCATCTGGTTGCGATCCCAAGCCATCAGGCAGTCTCCCTCTGGCGAACGGTGCGCTGCTCGATCTTCTTGTCGTAGGGAGCGCCGAGGATCAGCCGGTTGACGTAGATGCCGGGCAGGTGGATGGCGTCCGGTTCCAGCGTGCCCGTCTCGACGATCTCCTCCACCTCGGCGACGCAAACCCTGCCAGCGGTGGCGGCGGGGGCATTGAAGTTGCGCGCGGTCTTGCGGAAGACAAGGTTGCCGGCGCGATCGGCCTTCCAGCCCTTGATGACGGAGAGGTCGGCGCGAATGCCGCGCTCCAGCACGTATTCCTCCCCATCAAAAGTTTTGGTCTCCTTGCCCTCAGCCACCTGCGTGCCAACGCCCGTCTTGGTGTAGAAGCCCGGAATGCCCGCCCCGCCCGCGCGCAGCCGCTCGGCGAGCGTGCCCTGAGGACAGAACTCCACCTCCAGCTCGCCTGAGAGATACTGGCGCTCGAACTCCTTGTTCTCGCCGACGTAGGAGGAAACCATCCTGGCGACCTGCTTCGTGCGGAGCAGCTTGCCGATGCCCTCATTGTCGATGCCGGCATTGTTCGAAACGAAGGTGAGGCGCATCGTGCCCGCGTCGCGGATCGCATCGAGCAGCCGCTCGGGCACGCCGCACAGGCCGAAGCCGCCGCTCGCAATCGTCATGCCGTCGAACAGCACGCCGTCGAGCGCGGCGGCGGCGTCGGGATAGATCTTGTTCGCCATCGCGCGCGACTAGCAGCGCGGTTCCGCCCCGCCTAGAGGGAGGAGATGACGCAGACACGCACCGGCGGCCGCATCCTCGTCGACAACCTCGTCGCGCAAGGGTGCGACCGCATCTTCTGCGTGCCCGGCGAGAGCTATCTCGCGGTGCTCGACGCGTTGCACGAAACGCCCGCGATCGATCTGGTCGTGTGCCGGCAGGAGGGTGGCGCCGCCTTCATGGCCGAGGCCGACGGCAAGCTGACTGGACGTCCGGGCATCTGCTTCGTCACGCGCGGGCCGGGCGCCACCAACGCCTCGATCGGCGTCCACGTCGCGCGGCAGGATTCAACGCCGATGATCCTGTTCATCGGCGACGTCGCGCGCGGGGACCGAGATCGCGAGGGCTTCCAGGAAGTCGATCTCGTCGCCATGTTCCGTCCACTCGCCAAGTGGGCGGTGCGGGTGGACGACGCGGCACGCCTGCCCGAATACATCGCCCGCGCCTACGCGACGGCTGTCTCGGGCCGCCCCGGCCCGGTGGTGATCGCGCTGCCCGAGGACATGTTGCGCGACGAGGTGGCGGCCGTTGACCGGCCGCGCATCGTGCGCCCCGCGCAAGTGCCCGATCCGGGCGCGGTGATCGCGTTTCTAGACCTGCTACGCGACGCCGCCGCGCCGATCGCGATCGTCGGCGGCGCCGACTGGGACGCGGCGACCGGCGGACGCTTCGCCGTCTTCGCCGAGTCGGTGGGCCTGCCCGTCGCCGCCGCCTTTCGTCGGCAGGATGCCTATCCCAACGGTTCGCCCGTCTATGCGGGCAACCTCGGCTACGGCCCCAACCCGATGCTGCTCCAGCGTGTGCGCGACGCTGACCTGGTGATCGCCGTCGGCGCGCGGCTCGGCGAGGCGACGACCGATGGCTACACGCTGCTCACCCCCGACCACCCCGGGCAGACGCTCGTCCATGTCCATCCCGATCCGGACGAGCTGAACTCAGTCTACCGCACCGATCTCGCGATCTGCGCGGATTGCCACGATTTCGCGGATACGCTCGCCGGCTGGGCGCACGACCTCTACCCCTTCGAGGACGGCGCCGCCGCGCATGGCGAGTGGATCGACTGGTCCACGCCCGCGCCGCGCGAGGGCGTGGCGCTCGATCTGGGCCAGTGCGTCGCGGCGATGCGCGCCGCGCTGCCCGCCGACACGGTGATCTGCAACGGCGCCGGCAACTATTCGGGCTGGTGGCATCGCTACTGGCGCTACGGGCCCCAAGGCACGCAGCTCGCGCCGACCGCAGGCGCGATGGGCTACGGCACGCCCGCCGCCGTCGCGGCAGCGTTGCGCCGGCCTGACGCCCGAGTGGTCGCGCTGGCCGGCGACGGCTGCTTCCTGATGAACGGGCAGGAGCTGGCGACGGCGGCCGCTCGCGGACTGCGGCTGCTCGTCATCATCGTCGACAATGCGAGCTACGGCACGATCCGCATGCACCAGGAGCGGGAGTATCCGGGCCGCGTAACGGGCACCACGCTCTCCAGCCCGGACTTCGCGATGCTCGCGCGGGCGCATGGCGGCTGGGCGGAGACGGTGAAGCGCACAGAGGACTTCGCGCCCGCGCTTGACCGCGCGCTGGCGCAGCCCGGCCTCGCGCTCCTCCACCTGCGCACCGATGTCGAGCAGATCACGCCCGGCACGACGATCTCGGCGCTGAACCGGCGATAAACGCGCCGTTCCCGCGCCGTTCACGGCGGACCGGGCACAAAGCCCTCAAGCGCCGCGTTCTTCTACGCGAAACGCGATTCGGGAGACTGGACATGCGCAAGTTGATCACCGCGGCCGCCACGGCCGCGATCCTCGCCACCAGCGGCATCGCCGCCACCGCGCCCGCCGAGGCGCAGCGCTGGGGCGGGCACCATGGCTACGGCTACGGCCATGGCTGGGGCGGCTATCGTGGCTATCGGCACGGCGGCGTGGGTGCCGGCACGGCGGTCGCGGCCGGTATTCTCGGCCTCGGCGTGGGCGCCGCGATCGCGTCGGCGGACCGGCCCTATTATGGCGGTGGCTATTACGCCTACGCCCCGCCCCCGCCGCCGGTCTACTACGCTCCGGCGCCCGTGCCCTACGGCTACTACGGCGGCGGCTACTACGGCTACTGATGCAATCGGGCGGCATTCGCGTCGCCCACCCGCTGAAACGATAAGGGTTCCGGCACTCGCGTGCCGGAACCCTTATGACGTCGGTCGGGCGATCAGGCCTTGTCGACCACGCCCTTGACGGCGCCCTTCACGTCACCCTTAGCCTGCTGCAGATGGCCCTTGCCTTCCTGCGCGGCACCCTCCGCCTGCAGGTTCGGATCGTTGCCGTCGCCGCCAACCGCCTGCTTCACCTTGCCCGCGACCTCGTTGGCCAGGCCCTTCGCCTTGTCGGTGAACTCGCCCATCTTCGTGATCTCCTGATCGTCACTCCACCGGAACAGAACGGGCGACGGCCGCGATCCGTTCCTGGCTGGTGGTTTGCGAAAGACGTGCTAGCGGCGGCGGATGCTCCCGCTCCTCGTCGCGCTCGCCGACGCGCCCGCCAGCACGCACGTCGGCGATGCGACAGAGGTCGTCGTCATCGGCGGAAGCCTGCCGCAGCCACCAGGCGAGGCGGCGTACGACGTCGCCACGATCGATCGCGACCGGCTCTCCTCCACCGCCTCCAACCGCGTCGAGGACGTGCTGCGCGACGTCGCGGGCTTCGCCCAGTTCCGCCGTTCCGACTCGCGATCGGCGCAGCCGACATCGCAGGGCGCGACGTTGCGCGGGCTCGGCGGGAACGCCTCCTCGCGCGCGCTGGTGACGCTGGATGGTGTGCCGTTCATCGATCCGTTCGGCGGCTATGTCAGCTTCTCCGCGGTCGATCCGCAACGGCTCGGCCTCGTGCGCGTCACGCGCGGCGGCGGCTCCGGGGTGGCGGGTCCCGGCGCGCTCGCCGGCACGATCGAGCTTACGAGCGCAAGTCCGGGCGATCTCGCGCCGCTGTGGGGCGACATAGCCTCTGGCAGCCGCTCGTCGGTGGACGCGCACGCCGGCGCCTCGGGGGCGATGGCGGGCGGCTTCGCCTTCGTCTCGGGAAGCTACGCGCAGGGCGACGGCTTTCGACCGATCACGGCCTCCTCGCGTGGGCCGATCGACGGCCGCGCGCCCTACGAGCAGGCGAGCGTCGCGGCGCGTGCCGTCATCCCCGTGGCGCCCGACGTCGAGCTCCAGGGCTCGGCGCTCGGTTTCGCCGATCACCGCACGCGCGCGCTGCCCGGCACGGCCAACGACACCAAGGGCGCCGATGCCAGCCTCCGCCTCGTCGCACGGGGTCGCTGGGGCGTCGACGCGCTCGCCTATTTGCAGGCGCGCACCTTCTCGGCGGGGTTCGCGTCGGCCAACGCCGCGCGCACCGCCGCCGCCGGGACGCTCGACCAGTATGGCGTGCCGTCCACCGGCGTCGGCGGCCGCATCGAGGTGAGGCCGCCGACCGGCGATCGCGTCCAGCTCCGCCTCGGCGCCGACGCCCGCCGCCTCGTCGGCGAGTCGGACGAACTCTACAGCTACGCGGGCGGGCTCCCGACTCGCGGCCGCGAGGCGGGCGGGCGCACGCTGACGCTGGGCGGCTTCGCCGACGCGAGCGCGGAGGCCGGCGACGTGACGCTCACCGCCGGCGCGCGGATCGATCGGTGGCGGATCGACGACGGCTTCCTGAACCAGCGCCTGCTCGCCACGCAGGCGCCGCTCACCGCCACCCGCTATCCCACGCGCACCGGCTGGCGGCCGACCGCACGGGGCGGCGCGGCGTGGAGGCCGGGAGGATCGGCGATCACGCTGCGCGGCGCGGCCTATCTCGGTTGGCGACTGCCGACGCTCAACGAGTTGTTTCGCCAGTATCGCGTCGGCACCGACGCGGTCGCCGCCAACGCCGGGCTGCGGCCCGAGCGGCTGCGGGGACTGGACGGCGGCGTCGACTACAATCCGCTGCCCAACCTCCACGTCGCCGCGACCGGCTTCGCCAACCGCCTGAGCGGCGCGATCGCAAACGTGACGATGGGCGCCGGCCCCGGCACCTTCCCGCAGGTCGGCTTCGTGACTGGCCGATACCAGGTGCGCGAGAACCTGCGCGCGATCGTGTCGCGCGGCGCCGAGCTCGACGCCCGGCTGGGCATCGGCGACTGGCGGCTGTCCGCCTCCTATGCCTACACCGACGCGCGCGTGTCGGCGCCCGGCCTGCCGCTCGACGGCAAGCGGCCGGCGGAAGCGGCGAAGCACCAGGCCTCCGCCACGATCGGTTGGGCGCCCGCGCTCGGCCCGGCGCTGTCGACGACGTTACGCTACGCCGGGCCGCAGTTCGACGACGACCTGGAGACGGTGCGCCTCAAGAGCGCGGTGACGCTCGACATGGTGGCGAGCGTGCCGCTGGCGCGCGGCTTCGTGGCGGTCGCCCGCGCGGAGAATATCGGCAACGCCCGCGTCGAGGCGGCGATCAGCTCGGGTGTCGTCGAGCGGGCGACCCCGCGCACGCTGTGGATCGGGCTGCGCTACGGCGAGCGGGGAAGCTGACCGCGTCCCATCAGCCCAGCAGCCGCCGGCGCGCGGCCTCATACTCGCGCGCCAGCCGCGCCACCAGCTCACCGGCGGACACGACGGCGTCGACCGCGCCGATGCCCTGCCCGCAGCCCCAGATGTCGCGCCACGCCTTCTTGTCGCCGCCGGTCAGCTCCGCGAAGTCCATCTTCGAGGGATCGCTCGTCGGCAGACGGTCGGGATCGAGGCCCGAGGCGCGGATACTGGGCGCGAGATAGTTGCCGTGCACGCCGGTGAAGAGGTTGGAGTAGACGATGTCCGCTGCCCCGCCCTCGACGATCATCGCCTTGTAGCGCGCGTCCGCATCGGCCTCCTCGGTCGCGATGAACGGCGAGCCGACATAGGCGAGGTCCGCGCCCGCGGCCTGCGCCGCCAGGATGGCGTCTCCGGTCGCGATCGCGCCCGATAATGCCAGCGGCCCGTCGAACCAGCGTCGAATCTCGGTGACGAGCGCGAACGGGCTCAGCGTGCCGGCATGGCCCCCCGCCCCTGCCGCCACCGCAATCAGCCCGTCCGCGCCCTTCTCCACCGCCTTCCTGGCGTAGCGGTCGTCGGTGACGTCGTGGAACACGACGCCGCCATAGGAGTGGACGGCCGCGATCACCTCCTCTTTGGCGCCGAGCGAAATGATGACGATCGGCACGCGATGCTTCACCACCAACGCGAGATCGCCCGCGAGACGCAGGTTGGAGCGGTGGACGATCAGGTTGACGGCGAAAGGCGCGTCGGCCGGCGTCAGCTCCGCGTTAAGGCGCGCGAGCCACGCGTCCAGCACGCCTTCGCCGCGCGCGTTCAGCGACGGGAAGGATCCGACGATCCCGGCCCGGCACTCCGCCAGCACCAGCTCGGGCTTGGAGACGATGAACATCGGCGCCGCCACCGCAGGGATCGTCAGACGCCCTTGCAGGGCGGTCGGTAGCGGCATGGGGGGATCTCCGGTTCTGCGCCCGCATACCCGAGACGCAGAGCCGAGCAAGCATCCGTGACGCAGCTCGATGCCGCCAATGCCTGTTCGGCCGGAAGCTACAAGGAGATCACAGACCGTGCGCTACGCGACATGGCGCATCGCGACGAACCGTGGTTGCAGCCAAGAGCTTCTTCCTTGGGGAACAGGCACCGAACAGCCGGCTGCTCGCGCGCGATACGTCAGGCGGTCAGCAGGCGACCATCGACGACGGTGACGGGCCACGGCGTCAGCCCTGCACCGCCGCACGGGCCGCCGAGGCAACCGCCATCGACCGGATCGAACAGCGCGCCGTGCCAGGCGCAGGCGACCGCCCCGCCGCCAGGGGCCAGATAGGCGTCGAGCCGGCGCGCCAGCGGCAGGCCGGCGTGGGGACAGCGATCGACGAAGCCGCTGACGCCGCCCTCGTGCCGGACGACGAAGCCGTGGAAGCGGCCCGCGCGCATCTGCAGCACGAAGCCGCGCGCGCCAGCTTGCGGAACATCGTCGAGCGCGCAGAGCGTGACCCCGGCGGGAGTGGCCGTCAGCCGTTCGTCGCCGCTCACGTCGGATCGGCGTCGGGCTGCGCCTCGGGTGCGGCGGCGGCGACCTCGGGGATGGCGCGTAGCGCCGCGTCGGCGGCCACCAGCCTGGCGTAGGATGCGAGATCGATCCCGAAACGGCGGGCCGAGTAGAGCTGCGGCGCGAGGAAGCAATCCGCCAGCGTCGGATCGTCACCGTAGCAGAAGCGCCCGCCGTGCCGCTCGGCAAGCGTTTCGAGCGCGGCGAACCCGTCGCCCATCCAGCGCGCAAGCCACGCGTCTCGCGTCGGATCGGACGCGCCAAGCTCACGCTTCAGATACTGGAGCACGCGCAGGTTCTGGAGCGGATGGATGTCGCACGCGATCGCGGCCGCCATCGCCCTCACCGTCGCGCGGCCCACGCGGTCGCGAGGCAGCAGCGGCGGCTCGGGATAGGTCTCGTCGAGCCACTCGATAATAGCGCCGCTCTGCGTGACGACCGTACCGTTCGCCTCCAGCGCCGGCACCAGTCCCTGCGGATTGAGCGCGAGGTAGCCCGAGTCGCGCTGCGAGCCGGTCCGCAGATCGTGCACGCGGTTCTCAAAGGCGAGGCGCTTGAGCGCGAGCGCGATGCGGACGCGATACGCGGCCCCGGAGCGCCAATAGCCGTGGAGAATCACGCGGCCACCGGCCTCTACGCGTCGACCTGGATCACGCCGCGCCGGATCTGGTCGAGCTCGATCGACTCGAACAGCGCCTGGAAGTTGCCGTTGCCGAAGCCTTCGTTGCCCTTCCTCTGGATGATCTCGAAGAAGATCGGTCCGATCACGGGCTCGGTGAAGATCTGGAGGAGCAGCCCCTCGCCCCCAACGTCACCGTCGATCAGGATGCGGTTCCTGCGCATCCGCTCCAAATCCTCGCCGTGGCCCGGCACGCGCTTGTCGACGAGCTCGTAATATGTGTCGATCGTGTCCTGCAGCTTGACGCCACGCGCGCGCAGCCGTTCCACCGTATCGAAGATGTCGGGCGTGGTGAGCGCGAGATGCTGGATGCCCTCACCCTTATACTCGCGAATGAACTCCTCGATCTGGCTGTTCTCGTCCTGGCTCTCGTTCAGCGGGATTCGGATCGCGCGATCGGGCGCGATCATCGCCTGGCTGAAGAGTCCGGTCGCCTGACCCTTGATGTTGAAGTATTTCTGCTCCTCGAAGTTGAAGAGCGTGCGGTAGAACTCGCTCCACACCCGCATCTGCCCGCGCCGGACGTTATGGGTGAGGTGATCGAGCAGGTCGAGGCCAACCGAGTTGCGCTGCTCCGCCTCGCACCAGCCGGGATGTTCCGCCCAGTCGGCGTAGAGATCGGCATCGTCCGCGACGAAGTAGAGGTAGGAGCCGCCGATGCCCTGGATGACGGTATCGTCCTCGTCGGTGCGCTTGGCGCCATGCTCCAGCGCCCACCGCATGGCCGCCGCGGGATCCGAGACGCGGAACGCCATTGCGCTCGCCGACGGACCATGCTCGCCCCGGAACGCCGCGACGCGACCCGCCTCGTCGCGATTGAGCATCAGGTTGATGCGGCCTTGCTTGTAGCGGGTGATGTTCTTGGTGGGATGGCGATGCGTGCCGGTGAAGCCCATCGCCTCGAACTGCGCCGCCAGCGCGGCGGGATCGGGCGAGGTGAACTCGACGAACTCGAAGCCGTTGAGCCCGAGCGGGTTGTCGGCGACGGGCGGGTTGATGGCGGCGGCAGCGGTCGACATGGCCTTCTCCAGGATCAGGCTATTGCAACGATCAAGATGGCGCGTCGGTACGATGGTGTCAAATGATACGAAATCGCGATGAACGATCCGACGCTTAGTCTCGATACCTTCCTCCCGTATCGATTGTCCTTCGCATCCAACCGGATAAGCGAGCACGTCGCCACCGCCTACCAGGAGCATGGCCTCTCCATCCCACAATGGCGCGTCATCGCCATCATCGCGGAAGAGGACGGGATGACTCAGGCGGCGATCTGCGCGCGTGGTGGCTTCGACAAGGTCACGGTCAGCCGCGCGGCGATCGCGCTCGTCCAGCGCGGCTTGGTGGCCCGCGAGGCGCACGCCCGGGATGGTCGCGCCCGCATTCTCCGGCTGACGAACGCCGGCCGCTCGCTTCATGCCCGGATCGCACCGAGGCTGCTCGCGATGGAGGCGGCGCTGCTCTCAGGCTTCGAGCCGGAGGAGGTCGCGACGCTCGCCGCATTGCTGGGCCGGCTGGGCGACGCGGTGCCCTGAAGGCGCGACGAGCGGCGCATGAACCGGGACAGACCCTAAAGAAGATCATGGTCTCGGCCGGCTCGCGATGCCATGAAAGCGGCACAACACGAGAACAGACCAGCAGGATGCCACCGCCGCTCTTCCGATTCGCCGGCCGCGCGCTGGACGGATACCGCCTGCTCGTCGCAGAGGACGACGTGCTGACCGCCGACGCCCTGTGCGCGACGATCCGCGACGCCGGTGGCGAGGTCGTCGGCCCCACTGGAAGCCTCGCCGACGCGGTCCGCCTCGCCACGTGCGAGCCGATCGATTGCGCGATCGTCGACATGGGCCTGGATGGCGGCCAGGCCACGCCGCTCGTCGACCTGCTGCTGAGCGAGGCGGTGCCGATCATCCTGGCGACCGCGGCCGAGCGCGACGAGCTACCGCGCGCCTACTGGCGGCTGCACCTGCTGCGAAAGCCTTACTCGCCCGCGACGCTGGTGGACTGCGCCATGTTGGCGCTCGGCGACGGCGGCCTGATCGCGCCCGGTCAGATCAGGCCGGCGAGCGGGCTCGACGGATCGGCGTAGCGGCGCACGCCCATCCGCCCGGCGCGATAGGAGAGCCGACCCGCCTCCACCGCCGCCTTCATCGCGCGCGCCATCAGGATCGGGTCCTTGGCCTCGGCGATCGCGGTGTTCATCAGCACGCCGTCGCAGCCGAGCTCCATCGCCACCGCCGCGTCCGATGCCGCGCCCACGCCGGCGTCGACCAGCACGGGCACCTTCGCTCCCTCCACGATCAGCCGGATCGTCACGCGGTTCTGGATGCCTAGCCCCGATCCGATCGGCGCGCCCAGCGGCATCACCGCCACCGCGCCGGCATCCTCCAACCTCCTCGCCGCGATCGGGTCGTCGACGCAGTAGACCATCGGCAGGAAGCCTTCCTTCGCCAGGATGTCGGTCGCGCGGAGCGTCTCGACCATGTCGGGATACAGCGTGCGCGCCTCGCCCAGTACCTCCAGCTTCACGAGATCCCAGCCGCCTGCCTCTCGCGCCAGCCTGAGCGTGCGGATCGCGTCGTCGGCGGTGAAGCAGCCGGCGGTGTTGGGCAGGTAGGTGAAGCGCTTCGGATCGATGAAGTCGGTCAGCATCGGGGCGCCGCGGTCGGACACGTTGACGCGGCGAACCGCCACCGTGACGATCTCCGCGCCCGACGCTTCCAACGCGGCGGCGTTCTGCGCGAAATCCTTGTACTTGCCCGTGCCGACGATCAGCCGCGAGCGGAAGCTGCGGCCAGCGACTGCCCAGCCGTCCTCGACGACCGGCGCGACATGGTCCCCACCACCGACGAAATGGACGATCTCCAGGTCGTCGCCATCCTCGACACGCACGTTGGCGAGCGTCGAACGCGGCACCACCTCCAGGTTGCGCTCAACCGCTACCTTGGTGGGCTCAAGCCCCAGCTCGTGGGCCAGCTCGGCGAGCGTGATGCCGTCGCGCACGCGGCGATGCTCGCCATTGACGCGGATGGAAAGGGTGCCGTCGGTGGTCATGCGATCCTCGACTGGAGTGATGCCGGCATATAGGGGGTGGCGCCATGCCCGCCACCGTCTTCGTCCTCAACGGCCCCAACCTCAACCTGCTGGGCGCGCGCGAGCCTGAGATCTACGGCGCGGACACACTCGACGACATCGCTGGCATGGTCGAGGACCGTGCACGCGAACTCGGGCTAGAAGTCGATATTCGCCAGTCCAACCACGAAGGCCATCTCGTCGACTGGGTTCAGGAGGCGCAGGCGATCGGAGCCAGGGCAGTGATCCTTAACGCCGGCGGTTACACCCACACTTCGGTTGCGCTCCACGATGCGATCAAGGCGGTGTCGGTGCCGGTGATCGAGGTCCACCTTTCCAATCCACATGCGCGCGAGGGCTTCCGGCATCGCAGCTACGTCGGTCGTGTCGCGCGTGGCACGATCGCAGGGTTCGGCCCGATGGGCTACCTGCTGGCGCTGGACGCGGCCGCCAAGCTCTGACAGGAGCGCGGGCTTGATTGCGAAAGGTTTTCCAGGATGAGCGACGCGCCCGCGGGCAACGGCGCCCCCATGCAGATCGACGCCGGATTGGTCCGCCAGCTCGCCGAGCTGCTGGACACCACGCGGCTGACCGAGGTGGAGGTGCAGGACGGTGACCGCCGCATCCGCGTCGCCCGCACCGTCTCGATGGCGGCTCCCGCGCCCGCCTATGCGGTCGCTCCCGCGCCGCCGCCGGCCGCCGCCCTCGCGCCTCCGCCCGCCGGGTCCATCGCGCAGCCGGCGCTCGCCGCACCGAGCGAGCATCCGGGCACGGTCAAGTCGCCGATGGTGGGCACCGTCTATCTCGCCTCAGAACCCGGCGCAGCGCCGTTCGCGGCGATCGGCGCGCAGGTCTCGCCCGGCGAGACGCTGCTGATCGTCGAGGCCATGAAGGTAATGAACCCGATCGTCGCACCCCGCGCCGGGCGGGTGACGCAGGTGCTGGTTGAGAACGGTCAGCCCGTCGAGTTCGACCAGCCGCTCGTTGTCGTCGAGTAGGCCCGTGCCGATCGAGAAGGTCCTGATCGCCAATCGCGGCGAGATCGCGCTCCGGATCCACCGCGCCTGCCACGAGATGGGCATCAAGACGGTGGCGGTGCACTCCACCACCGACGCCGACGCGATGCACGTCCGCCTGGCCGATCAGGCGGTGTGCATCGGGCCGCCGGCGGCCGCCGACAGCTATCTCAACATACCAAATATCATCGCGGCGGCCGAGATCTCGGGCGCCGACGCGATCCATCCCGGCTACGGTTTCCTCTCCGAGAACGCGCGCTTCGCCGAGATCGTCGAGAGCCACAACCTCATCTTCATCGGGCCCAAGCCCGAGCACATCCGCACGATGGGCGACAAGATCGAGGCCAAGCTCACCGCCGCCAAGCTCGGACTGCCGCTCGTCCCCGGCTCCGACGGTCCGCTCAACACGGTGGAGGAGGCGCGCGCCGTCGCAACGCACATCGGCTACCCGGTGCTCATCAAGGCGGCGTCGGGCGGCGGCGGGCGCGGCATGAAGGTGGTCGAGAGCGAGGACCAGCTCGAGACGCTGATGGCGCAGGCGGGATCGGAGGCGAAGGCCGCGTTCGGCGATGCCACCGTCTACATGGAGAAATATCTCTCCGATCCCCGCCATATCGAGTTCCAGGTGTTCGGCGACGGCAACGGCCAGGCGATCCACCTCGGCGAACGCGACTGCTCGCTCCAGCGCCGCCACCAGAAGGTGCTGGAGGAGTGCCCCTCCCCCGTCATCGGCATCGCCGAGCGCGAGGAGATGGGCGCGGTCGTCGCCAACGCCATGGCCGAGATGAGCTACCGCGGCGCGGGCACGATCGAGTTCCTCTACGAGCAAGGCCGCTTCTACTTCATCGAGATGAACACCCGCCTCCAGGTCGAGCATCCCGTCACCGAGATGGTGACGGGCCTCGACCTGGTGCGCGAGCAGATCCGCATCGCTGACGGCTACCTGCTGACGCTTCCGCCAGGAGGACGTGCGCTTCCGTGGCCACGCGATCGAGTGCCGGATAAACGCCGAGCATCCGCGCACCTTCGCGCCCTCGCCCGGCCTGGTGAAGGGCTACCACGCGCCCGGCGGCATGAACGTCCGCGTCGATAGCGGGCTCTACGCGGGCTATCGCATTCCGCCCTATTACGACTCGATGGTCGCCAAGCTGATCGTCTGGGGCCATACGCGCGAGGGCGCGCTGCGGCGCCTCCGCCGGTCACTGGAAGAGTTCGTGATCGACGGGGTGACGACCACCATCCCGCTCCACCAGGCGCTGCTCGACGATCCCGAGTTCCAGGACGGCGACTATACCATCAAGTGGCTGGAGCAGTGGCTTCAGCGGCAGGACTAGAGCGAGCGCGCGGCGGGCCGGTCAGAGCAACGGGCTCACCATCTGCGCCAGGTTCTCCGCGACGCGCGCGACGCGCGGCCGCCGCCGCCACTCGTCCAGCGTCAGCGGATCGCTGGCCGCGATGTAGCCGCGCTGGACCTGCTCAATTCGCTCGATCGCGTCGGCGTCGAGCAGTAGCAGGCTCACCTCCTCGTTGAGCTGGAAGGAGCGCAGGTCGACGTTGCTCGATCCCACGATCGCCAGCCGCCGGTCGATCGAGACGCTCTTCGCATGCAGCAGATAGTCGCGGTAGCGGTGGATGCGCACGCCCTCCGCAAGAACGGCCTCGTAGTAGGAGCATTGCGCGAGGTGGACGAGGCGCTGGTCCACCACCGCCGAGACGATGAGGTCGATCTCCACGCCCCTCGCCCGCGCGGTACGCATCGCGGAGACCAGCGCGTCGTCGGGGATCAGGTAAGGCGTGACGATCGTCACCCGGTCCATGGCCGCGTGGATCTGCCACACCAGCATCGTCTCGAAGCCTTCGAGCCGATAGTCGGCGCCCGAAGGTAGCATCTGGAGCACGGCGTCGCCGGTGGCGGGGGGCACCACCGTCTCCTCGTCGAGCAGCACCTCCGTCTCCAGATACCAGTCGGCGAGGAACACCGCGTTCATCTCCGCCACCACCGGCCCCGTCACGCGGACCAGCATCTCGCGGTTGACGACGCCGGGTCGGAAGTCCCTGGCGACGATGTTCTGCGATCCGACATAGCCGATCGTGCCGTCGATCAGGAACAGCTTGCGATGGTTGCGCATGTCGCGTCGCGTCCGCGCGCGGATCAGGTGGAAGGGCAGCGCCTCCTGCACGGTCGCGCCAGCCGCCTTGAGCTTGGCGAGCGTGCCGCGCCGCCATTTGTGCGAGCCCACGGGATCGAACATGACGTGGACGGGCAGGCCGCGCGCGCGGGCGCGGGCGAGCGCGTCGATCACCTTCGTCGCGGTCGCGTCGTCGGCGAGGATGTAGGAGAGGATACGGACGGCTGTGGTGGCGGCGTCGATGTCCGCGACGAGCCGGTCGATGCCGGCGTCGTAATCGTCGATCAGGTCGAACGCGTTGCCGCCGACCGCCGGCATCAGGCCCAGCGTCCGCGCGAGCGCCGGGATGCCGGCATCCGCGATTGCTGCCTTCGGTGCCTCGGCGAGAAGTCGCGCGGACAGCTCCTCGAACATCGGGGTCAGCCTGACGAAGCGCTGCGCCCGCCACTCCGGAAAGCGCGGCCGCCCGATCAGCCAGAACAGGATCAGGCCGGGGATCGGCAGCAGGAGGATCAGCAGCAGCCATCCGCGCGTCGCCGCCGCCCCGCGCCGCAGCGGCACGACGAACAGCATGACGAGGCGGATCGACCATTCGACGATCTCGTAGAGCGTGCCGGGGTAGGCGGCCGGAAGATCGAGAAGGCTCATGCGCGGGCGAATGCCGCGACGCGGAGAAGCGTTCCGCTAACGATCGCCGCCGATATCCTCGATCGCGGCGATCGTGCGGCGCCCCTCCCGGCGTTCGAGCTGGACCACGACGTCGATCATCGAGCGCGCATAGGCGATGGTGTCCGCACGGCCGAGGCCGAGCCCCGCCTGCATGACCATCAGCGCGAGCTGCTCCAACGCGCCCGAGGGCGAGTTGGCGTGGATGGTGGACAACGAACCCGGGTGGCCGGTGTTGATCGCGCGCAGGAAACTTACCGCCTCGCGACCGCGAAGCTCGCCCAGAACGATACGATCCGGCCGTAGCCGCAGCGACGCCTGGAGGAGATCGTCAGTGGTGACGCGTGCCTCGCCCGTCTCCCCCTTCACGGCGACGAGGCCGACGCCGCTCTCGCTCCTCAGCCGGATCTCGGGCGTGTCCTCGACGAGGACGACGCGCTCCGCGGGCGGCACCTCGGCCAGGAGCGCGTTCAGGAACGTCGTCTTGCCGCTCGACGTGCCGCCCGACACGAGGATGGTGCGCCGGTGCGCGACAGCGTGGCGCAGGAAGGCGATCGGATCGCGCAAGGCATCCGGCGCGGCCAAGCGCGCGGGCGGCGCGATCGCGCCCGCATAGACGTCGAGCGGCAGGTCGACCAGGCGGTGGCGCCGGATCGCCATCGCCCAGTGACCGCGCGTCGCCGACGGCGCCACGAACTGCGCGCGCGCGCCGTCGGGCAGCGTGGCGGCCACCAGCGGCTGCTCGCGATTGACACCCTGGTGGCTGGCGCGCGCGATCTGCTCGGCCAGGCGGCGAATGAGCTGGTCGTCGACGTCTGCCGCCTCGAAGCGGCGCAGCGCGGGCTCGCCCGCCGCCTCGATCCATAGCTCGCCCGGACGGTTGACGAGGAGCTCCGTCACCTCCTCGCGCGCCAGCCAGCGGGCGAAGGGTGCCAGATAAGCATCGAGGAAAACCCCTCCCCGCCGATCCACGCTCAATTCGGCGAGCGCCGCGCTCACCGCGACGCCGTGACCGTCGGTACGCCCGAGAAATCGAGGTCCTTGGCGGTAAAGACACGGATCGGCTGGCCCTGCGCCACGCGGATCGTCGGCGGGATCGCGGTATCGCGCTGCGCCGCTACCGAGGCCGCGCTCTGCCCGCCGCCCGACAGCACCACCGACGCGTTGCCGATCGCCGAGAGACCGCCGATGACGGTGAGCAGCGCGGCGGAGGAGAAGCGCTTCATGAAGTGATCGTCGACCTTGCCCGCCAACCCGGACGTGCCCGCCATGTCCACCGCCGGCGAGCCCAGCGCCACGGACGCGCCATCGGGCCGGATCAGCCGGGTCCAGATCACGTAGGCGCGGCGTTGACCGGCCGCGAGGCCCGACTTGTACTGGCCGATCAGCCGCGAAGACCGGGGGATGAGCACGTGCGCGCCGTCGAACGACTTGACGTCGCGGCTGACCAGCGCACGGGCGTACCCCGGCAGGTCGGTGTCAATTGCGGTTTCCAGCACCGCCGGGATGAGTGTGCCCTGCGTGACGGTGGCGGCGGGATCGCTGAGCTGACGCGCGCTCGCCACCTGAACGTCACCGTCGCTGACGCGCGCGGCGAACTGATCGGTGTCGGTGCCGCCGCCGCCACTGTTGCCCCCCGCCCTGGCGGCCGCTGTGCCGGGAGCCGCCGGCGCGGGCACGACGACGGGCGCGCCCTCAGGCGCGCTCGTGTCGTACACCATCACCGGTGCAACGGGCCTCGGCTGCTGCGGCATGGCGGGCGTGATCGGCGGCGTGGCGGGTAGCAGCAGCCCCCGCGGCGCAGGCAGCGGGAGCGGCGCAGGCAGCATGGTCGTCGGCGCTGGCGGAATGGTGGCGACCGGGGCTGCGGGCCTAGGGGCAGGCGTGCGATGGCCGCTCATCGAGAAGAAGGTCAGGCCGCCCAGCGCCAGCGCGATCGCCGCGCCGGCCGCCAGCCCCGCGCCGTCTCGCCGCGCCGGCTGGTTTGCGACCACGGGATAGGCGTTGCGGCTGGCGAGCACCAGTGCGCGCGCGTCCAGCGACTCGCGCGGGTCCGTCTCGGTCAGCGGCGATAGCAGCGTGGTCTCGCGCGGGTTGGCCGGCCGGTGCTGCGTCCGATCGGTCATGGCCGGCCGTCCGCGACATGAGCGAAGGGCCGGCTGGGCCGAGCGTCTGCAAGGCTGCGGTCCGTCCGCTTGGCCGTATCGACCGCGGGCATCCCGGCGCTGAGCGTCGCCACCTGCTTGCCGGCACGCAGCACCAGCTGCGGCGGCACGCCGTCGACCACGATCACGCCGCCGCGCACCGTGTAGTTGACGGGGCCTTCCTGCCCGCTCGGATCGCGCACCAGGATGGCGGGCAGCGCCACGTCGCCGTCCCAGGAGAGGAAGATCGACTTGCCGTCGTCGTAGACGCGGGCGGGCAGCAGCGCCTTGTCGCCCTTCCCGTTCCACGCGAAGTTGAGCGCGGCGGGGTCGGGCGGCGGGGATGCCGGTGGCGCGGCGGTGGCCGCCACGGCGGCGGCAAGCGCGACCTCCTCCGGGGTGGGCCGGGGCGCCGGCACCGCCGGCTTCGGCGGGTAGCTGAAGCGCAGCATGTAGACGGGCGCCGCCGTCGCCGCGACGAGATCGAACAGGTAGGTCCGCTGATCGGTGACGACGGTCATGTTGGTGGGCCGCGTGCCGGTCGGCTTCACGAACAGCAGGTTGGCGCGCTTGTTGGGCGTCACCTGCCACGCGGCGCTATTGCCTACCGCGACATTCTCGATGCGCTCGTCGTCGGCGAAGGCGATCGTCGATTCGACGCCGGCACGGCCGTGGACCACCACCACCTGCGCCGCCTGGTAAGGGCGCACGGCAATGCGCGGATCGGCGCGAGCGGCCAAGGGCATCGCGGCGTCCGACGCCAGCGCGAGGCCGAGGGCAAGTCGATTCTTCACGAGACGATCCCCTTGTTCGGGCCGGCAGGCGGCGTACGGAAGCGGCTGCCAAGGCCATTCGCTTCTGACCGGGGGCGGCCGCCAGCAGCACCCGCGGGTCGGTGATCGGAGAGCGCGATCACCTGGGCGGATCGGCGAACGCGCGGGTCGTCGGCAACAAGCGCAGGCTCGGGAGCGGACACGCCCAGCCCGGCCACGATTCCGCGCACACGCTCGTCCGTCTGCGACCGGTCGCCGGAGGACGGCGACACGGCAGCCGTCGCGGCGATGCCCGCGGCCGCGGCGGCGCGGGCGGTGCGCTCGGCCGCCTCGCTGCGCGCCGCCCCCGCGCCCGGCAGCCGCCAGCCCGCCACCAGCACGGTCGCCACCTTGAGCGCCATCGCCATCAGCGCGACATAGACCGACGCACCGACGAACAGCACGCCGACGCCGCGCGGATCGGGCTCGCCGCCGGACAGCGCTATGGCGTCGGCAACGGGCATCAGCGCGATCACCGCCGCGCCGCCGAGCAGCACTGCCAGCATAGGCGCCAGCGCGAACAGCACGACACCCTTCAACCAGCCCTCGAACAGCCCGCGCGTGCCACCGAACAGCGCGAACAGCACGAACACCGGGCCGAGCGCGAGCAGCGCCGCCAAAGCGATCTTGGCGGTGATCATCACGCCGACGGTGCCGAGCAGCAGCATGATCGCCGCGAGCCACAGCACGGTCGACGCGTTGAAGCCGCCAACGGTCGCGGCGGCGGGCGTGATGCCGGTCGGCGTGGCGGGCGCCGGTTTGGCGGCGGCCTGCGCGGCATCGGCGACGGCGCCGAACAATCGGTCGAGCCGGTCCGCGAACGCCTGCGTCGCCGAGCCGTGCGTGCCCGCCACCAAGCCCGCAAGCTGGTCGGGCGCGCCGGTGGCGAGCTGCCACACGACGTTTTGGTAGGCCGCCCATGAAGTCGCGAAGGTGAGCACGAGACCCAGCGTCATCATCCGGGGCGTGAGCGCCGACACGCCCAGCCGGGAGCGCCCGGTGAGCAGTCCGATCGCGAAGAAGGCGACGTAGAGCGTGAGCAGGATGGTGAGCGCGGGCATGAGCGCGCCCTGCGCGCCGAACAGCCGCCCGAAGGCGGTGGCGGTCGCCTGGCCCGTCATGCAGTCGATCGCGCGCAACGCCGGCGCGATGCCGGCGGTATCCGCGCCGAGGGTTGGGCAGGCGTTCATTCTGCGGCCTCGGCGAATGCGTGTTTGTGTATTGGGCGTTCACCGGGCCATGGTTTGCCGGTGAGGGCTGGGTACCAGTCGGCGGGTTGGTCTCCGGTGCGTTGGCGGATGGCGTCGAGGCGGCGGACGGTGGCTTCGCGGCCGGACAGGATGGTGAGGAGTTCGGGCTCGTGGCCGAGGTCGAGCCGGGCGACGACCGAGTGGTTGGCGTGGCGCACGAGGAAGCAGCGCGAGTGGGCGGGGAGCTGGCGGATGAGCTCGAGCTCGTGCTCGGACAGGCCGAAGCCCAGGCAGTAATCCTCCGCGCGCGCCTTGGGATTGGGGGTGAAGATCATCGTCGCGGTCTGCTCGACGAGCGCGGACGCGATGCGGCTGTCGAGCGCGTCGCGCGCCGACTGGGTGGCGAAGCCGACGATCGCGTTGCGCTTGCGGCAGGTCTTCAGCCAGTCGCGGATGCGCGCCGAGAACACCGGGTCGTCGAGCGCCTTCCAGCCCTCGTCGATGAGGATCATCGCAGGGCTGCCGTCCAGCGTCCGGTCGATGCGGTGGAACAGCAGCATCATCGCGGGCGTGCGCAGTACCGGCTGGTCGAGCAGCGCGGTCATGTCGAACCCCGCCATCCGCACGTCGAGGTCGAGCGTGTCGGACGCGTTGTCGAACAGCCAGGCGTGCTCGCCGGCACCCACCCACGGGTCGAGCCTGGAGGCGAGGTCGCCGGGCTCGGGCCGCCTGCGTCCGCCCAACAGCTCGCGGAAGTGGCGCAGCCGGCGGAAGGCGGGCTCGGCGTCGTAGCTGGCGTCGACCGCGGCCGCCACCGCCGCCTGCTCCTCGGGCCCCGCGACCGCGAGCAGCACGCCCAGCCAGTCGCGCAGGAAGGCGCGGTTCTGCGCGTCGTCGGAGAGCGCCAGCGGGTTGAGCCCGGTCGCCTCGCCCGGCACCAGCCGCGCATAGTCGCCGCCGCACGCGCGCACGAACAGCTCGGCGCCGCGATCCTTGTCGAACAGCATGGTGCGGGGGCAGAAGCGCTGCGCCTGGGCGGCGAGGAAGTTCATCACCACCGTCTTGCCCGAGCCCGACGGGCCGATGACGGTGAAGTGGCCGAGATCGCCGCCGCCGTCGCCCGAGTGGAAGTTGAAGAAGTAGGGCGTGGCCGCCGTCGTCTCCAGCACCGTCACCGCCTCGCCCCAGTGGTTGCCGGTGGCGCGCCCGAGCGGCAGCCCGTGCAGCGACAGGAAGCCCGCCGCATTGCCGGTCGAGACCAGCGCGCGGCGCACCAGATAGCCCTCGTTGCCCGGGAACTGCCCCCAGAAGCAGGGCTCCAGGTTGACGTCCTCGCGTACCGCCACCGCGCCCACGTCGGACAGGGCCGCGGCCGCCTGCGCGCACGCGCCGTCGAGCCCGGCGAGATCGTCCGCGCGCATCATCAGCGACAGGTGATGGTCGCCGAACCCCGCCTGGCCGAGCCCCAGCGCGTCGCGCGCCGCCATCATCTCGCGGCGCTCGGCCACCGCCTCCTCGTCCGCCGAGCGCACGCGACGGATGGCGAGGTCGATCCGCTCGCGCGCCACCTGCCGGTCGGCGGGCGCGAAGCTCTCGGTCAGCACGAGCTCGTGGGGCAGGCGCAGCAGCTGGTCGACGAGCCCCGCGTGCGTCGCGTCGGGATACTCCTTGATCGACAGCATGCCGGCAAAGTCGCTGCCGCCCGCGCGCCGGGTCTCGATCGCGTCCAGCCCGAAGCTCACCCGCGCGTAGGGCAGGTGGTGGCCAAGGTCGGTGTCGTCGCCGGGCGCCAGCACCGGCCGCATCTCGCCATTGTAGATCGCCGAGAGGAGCTCCAGCGGCTCCGAGCACGGGCCGCCCGCGCCCTCGTACAGCCCCATCGTGCGCGCGCCGTAGGCGCCGAGCGCCGCCACCAGCCCCGTCGCCGCCGCGTCGAGCGCGCGCAGGTCGGCGGCATGGTCGACATCGCCGGCGCGGCCCAGCATCCGGCCGACGCGCTCCGCCCAGCCCGCCCGCCCGCGCGCCGGGCGGCGCACGATCGTCACCACCTGCTCGTTGACGAACAGCCGCCGCGAGGCGAGCAGCCCCGCCCAGCGCGCGTCGACATGCGCGGCGAAGCCCTGCGCGAACGCCGCCGGGCGCGACACCGTCACCCGCCGCCTGACGACATGGTGGACGAGCACGAAGCGCGCGTCGAGCACCGAGCGCAGCATCGTCTCGCGCACGCTTAAGTGATGGTCGAGCGCGGCGGCGTCCTCGGTCTCGAACGGCAGACCCGGCACCTGGATCATCCGCGCGAGCGCGCCGTCGCGAAGCGCCAGCGTCGTCGCGTCGAGGTGGCGGGCATAGGGCAGCCGGTCGCCGGCACGCGCCTCGCGGCGGCGCCACGCCGCAGGCCCCGTCCACCGGACGCCCGCCCCGCCCGCGGCCTCGCTTCCGGCCCCGCTCACGGCGCGTAGCTGTTGCAGCCCCACCGCTTCCAGTTACGGACGCGGGGGCAGCGGCTGACCTTCGTCAGCCACAGGTCGAATACGCGCGGCTCGCGCAGGCAGGCGAGATAGCCCGCGCCGTGCACCAAGAGCGCCACCGGCAGCGCCCAGAAGCTCCGCGTCACCAGGAACGCCTCGGTCGTCACGCCCACGTTCACGATGAAGTAGCTGTACGTCACCCCCGCGAACATCTGCGGACGCGTCAGCGCACGAAACACCGGCGTGCGGGACAACGCCACCGCTACCGACCCGCGCCCGACGCGGTCGACTGGATGCCGCTGACGATCGCCGACGCCCCGAACAACACGAAGCAGCCCACGATCACCGTCGCCCCGAACCGCCAGTTCATCCGGCCCGTCAGCATCATGAAACCCACCATCGCCACCGCGATCACCGCCACCGCCGTCGCCACATTGCCCAGCAACGTACCCTGCAACCAACCCAACGCCGCCACGATCGGACCCGAACCCGCAGGATCCACCACCACCTGCGCAAATACCGGCGCTGGCGTGGACATCAGGCCGAAGGCCACGACTCTCTTCATCGAACGACACTCACCGGCTGGACGACCGGCCCGAGCCGGTCGAGGATGGTCGAGACGTAGGCGCGGGTCTCGGGAATGGCGGGAACGCCGCGCGCGCGATCGACCCTTCCCGGACCGGCGTTGTAGGCGGCAAGCGCGCGTTCGACGTCGCCGTCATAATGATCGAGCATCAGTCGCAGGTAGCGCGCGCCGCCGTCGAGATTGGCGGCCGGATCGTGCGCGTCGACCGCCAGCATCCTTGCGGTCGACGGCATGAGTTGCGCCAATCCCTGCGCGCCCTTCACCGACACCGCGCCCGCGCGCCAGCCGCTCTCGCGCGCCACCAGCGCGGCGAGCAGGCTGGGGCTGAGCGCATAGCGGCGTGCCGCAGAGGTGAGCGCGGCACGATAGGCGATGGGGGTAGCCGCGTCTTCGATGGCGGTGATCGCCGCGTCGGGCACGGCCGCGCCGTCATCCGCGCCGATCTCCGCGACGCCTCCCGACCAGCTGACCACGCCGCCGCCGGACCGGGTGCGGGCCGCGCCATCGTCGCCGATCTCGATAACGTCGGCGAACGCCGGCCGCGCGGCCAGCAAGGCCAGAACGACCATGCACGAGAGGCGCTTGCCGATCACCATTCCCTATCCTCGCGAGCCCATGTTCCGGAGTTGTATCTCGGCCCGCAACATTACGGTAGAATGTCACCCACCCGCCGCCGCGTTGCAAGCGATTGCGTACGGAGCCGCCGAGGACGTACGGAACCGCTCATCCGACGCCCCAGATCTCCCGCGCATAGTCGCCAATCGTGCGGTCCGACGAGAACCAGCCGACATGCGCGGTGTTGCGGATCGCCGTCGCCGCCCACGCCGCCGGATCGCGCCACAGCCGGTCGACTTCGTTCTGCGCGGAAGCATAGGCGTCGAAGTCGGCGGCGAGCATGAACGGATCGGCCTCGTAGATGCCGCCGATCAGCCTGGCGTAGCGGGCGCGATCGTCGGGCGAGAAGACGCCGGTGGCGATCGCGGTCAGCGCGCTCTCCAGCTCGGGCGAGGCGGCGATCGCGGCGCGCGGATCGTAGCCGGCCGCCTTCCTCGCCGCGACCTCCTCGGCGGTGAGCCCGAAGATGACGATATTGTCCGCGCCCACGCGATCCCGGATCTCGACATTGGCGCCGTCGAGTGTGCCGATGGTGACGGCACCGTTCAGCGCGAACTTCATGTTGCCGGTGCCCGACGCCTCCATGCCGGCGGTGGAGATCTGCTCGGAGAGGTCGGCGGCGGGCACGATCCGCTCGGCGGCGGACACGTTGTAGTTGGGCACGAACACGATCTTGAGGAGACCCGCCACCGCTGGATCGGCGTTGATCCGGCGTGCCACGTCGTTGGCGAGCTTTATGATGAGCTTGGCGTTGTGATAGCTTGGTGCCGCCTTGCCCGCGAACAGCTTGACGCGCGGAACCCAATCCTTCTCCGGGTGGAGGCGGATGCGATCATAGAGCGCGACGGTCTCGACGATGTTGAGCAGCTGGCGCTTATATTCGTGGATGCGCTTGATCTGGACGTCGAACAGCGCGTCCGGATCGATGCGGATATCGATGCGGCCCCGCAGCCAATCGGCCAGCGCCTGCTTGTTGGCGCGCTTCACGGCCATGAAGCGCTCGCGGAACGCGGAGTCGTCCGCGAAGGGCGCGAGCGCCTCCAGCGCCTCCAGATCGTCCATGAACGCGTCGCCGATCGCCTCGCGGATCAACGTGGTGAGTTCGGGATTGCACTCCATCAGCCAGCGGCGCGGCGTGATGCCGTTCGTCTTGTTGTTGATGCGATCGGGCCAGAGCCGGTGGAGATCGGCGAACACCGTTTCCTTCATGAGGTGCGTGTGGAGCGCCGCCACTCCGTTGACGCTGTGCGAGCCGGCGAAGGCGAGGTTCGCCATCCGGACGCGCCGCCCGTCCTCCTCGTCGATCAGCGAGACGGCGCGCAGGCTGCCGTCCTCGAAGCCCTTGTCGCGCGCCTCGCGCAGGAGGGCCGCGTTAATCGTGTAGATGATCTGCATGTGGCGCGGCAGCAGCCGTTCGAACAACGGCAGCGGCCACGCCTCCAGCGCCTCGGGCAGCAGCGTGTGGTTGGTATAGCCGAACGTGCGGCGACAGATGTCCCACGCCTCCTCGAAGCCGAGATCGAACTCGCCCATGAGCAGCCGCATCAGCTCGGCGACGGACACGGCCGGGTGCGTGTCGTTGAGCTGGATCGCCGCCTTGTCGGGCAGCGTACGAATGTCGCCATCGTACTGGACGTGGCGACGCACGATGTCCTGGATCGAGGCGGAGGAGAAGAAATATTCCTGGCGCAGGCGCAGCTCCTGCCCCGCCGGAGTCTCGTCGGCGGGATAGAGGATGCGCGTCAGCGTCTCGGCGCGCATCTGCGAGGAAAGCGCGCCGACATGGTCGCCGGCATTGAAGGCGTCGAGACGGATGGGCTCGATCGCGCGCGCTTCCCACAGCCGCAGGGTGTTGACGCGCTTGCCCCGCCAGCCGACCACCGGCGTGTCCACCGCCATGGCGATCACCCGCTCGGCAGGCTTCCAGCACTGGCGCCCGTCGGCGTCGGGCATCACCTCGCCGCCGAAGCCGACATGATAGGCGCTCTCGCGGCGTTCGAACTCCCAGTGGTTGCCATAGTCGAGCCAGGTCTCGGGCAGCTCGACCTGCCAGCCATCTTCGATGTGCTGGCGGAACATGCCGTTCACGTAGCGGATGCCGTAGCCGTAGGCGGGCAGGCCCAGCGAGGCGAGGCTCTCCATGAAGCAGGCGGCGAGCCGGCCCAGCCCGCCGTTGCCGAGCGCGGCATCGGGCTCGATCGCCTCGATCTCGGCGAGGTCGACGCCGAGCGATTCGAGCGCCGCCTTTACATCGCCCTCGGCTGAAAGATTCGACAGCGTGTCGCGCAGCAGCCGCCCGATCAGGAATTCGAGGCTGAGATAATAGACGCGCTTGGCGCCCGCGCGGTGCGCCGCGCGCGTGGACTCCATCCAGCGCTCGATCACCTGGTTGCGAATGGTGAAGACGGTGGCGGCCAGCCAATCGTGCGGCTTGGCGGCGCGCTCGTCCTTGCCGATGCGCTGGACGAGCGTGTCGACGATCTCGGCGGCGAAACGCGCGGCGGAGCGGCGATCAGGTCGCCGGCGCTCCAGAGTCTTGGTCATGGGCGTCGCCTCCTCGGGCGGTGGGCGGATGGACGCGCCAGGGCGGCACGACGCGCGGCGACAGCGCGAAGGCGAAATCGTCGCGTGGTTGATCCAGATTAGGAGACCAGTAGCGATCTCGCGTCAGCATGTCGCCCCATCGTTCGCGCATCAGCGCCGCCTCGCGCTCCAGCCGCTCGGGGCGCCGCACTCCTCGTCGCCGCTCCGCGTGCCGCCGTCCCTGTGGACGAGCGCGATGCCGGGGTCGACGACGATCCGCAGCCGCCACGCCCGAGCTTCAGGCAGAGATAGCATTCGTGGTAGCCGACACGCAGCGCGGGATCGAAGCCGCCGACGGTCCGGAAGTCGGCTTTTCGGACGAACGGTCAGGCGGCGGTCGCGGCGGAGACCTGCTGCATCAGCCCCGCCTTGCCGAAATAGCCGCCCCTCGAACCTTTCGCGGAAGCCACCCACCCGCCTCCACCAGCGAACGCCGGTAGACGCCGAGATGGCTTACCATGTTGTGGCCGTACATCAGAAAGCGATCGAAGCCGCCCTTGAAATAGGGATGCATCCGCTCGCCGGCCGGCGTGAGCTCGTCCGCGTCGGAGAACAGGATGTCGGCCTCCGGGTACGCATCCGCATAGGCGGCGACCACCGCCAGCGCGTGATCGGGCAGCACGTCGTCGTGATCGACCAGCACCACGAAATCGCCGAGCGCGAGCGCGCTGTTGCTGGCCGCCGAGATATGGTCGTTCCGCTCACGTACCACGTACCACGTACCACGTAGCGCACGCGCGGATCGCGCGCGGCGTAGGCGCGGATCGTCTCCAGCACGGCCGGGTTCCGCGAGGCATCGTCGGCGAGGTAAATCTCGAAGTTCGGATAAAGCTGGCAAGCAGCGAATCGAGGCATGCGACGAGCAGGTCCGGCGGCTTCTCGTGCGTTGGCACCACGAAGAAGAAGCGGATGGCGGGCCCCGCCGTCCGCGACGCCAGCAGGCGGTAGCCGGCGGGCGGCCGCCCGTTAACGAGCAGATGATCGGCATCCGGAACCTCGGCGTGCATCACCGCGCCGAGCGCGCCCGCGTCGCGCAGCGCCTCCAGCGTCACGGCGGGCGCGGGTATTGGCGCGCGATCTTCGCCCAACGCCCAGCGCAGTCTCGACACGTGCGAAAGGTCGCTTACCAGCAGCCGGGCGATGCCGTCGCGAAAGCGAAGGCGACGCTGCGCTCTTCCGCGAAGCCGTCGCCGAGATCGACGAGCAGCCGTCCGCCCCTGCCCCGCAAACCGGGCGCGGTGATGGTGAGCAAACCGAACCGCGCGCGACGCGCGGCGGCGGCGCCGGGCCGAACGCCGCCGTCATTTTCCTCGCCGCCCGACCCGGCGAAGGCATGGTGTGCGGCTCAGAAGCTGCCCTTGCGGATCGCCAGCCCGAACAGCGTGGGGCGCGGCACCACGTCGGTCGACAGCGCGTAGCTGAACTGCGCGATCTCGTGGTTGCCGGTGATGAGCTGGAATGCCAGCCGTTCGAGATGCGCGCGGGTGTAGACGAGCGCGCCGGGCACGTCCGCGCCGTCCACGTCGGCGCTCGCGACGAAGCGGAAGACGTGGACCGCGACGCCGCCGACGTTGAGGCAAGCAAGCGAGTGTTCGAGCAGGTGGAGGCCGTCGGAGATCGACGACAGCCGGTCGCAGACGCCTTGCGACCAGAGGAAGTCGAAGCCGCGCAGATCCTCCGGAATTGCGGGCGGGCCGCCCTCGGCCGAAACGACGACGTCTTGAACGGCGACAGTGCAGCCCTTTGCGTTGATCGCCGACGCCATCGCCTCGTCCGCTCCGCCGAGCAGCAGCCCTCGCGCGCCGCGCTGAAGGAGGCCGTAGGTCTCGAGCACGCGCAGCACGTACACGCGCGGCCAGGCATCCTCGCCGCGCCGCACGCGCAGCGCCGTCGCCCAGCGGGCGTAGTGCGGCTCGTCGAGCTGCTCGGGCGTGCGAACCTGCGACACCGGCAGCGCCAGCGTCGGCGCCGCCGAGGTGAGCAGTTGCGCGATCGGCAGCACCTCCGGCGCGCCGAACCGCGTCTCGCTGTCCTCGGTCATGCCGCCGACATCGGTGTCGACATGATCGAGACGGTCTAGCGTGATTGCGATGCCGGAGGCGGTCGCGTCGGTCTCGTCCACGACAAGCCCGAGCAGCGCGTAGAGCATGCCGTCGACCGCCTCCACGCCGATCGAGAACTCGCCGCCCCGCTCGGCGATCGTCCTCAGCGGGATTTGCGCGGTGTTGACGATGGACGGCTCGATCGCGTGCTCATCGGTCGCCATCGCCAGCACGCGGAGCACCATCGTGCCTCCCGTGACGGCGAGATCGTCTATGCGGACCGAGAAGGTGACGTGGCCGGGCGAAACCGGCTCGTAGCGTGTATGAAAGGCGTAGGTCGGGTCGGACCGGTCGTCCTCGCCGCCTAGGCCGCCGATGGCGCTCTGCCGGTTCGGGAAGAAATCGAACGGGTGGAGCTCGACGGCGCGCCGGGGTGACGCGAACGGGGCGATCTGCGTGTCGTCTTCCATGCTGCCGACCCTCTAGGCGCACTCGCCACGAGCGACAACGCTTCGCCTCAGGCGAGCGAGGCGTAGAGCCGGCCGAGCCTCTCCGCGAAGCGATCGAGCGAGAAGTCGCGCGCGCGGGCGAGGCCGTCGGTCGAGAGCCGCGCGCGCAGCGCGTCGTCGGACGCCATCCGCGCGATGCCGGCGGCGATCGCGTCGACATCCTCGCCGTCGACCGAGAGTGCCGCCCTGCCGGCGACCTCGACGAGGGCGGGATCGCGCGAGATCAGCGTCGGCGTGCCGAGCGTCATCGCCTCCGCCACCGGCAACCCGAAACCCTCCGCGAGCGACGGGAAGAGCAGCGCGCGCGCGTCGCGGATCAGCGCCGCGAGAGCGGGTCGCTCCTGGTAGGAGAGTCGCAGCACGTCGCCGCCCGCGGCGATGGCGGCGAGGATCGGCCCCGCCCGCCAGCCATCGGGGCCGACGATCACCAGCGGCAGCCCGGTCGCGGCCCGTGCATGCGCCGCGATCAGGCGGAGGAGGTTCTTCCGGGGCTCGATCAGCCCGCAATAGACGAAGTAGCCGCCGCGTCGCAGTCCAGCCGGCGTCTCGCGATCAGGCTCGGGCAGCAGCGCCGCCTGCCCGCAATCGGTGACGAAGTCCGGCGCGCAGCCGGTCGCGCGGACGATATCGGCCTTGGCCGCCGCGCTCACCGTCACCAGCCCCGCGGCAGGATGCATGATCGCCGACAGCAGCCGTCGATGACGGTCCGGCGAGATCGAGGTGAGTTCGGGCTGCGCCAACGGGATCACGTCGTGGATGGTATAGAGGTTGGCCCAGCCGGCGATGCGGAGCGGCAGCGGGTATGTCCAGTGCGCGATCCCGGGAGGACCGGGCGCGTCGAGCACGAGCGGCCGGCGCCACCAGTCGAAGTGGATCTGCGCCACGCGGAAGATGTCGTCGCCGACGAGGTCGCCGCCCGCGAGGCGCAGCGGCCGCCGTCGCCCGGACGCCGCCGTCGCCCACCTGGCGAGCCGCGCAACTGCGCCTTGCCCTCGCGTCGCGTGCACGATCGACGGCGTCCAGCCGCCGAGAGCCGCCGCCGCCATGAGCGCGCGCGCGTAGCTGGAGACGCCGGTACCGTCCGCGCCGTCCAGCATTCTGCCGTCGATGACCAGTCTTCTATCCGTCGCGGACGCCCTATGCTAACGAGCCCGAGGGGCACGACGGATACGCCGGGAACCGAGAACGCATGATCCTCTTCGACAATATCTCCAAGGTCTACCACGTCCGCAAGTTCGAGAAATCCGTCTTCCGCCACGTCAGCTTCCGGATCGATCGCGGCGACAGCATCGGCATATGCGGCGCCAACGGGGCGGGCAAGTCGACGCTGATGCGGCTGATCGCCGGCGTCGAGCAGCCGACCGCCGGGCGCATCACCCGCACCATGTCCACGTCCTGGCCGATCGGCTACGCGAGCTGCTTCCAGTCGAGTTTGACGGGCGCCGACAACGCCCGCTTCATCGCGCGCGTCTACAAGCAGGACGAGAAGCAGACGCTGGCCTTCGTCGAGGATTTCGCGCAGCTCGGCCCCTACATCCATCAGCCGGTGCGCACCTACTCGGCCGGCATGGGTGCCAGGCTGGCGTTCGGGCTCAGCTTGGCGATCAACTTCGAATGCTATCTGGTGGACGAGGTGACGGGCGCGGGCGACGCCCGGTTCCGCGCCAAGTCCGAGGAGGCACTGACGACCAGGCGCGACAGCGCCACGCTGGTGATGATCTCGCACGATACTGAGACGCTCAAGCGCTTCTGCCGTCGCGGCGCGGTGCTCTATGCGGGGGCGCTCGTCTTCTACGACACGATCGACGAGGCGGTCGACGTTCACTATCGGCTTCAGATGCGCGCCGCCTGATCGCTCATTCGCGTCGTTTGAAATCGCCGGGGCCGATGCTAAGCGATGTCGACCGCGGCGGTTCCGCGGCGCCGCGAGCGCGTAACGCCGCCGCGGCGGCTTCCAGGGGGTTGCCCTTCCCGATGATACGCGCGTCCCGCCTTTCCAACGCCCTGCTGCTCGCCGGCACCATCCTCACCGCCGGCTGCCAGACGCTGCCCGCCAGCGGCCCGACCGCGAGCCAGGTGCGGCAGGGAGCGCGGCGCGATCCGATGGGGTTCAAGATCGTCGAGATCACTGCGCCAGTCGTCGCTCAGCTCGATGCCGAGACGCCGCCGCCGCGCCCGGGCATGGCGACGCTGGCCCAGATGGCGCGCACCGACACGATCGGGCCGGGCGACGTGCTCATCATCAGCGTGTTCGAGGTCGGCGCCTCGCTCTTCTCCTCCTCGATCGCGTCGGCCGCCAACGCCGAGGCCGATCCCGGCGCGCGCAACGCCACCTTCCCGGCGGTGACGGTGGATCGGGACGGCGTCATCACGCTGCCCTTCATCGGCCGGCTGCCGGTCGCCGGGCGCACGCCCGCCGAGGTGCAGGCGCTGGTGGAGCGCGGGCTGGCGGGCAAGTCGCAGAACCCGCAGGTGCTGGTGGCGGTGCGCGATAACGTCGCCAACCGCATCTTCATCGGCGGCGACATCCGCAAGCCCGGCCCGATCCTGCTGACGCTCGGGAACGAGCGCATTACCGACGCCATCGCTCTTGGCGGCGGCCCGGCCTACACGTCCGACGACATGCTCGTCCGCCTGCACCGCGGCGGCCGCGTTATCGACGAGCAGCTCGCCGACCTGACGCCCGGCGGACCCGACGACGTGCTGCTCATCCCCGGCGACCGCATCGACGTGCTGCACCGCCCGCGCAGCTTCACCGTGTTCGGCGCCACCAACCGCGTGAGCCAGGTGTCGTTCGAGAACAGCACCGTCTCGCTGGCCGAAGCGGTGGCGCGGGTCGGCGGGCCGACCGACAGCCAGGCCGATCCGCGCGCGGTGTTCCTGTTCCGCTACGACGCGCACCTGGAGGCGGCCGGCCCGGTCGTGACGCCGATCATCTACCGCCTCGATATGATGAAGCCCGCCAGCTACTTCCTGGCGCAGAAGGTGGCGATGCGCGACAAGGACGTGCTCTACATCGGCAACGCGGCGGCGCTGCAACCTTCCAAGCTGATCGGCGTCATTAACCAGCTCTTCTCGCCGATCATCACCGCGCGCGCGATCAGCCGCTGACCGGCGCGATCGCC
This sequence comes from Sphingomonas sp., assembly GCF_965200105.1. Classification (GTDB taxonomy): domain Bacteria; phylum Pseudomonadota; class Alphaproteobacteria; order Sphingomonadales; family Sphingomonadaceae; genus Solisphingomonas. The sequence continues at coordinate 326,489 of NZ_CBDATN010000002.1, forward strand.
CACGGATCGGGCCGCGCGCGGCGATCGATCCAGGCGAGGACCTCCGCCTCGTGCGGAACGTGCACGCCGTCAAAGGCGCGCTCGCACCGCGCCCAGCGAGGATTGTAGCTGGAATCCAGATCGAGCGCGTCGCCCCAGCGGCGGCGCAGCGTTATGAGCTCGCCCTCGTCCCACGCCACGCGCGAGCGTGCGATGTTCTGCCCGCGCGTGCGTGGTTCATGGTGGACGAGCTCGATCCCCGCCTCGAACAGCACGCGCAGCCCGGCGGCGGGCACGCGCAGGCAGAGATCAAGATCATTGTAGCCGACTGCCAGCCGCGCCTCGTCGAAGCCGCCGACGCGCTCGAACACCGCGCGGCGCATGGCGAGGAAGGCGCCCGTCACCGCCTCCACCGCCAGGTTGCTGATGCGCGACCAGTTGAACGCTCGTCGTACGTCCGCACCTCGATCCCGCGCTGCCGCAGCCCGTCGAGCAGCGCCACCGTCTCCGCGCGCACGCTACGGTTATCGACGACGATCAGGCGGTTTAGGGAGGCATCGGCGGCGCGATCAAGAAGGCTCGTCACTGCATGGTGGAGCAGCTCGAGTGCGTCACGCGCCACCATTACGACGTACAGCCTGCCGCCCGCGCCCGTCGGGAGCACGGGTTAGCGCTGGGCCGACGACGACGGGGGCAAGGGCGTGGTATCAATCGGTGCGTGGCGGGCGCGACGGTCAGGAGCAGCCGGCTGGCGAGCGGCCATGGCACGTGCGCCACGCCTCCAGCGGCCGTCACTTCCAGCATCACGCGCCGGGCCTCTTCGCCGCCGTGCAGCCGCACCATGTGCGCGGCGTCTTGCCCGGCCAAGAGCAGAAGGACGGGCGGGAGCTCCGAAGTCCTGGCGATATCGGCTTCGTAGACGCCGCGCAGCGGAGAGACGCTGCCCGAAGCGGGCATCATCGGCGAGCCGATCGTCTTCGGCGAACACCGCCGCCGCGGCCGTCCGCTTCGCCGCATAGCCGAGCCAGGCAAGCGCGTAGGGATCGAGCACGGTACCCGCATCGAGCAGCAGCACCGGCCCTGCCGCGCTTGGCGGTCGATTGCGACGCGCGGATCGGCGGCGCTGGGCTCACCACCGGGTGCGCGCCTCGTACCATCGCCGACGTCGTTTTGTTGAGCGAGTTGGCGCCCAGCACCGGCGTGCTGATCGCCGATGCGAGCCCGCTCGATCGCGCGGTCCTCGACGAGCGTGATGTCGCGACCGTCCGGCAAGCGACCGCCGATACCATGGCGATGCTCGCCTTCGCCGATATCCCGACGCGCGAGCGCTCCTACCGCGACGTCATGCCCGCGCCCGAAACGATCGCGCCCAGCCACGAGGCGGATGCGCTGGCGCGGGCTTTCGAGGTCGCGCTCGACGCCATCGACATCGCGGTGCTGCGGGGCCGTGAGGCGCGGATCGCCGCGCACACCGCGCCACTGCGCGCGTCCGAGAAGGCGGAAGAAGCACTCGCGATCAAGCGCGCTGCCGCCGCCGCCGATACGGCGGACCGCGAAACCGAGCGCGCGTCTGCACCGGCGGTGACGACCCAACTCGGTCGGGCTCTGACGGCGCTGCCCCAGGCGTCCCGTCTGCCACACCGGCGGCGGTTCCCATCGCTCGACCTCGCCGATGCGACTGATCCCGATGCGATCGTCGACCGCCTGCTCGATGCGCCGCCGGTGCCGTTGCGTGTCCGCTTCGGTGCGCTTGCTCACGTCGGCGGGGTTGCACCAGCGGCGGCGGCACGACTACTGCTCGCCGCCGCCGGTCGCACCGTGACGCGGATCACGGTCCGTCACCGCACGATCATGGTCGAGACGGTCGAGCTCGGCGATTGGCCCAGGCTGCTCCCCGGCCCGTCGACGCTACGGACTTCGTGCGCGTCGCAACCTTGGCGGCGCCCGCGCGGCCGAGGCGCTCGCTACCGGCACGTCACGCGAAGCTCTGCTCCGCACGCTGCTCCGTACGCCTTGGCGGAGCAGCTCTAGCCGGCCGCCCACTGTGCCCGCGCGAGCCCCTGCGCCCACAGCAGCGCAGTCAGGTCGCCATGATCGATCCGCGCCGCCGCGGCTGCCGCCGTCCGGGGCTTGGCGTGATAGGCGACGCCGAGGCCCGCCTCCTGAATCATCGGGATGTCGTTGGCGCCGTCACCGACCGCCAGCGTCTCGGCGGCGGAGAGGCCGGCCGCGGCACGCTCGCGCTCCAGCGTCGCGCGCTTCGTCGCGGCATCGACGATCGGCCGCGCGACGGTCCCGTCGAGCGCGCCGCCGGCGATACCCAGCCGATTGGCGATCACCGTCTCGAAGCCGATCTCGGCCGCTACCGGCTCGGCGAAGGCGGTGAAACCGCCAGACACGAGGATGGTCCGTGCGCCCGCCGCCCGCATCGTGCCGACGAGCGTACGCGCGCCCGGCGTGGCGCGCACGCGCTCCGCCCGACAGCGGTCGATCGCGTCGGCCGAGAGCCCCTTCAACAGCGCCACGCGCGCGTCGAGCGCCGCGATGAAATCAAGCTCGCCCCGCATCGCCGCTTCGGTGACGGCGGCGATCTCGGCCTTGATGCCGGCATAGTCGGCGAGCTCGTCGATGCACTCGACGGTGATCATGGTCGAATCCATGTCGGCGACCAGCAGCCGCTTGACGCGGAGCGCCGCGGCCTGAACGACGATGTCGTACCCGCGCCCCTCCAGCGCGGCGCGGCCGACGGCCGGGTCGTTCGCGAAGCCGATGTCGGCGGCGTCGCCGCGATCGATCCAACTCGCCTCGCCGGGTGCGCAGCCGGCGTCCGCGAGCGCGTCGCGGGCGGCCGAAACGTCTCCCCCGGCCAGCCGGCCGGCTGCTATCAGCGTCGCGATGAACACAAGCCGTCTCCCGCCGCTCGGGCTCATCGCAGGGCCGACAGCGAGCGGCAAGAGCGCGTTGGCGATCGCGGTGGCCGAACGGATCGGCGGCACCATCGTCAATGCCGATGCGAGCCAGGTCTATCGCGACCTCCGCATCCTGACGGCGCGGCCATCTGCCGAGGACGAGGCGCGCGTGCCGCACTTGCTGTTCGGCCATATCGACGCAGGCGTCGCGCACAATGCCGCCGTGTGGGCGGCGGAGGCGCGCAGGGCGATCGCGGCGGTTCACGGCGGCGGTGGCGTGCCGATCCTGGTCGGCGGCACCGGCCTCTACATCCAGACGCTGCTGCTCGGCCTGGCACCGGTGCCCGCGATCGATCCCGCGATCCGCGAGGCGGTGCGTGCGCTGCCCGTCGCCGAGGCGCACGCCGCGCTCGCCTGCGAGGATGCCGCCGCAGCCGCGCGGCTGCGCGCCACCGACACGACGCGCGTGGCGCGGGCGCTGGAGGTGGTGCGATCGACCGGACGCACGCTTGCCGAGTGGCAGGAGGAGCGCGCGGGCGGGATCGAGGGCGAGGTGCGCCTGTCACCCTTAGTCATGATGCCGCCAGCGGCGACGCTCGCCTCGGCGATCGACGCGCGGTTCGAGGCGATGATCGGAGCGGGGGCCGGTGCGGAGGTCGACGCGCTGCTCGCGCGCAGGCTCGACGCCTCGCTGCCGGCGATGCGCGCGATCGGCGTGCGCGAACTTGCGGCCTGGCGCCGGGGCGAACGCAGCCGGACGGACGCGATCGCCGATGCGCAGGCCGCGAGCCGCCGCTACGCGAAGCGACAACGGACCTGGTTTCGCAACCAGAACGCCACTTGGGAAGATTCTAACATTGACGAGGTAAGAAGCGCAATATCCTTTCTCTCACATCGCTTGACTCGCTAGTTTGTTTCGTTTACCGCACCACTGTACCTACCCCTGCCAGTCACGGCTCGTTCTGCTACGGACCCTCAGCATGACCATGGAAGAGAAGAGCGGCGCCGACATCCTTGTCGAGGCGCTCGTCGATCTCGGCGTCGAGATGCTGTTCGGCTATCCGGGCGGCGCGGTGCTGCCGATCTACGACGCGCTGTTCCGCCACGGCGCGGGCGGCGAGCCCGCCATCCGACACATCCTCGTCCGGCAGGAGGGCGGCGCCGCGCACGCCGCCGAAGGCTATGCGCGGGCGACGGGGAAGCCGGGCGTGGTGCTCGTCACCTCGGGGCCGGGCGCCACCAACGTTGTCACGGGCCTCGCAGACGCGATGATGGACTCGATCCCGCTCGTCTGCATCACCGGGCAGGTTCCCACCCACCTGATCGGCACCGACGCCTTCCAGGAGGCGGACACAATCGGCATTACGCGGCACTGCACCAAGCACAATTACCTGGTGAAGGACCCGGCGGACCTCGGTCGCGTCGTGCACGAGGCGTTTCATATCGCCACGTCGGGACGCCCCGGTCCGGTCGTGATCGATCTGCCGAAGGACGTGCAGATCGCGACCGCGCGCTACGATCTTGCAGCCTCGACGCCCGCGCACAAGACTTACCGTCCGCAGACCGAGCCCGACGCGCACGCGATCGAGGCTGCGGTGGAGATGCTGGCGGCGGCCGAGCGGCCGGTCCTCTACACGGGCGGCGGCATCATCAATTCGGGTCCGGCGGCATCGACGGCGCTGCGCGAGCTTCAGGCGCTGACCGGGGCGCCCGTCACCTCGACGCTGATGGGGCTCGGCGCCTACCCTGCCTCCGGCCCGGCGTGGCTGGGGATGCTGGGCATGCACGGCACCTACGAGGCCAACATGGCGATGAACCAGGCGGACCTCATCGTCTGCCTGGGCGCCCGCTTTGACGATCGCGTTACCGGCCGGCTAGACGCCTTCGCGCCCCAAGCGCGCAAGATCCACGTCGATATCGATCGTTCGTCGATCAACAAGAATGTTCGCGTCGACCTTCCCGTGATTGGCGACGCCGGCGTCGCGATCGCCGCCATGGTCGACGGCTGGAAGGCGCGCGGGCACGAGGCCGCCGACCAGACCGAGTGGTGGGCGCGGATCGCCGGCTGGCGCGCGCGCGGCTGCCTCGACTACCCGCCATCGATCGCCGAGATCATGCCGCAGCATGCGGTCCGTCGCCTGTACGAGGCGACGAGGGAGCGCGATCCGATCATCACCACGGAGGTCGGCCAGCACCAGATGTGGGCCGCGCAGCATTACGGCTTCGAGGACCCGAACCGCTGGCTGACGAGCGGCGGGCTCGGCACGATGGGCTACGGGCTGCCGGCGGCGATCGGTGCTCAGCTCGGCTGCCCGGGCAGGCTGGTGATCGACATCGCGGGCGAGGCTTCGATCCTGATGAACATCCAAGAGATGTCCACCGCCGCTCAATATCGCCTGCCGATCAAGATCTTCATCCTCAACAACCAGTATATGGGGATGGTGCGCCAGTGGCAGGAACTGAACTATTCCTCGCGCTACTCCGAAAGTTATAGCGAAGCGTTACCGGACTTCGTGAAGCTAGCCGAGGCCTATGGCTGGACCGGGCTGCGGATCGAGACACCTGACGCGCTGGATGATGGCATCGCCGCGATGCTCGCGGTCGATGGCCCGGTGATGGTCGACTGCCGCGTTGCCCAGCTTACTAATTGCTTTCCCATGATCCCGAGCGGCGCCGCACACACCGAGATGATCCTGCATGCCGAGGAGGTCGTCGGCGAAGTCTCGGACGAGGCGAAGGCGCTGGTGTAATGGCGCGCACCCGGGTGATCGTGCACGTCGCGGAGCCGTTCGACTTCGCGCGCCGCAACGGCGGATCGGAGGAGCTCGCGGGCTGGACCGCGCAGGCGAGCCCCGCTTACGCCGATTGGGTGATCCACCTCGATCAGCCCGCGCACTTCGACGACGACGAGACGTTCGACAAGGTGCGGATCAGCTCGCGTTATGCCGGAGAGGTGGTCGCCAAGGTGCTGGAAGGTTTTGGATTCACGGCCATCAACATTTCGTGGCCACGGGTCGATGAGGATGGCCGCCACTACTGGCACTACGGCATGGTTGGCAGCGTCCGACTCGAGCCGGAGCCGCGCTGAAATGCGTATCCGCGAGGACGCCGCCGAACGGCACACCCTATCGATCACCGTCGATAACGAGGCCGGCATCCTGGCGCGGATCGCCGGCATGTTCACCGCGCGCGGCTATAACATCTCGTCGCTGACCGTCGCCGACATCACGCAGGATCACGCGGTCAGCCGGATCACCATCGTCACCTCGGGTCCGCCGGCGATGATCGAGCAGATCATCGCGCAGCTTGATCGACTTGTGCCCGTCCATCGCGTAGCCGACCTCACCGCGATCGGTCCGCATGTCGCACGCGAACTCGCGCTGGTGAAGGTGGCGGGCACCGGCGACCACCGCATCGAAGCGTTGCGCCTCGCCGAGGTCTATCGAGCGCGCGTCGTCGACTCGACGATCGCTTCCTTCGTCTTCGAGGTGACCGGCACGCCCGAGAAGATCGACAAGTTCATCGAGCTGATGCGCGAGGTCGGTCTCGTCGAGGTCGCGCGCACCGGCGTCGCCGCGATGACACGCGGCGGGAAAGCCGCCTGACCACAATCCTCTAGAGCCGCAATCGGCCGTGACGTACGAAAGGGAAGAACGATGCGCGTCTATTACGACAGCGATGCCGATGCCGGCCTGATCAAGACCAAGAAGGTGGCGATCGTCGGCTACGGATCGCAAGGCCACGCCCACGCGCAGAACCTAAGGGATTCGGGCGTCGGCGAGGTCGCGATCGCGCTCCGCCCCGGCTCCGCCACCGCGAAGAAGGCGGAAGGCGCAGGCTTCCGCGTGATGACCAACGCCGAAGCCGCCGCCTGGGCCGACATCGTCATGATCCTGGCGCCCGACGAGCATCAGGCGCAGATCTGGGCTGACGATCTCGCGCCCAACATCCGCGACGGCGCTGCCATCGCCTTCGCCCACGGCCTCAACATTCACTTCGGCCTGATCGAACCGTCCGCGAACATCGACGTTTTCATGATCGCGCCCAAAGGGCCGGGGCACACCGTGCGCTCCGAGTATCAGCGCGGCGGCGGCGTACCCTGCCTCATCGCCATCCACCAGGACGCATCCGGCAACGCCCACGACGTGGCGCTCTCCTACGCCTCGGCGATCGGCGGCGGCCGCTCGGGCGTGATCGAGACGAGCTTCCGCGAGGAGTGCGAGACGGACCTGTTCGGCGAGCAAGCCGTGCTCTGCGGCGGCCTCAGCCACCTGATCCAGGCCGGGTTCGAGACGCTCACGGAGGCTGGCTACGCGCCGGAAATGGCGTACTTCGAGTGCCTCCACGAGGTGAAGCTGATCGTCGACCTCATGTACGAGGGCGGTATCGCAAACATGCGCTACTCGATCAGCAACACCGCCGAATATGGTGACATCACCACCGGGCCGCGCATCATCACGCCCGAGACCAAGGCCGAGATGAAGCGCGTGCTCGCCGACATTCAGCAGGGCCGCTTCGTCTCGCGCTTCGTGTTGGACAATCGCGCCGGTCAGCCCGAGCTCAAGGCCGCGCGCAAGCTCGCCGCCGCGCACCCGATCGAGCAGGTCGGCTCGAAGCTGCGCGAGATGATGCCGTGGATCGGCAAGGGCAAGCTCGTCGACAAGGAGAAGAACTGACCGGCGCTTCCCAAGCGGGCCGGGCTGCGGCAGGATGCACCCGATAGCCGGGAGATGACGATGCGCCTTGCCCTCTTGACCGCCGCCGTTCTCGCGGCGCCGCTCCTCGCGCAGCCGGCGCCGCCGCCGGGCGGCCCGGGCATGATGATCCACGGCGATACCGGCAAGCCGGTGGTCGCGGGCAATTACCGTGTCGAGCCGAACCACACGCAGGTGGCTTTCGCGGTCAGCCACCTCGGCATCTCGCCCTATGCCGGCTGGTTCTCGGACGCTTCGGGATCGCTCTCGATCGATCCCGCCCACCCGGAGATGGCGAAGCTCACCGTCACCGTGCCCATCGCCAGCGTCGCGACGACGAGCCCGAAGCTCACCGCAGAGCTGAAATCCGCGGACTGGTTCGACGCGGCACGTTTCCCCACCGCCACCTTCACGTCGAGCGCCGTGCACGCGCGGGGTCAAGGCGCCGCCATCGAGGGCAACCTCAGGCTCCACGGCGTCACGCGGCCGGTGGTGATCTACGCGCGGCTGTTCGGATCGGGGGTGAACCCGATGAGCAAGGCGCAGTCGGTCGGCTTCGTCGCGCGTACGTCGATCCGCCGTAGCGAGTTCGGCGTCACGAAGTACGTGCCTATGGTGTCCGACGAGGTCGAACTCGTCATCAACGCCGCGTTCGAGAAGTAGGCGCTAGGCGGCCGAGCGGTCGATCCGCGCGAAGCTCTCGAACAGCGCGCGGACATTGGGCTCGGGCACCTGCGCGACCATGCGGTCTACCGTCTCCGACAGCGTGGAGGCGTCGCCCGTCGCGTCGAGCCTGCGGCACGCCATGTCCCACTCCCCGAACACGCGCGCTTCCGCGGCCCGCTCGTCGAGCTTCACGCAGGCGCGGTGGCGCGGATCCTTCAGGATGCGGGCGTAGGCCGCTTCGACGAACGGCGCCGCACCTTCCAGCACTTGCAGGAAGCGGCGGCCGTCGTGGAGCAGCAGCCCCGTCACGCGGTCGCGCCGATTGTTGCGGCGCGAGGCCTTCAGGATATCTTCGATCGCGTCGGCACGCAGATCGCGAGCAGCAGTGCTGATGTAAGTGAGCCGGATCATGCCCCGAACCTTCTCCTCGTCTCCACGCGCTTTCTGCCACCAATCGGCTACGTAATTCTTAAGATGGTGGACTTCCCCTCACTCCCGACCTAGCGTTCGCGTACATGAACGTCGGATCCGCCCTCCCCCTTCGACTTACGCGCCCTTAGGCGCGATTGCGGCCTGCGCCCGGCGGGGCGCGTGACGGCCGGTGCCTGAGGGAAGCAGCGACGCGATCATCCCCGTGCGCCCGAGGAGCGACGCACCATGACCGACATGCCCACACCCGACACCATCCTGATCTTCGACACGACGTTGCGCGACGGCGAGCAGTCCCCCGGCTGCTCGATGAACCTGGAAGAGAAGCTCAAGGTCGCCGCCCAGCTCGAGGCGATGGGGGTGGACATCATCGAGGCGGGGTTCGGCATCGCCTCGCCCGGCGACTTCGAGGCAGTATCGGAGGTCGCTCGCCAGTGCGGGCGCGCCACCGTCGCCAGCCTCGCGCGTGCCGCGATCGCGGATATCGATCGCGCCTGGGAAGCGGTGCGTCACGCCAGGCGCCCGCGCATCCACACCTTCGTCGCGACCTCGCCGCTGCACATGCGGGTGAAGCTGAACAAGACGCCGGACGAGGTGCTGGAGGCGATCGACCGGACGGTACGCCATGCCCGCGCCATCTGCCCCGACGTCGAGTGGTCCGCCGAGGACGCGACGCGATCGGAACCCGATTTCCTCGCGCGCGCGATCGAGACGGCGATCGCGGCGGGGGCGACGACGATCAACCTGCCCGATACGGTCGGCTACGCCACGCCCGAGACTTACGGCGCGTTGTTCCGCGACATGATCGGGCGCGTGCCCAACGCCGACAAGGCGGTGTTCTCCACCCATTGTCACAACGACCTCGGGCTGGGCGTCGCCAACACGCTAGCCGCTGTGGCGGCGGGCGCGCGGCAGGTCGAATCGACGATCAACGGCATCGGCGAACGCGCCGGCAACGCCGCGATCGAGGAGATCGCGATGGCGCTGAAGGTGCGTCACGACGTCATGCCGTTCCGCACCAATGTGGTGGCCACCGAGATCACGCGCGCCTCGCGACTCGTGTCGGGCATCACCGGCTTCCAGGTTCAGCCCAACAAGGCGATCGTCGGCGCCAACGCCTTCGCGCACGAGAGCGGCATCCATCAGGACGGCATGCTCAAGGATGCGTCCACCTACGAGATCATGACGCCCGAGTCGGTCGGCCTCGCGCAGTCCAGCCTAGTCATGGGCAAGCATTCGGGCCGCGCCGCCTTCCGATCGAAGCTGGAGGAACTCGGCTATAAACTCGGCGACAACGCGTTCCAGGATGCGTTCGCGCGCTTCAAGCTGCTCGCGGACGCGAAGAAGGCGGTCTATGACGAGGACATCGTGGCGCTCGTCGACGACGAGGTGCTGCGGGGGCATGATCGCATCCAGGTCCGCGACGTCGAGATCCATTGCGGCACCGGCCCTGCGCGCGCGATCCTGACGCTCGAGGTGGACGGCGCGGAGAAGACGGCGGCGACGCGTGGCAACGGCCCGATCGACGCGCTGTTCGCCGCGATTCGAGAGCTGGTACCGCACGAGCAATCGGTGCTCGAACGTTACGAGGTCCACGCCGTCACCGGGGGCACCGACGCGCAGGCCGAGGTGTCGGTGCTGCTCGCCGAGGACGGGCGGACGGTGCGGGGCCTGGGGGCGCACCACGATACGCTGGTGGCGAGCGTGCGCGCCTACGTCAACGCGCTCAACAAGCTGTTCGTCAAGCGCGGCCGCCACGCGGTGGATGCCGCGGCGGGATGAACGCGAGGAACGGACGCCGGGGACCCGGCGTCCGTCACCTGCTCAGCAGCGCCCGTCGTGGCGGTCGATCGAGCGGCCGAGAAGGCCGCCGCCCACGCCGCCCAGCACCGTGCCGAGCGTCCGGTCGCCGCGCCCCGCGACCTCGTGGCCGAGCAGGCCGCCCGCGATCGCGCCGATGGCGAGGCCGCCATTGCCCTGGTCGTGGCAGCGATAGCCATAGTCGTTGCGGCCCCAGCCATGGTGGCGGGCGTAGCCGGTGGAGCGATAGCCGTGGCCGCGACCATAGCCGTTACCATAACCCTGCTGGTAGCCATAACCCTGCTGGTAGCCGTAGCCTTGCTGGTAGCCGTAGCCGTCGCGATAGTAGCGTTGCGCCTGCGCAGGTGCGGCGGCGACGCCTGCCGCCGTAGCGGCGAGGATGGCGGCGGTGGCGATCTTGCGGAACATGATCCCTACTCCCTTGGCTGGACGAATCGCGTCTAGCGCGGGCGGCTTGGCGCGGCGCTGAACCGGATCGTCAGTTTCGGTTCACCTGCGCAACGATGCTGAACGGGCGTTCATCGTCGCGGGCGCTGGGCGACCTACTTGGCGAACAACTGGCCGAGATCCTCGAAGGCTTTCATCTCGATCGCGTTGCCGGCGGGATCGCGGAAGAACATCGTCGCCTGCTCGCCGGGTCCACCCTCGAAGCGGATGCGCGGCGCAATGTCGAACGCCACACCGGCGGCGGTCAGCCGCTCCGCCAGCACCCGCCAATCGGCCATGGCGAGGACGATGCCGAAGTGCGGCACGGGTACGTGATCGCCGTCCACCGCATTGCCGCCGCGCGTTCCCGAACCCGGCGACAGGTGCGCGACGATCTGGTGGCCGTAGAAGTCGAAGTCGATCCACCGGTTCGAGCTGCGACCCTCCGGGCACCCCATCGTCCCGCCCCAGAAGGCGCGCGCGGCGTCGAGATCGTCGACGGGAAAGGCGATGTGGAACGGCCTCAGCGCCATGCTATTTCCTCCCGAACAGGCGTTCGACGTCGGTGCGCGCGAGCTTCACCCAGGTCGGGCGACCGTGATTGCACTGGCCGCTGTGCGGCGTCACCTCCATCTCGCGCAGCAGCGCGTTCATCTCGGCCACCGATAGCGTGCGACCGGCGCGCACCGAGCCGTGGCAAGCCATCGTGGCCGCGACGTGATCGAGCCGCTCGCGCAACGACAACGCCTCGTCATAGGCGGCGAGATCGTCGGCGAGATCGGCGACGAGACCTTTCGCGTCGGCGCGACCGAGCATGGCGGGGACGGCGCGCACCAGCATGGCGCGCGGGCCGAAGCGATCCAGCTCCAGGCCGAACGCGGCGAGCTCCGCCGCCCGCGCCTCCAGCCGATCGCACGCCGGCTCGTCGAGCTCGACGACCTCGGGCAGCAGCAGCGCCTGCGACGCGACGCCGCCACCGGCCGCCATCGCGCGGCGCATCCTTTCCAGCACCAGCCGTTCGTGCGCGGCGTGCTGATCGACGAGCACCAGCCCATCCTCCGCCTCCGCGACGATGTAAGTCGCCGCCACCTGCCCTCGCGCCACGCCGAGCGGGTGGCCGATCCCGTCGGGCACGGGGCTGGTGGCCGGCTCGGCGCGGCCCATCGGCGTGAGCGCGACCGGGGCGGGCGCCGCGTAGGCGTGACGCGGCTCCCACACGCCATATTGCCGCGCCTCGACGGGCAGCGGCGGCGCGGCGGGTTCGGACGTCCACGCCTCAAGCTCGATGGCGGGGCGCTGCGCGGCGCGGTGGCCGGCGGCGTCCAGCGCGGCGCGCAGTCCGCCGACGATCAGCCCGCGCACCAGCGCCGGATCGCGGAAGCGCACCTCGGTCTTGGCGGGATGGACGTTGACGTCGACCTCCTCGCCGGGGACGGTGACAAACAGCGCCACCACCGGGTGACGATCGCGCGCCAGCATCTCGGCATAGGCGGCGCGCACCGCCCCCACCAGCAACCGGTCGCGCACGGGACGACCGTTGACGAACAGATACTGGTGGTCGGCGACACCCCGGTTGAAGGTGGGCAGCCCCGCCACGCCCTCCAGCCGCGCCTCCCCGCGCAGATGATCGACGGCGACGCTGTTGGCGCGCAGGTCGCGATCGGTGAGCGCCGCGACGCGCGCCGGCGCCTCCTCGCCCGCCGGAACGGACAGCACGCGCCGCCCATCATGCGTCAGCGCGAAGCCGACATCGGGCCGCGCCATCGCCAGCCGGCGCACCTGATCGAGGCAGGCGGCGTATTCGGACCGCGCCGAGCGCAGGAACTTGCGCCGGGCGGGCACGCGCGCGAACAGCCCGTCCACGCGCATCCGCGTGCCGGGCGGGAGCGCCGCCGGCCCCTCCTCTACCACCGTGCCGTTGTCGACGACCCGACGCCAGCCGTCGTGGCCGCGCACCCGGCTCTCGACCGTCAGCCGCGCGACGCTGGCGATCGACGGCAGCGCCTCGCCCCGAAAGCCCAGCGTCGCCACCGCCTCGATGCGGTCGTCCGGCAGCTTGGAGGTGGCGTGCCGCTCCAGCGCCAGCGCGATATCGGCCGGCACCATGCCGCCGCCGTCGTCCGCCACCTCGATCCCGCCGAGCCCGCCTTCCGAGAGGGTGATCGCAACGTGCGTCGCGCCCGCGTCCAGCGCGTTCTCGATCAGCTCCTTCAGCGCGGCGGCCGGCCGCTCGACCACCTCGCCCGCCGCGATGCGGTTCACGAGGTGCTCTGGGAGGCGGCGTATTGACATGGCGGACCCTCTAGCCCAAGCGCCCGGCTCTCGCGACCATGACGATCGGCAGATGCGGCCCGCGTGCGGTCGCGCGCGATTGGAGACCATGCGTCGCGGACGGACAGCATAGCGGGCCGAGGCGGGGCGGCCGGCCACGTCGCATGGGCGAGATCGGGCAACGGATGGTTTTTGGTCGCTTCTTCAAGTTCATGTCGCACGACATGGCGATCGATCTCGGCACCGCCAACACGCTCGTCTACCTGCGCGGGCGCGGCATCGTGCTCAACGAGCCGTCGGTGGTGGCGATCGAGACCATCCAGGGCGTGAAGAAGGTCCGCGCCGTGGGCGAGGACGCCAAGCTGATGATGGGCAAGACGCCCGACAGCATCCAGGCGATCCGGCCCTTACGCGACGGCGTGATCGCCGACATCGATGTCGCCGAGCAGATGATCAAGCACTTCATCCACAAGGTGCACGGCGGCAAGTCCAGGCCCTGGCGCTTCCCCGAGATCGTGATCTGCGTGCCGTCGGGCTCCACCTCGGTGGAGCGTCGCGCGATCCGCGACGCGGCGTCGAACGCGGGGGCGAGCCAGGTCTTCCTGATCGAGGAGCCGATGGCCGCTGCGATTGGTGCCGACATGCCCGTCACCGAGCCCGTCGGCTCGATGGTGGTCGATATCGGCGGCGGCACCACCGAGGTGGCCGTGCTGTCGCTGCGCGGCCTCGCCTACACCACCAGCGTGCGCGTCGGCGGCGACAAGATGGACGAGGCGATCTCCTCCTACGTGCGCCGCAACCACAACCTGCTGATCGGCGAGGCGACGGCCGAGCGCATCAAGAAGGAGGTCGGCTGCGCCAAGATGCCGCAGGACGGCATCGGCGAGACGATCCACATCAAGGGCCGCGACCTGGTGAACGGCGTGCCCAAGGAGATCACGATCAATCAGGGCCAGATCGCCGACGCGCTCTCCGAGCCGGTGGGCACGATCGTCGAGGGCGTGCGCATCGCGCTGGAGAACACCGCACCCGAACTCGCCGCCGACATTGTCGACCAGGGCATCGTGCTGACCGGCGGCGGCGCGCTGCTCGCCGGTATCGACGAGGTGCTGCGCGACGAGACCGGGCTCCCCGTCACTATCGCCGACGATCCCCTCACCTGCGTCGCGCTCGGCACCGGCCGCGCGCTCGAAGAGCCGATCTATCGCGGCGTGCTCCAGACGGCATAGCCACCCCTCGCTCTCCCATCTAGGTTCGCGCTCCGCTCCGACGACGGCGCGTCTCGGCTGCTCCAGCAACGCTCGGTGTGAACGGGGGAAGAGTTGAGCACGGAGATCGCCGTTCCGGTGCGAGGCGACGCATGAGGGTGCCCACCCGCAGCCGACGGCCGGGCTTCTCCCGGCGCGCGCAGTACGGGCTGTTCATCGGCTACGTCGTCGCCGTGCTCGGCATCCTTGTGGGGCTGGGCATGATCGTCGTCGCGCACGTCGATCCGCAGGGCTTCGGCCTGGTACGCGGGGCGGCACTCGACGCCACCGCGCCGATCTCGGGTGCGGGGCGCGACTTGGTGCGCGGCGCGTCTAGTCTTGTGCAGGGCGTCGCCGCCTATGTCGATGCAGGCTCCAAGAACCGCGCGATGGCGCACGAACTCGCAAGCGATCGCGCGGCGCTGGTACGCGGGCGCATTCTCGCCTTCGAGAATGCGCGGCTGAAGCGGCTGCTCAGGCTCACCGAGAGCGACGTCGATCCCGTCGCGGTGGCGCGTATCGTCGGCTCGACCGGCACCAGCAGCCGGAGGCTCGCCACGCTCAACGCCGGCTCGCGCAACGGCGTGCGGCCGGGCCAACCCGTGCGCGCGCCCGAAGGCCTGGTCGGCCGCGTGCTGGAGACGGGCTTCATCGCGTCGCGCGTGCTGCTCGTCACCGACAACGCCTCGGTGGTGCCGGTGCGGATGGCGCGCGGCGGCCTGCCCGCGCTGGCGGCCGGGCGCGGCGACGGCTCGCTCGAGCTCCGCCCTCTCGGCGCGGGCGCGAACCCGTTCCATCGCGGCGACATCGTGCTGACGTCGGGCACGGGCGGCCTCTACCCGCCCGACGTGCCGGTGGCCGTGGTGATCCGGCGCGAGGGCGACGTCGCGCTGGCCTGGCCGCTCGCCGATCCCGCCAAGCTCGACTACGCCATCGTAGAGCCACCCTATGTCGGGCTGCCGACGCCGGTCGTCACCGTCGCTCCTCCGGCGCCTGTGCCGTGAGGACGACACCCGACGGCTTCGTCACGCCGACCCGCGCGATCGAGCTGCGCTCCCGTGCGGTACCGATCGCGTCGACGCTCGCAGCGTCGGCCACGGCGCTGGTGCCGGCCGTGGCGCCGCTGCCCGTAATCCCGCCGCTCGGCCTGCTGACGCTACTCGCCTGGCGGTTGCTCCGGCCGGAACTCTGGGCGCCAATAGTGGCGCTCCCGCTCGGCCTTGCCGACGATCTGTTGAGCGGGCAAACGCTCGGTACGGGCATGGTGACGTGGACGCTCTGTCTGCTCCTCGTCGATGCCGTGGAAGGCCGGCTGTTGTGGCGCGACTATTGGCAGGAATGGCTGCTGGCGGCGGCGCTGATCGCGTTCGCCATCCTCTCCGGCTGGGCGATCGCCCGGTGGACGGGCGGCGCGGCGCCGGTGGCGCTGGTGCTGCCGCAGCTCGCCGCCAGCATCCTGTGCTTTCCGATTGTCGGACGTATCTGCGCGGTGCTCGACCGCTGGCGACTGGCCACGGGCAAGATCCGACCATCGGACTAGCCCGATGAAGTTCGGCGCCCACCGCGGGGGGAGCCGCCGGCTCGTCACCGAAGCGCAGCAGAGCTTCACATTCCAGCGCCGCGCGCTGTTCGTCGGCGCGGCGCAGGGCGCGGTGGCGGCGCTGCTCGCCGGGCGGATGGCGTGGCTGTCGATCGCCGACCACGATCATTATGAGGCTCTGGCGCAGGCCAATCGGGCCCGTTCGACGCTGATCCCACCCCGCCGCGGCTGGATTGTCGACCGCGCGGGCAAGCCGATCGCGGTCAACCGATCGGACTTCCGCGTCGATCTCGTGCCCGATCTGCTCGGCGACCGCGACGCCGAGATCGCGCTGCTCGCGCAACTTCTCCTGCTCACGCCCGACGACGTCGCGAGGCTACGCGACGATCTCGACAAGGCGGCGGGTTTCCAGCCGGTGCAGGTGATCGAGGATCTCGATTACGAGCGTTTCGCGCGGGTCAACCTCCGCCTGCCCGATCTGCCCGGCGTCATCCCGGCGCGCGGTTTCTCGCGCTTCTACCCCGCCGGACCGGCGGTCGCGCATCTGTGTGGCTATATCGGCTCCGCCTCCGCCGAGGATTACAAGCGGGATCATGATCCGCTGCTCATCACGCCGGGCTTCAAGATCGGCAAGCAAGCTCTCGAGAAGGTGTTCGACGCCGGGCTTCGCGGCCGCCCCGGCGCCAAGCGGTCCGAAGTCACCGCGCGCGGCCGGCTGGTGCGCGAGCTCACCACCCAGGCCGAGGCGCCGGGCGAGACGCTGCACCTGACGATCGACGCCGGCCTCCAGGATTATGTCGCCGAGCGCATGGGCCCGGAGAGCGGCTCCGCCGTCGTGATCGATTGCACCAACGGCGATATCCTAGCCATGGTGTCGATGCCCGCCTTCGATCCCAACAGCTTCTCGCGCGGCATCAGCCACGACGAATGGAACATGCTGTCGGCCAACGATCACCTGCCGCTCCTCAACAAGACGCTGCAGGGGCTCTATCCGCCGGGCTCCACCGTCAAGCCGATGAACGCGCTGGCGCTGCTCGAAGCGGGCGTGTCGCCGTCGGACCGCGTCGTCTGCTCGGGCCAGTACCGTGTCGGCAACAGCTTCTTTCACTGCTGGCAGCATCGCGGGCACGGGGCGATCGACATGCCGAACGCGGTCCGCCAGAGCTGCGACATCTACTTCTACGCGATGGCGCGCCGCGTCGGCACGGAGCGGATCGCCGCGATGGCGCGGAGGCTGGGGCTGGGCGAGAGCTTCCCGCTCCCGGTCACCTCGCAGCGCTACGGCACGGTGCCCGATCCCGCGTGGAAGCTACGCCGCTACAAGAAGCCGTGGACGGTGTCGGACACGCTCAACTCGGCGATCGGCCAGGGCTACACGCTGGTCAATCCGTTGCAGGTAGCGGTGATGGCGGCGAGGATCGCGAGCGGGCGTGCGCTGGTGCCGAGGCTGGTGCGCCGCGCGGCCGATCGCCCGGCCGGGCCGCTCGGGATCGATCCCGCGCACCTCGCGCTGGTACACGAGGCGATGGGCCGCGTCGTCGGTCCGGGCGGCACCGCCAACGCCGCGCGACTGCAGGTGCCCGGCGTGGCGATGGCCGGCAAGACAGGTTCGGCGCAGGTCCACCACATCAGCATGGCCGACAGGCGCGCCGGCCGCGCCGCCGGCGACACCGGCGCGTGGAAGCTGCGCGATCACGGCCTGTTCGTCGCCTTCGCGCCCGTCGAGAACCCGCGCTTCGCCGCTGGCATCGTGCTGGAGCATGGCGGCCACGGGGCCGCCGCCGCCGTGATCGCGAGGGACGCGCTGACCTGGCTCTACGACTCCAAGCGCGCGGCCGACACGCTCGCCAGGCTCCAGCCTGGCTGGGGCGGCGATATTGCGGCCCGCATGACGCGCGAGCGCACCGTCTGGGCCGCCGCGCAGGCCGCCCAGAAGGCGGCCGCCGACGCGGAGGCGCGCAGCGTCGACAACGCCGCCGATCCCGCGCCCACCGCCGCTGCGGACGCCGTGGCGCCTCCCGACGAGGATGCCGACAACGCCGCCTCCCCCTCTACCGCGAGCGGCGTCGACGAATGATCCGCAACAGCCTCGTCCCCCTGCCCCTCGCCCAGCTTCCGTGGCGGATCATCCTGCTGGTGACGGCGATCACCGGCTTCGGGCTGGTCGTGCTCTACTCGGCGGCGGGCGGCAGTCTGCGGCCCTGGGCCTTGGGACAGGGCATACGCTTCGCCCTGTTCCTGGCGCTGGCGATCGCGCTCTCCCGGCTCGACGAGGCGCGGCTCAAGGCGGCGACGATGCCGGCCTATGCGGCGCTGCTGGTGGCGCTGGTGCTCGTGGAGCTGATCGGCGCGGTCTCGGGCGGCGGCCAGCGCTGGCTCGATCTCGGCATCGTGCGGCTGCAACCTTCAGAGCTGATGAAGCCCGTCATCGTGCTCGTGCTCGCGCGCTTCTACGATCTCGTGCCGGCGGGCGAGATCCGCACGCTGCGCGCAGTATGGCCTGCGCTCCTCCTCATCGCCGTTCCGGCCGCGATGATCCTCGTCCAGCCCGATCTCGGCACCGCGACGATGGTGGCGGCGGGCGGCGTCGCCGTCATGTTCCTGGCAGGCTTGCCGCTGCGCCTGTTCGTGGGGGCGATCGCCGCCGCCGTTCCGCTCGGCGCGGCGGCCTGGGCTTCGCTGCGCGACTATCAGCGCAACCGCGTGCTGATCTTCCTCGATCCCGACGTCGATCCGCTGGGCAAGGGCTATCACATCAGCCAGTCCAAGATCGCGATCGGATCGGGCGGGATCGCGGGCAAGGGCTTCCTTCACGGTACGCAGAGCCACTTGGCCTACCTGCCCGAGGGTCACACCGACTTCGTCTTCGCGACGATGGCGGAGGAGTGGGGCCTGCTCGGCGGGCTCGTCCTCATCGCCGCGTTCCTGGCGCTGGTCTGGTGGGCGTTGCGCGTTGCGATGCACGCGCCCACCCGCTTCGCCCGCCTAACGGCGGCGGGTCTCTCGGCAACGATCTTCTTCTACGTCGCGGTCAACCTCATGATGGTGATGGGCTTGGCTCCCGTGGTCGGCATTCCGCTGCCGCTCGTCTCCTACGGAGGATCGGCGGTAATGACCGTGATGATCGTCGTCGGCATCCTCGCCGCGCTCGACCGATCCCGCCACAGCCACCGCCCGCGCTTCGGCTGACCGCCTCGCGGGAGGTTTACAGCCCACGACCCAGCTGCTAACCGCCGCTTTCTCGCGCGGGCCTGGCTCGATCGCGGTCCGGACGCATAGCTCAGTTGGTAGAGCAGCTGACTCTTAATCAGCGGGTCCTTGGTTCGAGCCCAAGTGCGTCCACCACATTTCTAAGAGAAATCAGCGACTTAGAGAGCGCGAGATGTTCGGCTCGCGGGGTGCGTTTCGCGCTAGGTAACAACCTAGGTAACATCGGGCAGACGGCATATTTTGGTGCCAAAGGGGCGCAGGCCATTCCACCGTGTGCGCCTGCCTCGCTGATTCGATCCGCAGGTAAAGCTTCCCGCGATGAGGCAAGGGCCACGAGCAAATAGCCGGCTCGAGAACCTTCATCTGACCGAAATCGACGCTGAGTGCCCCGCCAAACGCCGCCGCGAGCCGCCGATTCCCGTTCATAGACCGCAGCGGCTACGCCAACGCGGCAGCGCACCATGTCATTCGATTAATGACTAGATTCCCCAGCACGGCCAAACCATCATACCTTCTTCGAAATAGGGGGAGTGATGGCATTGGACGAACAGCGGCAAGAGCAGATCAAGAGCCTTTCGGCCGACATACTGCAGATCCTCAAGCGTATCGCCCAGGAAGCCCGCCAACAGCTCCACACGCGCAACGCCATTTCGACCGACAAGCTGGCGCAGGGCAATACGCTCAATACCCCGGCCACGGTCGATTCCTTCAATCGGATTGCGCGCGAAGTCGCTGAAAGTAATTCGCGCCTCGCCGAGGAACCCGCTATCGCGCGGGTTGTCGTCGTCGACGAAGAAGAGAACGAGTCCATCTATTTCATTTCGCGCGGCGCGTCCTCGCTGAAATCGGACGGTCACCAGCACTATTGCAGCCACTATGCTCCCGCCGGTGGTCTGGCCTCCATACCGCCAGGCGAGACGCTGGACCTGCGCAAGGGCGACCGGATCGTAACGCTTGAGGTAGTCGAGCGCACGCTCCTCCATCCGCGCGAGAGCGGTGAAGGCTGGGATTCGTTCAACACTGAATTTCAGGCCGAGCGGCTTCGGACGGTCACGATACAATCGCTGCTCCGCCTGCTCACGGAAGCATTGACTGAGGAGGATCCGCTGGCGGCGATCGAGGAGCTGATCGCCGCGACCGAGGCCGGCAAGAATATCATTGAGGGCCGGGTCCGCAACATTCTCAGGAAAGCCGAGCTGCGCGACCAAGCCGTCCTCGACCGATACCAGAGCGAAATCTTCCGCCTCCCGATCGACAGCCAACTGGTGATCCTAGGCAGTCCCGGCACGGGCAAGACCACAACCTTGATCCGGCGGCTTGGCCAGAAGCTCAACTATGTGGAGCTGCCGGACGAGGAGAAGGCCACAATCGACGCTGCCGCCTCAATCGTGCCGCACGCCAGCAGCTGGATCATGTTCACGCCGACCGACCTGCTGCGCTCCTATCTGAAGGAAGCGTTCAGCCGAGAGAATGTGCCGGCCAGCGACAACGTCGTCCGCACCTGGACTGTCCATCGGCACGATCTTGCGCGGAACAGCTTCTCACTCTTAAGAACCAGTGGCGGCAGCGGCGGCCGCTTCATCGCGCGCGAGAACGCCGGCACGCTTTTGCCCGAAGCGGCCAACCAGATTGCCTGGTTCGAAGACTTCGAAAACTGGCAGACCGAGGCGTTCTGGGGCGATCTGGCGACAGCTGCCGACCTTCTCGCGAGCGCTACCAGCGACGGCGTCTCGTCGATCGGCGGCAGGTTAAAGACCCTTCTCGGCCGCACGGCCACGGGCGGTACGCCATCGACGATTATCGCGCTCGTTAGCTTCATTTCCGAAATCCGGATCCTGATCGAGCAACTCAACAGTGAGATCGACGAGGCTTACAAGCGCGCGCTCACAGTGCAAATGCGCGCCGATCCCCAATTCTTCGCCAAGCTGGTCGCATTCATGGACGGCTTGGCTGACGTCGGCGACCAAATCGACGATGCGGACGATGACGACGGTGACGAAGACGAGGAAGAGCTCGCGCAAGCCGTCACCGGCCCGGCAGCGGCGCGCAAGGCCTTCAACGATGCACTGCGCCGGCAGGCCCGCCAGCACGTCACCCGCCGTCGGCCGGGACGAAGCATCGCCGCGCAGGTGCTCGAATGGCTCGGGGAGCGCGGCTTCGCTCAGGCCGAGCGGGAAAGCGTAGGACGCACCTTGCTTCTGCTCCAAGCAGTACGTCGGTTCTCAAACCCGGTGCGCGCGCTCGTGCGGGGCGTAGTGCCGCGATACGCCCGTTTCCGCCGCACCCGTCGGTCGGAGGGCCGGTGGTATACCGAAGCTGGCACAGGCCGCCTCGCAGACGATTTCGAGATCGACGTCGTTCTGCTGGCAATCCTTCGCGCCGCCAATGGTCTGCTCGCCGACGTGCGCATCGCCCGCGTATCCGACCAGCCCGCCTATGCGGCGCTCGCGCCGGTCCTAAGCGCGCAGCGCAACCAGATCCTCGTCGACGAAGCCACGGACTTCTCGCCTGTGCAGCTCGGCTGCATGCGTGCGCTCGCCTCGTACCGCACCAATTCGTTCTTCGCGTGCGGCGATTTCGACCAGCGGATCACGCCTTGGGGCAGCAAGCGCCGTTCCGACCTTGAGTGGGTTAGTCCCGGCATCGAGATAAAGCCAGTGTCGATCTCGTACCGGCAGAGCCGCCAGCTGTTCGACTTTGCTAGGGCGCTTGCGGCGTTGTTCGAAACCCACGGCGAGGTCGAGCTTCCTCCCGAAATGAACAACGACGCCGTCGATCCGATCCTGCTGCTCGACACGCCAGACTTGGATGACGTCGCGGTCTGGCTGTCTGCGCGAATCGCAGAGATCGAGTGCGCGATGAAGGGGGAACCTCTGCCTACTGTCGCCGTGCTCGTACATGAGGAAGCGGTCGTTCGTCCGATGACTGACGCGCTGAACCGCGCCTTCGCGAGCACGAACCTGCGCGCCATTGCGTGCGTCGATGGCCGGATCATCGGCAATGACGACGAAATCAGGGTCTTCGACGTCAAGCACATTAAGGGCCTCGAGTTCGAGGCGGTCTTCTTCGTCGCCATCGATGAACTGGCCGATGCCAAGCCAGAATTATTCGATAAATATCTCTATGTCGGCGCCACTCGCGCGGCGACCTATCTGGGCATCACGTGCAACCGACAGTTACCGAGCCGCCTTGGTGCGCTCCAGCGCCTCCTATCGACGGACTGGAAGCCCATCTAGCGGGCCAAGCCGCGATATCCGTCTGGTTGTTCCACCTGCCCCTGATATGACGTTAGTTCTGTCTATCGTAGCGCCATAGCGTGAGTATAGTGCCCATACTCATCGGGCGTGCCCTGAAGCGCAAGCCGACCGATTTTGACGGTTTGGGGCACGTCTGCACGCTTGCCCTCGCTACTGGTCGTCCTCGTCAGCGGCATCAGACTCATGGACGGAGGTCGCAAAGATGCTGGGAGCTGCTCTGGCCGGCGCGACTAAGACAGGCCACCAGAATGGCGAGCCGCGCCAGCCATCTTCTTCGCGGCCTTCCTGTTGCAGCAGCGCTAAGATCGGCAATGATCCAGGAAGCGAGCGGAAAGCCGCGCGTTCCTGGTACGATAAGGGAGCGTCCGAGTAACGACCGCCTCCACGCTTACGGCTGATAGTGCGGCCCGTCTGGGCGAACAGCCAACAGCCACCGCGCATGTCGGGCGGCGCCGCGACCTTTGAGTAATATTCGATAGCAGCGCGAGCAGCTTCCCAATCAAACGAATAGCCGTCCTCAGAGTTGAGGGACGGTTCAATCGCCGATAAGATGGCGACAGCCTCATCGCTCTTAATCTTAACCGGGGCTTGAGTGTCGACAGCGTCGCTCGGGATGAGCTTCATAACTGCGGCTGCGATACGGACAAGGTCCGTTTTAGCTTTGGTTTGGAAGCCAAAGGGAAGAAAGGCGCCGTTCGGCCGCAGCGCGACTATGTTCGAAACGAGAATTTTGCTCGGCGCACACGGTATGACTCGGTTGCTGTCATCCTTCATGACAAATGCGACGCCTCGATCATGCGCACCTGTCAAAAACGCGTGGCGCAAAGCGGCATCGAACTCGTGAATGCGCCTTAGCATGCTGTAATTGGAAGGCGTGGTGTAGAACCGGCTGACAGCCAAATCGGGCTTTGGCCTCGCGCCATACATGCGGGCGTGTTGGAGCACGGTATCCTGCTGCATCTTCTTTGGAGAGCGACCATAGAAGAACCCTAGCAGGTTCGGCACAGTGATGCCGCGATCAAGAATCTGACCGCCGATAAAGACGTTGAACGGTGTCCGAAGTCGAAGCTCGGCATTCTCGTCCAGCAACGCCTGAACGTCATTGTCCGAGTTGACGCGCTCCGTGACCACCCCGCCTTTCACGAAGGCGTCGCGCACATCGCGGATCAGGTCGGCGCGCTCCGGCATGGAATATTCGCCAGCGGTGACAGAGCGCGCCAAATCGTCGATCGATCGTTGAACAAGCTGATCGAAAACCGCATCGTTGGCTCGGGCCGCGGCGGCCATGCCGTCGACGATCTCTTTCGTCACGGTATGCTGCCAAGCGTGGGATGCCCGCGCCGTCTCGACGTGGACGATCATCGAGTATCGCTTCGGCGGCGCGCCCTCAGTTTTCTGCTGCAAACGCCGGATCGCGGCGGCTGTGACAAACGTCACCAACGCGTGGCGCAGTGCCTCCGTGCGGGGCGAAGACAGCGCCTCATCGGTACGGACGCGGCGGCGATCCTCCTTTTTGCAGCGCGGTGAGTTCGTCGTCAGAAACGGGATGCCAAAGATAAAACTCCGGCGCGTCCTCCTCATGCTCGCCGAAATATTCGTCGCCTCCGACATAGCCGCCGTGAATTGGCACAAGCTGGGTGAAGGCGGGACGCTTCGGCTCAAACGTGAAGTTCTGGCCTGGCGTGGTCTCGTATTCGTCAGGCTGAAGATAGAGGGAGTAGGGCGTCGCGGTTACCTGCAAAACCGCCGGGCTGCTCAGTTCGCGCCGCAATTCGTCGATACGATCGGCAATCCGCCCCTGTTCGATATCGTTCGAACCCTTCTTCTTGGTGAAACGAATCGAGGCGAAGTCCGCCTCGTCATCGACGATCAGGACTCGCTTGGAGCGCAGCCGCGTGTGCGTTTCGGCGAACAGCTTCACCAGCCGCCGCATGTTGTTCGTCTCTTTCTTGGCGACGAAGATCAGCTTGTGGCCGTCGATCTCCCAATCGGTCAGGTTCGGGACGTTCATGATGTCAAAAACCGCCAGCTCCTCGGCATCGCGGAACACGCGATACTCCTTGGAGATGCGGTTAACCGTCTGCTGAGCGAGAGTCTTAGTTCCCTTGGTCAGCACGACGGCGACGTCGAAGCCGTTGTCAAAGGCGGAGGCGATGATGCCGAGAAACGCTCGCGTTTTGCCCGACTGAATTTTGCCGAGCAGCATACCCGGCCGGCGCGCGTCGGTTTCTGACGAGAGCAAAGCGGCGACCGTGTTCTCGACGCAGGCTTCCAGTTCCTCGCCCTCCGGCGATCCCCCTTCCGCTCGCGAAACCTTCAATCGATCGTAAAATCCCCCCGATGCCATCTTCAGCTCCCGGCTTCCGCGACCGAGTAAACCTTCATCACCTCGTCGCCATAGTGATTGATTACCTTTACCGCGATCTTGCCAGATGAGGGCGGTGAGAACGGACGGGAGACGGTTGAGTTGAGGACGCTCCATGCGTCCTCATCAAGTTCGGCCTTCAGTGCCGTTTTGAGCTTCTCGTAAGGGTCTTTGCCACCTAGGAAATAAGCCTGACGGACAAAAAAGCTGGTTTCGTCGTAATCGTCATCAATGAACCAGCAGGCCACGTCATCTTCGACCGTGCCGGACGATTTTTGTTCGCCGGTATTGGGATTGAAAATGTCGACGCCCTTGATCTCGACCTGATAATCGCCGTCGCTGCGTCTCTTGAGCGACACGTCGGGTTCACCAAACACAACGAACAAGTTGCCTTGGTCGGCGGTCTTGAGGCGGTCGCCCATCCTCAAATCCTGGTTCATATTGACCTTGAGCACGGTCAGGCGGCCGAGCGTCATCGTCTCGGCCGAAGCATGCGCCTCGAAGGCGAAACCGCAGACGACGAGCACATCGAACAGGTCCGCCGCCTCGCGCGATGCGGCAACAATCATTGCGCGGGTCACGGTGTCGTATTCGGGGCCAATGAAGATTGCGGCGCGGCGCTCCGGGGCGCCGTCACTCTCACCTTCGGTATAGCGCCCTTCTGCGGCCGGATCGCGTCGAGTTCGCCCAGGTCGAGCCGGTTTCCCAATCCGACAAGCGGATCGATCTCGGTTTGCTTCGGGATCGGCGCATTCGCTCCCAGCCGCATCCGGCTGTCGTCGACAAAGGTCGCGTTCAAGCGGCCTTTCGGAAACTCAACACGATAGCCCAGCACGCGCGGGAAGCGAATTTCCGGCGCGGAACGGCGCTCATCGGCGAAGACGCGGGTGCGGGGCTTGGGCGGCGCGAAGTCCTTTACCGAGTTGGCCGGCATGAAATCGAACGGAACGCCGAGCACCTCGGCATACTCGGCCTGAAACATGCCCTTATCGTCCGGCTCATAGGATACTCGGCGAAGCGCGCGGCCGACCACCTGCTCGCACAACAAGCGTGTGCCAAACGCACGGCAACCAAGGATATGCGTGACGGTGTTGGCGTCCCACCCTTCGGTCAGCATCGAAACGGACACGACGCAACGCACTGGCCCGCCCAGCTTGCCCTTCTGCCCAACTGTGTTCATCACCTCGCGAAGCAAGTCGGCGTCGGTCATGCTACAGCGCTTGGCGACACGACACTCCAGGAACGCGCGCGCGCTGACTAACGACCACTTCGAGAGGTATGCAGCCAGCGGACGGAGGCCCGCGGCGACTCGGGTCCTGCCGGCGTCGCTGTCCGCCATAGAGGCGATCATCCAGGACGCGATCGACGGCCAACCTTACATTCTCGTCGATACCGACGATCGCGATAACGAGGGCGACATTATCATTCCCGCTCAGTTCGCGACGCTGCGCGCCATCAACTTCATGGCGAAGCATGCCCGGCGTTTGGTAGTGTCTCACTTTGAATTGCGCGGCTTGTAGGGACCGCGCTTTGCCGGGGCGGGCGCATCCGCGTCGATCCGCGCGATCACGTCCTCTAGCGACCAAAGCCGATCGGTAACGCCGGCGGCCATAGCAGGCGACATGCGCAGCGTCTTATGAATGCGACAGAAGTTGTAAAACACGAAGTAAAGCGACAGCGCGTGAACGTGGTTGTCGAACTTCTTGGAAAAAGCGTTGGTAAGGCGCGTGAACCGACGCATCGACATGCGCATGGTGAGATTCTGGCGCTCGACATAGCTGGTCGAGACGTGCGCAATATCCGGGTTTCCTTCACGCCGGACCTTCTTGATCCCGGTGCACTCGGCGGGGCTGTAGCGGCCCGGCGGGCTGATCGTCGGCCCGTACAGCTTCACAAGCTGTGCATAGTCCACGTCGGCACCGAACGCGCCCTCAACGGCTTCCAGATAGGCGCGATGCCCGTCCGTGGTGAGCTGCACGCGGTTGGCAAGGCGGGCGCGTAGGTCGTCCATGATCGTCATAGCGCTCTCGCCCGAACGGTCCCCAACGTAATAGGACACGATCAGCTTCGTGTCGGCGTCGATCGCGGTCCACGTCCACACATCGCCAGCGCCTTCCGGTGCGGCCTTGGCGGTCGCGACGTTCTTTTCCTTGGCATGGCAAAACGACCAAATCTCGTCGCACTGAATGCGGCTTGCCTTCATGTTGCGAACCGTCTCGTCGTGAAGCGACAGGCAAGCCTCGCCAGCCTCAACTAGCAGCTTGGAAACGGTGTTGATGGAAACGTCCGTTACACGGCTGATCGATCGCATGGAGCTACCCTCACACAGCATGGCGAGGATTTGCGTACGCTTGGCGAGGGGGAGCTTGTTCATACGCATTGCATATGAACTTTCGTGCTTGGCGTCAAGCAACATCTAAGGGATTCCCACGCCGTTTAAGACGTGCTAAACCCTTCGTGCTCTAGCGAGGTTGGTGTGCGCTCGGCTGGACTCGAACCAGCAGCCGGGGACCTACGAAGAACCTGCTCTATCCAGTTGAGCTACGAGCGCACGGGAAGGGACCGGACGGGGCCAACCGCCCGATCCCCGACCGCTTAGTGGGTCATATTATTATGTCCCACCTCCCGGCCGTCTTCATCGGCGCTGTTGGGGGTTGCAACAGAGGCCGCAGGGTCGTCGGACAGACTATCCCCTGCGGCCTCACCCTCTTTCGAGGATGCTTTGATCCGCCACCCATAGGGACGGACGTTCTCAAGCGCGGGCGCTCGGCTTAGACGGGCGCTCAGCGTAGAAGCCGGAGCCTTTCCACCGACTTCTACGCCAAGGCGATCGAGAGCATGCAAAAGCTCTTTGGTGTGCAGTGGCCGCCCGGCCTCCTCGATGGCTAAGACGACTGCGGCTTGAGTTTCCGCCAGCGCCCCACGAGGTTCCCGCAAATGCGCGGCGGGTTCGTGGTATCGGTAGGGAGTGCGCTGCGGACGGATGATCGGCGTTGCCGCGAGCGCAGTTGCCGCTTCATCATACATTCCGAGAAACTGTTTCCAGCGAGCAGCCTCGGCTTCGGCAGCGGCCAGCTTAGCGGCGGCGTTAACGCGGATCGGATCATCTGCCATGCGGCCGATATGGCACAATCCGTAATCCCACGCAACTAGGTTGTAGCCGTTACCGCGTCCACCGCTTCTCCGCAGCCTTCCGAGCAATCTCCGCCCGGCGCTCGGGGGTCATCGCCTCCGCGCGCGCTTTTCCACCACGTCGCCCCATCTCCGCCGCCGCCGTCTTGATTGGATCGCGCTCGTCCTCGATTTCACCGGTAGCAATCCGGCCGATATGCACCGCGAGGCCGATTGCATCGGCGGGGCGCTTCTCTCCGCGTGGGCCTTTAGGCATTAACCGCAAACCTTGAGATGGACTTCGTTGCCAGCCTCATCTCGTACCTTGGCGATCGTCGATCCGTAGAGCTTCGAGTAGGCCAAGACGCGGCCATCGGCGGCCACCTTGGCTTGCTCAAGGTCATCGAAACTCTGGCGCTCAATCTCGGCGCCGCCGGGCCGCTCAAGCGTCATCAGATATGCCATACCGCCTCCATGCTTCCCGCTAAGCATAGCGGATCGGCTGGCGGATGGCGAGGCGGCTACCGTCTAATTTGAAACTGAGACACTACCCGGCGTTTGGTTTGCCTTGCAATGACGCGGAACCGCGCGGAGCCGTTGCAGCCGCCCCCGATGACGCTCAACAACCGGTCGGGGCACGGTACGGCTTTCACGGTCCCCATCGAGGCGCGCGCGAATGTGTGACAACCGGAGTTTCGGCGCAGGATCGGGCACATACGGTTGCGATCGCCGTCGATCTAGCCGAGAGCGCCGTCGATATCGTGTCGCCCGGCCACGTTTTTCTATTGGTGGCGCGCGACGGAGCGTCGATGGTGGGGAGCATGTCGCGCTTGTAAAGGGAGAGATCGATCCCGACGAAGACACTCTCGCACGAGTGCATCAGATCGACCTGACCGCCGATCTTCTTGGTCTTTCGACCGCTCATCGCGATTATGTCCCGCAGGCACTGAGTGCAATGGCCACGCACCCGCGACAGGCCGTGACTGCCTTCGTACGCGACGCAAGCCTGGGCTCGATCTCCAAACGCATGCTGGCGGGCGCAA
The DNA here is from genome assembly GCF_965200105.1 of Sphingomonas sp. Taxonomy (GTDB): domain Bacteria; phylum Pseudomonadota; class Alphaproteobacteria; order Sphingomonadales; family Sphingomonadaceae; genus Solisphingomonas. Next base: position 355,457 of record NZ_CBDATN010000002.1, read on the forward strand.
GTCCTAGTACGATACGAAGACTAATCGCGACTACGGCGTCAGCGCGCAGATCCTGCCTGATCTTGGCGTCCGCGAACGACGTTGCTGACCTCTAGCACCGCTAAGCTCGCCGCGCTCAAAGGCTTTGGGCTTACCATCACCGACCGGATACCCCTACGCGATTGATGAGCCTGGCCGCGGGATACTGGCGACCCTGATCTTACGCAGCACGGGAGCGGCTGATCGCTGCGCCTCCCGTCCCTGGCCGGTGACGGTTTACCGTGACCGGAACACCGTTGGTGAAATGCAAAGCGTCAAGGATTGAAGCTGCACTGGAAAGCCCAACCACATAGTTGCTCCGGCTTCACCCAATGTTCGCCTTCACGCGACTCACCAATGCTGCCCGAAACCGCAAACATGTATCTGCCGACGGAACACGGAAGCTATGATTTTCTGGCTGTTTATTGAGCGGTCAAGCCGCCGTCTACGGTAAATTCCGCTCCAGTGATGTAGCGTGCCTCGTCCGAGGCAAGAAACAGAACCATGGCAGCGATGTCGTCAGGTTCGCCCATCCGGCCCATCGGGATCGCGGCTTGTGTGAGGTCATATTGTTCGGGATTGGCGGCGAGCGAGACCTTCTGCATGTCCGTCAAGATAGCGCCCGGGTGCACGGAGTTCACGCGAATGTTCTCACGCGCGTATTCCAACGCGACCGATTTGGTGAACAGGCGTACGCCTCCCTTGCTTGCCGCATAAGCGGACGCACCGGCGATACCCACGAGCCCCGCGACTGACGAAACATTGACGATCGAACCACCATCGCCCTGCACGCGCATCTGACGCAATGCCACCTCGCAACCAAGATAGACGCTGGTCAGGTTAATGTCGATCTGACGATGCCAGTCGGCCACTGTCATCGCGTCCATCGGACGCAGGATCGCGACGCCGGCATTGTTGACGAGAATATCGAGCCGCCCGAAACGCGCTATCGTCGCCTCTAGCACGGAAGCCCAATCCGCTTCGGACGTGACGTCGTGCCGCAGAGCCAGAACTTCGCCGCCCGCCACGCCGAGGGCGTCTCCGCTGGCGGCGATCCCCGACTCATTGACATCGGTAATGACGCAACGGGCGCCTTCACGCAGTAGCGTGCGGGCCGTCGCGTATCCGAGGCCGGAGAGGGATCCGGCGCCCGTCACCAGTGCTACTTTACCCTTAGTCCGGTACATCACTCATCCTCTGCACTGAACCGCGCCCGATTGCCGAAGGCCTCGGACAAGACCCACGTTGCCACATCGATCAGGTCTGCGGAAGCATAGCATCGATCGGCTGCTGCCGCCGGCCGATCCGATCAGGCGTAGGTGGTCGAGAGAACCGCCCCGCTCCGGCGTGGCACATTCAACCGCTTCGAAGCTGCGCCATGGTCCGCACAGGCAACCCACTTCGGTCTTGTAGGGGCCGTTTTCGGTCTTGTAGGGGCCGTTCGTGATCTCGGTCAAAGCACGGTCAAAGTGTCTGATCCTCGACCGCACCTCGAACTGCGTTTCCGTGGAGGCTCACGAAGCGGCCACCGCGGACACCGCCGCCGATTTCCTCGGCCACCTGATTGCCGCCGCGCTACGGGCCGCATAGCGCGCACAGACGACCGCATCTCAGCAGCTTCAGCGCGCCGCCTCACGACGTGCGGCAGCTTCGTTCGCCCGCGTCTCGGGTTCGAGTGCCGTCATGCTTGCTGCGCTGGCTCGGCCGGTTTTCCCCTCCCTCGCAGCCGCTAAAGCCACTTCCGCCTTGAGCGCAGAACCGCGTTTTCGGCATTGTCGCCGCCTCATTATGGCCTCCTTTTTACGGACCTGCGGATGCCGCCCAACCGGCGACCGCGCATCCTCGTCAATCAGGCCCTGACCATCAAAAAGCCTTGAGCACCTTCTCATCAGTATGTTACGGATCGTCCAAACAAGGGGAGGAATTATGATCAGGTTTATCGCCAACGGGCGGCCGGGTTACTGTGCCGTCGTTCCGCAGTCGCTACTTGCTTCCTCGAGCGCCTTGGCCTTGATGTGCCTGAGCGCCCCGGCGAGCGCCCAGAGTACGGCGACTACCACCACTTCCGCCGATGCCACTGCGGACTCGACGGTAGCGCCCGTGGCCACTCCGGCGCAGTCTCCCGCAGGCGTGCAGGACATCATCGTCACCGCTGAGCGCCGTTCGGCGCGACTGCAGTCAGTCCCCATCTCGATCACCGCCGTGACGGGCCCCGCGCTCGTGGCGGCGGGCGTGAGGAGTACCGCCGACCTGGCACAAGTCACCCCGGGTCTGGTCCTTCCGACGGGCATCTCGGGAGGACCCGTGCTGCAGCCGTTCATCCGAGGCATCGGCTCTACCAGCACCTTGCCGGGTATCGAGGCGTCGGTGGCGACGTACGTCGACGGCGTCTACTCCTCCGACAAGTTTCTCAACGTGATCGATCTCGCGAACATCGAGCGCGTCGAAGTCCTGAAGGGGCCGCAAGGCACATTGTACGGGCGCAACGCCACGGGCGGAGCGATCAACATCATTACGCAGAAGCCGTCGGAAATCCTGGGCGGTACGGCGAGCCTTTCCTACGGCCGGTTCGGCGAAGTCGTCGAGAAGGGTTACCTGACCGGGCCGGTCACCTCGACGCTCGCAGCCAGCGTGTCGGTCGTCGCCCGGCAGGGCGGTGACTTCTCGAGAAACTTGTTTTCCGGTCGCGAGTTCGGCGGCGTTCACTCGTGGACAGTCAACGGCCAGGTGGCGTGGACTCCGATCGAACGCCTCCATGTCGATCTGTCAGGCACGTTCGCACGCCGCCGTGACAGCTTCTCGGCGAATACCGGTGCCCAGATACCCGGGGCGCCCCCCGTGGGCGCGGCGTTCGGCGGGCAGTATTCGACCGATCCGCGTCATCCCTACGTGGACGTCGAGACGAGGTTGAATGGCCGTGGTTACTTGGGTTCAGGTCGCGTAAGATATTCGCTGGACAACATCGATCTGCTCTCGGTCACAGCCTATAAGCGAGGAACCTTCAAGTCCACGCTAGATGCCGACAATACGTCCTTTCCGCTTGAGTCGATTGCCTATAAGGTAAAAAGCCACAGCTTCTCGCAGGAAATCCAAGCGCTTTCGACGTCCGACTCACGCTTTCAGTGGATAGTCGGAGGCTACTACTTCCGTGCTCGCGAAGGTTATGATCCTTTTACCGTCGTCCTGTCGCGAGCCCTATCGCCCACGGATCTTTCGTACTTTTCCTTCGTGCGCACGGAAGCCGAATCTGTATTTGGGCAAGGGACTTACGAGTTGTTCCCGGGAACCAAGCTTACTGCAGGGCTCCGCTACAATACCGAGAAAAAGTCTTTGGACGCGTCACTCGTGTCACCCACCTTCGGTAATATCGTCATTGGTGGCCCGATCAGCCCGTCCGACAGGTTCAGAAAGCTGACGTGGCGCTTCAGCGTCGATCACAAGCTGGCCAAAGATGTCCTTGTCTACGCAAGCTACAATCGCGGGTTCAAGAGCGGCAGCTTCAACGTGCTTGATCTCACCCCCGGCGTTCAGGGCGTCAAACCGGAGGTGCTCGACGCCTACGAGGTCGGAGTGAAGTCTCAGTTTGCTGATCGAAAAATCCAGCTCAACCTTGCTGGTTATTATTACGACTACAAGAATATTCAGCTTCAGCGAGTCGCCACGGGGGGTGGGACGAGCCAGGCTGTGCTTGAGAACGCCGCGTCCGCGACCCTCTATGGTCTTGACGGCGATATCGTCGTGATCCCGATCAGAGGGCTACAGCTCAGCGGAGGCTTCAACCTCGAACACTCGAACTATGATAGCTACGTGGGTGCGTCGGGTGTTAATACAGGGCCTGGCACGCAAATAGATGTTGTTTTGGATTATACCGGGAAGCAACTGCTTGTCGCACCGAATCTTACGTTTAATGTTGGCGGTTCGTATAAGTTTGATATTGGCCCGGGAAGCATCTTACTCTCTGCCAATTACTCGCACAGTTCCTTCTACAGATTCTCCCCTGGTAACGGTCAATTCACGCGGGCGTTTGGCCTGCTAAACGGAAGCATTGGGTTTACTGACTCTAAGGAAAGATATACTGTAGAGTTTTGGGGCCGTAATCTTACGAACGAGCAGAAGATTGGTGAGTATGCGAGTGCTGTCGATATTGGATACGTCCAACATCAACCGCTCTCCTACGGTTTTACGGTGTCGACGAAGTTCTAACCCAACCTGTCTGTCTAGGCTGGTAGCTTTATCGAAAGTCGCTGCAGTGGCGGCGTGGCGATGAGGTTGTGGACCGCCGGCGGGTCCGACTGTGGCTGCGAACCGCCAACCCTTTTCCATCCCGCTGTCTTGAGGCGGCGGGATGGAGTAAGGCTTAGGCGATCATTGTCGGCAAGCGTATCGCTGTAATCTGGACTGGGATCTACCTTATCGAGGCGCATGCCGCGTGTGGCTGAGAGAGGATCGGCCGCGCCGTAGACGATCCCCTCTCGATCAGCATCGTAGTGGCGCGGGCCTCGGCTAACGGGTCTCGCAATCTTCGCGATGTTTGATTGAGCATGATTAGATTGCGTGCAACACCAGAAACGACAGCGCGGCTGCACGCGAGGTCTGACGGATCAGCGAGAAAGAGCATGAGTTCCTCTTTGGGCGTCAGCACGTTTTCAGGTCCGCGTTTGCGCTGAAGCAGGCGAAGACCGTCACGCCCGGGCGAAGGAGGAGGAGGACGGTGTACGGCGGCTCGGGCTCTAGGGCTAAGCCTCTTTTCGAGCCAGAGGGCGACGGCGGTTGCGAGCGCGACGCCCAGGAGGGAGTTGGCGGCGAGCTTGTCGCAGCGGGTGTGGATGCGGCGGAAATCCTTGCGGCGGTAGAAGGCGTTCTCGATGAGGTGGCGACCGCGGTAGCGGTCCTTGTCGTAGCGGATGGTGCGCTTGCGGTTGCGTCGGCCGGAATGACCGGGATGGCGCCGGCATCGCGAGCCAGGCGGCGTAGCCGGTCGGCATCATAGCCCTTGTCGCGGAGCAGGTAGCGGATGCGCCCGGCGCGTTCGAGGAGCACGGGGGCGACCTTCACGTCGCTGACGTTGCCGGCAGTCAGCATCAGCGCATAGCGGCGGCCGATGACGTCGGTGAGCGCGTGGACCTTGGTCGTCCAGCCGCCGCGCGAGCGGCCGATCGCGTGCGCCGCACGCCCCCCCTTTGCCCCGAACGCCGCACGCTGCGCCTTGACGTAGGTGCTGCCGATGGCGGTGCTCTTCGTCACCGCGTCGCATCCACCAGCGCGTCCAGCAGCTTGAGCCGGAGTCTGCGCCGCGACCAGCGGTTGAACCGGTTGTAGACCGTCGTCGAAGCCCCGTAGCCGGCCGGGCAGCCGCAGCAGCGGCAGCCCAACTTCAGCACATGCAGGAATGCCCGATATCACCCGCCGGTCGTCCACCCGCCGCGCACCGGGGTGGTTCCTGGGCGGGCGCGGCGCGATCGCTGCCCATGCCTCGTCCGAGCCGATGCCGGGTAGGTCATCAGCCGGCGTGCGACCTCATCTTCGCGGGCACGCCGGGCGATCTCCTTGTCCAGCGCCACGGCTTCACCCACGCTGGCTGGATCAGCCGAACCTCATGACCCACTGCCCGCAGCTCGCGCGCCCCAACGACGCGCACCGCCGCATGCCTCCAGCGCCACCAAGCAGCGCGGATAGGTCCCGAAGAAGCCGAGCAGCTTGTTGCCTGTGATCCGACGGCTGAACACCGCACGCCCGGTCGCATCCGCCCCGTGCGCGTGAAAGACATGCTTGGCGAAATCCAGCCCGACCATGGTAGCTTCTGACAGGGACGCCTCCCTCAGTGGTGTTCAACACCTCCACTCTGGCGCGTCGATGCCGTCGGGGGCGTCCACCCCATCAGGAAAGCTGCCCCGCCTCAACCAGCTGATTGAATTTGAAGCCTTGCTGTTCAATGCTTTCAGACATTGCCACGCCGTCGCTGGTTACGGACACGATCATATAGGCGCGACGTTGGCTTATAGTGCGGCAGGATCGTTGCCGCGTTTATTGGAGAATGGCCATCGCTACGTTCATGTTCGCCACCGGCGTGGAAAACAGCGTGCCGACCATCGATGGCGGCCGCACCCGGATCGACGAGATGGCGAGTTGCGGCCACTATGATCGATGGCAGGAGGATTTCACACTCGTGCAAGACATGGGCATCGGCTATCTGCGTTACGGCCCGCCGATCCACACGACGTGGCTAGGCGCAGGCAAGTACGATTGGAGCTTTGCCGACCAGACCTTCGCCGAGCTCAAGCGGCGTAATATCGTGCCCATCGTCGATCTCTGTCACTTCGGAGTGCCAGACTGGATTGGCAATTTTCAAAATCCGGACTTCGCCGAGCAGTTCGCCGTCTACGTGCGCGACTTCGCCGAACGCTTCCCCTGGGTTCAGCTTTATACCCCCGTCAACGAGATGTATATCTGCGCCACCTTCTCGGCGCGGTACGGCTGGTGGAACGAGCAGCTGAGCAGCGATCAAGCGTTCGTCACGGCGCTCAAGCACATCGTCAAGGCCAACGTCCTCGCGATGCGGACGATCCTAGAAGTACGAGCGGACGCGATCTTCATCCAGAGCGAGTCGTCCGAGTATTTCCACGCGGAGTCGCCGGCTGCGATCCGATCCGCCGAGCTGATGAACGCGCAGCGCTTCCTGACGCTCGACCTCAACTATGGACGACGGCTTGACTCCGAGATGTACGAGTACCTGCTCGACAACGGGATGACGCGCGACGAGTACCACTTCTTCCTTGACAATCGCCTGAAGCAGCACTGCATCATGGGCAACGACTATTACGTTACCAACGAGCATCGGGTTGCAGCCGATGGAGGCACCCGACCATCGGGCGAAATATTCGGATACTCCGAGATCACGCGTCAATATCATGATCGCTATCGGCTGCCCGTGATGCACACCGAAACCAATCTGGTGCAGGGGCCGCTCGGCACCGAGGCGGTGGACTGGTTGTGGAAGGAATGGGCCAACGTGCTGCGCGTCCGCAACGACGGCGTACCGGTGGTCGGCTTCACCTGGTACTCGCTGACCGACCAGACCGACTGGGACAGCGCGTTGCGCGAACGGCGCGGCACCGTGAACCCGCTCGGGCTCTTCGATCTCGACCGCAAGATCCGCCCGGTCGGCGAGGCCTACAAGCAGTTGATCGCGCAGTGGCGCGATGTGCTGCCAACGCAGAGCCTGTGCCTGACGGTGCCGGTGGTGCTGCCGGACGAAGCCGACGGCGATCACGCCGCACGACAGCAGGAACGCGCCAGGCGGATGATCAAGCCGCAGGCATCCGGCCCCGCCGTTCAGGATGGTTGACGGCTCAGAAGCTGAACGGCTCCACCGCCGTCCGCCCCGCCACCAGGAAGGCGTCGGCCACCAGCCGCAACGGCCGGGCGTCGACATCGGACACGCCGGCGCCGATCAGCTCGGCAAAATGAGCATAGAGCGAGGGGTACTCGCGCGAATCGCCCCGCTCGGGCTGGGCGCCGGGACGCTCGATAACCGCTCCGCCTTCTCGCAGCGCAAGGAGGCCGGCGTCGGTGTCGACCTCGATTTCCCAGGTCTGCGGGCCCGTCTGGCGAATATCGAACTCGATCCGTCCTGCCGCACCGCCTGCACGTGCGGTCAGCGTCGCCGCGATGGGTTGGTCACGCCCCTGAGGCACGAACAGCGTCGCCGCCTCTATGAACAGGGGAACAGGCAGTATCCTTGTCGCGATCGAGAGCGCGTTGATGCCAGGATCGAAACAGCCGAAGCCGCCCGGGCCGAACAGCCACTCCTGTCCGGGATGCCAGTGCCGAACATCCTCCTTCCAGGTAATCCGCAGGCCTTGGACCGTGCGGCTCGCCAGCCACTCCCGAGCGGCGTCGACGAAGGGAGCGCCGCGCGAGTGCCAGCTGGTGAACAGAACCCGCTTCGCGTGGTCCGCCAACGCCGCCATGTCATCGACCTCCGACAGCGTTGCGGCGGGGGGCTTCTCGATCATGACGTGGAGACCGGCGTCCAGAGCCTTGGCGACGAGGTCGCGCCGCCCGGCCGCCGGCGTCGCGAGCGATACCGCATCAACCCGGTCGCCGCTCGCCAACAAGGCGTCGAGGCTGGTGTAGCTAGCGACATTGGGCAGGCCGCCCTTCGGATCCACCGTGGCGGCGAGCGCGAAGCGCCCCTCACCCCGGATCGCCGGAATATGTTGATCGCGCGCGATCTTACCCACGCCCACTAGGGCCAGCTTGATCGGGTCGGCCATGAAGATCACCTTGTTCTACCTGGACATGCGATCGGCACTCGGGCCAACCGTTGGTCGGGATACCTTCTAGGACTCGGCGTAGATATGGCTAGCACATACTCGCAATGATGACATCGACAGGGCTCCGGACGCCGACGGCGACACTAGCAACGTTCGGGCGACTGCCGGACGGGCGGGAGGTGCCGACGATCCTTCTCACCAACGCGCATGGCCTGTCGGTGCGACTGATTGCCTATGGCGCCGCAGTGCAATCCATAATGCTGCCCGATCGTGCGGGAAGGATGGCCGACGTCGTGCTCGGCTACGCCACGGTCGGAGAATATCTCGCCAAGCCGCAATATTTTGGAGCCACCGTGGGTCGCTTTGCCAACCGCATCGCGCGCGGCCGCTTCACGATCGATGGCCAGGAGTATCGAACGCCCGTTAACGACGGCGGAAACGCGCTTCATGGCGGGGCGGTCGGTTTCGACAAGGTACTATGGGCGGTCGCCGAACTTAGGTCGGACCCGGCCGCATCCGTCACGATGCGCTACATCAGCCGCGACGGGGATCAGGGCTATCCGGGGACGATGGCGGTCGACGCGATCTACCGGCTGGATGACGAAAACCGGCTAAGCATCGAATATCGTGCATCGACCGACAGGTCGACGATCGTCAACATCACCAATCACACCTACTGGAACCTGGCGGGTGAAGGTTCGCCTGCAGGAGCGATGGGGCATCTGGTCACCATCCCGGGCGAGAGCTTCCTACCGACCGATGCCGGCGCGATCCCGACTGGCGAGTTCAGGCCGGTCCAAGGCACGCCGTTCGATTTTCGTACACCGCGCGTCATTAGCGAGCGCGTGCGTGACGCAGGCGACCAACAGCTCGTGTTCGGGCGCGGCTACGATCATAACTGGGTTATCAGGCGGGAAGTCACACCGGACCTGCACCTGATGGCACGGCTACACGACCCCTCGACGGGCCGCGGCTTCGAGCTGGCGTCGAACCAGCCCGGCCTCCAATTCTACTCGGGCAATTTCCTGGACGGTTCCAGCCACGGCAAGACTGACCGTATCTACCGCGGGGGTGACGCGATCGTCCTGGAGCCACAGATTTTTCCCGACACACCGAACCAGCCCGCATTCGGTTCGGCCGTGCTACATGCTGCGGAGACCTACCGGAACATCATCGTATACCAGTTCACAGTCGACGGCTCACTTAGGTCAGGAGGGTAAGCCAGGACTGAAAACATCGCCCCGCACCTTCGGTGAAGGAGACCCACAGTCAGTCGTTCCAACCTTCTTTTTGTCCGCTCCCCCAATCTCGGTCATCCGTTCAGGTTCAACGCACGCCTCATCTCGTCGTCAGATGCTTTCGCGACAGGCTTGTTGCCCTGCGGCGCGAACAGCGCCAATTCTCAGTCTTGGCAGGCGCACTAGGCTGCCGGTAAGGACTTTCTTGCATCCTTGCAGGATGAACGCAGCCATCTCATTATGCAGACGCCCAAGGTCGAACATCACCCGATCGGCAGTTTCGCGGCCGCAGAGTGACCAGCCGGGCTATTCGCCGCGCCTTGGTTAGCGGTCGTTCGTTCATCTCGACGGGAGTGGCGGGCTTGAGGCGTTGAATAATACTCGCCCGCACGCTGTGGAAGGCGACGCAACCCTTCATCAATCCGCATAGCCTCGCCCTTTCTCGCCGAGACCAGCGTCGACACCAAGATGACGTAGCTTTACGGCTAGGCACCCGTCAGCGAACTCTGCCGCGACAGCGTGCCGTTCGACCACTCGAAGACGATGGCCTTCATCGCCGGCCTGCGGCACTCGGGCATAATCGAGCCGTGGGTGCTAAACGGACGATAGATGGCCATGCCTTGCGCGTCTATACCGATCAGGTGCTTGCCCCGAGGCTCAAGCGCGGCGACGTCGTGTTACCCCAAAACCTGTTGCCCACAAAGTCGCCGGCATCCGCAAGACCGTTGCCATCGTTGCCGACCGTGTGGAACAGCCGCCCGACCGTGTCCTGGCCGCCGCATGCGCCAACTTCTTCCACGCGGCGGAATATCAACATTCAACCTGGACGGCTCTAAGCGGTTCGGGGCCGCGCCGATGACGCCTCCCAGCCCAGCAGCGAGCCGACGCGGGCGAGCCGCGCGACGCGCTCGCCCCGCAGTATAGCCGCGGGGAGCGCCCCGCAATCTTGCTCAAGCTACTGATCCAGGTGGCGTAGATCTGACGCGCCTCAGCGAGGTGCCGTTCGTATCCTGCTTTGTCATGCCACTATCAAGAGCACGACGAACTCGTACTGGCAGCTAATAAGATTAAACCCGCATGTGTTTGTAGACCTGTTGACGCCGGTGGTAGGCTCTTAACTCGACGTTTACCTCACCTGATTAGGCGTCCTCCGGTCCGAAGAAGGTCTAGGCAATGCGGCTTTACTCACGTCATATAAGCATGACATTGGGCGGCGTGTTCAGTGTAGGGCTGTTGGCCGGGACGGCCGAAGCGGCGACGTCGACCTCCACCTTCAACGTCACCGCCACGGTGCAGGCGACCTGCACGGTCTCCGCGACCAACCTCGCTTTCGGCGTGTACACCGGTGCCCAGGCCACCGGCACGTCGGCGATCTCCGTCGCCTGCACAAATACCACCGCCTATCAGGTCGGGTTGAACGCGGGCACCGCCAGCGGCGCGACGGTCACGACGCGGCAGATGACGGGGCCGTCCTCCGCGCTGCTGAACTACGCGCTCTATCGCGATGCGGCTCGGACGCAAAACTGGGGCAACACGGCGAGCACGGATACGGTCGGCGGCACCGGCGACGGAAACACCCGTTCGATCACAGTCTACGGCACATTGCCGGCCGGCCAGCCCGTGACACCGGGCTCCTACTCGGACACGATCGTCGTAACGGTCACCTACTGACATGGTCGGTGGGAGTACCTCGGCCGGCTCTCGCCTGCCTCGCGCGCTTATGAGCGCCATGCGGGCGGTGGCATCCTTGACGGGAACCGCCGCCGGAGCGCAGGTTCTCACCATCCTACCCGTTACCATCTCGCTGCCGGCACGCCAGCAGGCGGGGATCGTCACGCTCGTGAACAGCGGCCAGACCGACGTGTCGATTCAGGTGCGGGCGTTCGCCTGGACGCAGTCCGCCGACGGCAGCGACCGGCTCGAGTCCACCGACGCCCTCGCCGTCAGCCCACCGCTCGCCACGATCCCTGCCGGGCGTAAGCAGATTGTGCGGCTGGTCCTGCGCCAGCCGGCACAGGCCACCGAGGCGAGCTACCGCATCCTCGTCGACCAGATACCCGGCCCGGCGCAGGGCAACGAAATCCGGGTCGCGCTCCGCTCCTCGCTGCCCGTCTTTGTCGAACCCCACGCATCGGCCGCGCCCAGGCTCCGCTTCGGTGCCGAGATGACCGGCGGCGCGCTTTACGTGTTCGCCGTCAACGACGGCAAGCGCCACGAGAACATCCAAAACCTGACGCTCCGCACCGCCGGTGGCACGAGCTTCAGTCCGACGGCGGGGATTTCGCCCTACATCCTGCCGGGTGCCACGCGACGCTGGCTGGTGGCGAACGCCGCCGTCTAGGGTAACGAGAGCCTGCAACTCACCGCTGCCACGGAAAACTCGGGCGCCATCAAGCGAACGATCACCGTTGCCTTGCGCCCATAACGGCGACCATGGCCGGTGCTCCGCAACCGTCTCGTCGCCCTCCTGATCGCGCCCCTGCTCGCGATGGCACCTTGTCGGGCATCGGCGGCCGACGAGCCGCTGCTTCTCGATGTGCTGATCAACGGTCAGGCGATCGGCAAGATCGGCGAGTTCGTGGTGCGTGATGCCGTGGTGCTCGCCCGACGCGACGAGCTAGAGGATCTGGGCATCGCCATGCCAGCGCCGGCCGTCCCGCCGCCGCCGGGCGACCTCGTCCCGCTTGCCGACGTTCCCGGTTTGGCCTCGCGGCTCGACGGAGCCACCCAGACCATCTTCATCACGGCCAGCGACGATCGCCTCGCCCCCACCCTGCTCGGCAGACCCGATGCCAAAGGCGATGCGGGCAGGATCGAGAGCGGCACGGGCGCGACGCTCGATTACGAGCTGTTCGGAACATCCGCGGAGCATGGCGCCGGTGCCGACGGCCTGCTTGACCTGCGTGTGTTCTCGCCCCGCGGTGTCGCCAGCACCGGCCTGATCCTACGCGCGGGCGATCGCCACTGGGGGAGCGGAGGGTCGCACCTTCTGCGGCTCGACACCACCTATACCGTATCGGACGTGGCGTGGCTGCAACGCTTGCGCCTCGGCGACTTCATCACCGGAGCCCTGGACTGGATGCGTCCGATTCGTCTCGCCGGCGCCCAGATCGTCCGCGACTTCGGCTTGCGACCCGATCTGGTGACCTTCCCCGTGCCGTCAGTGAGCGGCTCGGTGGCCGTGCCCTCGTCGATCGATGTCTTGGTCAACGGCACCGAGCAGTTCGGAGGCGCGGTGCCCGCCGGCCGTTCCAGGTTCAAAACCTGCCGGTGGTGAACGGGGCCGGCACCGTATCGACGCGGGTCACCAACGCACTCGGCGACCAAGTAACGACCGACCTGCCCTTCTATACCAGCCTGTCACTGCTGGCGGAGGGGCTGCAGGCGTATTCGGCGCAGGTGCGCGCGGTTCGCCGCTACTGGGGAACCCGCAGCAACGACTATGGCCAACTCGCGGCGACCGGGACTTATCGCCGCGGCCTCTCGCCCCGCCTGACCTTCGAGATGGCGGGCGAGGCCACCGACGGCCTGGTCATGGGCGGCGCCGGCGTGTTGCTGAACGTCGCCAATTTGGCGATGGTCAACGTCGCAGGCGCGGCAAGCCGCTTCCGCGGCGCGCTCGGCGCCCAGGTGGCGGCGGGCATTCAGCATGTCGACCCGGTGTTCACGTTCGCAGTCTCGGGCATATTCGCCGGGGGTGAGTATCGCGACGTCGCCGCGACCCAAGGCGACGCGGCGCCCCGCCGGCAGCTGCGCGCCAGTGCCGGCGTCTCACTGAGGCGGTTCGGATCGTTGGGCGTGGCCTTCGCCGACCTCGATCGGGCGCTGGATCGCAAGTTCACGGACGTGGTCTCGCCCACCCGTCCCCGCTTCGTTGACCCTTTGTCGCTCGCGCCGTCGGCCTTCCTCCCCGTGGACCACGCTCGCCTACTCTCCGGCAGCTACTCGACCCAATGTCGGCTCGTCTCGCTTCAGCTCACCGGCTTCCAAGACTTCGCGAGGCGCGGCGCTCGCGGACTGTCGCTCAGCGCCGCCATGCCGCTGGGGCGCCGCGATGCGGCAAGCGTCGGGACCACGGCCGGGCCGCAGGGCAGCCGCGCGCAGGTGCAGGCGAACCGGACGCCCATGGCGATTGGCGACTGGGGCTATCAGGTCGCCGGCCAGTCGGGCGCGGGCGGCAACGGCTTCGGACAGGTCGAATATCGCTCGGAGGTCGCGCAATTCTCCGCTGGGGTCGAGCGGACGGCGGGGCGTTCGTCGGCACGGATCGGCGCGCGCGGCTCCGTGTCGGTGCTGGGCGGCGACGCGTTCCTGTCGAACAAGATCCCCGACAGCTTCGCGGTCGTCGATACCGGCGTGCCGAACATCGGTGTATTGGTCGAGAATCGTCCTGTCGGCCGCACCGATGCACACGGCAGGCTGCTCGTGCCGGACCTGCGCTCGTTTGACGTCAACCGCCTGTCAATCGATCCGCTCGATGCGCCCCCCGATGCCCGCGTTGAGACGGTCGAGAAGGTTGTTCGCCCATTTGATCGCTCGGGCGTCGTGGTCCGCTTCCCGCTCGTCCCGAGCCACGGCGCTCTCGTTCACCTCGTCGACGCCAGCGGCAAGGTCCTGCCGCTCGGGACGATGGTCACGCTGTCGTCCACCGGCGCGGTCGCGCCCGTTGGCTACGATGGCGCCGCCTATCTGGAGGATCTACGCGACGCCAACGTCCTGCTCGTCGAGCGGCCGGATGCGTCGCAGTGCGTCATCCGGTTCGCGTTCCGCCCCACCCGCGACGGGGTACCGGACATCGGCCCGCTGCCCTGCCAAAGCGACGGCGAATGAGAGGATCGCCCGCGCTCGGCCTGCTGATGGTGTTCGGGGTAGCCAGCCCGGCCTTCGGCACGTGCGCCGCGTCCGCTACGGACGTTTCCTTCGGCAGCTATTACCCGTTCGCACCGTACGCGCTCGATTTCAATGGCACGATCACGGTCACCTGCACCGCGTCGTCCGGCAACAGCCCGGTGGTCATCGCGCTTGACGTCGGCAGCGTCTTGCAGGGCGGCGCAAGCTACTCCGAGCGCAACATGGCCCTGCAGGCGAATAATCTGGGGTTCAATCTCTACATCAACTCCGCTCGCACCGTCGTGTGGGGCGACGGAACCGGCGGAAGCCAGACCGTCAGCGCCCCGGCATCGCTCGCCGCCAGCGGCGGAAGCGCTAGCTTTACCGTATATGGCCGGGTCCGGATGGGGCAGAGACGGTATGCGCCACCGGGAAGCTATTTGGATGTCATCACCATTACGATGACCTATTGACGATGCACTCGTGCTTCGCACCTTCAGCGGCACAGGCCCTTTTCGAGGCCGCCCATTCGACCCCTTTCAAGGCCGCGACTGAACAGGACATGGCAGCAGCAAGAGCTGACACCCTTCAAAAGTGAAAACGCAGCTTGTCTCCGCCTTTGTGCTGTCCGCCATACCGGGCAAACTCGAGTCCGATCGCTGCATAGATACCAGGTAGCGAGTTTGGTATCTTTCATCAGTTACGTTGGCGCAAAAGCGGAAGCGTCGAGTGCAGCCTGGCCACATGGTCCAGAGCGCCAGATAAACGCGAGAGAGAGAGGACAACTCCAATAGCATGAGTCCGGTGCCGAGGTCGAGCTGCTCCTGGTCCGACAGCATCCGCTCTAAGTAGACGCCAGCCGGCTCAGGATAAGGCCGTGCCGCCTGGAGGATCAGGCGGAGCAGCCCTGCGCGGGATCGTCGTCTCGGAGACGGCCTTCCAACGCGCGCCTGTGGCCTCGGCAGTCGCGTTGGGCTCGACCAACGAGCCGGTCCCGATGGTCTTGCGCGACGCCGGCCTTCGCCTTTCCGGCGCGCCTATGGAGGCACGTCACGGATCGCAGAGCGCGATGGACGCCAGTGCGTACAGGTCGCCGCGCAGGCTGCCCGTGTCGGGCGCCTCGTGCGGGCCGCCTAGCTGGGAACAAGCGTCGATCAGCAGCGCCGCCCGCGTCGGCCAGTGGCGGTAGATGGTGGTCTTCGCCACGCCGGAGGCGCGCGCGACCTCGTCGATGCTGACCCCGCCCAAGCCGCTGCGCGTCATCTGCCGGTGAGTCTCGGCCAGAACCGCTGCCCTGGATCGCTCCACCCGCCTAGTCGAGGCGGCGCGGCACATGGCGGAAGGCGGCCGACTGATCGCGATCGGGTCGGCCAACGCGGACCGGGTGCCGACGCTGGGAGGCGGTGCCTACGCCATGACCAAGGCGGCGCTGGCGGGGCTGGTCCGCGGGCTCGCCCGTGACCTGGGCGGCCGCGGCATCACCGTCAACGTCGTTCAGCCCGGCCCCGTCGACACCGACGCGAACCCGGCGGAAGGCCCGTTCGCGGCCAAGCTTCACGGCTTCATGGCCATCCCGCGCCATGTCCGCGCCGACGAGGTCGCGGCGCTGGTCGCCTGGCTCGCCAGCGCCGAGGCGGCGATGGTGACGGGTTCGACGCAGACGATCGACGGCGGTTTCTCCGCCTGATCGAGTATATCTCACGGTCCTCAGACCGCCTTCTGGTGGGCGCGATCCACGCTCGGCCGGTCGTGCTCGGAGACAAGCCTGAAAGCGGGCATCCGTTCACTCATTCTGTCCGCATCTAGAGTTGGCGGCGGCTGAGCTTGCACGCCGTGCGGCGCACACCTCCTTCAAGCATTCGCGTAGCCAGCGATGCGCCGGGTCGGCGTCGCGACGAGGGTGCCAGAGCATCGACACCGCTATCTCCGACATCGCGAACGGCAGCGCGAAGCTAGTCAGGCCATCGCGCATCGCCTCTGTATGTCGCTCCGGCACGGCGGCGACGAGGTCGGAGCCGCGCACGAGCGCCAACGCGGCGCCGAAGCCGGTGACGATCACCGCCACGCGCCGCTTGAGACCGAGAGCAGCGAGCGCGTCGTCGATCGGGCGGCGGTGCGCGGGCTCGCGCGGTCCAAGGATGTGACCTTCGCCCGCATAGGAGGCCGGAGTGATCGGCCTCTTCGCGAGCGCATGATCCGATCGGACGACGCCGACGAACCGGTCGCGGAACAATGCGCTCGCCCGCACCTCCGGATCGGTGGCGGGCCCGACCACGCCGGTGTCCAGGTCCACGCGCCCGTCACGCAGGACGGCCGTGTCGCGGTCGAGCTTGGGCGTAAACCGCAGCCGCACGCCTGGTGCGTCGCGCACGACCCGCGCGAGCAACGCCGCCCCGAAGTTCTCGACGAAGCCGTCGCTGGTGCGCAGCGTGAACGTCGCTTCCAGGCGCGAGAGGTTCAGCTCAGTCGTCGGCCGGAGCGCGTCCCGCGCCTCCGCCACGAGGCGCGCGGCGCGGCTGCGCAGCTCGTCGGCGCGCGGCGTCGGCACGAGGCCCCGCCCCGCCCGCACCAGCAGGGGATCGCCTGTCGTTTCGCGCAACCGGGCCAGCGTCCGGCTCATCGCCGACGCGCTCAGGCCCAGCCGCGCCGCCGCGCCGACGACGCTGCCTTCGGCGAGCAGCGCGTCGAGTGCGACCAGCAGTTTGAGATCGGGGTGGTCCATCCGCCCCAACCTAACCCGGCACGACCGGCGGACCTAGCGTCCGGCACAACGACTGGCTGCATCCCACGCATGTGGTCCAGGTCGGCGCAGCGGCCTAGCTCCTGCTCGACCTAACGAGGATGCGACGCCATGCCCGACTTTATCGAGACCCGCCCGACCACTCTGATCGCCGGCGCGTCGCGCGGGCTCGGCCTCGCGCTCGCGGTCGAGCTCGTCGAGCGCGGCTGGTGCGTGGTTGGCACCGCGCGCGGACCGGGCTCGCCGCTGCAGGAACTGGCTCGGCGCCGACCGGACCGGGTGATGGTGGAAACGCTGGACGTCGACTCTGCCGAGCAGGTGGCGGCGCTGCGCGAGCGGATGGCCGGGCGGCGGCTGGACATGCTGTTCGTCAACGCTGGGACGACCACGCGCGACGAGCATGTCCGCGTCGGCGCGGTCGCCCCGGACGAGTTCGCGCGCGTCATGGCGACCAACGTGCTCGGCCCGATGCGGACGATCGAGGCGCTGGCGGATCTCGTGCCCGCCGACGGGCTGATCGGCGCGATGTCGTCGGGACAGGGCAGCGTGGCCGACAACGAGAAGGGCGGTCGCG
This sequence comes from Sphingomonas sp., assembly GCF_965200105.1. Taxonomy (GTDB): domain Bacteria; phylum Pseudomonadota; class Alphaproteobacteria; order Sphingomonadales; family Sphingomonadaceae; genus Solisphingomonas. Next base: position 373,133 of record NZ_CBDATN010000002.1, read on the forward strand.
ATGTATACCGGGCGAGCAAGGCCGCGCTCAACACGTCGATGCGCAGCTTCGCCGCGCGGGAGCCTCAGCCGCGCAGGGCGTTGCTGCTGCTCGCGCCCGGCTGGATCCGTACCGAGCTGGGCGGCCCGGACGCGCCTTACACGCTCGAGGAGAGCGCACCCAAGCTCGTCGACGTCATGCTCGCCAAACTTGGTCGGCCGGGGCTCGAGTATCTTGACCGCGACGCTCGCACGGTGGCGTGGTGAGCGCCGCGACACGCGTGTTCCTCATGGAGCAACCGGCGTCGTCGGCTCGGACCCGTCTCCGCGCCGATCGGCTCGGGCCATCGCCTCGTCGGCACCGCCCGGCCGGATGCTGGCGCGGCCGCGCTCGCCCGCGCACGCGTAGCGGTCGCACGCGGCAAGCTGGACGACCTCGACACCCCTGCCGTTCCCCCTTCAGGCGTTGGCCGGCATGAGCACCAGCTTGCCCTTCGCCTTGCCGCTGAGGCTCAGTTGCAGCGCGTCGCGCCACTTCTCTAGCGGGTAGGTGCCCCCGATCGGCACGGTGAACCGGCCATCGGCGGCAAGGCGCGCAAATTCGGGAAGCACGTCATAACGCAGCGTCGTCCCGTCGCGGCCGGTGTTGCGCGTGCCCAGCTTCTCCGAGCCCTCGAAGTCGCTGATCGTCAGCACATGCTGCGGATTACCCCCGGCGATCTCGATCAGGTCGGGCAACGCTCCCGTCACCGGCGCCGTGTCGAGCACGAGGTCGATCGATCCACCCGCAAGCTGGCGGACGCGCTCGACCATGCCCTCGCCATAGGACGTGACGGTGGCGCCCAGATCCCGCAGCTTGTCGGCGTAAGTATCGCCCGCCGTGGCGACCACCTGCGCTCGCCGCATGAGGGCGATCTGGACGGCCGCGACGCCCACCGTCGATCCCGCGCCGTGGACCAGCACCGTCTGCCCCTCTTCGACGCCCAGCAGGTCGATGCTGCGAAAGGCCGTTTCCGCCGCCATGGGCAGCGTCGCCGCGTCGGTCAGATCGAGGCCCGCCGGAACGGGGGTCCAGCGGTCCATGATAGCAAAGCCGGCCATGCCGGCTGTGGGGCAGTCGATCCAATCCGGGGTGCCGAGCACAAGGTCGCCGACACGAACATCGTCCACGCCCTCGCCGACCGCATCGACGCGCCCCGACACTTCCAGCCCGATCCCGCGCGGGAGACCGCTCGAGAACAGGCCGCGGCATAGCGCCGAATCGGCGGGCGTGAGCCCGCATGCGTGGACGGCGATGCGGATACGGCCCACGCCGGGAGCGGGCACTTCGACCGTTTCGAGCTTGAGCACCTCGAGAGGCTCGCCATGCTCGTAGAAGCGGAGCGCTTGCATGGTAGGCTTGGAGAGTTTGGAATTGGGCATGCTAGCGTCCAATCGCCACATAGTCAGTCTGACCGTTAATCTGATCGTCAGTCAAGAGCCCCGACTGGCTCCACCCGCGATTCGCCGAGATCGTCACGCCCGCCGCCACCCTGGCCATCGGCGGCGCTAAACAGTGGCGGCATCCAGAGGGAAGCGCCAAGACTAGCGCCGACCATATCGCGACGTTGGAGTTCATGATCGACGACGTCGATGCTGCCTTCACCCGCCTGCAGCGCAAGGCCCAGGTGGCTCGCGAGCCCAAGCTGCTGCCGTGGGAGAACCGCTCCGTCCAGGTTCGCGGCCCAGGAAGGCTACTGTCGCGTGATGCGGCGGGCGACGAGATGTCGAATCGTGTTCTGGTAATCTGCCGTGCCGGCTTCTGCCGCGCCGCCAAGCCGCTCCGAAATCAAGGCTATCACGAAAGTCGAGCTCGGTTCGTGCGCCACAAAGCGGCCATGGACACCGCGTGATCTGCAACCACGTCGTAGATAACGGGTTCAGCCCTCGACCGAGCCGTCGCGTTTGGCCGTGAGAAGAACCGGGCGCAGGTCCCTTGCACGCGGACATCGAAATATCTGGTAGGAGGCAGAGAGATCATGGCGGACCACAACGTCCCACGCCGCGCGCTCGTCCTGGGCGCGACGGGCGGCATTGGCGGCGAGACCGCGGCCGCGCTGCTTCGCCATGGATGGCAGGTGGTCGCGATGGTCCGCGATCCGGGCAAGGAGGGCGAGACTGGCCCGCTCACGCAGGCGAAGATTGTCGCCGGTGATGCGATGAGAGCGGAAGATGTCGCGCGCGCCGCGGCGGGCGTGCAGGCGATCGTTCACGCCGTGAACCCGCCCGGCTATAGGAATTGGGGCGATCTTGTCCTGCCGATGATCAACAACAGCATCGCCGCGGCTAAGGCTGTCGGGGCGCGGGTGGTGCTACCGGGGACGATCTACAATTACGGCTACGACTCCTTTCCGGACCTAAAGGAAGACGCGCCTCAGCACCCGGTGACGGAGAAGGGCCGCATTCGTGTCGAATTGGAACAGCGGCTGGAGGCGGGCTCGCGCGATGGCGCGCCCGCGCTGATCGTGCGGTTCGGCGATTTCTTTGGCCCCGTCCCGGGTAACAGCTGGTTCAGCCAAGGCATGGTGACGCCGGGCAAGGAGCTCAAAGTGATCAGCTACCCAGGGCGCAAGGGGGTCGGTCACGCTTGGGCCTACCTGCCCGATGCTGGTGAGACGATCGCGCGACTGCTGGACCGCGCCGATGAGTTGGAGCCGTTCGCGCGCTTCCACTTCGGCGGCGATTGGGACGCGGACGGGACCGCAATGACGAGCGCCATCGCCAATGCGGTCGGGCGGCCGGAAACGAAGGTGAAGGCCGTGCTGTGGCCGCTGCTCGGACTGGCGGGACTGTTCCAGCAGACGCCGCGCGAACTCTATAAGATGCGCTATCTGTGGCGCACGACGGTGAAGCTGGACAACGCAAAACTGGTCGACTTCCTGGGCGAGGAGCCGTCTACGGATCTGCGCGTGGCAGTGGGTCGAACCCTGACCGCGTTGAAGGTGAGCTGAGCCGTTGCCCGACGAGGTGCTTGCCCGCCGCTGGACCTGACGCTCCGGCCCGATCCGGATCGCACGGTGCTGCGCCCCTCCAACCTCGCGACGGTCGAAGGCCGCGGCCGCCATCACGATGCCCGGCTCCACCGCACCCTTGAGCAGGTGCGGGATACGGGCGGCGTCGGTCTCGAACGCGCGCTGCACTTTATGGAGGAGCGGCTGGACGGACGCCGCCGGGACGCGGAGGCGCCGCTGCGGCGCAATGCGGATGCCTAGACGAGCGGATGTTGGCGCGCACGTCCTTGACGATGATGTTGCTTGGGTCGTTCGGCGGCAAATCATGACCACCCAGTTCCGCCGTTCAGGGCGGCCCGAGCAATTCTGTTCTGCAACATTTCCGGAGGAGGAGGTCGCCGATGCCACACTCTCGCGATCGCCCTATCCTTACGCGTGATAATCGTTGCAGGGGCGGGCCTGCCTGAGCAGCTAGGACGTGGCCGTGAACCATTCTGAACACGTCGCCGCGCTCGTCAGCGACCTGCTTGATGACATAGCCCTTAGCCGCCTCGATGCAGAGCGGTTGCTCCTGAAATGCTCTCGGCTGGCCCGCCTGACGGCTACGACGAGGTTCAGATGGATTGCCTGTGAAATGCGCGGATACGTCTCGAACGAAGCCATGGCCTTACGTTACATGAGCCTGACAGGCCGCTGGACAGATTATGAGGAGGGTTGGTGGAGCCCGCGGACGCGGGTTGTCTGACTTCCGTCCTACCTTCCATAGGGGTCACCAGACGGCTTGAAGCGCCTGATCTGGCCGGACCGAGACCGTCGCAACGGTCCGCTCATGCAGGGGAGTTGCACGAAGCTGGTCCGGACCAGCCGTATGGCGACGCCGTACGGGAAGCTGGTCGGCGGCTTCTACCACGTACGCCTCGCCTCTAGAGGCGCCCCGCTCCACCGAACGTCCCCGCATCCGAGGTGGCGCTGCTCTTCCAACGCGAGATAGTCTGGTCCGTGAGCAGGTGGCGAAGGCGCGAAATGCTCGCCGCGATCGAGGCGTCGGGTCACCAACGGATCGTCGCGCCGACACGCGTGCATTTGGCCCGGAGCTGTCCTATATCGTCGGTGCAGCCGTCGATCATGAGTACGGGCCGAGCCCGGCTCTCGAAGCCCTGGTATGCCGGACGCTCCCGCCGGACGATCCGCCGCTCTCTCGGAGTTCGTGCCGATGACGACCAGCTCGCCCACCCCCTCGCCGCGCGATGGCGATGCACGCTTCTACGCCGCGCAGGCCTCGCGCGAGCAGGGCGCCGCCGACAGCGCGACGCTCGACAATGTTCGAGACAAGCACCAGCGCGCGGCGGACGCCTGGACGGTGATGGCGGTCCGCGCGTCCGCGCGGATCGTGGCGCGCGCCACCAACGAGGGGGCCGCCGGACCCGTCGACGCACCCGCCGTCGAGCCGATGCGGATCGAGGCTTGACCGCCGCCTTGGCCGACGACGACGGTCGCGTCGCGCGCCTGCTCCGCACCGGCGTATCGGGAACGCCCGGCAGGCGCGTCGCGCCCGGCCAGCCGACCGAGATCGCGCGTGGTTCGATAACGGACCTGGTGGCGATCGTCCGCGCCGATGAGGGCGACGAGCTGTGGCGTTATACGATCGTCGTCGACGACAGCGAATATATCCGCAACGCCGAGCTGCGGGCGCTGGTGCGCGCATCCTAGCGCCCAACGCGGCACGGAATGGGCGCGCGGGCGTTTGTCCGCACATTCATTCGGGTACTTTCTGGAACGGAGCCGTCATGCGAGTTGCCCTTCCCGTCCTTGGCGCCGCACTGCTCGCCGCGCTCTCGCCTGTCCCCGCCTCCGCCCAGGTGCGTGACAGGATCATTGACGTCTACGGCTCCGAACAATGCCCCGCGAGCAACGGGCAGGAGATCGTCGTCTGCCGCCGTCACGCCGAGGGCGACCGCTTTCGCATCCCGTCCGAGCTGCGCGAGAGCACGTCGCGCCCGCAGGCGCTGGGCGGCACGGCGGTCGCCGCGATGAACTCGACGGGCGGCACCGGCACGCAGGTGCAGAGCTGCAACGCGATCGGCGCGGGCGTCAACGCCGGTTGCTTGAAGAGCCAGATCGACGCCGCCCATGCCGAGCGTCGGCGTGACCAGCGGGAGGGTGAGGCGATCCCCTGATCGTTCGCCGTACCGGCGTTCAGCCGTCGGATATTGCGTCGGCGGTACTCTAGTCTGCCAACCTTAGGACCGGCCATGCCCGCACTCGTCGCCTCGCGGTTCATCGCGACCGCCCTGCTCGGCTTCCCGGTCGCGCTCGCCATCGGTGCGGCGACGCCCGCGCCGGCGCAGGCAGGCGATCCGCCGCCCAAGACGCGCTCGGTGATCGTCTATGGCGACGATCCCTGCCCCGCCTCCGCCGGCGACGAGATCGTCGTGTGCGCACGCCAGCCCGAAGGCGAGCGCTATCGCATTCCTAAGCAGTTCCGCGGCAGCAAGGCGGCGCGCTCGCCTGCGGGCAATGCCTGGGGCAACAAGGTGCGCGAGACCGATCAGGCCAGCCGCGCTTCGGCGGGCGTGCCCAATACCTGCTCGGCGGTGGGCACCGGCGGACAGAGCGGCTGCTTCCTGCAATTTCAGCAGCAGTCCGCCGCCGAGAGGCAGGCCCGACGGAACGGCGAGGCGGACGACGGCGGCCAGCCTTGAGCCGAGCCGCGCAACCTAGGTTCACATCGCGCGGCTGACGGTTTGCACTTGAGTGCCGGCGAACATAGATTGAACGGATGGCTCAGCTTGATTTGCGCGCGAAGCTCGCGATCCTCGCCGATGCGGCGAAGTACGATGCGTCTTGCGCGTCTTCAGGGACAGCGAAACGATCGAGCGCCGGCAAGTCGGCCGGGCTCGGATCGACTGAGGGCATGGGCATTTGCCACGCCTACGCGCCCGACGGGCGCTGCATTTCGCTGCTCAAGATCCTGCTGACCAACAGCTGCATCTTCGACTGTCATTATTGCATTAACCGCAAGAGCTCCAACGTGCGGCGTGCGCGCTTCACGCCCGACGAGGTCGTCCGCCTCACGCTCGACTTCTACAAGCGCAACTATATCGAGGGGCTGTTCCTCTCTTCGGGCATTATTCGATCGCCCGACTACACGATGGAGCAGATCGTCGAGGTGGCGCGGAGCCTGCGCGAGGATCACCAGTTCCGCGGCTACATCCACCTCAAGACCATCCCGGACGCCGATCCGCTGCTGCTGGAGGCGGCCGGCCGTCACGCCGATCGCCTGTCGATCAACGTCGAGCTGCCGACTGAGACCGGCCTCGCCCGGCTCGCCCCCGAGAAGTCTGCGCCGCGCATCGAAGGTGCGATGCGCGGGCTGAAGGGCGCGATCGAGGATGGGCGCGATGCCCGAAAGCGCTACCGTTCGGCGCCGATGTTCGCGCCCGCCGGGCAATCCACGCAGATGATCGTCGGGGCGGATGCCGCCACCGATCGCGACATCGTGGCGCGAGCGAGCGGCCTCTATGATCGCTTCGCGCTCCGCCGCGTTTATTATTCCGCGTTCAGCCCGATCCCGGATGCGAGCGCGGTGCTGCCGCTCAAGCGGCCGCCGCTGATGCGCGAGCATCGCCTCTACCAGTCCGACTGGATGCTGCGCTTCTACGATTTCTCGCCCGCCGAGGTGGCGGCGGCGGCCGACCCTGCGACGGGCATGCTGCCACTCGATATCGATCCCAAGCTTGCCTGGGCGCTACGCTTCCGCGACGCCTTCCCGGTCGACGTCAACCGCGCCCCGCGCGAGATACTGCTGCGCGTGCCCGGCCTCGGCGTGAAGGCGGTCGACGGTATCGTTGCGGCGCGACGCTGGCGGCGGCTACGGCTCGACGACATCGCGCGGCTCACCCGCTCGATTGCCAAGATCAGGCCGTTCCTGATCGCGGAGGATTGGCGACCCGTGGCGCTCGCCGATCGCGCCGAGCCGATCGCCCCGCCCGCGCGCCCACCCAAGGTGGAGCAGATGGAGCTGTTCGCCGCGTGAGGCCGCCGGCTGCAGCGCGCGCGCGGAGACTCTTCTCGAGTTGGAATTGGCGTGCCACCGTTCCCGGCATGCCGATCATCTTATGCCGGATCCAGTCGTATCGCGATGCGCGCGGCTCGGCGGAGGAGTGCGCGACCCCCCACGCAGCGTCAACTTCGTCAACTTCGCCGTACCGACTCGGGCGCCCGCGATGACCACCATCCGCCTCGAAGCCGAGGACGATTTCGACGGCTGGCGCACCGCCGCGCGCGCGCTCGTTCTCGCCGAAGTGCCGCCCGAGAGCGTGTCGTGGCAGGTGGGCGACACCGCGCAGGATCTCTTCGCGTCGGCTGACACGACGCCGCCGCCGCCCGCCGACGCCCCCGCCTTCTCGGTGTCGCGCGGCTTCGTGGCGCTTGCCGAGGAGGTGGCGCTGCACAGCGATCCGCAGCGTTTCGCGCTCCTCCACGCGCTGCTCGCGCGGCTGCGCCATCAGCCCAGGCTGATCGAGGATCGCGCCGATGCGCTCGTGCGGCGCTGCGAGGAGATGGCCAAGGCGGTCAGGCGCGACATCCACAAGATGCGCGCCTTCGTCCGCTTCCGCAGCGTCACCGAGGAGGACGGCACCGAGCGCTTCGTCGCCTGGTTTGAGCCGGAACATCATATCGTCCGCCACAATGCCGGTTTCTTCGTTCGCCGGTTCGCCACGATGCGCTGGTCTATCCTGACGCCCGAGCTGTCGATCCACTGGGACGGCAACGCGCTCACCGAGGGGCCGGGCTGCATGAAGGCCGACGCGCCGCAGGACGATCCCGCCGAGGCGGTGTGGAAGACCTACTATGCCTCGATCTTCAATCCGGCGCGGTTGAAGACGGGATCGATGCTGCGCGAGATGCCCAGGAAATACTGGAAAAACATGCCCGAGACCGCGTTGGTGCCTGGGCTGATCGCGGGCGCGCAGGCACGCGAGCGGGAGATGATCTTGGACGCGCAGGTGAAGGCGGTTCCCGGCGGCAACAGCCAACTCGCGATCGACGCGCTGCGCGAGGAGGCGGCGTCGTGCAGGCGCTGCCCGCTGTGGAAGCCCGCGACGCAGACCGTGTTCGGCGAGGGGCCGGCGACCGCGCCGCTGATGTTCGTCGGCGAGCAGCCGGGCGACCAGGAGGATCTCGCCGGCCGTCCTTTCGTGGGGCCGGCCGGCCAGCTCTTCGATCGCGCGCTCGGCGAGGCCGGCGTCGATCGCGCGACCACCTACGTCACCAATGCCGTCAAGCATTTCAAGTTCGAGCCGCGCGGCAAGCGACGCATCCACTCCAAGCCGGGCACGGGCGAGATCGAGGCGTGCCGCTGGTGGATCGAGCAGGAGCGCGACATCGTGGCGCCCAAGCTCACCGTCGCGCTGGGTGCCACCGCCGCGCAATCGCTGTTCGGCCGGACGATGACGATCTCGCGCTCGCGGGGTGCGCCGATGGCGCTGGCGGACGGCTCCGAGTGCTGGGTGACGGTGCACCCGAGCTTCCTGCTCCGCATTCCCGAGGTGGATCGCAAGGCGGAGGAGTATGCGCGCTTCGTCGACGACCTCCGCCGCATCGGCGCGCGCGTGGCGGAGCTGGCGGGTTAGAGCGTCACGGCGCCAAGAAGGTCGAGGGATCGGGGCCGATCCGCCCCTCGGCATCGTCGAGCGCGGCGAGCACGACCATGTCCTCCTCGTCGAGCGAGAAGCCGCCGACCGAGAGATTGTCGACCATATGGCTCCGCGTCGTGGCGCGCGGAATGGTGATGACGCCCTGATCGAGATGCCAGCGGATCACCACCTGCGCCGGGCTGCGCCCGTGCTTCTTGGCGATGCGCCCGATCGTCGCGTCGTCGAGGATCCTGGCCTGGCCGAGCGGACTCCAGCTCTCAGTGGCGATGCCATTCTCGTCCATCCACGCGCGCAGCTCGATGCGCTGGAAACGCGGGTGCAGCTCGATCTGGTTGAGCGCGGGCTTGACGCCGGTATCGTCGATGATGCGCTCCAGATCCTCCTCGCGGAAGTTGGAGACGCCGATCGATCGCGCCCGCCCCTCCTCCTGGAGCCGGACGAGCGCCTTCCACGCCCCGACGAACTGGCCCGCGCTCGGCACCGGCCAGTGGATCAGGTAGAGGTCGACATGGTCGAGCCCGAGCGTGCCCAGGCTGGTGTCGAAGGCGCGCAGCGCGGCGTCGAAGTCATGCTCGTCGTTGCGCAGCTTGGTGGTGACGAACAGCTCGTCGCGCGACACCTCACCCACGGCGCGGATGCCTTCCCCCACGCCGGCCTCGTTGCGGTAATAGGCGGCGGTGTCGATCGAGCGATAGCCCGCGCGGATCGCGTCGGCGACGAGCTCGCCCGTCCTCGCCGGATCGACCGTCCACAGGCCGTAGCCGAGCTGCGGCATCATATGCCCGTCGGAGAGGCGGACGAGGGACTGTTCGATTGGGGCGTAGGTGGTGTCCATGGCCCGTGAACACGCGGACGCGCGGAAGGTGCCTCACTCGGCGGCGAGCAGGTGCTCCGCGCCGCCGAGATCCACCGAGACCAGCCGCGACACGCCGCGCTCGACCATCGTCACGCCGAACAGGCGGTGCATCCGCGCCATGGTGACGGCGTTGTGCGTGACGACGAGATAGCGGGTGTCGGTCTCCGCCGTCATTTGGTCGAGCATGTCGCAGAACCGCTCGATATTGGCATCGTCGAGCGGCGCGTCGACCTCGTCGAGCACGCAGATCGGCGCGGGCGCGGTCAGGAACAGCGCGAAGATCAGCGCGCAGGCGGTCAGCGCCTGCTCGCCGCCTGAGAGCAGGGTCAGGGAAGCGAGCTTCTTGCCCGGCGGCTGCGCCATGATCTCAAGGCCCGCCTCCAGCGGATCGTCCGAGTCGATCAGCGCCAGATGCGCCTCGCCGCCACCGAACAACCGCGAGAAGAGGCGCTGGAAATGGCCATCCACCGCCTCGAACGCGGCGACGAGCCGCTGCCGGCCCTCACGGTTGAGGCTGCCGATCGAGCCGCGAAGCTGGTGCACCGCCTGGGCGAGTTCGTCGCGCTCTCTCGCCTGGCCGGTACGGTCCCGCTCGAGCGCGGCGAGTTCGGTCTCGGCGACGAGGTTGACGGGACCGAGCCGCTCACGGTCGGCGCTCAGCCGGTCGAAGCGCGCGGATTCGGCCGGGACCTCTTTTACCGTGACGGCGTCGAAGCCGGCGGTGGCGGGCAGCACGGCCGCCGGGCACTGGAAGCGTTCGCCCGAGATGCGCCCCATCTCCACCCGCCGCATCTCCTGGTTTTCCACGCGCGCGGCGGCGGTCGCACGCACCTCGCGCGCCATTGTGACCGCCTCGTTGACGGCGGCGAGCCGCGTCTCGGCAGCCTTGAGCCGCGCAGTGGCGGCAGCCTCCGCATCGGCCGCATGAGTCACCGCTTCGCCGACGCGATCCAGCAGGGCGCGCGCCTCGGCGATCGCTGCGTCGAGCTGGGCAGGCGCCTCGGCAAGCGTCGTGGCCTCGCGCCGCGTCGCCTCCGCCCGCTCCGCTATCTCGGCTATGCGGCGAGCGGCGTCGCCGGCTCGTGCGCGCCAGCTCCGCGCCTCGCCTAGCGCCGCCTCGCGCCGCTCGCGATCGACGGCCACTGCCCGATCAAGCGTGGCGAGATCGAGTTTGAGCGCTCCCGCCACCTCGCGGGCCGCGGCGGCATCCGTGCGCGCCGCCGCGACGCGCGAGGATGTCGCGCTCGCGTCCGGTAGCGCCGCCACCGCCGCCACCGCCCGTTCGGCTTCGGCTTCTGCCGCATCGCGCTCCTCGCGCGCGCGCGCGGCGCGCGCGGCGATCTCCTCGCTGCGGGCACCCAGGCGTTCCAGTGCGAGCCGCGCCCTGTCCTCCGCGACCGATGCCTGGCGACCGTGCGCATCCGCCGCCCCGAGCGCAGAGCGCGCCGATCGGGCGCTCTCGGCCGCAATTGCCATTGCGGCCGCCGCCTCTCGTGCGGCCGCCTCCGCCTGCGCCCGGCCGGCGCGCGCGACTGGTAGAAGCGCGTCGAGTTCGGCCATGCGGTTGCGACGCACCAGCCCCTGCGCCGTCGCGGCGCCACGATCCTCGGCGATCAGGCCGTCCCAGCGCCGCAGCCGGCCGTCTCGCGTCACCAGCCGCTGCCCCGCCGCCAGCGATACGCCGTCATCCCGCTCGACGACGCCGACCTGCGCCAGCCGCCGCGCCAGTGCGGCCGGAGCCTGGACCTGGGCCGCGAGCGGTTCGCATCCCGGCGGCAACGGCGGATCGTCGGCCGCTGACGTGCCCGCCCAGCGCAGCACACCCGCCTCCGCGACCGGCGCGTCGAGATCGTCGCCAAGCGCGGCGGCGAGTGCGCGTTCGTAACCGGAAGCGACACGCAGCAGGTCAAGCGCGCGACCTGTGGCGGATCGCGCGGGCAGCGAACGGGCGAGCGCGTCACGCTCCGCCTCCAACGAGGCGAGCGCGGCGCGCATCTCGGCGACGCCGGCCTGCGTCGTCGCGCGCGCCGCATCGGCCGTCTCGCGCGACGCTTCGGCACGGGCCAGCGTCGCCATGGCCTCCGACGCGGCGTGCGCCGCGTCGGCTCGCGCCCGCTCCGCGTCGGCAAGCGATCGACGCGGCGCCGCATCGTCGCCGAGCGCGTCCGCCTCGCGCGCGACTCGCGCCGTCTCCTCCTCGGCCCGCGCGAGGCGCCGTCGAGCGGAGACGAGTGCGGCGGTGGCGATGCGCCCGTCGGCCTGCTCCGCCGCTTCCGCCGCCGACCCGCGCGCCAGCGCCACCTCGGCGTCGCGCGAGTGCTCGTCTGCCACGCGGAGCCGCTCGACGAGTTGCGGACGAGCCGCTCCCGCCTCTTGAACACGGCCTGTCAGCGCCTCCACCTCCACGTCAAGACGCGAGAGCGCCTGCGCCGCATCCTCGGCGAGCGCGCCTTCTCGCGCCCGGTCGCGCTCCAGCGTGGCGACAAGGGCCGCAACCTCCACGAGTCGGCGGTCGAGCGCCGCGCGTTCGACGTCCAGCGCGCGGAAGTGGTGACCGGCCGCCGACGCCTCCTCGCGCGCGGCCTCGGCGGCGCGCCGGGCGGTCGCCGCACGTTCGGCGGCCTCGCTGCTTGCCTGCTGCGCGGTGGCTTGCGCCGTCGTCGCCTCGGCGACGGTCGCGGCAGCGGCAGCGGCGTCCTTCCGGGCGGCGTCGGCGGCGGCCGCCGCGTCCCGCCAGCGTGCCCAGATCAGCCGCGCCTCGGCGAGCCGGATGTCGGCCGAGAGCAGCCGATAACGCTCCGCCGCGCGGGCCTGACGGCGGAGCGCACCGCTGCGCGTCTCCATGTCGGCGAGGATGGTGTCGAGCCGTTCGAGATTGGCCTCCGTGGCGCGCAGGCGCTGCTCGGCGTCACGGCGGCGCACGTGGAGGCCGGCGATGCCGGCGGCCTCCTCCAGCATCGCGCGGCGCTCCACGGGGCGCGCGGCAATGATCGCGCCAATTCGGCCTTGGCTGACGAGCGCCGGCGAGTGCGCGCCGGTGGCGGCGTCAGCGAAGAGCAGCGCCACGTCCTTCTGACGGACGTCGCCGCCGTCGATGCGATAGGCGGAGCCCGCGCCGCGCTCGATCCTGCGCACCACCTCCGCCTCGCGGCCGTCGCGCTCCACCAGCATAAATACCTCGGCGAAGTCGCGCGCCGGGCGGCACTCGGTTCCGGCGAAGATTACGTCCTCCATGCCGCCGCCGCGCAGCGACTTGGGCGATCCCTCCCCCATGACCCAGCGGATCGCCTCAAGGAGGTTGGACTTGCCGCATCCATTGGGGCCGACGACGCCGGTCAGCCCTGGCTCGATCACCAGCTCGGCGGGATCGACAAAGCTCTTGAAGCCGGTGAGCTTCAGCCGGCGGATGCGCATGGCTGCGTGCCCGCCGGCGCGCCCGTCAGCCGCCCATCGCGGCGACGAGCTTGGGCTTCAGCCCCGCCCATTCGTAGGAGCCGATGACGTCGCCATTCATCAGGAAGGTCGGCGTACCCTCGATCTGGTATTTGGTCTGCGCGTCGTTGCGGATCTGGACGAGCCTGTCCTGCTGCGCCTGATCCGAGAGACACTGGTCCGCCTTGGCCTTCGGGATGCCACGCTGGCCCGCGAACGCGTTCAGCCCCATCGCGCGGGCGAGCGCCTGGAACTGCTGCGCCTGCGGCAACGACTGGATACGCTTCTGGTCGGCGGGCGTCATATTCTGGACGTTGCCGATCCACTCCTGCTGCTGCGCGTAGATCTGGTCGGTGAGCCTGAAGAAGGGCTGCGGCCCGCCGCATCGGGCGATCAGCGCGGCCGTGAGATCATAGGGGTCGCGCACGAACGGTCGCAGCTCGTAGCTGAGCTTGCCGGTGCCGACGTAGCGACGAATCTCGGCCAGCCCCTCCTGGTCGAAGGCGGCGCAGTGCGGGCAGGTGTAGGACGCATACTCGACGAGCTTCCCCCGCGCATCGGGGTTGCCCATGCGGATGCCTCCCTCCGGCGTCGCGGCAACCTGCTCCTCCCAGCCCCCCGAAGGCGCGGCAACGGTGGGGCCAGCGGCGACCGGCGAGGCGGCGGTGGTGCCGGCCTCCTCCTTCTTGTTGCAGCCGGCGAGCGCCAGCGCCGGCAAGGCGATGGCCAGGATAAGTGAGGGACGCATGCGATACTCCGGTTTCGTAAATCTCAGCCGTGGGTGGCGGCGCGCAGCTGCGGCTCCAGCGCGGACCAGCCGTAGACGCCGTCGAGCTTGTCGCCGTTCAGGTAGAAGGCCGGCGTGCCGCCAATCTGGCGCACGTTCCACGCATCCTCGGCGGCCTTGGACAAGGTGCCGCGCAGGCTCGCGTCGGCATAGCAGCGTTGCAGTTGCGGCCGCGCGATGCCGTGCCTGATGCCGATGGCGGCGATGCCCGAACCGTCGGCCAGCCCGCCGATCACCGCCGCCAGATCGGCCGTCGCGGGCGGCTGCGGCTGCTTCTGATCATAGGCGACCGCGCGATTGAACCACTCCTGCTGCGTGGCGAACAGCCCCTCCGCCGTGCCGAAGAAACGCCCCGGGCCAGCGCAGCGCGCGGTGAGCGCTGCGACCAGATCGGCCTTGTCGCGGAGCGCGATCCGGAACTCGAAGGCGAGCCTGCCCGTGCGCACGTAGCGATCGATGATCGGCTGGAACGCCTCGCGCGCGAAGGCGCCGCAATGCGGACAGGTGAAGGAGCCATACTCGACGAGCTGCGACCTGGCCCTCGGGTTGCCGATCCGGATACCGCCCTCCGGCGTCTGCACGACGGTGCGAGTCCAATCCTGCGGGGCGCGAGCCGCACGCGGCGGCGCGGCGATCGCGGGCGTGACGACCACGAGCAAGAGAGACGCGAAGGCGGCACGCAGCATCATAATCATTCCGAGAGGCGCGGCACGCCGGTGAAGGACAGGCCGGCCGCGAGCGACTCGAGCACGGCGCGCAGCTCGGGATCGCCGATGCCGCGTAGGCTGTCGCCGATTTCGGCCGCGGGACGCGGCGTAGAGGGTGCCGGCCGAGCGCGCGGCGTCGGCCGCGCGACGGCGGCGGACTGGCGGATCTGGATGCGCGCCACCGCGGGGTAGCCGAAGAACCGGTTGACCCGCTCGATCAGCTCGGGCGCCACGTGCTGGATCATCACCGCGCGCGCGCCGTCGACGACTAGCGTGAGCACGCCCTCGCCTGTTCCCCCGCGCGGAAAGCGGATCGATTCGGGGCTGGAGACGCCGGCGTAGCGAGGGCCGACGATCTCGGGCCAGCGGCTCACCACCGAGGATTGGACGAAGCCGAAGCGACGAAAGGCGGCGCGACCGACGTCCGGCACGATCTCGGCCACCGCGCGTGCCCGGCCGGAACGCGTCGGCTCGGCCGCAGCGTCGCGCGGCGCGCGACGCGCGGCGGGCTTCGCCCCTGGCTTGCGTGTCGACCGTTCCGTCATTCCCCATCCCATGCCATAGGCGGGCCATGCCCGTCGATGCCCCGGAGATGCAAGCGGCCCTGCTCGGCTGGTACGACGCGCACGCCCGCACGCTGCCGTGGCGAACGCCGCCCGGCGACGGGACGCCGCCCGATCCGTACCGCGTTTGGCTGTCCGAGGTGATGCTCCAGCAGACGACCGTCGCCGCCGTGATCCCCTATTTCGCACGCTTCACCACGCGCTGGCCAACGGTGGCGTCGCTGGCGGCGGCGGACGAGGGCGAGCTGATGGCGGCCTGGGCGGGGCTCGGCTACTACGCGCGGGCGCGCAACCTGATCGCCTGCGCGCGAACCGTGGTTCGGGATCATGGCGGCCACTTTCCCTCAAGCGAGGACGGCCTGCGCGCGCTACCCGGCGTCGGCCGCTACACGGCGGCTGCGGTGGCCGCGATCGCATTCGGGTGCCGCACCGTCGTCGTCGACGCCAATGTCGAGCGCGTCGTCGCACGGTTGTTCGCGGTGGAGCTGCCGATGCCCGTCGCGCGTCGTCGGCTCGCGGCGCTGGCCGAGACGATCACACCCGGCGAACGCGCCGGCGACTTCGCGCAGGCGATGATGGACCTGGGCGCCACCATCTGCACGCCCCGCGCGCCGCGTTGCTTGCTCTGCCCGGTCGCGCGCGGCTGCGCAGGTCGGGCAAGCGGCGCGCCGGACGTGTTCCCGGTCAGGGCCGTCAAGCGTGCCAGGCCCCGCCGGCACGGCATCGCCTATTGGCTGGAGCGGGACGGCCACGTCCTCCTCGTCCGCCGCCCGGCACGGGGCATGTTGGGCGGGATGCGCGCGCTGCCCGGCGGCGCATGGGGAGAAGCGGCCGAAGAGGCGCCACCGGTGTCCGCGCGCTGGCGCGGCCTCGGCGCGGTCGAGCACGTCTTCACCCACTTCGCCCTGACGCTCGCGGTGCGCGCCGCCGAGGCGCGGAGCGACGAACCGATCGATGTCGCCGGCGAGTGGTGGCCGATCGATCAGCTCGGGGAAGCCGGTCTTCCCACCCTCTACGCGCGCGCCGCTGCGCTCGTGACTGCCGAGAAGGACGCTATCGCCGCATGATCACACCCGGCTTCACCGGCTCGCCACTCGATCGCGCGGACGCGGCGCGGCACGATCCCGAACGGGTCGCGACGATGCGCCGCGATCCCGCCGCCGGTCTGCTCGTGCTCGACGGGCTCGCGCCGGTGCGCGACGGTGATCGGCTGCGCATCACAGCTCTGGCGGAGGCGCCGCCCGGCGTCGAACTCGCGTTGCTCGGTCTGCTCGACGGCGCGCCGACCTTCGTGGCGCTGGCGCCGGGCGTGAACGCGCTGTCGCGCCCGCCCGGCCTGTTCGAGGCCGTGGCCGCACTCCGTGCCGAAGATGCGGCGACCTGGGCGGCCGCGCGCAGCCTCGTCGATTGGCACGCGCGGCATCGCTTCTGCGCGAATTGCGGCAGCGGCACGGGCCTGTTCCGCGCGGGCTGGGGCCGCGCCTGCGGCAAGTGCCGCGCCGAGCATTTCCCGCGCACGGACCCGGTCGTCATCATGCTCGCCGAGCATGGCGAGGGATCGCGAGCGCGCGTGCTGGTGGGTCGGCAGCCCGGCTTCCCGCCGGGCCGCTACTCGGCGCTGGCGGGTTTCCTCGAACCCGGCGAGTCGATCGAGGAGGCGGTCTCGCGCGAGCTTCACGAGGAAGCGGGGGTGGCCGCCACGTCGGTCCGCTACGTCGCCTCGCAACCCTGGCCATTCCCCTCGCAGCTGATGATCGCCTGCGTCGCGCGCGTCGAGCACGACGCGATCACGCTCGATGATACCGAGCTGGAAAATGCGATCTGGGTGGACCGCGCCGGCATCGCCGCCGCCTTGGCGGGAGAATCCGACGCCCCGTTCCTGCCGCCGCCGCCCTACGCCATCGCGTACACGCTGTTCGCGCGCTGGCTCGACGAGGACGGCTGAGCGGCCGGGCGCGCCGCTCCTCGCAGGCGTCCGCGAAGCCACGCCTCAGCCCCGTCGCTCCGCCCTCTTCGCGCCGTCGCCGATCGCAAGCGGGGCCAGCTCCGCCACGTCACCCTCGCGATCGGGCACGCGGATAGGTGCCGAGCCGGCGCACCCACCGCGAGTGGAAGGCCAGCTCTTCGATCGCGCGGGCGAGCGGCTGGTCGTCAGGATGCCCTTCGACGTCACAGAAGAATTCGCTCGCCTGAAAGGCGCCGCCGCGCTGATAGCTCTCGAGCTTTGTAATGTTGATGCCGTTGGTCGCAAAGCCGCCCATCGCCTTGTAGAGCGCGGCCGGGACGTTCTTCACCGCGAACATCAGCGTCGTCATGCACGGGCCGGAGAGATCGCGTTCCGGCGCGGCGCGCGCGAGCGTCAGGAAGCGCGTGGTGTTGCCTGCCTCGTCCGCAATCCCTTCCTTCAGCACCGGCAGCCCGTAGATCTCGGCGGCGAGCGCCGGCGCTAGCGCCGCGACGTGAGCGGGCGCGCCGATCGCGACCAGCTCCGCGACGGCGGCGGCCGTGTCGGCATAGGGAATCGCGCGTATGCCGCGCTCGCGCAGCCAGTGCCGCGCCTGGCCGAGCGCCTGGGGATGACTCATCGCCTCGCGCACCGCCTCGGCCGGGCCGGTGCCGATCAGGCAGTGGCGGATGCCGAGGAAATGCTCGCCCGTAATGACGAGGCCGCTCTCGGGCAGCAGGAAGTGCATGTCCGCGACGCGGCCGTGAAGCGAGTTCTCGATGGGGATCAGCGCGCAGTCGGCGCGGCCGCTCGTCACCGCCTCGATCGCGTCCTCGAAGCCGAAGCAGGGCAGCGGCAGCCCGCCCGGGAACGCCTCGCCGACGGCGATGTGGCTGTTGGCGCCGGGCGCGCCCTGGAACGCCACCGCGCGACGTGGCTCGGCGGCGGCGGCCGCGTGCATCGCGGCGACGAGCCGAGCGGCGGGAGCGGGGTAGGTCTGCATGGCGCCACTCGGTTAGGCGCGCGACGGCACGACGCCAAGCGCGCTTGCGAAGCCCCCGCCCCTTTCCTATGGGAACGCGTCACTTGGGGCGCCCGGCCGGCGTGCCCTATCGCGCCCGATCGACGGGCTTGGGGAGCTTCGCGGGCATGTCCGATCCGACGGGTGGTGAGTTCAGGGACGGCGACCGCGTGTCCGAAGGTGTCGGAGACCGCACCAACACGATCGCGGGCTGGGTGCTGTTCGCCGGGATCGTCGCGCTTGGCGCGTCGCTCGTCTCGGGCGAGTATTTCAAGTCGGAGCGACCCGAGAAGATGGGCTACACGGTCGAGGGTGTCGAGCAGGAGAGCGGTGGCGACGCCGCCGTCGCCGAGCAGCCGGCCGCCTTCTACGTCTCCAAGGGCGATCCGGCGAAGGGCGCCGAGGTGTTCAAGAAGTGCGGCGCCTGCCACTCCGACCAGAAGGGCGGCCCCAACCAGATCGGGCCGCAGCTCTGGGACGTGGTCGGCCGGCCGGTGGCGTCTGAAGCGGGCTTCGCCTACTCGGACGCGCTCAAGGGCAAGTCCGGACCATGGACGTTCGACGAGCTGTTCGCCTGGCTGAAGAGCCCCAAGGCCTACGCGCCCGGCACCAAGATGACCTTCGCGGGCCTCTCCAACCCGCAGGACCGCGCCGACGTTATCGCCTACCTCAACACGCAGAGCGACGCGCCTAAGCCGCTGCCGGCCGCGCCGGCGGCGGGTGCGGCCCCGGCCGGTGGCGGCGACGCCGCCAAGACGGGGCCGGGCGGCGACGCCAAGGCGGCGGTCGCGGCGGGCACGGCGGCCGGCGCCAAGCCCGGCGAGAACACCACCGGCGAGGGCGCCAAGACGGTTCCCGTGCCAACCGAGGGCCAGGCGGCCGCCGGGGGCAACCCACACGGCACGGTCGGCGGCGAGGGCGCGAAGGCGCTCGCCGGAACCTCCGAGAACCGCAAGAAATAGGTTCGGGCGGGCACGGTCAGACCGCCGCGTCCAGCTCCCAATAATCCGAGACGACCCTCCATCCCTCCTCGGCCGTTTCGCAGAAGCGGAACAGCTCGAGATCCTGTGGCGAAATTACGCCGTTCTCGGCGAGCGCCTGCCAATCGACCACCGTCCGCCAGAATTCGCCGCCATAGAGCAGGATCGGCAGCGGCCGCATCTTGCCCGTCTGGACGAGCGTTAGCAGCTCGAACAGCTCGTCGAGCGTGCCGAAGCCGCCGGGGAACACCGCCACCGCGCGCGCGTGGAGCAGGAAGTGCATCTTCCTCAGCGCGAAGTAGTGGAAGCGTAGCGACAGGCGCGGCGTGACATAGGGGTTGGGCGACTGCTCGTGCGGCAGCACGATGTTGAGGCCGATCGACTCGGCTCCGACGTCGGCGGCGCCACGGTTGGCAGCCTCCATGATCGCCGGCCCCCCGCCCGAGCAGACGACGAACTGGCGCCGCCCGTCGCTCTCCGCCGGCACCCCGCTCGCGATCCGCGCCAGCGCGCGCGCCTCCTCGTAGTAGCGCGACAGCGACGCCAGATTGCCCGCGACGCGCGCCTGATCTTGCGTACGCGCCGCTTCGGTCAGCATCGCCGCACGCTCCGGCTCCGGGATGCGCGCCGAGCCGTAGAAGACGAAGGTGGAGGCCACCCCCGCCTCGTCGAGCACGAGCTGGGTCTTCAGCAGCTCGAGCTGGAAGCGAACGGGGCGCAGGTCTTCCCGCAGCAGGAAGTCCTCGTCCTGAAAAGCCAGACGATAGGCGGGATCAGTGGTCTGCGGGCTGGGCTTCGCCTCGCGCGCGACGGCGGCGTCCTGTCGCGCGTCGGGGAAGACGCGGCCGGGCACGGCTGGCCGGCGGTTCTGTCGCTTGCTGTCCATGTCCGTTGCCCTACCCCGCCCCCGCATCGGTTGCGAGACGGCGCTCACCGGCAGGCGCGGCCCGGCCCCATATCGAAATGGAAGTGGTTGCGGTGGAGCGCGTTGGCATCGGGGCCGAGCACGACGTTGAAGCGACGGCAACCGGCATCGTGGACGGCGCGCAGAAAGTTGCGCGCATAGGGGTCCGGCCCGTTCCAATCGGCGAGCACGGTGATGCGGCGTCCGTTCGCCAGAACGAAGCCAGATATGTCGACCGCATTGGCGTGGCCATGTTCAGATAGTCGCGCTCCGGGCACGTTGTTGATCGGCCGGCAGGAGTAGGTGCCGAAGCTCTCGATGCGGATCACCGGCGCGTCGAGCCAGGCGACGGCGGCCTTCTGCGTCGCATCGCGCGTCCAGCGGGTGAGCGAGTCGGCAAGCTCGCACGTCATCTGGCCGAGATTGGTGACGGGCATGCCGATATTGTCGAGCCGCACCGCCGCCAGCGCCCAGCATTGATCGGTGTAGAACCGATCCGGCAGCGGCTGGAACCGTGCGCCGTCCGCCGAGAGCCGCGCAAGGCACGCACGCCGCGCCTGCTCGTCCACCACGGGCCGCTGGTAGGGGGACGATGGCGGCACGGCCGATTGCGGTCCGGCACGCCGCGGCGGCACCGGCGCACGGCGCGGCGCCCGCGCCGCCGGGACGCAAGAGGCGAGCGCGATCGGCAGGAGAAAGGCGGAGCTGCGCATTATCCGGCACTAGCACGCGAGGAACTATCGATCGCGAGAAAGTCGCTCTACCGCTTGATAATGATAATGTGTCGCGATAGTGCCACTCCAGGGGGTGACAATGGTTCGCAATCGCATTTCACAGGTCGCGACGCTGCTATGCGGCGCAGGCCTCGCCGCGCCGGCATGGGCCGTGACTAGCGCGGCCAAAGACGCCGACGTCATCGTCGTCACCGGCGCCAAGCTCGACACTATGGCGTCCGCCAGTACCAAGACCGCGACTGCTCTGGCGGAGACGCCGCAGTCTATCAGCGTCATCGGCTCGAACGAGATCGTCGGCTTGGGTCTCCAGAACCTTAACGAGGCGTTGCGCTACGTCGCCGGAGTCACGCCGGACCAGCGTGGCGCATCTGCGGACGTCTATGATCTGTTTACACTGCGCGGGTTCGTGGCACCCGTGTTCCTCGACGGGCTTTATTACGTCCTGCAGAATGACGGCACTGGCTACGCCGCCGCGCAGGCCGACATTTCTCGCCTGGACCGCGTCGAGATCATCAAGGGCCCGTCTTCCGCGCTCTACGGCCGGTCCGGTCCGGGCGGCCTCGTCGTGCAGGACAGTAAGATGCCGCTGGATTGTGGCATCTACGGTTCGCTCGCGGCGACCTACGGTTCCTTCGACCTCTACCGTGTCGATGGCGACGTCGGCGGCCGCTTCTCGGACATGGCGCTGTGGCGCGTCTACGGCAGCGTGAACGGCTCGCACGATCAGCAGCGGTACGGCACGCGCCGCCGGCAGACGATCTCCGCCGCGATGACGCTCGGCAACGGCACACCGACCAGCTTCACGATGCTCGCCAACTACTCGCACGATCCGCGCAACGGCAACTACGGCGTCTTTCCCGCGCTCGGCACGCTCATCGGCAATCCCGCCGCCGGGAATATGAAGATAGCGCCCGACTTCTACGATGGTGAGCCCGACGACTTCTTCAAGCGCAAACAGGCCGGTATTACCTACATCTTCCGCCATGATTTCGGCGGCGGATGGGCGTTCAAGACCTCGGGGCGTTACCAGTATGTGAAAAGCCGGCTCGGCATCGTCTACGTGCAAGGCGCCGCGATCGATCCAACGGCGACGCCTTCGACCATGTACGCCCGCGCCTCCTACTCGACGGACGAGAGCAACAACAGTTGGGTCTACGACAATCAGCTCAGCGGCCGGGTCGCTACCGGGCCGCTGACGCATGACCTGCTGTTCGGCGCGGACCGGCAGGTGCTGCACTTCAACGAGCGGTATGGCTTCGGGTCGGCGACGCCGATCGACGGCTACGATCCTATCTACGGCACGATGCCGACGCCGCGCACGCCCGACCAAGTGCCCGACGGCTTTCTCGGCAGAACCGTCACTCGCCAGCGCCAGCAGAGCGTCTACGCGCAGGACCAGATCGCGTTGGCCGGCCTGCGCCTGACGCTTAGCGGCCGTCACGATTGGGCAAGGTCGGAGAATGGCGGTCCCATCCAGCACGACGATAAGTTCACCTATCGCGTCGGCGCGCTCTACAGGACCGGTCTCGGTATCGCGCCCTACCTCTCCTACTCAACCTCGTTTCAACCACAGGCGGCGACGCTCGTCGACGGGACGCTGGCCAAGCCTTCGCTTGGAAGGCAGATAGAGGGAGGCGTTAAATATCAGGTACCGAACACGCAGATTCTGCTGACCGCCGCCTACTTCCACATCAAACAGACGAACGTCCTGACGTCGGATCCGGTAACCTTCCTCTCGACGCAATCGGGCAAGGTCCGCTCGCGCGGCGTGGAGGTGGAGGCCAGGGCGCCGCTGCCGCACGGCTTCAACGCGCTGTTCTCGTTCAGCCGCCAGAGCGTAAAGATCCTCGAAGATGCCGATCCCGTGCGCGTGGGCCATGGGCCCGAGACCGTCGGGCGCGGCGGCGTCACGGGCAATATCGAGTGGGCGCCGCCCTCAGGCCCGCTGCAAGGCTTCGCGATCGGTGGCGGAGTACGGCATGTCGACCGCATCTACGCCTATGGCAGCGAGGACACGCCCGCCTACACGCTCTTCGACGCACTCGCCCGCTACGATCTCGGCGCGTTCAGCAACCGGCTTACCGGCGTGCAGGTCGCCGTCAACGCCAAGAACCTCACCAACAAGCGCCACCTGACGGGTTGCTACGTCAACTATAACTGGTGTTGGTACGGTGCGCGACGCACGGTGCAGGGCACGATCGGCTACAAGTTCTGATCCGCCGGCGAATGGCACCACGCCGCCCGGTCCGTTCTTGCTCGGTCGTCGTCCAGGTGAGGAGGCGGACGTCGGCCTGTTCTACCGCGCTACCGCCCAGCGCGCGCTGAGTAGGCTTGACATCAAGCCCATGGAGACATGAACCGCTTGTCATCCGCGAGACATGTTACGTCACGGTGCGTCACGAAGTTGTCACCGAATCGCCGCCGGATTGTAGTTCGCCGTGACTAGCCCCCGCCCAACGGCGGACCAACCGCCGCCAGGGGTGCAACATCATGAAGCTCAAGGCCGCGACGGCGCTTGCCGCCGTTCTTCCGTTCGCGTGCGCCGTACCGGTCGCCGCGCAGACCACGCCGACGCCCGAGGAGACCAACGCCACCACCCCGGCGCCCGACGCCGGCGTGGCATCGGGTGCCGAGGCGACTCCATCGCCGACGGCCGGCCGCGGCCTGGAGGAGATCGTCGTCACCGCAACCAAGCGCGAGACCAACCTCCAGAGCACGCCGATCGCGATCTCTGTGGTGAATAATCAGGCGCTGAAGGACCGCCACATCCAGAGCCTGCTCGATTTCGGCGACGGCGCCGTGCCGGGCCTGCGCGTGGCAACCTTCGAGGCGCGCCAGAGCGCGCTCACTATCGGCATCCGCGGCATAGTTCCGCTCGACGCCAACCAGCCCGCGCGCGAGCAGGGCGTCGGCATCTATCTCGATGGCGTCTATCTCGGCCGTCAGCACGGCCTCAACGCCTCGCTGTTCGACGTCGAGCGGATCGAGGTGCTCAAGGGCCCGCAAGGCACGCTGTTCGGCCGCAACACCGAGGGCGGCGCGCTCAGCATCGTCAGCAAGGCGCCGAGCGGCAGGTTCGAGGGCCGCGTCACTGGCGGCGTCGGCAACTACGGCTCGCGCAACGGCGAGGTCCACCTCGATCTGCCTGAAGTCGCAGGCTTCAGCGTGAAACTGGACGGCGTGATCCAGCATCAGGACGCCACCACGAAGAACCCGCTCGAGGATCAGACGGGCTTCAACTATTATACCCGCAAAGGCGTTCGCGCGGCGGTGCGCTGGAAGCCGACGGATAGCATCACCAACGACTTCTCGTTCGACTACGCGCGGGACTCGAACTCGCCCTTCTACAGCCAGCTCCTGAATTTCAATCCGAACAGTTGCGCCGCCGGCCCACAGGCGGCGTCGTCCAATTGCGTGCTGCCGGGCACCGCTTACACGACGCTCACCGGCACGGTGAAGCCGGTGCTGCCGGGCGTGGTCGTCGAGGGCAATGATCGCATGTCCGTCGCGGACATCGGCGTGCCGCAGCAGCCCAGCGTCGACAAGACGCACGGCTTCACCAACATCCTGAAGTGGAAGCTCGCGCGCGAGATCGAACTGCGCTCGATCACCGCATGGCGCGGCGTCAACGTCGAGCAGTGGGACAATAGCGGCGGCGCGCACCGCGTACCGGTGGTGGCGCCCGGCTGCACCGGCACCGGCTGCAACTTCAGTCGCTACAGCCTTGCAGGGCTCAACCAGAACCAGTTCAGCCAGGAGCTGCAAGCCGTCGGGACGATCAGCCGCTTCGACTATGTCGCGGGCCTCTATTACTATAACGAGCGCGTCCACGACGATGCGGCGACGCCCAACTCCGTCGCGATCCGGGGCTACACCACCCCCGGGCAGACCGGCGGCTACCAGTATGTCGTCCTCGATCCGTGCACCGGCTCAGGTGGCTTCGGCTCGATCCGATCGTGCCGCTCGACGGACCGCGCCTCGCGCGTCCGGTCGCGCAGCTACGCCGCCTATGGCCAGGTGACGTGGAACGCGACCGACGAAATCCACCTAACTGCGGGCGGACGCTACACCTGGGACAAGAAGGAGGGCGACCTCCTCACCTCGCGCAACGTCAACTACGTGCTCCGCCCGGACGTCGCCGCGGCCAACGGCTATCAGCGGCTCGACGAGAGTTGGCATCGCTTCAACCCAATGGTTACGCTCGCCTACGACGTGAACAGCGACGTTCACGTCTACGCCAAATACGCGACCGGCTACCGCTCCGGCGGTGCCAGCTCGCGCACGTCCAACTACCAGGCGTTCGATCCCGAGGACGTACGCTCCTACGAGATCGGCATGAAGGCCGATTTCTGGGATCACCGCGGACGCATCAACCTTGCGGGCTACATCATGGACCGCGACGACAGCCAGGTCGATATTAGCTCGATCCAGACGACCACGACGGGCAGCTTCAACAACCTGGTCACGATCAATGCCGACGGCACTACCAAGATCAGGGGCGTCGAGGCCGAGCTGTCGCTGCGCCCGATCGATCGGCTGACGCTGAGCGGATCCTACGCCTATACCTACACCAGGATCCCGCTGGTGCCGATCACGGTCACCGCCGGCGGCATCGCCACCACCGTCCTCCAGCGCTTCTACATCGTGTTCACCCCGCGCAATGCGGCGAGCGGCGCGATCGACTACTCGCTGCCGATGCCGATGGTGGGCGCCGATACGCAGCTCCGCTTCCACATCGACGGCAACTACGCGCAGGCGACGCAGACGTTCGACCAGTTCGGCACCAAGGCCGACTCCTCGTTCATCGTCAACGCCCGCCTGTCGCTCGCGGACATCGCGATCGGCGGCGGGCGCAGCCACGTGACCGCGTCGATGTGGGTGCGCAACCTGTTCAACAAGCAGTATGTCTACCGCCGCGATCCGTCGAACAGCCTGCCCGGCTCGCCGACCACCAGCGCGATCACCGGCAGCATCAACAACGTGCTCGGCGACTATGGCAACTTCAACGCGCCGCGCACCTTCGGCGGCGAGGTCACCGTCAAGTTCTGAGGCTGACAGGGGCGGGGCACAACGCTCCGCCCCACGGTTTCTGCTGCTTGCGCGGTACGATCCATAGCGGACGATCGCCGAGCCGGCGGCTGCATCGGCGTTAATCGCCGGTCAGCACCGCCACGACCGCGCGCACCTTGGCCTGCCGCCACTGCGGCAGGGGCGCGACCAACCAGTAGCGCCGCTCTCCCGGCTGCCGGCCAAGATCGGCGACGCGGCGCGCCTCGATGTCGCCGGCGGCGAGCAGCGCCGGCACCGTCGCGCGCCCGATCCCCGCCGCCGCCGCATCGATCGCCAGCCCGGCGTCTGCGACGGTGAGCACGCGCGGACCTTCCGTCACCGCCCAGCCCGGCCAGGCGATCGCCTCCGCGCCGCCCTCCTCGCGTCCCACCATCATCAGCGTCCCGTCGTCGAGGGCCACGCCCTCATTGTCGCCGGGCCCGCTTGCGTAGAGGATGGCGAGGTCGAGATTCGCCTCGGTGAAGTCGATCCCGCCATCCGCCGCCAGCACGACGAAGCGCAGCTCGGGATCGCGCGCGGCGTAGGCCGCGAGGCGCGGCGCCAGCCAGCGCCCGGCGACGTCGCGGGGCGCCGCGATCGTCAGCGTCTTCGAGGTCTGGCCCGCCCGCATCGCGCGCACCGCCTCCTCGAATTCCAGGAAGCCGCGCCGTAGCGGTTCTAGCCCCGTCTCGCCCTCGGGCGTCAGTTCCAACCCGCGCGTGGTGCGACGGAACAGCACGACGCCCAGCGTATCCTCCAACGCACGCACCTGCTGACCGACGGCGGCAGGCGTGACGGCAAGCTCGTCCGCTGCGCGCGTGAAGGACAGGTGCCGCGCCGCCGCGTCGAACACACGGAGCGCGTTCAGCGGCAGGTGGGTGCGCTTCACGGCCGCTCCTAGCCGGCGGTCGCGGGCGCCAGCAGCGGGAAGCGCGGGATCGCCACGTCGAAACCACGGCCGCCGGCATCGACCATGCCGTATCGACCCTCCATCGCTCCCGTCGGCGTGGCGAGCGGGCAGCCCGAGACGTAATCGTAGCTGTCGCCCGGCTCGATGATCGGCTGGTCGCCGACCACGCCGTCGCCGTCGACCTCCTGCACGTGCCCGCGCCCGTCGGTGATGTCCCAGTGGCGGGTGAGGAGCTGCACCGCGCCGGTGGCGCCGTTCTCGATGCGGATGTGGTAGGCCCAGAACCAGCGCCCGCGCGCCGGCAGCGACTGTTCGGGCATGTAGCTGACGGAGACGCGCACGGTGACGCCGCGCGTTGTCGCCTCGTGCGGAAACAGCGCCCTCACAGGGCTACACTCGTCAGCGCCCGGTCGAAGTCCGCGATCACGTCGTCCGGATTTTCCAGCCCGATCGAGAGGCGCAGCATGCCCTCGGTGATCCCCATCTCGGCGCGCACGTCCGCGCTCAGCCCGCTGTGAGTCGTGGACGCCGGGTGCGTCATCAGGCTGCGCGAGTCACCGATATTGTTCGAAATGTCGACGAGCGTCAGCGCGTCCAAGAGGCCGTGCGCCTGCTCGCGGCCGCCATCGAGGAACAGCGAGAGGATCGTGCCGCCCGCGGCCATTTGACGCATCGCGAGATCGTGCTGTGGGTGGCTGGGCAGGTTCGGGTAGAGCAGGCGCGGCACGCGGCCCTCAAGGAAGCGCGCGACCGCGAGCGCGTTGTCGGACTGGCGGCGCACCCGCAGGTCCAGCGTCTCCAACCCCTTCAACACCACCCATGCGTTGAACGCGCTGAGCGTCGGCCCGGTGTTGCGGTGGAAGGGCAGCAGCGTCTCGGCGATGAACTTGCTCGTCCCGCACACCGCGCCGGCGAGCACGCGGCCTTGCCCGTCCATCATCTTGGTCGCGGAGTAGGCGACGACGTCCGCGCCATAGTCCATCGGCCGTTGCAGCGCGGGAGTGGCGAAGGCGTTGTCGACCACGGTAACGATGCCATGCGCGCGCGCGATGTCGCACACTGCCTTGAGGTCGACGATGTCCAGCGTCGGGTTGGCCGGCGTCTCGAAGAAGAAGACCTTGGTCTCGGGCCGGATCGCCCGCTCCCAGGCCTTCGTGTTACGCCCGTCGACGATGGTGGTGGCGATGCCGAAGCGCGGCAGCAGGTGATCGGTCAGCCAGCGGCACGATCCGAACGCCGCGCGCGCGCCGACGAGATGGTCGCCGGTGGAGAGCTGGCACAGCAAGGCCGCCGTCATCGCCGCCATGCCGGATGCGGTGGCGCGGCACGCCTCCGCACCCTCCATCAACGCGATGCGCTGCTCCAGCATCTCGACCGTGGGGTTCTGGAGGCGGGAATAGGTCATCCCCTCCTGATCGCCCGCGAAACGCGCCGCCGCGTCCGCCGCGCAATCATAGGCGTAGCCAGACGTCAGGAACAACGCCTCCGACGTCTCGCCCCACTCGGAGCGCGCGGTGCCGCCGCGTACCGCCAGCGTGGCCGGCCGCCAACCGGCGGTGACCTCTCGATCCTGTCCTGCGCGTCGCTTCATCGCTCGTCCTTGGCCCCCGGCCGTGGCCGCCGTCAATGCGGCTTGGCCCTGCGCGCGTGGCGGGGCTATGCGAGGTTCGAAGGAGAGACGATGATGGCCACCGCGATCCGGGACATACCGCTCAAGACCAACGGGGGCGCCGCCGCTAGCCTCGCCGATTATGATGGACAGGTCGCGCTCGTCGTGAACGTCGCGTCCAAGTGCGGGCTGACGCCGCAATATGAGGGCTTGCAGGCGCTCTACGACAAGTATCACGACGAGGGCTTCACCGTCCTGGGCTTCCCGTCGAACGACTTCGCCGGGCAGGAGCCGCTCGCCGATCCCGAGATCGCGAGCTTCTGCGACACGCAGTATGGCGTGCGCTTCCCGCTCTTCGCCAAGACGCCGGTGACGGGCGAGGCCCGCCACCCGCTCTATGCCGCGCTGACCGAAGCGCAGCCGGCGACCGATGGCCCCGACACGATGCGCCAGCGGCTGAAGGACTATGGCATGACGCCGACCGATCCGCCGGAGGTGTTGTGGAACTTCGAGAAATTCCTGATCGGCCGCGACGGATCGGTGGTCGCCCGCTTCGCCCCCGATATGGCGCCGGACGATCCGAAGCTAATCCAAGCGATCGAGCGCGAGCTGTTCGCGAGCGAGTGACGGAGGCGCGGGATTGGTGCCGCTCGGACGGACCATATCCGTGCGCCGCACGGTCAACCCGCAGCTCCCATATTGTCCGCACGGCGGAGGATGCGGTGCCGCCCGCGCCTCCGCTTGCGCTCAGACGATCACAGCGCCGCCAGCACCGCATCGCCCATACCTTGGCACGTCACCGCACCGCCGAGATCGGCGGTGCGGTGACCGGCCGCCAGCGCGGCGGCGACGGCGGCCTCGATGCGATCGGCTTCCGCTGCCATGTCGGCCGAGTGGCGAAGCAGCATCGCCGCCGACAGGATCGCGGCGAGCGGATTGGCCCTGCCCTGCCCGGCGATATCCGGCGCGGAACCGTGGATCGGCTCGTACAGCCCCTTGCCTCCCTGCCCGAGCGACGCGGACGGCAGCATCCCGATTGAGCCCGCGCACATCGACGCCTGATCGGACAGGATGTCGCCGAACAGATTGCCCGTGACGATCGTGTCGAACCAGCCAGGATTGCGGACAAGCTGCATGGCCGCATTGTCGACGTACATATGCGCGAGTTCGACCTGCGGGTACTCCGCCGCGACCTCCGTCACCACATCCCGCCAGAGCTGCGAGGTTTCCAGCACGTTGGCCTTGTCGACCGAGCAGAGGCTGCCCCGCCGCCCTTGCGCGGTCTCAAAGCCGACGCGCGCGATCCGCGCGATCTCGTCCTCGTCATAGCGCATCGTGTCGAAGCCTTCGCGACGGCCGTCGTTCGTCTCGCGGCGGCCGCGCGGCGTGCCGAAATAGACGTCGCCGGTCAGCTCGCGCACGATCACGAGGTCCATCTCGCGCGCGATCTCAGGCCTGAGCGCGGAGGCGTCGGCGAGCTCCGGGAACAGCCGAGCGGGCCTCAGATTGGCGAAGAGCCCCAGCTCCTTGCGCAAACCGAGGATCGCCTGTTCGGGCCGCAGGTGCCGCTCCAGCGCGTCACACGAGGGATCGCCGACCGCGCCGAACAGGATCGCATCAGCGCGCCGGGCGAGATCGAGCGTGGCGGGCGGCAGAGGGTGGCCTTGCGTGTGGTAAGCGCCACCGCCGACGGGCGCCTCCTCGAAGGTCAGCCGATCGCCCGCGACCGCTTCCAGTACGCGCACCGCCTCCGCCGTTACCTCCGGCCCGATTCCGTCTCCCGGCAGCAGCGCGATCAGCATGGCGTTCCCCTCGTCACATGTCGCAATGCCAAGCCTCGGGCGGCGCCTCAAGCCCGGGCGAGTCGCGCGATCCGATCGGTCAGCCGTTGCCGCGCCGCCAGCAGCCGCGCCTCGCGCCCGCCGAGCAGGTCCCGTTCAAGGAACAGTCCGGTGATCGCCAGCGCCTGCGCGACCTCCCGCCAACCTGCCTCCCCGCCCTCGATGAGGAAGCGCGGTAGCGGCAGCAGCCGATCCGCATAAGGCTCGCCCGCCGCGCGCGACACCGCGCGGCCGCTCTTCGGGCTGACGAAGGCGAGATCGTCCACGCCCTCCGTCACCGCGCATCGCGCGAGATCGAGGCCGAAGCCGAGTTCGGCGAGCAGCAGCAGCTCGAAGCGCGCGAGCCCGCCCGCCCAGCCGCGCGCCGAGGGCGCCGCCTCGACGGCGTCGAGCAGCGCGTCGAGCGCGTCGGCCACGACCGGGTGGGCGAGCCCCTCCGCCAGTACGCCGGCGACCAGCGCCGTCACCCAAGCGATGCCGTCCGCCGCCAGCGGCTCCTCGTGCAGCCCGGCGCGGCTGTGCGCGAGCTCGACTATGAGCGCGGGCAGCTGATCGTCGCTGCGCGCGCGATAGTCGGCGACGACGCGATTGCCGGGCTGGAGCACCGGCCGCAGCCGCCGCGAGCGCCCGCCGCGCACATAGCCCGCGAGCAGCCCCGCCTCACGCGTCAGCAATCGCGCGACGACGCCGTGCTCGCCGTGAGCCCGGACGGCGCAGACCGTGGCAAGCGCGCGGAGCTGCACGCCTCAACGATCCACCGGCAGCTCGGGATCGTCCCGCGCCGGCGGCAGGTCGAAGCGGAACTGCATGGTCGCGCCGCGCAGCACGAGATCGTCGAGCGGGTTAGCGAACCGCACGCCGTCGATTTCCGATGTCGAGCGATAGGTGCGCAGCCGGTGGCGGCCGATCTGGAAAGGCTCGGCCATGCCCATGGCGAGCACGTCGCGCGCACAGCCGACATTGATGCACAGCATCGTGTTGTCCGGTCCACAGCGCTCGACGGCGTCGCACAATTGGGCGAACAGCTCCGGCGTGACCGGCGCCTCGATGTTGATCATCAGCAAGAGCGTCTTGTCCGGCCCACCCGTCACCGCGCGGAAGCGATCGACGCAGCGGCGGAAGTAGCGCGCATCCTCCGGCCGCGTCGGATCGTGATGGTTGAACACCCACTCGACGCCGAAGCGCGCCTGATAGCTGCGGTGCCGACAGCGCCCCGGCTCGCCACCGCGCTCATGTTCGGCCGGATCGAGGAAGTGCCTGAAATCGTCGTCCAGGATATCGAGCACCATAGCGGGCGTCGAGAAGATCCAGTCGAACGGATGCGATCCGCGCCGCAGCCCGAGCCCTTGGAGCAGCCAGGCGGCGTAGCAGTTCGTGCCGAGCGAGACGGCGTGCACGAAGGGCACGCGCTGGTCGCGGCGGTTGCGCACCAGCGCTGCGATCGCGGGCGCGGACAGGTCGATGCTCATCGGGCTCGTGTAGAGGATCGCGCGTTCGCGAACAGCCGCTAGGGCCGGCCCTCGTAGACGAGATTCGACGCCGCCTGCGCCGCCATGCGGACCCAGCGTCGCGCGGCGCCGGTGGGCGCGGGCGTCGCGGGCACATCCATCGGCAGCGCGTCGAGACGGTCGAGCCGCACGGTCGGAAAGCGGTCGCGCTCCGCCGCCAGGAAGGCGCACAGCCGATCGAAGCGACGCCGGACGAGCCGGTTGACGCGCGATCCGTCGCGGGAGGCGAGCTCGAAGCTGTGGCCGACGATCGTCACCAGCGGGTTGCCCTCGCGCTCGGCGTGGAGGAGCGCGGCACGCATCTCGCCGAACGAGACGGCGCCGATCTGGAGGTGGCGCAGACGCCCCCGGCCGCCGTCGATCAGCGTTACTGGTAATTCAGTGAGGCCCTGCCTCATGGTCGGCGCAACGGCAGCCCTCGGGAGTCCGATCGCGCAGGGCTCGGGCAACATGCTGCCGTTGTGCGTGGTGTCGTAGCGCATCCCCACCGCCGCCGCCGCCGCCAGCGTCGCGTCGTCCGCGCCATAGTTGCCGGCGCGAAACGCCACCGGGTCACCGCCACCTGCCTCGCGAAAGAGCGCGATCGCCCGGGCCATGATCGCGTGCTGCTCCTCGACGCGGCGGCCGCGCATGTCGTGGTCGGCGGTGTCGTCGACGCGCCGGCTGAGCGCATCGAGCCACATCGGGTGGAGGTGGAGCTGCACCTCCTGCCCCGCCGCGACGATCGGCGCGATCATCCGGCGAACGGGCTCGATCCCGAACATCACGGCCGGCATCGGATCAACGAAATAACAGGCCCGCAGCCCGTGCCGCGCCAGCCTACCGAGCTGGTAGGACACGCCGACGCCCGCCGCCTCGTAGGAGCGGCGCAGATTCTCCTCCCAGCCGCAGCCCGCGAGGTGGGCGCGCCAGGTGAGTTCGGTATCGACGCTGATGAGCACGCGGGTCGTCATGCCCCGCGACTACCACCGACCGCCGGCTATGGCATCTTGCGTGTCAGCCGTTCGCGTGGAAATGATCGTGGATGCTGCGCGCCATCGCCTTGGAGATGCCGGGCGCGCGCTCCAGATCCTCCAGCGCGGCGGCGCGCACCGCCTTGGCCGAGCCGAAGTGCATCAGCAGCGCCTTCTTGCGCGACGGGCCGATGCCGGCGACGTCGTCGAGCGGGTTGGCCGCCATCGACTTGGCGCGCTTGGTGCGGTGTGCGCCGATCGCGAAGCGGTGCGCCTCGTCGCGCAGGCGCTGGAGGTAGAACAGCGTCGGCGAGTTCAGCGGCAGCATCTGCTCGCGCCCGTCGGGGAGGTGAAAATGCTCGCGGCCGGCGTTGCGGTCCGGCCCCTTGGAGATGCCGACGATGGCCACGTCCTCGACTCCCGCCTCCTGCAAGGTCGCGCACACCGCCGCCACCTGCCCCTTGCCGCCGTCGATCAGCAGCAGGTCGGGCCACTCGCCCGATCGGCGCTCGGGATCGTCCTTCTCCAGCCGGGCAAAGCGGCGCTCCAGCACCTCGCGCATCATCGCGAAGTCGTCGCCGGGCGCAGTCTCGGGCCGCTTGATGTTGAACTTGCGGTAGCTGTTCTTGCGGAGGCCCTCCGGCCCCGCGACGATCATCGCGCCAACCATGTTGGTGCCCATGATGTGGCTGTTGTCGTACACCTCGATGCGGTTCGGCGGCCCGTCCAGCTCGAACAGCTCGGCGACCTCGCGCAGGATGCGACCCTGCGTCGTCGATTCGGCGAGGTGGCGGTCCAGCGCCTCCTCGGCGTTGCGCGTCGCCTGTTCCAGGAGCCGCCGCTGCTCGCCGCGCTGCGGGCGCTTCAGCTCCACCTTGCGCCCCGCCTTCTCCGCCAGCGCCTCCGCCAGCAGCGCGCCTTCCTCCAGCTCGCGATCGAGCAAGACGAGGCGCGCGGGCGGCACCTCCTCGTAGAATTGCGCGAGGAAGCTCGTCAGCACCTCGTCCGCCGGCACGTCGGCGGTATGCGCGGGGAAGAAGCCACGATGGCCCCAGTTCTGGCCACCGCGAATGAAGAAGCCTTGAATGCAGGTGGCGCCGCCCTTGCACGCCATCGCGAACACGTCGGCGTCGGTCACGCCTTCCGCGTTGATCGCCTGGCTGCCCTGGATGAAGGTCAACGCCCGCAACCGATCGCGCAGGATCGCGGCGAGCTCGAAGTCCATGCTCTCCGCCGCCGCCGACATCTGGTCGCCGAGCTTCTTCTGCACCTGCGTCGACTTACCGGCGAGGAAGCTCTTCGAGTCCTCCACCAACTCCGCGTAGGCAGCCTCGTCGATGCGCCCGACGCACGGCGCCGAGCAACGCTTGATCTGGTGGAGCAGACACGGACGCGAACGATTCTGGAAGAAGCTGTCGGTGCAGCTCCTGAGCAGGAACAGCTTCTGGAGCGCGTTCAGCGTCCGAGTCACCGATCCGGCGGAGGCGAACGGCCCGTAATACTGCCCCTTCGCCCGCCGGGCGCCGCGATGCTTCTGCACGCGCGGGAAGGCGTGATCCTCGCGAAGCAGGATGAAGGGAAAGCTCTTATCGTCACGCAGCAGCACGTTGTATGGCGGGCGGAAGCGCTTGATGAGCTGCGCCTCCAGCAGCAGCGCCTCCGCTTCCGAGCGCGTGGTGACGATCGTCATCGAGCGCGTCTGCGACACCATGCGCTGGAGCCGCTTGGTGAGCCGAGACACCTGCGTATAGTTGGTGACGCGGTTCCTGAGCGCGCGCGCCTTGCCGACGTAGAGCACGTCGCCCCGCGAATCCTGCATCCGATACACGCCGGGCCGTGCCGGCAACGTCCTCAGCACGTTGCGGATCGCCGCCACGCCGGCCTCCAGATCGGGTTGGTCCGACCCGCGCACCGTGTAGGTGGACTTCTCCTCGGCGAAGCGGTCAGTGGTCGGCCCGTCGGTCACGGGTGCGATCTAGGCGCTGGACGTCCCGATTTGAACCGCAAGCGCACTCGCCACGGGCGGCGCGACGTCGCCGACGTTCTCAGCTCAGCCCGGCAATCGTCCGACTGACGAGCGCGCGATCCGCGTTGGGATCGTCGCGATCGGCGATGATGCGCGCGGCGGCGGCGGCGGCGGCCTGCGCGGCGCGCGCGCGGACGTCGGCAACCGCGGTTCGCTCGGCCGCGGCGATCTTCTCCTCCGCCATGCGGCCGCGCCGTTCGACCAAGGTGTCGGCGTCGGTACGCGCCTTCTCGACGAGTTGCTTCGCCTCGACCTCGGCATGGGCGAGGATCGCTTGCGCGTCGGCGTGCGCGGCGGCCTGGCGGCGGTGCGCCTCGGCGAGCAGCGCCTCGGCCTCGTCGCGTAGCGACTTCGCCTCGTCCAGCGAGCGACGCGTGTTGGCGATACGATCGTCGAGGATCGCCGCGATCCGCTTGTGCGCGCCCGCCACGAAGAAGGCGACGAGCAGGAAGATGGTCAGCGAGGCGTAGACCCAGCCCTCGGAGTCGAGCCCGAGCAGCTTGGCCTCGGCGGGATGATGCTCGGTCTGGACGATCGCGGCGGATGTATCGGTGGCCATGTCGCTATCCCTACCCCGCGAGCGCCTGCCGCGCGGCGGTCCTCGCCGTGTCCGCATCCGGGCGCGTGCCGACCAGCACTGCCACGATGTCGGCGGCAGCCTCCGCAGCGATGCGCTCGATCTCGCCGGCTGCCTGCCTGCGTGCCGCCTCTAAAGAGGCGGTGGCCTGCTCGGCCTTGGCGTGCAGCGTCTCGTTGGCCGCGCCGAGCCTGACCTCGGCGTCGCGAGTCGCAGACGCCTTGGCGTCGGCTACGGCGCCCTGCGCACGGACATGCGCCTGCGCCATCTCGGTCTCGTAGCCGTGGTGGACGCGGTCGGCGTCCGCCTTCGCAACCTCGGCGGCGGCGATGTCGCCTGTCACCTTGCCCTCGCGCTCGTCAATCACGCGCGCGAGCTTCGGCACCGTCGCGCGGACGATGACGAAGTAGAGGATCGCGAAGAAGACGGCGAGCCACGCAATCTGCGGCGCGAAGTTGGCGAAGTCGAACTGGGGCATCCCGGCCTCTTGTGCGAGGCGGGCGGCGCGAGGCCGCCCGCCGCTTGACGTCAGGAGAAGGCGAGCGCCAGCGCGACGACCGCCGCGATCAGGCCGAGCGCCTCCGTCACGGCGAAGCCGAAGATCAGCCGGCCGCCCATCTGCGCGTCGGCGGACGGATTGCGCAGCGCGCCCTGCAGATACATGCCGAAGATGGTGCCCACGCCGATCGCGGCGAGACCCGCACCGATCGCCGCGAGGCCGGCGCCGATTACCTTGGCGGAAGCTGGATCCATGTCTCTTTCCCTTCTTTCGTAGTCAGTTGTCAGTGGAGATTGACGGCGTCGTTGAGGTAGATCGACGTCAGCAGCGCGAACACATAGGCCTGCACCACCGCGATCAGCACCTCCAGCGCGCACAGCGCGATGTTCACGCCCAGCGGCAGGATGCCGAATACGTAGGGCAGCGCGCCGAACGAGCCCAGCGTCACCACGAAGGTGCCGAACACCTTCAGCAGCACGTGCCCCGCCGTCATGTTCGCGAACAGTCGGATGGCAAGCGTGAACGGCCGCGACAGGAAGGACACGAACTCGATCAGCGCTACGAACAGGCCGAGCACGATGTTCGTGCCCTTGGGCCAGAACAGCGAGAAGAAGTGCAGCCCGTGGCGCGCGAAACCGACGATCACCACCGTCACGAAGACGAGAAGCGCGAGCCCGAGCGTCACCGCGATATGGCTGGTGGGCGTGAAGGTGCCGACCCACGGGATCAGGCCGAGCAGATTGCAGAACAGCACGAAGATGAAGATCGAGAACACGAGCGGCACGTAGCGCCGCCCTTCCGGCCCGACATTCTGGTCGAGCATCGATCGGACGAAATCGTAGGCATATTCCACCGCCGCCTGCCAGCGCCCGGGGATGAGCTTGGGGCTGGCGGTGCCGACGATCAGGAACACCGCGATGCCGGCCAGCGCCACCGCCATCCACAGCGACGAGTTCGTGAACGACACGTCGTAGCCGTGAAGCGCCAGCGGCTTCAGGCGGACGATATCGAACTGCTCCATGGGACTGGCCAAGGCGTCTTATCCCTTCGCCGCCACATCGTTGGCGGTACTGTTGTCGAATTGGGCCGAAGTCTGCATCGCGCGCCGGGTGCCGGCGGCGAAGCCGATCACCAGCATCGCGATCATCGCGAACGGCCGCGTGTGCAAACCCGCATAGGTGTCGATCGCCCAACCGATGGCGGTGGCGACGAGCACCGTGCCGACGAACTCGATGCCGATTGCCCAGCCACGCCCCTCGGCGCGGGCGTGCGAGTGATCGGCAGCCGCGTGCGTGGCCTTGGCCGCGGCTATGCGGCGGCCAAGCTCGTCTCCGTCGCTGCGCCGACCGTCGGACAATGCGGACCCCTGGACCCTGCCCCCGGCCGCTAGGGCCCGAGGCTTCAATGAAAACGCGCCGCTACCGGTCAAGCCGGCATGGCGCGTCACAACCGGCGGCGGACCGCCCGGGCGCAGGTCCCTTAGAAAGCGCTATCCATCAAGTCAACCGGGCGGGCGCGGCGCACACCCTAGCCGCAGGTGGCGGGCAGCTTGGCCGTGCCGCTCTTGGTCGCCCAGACGCCGGGCGCGACCGAGTAGGCGCGGCCGTCGCGCAGCTTGCCGATGGTCGAGCAGCCAGCCGAGATCGCGAACTCCTCGATCGAGACGTTCTTGCCCTGCGCGGCCTGCGTGTAGACCTGCCTCCGCTTGATGTTGATCGCGTCCACCTCAGCCTTGAGCGCGCCCGATGGAGGCTTGGGAAAACCGAGATAGCCGTCGACCTGCTCGCCGACAGCGCCCGAGTCGAGCCCGGCCGCGACGGCCCCGGACTGCGCCGTCGCGGCACCCGCGAGGGCGAAGGCGGCGACGGCGGAGAGGATGATGGCACTCCTCATTTCGGGAACAACTCCGGATTGGCGCTGATGACGTCCTCGGCATCCTTCTTCAGGCTGACGACGACCTCCTGTCGCACGTTGATGTTGAGGTTGATCTCGATCGGCTTGTCTGGCGCCTTCACCGAAACGCAGCCGGCGATCAGCAGGCCCGCAAATGGCCAGAGCGTATCTCGTCCTCGTCTCATCGTCGATATGACGTGGGTCATCGCACGGCCTCGCTTGCGGTGGGCTGAATGGGAGCGCCGCCAGGCGCCTCGCTGACCCTCGGGCCATGCCCCGCCTGGGGCAGCAGCAGCGAAGGATCGGCGTAGGAGCGCGCGGTGCCGACCAGCGCCCGGAACGGCGCCCGCACCGCAATGTTGAATCGGAACGGCAGGTCGTGGAGCAGCCGCGCGGCATAGCTCGCGTCCGGCGTCGCCTGGCGCACGCCCGCGAAGGCGACGCGGCTGACGATCTCGCCGTCCAGCCGCCCGTCGAGCGCGATCGACAACTGCGAATAGCGAATTGCCTTCAGCGCGTCGAAGGCGAGCTTGCCCATCGTCCCGATCGATTGGCGCGAGAGCTCGCCGACATAGGCGATGGTGCCGCCAGGCGGCCGAGCCACGATCGAGCCCCCCTCGATCCGCCCGCCCGCCTGATCGAAGATCATCGGCAGCACGCCGTCGAAGGTGCCGGTGGCGGAGAGGTTGGGAAGCGCCAGCTGCTGCACGAAGGCGGCGGCGTCGAGACCGGACAGCCGGAACGTCATGCGGCGCCACGCACCATCGCCGAACGCCAGCACGGTCGGCTCCAGAGTCAGCGTGCCCGCCGCGAACGGCCAGCGCGCATCCTCGACCGCCACGCGCTGATCGGGCAGCAGCCGGTAGTGCACCGTGCCGTCGGCCACGATGACGCCGGGGTTGATCTCCGCAATCGTCGCGCTCTGTGCCGGCGGCGTGACGAGGCCGAGCAGGTCCGAGAAGTGGATCGCGCCGCGGATTCCCGTCACCGGTCCGAAGGCGGCGGCGAGATCGATGCGGTCGGTCGCGAAGTCGCCGCTGCTGGTCACGCCGGCGGCGTTCCAGGCGATGCGTCCGTTTCCGGCGACCGTACCCGCGACGTTGGCGATTACGCCCAGCGTCAGCGGCGTCAGCATGTCGGGCTGGAATGCCTTGTCAAAGCCGATGCCCGGCACCGTCAGCCGCGCGTCGCCGGCGCCGCTTCTCAAATCGTGGCGGAGCGCGACGTTCGCGACCTCCCGCCCCGTCCTCGGTTCGGCGAGCACGCCGCTGGCGGCGATGCCGCCGCCCGCCAGCGTCAACGTCACGTCGCGCGC
Source organism: Sphingomonas sp. (assembly GCF_965200105.1). Taxonomy (GTDB): domain Bacteria; phylum Pseudomonadota; class Alphaproteobacteria; order Sphingomonadales; family Sphingomonadaceae; genus Solisphingomonas. Next base: position 411,870 of record NZ_CBDATN010000002.1, read on the forward strand.
CGCCATCGTGCGGAAGCGCGGGCTCGTCCCCGGGTCGGACAGCGCGAGCCCGCCCGTGAGCGCGAGCCTGCCGTTCGCGAACCGCCAGCTTCCCGCCGCGTCCGAGAGGGCGAGCGGTACGCGGGCGATCTGGCCGCCGGCGCGGGCGAAGCGGCCGGAGAGGTCGCCGGCGAAGCCGCCGTCGATCCGGGCGACCTCCAGCCTCGTGATCGCGTCCCCCGCTCCGACCCGCGCCGCCAGCGCGTCCACCTCCAGGCCCGCGCGATCGACGCGCACGCGGTCTGCCGCGAGCGTGAGCGGGGACGATCCCGATCGGCCGGCCAGGCGCGGGCGCTCCACCGCGAACCCCGCGCGAACGACGCCGTGCCGCATCGAGGCGATGGGCCCGCCGTCCAGCCCGCAGACGCGCAGATGCGCTGTGTCAAACTTCGTGCCGGCGATCGCGAGCGCGCGGAAGGCGATCGGCACGCAGCCTTCTCCGAGCACCAAATCGCCGCCGCCGATCCGCCCCGCGAGCGGCACCGACAGCCCTTCGATCGCCCCGCCGCCGAGCGGTCCGTCGAGCGTCGCCACGGTGGCGAAGCGGGTGTGGCGCCCGCCCACGAAGCGGACCGGCGCTAGCGCCAGCCGCGCGCCGCCCGCCACGTAGGGCGCGATCGTCGCGGTACCGGCGACGGGCGCGGCGGCGCGGGGCTGCGTCAGCGCGAGCGCGACGCCGGGCAGCCCGCCGCCACCCGCCTCGATCCGTCCGTCGGCGCGCCACGCCCGCTCGGCCACGCTCCAGCCGAAGCCGCCGCCCTCCGTCACCCGCGCGTGCGCGCCGCTCGCCGCCGTGAGATCCAGCCGGCGGACGCGCACCGCCGTGCCCGCCGGCCCGCCCGCGGTCAGCGCCACCTGCATCGTCGCGCGCGCGTCGGCCGCCGCCGCCGCCAACGCGGAGGCCAGGCGCGACGCCAGCGGCGCGACCGGCGTGCCCGCAAGCTTGTTCCCTGCCGCCGCCAGTGCCTTCCGGCGCCGCCCGTCGAGCCGCGCGTGATCGAGCGTCACGAGCCCGGCATAGACGAGGCCCGCCGCGCCAGGCACGTAGCGGTAGCGGCCGTCGGCGCGCGCGCCCGTCGCCGCCACGTCGTCCGTCGCGACGCCGGCCACTGTCAGGTGCGTCTCGCCCTCGATCCGTCTCGGAGTGCCGCCGACGCCGATCGTGCCGCCGAGCGCGCCGAATCGTGTGCGCCCCGCCTGCCCCGCGAAGCCCGAGGGCGCGAGCTCGCCCCGCCAGCGATCGAGCGTGGCCGCGAAGGCGAGGTCGGCCCGCGCGCGCCCCGCCCCCGTCGCGATCGTGGGGCAGGTCAAGCTGTCGAGCGCCAGTGGTCCGGCGACGCGTAGCCGCCGATCATCAACGGCGAGGCGCACGTCCGCCGTGGCGCCCGACATCACGCAGCCGCCGGCCGCCAGCCGCCTGCTCGCCGCGCGCACCCGCCCGCGAAAGCCGTCCGAGAGCCTGCCGCGCCCGCTCACCGCCGCGATCACCGTGCCCGCCGGCGCCTCCAGCCGGACGATCGCGTCGTCGAGCGTCGCGGCCACGTGGGGCAACGCCAGCGGCGCGCCCGAGGGTGCCGGCAGCAGCCGGTCGATCGCGCCGAACGTCACGCGGCCATCGATCACGCGCGCGCGCAGCCGCACGCCGTCGGCCGCGACCGCCACCAGCTTCGGCCCGTGCAGCCCGTAGGAGAGCCGAACATCGACGACGCGCGCGACGAGATCGGGCGCGCGCGGGTCGCCGATCGAGACGTCCTCCAGCCGCTGCGCGAAGGGCCCGATCGCGGCGATGCGGTACCGCGCCGGGACGCCACGCGCCGCGAAAGCGCGATCGGCGTAGTGGGCGACGATCGGCGCGCGCTCGATCCAGGCGGCGGCGATCCCGACGACGACCAGCCCGCCCGCGATCGTGCCCGCCACCACGACGCGCGACCGATCGCCCGCGCGATCGGCCGTCCCCGTCTCGTGCCCTTCCGCCAAGCCTCGACCCTTGCTCCCTGTCCGCGCATTAGGCGAGAGCTCGCGCCACCGCCAGCGGCCGATTGCGGGCCGCGCCCGCGCTGCTAGCGTGCGCGGCGATGAGCGACGCTGTTCCCGATGCCGCCGGCCACCGTTCGCGCCTGCGCCGGCGCCTGCTCGATCATGGCGGCGAGACGCTCTCCGATCATGAGGTGATCGAGTATCTGCTGGCGCTCGCCATTCCGCGTCGCGACACCAAGCCGCTCGCCAAGGCGCTGCTGCGCGAGTTCGGCGGGCTGGCGCCGCTGCTCGCCGCGACGCCGGCGCAGACGATGCGCGTCGCCGGCATGGGCGAGGGCGCGGCCGCCGCGCTGCGCATCGTCGATGCCGCAGCGCTCCGCCTGCTGCGCCAGCGCGCGAAGGAGGGCCCGGTGCTGGCGAGCTGGCAGGCGCTGCTCGACTATCTCCAGGCCGACATGGCGCATATCGGGATCGAGCGCGTGCGCCTCCTCCACCTCGACACCAAAAACCGGCTGATCCGCGACGAGCTGGTCGCGGAAGGCTCGACCGACCAGGCGACCGTCCATATCCGTGAGCTCCTGCGCCGCGCGATCGAGCTCGGCTCCGCCTCGCTCATCCTCGTCCACAACCATCCCAGCGGCGATCCCTCCCCCTCACGTCAGGACATCGCTCTCACCAAGGAAATCGCGGCAGCTGCCAAGCCGCTCGGCATCGTGCTCCATGACCACATCGTCATCGGCACGACCGGCCATGCGAGCCTTAAGGCGCTGGGGGTGTTCTGATAGGCGGGTGGTGGGACGCCGTCTTTTATTGGGCGCGAACTCTCCCGCCGCAAGCTGCACTCGCGCCCAGACTTGCCGTGTTCGAGTTCTGCCAAGCGCCTCCAAGAGGCCACATCATTCGCTGATTACGACAGCGGCCAATTCTACTGCGCCAATAGACTTTCATCCGTAAGTGACAAGCAGGTCTTCAAGCGGATCCGCCGCTGCGTTGCCGGCGACATTAGAGGTCTCTGTATAGTTATCCGAGGACAGCTTGCTTCTAAGATGCAACGATCACGGCGTTTAACTTTCTATGCCAGCCTCGGATCATCGCGCATCAGATCACATACGGCGCAGCTCCGGGTAGGCACCTCCTTTGGTGTTTCGCCAGTAATTCGCGTAGACGATTCAATTGGCCGAAACCTGTTCAGCGTTAGGATCCACAGACCAACGGACGTTCATTGTGTACGCTACTAGGGCCACCTTCCCCTCGACCATGTATGAAGCAACCGGCGCTCAAGCCCCCGCCAGCCCCTCACCCACCATCGTAGCCGGTGCTATCAGCGCGTCGTATCGTTCGGCCGTCACCTGGCCCGAGCGTAGCGCGGCTTCGCGCAGCGTCGCGCCGGTCGCGTGCGCGTCCTCGGCGATGCGGGCGGCGGCCTGGTAGCCGATCTCTGGCGAGAACGCTGTCACTAGCATCAACGTGTTCTCGACGTGGGCGGCGATCACTTGCCTGTCGAGTTCGGTTCGCTCGACAGAGTGCAGGCGGAACATCTCGCAGCCGTCCGCCAGAATGGCGATCGAGTGAAGGACGTTGTTCACGATGATCGGCCGCATCGCGTTCAGCTCGAAATTGCCTTGCGAGCCGGCGAAGGCGACGGCGGTGTCCTCGCCAATCACCTGGATCGCGATCATGACGATCGCCTCGCACTGCGTCGGGTTGACCTTGCCGGGCATGATCGAGGAGCCGGGCTCGTTCTCGGGCAGCCTGAGCTCGCCGATGCCGCAACGCGGGCCCGACGCGAGCCAGCGCATGTCGTTGGCGATCTTCATCAGCGCCACCGCGACGCCCCGCAAGGCCGCGCTCGCGCGCACCATCGCGTCGAGCGAGCCTTGCGCCATGAACTTGTTGGGCGCGGTGACGAACGGCCGCCCGGTCAGCTCGGCGATGCGGGCCGCGACCGCGACAGAGAAGCCCCTGGGGGCGTTGATCCCGGTGCCTACCGCCGTGCCGCCCAGCGCCAGCTCGGTGAGCCCGGCGCGCGACCGCTCCACTTCCTCGATGCAGGCGCGAAGCTGCGCTGCCCAGCCCGACCATTCCTGCCCCACGGTGAGCGGCACCGCATCCTGGAGATGAGTGCGGCCGACCTTGATCACGTCCATCCAGCGCGCGGCTCGATCCTCAAGCACGTCGGCCAGCAGGCGCAGCTCGGGCAGCAGCCGCTCGTTGATCGCCGCGAGCGTCGCGACGTGCATCGCGGCCGGGAAGGTGTCGTTGGACGACTGGCTCATGTTGACATCGTCATTGGGACGGATCGACTGCTGGCTGCCGATCGTCCCGCCCGTCAGCTGGGTAGCGCGGTTCGCCAGGACCTCGTTGACGTTCATGTTCGATTGCGTGCCCGAGCCCGTCTGCCAGACGTAGAGCGGGAAATGATCGTCGAGCGCGCCGGAGATCGCCTCGTCGGCGGCACGGACGATCGCCTGCCGCTTCCACTCCGGCAGCAGCCCCAGCGCGGCATTGGTGTCGGCGCACGCCTTCTTGACGATGCCGTAGGCGCGGTAGACCGCCACCGGCATCCGATCGCCGCCGATCGCGAAATGATGGAGCGAGCGCTGCGTCTGCGCGCCCCAGTAGCGGTGGGCGGGCACCGCCACTTCGCCCATGCTGTCATGCTCGGCGCGCTCGCCTATCGCGTCGATGCCGACGGGGAGGTCAAGGAGGCGCGGCGGCTCGTTCTTGCTCATCACCGCTCAACGGGCGACGAACCGCAATGGATGCCTCCGCGGCACCCGCGATCGACGCCACGACGGCGCGAGCTACCCCATGTACGGGGGCGGCGCGCACCATCTCACCCGCCGCGATCCGCTCGGCCCATGATGGGGCGGACGAGTTGGTCAGACGGCGGCGGGCACGCCGCAGCGCGAGAGGACTGCGCGGAGGTCGCGGATCGGCGGGAACACCTCGTTGTTGCGATCGCAGCCCTGCGCGTCGTGGGCGCGCTGCTCCATCTCGACGATGTCCTTGTCCTCCTTGAAGATGGACTCGGTGAACAGCGTGATGAACGGCCACGCCATCGCCAGCAGCGCCGGGATGCCCGGCTTCTTCACGGACAGGTAGCCGAAGGTGCGGTTGGTGCGCTGCTCCCTGTCGAGCGGCGTATAGCCCAGCCACACAGACAACACGGGATCGCCATCGTCCACCCAGAACTTCAGCGACTGGCGCGGGTAGTCAGTGCGGATCACCATGCGGTCCTTGGACGCGCCCTCGTCGCGGTCGCGCATCAGCGCGATGATCGCACCCTCGCCGATCGTGCCGCGCCCCGCCTCGCGCGAGAAGGTGTAGGACACCTCCGCCCAGTCCGCGCCCGAGGACTTGCCGAGGCACGTCGCCTTCATCAGCCCCATCTGGCGACGGTGGAGGAACTGGTGGTTCATGTCGAACAGGTTCTCGTGCATGAACGTGTAGTGCGCGGCCACCTCGCGGTTGAGCTCGCGCGTCCTATACGTCTTGTCGGCACGGGCGCCGAGGCTGGTCGGACGGCGAGCGTCGGCGAGCGCGGGATCGCCCGGGAAGACAAAGATCAGCCCGTCGACCTCGTGCGCCGGGTAGCTCCTGACGCCGTTGGGCAGGCGCGCGCGGCCGAGATACGGCACGTCGACGCATTTGCCGGCGGTGTCGTAGGCCCAACCGTGATAGCCGCAGCGCACGGTGCAGCCCTTCACGACGCCGTGGCTGAGCGGCACCTGGCGGTGAGCGCAGCGATCCTCCAGCGCGAAGACCGTGCCATCCTTGGCGCGCACCACCACGATCGGCTCGCCGGCATAGGCGCGCGCCAGCATCCTGCCCGGCTTGAGTTCGCGGCTCCAGGCGATCGGATACCAGTGATCGGGATGCGCATCCACGCGGCGCAGGTCGGCCGGCGGGGGCGCGGCCTCGGCGATCGGCTCCAGGACGCGGTACATCGGCCATTCCCTCAAGACGGAAGCGGAAGAGTCGGCGCTTCGGGCGCTCGCGTCAAGGACGCCGCGAGCGGCGGCTGCGAGCCGTAGGAGGCGGTGGCCGGCTTCCGTCCGCCCCGCCGCTCACTCCCAGAAGTCGACCTTGTCGTAATGCTCGGGCGGGCCGATCACCTCCATCCGCTCGGACAGCATCGGACGGAACGAGGGCCGGCTCTTCAGGCCGGAGTACCATTGCCTCGTCTGGTCGTGCCCGCGCCAATCGATCCCGCCAAGATAGTCCGCGACCGAGATGTGCGCGGCGGCGGTCAGGTCGGCGAGGCTCAGCACCGGCCCGCCCAGCCAACGGCGATGATCGAGGAGCCAGTCAATATAGTCGAGGTGCGCGTCCGCCTGCTTCATCGCCTCGCGCAGCGCCTTGGCATCGGGCGAGGCGCGCTGGACGACGCGCTTCATCATGCGCTCGTGCATCAGCGGCGCCACCACCTCGGCATACATGCGCTGATCGAACCAAGCGGCGAGGCGGCGGATCTCCGCGCGCGCCGAGGCCGAGCCGCCCAGCATCGGCGCCTTGTCGATCGTCTCCTCGAAATACTCGCAGATCGCGACCGAGTCGACGAGGCTGAGCTGCCCCTGCACCATCACCGGCGTCTGGCCGGCGGGGTTGAGGTGCAGGAACTCGTCGCGCCGCGCCCACGGGTTCTCGCGCACCAGCTCGTAGCCGACATTCTTCTCGCCGAGCAGGAGCCGGACCTTGCGGCTGAACGGGCAGAGCGGGAACTGGTAGAGCTGCCACATGATCGCCTCGCCTTAGGAGCGACGCGGCGGCGGCACAATCGGCATGAGGGCAGATTGAAGCGGTGCGAACCGGAGGCGTTCAATCCGCCTGCATGACCGCGAGCTCGTTGCCGGACGGATCGCGGAAGTGGAAGCGGCGTCCTCCGGGAAAGGAGAAGGCCGGGCGCGCGATCTCGGCGCCAGCCTGCTTCACGCGCTCCAGCGCCGCCTCCAGATCGTCGACCGCGATCACCGGCAGCGGCGCGGCTGTCGCCTCCGTCGCATCGCCTTGCAGCCCGACATCGGTGTCGCCGGTCAGGGTCGAGGCGTAGCTCGGCCCGAACGCGGCCATCGTCCAGCCGAACGCTTTCTCGTAGAAGGCGGCGCTCGCCTGCGTCTCACCCACCGGCAGCTCGACATAGTTCAGACGTGCCATGCGGTCCTCCCTCTCGCCCGAATAAAGGAACGGACAGGGAACACAAGTATTATTCCGCCGCCTCCGCGACCTCCCTGTCGTCGAGCGGGTGCGCGAGCCTCGTCAGCATCTCCTTGGGGCAGACCTGCCAGAAGCGACCGACCATATGCTCCCAGTCGGTGAGCAGCGTGCGCGCCCAACGGCTGTCGGTGCGCTGGACGTGCGCGGCGACGTGCGCCTTCAGCACGCCCTCCCAGTGCGCCGACGCGACGCGCTGCCAGACGATCGCGTCGGGGTTGGCGTGACGCGCGAAGCTGCCGTCTTGATCGAGCACGAAGGCCATGCCGCCGGTCATGCCCGCCCCAAAATTGTCGCCGACGCGGCCGAGGATCACGGCGGTGCCGCCGGTCATATACTCGCAGCCATTGGCGCCGCAGCCTTCTACGACGACGTTCGCGCCCGAGTTCCTGACGGCGAAGCGCTCCCCCGCCTGCCCCGCCGCGTAGAGCGCGCCGGCGGTGGCGCCGTACAACACGGTGTTGCCGACGATCGCGTTCGCCTGCGAATCGAGCGGTGACGAGACGGTGGGCCTTACTGCGATGATCCCGCCCGAGAGCCCCTTGCCGACATAGTCGTTGGCGTCGCCGAACACCTCCAGCGTCACGCCCCGCACGAGGAACGCGCCCAACGATTGACCCGCGCTGCCACGCAGCCGCACGTGAATATGGCCTTCCGCCAAGTGGCTCATCCCGAACCTGGAGACGATCTCCGAGGAGAGACGCGTACCCACCGCGCGATGCGTGTTCCTGACGGAGTAGGAAAGCTGCATCTTCTCGCCGCGCGCGAACACGGGCGCGGCGTCGCGCAGCATCTGCGCGTCGAGGCTGTCGGGCACCTCGTTGCGGAAGGTGGCGATCGCGAAGCGGCGCTCATGGTCCGCGGCGTCGACCTTGGCGAGGATCGGGTTGAGATCGAGGTCGTCGAGATGCTCGGCGCCGCGGCTGACCTGGCGGAGCAGTTCGGTGCGGCCGATTACCTCGTCCAACGAGCGGACGCCCAGCCGCGCGAGGATCTCGCGCACCTCCTCGGCGATGAAGGTCATGAGGTTGATGACCTTCTCAGGCGTGCCGACGAACTTGCCGCGCAGCGCCTCGTCCTGCGTGCAGACGCCCACCGGGCAGGTGTTCGAGTGGCACTGGCGCACCATGATGCAGCCCATCGCGACCAGGCTGAGCGTGCCGATACCGAACTCCTCCGCGCCGAGGATGGCGGCGATCACGATATCGCGCCCGGTCTTGAGGCCGCCATCAGTGCGCAGCTTCACACGATGCCTGAGACCATTGAGGGTAAGCACCTGATTGGTCTCGGTAAGCCCCATCTCCCAGGGCGTGCCGGCATATTTGATCGAGGTCTGCGGCGAGGCACCGGTGCCGCCGACATGGCCCGAGACGAGGATCACGTCGGCATGCGCCTTGGCGACGCCCGCCGCCACCGTGCCGATGCCGGCGGACGAGACGAGCTTCACGCAGACGCGGGCGCGCGGGTTGATCTGCTTGAGATCATAGATGAGCTGCGCCAGGTCTTCGATGGAATAGATGTCGTGATGCGGCGGCGGCGAGATCAGCGTCACGCCCGGCGTCGAGTGCCTGAGACGCGCGATGAACTCGGTTACCTTGAAGCCAGGCAACTGGCCGCCCTCGCCGGGCTTGGCGCCCTGCGCGACCTTGATTTCCAGCTCCTCGGCCGCGCCCAGATACTCTGCGGTGACGCCGAAGCGGCCCGACGCCACCTGCTTGATGACCGAGTTGGCATTGTCGCCATTTTCGTAGGGGGCGTAGCGGATGCTGTCCTCGCCGCCCTCGCCGGAGACGGCCTTGGCGCCGATCCGGTTCATCGCGATCGCCAGCGTCTCGTGCGCCTCCGGGCTGAGCGCGCCCAGCGACATGCCCGGCGTCACAAAGCGCTTCCGCACCTCGGTGATCGCCTCCACTTCGTCTATCGGGATCGCTTCCCGCGCCCAATTGAACTCCAGCAGGTCGCGCAGGTAGACCGGCGGCAGGTCGCGCACGCCGCGCGCGAACTGCAGGTAGATCGAGTAGCTGTCGGTGGCCACCGACGTCTGAAGCAGATGCATGAGTTGCGCCGAGTAGGCGTGCGCCTCGCCTCCCCCGCGCTGGCGGTAGAAGCCGCCGACGGGCAGCGTCGCGACCCCGGCGTCGAACGCCTTCTCGTGCCGTTCCAATGCGTTGACGTGAAGACTTGCATAGCCTTCGCCGGAAATCTTGGCGGGCATCCCCGGGAAGAGATCGGCGACGAGCGCGCGAGACAGGCCCACCGCCTCGAAATTGTAGCCGCCGCGATAGGAGGAGATAACCGCGATGCCCATCTTGGCCATGATCTTGAGCAGGCCGTCGCCGATCGCCTTGCGATAGCGCGCCACGCACTCAGCGAACGAACGCTCGCCGAACAGCCCGCGCGCATGACGGTCCGCGATCGCCGCTTCGGCGAGATACGCGTTCACCGTCGTCGCACCGACGCCGATCAGCACGGCAAAATAATGGGTGTCGAGACACTCGGCCGAACGCACATTGACCGACGCGTAGGATCGCAGGCCGCGCCGCACGAGGTGGGTGTGGACGGCGGCGGCGGCGAGCACCATCTGGATGCCGACGCGGTCCGGCCCGACGCCCTCGTCGGTGAGGAACAGCTCGGAGCGGCCCTCTCGCACCGCCTGCTCGGCCTTGCGCCGGATCTCGGCGATCGCGGCGCGCAGCCCGTCAGGACCCCCATCTACGGCGAAGGTGCAGTCGATCTCGGCGCTCGATGGGCCGAAGTGCGCCCTCAGCCGATGCCAGTCCTCGCAGGACAGGACCGGCGACTCAAGCACCAGTATGTTGGGCTGCGCCGCCTCGACGTCGAGGATGTTGCCGAGATTGCCGAACCGCGTGGCGAGGCTCATCACCCGCGTCTCGCGCAGGCTGTCGATCGGCGGGTTGGTCACCTGGCTGAAGTTCTGGCGGAAGAACTGGCTGATGAGGCGCGGCTTGTCGGAAATCACCGCGAGCGGCGTATCGTCGCCCATCGAGCCGATCGCCTCCTTGGCGTCGTCGACGCAAGGCGAGAGGATCAGCTCCATATCCTCCATCGTCTGCCCGGCGGCGACCTGACGCCGGATCAGCTCCGCGCGGGACCAGGATGGCCGCGTCTCGCCGTCCACGGCAGGAAGATCGTCCAGGGACTTGAAGTCCTTGATATACTCGCCGAACGGGTGGGCCGCGGCGAGCCTGTCCTTGAGCTTGGCGTCGCCGAGCAGCACGCCTTCGTCGAGATCCACCGCGATCATCTGTCCGGGTCCGATCCGGCCCTTGGCCACGATGGTCGATTCGGGAACGACGACCATCCCCGTCTCCGATCCGACGATCAGCAGGTTGTCGGCCGTGAGCGTGGTGCGCAGCGGGCGGAGCGCGTTGCGGTCGACGCCCGCCACCACCCAGCGCCCGTCGGTCATCGCCAGCGCCGCCGGCCCGTCCCACGGCTCCATGACCGAGGCGTAGTAGGCGTACATGTCGCGATGCGCCTGCGGCAGGTCCACGGCCTCCACCCACGCCTCCGGCACCAGCATCAGCTTGGCGGTGGGCGCGTCTCGGCCGGCGCGGCAGATCGCCTCGAAGACGGCATCGAGCGCGGCGGTGTCCGATGCGCCCGCGGGGATCAGCGGCTTGATGTCCTCCGAATGCTCGCCGAAGGCGATCGAGGCCATCTTGATCTCGTGGCTCTTCATCCAATTCTTGTTGCCGCGGATCGTGTTGATCTCGCCATTGTGCGCCAGTGTGCGGAACGGCTGCGCCAGCCACCATTGCGGGAAGGTGTTGGTGGAGTAGCGCTGGTGGAAGATCGCGAAGCGGCTGACGAAACGCTCGTCCTCGAGGTCCGGATAAAAGGCGCTGAGCTCCTCGGCGAGGAACAGCCCCTTGTAGATGATCGAGCGGCACGAAAACGAGCAGACGTAGAAGCCGTTGATCTGCGCCTCGATCACGCGCCGCTCGATGCGCCTGCGTATGAGATAGAGATTCTTCTCGAACTCCGCCGCGTCGACCTGATCGGGGCGCGGCCCCTGGATCATGATCTGCTCGATCTCCGGCCTGGTCACCATCGCCTTGTCGCCGATCACCGACACGTCGACGGGCACCTGCCGCCAGCCGTAGATGGTGTAGCCGAACTCGATGATCTCGCTCTCGACGATGGTGCGGCAGCTTTCCTGCGCGCCCAAGTCGGTGCGCGGCAGGAACATCATGCCGACGGCCAAGCGGCCGGGGCCGGCGCGGTGACCGCCATTTTCGATCGCGTCGTCGAAGAAGCCGGTGGGCAGCTCGACGTGGATGCCGGCGCCGTCGCCGGTCTTGCCGTCGGCGTCGACCGCGCCCCGGTGCCACACGGCCTTCAGCGCGTCGATCGCGGCGGAGACGACGCGGCGCGAGGGCTGGCCGTCGGTGGCGGCGACGAGGCCGACGCCGCACGCGTCGCCCTCGAACTCGGGGCGGTACATGCCCTCGCGGGCGAGGCGGAGGCGTTCGGCTTCATTGATCATCGCTTGACGCCTTCGGTCTTTGCTGCAGCCATTTCTGCGCGAAGGGCGGAGAGTTTAGGGCCCAGTCGTTTTATGCTTGCTGCCGTCTGCTCCGTCAGCAATCGTGAGACGTCCGGATCCGACACCATGACCTGACCCCGCTGCATGAAGCGCGATCCGGCGGTTGTCCCGACAAAACTAGTTATCGACTGCATATCAGCAACCGTGAAGTTGCGAGCGTAAGCCCGGGCATAAACCTCGAACAATTTGTTCATATCGACCGGATGCTCACGAGCGTCTTCGGACACGATCGCGCTGAAGCGATCAATCATCTGATCGCAACGGCAGCCGGGTGTGACCTCCATCCCGGATTTGAACCCCGGTATCATGTTAGCCATCAGGCCATCTTGCATCGCGGAGAAGAGTTTCTCACGTTCGGAAGGCGGGTACATCGCCACCAGCATCTGCCGCGCAACAACGAGGTTCTGTTCGGCCGGGGCCGCGATCGGCAGCGGTGACGACGAGGCCTGCACGGGCGCGGGGGTCGCAGCGGCAGCAAGCGCGGCCAAGAGCGCCAACATTACGCCGCCTCCATCACTGCGCCGGGGCTGACCTTCGCCTTCTCCTTCAGCCAGGCGTGCATCCGTTCGGAGACGTCGCGGCCGTCGCGCACCGCCCAGACGACGAGGCTGGCGCCGCGCACGATGTCGCCGGCGGCGAACACGCCGGGGATCGAGGTCTGCATCGTGCGGTGATCAACGCGCAGCGTGCCCCAGCGCGTGACGGAGAGTTCCGGCGCGCCGAACATCTGCGGCAGGTCCTCGGGGTCGAAGCCCAGCGCCATGACGACGAGGTCCGCGTCGAGCGTGAAGCTGCCCTCCGGGTCCGCTTCGGGCGTTCGCCGGCCGCTGGCGTCGGCGGCGCCCAGCCGCATCCTGGTCGCGCGCACGCGGCCTTCGTCGAACGCCTCGGGAGCCGACAGCCAGACGAACTCGACCCCTTCCTCCTCGGCGTGCGCGACCTCGCGCTGCGAGCCGGGCATGTTGGCGCGATCGCGGCGGTAGAGGCATCTGACCGACTTGGCGCCCTGGCGGACGGCGGTACGCACGCAGTCCATAGCGGTGTCGCCGCCGCCCACCACGACGACGTTCTTGCCGGCCGCGTCGAGCGTGCCGTCCTCGTGACCCGGAACGACGTCGCCGAAGCCCTTGCGATTGGAGGCGATGAGATAGTCGAGCGCCTTGACGATCGCGCCCGATCCGACGCCCGGCGCCTTGATCGCACGCGCCTTGTAGACGCCGGTCGCGACGAGCAGCGCGTCGTGGCGCTCGCGGAGTTGGCCAAGCGTCGCGTCGCGACCGACCTCGAAGCCGAGATGGATGTGGATGCCGGAGTCGCGCAGCCGCTCGATCCGACGGCCCACCACCTCCTTCTCCAGCTTGAAGCCGGGGATTCCGTAGACGAGCAGCCCGCCGCCGCGATCGTGCCTATCGTAGACGTGCACGTCATAGCCGTGGCCGCGCAGATACTCGGCGGCGGAGAGACCCGCCGGCCCCGCACCGATGATGCCCACCGATTGCGCCGAGCGGTCGCGTGCCGGCACGACCGGCTCAACCCAGCCTTCCGCCCAGGCGGTGTCGGTGATGAACTTCTCGATCGAGCCGATGGTCACGGCGCCGTGGCCCGAGAACTCGATGACGCAATTGCCCTCGCACAGACGATCCTGCGGACAGATGCGGCCGCAGATCTCGGGCATGGTCGAGGTCGCGGAGGAAAGCTCGTACGCCTCGCGGAGGCGCCCCTCCGCCGTCAACCGCAACCAATCGGGGATGTGGTTGTGAAGCGGACAATGCGTCGAGCAGTAGGGCACGCCGCATTGCGAGCAGCGTCCCGCCTGCTCCTCCGCTTTCCCGACCGCATAAGCGCGCGCGATCTCGGCAAAATCTTCGGCGCGCAGATCGGCCGGGCGTTTTTCTGGATAGGACTGCCTCGTCGCTACGAACTTGAGCATCGGATTATCGGCCATGCTGCCCTCCTGAGGGAGATCAAGCATGCTGCACCCTCGAAGTCACGCCAAAGGGTGCCGATTGGTAAGCCGTGTTTACCTACTTTAAAGCAATAAAGCTGCGGCAAGGCTCTCTTCACCTATACTCCGCTCATCAGAGCAGCCGATCCGGACCTATCGCAAACCGAGCCAGACGAGAGCCGAAGCTCCCGCGAGGATCCGATACCAGGCGAAGGGACCGAATCCCTTTCTTGACACGAAATCCACGAAGCCGCGCACCACGAAGAGCGCCACCAGAAACGACACGACAAAGCCCAGCGCGATCTCGGGCCAGCCGACCGCGCCCGGCGCCGAAGAGACCCCCACGCCACCTTTGGCAAGTTCCACCACCGTCGCGCCGAGCATCGTCGGGATGGCGAGGAAGAAGCTGAACTCCGCCGCCGTCCGCCGCTCGACGCCCAGCGACAGCGCGCCCAGGATCGTCGCGCCCGATCGGCTGACGCCGGGGATCATCGCCAGGCACTGGATGAAGCCGATCCCCAGCACGGTAGGCACCGGCACGTCCGCGACGCCCGTCGCCCGCGTCCGCCTCGCGAGGCTCTCGACGACCAGGATCGCGACGCCGCCTAGGATCAGCGCCCAGCATACCAGCGCCGGCTTCGTGAGCAGCGCCTCGATCTTCTTGTGGAGCGCCAAGCCGATCACGGCGGCCGGGACGAAAGCTAGAACAATGTTGCGAATGAACCGCCATGCGCCCGCCTGCCCCTTCAGTGCGCCCGCGATCACCGTCCAGAAGGTGCGCCAGTAGAGCACGACGATCGCCAGGATCGCGCCGAGCTGGATGACGATGTCGAACGTCGCCCACTTCGTCTGATCGTAGCCGAGCAGCGCCCCCGCAAGGATCAGGTGCCCCGTGGAGGAGACCGGCAGGAATTCGGTCACCCCCTCGACGATGCCGAGCAGGACGGGCTGGAGGATCATCATGGCCGTTACGTCCCGCTGGCAGGAGAAGAGATCAGGGCGCGCGCCGCTCCGCGCCGAAGCGGCCCTGCCGCCGGTAGCGGACGAGCCAATCGGGAGCCACCGCGTCTAGCGCGGTGGGCTCGATGCCGAACGCGGCCAATCCGTCGAAGCCCTCGGTGACGATGCTGTCGCGGCGCAGCATCCGCCACTGGTCGGTGGTAATTGGCGCGCCGGGCAGGAAGCCGAGTTTGGCGATCATCTCGCCCACGGCATCCGGCAGCTCCAGGAAACCGCGCTTGGCGCCGATCATCGTCGCGATGCGGCGGTTCAGCCCCGCCATGGTGACGATCTCGGGCCCGCCGAGCTCGAAGGTGCGGCCGGCGAAGCGCTGCGGCTCCGTCGCGGCGAGCGCCGCGGCCTGCGCGACATCGGAGACGTAGACGGGCTGGAAGCGCGCGCCGCCGCCCAGCACCGGCACGATCGGCGCCAGCCGGATCAGCCGCGCGAAGCGGTTGACGAAGTCGTCTTCGGGCCCGAACACGACCGAGGGGCGCAGGATCGCGGCGCCATCGAACGCATCGCGCACCGCCGCCTCTCCTGCCGCCTTGCTGCGCCCGTAAGCCGAGGGCGAGCCGGGATCGGCGCCGATGGCGGAGACGTGGACGAACGCCTGGGCTCCCGCCGCCCGCGCGGCTTCGGCGACGTTGCGCGCGCCCTCGACGTGGATCGCCTCGAAGCGGCCGAAGAGCACGCCGACCAGGTTCACCACCGCGTCGCTGCCGGCCACCGCGCGCTCTACGGAGCGCGGCCTCGTGACGTCGGCCGCGACGAACTGGATCTGGCCGAGCCCGCCCTGCGGCTTCAGGAAGAAGGCGCGGCGCGGGTCGCGGCCGACGACGCGCACGCGTCGCCCGCGCCGCAGGAGCGCCTGCACGACGTATCGCCCGACGAACCCGCCGCCGCCGAACAGCGTCACCAGCTCCGTCATCGCGCTCCACATCCCAGCCGAACGGGCGCCGCTCTGCCCAAGCCCGGCGGCGAACACAAGCGCCACGACCGCGCTGGCGCCGCCATTGACAAGCTTCGCGGGCCCCCGCTATCCGCCCGCTACCCCGAGCACCTGCCCAGGTGGCGGAATTGGTAGACGCGCTGGCTTCAGGTGCCAGTGGCCGCAAGGCCGTGAAGGTTCGAGTCCTTTCCTGGGCACCATTTTGCTGTTCGCCGACGCGCGCCAGCGGTCGATGAAACCACGGATTTTTAGCACTTTAGCCCACAAGCTGGTTGTGGACGTTCGCCTTTGTTCGCCTACAGCCGGCGCGGATCGGCGGCCTCTACGGGGGCCTTTCGCGCGGAGGCTGGAAAGGCGCTTACCGACACGGCTGTCAGGGCGGTGAAGCCGAAGGATCGGGATTACAAGCTCGCGGACGGTGGCGGCCTATACCTCCTGGTGACGTCGGCCGGCGAGAAGCTCTGGTGGCTCAAGTGCCGGATGCACGGCGTCGAGCGGAAGCTGGCGCTGGGCAAGTACCCGGACGTTACTCTGTCCGCAGCGCGGGATGCCGCCCGGAAGCATCGTCACTCCCGTGACCACCCGCGACGGCGTCACCCTCGGATTACGCCTGGCGCGGGTAGCAGCCGGTGGCCGGGTTGGTGAGGATATCCGGCTAACGACGGAGGTGTTCTGCCGCGTGGGAGATACTGTGCGCTCTAGCTACGTCGGCGCGTCCCTCCACCTAGCACTACTTTGGCAGGTTAGAGGAGCCGGCTGGGATCGTCGTTGATTCTCGTGTGTCAGTGTAGGCTGACGGATCGATGGCGATGGTGGTGGACGAGGGCTGGCGAAGCGATCTGGAGCGATGGCTTGAGCCGTTCCTGGCGGGGCTGTCGCATCCAGCGCGACGCAGGATGTGTCCGCAGTATGTCGCTGGTCTGATCGGTCCCGGCGATCGCAAGAGCGTGCAACCGATGGCCGCTCGTGGCGGTGAGGCCGGCTATGACCAGCTCCACCACTTCGTCGCCGCGGGTGTCTGGGACAGTGCACCGCTCGAGGCGGCGCTGCTGAGCGAGGCCGACCGGTTGGTGGGTGGCGTCGGAGCCTTCCTCGTCATCGACGACACCGCCATGCCGAAGAAGGGTCGGCACTCTGTCGGTGTGGCGCCGCAATATGCCTCGTCTCTGGGCAAGAACGCGAACTGCCAGACGATGGTGTCGGTGACGTTGGCATCACGCGAGGTGCCGGTGATGGTGGGCTTGCGCCTGTTCCTGCCGGAGAGCTGGACCGGCGATCCCACGCGCTTGGCGAAGGCGAGGGTTCCCGCCGACCGTCAGGCCGCCCTGACCAAGCCGGAGATCGCCATCGAGGAGATCGACCGGGTGAGGACCGCGGGTGTGCGCTTCGGCTGCGTGCTCGCGGACGCCGGCTACGGGATGAGCGCGCCGTTCCGCCAGGCGCTGAGCGAGCGTGGCCTGTCCTGGGCGGTCGGCATCCCTGCCCGGCAGAAGGTGTATGTGGCCGATGTCGCGATGATCTTCCCGGTCGCAGGCCACGGCCGGCCTCGCCAGCACCATATCCCCGACAGCAAGTCCGTCGCTGCCGAGACGCTGCTGGCCGGGCAGCCATGGCGACGGGTCAGCTGGCGGCGCGGTACGAAAGGGCGGCTGACCGCCCGCTTCGCGGCCTTGCGCGTGCGCGTGGCCGACGGTCCGACCCAGCGCATCCGTGACATGGGCAACCAGCATCTGCCGGGCGAGGAGGTCTGGCTCGTCGGCGAGCATCGCTCGACCGGCGAGCGCAAATACTACCTCTCGAACCTGCCGCCCGACACGCCGATCAGGACGCTCGCTGGCGCCATCAAGGCACGGTGGATCTGCGAGCAGGCGCATCAGCAGCTCAAGGAGGAACTCGGCCTCGACCACTTCGAGGGCCGATCATGGACCGGACTGCACCGACACACTCTGATGACGATGATCGCCTACGCCTTCCTCCAGTCCCGCCGCCTCACCGCCGCGGGACGGAAAAAAAAGAGTCGGGGGACCACCACCGCAACCGAGCATGCCGGCCGTCAGGCAGGCCATCCTCGACATCTTCGCACGACCGCCACCGACACACTGCCCCCATTGCAATAAGCCGCTTGCGACAACCTCAACTACAAAAATGCCAAAGTAGTGCTAGATCATAACGCCTGTCTCGCGCTCCTTAGGTCGGCGTGGAACCGCTAACGCTTAGGTGGGTGACGGGGATAAGCGGTAATATTTTGCTCAACATAGGTGGCTATCACGATCGCCGATGCGAGTATCTGCAAACAGCATGCTGCCGGCGAGTTCCGCGCTGCCAGCGCGCGACCTCAGCCTGGCACGCACACCGATCACCGCGCGCTGGTATGTCGGGGGAGACCGGGTCGCGAGCGTCTTCCTGTCGGCGCTCTCGGCGACTTTCCCGCTAGGCGAGAAGTTCTTTATCGACAGCGTCCGACGCTTCCGGGCCGAGCTCGACGCGGATCTCGGCGCGACCGTCGACGCGTTCGTGGTCCAGGAGGCGCTGCACACCCGCGAGCATCTGGCCTTCAATAAGCTCGTCGCGGCCACCGGCTATGAGACGGTGAAGATGACCGAGCGGACGCGCGCTGTGCTGGCGCCATTCCGGGCGATGTCACCATTGCGCCAGCTCGGGCTCACGATGGCGCTCGAACATCTCACAGCCGTCTTCGCGCACGACGTCCTGACGCACGAGGAAAGGGTCGGAGCCGCATCGGCGGAGATCCGCGCTCTCTGGCGTTGGCATGCGCTTGAGGAGATCGAGCATAAAGCGGTCGCGTTCGACGTCTTTCTTGCCGTCACGCGGGACTGGAAGCGGCGGCACCGCTACGCGTTCCGCATCCGCGCGATGCTCGAGGCGACGCGGGTGCTGCTCGCCGTCGTCGCCAAGAACATGGGTGACCTCTTCGCGCAAGACGATCCGCAGCGGCGATTGCCCTGGCGACGCGCGAGCCGCTACTTTCTGGGCCGAGGCGGCGTCCTGACCTGCATGGCTCCAGGCTACATGCGCTGGTACCGACCTGGCTTCCACCCCAACCAGATCGACGATAGCGAGCTGGCGCGCCGCGCTTCACTCGAGTTGCCGGCCGCGACCGCGCGAGCCGCGAGGTTGGGGGAGTGACGTCGCTGACTCGGTCCATGGGTTCGCTGATGCCGATCCGCGACGTCAGCGACGTCGCACGGCTCCAGCACCTTGCTGGGCGCTACCGCCCGCCAGCAGCGGTCGTGCTCGCTGTGCTGAGCGTGAGCAAGATCGGGGTACGCCTCGCCGCACTCTGGTTCGGTGCGGTACTGATCTGCGAGGCCTGGACGTGGTTCTCGACCAAGCCGGCAATGGCGCGCGACCTGACCGGACGCGAGATGACGTGGTATGTGCTGTCCGGCACGGTGACGATGCCGGCCTGGGCGGCACTGGGGACGATGTTCTGGTTCACGCCGGCTGCCGAGGACAAGGTCGTCGCCGTGGCGCTGTGGGTCGGGCAGCTGCTCTACACGCAGCGCTTCGTGTTCCAATCCTACGTTGCGGTATTGCTCGGCAATTCGGTCATGGTCGCGACGATGGTCGCCATGCCGATCGTGCATCCCGTGCTGTCGGGTACCGACCAGGCCTTGTTCGAAATCGGATTGCTCTTCTGCATCGGCTTCGCGATCAGCTCGTCCCTCGCGGCCTATGCGCGCATCCGCTCGCTGGCGGACCAGAACGCGGCGATCGCGCGCACCGCGATCACCGACGAATTGACCGGCCTCCCGAACCGCGTCCGCTTCGCGCGCTCGCTTGAGGCTGTCTTCAGAAATGGATCGCCAGCTTTCGTTCTCTACATGGACCTAGATCGTTTCAAGCAGGTCAACGACACGCTCGGGCATCAGGCCGGCGACGCGCTGCTGCGCCAGTTCGCCGGCAGGCTGCTGGAAGTGAGCCCGCCGGGCGCCGTTGTCGCGCGTCTTGGCGGCGACGAGTTCGCGGCGCTGATCGAGGCGGGCGACCTCGGAACCAGCGCGGCAGAGACGCTCTGTCGACGCGTCATCAATGCGGTGAAGCCGCCTTTCGCGATCGCGAACGGACAGGCACATGTCGGCGTCAGCATTGGTGTAGCCAGCACCGGCGACGGAGACGGGGAAAGCGACGACCTGATGCGCCGCGCGGACATCGCTCTCTACACGATGAAGGCGAACGGCCGAGGCGGCTACCGGGTGTTTAGCGCCGAACTCGAGACGGAGGTCAGGAGCCGCGCCGAGATCGAGCAGGCCTTGCGCGACGCAGTCGTGACGTTCGGGGATTTTAGCCTCGCCTACCAGCCGAAGATGGATCGTTCGGGAAAGGCGACCGGAGTGGAGGCGCTGCTGCGGTGGCGGATCGGCGAGCGGGCGGTGCCGCCCGACATATTCGTGCCGATCGCGGAGGAGACTGGCCTCATCCTGCCGTTGGGTGACTGGGTCATGGCGGAGGCGCTGGCGTTTGCGCGGCGCTGGCCCGAGCTGTCGGTCGCGGTGAACCTGTCTCCGGCGCAGCTGCGCGATCCGGACTTCGCCCCGCGCCTGCTGACGCTCATGGCGGACGGAGACGTCGATCCGGCGCGTCTAGAACTCGAGGTCACCGAGACCGCGCTCTTCGAGTCGACGGGGCAGGCGATCGTGCCCTTGGATCAGCTGCGCTCCGCCGGGCTGCACCTCGCACTCGACGATTTCGGCACCGGCTATTCCTCCCTCCGCCACCTGCACAGCGTGGCGGTGGATCGTGTCAAGATCGACAAGTCGTTCGTGGCCGGGCTTGGCCGGGGCGTCGAGTCCGCCGCCATCATCACCGCTGTTATCCAGCTCGGCCACTCGATGGGTATTCGAATTACGGCGGAGGGCGTGGAGACGCCCGAGCAGCGCGACTTCCTGATCGAGGCGGGAGCCGACGAGTTGCAAGGTTACTTCTTCTCACGGCCTCTGAGCGAAGCCGACCTGTCGAGCTGGATCTCGCGCGGAGCGGCGCTGCTTGCAGCCTGAACCGACACGGGCCTCCAGCGGGCCTAGAAGCTTACCGCGAGGCCGGTGTGCAGCACCATTGGATCGAGGCGGAGGCGAGCCTCTACCGCAGTTCCGCCAGCGTTCCGTCAGCCCCCGGGCGCAGGCAAGCCTTCTTAGTGTCCGTGGACATCCCAAAGCGGCGGCAATGGCCGCCTCGATCCCGGCCTGTGCGACCAGAGCGATATCATCATGCACCCGCGTCTCGGTGCACGCCATCTTCCGCATGCAGCTAAAGACTCACAACGCGAGGTCCAGCGCGTCCGAAGCGCTCTTCGGAACCAGCCGCTCATTGGATCTCGACCGCGGATTAGCGACGCCGAGAAAAAGGCGCCAGCCGGGATAGGCGCTGCCAGCTCGCCAGTCGGCGAGGCGTTGCGCCTACACACGCGGGCGTTTTTCCACTCGGCACGGCCCTCTCGTGGATGAGGGAGGAGACATGCAAAAACTCATGCCCAGCTTCTATGAGCAGCTTGTGACCGCCCGGCGGTCCAACAGCCCGCCATGGCATTCCGAGAGAAGCCAACCGAGTACCTGGTCGTCTTCTGGCAGCTCGCGACCCTCTGCATTACCGAGGATGAGAAGCGGGCGACGTACTACGCCGACAACCTATACGTCTCGGGGAGGTCCACCTCCGCATCGTGCAAGCCGCTCCGCATGTAGAGGAGGCGGCGCTGTTCGTATGGCAGAAGCATGGCAAAACACCAGGCGAAGAGCTCATAGGGACGCTTGCGATCTGGCAGTCGTATAGTCAAATGCAACGCAAGTTCTGTCGATCGCCTGCACGAGAGAGAGCATCGTCTCCACGCAAGAACCAGCAACTCTAGGAGCGCTGTAGTAAATGCTACACTCAGGCTGCTCGAAGTTCCGCAAGAAACGCATCAGCGACGTCGCGTAAATGGCCAGCGCGCTCCGCAACCTGGCGGGAGGTGGCGGTGACGTTGTGCGCCATTTCATTCACCACGTCGGCATTGTCAGCGACGACCGACATCCTCGTTTGCAGATCATCGCTGTTGCTTACCATTAGCGAAGTCTGCCTGCGGATTTCATCCGCTACGTTGCCCTGCTGATGAATCGATGCCGCTATGGCGTTGGCAATGTGCACAGCATCCCCGAAGCGCGTTGTAATCTCTTCGATATGGGCCACCGTCGCATCGATGCGCGCGACGATACCGTCTGTCTGCACGGCCACCCGGCCGGTCGCCTCGCCGGCACGTTGTGCGAGCGACTTCACTTCTGAGGCGACCACCGCGAAGCCGCGGCCGGCCTCGCCCGCCCGCGCGGCTTCGATGGTGGCGTTTAGCGCGAGCAGCTGAGTCTGAGCCGTAAGATTGCCAATGATCTTGGCGATGCCGCGCGTCTGGCTTGCCTCCTGAGCCATCGTCTGCATTTCGCCCGCGCTGGTCGCCGTCATGCGCTGAACCTCGTTGCTGAAGACAGTATGCTCCTCCACCTGACCTTGGATCGCTGCGGTGCTGTCGACCAACTCCGACGTGATGGTCATCAACGCCGTGATGGCGCCAGACGTGTTCTGCGTACGCTGTGATGCATGGGCGACAGCATCGGCCGAGGAGTGGACTGCCGCGAACAATCTTCCGGCGGTCTCGTCCAATGTAGCCATGGCGACGGATTGCGCCTCCAGCATCGAACCCACATTATCCTCGAACCGCTCGGCGAGGCGGATCATCAGAGCGCGGCGAGCTTTCTCGGCTCTGCGTATGCTCTCAGCCTCCTGGTGGGCTGCGGCTGCCCGTTGCTCTGCTGCGTTGCGTTCTGCGGCATCACGTATGGCTTGCTGGTCAGCGTGGGCCTGATGGAGCTGCGTCGTCGCTTCGGCCGATGCCACGAACAGACGGCTTTGCTCGACCGCAAAGAAACACAGGATCCCGAGCAATGCTGCAAGCAGTGGGTACATCGCGAACAGTCGGCCGCTCGGCACACCGAACGCGGTAAGCAGCGGTACAAAAATCGGAACCGTGAAGGCGAGGAACGCTATGGGCAAGTTCAGGTAGAGCACGAACCCAACACTGATCATACCGACCTGCAGCGATGTGACGAACATGGCCGTTTGGGTGTCGGCCTCGGCCATGAATGACGATGTCAGGACTGACCAGCTGCTGCCGTGCAGGAACGCCAATACCGTGAGCGTTCGCGCGACGCCGGGCGCTGCCGCAATCGAAACGGCGCGCGGCAGACGCAAGATGGACCAGATCCCAACCGCAGTATCTGCGATCTCCCCGACCAGCAGCGCGGGTGTGTTCGCGGTGCGCCAGAACAGCACGGTGAGCCCGAATGTCGTGAGCAGCGAAAGCCAGGATATCCATCGCACGGCTGTAACCGTCGCAGCAACCTGCCGACCGAAGATCCGTTGCCGCGCGGCGTCGCCTGTCGGCGCGCTGCACCGAAGGAGGTCAACCATGAACCTGTCCAACACGGAGCGCACCTTGAAGGACGATAGTGCCAAGCCCGTTCACCTCGTAATTGGCCCGCCAGTGCTGTGGCCATACGGCAGAATGGTTAATGGATGAGGTCCGAAGCTTACCCTCCTGCACAGGCTCCGCGAGAATTGTCCGCAGCGAGCATTGTCTGAACCGGATCAATGCTGCTGGGATCTGACCAACCGTAGTCGATAGTGCTGCTAAAGCGGCCAGCCCGCTCATCATGCCAGCTCTAATCGGTAGGCCGCTACACGAGGATGATCTCTCTTCAAGCGGCTAGTGAATCCTCGCTTTCGACCCAGATCTCAACTTTCGCATGCAGCGCATAATGCCTCGGCGAAAATTAGGAGGGTCTGCAAACACGGCGATGTCGAAGTTTGTGCAGAAAATTAGCTCGATGAGGGACATGTAGCCCTCGTAGATCGGAAACTCGCGCACCTGGTCGCTTGCGTCGATATGCTCGCGCTCCTCAGGATCGGCGGACTCGCTCAAGGAAGAGCTTGTAACCTTCGACGATTATGGCTTTGAATTTGCGACACGGTGGCGGACAGGGTGCCTGCCGCAGCGACATTGTTCCGCCTTGATATCGCCCGTCAATTTGAACCGCGTTCACTCGGATGCTTTGGATTGTACCATGGTTCTACAATCCGCCTGCCGTCCTGCGTCGGGACGCCCCCTCCCCTACACGCCTGTAGCTGCCAATTCGACGGACTCCTATGAAGCTGATGTTCCTGCTACGTTCTCAACACCGATTCGTGGAGGTGACGATGACGAACGAGCATGGCGAGACGTTCGCCGAGTGGCTGCTGGCGCAGAAGGGTCGCGAGGGCTCGATCGGCGAGCTGGTGGCAGCCGCCAAGGGCGATCCCAAGTTTCCCCGCAGGAGCGACCCGGACGAAGTCCGCGCGCGGCTGAACGAGATGCAAGCTGACGGCGACATGCATGGCGTCGTGGATGACGCGGAGACGGACTGGCTGAGCTACTGATGCGCGGGCGGCAGGGCGAGGCCTGGAACGATGAGGATGTCGACGGCTTGCGCCGGATGACGGCAGAGCAGCAATCGCTCCAGGAGATCGCCAAGGCGCTCGAACGATCCGTCGAGGCGACCGACGGCCGGGCGGCGAAGCTGAAGATCGCCACGAGGTCGCGGTGAAGCCGGTGGCGCGCACGGGCGCCGACATCGCGCGCCTCCGTCGGCTGGCGCTCGCCGACAGGCCCGCCATGCCGCTCGACGAGCTGACGATGGCGGTTGTAGGCGCGCTTCGACAATCGCCGGCCAAAGGTCAGCCGACCGGCAACCGTCAGACGGAGATCCTGCTGTGCGAGCCGGGCGAACCGATCGAGCTACGGCTGGAGCCTACCAACCCCGCCGACAAGAACGCGATCGCCGCCTAGGGCAGTTGCTCGATCGTCACGTCCGCTAGCCGGTCGCGGACCTGGCGCAGACGCGCGCTGAGTTGGGCCAGCCCGAAGCGCGAGGGCGTGCCGCGCGACCGGGTTCGTAGCATTCGACAGTACGCTCGCTCCACGACACCTAATTTGCTATGCAAAAGCGGTTCTCGGCGTCGTAGTACGCCTGACATGAGGAGGTACCTATGCGGTCCGTCACTCTTGCAGCTCTTGCCCTGATCAGCCCCAGCGCACTCGTCGCGCAGGTGCTGGATGCCAGCCTTCCAGCACCTGCGCGTGCGCAGTTTCTAACAATGCCGTCTCCGAAGTCGATTGCCGCCGACAAATCCTACCACGAAAGGATCTTCCAGATCCGCGCTCAAGCATTGCAGCAGAAGACGGCGGATGGCGGCGTGCTGACGCCCGAGCATCTGGCATCGATCCAAAGCGATCTTGACCGAGTGAATGATCGCTATTTGGAGCAGCTGCGGCGCCTTGACCCAACATCGGCGAGCGCCGATGGTCGAGCCGCCGGCTTTTTTGAGCGTTGCAGCCGCTGAAGATTGCGGAAGGCCGAAGCGGGCGGCGTGCAGGCCGCCTGCCACCCGATCAAGCCGACGCCGGCTTCGCCAGCGGCGGGCCGCTTAGCCCCTCAGAAGCGGTAGATCGTTCACGAGCCGGGGATCGCCGGCAGCATCGCGGGTGCGAGGAACTGAACGCGCTCGATCCCACGTCGATCGTAGGCGAGCGCCAGGCCGAGCAGGCGGGCGAGCCGCGCGCGGGGATGCGTACCAAGCCCGGTTGATGAGGTCGCCGCACAGCAGAGCCTAGATCGGATCGAGGTGACGCACGTTCTTCGTGAACGCTCGCAGGGCGGGCCTCACAAAGAGCGCTGCGACGCTCAGCGCGCCGAGACTCGATGTTCAGCGCAGGAGGTACACGGCGGTCACTGCCGCGCGCTCGCAAGCGCGCGCCGAAGCGGCAGGTGCGTCATGGCGTCTCCGGATGGCTAAAGGTCGACAGTAACCGACCGTTACAAGTGGTGAGCGCTCAAGTGGGGGCTCGGCCGGCGCGCTGCCCGTCTGCTCCCTTGGGGCAGTGC
This sequence comes from Sphingomonas sp., assembly GCF_965200105.1. GTDB lineage: Bacteria > Pseudomonadota > Alphaproteobacteria > Sphingomonadales > Sphingomonadaceae > Solisphingomonas. The sequence continues at coordinate 437,531 of NZ_CBDATN010000002.1, forward strand.
GCCGGCTACCGACCCGACGGTTCGGCCGGGTGCAGCGTCGCGGGCAGCGATGCGTCTACCCGTCTTGTCGCGCGAGCCAGACAGTTCGGTTGCAGCTCGGGTCCCGCGGCACAGGCGCGCTGGTCGTCCGGCGGCAGATGGAAGAAGCTGTCCCACGCGACCAGACCCGCGAACCGCCGCTCGAGTGCGAGCCGGCGCATATCCGACAGCACCGCCGGGCTGCCGGGGAGGCTGCGGCGGAACAGGTCGAGCATGGTGGCCGACCCGTCCAGCCTAGTCACGGCAAAGCCTCGCTCGACCAACTCGCGGGCGACCGGCACGCCGGAACCGCAACCGATGTCCAGCACCGCCGCGCCTGCAGGCAGCATGCCGCAGAAGCGGTCGAACCACGCCCCCTCCGCCGTTCGGTCGCCGCGCAGCCCGGCCTAGGTCGCGCCGTGCCGGTCGTACAGGTCGAGCGCGGAACCCTCGACCGGTCCGGTCATGCCCGGCCCGCCGCGGGCAGCGGCTTCACCATCAACAGGCACGGCGTATCGTCTCCCCACAAAGTCGGGAACACCTCCAGCGGCTGAAACCCGATCGCCTCGTAGAAGGCCCGCGTCCTTGCATAGTGCGGGTCGGGATGCGAGGCGGCGAGCGTCTTGACCGTCAGCCAGCGGATGCCCACGGCCGCCAAGCGCCGCTCCGCCTCGTCAAGCGGGGCGGCGCCCATGACCCCGCCCGTGCTCAGCCCGGGAGACACCCATGACGTGCACCTCTGCGGCGACGGGCGTGTGCCGTTCGAGCGTGGCGAACCCGACCGCCCGGCCGTCGGCCGAGCGGGCCACCAAAGTCGGTAGCGGGCCGGCGGCGACCACGTAGGCGTCCAGCGACGCCGGCCGGCCGAACCATTCGGGAAGGGTGTCCAGGACTGCTCGCGCTACCTCGTCAGCTCCTTGCGTCACGAGCTCGACGCGGCAGCCGCCTGCGGCTAGACCAGTCATGGGACGAGCCGCTTCGACGTGCGATGATTGTTGAGCGCCACGCCGTTCAGGACGAAGTCGTTCCGGGCATCGAGCCTGAAGCCCCGCTGAGCAAAAAAGCGGCAGGCACCCTCGCTCGCTTCCACGAACAGGACGGGATGCCCGCCTGCTCCGCGGCGGCCTCCAGCCCGGCGTAGAGGGCCGAGCCCACGCCCGTGCCGAGCCGGTCGGGACGGCAGTAGAGGTGGTCAATGTGTCGGTCCGGCTCCAGCTCGCCATAACCGGCGACAATGCCATGCTCGGCCACTGCGACCAGCTACATCCAGCTCCGGGGTTGCTGGATGTAGCGCGCGGGCTCCGGCCGCGACGGGCTCCACGCCGCGACCTGCTCGGGCGAGTAGTGCCGGATGCCGACCTGGCGCACGGACGCGTGGAATAGATCGGCAAGCGCATCAGCGTCGAACGCCTCGAACGGCCGTATCAGCATCGGCGAGCTCTCATCGCTGTTTCAAAAGTACGTGCCCAACGCCTTCCTTACCAAGACGATCGCCACCCACTACGGCACCGGCGGCGGCGCCAACTACGTCGGCGATCGCTGGGCGGATCCGGCGAACACGCCGACGCGCTCGGATGGGCGGAGTTCGGGCCGGTCAGGCTCCAGCTCAACGTCTACAACCTGACCAACAAGCGCTACATCATCTCCGGCCACGGCACCTCGCCGCTGCTCAACGTGCCAGGCGCGCCACGCAGCGTGCTGGGCACCGTCCGCCTCGCGATCTGAGGCGATGCGGACTCTTGCGCTGGTTCATCGCTGGGCAGGCGGCATTATCGGCCTGCTGTTCGCTCTGCTGGGCATTACGGGCACCTTGCTGCTCTACCGGGACGCCTGGCTGCGCTGGACGGTGCCGCATGCGACGGACTCGTTGCGCCCGGAGACGCGGCGAGCGCCATCTCCCGCCTGCTTACCGCTACTGGGCCGGGTCCGCGCCCCTCGCTGCTCGCCCTGCCGAGTGACTCATTGTCGCTTTACCGCGTCGTCTACGCCGGCGGTCGGGCGGGGGCCTACGCCGATCAAACAGGCACGGCAGTCGCGAACTGGTCGGAGCCGTGGCAGCGGCCGGAGCTGTGGCTGCTCGACTTGCGCCGCCACCTCCTGTCGGGCGGTGCGGGCGAGGTGGTGGTTGGCTGCGCCGGCCTGGCGGGCTTGCTCTTCGTGGCGACGGGAACGATGCTCTGGTGGCGGACACGGCGAACGTTCAGCCCCCGCCTGCTGCCGCGCCGGCTCAGCCGCCCCGCAATTGTCCGTCATCATCGCGATGTCCGCATCCTGGTGGCGCCGATCCTGGCCCTCTCGTTCCTTACTGGGGCGATGATGGCGTTGAAGCCGGTCGAGAGGATCACCCTGTCGCGGCTGCGATCAAACGTTGGGCTAGAACAGCTTCGCGCGACGCCCGGAGGCGTCTTCCCGCTGCTCTCGCCCCATCTTGCTTGGGACCGAATGCTGGCGACGGCGCGGGACGCATTCCCCAGTGCAATCGTGCGCGTGATTGCGCTGCCATCGAAGCCCGGAGAACCGCTCGTGATCCGCGTCCGCCCGCCAGGCGACTGGCTGACGAACGGCCGAGCGTCGCTGGGGTTCGATCCTGCGGGCGGATCGTCGGTCCGGATCGTAGGACCGGCGCAATCAAGCCGTGCCGCCTCGCTGGCGACGCTCGAACATCCGATCCATGCCGGCGAGATCGGCCGGCCCGTCTGGCGCCTCCTGCTCACTTTGTCGGGACTTGCACTTACGATGCTCGGCTCGCTTGCTGTGGCGAGCTTCTGGAACGTTCGTCGGCCAGCATTCGGCATGACCGCACTCATGATCCGGCTCGAGTAGGCGAGGACACGAGCGCCGGCTGCAGGGCGGTAATGGCTCACTGCAACGGCAAGGCCCGGGCTACAGCGGCCAACCTTGCTCTCCCGCAAAGGAACCCACAGTGAGAAGGCGGTCGGCGCCGATCACCGTCATAGGAGGTCGTTGTCCCAAAACCTGTTCCCAATTGCTCTCTCCCGAAACTGCATTGGATAGACGGAGTAGCGGGACGGCACGGCGTTCCCGAAACACGGGGTTTGGGAAGGCGACCACAACCCATACCCCGCTGTCGGCGTAAATTAAGCGTGTCGCGAAAGTGGACGTGCGTTCAGGATCTGCCGTTGGCGATCAACTTTCGCCAGGCACCGGGAACCTTGCTAGGCGAACGGCACTGTCTCTGGCATTGAGGAGAGTAGCATGCCAACTCACCGTACTCCCGCCTTCGCCATGTTCTTGTTCATCGCCTCGTCGGCGGTGGCGCAAACATCGATCGGGCCGGACGGCATCCGCTCTGGCAACACCGTGATCAACTCGTCTGGGGTTCATACCGCGACCGCCGATGTTCGATCGCATGGCGTTCGGACGCATGGCAGCACACTAGGCGGCCAAACGATCTTGACCAACGGCAGGACGCGTTCGATCGATTGTGGCGGCAAGGCGCTCACTCTTGAGGGTAATAGCAATCACCTGACGCTCACTCACTGTTCCGCTATCCAGATAGACGGTAACTCGAACGTGGTGACGGCACGGTTCGACGAGCCCGGCCGGATTGCCGTGAACGGCAACCGGAACGCGGTAAGCTGGGCCGCGCCACCGCAGGTGCGAGTGTCGGCGAGCAATGTTGGCAGTCGCAACTCGGTCGTGCGGCGCTGAGGCGACTTGAGTAACAATTTCACGCTGGGGACGGTACATCTGCGTCACTTGGACCGGTGCATTTGCTCGTAGAACCTGCTGAAGGTGTGCCCAGCCGCCGCGTTCTGCCATCAAGCATGCAAGGTATCTTGAGCAGCGCGCTACCCACCCCCTGCGATCGCGCGCACGCCGAGGCCGTCGACGGAGGGTCGGTTCGCCATCCCGGCTGGACGATCGCTGCCACCATGCTCGCGTCGAGCCTGGCGTTCGTGGACGGATCGGTGACCAACGTCGCGCTCCCCGCGATCGGTGGCGACCTCCACGGCGGGGCAGCCGGACTGCCGTGGGTGATTAATGCCTATCTGCTGCCTCTGTCCGCGCTGCTGCTGCTCGGCGGAGCGGCGGGCGACCATTTCGGCCGTCGGCGAGTGCTGATCGGCGGAATCATGCTGTTCACGCTGGCGTCGATCGGCTGCGCGTCGGCACCGACGCTGCCGGTCCTGCTCGCGGCGCGCGCGTTGCAGGGCGTCGGCGCGGCGATGCTGATGCCCAACAGCCTCGGCATCCTCGGCAGCTCGTTCAAGGGTGAGGCGCGCGGCCACGCGGTCGGCACGTGGGCGGCGGCAGGCGCGATCGCTAGTGCGCTGGGTCCGCCGTTCGGCGGCTGGCTTGTCGGCGCGGTCGGCTGGCGCGCGATCTTCTACCTCAACATCCCCATCGCGGCCGCCGCGATCGCGACTGCCTGGCGCTATGTCGAGGAGAGCGCCGAAGGCGAAGGCGCGCTCGATTGGCGTGGCGCGGCGCTCGCGACGGCGGCGCTCGGCACGCTTATCTGGGCGCTCACGCTGTGGTCGAGCCGCCATCAGGCGTCCGTGAACACCTGGCTGGGGCTGGGCGGCGGCGTGGTCCTGCTCGTGGCGTTCGTGCTGCACGAGCGGCGGCTCGAGGGCCGGGCGATGATGCCGCTTGCGCTTTTCGCCTCGCGATCGTTCGTCGGGCTAACGCTGCTCACCTTCCTGCTGTACGGCGCGCTCGGTGGCCTGCTCGTGCTGCTGCCTTACCTGCTGATCGTAGGCGGCGGGTACAGCCCGGCGCAGGCGGGTTTTGCGCTGCTACCCTTCTCGATCGTGATCGGCACGGCCTCGCGGCTGACCGGCCGGTTGACCGCGCTCGTCGGCGCGCGCTGGCCGCTGACACTGGGGCCGATCATCACCGGGCTCGGCTTCGCGCTGCTGACGCGGGCGGACCCGCAGGCGGGCTACTGGACCGGCGTGCTGCCGGGGATCGCGGTGATCGCGCTGGGCATGGCGGGCGCGGTGGCGCCGCTCACCACTACCGTGCTGTCGTCGGTTGACGACCGCCACACCGGCACTGCCTCGGGCTTCAACAGCGCGATCGCTCGAACCGGTGGCCTCGTCGCCACCGCGCTGGCGAGCGCGGTCATGGTCGAGCATGGGACCGAGCTCGCCGGCGCCTTCCACGCCGCCGCCCTGCTGGCAGCCTGTCTGGCGGTGGCGGCGGGGCTAACGGCGTTCGCGACGCTGCCGCGGCGGGACGGCGGCTAGGATCAGGCCGCCGCCGGGCCCGAATCCACCGACTACCTGCGTCGCCGGAGATCGCGCATAGTGTCCGTCATGGTGGATCGTCTGATCGGCGCGGCCGGCGCCCTCGTCATCGCCGTGGTAGCGGCCGACATCTTCCGCTCGCTGCTCGTGCCGCGCGCCAACACGCGGTTGCTCCGAGTCGGGCCGGTGCTGGGCAGCGCGCTGTTCGCCGGTTGGCAGGCGATGGCCGGCCGCATCCGCGGGCATCATCTCCGCCAGACAGTCCGCGCCAGCCTCGCGCCGCTGATCCTGGTGCTCACGCTCGTGGTTTGGGCGGCGCTGCTCATCCTCGGGTTTGGGATGCTGTTCTGGGCCGACCGCACGAGCTTCCGCCCCAGCCTCGCGACATTCGGCGATGCGGCTTACGCGGCGGGCTCTGCCTTCTCGACGCTCGGGATCGTCGGCACGGTGTCGGGCGACCTCACCCGCCTCGCAGTGCTGACCTGCTCGGTCGCAGGGCTCGCAATCGTCACCGTCGTCGCGACCTTCCTCATCTCGATCCAGACCGGCTTCGGGCGGCGCGAGACGCTCGTGCTCAGGCTTGAGTCCCACGTCACCCTGCCGCCCGCCGGCATTGCCATCCTCGAGACCTACGCCGGCGAGGGGATCGTCGATCGGCTCGGCCCGTTCTTCGAGGCGTGGGAGCTGTGGGCGGCCGACATCGCGATCAGCCATCGTGCCTTTCCGATCCTGCTGTTCTTCCGATCCAACGACAGCCGCTGCGAGTGGTTAGCGGCGTTCGGCGCGGTGATGGACGCTGCCGCCCTCCTCGACAGCACCGTCGCCGATCCGCCGTCACACGCGCGCGCCGGCGCCCACTTCGTCCTGCGCACCGGTGCGCGGATGCTGGGCGACATGGCACGGCAGTTCGCCAGTACGAGCGCCGATCCCGAGTTCGCCGACGCCGAGCGCTTCCGCGCACATCGCGATCGGCTCGCGGCGGCGGGCTACCGTGTCGCCGACGAGGAGGACGCGCTGCGGCGCTACGCCGGTCGGCGACGAACCTACGCCACCTCGCTCGTCACGCTGGCGAGACGGCTCCATGTCGATGTCGACGAGCGCCGGGCCGGCGACCTCGACAGCCGCCCGAGCGGTTGACGCGGCGCAGAGACTTGCCGCGTTCAGCGGTATGGTACGGCATCGGCCTACCAATTCTGGAATTCGCTGTTCCGTGCTAGGCCAAGCCCCGAGCATCCTCAAGCGCGCGACCGGCGCGATGCTGTCACCGATCGTCTCGACTGTCGCTGCCTTTCGCTGGCGACTGCCGCCACTCGATGCGCCGCATTCGCTGCTCACGGCGCCCACGAGCCGATGACGGAGGAGCTTACGCTCCATGGCCTTCAGTCAGAGGCAGGATCTCGCCCGCGCTCGACGGCGCTACGTACGGATTGGACCCAACCCGACGGCGCCCAATCCGCGAAGCTACCACTCCTTCGTAGGCAACGGTATGCTGCACGGGATCCGCATCCGCGACGGCTGCGCACCGTGGTCTCGCGACCGCTGGATCCGACGAGGTCCGGGCGAGGGCGCGGATTCGCGCCCTCGCCCGGACCTCGTCACGTCTTTGACACGTCCAGCGTGCTCGATCATGCCGGCTGCGGCTGGGCGCTGGTCGAGGCGGGCAGCACGCCGGTGCGCTTCGACGACGAGCTGGATGGACAGCACTATGACCATTTCTCCGGCACGCTCTCCGGCTCTTTCAACGTGACCCGGCGACGGGCGAGCTCCACGCGCTCTGCTACGAGGCGGCCGATCCGAGACGGGTGCGCTACAATGTCGTCGATCCCGACGGCCGTGTACGGCGCAGCATCGTCATTCCGTCGAGCATGACCCGCTCATCCACGACTGCGCGATCACCGGCCGCTACGTCGTTGTCCTCGATCTTCCGCTGACGCTTCCGATGCGGGTGGTGCTCGCGGGCCACTTCCCTATCGCTGGAACGGCAGGCATCGGCCGAGGATCAGCCTGCTGGCGCGTAAGGGCGAGGCCGAGGACATCGTCTGGTGCCGATCGATCCCTGCCTCATCTTCCATCACGCCAACGCCTTCGACCTACCCGACGGGCGCGTGACGATCGACATTGTCGCCTATGACCGCCTGTTCGTCGCCGACGGTTTCGGACCCGACGAGCAGCCGCACGGCCTGCCCGATCAGATGACCGACACCTCGTTGCCGAGCGCCGCTCCTCAAGCATGATCTCGTCACCGGCAAGCGGAAGGCGCACCGTTTCGGGCCGGGGCGGATTGCGGGCAAGTTCGTGTTCGTGCCGGCTATGACGGAAGTCGCCGAAGACGAGGGCTGGCTGATGGGGCTCGTGATCGAGGCGACGGCCGATCGACCGCGCTCGAGATATTCGACGCGCAGGCGTCGAGGCGCCGCCTGTCGCGATGATCCGCATCCCCCATCGCGTGCCGCCGGGCGTTCACGGCGCCTGAATGCCGGCCGGCATCTCGCGGCAGCCAGCCAGCAGCTAACGGGCCACAGAGGACGAGCGGCAACGATTGCGGGCGATCTGACCCAGTTGCGGCCGTTCCAACCCACTTCGCCGGATTCCAATTTCCGACATCCATTCATGGTTGTGGCGGAGGTTAATAAGCGCTCACACAAACAATATCGTCGGTGACGCTCAGCGGACGCAGGGCGTATGGGAGTGAAGACGCAGCTCAGAGGCCGTTTCAGAACGCTGACGTAACGGTGGGCGATCGGGTTCCGCTGTGGTTCCGGGCGGTTGCGAGACCAGACCTGGAAGACATCGTGTGGGACCCGATCGCTATGGAAGTGATCTGACCGACGCGGAGTGGGCGATCGTGGCCGCTCCTACCAAAGCCGTGCAACCGGGGACGGCATCGTCGATGGCAATGGCGCGAAGTGCTGGACGCGATCTTCTACGTCCTGCGGGCGGGCTGCCCCTGGCGGCTGCCATCCGACAGCTTCCCGCCCTGACGCACCGTCTACCGCTGGTTCGGGGAGCTGCGCAACGCTGGCGGGTTCGAGGGGCTGAACCACCAGCTCGTCCAGATGGACCGGGCCAGGGTCGGGCGTGAGCCGATGCCGTCTGCGGCCGTGATCGACAGTCAGAGCGTCAAGACCACTGAAGCCGGCGGTCCCTGCGGCTATGACGCCGGCAAGAAGGTGAAGGGCCGCAAGCGCCACGCCATGGTCGACACCGATGGCCGGACGCTCGAACTCCTCGTCCATCCTGCCGACGTGCAGGACCGCGACGGCGCCGTGTCCCTGCTCAAGCTATCGCGCGGCCGCCACCCGTTCGTGAAGCTCGCCTACGCCGACAGCGCCTATGCCAGCCCGCGCGTCGCCATGGCGGCCGCCGTCAACATCGAGATCGTCCGCAAGCTCGCCAGCCTTCCTCTACGCCGCATCAGCCATGCTGCTCTCTCGACGCAAAGCTCGCTACGCATGAGATTTGAAACGGGCTCTAAGTCGTAGTCCTTCCGCTACCAACACCTACCAACCTCGCGAGCAGCGCTGTGCGGAAGCCGCGTCTCAAAACGGCGTCGCTGTTGCTGGGCATCAGCATCGCCCGCGCGGGCTGCACGACGGAGCCAATGCCGGAAGACCCGACGATCGCGCCAATCGAAGCCGGACATCGCGGCATTGTAAGCGCATAGCGGATCACCTCGCCGATACGCCGATAGTTCAAGCCTGCGGCGAAAAACGTTCAGTCGCCAAAGGATTGCACGAACAGGAACGGAGTAGGCATGCCCGCCGTGGTCTTTAGGAGCGCGGCCTCGCAGGGCTGGCCGTCCCGCTGAAACAGGAAGAGGTACTCGAGGCCTAGCACCCGGAGCAGCTGCTCGGCGTCACTGAAGCGCGGCGACAACAGCCTGCCAAACAGGGATTGTAGCGGCTGACGGTACAAGCCGGCGGCGCTCGCGAACTCCCCGTCTGCCCTGGCGACGTAGCCGGGTTCCAAGCTGGCGAGCAGCTTCAGCGTCGCTTCTAATTCAGCGCCAACATTGTCGCCCTGTCGCAGCATGCTGCAAATTCGGTCGACGCGCCTAGCAACTCGGCGGGAAAGAGGATGGTCCGAACCATCAACGATTCAAGGTGCGTTACCTATTAAGGCCCGTCAACGTCGCCGCGGAATGGAGCGCTTTGGTGTGCCGGGCCAGACCCATACCTGGCCACTGGCAAAAAGTGTTCGGCTTCCCAACAGCGATCGCTTGTTCATGAAGGTCTCACCGCCACAGCGGTGGATCGTCGCTATCGCAGTAAGCGCGCTCAAAGCTGGATCGGCGGACCAATACGCTCCATACCATAAAACCGCAACAAGGCTGCGTCCTTCTCCTTGGAATAGCCGCCTGGGGTAAAGCCGAGCTGCTCCCACGCATTGAAGAAGGCCTCCATTTTGCCGGCGGGAGCGTAACTTAAGAGCAGACGGCCTATGGTAGACCCTGCATAGGCCCAGGCGTGCGGCACGCCACGAGGACCCAGCACGCAATCCCCTGTGTTGAGGGAGAACCGCTTGTCGCCTACTTGGACCAGGTACTCGCCCTCCAAGACATAGAAGAGTTCATCCTCGCCCTGATGAACGTGCAGCGGAGGCCCACCACGACGCTGGTTGGCCTGTTCGATAACAAACAGATCCCCCCTGGTGTCGCTAGTGACCACTTTGTAAGTTGTAGCGCTAACGCCGATCTGATGCTTTCGTCCCTCCCTGTCATCGCCGGAACTTACGACCGCGATCGGCAACTTCGTCCGGGCGGCTGGATCTGCCTGTAGACGATCTGCGTTTACGCGAGAGAGCGCAGCGCTGGAAGCGCGTGCTGCCGTGGCGCCAACTAACGCCGCGATCGGCAAGGCCAAGACTGATCGGCGCTCCATTCGTTCACTCTTCTCCGTTAATCACATCGGTGCAGCCGCTTGTGTCTGATCCGCCGAGAGCTGCCGAGCGCACAATCCGGTCGGCCGCCAGGCTTGCGTCAGGATCGTAGACGGCGCGCCGGCATCTTGCAGGATCAGGGCAAAGCCTCGCCGCGGCACTTTGCCGATCGCCATTGCAGCATAGGAGGACCGGCTTTCACCACTGGCTGTTGCCCGGCCCGCGGCCGATCTGCGCGCCGCCAGGCGTCTCCAGACAAGTGTCGCCATCAACGGCGTAAAAAGCTCCCGGCCCGGAATAGCCGTGCAACGGCGCTGTTGCGCTTGGAGCGAAGACGGATCGGAGATACTCGGCCTGGTAACTCGCTGCGGGTGGGACGGGGAGCGGGCCGATCTCCGCAACGCGCTTACCGCCTTCGGCCCGCCAGCTCGCACCAGAAACCGTAAAAAGCCACCTTGCCTTGAGTGCCTCGACCACCGTGCTCCTGGGCAGACCTGCTTTTTTCTGGCGAGATCGGCAGATGAGAAGCGGTCTATGTGGCAGTAAACCTTGCCTCCCGGCAGCCGAGATACTCGTTGCCGAGCGATCAGGCAGGCCGGCCCTGGTTCCTCGACCAGTGTGCATGCCCGCGTAGTTGCCTGACCTGTCGCCATCAGGCCAACAACCCCGCAGCGGTGACTACCAGACTCACGAGGCCCGTTCGCATCGTCAACCACCCCCCTCTGCTTGTGACAACATCAGATTGTCGACAACTTGAGGACGGCGCAACCCCTTGCCGTTCGCCACGAACTGTCCGCTCCCTCCCAAATCTGACCCGCGGCTCTGAATTTAGCTTACTGCCTAGAGGACGCATAGTCGGCCCCTAGCGGGTTGTTTTCGGCTCCCCAGCTTCGGTCATCCGTTCAGGTCGGTAACGGGCACGGGCGTGCCATGGGGTGCCGGCCTCGGGCACGTGCTCCCGAATACGATAGTATCGCGGAAGCAACCGTCAGCTTGGCGTCCCAAGTCGGCCAGCGTGTCGACGGGTGTAAAGAGCCAGTTTTAGTGCAGGATCGTCATTCGCCTGGAAGCTGGCATAGAGGTACATCGCCTCCTTCCGGTCGGTGGTGTGCAGCGTCTTGCTGCCAGCCGATGAAGAGGTGACCCGGTGAGAGCACCACCAGCCGTGGAACGTGTCGGATGCCGCGCTCAGGGCCGACACCAGTTCCTCGAACGCCGGATCGCCCGCACGCTGATCGTAGGTTGCGCGGAACAGGGCGACCATCCGCTCTGCCTCTCGGGCCCAATCGTTGCCGAACAGCGCCCGGGCATGGGACGTCGTCAGCATGTAACGAAGAATGTTACGCTCGCCCTCGCTCATGGACGTAAACCCGAACAGCTCGTCGGCTGCGGCGTTCCACGCCAGCACGTCCCAGCGCAGCCCGGTGACATAGGCAGGCTCGGGCAAGCTCCTGACGATGGTGGCGACGATCTCCGGCACGGTCTCGCGGGCGAACGCCCCGGCGGAACTCCACGTAGCCAGCTTGTGCAGGTGAGCCGTTTCGGTGGCGTCGAGGACGAGCGCTCGCGCAAGCGCCGCCATCGTCGCGGCCGATGCCGATACCTGGCGCCCTTGCTCGAGCTTGACGTACCATTCGCTGCTGATCCCGGCTCGGTCAGCGACCTCCTCGCGCCGAAGCCCAGGCGTGCGACGCCGCCGTGTGCCGGCAAGACCTAGCACGACGGGATCGAGCCGGTGACGGCGGGACCGCAGGAAATCGCCCAATGGCTTGTTGCCGCCCATGCATGCTCCTGACTGGTATAGGTCTATACTAGGACAAGACCGGCTCTTCCTGGGTCAACGCGGACGGCCTAGCTCGGCTCCATCGCTGCCCAATGAAGGAGTTTCGGCTATGCCCATGGTATATATTCAGATGCACGAGGGAAGGGACGCGGCATACAAGAAGGCCGTGTCGGCCGGCATCCACACCGCGATGATGGACGTGCTCGGCGTGCCGGAGGACACCTGGGACCAGTTCTTCAACGAACACAAGCCGGGTAACATGATCTACGATCGCAACTATTTTGGCGTGCCTCGCAGCGAGGACATGATGTTCATCCACTTCTTCTTCAACACGCGGCCCAAGGAAATGAAGGAGCGCTTCTTCGAGGCGGTTGCGGACGAGGTGACGAAACGCTCGGGCCTCCGCCGCGAGGACCTGCTCATGGCGATTACCGAAGTTCCTTGGGAGAACTGGTGGGCCTACGGCCGCACGGTAGATCCCAAGACGGGGTTCGACACGCGCATGAAGGGGCAAGGCTGATGGACGCTCCCGGGCTGGGCGGCCGCCTGCCGCTGCTACCTCCCGCAAGCCTCGGACCCGAAGCGCGAGCACTCTACGACCGGCTTGCCGGGGGGCGGCTGGGCAGCGCGTCGCCGTTTACGAGCCGGACCGAGGCGGGCGAGCTGATCGGCCCGTTCAACGCTTTGCTCTACGCGCCGACCATCGGCGGCGGGTTCATCGACTTCCACGAAGCGGAGGAGCAGGCAACTCCGCTGTCGAAACAGGTGCGCGAGGTGGTAATCCTCTCAGTCGACGCTGTTTGTCGATCGGCCTACGAGCTTTACGCCCATCGTACGGTCGCGGCAGGCGTCGGGTTCACGCCCGAGATTATAGCCGCGCTCGCCACAGGTGAGCCGCACGACGGGTTAGCCGATGACGAGCGTGCGGCGCAGCGGTTCACGCTTGAGTTGACGCGCGACCGGGCCGTCAGCGATGCCGCCTATGCCAGCGCGGAAGCGGCGTTCGGGCGTGAGGGCTTGATCGCTCTGGCTTTTCTGGCGGCTGCTTATGGGGGAACTTGCACGATCCTGAATGCCTTCGCCGTTCCCGCGCCGTCGGAGTAAGCGGGCGCTAAGTCGGAGTAGCGGGCGCTAACCGGAAACGCGCCTGGAAGCACTCTACCAACATCTGGGTCTGAGTATCAACGGAACAGAAACCCTACACAAGGCCGCTTGGGCGAGGTGGCTCTGCCTAGGCTCGTGACGAACGTCCCTTCGTTGGACAGCTCACCGCTTCGCACCGAAGCGTAGGCCATCGATCAACAGCGCCACCATTCGCCGCGCGTGGTCGGGACCATCATAGTGCGCCGACATTCCCAAGTTCACGGCTGCCGCCACCGACCTCACCAAGAAGCTCCTGGCACCGCTCGCCCGCCGGCCGACCGACACACCGATTGACGATCCGTTCGCCATGATCGAGCGTGTGGCGCAGCTCCGCGCTCAAGGCGTGCTCACCGAAGCCGAGTTCGATCAGCAGAAGGCTGCGCTTTTGGCCAACCTTCAGCGCTGAACGGGAGCACACGCGGCACGCCCGAGTGACCGCGCTGCTCCTCCCCGCCCCACGGAGATCGAACGATGGATCAGACGAAGATCGCGCGGTTAGTGCAGCTAGCGCGGCTCAAGGAGTCAGGTGCGCTTACCAGTGAGGAGTTCACGACCGCCAAGACGGCGTTGCTCGGGCGCAGGATCGACACCGATCGCGCTCCACCGGATGATCGGCCCGGTGCGACTGAGGCGACCATACCGGCTGACACGGCAAAGCTATCTGCCACATGGCGTTTCCGCTTGGACTTCTTCGATCAGCACGGCCTGCCAGGTTCGCCCGGCCATCGACAGGCCCTCCGCGCCGCGCGCCACGTCTCCCTCAAAGTAAACGCGTGAGCTGCGCGCTCAGGTCTGCCGCCGTGAGATCATACGGGATGTCGCCTAGCCAGACGCAGCTGCCGCACGATGCCGTTGAAAATGGCGGTGCAGCCCTGCGCACGGCCGATGTCATTCTCTTGCGCGGCCGCGTCCCAGAACATCGTCAGCGGCCAGCGTTCGGGGCAGTGAGCGAGCAGGCAGGGCAGTGCCAGCCAGACGGGCAGCGTGTCGACGCGCACCTCGGTCGAGGGCGACATCCTGCTCGCCGACCGCGTCTACGATAGCGACGCGCTCCGTACCGAGATGGCTGCGTGCGGCGCATGGGCGAACATCAAGCCCATGCCGGGCCGCAATTGCCGACCCGCCTTCGAGCCCCTTCCTCTACCGCTACCGCAACCTCGTCGAGCGCCTCTTCGACAAGCTCAGGCACTTCCGAGCCGTCGCCACCCGCTTCGAGAAGACAGCGGCAACTACCTCGCCCTTCAAATTCGCCGCCGCTCAAATCTGGGCGCTTTATGAGTCGGTGATCTTGACTAATACTCACCCCGGACCACCCAATGGGGGCTGCTCAGTGTCACGTCGTGAGCAAAAGGTCGTCTTTACCTAGCACAAGGACGCTGCTAGGCGACCAGCCAGTGCGCATTGCACCGTGAATACCAAACCGGTCCAAAATTTGCGGGCTAAATTCATCGTATAGATTGTATTCTCGAGGCAGCCGGAAAGTCATGCCAAGCGTAAGTTGAATGTCAGAGGCAGCGAAGCGACGGACATGATCGGATTGACCGAAGCGGACTGCCTCATCAGCCTCGATCATTGACGACAGGTCTTCGGCATAGTTACCGTCGCGACTTATTGGAATTGAGCAAACCTGTTTCCCGTTAGGTGTAAGTGCGCGATGCAGGTGGTAGAGAACCGCTGTAACGTTGCAGCGGACGTGCTCCATGACGTGCGAGTGGATGATGACATTGTAATGCCCCGAAGGCAGTGCGGACGCATTGACTGTTAGATCGAGCTTACGAATGCCGGGAACATCTGGAAAACCGGCTGGATTGATGTCAGCTGGCTCATAGCCGTCTCCGACGAGAGCCGCGAGGCGCCCGGCGATTGCGCATTCTGGTGCCAAGTGAAGCACGCGCATCCCACGCCGGAGCAGGTCGCGACTCGTCAGCAGAAGCCACATCAATCGCGTGCGTGCGTCAGATCGACAGCAGACGCAGATCGCCTGCCTGCGCTGCTTCAAGAGCGTAAGCGAGCCGCAGATATTGCACTCGCCAGAAGCGCGAGTATCGAGCGCGATGTTTCCGGTCGCCATTCCCGTCATAGCGCTCCGTAACATGGCGTGACAGAAACGGCGATGCTGCCCGGTGCTCAGGGCGCTTGCTCAAAGCGCCCCCGCCGATCGGGTGATAGCCAACCTGGAGAGCTTCCGCGCCGCCAGAAGGCAGCAGCCGGCACCCCAAGCCCACACCCACGCCGTCGTCCTCAACGCCATCCAAGGCGCGGACGGCACCTGGCGCTCGCTGGAGAGCCGCCCGCTGTTCCGCCACCAGAAGGACATCGGCGCCGTCTACCACCAGGCGTTCGCCGCCGACGCAGTGCGGCTCGGCTACGCCGTCACCATCTCCCCCCAACTCGACCTTCGAGCTGGACGTCGTGCCGCAGGCGGTGCGCGACGCCTTCTCCGCCCGCTCGGCCGACATCGAGGCCGGCTGGAGGCGCGCGGCCGGTCCCGCGCCACCGCGTCCGCCGCCGAGAAGGCCATCGTCGCGCTCGACACCCGCGCCCCGATGGAGGCCGTCGACCAGCGCGCGCTCGTCGCCGCGTGGCGCGACCGGGCCGCCCGGCTCGGCTTCGGGGAGGACGTCCGCCGCGCGCTCGTCGCCGAGGCCGAGGCCCGCGCCGCCGGGCTCCCGGTCCCGACGCCGCGCGAGCGCCGGTTCATGGCGGACCAGGCCGTCGACGCCGCCGCCGAGCATGTATCCGAGTGTGACGCGGTGTTCCCGGCCGCCGTCCTGGGGCGCGCCGCCGGCGACGCCGCGCACGGCCGCGTCTCCCATATTGACACCCTCGCCGCCGTCGCCCGCGCCGAGAAGCGCGGCGACATCGTGGCGCGCGACGTGCCCGGTGCCGCGAAGGGAGCAATCGGCTTCGCCACGCGCGAGGGCGTCGCCACCGAGCAACGGATGCTCGCCGGCGAGCGCGAGGGCCGCTCCCGCTTCGCCCCGCTCGCCGACAGGCTGAAGGCCGCCCGAACCGTCGCCGCGGCCGAACTGCGATCGGCCGAGCATGGCCACGCCTGGACCCAAGGCCAGCGCGACGCCACGCGCGGCCTCCTCCTGCTCGCCGCCAGAGTCACCGGCGTCCAGGGCCGCGCCGGCACCGCCAAGACCACCGCCGTGCTCGCCACCCTCGCCGAAGCCGCGCGCGACCGGGGACTCGCCGTCCGCCCACTGGCGCCGACCGCCACCGCCGCCGCCGTGCTCGGCCGCGCGATCGGCGCCAAGCCGATGACCGTCGCCAAGATGCTCGCCGGCCTCGGTGACGACATCGAGCACGGCCGCGAGGTCTGGATGGTCGACGAGGCCAGCATGGCCGGCGCCCGCGACATGGACGCGCTCGTCGCCCGCGCGGCCGACGCGGGACGCGGCTCGTCCTCGTCGGCGACGTCGCCCAGCTCGGATCAGTCGAGGCGGGACGCGCCTTCGGCCAGCTCCAGGACGCCGGCATGGCGACGTTCACACCCGCGAGGCGGTCGAGCACATGCTCGCCGGCGACGCCGGGAAGGCCTTCGCCGCGCTCGATGCCGGCGGCGGCCGAGTCGTCGAGCAGCCCGACACGCCCCCCGCCGAGCCGTCCTCGCCCGCGACTTCGCCGTGCTGTCGCGCGAGGAACGCGCCGTGACGCTGGTGCTCGACCCCACCCGCGAGGGCCGCCGCCAACTCACCGACTGTATCCGCGTCGCGCCCGTGCGCGACGGCACGCTTGGCGAAGAGGCGCTCGTCGCCACCGTCCTCGAAGCGCGCGGCCTCGGCATGTCGACCGGCAAGACGACCCTCGTCAACGCGTTGCTGCGTGGGATCCCACCTTCCGAGCGGCTGCTCTTGATCGAGGACACGCCCGAACTCGTGCTGCGCCACGCAAACGCCGTCGGCATGCTCGCGGTACGCGGCGAGCTTGGCGAACCGAAAGTCACCGCCGACGATCTTCTCGCCGCCTCGCTGCGCATGCGCCCGGACCGCATCATCCTCGGCGACATTCGCGGGCCTGAAGCCTTCACGTTCTTCGAGCCGTCAACACCAGCCACCCGGGCTCGCTGACGACCATCCATGCCGATACGCCCGACCGCGCGATCGAACAGCTCGCGCTTTGATGTCTCCAGTTTCACCGACATCTATCGCGCGCCGACGTACTCGATTACCTCCGATCCGTCATCGACGTGGTGGTTCAACTCGCACGCCGCGATGGACGCCGCATGGTGTCGACCGTCCACTGGCGAGCAGGACATAATCAAAGTCTTGGTTCGGCCTGATAGCCGCTACAAACCGCTCCGCGTACCAAGTCCACGGTGGAGGCAGCTTCGTCCACATGCGTACCGCTCCACTTACGTCGGTGACGGGCTCCCGCGACGTGCTGCTACGTCGCGATGATCTGTAGAAGCCCGCTCATCTGCTCGCGCGCGATATCCTTCACCAGTTCGTCGCGCGGCTGCGCGACGATGCGCGCCGTCGGCTACTTGGCGTACAGATGGCCCGCCAGTCCTCCGACGTTGCGAAGCTTGCGATCGTTCGACAGGAAGTGGAGAAATTGAGCCTCCTGCTAAAAGCTTTCGCCACACGCGTTTGCCACGCGCGACGGGCGATCGTTGAAGTTCGGCCGACCCGTGTTCCAGCCACCCGTCCCGTCTGTCGATCGGATGCCAGGCAGCGCGTCCGAGGTGTTGCTGCCCATGTCCCACCAAGCGTCCGCCAGCTCGGAACAGAGCCGGCCGTAGCCTTGCTTAAGAGCTCCGGCTGAAGCGCGGCCGTTTTCGGCAGATCCCACGCCGCAGGCACCGACGCCGACTAGCATATCTGCGCCGCTCCGGAGCACCCCACGTCGGTTCATGGTGATCGTCATCGGCTGGAGGAGCTCCGCACGGCTTCAGAAGCTTCCGCGGAAGCTAGCACGATACTAAGACGAAAAGTCTGTGGGATCTTGCGCCGCAAGGCCTCCGAGCTTCCACGAAGGTCCAGCAATAATCGTCGCGAGCCGCTCATCTAGCATTACAGTTTGCGTTTTTGATCCTGTTTTGAATCAATGGGCCACCATGGCGAGGAGGTCGTGGTGACGGAAGCATCGATTGAGACGACGCTGGAGCTATGGGCGTCATCATTGCGCGAGGTGAAGACGCGGATGCGGCCCTTGTTCAGCCAGGAGCGCATTGCGGCATCGGCGAAAAGCTTCCTCGACGGGTTGCTGGGCGACGAACGTCGCAAGACCGGATGGATGCGCGCGGAGGCGGCTGGCGACGCCGGGCCATGGCGGCAACAGGCGATCCTGGGGCGCGGGCGGTGGGATGCGGAAGCGCTGCGCGATATTGCGCGCGACTATGCCATCGACCATCTCGGCACCGATGACGCGGTGCTGGTCATCGATGAGACTGGATTCCTGAAGCAAGGCAAGGCGTCGTGTGGCGTGGCGCGCCAGTACACGGGGTCGGCCGGCAAGGTGACCAACCGCCAGATCGGCGTGTTCGCCGCCTATGCCTCGGTAAAGGGCCATGCCTTCGTCGACCGGGCACTGTATCTGCCAAAGAGCTGGACCGCCGACCCTTCACGGCTGGCGGCGGCGCACGTGCCCGAAGGCACATAGTAGCCTGAAGGAAAGCCCATGCCGTTCAAAGTTGAGAGTATGGGTTCTATACCGCTGACGTGGCGGGGGGGGGGACGGACACCTCGCGAGAGGCACCAGAAGGTAGTGCTGACCGCGCCTCAGGGTCTTGGGCAGCGTCTGCGTGATAGTCAGGCGCAGACCTTAGCCCCGCCGCACAACCCCGCTTCCCTGTTATGTTCACAGCCTAGTTCAGCCGGTGGAGCCTGCCAGGCCGCGCGCCCGTTTCCTGATCGTCGCGGCGCGTGACGACACCGTTCACCAACGTCGCGATGTAGCCACGTGATTGTTGCAGCAGGCGGGCGCTTCCGTGCGGAAGATCGAACGCCATATACGGCAAGCCGTTACCAAGCCGATCGAAGTCGATCACGTTGAGATCAGCGCGCCGGCCGACCTCGATAATCCCGCGATCGCCGAAGCCGTAGAGTTCAGCCGGCTTTCCGGTGATCTTGTGGACCATGAGTTCGAGCGGCAGCGTCCCCCGCCCGCGATCGCGTGCCCAGTAAGCGAGGTGGTATGTCGTCATCGAAGCGTCGCAGATCATCTGAAGATGCGCGCCACCGTCGCCGAGCCCGCTCACGGTCAGGGGATGGGCCAGCATCTCGCCGACCGCATCAAGGTTGCCGTCGGCATAGTTCAGGATGAAGTTGACAAGTAGGTTGCTGCCGTCGCCCTCGGCATAGAGGTCATAGGCGGCTTCCTCCAGCGTCTTGCCCGCCTCCGCGGCGACGGTCGTCAACCTTGCCGAGTCCTGCGGCTCGTAATCGCCCGGTGCACGCATAATGTAGAACTCGTGCAGCACCTTGGTGTAATGTTCAGCCAGCGCGAGAAGGCGCTCGGGCGTGGCCGATCCCGCAGAAAGCTGGGCGGCATTCTCGTACTGGCTCCGCGAGGCCGGATCCTCCGCCGCACAGACGTTCGGCTCGGACAAGATGGCCGCACGACGTGCCGGCTCACGCATCGCCGCCGCACGCTCGGCCCGGGGAAGGTGGGCGATCTCAAGATAGGAGGGCCGGCAGCGAAATATGTGATAGCCTTCCAGCGGCAGCAGGATGCCGACGCCACGGGCCGCGACCTGCGGCTGGATGTCGAGCCCCTCTTCCCGCGCGCGTTCGGTCGCGGCGATCATGCGATGCCAATCCTCGCGGTCATGTGCGAACTGGTGGAGCAGATAGGTAACCGGCCGTCCGGAAACGCGGGCGATATCCTCGAAGCGCGCATGCTCCCGGCGACGCTCCTCCTGGCTCGCCGGCGTGCCGCCGGCATCGCCGGACTCGCCCAGCGGCACGATCTGGAACACGCCCTTCCCGGTCTCGCCCATCGCCCGCGCTAGCGCCAGCACTTCGCGATCTTCTGCAAAGGTTCCGAACACATGGTCCCCTTTGCTCGAGCGATGCTCTAGGATGCGCGAGCCCGAGACGCCGACCGCGCCAGCGTTCATGGCCTCCCGCGTCAGTTCCGCCATCCGCGCTATGTCTTCGTCGGTCGCCTTCTCATGGGCCAGAGCGCGTTCGCCCATCGCATAGACGCGGAGCGGCGCGTGGCCAATCTGCGTCGCGACATCCATCGTGTAAGCGCGTGCGCCGAGGCGATCGAGATAGTCGGGAAAACTCTCCCAATCCCAGTCGAGGCCCTCGTCGAGCACGATGCCGGGGATGTCCTCCACGCCTTCCATCAGCTCGATCAGCTTGGTCCGGTCGCCCTGTCGGACCGGCGCGAAGCCCACTCCGCAATTGCCGCCGACCGCCGTCGTTACGCCGTTCGAGAAGCTCGGCTCGAGCC
Source organism: Sphingomonas sp. (assembly GCF_965200105.1). Classification (GTDB taxonomy): domain Bacteria; phylum Pseudomonadota; class Alphaproteobacteria; order Sphingomonadales; family Sphingomonadaceae; genus Solisphingomonas. The sequence continues at coordinate 457,979 of NZ_CBDATN010000002.1, forward strand.
GATCATCCCACAAGAACTGTCCGTCGTAGTGGGTGTGGATGTCGATGAAACCGGGCGTGATCAGCCCACCCTTGGCGTCGATCGTCTCCGCAGCCGGACCGTCAACGGCGCCGACGCCGACGATACGGCCGTCACTCACCGCCACGCTCCCCCGGCGGCCGGGTGCACCGGTGCCGTCGACGATCATGCCGTTCCGGATCAGAACATCGAACATCGGCCTCTCCACAAACGTGCCCGGCAATCAGCCCGAGACGAACGTCGCCGCCGGCTTCCAGTGAGTCGCGGCTGACGTTAACATCCGACACGGGGAACAGCTACCGAGTAGGATGTTTTTAAAGCCTGGGGGAAGCTGATACGATGCTGCGGAGGGTAAGCGATTCGCGCCCGGTCAAGGTATGGTGGCTGCACTCGAGGACGTTGTAGGGGTTAGGAGACATGGCTTTGACGACCGAACTGCCCAGTGGCGATGTTACTGCCACCTTAAGCTATCTCCGTACGCCGGCGACGGATGATCCTTCGCTTACGATGATGTACGATCCGCTTACGGGCGAGGAAACGACGATGCGTACCGCGCCGGTCGAGGTGCGCCTTACCGACGGCAGGAAGAACAGCGGCGACTTCAGCCTGGATCGCGAGGGCTTCGCACTGATCCCGCATCGCTGCGGTATTACCGACTTCCTCGACCGATCGCAGACCGAGGACATCTATCCGCGTGAGGCGGCAGCGCTCATTTGCGAGCTCACCGGGGCGTTTACCGCGGCCGGCCTAGGCAGCAATGTGCGCTTCGGCCGCTCGCGGCCGGAGGATTATACCGTAACCACCGATCACAACCCGGCCCGTTTCGTTCATGCGGATTTCACCCCGGTTTCGGCGATAACCGCCCGTGACATGAGCGGCGGCGTACCGGACAAGTATTCCCGTTGGGCGATCTACAACGTCTGGCAGGTCTGGTCCGAGCCGCCCCAGGACCAGCCTCTCGCGATATGCGACGCACGGTCGGTAGCGCGGGAAGACGAGGACGTCGTCCAGATCCGGTTGAAGGCGCCGGGCCGTGATGTCGTGCGTTCGGAAACCGTGGTCTATTACCCCAAGCCGTCTCATAAATGGTACTATTTCAGCAACATGACCGTAAACGAGAAGCTGATCTTCAAAGGGTTCGACACCGATCCCGATCGGCCGCTCCGATTGCCGCATACGTCGTTCGTCAACCCGCTGGCCGGCCCCGACGCGATACGTAAGAGCATCGAAACGCGGATCGTGGCCTTCTACCACTGACGAGCCGTGGTCAGGGAAGGGCGAGCAAGGGCGCGACGATCCCCGTCGCGATCGCAGGATGGCCGAGATCGCGGAAGATAATACGGCCTGATCGCCCGATCTCGAGCAGGTCGGGCTCGCCCTCGGCCAGCCGAGTGACCAACCGGATGCCAGGCGCATCGTCGAACTCGACCAGGACGGTGGCGTAGGGAGCAAGTGAGGCTAGGCGCGGATCAAGCGCGCGTCGTGCATACGCCCATGAGAAAATGCGTGGAGCGGCGTAGATCTCGGTCCAAACATGGGCCTCACCCCCGCACTCCGCGCAGGCGGGGACAGGGTACCAGTTAAAGTGACCACATTCTTGACAGCGTGGGAATTCAAGCCGCTCCCGCGCGGCCGCACGCCAGAATGGCGCCGTACGCTCGGGATCGGGACGCGGTACTGGCGACGCCGACATCCCCGGATTACCGGCAACCGCGCCGCTCACGCGCCCGGCCTCTCGCCGGCGCGAAGCACGAGCGTCGAAGTTTCCAACATAGCATAGCCTCCGTAGACGCCGATCTCCGCGTGCTCGACCTGATTGGCGGCCTCGCCGCGCAATTGCCGCACCAATTCGATAACGTGGGCGATGCCGAGCACGTAGGAGTGCGACATCATCCCGCCATGAGTGTTGAAGGGCAGTCCGCCCTGCCGGCGCGGGCGATCGAACGCCAGCCGCCCCTCCTCGGCAAAGGCCCCGATCTCGCCCTTGGGGCAGAAGCCCATATCCTCGATCTGCATCATCGCGGTGATGCTCGAACAATCGTAGGCGGCGAGCACGTCGACGTCGGCCGGCGTCAGGCCTGCCATTTCGAAGGCACCAGCAGCCCCAAAGACGTGCGGCGTATCCAGGAATCTGCGCTGCTGCGCGATATGGCTGCCCGAGTGGGCGATGCCGCGGCCAACACCCTCCACGATCACGGGCCGCCGCGGCAAATCGCGCGCCCGCGCGGCCGAGGTCATCAGGAACGCTCCGGCGCCGTCTGAAATCAGGCAGCAATCCTCCTTGCGCAACGGATCGATTAGGTACGGTCCCGCCAGGAAGCTCTCCACGCTGAGTGGCCGTTCGCGCATTACCGCGTCGGGGTGACCGTTTGCGTGGCGCCGCTGGGTCGCAGCGAAGGCGCCGCGCTGGGCATCGGTCGTTCCGAATTCATAGGCGTGGCGCTGGGCCATCGTCGCGAAGTAGACGGGCTGGGGATAAAAGCCGAACGGCGCCTCAAAGTCGGCCTTCATCGGATCCAATAGATGGACGTCACCGGGGTTCGCGGTCTGGGCGCGCGCCTTCGTCGCCCAATCTATCCCGAACACGTTGACGATCACGCTAGCCTCGCCGCGCCGGACCGCCTGAGCAGCGGCGTGGGGCGCGGTTCCGAGGCGTGAGGCGGCACCGCCATCAGGCGAGAACCACAGCTCGGCACGCGTCCCGAAGTACTCGCGAAAGAGGGCGGGCGTGAACTGGTCGTCGATCGATCCGGCGACTATGAGCCCGTCAACGTCCTGCGGCCGCAGCCCGGCGTCGTCGAGCGCGCGCCCAATCGCCTCCGCTGCCATGTCAAGCGCCTTGCGCCCCGAGGGGCCCGAGTGCGCGGACTCGCCAACGCCCGTGATGGCGATCTCACCGCGGATCGAGTCAAGTGGGGCGGCGGCGCCCCAGTTCCGGTCTGTCATGCGTCCTGCTCCAGCTCGGCTAACAGTGATGAATGACACGCGCCAGGGCACCGGCGGCCAATTCACCGGCTTCTCAGCTCGGATCCCAACTGCGCCTCGATCGAAGCTAAACACACCGGCGACCCGCCGCAACCCGATCGGCAACGCGAGACAGGCTCCAACCCGAACGCAGGCACGGCGCCATGCTCGGGGGAAGACGAGGCGTGGGGCAGCAATGTCGAGCCGTCCTTCCGGATCAATCCTCAATGGTGGTGCGCGTGATCGTGCGCCGCTAAACTCGGTTTCGCGTCGCTGCGGGCCAATTCGAGGTGAGGAAGGCCGTCCGCATGCTCTCGTTGCGGCGGCGGTGATCGGCCGAGCTTGAGCTGGCTGCCGCGATCGGGCGCCTGCCCGGGATCGATGAGGTGCCCGCATGCATCCTCATGAGCTTGACCTGATTGGAAATCGCGCGTTGCGCTGAAGAACGACGTCGCGTCGTCTCGATCTTCGCATCGAGAGGACAAGCCACGGCCTTGGCCGCCTCCTCGATCGATCGATCGACCCGGCTGATGATCGCCGCCGCCAGGCGTTACAGCGCGCCGCTCTTCGGCAGCGTCGCCGACCTCGTGAGGTCTACCCCGAGGGGGGGACGGCCGAGGGACAGGTAGAGTAGCGCGGCCAGGCAGAAGCTTCCCGAGCATATCACCAGCGCGAGCTGGTAGTTACCGTAGGTGTCGTAACCGATGGCGATCAGCATGGCGCCGATCGAGCCGATCAGGGCGATGGTGAGCGCCGTCAGTCCAAAAAGGAAGCCGTAGCTCGCCATCCCGTGCCAGCGCGCGATGATGTAGGCGACAATATCGATTTCCGCTCCCTGCCCGAAGCCGATCAGGGCGATGCCTACCACGAAGACGAGAGGACCCGGCGCGTGACTCGTCAACAGCAAGCAGCCTAGCGCGCCGAGGATGTTCACTCCGAAGGCGACGCCCGGCGCCCACAAGCGATCGACCAACAGACCGCTGACGATCGCGCCGCCGAAGGAAGCGAGGCCGGCTATGCTCACCGCCAGCACCGCCGTCCCCTCGGTCAGCGCCTTTGCCGCGCCCAGCGGCTTGAGCTGCGACAGAATGGCGAACACGGGCGCGTAGTTGAACGCCGCTGCCAGGCAGAGGCAGAGCACGCGCCGGTCGGTGATCAGCAGGCGACTGGATGAGAACGGGCCGGGCGACCCCATCAGGCGTGGCGACGCGTCCACCTCGCGCCGTGGGAACCATAGCCATCCGAGCGGCAACGGCATGAGGACGACGAGCAGGCCGAGCGTCGCGAAGCCCGCGCGGAAGCTCCACAGATTAATGACGGCGAACAGAAGCGGCGGCAACAGCGCCGCCGATATCGCCAGCCCCGCGCGGGTGGCGGCGAGCGCGAAGCCTCGCGTGTTGCTGAACGTCCCGTTGACAATTCGGGTCGTCGAGATGCCGGACGTGCCCATCCCGGCGAGACCCGCAACAGCCGACACCGCGTAGTACGTCCAGAGCCCGGCAGGGAGAGCCGCGAGCAGGCCATAGCATATCGCCACGACCGCCAACGCTACGAGCAGCACCAGGCGCGCGCCGACGCGATCGATCAACATACCGAGACCGGGCGCGAGCAGCGATGCCAGGATCGTTCCGTAATAGGTAAAGGCAATCTGACCCCGGGACCAGCCAAAGCTGCGCTGCAAGGGTTCCACGAACATGCTGGAGACCGACGGCCAGACGGTGTAGCCGAAGCCTGCAGCGAACATTACCGACACGCCGACGCGCCAATGCTCGCGCCACTCGGCGCGGATCGCGGCTGCGGCGTCCGGAGGTCGTTTCACCATCAGCGCTGCGCCCGATCAGCCGTGACCTCGCAGACGTACCGGGTCGCGGCCCAAATTACCTCGGCGAACAACCGGCTACGGTCCGTCCTTCCTTGCAGCTCGTGTCGCCGCGTGTGCATTGCTGTGCGGTACTCCAGATGGTACTTGGTAGAAGACCGCCGTGCGGGGGGCAAGCGCCTCGTCGATCGGCCCGTCAACCAATGGAGAGATACGGTGCAAGAACCGCAGCGAGCGCTCCCGACGGAGCCGCACGGGTCAGCGACAGGACGGTCCGTTGCGGAAATCCTGCTGGCGCCGCAGCGCATCGGGAAGCTGACCCTTCCCAACCGGATCGTCATGGCACCGATGACGCGTCATCGCGCAGGACTGGACGAGATCCCGACCACACTCATGCGCGACTATTATGTTCAGCGAGCGAGCGCGGGCCTTATCATTACCGAAGGCACGCACCCATCAGCGCAGGGGCGAGGCTATTTTTACACACCCGGCCTTTACACCGACGGGCAGGCGGCCGGGTGGCGGCGGATCACCGATGCCGTGCACGCGGCCGGCGGTCGCATCTTCGTCCAGCTCATGCATGCGGGCCGCGTCGCTTTCCGCGAGACCATCCCAAACGGAAGCCTGCCCGTCGCCCCCTCCGCGGTCTTGCCCGATCCGGATTATCGTGGATACAGCTACTCCTGTCCGCGACCGCGCCGTCACTACGACACGCCGCGCGCGCTCGAAACCAGCGAGGTTGTCGCGACGATCGAGGATTATCGTCGCGCGACCGAATTCGCCGTGGCGGCAGGCTTCGACGGGGTCGAGATCCACGGTGCCAGCGGCTATCTCCCGCATCAGTTCCTCGCATCGAACACTAATCGCCGGACCGACCGCTATGGCGGCGATGCGGCGGGACGTTGTCGGATGGTGATAGAGTTGATGGAAGCGGTCGCGCGCGTGGCCGGGCCGGAGTTCGTCGCTCTTAAAGTCGCGCCGAGCTTCCGTTTTCACGATGTCCAAGACGCCGATCCAGTCGCGACCTTCAGCTATCTCCTGCCACGCTTGAACGAGATCGGCATGGCTTATCTGCACGTGGCCGAGCATGACGATTATTATAGCCACCCGTTCGACGGTCTGGCTCTTGCACGCGCGCTGTTCGAGGGGCCGATCATCGCCTCCGCCGGCTTCACTCGCAAGACCGGCGCGCGTGCGATAGCGACCGGCCTCGCCGACCTCGTCGCGTTCGGCTCGGCCTACATCGCGAACCCGGATCTCGTCGAGCGCACTGCCGCCGCAGCGGCGCTTGCGATGCCCGACCCGTCCACGTTCTACACTCAGGGCGCCGAGGGATACATCGACTACTCGCCGATGGCGTTGTGACCATACAAGATCGCCGGCTCAGGGACCATGACGGGAAGGGGCGAGTGGCCGGGGTTCGGCTGGTTCCCGAGAGTCACCGAGACTACGGATCAAGCCTGCCGCCACTAGGCCGGTCGATCGCCCACGGGCCCGACCGGTGCGGCAGATCGTCAGTGGCATCGTCTCTGTGCTGCGTGCCGACTGTTTCCTAGCAGCTGATCCCGTCTAACCTGCCGCCTTGGTCGACGCCATGGCGCTGGCTGCGGCTCTGGCCTAACCAAGGATGCCGAACGCGAACGCCCTGGCCGAGAGACGTGCCCTCTGGCGGCGGTAGTCGACAGCCGGTCGGGTGAAAGCCACGAAAAGCGGCGGACCGCGAGGTTTCGTCGCCGCCAGGAAGATACTCGGCCGCAGATGCCACGTCATGGTCGATACCGAGGCCGACCGCTCGGTCCGACTTGATGGCGGGGCGGAGGCAAGCTACCATGGTGAGTGGACGGAGAAGCTCCCGTATCGATGCGTTGGTTCTGTCTTCGAGCTGCTGGGCCTGCCAAGGTGAAACTTAGCGTTTTTCAGTCGTGGCGCGCGCCATGTCCGTCACGCTGGTCGCCGGATCGCCAGCCTTGTCGTAACCGCGCAAGCGGGTAGCCACGAAGGTGAACAAGTTCAGCAACACGGAACTTTAGGCTCAGGGCCGTCGGAGGAGAGCATCATGTCGGACATGACGGGCAAGGTGGCGGTCGTAGTCGGCTGCTCCGGATCGCGTGGCACTGGTTGGGCGGTGGCGAAGGCGCTGGCCGGCGCTGGCGCGAAGGTCGTCGTCGCGGCCCGCAGGCTCGATAAGCTAGAGCAGCTCGCGGCCGAGATCGGCGGCACGGCGGTTGCCTGCGACGTCTCGAACGAGGAGCAGGTGGCCGAGGTCGCCGCCACGGCCTTGCGGACCTATGGCAAGCTCGATGTCGCGGTGAACGCCGCAGCGCTGGTCGATATGTCGACAGTTTCGGGTGCAACCCGAGCACAGCTCCAGGCCGCCATGGACGTGAATTACTTCGGCAATGTCGTCTTCGTGCAGCGTATGGCCGAGGCGATCGGCTCCGACGGATCGATCATCATCTTCTCGTCGCTTGCCTCGACCATGTATCAGAGTGGCTATTTCGCCTATGGCGCTTCGAAGGCGGCCGCCGATTACCTGGTGCGCCATGCAGCGGTAGAGTATGGTGATCGCGGGATCAGGGTGAACTCGATTCTTCCAGGTCCGATTCTGTCGGACGTGACGGCGGAGATGCTTTCGCAAGAAAGCATCGTAAACGTCATCAAGCGTGAGATTCCGTTGAACCGCATCGGTTTTCCGCAGGATTTCGCCGACGCGGTGCTGTGGTTGGCGGGACCGTCCTTTGTCACCGGTCTGAACATCCCCGTCTGCGGCGGGCTACAGCTAAACCGGCTGCCCCGGCCCGATGACTTTCAGCGATAGCGATCACAAGCGGCTTACATTGTCGAGGGGAACGCGAACAGACGCGGTGAACAACGCGCCGCCGTTAGTCTCGCGTGACGTGTTCCCCTGAAACTTCCCAAGTCGGAGCTAGGCTTGACCCACTGCGGTAGCCAGAAGATGAGAGGCGGCGATGCACATGGCCGAGGAGCAATCGCGGGCGCATCGATCGTAGCGGGCGCGGATGCGTCGTGGGTTCTTCAGGCGGGCAACATGTTCTCGATCCGGTGCCGATGCCGGTATAGGACTGATCGTTCTCCGGTTCGGCGGATACGCCGGGCCAGCCCTTCCTGCCGCTCGGCTTGCCGAGGCGTGGAATACCCGCTGGCCGAGCGCACCCGGCGCCGGTTCTAGCAGTCCGCGATGGATCCGAACGGCGCTTGGCGTGCTTCGCCCTGCGTTGCCCGTCGGCAGTGGAGACGAGTGCGACCTTGAACATGCGGAAGAAGCTCTGGCCCGGGGTATGACCGTAGTGACCCCCGTTATGGCTGGCCGCGTGGCGCCGATCACGGCCAAGCGCTCGACACAGGCACCGGCTGCATACCGCGGTCCGAAATCGGAGTGGTGGATGAGCCCGGGTGCGGGCCTCTGCCGCTGGGGCTCGGCCCGAACATTGTGGGACTGGGCTTGACGATGCCTTTTGACCGCCATAGCGCCAGCCCGCTACGAAGCGGTGCCATAGATTAGCTTTGGGTACTCACGGCCGGTCGGGCATTGGTGTTGATGTCCTCGGGAACAAGCTGGGTTGGGCTTGCCGTATGGGTGACCAGCAGGCCGGTTCGCGTCGAAGCGGGCGCGGCTTGCTCCGAATCGTCGTCGAGGGCGGCTCGCCCCAGGGAAGTAGACGCATGACAGGGCATCGGCCGCTGCTCCGAGGACAGGCCGGTGCCGGGATGACGGGACCGTATGTACCTCACCGGCTTTGGTAACCATTTCGCGACGGAGGCAGTGGCGGGCGCCCTCCCTGTCGGACGAAACTCGCCACAGAGAGTGCCTTATGGCCTTTATGCCGAGCAGCTCTCGGGCGCCGCCTTCACCACTCCGCGCGCCGAGAACCGGCGCTCTTGGTTGTACCGGATGCGGCCGGCGGCGCAGCATCCGGCGTTCAGGCCATATGAGGGAGCGCCGCTGCTGCGATCCGCCCCGTTCGACGCGGCGCCCCCCTCCCCCAACCGCCTGCGGTGGGAGCCGCTGCCAATCCCGGCGGAGCCGACCGATTTCGTCGACGGGCTGGTGAGTTACGCCGGAAATGGCGACACGTCGGCCGGTGCCGGCGTTGGCATCCACCTCTACGCCGCCACCGCCTCGATGGTCGATCGCGCGTTCATGGACGCCGACGGCGAACTGCTGATCGTGCCGCAGGAGGGTGCGCTTCGGATCGTCACCGAATTGGGCGTGCTCGACGTAGCGCCGCTCCAGGTGGCCGTGGTGCCGCGCGGCGTGCGCTTCCGCCTCGACCTCTTGGACGGGCCGGCACGCGGCTATGTCTGCGAGAATTATGGTGCGGCCTTCCGCCTGCCGGATCTGGGCCCGATCGGCTCGAACGGGCTCGCCAACCCGCGCGACTTCGAGACGCCCGTTGCCTCGTTCGAGGACCGGGACGAGCCGCACGAGATCGTCCAGAAGTTCGAGAGCGCGCTGTGGACGACCACGCTCGACCACTCGCCGTTCGATGTCGTCGCATGGCACGGCAATCTCGCGCCCTACCGCTACGACCTGACGCGCTTCAACACCATCAACACGGTCAGCTTCGATCATCCCGATCCGTCGATCTTCACGGTGCTGACCTCGCCCAGCGACACGCCGGGCACCGCAAACTGCGACTTCGTGATCTTCCCGCCGCGCTGGATGGTGGCGGAGGATACGTTCCGTCCGCCCTGGTTCCACCGCAACGTGATGAGCGAGTTCATGGGGCTCATCACCGGCGCCTACGACGCGAAGGAAGGCGGCTTCCTGCCCGGCGGCGCGTCGCTCCACAACCGCATGAACGGCCATGGCCCCGACCGCGCCAGCTACGAGAAGGCGGTAGCGGCCACGCTCGCGCCGCACCGGATCGAGGGCACGATGGCGTTCATGTTCGAGAGCCGGGGCGTGATCCGACCGACCCGCTTCGCCATCGACACCCCGCTCGCCCAGCTTGACTATGACGACGCCTGGGCCGGCTTCGAGAAGGCGAGCCTGCCGCGATGACCGTGATGATCGACGAGACCCACGATCCCGCCCGCGGGAGCTGGGTCAAGGGCGCCGACGGGCACGGCAACTTCCCCGTGCAGAACCTGCCGCTCGGCATCTTCGATGCCGGCGACGGTGAGCGGCGTCCCGGCGTCGCAATCGGCGATCACGTGCTCGACCTGCGCGCCGCGTCGGCCGCCGGGCTGCTGCCGGACAACGTGGCGGGCGTGCTGGCGGAGGCGAGCCTCAACCGTCTGTTCGCGTTGCCCGCGGACGTCCGGCTCGCGCTCCGCCATAGCCTCTCCGCGTTGCTCTCCGAACCCGGGCACCGCGAAGCGGTGACACCGCTGCTGCACCGGGCGGCGAGCTGCACGCTGCACCTGCCCTTCGCGATCGGCGATTACACCGACTTCTACGTCGGTATCCACCACGCCAACAATATCGGCCGCCAGTTTCGGCCCGACAACCCGTTGCTGCCCAACTACAAGCATGTGCCGATCGGCTATCACGGTCGCGCCTCCTCGATCCGGCCGTCGGGCGTGCCGGTCGTGAGGCCCAACGGCCAGCGCAAGCCGCCCGACGCCGACGCGCCGACCTTCGGGCCAAGCCGCCGCCTCGATTACGAGCTGGAGCTGGGCGTTTGGATCGGCACGGGCAACGCGCTCGGCGAGCCGATCCCGATCGGGCGCGCGCGCGATCACGTCGCCGGCCTGTCGCTGCTGAACGACTGGTCCGCGCGCGATCTGCAGGCGTGGGAGTATCAGCCGCTCGGCCCCTTCCTCGCCAAAAACTTCCAGTCCACCATCTCGCCCTGGGTCGTTACTGCCGAGGCGCTGGCGCCGTTCCGGATCGCGCAGCCGCCTCGCCCCGAGGGCGATCCTCGCCCGCTTCCCTATCTCTGGGACGACGCCGACCAGCGCGAAGGCGCTCTCGCCATCGAGTTAGAGGTGCGGATCGCGACGCGCGCGATGCGCGAGGCGGGGCTGGCGTCCGAGCGGCTGAGCATTGGCCCGGCGAGCAACATGTACTGGACGATCGCGCAGATCGTCGCGCACCACAGCTCCAACGGCTGCGATCTCAACCCCGGGGACCTGCTCGGCACCGGAACCATCTCCGCGCCCGGCGACGACGGCTATGGCAGCCTGATGGAGATCAGCCGGGGCGGCGCCCGACCGTTCGTGCTCTCCAACGGGGAGGAGCGCTCCTTCCTGGAGGACGGCGACGAGGTCCTGCTCTCCGCACGCGCCCGGGCGGACCGGGCGGTCACGATCGGCTTCGGCCCCTGCCGGGCGACGATCCTGCCCGCTCGGGAGGCCTGATCCGCCGCCGTCACGGAGCGGATGACGCGCCCGCCAGCAGCACCGACCAGCCCGTCGGCAGCGCGTCGATCGGCATGTAGTAATAGAGGTTGCAGCGCCCGTCCGCGCGGAAGCTGCCGCCCTTCACGAGGCCGAGCGCGACGGTGCCGTCGAAGACCGGCCCTCCGCTGTCGCCATGCAGGCAGTCCGGCCCGGCGACAGCGACCCAGGTCGGGGGACAGGGACCGGCGCACAGATCGCCCGGCGGCGCGAAGCCGGTGGAGACGATCTCGGCGCAGCTCTCGCCGTCCCGAAAGCTCTGGTGGCAGACGAACTGCCCGGCCACGGTGCGTGCGCGCAGGCCGACGCCGGTGACGGGGCGGATCACGTCGCCGGTGCCGACGCGAAAGGCCGGCGCGAGCGGCAGCGGGCTGGAGTGGAACTGCACGTCCTGCGTGCCCGCACCCCAGGCGTTGATCATCGGCAGCGGCGTGGCGTTTGCGAACAGCATGTCGGGACAGTGCGCGGCGGTGGCGAGCGCAGTGCGCGTGCCGTCGGTGACGGCGAAACCCGCCGTGCAGGAGATGCGGCGATGCTCGGCTGGGATCGGATCGTCGAGCCGGATGCCGCCGACCAGCGCCAGATCCTCGGCGAGGCCCGGTACGGCGATCTCGACGGGCACGCCGGTGAGCTCGGAGAAGCGGCTTTGCAGCATGTCCGCCCCCGCCGCCTCGACGTCGCGCCGGCTGACGGTGACGATCATAGCGCCGGTGCGCGCGTCGATCCCGAGGCCAGGCGGATCGTCTAGCGCCGCCCGGACGTCTGCCTGATGCTCTACGATCGCCGCGCGGATCGCGGCGGCTGTGACGGGCGCGTCGGTGCGGTAGACGACAGGCACCTCGCGACCGGCGAGCGACACCGTTTCGTCCGGCACCGGCTCGCCATTCGTCAACAGCACGACGAGGCGGAAGGCGGGACGATGCTCCAGCGCGATCCCGGCGAGGCGATCGCTGAAGCGCGCGCGGATGGCGTCGACGGCGCCGCCGATCGCCGCCTGCGCGCGTAGCCTCGCCTCGGCTTCGCCCTGCGGCACGTCGTAGCGGGCGGCGTAGCGCGCCGCGTCGTCGACGAGCGCGGTGAAGGGCGGCTCCACGACGGACTGTTCGGCTGCGGGCTGCGCCGCTCCCGCCGCCGCCCAGCAGAGGAATAGCAGGGCGGACAGGACGAGCCTCGGACGCGACGACATTCCCGGCAGAACGCTGCGACGCGCCGGCGGTTCGATTGCGTCTGCGCGAAGGTGGCGCGTGGCGGGGCGTGACGCTAAACCGCGCAACGTGTTGTTCGCCGCCCACTCCGCCGATCTCGCCCAGCTCGCCGCGCGCGATCGCGCACGGTCGCTGGCGGCCGCTCGTGGCATCGATTTCTCGTCCAACGACTATCTCGCGCTCGCCGCCAGCCCGCGCCTCGCACGGGCCATCTCGGAGGCAGTTGGACGCGGTGTGCCGGCGGGATCGGGCGGATCGCGGCTGCTTCGCGGCAATGCCTGCGAGCACGAGGCGCTGGAGGCGGAGGCCGCCGCCTTCTTCGGCGCCGAGGCGGCGCTGTTCTTCGGATCCGGCTTCGCCGCCAACGCAGCCCTGCTCGCCACATTGCCCCAGCGGGGCGACCTCGTCGTCCACGACGCGCTGATCCACGCCAGCGCGCACGACGGCATGCGTCTCGGCCGCGCGGAGACCGTGAGCGCTCCGCACAACGACGCGCAGGCGTTCGACGACGCGATCGCCGGCTGGCGCGCGCGCGGTGGCGCCGGCACGCCGTGGATCGCGGTGGAGAGCCTCTACAGCATGGATGGCGATCTCGCGCGGCTCGCCGACCTGGCGGAGGTCGCGCGGCGACACGAGGCGCTGCTGCTGATCGACGAGGCGCACGCCACCGGCGTGTTCGGGCGTGACGGGCGTGGCCTCGCGGATTTGCTGGAGGGTCGCGACGATGTCGTGACGCTGCACACCTGCAGCAAGGCGCTCGGCGTCGAGGGCGCGCTCGTCTGTGGTCCGCGCGTGGTGCGCGACTTCCTCGTCAATCGCGCGCGCGGTTTCATCTTCTCGACGGCGCCCTCGCCACTGATCGCGGCGGCCGTCCGCGAGGCGTTGCGCATCCTCTCCGACGAGCCGGAGCGGCGGGAGCGGTTGTGGGCGCTCGTCCGCGGCGCCGAGCGGCTGCTCGCTCCGGTAGGCGTCGGCGCCACGGGATCGCAGATCCTGCCGCTGGTGATCGGCCGAGACGGCGAGACGATGCGGATCGCGGCGGCGCTTCAGGCGGCCGGGTTCGACGTGCGGGGCATCCGGCCACCGACCGTGCCGGCGGGCACGGCGCGGCTGCGCATCTCGCTCACCCTGAACGCGAGCGAAGCGGACGTGGCGCGGCTCGCCCGAGCACTGGCGGACGCGCGGTGAGCGGCTTCGTCGTCACGGGCACCGACACCGGGATAGGCAAGACGGTGTTCGCCGCCGGCCTCGCGGGCGCGCTGGGCGCCGCCTACTGGAAGCCGATCCAGTCCGGGCTGGAGGATGGCGCCGATGGCGACGCGGTGGCCCGGCTGTCGGGCGCGCGCGTGCTACCCGAGGCCTATCGCCTGACGCATCCGCTGTCGCCGCACCGCGCCGCCGAACTCGACGCGGTGATCATCGACCCCGCTCGCCTGACGCTCCCTGCCGAACGCCCGCTGGTAGTCGAGGGCGCAGGCGGCGTGCTGGTGCCGGTGACGCGCGACTTGCTGTTCGCGGACCTGTTCGCGCGCTGGCGCCTGCCGGTGGTGCTGGTCGCACGCACCGCGCTCGGCACGATCAACCACTCGCTGCTGTCGATCGAGGCCTTGCGTGCGCGGGACGTCGCGATCGCCGGAATCGCCTTCGTCGGCGACGTCAACGAGGACAATGAGGCGACGATCGCGGCGATCGGCGGCGTGCCGCGCCTCGGTCGGCTGCCGAGGCTTGATCCGCTCGATCCTGCGACGCTCGCCGCCGCCTTCACCGCCAGCTTCCCGGGCCTCCGCGCATGACGTCGCCCGTCTGGCATCCCTTCACCCAGCACGGCCTCGGCGAGCCGATCCCGCTCGTCACCCATGGCGAGGGCGCGGCGCTCCACACGTCCGACGGCCGGCGCGTGATCGACGCGATCTCGTCCTGGTGGGTGACGACGCATTGCCACCGTCATCCGCGCATCATGGCGGCCATCGCCGAGCAGGCGGGCCGCCTCGACCAGATCATCTTCGCCGGCTGGACGCACGAGCCGGCGGAGACGCTGGCGCGCGGATTGACCGCAATCATGCCGCCGTCGCTCACCCGCGTCTTCTACTCGGACTCGGGGTCCACCGCCGTCGAGGTCGCGCTCAAGATGGCGCTCGGCTTCTGGGCGAACCGGGGCGAGCCGCGCCACCGCGTCCTGGTGATGGAGCACAGCTATCATGGCGACACGATCGGCGCGATGTCGGTCGGCGCACGCAGCGTGTTCAACCGGGCTTACGAGCCGCTGCTTTTCGACGTCGGCACGCTGCCTTTCCCCGCCGGCGACGGCCAGGCGACGCTCGACGCCTGCGAAGCGGCGTGCCGCGCGCATCCCGCCGCGCTGATCGTCGAGCCCTTGGTGCTGGGCGCGGGCGGAATGCTGTTCTACCCGCCCGCGGTGCTGGCCGGGCTCCGGCGCATCTGCGAGGCGCACGGCGTCCTCTTCGTCGCCGACGAGGTGATGACCGGCTGGGGCCGCACCGGCACGCTGCTGGCGTGCGAGCAGGCCGGCATCGTGCCCGACATCCTCTGCCTGTCCAAGGGGCTGACCGGCGGCGCGGTGCCGCTGGCGGTGACGATGGCGAGCGAGGCGATCTTCGAGGCGCACTGGTCGGCGGATCGCGCGCGCATGTTCTTCCACTCGTCGAGCTACACCGCCAACCCGATCGCCTGCGCGGCAGGCGCGGCGAACCTGGGCATCTGGCGCGACGAGCCGGTGCTGGAGCGTGTCGCCTCGCTCGGGCGGCGGCAGGAGGCGCGGCTGGCGGCGCTGTCCGGTCACCGCGCCGTGCGCAACCCGCGCACTGCCGGCACGATCGCGGCGTTCGAACTCGGCGCGGCGGAGGGCGCCTACCTCTCCGAACTCGGCCCGCGCCTGCTCGCCCATTTCCGGGAGCGCGACCTGCTCGTCCGCCCGTTGGGCAACACCATCTACGTCATGCCGCCGTACTGCATCGACGATGCCGACCTCGATCGCGTCTGGATCGACATCGCCGAGGCGTGCGATCGCTTCGGTTAGCCCGCTGGAGGCCGACGCCTCACACCGGCGTCACCGCTATCGCGGCGCCGCCGACCGCGAGGCCGTCCGGCACCGGCGCGATCCCGACGCGGACCGCGCGTTCGTCGCCACCATTGACCAGCAGCCGCGTATCAAGCGCCTCCGGCCCGCCGCCGGACAGCACGCGCTCGATCGCGTCGGCGAGCGCCACGCGGGCGGAGAGCGCCATCAGGTCGGCTGCGCGCACCCCCGTCAGCCGCGCGCGCTCGAACCCGGCCAGCGCCGCGAAGGCGTAATCGACCTCGGCGATCGTGCCGCGCACCGTCAGCCGCATTTGGCCGAGGCCGCCGTGCGCGGCGAGCGCGGCGTCGCGCGCGCCCGCCTCCGCCATGGCGCGCTCCGCCGCCTCGGCCGCGCCTGCCCGCCGCAGCAGCAGCGCGGCGCCGCCAGGCCAGGGGAATACATGCACCGAGACGCCCGTGCCATCGTCCATCAGGCAATCGAAGCGCGCCTCCTCGCCGTCGCGCGCGGCGCGTCCTATCCGGGCGCCGGGAAAACCGGTGCCGAGCGTCGGCGCCGCTTCAGCGATGGCGCGCCCGACGAGATGCTCGGCCGCGCGGCGCAGCAACAGCCCTGCGACACCGTTCGCGCGCGTGATCGTTAGGTCGGCGTCAAGCTCGACCAGCCCTGCGTCGATACGCTCGGCCAGGAGCGCGTAGGTGATGCCGTGCCGCGCGGCCTCGCCGCCAACTTCGTCGAGCGCTCCGCCCTCCGCGATGGCGCGGTAGCTCTCCGCTGAAAGCAGCACGCAGCGCGGCCGGCCGTGGTGCGTCACCACGAGCGGTCCCTGCCCGGCCCGATCCTGCCACATTCCGAAGTTGCGCGTGATCTCCGCCGCAGACACGAAGCGCGGCGCTTGTCCTTCGAACATCGGACTCTCCATTTCTAATGCATGTTGGCCTGCGCCCGCTGTCGTCGGCGGCAATGCGAACACGGTCCGTTCCGATGCGGAAATGCCGCGGATCGCGTCGAATGCGGAGAAGTCCGGCAGTTACCTTACCGGCCGCATCATCATCCCATGTGTTCGCGCCCATCAATCCTCGGCAGCCAGCGCGGCACCGCCGCGATCGAGTTCGCGCTCGTTCTGCCGATGCTCGCGATGCTGCTGCTGGGAATCGTCGGCTACGGCGACCGCATCTTCACCGCTCAAGCCCTCCAGCAAGCGGCGAACGACGGCGCGCGGGCCGCGATCGGCGGGCTTGATCGCGCAGAGCGCGGCACCCTGGCCATCGCCGCCACACGCACGTCGCTCACGCGCACGGGCATGCTCGACGCGTCGCTCGCGACCGTGGCGATCGACGACGACGACGCGACGTTCCTGGTGCGGCTCTCCTACGATGCCTCGGCGCGGCCGCTGATGACGGCGGGCCTGGTGCCGATGCCGGGGCGCACGATCGTGCGGACGGCGGCGATCCGCCTGGAGAGCCCATGATCCTCTCCCGCCTGCTCGGCGACCGGCGGGGTATCGCGACGCTCGTCACGGCGCTGACGCTGATGGTGATGATGGCGAGCGCGGCGCTGGCGGTGGACCTCGGCACGCTCTACGTCGCCAAGCGGCGCCTGCAGGGCGTAGCGGACGACGCCGCGCTCGCCGCCGCGACGGTGCCGTCCGATCCCGCGGGAGCCGCCCGGCGAACGGTGCAGGCGAACGGCCTCGACGCCAGCGTGGCGGCCACCAGCGGCCGTTACTCCGCCGATCGGGCGACGCCCAGCTCCGACCGGTTCTCCGCTGGCGGCGCGACGCCCGACGCGGTGCAGGTGACGCTGACGCAGGACGCGCCGCTGTTCTTCGGGCGTACGCTCGGGCGGGACACCGTGCGGCTCACCGCCAGCGCCACCGCGGCGCGGATCGACTATGCCGCCCTCTCGATCGGTTCGCGTCTCGCCAGTGTCTCGGGCGGGATGCCGAACGCGATCTTGTCGGCGCTGTCGGGCACGCAACTTGCGCTCACCGTTGCGGACTATGACGCGCTGGCGCATGCCGACGTCGATCTCGTCCGCTTCGCGCGCGCGCTCGGCTCGCGAGCGGGGGTGACAGCGGGCGGCTTCGGCAACATGCTGGCGGCGTCCGCCACGCTGCCCCAGGCGGTGAACGCGATCGCGGATGCGCTGGCCGCGGCGGGAAGCGATGCCGCCGCGGTCGCCGCGCTGCGCACCGTGGCGCTGCGCGTGCCCGGCACCGCGATCCGGATGTCCGACCTGATCGACCCCGGCATCCTCTCGGCGTCGGATCGCGCCGACGCGGCGAACCCGATCCGCGTCGATGCCTGGTCGCTGCTCCGCGAGACATCGGTCCAGGCGGGAGGCGCGCGTCAGGCGGCGATCGACCTGCCCGCCTCCACCGGCATCGCGTCCGCGCGGCTGTGGCTCGCGGTCGGCGAGCGACCGGCGCGCTCGCCGTGGCTCGCGATCGTGCGCGACGGCTCCGTGGTGGTGCGGACCGCACAGGCGCGACTGTATCTCGACGCCAAGCTGCCGGGCGCGGCACCGCTAGGCCTCGTATCGCTGCACCTGCCGCTCTACGTCGAGGTCGCGCAGGCGCAGGCGAAGCTGCAGGCGATCTCCTGCGCGAGCGGGCGGGCGAACGCCAGCGCGACGCTGTCGGTGCAGCCCGCGATCGGATCGGCGGCAATCGCCGAAGTCGGCACGTCCGGAATGGCGAGCTTCACCGCGCCGCTCCCTGAGCGGACCGCGACGATCGCGCACGCGCTGCTCTTCGACGTCGCGGGCAGCGCGCACGTCGCGGTGGGCGGGGTAAGCTGGCAATCGCTCGTCTTCACGCGCGCGGACGTCACGGCGGGCGTCACTCGCACCGTCTCCACCGGCGACGCGGCGCGTGGCACCGCCGCGTCGCTGGTGAGCGGGATGAACCTCACCGCCTCCGCGCCCGGCGTCGGCGTGACGCTCGGGGGCGTGACGGCGCCGGTGGGAGCCGCACTTGGCGTCGCGGCGCCGGGCGTGGACGCGATCCTGGCGCAGGCGCTCGGAACGATGGGCATCGGGCTCGGCCAAGCCGACGTGCGCGTCGACGGCTTGCGCTGCGGCCGCCCGACGCTCGTCTTCTGACGGGAACGATTCGCCGCCGATCCGATTGAGTCGCGCGTTGCAGGGAGAGGGCGGACATGGCGGCGCGTGCCTATTGGCAGGGGCAGATCAGGCTGGCGCTGGTCTCGATCCCGGTGGAAATCTTCTCGGCGACGAAGAGCGGCGCCACCGTATCCTTTCGCCAGATCCACGAGCCATCGGGCAAGCGCATCCACTATGAGAAGGTGGTGGACGGTATCGGCCCGGTCGATCCCGACGAGATCATGAAGGGCTTCGAATATGAGAAGGGCGAATATGTCCTGCTCGACGAGAAGGAGATCGAGGGCGTCAAGCTGGAGAGCAAGAAGACGCTCGAACTCACCCAATTCGTCGATTATGGCGAGGTGGACGCGATCTACTACGACAAGCCCTATTATGTCGTGCCCGCCGACGATCTCGCCGAGGAGGCGTTCGTGGTGCTGCGAGAAGCTATGCGTCGCGCGCGCAAGATCGGGCTCGGCCAATTGGCGCTCAGGGGCCGCGAATATGTCGTCAGCCTGAAGCCGTGCGGGCGCGGGCTGGTGCTGGAGACGCTGCGCTACGCCGACGAGGTCAACAAGGCGGCGAGCTACTTCCGCGACATTGGCGACACCAAGCCCGACGAGGATCTGCTCGATCTCGCCACCTCGCTGATCGAGAAGAAGGCCGCGAAGTTCGACGCGTCCGAATATCATGATCGCTACGTCGACGCGTTGAAGGACCTGATCGAGCGCAAGCGCAAGGCGAAGGGTGGCAAGGTCAGCCTCGACAGCGACGACAAGCCCGCGAAGGGCGGCAGCAACGTCATCGACCTGATGGCGGCGCTCAGGAAGTCGGTCGGTAACGACGACGCGCCTGCCGGCAGGACGCCTGCCGCCAAGCCCACCGCTAAGAAGGCCACGCCGGCCAAGAAGCCCGTCGCCGCTAAACCCGCGACGCGCGCGCGCAAGAGCGCGTGATGGCGCGCGCCGCCGATCCGCTCGCGACCTACAACGCCAAGCGCGACTTCCAGAAGACACGTGAGCCCAGGGGCGCGCCGGGCACCAGGGCAGGCAACCTCTTCGTCGTCCAGAAGCATGACGCGACGCGGCTCCACTGGGATTTCCGGCTGGAGATGGACGGCGTGTTGAAAAGCTGGGCGGTGACGCGCGGCCCGTCCTCCAATCCCGACGACAAGCGCCTCTCGGTCCGCACCGAGGATCACCCGATGGACTATGCCGGTTTCGAGGGCGGCATCCCGAAGGGCGAATATGGCGGCGGCACCGTCATGCTGTGGGATGTCGGCACCTGGGAGCCGGTGGGCGGCAAGGATCCCGCCAAGACGATCCTCGACGGCCACGTTCACGTCATCCTCCACGGCGAGCGGATGAAGGGCGAGTGGCTGCTCGTGCGCCTGAAGCCCCGGCCGGGCGAGAAGCGCGAGAACTGGCTGCTCCGCAAGGTCGCCGACGATCATATCGGCGCGTCGGGCGACCTCGTCGAGCAGGGGCTGACCAGCATCCAGACCGGCCGCACGATGGCCGAGATCGCGGCGGGCCACGATCCCGTCTGGCACTCCGACGCGAAGAAGGCGCGTGGCGACAAGACCGCCGCCAACGCGCCGGGCAAGCCGCACCCCGCTCCCAAGCCTCGGCGCAAGGCGGCTGGCGATGCCAAGCCGCCGCCGTTCCGCGACGTGCAACTCGCGACGCTGGTGGACGGCGTACCGGCGGGATCGGGCTGGATCCACGAGGTCAAGTATGATGGCTATCGCGCGCTCGTCGCCACCGGGGCTGGCGGCGCGAAAGCCTATACCCGTTCCGGGCTCGATTGGAGCGATCGCTTCGCGCCGATCGTCGCGGTCGCCGCCGCGCTGCCGCCGGGCGCACTGATTGACGGCGAGATCGTGGCGCTCGACCGCGAAGGCCGGCCGAGCTTCACCGCGCTCAAGGACGCGCTGTCCTCGGGTTCCGACGCGCTCCACTATTTCGCCTTCGACCTGCTCGTCGACGGCGGCGAGGACGTGACGGGCCTCGGCAATCTCGGGCGCAAGGAGCGGCTGCGCGGGCTGCTCGACAGCGTGAAGCCGCCGATCCACTATGCCGAGCATGTCGCCAAGGGCGGCGAGGCGCTGTTCGAGCAACTGTGCAGGGACGGCTATGAGGGCATTGTCTCCAAGGCGGCCGACGCGCCTTATCGTGGCACGCGCAGCCGAAGCTGGCTCAAGATCAAGTGCACGCGCCGGCAGGAGTTCGTGATCCTGGGCTTCACCGAGAGCGACAAGAAGGGCCGCGACCTGCGATCGCTGCTGGTCGGCGTGAACGCGGACGGACGGCTCCGCTACGCCGGGCGCGTCGGCACCGGCTACGACGCGAAGACGCGCGACGTGCTGCTGGCCAAGCTCCGCCCGCTCGTCCGGAAGGACGCCGCCGCCGACGTGCCACGCGTCGCGGGGCGGGGCGCGAAGTGGGTGGAGCCGAGCGTCGTCGCGGAGGTCGCCTTCGCCGAGTTCACCTCCGACGGTATCTTGCGGCACGCGAGCTTCCTCGGCCTGCGCGAGGACAAGCCCGCGTCCGAGGTGGTGCCCGAACGCCCCGCCGCCACGCCAGGCAAGGCGGCGGCCGACGCCAAGCCGTTCGGTATCGCGATCTCCAGCCGCGATCGCGTCGTCTTCCCGGGATCGGGCGAGACCAAGGGCGATCTCGCGGACTATTATGCCGCCGTCGCGGAGCCGATGCTGCGCTGGCTCGCCAACCGCCCTGTCAGCCTCGTGCGCTGCCCGCAGGGGCGCGCGAAGCATTGCTTCTTCCAGAAGCACGACGCCGGCAGCTTCGGCGACAAGGTCGGCGCCGTCGCGATCCGCGAGAAGGACGGCCACACTGAGGACTATCTGGTGGTGAACGACGGGCGCGCCATCCTCGCCTGCGTGCAGATGGGAACGATCGAGTTCCACGGCTGGGGCGCGCCCGCACGCGACGTCGAACGACCGGACCGTCTGGTGTTCGATCTCGACCCGGACGAGGGGCTGGGCTTCGAAGACGTGCGCCACGCCGCCACCATGCTGCGCGACACGCTGGGCGAGATGGGGCTGCGCTCCTGGCCGCTCGCCTCCGGCGGCAAGGGCGTCCACGTCGTCGTCCCGCTTGACGGATCGGCGGAGTGGCCGGCGGTGAAGGATTTCGCCAGCCGCTTCAGCCGCGCCATCGCCGGGGCGCATCCCCAGCGCTTCACCGCCAACATGCGCAAGGCCGAGCGCAAGGGCCGCATCTTCCTCGACTGGCTGAGGAACGAGCGCGGCTCGACGGCTGTGCTGCCCTACTCGGTGCGTGCGCGCGAGACGGCGTCGGTGGCGGCGCCGGTGACGTGGGACGAGCTTGCGAAGATGGCGGACGCCAAGCCCTACACGATCGCGGACGTGGACGTGCTGCTCAAGCGGGCAACGTCGAAGGCGCTCGCCGGCTGGTGCGAGGCAGACCAGGCGCTGCCCGACCTGTAGGGCCGGGCGTCAGTAGCCCATCAGGCTCAGCACTTCCTTGCGGCTGCGATTGTCGTCGCGGAAGACGCCCATCATGCGGCTGGTGATCATGCCCACGCCGGGCGTGCGCACGCCACGCGAGGTCATGCAGCCATGCTGCGCCTCGATCACCACCGCGACGCCGTGAGGATGGAGATTGTCCCAGATGCAGTCGGCCACCTCGGCGGTCAGCCGCTCCTGCACCTGCAGGCGCCGCGCGTAGCCGTGGAGCACGCGCGCGAGCTTGGAGATGCCGACGACCCGATCGCGCGGCAGATAGGCGATCGACGCCTTGCCGACGATCGGCGCCATGTGATGCTCGCAGTGCGACTGGAAGGGGATGTCCTTCAGCAGCACCACCTCGTCATAGCCGCCGACCTCCTCGAAGGTGCGGCTGAGATAGAGCGACGGATCGCTCCCGTAGCCCTGGCAATATTCCTTCCACGCGCGCGCGACGCGCTTGGGGGTGTCGAGCAGCCCCTCGCGGCCGGGATCGTCGCCCGACCAGCGGATCAGCGTGCGGATCGCCTCGGCGACCTCGCGCGGCACGGGCAGCTTGCCCTCGTCCTCGATCAGGTCGCCATCGTCTGCTTCGTCCGCCATGGCGGCTTTGTGGGGGAGCGCCGGCGGCTAGGCAAGCCTGGCGGCGGTCTCCGCCACCAACCGGCCCTGAAACCGCGCCCCGGCGATCTCGGTGTCGCTCGGCTGGCGCGATCCGTCGCCCCCCGCGATCGTGGTCGCGCCATAGGGGGAGCCGCCCGTCACTTCGTCGAGCCGAAGCTGACCCTGGAAGCTGTAGGGCAAACCCACGATCACCATGCCCTGGTGCATCAGGTTGGTGATGATCGAGAACAGGGTCGTCTCCTGCCCGCCATGCTGCGAGGCGGTGGAGGTGAAGGCGGCGCCGACCTTGCCGGTGAGCGCGCCCTTCTGCCACAGCCCGCCGGTCTGATCCCAGAACGCCGCCATCTGCGACGCCATACGGCCGTAGCGGGTGCCGCAGCCGACGACGATGGCGTCGTAGCCCGGCAGCTCCTCGACGGTGGCGATCTCCGCCTCCTGATCGAGCTTGAAGTGGCTGGCGCGCGCCTGTTCCTCCGGCACCGTCTCGGCCACGCGACGGATCGTCGGATCGCCGCCCGCGTCGCGCACGCCGTCCGCGATCGCGCGCGCCATCGCCTCGGTATGGCCATAGGCGGAATGATACAGGACCAGCACCTTCGCCATCGCAAGCGCATCCTCGAAAAATGGTGGCCCCAGAGGGACTCGAACCCCCGACCTGCGGTTTAGGAAACCGTCGCTCTATCCTGCTGAGCTATGGAGCCTCGCCCGTTTTCCTAGGATGCGTGTTGCCGGCCCGCAATGGCGAAGCGCGCGAGCTCCGGCTGGCGTACGGGCCGCGACCCGGCGCCGGAGCTTCCCAGCGCCATCGATCCGTTCCGGCTCAAGATCCCTCCGCGCCTCCTCCGAATCGGAGACGGACCACTCTTCCACCTGCCCGATGATCCGCCGATCGCTCGTCCGACAGGGGGAACGACATGGCACACCAGCAGACCGGACCGGCAACCTTCGACCGCATCGTCGTCGCGCTCGCGCTGATCGTCGCGGTGGCGGCGAGCGCCTTCGGGCTCGTCAGCGATCCGCCGGAGAGCGTCGGCGCGATGGAGCAGTTCCGGTGAGGGCGGTGCGCAGGATGCCGGTGCGCCGCGACGATGCTCGCCACATCATCGACGCGCCCGCGTGGCTCCTGCCCTTCTATCCCCTGTTGTTCGCGGTGCAGCTCGGCTGCTTCCTGTTCATATTCGGCGCGGTCGCCTCGCACCAGCTCTGACCGTCAGTTCTCGCGCGCCGGTTCGCGGACGGGGAGCGGCAGCGGCGCGACCGGCACGCCGTCCGCCGCCAGCGCCTTGGCCTCGGCGAGCGTCGCCTGGCCGTGGATCGGCCGCGCCTCGGCATCGCCCTCGTGGATCGCGCGCGCCTCGGTGGCGAAGCGGCGGCCGACATGCTCGGACCCTGCCAGCGCCTTCGCCTGGGCGGTCGCCAGCGCGCGCATCATGGACTTGGCTTGTTCGGGAGTCGGGGCGGTCCTGCTCCCGCCCGCGCCGATGCGCGGTGCCATCGGCGCCTTGTCGATCGTGCCGTTGCCGCAGATCGGGCAGGAGACGAGGCCGCGTTCGCGCTGGCTGTCATAGTCGCCGGCGCTGCCGAACCACGCCTCGAAGACGTGGCCGCCGCCGCAGGCAAGATCGAAGACGATCACGCCGCGATCTCGACCCGCGGGATCGGGCGGCGATGGCGCAGCGCCGGCACGCGCGCGCGCACCTCGTCTATACGGGCGGCGTCGATCTCCGCGAAGCCGACGCCCTCCCCCTCGCCCATGTCGAGCACCACCTCGCCCCACGGATCGACCACCAGCGAGCGGCCGTAGGTGGTGCGCCCGTCGGCGTGGCGGCCCGACTGGGCGGCGGCGATCACCCAGGCGCCCGCCTCGATCGCGCGAGCGCGCAGGAGGACGTGCCAGTGCGCCTCGCCGGTGGGCACGGTGAAGGCGGCAGGAACGGCGAGGATCGTCGCGCCGGCATCGGACAACGCGCGATACAGGTCGGGAAATCGCAGATCGTAGCAGATCGTCATCCCCAGCCGCCCGGCGGGCGTCTCGGCCACGACCGCGCGCTCACCCGCGAGATAGGAGCTGGACTCGCGCCAGCTCTCGCCGCCGGGCAGGTCGACGTCGAAGAGGTGCAACTTGTCGTAGCGTGCGCGGATCGCGCCGGCACCGTCGATCAGGAAGCCGCGATTGACGGAGCGGGCCCCGTCTTCCGCGCGCAATGCGAGCGACCCGATCTGAACCCAAAGGCCATGCCGCGCCGCGACCTCGCGAGCGGTGGCGAGCACGCGGTCCTCGTCCTCGCCGACGATGCACGCGGCGGCCCGCGCGCGATCGCGATCGAGCAGCCCGGTCATCTCCGGCGTGAAGGCGATCGCCGCCCCGCCGTCCGCCGCCCGGCCGAGCGCCGCCGTCAGCGCATCCGCATTGGCGGCGGGATCGATGCCGGTGCAGCTCTGGACGACCGCGACGCGCGTCATCGTCAGGCGGCGAGCAGCCGGTCGAGTTCGCCCGCGCGCTCCAGCGCCGCCAGTTCGTCCGATCCGCCGAGCGCGCGACCGTCGACGAAGATCTGCGGCACCGTGCTCGCGCTGGGGGCGCGCTGGATCATCTCGGCGCGCTTGGGGCCGCCCATCGTGATGTCATACTCCTCGTAGGCAACGCCCTTGCCGTCCAGCAGCCGCTTGGCCCGCGTGCAGTAGGGGCACCCCATCTTGGTGTAGATCTCGACCTTCATCGCGCGCTCCCGAGCTTGCCTGGCCCCGCGAACTGTGGACGGCGGCCGCGCTTGTCAACCGGGCGGAGCCCGCACGACTCGCGCCCAGGCGACCGCGCGGACGGTGGACGCGCCGGCCGCGAGGCAGGCGTGCGCGCAGGCGTCGAGGGTGGCGCCGGTCGTCATCACGTCGTCCACCAGGACCACGGCGCGACCGCGCAGCAGCGGCGCGCGGGCTGGCGGGACGGCGAAGGCGTCGCACACCATCGCGGCGCGCTCATGCCGGCCCAGGCCCCGCAGCACCGGTGTGGCGCGGGTGCGCTCGATCAGATCGGGCACGTGCGCGTGGCCGCTCGCGCGCGCCAGCGCGGCGGCAATAAGCTGCGCCTGATTGTAGCCGCGCGACCACAGCCGCCAGCGGTGCAGCGGCACCGGCGCCAGTATTGCGTCCGCCGGTGCGTCGCCGAGCAGGCGCAGCATTGCCGCCGCCATCGTCCGCGCCATGCCTGGCCGCCGACCGTATTTGAGCCGAAGCGCCACGTCGCGCGCGATCTCGCCATAGGCGACCGCCGCGCGCGCGCGCTGGAACGCGGGCGGGTCCGCCAGGCACGGCTCGCACACGCCGCCGAGATCGAGCGGCACGCCGCAGCGCGCGCAGGCAGGGTCGCCCAGGAAATCGAGCGCCATCCAGCAGCGCGCGCAGAAACGGTGGTCGCCGTCCACGATCGTTCCGCAGCCCGGGCAGCGCGGCGGCAGCGCGACGCCGAGCGCCGCCTGCCAGACGGACGAGGCCTGTCGCCGGAGTGCCGCAACCATGCGCCCTTGTCGACGGGCGGATGGACGCGCACAAGCCGGCACCGTGTCCGCCGCCGCCGAACCCTTCGATCGCCGCCGCCGTCGCGCGCGCCGGGATCGCGCGGCGGCGCGGATCGCGGCGCACGGCTTTCTCGCCGATCATATCGCGGCGGAACTGCTGGAGCGGCTGGAGGGCGTGCGCCGCGACTTCGCGCGTGCGCTGATCGTCGGCGCCTCGCCGCTGCTCGCCGGCGCGCTCGGCGGCCGCGGCATCGCCTGCGTGACGGCGGAGGCGGGCGCGCGGCTGGCCGGTGCGGCGCACGGCGTGCAATGCGACGAGGATCGCCTGCCCTTCGCCGACGTGAGCTTCGACCTCGTGATGTCGGCAGGCGTGCTCGACGGCGTGAACGATCTGCCCGGGGCGTTGATCCTGATGCGGCGCGCGCTGCGCCCCGACGGGCTGATGCTGG
Source organism: Sphingomonas sp. (assembly GCF_965200105.1). Taxonomy (GTDB): domain Bacteria; phylum Pseudomonadota; class Alphaproteobacteria; order Sphingomonadales; family Sphingomonadaceae; genus Solisphingomonas. The sequence continues at coordinate 484,571 of NZ_CBDATN010000002.1, forward strand.
CGGGCTTCGCTGGCGCGGGCAGCCTGCCGCGCCTGCGCGCCGCGATGCTGGCGGCGGACCTCGCCATCGGTGGGGCCGCCGCACGGCTCCACCCCCAGGTCGACGTGCGCGGCGGCGGCGACCTGCTCGGCCGCGCAGGCTTCGCGCTGCCCGTCGCCGACGGCGAGACGCTGGAGGTGCGTTATCCCTCGCTGACCGCGCTGGTGAACGATCTGCGCTTCTCGGGCGGCGGGGCGGCGCTGGCCGATCGCGCGCCCCCGCTCACCCGCGAGCAGGCGGCGATCGCGCACGCCACCTTCCTGGCGGGGGCGGACGCGGACGGGCGGATCGCCGAGCGCTTCGAGATCGTCTATCTCACCGGCTGGGCGCCCGATCCCTCGCAGCCCAGACCGGCGGCGCGAGGCAGCGGCACCGCCTCGCTGGCACGCGCGCTCGGGTCCGGGCGCTAGCCCAACCTCATAGCAGCGCCTCGAGCAGGCCGATGAGCGGCCGGTCCGGTGCGGGCATCGCCAGCGCGTGGAGTTCGACCGGCCGCACCCAGCGCAGCGCGGCGGCGACGAGCGGCCGGGGCGTTCCCCGCCACTTGCGGCAGACGTGAAGCAGCAGCAGGAGGTGGCGCGACCCCGATGGCGCGACCAGCGGCTCGCTCGCGAAGGCGGCGGGCGCGAGGCACGCGGCCTCGACGCCGATGCCGAGCTCCTCGGCAAGCTCCCGGATCAGCGCCTCGGTCGGTGTCTCGCCCACCTCGATCTTGCCGCCCGGAAACTCCCAAAGCCCGGCCAGCGCGCCGTCGCGGCGCTGCTGTACCAGCATGCGTCCGTCGGCGTCGACGAGCGCGGCGGCGGCGACCAGCAGCAGCGGCGCGGACGCCTCGCTCACGCCAAGCCTTCCTTAACGCCCGTACCGCTATGCTTCCGACGGGAGCGGTATCGCGCGGGTGCGGGGAACAAGGTCATGCGTCGCATTCGGGAGCTTGGACGCAATGCGCGCGGCAGCACCGCGATCGAATATGGTCTGATCTGCGCGCTCATCGTGGTCGTCATGTTCGTCGGGCTGTTCAACCTGTCGGGCTCCGTGATCCGGCTCTACGGCAACATCAACAACGCCACGCGCGGCGCGATGTGAGGCGGCCGGGACGCCGGAGCAGCCTTAAGACTTTCGCAACCGCTCTCCCCTACAGGAGGGACGCGGACCCCGCGGGGGGAAAGCCGGGTAAGACTAGGCATCGAACGTAGGAGACAGACATGCGCAAGTTCCTGAAGAACAACAAGGGCGCCACCGCCATCGAGTACGGCCTGATCGCCGCGCTGATCGCCGTCGCCGCGATCACCGCCATGAACAAGGTCGGCAGCAGTCTGCAGAACACCTTCAACAACGTCTCCAACAAGCTGTAAGACGGCGCCGCCCGCCCCCCCCGGGGCGGGGCCGGACTTGATGGGGCGGCGCGGGCTTCGGGCCCGCGCCGCCCCTCGTCATGTCCCGAACGCTCCCACGCCGCCGGCGCGCGACGTCAGGCGATCGCCAGATACTTGTCGCGCCGCTGCTGCCGCAGGGTGCGCGGATCCAGTACCGCCAGCGTATCGAGCTCCTCCCCGATCGCGGCGCCCAACGTCGCGATGGCGTCCACGGGCGCGCGGTGGGCGCCGCCCAGCGGCTCGGCGACGATGCGGTCGACCACACCCAGCTTGTGGAGATCGGCGGCGGTGATCTTCATGGCCTCGGCGGCGTCGGGCGCCTTCTCGGCGGTGCGCCACAGGATCGACGCGCAGCCCTCGGGCGAGATCACCGAGTAGACCGCGTGCTCGAACATCAGCACGCGGTTGGCGGCCGCGAGCGCCACCGCGCCGCCCGATCCGCCCTCGCCGACGATCGCCGCCACCATCGGCACGCCGAGCGCGAGGCTCGCCTCGGTGGAGCGTGCGATCGCCTCGGCCTGCCCGCGCTCCTCCGCCTGGACGCCGGGGAAAGCGCCCGAGGTGTCGACCAGCGTCACCACCGGCAGGCGGAAGCGATCGGCGAGCTCCATCAGCCGGATCGCCTTCCTGTAGCCTTCGGGCTTGGCCATGCCGAAATTATGCTTCAACCGCGTGGCGGTGTCGTCGCCCTTCTCGTGCCCGATCACCATCACGCGGCGCCCGGCAATGCGGCCGAGCCCGCCCACGATCGCGAGATCGTCGGCGAACGCGCGATCGCCGGCGAGCGGCATGAAATCGGCGACGAAGCCCGCTACGTAATCCTTGAGGTGCGGGCGCTGCGGGTGGCGCGCGACCTGCGTCTTCTGCCACGGCGTGAGCTTCGCGTAGGTGGACTTCAGCAGCGTCTCGGCCTTCGCCTCGATCCTGGAGACCTCGGCCTCGATGTCGAGCGTGCCGGCGTCCGCCGTCTCGCGCAGCTCGGCCACGCGCGCGGTCAGCTCGGCGATCGGTTTCTCGAAGTCGAGGAAGTTCATGCGCGCCGGGTTAGGGTTCGCTCGCCGGGCCGTCAACGCGGGCGGCGTCGCCGAGGGGATGGCGGGTGTTGACGAGCTCCACCAGCCGCCGGCTGTCGACATGGGTGTATATCTGCGTCGTGGCGATGTCGGCATGACCCAGCATCGCCTGCAGCGCGCGCAGGTCCGCGCCGCCCTCCAGCAGGTGGGTCGCGAAGGCGTGACGCAGCACGTGCGGGCCGATGCGTTCGGGCGGGATGCCGGCCTCGGCTCCCAGCGCCCGGACGATCTGGAATAGCCGGACGCGCGAGAGGTGGGATCGGCCGCCCGGGAAGAGCCAGGGCTGACCGCGAAGAACGTGCGCGCGCCACGCTTCGACCGCGGCGAGCGCGCGGTCCGAGATCGGGGCGAGCCGCTCCACCCCGCCCTTGCCGCGCAGGATGAGGAAGGGCTGGTTCGTCCGGATCGCGTCGCGCGGCAGCGACACGAGCTCGGTCGCTCGAAGGCCCGAGCCGTAGAGCAGCTCCAGCAACGCCGCCGCGCGCAGATCCAGCGGGCGCGCGGGCGTGGCCGTTCGCGCGGCCAGCGCCGCGAACAGGCGATCGACGTCGTCGTGGCCGAGAATCTTGGGCAACGGGCGACTGGCGCGGCCGCGCGGCAGCGCCGGCGAGGGATCGTCGGCGCGATCGCCCTCCTCCACCAGGAAGCCGAAGAAGCGGCGCAGGCACGCCGCCTTGCGCGACACGCTAGCACGCGCGAGTTCGGACCAGCTCGCCACGAGCCGCGTCACCGCCGCCTCGTCCGCGCGCGCGAGGCCGCCGGCCAGCGCGGCGGATGCCGCGCGCAGATCGGTGCCGTAGGCGAGCAGCGTGTTGCGCGCCGCCCCGCTCTCCGCCGCCAGCGCCTCCAGGAACCGTTCGATCGCGCGGCCGTCCTCTCCGACCGCCAGCGCGGCCGCCGGCCGCGTCATGTCCGCGCGATGGCCTCGGCGGCGATCATCCGCGCCTCGGGATCGAGGCCGACGGCGTGGAGGCCGGCGACGATGTGATAGAGGAAGGAGGGGTCCACCTGAGTCCAGTCGCTCGTCTGCATGCCCACCGCCGCGAGCAACACGACCGTCGCGGGCTCGCCGCGTTGTGCGGCGCCCGCGATCGCGCGCGACCACGGGTTCTGCGCCGCCAGCGGCACGCCGAGCCGGCCGGCGAGATCGTCGACCGCGCGAGGCTGCAACCGGCCGAGGCCGGCGAGCCCCGCGAGCAGGAACCGCGCCCGGAGCCGCGCCGCGCCGCGTCCGCCCTCGCCGAAATCGGCAACGCGGTCGGCGTCGATCGTCATCATCGCGCGCGGTGCGCCGACTGCGAGCTGCGCCCACGCCTCGTCGCCGGCGGTGCCGCGCAGGCCGGCGGCGACGCCCGCCCAGCGCGCCGCCTGGATGTCGAGCCCGGCGGACAGCATCGCCTGGATGAGCTGCGCCGCGTCGGACTTGAGGTCCGCCGAAGGCGCCACCCGCTCGGCGGCGCGCGCGGTGAGGATGTGCGCCGCGTAGAGGTCGCGCTCGTCGGCGGGATCGGCCCATAGCGATCGCAGCGCGGACAGCCGATCACCGGCATCGGCCGCGGCGTAGGCGGTGCGCAGGCGGCCGGCGAGGGTCTGGTCCATCGCCAGCGGATCGCCCTCCTCGGCCACCGCCGAGACGGCATCGACCAGGTCGCCCGACGACACGGTGCCGAGCGTGGCGGCTGTACGCAGCGCCGCCACGCGCCCTGCGAGCGGCAGCATCGGCGCGCGCGCCCGCCACGCCTGCATGGCGAGGCCGCCGCCGTCGAGCAGGCTCGGCGGGATGGCGAGGCCGACCGCGCTCGCCAGCCCGAAGCGCCAGGGATCGAGCCGGTCCACGCGGCTCCACTGGATGTTGACCGCGCGACGGCTGTCGTTGCCCGCACCGATCACGCGCTCGGCGAGCAGCAGGTCGAGCCCCTGCGGCGGCTTGGGCGCGGCGCGCGCGCGATCGACCAGCGCGGACGCCGAGCCGCTCTCCCCCGACAGCCCCGCGCACATCGCGCGCGCCAGCGTCCAGGCGGCGGCGCGGTTCGCCGCCTCGCCGGCTTCCGCCACCGGGCACAGCGCGGACGGATCGGCGCTCGCCATCGCGGCGTCGAGGATGGCGGCACGCAACGCGGGCGTCGCGCGATCGCTGTCGACGCGCTGCACGAGCAGGCGCGCCGCGTCGGCCTCGCCCATCCGCACCAGCAGCGCGGCGCGCGCCGCCGTCCAGTCGGCGGGATCGATGCCGGCGGGCGTGTCGATCTCGGTGGAGAGCGTGCGCCGGAGCAGCATCGACAGCCAGCGCGACGCGATCGGCGCGTCCAGCCGCTGCATCAGCGTAGCGAGATAGCGCCCCGGCTCGGCCCCGAAACCGTCGGCGGCGATGCCGCTCGCCTCGGTGGGCAGGATGCCGATGCGATCGACGGGCGCGCGCGCGAACTCGGGAATGTCCTGGCGGCGGAGCGTCTCGGCGGCGGCCTCCGCCTGCGCCCGCGCGTCGGCCTGCGCGGTCGCGGCGGCGGCGAGATCCTCGGGTGTCGGCGGCGGCGCCACGATCGGCGGACCGCCGTCGGGTGCCGGCTGCGCCGGGGGTGGCGCCGCGATGGCCGGCGCTGCGGGAGGCGGAGGAGGCGCCGGTTCGCCGAAGCCCGGCGGCAGGATCGACTGCGGCGATTGCTGGCCGAAGGCGGGCGCGAGCGCGAGCGTCCCCGCGAGCGTCGCGAGGGCCAGCGCGCGCCGGTTCGCCCGCCGGCTACTTCCCCGCATCGGCGGCGCCGTTCAGCGTCACCGGCTGCTCGATCCGGTGCGTCGGCACCGCGCTGGGCCGCCGCGACAGCAGGACGGCCCCGATCACGATCACGGCGAGCACGACGATGAGGATGAGGGTGGAGCGCGGCATGGAGCTTCCGGGCGAGTGGGATCGGAACGCGCTTTTGCCGCCTGGCGCCCGCCGTGTATAGCCCCGCCGCGATGCCCGCCCCCGCTCCTCCGCGCGCCCATAGGCGATCGGCCGCGCGGCCGATCGTGCTCGTCGGCCTCATGGGTGTCGGCAAGTCGACGATCGGGCGACGGCTGGCGGCGCGGATGAGGCTGCCCTTCTGCGATGCCGACCGCGAGATCGAGCGCGCCGCCGGCATGTCCATTCCCGAGATCTTCGAGACGTTCGGCGAAGAGGGCTTTCGCGACGGGGAGCGGCGCGTGATCGCCCGCCTGATCGACGGCACGGCGAAAGTGGTGGCGACGGGCGGCGGCGCGTTCGTGAATGCCGAGACGCGGCGGCTGATCCTGGAGCGCGCCACCGCCGTGTGGCTCGACGCCGACCTCGACGTGCTGGCCGAGCGCGTCGGCCGCCGCAACGATCGCCCGCTGCTCGTCGGGCGCGACGCGCGCGCCGTGCTCGGCGAACTCGCGGCGGTGCGCAACCCGCTCTACGCCGAGGCGCAGGTCCATATCCGCTCGCAGCCGCTACCCCACGAGGCGGCGGTGGACGCGATCTTGAGGGCGCTCCCGGCATGACGACGATCCCGGTCGCGCTCGGCGCGCGCAGCTACGAGGTGGCGATCGCCGCCGGCGCGCTTGACGAGGCGGGCACCCGGCTCGCCGCCTACGCGCCGCGCGGGCGGCTGATCGTCGTCACCGACGAGACGGTCGCCGCCGCCTGGCTGCCGGCGTTCGCCGCCGCCTTGGATGCCGCCGCGATCGCGCACCTGCCGATCGTGCTGCCGCCCGGCGAGGCGAGCAAGAGCTGGGCGGTGCTGGAGACGCTAGTTGATCGGTTGCTCGATCTGGGCGTCGAGCGATCGGATCATGTCGTGGCGCTGGGCGGCGGGGTGATCGGCGATCTCGTCGGCTTCGCCTGCTCAATCGTGAAGCGCGGCTGCGGCTTCGTGCAGGTGCCCACCACGCTGCTCGCGCAGGTGGACAGCTCGGTAGGCGGCAAGACCGCGATCAACACGCGCGCGGGCAAGAACCTGGTGGGCAGCTTCCACCAGCCCGCGCACGTGCTAATCGATCCGCTGGTGCTGGAGACGCTGCCCCCGCGCGAGCTGGCGGCGGGCTATGCCGAGGTGGTGAAATACGGCCTCATTGACGACGCGCTCTTCTTCGATTGGCTGGAGGCGAACGGCGGCGCGCTGCTCGCCGGTGACATCCGGCTACGCGCGCACGCCATCGCGCACTCGGTGGCGGCCAAGGCGCGGATCGTCGCGGCGGACGAGCGCGAGACGGCGGGGGTGCGCGCGCTCCTCAATCTCGGCCACACCTTCGGCCACGCGCTGGAGGCGGAGACCGGCTTCTCCAACCGGCTGCTCCATGGCGAGGCGGTGGCGTGCGGCATGGCGCTGGCGTTCCGCTTCTCCGCCGAGCGCGGCCTGTGCGATCCGGCCGACGCCGAACGGGTGGCGCGCCACCTCGCCGCCGCCGGGCTGCCGACGACGATGGCGGCGGCCGGCGTGGAGGCGGGCGGCGACGTGCTGGTCGCGCACATGGCGCACGACAAGAAGAGGACGGGCGGGCGCCTGCCCTTCCTGCTGGCGCGTGGCATCGGCGGCACGTTCGTGGCGTCCGACGTCGATCTCGGCGATGTCGTCGCCTTCCTCGACGCCGAGCGCGCGGCATGCCCAACGGCGTAGCCAAGCGCGATCTGCCGACCAAGATCTGCGCCGCGTGCGCCCGCCCCTTCGCGTGGCGCAAGAAATGGGCGCGCGACTGGGATCGGGTCCGCTACTGCTCGGACGCGTGCCGCAAGGCGGGCGTCAGGCCCTGAGCCGCAAGGCGGGTGTCAGGCCCTGAGCCGCAAGGCCGAAATCAGGTCCTGAGCGCCGCCACCGCCAGCACCACCCAGCCGGCGATCAGCCCCAGCCCGCCAATCGGCGTCACCGCCCCCAGCCAGCGCGGCGCGCCGAGCGCCATCGCGTAGAGCGTGCCCGCGAACAGCGCGCCGCCGGCCACGAACAGCCAGCCCGCCACCGCGCCGCCAGGACGCGACAGCAGCGCCAGCGCCGCCACCGCGTGGACGAGCTGATAGTGCGCGCCGGTGCGCAGCCATTCCGCCGCCTCGCCGGAGACGCCGTGCGCGCCATAGGCCCCCGCGCCGACCGCGATCGCGCCCGAGAGCGCGGCAAGCACCGCCAGTGCGATCATGCCGTCTCCCGGTCCAGGCTCTGCGCGGGCCGATGCGGACGGTACATCAGGCCGGCCGCGGCGGCGAGATCGCCCGTCGTATGCTGCTCGCGCAGGCGACGGCGGTCGCGCTCGCGATACTCCTCCTCCAGCCGCGCGATCTCGTCCTCGTCGGCACCGAGCACCGCCAGCGCCTGTCGGCCGAGCGCGATCGCGCTCTCGTGGACCTCGCGGATCATGCCGTCGAGGCCCGTGCCCTTGAGCGCGAGCAGGTGGCGGCGATCGAAGACGCGGACGAGAAGCGCGGCATCGGGAAACGCCTCGCGCACCGCCGCCAGCGTGTCCGCGTCGGGCTTCGAGTCGTCGATGCAGAAGCAAATCAGCCGGGCCTCGGCGGCACCCGCCTGGCGGAGCAGATCGAGCCGGGTGCCGTCGCCGTAATAGACGCGCATCTCCATGCGCTCGCTGATCTCGATGAGATCGCCGTCGAGGTCGACGGCGGTCAAGGACAGTCCGTGGGCCATCAGCATCTGCCCCACCGTCTGGCCGAAGCGGCCATAGCCGACGACGATCGCGGAGGCCTGCTCCGCCTCGTCGGGCGTGCGCAGCCCGCGCAGCTTGGCGCCGGCCTCGGCGCCGCCGAAGCGGCGCGCGATCGACATCAGGAACGGCGTCGTCGCCATCGACAGCGTGACGACCGCCGAGAACAGGCTCGCCGCCGTCGGTGCGATCAGCAGCGCCGCCTGCGCCTGCGCGAACAGCACGAAACCGAACTCGCCGCCCTGGCTGAGCAGCAGGCCGAGCGCGATCGCCGGCCGGGTCTCCATCTTCGCGACCTTGGCGATCGCGAACAGCACGCCCGTCTTCACCACGATCAGCGCGGCGGCGAGCGCCACCACGAACAGCGGCCGCGTCGCGATCGCGGAGAGATCGAGCAGCATGCCGACCGACAGGAAGAACAGCCCTAGCAGAATCGAGCGGAACGGCTCGACGTCGGCCTCCAGTTCGTGCCGATACGGCGAGTCGGCGAGCATCACACCCGCCACGAACGCGCCCAACGCGGTCGAGAGGTGCAGCGCCTCCATGAGCGCGGAGGCGGCGAGCACCGTCAACAGCCCGGCCACGATGAACATCTCGCGCTCGCCCAGGTGCCCGATCAGCCGGAACAGCGGCGTCAGCACGAACCGGCCGACGAGCACCAGCAGCACCACCGCGCCGACCGTGGAGAGCGCCATCAGCCAGCCCGGCGGCGCCGACGCGTCCGCGGGCGCGCGCGACAGCGCGGCGATGACGGTGATGAGCGGGATGATCGACAAATCCTGGAAAAGCAGGATCGAGAAGGCGCGCTCGCCGAAGCGGGTGTGGAGGCGGCCCGACGATTGCAGCAGCGGCAGCACCTGCGCGGTGGAGGACAGCGCGAGCGGCATGCCGAGCGCGATCGCGGCGGAGAGGCTGAAGCCGGTGAACGCCGCCACCACCGCGATCACCGCCGCGCCCGAGAGCAGCACCTGCGCGAGGCCCAGGCCGAAGATCTCGCGCCTGAGCTCCCACAAGCGGCGCGGCGCCAGCTCCAGCCCGACGAGGAAGAGCAGCAACGTGATGCCGATCTCGGCGACGCCCATCTTGCCCTCGGCGTCGCCGATAAGGCCGAGCACCTGAGGCCCAATCGCGACGCCGGCGAGCAGGTAGCCGAGCACGGCGCCGAGCCCGAAGCGGCGGAACAGCAGCACGGCGGGCAGCGCCGCGCCAAGCATGATGACGCCGTCGTGGAGGAGGCTGCCGTCGCCCGCCGCGGTCACGCGGCTAGCCTGTCAGACGCCGCGGTCACGCGGCAAACCTGTCAGACGCCGCGCTCACGCAGCGTCGGCCGCGCGGCCGAGCGTCGCCTCGTCCGCCGCCTGCGCGACCGCCTCGAAGGCGAGCCGGATCGAGGCGTGCCGCGCCGGATAGTCGCGCGCCGGGCCGAAGATCTCGAGCCCCGCCCAGCCGCCGGGATCGTCGCGCTCGCCGGCCAGATAGGCGGCCAGCGCATCGCGCGCGTCGGCCAGCTCGGCAGGCGTGCGGCCGAGGGCACCCTCCCCCATCAGCGCCGCCGACGCTTGGCCGAGCGCGCAGGCGCGCACCTCCTGCCCCAGCCGCTCGACCCGGCCCTCGGCGTCGAGCGCGATCCACACCGCCACGCGGCTGCCGCAGATCGGCGACCGCTTCTCGACGCGCGCGTGCGACTCGTCGAGCGGAGCGTGGTGGGGGATCGAGGCGGCGAGCCGCAGGATCGTGGAGTTGTAGAGCGCGGCCGACATGGCGCTCAGATAGGCCGCCGCGCCTCGTCCGTCGAGTTGGCGGGCTCGCTGGCGTTGTCGAGCTCGGGCGAGCCGGCGCGGCGGCGCGCGACGAACTCGTCGATCGCGCGCCGGCTCGCCTGGAGCAGCGGATATGCGCGCGCGGTGCGCACCCACTCGGGACGGGGCGCCGCACCGCCGAAGCCGAGATCGAAGACGAGGTTGCCGGCCATGAACAGCAACGTGGCGCCGATCAGCCCCTTTACCGCGCCGAACCCGACGCCGAGCAGCCGGTCGACCGGCCCGAGGACCGACGTGCGCGTGCGATGGCCGATCCGCGCCGCCACCAGCCGCCCGCCGAGATAGACGATGCCGCCCACCGCCACGAACGCCAGCAGCCCGGCTCCCGCGCGCGTGCTGAGATGCGTGGCGAGCACCGCCGCGACGGGCGCGTAGAACAGCCGCAGCGCCACCACCACGGCGGCCCAGGCGAACAGCGACAGCACCTCGTAGACGAAGCCGCGCACCACGCCCATCACCGCGCCGCCGCCGACGAACAGGATGACGATGATGTCGAGGAGGGTGAGCGACGCCATGGGCGGCCCTGCTACCCCTCGCCCGCCCGGCGGGTCAACGCGGCGGCGTCCGGGATCAGGCGGCGATCACCAGCAGGCTGGACGTCGCGCTGGCGAGCAGGCGGCCGCCCGCGTCCTCCAGCCGGCCTTCCGCGAAGGCGGCGCGGCGGCCGACGCTGACGACGGTACCGGCGGCGCGCACCGTGCCCGTCGTCTCGGTCATCGCGCGGTGATAGGCGACCTTGATCTCGAGCGTGGTGTAGCGCTGGCCCGGCGCCAGCTTCGTCTGCACCGCGCACCCGCAGGCGCTGTCGAGCAGCGTCGCGGCATAGCCGCCATGAACGCTGCCGATCGGATTGTAGACGTGCAGGCCAGGCTCGCCCTCGAACACCGCACGGCCGTCGTCGATCTCCGTCAGGCGGAAACGCATGGTCTCGGCGATGCCGGGCAGCCGACCGGCGGCAGCGAGCGCGCGGAGCTGCTCGATCCCGCTCAGGTGCATCCCCGCTTCCTCGGACAGGTTCATGGCGCTCGCTCCTCCTTGACGATTAGGTCAGGCCCTACGAGCAGGCGAGAGCCACGTCAGCCTCGTCCGAGCAGATGGTCGACGAGGCGACCCAACGTGCCGAACCGCGCGACGGCGAGCGCCTGCGCCTCCAGCGCGCCGGCGGCGGGCAGCAGCGCGCGCTCGAAGCCGAGCTTGGCGGCTTCCTTGAGCCTCAGGCCGGCGTGCGCCACGGGCCGCAGCTCGCCCGACAGCGCCACCTCGCCGAACGCCACCGCGTCGACGGGCACCGGCCGCTCCGACAGCGCCGAGACGAGCGCGGCGGCGACCGCCAGGTCGGCGGCGGGATCGGCGACGCGGTAGCCGCCCGCGACGTTGAGATAGACCTCGGCCGACGAGAAGGAGAGGCCGCAGCGCGCCTCCAGCACCGCCAGGATCATCGCGAGACGGCCCGAGTCCCATCCCACTACCGCGCGGCGCGGGGTCGCGCCCGAGGCGAGGCGGACCACCAGCGCCTGGATCTCGACGAGCAGCGACCGCGTGCCCTCGATCGCGGGAAAGACGACGGCGCCCGCCACGCCCTCCTCACGCTGCGTCAGGAACAGCGCCGATGGATTGGCGACCTCGTCGAGCCCGCCGCCGCCCATCGCGAAGACGCCGATCTCGTCGGTGCCGCCGAAGCGGTTCTTGGTGGCGCGCAGGATGCGATACTGGTGACTGCGCTCGCCTTCGAAGGAGAGTACGGCGTCGACCATGTGCTCCAGCACGCGCGGCCCCGCGATCGCGCCGTCCTTGGTGACGTGGCCGACGAGCACCAGCGCGCAGCCCGTGTCCTTGGCGTAGCGCACCAGTTCGTGCGCGGAGGCGCGCACCTGGCTGACGGTGCCGGGCGACCCCTCGATCGCGTCGGAGTGCATGGTCTGGATCGAATCGATCACCAGCAAGGCCGGCGGCGGCCCGCCGTCGAGCGTGGCGAGGATGTCGCGCACAGAGGTCGCCGCGGCCAGCCGCACGGGGGCTTGGCCGAGGCCCAGCCGGCGCGCGCGCAGCCGTACCTGATCGGCCGCTTCCTCGCCCGAAATGTAGGTGACGCCGTGGCCGGCGGCGGCCATTCGCGCGGCGGCCTGGATAAGCAAAGTGGACTTGCCGATACCGGGATCGCCGCCGATCAGCGTGGCCGAGCCGGGCACGAGACCGCCGCCCAGCGTGCGATCGAACTCCGCGATGCCGGTGGAGACGCGGGGTGGCGACGGCACGTCCGTGTCGAGCGCGACGAGGTCGATCGTCCGCCCACCGCGCCTGAGATCGTGCTTCGCCGCGAACGGGGTGACGACCGCCGGCGCTTCCTCGACCAGCGTATTCCACTCGGCGCAGTCGCCGCACTGGCCCTGCCACCGCGAGGAGACGCCGCCACACGCTTGGCAGACATATCGACGCTGCGCTTTAGCCACCCTGTGCTCCCGCCGAACGAAGCGGGAACATAGCCGGCGTCCGCCGCTCTCGCAAGCGGGCGCCGGCTTGTCCGTTACATCGCGGGCATCTGGTTCAGCATGTCGATATGGCTCTGCACCACCGGCACGATCTGGCCGGCATTGTCCTTCAGGTGCTGGTCCGCGCCGCCGCTGGCGTAGCTCTGCTGAAGATCGAGCGCCTGCTGGTGCGCCGGCTTCTGCTGCTGGATGTAGAGGCTGTCGCGCTCGGTGCCCTTGGCGGCGGTGAGCTGCGCCACCTGCTGTTTCTGGTCGGCGTCGAGCATCGCCGGCTTGACGGTCTTGTGGTCCGCCATCGCGGCCTTCTTCACCATCATGGTGCTCTTCGTGTGATCGGTGATCATCTGCGTGGCGAACTGCTTGATCTGCGGGTTCTTGGAAGCCTTCATCAGCTTCGCCTCGGTGATCTCGAACTTATCGCTGGCGCCGGCCTTCATCAGGTAGGTCTGCGTATCGGGCGCGGCCGACTGCGCGAGGGCGGGCGCGGCGAGCGCGGCGGTGGCAAGAGCGATCGCGGCGATCGAACGGGTGAGAATTGGCATCTTGAATCTCCTGACCGGGCATCGGCCCGGCATCGTTCGAACGCCCTCCTCGCCGGTTCGCTCCAAGCCTCGGCGCGTCCGTCTTTTTCTTCGTGTCTCGCGACAGGGTGGCGCGACGCGCGGCTTGGCCTTAGGTTCGCGGCCATGCAGTTCCTCAAGACTCTGTTCTGGGTCGTGCTCGCGGTCGCCGCCGTCATCTTCGCGATGCGCAACTGGGTGCCGGCGACGGTGAACCTGTGGGGCGGGCTGCTCGTCGAGGCCAAGCTGCCGGTGCTGATCTACGGCGCGTTCCTGGCGGGGCTGCTGCCGATGTTCTTCTATCATCGCGCGGCGCGCTGGCAGCTCCGCCGCCGGCTCGCCTCGCAGCAGCGTGCGCTGGCCGACATCCAGGCGACCGAGGTGGTGGCGCCCGCATCCACGACGCCGCCCGTCGTCGTTCCCGCCGATCCCGCGGCCGAACCGCCGGCGCAGTCCTGATCCGCATGAGTTCGCCGATCTTCGTCGCGCTGGATACGCCGCAGGTCGCGCGCGCGCTCGCCCTGGCACAGGCGGTGCGGCGGCACGTCGGCGGGATCAAGCTGGGCCTGGAGTTCTTCGCCGCCAACGGCCAGGCGGGCGTGCGCGAGCTGGCGGCGACGGGGCTGCCGATCTTCCTCGACCTCAAGCTCCACGACATCCCCAACACCGTCGGCAAGGCGATGCAGGCGCTCGGCCCGCTCGCGCCGGCGATCGTCACCGTCCACGCTAGCGGCGGGCGCGCGATGATGGAGGATGCCAGGGCCGCCGCGCCGCCCGCGACCAAGGTGGTGGCGGTGACGATGCTCACCAGCCTCGACGGCGACGACCTCGCCGCGATGGGCGTAGGCGACGGCGTGGAGCGCCAGGTCGCGCGGCTGGCGGATCTTGCCCGCGCGGCGGGGCTCGACGGCATCGTCTGTTCGGGCGCGGAGGTCGCCGCCGCGCACCGGGCCTGGCACGACGGCTTCCTCGTCGTGCCGGGCGTGCGCCCCGCCGAAGGCCGTGTCGGCGACCAGAAGCGCGTCGTCACGCCGCGCCAGGCGCGCGATCGCGGCGCGTCGGTGGTGGTGATCGGCCGTCCGATCACCGGCGCGGAGGATCCTGCCGAGGCCGCGCGCGCGATCGAGGCGACGTTGTGAGCGAGGCGGTGGCGGGTGGCTGCCACTGCGGCGCGGTGCGCTTCGAGGCGGTGCTGGTGGACGGTTTCGACGCGCCGACGCGGTGCAACTGCTCGATCTGCCGGCGGCTGGGCGCGGTGGTGGTCGTCGCGCACGAGGACGACGTCCGCGTGACGCGGGGCGCGGACCGGCTCTCCTGCTACCGCTTCAACACGGACGTGGCCGAGCATTTCTTCTGCGCGACGTGCGGCGTCTACACGCACCATCGCCGCCGCTCGCATCCCGATCAGTTCAGCGTCAACGTCGCCTGCATCGACGGCGCGAGCCCGTTCGATTTCGCGCAGGTGCCGGTGTTCGACGGCGTGCATCACACCCGCGACGGGCACGAGCGCCGGCTGGCGGGAACGCTGCGCTACGAGGCGGAGACATAGGCGGCGGCAGCGCCTATGTCTCGCCGCCATGACCGTCCAAGCCAAGATCTGCGGCCTCTCGACGCCCGAGACGGTCGATGCCGCCGTCGCGGGCGGCGCGTCGCACGTCGGCTTCGTGTTCTTCGCCCCGAGCCTGCGCGACGTGGCGCCCGAGCGGGCGGGATCGTTCGCCACACCGCCGCAGGTCGGCCGCGTCGGCGTGTTTGTCGATCCCGACGATGATCTGCTCGCCCACGCAATCGCGACGGCGCGGCTGACCGGCGTGCAGCTCCACGGGGCCGAACCGCCCGAGCGCGCCGCCGCCGTCTCGCGGCGTTTCGGCGTCGAGGTGTGGAAGGCGGTGCCGGTGCGAACCCGCGCGGACCTCGACGTGGCCGCGCGCTATCGCGGGGCGGCCGACCGCATCCTCTACGACGCCAAGCCGCCCGCCGGCGCGGCGCTGCCCGGCGGGCTGGGGCTGCGCTTCGACTGGCGGCTGCTGGACGGCTTCGCCCACCCGCTGCCATGGGTGCTCTCCGGCGGGATCGACGCTGCGAACGTGGCGGAGGCAGTGGCCGTGACCGGCGCGCGCGCGATCGACGTCTCGTCGGGGGTCGAGGACGCGCCCGGCGTCAAGTCGGTGGACAAGATCGCGGCCTTCCTGCAAGCGGCCGCCCGCCTATGAACGCTCCCAACTCGCTGCGCGCGCAACCCGACGCCACCGGCCATTTCGGCGATTTCGGCGGCCGCTACGTCGCCGAGACGCTGATGCCGCTGATCCTGGAGCTGGAGCGCGAATATCGCGCCGCCAAGCAGGACGACGGCTTCGCCGCTGAGCTTTCCGGGCTGATGACGCACTATGTCGGCCGGCCCTCGCCGCTCTACTACGCGGAGGGGCTGACCGAGGCGCTGCGCCGCGACGCGCCCGAGGGCTTCGGCCCGAAGATCTACTTCAAGCGCGAGGAGCTGAACCACACCGGCGCGCACAAGATCAACAACTGCGTCGGCCAGATCCTGCTCGCCCGCCGCATGGGGCGCAAGCGGATCATCGCCGAGACGGGCGCAGGCCAGCACGGCGTCGCCACCGCCACGGTCGCGGCGCGCTTCGGCCTGCCCTGCACCATCTTCATGGGCGCGCGCGACATCGAGCGACAGCAGCCCAACGTGTTCCGAATGAAGCTGCTCGGCGCGGAGGTGCGGCCGGTGACGTCCGGCGCGCAGACGCTCAAGGACGCGATGAACGAGGCGCTGCGCGACTGGGTCGCCAACGTCCACGACACCTTCTACCTGATCGGCACGGCGGCGGGGCCGCACCCCTACCCCGAACTGGTGCGCGATTTCCAATCGGTGATCGGCACCGAGGCCAAGGCGCAGATCATGGCGGCGGAGGGCCGCCTGCCCGATCTGCTGGTGGCGGCGGTGGGCGGCGGATCGAACGCGATCGGGCTATTCCACCCCTTCCTCGACGATCCCGAGGTGCAGATGCTCGGCGTCGAGGCGGCGGGCCACGGGCTCGACACCACCAGCCACGCCGCTTCGCTGACCGGCGGACGTCCCGGCGTGCTCCACGGCAACCGCACCTACCTCCTCCAGGACGAGGACGGGCAGATCGCCGAGGCCCATTCGATCTCGGCGGGGCTCGACTATCCCGGCATCGGCCCCGAGCATAGCTGGCTGCACGAGACCGGCCGCGTCCGCTACGAGGGCGTGACCGACACCGAGGCGCTGGACGCCTTCCAGCTCTGCTGCCGCGTCGAGGGCATCATCCCGGCGCTGGAATGCAGTCACGCCATCGCCGCGATCGTGCGCTCGGCGAAGAACTGGCGTCGCGACCAGATCATACTCCTCAATCTCTCCGGTCGCGGCGACAAGGACATCTTCACCGTCGCCGGCGCGATGGGGGTGCGGATTTGAGCCGCCTCGCCGCCACGTTCGAGCGGCTGCACAACGAGGGCCGCTCCGCCCTGATCGCGTTCGTCACCGCCGGTGATCCCGACCCCGCGCACACGCCCGCGATCCTCGACGCGATCGTGGCGGGCGGCGCCGACGTGATCGAGCTTGGGATGCCGTTCACCGATCCGATGGCGGACGGGCCCGCGATCCAGGCGGCGAACATCCGCGCACTGGCCGCCGGCACGCGCACGGCGGACGTGCTCGCCATCGCGCGGGGTTTCCGCGAGCGCCATCCGGAGGTTCCGCTGGTGCTGATGGGCTACGCCAACCCGATGCTGGCGCGCGGGGCGGACGCGTTCGCCGTCGCCTGCGCCGAGGCGGGCGTCGATGGCGTCATCTGCGTCGATCTTCCGCCCGAGGAGGACGCCGCGCTCGGCCCCGCGCTGCGCGCCGCCGGGCTCGATCTGGTGCGGTTGGCGACACCGACCACCGACGCGGTGCGCTTACCGGCGGTGCTGGCGGGCGCCTCGGGCTTCGTCTACTACGTCTCGGTGGCGGGCATCACCGGCACGGCCCAGGCCGCCGTCGGCTCGATCGACGAGGCGGTGGCGCGGCTGAAGGCGGCTACGGCGCTGCCCGTCGCGGTCGGCTTCGGGGTTCGCACGCCCGAGCAGGCGGCGGCGGTGGCGCGCGTGGCGGACGGCGTGGTGGTCGGCTCGGCCATCGTGGAGGCGCTGGCGGCGGCGGGCGGCGATCCGCAGGCGGGTGCGACGCTGGTGGCGCAACTGTCTGCGGCGGTGCGCGGCGCAAGAGTGGGAGTGGCGGCATGACGACCTGGATCGATCGCGTCCGCAGCTCCATCCCTTTCGTGGGCAAGCGCGAGAGCCCGGAAAATCTCTGGCACAAATGCCCGCAATGCGGCGCGATGGTGTTCCTCAAGGAATATGAGGAGAACCAGAATGTCTGTCCGAAATGCCAGCATCACGGGCGGATCGGCGCGGTCAAGCGCTTCGACCTGCTGTTCGACGGCGGTGTCCACACCATGCTGCCCGCGCCGGCGGTGCGCGAGGATCCGCTCAAGTTCCGCGACACCAAGCGTTACGCCGATCGCCTGAAGACCGCGCGCACCGCGAGCGGCGAGCAGGACGCGCTGCTCAATGCCAAGGGCGAGATCGAAGGGCGGCACGCGATCGTGGGCGTGCAGGATTTCGGTTTCATGGGCGGGTCGATGGGGCTGGCCGTGGGCGCCGCCTTCGTCGCCGGCGTCGAGGCCGCGATCGCCGAGAACGCGCCCTACATCGTCTTCACCGCCTCAGGCGGCGCCAGGATGCAGGAAGGCCTCCTCAGCCTCATGCAGATGCCCAAGACGACCGTGGCGATCGCGAAGCTACGCGAGGCGGGGCTGCCGTACGTGGTGGTGATGACCGATCCGACAACGGGTGGCGTCACCGCCAGCTACGCGATGCTGGGCGACGTGCAGCTCGCCGAACCCGGCGCGCTGATCGGCTTCGCGGGCCAGCGCGTGATCGAGCAGACGATCCGCGAGAAGCTGCCCGAGGGGTTCCAGCGCTCCGAATATCTGCTGGAGCACGGGATGCTCGACATGGTCGTCCACCGCCACCAGCTCCGCGAGAGGCTGGCGCGGCTGATCGCCTATCTGTGCCCGGCCCCCCTCTCCTCGGCCGACGCCAAGGCGGCATGAAGCGATGCCAGACGGCGCGCGATCGGCGGACCCGGCGGTCCAGCGCCAGCTCGATCGGCTGGCGGCGCTCGGCCTGGGCGCGGACGTGCTGGGGCTGGAACGGATCCGCGCCCTCCTGGTGCGGCTGGGCAATCCCGAGGAGGCGCTGCCGCCAGTCTTCCACGTCGCCGGCACCAACGGCAAGGGATCGACCTGCGCCTTCCTGCGCGCCGCGCTGGAGGCGTCGGGACGCACCGTCCACGTCTTCGCGAGCCCGCACCTCGTCCGCTTCAACGAGCGCATCCGGCTCGGCGGCCGGCTGATCGCCGACGAGGCGCTGGCCTCCTATCTCTCGCGCGTGCTCGACGTCGCCGGTCGCGGGGCGGACGCGATCGGCCCGAGCTTCTTCGAGGCGACGACGGCGGCGGCATTGCTAGCTTTCGCCGAGACGCCCGCCGACGCCTGCGTGATCGAGGTGGGCCTGGGCGGTCGCCTCGACGCCACCAACGTCGTGCCCGCCCCCGTCGTCACCGGCATCGCGCAGCTCGCGCTCGACCACCAGGCCTTTCTGGGCGACCGGCCCGAGCAGATCGCGGCGGAGAAGGCGGGGATCGCCAAGCCGCACGTCCCGCTCGTCACCCAGCGATACGCCACGCAGCCGGCCGAGCGGATCGCGGCGGCGGCGGCGGCGGTGGACGCACCGTGGCTGCCGCGCGGGGGCGCGTGGGACGCCGCCGCCTATCAGGGGCGCGTGCGCTATCGAGACATGGCCGGGCGGCTCGACCTGCCGCTGCCCAGGCTGGCAGGCGCGCATCAGGTGCTCAACGCCGGCCTCGCCGTCGCGATGCTGCGCCACCAGCACGCGCTGCACGTGCCCGAGGCCGCGCTAAAGGCCGCGATGGGCTGGGCGGAGTGGCCGGCGCGGATGCAGCGGCTGGGCGCGGGGCCGCTCGCCGCACTGCTGCCGCAGGATGCCGAGCTGTGGCTCGACGGCGGCCACAACCCGGCGGCCGCGCGCGTCGTCGCCGATCACCTGCGCGCGGCCGCGCCGGCGGGCAAGCCGCTGCACATCGTCCTGGGGCTGCTCGCCAACAAGGATGCGACGGGCGTGCTCCACGCCTTCGCCGGGCGGCAATTGACGGTGCACGCGGTGCCGGTGCCGGGCCACGCCTTCCACGCACCCGCCGAACTCGTCCGGATCGCGCGCGCGAACGGGCTCACCGCGCGTACGGCGCAGGCGGTGCCCGACGCGCTCGGCTGGATCGGCCGCCACGCGGATGCCGCAGAACCGCCCTTCGTGCTGGTGATGGGCTCGCTCTACCTCGCCGGCGAGGTGCTCGCCGCCAATGGTCAGCCGCCCGACTGAACCGGGTCGGCTGGCGCGGTGCCCGCCGTGCCGATCGAGCGCGCGACGAGCCCGCTCCTCGTCATCCACCAGAAGATCGCGATGCCGGGCAGCGCCGCCACCGTCGTCAGCAGGTAGAAGTCCGCGTAGCCGAAGCGCTCGATCAGCGCGCCGGCGGTGGTGCCCGTCAGGAAGCGGCCGACCACGCTCGCCCCCGCCGAGATCAACGCATATTGCGCGGCGGTGAAGCGCAGGTCGCACAGCGCCGAGAAATAGGCGACGACCGTCACGCCGCCGATCCCGCTGGCGACGTTCTCGAAGCCGATCGCGCCCGCCATGCCGGCGTTGGAGTGGCCGGCGAGCGCCAGCGCCGCGAAGCTGAGGTTCGACACCGCCATCAGCCACAGGCTGAGCATCACCGAGCGCGCGAGCCCCAGGCGCGTGTAGGCGATGCCGCCCAGCAGGATGCCGACGAGATAAGCCCAGAAGCCGACGCCGACATCCCACGTCACGATCTCGCCGTTGGTGAAGCCGAGATCGTTGAACAGCAGCCGGAAGGTGAGGTTCGCCAACGTGTCGCCGACCTTGTGGACGAGGATGAAGGCGAGCACGAACCAAGCGCCCTCGCGCCGGAAGAAATCCGCCAGCGGGCCGGTGATCGCGGCGCCGATCTCCGCGAGCCCCCGCCTCCCGGCGACGGCCACGCGCCGCGCCGGCTCCCCCATGACGAGGCCGGTCGCCATCGCGGGCAGCGCGAGGAGCGCGCACACAGCGTAGCCCGCCGTCCAGCCGGCGCTCGCCGAGACGAGCAGCGCCGCCGATCCCGCCGCCACCGATCCGATCCGCCAGCCATATTGGCTCATCCCCGATCCCGCGCCGAGCTGGTCCGGCCGCAGCAGCTCGATGCGATAGGCGTCGATGACGATGTCGAAGGTGGCGCCCGCCGCACCCGTCAGCACCGCCGCCGTCGCGGTGCCGACGAGGTCCGCCCGCGGGTTCGCCACCGCCAGGTCGAGCGTCGCGGCGATCACCAGCACGCCGGCCAGCAGCAGCCACGTCACGCGCCGGCCGAGCCGCGCGGAGAAGGGCAGCGCCACGCCGTCCACGATCCACGCCCACAGCCATTTGAGATTGTAGACGAGGAAGGCGAGGCTGAACGCCGTCACCGTCGCCTTGTCGATGCCGCCCTGCGCGAGCCGCGTCGTCAGCGTCGCGCCGATCATCGCGTAGGGGAAGCCCGACGACACGCCGAGGAAGAAGGCGGCGAGCGGCGCCGCCTCGGCATAGGGGCGGACGGCCGGCGGGAGGGTGGCGCGCCAGCCGCGCGCTTCGATCGGTGTCATGCGCGGACCTTACAGGCGCGCGCGGCGGGGGGAAGCGGGCGGGTATGAAGAAGGCTGCCGGTCGGATCGGAACCAGGTGTCAGTGGCTCGGAGCAACGAGCCGCTACCTCGCGAACAGCGTCATGCCCGACGGCAGGCGGCGCGGCGGCTTCTCGCCCGACGCGACGGCGGCAACTACGCGGATCGCATCGAGCAGCACGCGCTGGCTATAGGGCTTTGCGAGGCAGCCGACCGCGAAGCCCGCCGCCTCCGCCGGGCAGTTGCCGGTGACGAACAGCACCGGGACGCCGCCCGCATGCGCCGCGCGCGCGACGTCGACGCCGCTGCCCTCGTGCAGCTTCACGTCGGCGGTGACGAGATCGATCCCGCCGGCCGCCAGCAGACGCTCCGCCTCGGCGGCGGTGTCGACGGTGGCGACCACCTCGAACCCCGCGTCGTTGAGGAAATGCTCGTTGTCGAAGGCGATCAGCGGCTCGTCCTCGACGATCAGGATGCGCCGGATTCCCGCGCCTGCCTTGCGCCTGCCGAACCCGAACATGGGGCGTCGCGTCCTCCCGCACGGGAGCGGTCACGCGCCCGACTTGACGGTCAAGCGTTCGTCGCGGAAGGCGGTTCCCGCCGCCGAAACGAAAGTGGAACCATGCGCGCGCCTCGTCCTCCCCGCGCCCCCGCCGCCCCGGCGCGCACCGCGCCCGCCCGCGAGGGGCAGCGCATCGCCAAGCTGCTGGCGCGCGCCGGCATCGCCTCGCGCCGCGAGATCGAGCGCATGATCGCCGACCGCCGCGTGGCGATCGACGGCGTGGCGCTGGAGACGCCGGCGACGCTCTTGGCGTCGCTCCACGGTGTGACGGTGGATGGCCAGCCGGTGGCGGCGCCCGCGCCCGCGCGGCTGTTCCTCTACCACAAGCCTACCGGCCTCCTCACCACCGAGCGCGATCCGCGCGGGCGGCCGACGATCTACGACAGGTTGCCGCGCGAGCTGCCGCGCGTGGTGCCCGTCGGGCGGCTCGACCTCAATACCGAGGGACTGCTGCTGCTCACCACCGACGGCGGATTGAAGCGATCGCTGGAGCTGCCCTCGTCGGGCGTGCCGCGCGTCTACCGCGCGCGCGCCTACGGCGGCGTCACGCAACAGGCGCTGGAGGGCTTGAGCGAGGGCGTCGAGATTGAGGGCGTGCGCTACGGATCGATCGACGCCAATCTGGAGCGCCGCACCGGCCGCAACCTCTGGATCGAGATGCGGCTCGCCGAGGGCAAGAACCGCGAGGTGCGGCGCGTGCTGGAGCATCTCGGCCTCCAGGTCTCGCGGCTGATCCGCGTCGCCTACGGGCCGTTCGTGCTGGGCGAACTGCCGGCGGGACAGGTCTCCGAGATCCGGCAGCACGATCTCGTCGCCTTCCGCCGCACGTTGCGCGGCGGGCGCGAGGCGGCGTGAGGATCATCGCCGGCACGTGGCGCGGACGGCTGCTGAAGGCCCCCGCCGGCGCCGTCACCCGGCCCTCGGCGGACCGCACCCGCGAGGCGCTGTTCTCGATGCTGGCGAGCCGGCTCGGCTCGTTCGAGGGGCTGGCGGTGGCGGACCTGTTCGCGGGCACCGGCGCGCTCGGTCTGGAGGCGCTGTCGCGGGGCGCCGCCTCTTGCCTGTTCGTCGAGCAGGACCGCGCCGCATTGGACGCGCTGCGCGCCAACGTCGCGGCGCTGGGCGCCACGGGCACGGACGTGCGCGCGCAGGCGGTGAACACGCTCGGGCCCGCGCCCCGCCCGCACGATCTGATGATGCTCGACCCGCCCTACGAGATGCGCGCGGGCGTGCCGACGTGCGAGCGGCTGGCGCGGCTCGGCTGGCTGGCGCCCGGCGCGCTCGTCAGCGTCGAGAGTGCGCGCGGCGAGGCGGTGGAGCCGCAGGGCTTCGCGGCGGAGGCGGTGCGGCATTACGGCAAGGCGCAGGTGACGCTGCTACGCTGGGAGGGCGCACGATGAGCGAGCCGTCGACCCCGACCGGGCGTTTCCTCAACGACAACGGCCTGTCGCTCGCGCTCATGGCGCTGTTCGTCCTGACGCTCGCGGGGCAGGCGGCGACCGGATGGTGGGCCTACGATGCCGCCCGCGTCGCCGCTCGCCTCGCCGGCGTGGGGTTCGCGGCTTACCTCGGCACCGGCAACTTCCTCGACGGCCTGTTCAGCAATTGGCAGGCAGCGGTGCTTCAGCTCGCCGTGCTGATCAGTCTCGGGGCGGTGCTGCGCCAGAAGGGGGCGACGCACTCGCGCCAGCCCGGAGACGACGACGATCCCGGCCGCGGCGATCATGGCTGGGTCTACGCCCACTCGCTCGCGCTCGCCTTCGCCGCGCTGTTCGCCGTCACCTTCGCGGGCCACCTCGTGTGCGGCGCGATGAAGTATAACGAGGACCAGGCGCTGCAGCACCTGCCGCCTGTCGATCTCGGCACCTACGCCGCGTCGCCCGCCTTCTGGTTCTCGGCATTCCAGTGTTGGGAGGCGGAGTTCGCCGTCATCGGCATCTACGTCGTCTTCAGCATCTTCCTTCGGCAGGAGGCTTCCCCCGAGTCCAAGCCGGTCGACGCCAGCGACGAGCAGACCGGAGGCGCGAACGAGTAGTCGCGGGGCAAACGACAGGTTTCGTGCCGATCTCCCAACGGATCGTGACCTGTCACGCCGCCGGACACCCTCACCACATACGCCTCACCCTCCGCTCTCGCGGATCGAGGGAGAATACGGCCGGCGCGTCCTGCCACGCGCACCCGGTTGCCGGACGACTTGAACAGTCTCGCGATGTCTCACGATCGCGTCCGGGCTTTGATGCCCCCCGGCGGTGCCGTCTCCCGGTGGTGGCCGGGACGGCTCAGTTAGCCGGGGCGGCTTTTGACTGGCGAAGCTTCGGCTTGAGAACCGGATGACTTCGCGCCGGCCGCCGGGTGCGCACGTTGCCGCTCGCACCCGGTCCCGTCCACTCGCCGGCCGCGCCTGCCGGTTCGTGGACGAGCAGACGATTATCCCACCTGGTTACTATTGTCAAGATCGGTCGCGCTCGCGAGGATGCGTGACGCGGCGGCGAGCGTGTCCGCGATGCGCGCCGGGATCGCCGGGCTCGTGCAGACGATCGTCGGGCTGGGATGCGGCATCGTCAGCACGGGGACGTCGCGCCGCGCGGCACGCACCGTCTCCGCCGCCGCCCGCGCCGGTGCGCCCGCCAGCACCACCACTTGCAGGCGCGGCAGCAGCGCGAGCAACGCGGGCAGCAGCGCCACGCCCTCACGCAACTCGGCGCGGGTGACGGCGCGGTTGCGCGCGCCCGTCGCGTGGACGATCCACGGCACCGCGTTCCAGATCAGCGTGTCCACGCGCGCGATCTCCGCGCCGTCGAGGAAGCGGCGGAGGTTGGCGCCGGTGCCGGTGCGGTTGTCGCGTGAGACGAACGCCGGTTCGGTGGCGCGCGGCCCCGGCGTCTCCAGCAGCAGCAGCAGCCGCGCGTCGGCGCCGCCGTCGAGCGGATCGAAATGCGGCACGCGCCGTCCCGCCTCGATCAGCGGGGCGCGCACAGGCTCCAGTGCGGCGAGACGCGCCCGCGTCAGCAGCGTCAGCCGCCGCGCGCGTTCGGCCGGATCGTCGAGCAGCGCCGTCATCGCGCATCAAGCCGCGAAGCGCCCGCGCGGTTGCCTCGCCGCCCGCCGTTCCCTAACTGTTTCGGTGTGAGCCAAGCCCCAGCCCCCGCCGTGGAGCCCGACTATATCGCGGGCCTCAACCCGCCGCAGCGCGAGGCCGTGCTGACGACGGAAGGCCCGGTGCTGGTGCTCGCCGGCGCGGGCACGGGCAAGACGGCGGCATTGACGGCGCGGCTCGCCCACCTGATCGCCACGCGGCGGGCGTGGCCGTCCGAGATCCTCGCCGTCACCTTCACCAACAAGGCGGCGCGCGAGATGCGCGAGCGGGTGAGCGCGATCATCGGCGACATGGCCAAGGGGATGCCGTGGCTCGGCACCTTCCACTCGGTGTCGGCCAAGATGCTGCGGCGTCATGCCGAGCTGGTCGGCTTGCAATCCAACTTCACGATCCTCGATACCGACGATCAGTTGCGCCTGCTGAAACAGCTCATCCAGGCCGCGCAGGTGGACGAGAAGCGCTGGCCCGCGCGCCAGCTCGCCGGGTTGATCGACCGCTGGAAGAACCGCGGCTGGACACCCGCCGAGATCGACGCGGGCGAGAGCGAGGCCTATGCCAACGGCAAGGGCGCCGAACTCTACGCCGCCTATCAGGCGCGGCTGCGCGCGGTGAACGCCTGCGATTTCGGCGACCTGCTGCTGCACATGCTGACGATCCTCAAGACCCATTGCGATGTGCTTGAGACCTATCAGCAACGCTTCCGCTACATCCTCGTCGACGAGTATCAGGACACCAATTCGTCGCAATATCTGTGGCTCCGCCTGCTCGCACAGGAGCGCAAGAACATCGCCTGCGTCGGCGACGACGATCAGTCGATCTACTCGTGGCGCGGCGCGGAGGTGACCAACATCCTGCGCTTCGAGCATGACTTTCCGGGCGCCAAGGTGATCCGGCTGGAGCAGAATTATCGCTCCACCCCGCACATCCTCGCCGCCGCCAGCGCCGTGATCGCCAACAACGGGCAGCGGCTGGGCAAGACGCTGTGGACCGCGCTCGACCAGGGCGAGCGTATCACCGTCATCGGCGTGTGGGATGGGCCGGAGGAAGCGCGCCGCGTCGGCGAGGAGCTGGAGAGCCACAGGCGTGCCGGCGGCCGTTACGATCAGTGCGCCATCCTGGTGCGCGCGCAGCACCAGACGCGCGAGTTCGAGGATCGCTTCATCGCGATCGGCCTGCCCTATCGCATCGTCGGCGGCTTCCGCTTCTACGAGCGCGCCGAGATCAGGGATGCGCTCGCCTACCTCCGCATCGTCCACCAGCCCGCCGACGATCTCGCCTTCGAGCGCATCGTCAACACGCCCAAGCGCGGGCTCGGCGACAAGGCGGTGGCGCGCATCCACGCGCTCGCCCGCGCCACCGGCACGCCGCTGACGATCGCGGCGGCGCGGCTGTGCGATACCGACGAGATCACAGGAGCGGCGCGCAAGTCTCTGGGAAGGCTGGTCGGCGATCTTGCGCGCTGGCGTGACCTCTCGGGCTCGCTGACGCATCCCGAGCTGTGCCGCCAGATCCTCGACGAGAGCGGCTACACCGCCATGCTCCAGGCCGATCGCTCCACCGAGAGCGCCGGGCGGCTGGAGAACCTGACCGAACTTGCCCGCGCGATGGAGGAGTATGAGACGCTGGGCTCCTTCCTGGAGCATGTCAGCCTCGTCATGGACAATGAGGGCGCGGACACCGGCCCCAAGGTGACGATCATGACGATCCACGCCGCCAAGGGGCTGGAATATGACACCGTGTTCCTCGTCGGGTGGGAGGAAGGGCTGTTCCCCTCGCAGCGTTCGCTCGACGAGGGCGGCACCAAGTCTCTGGAGGAGGAACGCCGCCTCGCCTACGTCGCGATCACGCGGGCGCGGCGGCGGTGCGTCATCATCCACGCCGCCAATCGCCGCATCTACGGCCAGTGGACCTCGTCCATCCCCTCGCGCTTCGTCACCGAACTTCCCGACGACCATGTCGACAGCGAGACGACGATGTCGGGCGGGGCGAGCCTGTGGCGGGCGCAGTGGAGCGAGAATGCCGATCCCTTCGCCGACGTGGCGCGAGGCGGTGCGCGCGGGCCGGGCTGGCAGCGCGCCGCCGCGCTTGGCGAGCCCGCCGCGCGCAGCGGCAACGGCCAGCGCATCGTGGAGGTGAAGGCGTCCGCCGCCAGCTTCGCCGCGAAACCGCGCGGCGACGTTGGCGTCGGGCAGCGCGTGTTCCACTCCAAGTTCGGCTACGGCACCGTGGAGAGCATCGAGGGCAACAAGCTCGGCATCGCGTTCGAGCAGGCGGGCAGCAAGCACGTGCTCGACAGCTTCGTCACGCCCGCCTGACGGCGGAACGCCGCCGGTGCCGCGTCGTTGGCGCGGCAAGGAGATCGAGACATGGCGGACAAGCATCCCAACCAGGCCGACGGCGGCGGCAAGGGCGCGGCGACCCCGTCGGGCCACGAGAGCACGGGCGGCGGGGAATCGGGCGGCGGCGCCTACAAGCAGGACAACAGCACCACCGGCGACAATCGCGAGGTGGAGCGCGAGGTGAAGACCGGCCGCAAGCCGGACTGACCAGCGGGGGGTAATCGCCATCAGCCGGGGAGGAGATCGTCCTTGCCGAGACGGATGTGCGGCGGTTCGATCGCCTCGCCCGCGAGCTTGCGCGCGATCGCGGCGGCGAGGCGATCCGTGCCCGTCGTCATCCAATCGAGCGCATCGGCGGCGCTGACTTGGGCGCCCTCGCCGCGCCCGAGATCGGCTCGTATCGCGTCCAGCGTCACCTGCGCCTGCCACGCCACGCCGTCGACGGGCACCAGGACGTGGACCCACTCGGGGCTGGGCTCGGCACGCACGCTCTCGACATGATCCATTCTCCCGCAACGCGGCGCGCCCGCCTCCGATCCCCTGAGCCTTGCCCTAGTCGGCGGGTCAGGATTGCGCCCGCTCCCTACCCTTCCTAAGGATCGCCGATGGCCGCCGGCCCCCATCCCTTCACCATCCGCGACTTCCGCTTCTACTGGGTGGCGCGGCTGACGGCGACGGTCGCGCAGCTCTCCATGGTGATCGTGATCGGCTGGCAGGTGTACGACATCGCCAGGCGGACGATGGACGTGCATCGCGCCTCGCTTCAGCTCGGCCTCGTCGGCGTCGCGCAGTTCCTGCCGCTGCTGCTGCTCACGCTCGTCGCCGGCTGGGCGGCGGACCGGCTGGACCGGCGGCTGATCGTGCGGCTGTCGACCGCGCTCGAACTCGCCTGCGCGGTGGTGCTGGCCTGGCTCGCCTGGCACGGCACGACCACGCTGCCCCACCTGTTCGCCGTGGCGGTGGCGCTGGGCGTCGCGCGCGCCTTCGCCGGGCCGGCGCTGGGCGGCATCGCGCCCAACCTCGTGCCGCCCGCCGTGCTGCCCACCGCAATCGCGCTGTCTTCGATCTCGTGGCAGTCGGGCGCGGTGGCGGGGCCGGCGCTCGGCGGCTATCTCTACGCGCTCGGCGCGCCGGTGCCCTACGCGGTCAGCACGGGGCTGTTCGCGGTGTCGCTCGCCTGCCTGCTCGCGATCCGGCCGTTCCGGCGCAGCGCGATCGGCGGCGCGCGCAACCCCTGGGCGCAGATGATCGACGGGCTCGCCTATGTGCGCCGCAACCGCATCGTGCTCGGCGCGATCTCGCTCGATCTGTTCGCGGTGCTGCTCGGCGGCGCCACCGCCATGCTGCCCGTGTTCGCGCGCGACGTGCTGCACACCGGCGCATCGGGCCTGGGCGAGCTGCGCGCGGCGCCGGCGGCGGGCTCGGCGCTGGTCGCGCTGGTCTTCGCGTTGCGGCCGCTGCGAAGCGACGTCGGCGTCAAGCTGCTGGTCTCGGTCGCGGTGTTCGGCGTCGCCACCGTCGGCTTCGGCCTGTCGCGCTCGATGCCGCTGTCGCTGCTCTGCCTCGCGGTGCTGGGCGCCGCGGACATGGTGTCGGTCTACGTGCGCCAGTCGCTCATCCAGCTCTGGACGCCCGACGACATGCGCGGCCGTGTCGGCGCGGTGTCGTCGCTGTTCATCTCGGGCTCGAACGAGCTCGGCGAGGCGGAGTCGGGCTTCCTCGCCTCGCTGCTCGGCCCGGTGACGGCGGTGGTGGCGGGCGGCGTCGGCGCGGTGATGGTGGCGCTCCTCTGGTCGCGGCTGTTCCCCGAACTGCCGCGCGCGCGCAGCTTCGATCCGCCCGAGACGTTCGAGGACATTCCGTTGAAGGAGACACGGCCATGAAGGCGCAGAGCATCCTGGGCACGATCGGCAACACGCCCCACGTCCGCTACGCCCGGCTGTTCCCGGACGCCGAGGTGTGGATCAAGTCCGAACGATCGAACCCCGGCGGATCGATCAAGGACCGCATAGCGCTCGCCATGATCGAGGATGCGGAGGCGTCGGGCGCGCTCAAGCCCGGCGGCACGATCATCGAGCCGACCAGCGGAAATACCGGCATCGGCCTCGCCATGGTGGCGGCGGTGAAGGGCTACCGCATCGTCCTCGTCATGCCCGAGAGCATGTCGCTGGAGCGCCGCCGCGTGATGCTCGCCTACGGCGCCACCTTCGATCTCACGCCCAAGGAGAAGGGCATGAAGGGCGCGATCGAGCGCGCGATGGAGCTCGCCGCAGATATCGACGGCGCCTGGATCCCGCAGCAGTTCGAGAACCCGGCGAACATCGCGATCCACGTCCGCGAGACCGCGCGCGAGATCCTGCCCGACTTCGCCGACGCGCCGCTCGACGCGATCATCACCGGCGTCGGCACGGGCGGCCACATCACCGGCGTGGCGGAGGTGCTCAAGCGCGAGTGGCCGTCGCTCAAGGTGTTCGCGGTGGAGCCCACCTTGTCGCCGGTGATCTCGGGCGGTCAGCCGGGGCCGCACCCAATCCAGGGCATCGGCGCGGGCTTCGTGCCGCCCAACCTCCACACCCAGCTCCTCGACGGCACGATCCAGGTCGCCCCCGACGACGCCAAGGAATGGGCGCGGCGCTCGGCGCGCGAAGAGGGCGTGCTGGTCGGCATCTCGTCGGGCGCGACGCTCGCCGCGATCGCGCAGAAGCTGCCGGAATTGGGCGGGCAAGCGCGCGTGCTGGGGTTCAACTACGACACCGGCGAGCGGTACCTGTCGGTGCCGGATTTCCTGCCGGAGGGGTGAGCGCAGGCGATAGAGCGGCGTCGGTGCTGACTTGCAGTCCGCCAGCCTCTCGAGCGCTCCCGTCCGGTAGAGTGTCGCCGGGCGGCCTCCGTGTTCGATGGGGCGGTCAGACGCCCGTGTCCTGGCTCTCGTCGCTCTTTTCTGGTCGGGTGCGAACCGACCTTTTGTCGCGGATCGCAGCCGGAGCGGCGCCTCTGGTCGGCGGCGTGCTCAAGCGACGAGGAGCCCTCCACCCTCGTCATGGCGTTGCTTGGCCGCGAGAGGAATGCGACGCCGGCGCTGGCAGGTCGCGACTTTCCGCGTCAGGGCAAACGGCCTGTGGCAGACCGTCCTCGCAGCCGCGCGGGCAGGCCGTTACGCTCAAGGAGCCGAAGTTCGACGGCTTCGCGGCGGGACCGATCCCGTCGCGGACATTCAACAGCCCCCCTTGCTTCCTTTTTCCGGTGCCTCGTTCCTGTGCGTAGCTTCTGGATCGAGCCGAACGCGCTGTCTCGAAGACAGTGCAAACGGCATGAAAGCGTGACGGCGGGCGGCATCCTGACGATCTTGTTGTCAGATGCGACGGTCGGCCCTGATATTGTGATATTAGCGGCTTTGGCGCCATGATGGCGAAACGGCTCGGCAGGGGCATGTCGGCGTCCTGGCGAATGCAATGATCGTGCAAGCCGGGCGGCAGGAGGCCCGCGCGCGTCGATCTCGCGCGCTGAATGGTTCCGCGCGCTTGGCCCGACTTGCAATCGTTGGGCGACTTGCCATGATGGTTATAACGGTATCTATCCGCACCCTTCGCAGAGAGTTTTTGGTCGGTGCCATGCTACGTGCTAATGCGGCGATGGATCAGGGGGACGCCTTCTCAACCCTGTCCCACCTTCTCAATGAACGGCATAGCTGCCGAGCTTTCCT
Source organism: Sphingomonas sp. (assembly GCF_965200105.1). Lineage (GTDB taxonomy): Bacteria > Pseudomonadota > Alphaproteobacteria > Sphingomonadales > Sphingomonadaceae > Solisphingomonas. The sequence continues at coordinate 515,083 of NZ_CBDATN010000002.1, forward strand.
GACGCGGCCGGTGTCGCGATCGCTCATCGAGCAGATCGTACAGGTGGCGCAACGGAGCGCTTCCTGGTGCAATCTCCAGCCTTGGCAGGTCGTCGTCACCGAGGGTGCCGGTACGGACCGGTTTCGCGACGCGCTCTACGCTCATGCGGTCGAGCATCAGCGGGCGCCGGAGGACAACGAGCCCGACATTCCGTTCCCGACCGCTTATGAGGGCGTCTACAAGGAACGCCAGCGCGCGTGCGGCCTAGTCTATTATGATGCGGTCGGGGTCGTTGGCGATCGAGCGGCATCGGCGCTTCGCGTGCTCGAAAATTTTCGGCTGTTCGGCGCCCCGCACACTATGATCGTCACGACCGAGGCAGACCTAGGCGCTTACGGCGCGATAGACTGCGGCGGATTCATCGCTAACTTCATCCTCGCCGCGCATAGCTTGGGCGTCGCCACGATCGCGCAAGCGGCCATCGCTATGCATTGTGGTTTCGTGCGTCGCTACTTCGACCTGCCCGCGCATCGCCAGATATTGTGCGCGGTGAGCTTCGGCTACCCAGACGAGAAAGACCCTGCCAACTCCTTTCGCACCGCTCGCGCGGGGCTCGAAGAGGTTCTCACCTACCGCAGTGACTGAGTCCCCGCTCCTGCGGCTATTTCTGCGGTGGTAATCTCCGCAATACCTTGCGCGACGACGATCGACCGTCCCTCGGCGGTGGCTTGGAACAGCAGCTGACCGTCCTCCTTCCAGGACTGGATGGCCAGCGTCTCACCCGGGAAGACGGGCGCCTTGAAAGTAATTGAGATCGAGCGGAAGCGCGCCGCTTGGTAATCCGCGTATCCCACCAACAACTTCTGAGCAATGATGCCAAGCGTGCACATGCCGTGCAGGACCAGTCCCGGATAGCCCATTGCGGTTGCGAAGGCCGGATCGGAGTGGACCGGATGGTTGTCGCCGTGCAAACAGAAGAACAGGGTAGAGTCCTTGCGCGTGCCATGGCGATCGACGCGATCCGGCGCGCGATCGGGGAAGGACGGCGCGGGAACACGCGGCGCGGGGATACCACCAAACCCGCCATTGCGCATTGCCATAGTGACGCGCTCGATCGTCGCGACATGAGCGCCGCTCGCCCGATCGCGAAGCTCGCCAACGAGGTGGAGCACCGCGCCTTTGCCTTCGCCGCGATCCAAGATCGGCCCGATCCGCTCCTGGAACGTAATGGCGCCCTCGCGCGGGATCGGCCGATGCAACTCGATTGTCAACTCGCGCATCATCAGCGCCCGGCAGTCGATCCCGTTTTCCGGATCGAACAGCCACGGGCTGTTCGGCACCAGCACCGTTGGGAAGGTTGGCAGAACTGCCTCCCCGTCTTCGCGAACGAAATCCAGCGCCGCTGCATCCTCCAGCTCGCCTACTCCCACGTTCAGCGCGTAGAGCACCGCGTCGCGACGGCCATAGGCTTGCTCCAGCAACGGAATCGGCCATGATCTCAGCCGCGCGCTGAACGCGCTCCCGTCCTCGGGCCCGGCCATCCCCTCAGGCCGCGCGCAGCCTGGTAACACCGCCCTCGCCCGGCAGACGCGCGGGATCGAGTACGAAGGCAGGCTTGTGCATTACTAGGTCGGCACGGGCGAGGGTCGCGCAGATCGCATCGGTTGGCTCAAGGATGCCGTGCGTGAGAGCTTCGGCGTCGAAAGCTTCGATCTCCGGCTCGCCGCGGCCCACGCTCGTAAAATCCGCGCTCCAATCGGACTGAACGAGGCGTTGGTCATCTCCGACCTTCCCCAGGCTGAGCGTGGGCGAGTAAAGTACCGTACCGCCACTCCCGGTCAGGGTTACGAGACCGGTGGTCGAGGCGTCGAACAGCGTGCGACCGTTCTCAACGATTGAACTCCGGATCCGATCGTAGTTAACCCGCGTGCGCACCTCCGCGACGTGCGCGGGATACCCAAACGATTTCTGCAGGGTGCCCGCCATGGCGGGATCGCTCACGAAAGCACTGGTGATCAGGAAGCGCGGGCGGATGCCGCTGCGGCAGCCGACACCGATCAGCGCCAGCTCCAACGGCCCCAACGGACCGTTCGGGCATTTCACGAACGTAATGGCGACGATCCCCGGGATGCACGGATGCAGCGACGGCGGCAGCACGCGCAGAACCTGCGCCATCGGCGCCTCAAACAGGATGTAGTGAACCTCCGCGCCGGGAAGCGGGAGTTCGGCCATGCGGTCGCGATCGAAACCGGCGACCTCGGCCTTCGCGAGATCCGAGGTGCCAACCTGGTGCTGAATTGGCCTTATCATGTCAGGCAGCTCCCTGCATCTCGCGGACCGGCGCCGCGCTTTTGCTGAACTCGGGCATCACGCGATCGCCGAACAAGCGCAGGCTCTTCAGCACCTCTTCCTGCGGCAACATCTCGGAAAACTGAACCAGGAATAGCACCCGATCGACCCCAAGTGCCTCCCAACGCTTCAACGACTCTACGATATGCTCCGGATCGCCGATGCACAGCCCATCCGGGACCGCCTTTTCGTTCCACGCCGCGAGCGGATCGGCGCGGAGCTTGTTCAGCAATCCGGCCTCGAGGTAGCTCGCGGTCGGAAATGCCTGCCGGGTGTCGAGCGTCTGCGCGGCCGTCGAACCAAAGCGGTTGACCAGCCCGTTACCGCGATCGACCGCCGTCTCGTGATCCTCATGACAATAGAGCCAGTTCACGACCGCGATCTGGTTGTTGATGACCCCGCTCACCGGATCGGAGCAGTTAGCGATCGTCTCGCGATACTTTTTGAAGCGGGGTGCAGTCGCATCGTAGCCGCCGTAGCTCAGGCCGAGAAAGCCGAGCCCGCGTTCGCCCGCATCCACCTCGGTACCGGGCGCGGTGACCGCGACCCACATCGGCGGATGCGGCTTCTGTATCGGCTTGGGCAGCACCGCGCGCTCTGGCATCGAGAAGCTGTAGCCTTGATGGCGGTACCGCTCCTGCATCCACATCTGCGGGATCGCGCGGATATATTCGTCCCAGAACTTCTTGGTATTGTCGATGTCGGAGCGGAACCCACCCAACTCGTTCCAGGTCGACGAGCGTCCGGTGCCGAACTCTACTCGCCCGTTCGACAGACAGTCGAGGAACGCCGCGCGCTCGGCCAGGCGCGCCGGGTGCGACATCTCCGGCACGCAGGTGGCGATGCCGAAGCCGAGCCGCATCCGCTCGGTCCGCATTGCACAGGCGGCCAGGAACATCTCGGGGCAGGAGCTATGCGAATACTCCTCCAGGAAATGATGTTCCAGGCACCAGGCGTTGGTGAACCCAAGTGACTCGGCGAACGACACGTGCTCAAGCGCGTTGTTGATCACGTCGCGTTCGGAATCGAGTTCCCAGGGCCGAGGGACCGAGAGCACCGAGAAAATCCCAAATTCCATGATCAATCTCCATTCGCGAGAGACATCTGACCCCCACGCATCTTCATACTACCGAGTATCTGAAAAAGGGAAGGCTGAATCGATCGTCCAGTTGCTCAAAAACGAGCGTCACCGTAGCACCGATCACGGGCTCCACCGCACGGTCGTGGACCAGCCGGGTCACCATGCGAGGGCCTTCGGCAAGCCGGACCCACGCGAGCGTGTACGGCACCTCGGACTTCCAAGCCTCGTTCATCGCGCGATAGACGATGGAGTAGGTCTCCAGCGTCGCCGTGCCGCTGGCACGCGGCCATTCGAACCGATCGCCGCCGCAGACGAGGCAGAAGGCGCGAGGAAACCAGTTGATCGCGGAGCAGGCGGTGCAGCGCTGGAGCAGGAACTCGCCCACCCGGCAGCCCTCCCAGAAGGGCATGCTCTCGGGTGAGGGGACCGGCAGCGGGCGCCGATACTCGGTCATGCCAACCCTCGCTTCATAACGGTCGCGTTGAACGCGCCCATGTTCGCGCCATAGCCCTGCATGACGGCGATCTCCGCCTCCTTAACCTGACGCGCTCCAGCCTCGCCACGCAGCTGGCGAACCATTTCGATGAGGTGGAACATGCCGCCGTTCACACCCGGGTGGCAGTAGGAGTGGAGGCCGCCGTGCGTCGTCCACGGAATGTCCCCGCCCGGCGCTAGCCGTCCGCCACGGACGAGCTCATGCGCCTCACCCTCACCGCACAGCCCGATCGCCTCGAGGAACAGCATCGTGACGATCGGAAAGGAATCATACTGGAAGAAGATGTCGATGTCGCCAAGCCCGATGCCGGCCCGTTCCAGTGCCCGGCGTGCGACGATGGTCGCGCCTTCCCGCAACGTGTAGGGGGAGGGAAGCTGACCCATGTCGTCAGGCACGATCCCCGTGCCGTTGCCGTAGAGCCGCTCCGACGCGAGCAGCGTGACCGCGCGGTCGCCATGCTCGCGCGCACGCTCGGCGCTGGTCAGCACCAGCGCACATCCTCCGTCGGAGATGAGCGGGCTCATCAGGCGCCGGAAGGGTGTCGCCACCATCGGCGAGGCGAGCACGCCAGCGATGTCCAGCGGCGTGCCGTGCATGTGCGCAGAGGGATGCAGATTGGCCCATGATCGGGCTGCGACTGCGACCTCGGCGAAGCTCTCCTCGGTCGCGCCGTAATCGCGCATGTAGCGCTGCGCCACGAGCGCGTAGCAGGCGACGATCAGCGGACCGAACGGCGTCTCGAACTCCGGATCGCGATTCTCGGCGAGCTTGGTGATCCCGGCCGAACGTCCCCACGAGTAAAGATTGTCGGCACCGGACACGACGACGTAGTCGCACACCCCCGCGCGAATGGCCATCGCCGCCTCGAGCAGAATGACCCCGGAGCTGGCGATCGAGCCGTGCATGCTGGTGGAGATCCAGCCCACCCGATCGCTGGCGAGTCCGACATATTGGGCGACATTGATCGCGTGCCGGGTACGCTTGCTGGTATAGGAATCGAGCGTGATGAGACCGTCGATCGCGCGCTTGTCAAGGCCGGCGTCGGCGATCGCCGCATTGATCGCCTGGGCGTAGAGCGCATGCGAGCTCCGACCCGGCACCACGCCCAGGTCGGATTCTCCTACTCCGATGATGGCGACATCGGCCTCGCGCGCGCTCATGCCGCATCTCCATTGCGCAGGAGAATCAGCGCGTCGACCGCGACCGATCCCTCGCCGGGCTTGCCGACGATGACGGGATTGACGTCCATCTCCTCGATGACATCGCGGCCGTCGTGTAGCAGCGCAGCGATCCCAGCGACCGTCCTGACCAGCGCGTCGAGGTCGATCGGTCCGTCACGCCGTTGCGCCTCGACGAGCGGCGGCCACTCAGCGAGCAGGGCGCGCAGGGCCCCCCCGGTTACGGGAGGAACGAAGAACAGAACCTCCCGCAGCGCCTCGGCGTTCACGCCGCCCCGGCCGACCGCGAGGGCAAGGCCCAATTCCGGGTCGCGCACCGCGCCAACCAGGAACTCCATGCCCGGCGCGGCCATCGCTTGGACGAGGATGCGCGCTTCGCTCAGCCCTTCGGCAGTCTTGCGTAATGCCTCGAACGCTTCGGCGAGCTGCTCGCGGCCGGACAGGTTGAGCAGGACGCCCTTGCCGATCCCGCGATGCATCATGGCAGGCGACAGGATCTTGAGCGCGACCGGGTAGCCGAACCGCTCGCCAGCGGCGAGCGCCTCTTCGGCCGAACGCGCGGTCGCCTCCATCGGACAGCGCACGCCGTACCCACGAAGTAGGTCCTTCGCCGCATCTTCGAGCACGACCGTCTGCCCCGCTTCCGCGAGCAGGCGGAGCGCACCGCCCGCCGTGCCGGACACAGCCGCGTCGGCGTCTCCGGCAACCTCCCCGCCGGGGCGGTGATCCAGCCAGGACTTAAGCCCCTGCACGCCAGCCTCCGGCGGCTCCAGGATGAAGCGGCCGGCTTCCTTGAGCACGCTCGGAGTATCGGAAGGCGCGTAGCTGATGACGATCACCGGCTTCGACAATCCCTCGGTCGCCCGCACGATGGCGCCGTTGATCTGCCGATCGCGCGCTTCAAGATAGGGCGGCACGCAAAGCGCCAGCGCATCGATACCGGGGTCGGCCGACAGCGCCTCCAGCGCCGCCTGGAGGGCAGAGCCGTCACCCGAAAGGAACAGGCCGCCCATCTCCATCGGGTTGTGCGGGGTCACGTCCGGCAGGGCCGCGCGGATGCGGCGACGCGTATCCTCGCCCAGCGCAGGCGTGTCGATACCGATCGAAGCGAGGAGGTCGGTGAACAGGACCGTCAGCCCACCACCACCGCCGAAGCCCCCGACCGACCTGCCCTGCGCCACACCGAAGGCGAGGAAAAGTCGCATCGTCGCGATCGCGTGGTCGATCGAACGGGCCTCGATCGCACCGATTTGGGAAAGGAACCCCCGCCATACCGCGCCGTCTCCCGACAGGGCGCCGGTGTGCGATGCGGCGGCCGCCTTGCCCTGCTTGGTGGCGCCGCCCCTCAGAATGATGACCGCCTTGCCGGCACGCTGACAGGCGGCCATCGCCGTGCGGAACCGGCGCACGTCACGTACGCCCTCGATATAGCAGAGGATCGCGTCCACGTCTTCGCGGGCCGCGAAGCATTCCAGCCACTCCGCGACCGATACGTCGAGTTCGTTGCCGACGCTGACGAGCTGGCCGAGACCAAGTCCCTGCGCGACGCCGCGCAACATCATCGCGAGCCCGACGCCTCCGCTCTGCGAGACGATCGCACCGCGACCCCGCGGTAGGGTCGCAGGAATGTTGCCGGAAGCGATCCCGACGCTGTTCGTGGCGAAGCTCGCGATGCCCAGGCAGTTGGGGCCGAGGACGCGCGTTCCGCTTCCCGAGATGATGTCGGCCAGTTCCCGCTGAAGGGCACGTCCGTTCTCGTCCCCCTGCTCGGCAAAACCGGAGGCGACGATCGTCACCGCGGGCACCCCGCGATCTACGCATTCGCGCAGCACGCCGGGCACCAGCTCGGCGCGTACCGCGATCACGCAGAGATCGGGGCGATCTGGAATGGCGGAGATCGAGGGGAACGCCGCGACCCCGTCAACCCTGTCATGCTTCGGATGGACCGCGACAACATCGCCCTCGAATCCGTGCGTGCGCAGGTTCGCCAGCACCAGATTGGGATAGCCCGAACGCCCGGGCGAGGCACCCACCACCGCAATCCGGCGCGGCTCCAGAAACGCCGTTAAGCCGGCTGGGCTCATCCTCGCCGATCCTCCCGTCCCCGCCCGCCTCTCCGCAAGAGCCTGGCGCGCTGCCGCGGCTAATTCGTACTTCTTGATCTTGCCCGAAGGTGTACGGGGAAAATCCTCGACGAACCGCACGTGGCGTGGAACCTTGTAGTCGGCAATTTGGCCGCGGCAATGAGCGATCACGTCCCGCTCGGACAGCGTCGATCCGGCCGCGCGTTGAACGAAGGCGTAGCCGACCTCCCCCAACCGGTCGTCGGGTGCGCCGACCACCGCCGACATCAGCACGTCAGGCAATCTGGAAAGATGCTGCTCGATCTCGGCCGGGTAGGCGTTAGTGCCGCCGATCTTGAACATGTCTTTGCGCCGGCCGGTTATAGAGAGGTAACCCTTCGCGTCGAAGTGACCAATGTCGCCGGTCCGCAACCAGCCCTCGGGGTCAATCGCCTCGCGAGTGGCTTCCGGATTTTTGTAGTAACCAAGCATTACCGTGCTACCGCGGCACCAGATCTCGCCGTCCTCGCCTGTCGCCCGTTCGGCGCCCGTGTCGGGATCGGCGATGATCACTTCGCAATCGGCGAGCAGAGGCGCCTTGTTCTCGTAAATCACCTCCAGCGGGTCTTCCCAGCGATTGAAGGTCGTCGAGATGGTGTTCTCGGTCATGCCGTAGGTGCTGAACAGCTTCGGTATGCCCAGCCGGGTGCGGATCCGCTCGAACTGCTCGCGGGTTGCGCTCGATCCACCGATCCACGCCGACATCAAGCTAGACAAGTCGTACTCGGCGAGCTTCGGCGATGCGACGAGATCGACGAAATGCGTGGGAATCCCACCGAAGACGCTCACTCGCTCCCGTCCGATCAGCTCCAGCGCGGTGTCGACGGTCCAATCATCGAGGATCACGAGCTTCGCGCCCAGCGTCATCACCGGGAGCAGTCCCATGAACAATCCGGCGACGTGGTAGAAGGGCATATGGCCCAGCACCGCCTCTCCCGGCGCGATCCGCAGCGCAAGTCCGACACGGGTGGCCTGGGTCACCACCGCATGACTATGCATGACGCCCTTGGGCGCCCCGGTCGTCCCGGACGTGTACGAGATCAGCAGCAGATCAGATCGATCGACCCGCTCCGCCGCCTCGGCAAGCGCCGCGTCGGACACCGTGACCGCGCCGATCTCCGCAAGCGTGCGCGCGCCCGCCCGCCGCTCCTCGCCGGCGAGGAGCACGTGCCGGAGCTGGGGAAACCGATCGAGCGCAAGCGCGTCCGGCTGCTGGTCCGTCAGCTCGGGTGCCACTTCCAGCAGCAGCGCATGGAAGTCGATCCCCCATCGGGGCTCATTGACGATCAACGCACGGCAGTCGGCATGAGCGACTACATAGGCCATCTCCTCGGCCTTGTACCGCGTGCTGATCGGGACGACCGGCGCGCCGATCCGCGCGCAGGCGAAGAACCATACCGCCCACTCGATCGAGTTACCGAGCCATAGTCCGACCTGATCACCCCTGCGGATCCCCAGCCCCAGCAACGAGGCGGCCGCCTGGTCGACGGTCTTGTCGACTTCCGCGAACGACAGCCGCCGATCTCCGTGCACGAGGAAGGTCGCGTCGCCGAACTGCACCTTCCGCGCCTGGAGGATCTCGCCAACCGTGCCGCGGGTCGACTCCGCCGCCTGATCGGCCAGGCCGGTCTGCTCCTCGCCTGTCACATTCATCCCCGATGCCACGCTCCGCCTCCGTTCAGGGCTGCTTGCCGAACAAATCCCTCAGGAGAAACTTCTGGATCTTGCCCGATGCGGTCTGCGGGAAGGAATCGACGAAGCTCCAATACCGCGGCACCTTGTATCGCGCGATACGCTCCCCAAGGTATTGTTGGAGGGCTTCCTCGCTGATGTCGGCGCCGGCGTTTAGCCGGACCACGGCAGCAACCTGCTCGCCCCATTCGCGATCGGGCAAGCCGATCACCGCAGCCTCGGCGACGTCGGCATGCGCACTTAGCAGATCCTCGATCTCGCGCGGGAAGATATTCTCGCCGCCGCGGATGATCATCTCCTTCAGTCGGCCGGTGATCTGGACGTAACCGTCGGGACGAAGCACGCCGATGTCGCCGGTGTGGAGCCAGCCTTCCTGATCGATCGTCTCGGCGGTCTGACGCGGCATGTCGAAATATTCGCGCATCACGCAGAAGCCGCGCACGCAGATCTCGCCTGGCGCCCCGCGCGGCACCACCCGCCGCTCGGCGTCGATCACCTTGATCTCGAGGTGGGGCAGCGGATAGCCGACGGTCAGCGCCTTCTGGTCGATGCTGTCACCGCGAAAGGCGTGCGTGATCGAGGCGCTCGACTCCGTCTGGCCGAAGGTCACCACGAACGCCGCGCCGTAGTCGCGCTCCAGGCGCCGCACCAACTCCTCCGGCACGGTCGTCCCGCCCGAGCCCACGCACACAAGCGAGGCCACACGCTCGCTCGAGAAGGCCGGATGCTCGACGATGCGGAGATGCCCGGTGGGCACGGTGGAGAAGAAATTGACCTTCTCCTGCTCGACCAGTTCGAGGAACACGGCCGGATCGAACTGCCGCATCACGACCAGGGTGCCGCGGTTCCACAGCGTGCAGAGCAGGTGAAAGACGCTGCCGCCCGAGTGGAACATCGGAACCGATACGAGCCACGCCGAATGCGGTGGCAAACCGAGCCGGGCCTGCACCAGCCGCGCATTGTTGACGACGCTGAAGTGGGTCAGCACGGCCCCTTTCGGCGTGCCCGTCGTACCCGAGGTGTACTGGATCATGACCGGAAGGTGCGGCGACACGGCGGCGGCCGGCGCGTCGGGGTCGCGGGCCGTGTAGTTCGAGAGCGACTCAAGCAGAAAGGTCTCGCGCAGCCCGGGAAGCTCGGCGCGAACATCGGCGACGATCTCGCTCATCACGTTGTCGCGATATCGATCGGCGAAGAACAGGCCCGCCGCGCGCGATTGGCTGAGGATGTAGCTGAGCTCGTCGCGCCGCAGCGCTGGATTGACCATCACAAGCGGAATGCCGGCCAGCGCTGCCCCGAACTCGACGATGATCCACTCGAGCGAATTGGGCGCCCAGATCGCGATGTTGTCCTGCGGGCCGAAGCGCTCCCGCAAGAACGCCGCCAGCCGCTCCGAACGGGCGAGCACCTCGGCGTAGGTCAGCCGCGTCCTCTCCTCTCCATCCACGGTTCCATCGACCAGGAAGATGCGGTCCGGCGCCTCGGCTGCGGCCGCGCGGAGGAGATCGCCCAGCGCGAGTTCGACAAGATCCTGCGAGGTATCCGCGGGATGATAGGACTGTCCCGGCGGCGCGACGGTCTCTACGTCCGTCATAGTGCAACGATGCTGCTCGCCGCCGCCAGACCGGGCGCCCCGGTGCGAGCCTCCGACCCTATGACCGCATCGCGCATTTCGTACCCCGCTCACCTGACAATGTTTGGCGTCTCCGCGATCGTGGCCGAGCCGGAGCCGAGCCGCGGCGGCAAGCGTTGCCGACCGACGCTGCGTCCACCTACTACCCGGTCGGATAGTGTCAAGTACAGCCCCGTCACGATGGCCCCTGGCAGTCAAGTCATACTTCGAAGTGTCGAGTAACATGTGGCGGCTGCAAGACCGATCCGCCAACAGGCGGCCGACCCTACTGGCCCGCCGACCGAAGCTGCGGGCCCGTAGTCCGCGCGACCGCCCGTTCGCGGCCTCCGGCGCCGAGCGCGCGACCTATGGCGATCGCCCGTCGCTCGCGCCTTCCGCAGCCGGCGTGCGCTGCGCGATGCGTTGGAGGAACTCGATTACCGCCGTGTTGAAGGCATCGTTCCGATCGCCGGCAATCATATGATCGGCGTGCGCGACCTCTACGATCTCGGCGTGCGGCACCACCTCGCGCATATGATCGACGCTCGAACGGCTTACGACATCGCTCAGGCCACCGCGCACGAGGAGCGTGGGAATGGTGAGCGCGCGCGCCGCCTGTTCGAGCCGGGTGCCGACCTGAACGACCGCCGCCTCCGACGCGTGCTCGTCGATCAGCTGCGGATCCCAGTGCCAGCGGTAGCGCTGGTCTGCGCCCAGGCGGAGGTTCTTGAGCAGGCCCGTGTTGCTCTTGGGGCGCGGCCGGTGCGGCAGGTAAGCGGCGACGGCGTCCGCCGCCTCGTCGACAGAGGCGAACCCCTCTGGTCGCGCGCGCATGAACTCTCCGATCCGGCTGGCGCCGCTCCACTCGACCTTCGGCGCGATGTCCACGAGCACCAATCCGTCGGCGCGCACCCGGTTCTCGCCGACAGCGAGCAGCGACACGATGCCGCCCAGCGACGCGCCGACCAGATACCGCGGCCCGTCGGCGAATTGGGCTAGGACGCGGACCAGATCGTCGAGATACCGGTCGAAGCCATAGAGCCGGTCCGGCGACCAGTCGCTGTCCCCGTGGCCCCGCAGGTCCAGCGAGACGACATGATAGCCCCTCTCCGCCAAAGTTTCGCCGGCCTTCCCCCACGAATGGCGGGTCTGGCCACCGCCCGGCTGCAGAACCACCAGCGGGCCATCCTCGGCGCCTCCGACATCCGCCGCTATCGAGATCCCCGCGCCTTCCAACCTGACCGGCCGCATGATCGTCATCGCTTTCCCAGGCCCCGCTGCCGCAGTTCTCATAAGGCGGCTTCCAACAAATGTCGCCGACGGGCAATCACAGCTTGCTTCGTTTCATACTGCCCGGTACGACCTTAGCAAGCTTCAGTGCCGGGCGCGCGGGCAAAGCGACTTGAGAAGGAGGACCGCGTTGCGGGTAGGCTTGGGAATGATATTCCAGAACCTCGGCCGCGAACGGTCGGACATGGAAGTCTACAGGAGCGAACTCGACATCGCCGATATGGCGGAGCCGCTCGGCTTCGACTCGATCTGGGCAACCGAGCATCATTTCACCGATTACATGTTGATGCCGAGTCCGATCCAGTTCCTGACCTACATGGCGGGAAGGACGCGAGAGATCGATCTCGGCACGATGGTGATCGTCGTGCCGTGGCACAATCCCCTGCGTGCAGCGGAAGAGGTGCTGATGCTTGACCATGTGTCGGGCGGGCGCCAGATCCTGTCGGTCGGGCGCGGCATCGCGCCGGTGGAGTTCGCGGCGTTCGACATCCCGTTGCCGGACACCCGCCCGCTTTTCGTGGAGAGCGCCGAGTGCATGTTGAACGCGGTAGAGACCGGGATTTGCGAGTATAATGGCGAGTTCGTGACCCAGTCCCGCACCCCGATCCGGCCGGGTCCGTTCAAGTCGTTCCGCGACCGCACTTATGCCTCTGGCGTATCCCCCGCCAGCATGCCGCTGCTCGCCAAGCTCGGCGTGGGCATGCTGATCGTGCCGCAGAAGCCCTGGAAGGAGACGCAGAACGACCTCGCGGCCTATCGCGATTTCTACGTAAAGGAGAACGGCTGCGAAGCGCCGGCGCCGGTCGTGGTGGTATGGACCTTCGTCGACGAGGATGCCGATCGCGCCGAGGAGATGGCGCGTAAGTACATCGGCCGCTACTACAACTCCACCGTCGATCATTATGAGTTCGCCAATGCCGAACTGCATCAAGTTCCCGGCTACGAATATTATCAGCGGATCTCGGCGAAGATTACCGAGATCGGCCGCGAGGGTTTTATAAATTACCTTGTTAATCTTCAGGTTTTCGGCACGCCCGAGCAGTGCCTTGAGAAGATCGAGGCAATCCGGCAGAAGACTGGCATGGAGACGATGGTGGCCGTGCTGAGCTACGGCGGGATGTCGGCCGACGAGGCGAAGCGCAATATGCGCCTGTTCAGCACGAGCGTGATGCCGCGACTGCAGCAAGAGAAGATCAACATCGCCGCTTAGGTCCGGCTGGACGCTGTACCAGCCGCGTAGCGGGTAATCAGGAGGATACTCATGGCTTCGCAAGCCGAAGGGCTGCTCGCGGGCAAGGTAGTCGTCGTCACCGGTAGCGGCGGCGGCATCGGCGCTGAAGTCGCGAAGACGGCGGCGCGCGAAGGCGCAATGGTGGTGGTCAACGACATCGGCGCGAGCCCGGGCGGCGACGGCTTGGACCCTTCGGCGGCGAACGGCGTCGTCGCGGAGATCGAAGCCGCCGGCGGCAGGGCCGTTGCCAGCATCCGGGATGTGTCGAAAGCCGATGACGCCCGCGGCATCATCGACGACGCACTGAAGGCCTTCGGGCGGATCGACGGCGTGGTGAACAACGCTGGCGTGGTGCGTGATGCCATCTTCCATAAAATGGAGGACCGGGACTGGGAGGTCGCCATAGCGGTCAACTTGACGGGTGCGTTCAACGTCGCCCGCGCCGCGGCCCCGCATTTCAAGGCCCAGGCGAGCGGCGCCTTCGTCCACATGAGTTCGAGCAGTGGGCTGATCGGTAATTTCGGCCAGGCCAATTATGGCGCGGCGAAGATGGGCATCGCCGGACTGTCGAAGTGCATCGCGCTGGACATGGCCCGGTTCACCGTGCGTTCGAACTGCATCGCCCCGGCTGCCTTCACCCGGCTCGTTGGAACTATCCCGGCGGAGAAAGGCGACAATGCGGAGCGCCTCGCCATGGTTCGCAGGATGACGCCCGACAAGATCGCCGGCTTCACCGTCGCGCTGCTAACCGATCAGGCGCAGGACGTGACCGGCCAGATCTTCGGCGTGCGACAGAACGAGATCGTGCTTTACAGCCAGCCGCGTCCGATCCGCACCGTGCACAACGCCGACGGCTGGAGCCCGAGCGATTGCGTCAGCCGTGCTCTGCCCGCGCTCCGCCCGTCGATGTACAAGCTTGACCGTTCCGGCGACGTCTTCGCCTGGGATCCTATCTGAGCATGATCACGTGACGGCCGTGGGTTTGGGCGGGCATGATGGACCTTCGCGCAACGTCGCACGGCGGAACTGAGGAGGATGAATGGCCACGCACGGAATAACTGCGCTCGGCGTCTATGTGCCGCAGCCCAGGATGGACCGCCGCGTAATCGCCGAAGCGCATAGCTGGGCGTTCAAGGCGTTGGCGGGCGAGGCGAAGGGCGAGAAGGCGTTCTGCGACTTCGACGAAGACGCGCTGACGATGGCGGTGGAAGCAACCCGCGCGGCTGTCGGGCGGACCGAGCGTGATCGGTTCGATCGCCTCGTTCTCGCCTCCGTCACGCTGCCTTTTGCCGAGCCGAGTAACAGTGGCATGCTGGCCGCGACGCTGGCGTTGTCGGATACCGTAGCTGTCACCGATGCGACGGGGTCCGTCCGCGCGGGCAGCTCGGCGCTCCTCCAGGCGCTCGAGGCAGGCGACCAGGCGACGCTGGTGGTCGCGTCCGACAACCTCCGGTCCAAGCCCGCCAGCGTTCAGGAGATGCGCTACGGCAGCGCGGCCGTCGCGATCGCCGTTGGCGACACAGACGTGATCGCCCGGTATCTCGGAGGCGTCTCGATCACGCGACCGCTCGTCGAGCGCTTTCGCCTTGCCGACCGCGATTTCGACTATGGTTGGGAGGAGCGGTGGATCCGCGAAGAGGGCTATCTCAAGATCATGGCGGATGCCGTGAAGGGGATGTTGCAGGACAAGGACATCGCGAATGATCGGGTCCGCTACCTCCTCGTCGCACCGGGAGTTGCCGGGGCGGGAGCAGCGATGGCGAAACGCATCGGGCTGAACGACGTGCAGCTTATCGAGGAGCCCCAGCGCGCCTGCGGCCACGCGGGGACAGCCGCGCCCTTCCTGCAACTCGCCATTGCGCTGGAGCGTGCGACACCGGGCGACGTAATCGTCCTCGCGAACCTCAGCTACGGGTGTGACGTGCTCGCGTTCGAGGTGACCGATGCCGTCGCCGCCTTCCAGGCCGTCGCCCCCGCCACCGCCGCCCTAGGCCGCAAGCGGCTCGAGACGGCCTATCTTAAGTATCTCGCCTTCACCGGGGGCATCGAGCCCGACTGGGGCATGCGATCGGAATTCGATCCCAAGACCTCGCTCACCCAAGCCTATCGCGTCAGCGAGCAGTTGACGGCGTTCGTCGCCGGCAAGTGCACGAATTGCGGCACCGTCCAGTTCCCCGTGCTCGCCGCCTGCGTTTCCTGCGCCTCCACGGCGCCACCGCTGCCGCATCCTCTGGCCGACGAGCCGGCGAAGGTGGCGACGTTCACCGCCGACTGGTTGTCTTTCACGATTTCGCCCCCAATTCATGTCGGCCTGATGCAGTTTGAAAGCGGCGCGCGCGTTTTCATGGAGGTGGCGGATGTGGCGCCCAACGACCTCCTTCCGGTCGGTGCGTCTGTCCGCATGGTGTTCAGGCGCAAGGACGAGGACAAGCTTCGCGGCTACGTCCGGTACTTCTGGAAGGCGGCTCCAGCCTCCTAGCCGCTCATTCTTTGTTGAGGACCGATCATGGCGACAGGCATCAAGGACAAGGTGGCGATCCTGGGGATGGGCTGCTCGAAGTTCGGCGAGCGCTGGGATTGCGGCAGCGAGGATCTGATGGTCGAGGCGTTCACCGAAGCGCTCGACGACGCCGGCATCGGCCGCGAGGATATCGACGCCGCCTGGTTCGGTTCGGCGATGGTGCGCGTAAACATCGCGAATTCCGCGCTGCCGGCCTCGACCGCCTTACGCCTCTCGGGCATTCCGTTCACCCGCGTCGAGAATATGTGCGCGACGGGCACTGAGGCGCTCCGCGGCGCGGTTTACGCCGTGGCGGCGGGCGCGGCTGACATCGCAATGGCGATCGGTGTCGAGAAGCTGAAGGATACCGGCTATGGCGGCCTTCCTTCGGGCAGCCGCGGCACATTGAACGACCTGCATATGCCTTTTACTTCCGCGCCCGCGGGTTTTGCCCAGCTCGCCAGCGGCTACAGCGCTCGTCATGGCATAAATCGTGACGATCTGAAGCGCGCGATGGCGCACGTGTCGTGGAAGAGCCATCGCAATGGCGTCAACAGTCCAAAGGCGCATCTTCGCAAAGAAGTCAGCATGGACGCGATCCTCGCTGCTCCGATAATAGCCGAACCGCTGGGTCTGTTCGACTGTTGCGGCGTGAGTGACGGCTCGGCGTGTGCGATCGTCACCACGCCCGAGATTGCCCGCTCGCTCGGCAAGACTGATCTCGTCACCATCAAGGCGCTTCAGCTTTCTCTGAGTTCGGGCCAGGAGCAGGGCATGGCGGACTGGGATGCGAGCCATGTTCGCAACACGCGCATTGCCGCGAAGAAAGCCTATGCCGAGGCGGACATCACCAATCCGCGCGAGCAGATAAGCCTCATGGAGGTGCATGACTGCTTCTCGGTCACCGAGCTGGTGACTATGGAGGATCTCGGCGTCTCACCCGACGGCCGCGCGGTGCACGACATCCTCGACGGCTTTTACGACGCCGATGGCGGCGTTCCCTGCCAGATCGACGGCGGTCTCAAGTGCTTCGGTCATCCGATCGGCGCCAGCGGACTGCGCATGGGCTATGAGATATATAACCAGCTCCTCGGCCGCGCTGGAGCCCGGCAGCTCCGCGACCCGGAAATTGGCGTCGCGCACAATTTGGGAGGATGGCCGATGAGCTGCGTCGCCGGCATCTCAGTCTATGGCAGGCTTGATCACTAGGAGCACCGCGGTGGCTGAGGGAGCGATGCCGGCGGAGCGTTTTGGCTTCGAGTTCGGCGAGGAGCATATGCTGTATCGGGACACTGTTCGGCGTTTCGCCGAGACGGTGCTCGAGCCTGGAAATCCTCTCTGGGAGAAGGAAGGCCGCGTGCCGCGCGAAGTCTGGCGGCAGGCTGGTGAGTTGGGGCTGCTGTGCCCCAGCGTTGATGCCGCCTATGGCGGCGCTGGCGCCGACTTCCTATGCGACGTCGTGCTCGTGGAGGAACTCTCGCGCGCCGGGCTGCACGGTCCGCTCGCGGGTTTCATGGTGCACTCCAACATCGTCGCACCCTATTTGGTCAGCTTCGGCACCGAAGAGCAGAAGTTGGAATGGCTGCCGCAGATGACGTCGGGCGCCGTGGTGGCGGCGCTGGCGCTGACCGAGCCGGCTGCGGGCAGCGATCTGCGCGGCATGACGACGCGGGCGCGGCGCGACGGCGATCACTTCGTCCTGTCGGGCCAGAAGACGTTCATCTCCAACGGGCAGAATGCCGACCTGATCGTAGTCGCGGCGAAGTTGGACGGAACGCCGAACGACTCGGTATCGCTCTTTCTGGTGCCGGCTAACCTGCCCGGTTTCGCGCGAGGCAAGAATATCGACAAGATCGGCCTGAAGTCTCAGGATACGTCCGAACTCTTCTTCGACGACGTCCGCATCCCAGTCACGAACCTGATCGGGGAGGAGGGGCGAGGTATGCGCTACCTGTCTGCGAAGCTCGCGACCGAGCGCCTCCTCCAGTCGATCCGCAGCGCCGCGGCGGCAGAAGCCGTGATCGACTGGACCGTGGCCTACACGTCCGAACGCAAGGCGTTCGGCAAGACAATCGCTGAGTTCCAGAATACCCAATTCAAGCTCGCCGATCTGCTCTCAAAGACGAGGGTGATGCGCAGCTTCATTGATTTGTGCATCGTCCGCCATCTCGCCGGCAAACTGACCAGCGTTGACGCGGCGGTTGCGAAGTTGCGCGCCACGGAACTCCACTGCGAGGCGACGGACGAGTGCCTCCAGCTCCATGGTGGCTGGGGCTATGTTTGGGAAACGCCGATCGCTCGCGCCTTCGCCGATGGCCGCATTGCGAAGATTGCCGCTGGCTCGGTCGAGGTGATGAAGGTGATTATCGCGCGCGCCATGTTCGAGACGGGCAAGCCCGAGCGCTAGTTCGATCGGCTGGGCCGGCCTGAGGCCGCCCCAGCCGATCGGATCAGCCGACCACGTCTACGGTCGCGCGCACTGTCTCGTTGGCGCCATCCACTGGCCAGGTCAGTGGCAGATCGCGCAGAGCCATTACGGGACCCATCCGGAAGACCGCGCGATGGTCCGGGGCGATGCGGAATGAGGGAATCGCCTTCACCCACTCTTCGGCCAGGATCTTGAGCTCGAGCCGCGCGAGATGATGGCCCGCGCATAGGTGGACGCCCATGCCGAAGAGCATGTTGGTGTGGTTCTTGCGATCGAGGTCGAAAACTTGCGGATCGGCATGGATGCGGTCGTCCATTCCTACCAGCGGCAGCATGACCACGACAATATCGTCCGGCTGCATCGTCACGCCGTCCAGCGTCACCTCCTTGGCCACCAGCCGCGGCGTATTGACGACGCCGGCGGTACGCAGCCCCTCCTTGATGAAGTCGTCGATCAGCGACGGATCGGCCGCGAGACGCGCCTGCGTCTCCGGTGACATGGCGAGAGAGCGAAACAGGAAGCTCGCCGCGTTGGCGACCGTGTCCAGCCCCGCAGCGAACAGGAAGAAGCACATCGAGAGGACCTCTTCCGCGGTAAGCTTGCGCCCTTCCACTTCGTCCTCGAGGAACTTGGACATGAGGTCGTCCGTGGGATGCTCCCGGCGTTCCGCGATCATCTGGCTCAGTTCGCCCAGAATGGTCTGCAGGAGCGCCGATCGGCTCTCATCGTCGGGTCCTGAAAACAGCGTGTCGACGAGCGCGCGGAACTCCCTGTAGCGCTCGGTCGGCCAGCCCATCATCTCCATGAAGATGGTGACCGGCAGCGGGATCGCGATCTTGTCGACGAAGTCGCATCCGCCATCGTCCTTGACGGCATCGATCAGATCGCGCGCGCGATTGCGGATCTTGTCGGTCATGGAGTTGATCGGCCGCGGAGAGAAGTACTGCATGAGCACACGCCGGTAGGCGGTATGCACGGGCGGATCGAGGTTGATCGGGATCGCGACATAGTGCTCGGTCGTGCGCGGCAACTCCGTCCGCGAGGTCGAGAAATGAGCCGGATCCCTCAACACTTCGGCGATCAGGTCCGAGCGGGTGACCACCCAGTGGCCGCCGTTGCACGGCGTCCAGAACACGTCAGGCGCTTCCTTCAACAAAAGGCGCAAACTGTCGTGCAGGTCCTCCGCCACCCGGAGCTCGCCTTGTCGATCGTACAGATCGAACTGGAAGACGCGGTCAGCCGGAACATAATCCGGCACCAGCGACGTCGGCATTTGGACGTTCATACGTCACTCCTCGAAAGTTCCGCATCTAACAGGATGGTCTTTGACTCGAGATAGGCGTGAAGGCCCTGTTCGCCGCCCTCTCGGCCGATCCCCGACTGCTTGAAGCCGCCGAAACCGAGCGCGAAATCGGTATGATACCCGTTATGTCCCACCGTGCCGGCGCGCAGCCGTCGCGCGACCGCGTAGGCGCGCTCGACGTCGTTGGTAAACACCGCCGAGTTGAGTCCGAAGCGCGTGTCGTTCGCGATCTCGATCGCCTGCTCCTCATCGTCGGCGATGAGCACGCTCATCACGGGACCGAATATCTCCTCACGAGCGATCGCGGAGCCATTGTCGACCTCGGTGAACAGCGTCGGCTCGATATAGTAGCCACGATCGAGCTCCGGAGGCCGGCGGCCGCCGGTGACGAGCCGCGCGCCCTGGTCGATGCCGGAGGCGATGAACTGCTCGACCCGGCTGCGCTGGCGCTGCATTGCAAGTGGGCCGAGTTCGGTAGTGGGATCGAACGGATCACCGACCTTAAGCGCGCGGAAGCGGTCGACTAGAGCGTCGATCAGCGCATCGTGACGCTGGCGGCTGACGATCACGCGGGTCAGCGCCGCGCAGGTCTGGCCGGACATCAGTGTGACTGCGTGCATCAGGCCCGCCGCCGCCGCCTGCGGATCATAATCGTCGAGGATGATGGCCGGAGACTTCCCGCCGAGTTCAAGCGTGGTGCGGGCGATCCGCTCGCCGCACAGCGAGGCGATTCGCATGCCCGCCGCGCTCGACCCGGTGAAACTGACCTTATCCACGTCGGGATGACGGACCAGCGCCTCGGACGCCTGACGGTCGGCGACGACAACGTTGAGAACGCCCGGCGGAAGCCCCGCCTCGCGTGCGATCTCCGCCATCAGATAGGCTTCTATAGGCGCTTCGGGCGAAGCCTTCAGAACTACCGTGCAACCGGCCAGCAGCGCCGGCGCTATCTTGATCGACAGCAGCACCAACGGCGAGTTCCAAGGAACGATCGCTCCGACCACGCCCACCGGCTCTCGCGTGACGAGCCCCATCGCAAGCCCCATCGTGGTCGGCCGCTCTTCCTCGAACGGAAAGGTCTCGGCCATCGCGGCATGGCCTCGAAACAGCTCGGCCATGCCGAACGAGACGCCATTGGCGACGCCGGTCAGCACGCCGATCTGGTTGGTCCACGCGTCGGCGAGTTCCGCCCCGCGCGCGTTCACACCGTCGGCGATTGCCTGGAGATAGGGAGCGCGTTCCCGAGGGGTCATGCGCGGCCACGGCCCATCATCGAAGGCACGACGAGCGGCCGCGACCGCCCGGTTTATATCGTCCTCTTGGGCCTCGGCAACGGTCGCGTACAGCGCTTCCGTCGCGGGATTGATTATCTCGATCTTCGCATCGGTCGATGGCTCGCACCAGACACCATCGATAAACATGCGGTCCAGAGGCGGCATCGTCATCGTCTCGGCACCCATCACGTCATCTCCGATTTGATCCGGCTTAGGCGGTTGGCAAGAACTGCGCCGCCATCTCAGCGATCATTTCCTCGCGCACCGTGCGGCGCACGAGCTTGCCCATCTCATTATAGGGAAGCGACTGCCTGAACTGGATGAGCGTCGGCACGCGCGACGAGCGCAGACGATCGCGGACCCAGGCGCGCAAATCGCCAGCCGACGCTGTTCCAGTGAGCTTCAGAACAATCGCCGCGCCAACCGCCTCACCCCATTCATCGTCCGGGATCGCCACAGCGGCAGCGTCGTCCACCGCCGGGTGCTCGGTCAGCGCGCGCTCGATCTCCCCGGGCGATATATTCTCGCCGCCGCGAACGATGACGTCGTCCAACCGGCCTTCGAGGTGAAGGTAGCCGCCATGGTCCAGATATCCATGGTCGCGCGTGTTGAACCAGCCGTCGGCGTCCAGCAGGCTGCCGCTGTCCCGGTATTCGCCGGCGATCTGATCGCCACGCAAATAGATCGCGCCGATCGTGCCAGCCGGGAGCACGCGTCCGTCATCGTCGCGTACCTCTACCTCGATGCCGGGGATGGGCTGGCCGACCGAGGTGATCCGTCGCGCGATATCGCTTTCCGCTGGCGCGGCGAGCGCAGCCCTGTGATCGTCGGGCGTCAGCACCGCGACGGTGGAACTCGTCTCGGTCAGACCATAGGCGTTGGTGAAGGCCGCGCCAGGGAACAATGCGACGGCGCGGCGGATCACCGCCTCCGGCATACGACCGCCACCGTAGGAAATTGCCCGGACGAGCGGCGGCGCCGCACCACCCTCCTCCAAGTCGGCGACGATCCGGGCCAGCATCGTTGGAACCAAGAATGCGTGGGTCACTACCTGCCTGCCACAGGCGTCCAGCCATTCCTGTGGTGAGAAGCCTTCCAATATCGTGATCTTGCGGCCGGCGAAGGTCGCGCTCAGCAGCGCCGCGACGCCAGCGATGTGATATGGGGGAACGGCGACCAAGCCAGCCTCGTCGGGCTCGGCACCCGCGAACTCCACCGAACCGGTAACATACGCTACCAAATTCTGATGGCGCAGGATCGCCGCCTTAGGAACTCCGGTCGTGCCGCTCGTGAACAGGAGCACTGCAGGCTCGCCGGGATCAGCCCAGCTGAGAGGCTCGTCGCAGGCTTGCGCCGCCGCCTCTTCCAGGAAGGCGGCGCGAGTCATGAGGGTTAGCCCTTCGCGCGGAGCGACGACCTCGATGAACGCGTCGTCGACCACGAGAAGCGCTGGCAGCAGCCGATCGATCAATGCGTTGATCGCGTCTGCGGTGAGCCGGAAGTTGAGCGGCGCGTAAGGCACGCCGGCGGCTGCGGCGCCGAACAGGCCGACGGGCTCGGCCAAGCTACCGGCGCCGAGCCGCGCGCAGTGGGAGGCGCCGGAGCGCTGGATCACCACCGCCGCGCCGCAGGCCCTGCGGCGGAGTTCAGCATAGCTGAGCTCCAGCCCGCCGGCGGCGACGGCGATCGCGTCCGGCCGATCGTCGCAGATCATGTCCAAGAGGGTCAGGATGCTCATCGCCGCGGTTCAATCTGATGAGGGAAGCTTCTTGGCGAGGCGGGGACCGAGCGGCTCGCCGTCGAGGGTGATCGTTCCCTCGCCACCTTTGACGCACAGGAGTTCGATCCGTTCTGCGGCATCGGTGTAGCGCTTGCCCGTCGCGATCCCCTCGGCTTGCGCGGGATCCAGCGTCGCGTCGGCCGCCGGGCTTTCGCCTTGCGCGAGCATCGGCGCGCCACCGCATCTCAGGTCGGCCTCGGCCAGGCTGCTCCGGATTATCATGACCTGCGCGCCGCTCACGGCGCTCGACAATTTGCTTCCAACCTTCAGGCTCGTCATCAGCTCCTGCCTCCGATCTTCATCTGTCTGGGATATTTGCCTAAGCGGCTTGGCTCGTCTCACCCGGCTCGAATGCGACGCGCTCGCCAAGCAGGCGCTCGACCTCTGCCGGCGCATAGCCCAGCTCCGTCAGCACCTCGCGGCTGTCATCTCCCGCGATCAGCGGCGGCCCCTGCACGGCGCCGGGCGTGTCCGAGAAGTTCACGCAGACCCCTGGCTGATCGATCCAGCCGACGAACCTGTGCTGCGTGCGGGCAACCCAGCCGCGGCGTTGCATATCGGGATCATCGTGCATCACCAGCGGATACTCGGGATCGGATATCTCGCACGGTACGCCGGCGGCGTCGAGCGCCGCGAACCAAGCCTTCGCATCGCGCTCGCGGAAGCGTTCGGTGAGAAGCGCGATGAGCTCGGAGTCGTTTTCCAGCCGTTGCTCGCGGGTGGCGAAGCGTGAACCTCCTCCGGTGTCGTCGAGCCCCATCACCTCCGCCAGCGCGCGCCATTCCTTCTCCGAAGGCACCGCCAGGCAGAGCCAGCCGTCCTGGGTTTCGTAGAGCCGATAGAGTGCCGAGAAGCCGAGCTGCTCGCGATCGAGGCGAGGCCGCTCGGGGCTGCTGTCGCCGTTCGGAAAGGCGAAGTTGGCGGATGTATTGAGCAAGGCCGCGTAGATGATCGACGTATCGAGTTCCTGCCCCTCGCCCGTCCGATCGCGATGGATCAGCGCCTGTACCATCGCGATCGCCGACAGGAAGCCGTTGCCGGTATCGCCGAACGAGGTCAGCGCCCAGATCGGCTTGCCGCCGCTGTGCATCGCACCGTCTTCATATTCGATGCCGCCAAGGCAGGCGCCGTTCTGGTCATTGCCTGGCAGCGGATCGCGCTCCCCCTTTTCGAAGCCACGCGTATGGCAGTATATAAGCTGCGGATTGAACGCCTTCAGGCTCTCGTAGTCGATGCCGAGCCGCGCCGCCGCCTCCCGGCGGATGTTGTGCTGGACGATGTCGCAACTCTCGACCAGCCGCCGGATGATGTCCCTGCTGGCCGGGTTCTTGAGATCGAGCGCGATGCTGCGCTTTCCCCGATTGGCACTAAAGGAGATATTGCACGAGTGCCAATAGCCGTCATACGGCGCGCTTACTTTGATCACGTCCGCGCCGAGATCAGACAGCAGCGCGGTGCCGTAGGGCCCGGCAACCGCCACACCGAAATCAAGCACGCGCACGCCCGCCAGAGGCCCCGTCCCTCCGCCATGACGCTGCACCGACGTCGAGGGCGCCGCGAAGAACGGCGTCTCCGCAGGCTCGGGCACCTTACCGGTAATAGGCGCAGGGCAGGCAGACAGCGTATAGACCGTGCCGACCTGACGGATCGGCCCGAGCTCCGGGTCTTCCAGCTCGATCACGCACCCGTCCTTCAGGAGCAGCGGATCGGTCAGTGCCTCCTCCACCGGCCGCGGCCGCTGGAGCGAGACCTTGGCGGCCGCGGACGTTTCCAGCCAGTAGTCCGAACTGAACCGCGCGAAGCGCTGGGCCATGTCCTCCTGGTAGTGCATCATCACCAGCAGCTCTTCGACACCCATGCCGAAACGGTCGGGATCCTCGTGCACGGTCAGCCGCTCGGCGCCCTCGGCCGCTTCGGACGCACCGATCACAAAACGAGGATTGGGTACCCAGTGGTGGATCCACCGGCCGTCGGCGCAACGGAAGTGGCCCTTGGGGCCGCGCTGGCTGAACACCCAGGAGGCCAGCCCCGGAGCATCAGGATCCTCGAAACGCTGCCAAACCCCCCAGCCGGCGGCGATCGCGCCTTGGAGCAGCGAGGTTTCGACGTGCTGACCCCTGCCGCTGAGCCCGCGCGCGCGCAGTGCTGCGTTGGTCCCGAGAGTGGCGGCGAAGAATGCACCGAGGCTCGGCCACGACGAGGCGGAGAAGATCGGTCCTTCGCGATCCGGCCCCTGGAGCCAATCCTGCGGCACTTCCAGGTCGGGCGCGAAGCCCTCCTGCCGCGACATGTGATACTCTGTGCCTTCAGGCCAGCCCCGCTGCTCCCATTGAAGCCCCGTGCGAGCCGCGACCAGCGCGTCGTACGCCGGGCGCAGCGAGTCCGGCCGGTCCCGGCCGTAGCCGGTGATCGAGGTGTAGACGAGCCCCGGATTGCGCGCCGACAATGTCGCATAATCGATACCCAAGCGTTCGGTTACGCCTGGAGTGAAGCTCTCGATCACGACGTCGGCAGCGTCCGCCAGCTCCAGAAAGCGCTGGTGATCACGCTCCTGCTTCAGGTCGAGCGTAAGCGCAGCCTTGCCGCGCTGCCAAACGCGATAGCCGTTCTGCCCCGCCAGAGGATCGCCGTCCGGCGGCAGGATACGCGTTACACGCGCGCCATGGTCCGCCAGCAACATGGTTGTCATCGGACCAGCAATGCCGCGCGTGAGATCCAGAACTTCCAAGCCGCTCAAAACGCCCGTCATCGCCTGTCTCTCTCCATTCTTCGACTTCACTCAACGCCGAGAATCATGCCGCTCGTCGGTATGCCCGTGCCCGCGGTGACGATCACGTTGGCGGCATCCTTGACTTGGTTGACCGCTTCGCCGCGAACCTGCCGCACCCCCTCGGCGACGGTGTTGAAGCCGTGGATGTAAGCTTCTCCGAGCAGACCGCCATTCGGATTAAGCGGCCAGCGCCCATCAAGGTTCAGCGCGCCGCTCGCCAGAAGCATCGCAGCTTCGCCATAACCGCAGAACCCCAGCTCCTCAAGCTGGATGAGCACGTAAGGCGTGAAGTGGTCATAAAGCATGAGCACGTCGATATCGTCGTGGGTCAACCCCGATTGCGCCCAGAGCTGGCGCGCGACGATGCCGATCTCGGGCATGCGGGTAAGATATTCGCGCGAGTAGCTGACCATCAAACCCTGCTGAGGCCCGAGCCCCTGCGCCGCCGCCTTGATTACGGCCGTCCGACCGCCCCGCTTGCGCGCCCGCTCGACGCTGGTGACGACCAAGGCGACCCCGCCGTCGCTCTCTTGGCAGCAGTCGAGCAGGTGAAGCGGCTCGACAATCCACGGTGAGGCCTGATGATCGGCAAGCGTGATCGGCCGATCGTGGAACCAGGCTTTTGGATTGGTCGCAGCGTTGGCCCGGTCGATCACCGAAACGCGGCCAAAGTCCTCGCTGGTGACGCCATGCTCGTAGCAGTAGCGTTGCGCCACCATCGCCACCAGCGCGGCGGGCGTGAGCAGTCCGTGCGGCGCTCCCCAACTCCAACTTACCTCCTTGCTGGAAGGATGGGGGCCGGGCGGCGGCAGCGTCTGTCCGGTTCCAAACCGTTGGCCAGATCGCTCGTTGAACGCTCGGTAGCAGACCACAGTCTCGGCCACCCCCGACGCCACCGCGAGGGCAGCATGCATGACCACCGCGCACGCCCCACCGCCACCGAACGGCGTAACGCTGAAGAACCGCACATCCTTGAGGCCCAGCGCGTGCGCCACCTCGATCTGCGTGTTGGTCTCAAGGTCGAAGGTGACCAGCCCGTCGACTTCGTCGAGTTCCAGCCCGGCATCGGCCACCGCCGCCATGATGGCCTCGATCACCAGCTGCAGTTCGGAAACACCCGAGTTCTTGCTGAACGCCGTCGCCCCAACGCCTGCGATGGCGGTGCGGCCTACGAAATTCGTCATGCCGTCGCTCCATCGAGCCGCCAGCGCACCAGCAGCATGTTATCGCCCTCGTCCGCCATAATCGCTGCGGTGACCGGCGCACCGATCTTCAAAGCGGCATCGGTGGAGTTGCCGACCAGGTCGCCGATCATCCGCACGCCCTCCTCCAGCTCAACCAGAACGATCACGAAGGGGATCGAAAATCCCGGCAGCGGAGGTGCGTGGTGCACCGCGAACGTGTAGATGCTGCCACGGCCTGACGCCTCCACCGTGTCCCACTCGAACGAACGACAGTGCGAGCAGATCGGCTGCGGCGGATGGCGCAGCCGCCCGCAGCCACCGCAGCGCTGGATGAGAATCAGACCACGCGTCAGCCCTTCCGCGAAGAACTGGCTGTCGCGGTCAACCGCTCGCCTGGGGCGCCTCGCCACCGTCGACACCGGCTCAAGCCCCGCAATGACGTGCGACACCATGGATGCCGCTATTGCCGACGGTGAGACCGGCATGCCCGCCGAGCGTCGCAGAAATCATCCTCACACCCCTCCGCACCATCAATCCGACTCAGTAGGATGTTCGTATCATAATCCGATCGCTGCCGCATACTCCCCGGTGAAACGACGAGACGGTTTGTAGGAAGGTTCTTATAAGATCACTTGTCGGAGAGTTCCCGTAAATGCCTCGAAGCGGCCTTTGCGCCATATGCGGCAGCCAGCCGATGACAGCCCAGCCGATGACAGCCCAAACGCGTGGCAAATGCCGAAGGCTTGGGAAATGACGCAACGAGAAGCAGAAACCGCATCGGCACCTTAGCACCGACGGATTTGTCGCTCGTTTGCGACGTATGACGAACTCCGGACGAACCCACTCGCGAGTTCACCGGGTCGAACTCCAGCCCAGTGGTCCGGATGCAAGCCTTGGCGCGGGAAGACACTCCGCCTGCGGCTCGCTCCACGACGTTCGCCGGCTTCGGATTGCGCCGAATACGCGCTCTCGTAAATGCAAGCCGCTTCAAGGTCGGCGACCACCTTTCGGTGAGCCGCGCCAGCTTCGCGCTGGCGCGCAAAGGCACCTGCGACTGCGCGATTCGCAAAGTTGACGAGACTGGTAGGCTTGCATACTACAGCGTATGAGGTAGTGGCCGGCCGCAGCCATTCCGTCGGGCATGAGAGGTCTGAGAATCGTAAATGGGCAAGGTTCAGCCAGATGCCTCGACCATGGTCGACATGTATCGCAAGATGACGGTTATCAAGCGGAACGACGACCGCTTCATTGCGGAGCTTAGGGCCGGGCGCCTCTCGATGCCCTACTATTCTGCGCGCGGGCAGGAGTGCATTCCGGCGGCGGTGAGCGTGAACCTCAACCACGACGACTATGTCGTTACAATCTATCGCGGCGTTCACGATCTTCTCGGCAAGGGCGTGCCGCCCAAGCTGCTATGGGCCGAGATCGCGGGCAAGGCGACCGGCACCTGCAAGGGCAAAGGCGGCCCGATGCACATCACGCATCCCGCCAGCGGCTGCATGGTCACCACGGGCGTGGTCGGCGCGAGCATGCCGATCGCGTGCGGATTGGGCTTGGCAAGCCAGATACGTGGCGACGGGCGCGTGACGATCGCTAATTTCGGCGACGGCGCGTCGAATATCGGTGCGTTCCATGAATCGCTGAACCTCGCCGCGGTTTGGCAGCTCCCCGTGATCTTCGTCTGCCAGAACAATCTCTATGCAGAACACACGCCGCTAAGGACCGGAACAGCGATCGAGCGCATCGCGGACCGCGCCGCCAGCTACAGCA
Source organism: Sphingomonas sp. (assembly GCF_965200105.1). Classification (GTDB taxonomy): domain Bacteria; phylum Pseudomonadota; class Alphaproteobacteria; order Sphingomonadales; family Sphingomonadaceae; genus Solisphingomonas. Next base: position 543,124 of record NZ_CBDATN010000002.1, read on the forward strand.
TACCGGGGGTACGCGTCGACGGCAACGATCCGGTCGCGGTCCACGGGGCGGTGCGTGAGGCGATCGCGCGAGCACGTGCCGGCGACGGCCCGACGCTTATCGAGGCGGTGACGTTCCGCTTCAACGGGCACGTGATCGGCGACTCGGGCGACTACATACCCAAGGAGGAGTTTGCCCGCGCCAAGGCGGAGGATCCCTATCCTCGCTTCCGCGCCCTCCTGATCGAGCAGGGCCACGCCGATGCGGCGACGCTGGACGCGATGGACGCCGAGATCGCGGCGGAAGTGGAGGAGGCGGTGCTTTTCGCGCGCGAGAGCCCGTTCCCGGAGGTCGTCGAGCTCGAGCGCGACGTCTATGGCGAAGCTAGGGCCTGAGGAGGCAACGTGAAAACCCCCCAGCCTAAAGGTAATATGGTCACCACCATCCAAGCGCTGAACTGGGCGCTGCACGATGCGATGGAGGCCGATCCGAACGTCATCGTGTTCGGCGAGGATGTCGCCGATCCCGAAGGCGGCGGCGTCATCCATATCAGCGCGGGCCTCTCGTCCAAATACGGCAATCGATGCCGGTCGACGCCTATCTCGGAGATGGGCTTCGTCGGCGCCGGCGTTGGTGCCGCGATCGCCGGCATGCGGCCGGTGGTCGAGATCATGCTGATGAACTTCACCGCCGTCTGCATGGATCAGATTACCAACCATGCGGCGAAGATCCGCTTCATGTCGGGCGGCCAGACCAGCGTTCCCCTGGTGATCCGGATGATGACGGGCGCCGGAATGTCGAACGGCGGGCAACATTCGGATTTCCTGGAAGCGTGGTTCTGCCACACGCCGGGGATCAAGGTGGTCGCGCCGTCCACACCGGCCGACGCTTACGGCCTGATGCTGTCGAGCATCCGCGACGACGATCCGGTGATTTTCATCGAACTCCTGCCCAATCACTGGACCCCGGGCGAGGCGCCGGTACGCGGCCAGGCTATCCCGCTGGGCAAAGCACGGGTGGCGCGCGAGGGTAGCGATGTCTCGCTTATCGGCTACAGCCGCTCGGCGATCGACTTCCTGGTAGTGGCCGAGCGGCTGGCGAGCCAAGGCGTGAACTGCGAGGTGATCGATCTGCGCACGGTATCGCCGATCGACTGGGACACGGTCTACGCGTCGGTCGCAAAGACCGGCCGCGCGGTTGTCGCGCACGAGGCGGTGCGCTCCTTCGGCGTCGGCGCCGAAATCTCGTCGCGACTGCACGAGAGGCTCTGGCGGGAACTGAAGGCGCCGGTGCAGCGGATTGGCTCGAAGGACTGCCCGGTCCCCTATTCGAAACCGCTTGAGATGGGCTATCTGTACAGCCAAGCCGATCTCGAGCAGGCGATCCGCACCGTCTTGGCCAATTGATCGGAGATTGAGATGAGCACCGAGGTGATCTTGCCGAAGCTCGGCTTCTCCATGACCGAGGGCACCATCGCCGAATGGTTGGTCGCCGATGGCGAGCCTGTCGAGGCGGGAGCTCCGTTGTACTTGCTTGAGAGCGACAAGTCGTCAACCGAGGTCGAGAGCCCGGCCTCGGGCACGCTCACCATCCACAAGGCGGCTGGCGAGACTTTCGAGATTGGAACGGTAATCGGCGAGATCGTCTGAGATTCCCGCTCGCCTGAGCCGCCTGGGCGGCTCCGCTATGAACGAGAGATCACCGCCGGATGTCCGACGACGGCCTGCCTTGTACCCGACACGGGATGAAGTCGCTCAAGGTCCGCAACCGGATGGTGGTGTCGCCGATAGGCCGGTCCTCCGCCCCTAGCGGCGTGCCAGTCGACGTGGCAAATCTCTACGACGGCGGTCGCGCCAAAGGAGGCGTGGACTTGAGCATCGGGCATCGCGCCACCGTCGGCCAGCAACGATCCCCATGCGCCGGACTGTCATGGCTCCCGTGCTTGCGTGAGGTGCCGGATACCGCGCAGGCCACCAGCGCTGCGATGGCGCCCCAGCTTTGGCATGTCGGCTGGATTATCTGTAGACGCCATCTCGATCTGCCCCAAACCGCTGGTTTCGGCAACTTGATCGGTCGATTGGATCGTGTCGACGTCGATCCGGTAGCGGTCGGCCGCGCGATGATCGCCACGCGGACAGGGCCGACCAGATGCCCGAAGGGCGCCTGGACCAACTTAACGGTTTCTCACCAGCCATGCTCGCGACGCTCGTATGGGATCGCGGGCCGGACAGCCGGAGACCTTCATGAACGTCGAGTTGCTCGTCGAGCACGCTTTTCCGGTACAACGGCAGAACTATTCCATAAAGGACAGCATCCTCTACGCGCTCAGCGTTGGCTGCTCAACCGACCCTTTGCGAGCCGAGGACCTGCGCTACACCTACGAGCGCGACCTCAAGACGCTGCCCACCCAGGCCTGCGTCCTCGGACATCCAGGCTTCTGGTATCAAGACCCAAAGTTCGGGATTGACTGGGTCCGCATCCTGCACGGCGGCCAATCGATCGAGATGCTCCAGCCACTGCCGCCGGAAGGCGAGATACGCGCGGAGTATCGCGTGACCGGCGTCGACGACAAGGGTCCTGAACGGGGTGCGATCCTCTTCCTCGAGAAGACCTTGTTCAATGAACGGACCGGCGACGTAATCAGTCGGATCGGCTCGACGACGGTGATGCGCGGTGACGGCGGTTGCGGCAGCTTCGGCCGGAAGCCGGCGCCAGCGGCGCCGATGCCCGAAGGCGAGCCTGGCTACATGACCGCATTGACGACCCTGCCCCAGGGAGCCCTGCTGTATCGCCTCAACGGCGACTCCAATCCCATTCACGCTGACCCGGCCGTCGCCGCCGCCGCCGGATTCGATAAGCCGATCCTGCATGGGCTGTGCAGCATGGGCGTGGCTGCCAAGGGACTTGTCGATCTGTTCTGCTACGGCGACGCCGACCGGTTGACCAGCATGGCCGTCCGTTTCACCAGCCCGGTCTTTCCGGGCGAGACGCTGCGCGTCGAGGCGTGGCGCGAAGAAGATCGCATCCCGTTTCGTCTGCGTGCCGTCGAGCGCGACGTGCTCGTCCTGAACGCTTGCGAGGCGAAAGTCCGCGATCGGTGAAGCGACTTGCCGGGCCCGAGGCTATCATCGAGCTGATCCAGCCGCGTAGCCGTCTCGTCCTTCACTCAGGGTGCGGCGAGCCTCTCCCCTTTACCGCCACCCTGGCCGATCACATCGATGCGCTGGACGGCGTCTCGCTGACGACGATGATGCCAATGGGGCAAGCGCGCTACGCTCTCGCAAACAGGCGCGCACAGCTCGACGTGCGCACCTTCTTCCCTGGCAAGGCGCTGCGGTCGGCGCTGAACCGCAACGGCGCGACGTTGGTCCGGGAGCGGCTGTCGCGCCTGCCCGACCTGTTCGAATCGGGCGCGGCGGGGGTCGACATGCTGCTCCTGCAAGTGTCCGAGCCCGACTCCAGTGGCCGCATGTCGCTCGGCCTGTCCGTCGATTATATGCCGGCGGTGCTGGCGCGCCGTCCACTGGTGGTAGCCCTGATCAATTCGGCTTATCCGCGCACGCAGGGCGACTGCTTCGTCACGTCCGATCAGATCGACTATCATGTCGATGGATCGGCGCCCGTGCAGACGGTTGAGCCGACCGCGTCGGGCGATCCTATCGATCACCGCATTGCCGATCACGTCGCCGGTCTGATCGAGGACGGCGACGTGCTCCAGATCGGGATCGGTTCGCTGCCCGACCTGGTGCTCGCACGGCTTGGCCATCGTCGTGACCTTGGTCTGCACAGCGGCATCGTGACCGATGCGGTCATGCCGCTCATCGACAGCGGCGTCATCACCAACGCAGGCAAGACTTCGTTCCGCGGTCTGTCGGTCGCCACCATGGCCGCCGGCTCAGCCGAGTTCTACGCCGCGCTGCACGACGATCGACGCTTCTCCTTTCAATCCTGCGCGCTCACCCACGATCCTGTCCGTCTCGCCGGCATCGAGCGGCTGACCGCGATCAACGGAGCGCTCGAGGTCGACCTGACGGGCGCCGTCAACGCCGAACATGTCGACGGCCGGATCATCTCGGCACCCGGAGGCCTGCCGGATTTCGCCGCAGGCGCTACCGTAGCGCCTGACGGCCGCAGCATCGTAGCCGTCCGCTCGACATCGAAGGACGGTAGCACAAGCCGGATCCTCGCTCGCCTCGATTTCGATTCGCCGGTGACCCTGCCGCCGGGCCGGATCGACTATCTCGTCACCGAACACGGGGTCGCACGGCTGCGTGGGCTGGACGGTCGGCGCCTCTCCGCCGCGATCACGGATGTTGCCCATCCCGACTTTCGCGGCGCGCTACGCCGCCGATCCGAGAAACCCTGAAGCGGCGAACGGCGGCTGGGATGGACCCGCAGCGAAACCGCGGCTACGGAGTCATGATACCGAGAAGAATCTTTTGTGCTGCCGACGCGGCGAGCGCCAGTGCGCGCCGCTGGAGGCGTTTTCCCTGAGAGCAGGACCCGACGATGTTCGATACATTGGCGCTCACCGCAATTCCTGAACAGGACGAAGCGCTCCGCGCCCCGGTTCGCGCGCTTATCGAGGAAGCGCTGGCCGGCGTGCCCGCTAATGCGCGGGCACGCTCTTGGATCGGTTTCGACGCCGCTTTCAGCAAGTTGCTCGGCGAGGCGGGATGGATCGGGCTGACGCTTCCCGAGCTTTATGGCGGGCGCGGGCTCGGCGCGTTCGCACGGTTCGTGGTTACGGAGGAGCTGCTGGCGGCCGGCGCGCCGGTCGCAGCGCATTGGATCGCCGACCGACAGAGCGCCGCGCTCATCCTGCACTACGGCACCGAAGCGCAGCGGCTGGAGCATCTCCCCCGCATCTGCCGCGGCGAAAGTTTCTTCTGCATCGGGATGAGCGAACCCGGATCGGGCTCCGACCTCGCGAGCGTGGCCACGTCGGCGCGCCGAACGGACGAGGGTTGGCGGCTCAGCGGGCAGAAGATCTGGACCACCCAGGCGCACAACGACGACTACATGATCGCGCTGGTCCGCACGAGCGGCACGCCGAAGGATCGCCATGTCGGCCTGTCGCAGTTGCTCGTTGATCTCCGCGCGCCTGGCATCACCATCCGCCCGATCACCGACCTGAATGGCGAAGAGGACTTCGCGGAGGTGTTCTTCGATGACGTGCTGCTCCCGCCCGACGCGCTGATCGGGCAGGAAGGCGACGGCTGGCAGCAGGTGACGACGGAACTCGCGTTCGAGCGCAGCGGCCCCGAACGCATCTATTCCAGCATGGCGTTGCTCGAAGCGTGGCGCCGTCACCTGATCCGCAACGGCCATCGCGACGCGGCCCCGATGACGCTGCTGGGTTCGCTGACGGCGGAGCTTGCGACACTGCGTGCGCTGTCGATCGCGGTGACGTCGCTGCTTGAAAAGGGAGAGAGCCCGGCGATCGAGGCGTCGCTGGTCAAGGATCTGGGAACAAGCTTCGAACAGGCGGTGCCGCGGCTTATCGCCGACGACTTGGGCAGTCGCCCGGACGAGCCAATCGATCCAGAGCTGCGCCGCACCCTCACCTACCTCACGCAGATCGCGCCGAGTTTCTCGCTGCGTGGCGGGACGCGCGAGATACTCCGCGGCATCATCGCCCGCGAGCTGGGACTACGCTGATGGAAATCGATCTCTACCTCGATCCGTTCGTTCGCCTGCTTGAGGAGGTAGCGCCGATCGGGCAGCTGCGCGCCATCGAGAAGGGCGCATCTGGCGACGAACTGTGGCGGAAGATCGAGGAGTCCGGCTACATCGACGCCTTCGTTCCCGATGCGGAGGGCAACCCGATGCTGCCGGCAAGCGCGGCGCCGGCGCTCTTCGGCGCGCTTGGACGGCGGCTGGTGCCGCTGCCGGTCGCCGAGACGATGATCGCTCGCGCTCTCATCGCCAGCGCCGGCGGCGAGGTTCCAGCGGGGGCGATCGCATTGGCGATCGCGCATCCCGAGGCGGACGGCTGGCGGACCGGCTCGACCGAGGGGATCACGCACGCGGAGCACGCGCTCGTCGAACTTGAAGGAGGGCTGACCCTCGTAGCGATCAGCGGATCGCCGGAAGTCGCAATCGAGCCGACCGAAGGCGGCGCAGGTATCCTTCGCAGCACGACCGCGACGACTATGCCCTTTCGCTTCTCCGGGCCTCCTGCTGGGCTCCGGCCGATCATTGCCGCTATCCGTGCTGCGATGATCGCCGGCGCCGCGGACGAGGTCGGTCGCCTCACGATCAGCTATGCCGGCACGCGGGCGCAGTTCGGCAAGCCGATCGGCCGCTATCAGGCTGTTCAGCAGCAGCTCGCCGAGCTTGCCGAGCAGATCGTCATGGCACGGATGGCGGCGCAGATCGGCTTCGCGAGCGGATTGGTCCCGACGCTCGAAGCGACCGCCATCACCAAGCAAGTCGCGAGCGTTGCCGCCCATCGCGTCGCCGCCATCGCGCATGCGGTACATGGTGCGATCGGCATCACTGCGGAGTTCGACCTTCAGCTCTATACCCGCAGCCTGCATCGATGGCGCCTCAGCGAGGGTACGGAAAGTTACTGGGCCGGACGGTTGGGTGGCGCATGCCTGTCGAGCGGGCAGTCGGTACTCGACTTCATCCGCAGCGTTTAGGGCGGGAGGCAGGCCCGCATCGCGCTACCGACCATCCGCGAGGACTAAGGGCACCTGAACCTGTCCCGAGGGACGTGCTCCGGCTTTGTGACCCCGCACGCTCCTGTGTGGAAGCTGGCTCATAGCGCCCCCGTCCACTCGCGTACGGATGGTGAACCGTCAATGCCGGGGCCAAACGCGTAGACAGCCTTCCAGCCGATCGCAGCGGTGGCTTCGCGGCGCTCAGCCGGCCGCCGTGGCGATGCGCCCGTCTCCCGGAAGCAATCACCATCAAGATCGACTCGCCGACCGGAACACACGGAAGGTCGAGCTCAGAGCATGATCCGTTGTGAGTGCCGACGGCGTTCGTCAGGTCGCACGTCTCGCGCGAGATCGGATCGACGCTCGCCTTCAGGCTTCGGGCGTCAGCACGCGAACGGCCGGCTTGGACGACGTCTCGGCGAGCACGGGGGCGAACGCCTCCCGCCCCAATCGCTGCCCCGCGGCTGTCTGGTCGGATCGTGACTCCCATTCCTCGACAAACAGGAACCGGGCGGGGGCGGACACGTCGACAAACACCTCAGCGCTCGAACATCCGTGCTGCTCGCGGACGGCGTCGGCCAGTTCCGCCAACGCTCGGCGAAGCGCCTCCTCCCGCCCCGGCGATGCGACAAGGTCGTACTGCTGGATCATGGCCATTCATGGGTTCCTTCTGCCAGGCTCTGCGCGCTCATACCGCTTCTCATCGTCAGCGTCGGCTTTCAAGGCCGGCGATCATAGCCCCATCCGGGCATGGGCATCGGAGCGCCGCCGGCACGTGAACGTCGATGTCTCGCTGATGCCGGGAGGCGTACTTCATCGTTCCGACGGTCTCGGCTGCGCGGAGTGGAACGGCATGGTCGTCTGGCGCGGCCGTGCTCCGACGCGCGCAGCCGGCATCATCGGCGCTATCAGGCCCGCGGCGCGTCAATCCGACCGGTGTCGTAGCACCGCCTTGAGAGCGGCTTCGATGCGCTCGCTATGCCGACCGCGAGCGTTGCGGCCGAGACGCAGCGATCCGCGACAGCCGACCGGTTCGCACTAGACCAGAAGGGGTCGACGAGCGCTAGGCCGCGGGCCAGAAAGTCAACGGGCCAAGCGCCACATCCTTATCGACACGGACGGTCAGCGGCGCACCATCGCTGTCCGTGGCCCGACGTCCAGGACCGCGACGGCGGCAAGCTGCCGCTAAAAGGCACCAGCGCTTCCCCTCGTCGCCCGCGTCTTCGCTAACAGCGGCTCGGTCGGCCGTCTCGCGATCGGCCGCCGGCACGACCCACCGCTCGCTCGAGACCATCCGCCGCGGAGCGCGCGCCAAAGGCGTCGAGGTGCGCCGGCGGCGGCTAGTCAAATGTGGCTGCCCGGATCTTCGAGAACCGGCGGTCCGCGACCATGGGGCAGATCACTGCGATCCATGCGGACGGCCTTTCCCAGCAGGGCTGCGACCGCTGTTCCACACCTCGGCATTGGGATGGTGGAGCGGATCGTGCCAAGGTCGCTAGCGGATGCCGCCATCGTTGAACGCTGTCGGGTCGTTAGGGCCAATTAAGTTCGCCATGTCGAGCGGCACATCCGCGCGTTGGTCGCGGAGGCCTCGCCAGAAACAATGGGATCATCGTTCTGGATCGATCAATCAACCTGCGTGAGCCCAACCCGACACACGAGGATCGACGACGGTTTTTGACGTTTTCTTCCGCTAGTCCAAACAGCGCCAACTCCAGTAAAGTGAACCTTACGGTGAACTCTCGCACAAGCCATCTTCCATGTTGGTGCACCGGCACTCCTACAGCGGACAGTAGAGGCTGTTTCCAACTTGTACTATGGTATTGATCAGTATGTTCAAACGCGCGACTCTTCCCGACCTTTGGCCTTGTCGAGGATGGCGTTCACTTCCGCGTGGAAATGCTGGATACCGATCTCGTTGCGACCGATAAGAAAACTTTCATTTGCGCCCGAGCGGAGCGTGTTTTGGATAGTCCCGACGACGGGGTAATCTTCCTCACGCACTGTGGTAAAGTTCTCCTCCGACCATCGCGTCATTTCTTCCTCTAAAGGGGTGCCCCGCACATCCTTATTAACGAGGATGCGCAGGGTCGTTTGGGAAGTTCCGAGCGAAGTACCGGGGGTCACCTGAGCAAAGAGCGTGCGGATGAGAGGTTCGTCGCCCGGAACATAGCCTAACGTGATCTCTGTACTAGGGAAAACCATGAGCGCATGCCCGATGAACTGCCCGGTACTCTCATCTTCTTCGTTCTTAGGCTGAAAGTCGGCGATCCCCCTCATCGGCACACAGAGCCGCATGTGACGACCGAATGCATCGAACATACCTCGATTGGGCACGACGAAGCTTGCGAAGCTGTTCTTATGAAGGCTGGCGAAATGGTATGTCTCGATATAGCCCTCCCAAGTCAGCTTCCAGTTTTTTCCCTCCAACTCGGCTCGGTCGAATACTTCAAAGTCAGTGAGGTCTAGCTTCGCCAGCACGGGCGTCATTTCACCAAGCCACTCATCCAACTCGAGCGGGATGCCCGGGGTCAGGACACCCCAGATTAAGCCCCCACGCTCTTCAACAGCAAGCGCCGTAAGCCCGTAGCAGTTTCGGTCGAAATCTCCGAAGGTCTCTTGTTCCGGAACGGCTATCAGCTTCCCGTCCGGCGCATAGGTCCAAGCATGATACACACAGGTAAAGCGGTTCGCCCGTCCGCTCCCCTCGGCGACGACGGGTACTCCGCGATGGCGGCAGGCATTAACAAATAATCGGACCTCGCCCGTGCGCAGCCGGGTTAGTAAGATCGGCACGCCAGCGATGGTCATCGCGCGATAGCTTCCCGGTTCGCGCAACTCACCAGTCACTGCGAGGATCATGGGCTTTCGCCGGAATATCTCGTCCACTTCCCTTTCCCAGCGATCGACATCCAAATAGTCACTCACCGGGATCTTGAGAACATCGGAAGCCAAAGTAGGTTCGCCGCGTTCGACATGATCAACCATCCGCTTGAATAGCGGCAGGGTTTCTGCATGATCAAAATAACGCATGGTCACTCTCCCCGAAGCACCTGAAATGTGCTGTTCGATGGCAGCAGCGTCAATTAGAAACTACGCACCTGTCCCGATCGGCATGAGCGACTCGGCGCGCGCCACATTTGGCAACGGCTGGCGTGATCGCGTACCCGAGACCCCCCGCTGCACGCTCAGCTCCATGTCCGGAGTCGTGGCCGGACGCTACTTTCCCCGCTGAAATCCAGGAACATAGTCCTTGAAGGCCAGGATCGCCGGCGTGAGCACGCGCCGCGCGACGGAGTGGGCAGTGAAGAGGATGAGCATCATCTCAACGCCCCGGCGAGACGCGCGGTCAAACGGCTTCTCGGAGCGCCCGCCGGCTGCCATGAGATCCGCCGTCCTGCCATGACCGCACCCCGGGATCCACTCACCGGCGCTTGTCGCCTTCCATCAATGGCCCCAGCATTGCCCGGAGCCCGATGATCGAAGCTGCATCCACGCGTGGATCCGGGCTGAGCGATGCGCGCCAGCTTCGCGGCGCGAGCCAGCAGCACGACGCCAGGATGAGCACGCACGCTCAACCGGCGCATCCACTCGCCCGCCAGCGTAGCCCGTCCTAACGAGGCGCTCAGGCCGCAGCTGTTCTTGCCAAGGCAGATCTCGGCACGGCGGCGGGCGCTTCGATCACGGTTAGCTCTTCCTCGGTACGGCGTCAGCCTGCAGGGTGGCGAGGGTGGACCATCCATGAAGGCTTGCAGGCTTAGTGCGCTCGCCCCTCATCATGCGCGGTTGGACATGGTGAGCGGCAGGGTCGCCATCGATCCCACTCCGCCGCCCCGCATCCGCGTCGGCTGGCCGACCGTGCGCGTGAAATTGGGCAATACCCGAAACCACTCCTCGAGCACGATGAGGAGTTCGAGCTGCACGAGATTGGCGCCGACGCACCGATGCGCGCCGGATCCCATCCCCAGGTGGCGGGTCGCGTCGCGGTTAAAATCCACCTCCAGCGGGCGATCGAAGCAGCGCGGATCCAGATTGTACAGCAGCGGCGGCAGCAGCACGAGGTCGCCGGCCATGATCTGGACGTCGGCGGCGACGATGTCGGCAGTCGCGACCCGCGTGGTCAACGCCGATGCGAAGCGGCGGGTAAGCTCTAGCGCGGCCTTCGGCGCGAGCTTGGGGTCGCTTGCCAGCGCTTCTCGCTGCTCCCGGCTGTCGACCAGATGGTTGAAGACGAAGCCGAGCAGCGCGGCGACGGTGTCGAGCCCGCCGAACAGCAGGTTGCGGGCGAGCCGCATCGCCTCGTCGGGCTGCCAGGGGCGCCCGGCCACCCCGGCGGCGAGGATGATGCTGAGCAGGTCGCGGCCCGGCGCCTCCAGTCGGGCAAGCACGTGCGGCCTGAGATAGTCGTCGGCCATCGCCATCAACTGCTCCGGCGTGACGGTGCCGTCCGGCCGGTTGAGTTGCTCGCCGAGCTCCCGCAACATCGGACGATCCTCCGTGGGAAATCCGGCGAGCGTTAGGAAGGTGTCGATCGGCAGCACTTCGGCGAAGTCGGTCACGAAGTCGCACGCGCCTTTGATCCGGATGTCTTCGATGAGCGCGCGGGCGCTTTCCCGGATGATCGGCTCGAGAGCCATGATGTACTTAGGGAGCAGCGCCTGCATGACCGGCTTGCGATACCCTGCATGAACGGGCGCGTCCGCTTGCAGCGGCAGGAAACCCATGTGCTCGGTATATTCGCGCGGGACGGATAAGATGGCGTTGGACAGGGCGGGCTCACCAAACAGCGCTTCTATCGTGGCGCCACTCGTCGCGATCCAATGACCGCCGTTCCTGGGAGTCCAGACGATGTCCCGACCCTGCAGGCACAGCCAAGCATCGAAGAAGTCGCCAGCATGAGCTTCGAGATCGTAAATGTCGAAATCGTGAAAGACCTCCGGGCTCGCCTTGTCATACATCGCCGCTCTCCCTTCGCCCCCACTTCCTCGGGCCCGCCTCCGGCTACACGCTTGGTGCAACGGGCCCGTTTCGGGCGCGGCTAGACCATTCCGGCCACGCTTTCGTCCATTCGAGGGCGATCACACATAAGGAGGGTTCAAGCAAGCCCGGCGTCTCCGCCGAGCTGCTCGAGGCGAACCGTATCGGCGTCGAAGACGGCCCCCCTAAAATCGTTGGCGTTGCGCGGAGACCGCGCTTGCCGCGAGGCGTGTCTCGTTGTCCCGGATTGGCCGCTTCGCCGCGATTTCCTGCCGCAGCACGTGGACGTTGATCCCGATGGCGTCGGCGAGCGCCGCTCGACCGCGGAGGAGGCCGGGACCATCCTCCAGCCCTGGCATGCGTCGCATGTCACGAATTCCCCGTTTTCGCGGAGCGCGTTCAAGACGCCGAAGGCGCTGATCTACCTAGATCCCCGCTATCTGCCGGGACAGCCAACCGCTTCCGCCCCGAAGCTAAGCCATTGTGACGGAGCCGGACTGGCGTGTCGTCGGCCGGGCCCTGCTCTCTCGCGCGCTCCCGTGAGACGCGCTTGGCGTCGTAGAGCGCGCGGTCGGCGCGCGCGATCGCCTGTTCGGGATGATCGGCGGGATCGAGCATGGCCACGCCGACGCTGGCGCCGACGGGCACCCAGCGGCCGTCGACGAAGTAGGGCTGGCCCATGGCGACGGCGACACGCCGCGCCAGCGCGCGCCGGTCCTCCTCGCTCGCCGCCCAGAGTCCGACGAACACGAACTCGTCGCCGCCGACGCGCGCCGCGAGGTCCCCCGCGCCGGCCAGCCCGCGCAGCCGCTCGGCCGCTTCGCACAACACGCCGTCGCCGACGGCGTGCCCGTGACGATCGTTGATCGGCTTGAAGTCGTCGAGGTCGATGCAGCAGATCGCCGTCGGCGCGCCCGACGCGCGAGCGGCGTCGAGATGCTCGGCGAGCGCCAGCCGGTTGGGCAGGCCGGTCAGCGGATCGCTTCGCGCCTGGCTCGCGGACAGATGCCGCTCCGCGATCTCCGCCAGCGATGCCCGATAGCGCACCAGCGTGCTGCGGATGCCGCCGCCGAGCAGCCCGACGAGCGTGATCGCGAGCGTCGGCCCCTCCGCTCCCCCGGACACAAAGGCGATCGCGATGACGGGCACCACCCCGCAGAGCATCGCCGCGATGCCGATGCGTGGGCGCAACGCCACTCCGGTCGAAACGCCTGCGGCGTAGCCGACGATCAGCGCGACCACCACGGTTTCGAGCCGCTGGGCGCCGAGCCACAGCACCCGCGCCGCGAAGGCGCCGAGCAGCACGGCGAAGGCGACGTAGGTGACGCCGAACAGGCGTTCGATGCGCCGCGCCGACTGGGGGCTCGGCCATGCGTCGCGGAAGCGCGGGCGGCAGCGGACCGCGACACCTAGCCGCGCGGCGGACGCGACCAGCCCGGCACCGTAGAGCAGCGCCACGAGCATGTCGCCGATCCTCAGCGTCGCGACGGCGCCGACGCCCGCGAACAACAGGCTCATGACGGTCGTGGGCACACTCGTCGCGAAGACGCTGGCGAGCAGCTCGACGTGCACGGCGTCGCTCGGCTTTGCGGTCTCGCGCACGGTCACCCCTCGATGGCAGCACCGCGTTATGGCATAGTGATTAACCGCGCGTTGCCCAATCGTGCGCGGGTCGGCGGGCCGGCGGATTTGCGCTGGCCAGCGGTGCTGCGGCTGCTATCGGGCGGCATCCGGCATTCAGGAGGTCGCATTGCAGCACGGGAAGGCGGTCGCGGGTCCGGCGGCGGACGCGCCGCCGAGCAAGGATCTGGTGCCGGCCAAGCCGCTCGTGATGCGCATCGGCAAACGCGTCCAACCGTGGGTGAACAGCGTCGTCGCCCGCGCCTCCGCGATCGGCGATCCCGTCTTTCCCGATCGTTCCGCTTTCCCGTGGATCGAGACGATCGAGGCCAACTGGCGCGACATCGCCGCCGAAGCCGCCGAGGTCTGCCGCGATCCGGAGCTGATCCCGCCGCTCGCCGAGATCAGCCCCGATCACCGCCGCATCGCGCCAGCGGGGAAGTGGCGGTCCTTCTTCCTCTCGGGCTACGGCTATACGGTGGACGAGAATGTCCGCCGCTGCCCTCGGACGGCGCAGCTGGTGAAGCGGGTGCCGGGGCTCAACTCCGCGTTGTTCTCGGTGCTGGCGCCGGGCACGCACATCCCGCTCCACACCGGCGTCACCAAGGCGTTCCTCACCTGCCATCTCGGCCTCGTCGTGCCCGACCGCGCCGAGGATTGCCGCATGTGGGTGGCGGGCGAGCCGGTGACGTGGACGCCCGGGCGCGCCTTCGTCTTCGACGATTGCTATCCGCACGAGGTCCGGAACGACACCGATCAGACGCGTGTGGTGCTGCTGATCCAGTTCCGCCGGCCGATGCGGCTGGTCGGCCGGATCATCGGCGGGCTGTTCCTGTGGGGCGTGAAGAAATCGCGCTTCGTGCAGGAGGCGCGCGCCGGCGTGATGAACTGGGGCAAGCCGCCGGCTGCGTGAGCGGGCGGCCTAGATCCCCCCGTCCACCGCCTCGTAGCCCGCCGCGCGCAAACCCGTGGCCAGAGCCTCCACGCACGCGTCGAGCCGGTCCGCCTCCGTCGAGCGCACGACGAAATTGGCGCCCACCCGCCCCTCGCGGAAGAAGGGATAGCTGCCGACCTGGCAGCCTTCGTGTTGCCGCTCCGCCTCGCGCAGCAGGTCCGCGACCTCGCTCTCCGCCACCCAGCAGCCCAGCGTGCGCGAGACGAGCGGCGCGCCGCCCTCCAGCGTGCCGGTCAGCGCGTCGAGCATCTGCGCGGCGATATTGGGCACGCCCGCCATGACGAAGATATTGTTTAGTCGAATGCCGGGCGCGCCGGACACGCGGTTCTCGATCAGGCTGGCACCTTCGGGAACGCGCGCCATGCGCAGCCGCGCCTCGGTGAGGCCGCCGCGCGTCTCGTAATAGCTTCCGAGAATGTCGCGCGCGCGCGCGTTGACCTCGACTTCCAGGTCGAAGGCGGCGGCGATCGCATCAACGGTGATGTCGTCGTGGGTCGGGCCGATGCCGCCGGTGGTGAAGAGATAGTCGTTGCGTGCGGAGAGCGTCGTCACCGCCTCGGCGATCGCCGCCATGTCGTCGGCGACGACGCGCACCTCGGCCAGGCGGATGCCCTGCACGTTGAGCCAACTCGCGACCTGCCCGACGTTGCGATCCTGCGTGCGGCCCGACAGGATCTCGTCGCCGATCACGACCAGCGCCGCCCGCCAGATCCGAGTCCCGTCCATCGCTGCCCACCATAGCGAAGGGTCGGGAGCCGCGCTATATGCGCGGCCATGACCCAGTATGTTCCGGTCGCCGCCGGCGATGTGATCGAGCGCGATGGCGCGATCAAGCTCTACGATGCGGACGCATTCGAGGGCATGGCGCGCGCGGGCGCGCTGGCCGCGCAGATCCTCGATCTGCTGGCGCCGCACGTCGTTCCCGGTGCCGTCACCCAGACGCTCGACGACATCGTGCGCGACGAGACGGCGAAGGCCGGTGCCTTCCCCGGCACGCTCGGCTACCGGGGCTACACTCACTCGTCCTGCATCTCGATCAATCACGTCGTGTGCCACGGCATCCCCAGCCCCAAGACACTGAAGGACGGCGACATCGTCAACATCGACGTGACGCCGGTGCTCGACGGCTGGCACGGAGATTCGAGCCGCATGTATCTGGTCGGCGACGTCTCCCTGAAGGCGCGTCGGCTGGTCGACGTGACGTACGAATGCCTGATGCTGGGCATCGAGCAGGCGCGGCCGGGCAACCGCATGGGCGACGTGGCGCACGCCATCCAGCGTCATGCCGAGCGGCACCGCTACGGCGTCGTCCGCGATTTCTGCGGCCACGGCGTCGGCCGCGTCTTCCACGACGCACCTGAGGTCGTCCATATCGGCAAGCCCGGCACCGGCGTGGAGCTCAAGCCCGGCATGATCTTCACGATCGAGCCGATGATCAACATCGGCCGCCCCGACGTGAAGATGCTGGAGGACGGGTGGACGGCGGTGACGCGCGACAAGTCGCTCTCCGCGCAGTTCGAGCATTCGGTGGGCATTACCGACGACGGCTGCCAGATCTTCACCGAGAGCCCGGCCGGGCTGGATCGGCCGCCCTACGCCTGATCCGCCTCGTAGGCGCGGCGCGTGGCATTGGCGGCGTCGTGGGCGAGCCTGATCGGGAACGGCAGGCGCCTTCCCTCCGCCAGCGCGAGCACCCGCGCGACCGCCGTGTCGAGCGAGATGCGATGGCCGACACCGACATAGACCGGCTGCCCGCGGGCGCGTGTCCGCACCGCCATCGCGACGACCTCGCCGCGATCGACGAGCGGTGCGGTGCTGCCGGGCTCCTCGCCGAGCAGGCCCTCGACCTCGCCGCACAGCAGCGACTTGCCGATGCCGACCGCGGGCACGTCGAGCAGCACGCCGAGATGCACCGCGATGCCGCAGCGGCGCGGGTGCGCGCGGCCGTGGCCGTCGACGAGCAGCAGGCCGGGCTTCGCCGCCAGCCGCTCCCACGCTTCCACCAGCGCGGGCGCCTCGCGGAAGCCGAGATAACCGGGAACGTAGGGGAAAGGCGGGATCGCGCTCGCGGTGGCGGCGGGCGCGCCGACGGGCGCGATCGCGGCGTGGATCGGCCCGCGCGCGTCGCGCCACTTGGACGAGGTGTCCGCGCCCGCCACCGGCGCGTGCGCGTCGAAGCGATCCGCCTGCTCGCACGCTTCCGCGATCTCGCGCTGCGCGACGGTAGCGTCGCGCAACGTCGCCGGGTGCAGCCACTCCGCCCTCATGCCAGCGCCGCCAGCACCGCGTCCGCGGCGTTCTCGGCGGCGCGCGAACCGGTGACGCCCAGCGAGGCGACGGCGTAGGCGCGCTGGAGGTCGACGTAGCGGGGATGCTCGACGACCGCCCGCGCGAGGGCGTCGAACAGCGCTTCGAGCCGGTCGACCACCTCGCCGCATGCCCAGAAGTCATGATCGTCGGTGGCGCGCCAGTCGACCCGTCCGGGGTTCAGGAACACGCACGGGCGCGGGTTCGCCAGATACTCGACGATCTGGCTCGACGTGTCGCCGAGGTAGAGATCGGCCGCCGCCATGTGCGTCCCGTCGACGCGGTTGAAATCGTCGCCGGCTATGTGGACGTGCCGGCCGGCGGCGGCCGCCAGCACAGCGCGCGAGGCGGGATCGCGCTCGGCGAGGCGCTGGTGGGGCGCGAGGATGACGTCGAAGCGATCCTGTGCGGCGAGCATCGCCACGATCTCGCGCCCCCACGCCCACCAGGACGAGCGGTGGCGCTGCCAGTGCGGCGCGTAGACGAGCACCGGCCTGGAGCCGTCGAACGGGCGTGCCCGCGCCGCCGGCCGGAACGCCGACTTGACGTAGCCGGTGGCGATTACCCGCTCCGGCGCGAAGCCGCGATCGAGGTAGGTCGCGCGCTCCAGCTCGCTCGGCACCAGCATCCGGTAGGCGGCGCGGCGGCGGGGATCGTCGCGCGCGCTCATCGATCCGACGCCGTGCGAGGTCTTGACGAAGCGCATTGACAGGAACGGGAACGCGCGCGGCAGCCACAGACTGGTCTGCTCGGCGCAGACGACGATGCGCGCGGAAAGGAGGCGGGGCGCGAGCCGCAGCAGCATCGGTAGCTTGGAGCCCAGCGGCGGGTTCTCGCCATGGCGCAGATGGGAAAGCGCGCGCCATCCCGGCGCGCGGCGGAGCCGGACATGCCGCGCCAAGCCGGCATCGGCGAGCCAGCCCGCGATCAGCCGCTCGTGCACGCCCGTCGCCACCCAGCAGTCGATCGCGACGCCCGCGCCGCGACGCGCCAGCGCCTCCATGACGGGATAGAGGTGCGGGATCAGCAGCGTCTCGCCGAGGAACAGGAAGGCGATGCGGGACGGCATGGAGGCGCCTTACCGGCGCTCGGCCCGCGCGTCATTTCCGAACTTGCGCTACCGTGCGGCGGAGGCAGACATCGTCCTGGGGGGCTCCGCCCCACCCCAGCGCGCGATGTCCTCGGGCCGGTCGATCTCGGTCCACGATCCGCCTGCGAAGGCGATGGCGGCGACGCGCCCCTCGTGCGCGATCCGATCGACGACGGCGTGGTGGAAGGCCTGCGCGCCGTCGACGCCCGCGATCACCTGCGCGAGCGCGGCGGCGTAGCCGCTCCCCTTACCCGCCGTCACGAAGCCCAGCGAGCGGTGCCGCGCGAGGCTGGACGGCAGCCCCTTGCCCACCGCGACCACGCGCCCGCCATCGACGCGCGCCAGCATGTCGTCGGGCTCCGCCGTTACCACCGGCTCGACGAACAACCCGACGCCCTCACCCGCCCGCGCCAGCCCGTCGGCGACGAGCGCGGGATCGTAGACCGTATCGCCGTTGAGCAAGCAGAAGGCGTCGTCGAGCAGGTGCCGCGCCGCCCACACGCTGCCGATCGAGCTGGAGATCGCGTAGAAGGGGTTGAAGACCAGCGCCGGCCGCTCCGCCGGATCGGGCCAGCGCTCGCCCAGGAACGCCGCCAGCCGATCGAAGCGGTAGCCACCGACGATGGTCGCCCGGGCGACGCCCGCGTCGCGGAGCGCGGCGAGCTGATGCTCCAGGATGGTGCGCCCGCCGACCTCGATTAGGCATTTCGGCCGGTCCGCCGTCAGCGGCAGCAGCCGCGAGCCGAGCCCGGCGCAGAGCAGAATCGCGTGCGGGTCCGTCGTCGCCATCCTACCCCGTATCGATGACGATTGCGGCGACGGCAGGGCGGCGGCGTGGCACGTGCTGCCCGAAACTTGGGCAGGCATGACGATTTCTGCCCGTCGCGCGGGCAAAGGCCGGATGCGCGTGCTGCGACGCGGCGCGTGCGCTTGCCGCCTTCATCCGCTCGCGACTATGCTCCGCGTCGGGGTGATATTCGGCCACGCGGCGCACGCGACGGGGGATGATGGACAGGCGATGAAGAAGATCGAGGCGATCATCAAGCCCTTCAAGCTCGACGAGGTGAAGGAGGCGCTACACGAGGTCGGCGTCTCGGGCATCACCGTCACCGAGGCGAAGGGCTTCGGCCGGCAGAAGGGCCACACCGAGCTGTATCGCGGCGCCGAATATGTCGTCGACTTCCTGCCCAAGGTGAAGCTGGAGGTGGTTGTCGAGGACAGTCTCGCCGAGCGCGTCGTGGAGGCGATCCAGCAGGCGGCGCAGACCGGGCGCATCGGCGACGGCAAGATCTTCGTCCTCCCCGTCGACACCGCCGTGCGCATCCGCACCGGCGAGCGCGGCGCCGAGGCGATCTGACGAGACACGCGAACTCAGCGGAAAAGGGGCATCCCGACATGGCGAATAAGGCGTCCGACGTCCTCGAAATGATCAAGGACAAGGAGATCCAATGGGTGGATCTCCGCTTCACCGATCCCAAGGGCAAGTGGCAGCACCTGACGATGTGCGAGAACGTCGTCGGCGAGGACGAGCTGACCGACGGCTTCATGTTCGACGGCTCCTCGATCGAGGGCTGGAAGGCGATCAACGAGAGCGACATGATCCTGAAGCCGGATCTGGACGCGGTGTGGATCGATCCGTTCTCGGCGACGCCGATGCTGATCCTGGTGTGCGACATCGTGGAACCCTCGACGGGCGAGCTCTACAGCCGCGATCCGCGCTCCACCGCCAAGCGCGCCGAGTCCTTCCTCCAATCCACCGGCATCGGTGACACCGTGTATGTCGGCCCCGAGGCCGAGTTCTTCATGTTCGACGACGTGCGCTTCGAGAACAGCTACTCGACGAGCTACTACAAGATCGACGACATCGAGCTGCCCGGCAACACCGGCCGCGAATATGACGGCGGCAACATGGGGCACCGCCCCCGCGCCAAGGGCGGCTACTTCCCGGTGGCGCCGGTGGATTCCGCCGTCGACATCCGCGGCGAGATGGTCTCGACGATGCTCGAGATGGGCCTGCCGATGGACAAGCACCATCACGAGGTGGCGGCCGCGCAGCACGAGCTGGGCCTCACCTTCGGCACGCTGGTGACGACCGCCGACCGCATGCAGATCTACAAATATGTCGTGCACCAGGTCGCGCACGCTTACGGCAAGACCGCGACGTTCATGCCCAAGCCGATCAAGGAGGACAACGGATCGGGGATGCACACGCACATCTCGATCTGGGATGGCGGCAAGCCGCTGTTCGCGGGCGACGGCTATGCCGGCCTGTCGGACATGTGCCTCTACTTCATCGGCGGCATCATCAAGCACGCCAAGGCGGTGAACGCCTTCACCAACCCATCGACCAACAGCTACAAGCGGCTGGTGCCGGGCTACGAGGCGCCCGTCCTCCTCGCCTACTCGTCGCGCAACCGCTCGGCCTCGTGCCGCATTCCCTACGGCACCGGTGCCAAGGCCAAGCGCGTGGAGATTCGTTTCCCGGACGCGATGGCGAACCCGTACCTGGCCTATGCCGCGCTGCTGATGGCGGGCCTCGACGGCATCGAGAACCGCATCCATCCCGGCGAGGCGATGGACAAGAATCTCTACGACCTGCCGCCCGCCGAGCTGGCCGACGTGCCCACCGTCTGCGGCTCTCTGCGCGAGGCGCTGGACAGCCTGGAAGCGGACCACGACTTCCTCATCAAGGGCGGCGTGTTCTCGACCGACCAGATCGAGGCCTATGTCGAGATCAAGCGGGCCGAGGTCGCGCGCTGGGAGATGACGCCCAGCCCGGTCGAGTACGACATGTACTACTCGGCCTGACACGCTCGACCACGGACGGGCGCGCGGAAGGAGACTTCCGGGCGCTCCGGGGTTCTCGGTCCGGTATGATCCCGTCCCCCTGCACCGGCGTCTGCGCGCTCGACCCGTCAAGTGGCCGGTGCCGGGGCTGCGCCCGCACGCTCGACGAGATCGCTCGCTGGCCGTCCGCGGACGACGAAGGGAAGCGTATCATCCTGGCGCAGGTGGCGGCGCGCAGGCTGGCAAGCTCGTCGTCGCGGCGCTTCGTCGGCGAGAGCCCGGCGATGGCTGAGCACGAGCCGGTGCCGCCCGGCGCGGGCCCGCGCGGGTGAACGCACGCGAGGCGCGCGACGAGATCGCGGCGCTGGTCCGCCCGCTCAGCTACGCTGAGCTGATGGCGGCGCTGCCTCGCGGCGCCCCGGTCGTGATCCCCGGCGGCGGCGCGCCCCGCGCCGCGCTGCTCAGTCCCGAGCCCGCCGAACTGCTGCTCGGCGCGCACGGGCGTCTCGCCGAGCCGCTGACCTTTCAAGCCGTCCACCCTTCGGGTCCGCCGCCGGCCGGTCCGCCAAGCGACGACGCGGGTTTCCGCGCCTAAGTCGGGTCGCTCCACGCGCTCGGCTACTCGGTGCGCTTCCCGACGCTCCGGCCGCTGTCGGCGCCGCTCGATAGCGTCGCGCGCGCGCTGGAGATGCTGCTCCACCAGCCCGTCACCGCGTCGGCCTTCTGGAGTCGGGGGCGGCTCTCGGCGCCCGGCCACTATGACGAGCACGACATCCTCGCCGTGCAGCTTCGCGGCACGAAGACGTGGCGGCTGGCGCGCGGCCCGTCCCCGCTGTGCACGCCATGGAAGCGCATTCCCGGCGCGCCGCCCGCGCTCGGCAAGGGTCCGGTCGTCGCGACAGTGATGTCTGGCGACATACTCTACCTGCCGCGCGGCCTGCCGCACACCGTCGACGCCGACGGCGAATCGATCCACGTCGCGCTCGGCTTCACGCCTCTGACGTTACGCGACGCGGTCGTGGCCGCACTCGACGAGCTGACCGAGGAAGAGCGCGCGCTACGAGGTACGTTGATCGGCGACTTGGACGCCGCGCATGAGCAGTCGACGCTCGAACGCACGCGCGATCGCGTGGCGGAGGCGATCGCAGCGCTGCACCATGCCGCAGGCGCTTCCGGCTTCCTCGATCAGGCGCTACGTCGCCGCTCCGCGCGCGCGGTCGGCGCGCTGGCGGCGGCCGACCTGTTCGCCAAGCCCGCGATCCACTCCGACACGTTGTCGCGCCGCCGGCCGCTCGTTTTTTGCCATGTGAGCGCCAGCGCCGACATGATCGACGTCGCCTATCCCGGCGGCCACCTCTACGTGCATCGCGGCGCGGGCGGAGCGTGGCATTCGTGATCGGACAGGACGGCTTTCGGCCGGGCGACCTGCCAACCGAGCTGGACGAAGCGGTGAGGCTCGCGCTCGTCCGGCGTTCCGTCGAGGTCGGCATCCTGCAAGTCGCCGGGGATCAATAATCCTTTGACACCCTGACGTTGGCCGATTGCCGGCCGATCGTCGAGATCGTCGAGAGCAGCGACAGCCAGCGCGTCACCTGGAACTCGACGCGCGTCGCGGAATAGCCCTGCCCGTCGGTCACCAACTCCACATAGGTGCGGCGCCCGATATACTTGCCCGCCGCGATCGAGGTCTTCTGGCCCGTCGTCACGTCCGCCGCCTCGATCCGCAGCCGATCGAGATGCGCCACCTTGCGGATCGCGTTGATCGGATCGAGCGACCCGCGCCCGCCGCCGGTGCGCAGCGAATTGACCGCGCTCGCCAACTGCAGCGCCTCGGGCGCGGAGAGGTTGGCGATGGAGGTGCCGAACAGCAGCCGCGAGAGCAGCTCGTCCTCGGGCAGCGCGGGCACGCTGGTGAAATCGAGCTCGGGCTTGGTGCCGGTGCCGCCGACGCGGATCGTCGCGTTGATGCCCTGCAGGTTGGCGCCCGCCGCGATGTCCAGCGCGGGATCGACGGGGCGGGAGCCCGTGAAGCGGATGATGCCGCGATCGAGATCGAAGCGGCGACCGGCGAATTCGTAGTTGCCGCGCACCAGGTCGAGCCGGCCGGTGATCGCCGGTTCGTCGACCACGCCCTTGATCGCCAGCTTCGCGCGCCACTCGCTGTCGAGCCCCAGGCCGCGCACGAAGAGCTGGTCCTTGGCATCGGTGACGAGATCGAGCGTCCACGGCGCGGGCGGCGCCTGGTCCTCGACGTCGGCGGGGCGGTTGAGCTCGGTGAGCGCCACGCGCGGCACGCCCGCCGTCGCCGCGCGGCCGAGCCGGTAGGTGGCGCGATCGAGGCGGACCTTGCCCGCGATCGCGCCACCCGCTCCGTCCGACTTCAAGGTGAGCGGGCCGGTGACCGTGGCGCCGATATCGTCGCGCGCGAGCAGCATCGCGTGGCTGGCGTCGAGCGCGATATCCATGCCCAGCCCGTGCGCGGCGGCGAAGTCGAACGCGGCGCGGCCGGAGAGCTGCCCGTCCCCCGGCGTCGCGCCGATGAAGCGATCGACCACCAGCCGCGATCCGTCGAAGCGCCCTGCGGCGCGGATGCCGGTGATGACGGTGCCGGTGGTGCTGCTCTCCAGCCGCATGGCCTGCGTGGAGAGCGAACCGCGGATTAGCGGCCGTGCCGCCGTGCCGCCGACATCGGCGCCGATCGCGACCGGACCGGACAGGTCGATCGTCTCGATGCCCGTCAGTCGCCAGGGTGTGTCGACAGGCCCGGCGTAGCGGAACTGCGCGAACAGCGGCGCGCGCATCAGCCGATCGACGACCGAGCCGCCGGAGGCGAGCGGCCTGAGCTGCGCCTGCGCGCGGCCGATCGTCCGCCCCCCGCTCGCCGCCACCGCGCGCATCGCGGCGCCGTCGGCGGTGAGCGCGGCGGCGAGCCCGAGATCGACGGGACGCGA
Source organism: Sphingomonas sp. (assembly GCF_965200105.1). Lineage (GTDB taxonomy): Bacteria > Pseudomonadota > Alphaproteobacteria > Sphingomonadales > Sphingomonadaceae > Solisphingomonas. Next base: position 566,458 of record NZ_CBDATN010000002.1, read on the forward strand.
CGAAAGCACGAGTCCGGCCCGCGTGAGTCCGCGCACCGTCAGGTCCGCGCGCGCGGTCGGCGCGGCGTCGGGCGCAGCGCGCGCGAAGGCAAGCTTGCCCGACGCCGCGCCGCCGAGACCGAGGCCGGGCTTGAGCATGTCGAGCACGGTCAGCGGCACCGCGTTCAACGTCGTATCGAACGCGGTCGAGGGGCCGCCGAACCGCCCGGACAGCGTGAGGCCGCCGCCGCCATAGCCGATCGACATCGGGGCCAGCCGCCACTCGTCGCCCGCGCGCGCGATCGTGGCGGGGGCGGCGAGCGTCACCGGCGCGCCGTCGATCTGGCCGCCGCCAGACACGCGCCACGCGTCGGGCGCGACGTCGACCGAGGACTGGAAGGCGAAGGCGCGGCCGCGCGATCCGGCGACGGCGACACGCACCTGCCCGCGCCCGCCCGACAGCTTTGCCGACAGATTGGCCCGCGCGAGAAAGACCGAGCCGCGCCGGAGGCCCTGCGCGCTCGCCGTCGCCTCGACGCGCGTGCCGGCGGGATCCAGCACGAGGTCGGCGTCGACGCGCCCGCGACGCACGGCGGTGCCGGCGTCGCCGCCGAGCCGCGCATTCTGCATCCCCAGGTGGAGGAGGACGCGTTGCAGCGCGCCCAGCGTGGCGAGATCGATGGTACCGCTCAGGCCGCCGCCCGCGACGCCCAGCCGCCCGACGAGACCTTCGGACAAGGCACGCAGATCGCCCTTCGCGCGCGTGCCCGTGACGTCGAGCGCGCCGACGTGGATGACGGTGGGCGCGTTCGCCGGCGTATCGATCGCGCCGACCAGGGTGAACGGCCCGAGCGTCGAGCCGCCCTGCGCCCGGAGCGCGAAGCCCGCCGGCGTGGGATCGAGCGCCACCGCCACGCCGATCAGCCCCAGCGCGTCGGCGGGCCGGTCGAGCGTCGCGCGGATCTGGGGATGGTCGATCTGCCCGTCGAGCGCGAGGCGGAAGCTGCCGTAGGTCGCCTGCCGGCCTGACCCTGAGAACTGGAAGCTGCCGTCCTTGCGGCGGATGCCGCTGCCCGTCAGGCGGATCGCGGGCGCGATCAGCACCGTGCCGTCGAGATGGAGGATGCCGTCGGGCGTGCGGGTGAGCGCGGTGTCGATCTGCGGCAGCCCGCCGGCCAGCCCACGCAGGAAAGCATTGTCGAAGCGCCGCACCCACGCGCGGCCGCGCCCGGAGACGATCGCCGCCTTGTCGTCCGCCGTGGGCCGGACCTTGAGCTCGGTCAGCACGTCGACGATGCCGAGATTGGGGATGAGGTAGCGCTGGAGGCCACCCGAGACGTCCACCAGGAACTTGCCGGTGACGAGATCGACGAACAGCGCGAGCCGGCCCGACAGCTTGTCGGAACGCAGCGCGAGGCCCTGCCCCGTCAACGCCTTCGACGTGACGCGCAGCATGCCGGTCACGCCCACATTGGCGAGGATGCCGCCCGCTTCCGCGCCGATGCCGGTGACGCGCGCGGCATGGAGCGCCAGCGGCACCGCGACCGGCGAACCACCGAGGCGGCCGGCGCCTTGCGCTCGCACCACCTCGAAGCCGGTCTTGTCGAAGGCGACGCGCGGTGCCGTAAGCAGGTAGCGGAACGCGGCACGCCGGAACGGCCCGTCGAGCTTCATCGACAAGCGCACGTCCGTCCCGCTCATGTTCGGGAACAGCGCGTGGGGCTGGCGGAGCAGCATGCCGAGCTGCAACGGCGCGAACGTGCCGCGCGCGAGATCGACCGCGCCGCGCCCGTCGAGCGCCAGCGCGGGCGAGCGCAGCGCGAAGCGGCCGGAGACACGGCGATCGGCGTAGGTGGCGCTGCCGGAAACCGCGACGACAGGCGCGGTGAGCCGCTGCACCTTGCCCTGCGTCACCGAAGCCGGCGTCACCCGGCCCGACAGCGCGTAGCGGCCGCGCTTCTCCGCGAGCGAGAGGTCGGCGACGCGCGTACCGCCGACGTCGAGCCGCGCGCGCCCGCGCCAGCCGCTCCACCGCCCGCTGCCGCCCACCGCCAGCGCGACGGGTTTCCGCGATCCGAGCAGCGCGGGCACCACGCCCGCGCCCGGCGCATCCAGCCGCGCGTCGAGATCGAAGATGTCGGCGTCCGGCCGCGTGTCGAGCGCCAGCCTCAACCGATCACCCGCACTAGACCGGGCGGCGAGCGAGACCAGCGCGCGCCCCCGCGCCGTGTCGGCGCGGCCGACCAGCCGCACCAGCCGGCGCGGCCCGGCGAGCCCGGGCTCCAGCCGCAGCCTCAGGTCGACGCGTCCGAGATGGATCGCGTAGCCGGGCAGGAACGGACCCTCCTGTCCCGTCGGCCGGAGCTTGGGCAGGCGGCGCAGGATCACGAGATCGGACGCCAGCCTATCGACGTGCAGCCGGTTGGCGAGCCAGCGGCCGGGCCGCCAGTCCAGCTCCACCGCCGGTGCTTCCAGGAACACGCCCTGCGAATCGGATAGGCGCAGGTCGCGGATGCGCGTGTGCCGCCAGATCGATCCGTCGATGCGGCCGACGTGGATGCGCAACCCGCTGGCGGGGTGCAGCTCGGCGATGCGATCGGCGATGAAGCGATGGCCGGGCGCGGTGTCGATGCCGATGCCGACGGCGATCAGGAACAGCGTCGCCAGGAACAGCAGGCCAGCGATGGCGCGCAGCACCGGGCGCCGTCGCTTGGGACGCGCCGCAGGCACGGCGGGCGGCGTCCCCTCCTCCATCAGAAGGCCTGTCCCAGCGAGACGTACACCGCGACGCGCGAATCGCCCGACTGGCGGTTGATCGGCGTGCCGACATCCACGCGCACCGGACCGAAGCTCGTATAGTAGCGCGCGCCGATGCCGGTGCCGTAGCGGAAGCCGGTGAAGCGCGGCAGCGCCTCGCGGTATAGATTGCCGCCGTCGAGGAACGGCACGATGCCGAAATCGCCGAAGCGGAACCGCGCCTCCAGCCCGAACTCGGCGAGGCTGCGGCCGCCGATCGGATCATTGTCGACGTCGCGCGGCCCGATCCGCTGGTAGCCGTAGCCGCGCACCGATCCGCCGCCGCCCGAGTAGAAGCGCCGCGTCGGCGCGATGCGATCCGCGCCGGCGCCCTGAATGGTGCCGAGCCGCGCTCTGCCCGCCAGCACGACGCGTGCGCCGATCGGCTGGTACGCCGATCCGTCGAGCTGGATGCGCGCGTAGCCGAAGCTGCCATCGTGGAAGGACAGCTCGGGCGAGACGTGGGCGGAGAGCCGCCACTTGCGCGTCGGGTTGAGCAGGTCGTCGGTGCCGTCATAGGCGAGGCTGAGCGGCGCGGCGGCGATCGTGTAGGTGCGGCGGCGCGGCTCGCCGGTGGCGGCGATGACGTCGCGCTCGTCCGACGCGATCAGCTCCGCGCCGTAGGAGTAGGTCCACTTCTTCTGCCAGATGATGTTGGTCTGGCGCTCGATGCCGGCGGCGAGCGTGGCGGTCTTGGCGTCGTAGGCGGGGCGGTTCTGATGATCCAGCGCCACCTGCGCGGTGAGCACCTGGTCGCGCGCGCGGAAGTTGCCGCGCCTGAGGCCCGCCGAGACGAGCTGCTCCTGCGTGCCGAGCAGGCCACGGAAGGTGACGGCGCCCTCGGGCGGCAGCAGGTTGCGGTGCTGCCAGGAGAGCTCGACGGTGGCGCCCTCGCCGGTGCCGTAGCCGATCGCGGCGGCCACGGTGCGCGGCGGTGCGGGTTCGAGATGGACCTGGAGATCGACCACCTCCGCGTCGGCCGTCCGCACCGGCGTGATCTGGACGACGGAGACGAGCCCGGTCTGGATCAGCGCGCGGCGGAGATCGTCAAGGCGGCGCGCGTCGAAGCGGTCGCCGGGCTTCAGCCGCGAGATGAGCTGGACATGGGCGGGGCCGAAGACGCGGCGGCCGGTGAGCCGGATCGCGCCGAGCCGCATCGTGCGGCCGGGGTCGACCGCCAGCGTCAGCGTCGCGCGCCGCGCGTCGTGATCCACCGTCACCTTGGGCTCGGCGACGGTGGCGAAGGCGTAGCCGCGCCTGCCGAGTTCGGCCTGGAGCGCGGCGGCGGCGGCGTTGGCGCGCTGCGCGTCGACCGGATCGCCGGCTGCGATGCCGATGGCGCGCATCATCGCGTCGCGATCCGCGCCCGTCGCATCGAGGCCCGGCGTCGCCACCGCGTCGTAGCGGTAGAGCTCGCCCGGCGCCGCGACGAGCGCGACGGTTAGCCGCGTCGCGTTCTGGCCCGTGCCAGGACCCGCCGGTCGTGCGACGCGCGCATCGACCTCGGCGTCGTAATAGCCGTCGGCGCGCAGCAGGTCGCGCAGCAGGCTGCCGTCCTGCCGCGCGCGCCTGTCCACCTGCGCGACGTTCGCCGGCTTGCTCGCGCCGGCCGCGAGCGCGGAGAGCGCATCGAACCGCGTCCGGAGCGTCGCGTCGCGAACGGCATCGACGCCTTCGATCCGCACGGCATAGCGCTGCTCGCCCGCCTCGGTGGCCGCCGAGGTGGGCGACGCGGGTGCCGTCGCGGGCGCAGTAGCGAGGTCCGGCCAGTCGATGCCGAGACCGGGCAGCGGCGCCAGCGGCGATCCCGGGTCCAGCGCATCGGGCGCAGCGGCCGGTGCCGCCTGCGCGCGCGCCGCGCCCGGCCGCGTCCCATCCAGGACCACGAGGAGGATCGCGGCGCCGGCCCGCCAGGCCCGGCCTCGCGGGGCGGCGGGCGACATGCGCGGAGCATTACGGTCCGTCCCCGCTTCCCGCAACGCCGCGCTCGCGGACGCGCCGGTCGCGAAGGGGAATCAGTGCAGCGGGCCGTGCGGCTCGGACTCCTGGAGCATCAGGATGGTGCGGCCGATCCGCCACCAACGCGCGTAGGCCAACACATTGTCGCGGGCGCGGCCGCTGGCGGCGCGCCCGGCGGCCTCTGCCAGGGCGCCGACGCCGTGTTCGGCGATCAGCGCCGAGGCGTGCGCGTAGCTGTCGCGATCGCTGACGAACTGCATGGATGGCCCCCCTTGCTCGCGGCGACCTCCCGATGCCGGAGGCGGGTTAAGGCGGCGCGCAGCCACGGGGTAAACGCGGGTTTGACCGTCGCGCCGCGGCCGTGCGAGGGGTGCGGCCATGGACGGACGACCCGAACCCCGCGCCGGCGGCGCGCTGCTCGCGCTCGCGCTGCTCGTCGGCGCGGGCGTCGGCGTCGCGGTGGGGCAGGCCTCGGCGGGCGTGATCGCGGGCGCGGGCGTCGGCGGCGCGGCGGCGCTGCTCGTCTGGATGCGGGACCGGCGGCGACGCGGCTAGAGCCGCCGCCCCGCCCACAGCACACGCCCCACGACCGCGAGCCGCGCGGGATCGCGGATCGTCACGGGACCGGCCTCCGGATTGTCGCTGACGATCGCGAGGTCCTCGCCCTCGCGGACCAGCCGCTTGACGATCAGCACGCCGTCCAGGCGCAGCACGTAGATGCCGGGCCGCAACCGGTCGGCGGCGTCCGCCGTGTCGACGAGGATCTCGTCGCCGGGGCCGAGCGTGGGTAGCATCGAGGTGCCGGCGACGGCGATCAGCGACAGCGCGTCCGCCCCGCCCGCCGGGTGCAGCCGCTTGAGCCACGCGTCGGAGAAGCCGAGGCCGGGCGCGCGTCCGCGATCCTCCACGATCGCGCCCGGTCCCGCCGATGCCTCGACAGCGAGGCGGGGCACCAGGCGTAGCGCGGGCGCCGGCTTCGCCGCGGGGGCCGCGCCCAGCCATTCCTCGGGCACGCCGAAATAGCGGGCGAGCGTCGCGCGATCGTCCTCGGACAGGCGGCGGGGCACGCCGCGCGCGATGAACTGCTGCACATAGGCGGCATTGCGGCCGATCAGCCGCGACAGCGAGGCGCAGTCCGCCCCCTGCTCGGCGATCAGCCGTCTCAGCACGGCGCGCGGATCACTTTCCTCCACACCGGCGCCATACCGATAGGAATTTGCCTAGACAAGTTGGATTGCAGGAACAGAATAGGAACGATCGCGAGTCACCCAGCTTGAGAGAAGGCCGCCGCCATGACGTTCGTCGCCCGTGTCCTGCGTTACCTCCGGAAGTCCGGGATGCCGCCCACCGTGTTCGGGCGGCGAACCGTCAACGATCCCCGCTTCGTCGACGATCTGCTGAAAGGCCGCGAGCCGCGCGCACGCACCGTCAGCCGCGTCATCGCGTGGATCGACGAGCAGGAGGCGGCACGATGAGCCCGCTTCCGGCCGATCGCGCGCGCGCCGCGCTGATCCGCGCATTGAAGCCCGTCGCGGGGCCGTTCGCGGTCGTCGCGGCGCGCAGCCAGGATTGGGCGAGCGCCACCTTCGAAGGCGCGCGCCACCGCCTGGCTCTGCGCCTGGAGGGGGAAGATGCGGACACACGCGCCGCGCGCCTGGTGGCGAGTCTGGCGGCGGTGGACGTCCCGATGGACAACGGCTTCGTCGCGGACATCGCGGTCACGGCCCGCGTGGACGGCGACGGGCCGGTGCTCGGCATCGAGGCGCTGACGATCCGCGAGGCGCCGCCCTGCCCGGCCGCGACGATCAGCGGCGGCGCGCGGCGATGCGGTTGAGCTCCTCCAGCGCGCCGACCAGCGCGGCCGGAGGGCGACGACTCGCGGTTTTGGCGGAGCGCTGCTCGAAGCCGGCGGCCAGCCGCTCAATCATCGCATTGAGATCGGTGCGGCCGCGCGAGGCGGCGGGCGCCGGCCTGGCTTCGGCGAGCGGGAGGACGTTCAGTTCGATCGCCGGCGTCTCCGCGAACGGGGCGGCAGGCTGCCCGGCGACGTTCTCCTCGCTCGCGGCTTCCGCGACGGCCGGCTCGGCGATGGGCTCCTCCGTGATCGGCGGCCGCGCCACGGTCAGCGCGTCGAGGTCGATCGGAGGCGGTGGCGGCAGATCGACGACGATCGGCGGCGGCGGCGCGGTATCGACCTCCATGAAGGGCGAGCCGAGATCGCGGTGCGCGCGGATCGGCGCGCGCGCGGGCGCGTCGGGATGACGATCGGCACGGCGCAGGCGGACGGCGGGCTCCTCCTCGGCCGATGCGCTGATGTCGGGCAGGACGTCCGCGGCGGGAGCGACCTTCCGTACGCGGCGGGCGGGCGCCGGCGCGGGACGCCGCATCGCCACCCAGCCGACGACCGCCAGCAGGATTGCGAGCACGAGCGCGCCGACCGGCTGGGCGATTCGCCCGACGAGCGGCACCGCGGCGTAGCGCGGCGCCGGCATCGCCATCATGGCGAACAGCGTCGCGGCGCCCAGCGCGGCGCCCAGCGGACGCTCGAAGCGCCAGCGGTCGATGGTGCGGATCAGCTTACCGGCCACCTTGCATTCCCCTCAGACGTGCGCCGCGGCGAGCCGCGAGCGTTCCGGCGTCGTTGCTGCCATATCATGGTAAACGGGAAGATAACGCCTCGCGTTGTGCGCCCAGTCTCGCTCCGCGCGGACGAAGGCGAGCCCGGCGTCGCGCCGCGCCTCCCAGCCGCCGCGATCCGCGAAGGTGGCAGCGAGCGCGCGGGCGACCGCCGCCGGATCGTCGGGCGCGAACAGCGTGCCGGTGACGCCGTCCGCAATCAGCTCGCGATGGCCGCCGACGTTCGACGCCGCGACCAGCCGGCGCTGCGCCATCGCCTCCAGCGGCTTCAGCGGCGTGACGAGATCGGTGAGCCGCATCTTCTTGCGCGGATAGCAGAGGATGTCGACGAGGCCGTAGTAACGCTCCACCTCGGAGTGCGGCACGCGACCGACGAAGCGGATGCGCCCCGCCACCGGCGAGGCGGCGGCCTGCCGCTTCAGCGCGTCCGCCATCGGCCCGCCGCCGACGAGCAGCAGGTGCGCGTCGGGCCGGGCGGCGACCAGCGCGGGCATCGCGGCGATCAGATCGTCGATGCCCTCATAATCGTAGAAGGAGCCGATGAAGCCGACGACGTCGGCGCCGATCAGGCCCAGCTCCGCGCGCAGCGCCTCGTCCGGCGGCGGCGGATCGTCGAACAGCTTGAGGTCCACGCCGTTGGGGGAGACCATGATCTTGGACGCGGAAATGCCGCGCGCGACGAGATCGGAGCGCAGCCCCTCGCAGATCACCGCCACCCGATCGACACGGCGGCACGCGAACGTCTCCAGCGCGCGCGTCGCGCGATAGCGCGGCGAACCCTCGCTGCCGGTGCCGTTGCCGACTGCCGCATCCTCCCAGAAGGCGCGGATCTCGTAGAGCAGCGGCAGGCCGAGCCGCCGAGCGGCGCGGCGCGCGGCGAGCGCGGTCAGCACCGGCGAGTGGGCGTGGAGCACGTCAGGCCGGAACGCGCGCGCCGCCGCCTCGATCGTGCGGGCGAAGGCGCGGACCTCGCGCGCTTCCGCGATCACGGGCGGCCCGCCGGGCGCAGCACCACCCCGGAAGAAGCGCAGACCGTCGTGCGTCTCCTCGACCGCGCCGCCGCTCGCGCTCTCCACCTCGTGGCGCGGGCCGGTGACGCCGGCGACCGTCAGCCCCAGCCCCTCCTGCGCCTTCAGGACCGCGCGGGTGCGAAACGTGTAGCCGCTGTGCAGCGGCAGCGAGTGGTCGAGGACGTGGAGGATCCGCATGGGCTCGTGCTATGCACCACCGGGCTTAACGCCGCGTCAACCGCCATGCGGCTAGTCGGGCTCTCGAACGCCCGACTGACGCGCGAACGAGGAAGGCCCGACCGTTGATCGACCTCGTCTCGCTCGGCACCACGCACGCGCTGATGCTGATCGCGCTGTGGCGATTGCTCAACCGCCCCGATCTCGATCGAGACGACGGCGCGCGACGCCCGACGCCGTGGGGACGCGCGCCCGATGCGTGATCTCGCCTTCGTCGGCTTCCTGCTGCTGCTCGTCGCGGGCGGCTTCCGGCGGCCGTTCGTCTGGGTGCTGGGCTACGCCTATGTCGACATCGTCGCGCCGCAGCGGCTCTCCTACTATTTGCTGAACTCGGTCCCGCTGTCGCTGATCTTCTTCGTGCTCGCGGTGGGCGGCTGGCTGGCGCTGGAGGACAAGCGCGATACGCGCTTCACCGGGCGGCAGGCGATCATGATCGCGCTGCTCGCCTGGTGCGGCTACACCACCTTCACCGCCGACTTCCCGCTCGCCGCCATTGAAAAGTGGGGATGGGTGTGGAAGGCGCTGGTGTTCGCGATCTTCCTGCCCTTCACGCTGCGCACCCGCCTCAGGATCGAGGCGCTGGCGGTGTTCATGGTGCTGTGCGCGGCGACGATCGTCATCGTCGGCGGCATCAAGACGCTGGCGTCGGGCGGCGGCTACGGCATGTTGAACCTGATGGTGGAGAACAATGCCGGCCTCTACGAAGGCTCGACGATCTCGACCGTGGCGATCGCCATCGTGCCGCTGATCCTGGTGCTGATGAAGCACGGCACGATCTTCCCCGACGACTGGCGGGCGCGGCTGTTCTGCCTCGCGCTCGTCTTCGCCTGCCTGTTAATCCCGATCGGAACGCAGACGCGCACCGGGCTCATCTGCATCGGGCTGCTCGCGGTGATGATGCTGCGCGATTCGAAGCGCCGCGTGCTGTGGATCGGGGCGATGGCGGCGATGGTCGCCTGCGCGGTGCCGTTCCTGCCCAAGAGCTACACCGAGCGGATGAACACCATCCAGGGCTATCAGGCCGATCAGTCCGCCTCGACGCGCATCGCCGTGTGGAAGTGGACGTGGGGCTATGTGCAGGATCATCCCGCAGGCGGCGGCTTCGACGCCTATCTCGGCAACAAGCTGACCATCAACCTGGCCGAGACCAAGGGTGCGGCGGGCGGATCGGCGGTGACGACCAGCGTGGAGCATGACGCGGCGCGCGCCTTCCACTCCGCCTATTTCGAGATGCTCGGCGAGCAGGGCTTTCCCGGATTGGGCCTGTGGGCGCTGATGCACCTCGCCGGTCTGTTTCGGCTGGAACTGCTGCGCCGCCGCTTCCGCCGCTCCGCCGAGCCCGACGACCAGTGGATCGCGCCGCTCGCCACCGCGCTCCAGCACGGCCACGTCATCTATCTCGTCGGCGCGTCGTTCATCGGCATCGCCTTCCAGCCCTTCGTGCTGATGCTCGTCGCCGTCGAGATCGGGCTCGACACCTGGGTGCGGCGGATGCGGCCGACGGCGACGCGCGCGCCGTTCGGCGCGGCGGCGGTGCCGCTTCCCGCATGAAGGTCGCGGAGCTCCGCCCGCTCACCGGCGTGCGCGGCCTCTTCGCCTGGGCCGTGGTGCTCTACCACATGCGCCTCGCCTGCGCGTGGTGGCTGCCGGCACCGGTGGTGGCGGCGCTCGCCAAGGGTTATCTGGCGGTCGACTTCTTCTTCCTGCTGTCGGGCTTCGTCGTCTGGCTGAACTATGGCGACCGCCTCGCGGCGGGCGGCGGCACGCGGGACTTCCTGGTGCGGCGGCTGGCGCGGATCTGGCCGCTCCATGCCGTGATGCTCGGCTTCTGCGCGCTGCTCGCCGCCGCGCTGATGGCGACCGGGCGGCCGGCGCCGCGCTTCCCGCTCGCCGAGCTGCCGCTGCACCTCGCGCTGGCGCAGGACTGGGGCGTTGCGAACCCGCTCGCCTGGAACGATCCCGCCTGGTCGATCAGCGCCGAGTGGGCGGCCTACCTGCTGCTGCCGCTCGCCGCCGCGTTGCTGCCGCGGCGGGCGTGGCCGACGCCGATGCTCGTCCTGGGCGCGGCGGCGCCGCTGCTACTGCTCTGGCTCGTCATGCGGACGGGCGGCGAGACGATGCTGGGCGCGGACATCGCGCGCTACGGCGTGCTCCGCTGCGTGGCCGAGTTCGCGTGCGGCGCGGTGCTGAGCGTGCTGTGGCGGCGCGGGCGGGGGCGACGCGGCGTGGCGGCGGCGGCCGTTACCGTCGCGATCCTCTGCGCGCTGGCTCGGCTGGGCGGGCTCGACGAGACGCTCGCGGTGCCCCCGCTGTTCGCCGCCGTGCTGCTGGCGCTGGCGCTCACCGCAGAGGCGCCGCGCAACCCGCTGTCGGCGCGCTGGCTGCACCGGCTGGGCGAGGTCAGCTACGCGACCTACCTCGTCCACGTGCCGCTGTTCTTCGCCTTCAAGCTCGCCTTCGTGGCCGACGCCGACCGGCTGCCGCCCTGGCAGGCGGCGGCGGTGCTGGCACTGGTGCTCGTCGCCTCGATCCTCCTCCACGACCATGTCGAGCGGCCGGCGCAGCGCCTGCTGCTCCGGCTTTGGACGGAACGCGGCGCGCCCCGCCCGCTCGTGCCCGTCAGTCCGCCTCGATCGACCTGATGAGCGCGTCGATGAAGGCGGGGATGTCGTCGGGCTTGCGACTGGTGACGAGCTTGCCGTCGATGCTGACCTGCTCATCGACGACGTTCGCGCCGGCGTTGCGGAGATCGGTGCGGATCGACTCGTAGCTCGTCATCGTGCGGCCCGCGACCAGCCCCGCCCCGGCGAGGAGCCAAGGCCGGTGGCAGATCGCCGCCACCGTCTTCCCGGCCGCGAAGAACGCCTTCGCGATCCGCTGCGCGTCGGGCTGCACGCGCATTTTGTCCGAGTTGATCGTCCCGCCGGGGATGACGAGCGCGTCATAGGCGTCGGGGTTCACGGCATCGAGCGTCAGGTCCGGCGTGATCGTCGCCGCCTTCTCGATATCGCCCTCCATGCCCTGGATCGGATCGGTCTTGGGCGACGCGAGCGTCACCCGGGCGCCGGCGTCGAGCAGCGCCTCTCGGGGCTTGAACAGCTCGTCCTGCTCGAAGCCGTCGGTGGCGATGATGAGAACCCTCGACTTGTCGATGGCGGGCATGACTAACCTCCGTTGCTGTCCCGCCAGAACGGGCCGGCGCGCGGGCGCGTTCCGGAAACCGGCGGCACCCGTTCCGCGTTTGCCGCCCATGCCCGAAACGATCACGCCGGAAGCCGCCGCCGAGAAAGTCGCCGTCAAGCTCTGCTACATCGACGACATGAGCGTCGGCATCACGCGCAGGAAAGGCGGGCGCGGCTGGGCCTATCACGACGCCGACGGCAATCGCATCACCGATCGCGACGAGATCGACCGGCTGAACGCGATCGGCATGCCGCCCGCCTACGAACGCTGCTGGTTCTGCCCGCAGCCCCACGGCCACATCCAGGGCATCGGCTACGACGCCAAAGGCCGCAAGCAATATCGCTACCACAATGATTTCCGCGCCCAGCAGGAGGCGGAGAAGTATGAGGGCTGCGCCGATTTCGGCCGCGTCCTGCCCGCGATCCGCAAGCGCGTCGACGCCGACCTCGACGGCAGGACCCCGACCAAGCGCACCGCAGTCGCCGCCGTCGTCCGCCTCCTCGACGAGGGCCATGTCCGCGTCGGCAACATGAGCTACGCCAAGGAGAATAAGAGCTTCGGCGCGACGACGCTCCGGGATCGCCACGCCACGTTTCGGGGCGGCCGCGTCTCCTTCTCGTACCGGGGCAAGCACGGCAAGCCGCAGCATGTCGAGATCGAGGACAAGCGCCTCGCGCGGGTGACGCGCGCCTGCCAGGATATTCCCGGCCAGCACCTGTTCCAGTATATCGACGCCGAGGGCGGCCGGCACCCCGTCACCTCCACCGACGTCAACGACTATATCCGCGAGGCGTCGGGCGGCGCCTTCACCGCCAAGAACTTCCGCACCTTCGCCGCTTCGGTCATCGCCTACGAGGCGATCGTCGCGGCGGGGCCGGCGGGGATCAAGCTGAAGGCGGTGCTGGAGCCCGTCGCCGCCGCGCTCGGCAACACGCCGGCGATCAGCCGCAAGAGCTATGTCCACCCCGCGCTGATCGAGCTTGCGCGCGCGGGCGGGCTGAAGGGCGAAGCGCCGGTGAAGCTGCCGCGCGCGGGCAAGTGGCTGGGCGCGGCCGAGCGCGGGCTGATCGCCTTCCTGGACGCGCTGGCGGACACGACCGCGAAGGCTGCCTGAGCGTGGCCGCCGGGACGAACGACGCGGCCACGAACGCGGCCGCCGATGCCGCCGCGCGCGCGGTCAAGGCGCATGCGCTGCACGTTCAATCCAGGCGGCTCGTCGCACAGACGGTCGAGTGGCTGCGCGAGAACAGCACGCAGGTGGCGGTCGCGTCGGGCGCGGGGGTGCTGATCTTCCTTGCGCTGCTGGCGGTGACGAAGTTCGGCGCGCGGCTGGTCGGCGAGGCGAGCGCCATAACCAACCTGCGCTCGATCATCGGGCGGGTGTGCCAGAAGACGGGCTACCTCTTCCTCTTCATCCTGTCGGTGAAGATCGTGCTGGGCTTCGCGGACGCGCCGCTGCTGCTCCGTCACTTCGTCAGCTTCGTCTTCACGATCGGCATGACCATCCAGTCCGCCGTCTGGGTGCGCGAGATCGTGCTCGGCTATGTCGAGTATCGCGCCGGATTGACCGATCACGACCATTCCGCACTCGGATCGGCGCTGGGCATCATCCGCCTGCTCGTCACCTTGACGGTGTTCAGCCTGGCGACGGTGATCGTGCTCGACAATCTGGGCGTCAACGTCACCGGCCTCGTCGCGGGACTGGGAATCGGCGGCATCGCGATCGGCCTGGCGGCGCAGGGCATCTTCAAGGACCTGTTCGCCGCGCTGGCGATCATCTTCGACCGGCCGTTCCGCAAGGGCGACAGCGTCAAATGGAACAACATCTCCGGCACCGTCGAGGCGATCGGCCTCAAGACGACGCGTATCCGTGCGCTGACCGGCGAGCAGGTGATCGTCGGCAACTCCAATCTGCTGGAGAAGGAGATGTTCAACCTGGCGCGGCTCGACCGGCGTCGGATCACGCTGGCGCTCGGCCTCGTCTACAACACGCCCGAAGACGTGGCCGATCAGGTGCCCGCGCTGCTCACCGACATCACCGAAGGCGTGGCGAGGTGCCAGGTGGTGCGCGTCGGCATGATCGGCTTCGGCACATCGAGCCTCGACTTCGAGCTGCAGTTCGACGTGCGATCGGCCAACTACAACGACGTTTTCGAGGCGCGCAGCAAGGTGTGCTTGGCGATCCTGCGCCGCTTCAACGCGCTCGGCATCGAGTTCGCCTTCCCGACGCAGGTGACGATGACGGCGGGGCCGGACGGGCGCGCGGTGATGCCCTACCCCGACGTCGCGTTCGTGGCGCAACCGCACGCGCGCGCCGGAGACGAGAGCGCCGAGGAAATGGCGCCCTAGATCCCGCCCACCGCCACGTCGTCCAGCGACAGCAGCGTGGCGTTACCGCCCGCCGATGTCGTGTCCATCGAGACCGTCCGCTCGACGCAGAAGCGCGGCAGATAGTGCGGGCCGCCCGCCTTCGGGCCGGTGCCGGACAGGCCCTCGCCGCCGAACGGCTGCGAGCCCACCACCGCCCCGATCATCGAGCGGTTGACGTAGAGGTTGCCGACCGCCGCGCGCGCCTCCACCTCCTCGGCGGTGCGCGCGATGCGGCTGTGCAGCCCCATAGTGAGCCCGAAGCCCGAAGCGTTGATCCGCTCGACCGTGCGGCCGAGCTCGCCCGCCTTCCACGTCGCGACGTGGAGCAGCGGCCCGAACCACTCGCGCGTCAGATCCTCGATCGCGTCGCAGCGGATCACGGTGGGCGGCAGGTAGAGGCCGTCGTCGGGCGCGGCCACCGTCTTCACCCAGCGGTCGCGGGTGAGTTCCCTATGACCCATCAGCCGCTCGTAGGCGGCCGCGTCGATCACCGGGCCGACGTCCGTCGCGGGATCGGCGGGGTCGCCGACGACCAGCGTGTCCATCGCACCGGCCAGCATCTCCAACGTGCGCTCGGCCATCTCCTCCTGGAGGACGAGCAGCCGCAAGGCCGAGCAACGCTGCCCGGCCGATCGGAAGGCGGAGGTCACGACATCGGCCACCACCTGCTCGGTCAACGCGGTCGAATCGACGATCATCGCATTGAGCCCGCCCGTCTCGGCGATCAGCGGAACGAGCGGGCGATCCTCCCCCTCCAGCAGCGTGCGGGCGATCTTGCGCGCAGTGCCGGTGGAGCCGGTGAACGCCACGCCCGCCACGCGCCCATCGGCGACGAGCGCCCCGCCCTCCTCTGGCCCACCGGGCAGCAGCACCAGCGCGTCCGCCGGCACACCGGCGCGGTGCGCGAGCGCGACGGCTGCGGCACCGATGCGCGGCGTCTGCGGCGCGGGCTTGGCGACCACCGTGTTGCCGGTAACGAGCGCCGCCGCCGCCTGCCCCAGGAAGATCGCCAGCGGAAAGTTCCAAGGCGCGACGCACGCCCAGACGCCGCGCGCCTCCAGGCGCAGCGTGTTGCGCTCGCCCGTCGGGCCCGGCATCTCGATGGCGGGCATGTCGATGCACGCACGCGCGGCATAGTAGCGGCAGAAGTCCGCCGCCTCGCGCACCTCGCCCAGCGCGTCGGCGATCGTCTTGCGGCCCTCCTCAACGCACAGCGCCATCAGCGGCAGCCGCTCCTCCTCCAGCAGGTCGGCGAGGCGTTGGAGAGTGCGGGCGCGGCGCTCGACGGGCGTCGAGGACCAGGCCGGGAGGGCGGCACGCGCGCGGGCCACCGCGTCGGCGGGCGCGGGGCTGGCGGGCGAGTTAGTGTCGGCGGGGCGACCGATCGCCCGCGCCGTCTCCGCCAGCGTCTCGCGGTCCTGGAGGTCGATGCCGGCGGAGTTTCGCCGCTGGTCGCCGAACAGGTCGGCGGGCAGCGGGATGGAAGGGTGACGCGAGCCGCCGACCGCCCGGATGCGCTCCGCCGGATCGGCGAGCAGCTCCTCGTCGCTCAGCGTCTCGTCGGCGAGCTGGTGGACGAAACTGGAGTTGGCGCCGTTCTCCAGCAGCCGCCGGACGAGATAGGCGAGCAGGTCGCGATGCCCGCCGACCGGTGCGTAGATCCGGCAGCGATACTTCTCTTCGCGGACCAGCCGCTCGTAGAGGCCGTCGCCCATGCCGTGAAGCCGCTGGAACTCGAAGTCGCGGCTCTCGCCCGCCCACTCCAGGATGGTCGCCACCGTCAGCGCGTTGTGGCTGGCGAAGGCGGGATAGATGTTGCGCGCCGCCAGCATGTCGCGCGCGCAGGCGAGATAAGAGACGTCGGTGGCCGGCTTGCGCGTGAACAGCGGATAGTCGGAGAGGCCGGCTTCCTGCGTGCGCTTGATCTCGCTGTCCCAGTAGGCACCCTTGACGAGGCGGACGGCGATGCGGCGGCCGGTCGTGCGGCCGAGATCGTCCGCCCAGCCCACGGCGGCGCGGGCGCGCTTGGAGTAGGCCTGCACCGCCATGCCATAGCCGTCCCACCCGGAGAGCGCGGGCAGCCGGCCGACCGCGCCGATGATCGCGAAGCTCGCCTCCAGCCGCTCGCTCTCCTCGGCGTCGACGGTGAGGCCGATGCCGGCCTGCGCCGCCGCCACCGCCAGCTCCTCCAGCCGCGCGGTGAGCGCGGGTACGCACTCCGCCCAGCGCGCCACCTCGTAGCGGGGATGGAGCGCGGAGAGCTTGACGGAGATCGAGTGGCCACGTTTCGCCACGCGGCCCACCGCGCGGATCGCGTCCAGGTAGGCGCGCTGGTAGCGATCCGCGTCGGCGTGGGTGCGCGCCGCCTCGCCCAGCATGTCGAAGCTGGCGGTGAAGCCCTTATGGTCACGCTTGTCCATGCGGCCGATCGCCTCGTCGATGGTGCGGCCCATCACGAAGATCTCGCCCATCAGCCGCATCGCCGCGCCCACCGCCTGACGCACGAACGGCTCGCCCGCACGCGCGACCAGCCGCCGCAGCGTGCCGCCACGCCCCTCGTCCGCGACCAGCGCGCGGCCGATCACCAGCCCCCAGGTGCCCGCGTTGACGAGCCCGGAGGCCGAGCGGCCGGCGTGCGCGCGCCAATCCGCGTCGCCCAGCTTGTCGGCGATCAGCAGGTCGGCCGTCTCGGGATCGGGCACGCGCAGGAACGCCTCGGCGAGGCTCAGCAGCGCCACGCCCTCCGACGAGTTCAGCCGATACTCCTGAAGGAAGCGGTTGACCCATCCCGATGCCTGTGCCGCGCGCAGATCGGCCAGCAGGCCGAGCGCGCGACCCACGATGCGCCCGCGCGCCGGTGCGTCGAGCGTGGCGGCGGGAAGCAGCGAGGCAAGCACCTCCGGCTCGGGAGCGCGGTGCAGGCGGCGGAACTCGGCGGCGATGCTTGGGGAAATGAGGTCCATTAAGCGGCTATAGGATAGGAGACGCCGCCCCGCCATATTTGCTGCGATGTCCCGCCGCCGCTCTCGCCCGATCGTCGGCCCGCCGCCGCCGCGCGACGCGCCGACGGAGTGCGCGTTGTGCGGGCGGCCTCTCGGACGCCGTATCGAGTGGCACCATGTCGTGCCGAAATCGGAAGGCGGGCGCGAGACGGCGCCGCTGAACCCGATCTGCCACCGCGCCATCCACGCCGCGCTGCCCAACAAGGAGATCGCGAGGACCTACCCGACGCTGACCGCATTGCGCGGAGAGGAGCGCGTCGCCCGCTTCCTGCGCTGGATCGCGGGCAAGCCGCCCGACTTCCACGCGCCGACGTGCGGGCGCCGCTGACGCGGCAAGTGCCGGTCACCCGGAACGGCATCTTGATCGCCGAACCGCTGTTGATCCGCCGGCTCCGGTTGGTCATCATGCCGTTTACCGGTAACAAGGGGAAGCGGGATCATGGGGACACTTCGCGCGGCACTGATCGGCGCTCTCGCCACGACGGCCGCTCTGGCGCACGCGCAGCCGCAGCTCGCGCGGGCGAGCAAGGGGCAGCAGATTCAGCAGCAGACGATGAACGACGTGCCGCGCTGCACGCGCAAGCTCGGCACCTTATCGGTGGCGGACGGCGACGATCCCTCCGCCTGGTCGCAATATTCGCTAGCTCCGCCGTCGAAGCTGCTCAAGGTGATGGTCCAGCGGTCGGGCTGCTTCAACCTCGTCGATCGCGGCGCCGGCCTCAACGCGGCGCAGGCGGAGCGCGCGATCGGCGGCGGGCTGGGGCTTCAGCGCGGCTCCAACGTGGGCATCGGGCAGGTCAAGGCATCGGACTATGTGCTCGTCGCCGAGATCCAGGGCGCCAACGGCAATGTTAGCGGCATGGGCGCGGCGGGCGCGGTCGGCGGGCTCATCAACAATCGGCTCGGTGGGCTGCTCGGCGGGCTGCGCACCAAGAAGTCGGAGGCGAACACCGTCCTCTCGCTCACCAACGTGCGGACCACCGAGACGATCGCGACCGAGGACGGCTATGCCGCCAAGAACGACATCTCGTTCGGCGGCGGCGGCGGCATGGGCTTCCTCGGCGGGGCGGCGGGCGCGGTCGGCGGCGGCTACGAATCGACCGATATCGGGCGCATGGTGACGCTCGCCTTCATCCAGGCCTACTCGAAGATGGTGACCTCGCTGAACCTCGTGCAGCCGGGCGCCACCGGCACCGCCGAGGCTGCGCCGTCGCGGACCTTCACCGCGCAGGGCCCCGTCGTGATGCGCAGGACGGCCGCCGCCGGCGGTGCCGCGGTGCGGACGCTGCCGCCCGGCGCCACCGTTTATCCCACCGGCAAGAAGGACGGCATGTGGTGGGAAGTGGCGGACGAGAACGACAATGTCGGCTGGGTGCTGAACTCGCGCCTCGCGCCGACACGATAGCCGCGAGGGGGAGGCGCGGGGGCCGCGATCCGCTCACTTGAGCGGGTCGTGGCCCCAGTTCATCAGCGAGTAGCGCCAGTCGCTATGCTCCTTGTCCTGCCCCGGCCCCTGCTTGCAGTGCCGCGCGACATAGCCCGTCACCTTCTTCATGTGCGCGTAGTCGGCGTCCGTCAGCTCCGCCTTCTTCCTGCGCTGGATCTCGACGATCTTGCGGCCCGAGGCGTGGCCGACCGATTCGGCGCCCTCGCTCGCCTTCTGGCCGACGCGCTTGCTGTCGTCGGTGTCGAGGAACTTCTCGATCTCGGCCGGGGTCATGTTCACCGCGTCCTTGAACTCGCGGTAGATCGTGTCGTGGTCGTCGTCGGCCATCATGCTCTCCTTCGACGGCGGGAACGCGGATCACGCGCGGGGGTTCAGGCGCCGCCCCACAGAGAGGAGGCCG
This sequence comes from Sphingomonas sp., assembly GCF_965200105.1. Taxonomy (GTDB): domain Bacteria; phylum Pseudomonadota; class Alphaproteobacteria; order Sphingomonadales; family Sphingomonadaceae; genus Solisphingomonas. Next base: position 585,478 of record NZ_CBDATN010000002.1, read on the forward strand.
CCGGCCGCATCGTGCCGCCGTCATACGCAAAGCCGTCCGGCCGATCGCGCGCGAGCAGCAGCGCGCCGTCGAGATCGACCCAGTCCGCGCCCTGCGCTGCGAGGAAGGCGGGCGCGAGGCCGAGCGACGTCGAGAGCATGCAGCCGACCATCACCTTGAGGCCGATCGCACGCGCCTCCGCGATCAGGGCCAGCGCCTCGGTGAGCCCGCCCGCCTTGTCGAGCTTGACGTTGATCGCGGCGTAGCGGCCCCGGCAGCGTTCCAGATCGGTGCGGTCCTGACAGCTCTCGTCCGCGCAGAGCGGGATCGGCGAGACGACGCCGTCGAGCAGATCGTCGCGGCCGGCGGCGACCGGCTGCTCGATCAGCTCGACGCCATGGGGCACGAGCGCCGCCGCCTCCGCCGCCACGTCCCGCCCAGTCCACGCTTCGTTGGCGTCGACGATCAACCGCGCGGAGGGTGCGCCGCGCCGGACCGCGGCGACGCGCTCGGCATCGCCCTCCCCCGCGAGCTTGAGCTTGAGCAGCGGATAGCGCGGCCCGGCGGCGCGCGCCGCCGCCTCCATCTCGTCCGGTCGCCCCAGAGACAGGGTGTAGGCGGTGACGAGCGGCGCGGGATCGGGCAGCCCGACCGGGCGACCCGCTTTCGCGTCCAGATCCCACAGCGCCGCGTCGAGCGCGTTGCGCGCCGCGCCGCGCGGCATCGTCGACCGGATCTCGGCGCGTCCGGCGCCGTCGGCGATCGCGCCGGCCTGCGCGAGGATGGTCTCGTGGACGCCCTCGGCGGTCTCGCCATGATAGTAGATCGGCGTCGCCTCGCCCCGCCCGCTCCGGCCGTCTCGGTCGATCGTGGCGACGACGACGTCGACATGGGTCTTGGCGCCGCGCGCGATGACGAAGGCGCCGGCCACCGGCCAGCGCTCGATCTCCGCCGACAGGCGCGCCCGCCCGGCCACCGCGCGCTCAGGCGATGCGATCAGCCGTCATGCGCGGCGATCCACTCCTCCACCACCGGCGCGATCGTCTCGCGCCAGCGCCGGCCGTTGAAGATGCCGTAATGGCCGACGCCGGGCGCCATATAGTAGCGCTTGCCGTCTTCGGGCAGCGCGGTCGCGATGGTGAGCGCCGCCCTGGTCTGTCCCAGCCCCGATATGTCGTCGCGCTCGCCCTCGATCGCCAGCAGCGCGGTGTCGGCGATGCCGGCGGGATCGACGCGGCGGCCACGGTGCATCAGCTCGCCCTTGGGCAGCTTGTGCTTCTGGAACACGTCCTCGATCGTCTGGAGGTAGAACTCCGCCGTCATGTCGCAGACCGAGCGATATTCCTCGTAGAAGGCCTTGGTCGCGTCGGCCCCCTCGCCGTCGCCATCGACGAGCTGCTGGAACATGCGGTAGTGGCTCATCAGGTGGTTGCCGAGGTTCATCGCCATGAACCCGGTGAGCTGCAGGAAGCCGGGATACACGCGCCGCCCGCCGCCGGGATGGAAGAAGGGCACGGTCTGGATCACGTTCTGCTCGAACCAAGCGAGCGGGCGCTGGGTGGCGACGGTGTTGACGGTCGTCGGCGCCTCGCGCGTGTCGACGGGGCCGCCCATCAGCGTCAGCGAGCGCGGGCGGTTGGGGTGCTGATCCTGCCCCATCAGGCACGTCGCGGCGTAGGCGGGCACCGATGGCTGGCACACGGCGAGCATGTGCGGGCGCGGATCGCCGCTCCGCCCGATCGTCGCGCAGAAGCCGATGAGATAGTCGATATAGTGGTCGAGGCTGAAGTCCCCGTCCGACAGCGGCACGTCCTTGGCGTCGCGCCAGTCGGTGACGTAGACGTCGCACGATCGCAGCATCCGCTCGACCGTGCCGCGCAGCAGCGTGGCGAAGTGGCCCGACATCGGCGCGACGATCAGCAGCTTGGGGCCGCCCTCGACGCCCTCGCGCACGAAGCGCTTGAGCTGACCGAACGGGCGCCGCTCGACGATCCTCTCGCGGACCGCCACCACGCGCCCGTCGGCGAGGACGACATGGTCGATGCCGAAGGCGGGCTTGCCGCGCGCCTGCGACGCGTGGGCGAACACGTCGAGGCCGGACGCGATCATCGGAGCGAACCCGGTATGCGACAGCGGGTTGGCAGGATTCTGCATCCAGTCCGCGCCGATATTCGCCATCAGGCTCGCCCCCGAGAGGAACGAGCGCTGCATCTCGTAGGCGTCGTAGAGCAAGGATCGTCTCCTCAAGCCGACGCACGAGCATCGCATGAACCGGTTAACGTAGGCGGAAAAGTCGTCCGATCAATCGGCGGCGGTGGCAAGCGGTTCCTCGCCCGTCCTCCCACGCCGGGACGCGCACATCCGGCGCGGGACCGGTCGCGGCGCGATTGAGCGCCCGGCGGCGCGATGCTAGGCGGACGCGCATGGCCCGCCGCCCCCGTCGCGACGCCGCCGCCGACGGGGCGCCGGCGAGCCGCAAGCTGAACAGCCTCGGCATCGTCTGGGCACGCGCGCGCGCCTATCCGTTCCGCATCCTGGGCGCGTTCGCGGCGCTGTGCGTCTCCTCGGCGGCGACGCTCGGCATCCCCTACGGCTTCAAGCGCGTGATCGATCGCGGCTTCTCCTCCGGGGTGGACGCGCACGGCGTCACGACGTCCTTCCACTACCTGCTGATGCTGGTCGGCGTGCTGGCGGTCGCGACGGCGACGCGTTTCTGGTTCGTGTCGTGGCTGGGCGAGCGCGTGGTGGCGGACCTGCGCATCGCGGTGCAGGAGCGGCTGGTCGGCCTCTCGCCCCGCTTCTTCGAGGAGAACCGCCCGTCCGAGATCGCGTCGCGCCTCACCTCCGACACCGCGATCATCGAGCAGGTGGTCGGCTCGACCGTGTCGGTGGCGCTCCGGAACCTGTTCACGCTGGTCGGCGGCGTCGCCTACATGTTCGTGCTGTCGGCGAAGCTCGCCGGGTTGCTGATCGTGGGCATCCCGGCCGCGCTGCTGCCGATCCTGGTAATGGGGCGGCGGTTGCGCTCCTTCTCGCGCCTCTCGCAGGATCGCATCGCCGGCGTCGGCGTCGTCGCCAACGAGGTGCTGGGCGCCATGCGGATCGTCCAGGCCTTCGGGCAGGAACGCCGCGAGTTCGCGCGGATGCGCGACGCGGCGGAGGCGGTGTTCGCCACCGCGCGCGCGCGCATCGCGATCCGCGCGGTGATGACGGCGCTGGTGATCGGGCTGATGTTCGGCGCGGTGACGCTGATCCTGTGGGAGGGCGCGATCGACGTGGCGCGCGGCCGGATGACGGGCGGCGCGATCGCCGCCTTCGTGCTCACCGCCGGGCTGGTGGCGGGCGCGTTCGGCTCGCTCGCCGAGGTCTATGGCGATCTCGCGCGCGGCGCGGGCGCGGCCGGCAGGCTCGCCGAGCTGCTCGCCGCCCGTCCCGAGATCGTCGCGCCGGCCCACCCGCGCGCGCTGCCTGCCCCCGCCGGCGGCCGCCTCGCCTTCCAGCACGTCACCTTCCGCTATCCCACCCGGCCCGAGGTGGCGGCGCTGGACGACGTCACGCTCGCGATCGAGCCCGGCGAGACGGTCGCGATCGTCGGCCCTTCGGGAGCGGGCAAGTCCACGCTGCTCCAGCTCGCGCTGCGTTTCTACGATCCGCAAGCCGGCGTCGTCGCGCTGGACGGCGTGCCGCTCGCCGAGACCGATCCCCACGCGATCCGCGCCGCCACCGCCGTCGTGCCGCAGGAGACGGTGATCTTCGCGGCGTCCGCCCGCGACAACCTGCGCTACGGCCGCTGGGACGCCGACGACGCGCGCGTCTGGGCGGCGGCCGAGGCGGCGAACGCCGCCGGCTTCCTGCGCGCGCTGCCGCAGGGGCTCGACACCTTCTTGGGCGAAGGCGGCGCCCGGCTGTCGGGCGGGCAGCGCCAGCGCGTCGCGATCGCGCGCGCGCTGCTGCGCGACGCGCCGCTGCTGCTGCTCGACGAGGCGACGTCCGCGCTGGACGCGGAGAGCGAGCGGCTGGTCCAGTCCGCGCTGGAACGGCTGATGGCGGATCGCACGACGCTCGTCATCGCGCATCGGCTGGCGACGGTGCGCGCCGCGAACCGCATCGTGGTGATGGACGCCGGCCGTATCGTCGAGGAAGGCACGCACGAGAGCCTCGCGCGCGCCGACGGGCTCTACGCCAGGCTCGCCCGCCTCCAATTCGAGACCGCGTGATCCCACGAGCCGGGGGCGGACGCCGGCCGGCGTCCGCCCGCCGGATCAATGCTGGTTGGTCGGGTTGGCGTTACCCGACGGCGTCATGTCGCCCGAGCCACCGGTCGCGGTGCCCGCCGCCATCGCCGACTTCGCCTTGTGCGACTTGCCCATCGCCTGGTGCCGTGCTGCCTTGGCGACAGGCGTGTAGTGGGCGCCGCTCGCCTTCGCCGACGACACGGAGGTCGCGCTCGACGACGACTCCGAACCCATGCTGTTGCCGAGCGCCGTCTGCGCCTGCGCCGCCCCGGCCGCGAGCCCGAGCGCCGCGGCGAGCGCGGTCATCATCTTCAACGTCATCGTCTCTCTCCTCGATGGGAGCCGCCGCAACGCGGCCGGCGGCGCTTAGCTCCATGTCGGCGCGGGCATCCGCCTGCGTTAAGGCCGGTACGTCGCCTCGAAGCGGATCGGCCGCCCGGTCGCAGCGGCGGCGAGTTGGCCGTCCCACATCACCCTGCGCCCACGCACGAAGGTGCCGACCGGCCGCCCGACAAGCTCCATGCCGGTGAACGGCGACCAGCCCGCGCGGCTGGCGAGCCAGCCCTCCTCGACGGTCCAGCGCGCGCGCGTGTCCACGACGGTGAAGTCGGCGTCGTAGCCGGGCACGATCCGCCCCTTCGCCACCAGCCCGAAGATGCGCTGCGCTCCCGCGCTCGTCAGGTCGACGAGCCGCTGCATCGTCAGCCGGCCGTGGTGGACGTGATCGAGCAGCAGCGGCAGCAGCGTCTGCACGCCGGGCATGCCCGAAGGCGAGGCGGGATAGGCCTGCGCCTTCTCCTCCAGCGTGTGCGGCGCGTGATCGGAGCCGATGACGTCGGGAACGCCTTGGCGCAGCCAGTGCCATAGTCCGTCGCGATGCGCGCCCGACCGGATCGGCGGGTTCATCTGCGCGTGCGTGCCGAGGCGCGGATAAGCCTCCTCGCCCGCCAGCGTCAGGTGCTGCGGCGTCACCTCGCAGGTGGCGATATCCTTGTTGGCGCCGAGATACTCCAGCTCCGCCGGCGTGGTGACGTGAAGAACGTGGATGCGCCGCCCCGCCGCCCGCGCGAGGCTCACGATCCGCCGGGTGGCCAACATCGCGCTCTCGTCGTCGCGCCACACCGGGTGGGACGAGGGATTGTCGGGCACGCGCTCCCCCGCCCTCGCCTGCATCCGCGCCTCGTCCTCGGCGTGGATCGCGACGCGGCGGGTGCCCGACGCCAGCACGCGCGCCAGTTCGCGATCGTCGGAGACGAGCAGGTCGCCGGTTGACGCGCCCATGAACACCTTGACGCCGGCCGCCCCCTCCAGCTTCTCCAGCTCGCCGAGCCTGTCGGCGTTGGCGGCCGTGGCGCCGACGTAGAAGGCATGGTCGCACCACATCCGATCGCGCGCGCGGGCGAGCTTGTCGGCGAGCGCGTCGGCCGAGTCGGTGTTGGGCTTGGTGTTGGGCATCTCGAACACGGCGGTGACGCCGCCCAGCACGGCGGCGCGGCTGCCCGACTCGAGGTCCTCCTTGTGCTCCAGCCCCGGCTCGCGGAAGTGGACCTGCGTGTCGATGACGCCGGGCAGCACGGTCAGCCCGGTGCAGTCGACCGTCTCCTCGGCATTGCCCGTGACGCCCAGCCCGACGATCCGCCCCCCGCGCACGCCGACCGAGGTCTCGGACGGGCCACCCGGCGTCCATACGGTGCCGTTCTTCAGGACGAGATCGTAGGTTTCCGCCATGGGAGGCTCCGGAAGGCTTGGGAAGGGCGTCCCCTGCCCCTAGCTATGCGCGATGACCGCCGCCACCCACCTCGCGGGTCGCGCCGTCCTCCGCCTTTCGGGCGAGGACGTGCGAGGCTTCCTCCAGGGCCTCGTCACGCATGACGTCGCGGCGCTGAACCTCGGGCCGCTCTGGGCGGGGCTGCTCACCGCGCAGGGCAAGGCGCTGTTCGACTTCATCCTGTGGGCGGACGGTGGCGACGTGCTGGTCGATTGCGAGGGCGGGCAGGCCGACGCGCTCGCCCGGCGGCTGACGCTCTATCGCCTGCGCCGCGCCATCACGATCGCGCGCGACGAGGCGCTGGGGGTGCACTGGTCTCGCGATGGCGCGGGCGACCCCCGCCTGCCCGCGCTCGGCCGCCGCTGGCTGGGCGAGCCGGCGGGCGAGCCGGCCGACGCGGCGTGGCGCGCGCACAGGCTGCGGCTCGGCGTCTGCGAAGGCGCGGCCGAGATCGGGCAGGACAGGACGCTGTGGCTGGAGGCGAACGCCGCCGAGCTCAACGGCGTCAGCTTCGCCAAGGGCTGCTATGTCGGCCAGGAGAACACCGCGCGGATGAACTGGCGGCAGAAGGTCAAGCGCCGCCTCTTCGTGTTCGAGAGCAGCGAGGATCCGGGCGACAAGGCGCGCGCGTGGTATCCCGATCTCCGCCTCGCCGTCGCGCACACGCGCGTCGACGCGATCGCGGCGCTGCCCGGCCGCATCGTGATGCCCGACTGGCTCGCGTGCGCGTTGGAGGCGCCGCAGGAGGCCTGAACCATGTCCGAGACCGCCGAGAAGACCGACCCGAAGCTCTGGGAGAAGGTAAAGGCCGAGGTGACCGCCGGCGCCAAGGGCGGGAAGAAGGGCCAGTGGTCCGCCCGCAAGGCGCAACTCGCGGTCGCCGAGTACAAGAAGCGCGGCGGCGGCTATGTCGGCGAGCGCGACGACGACAACTCGCTCCATCAGTGGACCGAGGAGGAGTGGGGCACCAAATCCGGCAAGCCGAGCGGCGACACGCACGAACGCTACCTGCCGAAGACGGCACGCGAGGCGCTCTCCAAGGAGGAGTATCAGCGCACCACTGCCAAGAAGCGCGCGGACACCGCCAAGGGCAAGCAGTTCTCGGCACAGCCCGAGGATGTCGCGAAGAAGGCCGCACGTCACCGTGACGGCGGCGAGCCCACCAAGGCCGACCTGATGGCGGCGGCGCGCGAACGCGACATACCGGGGCGATCGCGCATGTCCAAGGCCGAGCTCGCCCGCGCGCTCGACCGTTAACCCTCCTCAAGGGGTGTCTCGGCAAGGTTTTCATCCCCGTCCCATTCAGCGCGCTCGCGAAAAGATCGGAATGTTGGTCGCGAGCTGGAAGTGGACGAGCGCGTGTTTGCTCCCGACGCGACGCTGGCGCTCGACGCGCTGCGGCGGCTGCGCGCGACGGGCACGCGGATCGCGCTAGACGATTGTCGGTAGCGGCCGCTCTGGCGCGGCGCCGGCGCACGAGGAGGCGACCACGATCGTGGCGCTCGCCGAGTCCTGGGAACGACGATCGCCGCCGGGGGCGTGGAGACCGCGGAGGAGTATCGGCGCATGGCGGCGCTGGGCTGCCATATGCAGGGTTTCCTGCTCGGACGCCCCCTGCCCCTCGAGCGTGCCGCGCGCTGGTCTCGGAATCGCTCAGCCGCTCGCCGTCACCGCCTGGTCTTAGAAAGCGCGCTCCAGCCGCGCGAGGAGATCGCGCGCCGGGCCGGCGTCTGCGGGCGCCGCGACATCGTCCAGGGTCGCGTCGAGCCGCCTCACGCGGGCGTGGAGATCGCGCGTCGCGGCGACGAGCTGGCGGGCGGTCGCCGGCAGTGCCGCGACCACTTGTGGGTCGCTCGGAGGTTCCTCGCCCAGCCGGCGCTCGGGTGCCGCGGCCTGCGCCTCGCCGATCTCGCCCGCCGCCACCGCGCGGCGCGTGAGCAGCCAGGCGATCACGTGCATCAGCCGCGTCGTGACGCGTAGCGCCTCGCACGAGAACAGCACCCGCGTCTCGGGATCGAGCCCGTCGCGCTCCTCGCGGCCCCAGCACTCGAAATAGCCTCGCGCCTCGTCGGCGAGCAGCATGGCCTCGGTATAGAGCGAATCGACGACGCGCGCGGTGAACTGGGTCATGCGCCCGGCATTGCATGCCGCCGGCGCCGCCGAAACGCGCCGGGAACGCTCGCGTCCCTCCGCGAGACGATCTTGAAAGCACAGGCCCGCTTCCCATCTCGTGCGCGGTCGCGGACGTCGCCTTCGGGGGCGTCGCGGCCGGCCCGGCGGATGATCCGCGGGTCCGATCGTTCATACGCCAGAGAAGGGTCTGAACCTATGCGTACGCTTGATTTCGCGCCGCTGCTGCGCTCCTCCATCGGCTTCGAGAACCTCAATCGCCTCGTCGACTTCGCGACGCGCGGCGATAGCGAGGCCTATCCTCCCTACAATATCGAGAAGCTGTCCGAGGACGTCTACCGCATCTCGATGGCCGTCGCCGGTTTCTCGCGCGACGAACTCGAACTCGTTGTTCAGGACAACGTCCTCGTGATCGTCGGCAAGGCCGGCAAGGGCGAGGAGTCCGGCCGCCAGTTCTTGCATCGCGGCATCGCGAAGCGCGCCTTCGAGCGGCGCTTCCAGCTTGCCGACACGATCAAGGTGACGGGCGCCGACTATCGCGACGGGCTGCTCGACGTCGAGCTGAAGCGCGAGGTGCCCGAGCATAAAAAGCCGCGTCGCATCGAGATCGGTGGCGATGCCGCCACCGGCGCGCCGATCCTGGACGCGTCGGTGTCCGAGGTCCGCGAGGCGGCGTAATCGCCCGCTTCGGCGACTGACGGAGGGCCGGTCCGGCGACGGGCCGGCCCTTCTCGCGCGCGGCTCCGGCGCCTCAGGCGATGATGTCGGGCAGGATTGCGTCCTGGAGCACGGCGATCTCGTCCTTGAGCCGGAGCTTGCGCTTCTTCAGCCGCGCGATCTGGATCTGATCGGGCTGCGGCATCGCGGCGAGCGCGGCGATCGCCGCATCGAGGTCGCGATGCTCCTGGCGCAGCATCGACAGCCTCCGATCGCCCTCGTCGCCCTCCATGCTCCGAGTCCTCCCTTCCACGCCGTCACCCCGCGATGCCGCGCGGCCCGTGCGGAGGCAAGAGCGGCGCCGGTCGTCGTGCTCCGTCCGGCGGTTCGCCGCAACGGCGGAGAGGATAAGCGACATTGTGACAGTTTGGTGGTTTACTCCTTTCCTGGTCATCAGCCAGCAAGGAGGACTCGAATGAACAGTTCGCATTCCGCCACTCTCGTCGCGCGCCATGCCGGCCTCGACGATCGCATCGCCCTCGAGTCGCGGCGGCCCGCGCCCGATCAATCGGTGCTGGCGCGCCTCAAGAAGCAGAAGCTGAAGATCAAGGAGGCGCTCGCCCGCGCGTAGCACCGCTCCACCCGCTCCCGGCTCGGACGGGAGCGGCTCAGCGTGGGCGCAGGGGCGGCCGCTTGAAGTCCGACGCGTGCCGGAACAAGTCCTCGTCCTTGCCACCCACGGTCTTGCGCGCGCGCGCCTTGTCGACCGGATGATCGAAGGCGATGCCAATCCGGCCGGCTTCCGCCCAGGCGACCGATCCGGACACGGCGCCGAGTCCTTCGAGTTCGACGTCGACGCGCATGCCGGGGCGATAGCCGGCGCCGACCTGCGCCATCAACCCGCCGGACGAGACGTTGCGGACACGGACATTCTCGAACGCCGAAGCGCCGCTTGGGCGAAGACGCGCGAGCATGAAGAGGCTGTCGCGCTCGTCGCGGCGATGATGCTCGCCGCCGTCCTCGTCGGGATCGTTGCCGATCGGGCTGTCCTGCACCGTTTCCGTCCTAAAGCTGCCGCGCGACGCGAGCCGATCGATAGGCTCGGCCATCACTAACGTTGTCGGGATCGCCAAAGTCTTAACGCCGCGCCCGCCCGCCGCCGCCATCATTCCTCGCGCGAGACCTTCTCGTTACGCTCGTGCCGCTCCTGCGCCTCGACGGTCATCGTCGCGATCGGCCGCGCCTCCAGCCGACCGAGCGAGATCGGCTCGCCCGTCACCTCGCAGTAGCCATATTCGCCCTCATCGATGCGCCGGAGCGCCGCATCGATCTTGGCGATCAGCTTGCGCTGCCGGTCGCGGGTGCGCAGTTCGATCGACCAGTCGGTCTCGCTGGACGCGCGGTCGGTGATGTCGGGCTCGCGCAGGCTGTCGGTCTGGAGCTGCGCCAGCGTGTCGCGTGCCTCGCGCAGGATGGACTCCTTCCACGCATGGAGCTTTGCGCGGAAATAAGTAGCCTGACGCGCTCCCATGAAAGGCTCGTCCGCGGACGGCCGATATTCCTCCGGCACGACCGCGACGCTCGCCGCGTATGAGCCTCGATCCATCATCCCAACCGCCGTCGCCATTACCGCCTCCGCCTGCGCCCGAGTCGGCCACTTCGCGGCTGCGAACGCCGCTCCGCAGGACGCTCTTCTTATCGGCGCGGGCCTATAGTGAGCGACGCCGGAGCGCACAAGCGCGCGGACCGGCACGAGCGGCCCGAGCTGAGACGAGGCCGCCGACGCACCGGGATTCGCGCGAAACCGCGGGTTGCGGAACCATTTCGGGACGATCCAGGCGGGGGGAGCGACCGGCTCGCTTGCGATTAACGGATATTTTTGCATTGGTCGGGAGATAGACAAGCAAGGAAGACACCATTCCGGCGGCTCCGTCGGAACGGCGAAACAGGGGACGATCGCACAATGTCGGTCCGTATGGCACTCGCCAAGCTCAGCGCCTGCGCCGTTGGTGGCGCTCTCGTCGGGGGCGGCGCGGTCCACCTCGCCGAGCAACCCGCCGGCCCGCGCGTGATTCACAAGAAGGGGCCGGTGCGCATCGCCTCCGCGCCGGTGCGACGTCCGCGCGTGCGCCGTGTCACGACGACGAGCTGTACGCCGGGCGTGGTCTCCGTGGCGTCCGCCCCGGTGGCGGCCCCCGTGCCGTTCGAGGCGCCGGTGGCGGGCGGCGCGGTTGCGCCCTTCTTCGGCTCGCCCGGTTATGGAGGCGGCGGCTTCCCCGGCTTCTTCGGCGGCGGCGGCTTCTGGGGCGGCGGATCGAGCGGCGGCTGGGTGATCTCGTCCACCTCGTCATCGAGCGGCGGCTCGACCTCGACTTCGAGCGGCGTGTCCACGTCCAGCGGGGTGTCCACATCGAGCGGCGTGTCCACGTCCAGCGGCGTGTCGACCTCGACCTCCACGTCGAGCGGCGTGTCGACCTCCTCGTCGACCTCGTCCTCCACCTCCTCCTCGACGTCGTCCTCGTCCTCGTCCTCCACCTCGACGTCGAGCGGACCCGACGTGCCGCCCGATCACCCGCACGACGTGCCCGCGCCGCCGATGCTGATCCTGTTCGGCGGTGCCGCGGCCGTCATGGTCGCCCGCACCGCGTTCGCGCGCAGGCGCCGCAGCGCGAGCTGATCTTCCCGGCCGCACGGGAGAAGGGCCGCGACGGAGCACACGTCGCGGCCCTTCTTGTTTCAAGCAGCCGGGCTTCGTCCCGGCGGCCCGGCGATCAGTGGCCCTTCTTGCCCTTCGCGACCTTTGTCGTGCCCGATGCGGACCCGGACGAGTCGGTGCCGGTGGCACCCGTCGCCGACGAAGAGCCGCCGCCCGACGCGCCGGCCGCGGCCGAGAGCTGCGCCGCCGTCATGGCGACGCGAAGGCCGCCGTCGGTGCCGGCCCCGAACGCGCCGACCGGCAGGCGCACCTTGCCACCCGTGGTCAGCGTCACCGTCGCGAACTGGGCGTCGACATCGGATACGGTGCCGACCGCGCCTCCCTGGGTGTCGGACACCGCCGCACCCTGCGCGACTGCGGGCTTAGCCGAAGCGCCCGCAGCCGCGCCCGCGCCGCCCGTCGAGCCCGTCGCGCCCGCCGGGCTGGCCTGCGCCGCCGCCTGATCGAGCTGCGTCGCGGTCATCGCGATCACCGGGCCCTTGGGACCGCTGGCGAAGCTCGACTTGGGGAGCTGCACCTTGCTCTTCTGCGTGGCGAGCACGACCATGTCGCCGTTGACGCTCTCGACGGTACCGACGGTGCCACCCTGCGTGTCGTAGACGGCGGCGCCCTGCATCACCGCGCCGCCCGTCGCCGTGCCCGTCGCGGTACCGGCCTGACCCGTTGCGGCGGGCTGAGCGGCCGAACTCGGCGAAGACGTCTGCGCCAGCGCCGGCACCGCGACCAGCGCGGTGGTCGCGAGGAGGATCTTGAAGGTCATGTCTGTTGCTCCCGTTCCTGATTGGACAAGCGGTTGACGGATAGGCGGACGGGCGATGCTCAGCGCTCGGCGAGCATGGCCGCGATGCGGTCGATCGGCTGGCCAGTGAGATCCTTGTCGATCTCGGCGGCGAGGCGATCCTTGACCGCAGGATCGTAATGCTTGCGCAGCCGGCCCAGCGTGCGCGGCGGCGCCACCACGATCAGCCGCTCGAACTCGCCCGCCTGCGCGGCGCGGCCGATCAGCGCGGCGGTCTCGACCGCGAAGCGCTCCTCCTCGACATCATGCGCGTCGGCCTCCCCCATCGATCCCGATCCGGTGCCGCGCCCGCCCGCATGGCCGGCGGCGTCCGTCACCTGATCGTGCGTCTTGGGATTGTCGTCCTCGACCGCCTGCACGACCGTGAGGCGCGGCGCGTCGGCGTCGCCATCGTTGCGCGCGAGCAGCCGCTTGCGGCCGTCGGCGACCAGCACGTAGCTGCCCTTCGGGACCTGCACTTCGTCTCTCCTGCGAAACTTGTTCGACGGTCAACGCCGCCGGCCACGCAGGGTTGCGAAGGTTAATCGGCTTGGCCATAGCCCGCGCCATGCACGATCCCCGTACCATCCGCGACGATCCGCAAGGCTTCGCCGCGCAGATGGCGCGGCGGGGCGTGGCGTTCGACGCAACCGCCTTCGCGGCGCTGGATGGGCAACGGCGCGGCAGCCTGCAGCGGGCCGAACGCGCCCAGGCGGAGCGCAATCACCTAGCGAAGGAGATCGGCTCGGCCTTCGCCGCCGGCGAGCGTGATCGCGGCCAGATCATGCAGCGGGAAGTGGCGGCGCTCAAGATCGACAGCGCGCAAGCGGAGAAAGACGCCGCAGATGCGGAAGTCGCGCTGAACGCACTCCTCGCCACGCTGCCCAACCTGCCTGCGCCGCAGGTGCCTGACGGCGCCGACGAGACGCAGAACGTGATCGTCTCGCACCACGGCACCCCCGCCGAGCTGGGCTTCGAGCCGCGCGAGCATGACGCGATCGGGCTCGCGCTCGGCATGGACTTCGACGCCGCCGCCGCCGTCGCGGGATCGCGCTTCGTCTACCTCAAGGGCCAGGTAGCGCGGCTGAGCCGGGCGATCGCGCAGTTCATGCTCGACTTCCACGTCGAGCGCGCCGGCTATACCGAGGTCGCGCCCCCGCTGCTCGTGCGATCCGACGCGATGTTCGGCACCGGCCAGCTCCCCAAGTTCGCCGACGACCTGTTTCATACCACGGACGACCGCTGGCTGATCCCCACCGCCGAGGTGAGCCTCGCCAACTATGTGCGCGGCCGCATCCTGAGCGAGGCCGAACTGCCGCTGCGCTTCGTGGCGCTCACCCCCTGCTTCCGCGCCGAGGCCGGCGCAGCGGGGCGCGACACGCGCGGGCTGATCCGCCAGCACCAGTTTGAGAAGGTCGAGCTCGTCTCGATCACCGCTCCGCACGCGTCCGACGAGGAGCATGAGCGGATGACGCGCTCGGCGGAAAGCGTGCTGGAGGCGCTGGAGCTGCCCTACCGCCGGATGCTGCTGTGCGCGGGCGACATGGGCTTCACCGCCGCGCGCACCTACGACCTCGAGGTGTGGCTGCCCGGCCAGCGGCGTTATCGCGAGATCAGCTCCTGCTCCACCTGCACCGACTTTCAGGCGCGGCGCATGGACGCGCGCTATCGCCCGACGGGCGAGAAGAAGGGCACGCGCTTCGTCCACACGCTCAACGGATCGGGCGTGGCGGTGGGCCGCGCGCTGGTCGCGGTGATCGAGAACTACCAGACGGCGGACGGCGCGGTGCGCGTGCCGGACGCGCTCCTATCCTACACGCGCGGGATGGACGTGCTGGAGCCGGCGTGATGCGCATCCTCGTCACCAACGACGACGGCATCCACGCGCCCGGCCTCGCCGTCGCGGAAGGCATCGCGGCGGAACTCGGCGACGAGGTATGGACGGTGGCGCCGCACGACGAGCAGTCCGGCGCCGGCCACTCGCTCACCCTCACCCGTCCCTTGCGCCTGCGCCGCCACGAGGAGCGGCGCTTCGCCGTCTCGGGCACGCCCACCGACGCGGTGATGATGGCGATGCTGGAGGTGATGGACGGCAAGCCCGACCTCATCCTGTCGGGAGTCAACCGGGGTGCCAACCTCGCCGAGGACGTCACCTATTCGGGCACCGTGTCGGCGGCGATGGAAGGCGCGCTCGCCGGCGTCCGCGCGATCGCGCTCAGCCAGGCCTATGATGGCGAGGCGGTGGGCGAGGACGTCCGCTTCGCCGCCGCCGCCGCTTGGGGCGCGCGCGCGATCCGGCCGCTGCTCGACGTGGCGTTCGCGCCGGGGATGCTCGTCAACGTCAACTTCCCCGCGCTGCCCGCCGATGCGGTGAAGGGCGTGCGCGTGACGGTGCAGGGGCTGCGCGACTATGGCCGCGCCAAGGTGGTCCGCAACGTCGATCCGCGCGGCTTTCCCTATTACTGGATCGGGCTCGGCGGGGCGGACGGCGCACCCGCGCCGGAGAGCGACATCGCGGCGCTGCGCGACGGCTACGTCTCGGTGACGCCGCTGCACCTCGACCTCACCAGCCACAGAGGGCTGGACCTGCTGGCGGGCACCTATGGCTGACGCGCGACGCATCCTGCCGCTCGCCCTTCTACTGCTCGCCGGCTGCATCCCGCAGGTCGGCGCGCCGAATGGCTACGGCGGCGACGCCCCGCCCCCTCCGCCGGACGTCGAGACGCGCCCGCTGCCGGTCGAGGCGGTCGGCGCGGAGGACGGGCAGGTGCGCGCCGTGGACGTGCCGAGCGCGGTCCGCCAGCCTGCCCCCGCCTGGGTGGCGCGCAAGGTGGTGCCCGACGCGCGCACGGTGCCCGCCTCCACCGTCTCGGTCGAGCCCGGCGACACGCTCTCGCAGATCGGCGAGCGCACCGGCGTCGGCGCGCAGGCGATCGCGCGCGCCAATGATCTCGATCCATCCGCTCCGTTGCGGACGGGGCAGACGCTGAAGGTGCCGGGCGGGCGCTACCACCTCGTCCACCAGGGCGAGAGCGGCGTCGCGATCGCGCGCGCCTACGGCGTCTCCTGGTCAGAGGTCGCGACGTTGAACGACCTCCAGCCGCCCTACCTGCTGCGCGCCGGCCAGCGCGTGCTGCTGCCGAGTGCGGCGCAGGTTGCGTCGATGTCGATGGAGGATCGCGCGCGCGCCTTCCAGCTCGACATCGACGATCTGGTGACGGGATCGGAGCCCGCGCTGGCGCGCAACGCGGCGCCGGCCAAGCCCAGCGTGTCGTCCAAGAAGCCGGTGCCGTCCGCCGTCGCGGTCGCGCCGCCCGCGCACTTCGCCGGCCGCTTCGACTGGCCGCTGACCGGCCGCCTGATCAGCCGCTTCGGCCCGTCGGGCGGCGGGCGGCGCAACGACGGCATCAACATCGCGGCCACCGCCGGGGCGCCGGTGCGCGCCGCCGCCGACGGTGTGGTCGCCTATGCGGGATCGGCGATCGCGGTGTACGGCGGGCTCGTCCTCATCCGCCACGGCGAGGGCTGGATCACCGCCTACGGCCACGCCGACCAGATCCTCGTCGCGCGCGGGCAGAGCGTGAAGCGGGGCGACGTAATCGCGCGCGCCGGCGCCACGGGCTCCGTCAACACGCCGCAGCTCCATTTCGAGATCCGCGACAAGCGCACGCCGGTCGATCCGCTGAAATTCCTGCCCGACCGGGACTGATCGGGCGCTCACGCCAGCGCCACGACGCTCGCCAGGATCACGCGGACGAGATCGGCCTGCCCGCGCGTGCCCGTCTTGGAATAGGCTCGCTTGGAATAGTGACGCGCCGTCTCGATCGTGAGGCCGAGATCCGCGGCGGCTTCGGCGATGCTGCGCCCCCGGCTGAGCGCCAGCGCCAGCCGCGCCTCGCCGCCCGAAAGCGCGAACAGGTCGCCGAGCTGCTCGACGCGGTGCGCGCTCGGCCCGGCGTCGCCGTGGAGGTAGGCGATGGCGACCGGCGTCGTGCCCCGTGACGCGACGCGCCCGTCCGCAGGCCGCAGCAGCAGATCAAACCAGGGCTCGTCGGACAGGTGGATGGCGCGCGGACGGGCGTGCGGATCTCCGGCGAAGCGGCGCAGCGTCTCGACGAGCGCGCGGTCCGCATCAGCCGAGGCCGCGACCAACCGGCCGTGCGCGCGGCGCAGCGCGGGCGAGCGCGCCAGCATCCGCTCGGCGCTGGCGTCGAGATCGACGACGCGGCCGTCGGCGGCGAGCGTCAGCCAGCCGAAGTCGAGGCGGCGGATCGCGTCCTCGGCGATGCCGCTGCGGAAGCGCTCGCGTTCGATCGTCGCGTAGGAGCGTAGCGCGATCGTCAGATGCGGGGCGAGGCCAGCGATCAGCGCGCCGTCGGCGGCGGCGAAGTCGCGTGCGGCGCGGGCCACGACGAACCAGCAGCCGAAGCCGCCCGATTCGACGATGCGGACGACGCGTGCGAAGCGGAAGCCGGCGGGTTCGAGTATCTCCGCGCGAAAGTGACGATCGCCGGGTTTGTGAACGTCCAGCGCCTCGTCGAGCGCATAGACCCGCTCAGGTCGGAGCTCGCCTTGGCGCACGGCGCGCGTGCCATGATCGAAAATTCGCCGATCGAGCCCGGCCATGCCGGGATCGCCGTCGTGCAGTTCGAAGGCGTCCGCGACCAGTGCGTCGGAGCGGCGGAACACCAGCCCGGCATGATCCGCGCGCACGCGCCGCCGGACACGCGCGAGGAAGGTCGCCCAGAGCGGCTCCTCGATCGCGCCCGCGTGGATCGCGGTGACGAGATCGAGTTCGTCGGGGTGACTGACGACCATGATCCTCCACCTCCCATATGGGAGGAGACGTTGCCCCAACGCGACTTATCTGATCACCCGGCGAATGCAAATGGAGGCGAGAGCGATGACGAGCGCGGCGAGGGCGCTGACGCACCTGGAGCGGTTGGAGGCGGAGGCGATCCATATCCTCCGCGAGGTGGTGTCGGAGTGCGAGCGGCCGGTGATGCTCTACTCGGTCGGCAAGGATTCGGCCGTGCTGCTGCACCTCGCCAAGAAGGCCTTCTACCCTTCGCCGCCGCCTTTCCCGCTGATGCACGTCGACACGACCTGGAAGTTCAAGGATATGTACGCGCTGCGCGAGAAGGCCGCGCGCGACGCCGGCATGGAGCTCATCGTCCATCAAAATCCCGACGCGCAGGCGCGGGGCATCAACCCGTTCGATCACGGCCCGCTCCACACCGACATGTGGAAGACCGAGGGGCTGAAGCAGGCGCTCGACAAGCATGGCTTCGACGCGGCGTTCGGCGGCGCGCGGCGCGACGAGGAGAAAAGCCGCGCCAAGGAACGGGTCTTCTCGTTCCGCTCGGCCTCGCATCGCTGGGATCCCAAGAACCAGCGGCCTGAACTCTGGAACCTGTACAACGCGCGCAAGGCCAAGGGGGAGTCGATCCGCGTCTTTCCGATCTCCAACTGGACCGAGCTCGACATCTGGCAGTACATCCAGCGTGAGGGCATCGAGATCGTGCCGCTCTACTTCGCGGCGCCTCGCCCGACAGTCGAGCGCGACGGGATGCTGCTGATGGTCGACGACGATCGCTTTCGCCTCAACGAGGGCGAGGAGCCGGTGACGCGCTCGATCCGCTTCCGCACGCTCGGCTGCTACCCGCTGACGGGCGCTGTGGAGAGCGAGGCGGCGACGTTGAGCGACGTCATCCAGGAGATGCTGCTCACCACCACGTCGGAACGACAGGGCCGCGCGATCGACAAGGATGCCGGCGACGCCAGCATGGAGAAGAAGAAGCAGGAGGGGTATTTCTGATGGCCAGCACCACCGCCGCCGACCCCATCTACCGGACCGACGCGCTGATCGCGGAGGACATCGACGCCTATCTGGAGACGCATCGCAACAAGTCGCTGCTGCGCTTCATCACCTGCGGATCGGTGGACGACGGCAAGTCGACGCTGATCGGGCGGCTGCTCTACGATTCGAAGATGATCTTCGAGGACCAGCTCGCCTCGCTGGAGGCGGATTCGAGGCGCGTCGGCACGCAGGGCGGCGAGATCGACTTCGCGCTGCTGGTCGACGGCCTCGCCGCCGAACGCGAGCAGGGCATCACCATCGACGTCGCCTACCGCTTCTTCGCCACGAGCACGCGCAAGTTCATCGTCGCCGACACGCCCGGCCACGAACAATATACCCGCAACATGGTGACGGGCGCCTCCACCGCCGACCTGGCCGTCATCCTGATCGATGCGAGGAAAGGCGTGCTGACGCAGACGCGGCGACACAGCTACCTCGCGCACCTGATCGGCATTCGCAACCTGGTGCTCGCGGTCAACAAGATGGATCTCGTCGGCTACGATCAGGCCGCCTACGACGCGATTGTCGCGGATTACCGCGCCTTCGCCGCCAGGATCGGCATCGAGCGGTTCACGCCCATCCCGATCTCGGGCTTCAAGGGCGACAACATCACCGCTCCGTCGGCCAATACGCCGTGGTACGACGGCCCGACGCTGATCGGCCACCTGGAGACGGTGGAGCTCGACGTCGCCGCCGATCGCGCCAAGCCGTTCGCGATGCCGGTGCAGTGGGTGAACCGCCCCAATCTCGACTTCCGCGGCTTCTCCGGCCTGATCGCCACCGGCGCGGCGAAGCCCGGCGACAAGGTGCGCATCCTGCCGTCCGGCCGCCAATCGACGATCGCGCGCATCGTCACCTTCGACGGCGATCTGGACGAGGGCGTCGCCGGCCAGTCGCTCACCCTCACGCTCGCCGACGAGATCGACTGCTCGCGCGGCGACGTGATCGCCGCCGCCGATCACCCGCCGCAGGTCTCCGATCAGTTCGAGGCGACGATCGTGTGGATGGCCGAGGAGGAGATGCTGCCCGGCCGCGCCTACTGGCTGAAGCTCGGCACGCAGACCGTATCGGCGGTGCTCCAGCAGCCCAAATACCAGGTCAACGTCAACACCATGGAGCATCTGGCGGCCAAGACGCTGGACCTGAACGCGATCGGCGTCGCCAACCTCTCCACCGACAGGTCGCTGATCTTCGAGCCCTATGCCGACAACCGTCAGCTCGGCGGCTTCATCCTGATCGACAAGCTCAGCAACGCGACCGTCGCGGCGGGGATGCTCAGCTTCTCGCTGCGCCGCGCGCAGAACGTCCACTGGCAGGCGACCGACATCGGCCGCGAGCAGCACGCCGCCTCGATGAACCAGACGCCCGCCGTGCTATGGTTCACGGGCCTCTCGGGCGCGGGCAAGTCCACGATCGCCAATCTAGTCGAGAAGAAGCTGGCGCGGATGAACCGCCACAGCTTCCTGCTCGACGGCGACAATGTGCGGCACGGGCTCAACAAGGATCTCGGCTTCACCGACGCGGACCGCGTGGAGAATATCCGCCGCGTCGGCGAGGTCGCCAAGCTTATGACCGATGCGGGGCTGATCGTCGTCACCGCGTTCATCTCACCCTTCCGCGCAGAGCGCGACATGGTGCGGCAGATGATGGCGCCGGGCGAGTTCTTCGAGATCCACATCGACACGCCGCTGGCCGAAGCCGAGGCGCGCGACGTGAAGGGCCTCTACAAGAAGGCGCGCGCCGGCCAGCTCGCCAATTTCACCGGCATCGACAGCCCCTACGAGCCGCCGGAGGAGCCCGAGATCCGCATCGACACGACGCTGCTGTCGCCCGACGAGGCGGCCGAACTCATCGTCGCCAGGCTGATCCCGTGAGCGGCCTCGATGACACCGCGCTCGCGAGGCTCGTCGCGACGACCGCCGGCGACATCCTGCTGCGCCTGCGCGCCTCCGGCCTGTTCGAGGGCAAGGCGCTGGGCAAGGCGGGGGACCGCACCGCCAACGCCTTCATCATGGAGGCGCTGGCGACGCAGCGGCCCCACGACGCCGTGCTCTCGGAGGAGGAGAAGGACAATGCCGCCCGCCTCTCCGCCAGCCGCGTGTGGATCGTCGATCCGCTCGACGGCACGCGCGAATATGGCGAGGGCCGCGAGGATTGGGCGGTGCACGTCGCGCTGGCGGTCGACGGTCGCGCGGTGCTGGGCGCGGTGGCCCTGCCCGGCTTGGGAGTGACGCTGTGCACCGGCGGCTGCCCGCCCGCGCCGGCGCCCGCGCAGACGCTGAGGATGCTCGTCAGCCGCACGCGTCCGGCGGCGGAGGCGGTCGCGGTGGCCGAGGCGCTCGGCGCCGAGCTGGTGCCGATGGGCTCGGCCGGCGCCAAGGCGATGGCGGTGGTGAGGGGCGAGGCCGACATCTACCTCCACTCGGGCGGCCAGTACGAATGGGACAATGCCGCGCCCGTCGCGGTGGCGGAGGCGGCCGGGCTGCACGCCAGCCGCGCCGACGGTTCGCCGCTCGTCTATAATTGCGACAACCCGTACCTGCCCGATCTGCTGATCTGCGACCGTGCGCTGAAGGATCGGGTGCTCGAGGCGTTGCGGGCTTATCAGGCGAAGATCGGCTAAACGCGCCCGAGATCGCATCGGCGAGGCTCCTATCGAGCCGCGCGTATCAGCGGCGGTGAGCACCTTGTGCCGCCCCGCCCCGGCGCGTAATCCCGCGCCTCATGCCCTCGCCGTCGCACCTCGCCGTGCCCCAGGGCGCGCACCCCTTCCCGCACCGCCACCTGCTCGGCATCGCTGGGCTGCGGCCGTGGGAGATCGCCGTTCTCCTCGACGAGGCGGAACAGTGGATCGAGCTCAACCGCCTCACCGCCAAGCATGACGATCGACTGGCGGGCCTCACCCAGATCAACGCCTTCTTCGAGAACTCGACGCGGACGCTGCTGTCGTTCGAGATCGCGGGAAAGCGGCTGGGGATGGATGTCGTCAACATGCATGCGGCCCAATCCAGCGTGAAGAAGGGCGAGACGCTGCTCGACACCACCGCGACGCTGAACGCGATGCGGCCCGACGTGATCGTCATCCGCCACGATATGTCGGGCGCGGTGGCGCTGATCGCCGACAAGGTGGACTGCCCAGTGTTGAACGCCGGCGACGGGCGGCACGAGCATCCGACGCAGGCGCTGCTCGACGCGCTCACCATCCGCCGCCGGATCGGGCGGATCGAGGGCACGGTGGTGACGATCTGCGGCGACGTGCTGCACAGCCGCGTCGCGCGCTCCGACATCCTGCTGCTTACCGCGCTGGGGGCCGAGGTTCGCGTCGCGGCCCCACCGACGCTGATGCCGGCCGCCGTCGATCGGCTGGCGGTGGCCGCCTACACCGATTTCGACGCCGCGCTCGAAGGCGCGGAGGTGGTGATGATGCTCCGCCTCCAGCTCGAACGGATGGAGGGCGGCTTCGTCGCGTCGCCGCGCGAGTATCATGCCTTCTACGGCCTCACCGCCGAGCGGCTGGCGCGCACCGCGCCCGACGCGCTCGTCATGCATCCCGGCCCGATGAACCGCGGCGTCGAGATCACCAGCGACATCGCCGACGACCCGAAACGCTCGGCAATCGTCGAGCAGGTCGAGATGGGGGTGGCCGTGCGCATGGCCTGCCTCGACGTGCTGACGCGCGCGCGGCGCCATGTCGAAGGCTGGGGCGCGGAGGGCTGGGCATGAGCATGCTCGCCATCCGCAACGGCCGCATCGTCGATCCCGTCGCGGCTACGGTGACGGAGGGCGGCGTGCTCGTCCGCGACGGGCTGATCGCGGAGGTCGGCGACATCGAGCACGGCACCTATCGCCGATCGGACGTGGTGGCGGACGCGCGCGGCGCGCTCATCCTGCCCGGCCTCGTCGACGTCGGCGCGTTCGCCGTCGATCCGGCGGCGGCGAAGGCGGGCGGCGTCAGCACCACCTTGCTGATGCCAGACCAGTCGCCGCCGCTCGACGATCCGGCGCTGATCCAGCACGCGGCCACGCAGGGCGCCGATCTCGCTGTCCACCCGATCGCGGCGGCGACGCGGGGCCTGGCGGGGCGGGAGCTTGCCGAGATCGGGCTGATGCGGCGGGCCGGCGCCGTCGCGGTGGCGACGGGGCGCGGGTGGATCGCCGATTCGGGGCTGATGCACCGCCTGCTCTCCTACGCCGCGGCGTTCGACCTCGTCGTGATCGCGCATCCCGAGGACGGCGGACTTGCGGGCCACGCGGTCGCGACCGACGGCGAGGTGGCGACGCGGCTCGGCCTCGCCTCTGCGCCCGCCGCCGCCGAGGCGATGGCGGTCGCGCGCGACCTGGCGTTGGCCGAGGAGACCGGGGCGCGGCTCCACTTCCGCCAGCTCACGACGGCGAGGGCGTTCGATCTCTTGCGCGCCGCGAAGCGGAGGAGCGTGCGCGTCACCTGCGGCGTCAGCCCCGCGCACCTGCTGCTCTCCGATCAGGCGACCGCGACCTTCCGCACCTTCGCGCGCCTGTCGCCGCCGCTCCGTTCGGAGGAAGACCGCAAGGCGGCGGTCGCGGCGGTGGGCGACGGCACCGTCGACATCCTGTGCTCCAACCACGATCCGCGCGGGCCGGAGGCCAAGCGCCTGCCTTTCGCCGCCGCCGAGCCGGGGATGGCGGGCGCGGCGACGCTCGCGACGCTGGCGCTGACGCTGGAGCGCGACGGCGTCGTCTCCCTCCCCCGCCTCGTCGCGATGATGACGAGCGAACCCGCGCGCCTGTTCGGCATCGACGCCGGTACGCTCGCGGTGGGCGCGCGCGCGGACCTCGCGATCCTCGACGACGGCCAGCCGTGGCGGATCGATGCCGAGACGCTGCCCGGCCTCGCCGGCAACACGCCGTTTGACGGGCTGCCCGTGCAGGGCCGCGTGCTGACGACGGTCGCCGCCGGTCGACCGCTCTAGCCGGCGCGCGCCTCGCTCATCGCCAGACGGTTGGCGCCCTCGCGCGAGGCCCATCGCCACGGCGTGTCGTTGCCGGCGGCGCGGACGAAGCAGGTGCCGCCGCCGGCGCGGACCTGGCGGCATAGCCCGGCCGCCCGCTCGCGCGTCGCGAAGCCGCCGACCGACAGGCGGACGACCGCCGCGCCCGACAGGCTCGTACGCCCGCGCACCGGCGCGAATGTGGCGATATTGGGGGACAGGCGCGAGGCACGCGTCCACGCCGCCTCCAGCGCGCCGGCACGCGCGTAGGCGCCGAGCTGGACCACCCAGCCGCCGCGATCGGGAGAACGCACGATCGTTCCGGGCGCGACGCCGGCGGGATCCGTCGCGACCCGAACGAGGCGAGGCGCTGCCGGTGCCGCGACGAGCACGGGCGTGGCGGCGGGGACGATGAACGGGATCGGCGCGGCGGCGACCGCCACCGGCGCGACGACGGAAATTAGGCGCGTGACGGGCGCCGGTACCGGCAAGGGAGCGCGCACCGGAGCGACGGCAACGCGCGCGGCGGGCATCGCGGGCGCAGGTGCTGCGGCGAGCGCGATCGGCGCGGAAGGCGCCGCCGTCGCGAGCGCGAGCATGGCGGGTCGCCCAGGATCGGCGACGGCGGACGCCGCGCCAAGCATCGAGGCGACCTGGACGCGCGGATTATTGGCGGCGGCGAGTTCGGCCCAGCCGGCAATCTGATCGCTGATGCGATCGGGCGCGGTATCCTGCATCGCGGTGCCCCGCGCCTCGCTCCACCGTCCGTCGAGCGCGAAGGCCAGCGCCAGGTTCTGCCGCCCGCGCGCGTCCGACTTGCCCGAGCGCACGAGATCGGAGAGCAGCGCGATCGCCCGTGTGCGATCGCCCGACAACGCGATGGCGAGGCCGAGATCGGCGTCGGACACTTGTCCGGAGAGCGTATCGAGCAGCGCCCGCGCCTCCACCGCACGGCCCTGCGCGATCTCGGCGAGCGCGAGATCGAAGCCGGCGCGCGGCTGGCCGGGCTTCAGCGCCAGCGTGTCGCGGAAGCTCGCCTCGGCCGACGCGAAGCGGCCGGCGGCGAGATAGGCTTGGCCCAGCAGCATGCGATAGGCGGCGTCGCGGGGGGACGCCGCCGCCGCGCGCTCGGCCATGCGGACCGCCTTCGCGCCGTCGTGCCGCGCCAGCGCCGCGCGAGCCTTGTCCGCCTGCCCGGCGGCTTCGGCATCCGCGTGCGGCGTCGTCTCGCCCAGCGAAGCGACATGGCCGGCGCCGGGATTGCAGCCGACCGTGACGGTGCCGAGCATCAGCGAGACGATCGCCGCGCGGCCGAGACGGGTGCGGGACATGAGCTCTTCCTCCTGAGGCGCCGGCGAAGCGGCACGTCTTCACGGGCGGAGCATCCGCGATCATGGCTAAGGTCGGGTTAATGGCGCGGATTGCGTTCACCGTTCCGGTGCGGTCATGCTAACGCGCGGTCTGTAGGGGCATGGAGGGGTTGATGCGGGGCTTGTGTCTGATGGCGGCGTCGATGGCGCTCGGCGGTGTCTCGCCTGCGTCCGCGCAGTCGGTGAAGGACGGCGTCGACGCCTGGCAACGCGGCGACTATCCCGCCGCCGTGCGCAGCTGGCGTCCGCTCGCCGAGAAGGGCGACCGCGACGCCGCGTTCGATCTCGCGCAGGCCTACAAGCTCGGGCGCGGCGTGCCGACCGACATGGCGCAGGCGAAGCAATGGTACGGCACGGCGGCGAAGGCAGGCCATCCGCAGGGCATCGCGAACTACGGCTTGCTGCTGTTCCAGGACGGCCAGCGGCGCGAGGCGATGCCGTGGGTCGACCGGGCGAGCACGGCGGGCGATCCGCGCGCGCAGTATGTGATGGGAACCGCGCTGTTCAACGGCGATCTCACGCCCAAGGACTGGCCGCGCGCCTACGCGCTGATGACGCGCGCGGGCGCCGCCGGTCTGCCGCAGGCGACGACCAGCCTCGCACAGATGGACCGCTTCCTCTCCGTCGCGGACAAGGCCAAAGGTAGGCAGCTCGCGAGCGCGATGGCGGCGCAGCCGATGCCGCCGATCGGCCGCCAGCTCGTCACGGCCGCAGGGTTAGGCCGCACCGCCGAGGCGCCTCCGCCCACGCAGGTGGCGGACGCCACGCCGCCCGTGAAGGCGGGCACGGCCAAGCCCGCCAAGCGCGTGGCGGCCGCCGCCGAGCCGACTCCAGCCAAGGCCACCCCGGGCAAAGCCGCCTCGACCAAATCGACCGTGGCCAACCAGAAATCAGATGTTGCAAAGCCGGCGGCGATCGCGACCGGCGGAAGTTGGCAGGTGCAGCTGGGCGCGTTCGGCTCCGAGGCGGCGGCGAAGACGGCCTGGGCATCGCTGTCGGGCAAGGCGCCGGCGCTGAAGGCGCTCCGCCCCACATACGGGAAGGCGGGCGCGATGGTGCGGCTGCGCGCGGCGGGGCTCTCCGATCGCGCCGCCGCCGACAGGGCGTGCGCGGCGGCGAAGGCGGCGGGCGCGGCCTGCTTCGCGGTGCCCGGCGGCGCTTAACCTTTTCTCGACGGGCGGCGTGGCATCACGGCGGCGAAAGGATCGCCCATGGCCTCGTCGTCGCGACCGTCGCTTCGTCCTGCCGCGTTCGCCAGCGCGTCGCTGCTCGTCGGCGATCGTCCGATCCCGGTGGTGCTGACGCGCGTGGACGGCACGGGCGCCTGCGTCGCGAGCGACACGCGGCTGCCGCTTGGCGCCGAGGTGACGCTGCGCCATGTCGATGCCGGCATGATCCCGGCCGAGGTGACGGCGATCGAGCCGGCCGGTCTGCGACTACGGTTCGAGCGCGGCGAGCATGCCATGGGCTTCGCGCTCGCGGTGCTGGCCGGCGGCGTCCACGCCCGCCGCCGCGACGCGGCCTAGACGCCGCGCGCCGCTCTGGCGCAGCCTGGCGACCTCGGCTTTCTTCGCCGGCGAAGGACCATCCCCTCCAAGGCTGATGCCGAGCGCGTCCGGCTCAGCGCGCACCAGCCGCACGTCCGAGCAGCGGGCGCCACCACGCCTCGTTGGCGAGATACCAACCCAGCGTCTCGGCGAAGCCCGTCGCGAAGTCGCGCGCCGGCGCGTAGCCGAGCTCGCCCCGGATCTTGGCCTCGTCGATCGCGTAGCGGCGGTCATGGCCCTTGCGATCCTCGACGAAGGTCTTGAGCTCGGCGGTCGGGCGGCTTCGCGCGGCGGGCGCCTCGGGAAAGCGCGTCGCGAGCGACGGATCGGCGGCGAAGGCGGCGTCTACCGTGCGGCAGATCTCCTCGATCACCGCCAGGTTGGGCAGTTCCTGCCCGCCGCCGACATTGTAGGTCTCCCCCACCCGGCCGCCGCGCAGGATCATCTCGATGCCGGCGCAATGATCGCCGACGTGCAGCCAGTCGCGCACGTTCATGCCGTCGCCGTAGATCGGCAGGGGCCGGCCGGAGAGCGCGTTCAGCGCGAACAGCGGGATCAGCTTCTCCGGAAACTGGTATGGCCCGTAGTTGTTCGAGCAGTTCGAGGTCGTCGTCTCCAGCCCGTAGGTATGGTGGTAGGCGCGCACGAGATGGTCCGAGCCCGCCTTCGACGCCGAGTAGGGCGAGTTGGGCTGGTAGCGCGTGTCCTCGCGGAAGGCGGCGTCGTCGGGGCCGAGCGAGCCGTACACCTCGTCGGTGGAGACGTGGTGGAAGCGGTGCGGGCGGCCGGTGCCCGTATCCAGCCACTCGGCCTTGGCCGCCTTCAGGAGGCTGTGCGTGCCGACGACGTTGGTGGTGACGAACGCGTCGGGTCCGGTGATCGAGCGATCGACATGGCTCTCCGCGGCGAAGTGGACGATGGTGTCCACGCCGCGCGCGGCAATCAGCCGGCGGACGAGGCCGGTGTCGCAGATGTCGCCGACGACGAGGTCGACGCCGTCCACCCCGTCCAGGCTGGCGCGATTGCCCGCGTAGGTGAGCGCGTCGAGCACGATCACCTCGTCCGCCGGCGCCGCGCGCCGCCAGTGGCGGACGAAGTTGGCGCCGATGAACCCCGCGCCGCCGGTTACGATCATGCTAGCCATCGGCCTGCACCCGATCGAGCATGGTGCGTAGCGCCACGCGCCAGTGCGGCGCCGGGCCGCCCAACGCGGCGTAGGTCGCACCGCAAGCCAGCACCGAGAAGGCCGGGCGCGTGGCAGGCGTCGGATAGTCGGCCGTCGCGATCGGCAGGACGGGGACCATCGTCTCCAGCAAGCCTCTCGCATCGGCCTCCTCCTGGATCGCAACCGCAAAATCGTACCAGCTCGCCGCCCCCGCGTCGGTATAGTGGTGGATGCCCGATGCTTCCTGGCCGATCAGCGTCCACAGGCACGCCGCCAGGTTGGGCGCGTAGGTGGGCGTGCCGATCTGATCGGCGACGACGCGCACCTCGTCGCGTTCGCGCATCAGCCGCAGCATGGTGCGCACGAAGTTGCCGCCCGCAGGCGCGTACACCCACGCCGTCCTGACGATCAGCGCGTCCCCGCCCGCCAGCCGCTCGCCCGCCAGCTTGGTGCGGCCGTAAGCGGAGAGCGGGTTGGGCGCGGCGTCGGGCACGTAAGGCATGCCGGCCAGCCCGTCGAACACGAAGTCGGTGGAGACGTGGGCGAGCCTGCACCCCGCCGCACGCGCCGCATCGGCGAGGTGGCCGACCGCGGTGGCGTTGATCGCGCGGGCGCGCGGCTCGTCGGCCTCGGCGCGGTCAACCGCGGTGTAGGCGGCGGCATTGACGATCCAGTCGGGCCGCTCCGCCTCCACCGCGCGCGCCACCGCGCGGGCGTCGGTGACGTCGAGCGTGTCGATGTCGTGCGCCGCCGCCTCGACGTCATCGGGCAGCGAGGCGAGGAGCGCGCGTCCGAGCTGGCCGTTCGCGCCCACGATCAGCGCTTTCACGACGCGTAGCCTGCGATCCCGGCGAAGGGCGTGCCCGCCGCATCCTTGGCCGAGACGATCGGCTCGATCCCGCCCAGCGGCCAATCGATGCCGAGCGCGGGATCGTTCCAGAGCAGGCTGTGCTCCGACGCGGGCTCGTAGAAAGCGGTGCATTTATAAAGGAAGTCGGTGCCATCCTCCAACGCCACGAAGCCGTGCGCGAAGCCGGGGGGCACCCAGAACATGCGCCGATTGGCGGCGGAGAGCTCGACGCCCGCCCACCGGCCGTAGCCGGACGACGAACGCCGCAGATCGACCACGACGTCCCACGCGCGCCCGGCGGTGACGCGGACCAGCTTGCCCTGCGGATTGGGGTTCTGGAAGTGGAGGCCGCGCAGCACCCCTTTCGCGGAGCGGCTGTGATTGTCCTGCACGAAGTCGAGGTCCAGACCGGCCTCGGCGAACGCCTGCCGGTTCCAGCTCTCCATGAAGAAGCCGCGATCGTCGCCGAAGACGCGCGGCTCGACGATCAGCGGGCCCGCAATCCCCGCGTCGAGGAGCTTCAAAACGGCCCCCCGCGATCGTCCAGCACGCGCAGCAGATAGTCGCCGTAGCCGCTCTTGCGCAGCGGTGCGGCCAGCGCCTCCAGCTGCGCGTCGTCGATAAAGCCCATCCGCCAGGCGATCTCCTCGGGGCAGCAGATCTTGAGGCCCTGCCGCTCCTCGGTGGTGCGGACGAAGTGCGCGGCGTCGATCAGCGAGGCGTGGGTGCCGGTGTCGAGCCAGGCGTAGCCGCGCCCCATGATCTCGACGTGGAGCGCGCCCTCCTGAAGATAGCGGCGGTTGAGATCGGTGATCTCGAGCTCGCCTCGGGCGCTGGGCGTCAAGCCCCGCGCCAGCTCGACCGCGCGGCCGTCGTAGAAGTAGAGTCCGGTCACCGCATAGTGGCTGCGCGGACGCTCGGGCTTCTCCTCGATCGTGTCGACCCGGCCGTCTCCGTCGAACGAGATGACGCCATATTGGCTGGGATCGGTGACGTAGTAGCCGAACACGGTCGCGCCGGTGTCGCGTGCGGACGCCTTCTCCAGCAGGTCGGTGAAGCCGTGACCCCAGAACACGTTATCGCCGAGCACCAGCGCAGACGGCGCGTCGCCCACGAAGTCCGCGCCGATATGATAGGCCTGTGCCAATCCCTCGGGTTTCGGCTGGACGGCGTAGCGGATCTCCATGCCCCAGGCGGCGCCATCGCCGAGCAGCTCCTGGAAGGCAGGCCGATCGTGCGGCGTGGTGATGACCAGCACCTCGCGGATGCCGGCGAGCATCAGCGTGGACAGCGGGTAGTAGATCATCGGCTTGTCGAAGACGGGCATGAGCTGCTTCGAAACGGCCCGCGTCAGCGGATAAAGGCGCGTGCCGGAGCCGCCGGCCAGGATGATGCCCTTGCGCAAACCTCGTCCCCCTTCCCGTTCGCGGGATAGGGGGCGAGCCTGGTGGGAGCAAGGACGAAGCTCGGTGGTTTACCCCCACGGAACGCGATGCCTTTGCCTTCGCGGATCGATCGGACTAGAGGCCTCGTCGTGCGCACCCCCGGTAGGATCCTGCTGCGCGCGGCGCCGGCGCTACTCGCCGCCGTGCTCGCGCTCGATATCGCGCTGATGCTCCGTTCGCCCAGCCTGTGGATGCTGCCGGCGGTGCTCGCCGGCTGGTATGCGGCGGACCTCATGTCGGGCGTCGTCCACATGTATATGGACTATCGGCCATGCCCGCCGCTGCCGGGGCTCAACGCCATGTTCTTCTACGAAGGCGCGCGCGACTCGGAGGAGTATATCGCGCTGCGCGACGAGACCTTCGCCTCGCTCGGCCCGTTCGAGCGGCTGGTCTACGACTTCAAGAACCATCATCCCCGGCCCGACGCGCTCGGCCGGCGATCGCTCCGCATCACCACCGAGCCGACGGTGCTGTTCACGACGCTGCCCTTCGCGCTCGGCGCGAACATGCTGGCCGGCGCGCTGGCGCTGGCGGGGATCGCGACGCCCGGCTGGGCGATCGCGGGCATGATCGCCTTCGTGCTCGGCGCCACCTTCGCTCAATATTTTCATGGTTCGCTGCACCGCGAGGACGTGCCGTGGTTGGTCCGCGCGATGCGCCGCGCCCGGCTGCTGATGCGGCCGGAGGATCATGTCGCGCACCACGACACGCTGACGCGGGATTTCTCGACGATCAACGGCTGGTCCAACCCGCCGCTCAACCTCATCTTCCGCACGCTGCGGCAGAAGGGTCGGCTGCGCGACGAGGGGCTGATCCCGCGCTAGCGGCCCGAACCGCCGGCGCGGAAACGGCTATTCGGCAGCGGCGAGACGGCGCTCGGGCGGCCGCTCCAGCTCGCGCAGGCGGGCCTCTTCCTCGACCATATAATCCCGGATCACCGGCACCGCGTCGCGATGCTTCAGGTATTGGAGCTGCCAGTTGACGAGGCCGCCATAGCGGAACGCCGCCTCGGCGCCCGCCAGGTAGAATTGCCACATCCGGAAGAAACGGCGATCGTAGAGGCGGACGATCTCCTCCTCCGCCGCGTTCGTGCGGTGATACCATTCCTCCAGCGTGTAGGCGTAGTGGTAGCGCAGCGCCTCGACGTCCGAGACGATCCAGCCGTGCCGCTCCGCCTCGCCGACGAGCTCCGACAGCGCGGGGATGTAGCCGCCGGGGAAGATGTATTTGCGCGTCCACTTGTCGGTGGCGCCCGGCGCGCCCATGCGGCCGCAGCAGTGCGACACCATCACGCCGTCGGGCGCGAGCAGCTCGCGGGTGCGGCGGAAGAAGCCAGGATAACTGGGCGTGCCGAGATGCTCGATGAGCCCGACCGACACGATCCGGTCGAACGGACCGGGCACGTCGCGATAGTCCTGCAGTTCGAACTTCACGCGCGACGACACGCCGTCGGCCGCCGCGCGTTCCTTGCAGAAGGCGATCTGATCGGGCGCGAGCGCGATGCCGACCACGTCGACATCGTAGGTGCGGTGGAGATAGAGCGCCAGCCCGCCCCAGCCGCAGCCGATGTCGAGCACGCGCATGCCCGGCTTCAGGTGCAGCTTGGCGGCGAGGTGCGCCTTCTTGTCGAGCTGCGCCTGCTCCAGGCTGTCGGCGGGATCACGGTAATAGGCGCAGGTATATTGCCGGTCCTCGTCAAGGAACAGCTCGTACAAGCGTCGGGTGAGATTGTAGGTATGCTCGGCGTTGCGCTTGGAGCGATCGCGCCAGTTGACCTGATCGAGCCTCGCCGAGACGCGGTCGCCCAAGCGCCGCACCAGCCCGCGCGCGGCGAGCGGGCCGCCATCCTCCTCAGGCGCGTTCTCGGAGACGAGCAGCGCCAGCTCGCGAATGTCACCTTCCTCGACGACGAGCCGGCCATCCATATAGGCCTCGCCCGCGCCGACGCGCGGATAGCGCGCTATGTGCGCGGCGGCGCCGCGATCGGTTAGCCGCACGGTGACGCGACGGCCCCCGTCGCCGGCCTCCCCATAGCGACGGATGCGCCCGTCGTGATCGATGACGGTCAGCTCGCCCTTGCGGACGGTACGGCGCAACATCTGGTCCAGGAGCCACATGCGGCGGAGCATAGCTGGACCTTACGTGAAGGCAATGGAGCCGTCGCATATCCCGGCGTGGGACAACCGCGCCAACCTGGGTAAATCTAGGCCGCATTCGGCGCGGTCGCGAGGAACGCGCGCGGCAGTCAGCGCGTCTTCCGGGCTATGCCTGCCGTATGTCGCCTCTTCGCCTGGGATCATCCCGCCCAGGACGAGCTCCGCTCGCTCCTTCACGACCACGTGGCCGACGCCGTCTTTCCTTGCGTGGGTGCCAAGGCCGCGCTCGCTCGCGGGACGCTGGAGGTTCTCGCCGCACGCAGCCTCGACAGCGCGTGGGACGACGTCCGCATCCACGACGAACTGATGCGCTTCGCTGGCGACTATCGTCGCGATCCCGCGCTCTACCGGAGCTTCGCCGTGGTGTTTGAGGGACCGGACGGGCTCGACGAGGCGGCGTTCGAGCGGCTGCTGTGGCAACGCGTGCAGTCGCTCTCCGACAAGGACGTGTGGCGCGGCCAGTCCTACGACGCCTCGGTCAGCGCCGATCCGGACAGTCCGCATTTCTCGCTGAGCTTCGGGGGCGAGGCCTTCTTCGTCGTCGGCCTTCACCCCAACGCCAGCCGCCCGGCACGGCGCTTCTCGCGGCCGGCCCTCGTCTTCAACCTGCACGACCAGTTCGAGACGTTGCGCGAGCAGCGGAAATATGAAGGGATGCGCGAGAAGATCATGGTCCGGGACGAGGCGCTGGCAGGTTCGCGCAACCCGATGCTCCAGCGCCACGGCGAGGCGAGCGAGGCGCCGCAATATAGCGGCCGCGTCGTTCCGGCGGACTGGCGCTGCCCGTTCCACTACAGCGGCGGCCAGAACGACGGGCGATCGTGAGCGAGACGATCGAGATACCGGAGCGTAGCGGCACCGCCTTCCGGCTGTCGTGCGGCGATCGGCTCACGGTGATCGATCCGAGAGGCGTGCAGGTGGCCGACCTGCTCGCCTTCAACGCCGACGACGTGGACGAGGCGATATCGTCGGGGCGCACGCTCGACTATGCCGAGACGATCCGGCTGACGACCGGCCACGCGCTCTACTCCAACCGCTCGAACGCGATGCTGGAGATCGTGGAAGACACGGTCGGCGTGCATGATTTCCTACTCACGCCGTGCAGCCACGCGACGTTCGCGCATTTCTACCCCGATCTGCCGACGCATCGCGGCTGCTTCGGCAACCTGGCCGCGGCGCTCGTGCCCTACGGGATTGGCGAGGATCGCATCCCCGTCGCCTTCAACTGCTTCATGAACGTGCCCGTGGATGGCGCGACCGGACGGCTCAGCGTGCTGCCGCCGGTCAGCAAGGCCGGCGACCGGATCGTGTTCCGCGCCGCCATGGATCTGATCGTGGGCCTTACCGCCTGCTCGGCGCCCGCTTCCAACGGCGGCAGCTTCAAGCCCATTCACTACCGGATCGACGCCGCGTGATCGAGCGCGACGACGAGCGCTGGATGCGGCTCGCGATCGAGACGGCCACCCAGCGCGGCAGCGACCCCGCAGACACGCCGATCGGCGCGGTGATCGTGCGAGACGGCCGCGTGCTCGCCGCCTCGATCAACATGACCGAGCAGGATTGCGATCCGACGGCGCACGCCGAGATGGTCGCGATCCGCGCCGCGGGCGCCAAGCTCGGCAACATGGAGTTGCGCGGCGCCACGCTCTATTCCACGCTCCAGCCCTGCGGCATGTGCACGATGGCATCGATCTGGGCGAAGGTCGGCCGCGTCGTCTATGGCGCGGGGCGCGGAGACGTGCATCCCATGTATTTCGAGGACCGGCAGATCGACACGCTCGACTTCGTCCGCGATGCCTGGCGCGGCGACCTGATGTTCGAGGGCTGCTGCCTGCGCGACGAATGCGCGGCGCTTTACTATGGCCCAGACGACGAGGTGCCGGTGGAGGATCAGGGCAACGTCTGAGCGGCGCGCTTTCGTCGTGGCTTAAGCGTGAAGGCGCGAAGGGGCGTAGGCCTTCGGATCGATCTCCTCGACGCTGGCATGGGGTGCCGTGCCGGAGAGCAGTGCGGCGCCGATCCGCGCGGCGGCGGGTGCGGTCTGGATGCCGAAGCCGCCCTGCCCCGCGAACCAGAAGAAGCCGGGCATCGCCACGTCGAAGCCGTAGACGGGGAGCCGATCGGGCGCGAAGCTCCTCAGGCCTGCCCAGCGCCGTTCCACCGCTTCCACGCGCCAGTCGACGACGCCGCGAAACCGATCGATGGCGGTGGCGACGTCGATCTCGTCGGGCGCCGCGTCGCAGGGCTCGCTGGGTGTCTCGTCGTGCGGCGACAACCACGCTCGCCCGCCCGCCTCGGCCTTGAAGTAGAAGCGACCGGCGGCATCCATCACCAGCGGCAGGTCTGCGGGCGCCGGCGGGTCGGTACGGAGCTGCGCCACGGTGCGGCGATAGGCGCGGATGCCGAGCGGCGCGGCCCCCGCCATCGCCGCCACCGCGTCCGCCCAGGCGCCGGCGGCGTTCACCAGCACGTCCGCCTCGATGGCGGCCGCACCTGCCGCGATCCGCCAGCGCGCCCCCTCGCGCAAGGCAGACCGCAGCGGGGCGGCGCAGAGCAACGTCACGCCGCCGCGCCGCGCCATCCGCAGATAGGCGTGGTGGAGCGCCGCCACGTCGATATCGGCGGTGCTGGGCTCGAGCAATCCACGCCAGCCGGCGCCGCGCAGCCCCGGCAGCAACGCCGCCACTTCCCCGCCCTCCACCGGCCGCAGTGCGACTCCCTTGCCCGCGAACGCCCTCGCCAGCGCGTCCAGCGCCGCCTCGCCTCCACCGCTGGCGAGGTGGAGCGCGCCGCGCATGCGCAGGAAGCCCGCATCGGCGAACTCCGCCGGCGGCGCCGCGAGCAGATCGCGCGAAGCGGTGGTGAGCGGCTGCACGCCCGGCCCACCATAGGTCTCGGACCAGAAGGCGGCGGACCGGCCGGTGGCGTGGTAGCCGGGCCGCTCCTCGGCCTCGATCAGCACCACCGAGGCGTGGCGCGCGAGTTCGGCGGCGAGGCTCGCGCCCGCCATGCCGGCGCCGACGATCGCCACGTCGACGCGCCTCATGCTGTCCCGTCCGTCGCCATGGTTCCCGGTTACGGTTTGGCAAGCGCCCGCGTCTAGGGTCTCGCGCCATGCAGGTCGTCATCCACATGCTGCTCGCCATCGGCCTCGTCGCCGCGCTCGGCATCGCGATCTGGACGGACCTGCGCGCACGCATCATTCCGAACTGGCTCAACGCGGGCATCGCGCTCTCCGCGCCGCTATGGTGGTGGTCGATCGGACTATCGCCCTGGCCCGGTGCCGCGATCCAGCTCGGGCTGGCGGCGATCGCGCTCGCGCTGTTCGTCGCGGCGTTCGCGGCGGGCGCGATGGGCGGCGGCGACGTCAAGCTGATCGCTGCGCTCGGCCTGTGGCTGCTCCCGCCCGATTTCCTGCGGATGCTGGTGTGGATGTCGGTGGCGGGCGGAATCGTGACCGTCGCGACGCTCGCCTGGCACCGCCTCGCCCGCGCGGAGGGCAGGCCCGAGATTCCCTACGGCGTCGCGATCGCCTGCGCGACGGTTCCCATCTTCGCCGAACGATATCTTTACCAATTCGGGTGATGAGTCCGCCTGACCAAAGGCTTGCCCGGGGACGATCGACGTCATGGATGCAAAGAAGCTGATCCTGCTGGTCGGCGCGCTCTTCACGGCGGCGATCACCGCCGTCATGGCCAAGCACATGGCCGGCACCAGCGCCGCGCCCGTCGTGATGGCGGCGGCGCCCGCGCAGCCGGTGGGTCCGCAGGTGCTGGTTGCCACGAAGCCCCTGCCCGTCGGCACCATCCTCGGGCCGGACAGCATCCGCTTCCAGCCTTGGCCCAAGGATCTGATCGACGGCGCCTACTATGTGCGCGGCGCGCCCAACGTCGAGGTCGCAAAGCTCCAGGGCACGGTCGTCAGGAACGCGATCACGGCGGGCCAGCCGATCACGCAGGGCTCGCTGGTGGCGCCGGGCGATCGCGGCTTCCTCGCCGCCGCGCTGACGCCGGGGATGCGCGCCGTGACCGTCTCAGTGTCGGCGGCCACCTCGGTCGCGGGCTTCATCTTCCCGGGCGACCGCGTCGATGTGCTGTTGAGCCAGGACGTGAGCGGCACCGACGGCGGCCAAGGCCTCAAGGCCACCGAGACGATCGTCCGCAACGTCCGCGTGCTCGCCACCGATCAGCGCACCGACAACGAGCCCAACCCGCAAGGCCGCACCGACGTGCGCGGCTTCTCGCTCGTCACCGTCGAGGCGACGCCCAAGCTCGCCGAGAAGATCGCGGTGGCCGAGAAGATCGGGACGCTGTCGCTGTCGCTGCGCCCGCTCGCCGACGACACGCAGGAGCTGGAGCGCGCGATCGCGTCCGGCGACCTCAAGGTGCCCGCCGGCACCGATCCGGGCGCCGAGAACAGGATGCTGCTCGATCTCGCGTCGAAGCCGCAGGACACCAACACCACCGTCACCACCGGCGGCGAGGTCTCGCGCTTCCAGCGTTCGACGATGCCGCCGCAGAAGACCGTGACGGGTGGCCTCGGCGCCGCGCCGCCGGCCGCCGCGCCGGCCGCCGCACCGGCACCTGCGGTGCCCGCGGGGCCATCGATCCGGGTATCGCGCGGCACCGCGGTCTCGCTCATGCCGATCCGGGGATAAGACGATGACGAAGCACCCCTTCCCGCGCCGCGCGATGCCCGGATGGGCGCTCGGCTCCGCGCTCGCCGCCGCGCTGGCGGTTGGCCTTGCCGCCACGCCCGCCACGCCGCTCGCCGCCGCACCTGCCCATAGCCGCTTGTCGGGCGGCGACGCCGCCGACGCCGACGCCTCGCCTTCACGGGCGATCACGCTGTCGACCGGCCAAGGCCAGCTCATCAACCTGCCGCGCGCGATCAGCGACGTATTCGTCGCCGACGACAAGGTGGCCGACGTCCAGCCGCGCACCGCAACCCGCCTGTACGTGTTCGGCAAGGCAGCCGGCGAGACGACGCTCAGCGCCACAGACAAATCGGGCGCGGTCGTGTTCCAGGCGACGGTGCGCGTCGGCACCAACATGTCGGGCCTCGGCCAGATGCTGAAGATCACCATGCCCGGATCGCAGATCGTCGCGACGCCGATGAACGGCCTCGTCGTGCTCACCGGCACGGTGGCGGCCCCCGACGACATCGAGGAGGCCAACCGCCTCGTCCAGGCCTTCGTCGGCAAGGACACTACCGTCGTCACCCGCATCAAGACCTCGACGCCGCTCCAGGTGATGCTGCGCGTCCGCTTCTCCGAGGTGAACCGGGACATGTCGAAGGCGATCGGCTTCAACTTCCTTACCCGCGACACCTCGGGCGGCTTCGGTCTGGGCGCCTCGCAGAGCGGCGCCAGCCTGGGCGGCACGATCAGCACTGTGCCGGGCACGCGCGGCTCGAACACCATCGACTCCAACGGCGCGTCGGTTGGCGACACGATCTACTCGCTCGCTCAGGCGGCGTCGGGAACGACGCGCTTCGGCTTCTTCGGCCACGTGCTGGGACTCGATATCCTTTCCGCCCTCGATCTCGCGGAGACCGATGGCTACGCGACCACGCTCGCCCAGCCGACCCTCACCACCATGTCGGGCGAGACCGCGAGCTTCCTCGCCGGCGGCGAAATCCCGATCCCGGTGCCGCAATATCAGGGCGTCACGACGATCGAGTACAAGCAGTACGGCGTGAGTTTGGCGTTCACGCCCACCGTGCTCGGCGACGGCCGCATCTCGCTGCGCGTCCGTCCGGAGGTCAGCCAGCTCACCTCGTCGACCGTGTCGATCAACGGCTACTCGATCCCGGGCCTCACCACCCGGCGGGCGGAGACGACCGTCGAGCTCGGCTCGGGGCAGAGCTTCGCGATCGGCGGGCTGCTCAGCAACAACACCAACAACTCGGTCAGCAAGGCGCCATTCCTGGGCGACCTTCCGATCATCGGCCAGCTCTTCCGCTCGAACGGCTGGAAGCGCTCGGAAACCGAGCTCGTGATCGTCGTCACGCCCTATCTCGTGAAGCCGGTCAGCGACAGCCGCATCGCGCTGCCCACCGACGGCTTCCGCCAATCGACCGATCTGAGCCAGCTCCTGGTCGGCCAGCAGGCCGCGGGCAGCCCCAAGTCGAAGCGTGCCAAGCCTGTCGCCGAAACGCCCATCAACGCGCCGACGCCCACCGCCTCGGGGGCCGCGCTGCCCGCCGCCGATCGCAGGTCGAAGGCCGCCGGCGCCGCGCCCGGCCCCGGCTTCTCGTTCAACTGATGCCGCCCGCGAGGATCGTCGCCATGAACCACCGCTTCCGTATCGTCGCCGCCGCGACGCTGGCGCTCGCGCTCGCTGGCGTCGCGCAGGCGCAGGATCGCGCCGATTACAATCGCTCGGTAAACTCGGTCCACCAGCCGATCGTCAGCCGCACCGACTATTCGTTCGACGTGACGCTCGCCGGCGATGCGCTCGCCGTCGGCGAGGATCGCCGGCTCGGCACTTGGTTCGATATGCTCGATCTCGGCTATGGCGATACCGTCACCGTCGCGCGCGCCGGCGTCGGCGCGCGCGGCACGCCCGATGGCATCGGGGGGGTGCTGTCGCGCTACGGCATGCTCGTCTCGGCCGACGCCGCGCCGCCCTCCGTTGGGGCGCCCGCGCCCGGCAGCGCGCGCATCGTCGTCAGCCGTGCCGTGGCCCGCGTCGAGGGCTGCCCCGATTGGTCGCGCGGCAACCTCGCGGAGTTCGATGGCGCGTCGCAGTCGAACTATGGCTGCGCCGCCGCGCAGAACCTCGCCGCGATGATCGCCGACCCGCAGGATCTCGTCCGGGGCGCCGAGGCGCACGGCGCCAGCGACGCGCGGCTCAGCGTCAAGGCGGTCGCCACGTGGCGCGACGCCCCCACCACCGGCAAGGCCGGACTGACGGCAGTCAAGTCCAAGGGGGACAATTGATGAACGCGCCCTTTCATCCGCGCGGCACGGCGGCGCGCGAGCCGTTCGCGGCGTTCGTCTGCGACGAGGCGACGGCGGAGGCGCTGCGTCCGATCGCGTCCGAGATGGGATGGCAGCCCGAGAAGGTCACGCGCGGCGGCCTGCGCAACGCGGTGCAGACGCTCGCCGTATCGGCCAGCCCGTCGATCCTGTTCGTCGACATGTCCGAATCGGGCGATCCGCTGAACGACATCAACGCGCTCGCCGAGGTGTGCGAGCCCGGCACCATCGTCATCGCCGCCGGCCAGGTGAACGACGTCCGCCTCTACCGCGATCTCGTCTCCAGCGGCATCCAGGATTATCTGCTGAAGCCGTTCAACGCCGACCAGGTGCGCGAGGCGATCGCGCACGCGCAGTTGACCCTCGCCGGTCCGCGCGTCGGCGTGGAAGTCCCGTCCGAGCGCGCGCACGCGATGATCGCGGTGATCGGCGTGCGAGGCGGCGTCGGCTGCTCGACGATCGCTTCGTCGCTGGGCTGGCTGCTCGGCGAGGCGGAGGGTCGCTCCACAGCGCTGCTCGACCTCGACGTCCATTTCGGCTCGGCGGCGCTCGCCTTCGACGTCGAGCCGGGCCGCGGCCTGACCGACGCGATCGACAATCCCGGCCGCATCGACGGGCTGTTCATCGAGCGCGCGATGGTGAAGGCCACGCCTAAATTGTCGCTGCTCTCGGCGGAGGCGCCGCTCAACCACCCGCTCGTCACCGACGGCTCGGCCTTCTTCCAGCTTCAGGAGGAACTGCGCGGCGCGTTCGAGATGACCGTGCTCGACCTGCCGCGCCACATGCTCATCCAGCACCCCCACCTGCTCCACGACGCGCAGGCGGTCGTGCTGGTCGTCGAGATGACGCTGGCGGGCGCGCGCGACACGATCCGGATGCTGTCCTGGTTCAAGGCGAACGTACCCGGCGTCGCAGTCCTGCTCCTCGCCAACCGGGTGGCGGGCAGCGCCGCCGAGATCAGCCGCAAGGAGTTCGAGGAATCGATCGAGCGCAAGATCGACCTGTGCATGCCCTATGATCCCAAGCTCGTCGCGCAGGCCGCCAAGCTCGGCAAGCCCGTCGCCGAGGTCGGCAAGGCGGGCAAGACGACCTCGCCGCTGATCGATCTGGCGCGGCGCTGCACCGTCATCGCGGACGGCGCCGGCGGGGCATCGAAGGAGAAGGCTTCGGCCAAGTCGCTCATCGACCTGTTCGGCGAGCTCAGGTCCAAGCTGCCCGCGCGCAAGCCCAAGCCGAAAGCGAAGTAGGAGCCGACGCGCATGTGGCTCATGATGCTGATGCCGTTCAGCGCGGCGCTGGCCTTCCTGATGATCGCGGTCGCGGTGTCGAGCCCGTCGACGGGCAAGGCCAAGTCGCGGCGCGTGGAGAGCATCCGCGTGCGGCATGGCTCGGGGGGGACGATCACCGCGCAGGCGCAGCTCCGCCGCATTCAGGGCAAAGGCGAGACGCGCCTCGACGCCTATGTCTACCGGCTGCTGCCCAACCCCGACAAGCTGCGCCAGCGGCTGGCGCAGACCGGCAAGGAATGGTCGCTCGGCCAATTCATGGGCGCCTCCGCGCTGCTCGCGTCGGTGCTGGCCGGCGTGCTGCTGTTCAAGGGCGCGCCGGTGCTGCTCGCGCTGTTCGTTGGGCTGGCGGTCGGCTTCGGGCTGCCGCACAAGGCGATCGGCATCCTCATCAAGCGCCGCGTCAACAAGTTCACCGCCAAGTTCCCCGACGCGATCGAGCTGCTCGTACGCGGCCTGCGATCGGGCCTGCCGATCAGCGAGACGCTCAACATCGTCGGCGCCGAAGTGCCGGGGCCGGTGGGCGTCGAGTTCCGGCTGATCGCCGACCGCATCAAGATCGGCCGCACGATGGAGGCGGCCCTCCAGGAGACGGCGGACCGGCTCGGCACGCCCGAGTTCCAGTTCTTCACGATCACGCTCGCGATCCAGCGCGAGACGGGCGGCAACCTCGCCGAGACGCTGTCGAACCTGGCCGAGGTGCTGCGCAAGCGCGCGCAGATGAAGCTCAAGATCCGCGCCATGTCGTCGGAATCGAAGGCGTCTGCCTACATCGTCGGCTCGCTGCCCTTCTTCGTGTTCGGCGCGGTGTGGTTCGTCAACTATTCCTACATCGGCCAGTTCTTCGTGCAGACGCGGCTGATGATCGCCGGCAGCCTGGCGCTCGTCTGGATGGCGATCGGCGCCTTCATCATGGCCAAGATGGTCAGCTTCGAGATCTGAGCGGGAGTGAGCATGCAACCTGCGACGATCCTGGGAATACCCGTCACCGCGCTCGCGACGATGTTCGCAGGGATGGCGATGCTCGCCGTGGTGGTAGCGATCTACGCCGCCACGAGCGTGCGCGATCCGATGGTGAAGCGTGTGAAGGCGCTCAACGAGCGGCGCGAGCAGCTCAAGCTCGGCATCACCGCCTCCACTTCCAAGCGCCGCCAGTCGATCGCCCCGCGCAAGAAGGCGACGGATCGGATGCGTACCGCGCTCTCGTCGCTGCGCATCCTCCAGGACGAGCAGCTCAAGGCCGCGCAGTTG
Organism: Sphingomonas sp.; assembly: GCF_965200105.1. GTDB lineage: Bacteria > Pseudomonadota > Alphaproteobacteria > Sphingomonadales > Sphingomonadaceae > Solisphingomonas. The sequence goes on from NZ_CBDATN010000002.1 coordinate 626,620, forward strand.
AAGCTGGCGCAGGCGGGCATCCGGTCCAAGGACGCCGCCGTCGCGGTGATCTTCGCGCGCCTGACGATGCCGATCTTCCTGGGCGGCACGATGGTGGTGGGCGTCTACCTGCTCGGCTGGTTCGCGGACTACAGCCCGCTCAAGCGCTACCTGATCGTCGCGGGCTCGCTGATCGGCAGCTACAAGGCGCCCGATATCTGGCTGAAGAACAAGGTCACCAAGCGCTCGCATGCCATCCGCAAGGGCCTGCCCGACGCGCTCGACCTGCTCGTCATCTGCGCGGAGGCGGGATTGACGGTGGACGCCGCGTTCAACCGCGTCTCCCGCGAGCTCGGCAAGGCCTATCCCGAGCTGGGCGAGGAGTTCATGCTGACCGCGATCGAGCTCGGCTTCCTCACCGAGCGCCGGCAAGCCTTCGAGAACCTCGCGAGCCGCATAAATCTCGATCACGTCCGCGGCGTCGTCACCACCATGATCCAGACCGAGAAGTATGGCACCCCGCTCGCCTCCGCACTGCGCGTGCTCTCGGCGGAGTTCCGCAACGAGCGCATGATGCGCGCCGAGGAGAAGGCGGCGCGGCTGCCGGCGATCATGACGGTGCCGCTGATCTGCTTCATCCTGCCGGTGCTGTTCGTCGTGATCCTGGGGCCGGCGGCCTGCTCGATCTCGGACGCGATGAAGACCAGCCTCTAGGCGCGGATTCCAGTCAAGGAACACCGAAGCCGCGCCCTCCGTTTCTTCGCGGAGAACAGGAGGAACCGATGGGCTTCGACGGCAACCAATGGGCGATCGTGGCGCTCGTCTTCGTGCTCGGCTGGCTCCTCGGCCTGCTGTCACGAGGCGGCGCGGGCAAGTGGCGTCGCCAGGCGCGTGCCGAGGAAGCCGCGCGCGTGGCCGCCGAGGAGCGGCTCGCCACCGCCAACGCACGTATCGTCGAACTGGAGCGTGATCGCCCGGTCACGCGCGGCACCGCCGCCTCGATCGGCGCCGCCGCGCGCGGCCGCCGCGACGACCTGGCGCTGATCCGCGGCGTCGGTCGCGACCGCGAGCAGCGGCTGAACGAGGAGGGCGTTCACGGCTACAGCGATCTCGAGCGGCTGACCGACGCCGACGCCGCGGCGCTGGAAAGCCGCCTCGGCGTCGGCTCCGGCACGATCGCGCGCGAACATTGGCGCGAGCAGGCTGCGACGCTGAGGAACGAGGGCGTGGACGCGCACCGCACGCGTTACCCTTGACCCTCATGCTGAGGCTCTCCTGCCACTGCGGCCAGGTCCGCCTCGAACTCGCGACGCGGCCGGATTACATCCACGCCTGCAACTGTTCGCTGTGCGCCAAGTCGGGGGCGCGGTGGAGTTACCTTCATCCTTGCGACGTCACCGTCGCAGGACCGACGAACCGCTATAGCCGGAGCGACAAGGCCGATCCCGCCGCCGAGATCCGCTTCTGCGCGCGGTGCGGTTCGACGACACACTTCGTGCTGACGGCCGCCGCTGCCGCAAAGTTCGGCAACGGGGTGGCGGGCGTCAACATGCGGCTCGCCGACGAGGACGATCTCGCCGGACTGGAACTGCGCTACCCCGACGGGCGCGCCTGGTCGGGCGAAGGCGCGTTCGGCTATGTCCGCGAGGCTCGCATCCTCGGCGCCGGCGCGGGCCTCGATTGATCGACCAAGCCGAACCGCGGCCGCTTCTTCAGGACGTCTTCGGATCCTCCGCGCCGCCGGCGTCCTCGGGCGGTCGCGCCAGCGGCTCGGCGCCGTGGCGGGCGCGGGCGGCATGACCGACCGGAGGCTCCGCCTGATCGCCCCGACCAGCGGCGCAACCCGCCAGCATCGTGACCAGCACGGCCGCCACCAACCTCATCGCGCGCGCAACGCCGCCTGCGCCGCCGCCAACCGCGCGATCGGCACGCGATAAGGCGAGGCGGAGACGTAATCGAGGCCGGTCTTCTCGCAGAAGGCGATGGACGCGGGATCGCCGCCATGCTCGCCGCAGATGCCGAGCTTGATGGATGGCCTCGTCGCGCGCCCGCGTTCCGCCGCGATCTCGATGAGCTCGCCCACGCCCTCCACGTCGAGGCTGACGAACGGATCGCGCGCGTAGATGCCCTTCTCGACATACGCGCCGAGGAAACGGGCGGCATCGTCGCGGCTGACGCCCAGCGTCGTCTGCGTCAGGTCGTTGGTGCCGAAGGAGAAGAACTCGGCACCCTCCGCGATCTCGCCGGCCTTGAGCGCGGCGCGCGGCAGCTCGATCATGGTGCCGACGAGATAGTCGAGCGTGCGGCCCTTCTCGGCGAACACGGCGCGGGCCGCCTCGTCGATCACCGCCTTCATCAACTCCAGTTCGCGGGCGGTGGCGACCAGCGGCACCATCACCTCGGGGATCGGCGCCGCCCCGCTGCTCGCGGCGACGTCGCACGCCGCCTCGAACAGCGCGCGCGCCTGCATCTCGTAGATCTCGGGGTAGGTGACGCCCAGCCGGCAGCCGCGATGGCCGAGCATCGGGTTGAACTCGTGAAGCTCGCCCGCGCGACGCCGCAGCGTCTCCACCGACACGCCCGAGGCCACCGCCACCTCGGCGAACTCGGCCTCCTCGTGCGGCAGGAACTCGTGGAGCGGCGGGTCGAGCAGGCGGATGGTGACGGGCAGCCCTGCCATGATCGCGAAGATCTCGGCGAAGTCGGCGCGCTGCTCGGGCAGCAGCCGGTCGAGCGCGGCGCGGCGGCCCGCCTCGTCCTCCGCGAGGATCATCTGGCGGACGGCGGTGATCCGGCCGCTCTCGAAGAACATATGTTCGGTGCGGCACAGCCCGACGCCCTCCGCGCCGAACTCGCGCGCGGTGCGGCAGTCGAGCGGGGTCTCCGCGTTGGCGCGGACCTTGAGGCGGCGCCCCGCGTCCGCCCACTCCATCAGCGTGCCGAAGTCGCCGGCAAGCTCGGGCTGCACGGTCGCGACCTCGCCCGCCATCACCTCGCCGGTGGCGCCGTCGATGGTGAGCGTGTCGCCCTCGCCGAACTCGCGCCCGCCGACGCGCAGCCGCCTGGCCTTGGCGTCGATCGCGAGGCTGCCGGCGCCGGAGACGCACGGCCGCCCCATGCCGCGCGCCACCACGGCGGCGTGGCTGGTCATGCCGCCGCGCGCCGTCAGGATGCCGCGCGCGGCGTGCATACCGTGGATGTCCTCGGGACTGGTCTCGGTACGCACCAGGATCACCGCCTCGCCCGCGCCCGCGCGCTTCTCCGCGGACTCGGCATCGAAGGCGATCGTGCCGGACGCCGCGCCCGGCGACGCAGGCAGGCCCTTGGCGATCACGTCGCGCGAGGCCTCCGGATCGAGCGTCGGGTGGAGGAGCTGGTCGAGCGCCTGCGCGTCGACGCGCAGCACCGCCTCGTTGCGGGTGATGAGCCCTTCCTCCGCCATCTCCACCGCGATCTTGAGCGCGGCCTTGGCGGTGCGCTTGCCCGATCGCGTCTGGAGCATCCACAGGACGCCACGCTCCACCGTGAACTCGATGTCCTGCATATCGCGATAGTGCGTCTCGAGCGTGTCGAACACGCGCGCCAACTCGGTGAACGTCGTGGGCATCGCCTCCTCCATCGAGGCGGCCCTGGCGCCCGCTTCCTCGCGCGCGGCGCGCGTCAGATATTGCGGCGTGCGGATGCCGGCGACGACGTCCTCGCCCTGCGCGTTGATGAGGAACTCGCCATAATAAGCGCGGGTGCCGGTGGCGGGATCGCGCGTGAAGGCCACGCCCGTCGCCGAGCTGTCGCCCATGTTGCCGAACACCATCGCCTGCACGTTGACGGCGGTACCCCAGCCGCCGGGGATGTCGTTCAGCCGGCGATAGACCTTGGCGCGCTCGGACTGCCAGGAGCTGAACACCGCCGCCATCGCGCCCCATAGCTGCTCGTGCACGTCCTGCGGGAAATCCTTGCCCCACTGGCGGCGCACCAACGCCTTGTACTCGCCGACGAGGGCGCGCCAATCGTCGGCGGAGAGTTCGGTGTCGAGCGTGAAGCCGCGATCCTCCTTGGCGATCTCCAGCGCCTCCTCGAAGGCGCCGTGATCGAGGCCGAGCACCACGTCGGAGTACATCTGGATGAAGCGGCGATAGCTGTCCCACGCGAAGCGCGCGTCGCCCGATCCCGTTGCCAGTCCCTCGACCGTCGCGTCGTTGAGCCCGAGGTTGAGGACGGTGTCCATCATCCCCGGCATCGACACGCGCGCGCCGGAGCGGACCGAGACGAGCAGCGGATCGGTTGCGTCGCCGAAGCGCTTGCCGGTCACGCCCTCGATGTGCGCGATGCCGTCGGCAACCTCGGCGCGCAGGCTGTCGGGGAAGCGCTCGCCCTCGTCATAGTAGCGCGCGCACATTCGCGTATCGACGGTGAAGCCCGGCGGCACCGGCAGGCCGATCGAAGCCATCTCGGCGAGGTTCGCGCCCTTGCCACCGAGCAGCTCCCGATCGCCCGCCCCGCCTTCGGACACGCCGCCGCCGAAGCGGTGGACGTTGCGATCGGCGGTGCTCGGCGCGTGCGCGGCGGTGGCCATCGGTGTCAGCCCTCTATCTTCGAGAAGTCCGCGACGTTGTGCGTCGCAGCAACGAGCCGCGCAAGCAGCGCGAGCCGGGCGCTGCGCCGATCCGGGTCATCGGCGTTGACGGTGACCTTATCGAAGAAGCGATCGATCGGAGCGCGCAAGGCGGCGAGCGCCGTCATCGCCGCCTCGAACCGCTCCTCGGCGAGGGCAGCGGTGGCGAGCGGCAATTGACGGTCGAGCGCCTCGGCAAGCGCCAGCTCGGCGGGATCGGGCTGATAGGAAAAGCCTGCGAACTCAGCCGCCTCGGTGCCCTTCTTCGCCTCGGCACGCAGGATGTTGGCGGCGCGCCTGTAACCCACGAGCAGGTTCGCCCCGTCCTCGCTGGCGAGGAACGCCTGCAACGCCCTTACCCGCTCAAGAAGCCGGACGAGATCGTCCTCACCGCCGAGCGCGAACACCGCGTCGATGAGGTCGTGCCGGACGCCCGCCTCGCGCTGCTGGACCTTGAGGCGGTCATAAACGAACTCAAAAGCAGCTCGAACGGCATCTGCTCGGTAGGATAAAACATCTATCCTGACACTTAAATTATCGAACAGAACGGCTTGCGGCCAACTTGCAAGTACCGTTTCTCCTAGGAACGCGTTGCGGCCGCTAATTTCATCCAGCTTCGTTGCATTGTGAGAGCGAGCTATCGATCCTACGACTAAGCAGAACGCTTCGCGCATAACGAGAAGAACACTTCCTCTAATTCCAGCGTTCCGCCAAACTCGAAAGTATCCGAGAGCCAGACGACGAAGAGCAAACGGGTCTTTAGATCCTGTCGCACCTTCTTGGCCGAAAAGAAATGCCAGTAGACTGTCCAACTTATCCGCCAGCGACACCGCCACCGTGACCGGCGCGATCGGCACCTCGTCGCTCTGACCGACGGGCTTGTAATGGTCGCGGATCGCGGCGGCGACTTCCGGCGGCTCGCCCTGCGCGGCGGCGAGGTAGCCGCCGATCGTGCCTTGCAGCTCGGGGAACTCGCCGACCATGCCGGTGACGAGATCGGCCTTGCACAGCTCCGCCGCCCGCCGGGCGAGCGCGGGGTCGCAGCCCGGCACGATGCCCTCGCTCGCCAGCCACTCGGCGAGCTTGGCGACGCGCTCGACCTTGTCGGCGACGGTGCCGAGCTTCTCGTGAAAGACGATGCCGGACAGCTTGGTGGCGCGCTCGGCGAGCGGCACCTTCAAGTCCTGTTCCCAGAAAAAGCGGGCGTCGGACAAGCGTGCCGTCAGCACCCGCGCATTGCCCGCCACGATCGCCGCGCCGCCGTCCGTCGCCTCGATGTTGGCGGTGCAGACGAAAGCCGGGGCCAACGCGTCCGCCGCATCGGTACAGGCGAAATATTTCTGGTTGGTGCGCATGGTAAGCTGGATCACCTCACGCGGTACGTCGAGATAGGCGGGGTCGAAGCGGCCGAGCAGCGGCACCGGCCACTCGGTGAGCCCCGCATTCTCGGCGACCAGCCCCTCGTCCTCGACGAGCGCCAGCCCCGCCGTCGAAGCCGCCGCCCGCGCGCCGTCGCGCACTATCGCCTGCCGCTCGGCGGCACCGACGATGACGTGCGCCGCGCGCAGCGTCGCCGCGTAATCGGCCGCGCGCGCGATCGTCACCGCGCCCGACGACAGGAAGCGGTGGCCCGCCGTCTCGCGCCCGCTCGCGATGCCCGCAGCCTCGCAGGGCACCACCGCCTCGTCGAGCAGCGCCACGATGCCCTGCAGCGGCCGCACCCAGCGCGGGCTCTCGCTCGACGCCGACGCCGCGCCCCAGCGCATCGACTTCGGCCACGGGAAGCCGCGTACCATCGCGGGCACGGCGTCGGCCAGCACCTCGGCGGCGGGGCGGCCCGGCGTCGCCTTCACCGCGAACAGCACGGCATGGCCCTTCGCGTCGACGCGCTCGACGAGATCCTCGCGCGCGAGCCCCGTCTTGCCGAGGAAGCCGGCAATCGCCTGTTCGGGCGCGTCGGCGCGCGGGCCCTTCAGCTCCTCCGATACGGGCTCGGTCGCCGCCGGCAGCCCGCGAGCGAGCAGCGCCAGTCGGCGCGGCCCCGCGAACGTCTCGATCGTCGCCGCCTTCAGCCCGGCGCGCGCGATCTCCGCCTCGAACAGCCGGCGCAGGTCGGCCGCCGCCTTGTCCTGCATCCGCGCGGGGATCTCCTCCGAGAGGAGTTCGACGAGGAAATCAGCCACGGGCCGGCTCCAGCCACCCGTTCTTCTCCATCCAGCCCGCGCACGCGCCCTTGGCGAGATCGCGGACGCGGCCGATGTAGGAGGCACGCTCGGCAACGGAGATCACGCCCCGCGCCTGAAGCAGGTTGAACTGGTGGCTGGCCTTGATCGCCTGCTCGTAGGCGGGGATCGGCAAGTTCGCGGCGAGGCAGCGCGCGCTCTCCGCCTCGGCCTTGCGAAAGCCGTCGAACAGCCCGTCGGTGTCCGCCACCTCGAAGCTATAGGCCGACAGCTGGCGCTCGTTCTCCAGGAACACGTCGCCGTAGGAGACGCCCCCCTGTCCCAACGGAGCGTCGTTGAAGGCGAGGTCGTACACGTTGTCGACGCCCTGGATGTACATGGCCAGCCGCTCCAGCCCGTAGGTGAGCTCTCCCGTCACCGGCTTGCAATCGAAGCCGCCGACCTGCTGGAAGTAGGTGAACTGCGTCACCTCCATGCCGTCGCACCACACTTCCCAGCCGAGCCCCCAAGCGCCCAGCGTGGGGCTCTCCCAATCGTCCTCGACGAAGCGGATGTCGTGCAATGTAAAGTCGATGCCGATGGCGGCGAGCGAGCCCAGGTAAAGCTGCTGAAGGTCGGCGGGCGAAGGCTTCAGCACCACCTGATACTGATAATAGTGGCCGAGCCGGTTGGGATTCTCGCCATAGCGACCGTCAGTCGGACGCCGCGACGGCTGGACATAAGCGGCGCGCCACGGCTTGGGTCCGAGCGCGCGCAGCGTGGTGGCCGGGTGGAAGGTGCCCGCCCCCATCTCCATGTCATAGGGCTGGAGGATGGCGCAGCCGCGCGCCGCCCAATAGTCGTGCAGCGTCAGGATCAGTCGCTGGAAGCTCAGGGGCGCGTCGGGCATGATGGAGCGGCCCTAGGCGGCGGCCGCGCCGAGGGTCAAGCGAAGGCCTTGCGCGGCGGCGGCCGCCCTGTAGGGATCATAAGATGCTCCACCCCCGCCTGCGCGGCGTCCTCGCCGCCTTGCTCGCGCTCGCCCAGCTCGGCGGCGCGGCGGGATGGGCTGCGGAGGCGCGGGCGCCGGCGGCGATGCGCCCGGCGCTGTGGCGGCTGCGCGATCGCGACACCACGATCTGGCTGTTCGGGACGATCCACGCGCTGCCCCCGCATATCGAGTGGGAGACGCCGGCGCTCCGCTTCGTGATCGCGCACGCGGACCGGCTGGTGCTGGAAGCGGTGATCGACCGCGACGGCAAGGCGTCCGCCGAGGCGCTGTACCGGCTCGGCCGCGCCGACCGTCCGCTGCCCCCGCTCGCCGATCGCGTGCCGCCCCGCCGCCGTGCCGCGCTGAAGGCGATGGTAGCGAAATCGGGCTGGCCGGCGGGCACACTGGACGGGTTCAAGACGTGGGCGGCGGCGATGGTGCTGTTCGGCGTCAACGTGCAGGGGCTCGGCGTCAGTTCCGCCGACGGCGTCGAGGAGCAGCTCAAGGCGCAGTTCGCGTCCGCCGGCAAGCCGATCGAGGGGCTGGAGACGCTGGACCAGCAGCTCGGCTTCTTCGATACGATGACGGAGGCGCAGCAGCGTGAATTCCTTGTCGGCGTGCTCTCCGACGACGGCCGCGACGCCGCCGACTTCGGCCGGATGCTGACCGCGTGGAGCCACGGCAACGAACGCGGCATCCAGCAGAGCTTCGATCAGGACATGAAGGCCAACGACGCGCTCGCCACCGTGCTGCTCGCGCGGCGCAACAAGCGTTGGGCGCAGCTCCTGCTCGATCGGCTCAGGCGGCCGGGCACGCAGTTCGTCGCCGTCGGTGCCGGACACCTCGTCGGCGCTCAGTCGGTGCTGGCGGACCTGAGGAAGCGCGGGCTTCACCCGGTGCGGGTACAGTAACGGCAGGGCGGCGCGCCCTTGCCAACGCCGCCCCTATCCCGTAACCGCGCGCCGCCGGGCAGGGTCATCCCTGGAGGCTTGCGCGGCGTCATCTGAGAAGGAACATAAGCGATGAGCGATCAGCTGACGCTGTCCGCCGAGCCGCGCGATCGGGCTGGCAAGGGAGCCTCCCGTCACCTGCGCCGTGAAGGACGCGTGCCCGCCGTGATCTACGGCGACAAGAAAGGAACCCGAGACGATCAGCGTCAACGAGCGCGAGCTCATGCGGGCGCTCGGCACCGGCCACTTCATGAACTCGGTGGTGATGATCGACGCCGGCGGCGCCGCGACGCGCACGCTGCCCAAGGACGTTCAGCTCCATCCGGTCACCGATCGCCCGCTGCACGTCGACTTCCTGCGCATCGGCGAGCACTCGACGGTCCACGTCAACGTGCCGCTGGTGTTCGAGAACGAGGAGGGATCGCCCGGCATCAAGCGCGGTGGCGTGCTCTCGATTATCAAGCATGAGATCGAGCTGGTCGTCGACGCCGCCGAGATCCCCGATCAGATCGTCGTCGATCTGACCGGCTCCGAGGTCGGCGACTCGATCCACATTTCGGCGGTCGCGCTGCCGGCGGGCGCCAGGCCGGCGATCGACGATCGCGACTTCACGGTAGCAACGATCACTGCGCCCTCCGCGCTCAAGAGCCAGGAAGGCGATGCCGGCGAGGCCGAGGGCGAAGTGGCCGGCGAGTAACCTTCCTCCACGCACATTCCGGGCGAAGTCGAATTCCAGCCTTCGACTTCGCCCGGAGAGCGGGAAGGAAGCGAGCATCCGATGCAGATCTGGGTCGGCCTCGGCAATCCGGGCGCGGAGCACGCGCTCCAGCGCCATAATGTGGGCTTCATGGCGGTCGATGCGATCGCCGAAGCCCATCGCTTCGATCCCTGGCGCCGTCAGTTTCGGGGCCAGATCGCGCTCGGCCGGGTCGGCGCCGCGCGCGTGCTGCTGTTGAAGCCCGCTACCTACATGAACGACAGCGGATTGTCGGTCGGCGAGGCGATGCGCTTCTACAAGCTCGAGCTCACCGCCCTCACCGCCTTTCACGACGAACTCGATCTCGCTCCCTTCAAGGTCAAGACAAAGGTCGGCGGCGGCGCGGCGGGCCATAATGGGCTGCGCTCGATCGACAGGCTGGTCGGGCAGGATTACCGCCGCGTCCGGTTCGGCATCGGCCATCCCGGCCACAAGGATCGCGTGACCGGCTACGTGCTCGGAAACTACGCCAAGGCCGAGATGGAGCCGCTCACGGACATGCTCGGCGCGGTCACGGCGGAGGCGGAGCGCCTTGCGGCAGGCGAGGACGCGCGCTTCATGAACGAGGTAGCGCTACGCTTGCAGGGTTGAGCGTCGCTCACGACGCGGCGGGAGACTCCCACAGCTCGATCGGATTGCCCTCGGGATCATGGATCCGGGCGAAGCGGCCTGTCTCGGGCGTATTCCACTCGGCGCGGGTCTCCACCGTCACGCCGGCGTCATGCAGCGACGCGGTCAATGCCTCCACTCCATCGACGCGCAGGTTGAGCATGAGTGCCTTGTCCGCCGCGAAATAATCGCTGTCAGTCGGGAAGGGTGCGAACACCACCGGCCCTCCCCACGCGACCCAGCTCCAGGGCTGCACGGGACCTGCTCCGTCCGCCACCAGCCCTGCGCCGATGCCAAGATGCGTGGCATACCACGCCGCGAGCGCCTGCGGATCGCGTGCGCGGAAGAACAGGCCGCCGATCCCCAGCACGCCCATCGCCAAAGCTCCTTCGCAGCGTGCCGTCCGCGGGGGTGGCGTTTGGGCGCCGACGCTCCTAACCGGCTCCCTTCCCCACTCGGAGTCAAGCATGGGTTTCCGCTGCGGCATCGTCGGCCTGCCCAATGTTGGGAAGTCGACGCTCTTCAACGCGCTGACCGAGACGGCGGCCGCCCAGGCCGCCAACTATCCCTTCTGCACGATCGAACCCAATGTCGGGCAGGTCGCGGTGCCGGACCCGCGCGTTCAGGCGCTGGCCGAGATCGCCGGATCGGCCAAGACCATCGAGACGCAGCTCGGCTTCGTCGATATCGCCGGGCTGGTGCGCGGCGCGTCCAAGGGCGAGGGCCTCGGGAACCAGTTCCTCGCCAACATCCGCGAGGTCGACGCGATCGTCCACGTGCTGCGCTGCTTCGAGGATGACGACGTGACGCACGTCGAGGGCCGCATCGATCCGATCGCCGACGCCGAGACGGTGGAGACCGAGCTGATGCTCGCCGATCTCGACAGCCTGGAGCGCCGCGTGCCCGCGCTCCTCAAGAAGGGCACCGGCGGCGACAAGGAAGCAAAGGCGCAGGCGGCCGTCCTCGCTCCGGTTCTCGACCTGCTGCGCGAGGGGAAGCCCGCGCGGCTCGGCCGCCCCATCGATCCGGAGGCGGCGCGGCTGTTCGAGCAGGCGCAGCTACTCACCGGCAAGCCCGTGCTCTACGTCTGCAACGTCGAGGAGGGCTCGGCGGCGGCGGGCAACACGCAATCCGCGCGCGTGTTCGAGAGGGCCGCAGCGGAGGGCGCGCAGGCGGTGGTCGTGTCGGCCGCGATCGAGGCCGAGATCGCGACCATGACGCCCGACGAGCGCGCCGAATTCCTATCGGATCTCGGCCTCGCCGAGACCGGCCTCGCCCGCGTGGTCCGCGCCGGCTATGCGCTGCTCGACCTCATCACATTCTTCACCTGCGGGCCGAAGGAGACGCGCGCCTGGACCATTCCCAGCGGCGCGCGCGCTCCCCAGGCGGCGGGCGCCATCCACTCGGATTTTGAGCGCGGCTTCATTCGCGCGGAGACCATCGGCTACGACGATTACGTCGCCTGCCGCGGCGAGGCCGGCGCGCGCGAGGCCGGCAGGCTCCGCTCCGAAGGCAAGGACTATGGGGTTCAGGACGGCGACGTGATGCTGTTCCGCTTCAACGTCTGACCGCCGGCCTCTCCCAGTCCCGAGAGGGCCGCGGATGGGAGGCGCCGCGCCGGGCAGCGCCTCCGAACGGATGCCTTACTTGCCCGATCCGCCGGCCGCGTCGCCCACCTTGTCAGCGGCCGATCCGACGCTCTTGGCCGCGCCGGCGACGGCGTTGTTCTTCGAATTGGTCGCGCCCATCGTCGAGAACAGGTAGTAGCCGCCGATCAGCACCGCGATCAGCAGCACGATCGCGATCAGCGCGGTGCCGCCGCCGCTCTTCTCGATTACCGTGGTGTGCGTGCCGTCCGGAATGTCGCTGGTGTGAATATCGGCCACCGCCATGCTCCTCGTTGTGAAGCTGTAACGAACAGGGAAGCGCCCGCCCGGTTCCGCGGGGCCCGTTTGCGCGTTGCACCGATTGTGTCGCGAGGAGACGGAAATGCCGTGGCTGGAAGATTTCGCGGTGGGCGATCGCGTGGCGTTCGGGCGCTACGACGTGTCGCGCGAGGAGGTGGTGGCGTTCGCACGGGCCTATGATCCGCAACCCTTCCATCTCGATGACGACGCCGCCGCAGCGACCCACTTCGGCCGACTGGCGGCGAGCGGCTGGCACACCTGCGCCATGGCGATGGCGATGGTGGTGGAAGAAGGCCGCGCCCGCGATCCCGACGGCGCGGGCAGCCTGGGCGCGGTCGGCATCGACACTCTGCGCTGGGTGAAGCCCGTGCATCCCGGCGACACGCTGCGGTGCGAGACGGAGGTGCTGGAGGTGCGGCGGTCATCGAAGCGGCCCGGCACCGGTTCGGTCCGCTCGCGGCTCACCGTCCTCAACCAGCATGACGAGCCGGTGATGGTGCAGGAGCCGATCGTCCTCTATCGAACGCGCGACGAAGCCTGACGCGAGGTCGCCCGCGTGGCGCTCAGTACCCGGCGAACGCCACGAGCGTCGCGACGGGCACGCCGTCGTTCAAGAGCCGCGCGGCACCGCCGAGATCGGACAGATCGATGACGAAGCCCGCGCCCGCCACCACGCCGCCCGCTTCGCGGATCAGGCGGACGGCGGCGCTGGCGGTGCCGCCGGTGGCGATGAGGTCGTCGATCAGCCACACGCGCTGGCCGGGCACGCACGCGTCGGCGTGCATCTCGATCCGGTCGGTGCCATATTCGAGCGCGTAGTCGACACCGACGGTCGCGCCCGGCAGCTTGCCGTCCTTGCGGATCAGCAGCAGCCCGCGCCCGAGCTCGCGCGCGATCGCGCTGGCGAAGACGAAGCCGCGCGCCTCGATCCCCGCCACGAGGTCGATGCCGGCCGGCGCCTGCGCCGAGAGGCGCGCCACCGTCTGCCCGAAGCCGTGCGGATCGAGCAGCAGCGTGGTGACGTCGCGGAACTGGATGCCCGGCTTGGGAAAGTCCGGGATGGTGCGGATCAGCGCGGCGAGGTCCACGCCCCCCGCCGCGCCCGGTGCCGCCGGAGCGTCGCCGCTCAGTGCTTCTTGCCCGCCCAGATGTTGCGATACGCCATGTAGGCGAGCGCGGTGGCGAGCAGCAGGTAGACGACCACCGCCGATCCCGTGCGCTTGCGGTTGTCGAGCTTGGGTTCGGCCGCCCACATCAGGAAGGCGGAAACGTCGGTCGCCATCTGGTCGATCGTCGCCTTCGTGCCATCGGCGTAGGTCACCTGTCCGTCGGCGGCGAGCGGCGGCGGCATCGCGATGTTGAGGTTCGCGAAATAGGGGTTGTAGTGCAGGCCCGTGGGCACCGTGAAGTCCGGGAACTTCTTCTTGATGTCTGCGGGCACCGGCCGATAGCCCGTCACCAGCGAGTGGATGTAGGCGGGGCCGCCCTCGCGCGCCTTGGCGAGCAGGCTCATGTCCGGCGGCAACGCGTTGTTGTTGGCGGCGCGGGCGGCGGTCTCGTTGGCGTAGGGACCGGGGATGAAATCCGACGGCAGCGACTTGCGCCCCGCCGGCTCGCCGGTGTCGGGGTTCACCGACGGCTGCTCGGTGGCCCAGCCCTTGGCGAGTGCCTTCACCTCGGGCTTGGTGAACCCGATCTGCTCCAGATCCTTGAACGCCACGCGCTCCATCGAGTGGCAGGCCGAGCAGACCTCCTTGTAGACCTGGAAGCCGCGCTGGAGCTGCTCGTTGTCGTAGCGGCCGAAGGGGCCATCGAAGCTGTAGTGGATCTCACGCGGCTCGAGGTGATAGCCGCCGTCGTGGACGCTGGCGGTGACGAGCGTCTGCTCCGCCTCATGCGGCGTAAAGAGGATCGCGCACAGCAGCGCCGTCACGAAGGCCAGGCCGATGATGGGCGCGATGAGCGGGCCGAAGAAGCGGAGCATGTCTGGTAAGTCCCCCGGAGGCTCAGGCGGCTGCGAGGCCGTACGGCGCGGACTCTGCCTTCTCGCCGTGCAGCACAGACTCGGAGATCGAGTTGGGCAGCGGCAGCGGCGTCTCGAAGTGCGAGACGAGCGGCAGGATGATGAGAAAGTGCGCGAAGTAATAGCCAGCGCAGAGCTGGCTCAGCAGCACCGTCGCGTTGCTGGGATGCGCCTGACCGAGATAGCCGAGCAACAGCACGTCCACCACCAGCGCCCAGAAGAACCAGCGGTAGAGCGGACGATAGTTGGTGGAGCGCACCGGCGAGCGATCGATCCACGGCAGGAAGAACAGCAGCAGGATCGATCCGAACATCGCCATCACGCCCCACAGCTTCGCCGGTATCCACAGGAAGTTGAGCGTGAACGCCTTGAGGATCGCGTAAAAGGGCAGGAAGTACCATTCCGGCACGATGTGCGCCGGCGTCGATAGCGGGTTGGCCGGGATGTAGTTGTCCGGGTGGCCGAGCAGGTTGGGCGCGAAGAACATGACGATCGCGTAGAGCGTCAGGAACACGCCCAGCCCGAACCCGTCCTTCGCGGTATAGTAAGGATGGAAGGGCACAGTGTCCGCCGGCCCCTTCACGTCGATGCCCGCCGGGTTGTTGGAGCCTGGGATGTGCAGCGCCCAAATGTGCAGCACGATCACCGCCGCGGTTACGAACGGCAGGAGATAGTGCAGCGAGAAGAAGCGATTGAGGGCATCATTGTCCGGCGCGTAGCCGCCGAGCAGCAACTCGCGCAGCGGCTCGCCGATCAGCGGGATGGCCGAGAAAAAGCCGGTGATGACCTGCGCGCCCCAGAAGCTCATCTGGCCCCATGGCAGCACATAGCCCATGAAGGCGGTGGCCATCATCAGCAGGAAGATGACGACGCCGAGCAGCCACACCATCTCGCGCGGCGCCTTGTAGGATCCGTAGTACAGACCACGGAAGATGTGGATGTAGACGACGATGAAGAAGAAGCTCGCACCGTTGGCGTGGGCGTAGCGGAGCAGCCAGCCCTGATTGACGTCGCGCATGATGTGCTCGACGCTCTCGAACGCGACGGTGGCATTGGCGGCATAGTGCATGGCCAGCACGATGCCGGTAATGATCTGGATGCCGAGCGCGGCGCCTGCGAGGATGCCGAAGTTCCAGAAATAGTTGAGGTTGCGCGGCACCGGATAGCCGACGCCCACCGCGTTGTAGACGAGGCGCGGGATCGGCAGCTTCTCGTCCAGCCACCGCATCAGCGGCTGCTTCGGCTGATAATGCTCGGCCCAGGGGAAACTCATCGCTTAAACCTCAACCGATCTGGATCGTGGTGGCGGACTTGAAGGCGTATTCGGGGACAACGAGGTTTTTCGGCGCCGGCCCCTGCCGAATGCGCGCGGCGGTATCGTACATCGAGCCGTGGCACGGGCAGAAATAGCCGCCATAGGGCCCGCGATTCTCGCCCTCGGCGATGCCCAGCGGCACGCAACCCAGGTGCGTGCAAACGCCCAGCGTGACCAGCCAGTTCTGCTTGCCGGGCTTGGTGCGGTCAGCCAGCGTCTGCGGATCGCGCAGCGACGACACCTGGACCGCGTTCGCCTCCTGCACCTCCTTGGGGGTGAGATTGCGCACGAACACCGGCTGCTTGCGCCAGGAGAGCTTGATACCCTGCCCCGGCTGAACCTTGGAGATGTCGACCTCGACCGAGGCGAGCGCGAGCACGTCGGCGGAGGGATTCATCTGGTTGACGAGCGGGATCACGACGGCGGCCGCGCCGACGCCCGCGAAGCTCACCGCCGCGATGTTGAGGAAATCGCGACGGCGGACGCCCTGCCCCTCCTCGTCGCCGCCGATGACGGGCGGGTGCTGGTTGGGATCGTCCACAGTCTCAAGCGTCGCCATCCAGAAGCCCTCGGCCGTTCAACATGCGCCCGGTGAAAGGTGACGACGGTAGTGCCCCGACGCCCCCCACGGGCGGGCGCCCCCCCGGTGCCTGCCCGGGACGCGCGGGAGGCCTGATAGCGTCCGCCCGGAGCATTTGCCAACCGTCATTTTGCCGCGGATGCGAGCGGCTTGCATCGCGGCCCCGCCCTGGCCTAGCGGCCTTCGCTCATGGACGGCGTCGACGAGGAGACACGGGCCGCGCGCGCCTGGTTCGAGGGCTTGCGCGACCGCATCTGCGCCGCATTCGAGGCTATCGAGCGCGAGAACGGCTCGGATGCCGTGTTCGGCTACACGCCGTGGCAGCGCATCGATCCCTCCGGCGTGCCCGGCGGCGGCGGGACACGCGGGCTGATGAAGGGTTCCGTGTTCGAGAAAGTCGGCGTCAACGTCTCCACCGTCGGCGGCACGCTCGAAGGCGATTTCGCCCGCACCATCCACGGCGCGGGCGAGGATCCGCGCTTCACCGCGACGGGCATCAGCCTCGTCGCGCACATGGCGAACCCGCACGCGCCCGCCGTCCACATGAACACGCGCTTCCTCTCGACCACCAAACGCTGGTTCGGCGGCGGCGCGGACCTCAACCCGCCGCTGCCCTATGCCGCGGATACCGCCGACTTCCACGCCGCCTTGCGCCGGGCGTGCGACGCGCACGCGCCGGTCGGCGACTATCCGCGCTTCTCGGAATGGGCGGAGGAGTATTTCTTCATCCCCCACCGCGGCGTGCCGCGCGGCGCGGGCGGCATCTTCTACGACCACCTGCCCGCCGACGGCGACGCGTTCCAACCCGCCTTCGCCTTCACCCGCGCGGTGGGCGAGGCGTTCCTGGCCATCTACCCGGAGATCGTGCGGCGGAGGCTGGCGACGCCGTTCACGCCCGAGGACGAGCGGCGGATGCTGGCCTGGCGCGGCCGCTATGCCGAGTTCAACCTCGTCCACGACCGTGGAACCTTGTTCGGGCTCAAGACCGGCGGCAACATCGACGCCATCCTGATGAGCCTGCCGCCCCGCGCGATCTGGGAGTGAGCGCGTGCCGCTGACCCGCGTCGAGCCGGGCGAAGTCGCCACGATCGTGACCGCGCTGGAGATGCGCGAGCGGCCCCGGCCGCGTCCGCTGCCCGCCTCCCCCTTTCGTCTCGATCACTGGCGTGCGCCCGCGCCGGCGCGCTATCGGGCGCTGTTCCGGCGGGTGGGCGCACCGTGGCTGTGGTTCTCGCGGCTGGTCATGGCGGACGATGCGCTGGCCGCGATCCTCGACGATCCCGCGGTCGAGCTCCACGCCGTCGTCGACGCGGCGGGCGTCGAGCTCGGCATGCTGGAGCTCGACTTCCGTGAGGCGAACGCGTGCGAACTCTCCTTCTTCGGCCTGGTGCCCGAACTCACCGGGCGCGGCGTCGGCCGCTGGCTGATGGCCCACGCGCTGGCGCTCGGCTGGCGCGCCGGCGTCGAGCGGATGTGGGTGCACACCTGCACGCTCGATCATCCCCACGCACTTGGCTTCTACGTGGCGTCCGGCTTCCGGCCCTACGCCCGCGCGGTGGAGAGCTTCGCCGATCCGCGCCTGGCCGGCGTGCTGCCGCGCGACGCCGCGCCTCACGTCCCGCTGATCGAGGATTCCAGCCGCCGCGTCAGCCGCGCGACGTAGACCGTCCACACCATCATCACGACGGCGACGACCGCCCCGCCGGACACCAGAGTCAACGCCTCGGCCACGTGGCGCGCGCCGGTCGCCCAGCCGATCAGGCTCAGCACCACCGCGATGGGCATCAGCAGCACGAACATGGTGAGCACCTGCGCCAACCACGCCACCACGCGCAGCAACAGGAGCAGGAGATAGGCGCGCTTCGTGAGCGCGAGCGCGCGCGCCAGCGTCGGGAGCGGCCGCCGGCTGCCCTGCGCCAGCACCGCCCACAGCGGCAGCACGCGCACCGCCGTCGCGATCACCGCCACGAAGCAGCCGAGCAGCGCCAGCACGAACACCGGCCCGGGGCGGCCGCCGACCGACTGCTCGACGCCCGCCGCCACCGAGGCCACCACCGTCAGCCCGGCGAGCGCGCCCAGCCCGAGCAGGACGAGGAGGACGCCGACGGGCAGCGCGCGCAGGCCGCCGCCGATCGCCTCGCGCACGCTGACACCCGGCCGCAGCGCCAAGGCGGACACGGAGACCGACGCGACGATATTGACGAGCGCGTAGGGGATGAAGCCCCACATCCACGGTCCCACCACCAGCTGTGCGCCCAACATAGCCGGATCGGGCATGGCGAGCTCCATCAGGATGGGCGGTAGGCCGAACCCCGTGAACGCCACCGGCAGGAGGAGCTGCGCTTCCGCGCGAACGAAGGCGGCGGTCTCCTCCCACAACGCGCCGAGCGAGATCCTGTCGTGCATCCTCGCGCCTGTAGCACGGGGGCGGCCGCCGTCGAGCCGGCTTGATCCACCCCGCCGCCGGCGCCATCTCTACGGTGATGGACGCGCACGCGATCGAGTGGCGGGTGGAGCCCGGCCTCGCCCCCTACCCCGAGACGCTGGCGGCGATGGAAGCCCGTGCCGAGGCCATCCGCGAGGGCACCGCGCCCGAGCTCGTCTGGCTGGTCGAGCATCCGCCGCTCTACACCGCCGGCACCAGCGCGGCGCCCGCCGAACTCACCGCTCCCGATCGCTTCCCGGTGTTCGTGGCGGGGCGCGGCGGCCGCTACACCTATCACGGGCCAGGCCAGCGCGTCGGCTACGTCATGCTCGATCTCGCGGCGCGGGGGCGTGACGTGCGCCGCTACGTGCACTCGCTCGAACGCTGGCTGATCGCGACGCTGGCGAGGCTCGGCACGCCCGCGCGCACCGCCGAAGGCCGCATCGGCATCTGGACCGACGACCCAGGCGGGCGCGAGGCCAAGATCGGCGCGATCGGCGTGCGCGTGCGGCGCTGGGTGACGTTCCACGGCTTTTCGGTGAACGTCGCCCCCGATCTGGCGCACTTCTCGGGAATCGTGCCTTGCGGCCTCGCCGATTATGCGGTGACGAGTCTCGCAGCCATGGGAACCGCGACGACGTTGCAGGGTTTCGATGCCGTGCTCGAACAAGGTTTCCGGGCTTTTCTGGCCGAGCTTTCGGTCGGCTCCGCAACCGCTTGAGGTTGGATGCGGCGAAGTCTAAGGTCCGCGCCGATGGGAACACCCGAACGGGGCCCATTCCTCTGCTAGGGAGTTTACCATTATGCGCAACATCGTCTCGAAGATCACCATGGGTGCCATGATCGCCGGCGCGGCCTTCTCGATCGCCGCCTGCTCGAAGCATGACGACACCAACACCACCGCCGACACCAACATGACCGACATGAACACGATGGATTCGTCGGCCGGCATGACCAACGACGCCTCCGCCACCGACATGGGCGGCAACATGGCCACCGACAACGCCATGATGGGCGGCAACGACATGATGGCGGGCAACGCCATGGGTGGCGGCAACGCCATGGGTGGCGGTAACGCGATGTAAGTATCGCGACCCCGTCAGGGATCGTGAGGGCCGTCCGGGCGACCGGGCGGCCCTTTTGCCGTGCACGCCACCTCGCTCCTTCTTCACGGCGGCTGGATGGGCGGCGGGTCGAAGCGTCGCTTGGAAGCGCGCCGGAATATGGTTAATGGCGCTCGGCTCCGGGCAGACAGGCGGACGGATCCGCGTGACCGGCGTCGAGGGGATGTGTGATGGTGCGTGCGGATGGCCAGCGGTTCGTGGCGCTGGCGGTGGTTCTTGGGAGCGCTGTCGTCGGATCGACCCCGGCGGGCGCCCAGCTCTTCTGGCAATCCCCCAACTTCGCGGGCGCGCCCGTCACCGGCGACGAAGCCACCGTCGTTATCCCGCTGCCCGGTGCGACCGACGCGGAGAAGCGCGCCAACATCGTCTGGACGCTGCGCGCCGGCCTCAACGTCGCGGCGCTCCAGTGCCAGTTCGCGCCGTCGCTGATGACTGTGCCGAACTATAATGGCTTCCTGACGCACCACGCCAAGGAACTCAACGAGGATTACAAGACGCTCGGCGCCTACTTCAAGCGCATGGCGCCGAAGGGCACCAGCGTCGCCGCCGTCGGCGCGGCGTTCGACCAGTATACCACGCGCACCTACAACAGCTTCTCCACGCTTAACGCGCAGATCGGCTTCTGCCAGACGGCGTCGAACGTCGGCGAGGGAGCATTGATGACGCGTAAGGGCAGCCTTGCCGACTTGGCCCGCAATCGCCTGCGCGAGATGCGCAACAGCCTCACCCCGGTGGGCGATCTCATCTACACCTCGCACGTCCAAATGGCGAGCGCCGTGGTCCCCGGCTATGCGCCGGACTGCTTCGACGGCAAGGGCCGGCTGAAGAAGCGCTGCCTCAAGGACTAAGCAGCGCGGCACAGTCTGGCCGGCGACGCGTCTGCCACTTAAGAACAACATAGATTATAAATGATTGCCGCCATTTCCTGATGTCACGTTTTAGGAACATCTCGTCTGCCCTGTAACGACTTTCGCTCGCGCCGCCCGTTCACGCGGCATCACCTGATGGCGGAGAGCGAAGATGTACTATCATGACAGCCGGCTGCAGTATCCGGTCACCGTGGACAAGCCCGACCCGGTTTACGCGACCATGCTCCAGCAGGCGATCGGCGGCGTGGAAGGCGAGATCCGCGTCTGCATGCAGTATTTCTTCCAGGCCTGGGGCAATCGCGCGCCGACCACGAAGTATCGCGACATGCTGCTCCACACCGCGACCGAGGAGATCGGCCATATCGAGATGCTCGCGACCGCCGTCGCGCTCAACCTCGACAAGGCGCCCACGTCTCTCCAGGAGGAAGGTGCCGCCGACGGGATCGTCGGTGCGGTGATGGGCGGCGGCAACGGACGTCACGCGATCGAGGGAATGATCCACAAGAACCTGCTCTCGGCCGGGCTGGCCGCCATGCCCGTGGACTCGGACGGCGTGCCGTTCAACATGAGCCACATCTACGCCAGCGGAAACATCGCCGCCGACATGTATGCCAACGTCGCCGCCGAGAGCACGGGGCGCGTGCTCGCCGTTCGGCTGTTCAACGCGGCGCATGACGACGGCATGAAGAAGATGCTCCACTACATGATCGCGCGCGATACGATGCACCAGCAGCAATGGCTGGCGGTGCTGGAGGAACTCGGCGGACAGGAGGGCACCTTGCCGATCCCGAACAGCTTTCCGCAGGAGCAGGAAGACCAGGAGAACAACTACAACTTCTACGCCACCGCCGTCGACGGGTCCGTGCCCGAGGGACGCTGGACGTCGGGCTCGACGCTCGACGGGAAGGGCGAGTTCACCGTCTTCCAGAACAAGCCGCTTGGCGAGAAGCCGGTGCTCGGCCCGGCGCGGGCGGACAGCGGCGCCGAGACGCAGCAGATCGGCTGACGCCGTCCTCCGGTTGGGCCCCGCCTCCTCGGAAGGAGGCGGGGCTCGCGGCTTCAACCGGCGCGCGACCTGTCCTAGACGGCGTCGGAATGGATCGGACGCGCCCCTCCTTGCTCCGCCGGCTTCTGCGCTGGTCGGCCCGCCTCCTGCTCGGCTTCGTCCTGGTCTCGGTCCTGTGGGTCGCGGCGTATCGCTTCGTGCCGCCGCCGGTCACGATCACGATGCTCGCCAACGCCGCCGACGGGCGCGGCATCGCCAAATCCTGGGTGCCGCTCTCCGCCGTCGCACCCGCCATGCCGCGTGCGGCGATCGCCGCCGAGGATGCCGGCTTCTGCCGCCATCACGGCTTCGACATCGACTCGATGCGCGCCGCCTTCGCCGCCAACCAGCGCGGCCGCCGGCTGCGCGGCGGCTCCACGATCAGCCAGCAGACCGCCAAGAACGTCTTCCTGTGGCAGGGACGTTCGTACGTCCGCAAGGCGTTCGAGGCGTGGTTCACCGCGCTGATCGAGCTCCTCTGGGGCAAGCGCCGGATCATGGAGATGTACCTGAACGTCATCGAGACGGGCATTGGCACCTATGGCGTGGAAGCGGGTGCGGAACGCTACTTCCACCATGGCGCCAACCGAATCACGCCGGGCGAGGCGGCGCGCATGGCAGCCGTGTTCCCGCTGCCCAAGTCGCGTGGCGCGGTGTCGCCGGCGGGCTATGTCCGCCGCTACGGCAACCGCATCGCCGCACGCGCTCCGACGGTGCACCGCGCAGGCCTCGACTCCTGTCTCGCATGAGCGCGGAGCCGTCCTATATCGGCGGCAAGACCAACCGCCCGTGCGACCTGCACCTATGCGGCGCGGGAGCCGCACCTGACCGTGACGGCGTGACACCCTGGCGGCCCAACGCCGGCGGAGGTCGCGGCGGCCTACCCCGTCATCACCGCGACCTCGTCGTCGGCCATCACCTTCAGCCGCCGCTTCGCCGCCGATGAACTTGCAGGGAGACCGGTCCATGACCCTCATGCCGTTCAACGGCCACGGGCCCAGCGTCGATCCCGGAGCCTGGGCGGCGGATAGCGCGCGTCTGATCGGCCGGGTCATGGTCGCCGCTCACGCGAGCATCTGGTTCGGCTGCGTGCTGCGTGGCGACGTCCAGCCGATCCACGTCGGTGAGCGCACCAACCTTCAGGACGGCACGATCGTCCACGGCTCCACCGGCGGGGGCCCGGTGAGGATCGGAGCGGGCATCACGGTGGGACACGGCGCGATCTTGCACGGCTGCACGATTGAGGACGGTGCCTTTATCGGCATGGGCGCGACGCTGCTCGACGGCGTGGAGGTGCGCTCGGGCGCGATGGTCGCGGCGGGCGCGCTGGTGACGCCGGGCAAGGTCGTCCCGGCGGGCGAGCTGTGGGGCGGATCGCCGGCCCGGCGGATGCGCGCCATGACGGCGGCGGAGACCGCCAACATCGCCGCCTCGGCGGACAATTACGTGGCGCTGGCGACGATGTACCGCGCCGGCTGACTCCGCTTGCGGCCGACGCGCCGCACGCCCATCTTGTCGCCCATGTCGCTCCACCATCTCCTCACCCGCCGCGAGGCCGTCGCGCTCGGCCTCGGCGCCGCGGCGCTCGCCGTCACCGTCAAGCTCGCGCTCGGTGGCGATGGCGCCGCCGCCGTGGCCGCGACGCCCGCCTCGCTGAAGCTGAGCGACGCCGAGTGGCGCAAGCGGCTCCGGCCGGACGCCTATCGCGTGCTCCGCCAGGCCGACACGGAGCGGCCCTTCTCCAGCCCGCTCAACGACGAGCATCGCGGCGGCACCTTCGCCTGCGCCGGTTGCGGGCTGCCGCTCTACGCATCACGGACCAAATTCGACAGCGGCACCGGCTGGCCGAGCTTCTACGATCATCTCCCGAACGCGATCGGCGAGCGCAAGGACGCGACGCTGGGCGAGGAGCGCACCGAGGTCCACTGCGCGCGCTGCGCGGGGCATCTCGGCCACGTCTTCGACGATGGCCCGAAGCCGACGGGGCTGCGCTATTGCATGAACGGCGTCGCGATGCGTTTCACGCCGGCCTGAGCTACTCGCGGTCCTCCACGCGGTAGCCGCTGCCCTCGGCGAGATCGCTGAACTTGGTGATCCGCGCGTCGAATTTGAGCGGGATGGTGCCGGTCGATCCGTGGCGCTGCTTGGCGACCACCACTTCGGCGATGCCGTGCACCTTCTCCATCTGGCGCATCCACTCCTCGAAGGCGATCACCTCCGGGTCCATCGCGCCGGCGGACGCGCCGGGCTCGGTGGGCTTCTGGAAATTGACGTAATATTCCTCACGATAGACGAACAGCACGATGTCCGCGTCCTGCTCGATCGAGCCCGACTCGCGCAGGTCCGACAGGATCGGGCGCTTGTTCTCGCGGCTCTCGACCTGACGCGAGAGCTGGGAGAGCGCGACCACCGGCACGGAGAGTTCCTTGGCGAGCTGCTTCAGGCCCCGGCTGATCTCGGAAATTTCCTGCACGCGATTATTCTCCCCCGCCCGTCCGGAGCCGGAGAGAAGCTGGAGATAATCGACGATCACGAGGTCGATGCCGCGCTGCCGCTTCAGCCGCCGCGCGCGGGTGCGTAGCGCCGCGATCGTCAATCCCGGCGTGTCGTCGATGTAGAGCGGCAGCGTCTCCAGATCGGCCGCCGCCCGCGCGAGGCTGCGGAAATCATGCTGGCTGATCTCGCCCTTGCGCAGCTTCTCGCCCGAGATTTCCGATTGCTCGGCGAGGATGCGGGTGGCGAGCTGGTCCGCCGACATCTCCAGCGAGAAGAAGGCGCAGGCCGCCCCGATCGACTTGTCGTCGGGGATGCCGTCCTCCTTGTCGCGCACCTTCCGCATCGCCGCGTTGAAGGCGAGGTTGGTGGCGAGCGAGGTCTTGCCCATGCCCGGCCGCCCCGCGAGGATAACGAGGTCCGAGCGGTGGAGCCCGCCCATCTTGGCGTTGAGCGTGTCGAAGCCGGTGGTGATGCCCGAGACGTGGCCGCCGCTGTTGAGCGCGCGCTCCACCGCCTTCACCGCCAGCGTCGCGGCCTGGGTGAAGCTCTTGACCGAGCCCTGCTCGCCCCCCTCCTCCGCTACGCGATAAAGCGCCACCTCCGCCTGCTCGATCTGCGCCTTGGGATCTACCTCCTGTGAAGTGTCCATCGCGCCCTCGACCATCTCGCGCCCGACGCCGACCAGCGCGCGGAGCAGCGCGAGATCGTAGATCTGCGTCGCGAAGTCGCGCGCGCCGATCAGCGCCGCGCCCGATCCGGTGAGCTGCGCGAGATAGGCCGGCCCGCCCAGCTCCTTCATCGCCTCGTCGGCGTCGAACAGCGGGCGCAGCGTCACCGGGTTGGCGATCATGTTGCGATCCACCACGCGCAGGATCTGCTCGTAGATGCGGCCGTGCAGCGGCTCGAAGAAATGCTCGGGGCGCAGGCGCAGCTGCACGTCCTCGGCGAGCCGGTTGTCGATCATCAGCGCGCCGAGCAGCGCCGCCTCCGCCTCGATATTGTGCGGCAGCGCGGGCGGCTCCTCGCCGGTCGGCGGCGGCGGGACGAGTCGGATGGGTTCGGCCATGCCCGCCTTGTCGCGCGGCGCGCGGCCGCACTCAACCGGCGGGGCTGTGGATAACGGGCACCACTCGCCAACCCTGTCGCCAGCCGGTAAGCCGCACGCGTGGGGGACCATCGCATCATCGGCATCACGCTCGACGAGCGGACGATCGTGGCGCGCAACGCCGACGTCGAGCAGGAACGCCGCGTCGCGCTGCAGGACCTGCTGGAGGAGAACAGCTTTCATCCCTGCCGCCCGGCGCAGGACGGCTACGACGGCCCCTATCGCGTGGCGCTGCGCGTCGAGGAGGGGCGGCTGGGCATCGAGATCGCGCGCGAGGACGGTGCCGCCATCGAGACGCTGGTGCTCGGCATGATGCGCTTCCGCCGCGCTATCCGCGAGTATTTCGCGATCTGCGACAGCTACTACCAGGCGGTGCGCCAGCAGACGCCGCAGCAGATCGAGACGATCGACATGGCCAGGCGCGGCCTCCACAACGATGCCGCGCAGATGTTGGTCGATCGGCTGGACGGCAAGGCCGACATCGATTTCGACACCGCGCGCCGCCTGTTCACGCTGATCTGCTCTCTCCACAACCGGCCATGAGCGGATCGCACGAGCGAGGCGGCGTCCCCGTCGCGGACGAAGCGGCGCTGATCGCAGCGGCACGCGCCGCCGCCGCCGATGCCTACGCCCCCTACTCACGCTTCCCGGTCGGCGCCGCGGTGCTGCTGCGAGACGGCAGGATCATGCGCGGCGTCAATGTCGAGAATGCCAGCTACGGGCTCTCGCTCTGCGCCGAGACGGTGGCGATCGCCGTGGCCGCCGCCGCCGGCCGCATGGCCGACATCGTCGCGATCGCGGTGGCGGGCGGCACGGGCGAGGAGCCGCTGACGCCGTGCGGCCGCTGCCGACAGGTGATCGCGGAAGCCGCGAGCGTCGGCGGCAGCGAGGTCGCGGTAATCTGCGCGACGCCGGACGGCGGCACGATCGCGCGCTTCTCCTCGTCGTCGCTGCTCCCGCACGCCTTCGGCGCGGCGGCACTCGGTTGACGAGGCCCGGCGTTACGCCGCCTTGTTGAGCTTGCGCTGTTTCTCCAGCTTCTTCAGCACCATGTCCCGCTTCATGCGGGAGAGGTGATCGGTGAAGACGATACCCTCCAGATGGTCGTTCTCGTGCTGGAGGCAGGTGGCGAGCAGGCCGTCGACCCGCTCGTCATGCTCGGCGCCGTCCGCGTCCTGCCACCGCAAGCGGATCGAGGCGGGGCGGCTCACCTCGGCATATTGCTCGGGGATCGACAGGCAGCCCTCGTTGTAGACCGACATCTCGTCCGAGGGTTCGGAGAACAGCGGGTTCACGTAGACGCGCGGGTTGCGCACGCCCTCGCCCTCCTCCTGAAGGTCGATCACCAGCAGGCGCTTGGGCACGCCGACCTGGATCGCGGCGAGGCCGATGCCAGGCGCGTCGTACATGGTCTCGAACATGTCGGCGATCAGCCGCTTCAGTTCGGTGTCGAACGCGCCGACGGGTTCGGACACCTTGCGAAGGCGCGGATCGGGGATCTCGATGATCGGCAGGACGGCCATGTCCGGGAGCTATGGTCGGCGCCCTGCCCCGTCAAGGCGACTCACTCGATCGGCCGCCGCGCGCGCAGCGCCTGGGCGAGCGTGCCCTCGTCGAGATAGTCGAGCTCGCCGCCGACCGGCAGGCCGTGCGCGAGGCGGGTGACGCGCACCGGCATCGCCTCCAGCCGCTCGGCGATATAATGGGCGGTGGTCTGCCCCTCCAGCGTGGCGTTGGTGGCGAGCACGATCTCGTCGATGCCGCCGTCGCCGACACGCGCGACCAGCCGATCGATCGTCAGATCCTCGGGCCGCACCCCGTCGAGCGCGGACAGCCGGCCGCCCAGCACGTGGAAGCGCCCGGGGAACAGCCGCGTGCGATCGAGCGCCCAGAGATCGGCCACCTCCTCCACCACGCACAGCGACTTCGCGTCGCGGCGCGGATCGGCGCACACGCCGCACGGATCGACGGTGTCGACATTGCCGCAGATGTGGCACAGGCTGAGCTTCTCGCTCACCGCCTCCAGCGCGCGGAGCAGGGGGACGAGCGTCGTCTCGCGGCGCTTGATGAGGTGCAGCACCGCACGCCGCGCCGATCGCGGGCCCAGGCCGGGGAGCCTAGCCAGCGCGTCGGCGAGCGCGTCGATCTCGGGGGATGCCATGGCCATCAACGATATGGCCCCGACAGGCCCATTGCCAAGGCGGGAGGCGCGCGCGTGAGGGTAGCCTTCATGGGCACGCCCGATTTCGCGGTGCCGACGCTCGACGCGCTCCATGCCGCCGGCCACGACATCGCCTGCGTCTATACGCAGCCGCCCCGCCCCGCCGGGCGGGGCAAGGCGGCGCGGCCGGGCGCGGTCCAGCTCCGCGCGCTCGATCTCGGCCTACCCGTCCGCCACCCCGCGACGCTGCGCGACGAGGGCGACCGCGCGGCGTTCGCGGCGCTCGGGCTCGACGCGGCGGTGGTCGCCGCCTACGGGCTGATCCTCCCAGTGCCGGTGCTGGCGGCGCCGCGCCTCGGCTGCTTCAACGTCCACGCGTCGCTGCTGCCGCGCTGGCGTGGGGCGGCGCCGGTGCAGCGCGCGATCCTCGCCGGCGACGTCATGACCGGCGTGACGATCATGGCGATGGAGCGGGGGCTCGACACCGGGCCGATGCTCGCCAGGGCCGAGGCGCGCGTCAACGGCAAGACGGCGGGCGCGCTCACCGCCGAGCTCGCACAGCTCGGCGCGGCGCTAATGGTGGAGGTGCTCGGCCGGCTTGATGGGTTCCCGGCGCTGCCGCAGCCGGAAGGCGGCGTCACCTACGCCGACAAGATCGCCAAGGCGGAGGCGCGGCTCGATTTCGGCGCCTCGGCCGAGGAAGTGGAACGCCGCATCCGCGCCTTCGCACCGTCGCCGGGCGCCTTCTTCGAGCATGACGGAGAGCGAATCCAGCTGCTCGCGGCGGCTGTGCGCGAGGATGCGGAGGGCGAACCCGGCCTCGTGCTCGACGAGGCGCTCACCATCGCCTGCGGCCGCTGCGCGATCCGACCGCTGATGGTGAGACGCGCCGGTCGCGCGGTGATGGCGACGCCCGATCTGCTGCGCGGCTTCCCTATCCCGAGGGGCACCCGCCTCCATCCGTGACGCGCTTCCGCCTGACCATCGAGTATGACGGCCGTCCCTTCATGGGTTGGCAGCGGCAGGCGCACGGGGTCAGCGTGCAGGGCGCGCTGGAGGAGGCGGTGCGCCTCGTCACGCAGGAACGGGCGACGGTTCACGCCGCGGGCCGCACCGACGCCGGCGTCCACGCTGTCGCGATGGCCGCGCATGTCGACGTGGCGAAGCCGATCGCGCCGTTCCGCCTGATGGAGGCGCTGAACGCGCGGCTGCGGCCCGCACCGGTGGCGGTGCTGGCGTGCGAGGAGGCGCCCGCCGATTGGCACGCGCGCTTCTCCTGCACCGGCCGCCGCTATCGCTATCGCATCGCGTGCCGGCGGGCGCCGCTGACCTGGGAGGCGGGGCTCGCGTGGCGAGTGGCGCCCCCGCTCGACGCGCAGGCGATGCACGAGGCGGCGCAGGCGCTGGTCGGCGCGCACGACTTCACCACCTTCCGCTCGGTCCATTGCCAAGCGGCGAGCCCCCTGAAGACGCTGGACCGGCTGGATGTCGCGCGGCTCGGCGACCGCATCGAGGTGACCGCGGCGGCACGCTCCTTCCTCCATCATCAGGTCCGCTCGATGGTCGGCTGCCTGGTGCTGGTGGGCCAAGGCCGCTGGGCCAGCGCCGACCTTGCCGCAGCGCTGGCCGCGCGCGATCGCGCGGCGCTCGGCCTCAACGCGCCGCCGGACGGGCTATGGTTCGAAGAGGCGGTGTACGATGGCGTTCAGGTCGCCGGCTCCATCCAGCCATAGCGGAGGAGGTGCTCATGCCGAGGCGGCTACGTGGCCCGGCCCGTGTCGGCGCAAGCCGCCGGCCGGCTCCTCCCGATCAGTAGCCGAACAATCGCTTCAGCGATCGGTCGAGCATGGTGAGCTGCCACAGCAGGCGGCCGTGATCGGCGCGGCCGGCGCGGTGCTCGGCGGCGACACGGACCAGCGTCGCGGCATCGAACCAGCCGGTCTCGGCGAGCGCGGAGCCGCGCACGACACGCTCCGCCTCTTGCGCCAGCGGCCCGCGAAACCACTCGGCGACTGGAGTCACGAAGCCCATCTTGGGGCGGTAAAGGATGTCGTCGGGCAGGTAGCGGCGCATCGCGCGCTTCATCAGCCACTTGCCCTCGCCGCGCCGCAATCGCATCGACAAAGGCAGCGTCGCCTCGAACTGGACCAGCTCGTGGTCGAGCAGCGGCTCGCGCGCCTCCAGCCCGACGCCCATGCTGGTGCGATCGACTTTGGTCAGGATGTCGCCGGGCAGCCAGCGCGTGAGATCGACATATTGCGCGCGGCCGAGCGCGTCGGCGGCGGGCGCCTTGGCCATCGCGCGCTCCCATCGTTCCTCGGCGCGATAGCCGGCGAGCGAGCGCGTCGCGTCGGGCGTGTAGAGCGCGGCGCGGCCCTCGGGCGTGGTGATGCCGACGGCGCGGGCATAGGCCTCCTCGGGCGTGCGCGCGATGCCCTCCAGCGTCGACTTGGCGCGGAGGCGGCGCGGCGCCCAATCCGCCTTGGGCCAGGCGGCGGCTACGGGCGCCAGCACGCGCGTGCGCGCAGAGGCCGGCA
Organism: Sphingomonas sp.; assembly: GCF_965200105.1. Taxonomy (GTDB): domain Bacteria; phylum Pseudomonadota; class Alphaproteobacteria; order Sphingomonadales; family Sphingomonadaceae; genus Solisphingomonas. Next base: position 656,267 of record NZ_CBDATN010000002.1, read on the forward strand.
GCAGCGACCGGACGCGGTTCTCGGCTTCGAAGAAGCGGTGTCGGCGGTATCCGCCGAGCGCCTCGTCCGCCCCGTCCCCCGACAGCGCCACCGTCACCCGCTCGCGCGCGAGTTGACACACGCGGTAGGTGGGCAGCGCGGAGGCGTCGGCGAAGGGTTCGTCGAACGCCGCCGCCAGCGTCTCGATCAGGCCGTAATCGTCGGGCGAGACGGTACGCTCGCGATGCGCGGTCGCAAAACGCTGCGCGATGGCACGCGCGTGACCCGTCTCGTCGAGGCCGGCGACGTCGAAGCCGATCGAGCAGGTCTCCACCGCCTGCCGGCTCGCCTCCGCCATCAGCGCCACCACCGACGAGCTGTCGACACCGCCCGAGAGGAACGCGCCCAGCGGCACGTCCGCCACCATGCGCGAGCGCACGGCGGCCCGCATCCGCTGGACGAGTTCGTCGCCGAGATCGGCCGCCGAACCTTTTGCGTCGGCGGAGAAGACGACGTCCCAATAGCGCACCGGGCTTGGCAGCGGGCGGCCGCGCCTGAGCGTCATGTGGTGCGCGGCGGGCAGCTTGCGGACGCCCGCGACGATGCAGGCGTCGTCGGGCACGTAACCGAAGGCGAGATAGTCCTCGATTGCCTGGACGTCGGGCTCGCGGCGCAGGCGCGGGTGGGCGGTCAGCGCCTTGAGTTCCGATCCGAACAGCAGCGTGCCGTCGCCGAGTTCCGCGAAGTAGAGCGGCTTCACGCCCAGCCGGTCGCGCGCGAGGAACAGCGTCTGCTCGGCTTGGTCGTAGAGCGCGAAGGCGAACATGCCGGTGAAGCGGCGCACGCAATCCGGCCCCCACAGCCGCCAGCCGTGGAGGATGCACTCGGTGTCGCCGTCCGTCCGGAAGACGCAGCCGCGCGCCTCCATCTCGGCGCGCAACGCCTTGTAGTTGTAGATCTCGCCGTTGAAGACGGTGACGAGGCGGCCGTCGGCCGACGCCATCGGCTGCGGGCTGCCTTCCACGTCGATGATCGACAGCCGGCGGTGCCCGAGGCCGACGCCGGGCGCGGTCCACACCCCCTCGCCGTCCGGACCCCTGTGGGCGATCGCATCCGTCATCATCGCCACGCGAGCCGGGTCGACGGGCTTGGGCACGTCGAGGTGGAAGATGCCGGCGATCCCGCACATGGCTCAGCGCCCCGAAGCGACGCGATCGACGAGCGGCACCGGCGCGCCGAGCGCGGCGACGAACGCCGCCACCGCCGGGGCGCCGCCGGCGCGATCCTCCGCCGAGACGATCACCGCACCCGCGAGCGGCCCGCCGCCGCCGAGCCGCACTGCCAGCGTACGCAGCTTCACGCGCGCCGGGCTCGGCGTCGAGGCGCCGCCGACGACGAAGGCGGTCGCCGCCTCGCGCGCCACGCCCCCCGGCCCCTCGATCCGCTCGCCACGCCACCCGGAGGGCGCGGCCGCGTCCGCCGTCCACGCCCAGGCGCCGTCGGGATCGGCGGCGCCGTGGCCGTAGCCGACGAGCACGCGCCCCTCTCCCTGCCGCGCGTAGAGCGCGACGGCGAGATCGACGACGCGGCCGGCGTCGTCGCGATAGCGGCGGACGAGCAGCCGGTCGGCACCGTCGAAGCGCGGGCGCCACGGCACGGCGGGCGGCGCGGGGCGCCAGCCGGCGACGTCCGGCAGCCGCGCGTTCGCCGCGATCGCCGCCTCCCGCGCATCCGCGGCACGCGCCCACAGCGGCGCCGCGCCGGCGATCGCCAGCGTGGCCGCGGCGGCGACGCCGAGCGGCAGCGCGCGTCCGCCGATCTCGCGCGGCGCGGGCACCTTGTCGGGCGCGCGATCGAAGAAGCGCCACCCGCAGGCGAGCACCAAGGCGATCACCGCGGCGAAGAAGAACCAGCCATAGACGACGTGGTCGAAGCCGTCCGCCGCCTGCGCGCCGCGGCGCTGCGCCACCCAAATCGTGGCGAACGCGCGCAGGCCGTTGGCGAGCACCGGCACGACGAGGCACAGCGCCACAAAAGGCAGCCGCCTGCGCCACGTCGCGAAGCCGAGATGCGCGACGAGCACCCCCAGCGCCGTCATCGCGATCAGGAACTTGGCGCCCGAGCACGCCTCCGCCACCTTGAACCACCCGCCGGGTGTCGTGATGAACACCCCGTCCAGCGTCGCGGGCACGCGCACGAGGTGGAGCCACGCCATGCACATCCGCGCGGTCAGCGTCTGCAAGGGCGGCACTAGCGCGTCACCGGCGGGCACGAGGAACAGCGCGTAGCCGAGCGGGAAGAGCAGGATGCGCATCGCCGACGGCCCGAGCAGCGCCGCCACCGCGCCGTGCAACATCATCAGCAGCCCGAGGTGGCGCGCGATGCCGACGCCGGCCGCCTCGCCAACCAGCCACCCCGCCGCCCCCGCCCCGACCCAGCCGAGCGGCAGCAGCCAGCCCGCCGGGCGCACCGCCGCCAGCGAGCCGCGCCTGAGCCACGCGAGCCAGCCGATCACCGGCACGATCAGCAGGCAATGCTCGTAGCTCGACGATCCCCACCAGATCGCGGCGACATCGCCTGCGTCGCGCGCGAACAGCGCCAGGATCGCGCCCGCGACGGCGCCGAGTGCAAGGCCGTGGCGGCCCCACGCGCCTAGCCTGTAGGCCGACGTCGCCGTGATCGCGTCCGCGTTCATATGTGCGCGAGCATCCGATCGAGCGGGGCGAGCCGCGCGTCCCAGGCGTAGCGCGCGAGGATACGCGCGCGTGCCGCCACCCCGATCGCATCGCCCCGCGCGCGATCGGCAAGGAGCGCCGTCACCGCCTCCGCCTCCGCCGCCCAGCCGTCGGCGACGAGCATATGCTCGCCCGGCACCGCATCGACGCCCTCGAAAGCCGCCGGACTGGCCACCACCGGCCGCGCCATCGCCATCGCCTCCAGCACCTTGTTCTGGATACCGCGCGCGATCCGGAGCGGCGCCACCACGACCGCTGCACGCTGGAGCCAGGGCCGCGTGTCGGGAACTTCCCCGATCACCTCCACGCCGTCGCCGATGTCGCGCAGCGCGGGATCGGGATTGCGGCCGACGATCGCGAAGCGCGCATCGGGCACTTGGCTGCGCACCAGCGGCAGCGCGTGGGTCGCGAAGCCCGCCGCCGCCTCGACGTTGGGCGGGTAATCCATCTGGCCCGTGAAGACGATCAGCGGCTCGCGCCCGGCCTCCCCCGACTCCGGCCGGAAGCGCTCCGCGTCGATGCCGTTCTCCAGCACCTGAACGCACTCGTCCGGCAGGCCGGTGCGCTGCCGGAACAAGCTCGCCTCGGCCTCGGTGACGAACAGCGACACCACCGCGCGCCCCGCCACCTCGCGCTCGTAGGCGGCGAGCCGCCGCGCCTCGCCTGCCCACAGCCAGGAAACGGGCGCGCGGCTGGCGCGCGCATAATCGGCGAACTTCTCCGAATCAATATCGACGAAGTCCATCACGAACGGCCGGTCGTCGGGCGCGTACTGCGCCATCTGGCCCGAGAAGACGTAAACCCGGTCGATCCGCTCGGTCGTCAGCACCTCGTCGACGAAGTCGCCCATCGTGCGGCTGGCGAGCGCCGCCACCGAGGCCGGCGCGCGCGTCAGCAGCCCGCGCGCCAGCGAGGCGGCGCGCCCCCGCGCGTGGACCTCCACGTGGCAGCGATGGACAAACGGCGCCAGCGCGGCGGCGTGCGCCTTATCGGTCTCGTCGTCGGCGAAGGTGCCGAGGTGGACGCGGTGGCGCTGCGCCAAGTGCTTGAGGATGTGGAAGGACCGGATCTTGTCGCCGCGATCCGGGGGATAGGGCACGCGATGCGCGAGGAACAGGATGTCGGCCATCAATCCGCCCCCGGCCGCGGCGGCATCAACCCAGACCGCGCGCGAGCGGCGGCCCCAGCCGGTTGGCGAGCCACAGCGGCAGCTTCTTCCACGCCTCGATCCGCGCCTGGTAGCGCGGGCTCATCGGATCAATCTCGCGCGGCCCCGCGCCATCGGCCGCGCGCACCGCGTAGGCGAGCGGCTCGGGCGCGAAGCCCCAATTCTTCTTGTAGGCGAACGCGCCCGAACCGAGCCTTGGAGCGACCGAAATCGAATGCGGTGCAGCCCCGCTCGCGCGCGTGGCGCATCAGCGCAAAATACATGAGCTCGTTCGCGCGCAACGTCCGCGCCTCCGCCAGGCCGCCGCCCCAATAGGGCATCACCGTGCCGTTGTGGTACAGGCTGAGCACACTGGCAACCGCGCGGCCTTCGTGGCGCACGGTCAGGATGTCGCAATCTTCGCCGAAGCGACGGCAGACCTCGTCGAAGAGCCGGCGCGGGAAGACAGGGGTGCCGAGATTGCGGACGCTTGCCGCGTAGACGGCGTAATGGTCGCGCGCTTCGTCATCGCTGCCGATCGAGACGGTCATGCTGGAGCCGAGCGCCTTGCGCACCTCGGCGCGTTGCTTCCGCGGGATCGCCTTCAGCTCGGCCTCGTCATCGGCGGCGAGCGGGCGGACGAAGCCGGCATGCTTATCCTTGACGCGATGCCAGGCGGGATCGTCGGGCAGCGCGCCGCCGCGCAGCTCGACGCTGGGGCAGCGCCGCGCCTCGGCGAGCCGCCACGCTTCCTCCACCAGCGCGTCCGCCGTGCCGGGGTCGTCGGCGAGCGCGCCGCCATCGACCGCGAAACCCGACGACACCATCGCGCGCCCGAACAGCCAATGACGCATCTCGGTCAGCGGCAGCATGCCGACGATCGCGTCGCCCGCGCGCGCGACCAGCAGATGGCCGCGCTGCCCAGTACCCACCGCCACTGCCTCGCCCCAAGCGGGCAGGTGGAAGGGGGTGCCTTGGCGGTGCGCGCGGACATAGGCTGCGATCGCGTCCACCTCGTCCGGCCGCGCGACGCCGATCGCAGGCGGTGTCATGCTGTCCATCCTCATGCCGCCGGCTCCAATCGCGCTTGGGCCTGCTCGGCGGCGACGCGATCGACGCGATCCCACGCGAAGTCGCCGAGCAGCCGTTCGAGCTTGCCCGCCATCGCGGAGAGGCGGCTGTAATGGCGCAGCCGCGACTTCAGCGGGGCGCCCGCGACGCGCGGCTGGGCGGGATCGATCTCCCAGGGATGGAAGTAGAAGATCGCCGGCCGCTCCTCGGCGCGGTTGACGCGGCCGATCGCCCAGGCGCTGAAGCGATAGGGCAGCAGCCGGAAGAAGCCGCCGCCGCCCGCCGCCATCGTGCGGCCGGCGGCGCGCACCGTCGTCACGGGCAGCTCGATCATCGCCGATCCCTTCACGGGCGCCCAGGCGAAGCGCGGGCTCTCGGGCCAGCCATAATGATCGTGCCGCACCGGCGCCACCGAGGAGGAGTAGGCATAACCCTCTTCCGCTAGCACCCGATGCGCCCAGGGCGTGCGCGCGTCGATCGAGAAGCTCGGCGCGCGATAGCCGGTGACGGCGGCACCCGCCGCCTGCTCGATCGCGGCCTTCGCCTGGGCGAGATCGGCGCGGAAGCGATCGGGTGTCATGGTGAAGACGCGGTCGTGATCCCAGCCGTGGCTGGCGATCTCGTGGCCCTCGGCGACGATGCGGCGCATCTGCGCGGGGGCACGCTCCGCCACCCAGCCCAGCGTGAAGAAGGTCGCCTTCACGTTCGCCCGCGCGAACAGGTCGAGCACCGCATCGGTGTTGCGCTCCACGCGCGATTGCAGGCGCGGCCAGTCGGCCTTGTCGATCACGCGCTCGAACGCGCCAACCTGGAACCAGTCCTCGACATCGACGGAGAGCGCGTTGTGCACGAACGCCGCGCCTCAGCGCGTGGCGGAGCGCGATGGCGCCTTTGCGGGCGTCTCCTCGGCGTCGCCTTCGATCCAGTCGATCAGCAGCGTGAGCACGCGGCGCACCGCCGCCTCCTGCTCGTCCAGCCGCTCCTCGATCGCGGACAGGCGTTCGGCGGTCTCGGGATCGGCCCCGCGCACGACATGGACCGAGGCGCCCCCGGCGGCGGGTTCGGCGAAACGCTCGCCCGCCATGTCGGCGGCGACGAGATCCACCGTCGCGCCATCGATCCGCTCCAGCCCCTCGACCGAACCGTGCAGCAGCACGCGCCCGGCGAGCATGTTGAGCCGGCGCGGCATCCCGGCGGAGTGGCGGTGCAACACCTCCCAGCTATCGTCCGCGAAGGCGGGGCGGCCCTGCCAGCCGGCGAGCGTCAGTCGGTGGAGGATGTAGGGCTTCACCTCCTCCGCCTCCATCGCGGTCAGGTGGTGGGTGGCGATGATGCGCTGGCGGATCTGCTCCAGCCCCTCGCCGTTCGCGACGCGGTCGCGGAACTCGGGCTGGCCGAGCAGGAAGATCTGGAGCAGCGCGTGGCCGCCGTTCTGGAAGTTGGAGAGCATCCGAAGCTCCTCGATCGCCGAGGAGGACAGATGCTGCGCCTCGTCGACGACGAGCAGCGTGCGCCGCCCCTCGTTGGCGTGGAGGCGGAGCGTACGCTCGATCCGCTCCAGGAGCTGCGCCTTCTCCAGCCCGTCGCTGCCGAGCCCGAACTCCTGCGCCACCAGCCGCAGCAGGTCGGTGCCCTCGACCTGCGTGGAGACGAGCTTGACGACCTGGAGCCGCTGGCGATCAATCGACGCCATCAGGTGCCCGACGAGTGTCGTCTTGCCCGAGCCGACCTCGCCGGTGATGACGATGAACCCCTCGCCCTGCGCCAGGCCGTAGCCGAGATAGGCCATGGCGGTGCGATGCGTGCGGCTCTCGTACCAGAAGCGCGCGTCGGGGGTGAGCTGGAACGGCCGGTCGGTGAAGCCGTAATGATCGTCGTACATGCGGGTCTCCGCCGCTTAGAGGCTGTAGCGCAGCGCGAGCAGCGCCGAGCCGTAGACGTCCTGATCGTCGTCGCCGAAGCTGTTACCGTAGGAACCCGAATAGATGCTTACCGCCGCCTGCCCGGTCAGCCTGCGGCCGAACTGGCGGCTGTACGCGACCGTGCCGCCATAGGTAGTGTAGCTCGGGCTGTTCAGCAGATCGGTGTCGTACCAGGCGACGTAGACGGTGCCCGAGATCGCGGAATTGGCGGTCAGCGCGCGGCTGGCGATGCCGTTCACGGTCACCACGTCGTCGTGGACGCCATCGAACGACACCACGTTCGTGGCGCCATAATTGCCGGCGAGGTAGCGGCGATGGTCGTAGCTGGCGCCGAGCCCGTAGGTCCACCGCCCGCGCACCGCCGACCACACCGCCGCGACGCCGCGCGAGCGGTAGAAGTTGGAGTTGACCGACGACAGCCCGGTCAGGCAGCCGCCCTGCCCGCCATTCGCCCCGAACACGCAGCCGCCGACCGCGATCGGGATACCGGAATTGGGCGAGGCGAAGCTGGTCGGCAGCGCGCCGGCGCTGCCCGCGAGCTGGCGCCCGAAGCTCTGCACGTCGTTGTAGGCGACGACCGACAACGTGTTCTGGCGATCGAGCTGCCAGCTCGCCTGCCCCGTCACCGCCGTCTCGCCGTAGCGGCGGCCGCCATGGACCTCCACCGACAGGCGCGGGCTCGGCCGCCACAGCACGCCGACGTCCCAGATCAGCCCGTCCTGATCATAATCGAGGATGCGCGGCTGGCTGTGGTCGGATCGCAGGTGGCGCTTCTCGGTCAACACGGCGTTGCCGGCGGCGTCCGTCAGGATCTGGTCCTGGCTGATGCGGTTGCGCTCCCAGCCGAGGCCGCCCAAGGCGGCGAGCGTCGGCGACAGCGGCACCGTCGCGTCGATGCGGCCGAAATAGCCTTCGTAGCGCGCGCCGAGCACGTGGATGTCGTCGCGGACGTAGCCGCCCGACGCGGTCCACCCGAACGGCAGCCCGCTTGATCCGGTGGGCTGCCCGACCGACGCGTCGATCGCGTGGCTGGTCGAGGTGAACGCCTGGTCGAGCACCGGCTGGCCCGGCCCGAGATCGAGGTCGCCATAGCCGTTGTCTACCTTGGTCCAGCCGAAGCGATAGTCGGCGGTGACGCTCAACGGCCCGACGATGCCGGCGTAGCTCGGCCCGGCCTGCGCGGCGTAGACCTGCTGCGTGTTGCTGAAATTGCCGTTGAACGCGCCCGGCGTCGCATAGCCGAGCGAGCCGCGCGTGCGCGTCGCGACCCCGGCGGCGTTCAGGCTGATCTCCGGCGTCAGCGCATAGTTGACGTTGGCGAGGCCGGTGTGGATGTCGCCATCGTCGTAGCGCCGCTTCCACGAGAAGAAGTGATCGTAACGATAGTCGATCTGGCCGTGCAGGCGCGGCTGGTCGAACAGGATGTCGATGCCGGCGCCGACGCCCGTATAGGCATTGCTGCCGCCATTGCCGTTGCCACCCGAGAGATCGGCGTCGAAGACCTGCTGCACCTCCAGATAGGGGTGCACTTCGGTTCGCGCGTGCGCGGGCACCGCAGCGGTGCCGGCGAGCAGCGCCGTCATCAGGATGTTGGCGCGCTTCACGCGTCGGCTCCGTAGTAGCGGCCGAAGCGGCGGCTGCTGGCGCCGAACTCGACGCCGTTGAGGAGGAGCCTGGGCTTGGGGCAGGCGGAGACGAGCCCCAACGCCTCGCGGATATCGGCCTCACTGGTCTGCTCGGCACGGACGACGAACAGCGCCTGCCCGCAATGCATCGCCAGCACGCCCGCTTGCGAGGCGGCGAGCGCGGGCGGCGAATCGAACACGATGACGCGGCGCGGATCCCCGCCGCGCAGCCGATCCAGCACGTCGCGGGTGCGGGCGGAGGAGAGCAGCTCGGTCGCTTCGTGCGTGCGGCCGCCGGCGGGTAGCACCGAGAGGCGCGGCACGTCGGTGCGGATCACGCAGCCCTCGACGTCCACCGCCGGATCGGCGATCGCGTCGAGCAGCCCGCACCCGTCCTCCAGGCCCAGCGTCGCGACGATCTCGGGCTTGGCGACATCGGCGTCGACGAGCAGCACCTCGATGTCGCGCTCGGCGGCGAGGCTGATCGCGAGGTTGATCGCGCAGAAGGTCTTGCCCTCGTCCGGCCGCGCCGAGCACACCAGGATCGAGCGCGCGAGCCCGTCGTCGTCGGCGAGGAGCTGGCGCTTGACCACGCGGAACTCCTCCGAGAGCGCGGTGGGCTTGCGGCCGGGCAGGATGAAGCCACCTTCCTCCAGCGCCGCAAGCGCGACGGTGCCCATGCGATTGGCGGCCGCCGGACGGAACGGTGCGGGCGCAACTGGCGCGGCGTCGGCGCGCGGCGGCTCGACGAAGGTGTCGGGCGTGCCGCGCAGAGAGGCGCGGAAGTCATAGACGTTGGCCGCGCGCTCGATCAGCGAGGGGCCACGCGCGGGGCGCGGGCGCTCGTCGGGTCCGGCGGCGATGGGGCCGTGCTTGCTCATTCCTCGATCCTCACGCCATCAGGCCGCGTTGCACGAACTCGACGGCCAGCAGGAGCAGCCAGGAACCGACCAGCGCGCCCCCCGTCCCCGCGAACCATTTGAGCTGCTTGGCCAGGGCCGCCTGCTGCTTGTTGCCGGCGACGAAGCCGATCGCGCCCAGCACCGGTAGGCCGCTCGCGGCGGACAGCGCGGCTGGCGTCGAGTAGCTGGTGGTCAGCTTGGCACGCGCCCAGGCAGTGCCGGCGCCGGCGGCCAGCGCGAGCAGCAGGACGCCGGTGAGCAGCAGCGGCCGCATCGGCTTGGCGGGAACGCGCGGCAACGCCGGCGGCTGGATCACGCGCACCGCCACGCTGCCGGTCGACGCCTGCGCGTCGGCGCGCAGCTTCATCGTCTCGCGATCGGCGAGCAGCTTGTCATAGCCGGATTTCAGCACGTCATAATTGCGGCTGAGCTCGGCCTGCTGCGAGGCGACCTCGGGCTGCGTCTGCTGGATGCCGGCGAAGCGGTTGATGTCCGACTGGAGCTGGCCGCGTCGGGCCGCCAGCGCCGCCGCGTTGGCGCGCTTCTCCGCCGCCATCGCGGCAAGCGAGGAGTAAGCCGGGTTGGGCTGGCTTGCGCCCGGCCCGCCGCCTACCGGCTCCGCCGCCGCCGAGCCGGACAGCCGCGCGATCTGGCCCTTGAGCGCCACCACGTCGGGATGCTGATCGGTCCACCCCCGGGCCCGATCATCGGCAAGCTGGCCCTGCAGCGCCGCCACCTGCGCGCGCGCGCCGCCCACCGTCCCGGCGACGGCCGCGCCGGGGATAGTCGCCGGCGTCGCGGCAAGCTGGCCGCCGATCGCGGCAGCCGAACTGGACGCAGCCGCAAGCTGCGAGTCGATGTCCGCAATCTGCGTGCGGGCGAGCGCGATGCGATCCTCGATCGGGCCGGTGCCAGGCAACGCCGCCAGGTAGCGCTGCTCGAAGGCCGAGCGCTTGGCGTCCGCATCCTGAAGCTGGGCGCCGCGATCGGCGAGTTGCTTGTCCATGAACACGAGCGAGCGCTTGGCCTCGGCGGCATCGCCTGCCGACGAGCCCGACACGAAGCGATCGACCAGCTTCTGCACCACGTCCTGTGAGAGGTGTGCATTCTGCGCGTCGCTGAAGCCGCCACCCGACAGCGTGGCGGAGATCTCGAACAAATTGTCCTGCGTGCTCTTGATCTCGATCGCGGTCTGCAACCGCGAGACGAGCCCGGCGACCTCGCGCGGCGTCTGCGCGCGCTTGGCAAGGCCGGTCTGGGCGATCACGTCGCTGAGGGTGTTGGCGCTGAGCAGCGTCTGCCGAACGCCGTCGACGGAGGCCTGCTGGTCGTTGGCGGTGATGCCCACGGCGGTGGGCAGGATCGACTGCGGCTGGACATAGACCTTGGCGGCCGAGCGATACGAATTCGGGATCAGCGACACCGCCAGCCAGCCGACCAGCGCCACCGCCCAAGCGACGCCCAACGCCAGCCACCGCCTGCGCCAGACGACGTGCAGCGCGATCCGGGCTTCCTCGATCAATGCGTTCATGTGCCCCGCCCCGCCTTCAGAACGCGCTCTCGGGGATGATGATGACATCGCCGGGCTCCAGCCTGACGTTCGCCTGCACATCGCCGCGCTTCAGAAGTTTAGAGATCTGAAGCGGATACTCCTGCTGCTTGCCCGTCTTCTTGTCGAAGCGCACGAGCTTCGCGCGATCGCCTGCCGCATATTGGGACAGGCCGCCCACCGCGATCATCGCGTCGAGCAGCGTCATATTGGCACGATAGGGCAGGCTCGCCGGCTTCTCGGTCGCGCCGACGATGCGCACCTGCTGCGAGAACGTGCCCGAGAAATTCTCGACGATCACCGAGACGAGCGGATCGGCGACGTATTTGGAGAGCCGCTCCTTGATGTCGGCGGAGAGCTGCGTCGGCGTCTTGCCGGCGGCCGCCATGTCCTGGATCAGCGGCGTGGTGATGCGGCCGTCGGGCCGCACCTGCACTTTGGCGCCGAGTTCGGGGTTGCGCCACACGAAGATCGAGAGCTGATCGAGCGGGCCGATGACATATTGCTCGGCCGGCGCCTCGGTCTTGCCCGAGACGAACGCGGCGGGCGGCAGCGGCGGGCCCGAAGCGCGGCCGCCGCAGCCGGCGAGCGGCAGGGCCAGCATGACGAGGCTTGCGAGCGCGGGTGAACGCATTTCCGGTAATTCCCCTGTCGGCCCAGCGGGCACCTTGCCCGGTCTCCTAGCCGGGACAGGTGAATATACCGTTAGGCGCCTCCCCCGTCTCCCACCACGATCAATTCCGGCGCGGGGGCGTGGCCGAGGAAGCCCGCCGGGCTCGCGCTCGCGCCATAGGCGCCGGCCATGAACACCGCGACGAGATCGCCGGTTTCCGCTCGCGGCAACATCGCGTCGTCGGCGAGCCGATCGAGCGGCGTGCACAGACAGCCGACGATGCTCGCCTCCTCGTCCGGCGCCGCGTCGAAGCGGGTCGCGATCGCCACCGGATAGTTGCGGCGTACCACCGTGCCGAAATTGCCCGACGCGGCGAGTTGGTGGTGAAGGCCGCCGTCCGTAACCAGAAAGATACGCCTCATGCTCTCCTTCCGATCGACGATACGAGTGAGGTACACGCCCGCCTCCGCCACCATCCAGCGGCCGAGTTCGATCGCGTGACCCGGCTCCTCGCCGGCGATCTCCACCGCCAGCGCGGCGCCGATCGCCTCGACGTCCAGGTCCGCGTCGCCGGCGAAATAGGGCACGCCGAAGCCGCCGCCGAGATTGACCAGCGGCGCGGCCGAGCCGCTGTCCAGCGCGATTGAGCGGGCGAGCGCGACCGCCGCCGCCTGCGCCTCGATGATCGCGCCGGCATCGAGCGCCTGGCTGCCGGCATAGATGTGCAGCCCGCGATAATCCGCGCCCGCCGCGACGATGCGCCGTACCAGCGCGGGTGCGCGCGCGGCGTCGACGCCGAACGGCTTGGCACCGCCGCCCATCCGCATTCCCGATCCCTTGAGCTCGAAGCTCGGGTTGACGCGCACCGCCAGGCGCGGCGTCTTGCCCAGCCGGACACCGGCGTCGAGCGCGCGCTCGGCCTCGCTCTCCGATTCGACGTTGAGCGTCGCGCCCGCCGCGACCGCCGCGTCGATCTCGGCCTGCCGCTTGCCGGGGCCCGCGAAACTGATCCGCTCCGCCGGCATCCCGGCCGCGAGCGCGACGCCGAGCTCCCCGCCGGACGCGACGTCGAAGCCGTCGACCAGCGGCCGCATCGCGGCGGCCAGTGCGGGCAAGGGGTTGGCCTTGACCGCATAGTGGACGCCCAGCCCCGCCGGCATCGCCGCGCGCAACCGCGCGATCCGCGCCCGGATCAGCCCGAGATCGTAGACGAACAGCGGCGTGTCGCCGGCGCGCGCCACCAGCGCCTCGACATCCTCGCCGCCGATCCGCAACCGGCCGTTCGGGCCGGCCAAGTACCCCGGCGGGATCGACCCGAGCGGCTTCATGCCGTCCACTCCGGGCCATGCTCCCGCCGGAGCGCCACGCGATCGAGCTTGCCGTTGGGCGTGCGGGGGAAGTTGGCCAGCCGCACGATATCGCGCGGCTGCTGGAAGCTCGGCAGCTCGGCGCGCAGCTTCGCCGACAGCGCGGCATCGTCGCCCGCGCCCCGCACCAGCAGGCGGATCGCGGCGCCAAGCCGATCGTCGGGCACGCCGAGCGCCACCGCCTCCGCGGCCTCGCCGGTCGCCACCGCCGCGGCCTCCACCTCGGTCGGGCTGACGCGGTTGCCCGAGACCTTGATCGTCTCGTCGTCGCGCCCGACGAAGCGGATCAGCCCGTCCGCGCCGCGCACCACCGTGTCGCCCGACCACACCGCACCGTCGCGGAAGCGCGCCGCCGTCCGCTTCGGATCGCGCCAGTAACCCTGCGCGACGAGCGGCCCGCGATGGACCAGCTCGCCGGGCTCGCCCGCCGCCGCCTCACCACCATCGGGCCGCAGCACCGCCACGTCGGCGAAGGGGATCGCGGTTCCCACCGCATCTGGATACGCATCGACCAGCGCGGGATCGAGGCTCGTCGAGCGAAAGGCTTCGGTGAGGCCGTACATCAGGTGCAGGCTGGCCTGCGGGAAGCTCTCGCGCAAGCGCCGCACAACCGGCACCGGCAATCGCCCGCCGGTGCAGGACAGCGTGCGCAGGCCCGTCTCCAACGGCCAGTCCAGCTCGGCGAGTTGGATCCACAGCGGCGGCACCCCGCACAAGTTGGTGATGCCGTGCCGCGCCACGGCGCGCGCGACGTCGACCGGCACCAGATAGTCGAGCGGCACGACGCAGCCGCCCGCCGCCCAGGTCGCGAGCATCTGGTTGAGCCCGGCGTCGAAGCTCAGCGGCAGCACCGCCAGCGTCCGCTCGTCCGCGCCGAGCCGCAGGTAATGCGCGACCGAGACGGCGCCGAGCCATAGATTGGCGTGGCTGAGCATCACGCCCTTGGGCCTGCCGGTGGAGCCCGAGGTGTAGAGCAGCGCCGCGAGCGCCTCCGGATCGCCTTCGGCGGGCGGCAGCGGAGTGGCGCCGTCGAGCACCGCCTCCTCCGACACCATACAACCGGCAGGCACGTCCCCGCCCTCCAGCAGCGCGGCGCGCGCGGGCTGGGTGACGAGCAGCGACGCCTCGGCATCGGCGAGGATGTACGCGACCTGTGCGCGCTTGAGCAGCGGGTTGACGGGCACGTGGACCAGCCCCGCCCGCGCGCAGGCGAGTGGCAGCAGGCAGGCGGTGCGCGTCTTGGGGAGCCAGCTCGCGACGCGATCGCCGACGCGCACCTTCGCCGTGAGTGCGCCCGCCAGCGATCCCACCGCGCGATCGAGCCCGGCATGATCGAGCACGCCCTCGCGCGTGACGAGCGCGGGAGCGTCCCGCGCGCCGCGCAGGCACAGCAGATCGAGGCGGTGCGGCGTCGGATCGGGGCCGGCTTGTTGCAATCTTCACCTTTCGCGGCCGACAAGCGCGGGCGGGAGATAGCGCGATGGCCGTCCGGCTCCAATGGCATGACGATCTCGACGCCGTCGCCGCCGACGCGGGCGGCGCGCTCGACCGCGCCGCGCAGCCCCGCCTCTACGATCGGCTCGACTGGTTCCGCATGACGGTTGCGCACGGCCTCTCCGGACCACCCGTGGTTCTGCGCGCGCGCGACGGCGAGGCGTCGGCCTGGCTGTTCCTGGCGCCTGCCGGCCGCCGCCACGCCGCGCCGCTGGCGAGCTGGTACACGCTGGCGTTCGCGCCGGTGCTCGCCGGCGAGGACGCGGCCCGGCTGCTGCCGGCGCTGTTCCGCGAAGCGGCGCGGCGCTTCGACGTGCTGACGCTGGAGCCCGTGCTCTCCGCCGATGGCGGGCCGCTCCGCGAGGCGCTTGCCACGGCCGGCTGGCGGACGATGGCGCGCATCACGAGCGCCAACCGCTCCGAAATCGTCGCGGGCGGCTTCGCCCGATGGTGGCTGGCCCGCCCCTCGCGCCTACGCAACACCGTCGCGCGCCGCCGGCGCTCGCACCCAGTGGACGTGGCGATCCACGACCGCTTCGACGCCGAGGCATGGGAGGCCTATTCCGACGTCTACCGCGCGAGCTGGAAACCCGAGGAGGGCTCCATGCCGTTCCTGCGCGAACTGGCCGAGCGCGGAGGCGCCGCCGGCACGCTCCGCCTCGGCGTCGCGCGCGACAGCAACGGCCGCGCGGTGGCGGCGCAGCTCTGGCTTGTGGAGGGCGGCACCGCCATCATCCACAAGCTCGCCCACCGCGAGGATGCGGCGGCGGGCTCGCCCGGCTCCAATCTTTCGGCGGCGATGTTCGCGCACGTCATCGATCGCGATGCCGTCACCCGGCTCGATTTCGGTCTCGGCGACGAGCCCTACAAGGCGGACTGGCTGGCGGACGTGGCGCCCGTGTGGCGGATCGACGCCTACCGGCCGTTCTCCGCACGCGGCGCCGCCGGGTTGGGACGGTCGGCGCTCGGCCGGCTTGCCCGGCGGCTTCGTGCCCGCTAGGCGCGCGCCCGTGGGGAGAGAGGCGGCCATGGCGGGCGACCGTGTCGACGATACGCTACGCGCGATCCTGCGCGACACGCTGGGCCTCTCGGCCGAGCGCGCCGCGACGCTCGACGCCGCGACGCCGCTATTCGGCGCCATGCCCGAGCTCGACTCCATGGCGGTGGCGGGGCTGCTCACCGAGATCGAGGATCGCACCGGCATCCTGATCGACGACGACGAGGTGGGCGGCGAGATGCTGGAGACGTTCGGCGCGCTCGCCGCCTTCGTGCGCGCCAAGCTCGCGCCGCGCACGGGCGCATGACGCCGCCGCCGCGCGCGCTGCGGCTCGCGGGCGGATCGCCGATCTGGCACTACGGGCCGGGCGCGGACTCACCCCAGCTCCTCGTCCTTCAGCCGCTGTTCGAGGAGATGAACCGGACCCGCGCGCTCGTCGCGGCGCTATGCCGGGGCTTGGCGGCACGGGGCGTCGGCTGCTGGCTGCCAGACCTCCCCGGCACGGGCGAAGACCGGCGCGACCTGCGCGACGTGACGTGGGCGGACTGGTGCGACGCGATCCTCCAGGCGGGCGGGCTGATCGCCGAAACCACCGGTGTCCAAGCCTGGTCGCTGGCTATCCGTGGCGGGGCGTTGCTCGATGCGGCCGCCACGGAACAGTGGCGCCTCGCCCCCGCTTCCGGCGCCTCGCTGCTCCGCGACCTGCAGCGCGCGGGGCTGACCGGAGAAGCCATGGCCGGCTACGACGTGCCGGACTCGTTGCGTCACGGGTTGGCGGCGGCGACGTGCGAAGTAGGGCCGGCGGTGCGTACCCTACGCCTGACCGGCGACGAGCGGCCCGCCGACGCGCGTGTCGACGGCCCTGCCTTGTGGCGGCGTTCGGAGCCGGCGAGCGACGGGTCGCTCGCGACGGCGCTGGTCGAGGATGTTCTCGCCTGGTTACCCAGCGATCGTGCCGGCGAGGATGGTCTGGCGGGTGCGGACGCCGAGCACGGCCCGCACCACGATGACGGCAGGACGCTGACGACGATCCCCCTCGACGGTGGCTGGATCGCCGCCACCATCGACGGCCCGGCGCGAGCCACCCACGGCTGGCTGTTCGTCACCGGCGGCAGTCAGACGCGGGTCGGCCCCAACCGGCTCTACGAGCACCTCGCCGCCGTGCTGGCGGCACGCGGCGAGTCGGTGATCCGCTTCGATCGGCGCGGCACCGGCGACAGCCCGGGCGAGGATCGCGGCTTCGAAGAGAGCGCGCCCGAGATCGCCGCCGCTGCCGCCGCGCTGCGCGCCTACAGTCCAAGGCTCGCCCACCTCTCCGGCTTCGGCCTGTGCGACGGCGCCACCGCGCTCGCGCTGCACGGCCAAGCGGCGGGGATCGACCGGATCGTCGCCGCCAATCCTTGGGTGGTTGAGGCCACGACGGACGCGCCCGCCGCCGCCGCCGTCCGCGCCCATTATCGCGAGCGGCTGCTCGATCCGAGCGCGTGGGCGCGGCTGCTGAAGGGCGGCGTCGATCTCCGCCGCCTCGCGCGCAGCCTGGGCGGCGCGGCGCGGCGCGACGACACCAGCCTCGCCGCCGCCTTCGCGCGGGGCGTGCCCGCCGGATCGACGCTGGTGCTCGCCGGAGGCGACAACACCGCACGCGCCTTCGCGGACGCCTGGGGCCGCCTGCCCGCCACCCCAGCGGTGGAGACGATTACCGTCGCCACCCGATCGCACAGCTTCGCCGGCGCGGACGCGAGGGACGCGCTGGCCGCGGCGCTCACTCGGCAGCGATAGACGCCGCCTCGGCCTCGGCCTCGAAATCCTGATCCGCCAGGAAGCGCTCCACGTCCAATGCGGCCATGCAGCCCGTGCCCGCCGCCGTCACTGCCTGCCGGTAGACCTTGTCCATGACATCACCGCACGCGAACACGCCCTCCACGCTGGTGCGCGTGGTGCCCGGCGTAACCTCGATATAGCCATCCGCGTCGAGCGCGATCTTGTCGTGAAACAGCTCGGTGGCAGGATGGTGGCCGATCGCCACGAAGCCGCCGTCCACCTCGATCCGCTCCCGCGCGCCGCTATGCGTGTCCTTGAGATCGATCGCGACGAGCCCCTGATTGCCTTCGCCGCCGACGAACTCGGCGATCTCGCGGTTCCACAGCACCTTGATGTGTGGGTGGGCGAACAGCCGCTTCTGAAGGATCTTCTCGGCGCGCAGGCTGTCCCGCCGGTGGATCAGCGTCACGTCCTGGCTGTGGTTGGTGAGGTACAGCGCCTCCTCCACCGCCGTGTTGCCGCCGCCGATCACCGCCACCTTCTTGCCGCGATAGAAGAAGCCGTCGCACGTCGCGCAGGCGGAGACGCCCTGCCCCCTAAGCCGCGTCTCGCTCTCCATGCCCAGCCACCTGGCCTGCGCGCCGGTGGCGATCACCAGCGTGTCGCAGGAATAGACGTGGCCGCCGTCGCCGGTCAGCCGGAAGGGTCTTACCGAAACATCGACGTCGACGATCGTGTCCCACATCATCCGCGCGCCGACATGTTCGGCTTGCGCCTGCATCTCCTCCATCAGCCACGGGCCCTGGATCACGTCGCGAAAGCCGGGATAGTTCTCGACGTCGGTGGTGGTGGTGAGCTGGCCGCCCGGCTGGATGCCCTGCACCACGATCGGCGCGAGCCCTGCGCGCGCGGCGTAGATGGCGGCCGACAGCCCGGCCGGACCGGAGCCGAGGATCAGCATGCGGGTGGAGTGGGTGGCGGTCATGCGGCTTCTCTCGTTCGATTCCGGCCGAATATAGGGGCCACCGACCCTCGCCTCAACGCCGGATGCGCGGGCCCTGCCGCCTTGCCGGCGCCGCGTCGGCCGCCCGCCAGGCCGCAATGTTGGTAGCGGAGGAGGGACTTGAACCCCCGACCCCAGGATTATGATTCCCGTGCTCTAACCAGCTGAGCTACTCCGCCCCGGCGGGCACGGCGCGGGCTATAGCAGGCGTCCGGGGCCGGTCAACCGCATCGGAACCGGCCGCAGCCCGTCTCGTTTCGAGTGCCGCACACTGGCATCTCAGGAACTGACCATGGACCTCGCGACCCCGCTCGACATCATCTGCCGCATCGTCCAGCGCGCCCGTGAAGTGGAGGCCGAGGTGCCCGCCGCCGATCCGGACAACGAGGACGCCCCGATCGATTCGGATGACGATCTCGACATGATCGAGGACGAGATGAACAGCGTCAGCGCCGACGAGCTGCGCACCGTGATCGACGACCTCGCCGACGATCAGCAGGCCGAGCTGCTCGCCCTCGCGCTCGTCGGGCGCGGCACCTACGATCCCTCCGAGTGGACGGACGCGGTGGAGGAGGCGAACGATCCCGACGCCGAGCCGATCCTCGACCAGCTCCTCGATATGCCGATGCTCGGCGACTATCTGGAGGCGGGCCTCGCCGCGTTCGACATGAGCTGCGCGGGCGTCGGCCGGATCGACTGATCGGCAGCGACGGGCGGGCTCAACTCCGGAAGCGGTAGTCGCGGATCAACTCCCAGGGGCCGCCGCGATACCACCAGACCGCGAGCCCCGTGATGCCGAGCGGCCGCGGCCAGGACAGGACCGAGAGTTCCGTCACCAGCGCCCGCGCCGCGGCGGGTTCCACCTTGTTCTGAACGGTGACATGAGGTCGCCAGCCGCCAGCGTCCTGAGGCGTCAGGAGGCCGTGAAAGGCCTCCGCCACGGCGCCGCGGACCGCGGCCAGTTCCTCGCTAGACACGCGCAGCGCGGTTCCGCGTCCCAGCGACATCGGCCCGGTGATCGACGCGGCCGGCGGCGCACCTGCCGTCGCCTGCTTCAGCCGACGATCGAGCTCCGGCGCGGCGCTCGGCGGCAGGTGATGGAACAGCGTCAGGTGCGCCGTTAGCTGGTTGCGCTCGGGCGGGAAGTGCGCGCGGCGCAGGCCGTCGAGCCACGCGAAGTCGGCGGGCGCGAACAGCGCGGTGACGATCATCGGCGCGGTCATCGCAGCGCCGGCGGGCGGCGGCCGGCGCGGCCCGGTCGATCGAGATCGAAGACGCAGCGTGCGTCCCCCGGCGTTAGCCGCGCCCCCTTGCGGCCCGGCCCGGCATCGCCGCGCGTGTGGGCCAGCACATCCAACGCCGCGCCGCGCAGCAGCACGGGATGGCCCGGCCGGCCGCGCCAGGCGGGACGAACGATGCGGTCGCGGCCACGCGCCACCCGCACCAGCCGGGCGGCGGCGGCCGGATCGATCCACGGCATATCGGCGAGGAACAGCAGCACCTCCCGCTCGCGCGGGCGGAGCGCGGCGTGGACGGCGCGCAGGCTGGCGCCCAGCCCCTCCTCCGGCCGCGCCACCCGCACCACCGTCGTGCGCGGCCCGCGCGCGGCGTCGGCGAGCCGCTCCCGCTGCCAGCCGGTGGCCACGATCAGGCGCTGGACGGGCGCGGCGCGAGCGATCGCCAGCGTGCGCGCCACCATTGTCCGCCCAGCCACATGCGTGAACAGCTTGTTGCCCGGGCCCCAGCGCCGCGAGTGGCCGGCGGCGAGCAGCACCGCCACCCGGCTCAAATCTCGACCTGGCTGCCGAGCTCGACGACGCGGTTCGACGGCAGCCGGAAGAACTCCATCGCGCTCTCGGCGTTGCGCAGCATCCAGGCGAACAGCTTCTCGCGCCAGATCGCCATGCCAGGCCGCTCCGAGGCGATCAGCGTCTGGCGCGCCAGGAAGAAGCTGGTGTCCATCATCCGCATCTGCGGCCCGCAGCTCTGCACGCCGGCAAGCGCGGCGGGCACGTCGGGCTCCTGCATGAAGCCGTAATGCACGGTCATCCGGTAGAAGCCCTGCCCGAAGGACTTGTGCTCGATGCGCTTGTGCTGCGGCACATAGGGCACGTCCTCGATCCGCACCGTCAGCAGGATCACGCGCTCGTGCAGCACCTTGTTGTGCTTGAGGTTGTGGAGCAGCGAGTGGGGCACGCCGTCCTTGGCGGTCGTCATGAAAACGGCGGTGCCGGGCACCCGCTCGGCGGACTTGGCGGCGGATTTGACGAACACGCTGATCGGCATCGCCACTTCGTTCAGCCGCGCGATCATCAGCTCGCGACCCTTGGCCCAGGTGGTGAGCAGCGTGAAGGCGATGAAGCCGATCAGCAGCGGGAACCAGCCGCCCGCCGGCACCTTCGTCAGGTTGGCCGAGAAATAGGCGAGGTCGACCGCAAGGAACAGCGCGATCAGCGCCCCCGCCGCCAGCCGGTTCCACTTCCACAGCGACGTCAGCACCACCGTCAACAGGCAGGTGTCGATCAGCATCGCGCCCGTCACCGCGATCCCGTAGGCGGCGGCGAGGTTGGTGGAGGTGCGGAAGCCCAGCACCAGCAGGATCACGAACACCATCAGCGTCCAGTTGATCGACGGGATGTAGATCTGCCCCGCCGCGTGCGCCGAGGTGTGGGTGATCTTCAGACGTGGCATGAAGCCCAGTTGGATGGCCTGCTGCGCCACCGAGAAGGCGCCGGAGATCACCGCCTGCGACGCGATCACCGTCGCCGCCGTCGCCAGGATGACGAGCGGCAGCCGCAGGCTCTCGGGCGCGAGCAGGAAGAAGGGCGTGCGGATCATCGTCGCCGCTTCGGCCGGCGTGGCGGACAGGATCATCGCCCCCTGCCCCAGGTAATTGAGCATCAGCGCGGGCAGCGCAAAGGCCAGCCACGAGACGCGGATCGGCTTGCGTCCGAAATGGCCCATATCGGCGTACAACGCCTCCGCCCCCGTCACTGCCAACACCACCGATCCCATCGCCAAGAAGGCGCGCAGCGGCTGGCCGGCGAAGAACAGGAAGGCATGGTGCGGGCTCAACGCCACCAGCACGGCAGGCCGCGCGATGAGGTGCCACACGCCGAGCACGGCGAGCGTGGTGAAATAGACGACCATGATCGGCCCGAACAGCAGCCCCACTCGCGCCGTGCCGCGCGCCTGGATCATGAACAGCCCGATCAGGATCAGGATGGCGAGCGGCAGCACCGCACGCCCCATGCCTGCTTCGACCGTCGTCAGGCCCTCCACCGCCGACAGCACGGAGATGGCGGGCGTGATCATGCTGTCGCCGAAGAACAGCGCGGTGGCGAAGACGCCGAGCAGCACCAGCCCTCGCGTCCACCGCTTGCCGCCGCCGCCCGATCGCGAGACGAGCGCGAGCAGCGCCAGGCTGCCGCCCTCGCCCTTGTTGTCGGCGCGCATGATGATCGTGACATATTTCAGCGTCACCACGATCATCATCGACCAGAAGATCAGGCTGAGCACGCCGAGCACGTTGAGCGGCGTGGGATCGAGCGGGTGATGGCCGGCGAACGTCTCGCGAAAGGCGTAGATCGGGCTGGTGCCGATATCGCCGAAGACGACGCCGATCGCGCCGAGCGAGAGCTTGAGGAGGTTCTGGGCGGGCGCGTGGCCATAGCCCTCGGGCAACAGCGCCTCGTCGCCGGGCGCGTACGGCACGACATCGGGCGGCGACGCGGCCTCGTTCATCGCCGGCGAGCCGCAGCGGACAGCGGAAGCCCCGCACCCGCGAAGCGGCGCGATCCCCCGGCGATAGCGCGTTCTCGCCTCATCGAAGCGCGGCGCCTATCATGCCGTGCCCGCCGCTGGCAACGCGTCGCCTCGCAACGGGCAACCTGCATCAAGCCGAAGCGAGACGGCGGCATCGCTCGGGATCGGGACGGGAACGGAGGGCGTTGAGGCCAGTGAAGGAGAACATCATGGCCGCCACCGACAAGACCGCACCGGAGAACCCCAAGTCGCACCCGACCTCCAACGCCGAGAAGGATCCGGCCGACTGGACGACAGGCGACGAGGCGATGACGGGCGCGCAGGCCAGCTACCTCAAGACATTGAGCGAGGAGGCCGGGGAGGCTTTCGACGACACGCTTACGAAGGCCGATGCCTCGATCCGCATCGACGAACTGCAATCCAAGACCGGCCGGGGCAAGTAGTCGGCGGCGACCGACGTCTCCGGCAGGGCCAATCCGTCGAAGCGCCACCTCTCGCCCGTCGAGGGCCGGGCGGTTCGACAGGTTCGGCCCGGACCGAGGGCGTCGGCCGCACCGGGCGAGGACGTGCCCGAACAGCGGGTCAGCCCGCCTGGGCGCGCATCATGTCGAACAGCTTGAGCTTTTCTTCGATCACGCCCCGCCACGGGGAGGCGGGCGGCAGTTCGTCGCGAAGCGCGCGCCAGTTGCGCTCGGCGGCGGCTGAATCGCTAGCCTCGAATTGCGCCAGCGCCTCGAAGTAGAGGGGCGCCGGATCGTCGGGTGCGATCGCCTCGGCGCGGGAGAAGGCGAGTGCCACGGCCGGCGTCAGCCGATAGTCGGCGAGGACGAGCAGCGCGTGCGCGTAGCCGATGCGCAGCGACACGTCCCGTGGATGCTTCGCGATCGCACCGCCGAGCGCCGTCACGGCCGCCTGATCCTCTCCCATCCGGTTGAGCGCGTCGGCGAAGCTCAGCCACTGGGCGGTTTCGCCGAAGCGCTCGAGCAGGCGCTGGCGCTCGCTCGCGAAGGGCGTATCCGCCCCGAGCCCGTGCCGTTCCGTCCGCTTGGGCGCGCCGATAAGGCTGGGACTGCCTTGCCACGCGTAGCCGGCGGCGGCCACGAACAGCGCGGAGCCGACCAGCATCGTGGTGCCGCGATCGAGCCGGCCGATCCATGCGACGCCGCCGAGGACCGCGCCCGCGAGCGCGAGGAACAGGAGCCAGCCCATCAGCCGCGCCGCCGCCGCGCGAGCGTGGTGCGTGCGATCCACAGGCCGAGCGCCACCAGCAGCAGCGGCGCCGCCCACAGCGGCCACGTCACGGGTTCGAGCGGCGGACGGTAGCTCACCCAGGCGCCGTAGCGGGCGATCAGCCACCTGCGCACCGTCTCGGGCTGCTCGCCGGCGGCGATGCGGTGGCGGACGAGCGCGCGCATGTCGCCGGCAAGGTCCGCGTCGGAGTCGGCGATCGCCTGCCCCTGGCAGACGACGCAGCGGATCGTCGCCATCAGCGCCGCAGCCTTCGCCTCCTGTCCGGCATCGGGAAGCTGCGAGTAGGCGAGCGGATCGGGCGCCATCGTCGGGTCCGCGAGCGCCGGCGCGGCGGCGAGCGCGAGCGCGACGAACCACCGCCTCATCGCACGTCGGCCAAGGCGGAGGCGACCTCGTCGACCTGCTCGGGCCGGATGTCGCCGATGATCTGGCGGCGCACCACCCCGCGGCCGTCGACGAGGAAGCTCTCGGGCACGCCCGACGAGCCGAGCGCCACCTGCAGGCCGGCGGTGTCGTCGCGTGCGATCACGGCGTAGGGATCGCCGTAGCGCTTGAGGAAATCGGCGAGATCGGCATCGGTGTCGCGGATCGCCACCCCGACGATCGGCACGCCGCGTGCCCTGAGCGCGTCGAGCTGCGGGGCCTCGGCGGCGCAGGGCACGCACCAGCTCGCGAACAGGTTGACGAGCTTGGGCCGGCCGTCCGCCAGCATCGCCTGCGTCAGCGTGCCGCCGCCGACGCGGGGCAGCGCGAAGGCGGGCACCGGCTTGTCCACCATCTGCGAGCGGATGTTCGGATCATGCGGCCGGACGAGCCCGCCCGCCACCAACCCGAGGATCACCACGAAGGCGGCGAGCGGCAGCCACAGCAGCAGGCGCACCGTCCTCAGACCCACCGGGCGTAGCCTGTTGAGACGATCGGAGCGCGGCGGCGGGGCCTTACGCGACCGAGGAGTGATAATGCCCCGCCAAACGCGATCAGCCCGCCGCCCGCCCAGATCAGCGTGACGAACGGTTTCCACCACAGGCGGAGCTGCCAGCGCCCGCCGGGAACGCCCTCGCCCACCACCGTGTAGAGCTGGCCGTCCCACGTCGTCAGGATCGCGCTCTCGCTCGTCTGCTGCGGCGGCGTGTCGAAGGTGCGTTGCGCGGGCGTGAGCGTCACGGGCTCGCCACCGCGGCGCGCGACGAGCGTTGCCTCCACCGCCGTCCAGTTCGGCCCCGCCACCGGATCGATCGCGGCGAAGCGGATCGCCCAGGGGCCGACGCGCACCGTCTCGCCAGGCGCGGCAGCGATTAGCGTTTCCCTGGAGAAGGCGCTCTCGCACGCCATGCCGGCAAGGCTGACGGCGACGCCGAGATGCGCCACGACCATGCCCCAGGTGAACAGCGGCGTGCGGCGCAGGTTACGGCCCCACAGCGGCGCGACGCTCGCCGCACCGACGCCGATCGCGATCGCCAGGCCGAGCAGCGGCAGCAGGCGGATGCCGGGCGCCAGCAGCAGCGTCGCCAGCAGCGCCACCGCCCCGATCGCCCCCGGCACCGCGACGCGCCTAGCCAGCGGCCCCCAATCCTCGCGGCGCCAGCGCATCATCGGCCCCGCCGCCATGATCGCGACGAGCAGCAGCGCCAGCGGCCCGGCGGCGGCGTTGAAGTAGGGCGGGCCGACCGACAGCTTCTCTCCCGTCACGCCCTCGACGGCGAGCGGGTAGAGCGTCCCGATCATCACCACGCCGAGGATCGCGGAGAGCAGCAGGTTGTTGGCGACGAGCGCGCCCTCGCGGCTCACCGCGTCGAAGCGCGCGCCCGCCGTCACCGTCGCGATGCGCGCGCCGAACAGCGCCAGCGCCCCGCCGATGTAGAGCGTCAGCAGCACCAGGATGAAGGCGCCGCGCCGGGGATCGAGCGCGAAGGCGTGGACGCTGGTGAGGATGCCTGATCGCACCAGGAAGGTGCCCACCATGCTCATCGAGAAGGCCACCACCGCCAGCATGATCGTCCAGGCGCGCAGACCGTCGCGCGTCGCCAGCACCGTCACTGAATGGAGCAGCGCGGTTGCCGCCAGCCACGGCATCAGGCTGGCATTCTCGGTCGGATCCCAGAACCACCAGCCGCCCCAGCCGAGCTCGTAATAGGCCCAGTAGCTGCCCGCCGTGATGCCGATCGTGAGGAAGATCCACGCCGCGAGCACCCACGGCCGCATCGCGCGCGCGAACGCCGGCCCGACGTCGCGCGCCAGCAGCGCGCCGACCGCGAAGGAAAACGCCACCGACAGCCCGACATAGCCGACGTAGAGCGTCGGCGGATGGAAGGCCAAGCCGGGATCCTGGAGCAGCGGATTGAAGCCCTGCCCCTCCTGAGGCAGCAGCGTCAGCCGCGCGAACGGGTTGGACGAGAACAGCAGGAAGGCGAAGAAGCCGAGCGCGATCAGCCCCTGCGCGCCGATCGTCGCGGCGAGCGTGCGCGGCGACAGGCGTCGCTCGAACAGCGCGACGGCCGCGCCCGCGACCGCGAGGATCGTCACCCACATCAGCATCGAGCCCTCGTGGTTTCCCCACGCACCCGCTACCCGGTAGATGAGCGGCAGCGTCGACGCGCTGTCGGACGCGACCAGCGCGACCGACAGATCGGTTCGCTCGAAGACGAGGATCAGCGACAGGAAGGCGAGCGCGGTCGCGCCTGCCTGCGCGACCGCCACCGGCCGCGCGGCGAGCGCCTGCTCGGGCTCGCGTCCCAGTCCCGAGAAGCCGAGGACGGTCTGGAGCGCCGCCAGCGCCGCCGCGATCCATAGCGCGGCCAGGCCCAGCTCGGCGATCACTTCCTCAGGCTCTCGCTTTTGTGGAGGTCGCCCGCCATCTGCGGGGGCATGTATTTCTCGTCATGCTTGGCGAGGATGGTGTCGGCGACGAACAGCGCGGGCGAGACGAAGCGACCCTCGGCCACCACGCCCGAGCCTTCGCGGAACAGGTCGGGGACGATGCCGGTGTAGCGCACCGCGGTCTGCGCGGCGCCGTCGGTGACGCGGAAATCGATCGACACGCCATCCTTCTCGCGGGTGAGCGATCCGCTCTCGACCATGCCGCCCAGACGGATCGGCTTGCCCAGCACGACGTGGTCGCGCGCCGCATCGCCGGGCGTGTAGAAGTAGCTCGCCTGGTCCTTGAGCGCCGACATCGCCAGCAGCACCGCACCGACCAGCGCCGCCAAGGCGACGAGCGCCAGCGTCAGCCGCTGGTTCTTGGCCCTGATCGCCACCTCAGCGCCGCTTCAGCGCATCCGCCGCGCGCTCGGCGGCGCGCATCGCGGCGTAGCTCGCCGCCGCGAGCGCGGCGGTGCCGCCCACGCCGACAACATAGGCCGCGATCACGAAGTGCCAGGCGCTCACGCCGTCGCCATCCGCCGCAGCCGCGCCTCGACGCGGACGCGAGCCAGCATCGCGCGCATCCGCATCAGCACGATGGCGGCGAACAGCAACGTGAAGCCGACAAGCGCCAGCGGCAGCGGCCAGAGCAGCGACGGCGCGATCGTCGATCCCGTCAGCGTGATGCTCTGGCCCTGGTGGAGCGTGCGCCACCATAGCACCGAATAGTGGATCACCGGCAGGTTCGCGGCACCCACCAGCCCGAAGATCGCCGGGATGCGCGATCCGCCCGCCTGCTCGTCCACCGCTCCCGCGAGCGCGATGTAGCCGACGTAGAGGAACAGCAGCACGAGCATCGAAGTCAGCCGCCCGTCCCACTCCCACCATGTGCCCCAGGTCGGGCGACCCCAGATCGAGCCGGTGGCGAGGCAGATGGCGGTGAACACCGCACCCGGCAACGCCACCGCGCGACCCGCGATGGCGGCGAGCGGGTGTCGCCAGACGAGTTCGGCCAAACTCGCACCCGCGATGCCGCCCCATCCCGCCATGCCCAGCCAGGCGGCCGGCACATGGAGGTACATGATACGCACCGTCTGCCCCTGGAGATAATCGGTCGGCGTCAGCGTCAGCCCGCCGGCGAGCGCCACCGCCGCGATCAGCGCGCCCGTCCAACCGAACCATCCGGTCAGCGGCCGCGCGATCGACAGGAAACGTGCGGGATTGGCGAAGGCGTGCATGGCGACGCGTTCGTCTACGCCAGCCGCGCCGCGGAAGAAAGCGGGTTGGCCGGCGGCGAGAACGGAGGCGAGAACCGAAAGTCCCCGAGCCGCATCGCCGACGGTTCGAAACCGGAACGGCGGACTTGGCCGGGCCTAGCCGCGCCCGATCAGCCGCTGCGCGAGCCGGTCCGCCACCAGCGCGGCGGGATCGCCGGTCGCCTTGCTCTCCTCCCAGATCGTGTCGAGCCGCCCCGGTATCTCCGCGATACGCTTCTCCACCTCGGCGCGATCGCCCTGGCCGAGATATTCGAGGCCGACATTGATGATCCCGCCCGCGTTGATGACGTAGTCGGGCGCGTAGACGATGCCGCGCTGGTGGATGCGCCAGCCATCCTCCGGGGTAGCGAGCTGGTTGTTGGCGCCGCCCGCCACCACCGGCGCCTTGAGCGCCGCGATGGTATCGGCAGTCAGCACGGCGCCGAGCGCGCAAGGGCTGACGACATCCGCCTCGACTCCGAGGATCGCGTCCGCCGGCACCGCCTCGCCCCCAAGCTCGGCTGCCAGCGCCTCGGCGCGAGCGGTGTCCACGTCGGCAAGCACCAGCTTGGCGCCGTCGCGCGCGAGCAGCCGGGCGAGGCCGCCGCCGACCGAGCCCACACCCTGGATCGCCACGCGCACGCCGGCCATGTCGTCGCGGCCCAGCGCGCGTTTCGCGGCGGCGCGCACGCCGAGATACACGCCGAGCGCGGTGAACGGACCGGGATCGCCGCCCGCTGCGCCGCCGCCCACCGGCAACCCGGAGACGTGGCGCGTCTCCTTGGACACCGCCACCATGTCCGCGTCCGAGATGCCGACATCCTCGGCAGTGACGTAGCGCCCCCCCAGGCTCTCCACCGCGCGGCCGAAGGCGGCGAGCAGCGTCGGCGTCTTGGCCGCGCCCTCGTCGGCTAGGATCACCGCCTTGCCGCCGCCCATCGGCAACCCTGCCATTGCGTTCTTGTAGCTCATGCCGCGCGACAGGCGCAGCGCGTCGGTCACCGCGTCGGCGGAGCGCGCGTAGCGCCAGTAGCGGCAGCCGCCCGCCGCCGGCCCGAGCGCGGTCGAGTGGACCGCGACGATGGCGCGCAGGCCGGACGCGGCATCGCGGAAGAGGTGGACGCCCTCATGGTCGTCGAAATCGGGATAGTCCCAGGGAGCCATGCTCGTCCTTGTAGCCGGTCGCGTCAATCAGGCTTCGGGGGCGGGACCAGTGGCAGGAGAACCGAAGCGGACCGCGTGGCTGGTGGGGCGATCGACGGGGATTGAACCCGCAACCTCCGGTACCACAAACCGGCGCTCTAACCAATTGAGCTACGATCGCCGCAACCGTCCCACGCGGGCTGGCCGCCTCTACGCGGCGCGCCGGCGCAGCGCAAGCACAAGCGACCGCCGACCGGCCCCGTGATCAGGGACGCAGCACGATCATCACGGCCTCGCGCAGCCTGGCGAACAGCCCGTGCTGACGCAAGGCGAGCTGGCGGTTGAGCTCGTTGGGCGTGCGATCGACTAGGCTCGGGCGGCCACGATCCCAGCGCACGCGCTGAGTAACGGGCACCTCCTGCCATTTGCCGCCGTCGTGCATGACGACGTCGCGCAGGCACGACGGGCACTCGCCGAACCAGGTGTCGCCGACGCGGGTGGCGAAATACGGATTGGGCGCCTTGTGGCGACCGAACACGCAGCTGACCCTCAAGCCCGCTTCCCCTCAGGCGAGAACGGGGGAGCGGGTGAAGGGAATCGAACCCTCGTCGTAAGCTTGGGAAGCTTCTGCTCTGCCATTGAGCTACACCCGCACGCCCGCAAGACCCGCGATGTCGCATCGCCGGCACAGGACGAGCGGTTCCACAGTCAGGCCACGCGGGTATCTGGCACAGCGCTCCAGGCGGGTCAACGCCGCTCCTGGTCCTAGCGGGCGGAACGGTGATCACGGCCGACCGTTCGGTCCGAGAGGTTAACGCAGGTTGCGGACGTTCTCAGGAGATATTGAATGGCCGATGCGCCGTACGAGACCAGCCCCGGCAATGGTGGCGAGCTTCACCAGCATGTTCCGCATTCCGGATCGCATGAGGACGCGGCGGCGCACCTGACGACCAATCACGGCCTCCGCATCTCCGACAACCAGAACCAGCTCAAATCCGGCGCGCGTGGCCCCGTGCTGCTCGAAGACTTCGTGCTGCGCGAGAAGATCTTCCACTTCGATCACGAGCGTATTCCCGAGCGGGTCGTCCATGCCCGCGGATCCGCCGCGCACGGCTATTTCGAGCTGACCGAGGACCTCTCCGAGATCACCCGGGCGGACCTGTTCCAGGGCGTCGGCAAGAAGACGCCCGTCTTCGTGCGCTTCTCGACGGTGGCCGGCGGCGCCGGATCGGTCGATACGCCGCGCGACGTGCGCGGCTTCGCGGTCAAGTTCTACACTCAGCAGGGCAATTGGGATCTCGTCGGCAACAACATCCCGGTGTTCTTTATCCAGGACGCGATCAAGTTCCCGGATCTGATCCACGCCGCGAAGATGGAGTCCGATCGCGGCTACCCGCAGGCGGCGACGGCGCACGACACCTTCTGGGACTTCATCTCACTGATGCCAGAATCGATGCACATGATCATGTGGATCATGTCCGATCGCACGCTGCCGCGCAGCTTCGCGACGATGCAGGGCTTCGGCGTCCACACCTTCCGGCTCGTCAACGCAGAGGGCCAGTCCACCTTCGTCAAGTTCCACTGGAAGCCCGTGGCCGGCCTCCAGTCGACGATCTGGGACGAGACGGTGAAGATCGCCGGCGCCGATCCCGACTATCACCGCCGCGGCCTGTTCGAGCAGATCGACCTCGCGCGGGACGGCCGCGCGCCCTTCCCGGAGTGGGAGCTGGGCCTGCAGCTCTTCGACGAGGAGTTCGCCAACGCGCAGCCCTATGACGTGCTCGACTCGACCAAGCTCATCCCCGAGGAGGTGCTGCCCGTCCGCACCGTCGGCAAGCTCGTGCTCGATCGCTACCCCGACAATTTCTTCGCCGAGACCGAACAGGTCGCCTACTGCGTCTCGAACGTCGTGCCGGGCATCGACTTCAGCAACGATCCGCTGCTGCACGGGCGGCTATTCTCCTACCTCGACACCCAGCTCAAGCGGCTGGGATCGACCAACTTCCACCAGCTTCCCATCAACTGCCCGCACGCGTCCGTGCAGAACTTCCAGCGCGATGGACACATGCAGAGGAACGTGCCCAAGGGCCGGGCCAACTACGAGCCCAATGGGCTGGCCGACGCGGGCGAGGATGGCGGCCCACGCGAGTGCCCCGAGACCGGCTTCACGACCTACGCCACGCAGGATGCGGAGCGCCAGGAGACCGGCGACAAGCTGCGCATCCGGCCCGAGGCCTTCGCCGATCACTACAGCCAAGCGCGGATGTTCTTCCGCTCGCTCGCCAAGCCCGAGCAGGCGCACCTCGCCTCGGCGCTGGTGTTCGAGCTCTCCAAGGTCGGCATCGAGGGGGTCCGGACGCGAATGCTGTCGCGGCTGGTGAACGTCGATCCCGAGCTCGCGAGCCGCGTCGCCGACGGGCTCGGCACGGATGTACCGAAGGCGGCGCCGGCCGCGGCACCGATCCTCGATATGGAGCCTTCGCCCGCGCTCCGCATCATCGAGGGGCCGCTACCTCCCGATCTCGGCGGGCGCTCCGTCGGCATCCTGATCGCGGATGGATCGGACGCCAAGGTGATCGCCAAGCTGAAGGCGGCGATCGAGAAAAAGCAGGGACGTGCCATCCTGATCGCGCCCAAGGTCAACGTCACGCTGTCTGACGGCAGCAAGGCGGCGGCCGACGGGCAGCTCGCCGGCTTCCCGTCGGTGTTCGTCGACGCGATCGCGGTGGTGCTGTCCGCCGACGGCACCAAGACGCTGGTGAAGGAAGCCGCCGCCGTCCAGTTCGTGATGGACGCGTTCGGCCACTGCAAGGCGATCGGCGCAACTGCCGACGCGCAGCCGCTGCTCGACAGGGCCGGCGTCGAGAAGGACGGCGGCGTGACCGACCTCGGCGAGACCTTCATCGCGGCGGCGGCCAAGCGTTTCTACGAGCGCGAGCCGAAGATCCGCACGCTGGCCTGATCAAGCGGCACGGGAGAGCGGGCGCGGCTGGACAAGCCGCGCCCGCTCCCGCACAAGCCCCGCCCATGCACGACATCCTCGGCCACGTCGCGGGCTGGATCATCTCGATCATCGCGGCGGGCGGTTACGCGGGCGTCGCCTTCCTGATGGCGATCGAGAGCGCGTGCATCCCCCTTCCCTCCGAGATCATCATGCCGTTCGCGGGTTATCTCGCCTCTACGGGACGCCTCGACCTCGTCGGTGTCGCGACCGCAGGCGCGATCGGCTGCAACCTGGGCTCGATCCCGGCCTATGCGGCAGGGCAGTATGGCGGGCGCGCCTTCATCCTGCGCTACGGACGCTTCGTCCTGATCGGCGGGGACGAGCTCGATCGCGCCGAGGCGTTCTTCGCACGCTTCGGAGGGCTCGCGGTGCTGGTCGGACGGCTGCTGCCGGTGATCCGCTCGTTCATCGCCTTCCCCGCCGGCATGGCGCGGATGAGCCAGCTCCGCTTCCACCTCTACACCTTCGTCGGCTCCTGGCCGTGGTGCTTCGCCCTGGCGCTCGTCGGCAAGCATCTCGGTGCCGCGTGGGATCGCGATCCGCGTCTGCGCGACGCGCTCCACAAGGCCGACGCGGTCGTGGTGGCACTCGTACTGGCGGCGGTAGCCTTCTACGTCTGGCATCGGGTGCGCGCGATCAGGCGCTGAAGGGGGACTGACTTCCTGGACGGGCGCCGACGCGGCGCCCGCCTCCAAGTCACGCTGTCGGGCGCCCCCTGCCCCTTCCGCCGCGCCGGCCCCGATCGCCGGCGGGGCGCGCCGCGCCCTCGCCTGCCGGGCGATTGGCGTCGGCGGGGTGCCAACCGCCGGGTTGCGGACGTCCGGCATGGCCGCGCCCGCCGGCCGGGTTGGCGAGCGGATTGCCGACCGGGCCGCGCGGCGCCGCCTCGCGGCCGTTCGCCCGCGCCGGGTTCGCGGCAGGCCCGCGCGACGGAGCCCGTCTGCCGCCCCGTCCCTCGTTCCGCCCGCGCGAGCCCAGCGCGTCGCGCTCGCGATCGTCGCGGTTGGCCATGGTCGGCGCGGGCAGCCGCTTCTGCTCGACGACGAAGTTCTCGGGCAGCGGCAGCTCGGTAGGCTTCAGCCGCATCAGCTTCTCGACGTCGCGCATCTGCACGCGCTCGTCGGGCGAGACGAAGGCGAAGGCGATCCCCGCCGCGCCGGCGCGCGCCGTCCGCCCGATACGGTGAACATATTGCTCGGGCACGTCGGGGATGTCGAAGTTGAAGACGTGGCTGACGCCCGACACGTCGATGCCGCGCGCCGCGATGTCGGTCGCCACCAAGATCGGCACCGCGCCCGAGCGGAACTGGGCGAGGGTGCGCTCGCGCTGCGGCTGGCTCTTGTTGCCGTGAATGGCACCGGCCGGGATCTGCGCGGCCTCCAAGTGGCGGACGATGCGATCGGCGCCGTGCTTGGTGCGGCTGAACACCAGCACGAGATCGATCTCCTTCCTGTCCATCAGCTCGCGCAAGCGGAGCGTCAGCAGCGCCTGCTTCTCGGCCTGGTTGACGTAGGTGAGAAACTGGTCGACGCGCTCGGCCGTCGTCGCCGCCGGCGCCACGGACACCTTGACGGGATCGGTGAGGAAGCGCCCGGCAAGCTCGCCGATCGCCGCCGGCATCGTCGCTGAGAAGAACAGCGACTGGCGCTTCTTCGGCAGCAGCGGCACGATTCGCTTCAGCGCGTGGATGAAGCCGAGGTCGAGCATCTGGTCGGCCTCGTCGAGCACGAAGATCTCGACATGACCCAGCGTCAGCGCGCGCTGGTGGATGAGGTCGAGCAGGCGGCCGGGTGTCGCTACCAGGACATCGACACCCCCCGCCAGCATGCGCACCTGTCGGCCGACCGGCACGCCGCCGAACACCGTCTCGACGGAGAGGCGCAGGTTCTTGCCGTATTTCCGGAAGCTGTCCGCGATCTGCGTCGCCAGCTCGCGCGTCGGCGAGAGCACCAGCATCCGGCAGCCGCGCACCGGCCTCGGCTTCGGGTTTTGTGAGAGGTGGTGGAGCGAGGGCAGCGCGAAGGCGGCGGTCTTGCCCGTGCCGGTCTGGGCGATGCCGAGCAGATCGCGGCCTTCGAGCAGCGGCGGAATCGCCTGCGCCTGGATAGGCGTCGGCTGCGTGTAGGTGCCCTGGGCGAGCGCGGCCTGGATCGGCGCGGCGAGCGCAAGGTCGGTGAACTGGGTCATGGAAATCCAATGGTCGGCGGCGCGCGCGACTCGATCAGAGCACGCGCGGCGGCGGGTTCTGACGACCCGCGTGAATAGGGCTGCCTTTCGAAGGCCCCTCCGTGTCCGGCAGCCGTCCCGCGGTGCGGGAGCGATCACGCTGCCCCGGACGCCGATCGCTCATGGACCGTGGGGACTACATCTATATCGCAGTTGCGAGGGCTGCGCGCAAGGGCGAAGCGTCGTGACGGAGGCTTGCGCGTTCGCGCGTTCCGCCCCAAGTCGCGGCAATGCTGATCGAGACCGAGACCACGCCCAATCCGGCGACCCTGAAGTTCCTGCCGGGCCGCGAGGTGATGCCGGCGGGCAACCGCGACTTCGCGGGGCCGGAGGAGGCCGAGGCCTCGCCGCTCGCCGAGGCGCTGTTCTCGCTGGGCGACGTGGAGGGCGTGTTCTTCGGACGCGACTTCGTGTCGGTGACGGCGGCGCCCGGTGCCGACTGGCGGGACCTGAAGGTGCAGGTGCTCGGCGTGCTGCTCGATCACTTCGCGGGCGGGGCGCCGTTGTTCCGCGCCGGCGATGCCGGACGCATTCAGGTGGCGCCGGATGCGGGCTTCGATGACGATCCCGCCGATGCCGACATCGTCGACCAGATCAAGGACCTGATCGACACGCGGGTGCGCCCCGCGGTGGAACGCGACGGCGGCGACATCACCTATCGCGGCTTCCAGCGTGGCACCGTGTTCCTGGCGATGCACGGCGCGTGCGCGGGCTGCCCCTCCTCCTCGGCGACGCTGAAGCAGGGCATCGAGCAACTCCTGAAGCACTATGTCCCCGAGGTCGTCGAGGTACGCGCGGTCTGATGGCGGCGGCGCCCGCGCTGGTGATCGACACCGCGACGGCCGCCTGCTCGGTGGCGCTGATCGACGGCGGCACGCTCGTCGCGTCGCGGCACGAGATCGTCGGGCGCGGCCATGCCGAGCAGCTGGTGCCGTTGATCGATACGCTGCTCCGCGACGCCGGTGTGGCGCGGCCGTCGGCGGTCCGCGTCGGCTGCGGGCCCGGCAGCTTCACCGGCGTACGCGTGGGTCTCGCCGCCGCAATCGGGCTCGGCATCGGTTGGGGCGTCGAGGTGGCGGGAATAAGCTCGACCGCGCTGATCGCCGCCGCACTGTTCGACCGGGAGCCTGCGACCGACGTCTGCGCGGTGGCGCTGGCGGGCGGCCACGGCGAGCTCTTCGTCGAACGTTTCGCCCGGCATCCCTTCGCCTCTATCGCGCCGCTCGCGTCGCTGCCGCCGGTGATGGCGGCGGACGCGATCCCCGACGCGGTGGTGGCGGGGACCGGCGCGGACACTCTCGTCGCCGCGCGCGGGCACGGCCGCGCCGTCGATCTCCTGCCCGACGCCGCCGAGGCGCGGCTGCTCCCGCCGGACATGCTGCTGCCCGCGCGCCCGATCTACGGCCGCGCGCCCGACGCGAAGGCCGCGGCGTGAGCGCGGCGGCGATCCTTCCCGGCACGGCCGCCGACCTCGACGAGGTGATGCGGATCATGGCGATTGCCTTCGATCCGCGCTTCGGCGAGGCTTGGACGCGCGGCCAGTGCTCGGGCATCCTCGGCCTGCCCGGCGTGTGGCTGTCGCGTGCGCGCGCGGACGCGCCTGCGGGCTTCGCGCTCGCCCGCGCGGTGGCGGACGAGGCCGAACTGCTGCTGCTCGCGGTCGATCCAGCGCGGCGACGGTGCGGGATCGGCACCGCGCTCCTCGCCGCCACCGTCGCCGAGGCGCGACGGCGCGGCGCCGCGCGCCTGCTGCTGGAGATGCGCGAGGGAAATCCGGCCGCGACGCTCTACGCCGCCTGCGGCTTCGTCGTGCTCGGACGGCGTCGGGGCTATTATCGCGGCGCGGACGGGCGGGCGATCGACGCGATCACGCTCGGTCGCGCGCTCGGGGCAGCGCCCCAAGCGGCAGCCTCGATCCGCCCTTGATCCGGGCCGGACGCTGCCGCATGTCCGGTGCAGGATGCGGCTGCGTCCCAGTGTAGAACGAGCGTAGGATTACCCGAATGGCCGAAGTTGCCGATCTCGGCGGGCTGCTGATCGCCTGCACCACCGACATCGTCTCCGCGCACGTCGGCAACAACAGCGTGGCGATGTCCGACATCCCAGCCGTCATCCGCACGGTGCACGAGGCGCTTGCCGGCCTGGGCGAGGCGGCGGCCACCCCGCGCGAGCGTCCGGAGCCCGCGGTGCCGGTGCGATCCTCGATCACGGACGACCACATCGTCTGCCTGGAGGACGGCAAGAAGCTGAAGCTGCTCAAGCGCTATCTCGCCACCCGCTACGGCATGACGCCGACGCAGTACCGTCAGCGCTGGGGCCTGCCGCTCGATTATCCGATGGTCGCGCCGGGCTATGCCGAGCAGCGCCGCTCGCTCGCCAAGCAGAGCGGACTTGGAACGCGCCTACGGCCCCGGTCGTAGAGCGTCGACGCGTTCCGCCCTTCACGATGAAGGCGTCGCGGGGTAGGATCGGGCGATGCGAAAGATCGATCTCGAGCAGCTCTGCGCCCGAAAAGGGCTCCGCATCACCGAACAGCGCCGCGTCATCGCGCGCGTCCTGTCCGAGGCGGAGGATCATCCCGACGTCGAGGAGCTGCACGCGCGCGCCTCCGCGATCGATCGCGGGATCTCGATCGCCACCGTCTATCGCACCGTGCGCCTGTTCGAGGATGCCGGCATCCTCGAACGCCATGATTTCGGCAACGGCCGCTCGCGTTACGAGGCCACCGCCGACGAGCATCACGATCACCTGATCGACGTCGAGAGCGCGCGCGTCATCGAGTTCGTCGACGAGGAGCTGGAGGCACTCCAGAAGCGCATCGCGCAACGCCTGGGCTTCAAGCTCGTCGACCACCGCATGGAGCTTTATGGCGTCCCGCTCGATCGGAGCGAGTGAGCGCGTAGCCGCTCCCGCTCCGTCGGCGCGGCTGCGTGCGCTCGGCCGGACGATGGCGATCGCGGCGTTGCTCGCCGTCTGCCTCCCCGCCCATGGCCTGTCGCGCCTGCTGCGGCGGCGATCGCGGTGGCCACGCCGGTTCCTCGCCACGCTGGCGCGGCTCGCCGGCTTCGATGCGCGGGTGGAAGGACGTCCGCTCACCGGCGACGTGCTGATCGTCGCCAACCACCTGAGCTGGGTCGACATCCCGATGCTGGCGGGCGCGTGCGGCGCGCGCTTCGTCTCCAAGGAGGAGGTCGCCCGCTGGCCGTTGATCGGCTACCTCGCCGACCTCAACCGCACCGTCTACGTCGCGCGCACCGAGCGCGGCCGCGTCGCCGAGCAGGCCGCGTCGCTTTCTCGCGCACTCGCCGAGGGCGATCCGGTGGCGTTGTTCCCCGAAGGCGGCACCGGCGACGGCCGGGGCATGAAGCCGTTCCGCGCGGCGCTGCTCGCGGCGCTCTGCCCCGCGCCGGCGGGCGTGCGCGTCCAGCCCGTCGCGATCGACTATCACGGCGAAGGGCCGGTGGTGGCGTGGAACAGCGGTAAGGGCTTCTTCGCCGAGATGACGCGGCTGCTCGGGCTGCCGGGACGCCGGCGCGTGACGCTGACCTTCCTCGATCCGATCGACCCCGCCGTCTTCACGGATCGCAAGACGCTGACCGCCGCCGCGCGCGCGGCGATCGCGGACGCGCTTGGCGGGGATCGCGCGCCGTCGCTATAGGCCACCACCATGGCCGCCCCCCGCCCGCTCCCCCGCCGCTTCGCAGTCAAGTCGTTCGGCTGCCAGATGAACGTCTATGACGGCGAGCGCATGGGCGAGCTGCTCGCGGCGCAGGGCATGACTCCGGCGGACGAGGGCGAGGCCGCCGACCTGATTGTACTCAACACCTGCCACATCCGCGAGCGCGCGGCGGAGAAGGTGTTCTCCGACATCGGCCGCATCGTGAAGTCGAGCGCCGAGGCGGGCGCGCCCAGGCCGATGATCGCGGTGGCTGGCTGCGTCGCGCAGGCCGAGGGCGCCGAGATCGTGTCGCGTGCGAAGTCGGTGGACGTGGTCGTCGGTCCGCAGGCCTATCACCGGCTGCCCGCGCTGGTGGCGGAAGCGGCGGCGGGCGGGACCGGCATCGACACCGACATGCCGGCCACCTCCAAGTTCGGCGCGCTTCCCGCGCGTCGTCGCGCTGGGCCATCCGCCCTCCTGACGGTGCAGGAGGGATGCGACAAGTTCTGCACCTACTGCGTCGTCCCCTATACGCGCGGCGCCGAGGTCTCGCGGCCGTGGGGCCAGATCCTCGACGAGGCGCGCGCGCTCGTCGATAACGGCGCACGCGAGATCACGCTGCTCGGCCAGAACGTCAACGCCTGGGAAGGCGAGGACGAGCGCGGGCGTGTGCAGGGGCTGGACGGCCTGATTTGCGCGCTCGATCGCCTGCCGGGGCTGAAGCGCATCCGCTACACGACCAGCCATCCCAACGACATGCGCGACGGCCTGATCGCCGCGCATGCCGAGGTGCCGTCGCTGATGCCCTTCCTGCACCTGCCCGTGCAATCGGGATCGGATCGCATCCTGCGCGCGATGAACCGGAGCCACGATGCCACCGGCTATCTCCGCCTGATCGAGCGGGTGCGGGCGGCGCGGCCGGACATCGCCATCTCGGGCGACTTCATCGTCGGCTTTCCCGGCGAGACCGAGGCGGACTTTGCGGCGACGCTCGATCTGGTGCGCGAGGTTCGCCACGCACAGGCGTTCAGCTTCAAGTACAGCCCGCGCCCCGGGACGCCCGCCGCGACGCTGGCGGATCAGGTGCCGCCGGCGATCATGGACGAGCGGCTGCAACGGCTCCAGGCGCTGCTCAACGCGCAGCAGCACGCGTTCAACGAGGCGACGCGGGGCCGGCGCACCGACGTGCTGATCGAGCGCGCGGGCAAGCGGCCGGGTCAGATGCTCGGCAAGTCGCCGTGGCTCCAGTCGGTCCACCTCATGACCGATGCGGCGATCGGCGCGCTGGTGGAGGTCGAGATCGTCTCCGCCGGCCCGAACAGCGTCGCGGCGGCGGAGCTGGTCCCCGCGTAGCGCTCAGATCCGCACGAGCGCCTTACCGACATTGTCGCCCCGGAACAGGCCGAGGAACGCGCCGGGCATCGCGTCCAGCCCCTCCGTCACCGTCTCCCGCGAGACGACGCGGCCGTCGGCGACAAGCGGCATCATGCCGGCCACGAACTCGTCCATGCGCCCGAGATAGTCCACGGCGTTGAAGCCGGCGATGCGAATGCGCGAGACGATGATCTGCGGCGCTGCGCGCAGGATGGTCGGCCGGGCGTCATTGTAGACGTCGATCATGCCGCAACTGGCGAAGCGCGCGTGGGGACGCGCGCAGGCCAGCGCGGCGTCGAGCTGAGAACCGCCGACATTGTCGAAATAGACGTCGATGCCCTTGGGCGCGGCGTCGCGCAGCGCGCGGCCGAAATCGTCCCCCACGGCCTTGTAGTCGATCGTCGCGTCGGCGCCGATCGAGCGCAGCCACGCGCACTTCTCCTCGCCGCCCGCCGATCCGATGACGCGCATCCCGCGCGCCTTTGCGATCTGCACGACATTGGAGCCCACCGCACCGGCGGCGGCGGAGACGAACACGATATCGCCTTCCCGCGCCTGCGCCACGTCGAGCAGGCCGAACCACGCGGTGAGCCCGGTGAGCCCCAGCACGCCCAACCACATGCCGTCGGGAAGCCCGGTGTCCGCGGGGATCGCGCGCGCGTCGCGCGCCGACACCACCGCCTCGTCGCGCCAGCCCGCCATGTGGAAGGCCAGGGCGCCGACGGGCAGCGCGTCGGAGCGGCTCTCGACCACCTCGCCCACCGCGCCGCCCTCCATCGGCGCATCGAGTGCGAAGGGCGGGACGTAGCTCTTCCGGTCGTCCATCCGGCCGCGCATGTACGGATCGACCGAGAGCAGCCGATTGGCGATGCGGACCTCGCCGTCGCCGAGCGGCGCGGGCTCGACGTCGCGGAGCGCGAAGCAACCAGGATCGGGAAGCCCTTGCGGGCGGCGGATCAGGTGCCAAGCGCGGGCCATCGCATCTCCTCTCGATGAAGCCGGGCCCGGCCGCCTCGCGACCGGGCCCCCCGAGCGTCGAACGGCGGACGGCCGCTCAGTAGGTGCCGCTGAAGCTGCGGTCGAGAAGGCCCCGTCCGCCCTGCTCGCCCCGTCCACGGTCGCGGTCGCCGCCGGACGGGCCGCCACGCTCCTCGGTGTCGCGCCAAGCGCGCTTGGCGTCGTCGCCGGTCTTGGAAAGCTGGACCTTCTCGCCCACGCTCGCGATCCACGAGGAGGGGATTGAATGGTGGTGGCCGCCCGCATCCTTGTCGGTCTTGGTGAGCAGGATGTGATCGGAGCGGACGTGATCGACGGTGCCGACATGCGCGCCGTCGGAACCGATCACCTCCTGATGCTCCTTCACCTGCGTCAGCGAATCCCGCTGGGTCTGCCGGTTCTGGCGCCACGTCGCGAACTCGGTCTCGAAGCGCGACTGGTTCTCGCGGCGATACTCGTCATAATCGCGATCGAACGCGCTGAGCTGCCTGTCGCGCCAGTTGGCGTGGCCGTGCTCGTCATGTCCGACGTGGCGCTGTTCGGAGGAGCGGCCCTCGTCGCGATTGTAGCCTCGCGTCCACTCGCCGCCATAAGTGTCGGCGCGGTCGCGCCCGGCCGTCGGCCGCCCGCCCTGGCCCGAGCGATACGCCTGCTCGCGGCTCCTGTAATCATCGTCGCCGCCATAGCCGCGGCCGCCCTGGTCGGTCCCGCCAACATAGCCCCGCGCCGCGGAATAGCTGCCGCGCCGGAACTCGTCCTGATTAGACCTGTACCAGCCCGGGTCGCTCGTCGGCGAGCGGTATCCGCCCTGCTGGCTGCTGGCATAGCGTTCACGATCGCTGCGCTCGTCCTCACGTTCGTCGTAGCGCCTGCGCCGCTCGGCCTCGTCGTCTCCGAACCAGGAGCGGACCTCGTCGCCCGCGCGCTCGAAGAAGCCGCGATCGCGCGGATCACCGCGCTGCTCGCGATCGTAGCCGCCATAATCGCGCCTGCCGTTGCCGCCGCGCTCGTCGCGTTCATAGGCCATGTCGTCGACTCCTTCCTCCATGCGCGATCCGGCACCGCGTCCGGTCGTCGTCGGCAGAAAACGGGTGCCGCGAAAGCCGGGTTCCGGCGGCGCGACGAGGCGTCACCGGCGCTCGACGGATCGTGCAGGAGGGGTCTGGTCGCATCCCAGAAACGCGATTGCCAAGCCTGGGATCGGCGTCTAGAGGGAGCGCCCGGCGGGTGCGGGGCTGTAGCTCAGATGGGAGAGCGCTGCAATCGCACTGCAGAGGTCAGGGGTTCGATTCCCCTCAGCTCCACCAGCCCCGCCGGCTTCTCCTAGCGGTTCGCTGGTCCGGCGACGGGGTTCGCGGGCGCCGATGCTCCGGGGATGACGATCTGCCTCACCGTCTTGCCGGCCGCCTCCACCGATGCGGCGCTGGACTGGACGGTGGCGAGGCACGCGTTCATGTCCGCTCCCGCCTTCTCGGGCGACACCGTCTTCGCCGCCGCCGTCATCGCGTTGGTGAGCGCCGCACCCGACAGGCGACCCGAGACCCGGCCCAGGTAGAACAGGCGCGCCTGCGCCGCCGCCGCCTGCCCTTCCGAGTGGGCGGCCGCCTTGGCGTAGAGGTTGCTGAGCAGCAGGCAACGCGTATCGCGGTTGGCGGGTGCGGACGCCGCCGGGCGCGCGGCGGGCTTGGCCGTCGCCTTGCCGGCGGGCGGAGCGACCGCCGCCAGCGCGGCACCGGGCGCGAGTGCCAGCAACGTGGCGACCGTGAGGCGCTTAGACATGGTCGATCCCTTCGACGTGATGGTTCGGGCTCCAGAATGACCGAGACGGCCACCGGGTTGCGCGTCAGCCCGCAGCCCCTCCGACATCGGCGGCGATGCGGTCGGCGAGCTGGCCGAGCAGCGCCGCGAACGAGCGCGCCGCGCCCGTAGGATCAGCTGCGCCGTCCGTGACGAGCGCGAGCTGGCGGACGGCCCCACCCGGCAGCGGACGCCACGCGACCTGCATGGTCGCGCCGCCGGCGCG
This sequence comes from Sphingomonas sp., assembly GCF_965200105.1. GTDB lineage: Bacteria > Pseudomonadota > Alphaproteobacteria > Sphingomonadales > Sphingomonadaceae > Solisphingomonas. The sequence continues at coordinate 697,987 of NZ_CBDATN010000002.1, forward strand.
CGGATCGAAGGAGAGGATGGTGACGTCGAGCGCTATCGCCTTGCCCACCGTGCCGGTGGCGCCCGGCGGCAGCACCGATCCCGCCGGCAACCGCGCCGTCAGATCGCGGACCAGCGCGTCGCGCGCGAGCACGCCGAGCGGCGCCGACCAGCGTGCGAAGTCGTCGACCTTCAGCGTGCCCGCCTCCGCCTGCGACACGAACTCGGCACGATCGATCGCCGCGGGCACGTGCACCGCCGGCACCGCGATCGGCAGGCCGCGATAGCCGCCGCGCACCGCCGCTTCCGCCGGCGCCACCGGATCGAGCGTGAGCGTCACCGACGGCGGACTATGGCCACAGCCGGCGAGCGGCAGCAGCACGGCGAGGAGCGGGACTGCGGCACGCATCACTTCTTCTCCTTCGCCTTGCCGCGGATCAGCGCCTCGGGATGCCGCCCCAGATAGTCGGTCAAGGAACGGATCGAGCGCGCCGCGCCGTCGAGCTGCTGGATCGCGTCCGGCAGGCTGCGGTCCTGTGCTGCGCCCTCGCCCGACAGCACCGTGCGTGCCGCCGCCGCCGTGGCGTGAAGCTCGTCCGCCGTCTGGTTGAGCTTCGTCACCAGCGGCCCGACCTGAGGCTTCACCTGCGTCATGATCTGGTCGAGCTGGCGCAGCGTGCCGTCGAGGTGGACGGTCGCGTCGCGGACCTGCGGCGAACCCGTCAGCGAGGCGAGATTGCCCGTCAGCCTGCGCACGTTGTCGCCGATCTGGGCGAGCGGCATCCGGTCCACCTTACCGAGGATGCTGTTCGCGTGCGCGACGAGGTCGTCGGTGCCGGCACCACCCTCGGACACCGGGATCGTCGGCAGCGCGCCGCCGGCGCCCAGCCCCGTCGGGCCGGCGCGGTCATCGGCCAGCATGACGACGTGCGCGCCCACGAACGGCGGCGATTGGGCGAGCTTGGCGCGGAAGCCCCGCCTGAGCAGCGCCGACACCGCGCGATCGGACGCGCGCCGCCACTCCGCCATCGACGCGGTCTCGGGCAGCACGACATCGAGCTTGCGCGGGTAGAGCCCGATCACCGCCTGCGTGTAGGGCCTGCCGCCCGGCGCGAAGAGCAGCGTCGCCTCGCGCAGCCGGCCGACCGTGTAGCCGAGCATCTTCACCTCGGAGCCGCCGCCGAGATCGCCCGCCGGGCCGCTGAAGACGAGGCGATAGGGGATTTCCGGCCCGGTCGGCCCCTGCTGCGCGCCCGACTGGTCGTCGTAGAGCGCGAAGCGCGTGTTCGCGGGCGCCTGGAAGCCCTTCGCGAAACGCTCGGGCAGCTCGTACTCGACCGCGCCCTGGAGGAGGCTGGATGGCGACGATACGCCCGCCGACAGGCTCGCGCCGCTGAGCGAGAGCTTGAGCGGGCTGCCAGACCAGAACTGCCCGCCCTGCTTGATGTAGCTGTCGTAGGGCGCGTTGACGAACGCCTGCATGGCGAAACGCTGATAGCCGATCATGCCTGTCCTCACGATCTTGCCGATCGTCAGGCCGCGATAGGTGACGCCCGCGCCCGGCTGCACCGAGCCGAGCTTGCTTGCGTCCAGCCAGTAGATCGTGCCCTTGGCGCCGGGCGCGATCACGGGTGGCGAGCCCAGCCCTTGGAACCGGCGCGTAGGCGTGCCGCCGGTGCCCGGCGCCAGCGCGATGATGACGCCCGCCACCGCGGCGCGGATCGATTGAATATCGGTGATCGTCGGGTTCTCGCCGATCAGCCAGAACATCGTGTTGGTGTTGAGCGACTTCTTGGCGCGCGGGTCAAGCGACAGCGTCACGTCCACATGCTTGCCGTCCTGCGAGATGCGGACGCGCTTGACGTGGCCGATCTCGACGCCGTTCTCCAGCACCTTGGTGTCGCCGGGCGTCACGCCCTCGGCATAATCGAATGTCACCACCGCCTCGACGCCGTGGCGGCTGAGCGCGCGGACCCCGAGATAGGCGCAGATAATGAGTGCAGCGAGCGGGATCGCCCACACCAGCCCAGGCCAGCGCCCGCGCACGCGCCGGGCGAAGGGCGGCTGACGGTCGTCATGGGGTGCGGCGTCGCTCAACGGGCTCTCCTGGCGGCGTCCCACATCAGGCGGGGATCGAAGGTCTTGGCGGAGATGATGGTGAGGATCACCACCGCCGTGAAGGGGACGGCAGCAGGCTCGGCGCGGCCGTAGACGAGCGCGTTGTAGTTCATCACGGGCACGAACGCACCGATCACGAACGGGTCGACCATCGACCAGCGGCCGATCTCCTCCACCACGCGATAGGTGCGCGTCTTCCAGACGAGATGCCGGTTCGAGCGGCGGACGACCGAGAGGACGCACCAGCTGATCCCGGCGAGCTTCAGGAAGGGGATCGCGAAGCTCGCCGTGAACACCAGGATGGCGAGATCCCACAATCCCGCCTGCGCGAGCTCGATCACGCCTTCGAGCACGGTGTAGGTGGTCGGCTTGTAGTCGATCGGCAGCGTCGCCAGCGGGTAGATATTGGCGGGGATGTAGAGGAGGAGCGCGGCGAGCGTCAGCGCGATCGTGCGGCTCACCGCCTCGGGCTTACGGCGGTGGACGGGGTTGGTGCAGCGCGGGCACGGCGCGCCCTCACGGTGCGCGCCGACGAGTTGCTCGCAGTCGGTGCACTCCAGCGCGTCGGCGAAGGGCAGCGAGGTGCGCGTCGGCGCGATCCGCTCCCACACCGCCTGCCGGTCGAGCGTCGCGCGCACGAACAGCGACAGCACGCCCGCAGCGATGAAGCACATCGCGCCCGGCCCCGCCATCACCGCCACCGAATCGGCGAGCCTGGCGTAGGCGACCGCCAGACCGAGCAGGAAGACGTCGGGCATCGCCCAGGTCTGAAGACGATTCGAGTAGCGGAAGGCGCGACCGAGCCAGCGCGGATGCTCGCCGATTTCCAGCGCGCCGAGCACCAGCGTCAGCAGCGCGAAACGCATGATCGGGAACATGACGACGAACAGGAACACCACCGCCGCCAGCAAAGGCCACCCACCCTCCAGCATCGCACCCGCCGCCGATGCGAGATGACTCGACCGCGAGACGCCGAGCGCGTCGGTGCGCAGGAATAGCGACAGGTTGGCGGGCACCAGCAGCATCAGCGTCGCCATCGAGCAGGCGAGCGCGAGCCGCAGGCTGCGCCCGTGAGTGCGTTCGAGGATGCCGCCGCACGCCACGCAGCGCAACGAGGCGCGCGGCTCCGGCGGCGGCAGCCGCTGGTGACTGCCGCAGTCGGGGCAGCCGATCACGCGCGTGGGAAAGACCGCTGCGGTCGCCACGCCTTCGTCAGCCCTCCACCCAGCCGGTATCACGCACGCTTGTCATCCGGCCTCGCAATCCACAGCGGCAGGCATCCTAGCCGCCGGAGATCGCCGCTTTATTCCCGGTCGCGCCCCGACGCCACAGCCCAAGTCGACAGGCGGCGCCCGGCGGGAGTAAAGTCGCGCGTTGACGATGGGGGAAGACGGCAATGGCGGAGACGGAAGCGGGCGTGCGTCCGATGGGCAATCCGGCGAACGCGTTCCACATGGTGCGCACCACGCAGCAGGCGCACTATCAGCTGAGCCGGATGGCCGACCAGAAGGCGTCGATCCTGATGGGTGCGACCTTCGTGATCTTCACCGTCGCCGTCAGCCAGTCGCGCGACGGCGAGGTTGCGCCCGCGCCGCTGCTGATCCTCGGCGCCTTCGCGTTCGCGACGGCGGTGCTGTCGATCCTGGCGATCCTGCCCAAGACGCACCCGCAGCGCGCGGGCGAGGTCAACCTGCTGTTCTTCGGCTCCTTCGCGGGGTTACGGCGCGACGACTATATCGAGGCGCTGCTGGACACGATGGCGTCGGACGAGGAAATCTACCGCACGATGGCGAACGACATCTGGCAGAACGGCCAAGTCCTCTCGCGCAAGAAGTACCGGCTGCTCGGCTACGCCTACCGCGTCTTCCTTGTCGGGCTGACGCTGAGCTTTCTCGCCTTTCTCGTGACGCTGCTGTGGCGGTGAGGCCGTCCGCCCACTAGGCGGAAGGACGATGGCCGATACCGACGAGAGGGAGGCGATCCCGGCCGCGTCGCTGATCCTGATGCGCGCGGGCGCGGCCGGCGAGCCGCCCGACATCCTGTTCGTGGAACGCGCGAAGGCGCTTCGGTTCGGCGGCGGCGCCTGCGCGTTCCCCGGCGGCCGCGTCGATCCCGGCGACGAGGCGCTGGCCTCGCTCTACCCCGCATTGAGCCCGGCCGACGCGGCGGCGCGCATCGCCGCGCTCCGCGAGACATGGGAGGAGACGGGCGTCGCCATCGGCATCGGATCCGTCGAGGGCGACTTCCACGCCGCGGTCGTCGCCGCGCCACCCGATCTCGCCCGTATCGCGCCGTTCGCAAGGTGGCGGCCGCCGGCGAGCGCGCCGCGCCGCTTCGACACGCGCTTCTACGTCGCCGAGGCGCCCGTCGGCGCCGACGCCGTGGCGGACGGCGGCGAGACGGCGCGCGTGTTCTGGGCCAAAGCCGTCGCCGTTGCGGCGCAGGTGCGCGCGGGCGAGGCGCACGCGCTGTTCCCGACCCGGCGGCTGCTCGACCGGCTGGCGCTGTTCGGCGGCGCGGCGGAGGCGGCCGCCGACGCTCACGCGACGATCGACCGCATCATCGACGCGCGGGTCGAGCGGCGCGCCGACGGCGATTGGCTGTGCATCCCCGGGGACGCGGGCTATCCGTTGGCGGAGGAGAGGACCATGCCGGGCATCGACGGGTAGCGCGGCGTGGGATCAGCCGTCCGATTGACGAAACCGAACCCGCACCACGCCATCGCCGCCCGCTTCAGGCCTTCTCGATCGTGCACTGCAACGGATGCTGGTTCTGCCGCGCGAAGTCGACCACCTGCGTCGCCTTGGTCTCGGCGACCTCGTGGCTGAATACGCCGCACACGCCCACACCCTTCTGGTGGACGTGGAGCATCACCCGCGTCGCATCCTCGATGTTCATGCGGAAGAAACGTTGGAGACAGAGGACGACGAACTCCATCGGCGTGTAATCGTCGTTGAGCATCAGCACCTTGTAGAGTGACGGCTTCTTGGTGCGCGTGCGGGTGCGCGTCGCGACGCCCGTGCCGGACTCGTCGCCGCCACGGTCCTTCCCGGCCATCGCTCGCGGATCGATCGCGCGCCTCACCCTGTCGCCTGCCCTCGATAGTATTGGGATCGAACGATATGGCATCGCGCCATCGGACGGCAAGGGCGCAAATCCGCCTTCTCTCTCACTCCATCCTCCCGCGAAGGACGATCCGTCGCGACGAGAAAGGGCGGCCGCTCCACCTCGGAGCGACCGCCCTTGCAGCAAGCAGAAGGCCAGCCGGCGATCAGCCGATCGTGGGCGCCTTTACCTTCTCGGCGGCGACCGCCAGGCGGGTGGACAGCGGCTGCATGACCTCGCCGGCGAGCTTCACCCACGCCTCCGTAACGCGCGAACCTTCGGCGACCATCGCGTCGAACGACGAGCGGGCGTAGTCCGACTGGAGCTGGAACAGCTCGGTCGGCGACTTGGCGGCCGCGAAGCCCTTCACCGCGTTGGACGCGCTCTCGAAGCTCTTCTTCCCATAGTCGACGGCTTCCTGGCCGAGCGTCTCGACGCCTTTGGCGGCAACGCGGCCCGACGTCATGAACGCCTCAACATTGCCCTTGGCGAACTCGCCAAGCTCTTCAGCAACCTTGGCGCCCTTTTCCATAGAGGTCTTGGCACGGTCGCGCATGTCGCCGAACAGGTTCTGGACATTGTCGGCGGCGAACGGGGGAGTGTTGAACGCGGTGGCCATGGCGGCGATTCCCTTGTTGGCGTCGGTGGAAGAGACGTTGGTGTCCAGCGGACGATCAGCGGTAACCGGCGCCTCGGCATTCGCGCTGGACGCGGTAGGCGCCGGCACGAGTCGGCCCAGATTCTCGGCTGCGGCGGAGATCAGATTAGACACAACCATGCAGCAACTCCCGCTTCATGTTGCAGCGCAATATGACATTCAGCTGCCTTTTACAAGCCGGATTGTGCGCTGCAACAACCGTGTTTAGCGCGCGCGCACGTAGCGGCCTGGCGCATCCTCGATCGGGGTGCGGCTGCCCTGCCCCGGCACCCTCGCGCCATCGGCGGCGACGTCCCCGCCGGACCGCTCGTCGATCCAGGTGCGCCAGTGTGGCCACCAACTGCCCTTCGTCTCGGTAGCGCGCGACACGAACTCGGCAAGCGACGCGGCCGGCTCCTCGGCGGTCCAGAACTGGTACTTGCCCGCCGCCGGCGGATTAACGACGCCCGCGATATGCCCCGAACCCGCCAGCACGAAGCGCATCGGGCCGGCAAAATGCTCGGTGAGCTTCCACACGCTCTCGGCGGGCGCGATATGGTCCTCTCGTCCGGCCTGGACGTAGGCGGGGGTCGCGACCGTCGTCAGGTTGATCGGCGTTCCCATGATCGTGATCCCGCCGGGCACGACGAGCCGGTTGTCGCGGTAGAAGTCGCGTAGATAGTCGTGATGCCAGCGGCCCGGCAGGTTGGTGACGTCACCGTTCCAGTGCAGCAGGTCGAATGCCTGATACTCCTCGCCGAGCAGATAGTTGGCCGACACATAGTTCCAGACGAGGTCGCGCGAGCGCAGCAGGTTGAACGCGGCGGCGAGATAGCGGCCGTCGGTGACGCCGGTCTCCTCCGCGAGCGTCCCGATCAGGCCGAGCGTCGGGTCGGCGATGAGCAGCGAGAGATCGCCTGCCCGCTCGAAGTCCACCTGCGCGGTGAAGAAGGTGGCCGACGCCACCTTGTCGGCCTCTCCGCGCGCCGCGAGCAACGCCAGCGTGGCCGCGAGCACCGTGCCCGCCACGCAGTAGCCGATCACGTGCGCGCTCTCGACGCCCAAAACCTCGCGCGCGATGTCCACCGCCTCGATCTGCGCCGCGACATAATCGTCGAGATGGGTGTCGGCGGTCTCGGCGTCGGCGCTCTTCCAGGAGACCATGAACACGGTCAGCCCCTGCGCCACCGCCCAGCGGACGAAGCTCTTCTTCGGGCCGAGATCGAGGATGTAGAAGCGGTTGATCCACGGCGGGAAGATCACCACGGGCGTCGCGTCCACCCGCCCCGTGGAGGGCGCGTACTGGATGAGCTGGTAGAGCGGCGTCTCGTGGATCACCTTGCCGGGGGTCGCGGCGATGTCGCGGCCGATCTCGAAGGCGTTCGCGGCGGTGTGGCTGAGCTGGCCGCGCCCGAGATCGCGCAACAGGTTCTCCAAACCCTTGAGCAGGCTCTCGCCGCGCGTCTCGATCGCGCGCGTCAGTGCCTGCGGGTTGGTGAGGAGGAAGTTGGCGGGCGACGCCGCCTCCACGAAGCTGCGCGTCGCGAAGCGGAGCTGCTCGCGCTGCCGGTCCGAGATGCCGTCCACCGCGTCGACTTGGGCGATCAGCGTATCGGCGGCGATCGCGTAGGCCTGGCGGATCAGCGCGAAGGCGGGGTGAGAGGCCCAGGCCGCGTCCTTGAAGCGCTTGTCGGTCTCGGGCGCCGGCTCGGCGGCGGGGACGAGGAAGCGCTGCCACATCGCCACGCTGTCGCGCCAGAAGTCGGACTGGACGGCGGCGAGCTTGCCGATGTCGAAGCTGGCGCTCGCCGGCCATTGCGCGAACAGGGCGCCCATGTTGGGCATCGGCGGCGGCGCGGCACCGGCTTTCAGGCCATGTTCCAGCATCATCTGCTGCGCGCGGCCGATCACGCCGGTCCAGTGCTGCAGCTCGGCGAGACTGGGAATCGGAAAGTCGGGCGCGGCGGCCTCGACGGTCTTCTGCTCATCGGGCATCGCCGAACTCCTCATCACGCCTGTGCCGATCGCTTGCCCTGCGCTATAGCGCGATTGGCCCGTGTTCACGACCCGCCGGAAGGCTCACCCATGAACGACGACTTCTACCGCATCCGTCGCCTGCCGCCCTATGTGTTCGCCGAAGTGAACGCGATGAAGGCGGCCGCGCGCTCGGCGGGGCAGGACATCGTCGATCTCGGCATGGGCAACCCCGACGGAGCGCCCGCGCCGCACGTCATCGAGAAACTCGTCGAGGTGGCGCGCGATCCCAACGCGCACGGCTACTCCGCCTCGCGCGGCATCGCGGGCCTGCGCAAGGCGCAGGCCGGCTACTACGCCCGCCGCTTCGGAGTCGAGCTCGATCCCGAGAGCGAGGTGGTCGTGACGCTCGGCTCCAAGGAGGGGCTCGCCAACCTGGCGCAGGCGATCACCGCGCCCGGCGACGTCGTGCTGGCGCCCAATCCCAGCTATCCGATTCACACCTTCGGCTTCATCATCGCGGGCGCCGCGATCCGCTCGATCCCGGCCGCGCCGGGGCCGGACTTCTTCCGCCGGCTGGAACACGCCGTCGCCTATACGGTGCCCAAGCCTTCGGTGCTGGTGATGGGCTACCCGTCCAACCCCACCGCCTACGTGGCGGATCTCGCCTTCTACGAGGAGGTCGTGCGCTTCGCCCGCAAGCATAAATTGTGGGTGATCTCCGACCTCGCTTACTCGGAGATCTACTTCGGCGATACGCCGACGCCCTCGATCCTCCAGGTGCCCGGCGCCAGGGACGTGGCGATCGAGTTCACCTCGATGTCCAAGACCTACTCGATGGCGGGCTGGCGGATGGGCTTCGCGGTGGGCAACCGCACGCTGATCGCGGCGCTGACGCGGGTGAAATCCTATCTCGATTACGGCGCCTTCACTCCGATCCAGGCGGCGGCCGTGGCGGCGATCAACGGGCCCCAGGACATCGTCGAGGCCAACCGCCAGCTCTACAAGCGCAGGCGCGACGTGATGGTGGAGAGCTTCGGCCGCGCCGGGTGGGAGATCCCCTCGCCGGAGGCCTCGATGTTCGCCTGGGCGCCGATCCCGCCGGCGCTCGCGCATCTCGGCTCCATGGAGTTCTCCAAGCAGCTCCTCACCCACGCGCAGGTGGCGGTGGCGCCGGGCGTCGGCTTCGGCGAGGAGGGCGAGGGCTATGTGCGCCTGGCACTCGTCGAGAACGAGCACCGGCTGCGCCAGGCTGCGCGCAACGTGAAGCGTTACCTCCAGCAGATGGGGGTCAACGTCCCCACGTTGCGGCAGCGTCGCGCCGTCTGATCCTGTCGCGACGCTGACGGGGGCGTTCAGCCGCTGGCCACGCCGGCTAGCCTACCGCTCCGTGCCCGCAACCAACGGGCGACGGGGTCGGTTGAGCGGGTGGACGCAAGGAGTGGCGAGATGAGGACAATGATGCTGGCGATGGCGCTGACCGCGACGGCGGCAACGGGCGTGGCGGTCGAGCCGGCGACGGCGCAGTACCGCGACGATCGCGGCAGCTACGACCGTAGCAGCTACGATCGCGGCGGCTACGATCGCGGCGATCATGGCTGGCACGGCGATCGCAACGGCTGGAACCCGCGCGACGATTACCGCCGCGGCAACTATCGCGCGCGGCGCATGGGCCGTGACGATCAGGTCTATCGCGGCCGCGACGGGCGCTACTACTGCAAGCGCAACGACGGCACGACCGGGCTCGTGATCGGCGCAGTAGGCGGCGGCGTGGCGGGCAACCTGCTCGGCGGCGGCACGCTCGGCACGCTGCTCGGCGCGGGCGGCGGCGCGCTGCTCGGCCGCTCGATCGATCGCGGCAACGTGAAGTGCCGCTGATCCGCTACGCTTGAACCCGCCCTCCCGTCGTGCCAGCGGAGACGCCAGGCGGCGGGAGGACGGTTCGGCCATGAAGGACAAGGTGCGCGTCGCGCTGGCGGGGCTCGGCACGGTGGGCGCGGGCGTCGTCAAGCTGCTCGACGCCAACGCCGCGCTGATCGGCCGGCGGGCCGGCAAGCCCATCGAGGTCGTCGCCGTCTCCGCTCGGGATCGCGCCCTTGATCGCGGCTTCGGTCTCACGCGGTTCGACTGGGTGGACGATGCGACCGCTCTCGCCGCGCGCGACGACGTCGACGTGGTGGTCGAACTGATCGGCGGGTCGGACGGCCCGGCCCTGACGCTGGCACGTGGCGCTCTCGGCGCGGGCAAGCACCTCGTCACCGCCAACAAGGCGATGATCGCGCACCACGGCCTCGAACTCGCCGCCGCCGCCGAGCAGGCGGGTCTGGCGCTACGCTACGAGGCGGCGGTGGCGGGTGGCATCCCCGTGGTGAAGGGGTTGAGCGAGGGCGCCGCCGCCAACGCGCTCGGGCGTGTCTACGGCATCCTCAACGGCACCTGCAACTTCATCCTCTCGACCATGGAGAGCGAGGGGCGAGACTTCGCCGACGTCCTCGCCGAGGCGCAGCGGCTGGGCTATGCCGAAGCCGATCCCTCCTTCGATATCGACGGCGTAGACACCGCGCACAAGCTGGCGATCCTCGCCTCGATCGCGTTCGGCTCGCGGATCGACTTCGCCTCGGTCGCGACATCGGGCATCCGCGCCGTGCTCGCCGCCGACATCGCGCAGGCGGCGGCGCTGGGCTACCGCATCCGCCTCGTCGGCCTCGCCGAGACGGCACCCGAGGGCAGCGCGACCGCGGGCCTGTTCCAGCGTGTCCACCCGTGTCTCGTGCCGCTCTCCCATCCGCTGGCGCACGTCACGGGCTCGCTCAACGCCGTCGTGGCGGAGGGCGACTTCGTGGGACGGCTCACCTTCGAGGGCCGCGGGGCCGGCGGGGGACCGACCGCGAGCGCGGTAGTGGCGGACCTCGTCGACATCGCGCGCGGTCGCACCGGCCCCGCCTTCGCGATGCCGGTCGACGGATTGGTCGCGATGCCGGCGGCGGCGGCGGGCGAGCGGCGGGGCCGCGCCTATCTCCGCTTCTCGGTCGCCGACCGACCGGGCGTGCTCGCCGAGATCACCGCCGCCATGCGCGACGCCAACGTCTCGATCGAGAGCCTCATCCAGCGCGGGCGCGCGCCGGACGGCGGCGTGCTGGTGGCGCTCGTCACCCATGAGGGGCCGGAGCGGTGCGTCGCGGACGCGCTCGCCCGGCTGGAAGGTTCCTCCAGCCTGACGGGCAAGCCGCTGCTCATGCACATCCTCGATCTTTGACGGCTCGATCTGTGACGGGTCGGGACAGTGGTGCGCCTCCTCGCCTCGACATCGTCGCGGCCCTCCCCTAACGCTCGCCGCCTGCCAGACCCGAGGAGCCCCATGTCAGCCGATCCGATCGCCGCAAGCAACGCGCTCGACCGCGTCCTCGTCCTCGAGATGGTGCGCGTGACGGAGGCGGCCGCGATCGCCGCCGCCCGCCTCGTCGGTCGCGGCGACGAGAAGGCCGCCGATGCCGCCGCCGTCGAGGCGATGCGCGCCGCGTTTAACGAGCTCGAGTTCGACGGTACGGTGGTGATCGGCGAGGGCGAGCGCGACGAGGCGCCGATGCTGTATATCGGCGAGAAGGTCGGCCGCGGCGGCGAGGGCGCGCCCAGGATCGACATCGCGCTCGATCCGCTGGAGGGCACGACGCTGACCGCCAAGGCCAGCCCCAACGCGCTGGCCGTGCTCGCCATCGCCGAGGAGGGCGGCCTGCTCAACGCGCCCGACGTCTACATGGACAAGCTGGCGATCGGCCCCGGCTTCGAGCCCGGCCTCGTCGGGCTCGACAAGTCGCCGACGCAGAATGTCGAGGCGCTGGCGAAGGCGAAAGGCGTCGATCCGCACGAGATCGTCGTCTGCGTACTCGATCGCCCGCGCCACGAGGCGATCATCTCGGAGCTGCGCGCGATCGGCTGCGGCGTCCATCTCATCCCCGACGGCGACGTCGCCGGCGTGATCGCGGTGACCAACCCCGAGACCACGATCGACATGTACATGGGCCAGGGCGGCGCGCCCGAGGGCGTGCTCGCGGCCGCCGCGCTGCGCTGCGTCGGCGGCCAGTTCGAGGGCCGGCTGGTGTTCCGCAACGACGACGAGCGGGCGCGCGCCGCCAAGTGGGGCGTGACCGATCTCGAGCGCATCTACACGCTCGACGATCTCGTGAAAGGCGACGCGATCTTCGCCGCGACCGGCGTCACCGACGGCTCGCTGCTCGGCGGGGTCAAGCACCGCAAGGGCGCGATCACCACCGACAGCGTGGTGATGCGCGCCTCCTCGCGCACGGTGCGCTGGGTGAAGGGCGAGCATCGCCGCTGAACGAGCGCACGCGCTGGCTCAGGCCGGCGCGCGCGTTCGCCGGTACCGGAAATACCAGACCTCGTGCCCCTTGGCGCGCGCCTTGGCCTCGTAGCGCGTCTCGGGCCAGTCGTCGGGACGCACGAGGAAGTCGCGGGGTCCATCCGCCAGCCACTCGAATTGCGGCATCGCCGCCATGACCATCATCGCCCATCGGCAGTAGACCGGATGGTCGGTGCCGAAGCGGAACTCCGCCCCCGGCGCCATCTTGGCGGCGAGCAGCCCGATCGGGCCCGCGTTCATGAAGCGGCGCTTGGCGTGGCGTGCTTTCGGCCAGGGATCGGGATGGAGCAGCCAGGCCGCCGACAGGCTGGCGTCGGGCAGCCGCTCCAACACGTCCAGCGCGTCGCCGAGGTGGAGGCGGACATTGTCGAGGCGTCGTTCGCGCACCTGCGCCAGCGCGCCGACCATGCCGTCGAGGAACGGCTCGCAGGCGACGAAGCCCGTCTCGGGTGCCCATGCCGCCTGTGCCCCGAGATGCTCGCCCTTGCCGAATCCGATCTCCAGCGCCAGCGGGCGATCTCCACCGAACAGCGCGCGGGCATCGAGCGGACCGTCGGGTACGGCCAGCCGCGGAAGGAGAGTCTCGACCAGCTCCGCCTGCGCCTGTCGCAAGGCATGGCCTTGGCGGCGGCCGTAGAGGCGGCGGATCGTCAGCGGATCATTCATCGCGGGCGCCTGTAGCGGGCGCCGGGCGTAGATGCACGCGCACCGGAACGCGCCTCGACGCGGCTCGTTGACCGCGTCCGACGCAAGGAGACGGACCATGACGACGTCAGGCAACAGCCAGGAGGACAAGGCCCTCGAAGGCATCGCGGTGTCGCCCCCCGTTCCTGCCGATGAGGATGCCCCGCCAGCGACGCCCGAGGTCCGCGAAGGCCTTGACGCCGACAGCCACGACAAGCTCAAGGAAGATCCCTCCGATCCCGACGCCAAGCTCGACATCGGCCTGGACGAGACCTTCCCGAGTTCCGATGCACCGGCGAACACGCAGCCGGGCGCGGATCATCCGGTGCCGTCCACGGGCTTCGACGAGGAGGAGGAGCGCCGCCTGGCCGAGGAGCGCGGCGGCTGATCCTCGGTACGCGATTTCCCTACGCTCATAGCGACAAGGCATCATCCTGGATGTTGCGTCGCAACAGGAAGCATGCTTCCTCTCGTATGGGAGGGGCGTGGTTAATCACCCGGTAAGTTCCCGGAGTTAACCATGTCGCCGCAAACGCGTGGGGAAGCGCCATGGGCACACGAGCACGGCCGGCGGACGGAGCGATGACGCTGGCGGAAATGAAGGAGTTCGCCTCCTTCCCCGCTGCCACCCAGCGTTACATCCGGCGCTCGCTGGACATCGGACTGGAGCGCGAGGACGCGCTCACCCGCTGGTCGCGCGACGTGGTCGAGGCCGCTAGCATCCGCGCGCAGGTCCGCATCTACGGCCGGCTCGACGCGTTGCGCACGATCATCCCCGACGACAGCGGGCTCGACTCGGTCGAACCGTTCATGGCGCCGCTCGTCACCCTCTCCGCCTTCGATCTGGGGCAGGATCGGCTGGAGAGCTTCGGCGCCTATCGCTTTCTCTACGAGCGGCTGCTTGGCGCGCCCGTGCGCCCGTGGCTGCCCGGCGCGTTCTGCGCCGCCGCCGCGCTGCCGCACCTCCACCCCGAGCGTCGCCGCAAGCTCCTCCAGTCGATCAGCGAGGCCGCCGCGACGGCCGCCGGCTGGTCCGCACGCGAACCCAGCTTCTTCCCCGAATGGGTCGAGAAGGTCGACATGCGGCTGGCGAACTGACGACGTCGCACGAAACGCTTTGATCGCGGGCACGTTCGGGCATCACAGCCCGTCCTGGAGTGTCCGATGCCCGCGATCCGCCTAGAGACCAAGCGCGTCGAGAAGCCATGGGGCCGTCACGACCTATGGCCCGGCTTCGCCGACGTGCCGGAAGGCGGGCAGCCGGTGGGCGAGGTCTGGTTCCAGGCGCCGCAGGACGATGGCGAGACCGATCCCGAGCTTCTCGTCAAATATCTCTTCACCAGCCAGAAGCTGTCGGTGCAGGTCCATCCCGACGACGCCGGCGCGCGCGCCAAGGGCTATCCGCGAGGCAAGAGCGAGGCGTGGCAGATCCTTTCCGCCGAGCCGCACGCCACTATCGGTATCGGCATGCTGAAGCCGATGACCAGAGACGAGCTGCGGGCGGCGGCGCTCGACGGCTCGATCGAGGACGATATCGATTGGAAGACGGTGAAGCCGGGCGAGTTCTGGTACTCGCCGGCCGACACTGTCCACGCGATCGGGCCGGGGTTGGTGGTTATCGAGATCCAGCAGAATGTCGATCTCACCTACCGGCTCTACGATTACGGCAGCGACCGCGAGCTGCACCTCGACGACGCGGTCGCGGTGGCGGACCCGGTGCCCTACGTCGCGCCCTTCCAGCCGCGCGAGCTGGCGGACGGGCGGCGGCTGCTCGCGGCGGGCGACAAGTTCGTCGTCGAACGCTGGACGAAGCCGGCGACGGGCACGCTCGCCGCGACGCGCGCGCGACCGCTGTGGCTCGTGCCGCTCGGCGGCGAGGCTCAGGCGGGCGGCGAGAGCGTAGCGCCCGGCGGGGTGTGGCTCGTCGACGAGGCGGTGCCGTTCGCGCTGGAGGAGGGCGCGGACCTGCTGATCGCCTATCCCGGCGCCGCCGCTATCGACATGCTGGTGAGCTGAACCGGCGCGCTGCCGGGCGGCCGCCTTCCCAACCTCTGGATGCCGGTCTAAGGCGCGGCGATGGACAGGATCGTCATACGTGGCGGGCGCCGCCTCTCCGGCCGCATTCCCATTTCCGGTGCCAAGAACGCGGCGCTGACGCTGCTGCCGTGCGCGCTGCTGACCGACCAGCCGCTCACGCTGCGCAACCTGCCGCGCCTCGCCGACGTCGACGGCTTCGGCCATCTGCTGAACGGCATGGGCGTCTCCACCGCGATAGCCGGCGGCAGCCCCGCCGAGTTCGGCCGCGCCATGACGCTGACGGCCGATCGCATCACGTCCACCACCGCGCCCTACGACATGGTGCGCAAAATGCGCGCCTCGATCCTGGTGCTGGGACCGCTGATCGCGCGTGCCGGCGAGGCCACGGTGTCTCTGCCCGGCGGCTGCGCGATCGGCAACCGGCCGATCGACCTTCACCTGAAGGCGATGGAGGCGCTGGGCGCACGGATCGAGATCGCATCCGGCTATGTGCGGGCCATCGCGCCCGACGGCGGGCTGAGAGGCGGACGCATCGCCTTCCCCGTGGTATCGGTCGGCGCCACCGAGAACGCGCTGATGGCGGCCTCGTTGGCGAACGGCGAGAGCGTGATCGACAACGCCGCGCGCGAGCCCGAGATCGTCGACCTTTGCGAGTGTCTGATGGCGATGGGCGCCGAGATCGAGGGGATCGGTGGCGAGCGCATCGTCGTCCACGGCAAGCCGTCGCTCCACGGCGCCGACTACGCCGTGATGCCCGATCGCATCGAGGCGGGCAGCTACGCCTGCGCCGCGGCGATCACCGGAGGCTCGCTGGAGCTGGCCGGCGCGCGCGCCGACGACATGGCCGCGATCATCGACGCGCTGGGGGAAGCGGGGCTCGTCGTCGAGGCGATGGACGGGGGCCTCCGCGTCACGGGCGACGGACGGTTGAAGCCGCTCACCCTCTCCACCGCGCCCTTCCCGGCCTTTCCCACCGACATGCAGGCGCAGTTCATGGCGATGCTGGCGCTGGCCGACGGTGCCTCGGTGCTTACCGAGACGATCTTCGAGAACCGCTACATGCACGTCCCCGAACTCGCGCGGATGGGGGCGGACGTGCAGACGCGCGGACGCGTCGCGGTGGTGCGCGGCGTTGCCGGTCTGACCGGTGCGGAGGTGATGGCGACCGACCTGCGCGCCTCGATGAGCCTCGTCCTCGCAGGCCTCGCGGCCGAGGGTGAGACGCGCGTGCACCGCGTCTACCATCTCGACCGTGGCTACGAGCGGCTGGAGGAGAAGCTCTCCGCCGTCGGCGCCGACATCGAGCGCGAAGCCGACGGCTAGCGTTTCGGCGTGAGCTTCAGCAGCCGCCCGCCCTCCTCGTCCTCGATCAGCCACAGCGCGCCGTCCGGTCCCTCGACGACGTCGCGGATCCGGTGCCCCATGTCCCACCGCTCCGCCTCCCGGGCGGAGACGCCGTCGAACGCGATCCGCACCAGCGCCTGGGACGCGAGTCCGCCGGTGAAGGCGGAGCCGCGCCACTGGGGGAAAGCCTTGCCGTCGTGGATCACGAGCCCGGCCGGCGCGATCACCGGATCCCACCACAGCACCGGCGGCACGAACTCGGGCCGCGTCGCGTGCTTCGGGATCGGCGAGCCGTCATAGTTGATGCCGTTGGAGACCGCCGGCCAGCCATAATTGCCGCCCGGTCGGATAAGGTTGAGCTCGTCCCCGCCCCGCGGGCCCATCTCGATCTCCCACAACCGGCCCCGCGCGTCGAAGGCCAGGCCGTAGGGATTGCGGTGGCCGGTCGAGAATGCCTGCGCGCGCACCCCGCCCGCCTTCGCCATCGGATTGTCTGGGGGCGTCGATCCGTCGAGGTTCAGGCGCAGGACCTTGCCCAGCGCCTGCGCCGGATCCTGAGCCGGTGTCTTCCGCATCCGCTCCCCGCTGGCGAGGAACAGGTGCGTTCCCGCGGGGTCGAACGCGATCGAACCGCCGAACTGTCCGCCGTCGCCCTTCGGCAATTGCCGCCAGATCACCGTGAGCCCGCCGAGAGTGCCGCCCGCCAGCGTGGCGCGTGCGAGCGCGAGGCTCGATCCGCCGCGGCCGGGCTCCGCATAGCTGAGATAGATCGCGTGATCGGCCGCGAAGCGCGGCGACACCGCGACGTCGAGCAGGCCTCCCTGCCCCTTGTATTTCACGCGCGGCACGCCCGCGATCTGCCGCTTGGCGCCGGCCTGCGTGACGAGCCAGAGCTTGCCCGGCTTCTCCGTCACCAGCATCCGCCCGTCGGGCAGGAAGGCGATCGCCCACGGCATGTCGAAGGTCGCGACGGATGTCGCGGCGAACGGCCGCGCGGGCGAGACGCGCTCCACCGCCCGCGCGGTCGGCGGCGCGGCCGAGCTCGCTCCTCCGCCGAGCACCGCGGCCGCCAGCATCACCCTCGCCAGCATCATTGTCGCCCTCGTCACTGATCTCGTCTCCTATGGTCAACCGAACGCCGGGCGGGCTTGTGCGTGCCGCTTGCCGACGTCGCGCCATTGGAGTATGCGCGCAATATCCGACGGGCGGTGCTCGCGGGGGCAGGCGCGGGGCAGAGCGGCTAAGGTCGCTGGCCGACGCGCCCTTTTCGCACTGGCGGGTTCCTCCTGAGGAGCGGCCTCTACGCATCGCATCCCCGCCCGACCGAGCGCCGGAGGCCGCGCCGGCATCCGGCCTGCGCGGCGGACACGGCCAAAGACCTCCGGAGACAACCGGATGGCCGGACGAACGAACGAGTAGGACACGCACTCTTTATGGCGACAGCCGCCCAGCCCACCCGCGACGATTTCGCGGCGCTCCTCGAACAGACCCTCGGCACCACGGACGGCTTCGAAGGCCGCGTCGTCAAGGGCACCGTCACCGCGATCGAGAATGATCTCGTGGTGATCGACGTCGGCCTGAAGTCCGAGGGGCGCGTGCCGCTCCGCGAGTTCGCGACCGTACCCGGCCAGAAGCCCGACCTGAATGTCGGCGACGAGGTCGAGGTCTATGTCGACCGCGTCGAGAACGTGCATGGCGAGGCGATGCTGTCGCGCGACCGCGCGCGCCGTGAGGCGGCGTGGGACAAGCTGGAGCAGGAGTTCAGCAAGACTGCGCGCGTCGAGGGCGTGATCTTCGGCCGCGTGAAGGGCGGCTTTACCGTCGACCTCAACGGCGCCGTCGCCTTCCTGCCCGGCAGCCAGGTTGACATCCGTCCGGTCCGCGACGTCACGCCGCTGATGGACCTGCCGCAGCCCTTCCAAATCCTCAAGATGGACCGCCGCCGGGGCAACATCGTCGTCTCGCGCCGAGCGGTGCTGGAGGAGACCCGCGCCGAGCAGCGCACCGGCCTCATCCAGTCGCTCGCCGAGGGTCAGGTGATCGACGGCGTCGTCAAGAACATCACCGACTACGGTGCCTTCGTGGATCTCGGCGGCATCGACGGCCTGCTCCACGTCACCGACATGAGCTACAAGCGGGTCAATCACCCGTCCGAGGTCATCAACATCGGTGACACGGTGAAGGTGCAGATCATCCGCATCAACCGCGAGACGCAGCGCATCTCGCTCGGCATGAAGCAGCTCGAGAGCGATCCGTGGGAGGGCGCGTCCGCCAAGTACCCGATCGAGGGACGCTTCACCGGCCGCGTGACGAACATCACCGAATATGGCGCGTTCGTCGAGCTAGAGCCCGGCATAGAGGGGCTGGTCCACGTCTCTGAGATGAGCTGGACCAAGAAGAACGTGCATCCCGGCAAGATCGTCAGCACCAGCCAGGAGGTCGACGTCGTCATCCTGGAGGTGGACGAGGACAAGCGCCGCATCTCGCTGGGCCTCAAGCAGGCGCAGCAGAACCCGTGGGAGCGCTTCGCCGAGCAGCATCCGGTGGGCTCCACCGTCGAAGGCGAGGTCAAGAACTCCACCGAGTTCGGCCTGTTCATCGGGCTCGACGGCGACGTCGACGGCATGGTCCACATGTCCGACATCTCGTGGGGCATGACCGGCGAGGAAGCGCTGGCGCTCCACCACAAGGGCGAGACGGTGCAGGCGCAGGTGCTCGACGTCGACGCCGAGAAGGAGCGCATCTCGCTCGGAATCAAGCAGCTCGAGCGCGGCGGCGTCTCCGCCGGCGGCACCGCGTCCGAGGGCGGCGTCACGCGTGGCCAGACCGTCACCGTCACCGTGCTGTCCGTCGGCGATGCGGGCCTCGACGTCCAGATCGGCGAGGACGGTGCCACCGGCTTCATCCGCCGCGGCGATCTTGGCCGCGATCGCGACGAGCAGCGGCCCGAGCGCTTCCAGGTGGGACAGAAGTTCGACGCGCAGGTGACGGGCTTCGATCGTTCGAAGAAGCCGACCTTCTCGATCAAGGCGCTCCAGCTCTCGGAGGAGAAGCAGGCGGTGGCGCAGTACGGCTCGTCCGACTCGGGCGCGTCGCTGGGCGACATCCTCGGAGAGGCGTTCCGCTCGCGTCAGAACAACAACTAGATACCGGCTATCGAAGTCGAGAGACGAGGAGACGCCCTTCCCGACAGGCTCGGGGAGGGCGTCTTCGTTTTTGCCGCGGGCTGACGCCCG
Source organism: Sphingomonas sp. (assembly GCF_965200105.1). Lineage (GTDB taxonomy): Bacteria > Pseudomonadota > Alphaproteobacteria > Sphingomonadales > Sphingomonadaceae > Solisphingomonas. The sequence goes on from NZ_CBDATN010000002.1 coordinate 717,478, forward strand.
CCGGGTGACATTAACCTATATTTGTGCAAGACGGGCGCGATGATCCGTTCCGAACTTGTCCGCCGCCTCGCCGAGCAAAACCCGACACTGGGGCCGCGCGATGTCGAGCGGCTGGTCGCGGTCGTCTTTGACGCCATTGCGGGGAAGTTGGCGGACGGTGGCCGCGTCGAGCTGCGCGGGTTCGGCGCGTTCTCCACCCGGCCGCGCGACGCGCGCACGGGGCGCAATCCCCGCACCGGCGACGCGGTGCTGGTCGACGCCAAGCGCGTGCCTTACTTCAAGCCGGGCAAGGAGATGCGCTCGCGCCTCAACGTGTGAGGCTATGTGCCGCTCTTGGCGAGCTTCGCGTCATCCTCTATCCAGGCGATGGTTGCGGGTGTGGCGGAATTGGTAGACGCGCCGGACTTAAGCTGAACTTGGGTGCCCGGCGGGAAACCGCCGGTGCAGAACCGCTCAAATTCGGGGAACCCTCGCTTCGTGGGAATCCCGAGCCAAGCCGGCCTCCGGATCATTCCGGCGGTGGGAAGGTGTAGAGACTAGACGGGCGGCGCCTAAACTCCGGCGACGGAGCAGGGCGAAGGGATAGTCCAGACCACGAACGCCCGGCGGGCGGCGGCGCAAGCCGAAGTGGTATGAAAATCCGTGAGGCCTCGGCCTGTGGGGGTTCGAGCCCCCCCACCCGCACCAATCCGCCGATCAGTTCGCGAACAGCAGCCCCGGCACCTCGATCAGCCGCTTGGCAGCCTGGATGAAGCGCGCCGCGTCCATCCCGTCCACCACGCGATGGTCGAAGGACGAGGACAGGTTCATCATCTTCCGCACTTCGATTCGCCCGTCGACGACCACCGGCCGCTCCACCATGCGGTTGACGCCGACGATCGCCACCTCGGGCCGGTTGATGACGGGCGTCGAGACGATCCCGCCGAGCGCACCCAGCGAGGTGAGCGTGATCGTTGAGCCGCTGAGCTCCTCGCGCGCCGTTTTGCCGCGCCGCGTGGCGTCCGCCAGCCGCACGACCTCCGCCGCCAGCGACCAGACGTCGCGCGTTTGCGCATCGCGGATCACCGGCACGGACAGCCCGGCATCGGTCTGCGTCGCCATACCCAGGTGGACGGCACGATGGCGGCGGACGACGCCGGCCTCGTCGTCGAAGCGCGCATTGACCATCGGGAAATCACGCGCCGCGACCACGATCATGCGGATCAAGAAGGGCAACATGGTAAGCTTCGGCTGCTCGCCGCGCTCCTCGTTCATCGCCTGACGCAACGCCTCCAGCGCGGTGACGTCGGTCTCCTCGACATAGGCGAAGTGCGGGATGCGGCGTTTCGCCTCCGCCATGTTGTCGGCGATGCGCCGGCGCAGGCCGATGATCCGGACCTCCTCGATCTCGTCGTCGATCGGTGCGTTCGCCGATGCCGATCGAGGCGCGGCCACCGTCGAAGCGGGAGCGGTCTGCCCGCGATATTTCAGGAAGGCGTCGAGATCGGCGTGGCGAACCCGGTCGCCTGCGGCATGGACCTCCGCGAGATCGACGCCGAGATCCTTCGCACGCTGGCGCACGGCGGGCGACGCCAGGACTTTCGTGCCACTGGCCCGCGCTCCAGCGCCCGCGTCCGGCTTCGCCCGGGTCGGAACGGCATCGACCGCCACCGGCGTCACCGCCGCATCCTTCGGCGGAACCGCCTCTGGGGACTCGGGGCCGTCCCCGATCGGACTCTCGGTCGCAGGCACGCTCGCCTCGGTCGGCGCCTCGGCCTCGGTCTCGAACAGCGCCAGGGTCGAGCCGATCGCGATCTGGTCGCCGACCGCGCCCGCCAGTTCGACGATGCGGCCCGATACCGGCGAGGCCATCTCGACCGTCGCCTTGTCGGTCATCATGTCGGCGACCGGCTGGTCCTCCTCGACCATGTCGCCGACGGCGACGTGCCACGCCACGATCTCGGCCTCGGCTATGCCTTCTCCGATATCGGGCAACCTGAAGGGGATACGCGCCATCTCTCAGTCCTTCATGACGCGGCGGAGCGCCTGGGTGAGCCGGACGGGTCCGGGGAAATAGGCCCATTCGAGGCTGTGCGGATAGGGCGTGTCCCACCCCGTCACACGCTCGATCGGCGCCTCCAAGTGGTGGAAGCAGCGCTCCTGCACCTGCGCGGACAGCTCCGCCCCGAAACCGCCGGTGCGCGTTGCCTCGTGGACGATCACGCATCGCCCGGTCTTCTCCACCGACGCCGCGATCGTCTCGATGTCGAGCGGAACGAGCGTGCGCAGGTCAATCACCTCGCCGTCGACGCCGCTCTCCGCCACGACCCCGAGCGCCACATGCACCATCGTGCCGTAGCACAGGATGGTCGCGTCGCCGCCCTCGCGCACCACGTTCGCCTTACCCAGGGGGATCGCATAGCGGCCGTCCGGCACGTCCGACGTCGCGTGCTTGGACCAGGGCTGGACGGGGCGATCATAATGGCCGTCGAACGGCCCGTTGTAGATACGCTTGGGCTCGAAGAAGAGCACCGGATCTGGGTCCTCGATCGCGGCGATGAGCAGCCCCTTGGCATCGTAAGGATTGGAGGGAATGACGGTCTTCAAGCCGCTGACATGGGTGAAGATCCCTTCCGGCGACTGACTGTGCGTCTGGCCGCCGAAGATGCCGCCGCCGAACGGCGACCGCACCGTGATGGGGCAGGTCCACTCGCCCGCCGAGCGGTAGCGCAACCGCGCCGCCTCGGAGATGAGCTGGTCCATGCCCGGGTAGATATAGTCGGCGAACTGGATCTCGGGCACCGGCCGCATCCCGTAGGTGGCCATGCCCACCGCTACGCCGATGATCCCGCACTCGTTGATCGGCGTGTCGAACACGCGCGTCTTGCCGTACTTCTTCTGCAGGCCGGCGGTGGCGCGAAACACACCGCCGAAATAGCCGACATCCTCGCCGAGCACGACGACGCCCTCGTCGGCGGCCATGCACAGGTCGAGCGCGGAATTGATCGCCTGGATCATGTTCATGGTCGTCATACGCCGGCCACCCGCCGCTCTTCCGCCATCCACTCGCTTTGTTCGCGCAGATGGTTAGGCATCGTCTCGAACACGTCCTCGAAGATCGTCTCGAAGCCGTGGCTGAAGGCGGTGCCCGACAGCGTGCCGAGCTTCTCCGCCTCGCGCTGGGCGTCGCGCACCGCGCCGGCGGTCTCCTTCGCCAGCGCCTCGTGGCTCGCCTCGTCCCACTCGCCGAGCGCGATCAGGTGATGCTTCAACCGCTCGATCGGATCGCCCAGCGGGAAGACCTTGGCCTCGTCGGCGGCGCGGTAGGCACCGGGATCGTCGGACGTGGAGTGCGCCTCCACGCGGTAGGTGAAATGCTCGATCAGCGTCGGGCCGTGATTGCCGCGCGCGCGCTCCGCCGCCCACTCGGTCGCGGCGTAGACGGCGAGCGGATCGTTGCCGTCGATGCGCAGCGACGCGATGCCGTAGCCGAGCCCCCGCGCCGCGAACGTCGTCGCCTCCGCGCCCGCGATGCCCGAGAAGGAGGAGATCGCCCACTGGTTGTTGACGATGTTGAGGATCACCGGCGCGCGATAGACCGAGGCGAAGATGCAGGCGGCGTGGAAGTCTCCCTCCGCCGTCGTGCCGTCGCCCACCCAGCTCGCCGCAATGCGGGTGTCACCCTTCGCCGCGCTCGCCATCGCCCAGCCGACCGCCTGCGGATACTGGGTGCCGAGATTGCCCGAGATGGTGAAGAAGCTCGCCTCCTTCGACGAGTACATGACGGGGAGCTGCCGTCCCTTCATGCGATCGCCGGCGTTGGAGTAGATCTGGCACATCATGTCGACGAGCGGCCAGTCGCGCGCGATCAAGAGCCCCTGCTGGCGATACGAGGGAAAGCACATGTCGTCGCGGTGAAGCGCGTGCGCGGCGGCGACCGACACCGCCTCCTCGCCGGTGCACTTCATGTAGAAGCTGGTCTTGCCCTGCCGCTGTGCGCGGAACATGCGGTCGTCATAGGCGCGCACGACGAGCATGTGCCGCAGCATCGCGCGCAACCGATCGGGCGAGAGCTTCGGGTCCCACGGGCCTACCGCCTCGCCTGCGGGATCGAGGACGCGGACGAGCGTGTAGGGATAGTCTCGCAATGCAGCCGGTGCGGCGTCGACGGGCGGGCGCGCCACGCTTCCGGCGGGCGCCAGCTCCAGATCGTCGAACGACACCGCGTCGCCCGGCCGGAATCTGGGCTCGGGCACGTGTAGCGCCAGCGGCGCCAGGTTGCGGCGCGGCTCGTCCGCCATGCGATCCTCCTCCATGCCCTACCTCAACGAGGCAGCAGGCTTGTCGGCTCCCTAGACGCGGATCACCGACGCAGGAAGAGCAAAGTAAGATTGTTGCTTTGCAGCGAAAGCTAATTACGCGCTTTCGGAACGCCTAGGGCCGCGTTCACGCCCTGCGGCTGCGCGGCAGGCGCGGCATAGCTCGCCGCCGGCGCATTCTCCCAGCCGCCACCAAGCGCCTTGAACAGCGCCACCGCATTCTCCGCGACGGCCGTGTCGGACTGGGCGAGCGCGGCGCGCGCGGACGCTCGGTCGCGCTCGGCGACGAGCAGGTCGAGGAAGCTGTCCCGCCCGCCGGTGGAGCGCAGCCGCGACAGGTCGGCCGCGTCGCTGGCGGCGGCGGAGGCGCGCGCCAGCGCCGCGTTCTGGTCGAGCGCGGCGGCGTAGCGGGCGAGCGCCGACTCGGTCTCGCGCAGCGCGGTCAGGATCGTGCCCTGGAAGCTGGCGAGGCTGGCGTCGGCGCCGGCGCGGGCCTGCTGGATTTCCGCGCGCGCGGCGAGGATATTGGGGAAGTTCCAGGAGATCAGCGGCCCGATCGAGAAGCTGAACGATCGCGATGAGCCGAGCTGGCCGAATTTCTGCGCGCCGGTGCCCACCGATCCGGCGAGGCTCACCGACGGGAACAGCGCGGAGGTGGCGATGCCGATGCGCGCGGTGTCGGCGGCGAGCGTGCGCTCCGCCTGGCGCACGTCGGGGCGCCTGGCGATCAGCGCGGCGCCGTCGCCCACCGGGATGATCGTGCGCACCCTCGGGATCGCGCGACAGGCGGCGGCGGTGGCGTCGATCTCGGCAGGCGGCCGGCCGGTGAGCGTCGCGACCGCGTAGAGCTCGGCGCGGCGCTCGGCCTCCAGCTGCGGCACCTGCGCGGTGGCCTGCTCGACGAGCACCTGCGCCTGGTCGACGTCGCGTCGCGTGCCGCGCCCGGCGTCGAGCAGGCGCCGGGTCAGGTCGAGCGTGTTGCCCTGCAACCGCGCCGTCTCGCGGGCGACGTCGGCCTGCGCGGCGTAGCCGCAGGCGTCGGCATAGTCCTGCGCCACCTGCGCCGCGATCGAGATGCGGACCCCGTCGAGGGCCGCCTTCTGCGCCTCGAGATCGCCGCGCGCCGCCTCGATCGAGCGGCGGACGCGGCCGAAGATGTCGACCTCGTAGGACGCGTCGAGGCCCGCCTGGAAATAGTCGAAGGTGAAGCCGCGTACGCTGGAGGTGTCGACTCCCGTCGACGTCCCCGTGCCGCCGCCGGTTCCCGTGCCCACGCCGGTTCCGGTGCCGATCCCCGAGCCGGTGCCGGTGCCGGTATCGGTGCCCGTGCCCACGCTGGTGCCGGTGCCCGAACCGCTGCTGGTGCTGTTCACGCCCACCCGGCGATGCGTGTAGCCGCCCGTGATGGTGGTCGTCGGGAACAGGCCGGCGCGCTGCTCCGCCAGCACGCCACGCGCGGCGCGCAGGTTCGCCTCCGCCACGCGGATGTCGGTGTTGTAGGCGAAGGCGTCGGCGATCAGCCGGTCGAGCACCGGATCCTGGAACAGCCGCCACCAGTCGGGCGCGAGCGGCCGCGCCGAGAGCATCGAGGCGGACGCGCTCTCCTCGAAGGCGCCGGTCGCGGCCGCCTCCACCTTGGGCGCGCGATAGTTCGGGCCCACCGCGCAACCGCCGAGCGCCAGCACCGCGGCGAGGCCCAGCATGGGCCGCATCATGCCGGCGCCCCCGTCGCGTCGGAGAGCGGCTTGCGCCGCCCCGTCGCCGCGCGCCAGCGGTCGGTGGACCACTCGCCCAGCCGCTTGGACATCACGTAGAAGCTCGGCGTGAAGATCAGCCCGAACAGCGTCACGCCGATCATCCCGAAGAACACCGCGACACCCAGCGCCTTGCGCATCTCCGATCCCGGCCCGTTGGAGATGACGAGCGGCAGCACGCCGAGGATGAAGGCGATCGACGTCATCAGGATCGGCCGCAGCCGCTGCTGCGCGGCGCGCTCCGCCGCCTCGCGGTGGCCGAGGCCCTCCTCCTCGTCCTGCCGCGCGAACTCGACGATCAGGATGGCGTTCTTGGCGGCGAGCCCGATCAGCACGACGAGCCCGATCTGGGTGAGCACATTGTTGTCCATGCCGAGCGCGTCGATGCCGAGGATGGCCGCGAGCAGGCACATCGGCACGATCAGGATCACGGCGAGCGGCAGCACCACCGACTCATACTGCGCGGACAGCAGCAGGAAGACGAACACCACCGCCAGCACGAACACGTAGGTACCGGTGTTGCCCGCCTGCTCCTGCTGGTAGGCGAGGTCGGTCCACTCGTAGGTCATGCCGGCAGGCAGGATCTTCTTGGCCAGCCCCTTCATTGTGTCGAGCGACTGGCCCGACGAGAAGCCGGGCGCCGTATCGCCCTGCAGCTCGGCCGAGGGATAGAGGTTGAAGCGTACGACGCGATAGGGGCCGGTATCGTTCTCCACGGTCAGCACCGAACCCAGCGGCACCATGCCCCCCGTCGACGAGCGCGTGCGCAGCCGGTCGATGTCCGACTGCGACTGGCGGAACGGCGCGTCGGCCTGCGCCGTCACGCGCCAGGTACGCCCGAGATAGTTGAAGTCGTTGATGTAGCTGGAGCCGAGATAGGTGCCGAGCGTCGAGAAGACGTTGGCGACGGGCACGCCGATCTGCTCGGCACGCTCGCGGTCGACGTCGGCGCGCAGGCGCGGCGTCTTGGTGTTGAACGGCGTGAAGACGGAGACGAGGCCCGCCTCCTTGCTGGCGGCGCCCATCATCGCCTGCGCCACCTGCTCCAGCGCCGGATAGCCCGCGCCCTGCCGGTCCTCGATCTCCATCTTGAAGCCGCCGCCGGTGCCGATGCCGCGCACCGGCGGTGGCGCGATCACCAGCAGCTTGCCCGCCGTGATGCCGCCGAACGCCTTGCGGAGCTGGTTGGCGGTATCGTCGGCGGTTCCCTTGCGATCCGCCTTGTCCTTGAGCGTGATGAAGATCGCGGCCGCGTTGGGCGCGGTGGTGAAGGTCGCCCCGTCGAAGCCGGCGAACGCGATCGTCGACTTCGCGGCCGCGTTCTTGAGCGCGACCTTCTGCGCCTGCTGGACCACCGCATCGGTACGCTCCAGCGACGTGCCCGGCGGCATCTGCACAACGCCGATCAGATAGCCCTGATCCTGCGCCGGGATGAAGCCCGTCGGCGTCGCCGAGAACCGCCACAGCGCCAGCGCGATCAGCGCCACGTAGACGATGCCGACCAGCACCAGCTTGCGCAGCAGCTTGGCGGTAAGCGAGCCGTAGCGTTGGGAGAGGCGATCGAAGCGATCGTTGAAGCCGTTGGCGAAGCGCCGGCCCCAGCCGCGCGGGCCCGCCGGCACCTCCTGATCGCGGTTGCGCGGGCGGAGAAGCAGCGCGGCGAGCGCCGGCGACAGCGTCAGCGACACGAACGCCGAGATGATGACCGAGGAGACGATCGTCAGCGCGAATTGCTTGTAGAACTGGCCCGAAATGCCGGGGATAAAGGCGGTGGGCACGAAGACGCCGCACAGCACCAGCGCGATGGCGATGAGCGCGCCGGAAACCTCGTCCATCGTCTTGTGCGCGGCCTCGCGCGGGGTCGCCCCCTCCTCCTCCATCAGCCGTTCACAATTCTCGATCACGACGATCGCGTCGTCGACGACGATGCCGATGGCGAGCACCAGCCCGAACAGCGACAGGTTGTTGAGCGAGAAGCCGAACAACTTCATCGCGCCGAACGCGCCGATCAGCGAAACCGGAATCGCGATGATCGGGATGATCGCCGCGCGCCAGCTCTGGAGGAACAGCAGCACGACGAGCGCGACGAGCACCAACGCCTCGAAGAGCGTGTGCTTCACCGCCTCGATCGACGCCGAGATATACTCGGTCGGATCGTAGTTGATCGAGTAGGCCATTCCCGGCGGGAAGCTCTGAGAGGCCGTCTTGAGCGCCTGACGGACGCTCTCGGCGGTCTGGAGCGCGTTGGAGCCGGGAAGCTGCGTCACCGCCACCGCGGTCGCCTCCTCGCCCGAGAGGTAGGAGTTGGTGGTATAGTCCTGCGCTCCGAGCTCGATCCGAGCGACGTCGCGCAATCGCGTCAGGCTGCCGTCCGTGCCGCGCTTCAGCACGATGTCGCCAAACTGCTCGGGCGTGGTCAGCCGGCCTTCGGTCTCGATGCCGAGCTGGAAGGCGTTGCCGTGGCGGCCGAAGGGCGGCGCGCCGATCGAGCCGGCGGCGACCTGCTGGTTCTGCCCCTGCACCTGCGCCACGATCTCGTCGACCGTCATGTTGCGCACCGCCGCCTGATCCGGATCGACCCAGATCCGCATCGAGTAGTCGCGCCCGCCGAGCGTGCGCGTGTCGCCTACGCCCTGGATGCGCTTGAGCGCGTCGTTGACCTGGAGCGTGACGTAGTTGGCAATATACTGCCGGCTGAGCGTGTGGTTGGGCGAGTAGAACTGCGCCACCATCAGGAGGTCGGGCGACGCCTTGCGCACGGTGACGCCGATCGCGCGCGTCTCTTCGGGCAGGCGCGGCTCGGCCTCGGACACGCGGTTCTGGACGAGCACCTGCGCGTTGTTGACGTCGGTGCCGAGCGCGAAGCTCACCGTGATCGTCAGCGTGCCGTCGCCGAGCGAACTCGACGACATGTAGATCATCTGCTCGACGCCGTTGATCTGCTCTTCGAGCGGCGTCGCCACCGTCTCGGCCATCGTCTCGGCGGTGGCGCCGGGATAGCTCGCCGACACCGTGACGGTCGGCGGCGCGATCTCGGGATACTGGCCTACGGGCAGGCCCGGATAGGCGATGGCGCCGACGATCACGATCAGGATCGACATCACGGCCGCGAAGATCGGCCGTTCGATGAAGAAGTGCGGGAACTTCACGCGGGCGCGCTCACCGGCTCTGCGAGACGGTGCCGGACGTCGGCAGCGGCGCCGTCACCGAAACCGGATCGGGGCCCTGATCGTCGTTGCGGGGTTGGATCCGCGTGCGGTGCGCCCTCACCGGCGCGCCGGGCTTCAGGCCGCCGACATTATCGAGCACCACCAGGTCGGTGGGCGCCAGCCCGTCGCGGATCGCGCGCAGGCCGGTGATGAGCGGCCCCGTCTCCACCGGCCGCTGCGCGACCTTGCCGCCCTTGCCCATCACAAAGACGAGCTTGCGCGTCTGATCGGTGACGATCGCCTCGTCGGGGATCATCATCGCGTGATAGGTGCCCGAGCCGAGCAGCCGCGCGCGCCCGAACATGCCGGGGGTAAGGAAACCGTCGCCATTGGGCACCACCGCGTGCGCCTTGATCGTACCCGTGCCGGGATCGATCGCATTGTCCACGAACGCCATGCGTCCACGATGCGGATAGCCGGGCTCGTCCGCGAGCTGGATATCCACCGGATTGGCCCTGACGCGGGAAGAGGCGCGCGCGCCCCGCGCCGCCTCGCGCGCATATTTGAGGTAGAAGCTCTCCGCGCCGTCGAAGGTGAACCAGATCGGATCGATCGAGACGATGGTGGTGAGCAGCGTGTCGCCCGCGGTCACCTGATCGCCGAGCGAGACCCGCCGGCTCGACGCGCGACCCGATACCGGCGCGCGCACCGTCGCGAAGGCGAGGTTTAGCCGCGCGTTGGCGGCGCTGGCCTCGGAGGACTGGAGGTTGGCGCGCGCCGTCCGCACCGAGGCGACGTCGTTCTCCAGTTCCTCGCGGCTCACCGCCTGCGCCTGCGCGAGCGCGCCCGATCGCTTCGCGACGGACGTCGCGTTGGCGAGCGTGGCGCGGTTGGACGCGATCTGCGCCTCCGCCTGCTGGAGGGTGGCGCGGTAGGGCCGCGGGTCGATCACGAACAGCGGCTGGCCCGCCTTCACCATCTGGCCGTCGGAGAACAGGATCTTCGTCACCACGCCGGTGACGCGCGCGCGCAGGTCCACCGACTGCGGCGCCTCGAAGCGGCCGACATACTCGTCCCAGTCGACGACGTCGCGCTGGAGCGGCTGCGCCACAGACACCGCGGGCGGCGGCGGCGCGGGCGGCTTCTCCTTCTTGGCACAACCCACGACGACCAGCGCCAGCGTGGCGGCAACGACGGCCCGGATCATGGACACTCCCTTGTGCGGCGCACCAAATAGCCTTCGGTCCGGGAAGCGCAAGCCTGAGTGTAACCGATCGGTACGCTGCCCCCCGACACCGCACATGCTACGAAGCGCCGCCCCCGGCGACAAGTCAGGCTTCTGAACGACCATTCGCTTCGCGTCGGCCGCGCAGACGATCCTCAAGGAACCGGTGTGTCCGCCATCGATCTCCGCCGCGCTCTCCTCGCCCGCCCGATCATGGCTGCCGTCGGCGGCGGGATGCCGGAGTTGTCGGCGACGGAGAACGAGTCGATCGTCGCCGGCGACACCTGGCTCGACGCCGATCTGTTCAGCGGCGATCCCGACTGGTCGAAGCTGCTGGCGGTGCCGCGCGCGACGCTGAGCGGCGAGGAGTAGGCCTTTCTCGACGGGCCGGTGGAAGAACTCTGCGCCATGGTGGACGAGTGGAAGATCAACATGGGCGAGCGCGATCTGCCGCCGGAGGCGTGGGATCACAGGCGTCGGCACAGGTTCTTCGGCATGCTCATCCCCAAGGAGCATGGCGGCTTCGGCTTCTCCGCGATCGGCCACTCGGAGGTGGTGCGCAAGCTCACCACGCGCTCCTCCACCGCCACCGTCACCGCCATGGTGCCCGACTCGCTCGGGCCGGGCGAGCTGATCCTGCGCTTCGGAACGGCCGAGCAGCAACGCCACTGGCTATCGCGGCTGGCGGACGGGTGCGAGATCCCGTGCTTCGGCCTCACCTCTCCGGAACCGGATCGGACGCCGCGTCGATGATCGAGGAGGACGTCGTCTAGCGTGGCGAGTGGGAGGGCAAGCGCACGCTCGGCTTCGCCTGAACTGGCACAAGCGCGATATCACGCCGGGCCGATCGCAATGATCCTCGGCGTGGCCTTCAAGCTGCACGATCCGCGAACCGGCTCGGGCGTGGCGCGAATCCCGGCATCACCGTCGCGCTGGTGCCGACCAACCTGCCCGGCGTCGAGATCGGCAGGCGGCACCTGCCCGCCTTCCAGAGCTGTCACAATAGCGGCCGCGACGTTTTCATCCCGGTGGATCTCGTGATCGGCGGCGCCTAGCGCGTCCGCCAGGGCTGGATGATGCTGATATCCGCGCTCGCCGCCGGGCGCGACGTGTCGCTGCCCTCGCAATCCGCGGCGTCCGGCGCGTACGCCGCTGGTGACCGGCGCCTATGCCCGCGTCTGCCGCCAGTCCGGCCTGCCGATCACCGATTTCGAGGCCGTGCAGGAGCGGCTCGCGCGGATCGTGGCCATGACTACCTGCTCGACGCCGCGCGCACGCTCACCTTCGCCGGGCTCGACCAGGGCCACCACCTCGCCGTCGTCGCCTCGATCGTCAAGCTCCACGCCACCGACCGGACGCGCCAGACGGTCAACGACGCGATGGACGTCCATCGCGGCAAAGCGATCATCGAGGGGTCGAACGACTATCTCGGCGACAGCTACCGCGCGATCCCAGTGGTGATCACCGTCGAGGGCGCTACCATCCTGACGCGCAGGCTGGTGGTGTTCGGCCAGGGCGCGATCCGCGCGCACCCCTACCTGCTCCATCCCACGGCGACGCGCGATCGGCTGACGCGCAACGTCTATGTCGGTGGCGGCCAGGCGGTCGCGAAGCTGCTCGCCGCGTTTGACGAGGTGATCGCCACCCAGCCGCTACGCGACCGCCTGCGCCGCACCGGCGTGAAGGACTGGCGCAAGGGCTCGGTCGGCCTGCTCACCGCGCGCGAGAAGGCGGCGCTGGAGGCGGCGGACCGCGCCACCGCCGAGGTCTCGCGGTCGACGATTTCGCGCCCGAGGAGCTGAAGGGCTCGGCTGCCGTACGACCCGAAGCTCGAACAGGGCGACAAGCGCTAGCAGCCGTGCATCGCCTCAACGGACTGCACGGTCGCGGACGTGCGACGGACGGAGGGCAAGCTGGAGGCGAGCTGACGCCGGGCTTTCTTAGCGCGGGGAGCGCAACGCTCCGAGGAGGCGCTTGACGAGCTTCGGCGGGGGCGCACCGGCCTGTCCGTCCTGCGAGGCGTTGGCGGCCGAACGAATGCTGTCCTTTATCTGGACGAAGCCGTTGCTCTTGCGGGCGCCGGAGGCCTCGTCGCCTCCGGCGGTCTCGGCGTTCCTCGCGGTCCGCACCTCGTCCTCGCCGAGCGGGATCAGGAAGGCGCAACCCGCGCCCGCCGCCGTCAGCCGCATCACCTTGGCGGCATGCGTGCCGATGCCGGGTACGCCGACCGCGAGCACCGAACCGATGCCGGTCGAGAAATTGCCGCGCACGAAGCAGCCCGTGGTCGATACGTCCTCGATGATCGCCTCGGCGACGTCCTGATCACGTTCGACGATCGATCCCGGCCGCCCGATCTTGACGCGCGCCGCCCGCTCCACCGAAATTTGCTGTTGATCACTCACGCTCGTTATCCGCAGCTCAAGAGTCTCGGATAGCGGGCTTTGGTTACCGAATCACCAAGCCCGCGCTAAGCCGCCGCCTCCAGCGCCTCCCCCAGCTCCAGCCACTTCGCCTCCGCCGTCTCCAGCGCTTGCGCCGCATCGGCGCGGCGTTTCATCAGCTCGGTCATGGTCAGCTTGGCGTGGGCGGGTTCGGCCTGCGAGGGATCGAACATCGCGCGATCCAGCGCGGAACGCAGCGCGGCGAGCCGCGTCACCTCGGCCTCCGCCTCCTTCACCGCGTTGCGGATCGACTGCGCCTGCTCGCGCTTCTCCGCGCCAGAACGACGATCGCCCTTGCGGCCCGCCTTCTTCTCGGCCGCGCCGGGCTTCGCCAACACCATCGCGGTGTAGTCGTCGAGGCTGCCGTCATACTCGCGCGCGGTGCCGGCATCGACCAGCACGAGGCGATCGGCGGCAAGCTCGATCATATGACGATCATGGCTGACGATCACCACCGCGCCGGCATAGCCGGCGAGCGCACGCACCAGCGCCTCGCGCGCGTCGACGTCGAGGTGATTGGTCGGCTCGTCGAGGATGAGCAGATGCGGCGCCTCGCGCGTAACCAGCGCCAGCGCCAGTCGCGCCCGCTCGCCGCCCGACATGGTGCCCACCCGCGCCGTCGCGCGATCGCCCGAGAAGCCGAAGCGGCCGAGCTGCGCGCGCACCGCGCCGGGCGTCGCCTGCCCCATCACCCGGTTCATGTGCGCGAGCGGGGTGTCGTCGCCGTCCAGCTCCTCCACCTGATATTGGGTGAAGTAGCCGACCTTGAGCTTGCCCGGCGCGCTGAGCGAGCCCTCCATAGCGGGCAGTTGCGCCGCCAGCAGCCGCGCCAGCGTCGTCTTGCCGTTGCCGTTTCGCCCGATCAGCGCGATGCGGTCCTGCGGGTCCATGCGCAGGTTGAGCCGCGCGAGCACCGGCGTCTCGCCATAGCCGACGGCGGCATGGTCCAGCGTGACCAGCGGCGGCTTCAGTTCGGTGGGATCGGGAAAGTCGAACGACAGCGACGGATCCTCGTAGGCCTCCGCGATCGGCTGCATCCGGGCGAGCGCCTTGACGCGGCTCTGCGCCTGCTTGGCGGTGGACGCGCGCGCCGAGTTGCGCGCGATATAATCCTGCAGCTTGGCGCGCTGCGTCTCCTGGTTGGCCCGCGCGGCGGCGACCTGCGCCAGCCGTTCCGCCCGCTGTCGCTCGAAGCTGTCGTAGCCGCCCGGGTAGAGCGTGATCTTGCCGCCGGCCAAGTGCAGGATGTGGTCGACGATGTTGTTGAGGAAATCACGCTCGTGGCTGACGATCACGATCGTCGCGGGGTAGGTCTTGAGGAAATCCTCAAGCCACAGCACCGCTTCGAGATCGAGGTGGTTAGAGGGCTCGTCGAGCAGCAGCAGGTCGGGCCGGGAGAACAGCAGCGCGGCGAGCGCCACGCGCATCCGCCAGCCGCCCGAGAAGCTCTCCATGGCCCGGCCTTGCATCTCCTCGTCGAAGCCGAGGCCGACGAGGATCTCCGCCGCGCGCGCGGGCGCGGTGTAGGCGTCGATCGCGATCAGCCGCTCGTAGATGTCGCCGAGCTTCTCGGGATCCTCCTCGGTCTCGCTCAGCACCATCAGCTCGGCGCGCTCGATATCGGCGGCAAGCACCACCTCAACGGGCGTCAGCGGGCCCGCCGGCGCCTCCTGCGCGACATAGCCGATGCGGCTGCCTTTCGGCCGCTCGGCGGCGCCGTCGTCAGGCTCCAGCAGGCCGGCGATCACCTTGACGAGCGTCGACTTGCCCGCGCCGTTGCGCCCGATCAACCCGACGCGCGACCGCGTCGGCAGCATGGCCGTGGCGCGATCGAGGATGACGCGGCCGCCGAGGCGGACGGTGATGGCGTTCAGGTTGAGCATGGCGCGTGGCGCTTAGCGGGCGGACCGTCCGTCCGCAAACGCCGCGATCACAGCCACGGCCTCGCCGCGTCCCACACCTCGTCGACGGCGATCGCGCGCACGCACACCGCGTCGCGGCCGCAGAGCTGGATCTCGTTCAATCCGCAGCCGGCGCAGGGCACGCGCTTCGACAGGATCGCGCCCTCTCCCTCCTGCCCCCACTCGTTCCAGTTGAGGCGGCCGACATGGATGCTGACGGTGGGCACGCCGCGCACCGCCGCGAGGTGCTTGGGCCCGCTGTCGTTGGCGATCACCAGCCGCGCGGAGGAGAGGATCGCGTCGAAGGCGTCGCCGTCGATCACGCCTAGCACGCGCGCCCGATCCGCTGGCAGGTCGCGGGGGACCAGAGCATCGTCGGCGAAGATCACCACGTCGTGCGCCGTCGCGGCGATCAGCCGCGCGGCGAGCGCGAGGAAGCGCTCGGCGGGCCAGCGGTTGATCGGGTGCCGCGCGCCCATGTGGAGGACGACGTAGCCGCCGCGCGTGAGGCCGTGCGCGTCGAGATGCGGCCGCGAGGGCGCGACGCGCGGCACCGGCGGCCGCTTCGCGATCGCCGCCGCCAGCCCCTCGATCAGCGTCGAGACGGTGGCGGCATGAGCTATGCGATCGAGCTGGTTCGCCTTGTCGCGCGAGCGGACGCCGACGCCGAAGTCGAGGAAGCCGAAGCGATCGGCATCGAAGCCGACCAGCCAGGTCGCGCCGGTCAGCAGCAGCAGCGGACGGCTCTCCTGCGCCGGGCTGAGATCAATGGCGAGATCGAACGACCGGCCCGCGCACGCCGCCGACAGCCGCACCTCCTCCTCGGGCGCCAAGTGCCGCCGTTCGGTGAGTGCGTCATAGCCGAGCGTGACGGTCAGCACTTCGTCGGCGAGCCCCGAGGCGACGACCATCGCGGCGACGGCGGGTTGCACGAGCACGGTGAGCCGCGCGTCCGCGAACAGCGCGCGCAGCCGAGCGAGCGCAGGCAGCGACGCGGAGACGTCGCCGAGCTGGTCGACGCGCATCGCCAGCACCGATCGGATCGGGCGATCGAACAGCGAGCGCGCCGCCGGCCGCGCAGTCGCGGGCGCGGCGACCACCGCCGCCGCGGGATCGCCCGCCGCGGGCGACGGCACATAGGCGTCGGAGCCTTCGAGCCCGGAAGGCGCCGCCGCCGGATCGGCCACGTTGACGAACAGCCCGGTGGGCGCGGGCGAGCGCCCGGCGCGGATCTCCAGCCAGTGCCGGCCCGGCGGCAGACGTCCGGCATCGATCCAGGCGTTGAGCACGTGCAGCGGCAGCGCCGCCACGCCGCGCTCGACGGCGCGCACCGGCTCCACCGCCACGCGGCGGGCGCGCGCGCCCTCGCCCAGCCACAGCTCCACCGTTTCCAGCCGTCGCGGCGCGGCGATCCGCGCGCGGACGGCGACCACGCCCGCCAGCAGCGGCTCCGCCGTGCCGTTGCACACCAGCGACAGGCAGCCGACCTGATCGAGCAGGATCGCCGGATGATGGAGCCCGCGCCCCCGCGCCGCGCCGCCGGCGGTGCCGAGCGGCCCCAGCCAGCGTCGCGGCTCGCGCTCCTCGACATGCAGCCGTCCCGGCAGATCGCGCGCGGACGGGCGGGCGACGCGATCGGCCGGCCCGGTCGCGCCGAGCCGGGCGGGCGCGCCGCCCGTCGCGTAGGGCAGGATGCCGATGCCGGCGCGGCGGCGCGCGTCCGCCATCTGCCGCAGCGCCTCGGGCCGGTGCTCGCCGTCGGTGACGGCGGCGTAGGCGGCGGTCGCGGCGCGATGCTCGCCCATTTCCTTTAGGCAGTTGCCGAGCTGGACGGAGAGGTCATCGCGCCATGGCAGCCACTCCAGCGCGCGACGATAGGCGATCACCGCCTCCAGCCACTCCGCGCGATCGCGGTGCAGGTTGGCGCAGCGCAGGTGCGGGCGACCGAAGCGCAGCCGTGCGGCGCGCTCGCCCTTGGTCAGCAGGCCGGGCATGGATGGTCCGTCACGCGGCCGGGCACGCAGCTCACGCCCGTTCGAGCAACCGCTCCCGCGCGATCTTCTCGCGCCAGACGAGCGGCGCGGTGTGGTGGACCGAGGTGCCGGTCGCGTCCACCGCCACCGTCACCGGCATGTCGCGCACCTCGAACTCGTAGATCGCCTCCATGCCGAGATCGGCGAAGCCGACCACCTTGGCGCCCTTGATCGCGCGCGCGACGAGATAGGCGGCGCCGCCCACCGCCATCAGGTAGGCGGATTTCGCCTCCCGGATCGCGTCGATCGCCGCCGTGCCCCGCTCGGCCTTGCCGACCATCGCGAGCAGGCCTTGATCGAGCATCATCTTGGTGAACTTGTCCATGCGCGTGGCGGTCGTCGGCCCGGCGGGCCCCACCACCTCGTCGCGCACGGGATCGACCGGGCCGACATAGTAGATCACGCGGCCGGCGAACTCGACCGGCAGCGGCTCGCCTCTCGCCAGCATGTCGGCGATGCGCTTGTGCGCGGCGTCGCGGCCGGTGAGCATATGGCCGTTCAGCAGCAGCCGATCGCCCGGCTTCCACGTCGCGACGATCTCCGGCGTCAGCGTATCGAGATCGACGCGGATCGATTCCTTGCTGGGCGTCCATTCCACCTTCGGCCACTCGTTCAGGTCCGGCGTCGGCAGGTAGGCCGGCCCCGATCCGTCGAGGTGGAAGTGGGCGTGGCGGGTGGCGGCGCAGTTGGGGATCATCGCCACCGGCTTGGACGCCGCGTGCGTCGGCCAATCGAGGATCTTCACGTCGAGGATGGTGGCGAGCCCGCCCAGCCCCTGCGCGCCGATGCCGAGCGCATTGACCTTGTCGAACAGCTCAATCCTGAGCTCCTCGATCTTCGACGCCGGCCCCCGTGCTTTCAGCTGCGCCATGTCTATGTCGCCCATCAGCGACTCCTTGGCGAGGCTCATCGCCTTCTCCGCCGTGCCGCCGATGCCGATGCCGAGCATCCCCGGGGGGCACCAGCCCGCGCCCATCTGCGGCACCATCTCCAGCACCCAGTCGACGATCGAGTCGCTGGGGTTGAGCATCTTGAACTTGGACTTGTTCTCCGATCCGCCGCCCTTGGCCGCCACCGTCACGTCGACAGACGTTCCGGCGACCATCTCCACCTGGAGCACGCAGGGCGTGTTGTCCTTCGTGTTCACACGGCCGAACGCGGGATCGGCGAGGATCGAGGCGCGCAGCGGGTTCTCGGGATTGCGGTAGGCACGACGCACGCCCTCGTCGATCACCGCCTGCAAGGGCTGATCGGTATCGAGCTGGCAGCGCGAACCCCACTTCACGAATACGGTGACGATTCCGGTATCCTGGCAGATCGGGCGATGGCCTTCCGCGCACATGCGACTGTTGGTGAGGATCTGCGCGATCGCGTCCTTGGCGGCAGGCCCCTGTTCGGCCTCGTAGGCGTCGCCGAGCGCGCGGATGTAATCCATCGGGTGATAGTAGCTGATGAACTGGAGCGCGTCGGCGACGCTCTCGATCAGGTCGTCGGCGCGGATGATGGTGGTCATGGCGAAAGCTGGGCCTCGGCTAACTGTGGAGTCGCGGATAGGCGTTAACCGGCTCGACGAAAAGATCACCGGGCGCGACGCATGGATCAAGCTGGGTTTCCGCGTTGGCAAGCATCAAAAATCGTCGCGTACGGAAATATAGCGCTGGCAGCGCCGACCGATTCCCGACACAATCCTTTGTGTTCTAGCCGGAGCTTCGCCGCATCATGTGGATGCTGGGAACCATGAGCGTGGTTGGCCGATCCAGCGGCCGGCGCGTCTGCCGGATTGGCAAAATGGCCTTGGCGACTAGTCTGTAGCAGGCGCGCCCGAGTCGAACGTAGTGGGAACGGAGCGGCATCTATGGATCTGTCAGGCAGCGAGACGAGCATGAGCGACGCCACCACGCTGGACGGTTCCGCACCCGCGACGATCTCCTCGCACGATGTCCGGCCGCAGCCCCATCCCGTCGAGGTCGATCACAGCCGCGACCAACTCCTCACCGATTTCGGCAAGGACACGCTGCGCGATCGCTACCTGCTGCCCGGCGAGAGCTTCCAGGATCTCTTCGTCCGCGTCGCCTCCGCCTATGCCGATGATGCCGCGCACGCGCAGCGGCTGTACGACTATATCTCTAAGCTGTGGTTCATGCCGGCGACGCCGGTGCTCTCCAACGGCGGCACCGGGCGCGGCCTGCCGATCTCCTGCTACCTCAATTCGGTGCCCGACAGCCTGAACGGCATCGTCGACACCTGGAACGAGAATGTCTGGCTCGCCTCGCGCGGCGGCGGCATCGGCACCTACTGGGGTAATGTCCGCGGCATCGGCGAGCCCGTCGGCCTCAACGGCAAGACCAGCGGCATCATCCCGTTCGTGCGCGTGATGGATTCGCTCACCCTCGCCATCTCGCAGGGCTCGCTCCGGCGCGGATCGGCGGCCTGCTACCTCGACGTCTCGCACCCGGAGATCGAGGAGTTCCTGGAGATCCGCAAGGCGAGCGGGGACTTCAACCGCAAGGCGCTCAACCTCCACCACGGCGTGCTCATCACCGACGCGTTCATGGAGGCGGTGCGCGACGGCGCGCCCTTCGATCTCGTGTCCCCCAAGGACGGCTCCAAGCGCGGCCAGGTCGACGCACGCGCACTGTTCCAGAAGCTGGTGGAGACCCGGCTGGCGACGGGCGAGCCGTACATCGTCTTCGCCGACACCGTGAACCGCACGATGCCCAAGCACCATCGCGATCTCGGCCTCAAGGTCTCCACCTCCAATCTCTGCTCCGAGATCACGCTGCCCACCGGCAAGGATCATCGCGGGCAGGATCGCACGGCGGTGTGCTGCCTCTCGTCGCTCAACCTCGAAACGTGGGACGAGTGGAACGGCGATCGCATGTTCATCGAGGACGTGATGCGCTTCCTCGACAATGTGCTGCAGGATTATATCGACCGCGCCGAGCCGGGCATGGAGCGCGCCGCCTACTCGGCGGGGCGTGAGCGCTCGGTGGGTCTGGGCGTCATGGGCTTCCACAGCTTCCTCCAGGCGCGCGGCCTCGCCTTCGAGGGCGCGATGGCGAAATCCTGGAACCTCAGGATCTTTCGCCACATCAGCGCCCAGGTGAACGAGGCCTCCATGCTGCTCGCGCACGAGCGCGGGCCCTGCCCCGACGCCGCCGACATGGGGGTGATGGAGCGCTTCTCGTGCAAGATGGCGATCGCACCCACCGCGTCGATCTCGATCATCTGCGGCGGCACGAGCGCATGCATCGAGCCCATTCCGGCCAACGTCTATACCCACAAGACGCTGTCGGGCAGCTTCTCGATCCGCAATCCGTATCTGGAGAAGCTGCTGATCGCGAAGGCCAAGAACTCGGACGCGGTGTGGAACTCGATCCTGGAGCGCGGCGGCTCGGTCCAGCATCTCGAGTTCCTCAGCCAGGAGGAGCGGGACTGCTACAAGACCTCGTTCGAGATCGACCAGCGCTGGCTGATCGAGCTCGCCGCCGATCGCACGCCGTACATCGACCAGGCGCAGTCGCTGAACCTGTTCATCCCCGCCGACGTCGAGAAGTGGGATCTGCTGATGCTCCACTTCCGCGCGTGGGAGCTGGGCATCAAGTCGCTCTACTATCTGCGCTCCAAGTCGGTGCAGCGCGCCGGCTTCGCGGGCGGCGTCGAGGCCGACAACACGATCGAGCTCAAGCAGATCGACGTCGAGGTCACCGACTACGACGAATGCCTCGCGTGCCAGTAGCGGGACAGAGTCCCAGAGCGTAGGCGGTCGAACGAACGAGCCTGTCCGATCGTGCCAGCCGGGCGGACATCCGCTACGCCGACGCGACGACCGGCTTGGGATCGGGACCCCAGCGATTGGCGCCGCGCCGGCTGTCGGTCAGGAAGAAGACGAGCAGCAGAATCGCGCCGAGCAGCGGGACGAAGCCCGCGAGCAGCCAGAAGCCGCTGCGGCCGACATCGTGCAGGCGGCGCACCGCCACGGCGAGCGACGGCAGGATCATCGCGAGGCTCGCGATCCGCGTGATCCACCCCGCGTCGGTCGCCTGCGAGTAGGCCCACAAGCCCGGCGCGGTCGTGACCGACGTCACGGTGTCGCCACCTGTCGGCA
The DNA here is from genome assembly GCF_965200105.1 of Sphingomonas sp. Lineage (GTDB taxonomy): Bacteria > Pseudomonadota > Alphaproteobacteria > Sphingomonadales > Sphingomonadaceae > Solisphingomonas. The sequence goes on from NZ_CBDATN010000002.1 coordinate 738,387, forward strand.
GCCAGCTATCGAGCGTCACGGTGACGGCGAACAGCAGGAACAGGAACAGCACGAACGCCCAATACTCCACGCGCCGCGAGCGGCCGCGGAAATCGGCGTAGCGGCGCAGCGGCAGGATCATCCAATGCATGGCGCCTCCTACGCCACCGGCGGGCGGCGCCGATAGCTCAGCGCCTCGGCGACGTGGATGCGGCGGACCTCGTCGTCGACCGCGAGGTCCGCGATCGTGCGCGCGACGCGCAGCACGCGATGATAGCCGCGCGCAGACAGCCGCATCTGCTCCGCCGCCTGCGCGAGGAGCTGACGCCCGGCCTCGTCGGGCGTGGCGACGCGGCCGAGCAGTTCGCCGTCGGCCTCGGCGTTGGTTCGCGGCCCAAGCCCCGTGTAGCGCACGGTCTGCACGGCGCGCGCTGCGGCCACCCGTGCCGCGACCTCCGCCGAGCCTTCGGTGGGCGGCGGCAGCACGAGATCGGCGGCGGAGACGGCGCGCACCTCAACGTGGAGGTCGATGCGGTCGAGCAGCGGGCCCGAGACCTTGGCCTGATAGTCCGCCGCGCACTTCGGCGCGCGGGCGCAGGCGAGCGACGGGTCGCCGAGATGGCCGCAGCGGCACGGGTTCATCGCCGCGACGAGCTGGACGCGCGCCGGGAAGGTGACGTGCGCGTTGGCACGCGCGACCGACACGACGCCGCTCTCGATCGGCTGGCGCAGCGAGTCCAGCACCGGACGCTGGAACTCGGCGAGCTCGTCGAGGAACAGCACGCCGAGATGCGCGAGGCTGACCTCGCCGGGCCGCGCGCGCAGGCCGCCGCCGGTCAGCGCCGCCATCGACGCCGAGTGGTGCGGGCTGCGGAACGGCCGCCGCCGCACCAGCCGCCCGCCGGCGAGCGTGCCCGCGACGCTCGCCACCATCGAGACCTCCAGCGCCTCGGCCGGCGTCAGTTCGGGCAGGATGCCGGGCAGGCACGCCGCCATCAGCGACTTGCCCGCCCCCGGTGGTCCGACCATCAGCAGGTTGTGCCCGCCCGCCGCCGCGATCTCCAGCGCGCGCTTGGCGGTTTCCTGGCCTTTCACCTGGGCAAGGTCCGGACCGGGCACGGCAGGCTCGGCGACGCCGGGTTCGGGCGGCGGCACCTGCCCCGCGCCCTTCAGATGATTGACGAGGGCCAGCAGGTCGGGCGCCGCCACCACCTCGACATTGCCCGCCCACGCCGCCTCGGAGCCCTGCGCCGCCGGGCAGATCAGCCCGCGCTCGGTCTCCGACGCGTGGAGCGCCGCCAGCAGCACGCCCGGCGCCGGCGCCAGCCGCCCGTCGAGGCCGAGCTCGCCCACCGCGACATAGCCGGCGATCGTCTCCGCATCGACGATCCCCATCGCGGCGAGCAGCCCCAGCGCGATGGGCAGATCGAAGTGCGAGCCCTCCTTGGGCAGATCGGCGGGCGAGAGGTTCACGGTGATGCGCTTGGGCGGCAGCGACAGGCCGATCGCGGCGATCGCGGCGCGCACCCGCTCGCGGCTCTCCGCCACCGCCTTGTCGGCAAGGCCGACGAGCACGAAGGCCGGCAGCCCCGCGGCGAGTTGCACCTGCACCTCGACGGGGCGCGCCTCCAGCCCGAGGAACGCCACGGTGGATACGATCGCGACCAACTACACGCCCCCTCTTGAGGTCGAACCCTAGAGGCGGTCCCACGAAACTCAAGCATGGCTCCATCGGGGCGCGTGGCGGGTTTGGCACGCATGACGTGGGCGGACAGGTGGCGGGGCTGGCGATCGTCGGGGCTCGCACGCACCATCGCCTTCGTCGCGGGATGGCTGCTGATCCTGGCCTCGCCGGCGGTAGGCGTGATCCCCGGCCCCGGCGGCGTGTTCGTCTTCGCGGCCGGCGCGGCGCTGATCCTCAGGACGTCGGTCCGCGCCAAGCGGTGGTACGTGCGCGTGAAGCGGCGCTGGCCGACGATCGGCGACTGGGTGGACTGGGGGCTGAGGCGGCCGAGCTACCGAAGGCGGCAGGAGAGGCGCTGCGCGTCCGATTGACCACCCGAGCGATTTCCCGTATCGCGCACGACCTGACGGCTGCCGCCCGATCGGCGGCCTTTTTCCCGTTCGATCAAGGGCAGAGACGATGAAGCGCACCTTCCAGCCGAGCAACCTCGTGCGCAAGCGCCGGCACGGCTTCCGCGCGCGTTCGGCGACGCCGGGCGGCCGCAAGGTGCTCGCCGCGCGTCGCGCGCGCGGCCGCAACAAGCTCTCGGCCTGAAGCTTCCGGGGATCGCCACGATCGGGCTGCGCCGGGATTTCCTGGCGGCGAACGCGGCGTGGCGCAAACCGACGGCGGGCTTCGTGCTGCTCGTCCGACGCCGGAAGGATGGCGACGAGACGGTGCGGTTGGGCATCACCGTGACCAAGAAGATCGGCAACGCCGTCGTCCGCAACCGGATGAAGCGGCGCTTTCGCGCGCTCGCCGCCGATCTGCTGCCTGAACACGGCGTGCGCGGGGCCGACCACATCCTGATCGGCCGTTCGGGCGGCGTCGAGCGCCCGTTCGACACGCTGCGCCGCGATCTCGCCTCGGGGCTCGCGAAGGCCGGCGCCGCGCGGTGATCGCGCGCGCGCTGATCCTGATCGCGAAGGCGTGGCAGGCGGGGCCGTCGGTGCTCGCCGGCGCCACCTGCCGGTACCAGCCGTCATGTTCGGCCTATGCGATCGAGGCGCTGTCGCGCTATGGCGCCGCACGCGGTGGCTGGCTCGCGGCGCGCCGGCTCTGCCGATGCCACCCGCTCGGCGGCCGCGGCTACGATCCCGTGCCGTGAGGCCGACGGCGGAAAGACACGCAACCTTGAACGAACAGCGCAACCTCATCCTCGCCCTCGTCCTGTCGGCGCTGGTCCTGCTCGGCTGGACGTTGATTTCCGATCGCCTCGCGCCGCCGGCGACGAAGCCGTCGACGACGGTGGTGAACGGCAAGACGGTGCCGCTGCCCAATCCGCAGGCGCAGCCGGTGGCGACCGGCCCCGCGGCGGTGCGGACACGCGGCGCCGTGCTCGGCGCGTCCCCCCGCGTGCGGATCGCCACGCCGCGCCTCGCCGGCTCGATCAACCTCACCGGCGCGCGGATCGACGACCTTGTGCTCGTGACGCAGCGCGAGACGATCGCGAAGAACTCGCCGCCCGTCCGCCTGTTCTCGCCCGACGGCACCGAGCTCGCCTATTTCGCGGGCTTCGGCTGGACGGGACAGGGCATGGCCCTCCCCGGCCCGACGACACGGTGGACCGCCGACGGCGCGCTGCTCGCGCCCGGACGCCCGGTGACGCTGCGCTGGAGCAACGGCCAGGGGCAGGCCTTCGCCATCCAGCTTGCGGTGGACGACCAGTATCTCTTCACCGTCCGCCAGTCGGTCGGCAACGCCGGCGCCACGCCGGTCGCGATCCGCCCCTTCTCCTTTGTCACGCGCGCGGGTCAGTCCAAAGATCCGTCGACCTGGGCGGCGCATGTCGGCCCGATCGGCGTATTCGACGGCGCCGCCGACTATTCGGTCGACTGGAAGGATCTCGACAAGGCGGGCGACGCCGGCGAGACGCGCCACTCGACGGGCGGCTGGCTGGGCTTCGGCGACAAATACTGGCTGACGGCCGCGATCCCCGATCCCAAGGCGCCGGTGGACGCCGCCTTCCGCGCGAGCAACGGGCGCTACCAGGCGGAATATGCCGGAGCGCAGCAGGGGGTGCCGGCAGGCGGCCAGGCGACGACGCGCGCCTACCTGTTCGCGGGCGGCAAGGACGCGACGCTGCTCGATCGCTACGACGCGCAGCTCGGCTTCGACAAGCTCGACCACGCGATCGACTGGGGCTGGTTCATCTGGTTCGAGAAGCCGATCTTCTACGTGCTCGACTGGCTGTTCAGGACGGTGGGCAATTTCGGCCTCGCGATCGTCCTGCTCACCTGCCTGGTGCGCGGCCTCATGTTCCCGATCGCGCACCGCCAGTTCCGATCGGCGGCGCAGATGCGGATCGTCCAGCCCAAGATGAAGGCGCTCCAGGAACGCTACAAGGACGACAAGCAGAAGCTGCAGGAGGAGATGATGAAGCTCTACCGGCAGGAAAAGATCAATCCCGTCGCCGGCTGCCTGCCCGTGTTCCTCCAGATCCCGATCTTCTACGCGCTATACAAGGTGCTGACGCTGACGCTGGAGATGCGGCACCAGCCTTTCTTCCTGTGGATCAAGGATCTGTCCGCGCCCGATCCGCTGACGCCCGTCAACCTGTTCGGCTTCCTGCCCTTCGTGCCGACCGGCTTCTTCCACCTCTCGGTGCTCGCCATCCTGCTCGGCGTGACGATGTTCCTCCAGTTCCGGCTCAACCCGGCGCCCGTCACCGATCCCGCGCAGAAGCAGATGTTCGCGCTGATGCCCTGGTTCATGATGTTCATCATGTCGCCCTTCGCGGCGGGCTTGCAGGTCTACTACATCATGTCGAACTCGATCACGATCCTGCAGCAGCGCTGGCTCAACAGCCGGATGGGCGTGACCGCCACGTGACGCCCGAGGAGGCCGATGCCCGGATCGAGGCGGCGAGGAAGCTGTTCGCCGGGCCGATCGCGTTCCTCAAGTCCGCGCCCGATCTCCGCTTCCTGCCCGAGCCAGGCGTGCCCGAGGTGGCGTTCGCGGGGCGGTCGAACGTCGGCAAGTCGTCGCTCATCAACGCGCTGTGCGGTCGCAACGCGCTCGCCCGCACGTCGAACACACCGGGCCGTACGCAGGAGCTCAACCTGTTCGAGGTCGGCGATCCGCTGGCCTTCCGCCTGGTCGACATGCCGGGCTACGGCTATGCCGAGGCGCCCAAGGACCTGGTGCGGCGCTGGAAACACCTGGTGAACGACTATCTGCGCGGCCGCCCGGTGCTGGCGCGCGTGCTGGTGCTGGTGGACGCGCGCCACGGCCTGAAGGACGTCGATCGCGAGCTGATGACGATGCTGGACAGGGCGGCGGTCTCCTACCGGCTGGTGCTCACCAAGGCCGACAAGGTGAAGCCTACCGCGCTTGCCGCCACGCACGAGGCGGTGGCCGGCGAGGCGCGCAAGCACGTCGCCGCGCACCCCGAGATCCTCGACACGTCGAGCGAGACCGGCAGCGGTATCGCCGAGCTGCGCGCGGCGGTGCTGGACGCGATCACGGCCTGACGGCGCGGCGCGCGAAGGCCCTTCCCTCGTCCGGCCGCTTGCCGCAGGACGCGCGGACGCAGCGCGAGGGGACCATGTTGAAGCTCATCATCGGCAACAAGGCCTATTCCTCCTGGTCGATGCGCGGCTGGCTCGCCGTCCGCCAGTCCGGCCTGCCGTTCGAGGAGATCGTCGTGCCGATGTACGACGAAGAATGGGATCGCCGCCGCCAGGGCGACGAGTTCACGCCGTCTTCCGGCAAGGTGCCGATCCTGTGGGACGGCGACACCGTGGTGTGGGATTCGATCGCGATCGTCGATTTTCTCGCCGACCGGGTGGGCCGTGACCGTTTCTGGCCGGAGGACGAGCCCGCGCGCGCCATGGCGCGATCGATGGCGGCCGAGATGCACTCGGGCTTCGCGGCGCTGCGCCGCGAACATGCCATGAACATCCGCACGCGCTTTCCGCCCCGCCCGCTCTCGGCCGACGCGCAGGCCGACGTCGCGCGCGTGTACGAGCTGTGGGCGCAGGCGCGGGCGCGATTCGGATCGGGCGGCGACTATCTGTTCGGCGGCTTCGGCGCGGCCGACATCATGTTCGCGCCGGTATGCACGCGGCTCGTCACCTATGGCATTCCGATGCCGCGCTTCGCCGCCGCCTACGTCTCCGCCGTCTACGCGCACCCCTTCGTGCAGGACTGGATCGCGGGCGCGCAGGCGGAGGACTGGGTACTGGAACGCTACGAGCCGACGCCGGCGGCATGATCCTCGACCCGGTCGATCTCGCCTGCCGGCTGATCGCCTGCCCCTCGGTGACGCCCGCCGACGCGGGCGCGCAGGACGTGCTCGCCGAGGCGCTGGCGGGCCAAGGCTTCGCGGTCGATCGCTTCACGGCGGGCGCGGCGCCGCACGGCCCCGTCCGCAATCTGATCGCCACGCGCGGCTCGGGCGGCCCGCACTTCGCCTTCGCCGGCCACACCGACGTTGTGCCGCCGGGCGAGGGCTGGACGTCGGGCGCGTTCGAGCCGGCGGTACGCGGCGGGCTGCTGTACGGGCGCGGCGCGGCGGACATGAAAGGCGCGATCGCCGCCTTCGTCGCGGCGGCGGCGGAGACGCGAGATCATGCCGGCACCGTCAGCCTGCTCGTCACCGGCGACGAGGAGGGCCCCGCGCTCCACGGCACCCGCGCCATCATCGACCGCATGGTGGAGCGCGGGCTGCGTCCCGACATGATTCTCGTCGGCGAGCCGACCAGCGACGCGGCACTCGGCGACACGATCAAGATCGGCCGGCGCGGATCGCTCAACGCCTGGATCGAGGTGCCCGGCGTACAGGGCCACGTCGCCTACCCGCATCTCGCCGATAATCCGGTCCCGGCGCTGGTGCGCATCCTGTCCGCGCTCGACGCCTGGCGGCTGGACGAGGGCGGCGCTTGGTTCCAGCCCTCCAACTTGGAAATGACCGACATCGAGGTCGGCAATCCCGCCACCAACGTGATTCCCGCGCGGGCGCGGGCGCGGCTCAACATCCGCTTCAACGATCTCCATCGCGGCGCCGATCTGGAGGCGGCGATCCGCCGCGTCGCCACCGCCCACGCGCCCGCCGCGCACGTCGAGGTGGCGATCTCGGGCGAGGCCTTCCTCACCGAGCCGGGGCCGCTCTCGCGTCTCGTCGCCGAGGCGATCGGCGAGGTGACGGGGCTCGCCCCCGCGCTCTCCACCAGCGGCGGAACGTCGGACGCGCGGTTCCTCTCGCGGATCGCGCCTACCGTCGAGTTCGGCCTGCCCAACGCGACGATGCACAAGCTGGACGAGGCGGCGGCGGTGGACGACATCTGCGCGCTCGCCCGCATCTACGCGGGCGTGCTGCGCCGCGCGCTCAGCGTCGCCGCCTGAGAATCAGGTAGAGCGCGCCCGCCCCGCCGTGGCGCGGGTGCGAGGGGCGGACGGCGGCGATCTGGGCGGCGTGGCGCGAATGGGCGAGCCAATCGTCGAGCGAGGCCCGGATGATGCCGCGCAGCGGGCTGTCGAGCCGGTTGCCCTCCCTCGGCATCCGCCCGGCGACGATCAGCACCAGCCGCGCGTCGCACGCGATCGCGCGCGAGAGGCCGGTGTCGAGCGCGGCGTGCGCGGCGGCGAGCGTGTGGCCGTGGAGGTCGATCGTAAGATCGGGCGCCACCGTGCCGCGCTTCAGCCGCCGATCCCACCCGCCGTCGAGCGTGTCTCGGATGCGCGCCGGTCGCGGGGCGGCGGGCGGCCGCGCGGACGGCGATAGGCGCGGGCCCGGGGGTGCGGGAGGTTGAACGGCGCGGGCGGGCACGGCGGGCCGCTTCCTGCCCGCCATCGGCCGCACCGTCGCCGTCACCGCCGCCCAGAGAAGATCGGCTTCGTCGTCGCCGTCAGGGTCGGGCGGCATCCCCGCCCGTCCCACCGCCGTTCAGCCGCGCAACCGTGCCCTGCGGCAGCAGCAGGTAGGCGAGGCCGCGCGCGGACATGCCGCCGGCGATCCGCTCCGCCTCCGCGCCCGCGCCCCAGAAGGTGTCGACGCGGTTCGGGCCCTTGATGGCGCCGCCGGTATCCTGCGCGATCCACAGCCCCGCCGCCTCGGTGCGATCGGCCGACAGCCAGATCGGCGCGCCCAGCGGCACGAACTTCGGGTCCGCCGCCACGGAGACATGGCCGATCACCGGCACGCCCAGCGCGCCCGGCGGACCTCCCGCGTCGGAGATCGGCTTCAGGAAGACGTAGGCGCGGTTCTGCCGCATCACGCCGTCCGCCTGGTCGGGATGCGCGCGCAGCCAGCCGACGATGCCCTGCATCGACGCCTGACCGGGCGCGAGCATCCCGTGCGCCAGCATCCACCTGCCGATGCCCGTATAAGGCTGCCCGTTCTGCCCGGCATAGCCCACCCGCATGATCCCGCCGGCGGGCAGCCGCAGCCGGCCCGAGCCCTGGATCTGGAGGAAGAACAGCGCGATCGGATCGGCCGCCCAGGCGATCGGCCGCGCGCGCGGCGCGATCGCACCGTCCTCGATCTGGCCGCGATCATAATAGGGTACGAAGCGGTTGCCCTGCACGCGCCCCCTGATCTTGCGCCCCTGGAGATCGGGCGCGAACTGGCCGAGATCGGCCTCGACGAGATCGTCGGGCACGCCGTAGACGGGCACGTCGTAGCCGAGCGTCGGTTGTTGCGCGCCCGCGATCTCGGGCTCGTAATAGCCGGTGGCGAGCAGCTTGCCCTCGCCGACCCGCCCGGTCTCGAACCAGCGGCGGAAGAAGCCGACCGCGTCGTCGCCCGGCCAGCTCGCCGCCGCCGCGCAGGCCGGGCGCCAATCCGCGCCGCGTGTGAGGCCGCTCGCGTCCTGCCGCCTGACGAGCACCGCGCAGGACGAACGAAAGCCGGCGAGCGCGCCCAGCGCGCGCTGCGGATCGATCGGCAGCTCGGCGACCGACGGCCCCGCCGCGATGCCGGCCGAGCGCGCGTCGGCGCCGAACAACGGCGCGGCACTCGGCGGCGCGGGATGGACGGGCGCCTGCGCCACCGCTGGGAGCGGCGCCGTCGCGCGCGGGCCAACGCAGGCCGAGGCGACGAGCGCAAGCACCGCCGCGCCGGCAGCCGACCGGCGGATCATGCCGCCTCGTCGGTCTCGATCAGCAGCCAGTTGGGATCGGGCGAGCGCAAGACGCGGCGAAAGGTCCACAGATCGTGCGCCTGCGTGGCGTCGCTGAGCGAACCGGCGACGAGCGTGCCGTCCGCGTCGCGCGTCGCCGCCGCGATGTCGGCGTCGAAACGCACGGTGACGATCGCCGCCTTGTCGGCGACGCCCGCGCTTTCCACCGCCGCGCGCTCGATCGCGATCAGACGGTTCTCCACCTTCTCGCCGGCCTCCGTGCGCGCTGCGATCGCCTCGCGAAAAGCGGCGAGCACGTCGGGCGCGCACAGCCGCTGGAGCACCGCCTCGTCACCCTTCCAGAAGGCGTCGAGCACCTGCGCGTAAGCGCCGCGCGCGCCTTCCAGGAAATCCGCCACGTCGAACTGCGGATCGGCGGAGACGATCGAGCGCACGCCGTCCACCGCGCCCGCGTCGATCGCGGCGGCGTTCGCATCGGCCGGCGTGCGGCCGGAGGCGGGCTCCGCCGCGGCGGGCACCAGCGCGGTGCGCGGCGCATCGGCGGGATTGGCAATCGGCTGCTGCTCATGCCCGGTGCGCCGGCCGAGCACGGAATAGAGGCGCAAGCCGACGAACAGCGCCACGCAGGCCGTGATGATGATTACGGACACCGATCCTCCGTCCCGGCGAAGAGCCGGCGCTCGACTGTCGTCGCGTGATCGCGATACATAGGCGCTGGGCCTCGCCAACACAAATCCATCGCGCGCCCGCGCGTTCCGTCGGCATTGCCCAGCCCGGACGCGGCTGATAATCGCGATACCGATCTCGCGGCTACCGCCGCGCCACCCCGAGACGAGGACGACATGGCCGACGACAGCGCAGGCGCCGACTTCCTGACCATGCCCGCCGCCAACGGCGCCGACGACCAGCCGCAGATCGGCATGGTCGCGCAATATGTGAAGGACTTCTCGTTCGAGAACCCGAATGCGCCTGCCGTCTACCAGTGGCCGGGCCAACCGCGCATCGACGTGCAGTTCAACATCGGCACCCAGCAGGTGGCCGACGACGTCCACGAATCCGCGCTCAAGATCGACGTCACCGCCGAAGGCGACGAGGGCGTCGCGTTCAAGCTGGAGCTGCTCTACGGTGGCCTCTTCGCGCTGCGCAACGTCCCGGCGGACGCGCTGCCCCCCTTCCTGCTCGGCGAGGCGCCGCGCCTGCTCTTCCCCTTCGCGCGACGGATCGTGGCGGACGCGGTGCGCGACGGCGGCTTCCCGCCGCTGATGCTCGATCCGATCGACTTCAACGGCCTCTACTTCCAGCAGCTCGAGCAGCAGCAGGCCGCGCTGGGCGAGCCGGCGGGGCAGGCCTGACCGTTACGCGGGCGGGGCTCGACCGGCGTTGAGCCTCGTCCGCAACACCGCGACGATCGGCGGGCTGACGCTCGTCAGCCGCGTGCTCGGCTTCGCGCGCGACGCGCTCGCCGCGCAATATCTCGGCGCCGGCTTCGCCAACGACGCCTTCCTGATCGCGTGGCGGCTGCCCAACCTGTTCCGCGCGCTCTTCGCGGAGGGCGCCTTCTCCTCCGCCTTCGTGCCGATGTTCAACCGCACCGCCGGCAAGGACGGCGTGCCCGCAGCACTCGACTTCGCGGAAGACGTGCTGTCGGTGCTTTTCCCGGTGCTGGTGCTGTTCACCGCCGCTATGATGCTGGCGGCCGGGCCGATCGTGTGGGCGATGACGGGCGGCTTCCCCGACGATCCGGACGGCGCCAAATACGCGCTGGCCGTCACGCTGACGCGGATCACCTTCCCCTACCTGCCGCTCATCAGCCTCGTCAGCCTGGCGGGCGGCATCCTCAACTCGCTCGATCGCTTCTGGGTGAACGCGGCGGCGCCGGTGCTGCTCAACGTCTGCCTGATCGGCGGGCTGCTGTTCCTGCGCGGCCACGAGTCGGTGGCGACGGCGCGGACGCAGGCGATCATGGTGACGATCTCGGGCGCGGTGCAGCTCGCCTGGATGGTGCAGGCGTGCTGGGCCGCCGGCGTGAAGCTGAAGCTCGCCTGGCCCCGTCTCACCCCGCAGGTGCGCGCGCTGCTCAAGATCATCTGGCCCGCCGCGCTCGGCGCGGGCGCGGTGCAGTTCAACCTGCTGATCTCCACCTCGCTGGCCGCCACCTTCCTGCCGCAGGGGGCGGTGTCGTACCTCTACTACGCCGATCGGCTGAACCAGCTCCCGCTCGGCCTGATCGGCATCGGCGTCGGCACCGCGATGCTGCCCGGCCTGTCGCGCCAGATCGGATCGGGCGACGAGGCGGGCGCCAAGCACATGCAGAACCGCGCGATCGAGCTGGTGCTGCTGCTGACGCTACCCGCCACCGCCGCGCTGATGGTGTCGGCGACGCCGATCCTGCGCGCGCTGCTGCAGCATGGCGCCTTCACCCCGGCCGACACGGCGAAGAGCGCCGCCGCGCTCGCCGCCTTCTCGCTGGGGCTGCCCGCCTACATCCTCATCAAGGTGCTGGTGCCCGGCTTCTACGCGCGCGCCGACACGCGTACGCCGGTGCGGATCGCGCTCGTCTCAATGCTGGTGAACCTCGTCGGCAACCTCACGCTGGTCTGGCCGCTCGCGCATGTCGGGCTCGCCATCTCGACGGCGATCTCGGCGTGGGTGAATGCGGGCCTGCTCTACTGGACGCTCAGGCGGCGCGGGCTGTTCGCGGCGGACGCACGCCTCATTCGTTCCACCCTGCGCCTCGCCGCTGCCACCGGCGTGATGACGCTGTTCCTGCTCGTCGCCAACGGCACCGTCGACGCGCATGTCGGCGGTCGCATCCTGCCTCGCATCCTCTGGCTTGGCTGCTATATGGGGCTGGCGGCGACGCTGTTCTTCGCCTGCGCCTTCCTGTTCGGCGCGCTGCGTCCCGCCGAGCTCAAGGCGCAGCTCCGCCGCGCTTGACCTGACTGGCCGGCCACGCGACAGCCGCGCCCCATGAAGCGCGTCGTCTCGGGCATCCAGCCCACCGGAAACCTGCACCTCGGCAACTATCTCGGCGCGATCCGCAATTGGGTGCGGATGCAGGACGAGGTGGCGGGAGAAGGCGGCGACTGCTTCTTCTTCCTGGCCGATCTCCACGCGATCACCGTTCACAATGATCCCGCAGCGCTCCGCGCCAACGTGCGCGCGATGGCCGCCGCGCTGATCGCCGCCGGCGTCGATCCGGACAAGGCGACGCTGTTCAATCAGGCCGCCGTTCCCGCCCACCCGGAGCTCGCCTGGCTGCTTAACGGCACGGCGCGCATCGGCTGGCTGAACCGCATGACGCAGTTCAAGGAGAAGTCCGGCAAGAACCGCGAGGGCGCCTCGGTAGGCCTATTCGCCTACCCCGTGCTCCAGGCCGCCGACGTGCTGCTCTACGGCGCCACCCACGTTCCGGTGGGCGAGGACCAGAAGCAGCATCTGGAGCTGGCGCGCGACATCGCCACCAAGTTCAACACCGACTTCGCGGTCGATCTCTTCCGCCTGCCCGAGCCGATCATCCCGCCCGCCGCCGCGCGGATCATGAGCCTTCGCGACGGCACCGCCAAGATGTCCAAGTCCGATCCGTCGGACATGAGCCGCATCAACCTCACCGACGATCCCGACGCCATCGCCGCCAAGATCCGCAAGGCCAAGACCGATCCCAAGCCGCTGCCCGACGATCCCGCGCTGCTCGATGCGCGGCCGGAGGCGCGGAACCTGGTGGGCATCCACGCCGCGCTCGGCGACGAGCCGGTCGCGGACGTGCTCGCGCGATATGCGGGCCAGGGCTTCGGCACGTTCAAGCCCGTCCTCGCCGAGCGACTGGTGGAAACGCTGCGCCCGATTTCGACGCGGCTGGCGGAGCTGACGCGCGACGCGGGCGAAGTCGACCGGCTGCTGGCGCGCGGGGCGGCGGCGGCGCGCACCGCGGCGAAACCAGTTCTGGCGGCCGCCTACGCGGCGCTCGGGCTGACCCGCGGGTGACGCAACCCCTTGTGGGATAAACCGTTCATCCTACGTTCGGTGCAGGTCGCCGAATATATCGCGGTCTTCCCGCCGGCGGGATCGTCCCGCCCCCAAGAGGTTGTCTGGACATGACGATTTCCCGCAAGCTCCTTGCCTTCGCCGCCCCGATCGCGCTTCTCGCCGCAAGCGGCTGCGCGCGAGACTTCAATGCCAATGTCGCGCGCTTCCAGCGTCTGCCCGTGCCGCAGGGGCAGACCTTCCGGATCGAGCCGCTCAATCCCGCCAACCACGGCGGGCTGGAGTTCGGTCAATACGCCTCGCAGGTGACGCAACGCCTGGCGCAGCAGGGCTACCGCCCCGCGCAGGGCGGGCCGACGAACATGATCGTCCAGCTCGATTACGGCGTCGGGCCGGGCCAGCAGAAAGTCACCACCACGCCCGGCTTCGGCTATGGCGGCTACGGGCCGGGCTTCGGCTATGGCGGGTTCGGGCCCTACGGATATGGCGGTTTCGGCGGCGGCTTCGGCTATCACGGCTTTGGCTATGGCGGCTTCGGCTGGGATTATGGTTGGGGCGGGTTCGGCGGACCGGACGTCGAGAGCTACACCGTCTTCCCCGCCTATCTCACCATGACGATCACGCGATCGGACGGCGAGAAGCTGTTCGAGGGCCGCGCGCGCGCGCAGTCGACCACCGACAATCTCACCTACCTGGTGCCCAACCTGATCGACGCGATGTTCACGGGCTTCCCCGGCAATAACGGGCAGGACATCCGCATCACGGTGACGCAGCAGCAGCAGAAGGCGCGCAATGCGCCGCCGCAGGGTTACGCGCCGCAGGGGCCGCGCAGCTAGGCCCCACGGCATCGGGCGATCCAAGGGGCGTCGGGCTTGTCCCGGCGCCCTTTTTCGTGGACGGCGCGCGGGTGACGATCCGCCACGCGCTCCTGCTGACGATCGCGTGCGCCTGGGTGCTGACGCTGCACATGCTGCTGCTCGCGGGCAGCGCGCCCGTCGTTCGCCGGCTGACGGCGCACGTCGCGGGCTGGCCGGCGGGCGACGCACCGCTCCGCCTCGCGCTCCTCTCCGACACCCACCCTTCCGCGCCCGGCGACACGCTCGATCGCCTGAGGCGGAGCGTCGCGGAGGTGAATGCGCTCCGACCCGACGCGGTGCTGCTCGCCGGCGACTATCGCTTCGACGGCCTCGCCTGGAAGAAGCCGGAAGCCGCCGCCGCCGTGGCCCCGCTGGGCGGACTGCGCGCGCCGCTCGGCGTCTACGCGGTGCTCGGCAACCACGATCTCCACGATGCCAAGGCGGTCGCCGACGGGCTGGCGGCGGCCGGGATCCGGCTGATGTGGAACGAGGCGCTGCGGCTCGGCCCACTCGCGATCCTTGGCGTCGCCGACGCGACCGGCGGCAACGCGGACGTCGCGCGCACCATGGCGAGCTGGCGCGCGACCGGCGGCATTCCCGTCGCGCTCACCCACTCGCCCGACATCGTGCCCGAGCTGCCGCCGCAGGTCGGTCTCGTGCTCGCGGGTCACACGCATTGCGGGCAAGTGCGCTTCCCGCTGATCGGCGCGCCCGTTACCCAGTCGAGGTTCGGCGGCCGCTACGCGTGCGGCGTGGTCCGGGAGGGCGCGCGCACGATCATAGTCGGCGCGGGGCTCGGCACCAGCGACCTGCCGATCCGGCTCGGCGCGGCGCCCGATCTCTGGCTCGTCACGATCGGACGGTGAGCCGCCGCGTCTCGTGGAACAGGTGCGTCGCCGTCGCGGCGGCAAGCACGGGCACGATCAGGTTGACCACCGGCACCAGGAACAGCGCGGTCACGATCATGCCCAGCACCGCCCGCGCGCCGCGGCTCTCGCGCAGCCACAGCCGCACGCCCGCGCGATCGAGATGTCGCGCCGCCACCAATTCGCCGAGGTCGCGCCCGAAGGCGATGCCGTTGACGACGACGATGGCGATCAGCGTACCCACGCCCGTCACCAGCAGCACGAGGTAGAGCGGCAGCGCGATCAGGTTGTAGAGGAAGACGCGCAGCGAGGAGCGCAGCCCGATCCACGCCAGCCGGCCCCAGCCGAGCGACCGCGCGGTCGCCGCCGCACGGGGATAGTGGCACCGCTCCACCGCGCCGACCACCTCATCCATATAGGCCGATACGACGCCGATCGCGACCGCCGGGAAGAGCAGCCAGAGCAGCAGCGCGGTGGCGAGCAGCGCACCGAGCCCCGAGGCGGAGACGCCCAGCGCGCAGCTCTCCTCGCCCCACCAGCCGCACGGATCGACGCCCGCCAGCGCCCAGGCGGCGAGCGCCCCCAGCGCGGCGAAGATCAGCAGCGTGACGAGCAGCGAGCGGACGAGGATGCGGACGATCGCGGGATCGCCGAGCTGGCCCGCGGCACGGGTGAAGGCGGAGAGCATGCCATCTTTAACGCCACGCCCCGCCTCCGTGTCCGAACCGTCACGGAACCGGCGTACGCGCGGAGGCTTCACGTCGCATCGCGCAGCAGAGGTGACGATCCGCATGGCCGAGCCGACCCAGACCCAAGCCAAGGTGCCCCCCGCCCCGCCCGCCACGCTGGTGATCTTCGGCGCCACCGGCGATCTCACCCGCCGCCTGCTGATGCCCTCGCTCATCAATCTCACCCGCGAGGGCTTGCTGACCGACGACTTCCACGTGCTCGGCATCGGCATCGAGGAGGGCGACGACGAGATGCTGCGCAAGCGCATCGCCGACTTCCATCCCGAGAAGGGCGGCGAGGGCGACACCGGCCATGGCGCGGCGTGGGACGCGCTCAGCCAGCGCATCCACTATATGAAGGGCGATTTCACCGACGACGCGACCTTCGAGGCGGTCAAGGCGAAGCTCGACGAGGCCGGCACCAAGAACGCCGCCTTCTACCTCGCCACCGCGTCGCAGTTCTTCGGGCCGATCGTCGAGAAGCTCGCCGACCATGGGCTGATGGCGGAGGCGGAGGACGGCTTCCGCCGTGTGGCGATCGAGAAGCCGTTCGGCCACGATCTCGTCAGCGCGAAGGCGCTCAACGCCCAGATTCTCGCCAAGGTCGCCGAGACGCAGGTCTACCGCATCGACCATTTCCTCGGCAAGGAGACGGTGCAGAACATCATGACCGCGCGCTTCGGCAACATGATGATCGAGGGGCTGTGGAACGCCAACTTCATCGACAGCGTGCAGATCACCGCCGCCGAGACGGTGGGAATCGGCACGCGCGGCAAATTCTACGACGCCACCGGCGCGTTGCGCGACATGGTGCCCAACCATCTCTTCCAGCTCCTCGCCATGGTGGCGATGGAGGCGCCCAACAGCTTCGACGCCGAGGCCATCCGCGACGAGAAGGGCAAGGTGCTCAAGGCGGTGCGCCACTGGACGGCCGAGCAGGCCGCCGAGGACGGCGTGCGCGGCCAGTTCACCGCCGGCACGCTGAACGACGCGGACGTGCCCGCCTACACCGACACGCCCGACGTCGCGAGGGACAGCGTCACCGAGACGTTCGTCGCGCTCAAGCTGATGGTCGACACCTGGCGCTGGGCGGGCGTGCCCTTCTACCTGCGCACCGGCAAGGTGATGGCGGCGCGCGATACCGAGATCGTCGTCACCTTCCGGCGCGTGCCCTTCGCGCAGTTCGCCTCCACCGCGCAGGAGCGGCGCCCCCCCGCCAACCGCCTCGTCGTCCAGGTCCAGCCCGACGAGGGGCTGCGCATGGAGATCTCGATCAAGCAGCCGGGGCTGGAGGTGGCGACGGTGCCCGTCGGCCTCGATTTCCGCTACGCCGACCGCTTCGACATCTCGAAGCTCACCGGCTACGAGACCCTGCTCTACGACCTGCTGATCGGCGACCAGACGCTGTTCCAGCGCGCCGACGGGATCGAGGCCGGCTGGGCCGCGGTGCAGCCCTTCCTCGACGTCTGGGCGGAGGGCGGCAGGCCCGAGCCTTACGCGCCGGGTAGCATGGGGCCGGACGCCGCCGACGCGCTGCTCGATCGCGACGGCCGGGCGTGGCATGTCGGCGTCGGCGAGGCCAAGGCACGGTGAGCGCCGCCCCCGTCCGCCCGATCGAGGACTATGCGCTGATCGGCTCGACGCAGAGCGCCGCGCTCGTCCACCGCGACGGCACGATCGAGTGGCTGTGCCTGCCGCGCTTCGATTCCGAGGCGATCTTCGCCAGCCTGCTCGGCACGCCCGAGCATGGCGGCTGGGCGCTCTCCGCGCCGGACGCGACGGGCGGCTCGCGGCGCTACCTGCCCGGCACGATGGTGCTGGAGACGGTGATCGAGACGGCGAGCGGGCGCGCCGCCGTGCTCGACTTCATGCCGCCGCCCGCCACCGATCGCCACCACGAGCTCGTCCGCATCGTACGCGGGCTCGAGGGCCGCGTCGCGATGCGCACCGAGCTGCGTCTGCGCTTCGGCTACGGGCAGCGCATCCCCTGGCTTCAGCGCAAGCGCGGCGTCATCACCGCCGTTGCCGGGCCGGACGCCGTGCGCGTCTCCTCCAGCATCGACTTCGAGAATGCCGATTTCGCCACGGTGGCCGACTTCTGCGTGGAGGCGGGCCAGTCGATCGCCTTCATGCTCGAATGGTATCCCTCGCACGTGGCGCCGCCGATCCCGCGCGACCCCTTCGCGCTGCTTCGCCACAGCGAGGAATATTGGGAGTGCTGGATCGCCGGCTACGCCGCCGACGGGCCCTATGCCGATATCGTCAAGCGATCGCTGCTGACGCTGAAGGCGATGACCTACGCGCCCACCGGCGGGATCGTCGCCGCGCCGACCACCTCGCTGCCCGAGAGCCCGGGCGGCGTCAGGAACTGGGACTATCGCTACTGCTGGCTGCGCGACGCGGTGCTGACGATCTACGCGCTCACCGCATCGGGCTTCCATGAGGAGGCGGGCGCGTGGCGCTGGTGGCTGATGCGCGCGGTGGCGGGCGCGCCCGACGAGCTGCAGATCATGTACGGTCTCGCCGGCGAGCGGCGGCTGACCGAGGTGGAGTTGGACCACCTGCCCGGCTTCGAGGCGAGCAGGCCCGTCCGCGTGGGCAACGCCGCGTCCGAGCAGCTCCAGCTCGACGTCTACGGCTCGGTGCTCGCCGCGTTCGACGGCGCGCGGCGCGCGGGGCTGCCCGACATGGACGAGGTGTGGCCGCTGCAATGCGCGATCGCCCGGCGGCTGCTCGACCTGTGGCGGCAGCCCGATTCGGGGCTATGGGAGGTTCGCGGCCCGCCTCAGCACTTCGTCCACTCCAAGGTGATGTGCTGGCTGGCATTCGACCGGATGATCGCGAGCGCGGAGGATTTCGGCCTCTCGGGAGACGTGAGCTCCTGGAAGACGGCGCGCGACGAGATCCACGCGCAGGTTTGCGAGAGGGGCTACGATCCGGAGATCGGCAGCTTCGTGCAATATTACGGATCGAAGCGCGTCGACGCGGCACTGCTCCAGATGGCGATGCTGGGCTTCCTGCCGCCCGACGATCCGCGCATCCGCGGCACGATCGCGCGGATCGAGCGCGACCTGAAGCGCGACGGCGTCGTCTACCGCTACAATGTCGAGGACGGCACCGACGGCCTGCCCGGCGACGAAGGCGCGTTCCTGGCGTGCAGCTTCTGGCTGGTCGACGCGCTGGCGCTCACCGGCCGGATCGACGACGCGCGCGCGCTGTTCGATCATGTCGCGGGGCTCGCCAACGATGTCGGCCTGCTCGCCGAGGAATATGATCCCAAGGCGCAGCGCCAGCTCGGCAACTTCCCGCAGGCGTTCAGCCATTTCGCGCTGGTGACGGCGGCGCACACGCTGGCCGGGCACGCTCGCGGCACGACCGGTCAGCTCGCGACGGGCTAGGCGCGCGCGCCGACCAGCCGCGCGTCCGCCTCGCGCTCGATCTGATGGAGTTCGCGGACGGTCTCGTCGATCGCGGCGCGTTGCGCCTCCAGTTCCGCCAACCGCGAGCGGACGCGGTCGATCAGACGGCGCATCTGCTCGGCATGTTGTGGATCGGCGTCGTAGAGGTTCAGGAACTCCTGAATGTCGCGCAAAGAGAAGCCGAGCCGCTTGCCGCGCAGAATAAGGCGGAGCCGCGCCACCTCGCGACGATCGTAGACGCGCATCGCGCCCACGCGCTGCGGCTCGATCAGCCCCTTGCTCTCGTAGAAGCGCAGCGTGCGCGTGCTGACGCCGAGCTCGTCGGCGACGTCCTGGATCGCGCGCAGCCGCTCGCGCGCGGACGGCGCTGTCGTCGGATCAATCACCGCCGCCCGTCGCCTTCGCCCGCTCCTCCTCCACTAGCTCCTTCTTCGACAACTTGCCAATCAACGTCTTGGGGAGTTCGGCGCGCACCTCGACCTCGCGCGGCATCTCCAGCTTGTTGAGATGATCCTTTAGGAAGGCGCGTAGCGCGTCGCCGGTGACTGCGTGGCCCTCGCGCAGCGTCACGAACGCCTTGGGCGCCTGGCCGCGATACGGATCGTCGACGCCGATCACCACCGCTTCCGCCACCGCCGGATGTTCGTACAGCGCCTCCTCGATGGTGCGGGGATAGATGTTGTAGCCGCCCGCCAGGATCACGTCCTTGATGCGATCGACCAGGAACAGGTAACCGTCCTCGTCGAGATAGCCGACGTCGCCGGTGCGCAGCGCGCCGTCGACGAACACCGCCGCGGTTTCCTCGGGCCGGTTCCAATAGCCCTTCATCACCTGCGGCCCGCGCGCGCAGACCTCGCCGCGCTCGCCCTGCGGCATCAGCCTGTGCGGATCGTCGAGGTCGCGGATCTCGATCGTCGTGCCCGGAAAGGCAGGTCCGCAGCTATTGTCCTTGATGACGCCGTTCAGCGGGTTGCAGGTGATGACCGGCGAGGATTCCGAGAGGCCGTAGCCCTCCACCACCCTGCACCCGACGCGCTTCTCGAAAGCGGTGCGCACGTCGAACGGCAGCGGCGCGCCGCCCGAGATCGAGAACTTCAACGACTTCAGCGGCGCGATCTCGGCCTCCGGCAGCTTGTTCAGCGCCACGTACATCGTCGGCACGCCGAACAGCTGCGTACAGCGCATGCGCTTCATCGTGGCGAGAAACTGCTTCACCTCGAAGCGCGGCAGCAGCACGATCGTCCCACCGGCATCCACCGTATAATCGAGCACGGAGGTAAGCGCGAAGACGTGGAACATGGGCAGCACGCCCATGATCCGCTCCTCCTTCAGCGGCACGCGCGAGATGTGGATCGCGATCTGCGCGCAGTTGGCCGTCAGGTTGGCATGCGTCAGCATCGCCGCCTTGGGCACGCCGGTGGTGCCGCCGGTATATTGCAGCACCGCCACGTCGTGCGGATCGCGCGCGACCGGATCGGGCTTGCCCTTCGCGCGCAGCAACTCGGTAAAGCCGATCTGGCGACCGTCATTGGCGAGGCGCGCGATGTCTCGGCGCTTGAACAGCCGGTAGAGCGCCTGCTTGACCGGCGGCAGCGCCTCCGTCATGCGGCAGACGATCACCTTGGCAAGGCCGAGTTCGGCGGCCACTTCCGACACCTTGGCGTGATACTCGGCGACATCGCAGGTCGCGACCATCGTCGCGCCCGAATCCGCCAGCAGGTGCCGGATTTCCTTGGCGGTATAGAGCGGATTGATGTTGACGACGATCGCGCCGATCCGATGCAGCGCGAAGTAGAGGATGACATAGTGCGGCATGTTGGGCAGGCACAGCCCCACCCCCGTGCCCTTCGTCACGCCGAGATCCTGCAATCCCCGCGCAGCACGCTCCGCGAGGCCGGCGATCCGCCGGTACGTCCACCGCCGGCCCATGAAGTCGATGGCGTCGACGTCGCCATGATTGCGCGCCGCCTTGTCGATCAGGTCGGTAAGCAGGCGCGGCTTGATGGCGCACGCGCCGCCGGCTCCGGCGACCGAGGCGGACGCGGAGCCGGCGGTGGCCATCACATCGCCACGTGCGCGCCGAGGCTGAGCAGCACGGCGTGGCCGTTGTGCGTCCGCCCGCTGGTGGTGCTCGTCGTCTGGAGGATGGTGCCGCCGTAGATCACGGCGGTGTTGTCGACGCGCTCGCTCTTGATCTTGTCGTAGGCCGCGCCGAAGTCGACGCCGACAAAGTCGTTGAGCTCATGGGTGCCGCCCACCGCGAAGAACCAGCGATTGCCGTCGGGCACGCGCGGATCGCGGTAATTGTCACGGATCGGCGTCAGGTCGCGCGCCACGCCGGCGCGCAGCGTCGTCTTCTCGGACAGCTTGTAGTCCGCGCCGAGCGCGTAGGTGTAGCTGTTCTTGTAGCTCTGGACGATCGACTGGTCGGGGGTCACGGCGCCGAGGTTGGAGAGGTCGATCGTGTCGAACTTCTCCCAGCCGAATCGGGTCACCTGCGCGTTCAGCGTGAACGCCGGCGTGAAGTGATAACGCAGTCCCACGCTCACCTGCCACGGCGTGGTGAAGTCGGCATTCGCGCCGTCGACGCGTTGGTTGATCGCGCCGGCCAGCGGATCGGTGAGCCCGTCGATGATGAGCTTGCCCTTCAGCTTGTGCCGGATCGACGACTTGTACGAGGCCCCGAGATCGACCTGATCGTTGTGATACTGGAAGCCGAAGCTGTAGCCGACGTCCCAACCATCGCCCTTCAGATACTGGTGGCCGTCGGGGAACGGCGTGGCGGGCGTGCCGAGGTTGGTGGAGAAGGGATCGGGCAGATAGTTGGAGAGCGTCGCGCGCAGATACTCGACGTTCACCGCGCCGCCGACGCTCAGATGCTCGTTGGGCGCGAACGCGATCGAGGGCTGGATGTCGAAGGTCCGCAGGCGGGACTTGTCGGCCGAGTAGCGGCCGAAGAAATCGCTGTCGTAGTTCGTCGTGAAGCTGAACGGCGAGGTGACGGTCAGCCCCAACGCCACCTTGCCGAGCCCGATCGCGACGCCGCCATTGGGCAGGTAGCCGTTGTTGACGGGATCCTTGCCGGCGGCGCCGCCGACGACGCGCCTGCCGACCGTCGTCGGGCTGGTGGCATCCGGCCGCACGCTGCCGCCGGGCAGGATCGCGGTCACGCCGACATAGTTCTGGACGCCGGTGATCCCGCCGATTGCGGCCGGGTTGTACCATTGCTGCTGGGCGCCGCGCTCCGCCGTCTCGCCGGAGAAGGCGCGGCCGAGGCCCTTGGTCGATTGATCGGCGAGGTAGAAGGCGGCGGCGTGGGCCGGTGCGGTCCAGCCGCCGGCGGCGGCCGCGAGGGCCGCCACGGAGACGCCGCGACGGACGCCCGCAGACAGATGCTTCACTCTTGTTCTCCCTGAACGCTGACTAGTGAGCGGGATCGTGCGTCAGTTCACGCGCGTCCACGTCTGTGTCTTGCATAGCGGCACGAACACGCAACCGCGCAGTTTGATGTGATTGGCGTCGATCGGCGTGATGCGGCCGGTGTAGGTCTTGCCCTCGTCGGCCTTGTAGACCTTTCCATTGTCCCAGGTGTCGCCGCTGCGGCTGAAGCCGGAGAGCATGGTCGAGCCCTTCAGCGGCTTCGACTTCAGCGCCGCATTGGGATTCTTGCTGTCCGTCATCCCCGGGTTCCTGGCGATGTCGTCGGACGTCAGCAGCGTGCCGCAGATCGAACCGCCGCACTTGCTGATCTGCACGACCGCGTTCTTGGTCTCGGTCTTCCACTTGCCGACGACGCTGTCGGCGGAGGGGGTGGCGGCGAATAGCGCGCCAAGCAGCAGAAGCATGGAACCTCCTCGAAGCGCATCCCGGACCACACGCTCTTCACGGCGCCGACGGCCGTCAACGCTCACGATGCGCCGACTCGGTTAACATACCGCGAATTGGGTTGACGTATAGGGAAAAGTTCGCACCTTACAGGCAGCAGGCGCCGCCCCGATTCCGCGCGGCCCACGGAGAGCATCTCGATGAGCAACGCCGTCATCGCGGGCTATGCCCGTTCGCCCTTCCACCTTGCCACCAAGGGCGCGCTCGCCCGCGTCCGCCCCGACGAGCTCGCCGCCACCGTGATCCGCGGCCTCATCGAGCGCACCGGCATCGACGCCGCCGAGATCGAGGACGTGATCGTCGGCTGCGCGTTTCCCGAAGGTGAGCAGGGCCTGAACGTCGGACGCCTGATTGGATTGCTCTCCGATCTGCCGCTCAAGGTCGGCGGCATGACGGTGAACCGCTTCTGCGGATCGTCGATGAGCTCGATCCACATCGCGGTCGGCCAGATCGCGATCGGAGCGGGCGACGCCTTCATCTGCGCGGGCGTCGAGTCGATGAGCCGGGTGCCGATGAGCGGCTACAATCCCCTTCCCAACCCCGCGCTCGCCGCCAAGAGCCGGGGCGCGTACATGGGCATGGGCGAGACCGCCGAGAACGTCGCGGACCAAGTGGCAGATCACCCGCGAGGCGCAGGAGACGGTTCGCGGTCGACAGCCAGAAGAAGGCCGCCGCCGCGCAGGCCGCCGGCAAGCTCGACGCCGAGATCGTGCCGATCCCCACCAAGGCGGGCACCATCGACAAGGACGGCATCCTGCGCCCCGACACCAGCGTCGAGGGCCTCGCCGCGCTGAAGCCCGCCTTCGACAAGGACGGCACGGTGACGGCGGGCACCGCCTCCCCGCTGACCGACGGCGCGTCGGCGGTGCTCGTGACGTCCGAGGCGTTCGCGCAGAAGCACGGGCTCAAGATCCTCGCGCGCATCAAGTCGGTGGCCGTGCAGGGCTGCGAGCCCGAGATCATGGGCATCGGCCCCGTCGGCGCCACCAAGAAGGCGCTGGAGCGCGCCGGCATCACCGTCGACCAGCTCGACGTGGTGGAGCTCAACGAGGCGTTCGCCTCGCAGTCGCTCGCCTGCATCTCCGATCTCGGCCTCAGACCCGAGACGGTGAACATCGACGGCGGCGCGATCGCCATCGGCCATCCGCTCGGCGCCACCGGCGCGCGCATCGTCGGCAAGGCGGCCGCGCTGCTGGAGCGCGAGGGCGGCCGCTACGCGCTCGCCACCCAGTGCATCGGCGGCGGCCAGGGCATCGCCACCGTGCTGGAGAAGGCATGATGGCGGGCGATCCGATCCGGAAGGTCTGCGTCATCGGCGCGGGCACGATGGGCGCGGGCATCGCCGCGCAGGTGGCGAACGCGGGCGTGCCCGTGCTGCTGCTCGATATCGTGCCGCGCGAGGGCGACGATCGCGACGCCGTCGCCAAGGGCGCGGTGGCCAAGATGCTCAAGACCGATCCCGCGCCCTTCATGTCGAAGCGCGCGGCGAAGCTGGTCGAGACGGGCAATATCGACGATCATCTCGGCCGCATCGCCGAGTGCGACTGGGTGGTGGAAGCCATCGTCGAGCGGCTCGACATCAAGCAGTCGCTCTACGCGAAAATCGAGGCGGTGAAGCGGTCGGGCACGGCGGTGTCGTCCAATACCTCTACCATCCCGCTGGCCAAGCTGGTCGAGGGCCGCTCCGACGCGTTCCGGCGCGACTTCCTCATCACCCACTTCTTCAACCCGCCGCGCTACATGCGGCTGCTGGAGATCGTTAGCGGGCCGGAGAGCGACCCCGCGCTCGTCGACAAGGTGGTGGATTTCACCGATCGCGCGATGGGCAAGTCGATCGTGCGCGCGCACGACACGCCGGGCTTCATCGCCAACCGCGTCGGCACCTATTGGCTGGCCGTCGCGATCAACGCCGCGATGGATCAGGGGCTGACCGTCGAGGAGGCCGACCAGATCGGCGGATCGCCGATGGGCGTGCCCAAGACGGGCATCTTCGGCCTGGTCGATCTCGTCGGCATCGATCTCATGCCGCTGCTCAGCAACAGCCTGACGTCCACGTTGGCGGAAGGCGATCCCTATTTCGACACGGTGCGCGAAATGCCGCTGATCGATCGGATGATCGCGGAAGGCTATACCGGCCGCAAGGGCAAGGGCGGCTTCTATCGGCTCGACAGATCGGGCGGCAAGAAGACCAAGCAAGCCATTGATCTCACGACGGGCGAGTATCGCGCCGAAGCCAAGCCCGCGCCGCTCCCCGGCAAATCAGCCAAGGATCTCGCCACTCTGGTGGCGACGCCCGGCAAGGTCGGCGACTATGCTTGGGCGGTGCTCGGCCCCCTGCTCTCCTACGCCGCCATGCTGGTCGGCGAGGCAGCGGACGAGATCGTCGGCATCGATGACGCCATGCGGCTCGGCTACAACTGGAAGTACGGGCCGTTCGAGCTGATCGACCAGCTCGGGCCGGGCAAGCTCGCCGAGCGGCTGGCCGCCGAGGGGCGTTCGGTGCCCGCCATCCTGAAGGCGGCGGGGTCGAAGCCCTTCTACCGCGTCGAGGATGGCCAGAAGCAATATCTGAGCGCCGACGGCGCCAGTTACCACGACGTGCCGCGCGCGCCCGGCGTGTTGCTGCTGGAGGATGTAAAGCGCCGCTCGCAGCCACTGGCGAAGACCGCCTCAGCCGCGCTGTGGGACGTCGGCGACGGCGTGGCCTGTATCGAGTTCACGGGCAAGATGAATGCGCTCGACGGCGACGTGATGAAGCTGATCGAGCAGGCGATCGCCATCGTGCGCGAGCGTTTCAAGGCGCTGGTGATCTACAACGAGGCGACCAACTTCTCCGCCGGCGCCAATCTCGGCTTGGCCCTCTTCGCGCTTAACATCGCGGCCTGGGGCGAGGTGGAGAAGTCGATCGCCGAGGGGCAGAAGGCGTACAAGGCGCTAAAATACGCGCCCTTCCCCGTCGTCGCGGCTCCCGCCGGGCTGACGCTCGGCGGCGGTTGCGAGATCTGCCTGAACTCGGATGCCATCCAGGCGCATGCCGAATCTTATATCGGCCTCGTCGAGACGGGCGTCGGCGTCGTTCCCGGCTGGGGCGGCTGCGGCGAGATGATCGATCGCTGGAAGAAGTCCGGCACGCTCCCCAACGGCCCGATGCCGGCCGTCATCAAGGCGTTCGAGACGATCTCCACCGCGACTGTCGCCAAGTCCGCGCAGGACGCGCAGGATCTCATGTTCCTCCGCAAGGGCGACGGCATTAGCATGAACCGCGACCGGCTGCTCGAGCGACGCCAAGGCCAAGGCGCTGGCGCTGGCCGAGGGCTATGTCGCGCCCGAGCCGCCGACCTTCCGCCTCCCCGGCGAGAGCGGCCGCTTCGGCATGAATCAGGCGGTGGACGGCTTCCGCAAGAAGGGCCTCGCCACGCCCTACGACGCGGTGGTGGCGGACAAGCTGGCGATGGTGCTGTCGGGCGGCGAGGCCGATCTCGTCGACACCGTCACCGAAGAGGACATGCTCGCGCTGGAGCGCAAGGCGTTCACGCAGCTCGTCCGGGACGATCGCACCATTGCTCGCATCGAGTCGATGATGACGACCGGCAAGCCGCTGCGGAACTGAGAGGACACGCGATCATGCAGACCTACGTTGCCCCGCTGCGCGACATGCGCTTCGTGCTCCACGAGCAGTTCGCCGACGACGGCTTCGGCGGCATCGCCCGTCACGCCGAGTTCACGCCCGACCTCATCGACGCCGTCCTGGAGGAGGCCGCCCGCTTCGCGCAGGAGGTGCTGCTGCCGATCAACGCGAGCGGCGATCTCGAAGGCTGCCACTACGAGAACGGCGTCGTGCGCACGCCCAAGGGCTTCAAGGAGGCCTACGACCAATTCAAGGAGTCGGGCTGGGCGGCGCTTGCCTCCGATCCCGAATATGGCGGCCAGGGCCTGCCCGAGGCGGTGAACAAGCTGGTCGAGGAGATGACCTGCGCGGCCAACGTCTCCTTCAGCCTCTATCCCGGCCTCACCCACGGTGCGACCACCTCGCTCCAGGATCATGGCTCGGAAGAGCTCAAGCAGACCTATCTGCCCAAGATGATCTCGGGCCAGTGGTCGGGCACGATGTGCCTGACGGAGAGCCATTGCGGCACCGATCTCGGCCTGCTCCGCACCAAGGCGGAGCCGCTAGACGACGGCAGCTACCGCATCACCGGCTCCAAGATCTTCATCTCGGCCGGCGACCATGATCATGACCGAGAACGTGATCCACCTCGTCCTCGCGCGCATCGCCGGCGCGCCGGCGGGCGTGAAGGGGATCAGCCTGTTCGTGGTGCCCAAGTTCCTGCCCAGGGACGACGGCACGCCCGGCCAGAGGAACGGCGTGCAGGCCACTGGCATCGAACACAAGATGGGCTTGAAGGCGTCCGCCACCTGCCAGATGAGCTTCGACGACGCGACCGGCTGGATCGTGGGCGAGCCCAACAAGGGCTTGGCCGCCATGTTCACCATGATGAACACCGAGCGCGTGTCGGTGGGCGTGCAGGGCCTCGGGCTGGCGGAGCTCGCCTATCAGTCTGCCGTGTCCTACGCCAAGGAGCGGTTGCAGGGCCGCTCGCTCTCCGGCGTCAAGAACCCGGATGGCCCGGCCGATCCGATCATCGTCCACCCCGACGTGCGCCGGATGCTGATGACGCAGCGCGTCTACGCCGAGGGCTGCCGCGCGCTTGGGCAATGGTGCGCCCGCGCGCTGGATGCCGAGAAGTGCCACGAGAATTCCGAGGTGCGCGCGCGGGCCGGCGATTTCGTCGCGCTGATGACGCCGGTGGTGAAGGCGCTGTTCACCGATTTTGGGTGGGAGGCGGCGAGCCTCGGCATCCAGGTCTATGGCGGCCACGGCTATATCCGCGAGCATGGCGTCGAGCAGATCGCGCGCGATGCCCGCATCGCGATGATCTACGAGGGCACCAACGGCGTGCAGGCGCTGGATCTCGTCGGCCGCAAGCTGCCCGCCAACATGGGCCGCTATCTCCGCGCCTTCTTCCACCCGGTGTCCAACTTCATCGAGGACATGGGAACGCCGGACGACAAGGCGTTGAAGGCGTGGACGAACGGGCTTTCGACGGCGTTTGGCGCGCTCCAGCTCTCCACCGGCACGATCGCGCAGAAGGGCATGGCCGATCCGGAGGAGGCGGGCGCCGCCTCGTCCGATTACCTCCGCCTCATGGGGTTGGTGGCGATGGGCTACTGCTTCCTGCGCGCGGCGAAGATCGCGCACGAGACGCTGGCGCAGGGCACCGGGGAGGAGGGCTTCTATAAGGCCAAGCTCGCCACCTGCTCCTTCTTCTTCGATCGCGTGCTGCCGCAGGCCACCGCCTGCTTCCTGGCGATCAAGTCCGGCAAGCGCTCGCTGATGGCGCTGGAGGCGGAAGCCTTCTGATGCGCGCGGGGGCAGGCTTCACCGCCGGCCCCCGTTTCGCTAGGGGCGACGCATGAGCGCCACCCTCTTCGCCCGACAGCCCCATGCCAGCCCGCGCACCGCCGACAAGCGCGCGGCGCTGATGGAGGATCCCGGCTTCGGCCGCGTCTTCACCGATCATATGGTGACGGCGCGCTGGCGCGAGGGCGAGGGCTGGCATGACGCGAGGGTAGAGGCGCACGCCCCCTTCTCCCTCTCGCCGGCCTGTGCCGTGCTGCACTACGCGCAGGAGATATTCGAGGGACTCAAGGCGTATCGCGGCGACGATGGCGGCGTCACGCTGTTCCGGCCGGATCGCAACGCCGCGCGCTTCCGCGCGTCGGCTCGCCGCCTCGCGATGCCCGAACTGCCCGACGAGCTGTTCCTGGGCTCGCTCGAGGCGCTGATCGGAGCGGATCGCGACTGGGTGCCCGGCGGCGACGGCAGCCTCTATCTCCGCCCCTTCATGTTCGCGAGCGAGGCGTTCCTGGGCGTCCGCCCCGCGGCCGAGTATCTCTACGTGCTGATCGCCTGTCCGGTCGGCGGCTACTTCAAGGGCGGCAAGAGCACCGTCACCGTCTGGGTGTCCGACGACTACACGCGCGCCGCGCCCGGCGGCACCGGCGACGCCAAGTGCGGCGGCAACTACGCCGCCAGCCTGATCGCGCAGGCGCAGGCGATCGAGGCCGGCTGCGATCAGGTCGTCTTCCTCGACGCCGCCGAGCACGCGCATGTCGAGGAGCTTGGCGGCATGAACATCATGTTCCTGATGGACGACGGCAGCCTCCTCACGCCGCCGCTGGGCGGCACGATCCTGCCCGGCATCACCCGCGACAGCCTGCTCACGCTGGCGCGCGACGAGGGGCTGATCGTGCGCGAGGAGCCCTACAGCTTCGCCCAATGGCAGGCGGACGCCGCGTCGGGGCGGCTGCGCGAGTGCTTCGCCTGCGGGACGGCGGCGGTGGTGACGCCGATCGGCGAGGTGCGCCACGCCGGTGGCGCCTTCGCGATCGGCAACGGCGAGGGCGGCGCGACGACCGAGCGGCTGCGCGCGCGGCTGGTCGGCATCCAGCGCGGCCGGACGTCCGATCCGCACGGCTGGGTGCGCCACCTCGATTAGCCAGGGAACCGGACGCGCGCGCCGAGCGATCCCCTGTCCATGAGAATTGATCTTAGCGGCCGGACCGCGCTCGTCACCGGCTCCACCGCCGGCATCGGCCTCGCGATCGCCACCAGTCTGGCGGAGGCCGGCGCCACCGTGATCGTCAACGGGCGCGGACAGGAACGCGTCGATGCGGGCGTAGACGCGATCAGCCGAGCCGTGGCTTCAGCGCAGGTGCGCGGAATCGCGGCCGATGTCGGCACGGCGGACGGCTGCGAGGCGCTGATCGCGGCACTGCCCGCGGTCGACATCCTCGTCAACAACGCCGGCGTGTTCGCGCCCGCCGACTTCTTCGACACGCCCGACGAGGAGTGGGACAGGCACTGGCAGGTCAACGTCATGGCCGGCGTGCGGCTGGCGCGCGCCACCCTGCCCTACATGGAGAAGGCCGGCTGGGGCCGCGTGATCTTCGTCGCGTCGGAGAGCGGTCTCAACATTCCCGTCGAGATGATCCACTATGGCGTCAGCAAGACCGCCGACATCGCGGTCGCGCGCGGGCTCGCCAAGCGCATGGCGGGCACGGGCGTGACGGTGAACTCGGTGCTGCCCGGCCCGACGCTGTCGGAGGGCGTCGAGGCGATGCTCGCGAACGATCCCGAGGGCGGCTCGATCGAGGAGAAGGGCGTGCGCTTCGTCAAGGCGAACCGGCCGAGCTCGATCACTGGCCGCCTGGCGACCGCGCAGGAGGTCGCCAATCTCGTCGTCTACCTCGCCTCGCCGCTCTCCTCCGCAACGACCGGCGCGGCGATGCGCGTCGACGGCGGCGTCGTCGATACGCTCTAGCCGACGAAGGCGCGCTCGATCACGTAGGCGCCGGGCTTGGCGTTGGAGCCTTCCTCGAAGCCGAGCCCCTCGAAGCGCCGGGCGAGCTCGCGGATCATGTCCATGCTGCCGCACATCATCACGCGGTCGGTCTCGGGGTTCAGGTCCGATCCGTCCTCGAACAGCGTTCGCGCGTCGATCAACGCGCCGATGCGCTCGCGGCGCGGGAAGTCCTCGCGCGTGACGGTCGGCAGGTAGCGGAACTGCGCTCGCGCGGCCTCGTCCACCAGCGGATCGTCGGCGAGCCTCGCCTCCAGCATGTCGCGATAGCTGAGGTCGCTCACGCGGCGCACCGAGTGGACGAGCACGATCTCGTCGAAGCGCTCGTAGCTGTCGGGATCGCGGATCACGCTCATGAAGGGCGCGAGGCCGGTCCCGGTGGAGAGCAGCAGCAGCCGCTTGCCGGGCAGCAGCGCGTCGGCGACGAGCGTTCCCGTGGGCTTGCGGCCCAGGAACACGCCGTCACCCGGCTCGATCTTCTGGAGCCTAGAGGTGAGCGGCCCGTCGGGCACCTTGATCGACAGGAACTCCAGCTCCTCGGCATAGGCCGGGCTGGCGATCGAGTAGGCGCGGAGCAGCGGGCGCTTGCCGTCGGGCAGGCCGATCATCACGAACTCGCCCGAGCGGAAGCGGAAGCTCGCCGGCCGCGTGATCGTGAAACTGAAGAGATGCTCGTTCCAGTGGTGGACGCTCGCCACCTTCTCGACGCTCAACGCCGCCGACGGGGCGAGCTCGCCCACTGTCAGGTCGCTCATCACTGGGGTCTCCGGATATCCGGCGCCCATGTCGATCGGTCGCGATCGATTTGCAAGGCGCGGGCTAGAGCAGTTTTTCTATGTCGTCCTCAAGCGAGGCGGGCTTGGTCGTCGGCGCGTGGCGGGATGCCACCCGGCCGGCGCGATCGACGAGGAACTTGGTGAAGTTCCACTTGATCCGCTTGGAGCCGAGGATACCGGGCGCCTGCTCCTTCAGCCAGCGGAACAGCGGGTGCGCGGCCTCGCCGTTGACGTCCACCTTGGCGAACATCGGAAAGCCGACATCGTAGGTGAGCGAGCAGAAGCGGGTGATCTCCGCCTCGTCGCCGGGCTCCTGGTGGCCGAACTGGTTGCACGGGAAGCCGAGCACCGCGAGGCCCCGGCCTTCGTAGCGTTCGTGCAGCGCCTCCAGCCCCTCATATTGAGGCGTGAAGCCGCACTTGCTCGCGGTGTTGACGATCAGCAGCGGCTTGCCGCGCCATTCGGCAAGCGACCGGGTGGCGCCGTCGATCGCCTTCGCCTCGAAGTCGTAGGCCGTCGTCACGCGCGCTCCTACTGCGCCGCCGGCTTCTCGTCGCCGATCAGCTCGCGGCCGATCAGCATCCGGCGGACCTCGTTGGTGCCCGCGCCGATGTCGAGCAGCTTGGCGTCGCGATAGTAGCGCTCGACCGGATAGTCCTTGGTGTAGCCGGCGCCGCCCAGCGCCTGCACCGCCTCGCCCGCGACGCGCACCGCCGCCTCCGACGCATAGAGGATCGCGCCCGCCGCGTCGTGGCGCGTCGTGCGCCCGGCGTCGCAAGCGCGCGCCACCGCATAGACATAGGCGCGCGCCGTAGACAGCGCGACCGCTATGTCCGCGACCTTGCCCTGCATGAGCTGGAAGGCGCCGATCGGCCGCCCGAACTGCCGCCGCTCGCGCACATAGGGAAGTACCGTGTCGAGGCAGGCCTGCATGATGCCGAGCTGGATGCCCGAGAGCACCACGCGCTCATAGTCGAGGCCGGACATCAGCACGCGCACGCCACCGTTCAGCGGGCCCATGACGTTCGCATCCGGCACGAAGCAATCCTCGAACACCAGCTCAGCGGTGGGCGAGCCGCGCATCCCCATCTTGTCGATCTTCTGCCCGATCGAGAAGCCGGCCATGCCGCGCTCGATCAGGAAGGCGGTGATCCCCTTTGATCCCGCGTCGGGCGTCGTTCTCGCATAGACCACCAGCGTCTCGGCATAGGCCGCGTTGGTGATCCAGAACTTGGTGCCGTTCAGCCGGAAGCCGCCCTCCACCTGATCGGCGCGCAGCTTCATCGAGACGACGTCGGAGCCCGCCCCCGCCTCCGACATCGCGAGGCTACCGACATGGTCGCCCGAGATGAGCCCGGGCAGGTATTTCGCCTTCTGCTCGGGCGAACCCCAGCGGCGGATCTGGTTGACGCAGAGATTGGAGTGCGCGCCGTAGGACAAGCCCACCGACGCCGACGCGCGCGAGACCTCCTCGCAGGCCACGACATGTTCGAGATAGCCCAGGCCGAGGCCGCCATCCGCCTCCTCCACCGTGATGCCGTGGAGACCGAGCGCGCCCATTTCGGGCCACAGCTCCTGCGGGAAGCGATCCTCCGCATCGATCGCGGCGGCGATCGGCGCGATGCGGTCGGCGGCGAAGCGCGCCACCGTCTCGCGGATCGCGTCCGCCGTGTCGCCCAGTCCGAAGTCCAATTCTGCCATCCGCCGCTGATAGCGGCTGCGACTTCCCTGTGGAACCGCTATCCGCGCTTCCGGTTCGTGACGGCAAGGCAACGGGCCTTGCAACAGGCGGGATGAGCGGCGATGGTCGCTTCCCGCGAACGAACCGCAGGAGACGGACATGGCGACGACCACGAAGGCGAGTGCCGAGAAGAAGCCCGCCGCGAAGAAGGCTGGCGCCGAGAAGAAGGCCCCCGCCGAGAAGAAGGACGGCGCCCACAAGACGGTGCAGCCGTCCAAGGAGCTGGCGGCGGTCGTCGGCGACGAGCCGCTCAAGCGCACGGAGGTGGTGAGCAAGGTGTGGGACTATATCCGCAAGCACGAGCTCCAGAACCCGAAGGACAAGCGCCAGATCCTCGCCGACGCGACGCTCAAGAAGGTCGTCGGCAAGGACGAGGTCTCGATGTTCGAGCTCAACAAGCACTTGTCCGCCCACCTGAAGTAGGCGCGCCCCGCCCGCGGCGTCACATCTCGCCGCGGGCGTGCCGGATCGCGTACCAGCGCTTCACATTGGCGTTCTGCTCGGCCAGCGTGTTCGCGAAGACGTGCCCGCCGCGACCGTTGGCGACGAAGTAGAGCGCCTTGCTCGATGCGGGGTGCAGCACTGCGTGGAGCGACGCGCGGCCCGGATTGCAGATCGGGCCGATCGGCAGCCCCGGCCGCGCATAGGTGTTATAGCCGTTCACCGCGCGCAGCTCGGACAGGAGGATGCGCCGGCCCAGCGGCCGCCCGCGCGTGACCGGGTAGATGACCGTCGGATCGGCCTGGAGCGGCATGCCCAGCCGCAGCCGGTTGGCGTAGACGGCGGCCACCGTCGCGCGCTCGGCGGGCGCGCCCGTCTCCTTCTCGACGATCGAGGCGAGGATCACCGCGTCGCGCGGCGTGCGGACGGCAAGGCCCGGCGCCCGCCCGCGCCACTCCTCGGCCAGCGCGCGATCCATCGCCGCCCGCATCCGCCTCGCGACGACGGTGCGCGCGTCGCCGTCGGTGAAGGCGTAGCTGTCGGGCAGCACCGATCCCTCCGCCGGCAGCGGCGCCGGCCCCGTCAGCCCGCTCGCCTGCGCCAGCGCCTGGCGCACGTAGATCGACGCCATGCCTTCGGGAACCGTGACCAGCCGCAGCACCGGGCGGCCATGCTGGAGCAGATCGAGGATCGCGGCGGCGCTGCTACGCGCCGGGATCGCGAACCGGCCCGCGCGGATCGGGTCGCGCGATCCGAACAGCCGCGACAGGCGGGTGAACAGCCGCGCGCTACCGATCGCGCCCGCATGCTCCAGTTCGCGCGCGGCGGTGGCGAGCGTCGCGCCCTGCGGGATGGTCACCGTCGCCGGCCTGGCGAGCGGTCCGCGCCCGTGCCACGCCCAGCCGATCGCACCCGCCACGAGCAGGGCGAGCGCCGCCAGCACTACGAGCGGGCCGGCGCCGCGAGCAGGCCGGCGCCGGGCCATCAGACGGCGCGCATCACCAGGCTGGCGTTGGTACCGCCGAAGCCGAACGAGTTGTTGAGCACCGCCGACACCTTCCGCTCCCTGGCCTTGTGCGGAACAAGATCGACGCCCTCGCAGCTCTCGCTCGGATCGTCGAGGTTGAGCGTCGGTGGCACGATCTGGTCGCGTAGCGCCAGGATGCAGAAGATCGACTCCACCGCGCCGGCGCCGCCGAGCAGGTGGCCGATCGCCGACTTGGTGGAAGACATGGAGAGCCCGCCGATCGCATCGCCGAACAGCCGGCGCACCGCGCCCAGCTCCAGCTCGTCGCCGAGCGGCGTCGAGGTGCCGTGGGCGTTGATATAGTCGATATCCTCCAGCGCCAGGCCGGATTTGCGCATCGCCATCTTCATCGAACGGAAGGCGCCGTCGCCCTCCGGATGCGGTGCCGTCACGTGGTAGGCATCGCCCGAGAGGCCGTAGCCGGTCACCTCGGCGTAGATCTTGGCGCCGCGCTTCTTGGCATGCTCATACTCTTCGAGCACGACAACACCGGCGCCCTCGCCCATTACGAAGCCGTCGCGCCGCTTGTCGTAGGGGCGCGACGCCATCTCGGGCGTGTCGTTGAACGAGGTGGAGAGAGCGCGCGCCTGCGCGAAGCCGGCGATGCCGAGCGGGCAGATCGCGCCCTCCGCGCCGCCCGCCAGCATCACGTCGGCATCGTCCATCGCGATCATCCGCGCGGCGTCGCCGATCGCGTGAGCGCCCGTCGAGCAGGCGGTGACGACCGCGTGGTTGGGCCCGCGCAGCCCGTACTTGATCGAGACCTGCCCGGAGATGAGGTTGATGAGCCGGCCGTGGACGAAGTGCGGCGACACACGCCGCGGCCCTTTCTCGTGGCACACGATCGACTCGCTCTCGATCCCCGGTAGCCCGCCTATGCCCGATCCGATCGAGAGGCCGGCGCGCTCGCTCGCCTCCTCGCTCATGTCGAGCAGGCCGGCATCCTCCAGCGCCTGTCCGGCGGCGTCGATGCCGTAGACGATGAAGGGATCAACCTGCCGCTGCACCTTGTGGTCGACGCGCTTGCCGGCGTCGAAGCCGTAGGCGTGATCCTTTGGCTTCACCTCGCAGGCGATGCGGCACGCCTGGTCGGCGGCGTCGAAACGCGTGATCGGCCCGGCGCCCGACTTGGCGGCGAGGATGTTGCCCCACGCCGTCTCGACATCGGCGCCGAGCGGCGTGACCAGCCCCAGACCCGTGACGACGACGCGGCGCATAAACCTCTCCAGAAAGACGAACAGGCCCAACCCGTTCGGGCTGAGCCTGTCGAAGCCTCGTCCTGCCTTCCTAGGAAGAAAGGCGGCCCTTCGACAAGCTCAGGGCGAACGGGTGCGGGGCGATCCCGTAATCAGCCCTTGTGGCTGTCGATGTAGCTGATCGCGTCCTTGACGGTGGTGATCTTCTCGGCGGCGTCATCGGGAATCTCCACGCCGAACTCCTCCTCGAAGGCCATCACCAGTTCGACGATATCGAGGCTGTCCGCGCCGAGATCGTCGATGAAGCTGGCCTCCTCGGTCACCTTCTCGGGCTCGACGCCGAGATGCTCGACGACGATCTTCTTCACGCGCTCGGCGGTCTCGCTCATGTCTTCCCTTCCCGTCGACTGGGCCCGTTGCTTAGCCAAGCGCCCTAGCCCCGGCCCGGTGAGCACGCAAGGGCCCCGCCCGGCCGCCGTTTACCCGATCGCAGCGGATCGTCCGCTACGCGATCGGGCGTGGACAGGCTCCTCGATCCCGTCGCGCAGGCGTCATGGCTGGATGGCCCGCGCGCGCGCGCGTACCGGCTGATCCTGCTCGTCGTGGCGGGCGGCAGCCTGCTGTTCTGGATCGCCGGCTCGCGCGACGGCATCGATCGCGCCGGGCACCCGCTCGGCACCGATTTCCTGGCCTTCTGGTCGGCGGCGCGCCTCGCGATCGCGGGCCACGCCGCCGACGCCTGGACGCTCGCGCGCATCCACGCGGTGGAGCGCGCGGCGGTCGCGGTCGATCCCGGCCCCTCCTCCTTCCTCTACCCGCCGCCCTTCCTGCTGGTCTGCTGGCCGTTCGGCCTGCTCCCCTACTTCACGGCGTGGACGGTGTGGGTGGCGACGACGGGCGCGGCGTGGCTGCTCGTGGCGCGGCGCTGGCTGGGCGGTGCACGCGGCTGGGCGCTCACCGCGCTCGCCTTCCCGGCGGCCGCGATCGAGGCAGCGAACGGGCAGAACGGCTTCCTGACGGCGGCGCTGCTCGGCGGCGGACTGTGGCTGATCGATCGCCGGCCGTGGCTGGCGGGCGCGCTGCTCGGCGCGCTGGTGGTGAAGCCGCAGCTTGGCCTGGCGCTGCCGGTGCTCGTGCTGGCGGGCGGGCGCTGGCGTGTCGGCCTTGCCGGCGTGGCGAGCGCGGCGGCGCTCTCGCTCGCGTCGCTCGCCGCGTTCGGGCCCGGCGTATGGCTCGCCTTCCGCGACGGCGGCGCGCTCGGCCGCGCGATCCTGGAGCGGGGGCTCGTTGAGCCCGAGAAGATGGCCAGCGCCTACGCCGCCGTGCGCGTGCTGGGCGGCGCGCCCGGCCTCGCCTACGGGTGCCAGGCGGCGGTGGCGGCGATCGCCGCCGCGTGCCTCGCCCGCGTCTGCAGGCGGCGTGCCGCGCCGGGCGGCGTCGCCGCGACGACGATCGTGGCGGGCGCGCTGATGAGCCCGTTCCTGTTCGACTATGATCTTGTCGGCACGGGCTTCGCGCTCGCGTGGTTGTGGCGCGAGGGGCTCAGGCGGGGCTTCCTTCAATGGGAGAAGGCGGCGCTGGCGGCGGCGTTCATCCTGCCGCTGGTCGCGCGGACCCTTGCGCTCGGCGGTGGCATCCCGATCGCCCCGCTTGTCCTGCTCGCGCTGCTGGCGGCGACGGTGCGCGCCTCAGATCATCGCCATGCCGCCGTTGACGTGGATCGTCTGCCCGGTGACGTAGCCCGCCTCGCGGCTGGCGAGATAGGCGACCGCGGCACCGATGTCCTCGCCCCGGCCTAAGCCGCCGGCGGGTATCCTGGCGGTAAGCGCCTGCTTCTGCGCGTCGGGCAGCACGTCGGTCATCGCCGACTGGATGAAGCCCGGCGCGACGCAGTTCACCGTGATCTGCCGGCTGGCGAGCTCCTGCGCCAGCGCCTTGGACAGGCCGATCAGCCCCGCCTTGGAGGCGGCGTAGTTGGCCTGCCCCGGATTGCCGGTCACGCCGACGATCGAGGTGATCGACACGATCCGCCCGAAACGCTGCTTCATCATCGGCCGGGCGGCGGCGCGCGCGAGGCGGAAGGCGGCTTCCAGGTTGATGCGGATCACCTGATCCCACTCCTCGTCCTTCATCCGCATGGCGAGGTTGTCGCGGGTGACGCCGGCATTGTTGACGAGGATGTCGAGCCGGCCGCCGAGCGCGTCGGCCGCCGCCGGCACCAGCGCGTCCACCGCCGCCTTGTCGGAGAGGTCGCACGGCAGCGCGACAGGATCGCCGCCGATCTCCTGCGCGAAGACTTCAAGCTTCGCGACGTTGGAGCCCGAGAGCGCGAGGCGCGCCCCCTGCCCCGCCAGCGCCCGCGCGATCGCGGAGCCCAACCCGCCGCTCGCGCCCGTCACCAGCGCCGTCATTCCCGTCAGGTCGAACATCGCAAGCTTTCCCTCAGAGCGCCTTCGCCAGCGCCTCGATATCATCCATCGTCACCACGCTCGTCGCCACGGCGTCGGGGGCGATGCGCTTCACCATCGGTCCCAGCACCTTGCCGCCGAACTCGACGAAATGGTCGACGCCCGCCGCCGCCATCGCCTCCACGCTCTCGCGCCAGCGCACCGTGCCCGTCACCTGCTCGACGAGCAGCGTGCGGATCGCCGCCGGGTCCGCCACGGGCGCGGCGGTGACGTTGGCGTAGAGCGGCACCAGTGGCGCGGAGAGCGCGGCGGATGCCAGCGCCTTTTCCATCGCGCGCGCGGCCGGCTCCATCAGCGCGCAGTGGAACGGGGCCGACACCGGGAGCAGCATCGCGCGTTTGCCGCCGCGCACCTTGGCGAGCTCGACCGCGCGCTCCACCGCCGCGCGATCGCCCGAGACGACCACCTGCCCCGGCGCGTTGTCGTTGGCGGCCTCGCACACCTGCCCCTCCGCGGCATCGGCGGCGATCTGGCGCGCGGCCGCGAAATCGAGCCCGAGCAGCGCCGCCATCGCGCCCGCGCCGACCGGCACCGCCGCCTGCATCGCCTGGCCGCGCGTCCGCAGCAGCCGCGCCGTCTCGGCAAGCTTCACCGCGTCCGCCGCGCACAGCGCGCTATATTCGCCGAGGCTGTGGCCGGCGACATACTCCGCCTTGTCGGCCAGCCGCACGCCGCCCTCGCGCTCCAGCACGCGCAGCGTGGCGAGCGCGTTCGCCATGATCGCGGGCTGCGCATTCTCGGTGAGCATCAGCTCGTCCGCCGGCCCCTCCGCCATCAGCCGCGCGAGATGCTGGCCGAGCGCCTCGTCGACCTCCTGGAAGGTCTCGCGCGCCACCGCGCTCGCGCCCGCCAGCGCGACCCCCATGCCGACGGACTGGCTACCCTGGCCGGGGAAGATGAACGCGCGCATCGGTCACTCCTCTCGTGCAAGGCCCGGCGCGATACGGGGCTCGCGGCCCTCGCGCAACCGCGCGCGGCGGTTGCCAAGCGCGACCCGAGCGGCTAGATCGCGGCGATCCGGGCGGTGGGCATTGCCTTCCGCCCGGACGCATTTGGACGACGAGCCGGAGGGGCGACGCGATGGGCGCGGCGTCAGCGATCGGCATGGAGACTTGAGGCATGGCTCTCTACGAGCATGTCTTCCTCGCCCGCCAGGATCTGGCGCAGGCGCAGGTGGACGCACTGGCGGAAACCGCCACCAAGATCATTCAGGACGCCGGCGGACGGATCGTCAAGACCGAGACGTGGGGCCTGCGCTCGCTCGCCTACCGGATCGCCAAGAACCGCAAGGCGCATTACGTCATGATGGAAGTCGACGGCCCCGCCGCCGGCATCCAGGAGATGGAGCGCCAGCTCGCGATCAACGAGGACGTCATCCGCTACATGACGGTGCGCGTCGAGGGCCACGAGGCCGGCCCGTCCGCGATGATGCGGAGGAACGAGCGCGACCGTACGCGCCGTCGCGAGCGCGAGGACGAGCGCGGCCCGCGCGAGGATCGTGGCGATCGCGGGCCCCGTGGCGACGACCGGGGCGACCGCCCCGAGCGCGCGGCTTGAAGGAGTAGAGAGACATGGCCCGCCCCTTCCTGCGCCGCCGCAAGAGCTGCCCCTTCTCCGCCAAGGACGCGCCGCGGATCGACTATAAGGACGTCCGCCTGCTCCAGGGCTTCGTGTCCGAGCGCGGCAAGATCGTGCCGTCGCGCATCACCGCCGTCTCCGCCAAGAAGCAGCGCGAGCTCGCCCGCGAGATCAAGCGCGCGCGGCATCTCGGCCTGCTCCCCTATGTCGTGAAGTGAGGACCAAGCGATGGATGTGATCCTGCTGGAGCGCGTCGAGAAGCTCGGCGCCATCGGCGACGTGGTGTCGGTGAAGAACGGCTACGCGCGCAACTTCCTGCTGCCCAACAAGAAGGCGCTCCGCGCCAACGAGGCCAACCGCCGCGTCTTCGAATCCAACCGCGCGCAGATCGAGGCGGATAACGCCCAGCGCCGCGAGACCGCCGCCAAAGACGCGAAGGGCATCGACGGCAAGACCGTCCTGCTCATCCGTCAGGCGTCGAATACCGGCCAGCTCTACGGCTCGGTCTCGGCGCGCGACCTCGCCGAGCTGCTGGAGGCGGACGGCGCCAAGGTCACGAAGGCGCAGATCGTGCTCGATCGCCCGATCAAGGCGATCGGCCTCACCGAGGTGCGCGTCGTCCTCCACCCCGAGGTGTCGACCACCATCAAGGTGAACGTCGCGCGCTCGCCCGAGGAGGCCGATCTCCAGGCGCAGGGCGTCGACGTCATGGCGCAGATGTTCGAGCGCGACGAGGCCGGCTTCACCGAGGCCTATGATCCCAACGCCGAGCCCGGCGCCACCGCCGACGCGCCCGCGCGCGAGGATGACGACGCGGCGTAATCGACGCCCGTCCGCCTGGCTTTCGAAGGGCCGCCCGCGTCATCGACGCGGGCGGCCTTCTTGTGTCCCAAGCGGTCGCAAGCTTGACACAGAGAACCATATCGGATATCTACGCTTCTACCTGCGAACCGGTTGCGCATCCGGCGAGCAGGTGGGAACCGGGCGAGGCGGAGACGTCCAGCCCGGCGGCCGGCGCGGAGACATCCGGTTCGTGAGACGGGGCTCCGCAAGTGAACAGCCGCTTCGGCTAACTGAAACCGTCCCGGCCACCACCGGGAGACGGGACCGCCGAGGGGCATGAAAGTCCGGACGCGATCACCATCGCGTGACACTTGAAGTCGTCCGGCAACCGGGTGCGCGTGGCAGGACGCGCCGGCCGTTTCTCCCTTCTTCCGCGCGGGCGGAGGGAGGGGTGTGTCTGTTCTCGTCGCGATCCCGCCCACTTAACCCCCACCACGCACCAGTCGTAGGTTGCCGCCCGTGACGGGCGCCAGGCGGGACCCGCACCCTTGAAGCTACTGGTAGGACGCGGTCGATGAACCCAGCTTGGAAACATGACGAATGACGCCTCGCCGGCCGGCTCCTCCTTCGGCAAGGCTATGATTGCTGCGCCACGCGAACGCCGAAGCGCCTAGTCTAGTCGCGCGCGGCGGTCATCGAGGCCGCTTTGGCGGGGGAGACGCGCCGCCGGCGGCCTGCGGCCGGCGCGGTGCCGGCCCGCCGGGCGATCGCGCAGGCCCCGCGCGCTCTCCCGTCGCCTCGATGCGGATGCCGCTCTCGTCCTCGCCGTCGACGTTCGAGCTGCGGGCGACCGCCGCGGCGAAGCGCGAGGCGATCGCACGCGGCACCTGGAAACGCGTCTCGTCGGCCATGATACGGATGGCGCCAACCTCGGCCTTGGTAATCCGGCCGCGCCGACAGAGCAGCGGCAGGATCCAGCGCGGGTCCGCGCTCTGGCGGCGGCCGACGTCCATGCGGAACCAGACGACGTCGTCGAAGCCGGGCCGATGATGCTCCTGCTGTGCGGCGCGGCGCGCATCCGGCGTCGCCTCGATCAGCTCCTCGGGTGCGGGCAGCGCGGCGCGGTGCGCGCGGACCAGCGCGGCCGCGACCTCCTCGGCCCCCCGCTCCTCCAGCAGCCGCCGGCCGAGCGCGCGATCCTCCTCGTCGATCTCCTGCGGGGCGAGCAGCGCCGCGAGCATCCGCTCATGGTCGCGCGCGCGGATCTCGTCGGGAGTCGGCACCGCGATCCACTCGGCCGCGATCCGCGCTTCGCGTAGCATCGCCTCGACGCGGCGACGCCGCGGATAGGGCACGATCAGCACCGCCGTGCCCTTGTTCCCCGCGCGCCCGGTGCGGCCGGAGCGATGCTGCAGCACCTCCGGATCGCGCGGCAGCTCGACATGGACGACGAGGCTCAGCGTCGGCAGGTCGATGCCGCGCGCGGCCACGTCGGTCGCGACGCACACCCGCGCGCGGCCGTCGCGCAGCGCCTGGAGGGCGGCGTTGCGCTCGTTCTGGCTGTGCTCGCCCGACAGCGCCACCGCCGCGAAGCCGCGCTCGACGAGGCTGGCGTGGAGGTGGCGGACATTGTCGCGCGTCGCGCAGAACAGCATCGCCGTCTCCGCCTCGTGCAGGCGCAGCAGGTTTATCGCGGCATGCTCGATGTCGGAGGGCGCCACCGACACCGCCTGGTACGCGATGTCGCCATGGCCGCGATCCTCGCCCACCGTCGAGAGGCGCAGCGCGTCGCGCTGGTAGCGGCGCGCCAGCGCAACGATCGGGCGCGGCATCGTCGCCGAGAAGAGCAGCGTGCGCCGCGCCTCGGGCGTCGCGTCGAGGATACGCTCCAGATCCTCGCGAAAGCCCATGTCGAGCATCTCGTCGGCCTCGTCGAGCACCGCGACGCGTAGGCCGGAGAGATCGAGCGCACCGCGCTCGAGATGATCGCACAGCCGTCCCGGCGTCCCGACGACGATGTGCGTGCCGTGGGCCAGCGCGCGTCGCTCCTTCGCGGCATCCATGCCGCCGACGCAGGTCGCGATCCGCGCCCGCCCGCCGGCGTAGAGCCAGGCGAGCTCGCGGCTGACCTGGAGCGCGAGTTCGCGAGTCGGCGCCACGACGAGCGCGAGCGGCAGCGCCGGCGGCGGCAGCGCACCGCCCTCGAAGAGCTGCGTCGCCATGCCGAGGCCGAACGCCACCGTCTTGCCCGAGCCGGTCTGCGCGGAGACGACAAGGTCGCGCGCTTCCGCTTCCGATTGCAGCACGGCCTCCTGAACGGGCGTGAGCGAGGCGTAGCCGCGCGCGGCGAGCGCCTCCGAGAGGGGTGGCGGAAGTGTGGGCGGCAACATGGATGTCCTCCACATGGCCCCCCCCGGCCGTTGCTTCAAGCCGGGGCCGGCCCCGGCGGCTCGGACCGGCACGACGCATCGCTCGAGGAGGGGATCGCCACCGCGCGGAAGCCGCAACCTGCGACGTCCTCGGACGCGGTCATGCGACAGAAGCGACGGCTCGGCGGCGAGGGCGTC
Organism: Sphingomonas sp.; assembly: GCF_965200105.1. Taxonomy (GTDB): domain Bacteria; phylum Pseudomonadota; class Alphaproteobacteria; order Sphingomonadales; family Sphingomonadaceae; genus Solisphingomonas. The sequence continues at coordinate 780,911 of NZ_CBDATN010000002.1, forward strand.
GGTCGGATCGGTGGCGTGGCGCCACCCTGCAGGCGGCTACCTCTTGGACATCAAGCGTCTAACCGCGTTGTGGATTCGACGTGCTGCCAACCACCCCAGAAATCCCCTTAAGTCGTCTCGAAAGGCGCGCTCCGAGTCTTGGGCTGGCGAGCGCGGTTGCCGGCGCGGCGTTGAGCCACGAACGCGTGGAGGCGCCGCCGTCCACCGCGAAGATCTGTCCCGTCACGAACGCCGATTTGTCGGATGCCAACCAAAGCGCCGCGTTAGCGATATGCGTGCTCTCGCCGCTGGTTGGGATCGGCTGGGGCATGATCGATCGTGCGCGATACTGCTCGTGATCGAAATCTTCGTCGAACATCACGTCGGTGATCGGCGTCATGATGACGGCCGAACAAATGCAGTTCACGCAGGCCCTCGCGCGGCCCGAACTCCGACGCGGCGTTCTTCGTGGGCCGATCACCCCGGCTTTTGCCGCGGTATAGCCGGCGATCCCCGAAACGCCTGCCAGTGCAGAGATTGATGAGGTCGAGATGATCGAGCCGCCTCCGCGCGCGATGATGGGCGGCGCTGCGAACTTCCTGCCCATCCACCCGGCGCGTAGATCGACCGATTATACGGTCGAAGATGCCCGGCGGGCATTCGATGATCGGGCCCCCGGCGATCGCGATGCCGGCATTGTTGAACATAATGTCAACGCCGCCTGACGCTCTATCGAGTCATCGATGACCGCCGCGAGTTCGGCGTCGTTCGCGACATCGGCGGGCACGAGATGGACGTTCGGACCCAACCATTCGGCGATTGCGAAGCCGTCGCTTGAGCCGCCCTCCTGACGCCGCGTTGATGAGCCGAAGCCTTCACCGCACCCAGCCGCTCGACCAGAACTTCGGCGGACTCGGGAGGAAGATCGCAGAACACGAATTGCGTTCCCTCGGCGACGAACCGTTCGATAGTCGCAAGCCCCACACCCGACGCTCCGCCGGTAATCACCGCCACCTTCCATCAAGCCTCCCGGACATTGTCATCGCCGAGTCGCCAAATCGATCTTGAGTCCAGCAACCACTACGATCTTGGGCAGCGCGCCCGAGGTGCGGCTCGGCACCACAACGCGCGCCGAGCACCGACTAGTCCGAGCGGTCTCCATTCGGGAACTGGCGTATGGAGGTCGAGAAGGCGCGCTTGGCCATGACGTCGAGCGGCATGGCGCGGAACACATCGGAGACGAGTTCGACCCCGTAATAACCGCGGTAACCGGTCGCCTGCACTGCGGCGATGAACGCAGGCACGTCAAACGATCCTTCGCCGCAGAACAGCCGTCGCCGAATGGTGTCCTCGAGCTTCGGGCCGACCGGGACAGCCGAACCGTCGTTGAGCTCCACGCTGAAGATGCGCTCACCGGGGAGTGCGCGCACTTCATTGTAGGACGTGCCGCCGCGAACGATATGCCAGATATCGAGCACTAGCCCGCCGTTCGCGTGCCCGGCACTTTCGACCACCTGCATCGCCTGGTCGACCGTCTCGATGTTGCTGCTCACGCAGGGTTCCAGGCCCACGCGCGTCCCGACCGCCAAGGCCTCGCCGCAAAGCTCGTCAAACGCCTCGCTCATCTCGCCGACCGTGGAGCTGTGCGTGAAATCGCCGACCGCCTTGATCTGATAGGCGCCGAGCTGCGCCGCGCTTTCCAGCAGCAGCCGGCGCGTGGCGTCAGACTGACTACGCAACTCGCCGCGGGTGAACCAGTTCTGCAGCGCATCCAGCTCAAGATGCTTGATTCCGTTGGAGGCGAGAATCGCGCGCATCTCTGCATAGCCGTAGCGCTCGACAACCTGCACGAGATCGACATAATAGAGGCCGAAGCCGGTGAAACCGGCGCGGCTCGCCGCCTCCACGCGATCACGGAAGGGAGTGGGGCTCGGGCGATCGTCCTCGACCGGAACCGTGTTTCCCGCGAGCGTGAAATAGCTGGCCAGCAGGTCCGGGGGCATACAACTCTCCAAAGACGATGCGCCGAATTACTGAGCTTCTCCACCACGCTTGTCCGACAAGGCAGGCTTCTTGACAAGCTACGCGCCGAGCGGGTGGCCGTTCCCTCACGGTCAGCAGTTCGACTGGCCCGGCGTCCCCTACTGCGTGGCAGTGGCCACGCCCTCGGTCAAGATTAATACAGCACGGCGTAGGCTCGCCCGCTCCTGCAGAGCATCGGCGGCCTTACCGCACACAAGGCGCGCACCTTGCGCGGGAGCGTGCCGGCGAGGCAGGTGGAGGCGTCGGCACCGCTTCGATCAGCCCGCCGTGCAGGTTGAGCTAGCCAAGCACGTGCGCGGTAACGCCGTCGGAGGTGGCGAAGGGCGTCCGATGCGCAGCTTCACGCGGGCTGACGCCCTGAGCAACCGGTGAGAGTGGATCGCCCGATCCCCTACGATCAGGCGCTGATAGAGTCCCGTACCCTCTGGTCCCACTGGAACAGGTCGACGTACCACGTCGGGAACGGCTTGTGCGGAACGGTGAGCGCATCGAGCTCCCTCACGGCCTCATCCGATAGGACCAGAGCCTCCGCCTTAATGTTCTCCTCGAACTGGCGCTCGTCCGCGGCACCAAGGATCACCGTCGACACCCAATCCTTGGTCAAGATCCAGGCGGTGGCGACTTGGCTGATCGTGGCGTCGTGCGCCTCGGCGATCCGCCGCAGCACGTCGATTATGTCGTAGCCCTTCTCGATATCGATCGGCGGAATCGGAAAAGCATTGCGCCGGCCGCCCTCCGGCTTCGGATTGTCGCGGGTGTATTTTCCGCTGAGGAAGCCTGAGGCCAGCGGACTCCACACCTGCACGCCGATGCCCGCCTCGCGGTAGAAGGGCACGCACTCATTCTCGAGCTCGCGGCCCAGCAGCGAGTAATACATCTGCGCGGCGGTGACGGTCTGATAGCCGAGCCGTTCCTGTATGCCGACGAGGCGCGCCGCCTGCCACACCGGGAAGTTCGACAGGCCGATATATCGAACCTTTCCATCTCGAACGAGCGCCTCCAGCGCTCGCGCGGTCTCCTCGAGCGGGGTAGCCGGATCGGGAAGATGCGGCTCGAACAGATCGACCCAATCGGTGCCAAGCCGCTTCAGGCTGGCTTCGACCGTCAGCATGATTTGCCGCGCGCTCAGCCCCGTGTTGGTGATCGCCGGTCCGAGCCGAAGTCCGCTCTTGGTGCAGAGGACGACGTCGGCGCGACGCTTGCCGAGCGCACGCCCCAACACCTCCTCGCTCAACCCGTAGCTATAGGAGTCGGCAGTATCGAAGAAGTTGATGCCAGCGTCGATCGCCCTGCCAACCAGCCGATCCGCGTGCGCCTGGTCGATCCGATTGACGAAGCCCGGCACGATCGTCTCGGTTCCGAACGTGACCGTGCCCACGCCGAGGCGGGAAACGACCAAGCCGCTGTTTCCGAGCTTACTGTACCGCATGGACGTCCTCTCCCTTCACTGTCGTGCCATCGGGATCATTGCCCTGCACCGCTTCCGGCTCGTACTGCATCAGCTCGATGGCCAGCCCGTCGCCGTCACGCATGTAGCAGTTGAGCATGCGCCGGCCCTTCGTCGGTTCGCCATCCTTTGCCAGATCAAGCGTGCCGAGGTCGATCCACACCGGCGCGCGTATCGGACGGAAACCGAACGGCTCCGCCTTTGCAATGACGGACTCCATGTCCGGCACCTCGAAGGAGATGTGCGCGAAGCCTGGATCGCAGGGCCGGGGTTGAACCGTCTCCGTCCCGCCAGGGCTCGTATACTGGAACAGTTCGATCTGATGACCGGGACACATGACGTAGGCGACCCGGACTTCGGCTTGATCCACGCCCGTCACTTCCTCCATCACGCGGCGGGTGGCGGCATCGAGGTCGAGCACCTCCAGGGCGAGCGCCTCGCGGAAGAAGCCGGTGACGCGATCGAGATTGCCAACGGTGAAGCTGGTATGGTTAACGGTGGTACGGTCGCCTTGCGTAGCCATGACGCCACTTCTCCGAAGGATTGTGCTCTGAAAGAGTGGTGAAGCTCGGCCGTCGAACCGTCAGCTCTCGAATGCCGGGCGGGCGAGCGCGTCGTTGGCGAACATCCTGGACGCATGATCGCCCGGTGCGCGGCCGGCCATCGCGCCGAGCATGGCGGTCGCGCCCTGGCTCCAGTCGGCGGAGCCTTCCAGCTCGCGCGCCCAATCGAAATCAACCTTGCGGCGCAAGATGCGCCATTCGCCGTCGCGCTTCTCCATCTCGTCCAAGTACCGCCCGGCGACGAGCTTGTCCTCCGGACCCGTCTCGGCACGATAACGGATGTAGGCGAAGAAGTAGCTCTCTGTGCGGGCGGTGTCTCCGGTCACGCGGATCAACATGCTGCCGACGAAATGCTGCATGGAGTCGGTGCCATCGGCAATCTTGCGCGCGAACGGTATATATTCGTGCACCGGGCCGCTGAAGACCCCGTGATTGTCGGTCGCCTCCGGCCAGTAGACGCTCCACAGCACGGCATCGTCGCAACGATCCGTACCAAAGCAATAGCGCGCTACCACGTCGCGGATCGCCTCTCGATCGACGAGCATCTGAAGCTGCGCGGCCTGTTCCTCGGTCATGTTACCTCGCGGTGATGGTTCACGGTTGGCGAGCATCGCCAAGTCAGCCTGCCGCCGTCACGTCGGCGCGCGCAGCAGGCGCTCAAGGCCGGCGACGATGCCGTCGGCCCAACTCGTCTCGATGAAGCTACGGATTTGGTCGGTCGCGCCGGGATCGACGGCATCGCACCAGGCTCGCAGCCGGACCATGCAGCGGCCTTGGCCGCTCTCGTCGATAACAAGCGACGCGAGATAGCCGCGCCACGGCATTGATCCGTCGGCGAGCGTGCGGCAGTAATAGCGTCGCGATGCGTCGTCCTGGTGGAACAGCTCCTCGGAGACGCTCATCCCCCCTGCGAACCGAAGAAGACGCGTGCGCGGGACTGCCGTGGCCTCCCCCACCAAAATGGAACTCTCCAGCCCTGGAAGCGCCGCGCGCACCGGAAATCCTTGCCAGTCGGTCAGGTGCGCCCAAGCCGCCGACGCCGCACCCTCGATCTCGCGATCGAGTGCGGCCTCCACCCTTCCCACCAAGCCCAATCGTCCACTCCCGATGTTCGGCGGCGGGCCCGCCAGCATTCCGCCGCTCGTCTGGCAAGTAAGCCGGACGCGTCCTCCGTCCCTAGGTGGACGACAACCTACTTAACTCCCGCGTAGCATTTGTCCTTTGACTGCGCAAGCAGCCAGGTTCAAAAGAGCGCGTGAAATGTCTCACCGACGTCGCGGCTCGCGTGAGGCATGTTGGTACTGCTTGCCGACACGAAGTTGCGGCGACGGCGCTGCCCGCCCAATCCGCAGGGTCAAGCGTGGAAGAGGATGTCCATGAGCACGAGATATGATTACATCAACGGGCCGCTCGCCAACCGCGATGCCCTGCCGGGCGACATCGAGGGAAAGGCGCCCTACGTCGATCTCGGCACCGGGATTATCGATCCGGCCCGCTTCTCCTCTAGAGAGGAGTCGGAACTGGAATGGGAGAAGATGTGGACTAAGGTTTGGACGCTCGCCGGACTGGCTTGCGACATCCCGAACGTCGGCGACTACTTCAAATATGATCTCGGTCGGGAGTCGTTCGTGGTCGTCCGATCGGCGCCGGACAAGATCAAGGCTTTCTACAACGTCTGCCCACATCGCGGCAATCAACTGGTCTGGGATAACTTCGGTTCGCTGGAGAGCAGTTGCTTCACCTGCAAGTTCCACAGCTGGAGCTTCACCCTCGACGGCAGCCTGAAGAGCATCTACCGGCCGGAAACCTTCCGCAAGGAGGTGCTGCGCGACCGGCCAGCACTCGCGGAGGTTCGCTGCGACATTTGGAACGGGCTCGTGTTCATTTGCATGGACGATGCCGCCGAGCCGCTGCTCGAGTTCCTCGGCGTGATCCCGGAGCATCTAGGCGTCTATCCGTTCGAGCGCTTTCGTGTGTCACAGGACGACGAGATCGCCTGGCAGGCAAACTGGAAGACGTCGATGGACGCCTTCATGGAATTCTACCACGGCGAGACCGTGCATCCGGAGCTGGGGCCGGTGTGCGAGACCTACCACATCCAGTACGATCAATATGATCGCGGAATCAGCCGGATGCTGGTGCCCATGGGCTACGTGCCCGAAAGCAACCCGGACACGGAGACGGTGAGCGAAGGCCTAAAGAGTATGATCCGCGAATATGGCGGCGACCCTGCGGATTACGCGCACCTCAAAGGTCATGAATATCAGAAGGCGGTGGTCGAAACCAAGCGCCGCTGGGCGAAGAAGAATAATCTGGCTTACTTCGACAAGCTTCGTGATAAGCAGGTCACCGACACCTGGAACTACTATATATTTCCAAACGTGACGCTAAACGTCTTTGCCAATGGCTTGCTGATCCAGCGGTTCCTGCCTGACATCGACAATCCCAATCAGAGCCTCTTCAATCCGATCACCATGAGCCTGCCGGTCTCCGATCCCGAGTACAAGATGTTCGACATAACCAACATCGGCCAGGGCCACGGCGGCGACGCGATGTGGACGGGCGATCCGCGTCCGCCGCGGAACTACCCGACCGATATAGCCGATATGGGTTTCGTCATTGCTCAGGACGTCGAGTTGGTTCCCCGCGTCCAAGCTGGAATACGGTCGCGCGCATTCAAGGGCTACCGGCTGGGCGAGCAGGAGATCCGCATTCGGCATTATCTCGCCGAACTCGATCGGTACCTTCAAGCCTGACCTGTCAAGGCGGGGTGGCTCTCGTGATCCTGGGGGCGACGAGCGGATCGCGTTTGCGCGAAGCAGGCGGAAACCGGCACGCGGATGACTGAGACGATCTGCCGGATGAGCATCGCGGAGCAGATCTTCCGTCCTTGGAAGACCGTGTGCGGCGGTCTAGGCGTCGGCGAGCTGCGGCGGATGAAGCGAAGCCGAGCAAGAAAACCTTGCCCGCTTCGCCTCGAATCCGCACCACTATGCCAGATTAAACCTTCAAACCGGCAGGGGTAACGTGGCGGGAGGATGGTTCGCCTGGGTCCTTCCGGTGGTGACCCGGACGATGATGCAGACGTCATCGGCGGAGCGGCCACGCGGATGCCCCGAAGCAGCCGCGGGCAGCGTCCGGCACGGCTGAGCGAACCGCTCGATCGCGCCAGTTGCGTACTGTTCCCCGGCTCCGCCAGAAGCCGCCCTATCAGCGACGCGGCGTTCGGCGCTAGTGCCGACATGACGGCGCGATGGTTGAAGCGGTCAAACAACCACGACGGTCGCGACGTTGACGTGGACGACAAAGCCGCAGGAACCCCGACGACCACGTGCCGCGTCGTTCTCGTCAGGTCGCCGTGCTTGAGGCGACGGCAGGCGATGGAGTTAAGATCCGGTTCCGGAAGCTTTGCAGATAAAGCAGCAAGTACAGCGCCCAAACGATATTGCCGATGAAATTGAGGGGAACGATCCACAGCAGCACCCTCAGCCAAGAATGGCCCATCGAGCGTTCCATCATGGCGATGATGATCGATGTCAGAGCCCATCCGAACATAAGATCGGTTCCTATGACCATCACGAACCGATGTGACCAAGCGATGTCACCAAGCTCATTGAAGGGAATGGCGAAGAAATTGCCGACACCCTGTACGTGATACGGCAGGTAAGCCCACACGTTCAGCCAGATAAATGGGAGCGCTACCGCGACGATCGCTACCTTCAACGCCGTTATCCACATGCTGGAACGCATTTTGTACTCCCTGGTTAACATTCTTCGAAGCTCGGAACATTACGCTCATAATCGGCTTACACAGTATCACCATCGGCGGCCAGCAAATCGGAAAGAAAGCCTTTTAGGCCGGCATCAACCGTGACCCATCGTGAACCGGAATACGTGTTCATCAAAGTCAGCATCTCCTCTGCAGACGGCGGCCCACCGGTTTGCATCATGAGATCCAACATGAAAGTCATAAAGCGGCGTAAAGTCGGGTATCGCCAGTCATAGCTTAGACGCTCAGAGTTTTCTGTAAAAGGAGCTGCTTGATCGTCGCTCGAGGGAATGGTCACAGCGGGCGGCATGCTGGAAGCGGGTTGAAGGAACGATTCCACGGGCGGCAGGCGCTGTAATGACGAGCTCGCGACATCAGATGGTGCACGCGCGCTATACACCCGCTATCTTGTCAATCGACGGTACGACGGGAGCCAGCCATTAGCAACATCCTTCGGATTATGCGGAATCCTGCTCGCGGTGTGAATACTTCCGGCTGTGCAGCTCGACAGCCGATCACCGTGATGCGCCCCGGCAGGACGTCACCGTCAGGTAGTAGAACCTGGCCGGCCGCGCTCCGTCTTCCGCTCGTCGCTGTGAAACGACATCGTCGAACATTTGTGACGGTATGGCCAAGCGATCTTTGGAGCAGTCGCGCGTTTGCCTAGGGCAGTCACGCAGCATGCCGCTGCCCGCCCTTTCCGGGTCGATGACCTGGAGACTGCGCTGCAGACTATGATTTCTAATCCTGGATTTCGGCGACTTGCTCCGCGAGCTTGTGAACCATAAGGTAGAGCAGCAGGCGGTCCACGCGGCTTATCTCGCATTCAGTTCGAATTTAGGGAAGGTCAGGACTAGTCGCAGATCGTCTGGAGGTGCGCGGCTTCATCGCCGACTCCCGCTCGCCGCAGCGGCCGCATGCCGTCGATGTGATGGACGAACGCTATCCGGCGGCATCGATGTGCCGGGATGGAATTTTGGACGTCGCTTAGGATGATGTCCGTGTCGGAAACCATCCCGACCGGATGGATCCAAACACGTTTGCCGAGCACACGGAGCCGCTTCGGTCGCGAGGTCCAATGATCTCGCCGCGTACACAAAATTATCTGTGGAGCGGCACGAGAACGACAGGGTGGATGCCGGCATTAGCGGCCTCGGCCCTTGCTACTGCCGAGCGGGGACGTTCCGCGGCCGCACCAGGTTGTCCATGAACAACGGGCGTCTACGCCGCACCTTCTGGATAGCGGCCCAACCCGCCGCACGTAAGCGGGACAGCTTCCGCGACAAGCTCGGCCGCTCCGTGACCGGGCTTCTGGAGGATGCCGACACCCGCCGCGAAGCGATGACCACGCTCGCCCGTCAAGTCGGCGTGCGGGTCCTGCCATCGGCGAGAACCTCCCCGAAGAAGATCTGATACTCGCGCACGAGCGCCTCGGGATCTTCGGCCGGAAGGAAGTGCCCGCCCCTCTCCATCACGTGCCAGCGTCGAAGATCGCTGCGCTTCTCGAAGACAGAGCGGGGCTTCAGCGCCACTTCCTTGGGCGCCACCGCCACTCCAGTTGGCACCGGAATGAACGGCAGCCGATCGTTCAGTAACGGCCAGTCCATGACGAGCATCCCGTCGACGCTTTTCAAGGACTCCTTGTAGATTCTAAAGGAGCTGCCGATGGTGTTTGTCAGCCAGTAGAGGGATGCGGTCGTGCAGAGGAAATCCCGCCCCTGCGAGGCGACGATGTCGCCGTCGCAGTCGCTCCAGGCACGACGGCGTTCCCACAGCCAGGCGGCAGTACCGATAGGCGAGTCGGCCAGCGCATAGGCGAGCGTCTGCGGGTCGGACGCCTGGACCGCGACATGGCTCACAACCGACGGCAGCGCCTCACGGTTGCGATCGAGCATCCACTGCTCATCCGCCGCATAATCGTCCTTCTCGATCGCGAGGACATCCATCCCGGGGAACGCCACCAACGTGAAGTGCGCGGCGAGAAGCCGTTCGGGATGCGCGTGGCCCAGCTCCGCCGTAATCAGCGCGCCCCAATCGCCGCCAGCGGCGCAAAAGCGTTGGTAGCCGAGCACGTCGCTCATAAGCCGCACCCACAGCTTCGCGATCGCGCGGACGTTTAGCCCGGTCGTGCGCAGCGGCGAGGAGAAGCCGAAGCCCGGTAGCGACGGGACGATTACGTCGAACGGCGGGCACCCGGACGTGCCTCGCGAGAGCGGCTCGATCAGCTTAGCCCAATCCCAGAATGTCCATGGCCAGCCATGGGTGAGTATGATCGGAACCGCATCGGCACGCCCGGAGCGCAAGTGAATGAAGTGGATCGGCACGCCGTCGATTTCGACGCGATAGTGAGGGAAGGCGTTCATCGCGGCTTCCTGCGCGCGCCAATCGAACTCAGTGGCCCAGTAGGATGCCATTCCGCGCAGCCATTCCTGCTCGACACCATAGCGCCAATCAGCATTGCCGAAATCACCCGGCCATTCGACGGCCATCAGCCGCCGGTTCATCTCGTCGAGCCGCTGCTGGGGGATGTTCAACCTAAACGGCTCGAGCTCCATACCATGCTCCCAGGATCATTTAGCGTTCCGAGCTAACAGGTTTGCTTCGAGATGGCACGGGGTATCTGGACAACGGGATGAGCGGATTGCCGCCTGGCAGCGCCGCAGGCATTCATCATCTCCCGCGACCGGCGGCGTGCGCGGACTTCGCCATCCTGCGACAAAGCAACGAGTTGCGCGTGGCCTAGCTGCGATAGTTTCGATGAGCAGGCATCTGTTTCTGGGGAGCCGTGGCAGAGTTCCGAACGACCGGTTCCGGACCACCGCCGCCCGTGCTGCGATCGGCAAATGCCCACCGGAGATCAGGCGAAGAAAATCACGCGGGCCACTGCCCGGACCGTCAGCACATCTCCCATGCGCTTCCAGGCAATCCCAACGTGCCGGTCGCCCGAAGGCAAAATTCAAGTCGTTGCTCTTGAAGGATGACTGGTGCTGCCGGTGAGGATTGAACTCACGACCTCAGCCTTACCAAGGATGCGCTCTACCACTGAGCTACGGCAGCCCCTTGCGTGCGGCCGGCGGGCCGGCGGCGGGCAGCCGCGGGCTATGGAGAAAGGGTAGCACGGCGTCAACCCGCGCGGCATAGGGTGGACGGTGTGAGCAAGGATCAATCGGACCGCGAGGCAAGGCTGGCCGAGGCGCTACGCGCCAACCTTCACCGCCGGAAGGCGCAGGCGCGAGAACGCGAAACCGGCGGCATCGGGTCGCAATCGGGCGGCCCCGATGACGAGGGCGGTCAGCGATCCTGATCTCCAGCCTGCCCCGGCCTTGCCACAGGTCGGGCATCTCAAGTCAGATCCAGGGTGCCGGCGAGCCGAACCCAGGAGAGGATATTTCCGTCGCGCTTGTTCTACGGGGTGATCGACCTTGTCGCCGCTCCCGTTGGCCCACGACGGGTGGCAAGCTCCTACTTCCCAGGAAATTATGCCGGTAAAAGCCTTCCGGCAGGGTGACGGCCATCGCGGCGGCAGACTTGAGCCCCTCGGCAACCCGGCGCATAGCCGCCGCATTGCGGTCGGCGCGAAGGCTTGGCCGCGCGACGGGAGCGAAGCGATGGCGGCAGCGATGTTGGACGAAGGCGGGGCCGCGATCGCGGCGCTGCTTACCGAAGGCGCGCTGCCCGGCGAGACCGACGGCTTCGACACGCAGGCGCGCGACGAAGCCGCCTCGTTCGTCGCGAAGGTCGCAGCGCGGCGTTCGCCCGGAGAGGCCGCGATCGCGCTGGAGTCGGGCTCCGGAAGCGATGGCGGCGGGCGACGGACGATGCGCATGGCGATCGTCAACGACGACATGCCGTTCCTCGTCGACTCGGTCGCCGCCGCGATCGCGGCGCGCGGCCTGTCGGTGGAGCGGCTGCTTCACCCGATCGTCGCCGCGCGTCGCGATCCTGACGGCTTCCTCCTCGAACTGCTGCCCGTCGCGACCGAGGGCGAGCGACGCGAGTCGATCATCTACCTGGAGATCGAGCGCGCCGACGCGCGCGACCGTCGGCTGCTCGCCGCCGACATCGAACGCGTGCTGGCCGACGTCCGCGCCGCCGTGACCGACTGGGGGGCGATGCAGCAGGCGCTGCGCGACGCCGGCGCGACCATGCCCGACGGTGAGGGGGCGGCGCTGATCCGCTGGTTCCTCGACGGCAACCTGACGCTGCTCGGCTCGGTGCGCGAGGGCGCGGACGGCAGCGTCTCGCGGCCGCTCGGGCTCTGTCGCGCGGATGCCGCGCCGGCGTGCGACGCGGAGCTGCGCGCCGCTGCGATCGCCTGGTTCGCGCACGGCGGCGAGGCGCCGCTGCTCGTCAAGTCGACGCGCATCGCCACCGTCCACCGCCGCGCCGCGGTCGACCTCCTCCTGATCCCGGTTCGCGAGGGCGGGGCCGTCACCGGGCTCGACGTCCATCTCGGCCTCTGGACGTCGGGCGCCCTGGCCTCGCGACCCGAGCGCGTGCCGGTGCTGCGCCGGCGCCTCGCGCTGCTGGAGGAGCAACTCGGCTTCCCGCCCGCCAGCCATGCCGGCAAGGCGCTGCGCCACGTTCTCCACATACTGCCCCACGACCTCCTCGTCGCGCTGCCGGCGGAGGACATGAAGCGCCTCGCGCTCACCGCCATGTCGCTGGCCGATCGCCCGCGTTCGCGGCTGCTGTTGCTCGAGGACGGGATCGGGCGACACCTGTTCGCCTTCGTGTGGCTGCTGCGCGAGGATTTCTCGATGCGCCGGCAGGCGGCGGTGGCGCGGATGCTGGGCGAGGCCACGGGCGGCGAGGTCGGCGACGCGGCGGTGGAGCTGGAGGGCGGCCTTGCGCTGCTGCGCTATACGATCGCGGGCGCGGAACCGGACCGTGACGAGACCGACATGCTCGACGCGCGCCTCGCCGAGATGCTGCGTGGCTGGGCGCCGGCGATCGAGGCGGCGCTCACCGCGCGCGTCGGCGCGGCGCGGGCGGCGCGACTGGTGCTCAGCCACGGCGGCGGCTTCCCGCGCGGCTATCGCGAGGCGGTCGATGCCAGCGAGGCCGCCGACGACATCGTCGCGCTCTCCGGCCTGGACGAGGGTGCGCGCGGCGTGCGCCTGCTGCCCTCCGCCGTGGGCAGCGCGGATGCGTTGCGCCTCAAAATTGTCAACGCCGGCGGCCTCGTCCCCTTGTCAGACGTCGTGCCGGTGCTCGAGGATTTCGGCTTCGTCGTGGTCGAGGAGCGCTCGACGCCGGTGGAGGGCGGCGCGCTCGGCCACGTGCAGGAGTTCCTGCTTGGCGCGCCTGCGGGCAGCGGGGAGGCGCTGCTCGCGCGCGGCGACGTCGCAGGCGATGCGATCGCCGCCGTGCTCGCCGGCCGCGCCGAGAATGACGGCTTCAACCGCCTGATCGTCGGCATCGGACTTGGCCCGCGCGAGGTGGTATGGCTGCGCGCCTGGTTCCGCTACCTGCGGCAGGCCGGCCTGCCCTACGGCCTCGCCACCGCCGCCGACGCGCTTGCCCGCGCGCAGGAGGTGACACACGGTCTCGTCGATCTCTTCGCCGCCCGCCACGATCCGACCGCGCGCGACGAGGCGGAGGCGGAGGCCGCGCGCGCGCGCATCGAGGAGGCGCTGGTGGCGGTCGCCGCGATCGACGACGATCGCATCCTGCGCCGCATGCTCGGGCTTGTCGACGCGATCCTGCGCACCAACGCCTTCGCGCCCGCCGGCGAACAGGCGCTCGCCTTCAAGCTCGACAGCGCGCGCGTGCCCGGCCTCCCCGCCCCCGTCCCCTACCGCGAGATCTGGGTCTACTCGCCCCGCGTCGAAGGCATCCACCTGCGCGGCGGCCCCGTCGCGCGCGGCGGTCTCCGCTGGTCCGACCGGCGCGACGATTTCCGTACCGAGATCCTCGGCCTGATGAAGGCGCAGGTCGTCAAGAACGCGGTGATCGTGCCCACCGGCGCCAAGGGCGGCTTCTACGCCAAGCAGCTCCCCCCGCCCGCCGACCGCGCCGCGTGGCTGGCGGAGGGCACCGAGAGCTACAAGCTGTTCATACGCACGCTGCTCTCCGTCACCGACAATATCGTGGACGGGCGGATCGTTCATCCGGACGGCGTGACGGTGCTGGACGGCGAGGACCCCTATTTCGTCGTCGCCGCCGACAAGGGCACCGCCACCTTCTCCGATACTGCCAACGCCATCGCCGTCGAGCGCGGCTTCTGGCTGGGCGACGCCTTCGCCAGCGGTGGCAGCCACGGCTACGACCACAAGGCGATGGGCATCACCGCGCGCGGCGCCTGGGTATCCGTGACGCGCCACTTCGCCGAGATGGGCGTCGTCGTGGATGCCGACGCCGTTACGGTCGCGGGATGCGGCGACATGTCGGGCGACGTGTTCGGCAACGGCATGCTGCTGTCGAAGTCGCTCAAGCTGGTGGCGGCGTTCGACCACCGCCACATCTTCCTCGATCCCGCACCGGACCCGGCCGCGTCCTGGGCGGAGCGGGCGCGGCTGTTCGCGCTGCCCTCCTCGTCCTGGGCTGATTATGACGCGTCGTTGATCTCGGCGGGCGGCGGCGTGTTCGCGCGCGCGCAGAAGCAGATCCCGCTGTCGCCGGAGGCCGCTGCCGCGATCGGCGTCGAGCCCGGCACCTACGAGCCTTCCGCGCTGATTCTAGCGATCCTCAAGGCGCCCGTCGATCTGCTCTGGTTCGGCGGGATCGGCACCTACATCAAGGCCGCGTCGCAGTCGCAGGCCGACGCCGGCGATCCCGCCAACGACGCCAACCGCGTCGACGCACGAGACGTTCGCGCACGGGTGATCGGCGAGGGCGCGAACCTGTCGACCACACAGGCCGGGCGCATCGAGTTCGCGCTGGGCGGCGGGCGCATCAACACCGACTTCATCGACAACTCGGCGGGCGTCGACTGCTCGGACAACGAAGTCAACATCAAGATCGCGCTCAACGCCGAGATGATGGCGGGCACGCTCTCGTTCGACGACAGGAACGCGCTGCTCGGCTCGATGACCGAGGACGTCGCGGGACAGGTGCTGGAAGACAATCGCCTCCAGACGCTGGCGCTGTCGATGGCGGAGCGCGGCGGCGCCGGCGCGCTGCCCGCTCAGGCCGCGGTGATCGACATGTTGGTCGCCGAAGGGCGGCTCGATCGTAAGGTGGAGGGGCTGGCCGGAAACGACCAGCTCGGCCGCCGCGGGGCCGACGGCCACGGCCTGACGCGACCCGAGCTGGCGGTAATCCTCAGCCACGCCAAGCTCGCGCTCCAGGCGGCGATCGAGCGCTCTCCGATCCCCTCGGATCCTTCGCTGACGCCGATCCTGGTCGGCAACTTTCCCGCCGCCATGCGCGAGACCCATCGTGCCGCCATCGAGGCGCACCGTCTGCGCGCCGAGATCATCGCCACGCGCGTGGCTAACATGGTGGTCAACAGGCTCGGTCTCACAGCACCCTTCGAGCTGTCGGAGGAGGAGGGCGTCAGCCTCGCCCGCGTAGCCGGCGGCTATCTCGCCTGCGACGCGATCTTCGGCCTCACCGCATTGTTCGCCGAGATCGAGGCTACGGCCATGCCCGAGACCGGCCGACTGGCGCTGCTCGAGATGGCGGCGCGCATCGTCCGCCTCCACCTGGCGGACCTGCTGCGCGTCGTCGACCGCCGCGCCTTGCCGGGCGCGGCGGCGCGGGCGCTCGGCCCCGGCGTGGCGCGGCTCGGCGCTCGGCTGGACGAACTGTTGAAGCCCCAGGTGCGTGGCGAGGCCCAACGGATCGCCGCCGAGCTGGCCGATGCCGGCGCCCCGGAGACGCTCGCGACGCGCCTCGTCCGCTTGTTCGAGCTGGACGGCGCGATCGCCGCCGCTACGCTCTCCGCTCGCGAAAGCTGGGACGAGGTCGAGCTGTCCGCCGCCTACACCCGCCTCGGCGAGGCGCTGGGCCTCGATTGGGCGAAGGCCGCGGCGCTGCGCGTGCCCACCGCCGATCCGTGGGAGCGGCTGCTCCTCGCCGGCCTGTCGCGCGACTTCGAGCAGCTTCGCCTCGACTTTCTCGCGCAGTCCGGCAGCGCGGGCCCTGCCGTGGCCGTCGAGCGCTGGCTGGCGCAGCATCGCGTACGCGTCGAGCGCTTCGAGCGGCTTGTCGCGCGCGCGCGCACCGCGCCGCAGGCGTCGCCCGCGATGCTGGCGCAAGTTGCCGCCCAGGCCCGCATCCTGCTCACGCGGCGCGTGGCGATCTAGCGGGAACGCTTCGCCTCTCCCCGCGCTTCACCGCAGAACCCAGGGAGGGCGGCATGGCGACGACGATCATCGAAGAGGCGGCCGCAATCGTCGACGGCGCGGTGCCGACGCAGCTCACGATCAACGGTGAGCGGCACGAGTTGATGATCGACTCCTGGGTGACGCTGCTCGACCTGATGCGCGAGCGGATGGGCCTGACCGGCACCAAGAAGGGCTGCGATCACGGGCAGTGCGGCGCCTGCACCGTGTTGATCGACGGACGGCGGATGAACTCGTGTCTCAAGCTCGCCGTGACGCTCGACGGGGCAGAGGTGACCACTATCGAGGGACTGGGCACGCCCGATGCGCTTCACCCGCTCCAGCAGGCGTTCATCGATCATGACGCCTTTCAGTGCGGCTTCTGCACGCCGGGTCAGATCTGCTCGGCCGCAGGCCTCCTCTCCGAAGGCAAGGCCGACACTCGCGACAAGATCCGCGAGCTGATGAGCGGCAATCTCTGCCGCTGCGGCGCCTACGTGAACATCGCGGACGCCATCGAGGACGTGATGCGCCAGGAGGACGCGGCGTGAACCGCTTCGGCTATGCCCGCCCCGGCACGATCGCCGACGCCGCCCGCATCCTCGCCCAGCCCGGTGCGAAGGCGGTGGCGGGCGGCACCAACCTCGTCGACCTGATGAAGGAAGGCGCCGAGACGCCGACCATCCTCGTCGACTTGAAGCGCCTGCCGCTCGACGAGATCCGCGAGACGGAGGGTGGCGGGCTCAGCCTCGGCGCGCTGGTGCCTAACTCGACCACCGCCTGGGACGAGCGCGTCGAGGCGCGCTTTCCGCTCCTCGCCCGCGCGATCCTGGCGGGTGCCTCGCCGCAGCTCAGGAACGCGGCGACCAACGGCGGCAACCTCAACCAGCGCACGCGGTGCTACTATTTCTACGACGTCGCGACCGCCTGCAACAAGCGCGCGCCCGGCTCCGGCTGCGGAGCGATCGGCGGGATCAACCGCATCCACGCGATTCTCGGCGCTTCCGACCAGTGCATCGCCACCCACCCGTCCGACATGTGCGTGGCGCTGGCGGCGCTCGACGCGCGCGTGAAGCTGCACGGACCGGATGGCGAGCGCTTCGTCGCGTTCGCCGATTATCACCGCCTGCCGGGCGACGATCCCACGCGCGATACCATGTTGCAGCCCGGTGAGATCGTCACCGCCATCGACGTCGATCCGTTCGAATGCGGCGATCACTGGACTTACCTGAAGCTACGCGATCGTCTGTCCTATGCCTTCGCGCTCGTCTCCGTCGCCGCGGCCTTACGCATGGAAGGCGAGCGGATCGTCGAGGCGCGGATCGCGCTCGGCGGCGTCGCGCACAAGCCGTGGCGCGTGCCAGAGGCGGAGGCGCTGCTCGCCGGCGAGGCCGCCTCGCCCGAACTGTTCTCGCATGTTGCCGATCGCCTCCTTCAAGGCGCGGTCGGCCAGGGCGGCAACGACTTCAAGATCGATCTCGCGCGCCGCGCGATTGTGCGCGCGCTCGGCCAGGCGGTCGCCGGCACGCCGCAGACCATCGCCGACAAGCGCATCGCCTGACAGGAGCATCGGCATGGCCACACAGCCCGCATCACCCACCAGCCGTATCGGCGATCCGCTGAGCCGCGTGGACGGTCGGCTTAAGACCACCGGGCGCGCGCCCTACGCGGCGGACTTTCCGGTGGAAGGCCTCACCTATGGCGTCGTCGTCTCATCCGAGATTGCGCGTGGTCGCATCGTGTCGATCGATGCGGGCACCGCCGAGGCGCAGCCGGGCGTGATCGCCGTCTTAACTCACGAGAAGCGGCCCGATTTCGTCGCCGCCAACAAGGCCTGGAACGATCAGGTCGCGCCCAACGGAGAGCATTTCAAGCCGCTCCTCGACGCGGCGGTCGCCTTCTCGCAGCAGCCGGTCGCGGTGGTCGTCGCCGAGACGTTCGAGGCGGCGCGCGCCGCCGCCAGGATGGTGAAGATCGCCTATGACGCCGAGACCCCGATGACCGACATCGCCGCCAACGGCAACGAGGCGTATCACCCCGGCAAAACCGGGCCGTACAAGCCGGTGCCGTCGCGCGGCGACGCGGTCGGCGCCTACCGCAAGGCCCCGGTGAAGGTCTACGGCGCCTACACGATCGCCACCGAGCACCACAACGCCATGGAACCGCACGCCGCCACCGCGATCTGGCAGGCTGACGGCTCTCTACTCGTCCACGACAAGACGCAGGGGGCGCAGAACCCGCAGGCGTGGCTGGCCGGCATCTTCGGCCTGAAGACCGCGCAGGTGCGCGTCGTCGCTCCGTATATGGGCGGTGGCTTCGGTGGCGGTCTGCGCCCGCAATATCAGCTCTTCCTCGCGGCGCTCTCGGCGAAGGCGGTCGGGCGACCCGTCAAGATCGTGCTCGCGCGCCAGCAGACCTTCTCGCTCCAATACCGGCCGCAGGTCATCTACGACATCGCGCTCGGCGCCGACGCCGAAGGGCATCTCCAGGCGATCAAGTCCGAGTGCCTGGGCGTCACCTCGCGCTTCGAGGAAAATGCGGAGGCCGTCGCCGATTGGGGGCCGCGCGTCTATCGCTGCGACAATGCTCTGATCAATTACAAGATCACGCCGCTCGACACCTATACGCCCGGCCCGATGCGGGCGCCCGGCGCCGCCACCGCGATGAACCTGTTCGAGATCGCGATGGACGAGCTCGCGTACGAAGTCGGCATCGATCCGCTCGAACTGCGGCTGCGTAACTATTCGACGAAGGACGAGATCGAGGACAAGGAATATACCTCCAAGGCGCTGCGAGCGGCATACAATCAGGGCGCCGACGCCTTCGGGTGGGCGCGACGCAGCCAGGAGCCCCGCTCGATGCGCGAAGGGCGAGAGCTCGTCGGCTGGGGTATGGCGACGGGCGCTTGGGAGACGCTATACCAGCCGCACACGCTGCGCGCGAAGCTTCACGCCGACGGGCGGCTGGAGGTCGCGACAGCGTCGGCCGATATCGGCACCGGCACCTATACGATCATGACCCAGGTCGCGTCGGAGGAGATGGGCCTGCCCGTCGATCGCATCGACGCGAGGCTCGGCGACAGCGACCTGCCCAAGGCGCCAGTCGAGGGCGGGAGCTGGGGCGCGGCATCGATCACCACCGCGCTCCAGATCGCGTGCCGCTCGCTAAAGGCCAAGCTGGTCGCCGCGGCGGCGCGGATGGAGTTCGATCCACTCGATTCGCCGAAGCTCGATCAGGTCGAGTTCGCGGGCGGCCTCGTCCGCCGCATCGACGATCCGACGCGCGTCGTGGCGGTCGAGGACATCGTCCGCGCCTCCGGCACCGACGCGATCGGCGTTGAGGAGCGGCCGCCCGCCAAGCTCGTCCAGTCCGACAAGGCCAAGCTGACGCACCAGGCAGTATTCGCCGAGGTGAAGGTGGACGAGGAGCTGGGCCAGGTGCGCGTCACCCGCGTGACGGCGGCGGTGGCGGCGGGCCGCATCATCAACCCCAAGACCGCGCGCAGCCAAATCCTGGGCGGTGTCGTCATGGGGATCGGCATGGCGCTGCACGAGGAAACGATGATCGATCACCGTCTCGGCCGCTACATGAACCATAATCTCGCCGAATATCACGTCCCCGCCCACGCCGACATTTACGACATCGAGGTCATCTTCGTGGACGAGCCAGACCGCGAGGTGAACCCCGTCGGCATCAAGGGGCTGGGCGAGATCGGCATCGTCGGCACGGCGGCCGCCGTCGCCAACGCGATCTTCCACGCGACGGGCAAGCGCCAGCGCGACCTGCCGATCACGATTGACAAGCTGCTGTAGCGGGAGCGGGGAAGACGCTCGCTAGCCGCCGAACCCGCCGGCGGCGGGCGAGACGATGGTGACGCCGCCCGCCCCCACCTGCTTCACGTCGAGCATCCGCTCGGCGACGTTGCGCTCGTTGAAGCGGAAGGCGCCGTCGATGCCGGCGAAGCCGCCCTTGTCGGCCAGCCGCTCCTCGGGAAAGTCCGATCCCGGCTTCCAGTCCGCCGCGATGCGCGAGGCGAGCAGCACCGAATCATAACCGAGCGAGGCGAGCCGGTACGGTCCCTTGCCAAAGCGAGCGCGGTACTTGGCGGCGAACTGCGCGTAGAGCCGATCGGGGACGGCGGCGAACCAGGCGCCCTGCATCGGCTTCGACGCCGCGAGCGTGGGCTCGGTGTTCCAAAGCTCGGTGCCGAGCAGCCGCGCGGTGGAGCCCGAGCGCCGCACCAGCGGCGCCGCGACCAGCGCGATCCGGCCGCTGTCCGCCACCAGCAGCGCGTCGTAGCCGGCCGCCGGCCCGAGCTTCTTCACCGCCGCCGCCAGGCTCGCCGGGCTGCGATCGTACGATTGCATCGAGACCACTGAGGCGCCGGCTTGATCGGCGGCGTGAAGCAGCGCGTTCGACGCCCGGCGGCCGTAGAGCCCGTTGGGCACCAGCGCCGCGATGCGCTTCAGCCCGCGCGAGGCGGCATAAGCGACCACGCGCTCGATCGACTGGGCGGGCGCGAAGCCGAGCAGGTAGACGCCGTGCCCGGCGACGTCGATATCGTTGGAGAAGCTCAACACCGGCACGTGCGCGGCCTGCGCGACGGGCGCCACCTGGCGCACCTCGTCCGCGAGCAGCGGCCCGAGGATCAGTTTGTTGCCCTCGGCCAGCGCGCGCTGTGCGGCCGCCGCCGCGCCCGGCGCGGTATCGTAGGTGGTGATGCGCAGCCCCGCGCCGCCCGTATCGATCAGCGCCATGCCGGCGGCATTGGCGATCGACTGGCCGAGCCCGGCATTGGGTCCGGTGAGCGGCGCCAGCACCGCCACGCGATCGCGTGGCGCCTCCTGCGGCGCCGCCTGCGTGCCGCGCTCCACCGGCGGCGGCGGCGGCACGGCGCCCGGTCCGGCGGCGCGCGGCACGATCGTCGAGCAGCCACCGAGCAGGAGGGCGAGAGTGGCCGCCCACGCGGTGCCGCGATGGCGTACCGGTTGCTGGCACCGCTTGGTCTCTGGCATGGCGCCCCTCATGGCCGTTCCCCTCGATCCGGGGCTGTATATCGTCGCGACGCCGATCGGCAATCTCGGCGACCTCTCGCCCCGCGCCGCCGATATCCTGTCGCGCGCCGATCTCGTCGCGTGCGAGGACACGCGGGTGACGGCCAAGCTGCTGCGCCACGTCGGCGCGCGCGTGCCGATGCGTCCCTATCACGATCACAGCGACAAGGCGGCCCGCGACGACTTGGTGGCGCGCGCCGGCACGCAGGCGGTGGTGCTCGTTTCTGACGCGGGAACGCCGCTTATCTCCGATCCCGGCTTCAAGCTGGTCCGCGCGGCGCGGGCGGCGGGGCGGCACATCGTCACCCTGCCGGGGCCGTGCGCCGCCGTCGCCGCGTTGACGCTCGCCGGGCTGCCGACGGACCGCTTCCTGTTCCTGGGCTTCCTGCCTTCCAAGGAGAAAGCGCGCGCCGATGCGATCGCCGAGGTCGCCGCGATCCGCGCCAGCCTCGTCCTGTACGAGAGCGGGCCGCGACTCGGCGCGACGCTCGCCGCGCTCACGGCGGAACTGGGCGAGCGGCCGGCGGCGGTGGCGCGCGAGGTCTCCAAGGCGTTCGAGGAGTGCGTCACGGGCACGCTCGGCGAACTCGCCGTCCGCTACGCCGACGCGCCGCCGCGCGGCGAGATCGTGATCGTGGTCGGCCCACCCGACGCGGCTCCGCAAGCCGGCGACGTCGACGCGATGCTCGCCGCCGCGCTCGAACGGATGCCGGCGGCGAAGGCGGCGGGTGAGGTCGCCCGGGCGACGGGCGTGCCGCGCGCGGAGCTCTACGCGCGCGCGCTCGCCCTGAAGGCGCGATGACCGCCGACGCGATCGGCCGGCAGGCGGAGGCGATCGCCGCCCGCTACCTCGCCGAACGCGGCTGGACGATCCTCGCCGAGCGGGTGCGGACAAAGGCCGGCGAGGTCGATCTTGTGGCGCGCCGGGACGGCGTGGTCGCCTTTGTCGAGGTGAAAGCGCGTGCGACGGCGGCGGCGCTCGACCTCGCGCTCGACGAGCGGCGGCTCGCGCGCGTCGCGGCGGCGGCGGAGGCGCTCATCCCGCGGTTCGCGGCATCGGGCGAAGACGTACGGATCGACGCCGTACTGATCGCCCCGGGCCGCGCGCCGCGCCACCTGGAGAATGTGTGGCTGGGCTGACGTTCAGGCCCTACATCGCGTTCACCCGAGGAGGAGACCAGCCCGTGTCGCTCACCATCGCCTTCCAGATGGACCCGATGGAGGGTATCAAGATCGCTGGCGACAGCACGTTCGCGCTAATGCTGTCGGCGCAGGCGCGCGGGCACAGGCTCTGGCACTATGAGGCTGCCGATCTCTCCTATCACGACGGCCGCGTCTTCGCGCCCGCGCATCCGGTGACCGTGGAGCGGCGCGAGGGCGGCCACTTCCGCTTCGGCGAGCGCGCCATGCTCGATCTCGGCGCGGACGTCGACGTCGTGCTGATGCGGCAGGATCCGCCCTTCGACCTCGCCTACATTACCGCTACCCACCTGCTCGAACGGCTGGCGGGGAGCGCGCTGGTGGTCAACGATCCCGCCGCCGTCCGCAACGCGCCCGAGAAGCTGTTCGTGCTCGACTATGCGGAGTTCATGCCGCCGACGCTCATCACCCGCTCGCTCGACGAGGCGCGCGCCTTCCACGCGACGCACGGCGAGGTGGTGGTGAAGCCGCTCTACGGCAACGCCGGCTCGGCGGTCTTCCACGTCGGCCGCACCGACGCCAACCTGGCGGCGCTGACCGAGCTGTTCGGCCAGGTCTGGCGCGAGCCGTTCATGGTGCAGGCGTTCCTGCCCGACGTGGCGCTGGGCGACAAGCGCATCGTGCTGGTCGACGGCAAGCCTGCCGGCGCGGTCAACCGCCTGCCGAAGAAGGGGGAGATCCGCTCCAACCTGGCGGTCGGCGGATCAGGCGCGCGTACCGAGCTGACGCCACGCGAGGAGGAGATCTGCGCCGCGCTCGGGCCGGAGCTCGCGCGGCGCGGGCTGGTGTTCGTGGGCATCGACGTGATCGCCGGCCACCTCACCGAGATCAACGTCACTTCGCCAACCGGGATCGTGGCGATCGACGCGTTCAACGGCACCGATACCGCCGCGCTCATCTGGGATGCGGTGGAGGCGCGGCACGCCGCTCAGGCGTAAGCGCCGCCGTCGCCGGGCACGCGGCCGGTGCGGCTATGCGGCCGCCTTGGCCTCGGCGCGGAAGCGGTGGAGCAACGGCTCGGTATAGCCGCTCGGCTGGCCCGCGCCCTCAAACACCAGCGCGCGTGCCGCCCGGAAGGCGAGGCTCTCGCGCTCGCGGCCCGCCATCGGCCGGTAGAGCGGGTCGCCGGCGTTCTGCGCGTCGACCTTGGCCGCCATCCGCACCAGCGCGGCGTCGATCTCGTCGGCGGTCGCGACGCCGTGGAGCAGCCAGTTCGCCATGGCCTGCGAGGAGATGCGCAGCGTCGCGCGATCCTCCATCAGGCCGACATCGTGGATGTCGGGCACCTTGGAACAGCCGACGCCCTGGTCGACCCAGCGCACGACATAGCCGAGGATGCCTTGCGCATTGTTGTCGAGCTCGGCCCGCACCTGGTCGGGCGTCCAGTTGCGCCCGGCCGCGAGCGGCACCGTCAGCAGCCCGCCGAGACCCGGCACCGCCTCCCCCGCCCGCTCCGCCTGTCGGGCGTGGACGTCGACCGCGTGGTAGTGGAGCGCGTGCAGCGTCGCGGCGGTGGGCGACGGCACCCAGGCGGTGGTGGCGCCGGTGCGCGGATGGCCGATCTTCTGCTCCAGCATGTCCGCCATCCGATCGGGCGCCGCCCACATGCCCTTGCCGATTTGCGCCCGCCCCGCAAAGCCGGCGGCCAAGCCGATCAGCACGTTGCGTTCCTCGTACGCCTGGATCCAAGCGCTGGCCTTCATCTCGCCCTTGGGGATCATCGGCCCCGCGCGCATCGAGGTGTGGATCTCGTCCCCGGTACGATCGAGGAAGCCCGTATTGACGAACACGATGCGGTGGCGGACGGCGTGGATGCAGGCAGCAAGGTTGGCGGACGTCCGCCGCTCCTCGTCCATCAGCCCCAGCTTCAGCGTATGGCGCGAGAGGCCGAGCATGTCCTCGATCGCGTCGAACAGCCGGTCGGCGAAGCCGGCTTCCTCCGGCCCGTGCATCTTGGGCTTGACGATGTAGACCGAACCTACGCGGCTGTTGCGGAAGCGGGAGCCCTTGCCGGCGAGATCGTGCATCGCGATCAGCGCCGTGACGATGCCGTCGAGGATGCCTTCGGGCGCTTGGGCTCCGTCGGGCAGCAGCACGGCTGGCGTCGTCATCAGGTGGCCGACATTGCGCACGAACATGAGCGCGCGGCCGGGCAGCACGATCTCCGATCCGTCCGGCACGGTGTAGCGGCGGTCCTCCTCCAGCGTGCGGGTGACGGTGCGCCCGCCCTTGGCGAAGCTCGCCTCCAGCGTGCCCTGCATGAGTCCGAGCCAGTTGGCGTAGGCGGCGACCTTGTCCTCGGCGTCCACCGCCGCGATTGAATCCTCCAGGTCGGCGATGGTGGTGACGGCGCTCTCCAGCACCACGTCGGCGATGCCGGCGGGATCGTCGCGGCCGATGGCGTGCTCGCGATCGAACACCACCTCGATGTGCAGGCCGTTGTGCCGGTAGAGCCTGCCCTTGGTCGAGCGCCCGACGGCGAGCGACGGGTCGGCGAGCACCGGTTCGCCGGTCAGCTCCGCCCAGCTCCCCGACGCGAGCGGCAGCGCCTCGTCGAGGAACGCCTTGGCGCGCGCGATCACCTGGGCGCCGCGCGCCCGATCATATTCGCCGGCGGGCGCGGGCACCCCGAGCGCGTCGGTGCCGTAGAGCGCGTCGTACAGGCTGCCCCAGCGCGCGTTGGCGGCGTTGAGCAGGAAGCGCGCGTTGAGGATCGGCACCACGAGTTGCGGCCCGGCGATCGCCGCCACCTCGCGGTCGACGTGCGGCGGATCGATCGCGAAGGGCGCCGGCTCGGGCACGAGGTAGCCGATCTCGCCGAGGAACGCCCGGTAGGCGCCGGCATCCCAGGGCTGGCCGGCGCGCGCCTCCAGCCAGGCGTCTATCCGCGCCTGCATCTCTTCGCGGATGCGCAGCAGCTCCGCATTCTCGGGCGCGAAGCGTGCGAAGACACCGGCGACGCCCGCCCAGAAGGCATCGGGCTCGATCCCGGTGCCGGGCAGCGCCCGCGCCTCGATGAACTCGGCCAGCGACGCCGCGACCTTCAGCCCGGCGCGATCCACCATCTGCTCGGTCATCATCATCTCCTAAGCGCCTAATCTTGTGCGGATGCGGCACGTAGCAGGCAACCGCGCCTGTGATTAGATGTTGAATATGACAAGCACTTGATCGCATCGAGAACGGATGGGCGAGGACTGGGAGCTGTTCGCCGCGATCGTCTACACCGGCAGCCTCTCGGCGGCGGGGCGGCAGGCGGGGCTGTCGCCGGCGATGGTGTCGAAGCGGCTGGCGCGGCTGGAGGCGCGGCTAGGCGCGCGGCTCGTCCACCGCACCACGCGCCGGCTGGTCACTACCGAGGCGGGGCGTGTCTTCCACGACGAGGCGATCGCGATCCTCGCCGCCGCGAACGCCGCCGAGGCGCGCGTCGCGGGCGGGGTGGACGAGCCGGCCGGCCGGCTGCGCGTATCCGCGCCGACATCCTTCGGCCGGCGTCACGTGGCGCCGCATCTCGCCGCCTTCCTGGTACGCCACCCCGCCGTCGCCCTGGAGCTCGACCTCACCGACGACTTCGTCGACCTGATCGGCGGCCGCATCGACTGCGCCGTCCGCATCGGCGTGGCGGCGGGCGCGCTCGTCTCCACCATGCTGGCACCAAATCGGCGGTTGCTCTGCGCGGCGCCCGCCTATCTCACGGCGCACGGCGTCCCCGAGACGCTCGCGGAGCTCAGCCGACACCACCTGCTCGCCGCCGATAATCAGGTGCCGTGGCGGCTCGACGGGCCGGAGGGCGCCGTCGTGCTGCCCGTCACGAGCCTGGTGCGAACCAATTCCAGCGAAGTCGCGCGCGAGCTCGCGCTGGCCGGAGCGGGGATCGCGCTGCGCTCGACCTGGGACGTGGGCGACGCGCTTGCTGAGGGCCGGCTCGTCCGGTTGCTGCCCGATTGGGAGGGCGCGTGCGACGTCGCGATCCACGCGGTGCGTCCGAAGGCGCCGTTCGTGGCACCGGCGGTCGAGGCCTTTGTGGCCCATCTCGCGGCATTATGGGCGCCGCCACCCTGGGATGATCGGCTCGGGGAGGTGAACGAGCCTGAAACGGCCGGCTCAGCTACGGTTCACGGCCGCACGGTCAAAAACAGCCGCTGCAACCAGGGAGATGGATCATGAACAAGTTCGTCGTCGCGATCACCGGCATGGGGCTCGCCACCGCCGTCGCCACCGCTCCGGCGGACGCGCAGAGCGCCGGGCACGTGCTGCGCGGCGCGGGTATCGGCGCCGTCGGCGGCGCGGTCGCGGGTGCGCTGATCCCAGGGCTTAGCGTCGGCACGGGCGCGTTGATCGGCGGCGCGGGCGGTGCAGCCTATAACGGCCTCATCAACAAGGGCCATCATCACCGCCGCTACTATCGCCATCATTATTACGGTCGCCATTATTATCGTCGCTGAGGCGCGACGCGAGGGCGGCCGCGACCGCCCTCGCCTGACGGCGAAGTCCGGTCATGTGGACCGTTCCAGGCCGACGAAGAGGCGAGTTCGCCGTGCATATAATCAGCTGTGCGTGCCAGCGCGCGGCGGCGCTGATCGTAAGACGCACGACGAGCGCGCGACGGGCAGCGAACGCCCCCGGGCGTGCAGATGTCGTCCATCCGCCTGCTCTCGCAAAGGCCAACGAGCGCCCGCAAGGTGGCGAGGCCGCTCTCCCGCCGGGATGCTGGCGCCGGTGAAGGCGACGCGGGCGCGTTCCGCCCGCATCATTCGGAAAGGCGGCCGGCTCGCTGCATCCCCTCCCCGACCGACGCTCTGCGCAGCCCGATAAGGTCGATCTGCCCCGATCGGAAGCGGGCGACCAGCATACGGTCTGCCGCCAGCGCACGCGCCATGCGATCGCCGGGATCATATCTCAGCGCGCCGAGCCGCAGCAGCCAGATCGTCGGCGGCGTCCGCGCGGCGGGCGTCGCCATCAGTGCGGCGATCTGCGGCGGGTAGAGCGACACGACGCCGCGGCTGCCCGTCGGGAAGTAGCCGCCCGAACCGAACGCCGGCACCGGCGCGGGGATCGGTCGTACGGATAGCGCGGCGTGCTCGTCGCGAAGCGCCGCGGCAAGCGGCAGCGCGCCCTCGTTGGGATAGGCCCAGACGACGTCGCCGGGCCGGAAGCGGGGCTTCAGCCAGTCGATCGTGCCGTACCAGTCCTGCAGCGGCGGGCGGTGCGCCAGCGCCCAGGCGACGCCGAGATCGGAGACGAGGAGGCAGGCCGCGAACGGCGCCGCCGCGAACCGCCACGGGCCGGGCGCGGCGAGACCGGCGGCGACCAGCAGGAAGCCCGGCACCGCCGCCGCGCTGAGCGTCCGGACAAGGAACACGGGCGCCACCGTCGCCGATAGCGCGATCGAGGCGGCGGCGGGCAGGAAGGCCAGCACCGCCAGCGCTAGCGCGGCGCGCGCGCCCCACCCGCCGCGCCGCGCGAGCATCGCCAAACCGGCGAGCGCCACGAGCAGCGCCAGCGTCGGCGCGCCGCGATGCCAGTTGGCGTAGAGCAGCGCGAACTCATCGGGCAGCGTTGAGGGAAGGAAGCGCAACCAGGTCGATTGCGTCCAGGTCGGCGCCTGCCCCAGCGTGATGAGGAGCGCCGGCAGGTAGAGCAGCCCGGCCACGATCTGCGTGGCGGCGAGCGCGAGCAGGTCCCGCCGCGTCATGCCGGGGCGGAGCGTCAGCACCGCCAGCGCGATCGCCACCGACCCGCCGAACAAGGGCCCCAGCGCGTGCAGCCAGAGGAGCGCCGCCTCGGCGATCGTCGCCGCCGTCAGCCAGGATCGCGAGAACGGCCGGCCATCCCGCGCGTCGGTACCGAGCCGCAACACCGCGAGCATCGCCAGCGCGTACGCCGCGATCATCACCGGATAGGGGCGCACCTGCTTCGCCATCTCGATCGACAGCGGATGGAGCGCGGCGAGCATCACCGCGAACGCGATCAGCCAGCGCCGCCGTGTCGCATCCCAGCCGGCGAGCGCGGCCAGCCGATCGCCGGCGAACGCCACCAGCGGCACCGCCGCCACGCCGGTGATGATACCCAGCGCGCGGCGCGCGCCGAGGTTCGTGCCGGTCGCGAACGACCACAGCCGGACGAGCGAGTAGTAGAAAGGCGGGTGCGTTTCGTAGCGCGGCACCTCGCGCCACAGGAAGGCAAAGCCGTGATCGGCGGCGTAGGCGCTGTACGCCTCGTCGAGCCACAGCGGAACGCTCGCGGCGTGATAGAGCCTGAAGCCAACGCCAACGACAAACGCCAGGGCCGCCGCCAGCCCCAGCAGGCGGGTCTCCGCCCAGTCGAACCGATCGATACGCATCGCGACCACCCTCACCCGGCCGTCGTCATCGTTGGCGGCAAAGGCGGCGGCTGGCTAGCGCCATCCGCAAGACCTTGGATGCTTGCGGGACGCCTCGCGCGCGGACTATCGCGGGCATGGTCATGGCCGAGCCCGTTCCCGTCCCG
Source organism: Sphingomonas sp. (assembly GCF_965200105.1). Classification (GTDB taxonomy): domain Bacteria; phylum Pseudomonadota; class Alphaproteobacteria; order Sphingomonadales; family Sphingomonadaceae; genus Solisphingomonas. Next base: position 809,722 of record NZ_CBDATN010000002.1, read on the forward strand.
CGCGCGATCATCTGGTGGGAGACGCGGTGGTTCGCGATCCTGATGATGATGCTCGCCGCCGTGCCGCTGGCGGCGCCGCCGATCCCGCCCTTAACCGACCTGATGGGCCATATGGGCCGCTATCGCGTGCAGCTCGACATCGGCACCTCGCCGTGGCTCGGCCGCTGGTACAGCTTCCGCTGGGCGGTGATCGGCAATCTGGGTTGCGACCTGCTGGTGCAGGCGCTGGGGCCGGTGATCGGGCTCGAACCGGCGGTGAAGCTGGTGGTGCTGGCGATCCCGCCGCTGACGGTGGCGGGGCTGCTAGGCGTCGCGCGCGAGGTCCACGGCCGCGTGCCGGCGACCGCGATCTTCGCGCTGCCGCTCGCCTATGGCTATCCTTTCCAATTCGGCTTCATCAACTTCGCGTTGGCGATGGCATTCGCGCTGATCGCGTTCGCGACGTGGCTGCGCATGGCGCGCACCGGCTGGATCCGCTGGCGGCCGGCGATCTTCCTGGTGGTCGGCTTCCTGGTCTGGCTGGCGCACAGCTTCGCCTGGGGCGTGCTCGGCATCCTGTGCTTGATCGCCGAGATGATGCGGCGGCGGCGCGAGGGCGGCAGCTGGTTCGAGGCGGGGTGGCGCGCCTTCCTGGCGGTGTTGCCGCTCGCGCCACCCGCGCTGCTGCTGCTGCCTTGGCGGCGTGGCGAGACGCCTTCGGGCACGTTCGACTGGTTCAATCTCTCGTTCAAGTGGCGCTGGCTCTACTCGGTGCTGCGCGAGCGCGTCGAGCCGTGGGACAAGGCGGGCGCGGCGCTGCTCTTCGCGGTGGGGCTTTCGGGTCTCGTCCGCCCGCACCGCCGCTACGAGCCGGCGCTCGGCGTCGCCGCGATCCTGCTGGCGCTCATCTTCCTGTGCCTGCCGCGCGTGCTGTTGGGATCGGCCTATGCCGACATGCGGCTCGTCCCCTACATGCTGGCGATCGCGATCGTGGCGCTGCGGCCGCTCGCCGATCGCCGCGTCGCGACCGCGTTGGCGGCGGCCGCGACGCTGTTCTTCTCCGCCCGCGTGGCCGTCACGACCGCCGCCTTCCTGCGCTACGAGCGCAACTACGAGGCGCAGCTCAAGGCATTGGATCACGTGCCGATGGGCGCGCGCGTGATGGCGCTGGCGACGGTGCCGTGCCGCACCGTCTGGTACACGACGCGGATGGAGCATCTGAGCTCGATGGCGACGGTACGCCGCCAGAGCTTCGTCAACGATCAGTGGGTGGCGCCGGGCGCGCAACTGTTGCGGATCCGCTATCGCGCGGCGGGCCGCTACTTCAGCCACGATCCGTCCGAGCTGTTGCGCCGCCCGGATTGCCGCGCACGCAACGAGCCGCTGCTCGACGTGGCGCTCGCCCGCTTCCCGCGCGCGGCGTTCGACTATCTGTGGATGATCGACATGCCGCGCGCGCAATGGCCGGTCGATCCGGGGTTGCGGCCGGTATGGCAGGGAATGCGCTTCGGTATCCTCTACCGCATCGTCGCCAATCAGGACGGCTCGGCGATCGCCAGCAACGACACGCCGAACGGCAGCGTGATCCGCGTCGCGAGGTGACGCTCGGCGGCGAACAGCCGTCCGAGCAACGCGTTCACCGGAGCGGGCGGCATCGCGTCGTCGCCGCCCTCCGCGTTGGGTCGGAACAGTCGCAGCGCGGCGATCAGCGGGAACAGCAGAGTGTTGAAGTGGCTCATATGGACGAGGCGGTAGCCGCTGCCGGCCAGCACCCCGCATAGCGTCGCGACGGTGTAGCGGCGCTTGTGGTGGTGCGCGACGTCGTGTCCGCTCCACATCCAGGGCACAGCGGGCACGGTGAGCAGCAACCGACCGCCGGGCCGGAGCTTGGCTCGCAGCACCGCGAGCGCGTCGCGATCGCGCTCGACATGCTCCAGCACGTCGAGCAGCACGATCAGGTCGTAGCTGCGGTCCTTCAGCCTGACGCCGTCGGGCAGCAGCCCGCCCGCGACCTCGATGCCGCCGCGCGACGAGGCGAGACGGCGCGCCTGCGGATCGGGCTCGATCGCGTCGATGCGACCATATTTCCGCAGCATCAAGAGGTTGGAGCCCGTACCACAGCCGACTTCGAGGATGCGTGCCTTCCGAGGCAGTGCCGGCGCCAACCGCTCGATCGCGTGACCGACGATTCGCCGGCGCCCGGCGAACCACCAATGCTCCGCGTCGATCGCCGCCATGCGATCGAAGATCGCGCGCTCCATCAGGCGGCGATCGGCTGGAGCTCGGCGCCGATCGTCTCGCGCACCACGTAGATCGGGCGGTGCTTGGTCTCGACGAGGATGCGCCCGACATATTCGCCGAGCACGCCCAGCGAGATGAGCTGCACGCCGCCGAAGAACAGCGTTGCGACCATCAGCGACGGGTAGCCCGGCACGTCGCCGCCGAACGCGATCGTGCGAACCGCCACATAGGCCGCGTAGACCAGCGAGACGATGGCGACGATCGCGCCGAGATAGCTCCACACGCGCAGCGGCACCGTCGAGCCCGAGGTGATGCCGTCGATCGCCAGCGTCCACAGCCGCCAGTAGTTGAACTTGGTCTCGCCCCGCTCGCGCCGCGCGCGGTCATATTCCACCGCCGCCTGGCGGAAGCCTGCCCAGGCAAACAGCCCCTTCATGAAGCGGTTGCGCTCGGGCATGCGGCGGATCACGTCGACCACGCGGCGATCGAGCAACCGGAAATCGCCGGCATGTTCCGGGATCTTGTCGGTCGAGAGCCAGTTGTGCGCGCGGTAATAGAGGTCTGCGGTCAACCGCTTGGGCAGCGTGTCCGACAGGCGGCTGCGGCGCACGCCGTAGACGACGTCATAGCCCTCGCGCCAGCGCGCCAGCATCGTGCCGATCACCTCGGGCGGATCCTGCAGGTCGACGTCGAGCGGCACCACCACCTGACCGGCGGCATGATCGAGCCCCGCCGACAGCGCCGCTTCCTTGCCGAAGTTGCGCGACAGCGAGATGCAGCGGACCCTCGCATCCTGCCGATTCGCGAGCAGGATCGCGGCCAGCGTCGCGTCGTGGCTGCCGTCGTCGACGAACAGGATTTCCCAGCCCTGCGGCTCGTCCAGCGCGTCGAGCACGTGGCTCACCCGCGCGACGAACGGCGCGACGGCCGCCTCCTCGTCCTTGACGGGCGCGAGGATGGTGACGAGCGGCGCCGAAGGCAGCATGCCGGGATCGTAGAGCATCAGTCGAATACCCAACGCCGGTTGAGCCAGAAGCCGATCGCCGGCGTCACGCACAGCATCGGCACGGACGCCGTCCAATCCCGCCAGTGCAGCCGCGCGGTGAAGCTCCACACCCAGAAGCTGTTGATCGCGAACCCGACCAGCGAGGCGGCGACGAAGCGCGCGGCCGATCGCGTCACGCTGTCGCGCGCGCCGTGGCCCTCGAAGCTGAAGCGACTGTGGATGCCGTAGCCGACGATCAGCGCCAGCCCGTAGGCGCTCGTGTTGGCGACGAGCGGACGCAGTTCCACCGGCCCCGCCAGCAGGTTGTAGACGGCGATCTGGAACAATGTGACGCCAAGCCCGGCGATGCCGTAGCGCATCGCCTGGCGCAGCAGCAGGCGATGGTCACCGTCCAGCCCCTGCCACAGTCTGACGATGTTGGCGCGCAACGGACCCACCTTGCCCCCGAGCGTCAGCGCGATACAGCGGGTGCCCAAGAACCACAAATCCATTCGGAAATGATGAACGCACCCTTCGACCTGCACCTGGATGAAGGGGAGAGTCGGCGTTTCCCGCCGCGCGTCGCCGCGTCGATCGATCGGCGCTGGCGCCTGCTCGTGCTCGCCTTCTGGCTTGGCACCTGCGCCGTCCTCGTCTGGCAGCGCTGGGGCGCGATCCACTGGCTGGCGCTGGGCGACACCGACGACAATATGCGGCTGGCGCAGGTCCGCGCGTGGCTGGGGGGCCAGGGCTGGTACGATCTGCGCCAGTACAAGCTCGATCCGCCCACCGGCTTCAACATCCATTGGTCGCGGCTGGTCGATCTGCCGATCGCCGGCCTCTACCTCCTCGCACGGCCGTTCGTGGGCATGTGGGGCGCGTGGCGTGTCGCCTGCGCGGTGGCGCCGATGCTGCCGCTGGGCGTGGCGATGGCGGCGACGGCGGTGATCGTGCGCCGGCTCGTATCGCCGCACGCCTACCCCTTCGCCCTCGCGATCCTGCTGTGCGGGCCGAGCTTCATGGGCATGAACTCGCCGCTGAGGATCGATCATCATGGCTGGCAGCTCGCGCTGCTGATGGTGTCGGTGGCCGGCCTCTCCGATCCGAACCCTCGCAGATCGGGGCTGACCGTGGCGGCATCCTCCGCGCTGTCGCTGGCGATCGGGCTGGAGATGCTGCCCTACATCGCTTTCGCAGGCGCCGCGATCGCGCTGCACTGGGTGTGGGATGAGCGAGAGGCGGCGCGGATGCGCACCTACGGGCTCGCGATGGCGGCCGCGACGACCGCCTGCTTCCTCGTCTTCGCCTCGAACGACAACTGGACGATGCGCTGCGACGCGCTGACGCCGGTCTGGCTCGCGACGATGGTGCTGGCGAGCCTGCTGCTCGCGGGCCTGAGCCTGGTGCGGGCGGAGACGCCCTGGATGCGGCTCGCATTGTGCGCGGGGGCGGGCGGACTCGTCATCGCGGTCTACGCGCTCGCCTTCCCGCAATGCTTCGGGCACCGGCTGGAGAATGTGCCACCCGAAGCGGCCCGGCTGTGGCTCAGCCACGTCCGCGAGGCGCGGCCGATCACCGCGCACAAGCGCGACGTGGCGCTGCCGGCCGCCGTGCTGCCCTCGCTCGGCGCGGTGGCGGGCCTGCTGCTGCTGTGGCTGAGGCGCGGCACGAGGCGGGGCGCGGAATGGCTGCCGACGGTGCTGTTCGGCCTGTTCGCGGCCGCGCTGATGTTCTGGCAGTTTCGCACCGCGCCGTCGGCGCAGATGCTGGCCGTGCCAGCGCTCGCCTGGGCCGCGTGGGCGATCGCTGTCCGCGCCGACGTGCCCAATTGGGGGCTCGGCCGGTGGGCGGCTCTGGCGGTGGCGGTGCTGCTGTGCGCGGGCGGGCTGGTGCGGCCGATGGCGCTGGTCTCGCCCGAAACTGGCAAGCCCAAGAAGCCCGATCCGACGATGCTCGCCAACCGCCGCTGCCCGACGCTGCCGGCGCTTCACCCGGTCGCGCTCCAGCCCGCCGGCACGGTGATGAGCTTCATCGACGTCGGGCCCCGCCTGATCGCCACCACGCACCATCGGGCGGTCGCGGGCCCGTACCATCGCAACGCAGGCGCCATCCTTGACGTGGAGCATGCGATGCGGGGTACGCCCGAGGAAGCGCGCGCGATCATGGCGCGACACGGCGCGGACTATCTGCTCGTCTGCCCGCACCTGTCGGAAGCGACCATCTACCAGGCCGAGGCGCCGGGCGGCTTCTATGCCAAGATCGCGGGCGGCTGGACGCCGACTTGGCTGATCCCCGTGGCGCTGCCCGAGGGCTCGCCTTGGCGGATGTGGCGGGTGCGGCGCTAAGCGGCAGGACTAGCGGAACGCACCGCCGACCCCGTCGACGACATATTGCGCCGCCAGCGCGGCGAGCAGCACGCCGAGGAGACGGGTGATGACGCCCTCCACCCGCGGCCCCACCGCGCGCATGATCGTCCCCGCCGCGAGCAGCGCCAGCACCATCAGCATCAGCACCGCGCCGAGCGCCGCCAGCACCGTGGCATGCTCGGTCAGGCCGTGGCTGCGCCCCATCAGCAGCATGGCGGACGCGATCGAGCCAGGCCCCGCGATCATCGGCATCGCCATCGGGAAGACCGAGATGTCCTCCACCGGCTCCGGGGAATGCGCGACCTTGGACGCGCGCTCCTCGCGCTTCTGCGTGCGCTTCTCGAACACCATCTCCAGCGCGATCAGGAACAGCATGATGCCGCCCGCGATGCGAAAGGCGTCGAGGCTGATGCCGAGCACCTTGAGCAGAGGCTCGCCGATCAGCGCGAAGGCGAACAGGATCAGCGCCGCGATGAAGGTGGAACGCAGCGCCATGCCGCGCCGCTGCCGCGCGGACGCGCCGCCGGTCAGCCCCGCGAAGATCGGCGCACAGCCGGGCGGATCGATCACCACGAACAGCGTCACGAACGCCGAGAGGAAGTGCGAGAGCATCAGCCGCGCGCCCCGACGCCGCGCGCCGTCACAGGCCGGCCGGAACGGGCAGGCTGGCGTTGCGGTGCGCCGCCACCAGTGCGTTGCGCATCAGCACCGCGATCGTCATCGGGCCGACGCCGCCCGGCACCGGCGTGATCGCGCCCGCCACCTGGCCGGCCTCCTCGAACGCCACGTCACCGACGAGCCGCGTCCTGCCCTCGCCGGCAGCCACCCGGTTGATGCCGACGTCGATCACCGTCGCGCCGGACTTCAGCCAGTCGCCGCGCACGAAGCCGGCGCGGCCCACCGCCGCCACCACGATGTCGGCACCGCGCACGATCGCGGACAGGTTCCGCGTGCGTGAGTGCGCCACCGTCACCGTGCAGTTCCGCTGGAGGAGCAGCATCGCCATCGGCTTGCCGACGATGTTCGATCGCCCGATCACCACCGCGTCGAGACCGGACAGGTCGCCCAGCCGATCCTCCAGCAGCATGACGCAACCGAGCGGCGTGCAGGGCACGAAGCCGGGCTCGCCGATCGCGAGCCTGCCGACGTTGATCGCCGAGAAGCCGTCCACGTCCTTGTCGGGAGAGATGGCCGCGATCACGCGCGCCTCGTTGATCTGCGGCGGCAGAGGCAATTGGATGAGGATGCCGTCCACCGCCGGATCGGCGTTAAGCCGCGCAACGAGCGCGAGCAGCACCTCCTCGCTCGCGTCGGCCGGCAGCCGGTGGCTGAAGCTCGTCATCCCCGCGCCTTCCGTCGCCACCCCCTTGGAGCGGACGTAGACCTGGCTCGCCGCATCCTCGCCGACCAGCACTACCGCGAGGCCGGGCACGCGCCCCGCCTGCTCCCGGAACGCCGCGACGCCCGCCGCCACCCGTTCGCGAAGCGCCGCCGCGTGCGCCTTGCCGTCGATGATCTCCGCCGTCACGCGTAGTTCTGCGCCAGCAGCGAGGCGAAGATGTTGGGCAGCAGGATGCGCTGCAGGATGGTAATGAGCAACAGCACCACCATCGGCGCGAAATCGAGCCCGCCGAAGTCGGGCAGGATGCGGCGGATCGGCCGGTAGATCGGCTCGGTGACGCTGTCCAACCCGCGCACGAGCTGACGCACGAAGTCGTTGTGATGGTTGATGACGTTGAACGCGAACAGCCAGGACAGCACCACCTGGATCATGATGATCCAGAACAGCACGTTCAGCAGCAGCTGCAATATCTGGTAGATCGAGACCATTCGGACCCTCCGCTCGCCCGCTCCCTAGCCGAGCGCGGGCGGCCTATCCAGCGCGCACCAGCGTGCCGACGCCGGCGCGGGTGAAGATCTCCAGCAGTAGCGCGTGGCGCGTGCGACCGTCGAGGATCACGGCGGCGTCGACGCCCGCCTCCACCGCGCGCACGCACGTCTCCACCTTGGGGATCATGCCGCCCGATATCGTGCCGTTCTCGCGCAGCCGCGCCACCGTGGCGGGGGTGAGCTCCGGGATCAGCCGCTTGTCGCCGTCGAGCACGCCGGCCACGTCGGTGAGCAGGAAGAAGCGCGCCGCGCCCAGCGCGCCGGCGATCGCGCCCGCCATGGTGTCGGCGTTGATGTTGTAGGTGTGGCCGTCCTCGCCGATGCCGATCGGCGCCACCACCGGGATGAAGCCGGAGGCGGACAGCGTGTCGAGGATGGTGCGGTCGACATGCGCGGGCTCGCCAACGAAGCCCAGGTCGACGTGGCGCTCGATGCCCTGCAACCGGTCGGGCTCGGCGCGGCCGACCTTCTCGGCCACCACCAGCCGCGCGTCCTTGCCCGAGAGGCCCACTGCCTTGCCGCCAGCCTGCCCGATCCAGCCGACGATCTCCTTGTTGATCGATCCCGCGAGCACCATCTCGGCGATGTGCGCGGTCTCCGCGTCGGTCACGCGCAGGCCGTCGACAAAGCGGCTCTCGACGCCCAGCCGCTTCAGCATCGATCCGATCTGCGGGCCGCCGCCGTGGACGACCACGGGATTGATGCCCACCGCCTTCAGCAGCACCACGTCGTCGGCGAAGCTCTTTGCGAGATCGGGCGCGCCCATCGCGTGGCCGCCATATTTCACCACGAACGTCTTGCCCGCGTAGCGCTGGAGGTAGGGCAGCGCCTCGGTGAGCGTGCCCGCCTTGGCGAGTAGCGCGGGATCGGGGGCGTGGTCGGCGGCCTGCGTCATGCCGCCGCCCGTAGCGAGGCGGCGGCGGCAGGCAAGCGTTCAGATGCTGTGGGGCATTGTCGCCGCCAAGGTCGGGAGGGCCCGCACCGGCCGGCCGGACATCGCACAACCGCGCCGCCGCAATCGCCCGAACTGCGGCGCACCACCTGCGGCGCCTTGCTTTCGCCCTGCGACGCCATGGAGACCTGGATCGTGCAGGTGCGGCCACCGGCGGTGGCGCTGCTGATGCTGGTCCGCGCCAACGCCCCTAAGATGGCCTGCAACATGATGATCAGGCATGGCAGTCAAAGCCATGGCCGAGGCCGTGATACTGACGAGGCGAACGGCTTGCGCGCGAAACGTTCTTCGGGCTGATCTCGGGCACGCTATTCGGCAGCCGGTCTTACGAGACCTACAACGCCAACGTCGTCCGCGCGACCTACGAACTCGGATGCAAGGCCAGCCTCGGTCTGCAGAACCTGTGCTGGCCGCGGCTGCCGCCGAGGCGGCCAGCCGCCGGTTGCCTATGCTGGATGCGGTGCGCTGCCGCATCGACGAGGCCGTGGACATGGGCATGGGTGAGCGCGACCGGTCGGCCATGACCGATCGCACTCTCAACCACACCGAGTGGCGCGGTGATGATCACGATGCACGTCACTTATCCCGGAGACGCCGCCACGCGCTTCGACCACGACTATTACGTAACCAGCCACATCCCGCCTGTCCTTTGATGCAGGGCCGTCTACGGGCTCGTCTAGTGTGCGCCCGTCTTACCACCCGCAGATGGGGCGGGCACGATCGCGGTGGCCGGTTCCGCGACGAGGTCAAATTGCAGGCAGCGCCGGCCTCTCCGGAGACGCCGCGGGTCATAGCCGAGGTGGCCCGCTTCACCGACGCACAGCCGACGCAGACCCAGGCGACGGCGACCTGACGTCCGGCGATTACGCCTGCAGGCCGCATAGCCAGACACGTGAACGTTGTGAGCGGCGGGCCGACCATTCCCTCCACGCCCCATCCCCTGCCGATCTGGTGGCAGCTCGTGCAAACAAACCGGTCGATCGCGAGCTTTCCCATCGCATCATGGCCGCCCGTAATCTGCTCGGCGGTGATCCGCGCCTGCTCATCGTCCTGATAGTAGATCACGAACACCGATACCGGCGCCGCCAGCGCCGCCAGCGCCGCCAGGCCGAGCAGCACCAGCGCGATGCGCAGACTAGGGGGTCCGGCCACTTCCGATCGTGGCCGCGCCGACGCCAGCAGCGTCCGCACCAGCACCATCGCCGCGATGGCATGCATGAGCCCGCCCGGCACCCACATGAGTAGCCCGGCGAACTGCTGACCTCGGTCGACGTCAGACCGTACGGGGCTATGCCCAATCGCGCATAGCCGGCAGACCAGGGGCTGGTCGCGAAGGCCATCAGCGCCCCTAGCGCGCTCGATACCACCGGCGTCGCGAACGGGCACAAGGCCGCCAACGCCCACCCCGCGCCGGCGCTCGCCTGACCACCGCGACGGCCCATCATCGCGCTCCAGAACACCAGCGCGGAAACGATGAACGACAGGTGCTGCGCTGCACGCCACCTTTCGCTCGCCAGCGCGCGGTCGAACAAGGCAGGCGCATGCCACAGCCACAGCGCCGTCGCCTGAATCACCGTGGCGGGCACCGGCGCGCTCAGCCAGCTCCACGCGGTAGCCACCAGCCGGCTCGCACCAGCTTGGCCCAGCGCCTGTCGCCTTGACAGCGGCAACGCCCACAGCATCACCACCAGCGGCCGCGAAAACACCAGCAACGGCGCGGCGACTAGGATGCGCGGCAAACGACCGCTCTCCCGCCTCATGCAGAGGAGAGACCAGCGCTCCCGCCAGCGTCAGCCAGCTACCCGCGAAGCACCACGCCCGCCGCCGCAAGCCCGCTGCGCCACGTCCCGCCGCGCGTGCAGCCGCTTCCAGCCGCGCGCGAACAGGAGCGCCGACAGCAGCAGCGGCCCGGTGACCCACGGGTTCCACGTCCAGCTCGGGGCTTCGGCGTCGTGGACGTGCCCGCCATGCGTCGAGGCCGGCGCGGCCAACGCCAGCAGCGCCAGGCTCAGCAGCCATCCGCTCACCGCGCGCATGACGGCACGATCAGCGTGGCTCGGAACTGGAACACGATGGCGAGAGCGAAGATGCCGGCCACCAGCATCGCGACCCGCGACAGGCAGGCGCGCACCGACGGATGCTGATCATCGCCACGGCGCGCTTGCGGCCACGCCATCGCCGCCGCACCCGCGCAGGCGAGTAGGTTTGCCCCTCCCCAGGCCGGCCTCAACCACGCGCCCACTGCCGCGCATGACGCCCGCGGCGACGTGCCCAGCCCATATCGGTACGTCAACCATGCCAGCGGCGGCAGCAGCAGCAGCAGCAGCGCCAACCACGGGCGGACCCGGTCGAAGCGGGACGGCCGAGCGAACGCGTTCGTGCCAGCCGCGGCAACCAGTAGATCAGCCCGTAGATCGACAGCCACGCCACCACCACGACGCTCCAGTACCTGGCTTTGTCCTCGACATCGGCGAACTGGGTCGTCGCTCACCGAGTGCGTGTACAGCCACACCGATTGCACCGCCGTATCGCCGAGATCGGTGACGATGTGACTGGTGTGCAGCACCATCAGGTTCAAATCACCGAACCATAGGCGTCGTACCACCACGGCGCATGGAGGTGCTGCTGCTCGAATCAGCGCACCCCGCCAGCGCCAAACCGATCAGTGTCATCAGCAGCGTGCCAAGGCGCACGCCGGCCGCGTTCCTGTTGCGCGCCTGCCGCAGCACCCACAAGTTGGGCACCTTGCTGAGTAAGAGTCCCGCGGCGAAGATGCCACTCCACATGAGGTCCGGCAGCCGGTCGCCTGTCATCGGCCAGCCGCGACTCTGGCTGCGCAGGTACAGGTAGCAGCCGGCGGCGAGCGGAAAGCCCGTGCCCTCGATCAGCATGAAGCCGATATTGCCCACCAGACGAGGTGGCGGGAGCCCGACGCGCTGTCGGGCAGGCCGGACACGTCGCTGACGATCCTGGTGGCAACGGCGTCGCTCACGCCCAGGCCCTCAGCGGGCCGGTGGTGGCGCGCTCATGCTGCGGCCAGAACCACGCGATCAGCGCAGCCGCGATCGGCAGCGCGCTCCACACGATCGCTCAGGGCGTGAAGATGCTGGCCACGAACATGCCCGTTACCGCCAGCGCGGCGATTAAGGGCCACAGCGACGGCCCCCGGTCGGCGGGCTCAACCTCGGGCGCTGCGCCAAGGTCGCCGGGACCGCGCGCCCGCCACACTCCCACCCCAGGAAGCCGATCACCAGCAGTTAGACGATGCCACAGATCACCAGCATCAACCCGAGCAGCCCATAAAGGCTGCCCGCCGGATTGAGTGGCGTCTGGATGCCTGCGCATCCACCGGGCAGCAGGCAAGCGGGGATCAGCAGCGCCGTACGCCTCACCGCTCAGCTTCTGAGCAAGTTGCGCCCTGCGGCTCCGCCGGTTCGGCGTGATCCTGCCGACGGCGTTTGTCGGGCGGAAATTTGGGCAGATCAGGAAGATAGGCCGTGATCTGCCAAATCTGTTCGGTCGGAATACGCTCGCCATAGCCCGGCAGCGGACCAGGATGGCCTGCGCGATGAAGCGATATACCTGATCGAGGCCGCCGCCATGGCGCCACGCAGTATCGCCAAGCGCTAGAACACCCTTGGCGCCCGACGCGAGACACGCACCGCAGCCGTACCAGGTGAAATACCGTCCCCTTGGGATATCTGGTGAACATGTCTTAATACTGCGGTGCCCGCGGGTCTGCAGTGCCACGAGGCGAAGTCTGCGGCTGATACGCGTCCAGCGTCCGCGTTTCCTTGCTGCATTCAGCAAGGCACACTGCCAACAGCGCAGCACGGAGCCAGAACCGTGGAAGCCATGGGCGCCGCATTCCCAGAATGCGACCGCTGGTCAAGAGGCGGATCCCCCGCTAACTCAGGTCAGACCGGGTCCTTGTTTGCCAGCGTCGACCCACAAGCGCCCTTCCCGGCGGTTTTCCACCGCCCGCGTTTAGACACTCTTTCCTGTCGGACGCCGACCAACTTCGTGTATCAACGCCCTTCGCGAGCAACAATCGGCGGACGTCAGAGGATGATGGACTGCGTTTGGTCGATCGGTCAGTCGATCGTCCACACGCACGCACGATCTATCGTCAAGCAAGCGAACGGATGCGCGTGTTGGATCGCGCGCTGCACCGGCTCGTTAGCGGGAGGAGCAGCGAAGACGGGCGCTGCGGTGGCCGACACGGCAAATTATCAGGCGGCGGCGCGAGCAGAAGAGAGGCGGCAAGCGACATGGGCTGGAAGGTGTTCGTCGCGTGGGCAACAGGCGTGCTGTCGCTCGCCCCGGCGAGCGCCCAGGACCATCCCGTTCTAATCCACGGAGCCCGCGTCTTCGACGGCACGAGGATGCTCGGCAGGCGCGACGTCCTACTAGCGAATGGGCGCATAGCCGCGCTCGGCAAGATGCTCGGCGCGCCGGCGAACGCCGAGGTGATCGACAGTCGCGGCCGGACACTCATCCCCGGCCTGATCGACGGCCACGTGCACGTCTTCCCGGGAGCGCAGAGCGACGCGCTTCGGTTCGGCGTGACGACGATGTTCGACATGTACTCGGTGGCCGGTGCCGCTACGATCGAAGGCTGGCGCCAGCAGCGCTCCTCATACAGCAGGGTCGCCGAGGCCGACACCTTCACCGCCGGCATCGGCGCGACCCCGCCGGGCGGACATCCGACCGAGCTGTTCGCGGGCCAGGCCGACATCCCCATGCCGCCGACGCTCGCTGCGGGCGCCGACTCGGGCGCGTTCATGGCAGCGCGCGTCGCTGGCGGATCCGACTACATCAAGATCCTTCAAGATGACGGCGCCCGCCCGGGACGTCCAGCCTCGCTCCCCGCTTTCAGCCCAGCGCGCTTCGCCGCCGTCATCCGGTCCGCCAAAGCGACGGGCAAGCTGGTCGTCGTCCACGTCCAGCAGCTTGCCGACGCTCGCGTGGCCGCCGCCGGCGACGTCGACGTGATTGAGCATGCAATCTGCGACGCGCTCCTCGACCCGACGCTCGTACGATCGATCGTGACCAAGGGCGTCGCTCAGACCGCGACGCTCGCGGTCTACGATGGCGTATCCGGTGCGGACGACGCGCGCCGGTTGGCTGCGGATCCTGCCGTGGCGCCGTACCTCTCGGACACGCAGCGCGGCATGCTCGCTCTAGTCTGGCCACGGCCGAGATTTGGCGAGTTCGCGACGGCGCTCGCCAACACGCGAACGCTCGCTCGTGCCGGTGCGGTGATGATCGCCGGGACGGACGCTCCCAATCCAACTACGGCGTTCGGACCCTCGCTGCACCTCGAACTCGCCCTTCTAGTGCGAGCCGGGCTCACCCCTGTACAAGCGCTCGCGGCCGCAACGTCGGCACCGGCCCGTATCTTCAAGACGCCGGACCGCGGCCGCATCGCGGAGGGGATGCGGGCAGACCTGGTTCTCGTCGAGGGCGATCCGACAAAGAGGATCACCGACAGCCGCCGCATCGTGACAATCTGGAAGAACGGCTACATCGTCGATCGTCGACCCGTTCCTGCACCGCGGCGTAGCTGACGGGCGGTCGCGAGGACCCATACTCGATCGTTCACGGTCCTCACTTACGCTCCCCAGCTTCGGACGTTCGTTGCACGTGATGGAGGCGGGCAAACGGCGACACGCCTCGCGCTGCCGCAGCATCGCGGCATCGCGCTGGTCGACGCGCTCGTCCAGGCACGCACGAATGGCCCCGACGCTGCCTGGTTCGCCGGCCTCGCCGACGAATGGCGCGCGCGGGTCGAGGCCTAAATCGCCGAGCCCGGTAACCCAGTGACGATTCCTGCTTAGCAAGCGGGCATGGCCAACAGAAAGTGATCCTGACCCTCTACTACAGCCCCGGGGACAATCGGTGCCGCGGTCGGTGTTCCAGGCGTTGCGCTCGCGCACTCTGCATTCTGTCCTTCCTGCGGGCCGGAAGGGACGCCCAACACGCTCGATCACTACTTGCACAAGGAGGCCTATCCGCATTTCGCAGTCACGCCTTCGAACCTCACGCCGATGTATCACATCTGTCAGATGATTAGGGCGAGCAGACGCTCGGTCCCAATGATCGCCGCATTTACCTCCATTCTATCTCGACTGAGTCCTGACTGCACAGGCATTGTGACTGGTGATTGAGCGCCCGCTGGAAGCCCGCGAGGAAAGATCTGAGCGCCTTATCAATAGTTTTGAAGCTAGAGCCAAGCTACGGCCATTTCTTCCGTGATAATCATATTCGCTTGCTCGAGCTGGCGCGCAGCGCGCGCCAGTCAGTGCAGGACGTTTCCGCACTGACCACGACTTTCCGATCATTTCACGCCGGTCGTGCCGCCAATGTCTGGCGGCACATCTTTTTCGCCGCCATCGCGAAGGACGAGAAGCTGCTCGACTATCTGGCAATGGCGAGATCCCCGACCAGCTTCGAGCGGATCCGGGCCGCGCACGCCTCGCCTACTGAAAACTCTTGCGCAAGCCCGCCGACCCGTCGTGCCGATTCCGGAGCGCACACCGGCTGAACGTACTCACGACATCACGCCAGATCGGTTTGGCCATCTCCGCTCTATGTTCGTAGGCCTCGTCATCATTAGGTCGTTGGGAAATACGACGATCACTTAAACTTACACCGTGTGTGATTATCGCCTCAGTTTCGATCGCGACGGCATCTCAAGATCGTCGAGGAGCGGCTTTACTCAATCGCCAGCCTCTACCGACGACGCGGAGACGCTGTCCTACATCCTGCTTCGGCTCGCGCGGGATTCGCTTGTTCTCGTTGCCGTCGTACTCCCCTGGGCACTCACAGCGTAGACGCGGCTCGTCCAGCCGTCCCGTCTTGCCTCGACATACTGAGCGAGCAGCGGCAGCTTATGCCTGAGGACGTCCGCGGAGCCAGACCCTCGCCCTCCGCCTTGTCCCAGGCGCTGACCATCACGACGACCCTACGGCCCGAATGGCCCACGGGAGCATGCGAGATCTACTATAGAAGATCGACAAGCTGCACCTTCGTCGGCGCAAACCTAGGATCCCACTCCTTCGGCGTCGCCTCCCCTTTCTGACCGCCCGTTGCCCTCTTATGGACGGCGGGCGGTCGATCCGCCATGATCAGGCGGTAAGCTCGGGCCGGCGGACGACATCGTGGGCGGCGGCGTGGCCGCCGAACTGCTGTAGCGCGATCACCGGCTCGGCCATGGTGCCGGCTTCGCCTCGACGCAGGCTCGCGCGTCGCGACGACTACGCGGCCATGGCCAAGCGGTCCCGCATGTACGGGTAAAGCTTCGCGGCGGTCATCGGTTTCCCGTGCAGGAAGCCCTGCACGGAACCGCACCCGCAGGCGCGGAGCAGATCGAGCTGAGCCTCGGTTTCGACCCCCTCGGCGATGACGTCGACGCCCAGACTGGTAGCGAGATACACCATCGCGTTGACGACGGCCGCGTCGGCGCGATCGCTGCAGATGTCTTGGATGAAGCTGCGGTCGATCTTGAGCCGGGTCAATGGATAGCGCTTGAGAACGCTGAGCGAGGCGTAGCCCGTTCCGAAGTCGTCGAAAGCGATGCCGACGCCCATCGCGCGAAGCGAACGCAGCGGTGCGAGCATCGTGTCGTCGTGTCGCAGCGCGATATTCTCGGTGATCTCCAGCTCGAGGCCGTCCGCCGGCAGCCCGGCCCTGTCGAGAACGTCCCGCACGTCCTGGGCAAGGCTTCCCGTCCGGAACTGGGCGCCGAACAGGTTCACCCCCATCACCAGCCCAGGCATGAGGCGCCGGAGGTTCACCGCCTCGCGGCACGCTTCCTCCATCACCCAGTTGCCGATCTCGGGCGCGAGGAGGCCGTTCTCGATCGTCGGCAGGAAACGATCCGGTGTCAGCAGGCCATGCTCGGGATGTCGCCACCGCAGCAACGCCTCGACGCCGAGGAGCCTGCGATCGGAGATACGGACCTGCGGCTGGTAGTGAAGCTCGAACTCGTTGCGTTCGAGCGCGCGGCGAAGCTCGCTCTCGAAGGCGCGGCGGCTGATCGCCGCGTCACGCAGGCGCGGCGCGAAGAAGCGACGGCAGTTCCTCCCCTCGTTCTTGGCTTGGTACATGGCGAGGTCCGCCGCGGACAGGAGATCCTCGGCGTAGAGCCCGTCCTTCGGGCTGAAGGCCATGCCGATGCTCGCGCCGATGTGCACGGCCTGGCCGTCCACGACGCAGGGCGCGCCGATCGCGGCGATCATGCAGTCCGCCTCGTGCGCGACGGTCTCGCCGTCGGGGCGGCCCGGCATCACCACCGCAAACTCGTCGCCGCCGAGGCGAGCGACGGTGTCGATCGACCGCACGCACTGCAGAAGGCGCTGCGCGACTTGGCGCAGCACGCGGTCGCCCGCGGTGTGGCCGAGCGTGTCGTTGACGTTCTTGAAGCCGTCGAGATCGATCATGAGGATCGCGATCGGCTCCTCCGCCTTCGCGCAATCGGCTATCCGGCTCAACAGCACCGCCCGGTTCGGCAGATCCGTCAGGCTGTCGCGATGCGCCAGCTTGAACAGCCGCTCCTCGTTCGCGCGCCGCTCGCTGATGTCGCGGATGATCGCGCCAAAGCTCGCCTGCCCGCCTTCCTTCCACATCGAGAGCGACAATTCGATCGGGAACTCCGTTCCGTCCTGATGGGCGGCCTCCAGTTCGACGGTTTTGCCGACCAGTCGAGGCGCTCCGCCGGCGGCGACCCGCTTGAGACCTCCGCCATGGCCGCCCCGCATCCGCTCCGGCACGATCAGGTCGAGGCTCGACCCGATCGCCTGCTCGGATCGGAAGCCGAACAGGCGCTCGCAACCGGCGTTGAAGAAGGTGATCCGCCCCTCGCTGTCCGCGCAGATGATGCCGTCGGGCGACGTCGCGGCGATGTTCTCGAAGCGTGACTGGCCGATGGCGCCCGCGACCGCGAGACGGCGCATCTCCAGCCGATCCACCACGATATCGGCCAGCGATCGCAGGTCATCACGCTCGCGATCGCCGAGCCCGTTTCGCGGGCGACGGTCGATGATGCAGAACGAGCCGATCGCGTGGCCGCTCGGCGCCCGGAGCGGCACGCCCGCGTAGAACCGTATCAGTGGGTCCCCCGTCACGAGGGGATTGGTCGCGAAGCGAACGTCGAGCGTGGCGTCCGGCACGACGAAGATGTCGTCCTGCGCGATCGCGTGCGCGCAGAAGGAGACGGCGCGGTCGGTGCCGCAGACGTCCAAGCCCACACGAGCCTTGAAGAATTGAGAGTCGCGCTCGACAAGCGACACCAAGGCGATCGGCACGTCGAACAGGCGTGTCGCGAACCGCACGATCTCATCCAGGTTGACGTCGTCGGTGCCGCTCAGGAGATCATATTCGGCGAGGGCCGCGAGCCGGTCGTCCTCGTTGAAGAGATGGGGCGCCGAACGCATGTCCAAACCTGCCTACCGCGATCAGCGCCCTCCTAAATCCCGATCATCAAAGGCGCGTTAACAGCGCCCTCTCGCTGCACCATCCTACGCGGCAAGGCCGAGGAGAGGAATCGGTGGCATAATGCGTTGCACAGCGCGACGTTATGAGCAGTTTCCGCCATACCCACGCCCGCGACCCGACCAGACTTGATGACCGGGGCAATCCTGTCCCGTCACCCTGCCGTCAGGTAACCTGGCTAAGGTCGGATTTCGCGATCACCCAGTTCGGCACCAGCGAAAGACGGCTTTCGACCGCATCACCATCTCCAACGACTATCGTCGCGTAGCGCCCTGGTATGGCCGAACCGCGCGCGCGACGTTGCCCGATGGTTCTGGTCGCCACCGTCACCGAAATTCCGTAATCAGCCATCTCGGCACGCAGCCGATGGGAGATTAACCTGCAGCTACCCTCGATGTCGGCCGCCCCGCCGTGAGTGGCTGAAGGGCGGTCAGCCGCCTGTCTCAAGCATTCGCGATCACCACCGCGCGAGTGTTGAGATAGGCCTCCAGCGCCTCAGGTCCGCCCTCGGTGCCATAGCCCGAGTCCTTGATACCGCCAAACGGCAGCTCTGCCGTACCTGCTGCTGGAGTGTTCACCCAGAGCATGCCCACTTCCACCCGGCGGGTCAGCAGATCGGCGTTGGCGAGTGACGTGGTAAAGGCATAGCCGGCAAGGCCGTACGACAGTCGGTTCGCCTCGGAGATGGCCTCCTCCAGCCGGGAGAAGCTGCGGACGCCAGCGACCGGGCCGAACGGCTCGTCGTTGAACAGCCGTGCTTCCAGCGGCACGTTGGTAAGCACGGTAGGCTGCCAGAAGTTGCCGGTGTCGCCGATCCGCGCGCCACCGGTCAGGACGGTGGCACCCCGCTCGACGGCGTCCCGCTGAAACTCGGCCATTGCCGCCAGCCGGCGGGGGTTGGCGAGCGGGCCCATCTGCGTCCCCTCGGCAAGACCATCGCCGACCTTGATGCCGCGTGCGAGTTCAGCCAGCCTCCCCTCGAAGTCTTGCTTGAGGCTATCGTGGACGAGAAAGCGCGTCGGCGAGATGCAGACCTGACCGGCATTGCGGAACTTGGCGGCGCCGGCGCTCTTCACGGCGAGAGCGACATCGGCATCCTCGCAGACGATGACCGGCGCATGTCCGCCCAGCTCCATCGATACGCGCTTCATGTGCTGGCCGGCCATCCCTGCCAGCAGCTTGCCGACCGGAGTCGAGCCGGTGAAGGTGATCTTGCGGATGACTGGACTGGCGATGAGATAGTCCGAGATATCGGCGGGATCGCCAAACACGAGGCCGAGCACGCCCTCGGGAAGACCGGCGTCCTGAAAAGCTCGGATCAGCGCCGCCGGGCTCGCCGGCGTCTCCTCAGGCGCCTTGACGATCATCGAGCAACCGGCGGCTAGCCCCGCGCCGATCTTGCGCACGATCTGGTTGATCGGAAAGTTCCACGGCGTGAAGGCCGCGACCGGCCCGACGGGATCCTTGAGCACCATCTGGCGGATGGCGGTGTTGCTGCGATGGGGGACCAGCCGACCGTAAACGCGAAAGCCTTCTTCGGCGAACCACTCCAGGATGTCCGCGGCGGCCAGCGCCTCGCCCTTCGCTTCGGTGAGCGGCTTGCCCTGCTCCTGCGTGAGCACTCCAGCAATGGCGTCGGCGCGCTCGCGCACCAGCACCGCGGCCGCGCGCATGACCTTGCTGCGCTGCGCTGGCATGTAGTCGCGCCACGTCTCGAACCCGAGCTGAGCCGCCTCGATCGCCCGGTCAAGGTCAGCCCGCCCGGCGCGCGCCACTCGGCCGATCTCCTGCCCCGTGGCGGGATTGCGGATAGGCATCGATCGTCCGTCGGCGGCATCGCGCCACCTCCCTCCAACGAAGAGCTGAGTGTCGGGATAGACCATCAGTTTATTCTCCAGCCGGCGTGCCGCGCGTTGCGTTGGAGCTCCGGTTCGCCTGCGCAAGCTCATAACCGGCGTGAGTGGATTTGCCAGCCGACGAACCGGGGCTGACGCCTGGTCGCGCGGAAGCCGGAGTAGCGGCTTGCGGTCTCGCTCTCAGCAAGGCGCAGGGTGGATCCGCACCGCTCGCCAAGCACGATCGCCTCGCAGATGATCAGCCTCCAGGTCCGACGCAAGAAGTACGTGCGGTCCCGCACTTCCGAGAAGCCGGTTCCCAGGCCTATGCGGAACGGTCCGCAGGCGGAGGAAGACAACGTCCAATCCTTCGACAACCCCCGCCGCACCACCGCGCTACGACAAGCCCGCAGCGACGTTCGTTCCCGCCGTCAGCCTCTTCGCCGCCATATCAGGCGATCGGCAGCAGCCGGAGCGGACGTAACACCAAGATCCACGCCATCACGGCCGATCAGAGCGGAGCCGCCGCGCGGCCCAGCCAGTCCGCCACGTCGGCGGGCACCAGCGGGCCGATCTCCGCCAGCACGCGCGCGTGATAGGCGTCGATCCAGTCGCGCTCGGCGGGCGTCAGCAGCGCAAGGTCGATCAGTCGCCGGTCGATCGGTGCCAGCGTCAGCGTCTCGAAGCCGAGCACCGGCTTCTCGGCGCCCGCCACCGCGCGCTCCGCCACGCGTATCAGGTTCTCGACGCGGATGCCCCAGTGGCCGGCCTTGTAGTAACCGGGCTCGTTGGACAGGATCATGCCGGCGCGCAGCGGCTCGTCGCCGCCAGCCTGGCCGCCGCTGAGCGCGGCAATGCGCTGCGGCCCCTCATGGACCGAGAGATAGTGGCCGACGCCGTGACCGGTGCCGTGCGCGTAATCGAGCCCCGCCGCCCACAGATGCTGCCGCGCCAGCGTGTCGAGCTGGCCGCCGCGCGTGCCCGCCGGGAACAGCGCGGTGGCGAGCGCGATATGGCCCTTGAGCACGCGGGTGAAGCGATCGCGCATCTCGGCCGTCGGCTCGCCGATGGCGATCGTGCGCGTGATGTCGGTCGTCCCGTCCTCATACTGGGCGCCCGAATCCACGAGGTAGAGCGTGCCCGCCTCGATCGGGCGCACCGTCTTCTCGGTGACGCGATAATGGACGACGGCGCCGTTGGGGCCGCTGCCCGAGATGGTGTCGAACGACAGGTCGCGCAGCGCGCCGGTCTCGGCGCGGAACGCCTCCAGCCGCGCGGCGGCGCTGAGCTCAGTCTCGCCGCCCACCGCCGCGGCGACGGTGTCGACCCAGTGGAGAAAGCGCGTCACCGCCGCGCCGTCGCGCAGGTGCGCGGCAACGATCCCGGCGATCTCGGCCTCGTTCTTGATCGCCTTGGGCAGCACCACCGGATCGCGCCGCTCGACGATCTTGGCGCCCGCGCTCTCCAGCCGCTCGAAGATCGCGGCGACGGCGCGATCGGGATCGACCGACACGCGCTGTCCGGAAAGCGCGTCGAGCGAGGCGGCGAACGCCTCGCGCGGGCGCACCGCCACCGCGTTGCCGAGATGGGCCAGCACCGTCTCGTCCACCTTGGCGGGATCGACGAACAGCTCGGCGGTCGCATTCGCCCGCACGAGCGCGTAGGCGAGCGCGACCGGGGTGTGGGCGACATCCCGCCCGCGCACGTTGAACGCCCAGGCGATCGAATCGAGCGCGCAGAGCACCACCGCGTCGGTGTCCTTCGCGGCGAGAGCATCGGCGATATCCTGACGCTTCAGCGCGGAGGAGCGGCCCGCAAGCGCGTCCGGCTGCACCACCAGCCGCGCCGTGGAAGGCTCGGGCCGATCCGCCCAGACCGCGTCGACCGGGTTGCTCTCCACCGCCACCATCTCGGCGCCGTTCGCGGCCAGCGCGCCGCGCGCCGCCTCGACATTGGCCTTCGTGTGCAACCACGGATCATAGCCGATCCGCGCGCCCGGCCGGGCATGGTCGCGCAACCACTTGGCGACCGAGGTCTCGGGCACCGACTGGTAGCTCCAGGTGTCCGCCGACACCTGGTCGCGCACCTGGAGGGTGTAGCGCCCGTCGACGAAGATCGCCGCCTCCTCCGGCAGCACGACGGCGGCGCCGGCCGAGCCCTCGAACCCGGTCAGCCACAGGAGGCGCTGCGCGTAGGCACCGACATATTCGGAGAGATGCTCGTCGGTGAGCGGCACGACGAAGCCGTCGAGACGGCGGCGGGCGAGTTCCTCGCGCAGCAGGCGCAGGCGATCGGCATGGCTGGACATGACCGACAGATAGGCGGCTTCACCCGCCGGGCTCAAGCCTCCGCCGCCGCTCCCGGCACGCGTCGGAAGCCGATCGCTAACCGGTTATAGGCGTTCATCAGGCTGATCGCGATGGTGAGGTCGGCGAGCGCTTTGCCCTCGAAATGCTCGGCCACCTCCGCGTGCGCGGCATCCGGGATGCCTGTCGCCTCGACGCGTGTCACCGTCTCCGCCCAGGCGAGCGCGGCGCGCTCCCGCGCCGAGAACAGCGCCCCCGCCTCCTGCCACGCCGAGATAAGCATCAGCTTGCCCGTCGCCACCCCGTGACGCTGCAGGTCGCGGGTATGGAGATCGATGCAGTAGGCGCAGCCGTTGATCTGGCTGACGCGGAGATAGACCAAGTCGATCAGCACCGCCGGCAGGCCGCAGCCGCGGATATAGGCGTAGGTGGCGTCCAGCGCCTTCATGCCGTCGGGCGCCGCCAAGTTGTAGTTCAGCCGCTCGCTCATGCCTGCTCCCCGTGGGTCCTCCGGAAAGATAGGCCGATCGGATCCGGGTGCCCAGCCTTGCGATGCGGTGGTGGATGCGAGCGCGCGGCGCGGACGCCGCCGAGGACGGGCGGGAGCACCGTCACCGGACGGCGTCCCGTTCCGTCCGCGCGAGGCCTAGACGAAGCTGTCCGCGAGGAGCGACGACGCGTGCACGCCCTGAAGACTGACAACGCTGTCGATGACGGCGCCGCCGCCCGAATTGTAGAACAGCGCGGTGTCGCTGCCCACGTCGACGACGTAGACCGCGCCGTTATGCCCGGCGAGCGCCGAGTTCGCGTAGGTGAGCGCCGTGTCGATGCTGCTCTGCGAGGACCCGTGGATGATCTCGGTGGGCGTGAAGCCGAGCGCGACGTGATCCTCGCCGATGCTGAAGTCGGTGATCGTGTCGATGTGCCCGGCCGGCGAGGTGGTGCCGACGATCGCGGCATCGCCGCCGGTGAAGTGGAAGACGTCCGCTCCCGTGCCGCCGGTCACCGTGTCGCTGCCGAGATCGCCGTAGAGGTGATCATTGCCCGCGCCCCCGGACACGATGTCGTCGTTCTTGCCGCCGCGCACGACGTCGTTGCCGTCGCCGCCGTCGAGGGTGTCGTTCCCGAAATTGCCGTTGATCACGTCGTCGCCGCTTCCGCCGAGCACGTCGTCGTTGTCGGCGCCGCCCGCGATGCGATCGTTGCCGTCGCCGCCGTCGAGCCTGTCGTTGCCCGAGTTGCCTTGGATATAATCGTCGCCCGTCCCGCCGGAGATCATGTCCGCGCCGTCCGGGCCTGGCGTGGGGCCGTAGCCGTAGAGGTGGTCGTTGCCCGCGCCGCCGAAGATCGTGTCCGAGCCCGCGCCGCCATAGGTGTAGTCGTTGCCCTCGCCGTTGTCGATGCGATCATTGCCGCCCAGCGCGTAGACGGCGTCGTCGCCGCTGGTTCCCAGGTAGTTCTCGGCCGCGTCGTTCCCGGTCAGGAAGTGGGTGCCGTCCGCGAAGGTCACCAAGCCCGACTGGCTCGCCGTGGACAGCGCGACCGTGGGCAGCGACACGGACGCACCCACGCTGGCGAGCGTCGTCGTGACCCCGTCGGTCGTGACCGTGATGTTGTGGGAGCCGAGGCTGCGGACCGCGGTCACGATCTCGTCGAGCGTCGGCGGGAGGATATCGCCTGTCGAAAGCAAACCTGACATAAGGCACCTCTTCTCGTGAAGCGTCATCATGACGACTTCGCGATGGAAGCTATCCGGAAGATCGCTAAGAACAGTCGTCAGTCGGCAGGCCGGTAATTCCTTGAATCACGCCAAGTTTGACCGTCGACAGGCGTTATCGTCAACGGGAAGTTAAGCAAAGGTTCCGGCCGTCGCCCGTGCGGTCCGCATTTCACGCGAGCGCCTTCGCCTAGTCGCGCGCGACCTGGAACCCGGCAAAGGACTGGCTGACCGGCATCAGCTCCAGCGCGTTGATGTTGAGGTGCGGCGGCAGCGAGGCGACCCACAGGATGGTGGCGGCGATGTCCTGCGCCGTCATCGGGTCCGCGCCCGCGTAGAGCTTGTTCGAGGCCGCCTTGTCGCCGCCCGTCCTCACGGTGGTAAACTCGGTCTCGACCATGCCGGGCTCGATCGAGGTCACGCGCACGCCGGTGCCCGCGAGATCGGATCGCAGCCCCAGTGAGAACTGGCGTACGAACGCCTTGGTCGCGCCGTAGACGTTGCCGCCGGTGTACGGATAGCTCGCCGCCACCGACGACAGGTTGACGATCCCGCCCCGGCGCTCGACCAGCCTGGGCAGCAACCGGCGCGTGATCGCGACGAGCGCCGACACGTTGGTGGCGATCATCGTTTCCCAATCGCCGGGCTTCGCCTCCTGCGCGGGCGCGGTGCCGAGCGCCAGGCCGGCGTTGTTGACCAGCAGGTCGATGCCCCGGAACGCCTCGGGCAGCGCATCGATCGCAACATCGCGCGCGCGCGCGTCGGTGACGTCGAAGACGGCGGTGTGGACCTGGCCCTCGGGCAGCTCGCGCGTCAGCGCGTCGAGCCGCTCGGCCCGGCGGCCGGTGGCGACGACTTGCCAGCCCGCGCCCGCCAGCGCGCGGACGGTGGCGGCGCCGATCCCGGAGGTGGCGCCGGTGACGAGTGCCGTCCTCACCATACCGACACGCGTGCGGCCGGCTGGAGGTAGAGCGCCTGCCCCGGCTTCACGTCGAACGCCTTGTACCAGCCATCCTGGTTCCTCACCTCGTCCACGCGCTGCTCGCCCGGCGAGTGCGGGTCGGTCAGCAACTGCTGCCTCAACGCCGCCTCGCGATACTTGGTCCGCCACACCTGCGCGTAGCCGAGATAGAAGCGCTGATCGCCGGTGAGGCCGTCGAGCACCGGCGCGGGCCTGCCGCCGAGCGAGATCTTCCAGCCCTGGTAGGAGACGGTGAGCCCGGCGAGGTCCGCCATGTTCTCGCCCAGCGTGAGGCCGCCCTGGACATGCTGGCCGGGCACCGGCTCATAGGCGTCGTACTGCTTGGTGAGCGCGTCGGTATAGGCGGTGAAGCGCGTCACGTCGGACGGCGTCCACCAGTCCTTCAGCGTGCCGGTGGGATCGTATTTGCGCCCCTGATCGTCGAAATGGTGGCTCAGTTCGTGCCCGATCACCACGCCGATGCCGCCATAGTTCACCGCCGGATCGGCGGCCGCGTCGAAGAAGGGCGGTTGCAGGATCGCGGCGGGGAACAGGATGATGTTGCGCACCGGATCGGCCTCGGCGTTGATCGTCATCGGCGTCATGTCCCACTCGCCGCGATCCACCGGCGCGGCGAGCTTGTTCACCTGCCGCTGGAACTCGAAGGCGTAGCCGCGCGCGACGTTGCCGAGGAGATCGTCGCGCCTCACCTGGAGCGTGGAATAGTCGCGCCACGTGTCGGGATAGCCGATCATCGGCCGGAAGGCGGCAAGCTTCTCCAGCGCCTTGGCACGCGTCTCCGGCGCCATCCACGCCACCGTCTTCAGGCGCTGGCCGTACGCCGCGACGATGTTGGCGACCAGCCTGTCCGCCGCCGCCTTGGATTCCGGCGGGAAGTAACGCGCGGTGTAGACCTGCCCGACCTCCTCGCCGACCATCTGGCTGACGAGGCCGACGCCGCGCTTCCAGCGATCCTGGATTTGCGGCGCACCGGTCAGCACCGTGCCGCGGAACGCGAAGTTCGCGTCTACGAACGGCTTGGACAGGAAGCGCGCGTAGGTGTCCAGCATGTGGACCGCGAGATGGTCCTTGAGGACGGGCAGCGGCGTCTCGCCCCACGCTTTCGCCTCGCCCGCGATCGCGCTCGGCTGGTTGACGATCGCGCTGCCCGCCTGCGCGAGGCCGAGCCCGGAGAGATAGGGCTGCCACGCGAAGCCGGGCGCCTTGGCGGGGAAGTCCGCGATCGCCCACTTGTTGTAGGTCTTGTCCGCGTCGCGCGATTCGATCCGGTTCCAGTGCGCGGTGGCGAGCTTCGTCTCGAACGCCATCACCGCCTGCGCGCGCGCCTCCGCGTCGGGCAGGCCGGCGAGCGTCATCAGCTTCGCCATATACGCCACGTAGGCGGTGCGCGCCTCGGCGAGCTTGGCGTCGGGCTTCAGGTAATAATCGCGGTCGGGCAGCCCGTTGCCGCCCTGGCGGAAGCGGAAGACGTTGCGCGTCGGCGCCTTGTCGTCGGGGCGCACGTCGGCCTCGAACGCCTCGCGCTTGAAGAAGATCGTCTCGACGCCCTGCCGCTGCATGTCGGCCATGATCGCCGCCAGCGCCGCCTTGTCCTTCGCCGCCGCGATGCCGGCCAGCCACGTCTTCACCGGCGCCGCGCCCTTCGCGTCGGCGGCGGCCTCGTCCATGAAGCTCGCGTAGAGGTCGCCGATGCGGCTGCCGGGCTTGGCCGCCGCCTCGTCAAGGATGCCGCGTGTGCGCGCGAGCGACAGGTCCTGGAGCTTGACGAACATGCCGTACGACGCGCGATCGGCCGGGATCGTGGTCGCCTTCTGCCAGCCGCCGTTGGCGTAGCCGTAGAAGTCGTCGCCCGGCGACCGGCTGCGATCCATGCCGGCGGCGTCGAAGCCGAAGCTGCCGTAGGTGGGCTTGGTCGCGGGTGCCGCGAGCGCGGTGCCCGTGAGCAGCGATGCCGTCGCGAGGAGTGGGAGGATACGCATGGAAGGCCTTCCGAAGAGGGGATGATCCGGTCCTAGCCCCGGCGAGGCGGCCGGGCAAACGGACCCTCCTCGCCCGTCCGCCGTTGGATGCGCGAGGAGGATCGACGATGCTCGAACATGTGCCCGGCTGGCTCGGCCGGATGATGCAAGGCTTGCGCGCCGGCCACGCCAAGCTGGTGGTTGCCGATCCGGCGCTGTCGCTCGGCGATGCCAAGCTCGATCTCGCCAGCCCGGCGTTCGGCGACGGCGGCCGCCTGCCGCCGCGCTTCACCGCCGATGGCGAGGGCGTGTCGCCGCCGCTGGTGTGGGGCGCCGTGCCGGATGCCACCGCCGCGCTCGCGCTGATCATCGAGGATCCGGACGCGCCGGCCGCGCAGCCGCTCGTCCACGCCATCGTATGGAACCTGCCCGCCGATGCCGGCCGGCTGGAGGAAGGCGCGATCGTCGCCGACGGCGCGGGCGGCGTCGACGGCCGCGACGTCGGCCGCAGCAGCTTCGGGCGCGAGGGCTGGTTGCCGCCCGATCCGCCCACCGGCCACGGCGCGCACGATTATGTCTTCCAGCTCTTCGCGCTCTCGGACGCGCCGGCGCTGCCCGCCACGCCCGGCCGCGCCGCGTTCGTCGAGGCGATCGCCGGGCGCGTGCTCGCCGCCGGCGTGCTGACCGGCACCTATTCGCGGGGCGAGGAGGCGTCCGCGGGACCGGTCGCCGCGACGGCGACGGCATGAGCGTCGCCTTCCGCCGCGAGAGCGACGAGGAGCATAAGGAGCCGCGCTTCGAGCTGCCGATCCCGCCCGGCCCGAACCTCGTCCGTCCGAGCGGCCTCGCGTTGATCGAGGAGAAGGTCGCCTCGCTGGAGGCGGTGGCGACGCGCGACGAGGAGCAGGCCCGCGCGCTCCGCTACTGGCGCACGCGCCTCGCCACCGCGCAGGTGGCACCCGCGCCGCCCGCCGACGAGGTGGCGTTCGGATCGGTG
Source organism: Sphingomonas sp. (assembly GCF_965200105.1). Classification (GTDB taxonomy): domain Bacteria; phylum Pseudomonadota; class Alphaproteobacteria; order Sphingomonadales; family Sphingomonadaceae; genus Solisphingomonas. The sequence continues at coordinate 837,425 of NZ_CBDATN010000002.1, forward strand.
GTGCGCTTCCGCCTCGCGGGCGCGGAACGGTCGGTGACGATCGTCGGCGACGACGAGGCCGATCCCGCCGCCGGGCTGATCGCTTACTCCGCCCCGCTCGCGCGCGCGTTGATCGGCGCGGGCGAGGGCGAGAGCGTCGCCTTCAACGGGCGCGAGGACGCCGTAGAAATCCTCTCGATAGGCCATTGAACCTCTCTCGCGGCTCCAGGATTGCCGTCGGTCTCGCCCCTCGCCGAAGCGTGAGCCGGACGCGATATTGCGATTGACTCGCGTTTGGTCACGCGCCTAGCCGTCCGCCAGGGAGAATGGCGGCGATGCACGGGCGACTGGCTGTACCGGGGCGGACGACGCCTCCTCCCCGTGCCGGTGCCGCGCCGCCGCCGTTCACCCGCGCCTTCTGGGTCATCGTGCACCGCTGGGCGGGGCTCACCATCGCGTTGTTCCTGATCGTCGCGGGCTTCACCGGCGCGATCATGCCCTTCGAGGAGACGCTGGGCTACGCCACCCGCCCCGACGCCGCCCAGGTCGCGCCGCACGCGCCGGCCGCCCGCCCGCTAGACGCCGTCGCCATCGCCGAGCGGGTGGAGCGGCAGACCGGAGGCCGCGTGTCCTACCTGCCGCTCGACGTGCCGCGCGATCACGCCATGCGGGTGTTCGTGTCGCCGCGCGCGGGCGCACCGCCGCTCGGCTACGACGTCGTATGGGTCGATCCCTTCTCGGGCAGAGTGCGGCTCACCTACACCTTCGGCGGCGTGCGCGACGGTGTGCAGGACATCGTGCCGTTCCTCTACTCCGTCCACTATGGCGCCGTCGCGGGCGCGTGGGGGGTGTTCGCCTTCGGGTTGGCGGCGCTCGTCTGGACGGCGAACTGCCTCGTCGGCTTCGGCCTGTCGCTGCCTTCGGGGCGGCGCGGCTGGTGGCGTCGGTTCGGCCAGGTCTTCGCGATCCGGCGGTGGAGCGGCTTCAAGCTCACCTTCGATCTCCATCGCGCGGGCGGGCTTTGGCTGTGGCCGCTGCTGCTCGTCTTCGCCTGGGCGGCGGTGGCGCTGGCGATCCCGCAGGTGGAGACGCCGGTGCGTCGCCTGCTCGGCGGCGAGGGCGAGTATGAGGCGCCCGCGCTGAAGATGCCGCTGGAGGCGCCGCCGCTCGGCCGCCGCGCCGCGATCGCCCGGGGGCTCGATGCGCTGACGGCGCAAGGCCGGCGCGACGGTTTCGCGGTCGAGCGGCCGACGACGCTCTACTATCTGGCGGACAGCGGCAGCTATCGCCTCTACGCGCGCACCACGCTCGATCCCAGCCATGACAAGGGGCACACGCAGGTGGTGCTCGACGCGCGCGACGGCCGCGTGCTGCACTATGCGCCGCCCACCGGCCGCACCGCCGCCGACCGGGCCGTCGCCTGGGCCGAGATGCTGCACAGGGCACAGATGTGGGGACTGCCGTACCGTATCTTCGTCTCCGCCTTCGGGTTGCTGGTGGCGGCGCTGTCGGCGACGGGCGTGATGATCTGGCAGCGCAAGCGTGCCGCCCGCCTTGCCCACCGAGCGCGGCCCACCGCGCGCGGGCGGCGGCCGGGCGCGGAGCCGATCCGCTGATCCGGCGCCGCCCGCGCGCCTAGCCGGCCGGCAGGCGCCTGTCCGCCGGTCCGCGTCGCAGCACGAAGGCGAGCGCGCCCGCCGACACCAGGATCGCGGCCGCCTCCACCACCCCGCCCCACCGTGCCGAGAGCCGCTCGAACAGCGGCCCCGACGCCCAGCCCAAAGCGGTGAACGCCAGCCCCCAGACGATCGCCGCCGCCGCCTCCAGCCCGGCGAACAGCGACGCCGGCACGCGCGACAGGCCGATCGCCACCGGCGCCACCGCGCGCACCCCGTAGGCGAAGCGGAACAGCGACAGGAAGCCGATGCGGTGCCGTTCGAGCAGCGCGATGGAGCGCGCGAACGCCGGCCGCCGCCTGACCCCCGCCACCCAGCGATTGTCGCGCCCGCGCCGCGCCGCCCAGAACCAGAGCTGGTCGACCAGCACCGCGCCCGCGATCGACGACGCCGCCACCGCCCACAGCGGCAGCAGCCCGCGATGCGCGAGCACGCCGCCCGCCACCACGAACGGCTCGCCCTCGATCGCGGCGCCGAGCAACAGCGCGATCAGCCCGTAATGCGCGATCGCGGCTTCCACCGGATCAGGCCGCCGCCACGCGGGCGGCGGAGACGCACTCACGCATCCTGCCGCGTCGGGCTCTTGGCGTCGACGGGCTTGGGCGGCTTGACGAAGCGCAGCTCCTGCACCTGCCTCTCCGGATCGATCCGCCGCGCACGCGCGAACGGCGGCAGCGGCTGGCGCTGGCCCGTCTCGATCGCGCGCTGGATCGCCTCCAGCACGCGCACGTCGGCGAGCCCCTCCTCGCCGTCGGGCTCGGGATCGCGGCCGTGGAGGATGCAATCCGAGAAATAGCGCATCTCGCCGCCGAACTGGTCGGTCGGCGTCCAGCTCTTGTGGCTCTTGTCGCCGCCGCGCGAGACGGTCTGCTCCAGCGGATCGCCGAAGCCGTAGGCGGGGTTCATCTGGATGACGCCCTTGGTGCCCGCGACGATGAAGCTCGAAACGGTGTCGGCGAAATAGCTCACCGTGAACTGCGCTGTCTTTTGACCAGGGAAGCGCAGCGTGACGGCGACGGTGTCGTCGGTGTCCGCGAAGCCGCTGTCGGGATGCCGCGTCGCGATCGCGGAGACGACCTCCACCGGCTCCTCCCCGAACAGGGCGCGCACGGCGTTGAGCGGATAGGGCCCCATGTCGAACAGCGGCCCAGCCAACGCGCCGTTCTTGGCGCGGTGGTTGGCGGGATCGACCATCTGCGAGAAGGACGAGGTGAAGCTGCGCGGCTCCCCGATCTCGCCCGCGCGGATGCGGCGGATCGTGTCCAGCGTCGCGGGCTCGCAGTGCAGGCGGTAGGCGACCATCAGCTTGGCGGTGGACGCGCGCTGCGCCGCGAAGATAGCTTCCGCCTTCTCGGCCGAGACCTCCAGTGGCTTCTCGACGAGGACGTGAATGCCCGCCCTCAGCGCCGGGATGACGAACTCGGCGTGGCGCCAGTTGGGCGTCGCCAGATAGAGTGCGTCGACCTTGCCCGACGCCAGCATGACATCGAAGCGCTCGTAGCCGTAGGTGTCGGTGACGCCGTAGCGCTCGCCGATCGCGCCGGCCTTGCGCGGATCCCCGGTGACGAGCGCCGTCACCTCCGAATTGCCGGTGTGCGCGACGCCCGGCAGCATCCACTCCTGCGCGATGTCGCCGAGCCCGACGATAGCGTAGCGGACCTTGCGATCCGATCCGAAGCCGAGGGCGGATTTGAGGCTCATGCGCGTGATCTCCGGTGCGATGCGGCCTGAACGATCGCCCGCCCACATCTCTCCATCGTGCGTCGGCACTCGCGGGCGTCCGTCGCGTTCAGGCATCGAGCAATGGAGAGAGACATGACCGAGCGTACCGACGCCGCGCCCGCCGGCGGCACCCCCGACAGCGAGCGCACCGTCGCCGCAGGCCGCGATCAGGCCGACGCGCCGCTGCGCTCCGCCGCCACGCTGGCGGGCAGCGACCCCGCCGAGACGCCCGACCGTCAGGTCGATGCCGACGACCTGCCGCTGTCGGCGGGCGCGGTCAGCAACGGCGGCGCGTACCAAGGCGGCAAGGCGCCCGACATGGCGGCCGGCGAGGACGACGGCGTCCGCCGCCCGCTCGACGCGCGCCAGCATTTCGGCGGCGACGGCGCGCAGTTCGTCGACGAGAGCGGGAGCAAGCGCGCGAGTGGCCGCTCGGGCACCGCGCCCGACGACGACGGCTACGATCCCACCGCAAGCCGCGACGCCAAGCAGGAGCTGTGACGATGGGCGCCGTGACCGGTGCGCCGGACGCGCCGCCCGCCGCCGCCACCGACAGCCTCGCCGCGCTCCAGGTCGGCGAGGCCCGCGCGCGCGACGGCGCGGCGGACCGGGCCGAGCGTTCCCGCGCCGACGAGGAGGCACGCCGCTCGATCCCGTTCACGCACGTCGTCGCGGGGCGCGGGTGGACGGTGCACGTCGCGCCTTCCACCGCCGGCGGCCACCTGCAGGACGAAGGCTTCGATGGCGAGCCGGATCGCGCCGCGATGGAGGGCTGGGTCGCCGCCAACCGCGCGATGCTGGAGCGGTCTGCCGAGCGCAAGATCGCCGGGGGTGCCGTCACCGGCGACGACGTCTGGGTCCACAGCCGCGATTTCGCCTGACGCTAGCCACGTCGCGGCCGGCGTCAGCGCGTCAGGAAGGCGGCGAGCTCCTCGGGGGTGATGCCGCCGTCGTGATTGGCGTCGGCCTGCGCGAAGGCGCGCGCGGTGACGTTCATCGCCGTCACCGGCTTGACGCCGGCGGTGCCGCGTCGCGCGCCGGCGGGCTGCACCGCCGCGCCGTTGGCGCGCATCACCCAGGTGCCGAACTCCAGCGGGCCGAGCCGCCCCTGGTGGCGCGTGTCGTAGGTCGGCCACTCCGCGCGGACGGCGGCGAGGACCTGCTCGCGCCCGGGCTTGCCGGTCTGCGGGGCACGGGCCACCGGAACCGGACGCGGCGCGACGGGAGCGGGCGGCCTCGGCGCGGGCACGACGGGCTTGACCTGCGGCCCGGCAACGGGAGCAGGCGCGCGCCGCCCGCCCTCCGTCGTCGGCGTGAGAGCCGGACGCGGCGCCGGCGCGGCAGGTGCCGGTGCGCGCGGCGGCGCGGTGGGCCGCGCCACGGCATGCGGCACGGCATGCGGCACGGCATGCGGCACGCTCGAACGCGCGGGAGGCGTGGTCGGGGGCGGCGCCGGCACGGGAGCGACGGCGGACGGCATCGCGGCGGGGGGCGCGGTCACCAGGGGCGCGGGCGTCGGCTGGGCGCCGGGCTGTTCCACCACCGCACCGGGCGCGGCACGCTCCGCCGGTGCGGACGGCCCCTGCATAGGCTGCATCCGTATCGCCGGCACGCCCGGCGTCCGCGCTGCCGAAGCGGGAGTGGTCGGTGCGACCGTCGTCGGCATGGTCGTGCCATGCTGTGCCGGCGTGGAGGCGGGCGTGCCAACAGGCGCCTGCGAGGACGCGGGCGCCCCCTGCATCGGCTGCATCCGCATTGCCGGAACACCCTGAGTCTGCGGCGCGCTCCCGTCGGCGGGCGCGCTCGTGCCCGCTATGAGCGCGGGGGCGGCGGGCGCGATCGTGGGCGGTGTGGTGGTGACGGGCTGCTCCGGCGAAACGGGCACGGGCGGCGGGTCGGCGGCGCCGGCGACGAGGAGGGCGAGCGCGATCATGCCGCATCCTCGCCGCCGCCCGCCTTGACGGGAGATGAACGGCGCCGCGCGTTTGCGGCCACCCGCCCGCTCTGCTAGGCGGCCGCCTCGCGCGATCGCCCGTGCGGTCGCCGCCGAGGACGCCCCCCATGATCCCGCGCTACTCGCGGCCCACGATGGCCGTCATCTGGACGCCCGAGAGCCGCTTCCGCATCTGGTTCGAGATCGAAGCGCACGCCATGGACGCGATGGCCGATCTGGGCACTGTGCCCGTTGATGCCGCGAAGCGCGTATGGGAGGCGGACGCTGCCGCCGGCGCCTTCGAGGTCGCGCGGATCGACGCCATCGAGGCCGAGACCCGCCACGACGTCATCGCCTTCCTCACCCACGTGTCGGAGCGGACGGGGCCGGAGGCGCGCTTCCTCCACCAGGGCATGACGTCGTCGGACGTGCTCGACACCTGCCTCGCCGTCCAGCTCGCCCGCGCCGCCGACATCCTGATCGCCGACGTCGACGCGCTGCTCGCCGTGCTTGAGCGCCGCGCCTTCGAGCACAAGCTCACCCCCACGATCGGGCGCAGCCACGGCATCCACGCCGAGCCCGTCACCTTCGGCCTCAAGCTCGCGCAGGCCCATGCCGAGTTCGCCCGCAACCGGGCGCGGCTGGTGGCGGCCCGCGCGGAGATCGCCACCTGCGCGATCTCAGGCGCGGTCGGCACCTTCGCCAACATCGATCCCCGCGTCGAGGCGTATGTCGCGGACAAGATGGGCCTCGTGCCCGAGACCGTCTCCACGCAGGTGATCCCGCGCGATCGCCACGCGATGTTCTTCGCGGTGCTGGGCGTGGTCGCCTCCTCGGTCGAGCGGCTGGCCACCGAGGTCCGCCACCTCCAGCGCACCGAGGTGCTGGAGGCGGAGGAGTATTTCGCGCCCGGCCAGAAGGGCTCGTCGGCGATGCCGCACAAGCGCAACCCGGTGCTGACCGAGAACCTGACCGGCCTCGCCCGCCTAGTCCGATCGGCGGTGACGCCGGCGCTGGAGAATGTCGCGCTGTGGCACGAGCGCGACATCTCGCATTCGTCGGTGGAGCGCGGCATTGGTCCCGACGCCACGATCACCCTCGATTTCGCGCTGGCGCGGCTGACGGGCGTGATCGACAAGCTGCTCGTCTATCCCGAGCGGATGCGGAAGAACCTCGATCGCATGGGCGGCCTCGTCCACTCGCAGCGCGTGCTGCTGGCGCTGACGCAGGCGGGGGTGAGCCGCGAGGACGCCTACCGCTTCGTCCAGCGCAACGCGATGCGGGTTTGGGATTCGGACGGCGCGCTGTCGCTGATGGAGCTGCTCAAGGCCGATCCCGAGGTCGCCGCCGCGCTCGACGCCGCCACGATCGAGGACAGCTTCGATCTCGGCTATCATTTCAGGCATGTCGACACGATCTTCGATCGCGTCTTCGGGCGGCATGGCTGAGCGCGGCGAGGCGCACCAGGCGCTGCGCGAGGCGACGCGCGCCGATCACGAGGCGCTCGACGGGATGTTCGGGCGCTTCGATCTGGGGGATCGCGACGCCTACCGCGCCTTCCTGACCGCGCACGCGATGGCGCTGCCGGCGGTCGAGGCCGCGCTCGACGCGGCGGGCTTCGCCGACGCGCTTCCCGACTGGCCCGAGCGGCACCGCGCCGACGCGATCGCCGCCGATCTCGCCGCGCTCGGCGCCCCCCTGCCCGCGCCGCTCGCGTCCCCGGCGATCGCGGACGCCGCTGCCTGCTGGGGCGCCGCCTACGTGCTCGAAGGATCGCGGCTGGGCGGCGCCTTCCTCGCGCGGCAGGTGGCGGACGCGTGGCCCAAATCCTATCTCGGGACGTCTCAGACACCCGGGCGGTGGCGCGCCTTCCTGTCCGCGCTCGACGATGCGATCGCCACGCCGCAGGATATCGCGTCGGCCGGCGCAACGGCTCGCGCGGTCTTCGCGTTGTTCGGGGAGGCCGGCAGGCGGCAATTGGAAACGACTTGAACAGACCCGAACACCATGTCGACCTGACCAACTGCGATCGCGAGCCGATCCACGTCCCCGGATCGATCCAGCCGTTCGGCTTCCTGCTGGCGCTGTCCTCCGACTGGCTGATCGCGCGCGCATCGGCCAACACCGCGTGCTTCATCGGGCAGGAGCCGCAGGCGCTGCTCGGCCGCCCGCTCGCCGACGTGCTCGGCATGGAGGCGGTGCACGCCATCCGCAACCGCGTCGCGCTGCTGCGCGGGCCGGACGCGAGCGAGCGCATCTTCGCGCTCAAGGTGCCCGGCGCCGACCGTGGCTTCGACGTCGCCGTCCACCTCTCAGGCAGCACCATCATCGTCGAGCTGGAGCCCTGCCAGCCTGAGCATGGCGACGGCGCCGGCACCATTCGCTCGATGATGGCCAGGCTGGATCACGCCCCCGATCTCACCGCCTTCCTGCGCGAGGGCGCGCGCCAGGTGCGTGCCTTGACCGGGTTCGATCGCGTGATGGTGTACCGCTTCACCGACGGCGGCGACGGCGAGGTGATGGCGGAGGCGGTGCGGAGCGGCATCGGCAGCTTCCTCGGCCTGCGCTATCCCCACACCGACATCCCGCGGCAGGCGCGCGGGCTATACCTGCGCAACCTGTTCCGCATCATCGCCGATACCGGCGGCGATCGCGTGCCCGTGCTGCCCGAGCGCGACGAGCGCGGCCAGCCGCTCGACCTGTCGCTCTCCGTGCTGCGCGCGGTGTCGCCGATCCACATCGAATATCTAGTCAACATGGGGGTCGGCGCGTCGCTGTCGATCTCGATCGTGATCGACGGCAAGCTGTGGGGCCTGTTCGCCTGTCATCATTACGGCCCGCGCTGCCCCGGGCTGGAGCGGCGCTCCACCGCCGAGCTGTTCGGGCAGATGTTCGCCATGAAGCTGGAGACGATCGAGCGGCGCGAGGCGAGCGCCTTCGCCGATCGCGCTCGCATCGTCGGCGAACGTCTGCTCGTCCAGCTCGCCGGCGACGCCTCGTTGCGCGACGATCCCGCCTGGCTCGCCGAGACGCTGGAGCCCGCGATCCCGGCGGACGGCATCGGCGTCGTCATCAACGGCCACGTCGCGCTCGCCGGCCAGGCCCCCGACGACGCGCAGTTCCGCGCGCTCACGCTCGCGCTCAACCGCTCCACCGCCGGCCGCATCTTCGCGACCGATCGTATCGCGGACTTCATGCCCGAGGCGGAGGCGTGGGCGGACCGCGCGGCGGGGATGCTGGCGCTGCCGATCTCGCGATCCCCGCGCGACTATGTCGTGCTGTTCCGCCGCGAGATCCTGCGATCGGTGCGCTGGGCGGGCGATCCTTACGCCCCCAAGGAGTTCGGCCCCAACGGCGACCGGCTGAGCCCGCGCAAGAGCTTCGAGGCATGGTCGGAGACGGTGTCCGGCCGTTCCGCGCCGTTCACGCCGCTGGAGCAGCAGGTGGCGGAAAGCCTGCGCGCGACGCTGATCGAGGTCGTGCTGCGCATGTCCGACGAGGCGCATGCCGAGCGCCAGCAGGCGGCCGAGCGGCAGGAGCTGCTGATCGCGGAACTCAACCACCGCGTCCGCAACATCCTCGGCCTGATCCGCGGCCTCGTCCGCCAGTCGAAGGGCGCGGGGCAGACGGTCGACGAGTTCGTCGGCGAGCTGGACGGGCGCATCCACGCGCTCGCCCGCGCGCACAACCAGATCACCTCTGACAATTGGGGCCCCGCCCCGCTCCGCGCGCTGATCGAGACGGAGGCGGCGGCCTATCTCGGCGGCAAGTCGGCGCGGGTGCGCACCGCCGGGCCCGAGGTGCTGCTGATGCCGCAGGCCTTCTCCACCATGGCGCTGGTGCTGCACGAGCTCGTCACCAACAGCGCCAAATATGGCGGGCTGTCGGACAGCGGCCATGTCGAGGCGAGCTGGTCGATCGATCGCGTTGGCGATCTCGTGCTCGATTGGCGCGAATCGGGTGGCCCGCCGGTGCAGCCGCCCAAGCGCCAGGGCTTCGGCAGCACGATCATCCGCCGCTCGATCCCCTACGATCTCGGCGGCGAGGCGAAGATCGACTTTCGCGTCACCGGCCTGCACGCCTGCTTCACCATCCCCGGCCGTCACCTCGGCGAGCGTCGTGCGCCGCTCGCGTCCGACCCGCCGCACCACGCCGCGCCCGCGCCGGCGGCCGACACCGGGCGGCCGGTGATCGAAGGCGACGTGCTGCTCGTCGAGGACAGCCTCATCATCGCGATGGACGCCGAGGACATCCTGCTCCGCCTAGGCGCGGAGCGCGTGCAGACCGCCGCGAGCGTCGGCGCCGCGATGATCGAGCTGGACGCGGCGCCGCCGCGCCTGGCGGTGCTCGACGTCAATCTCGGCGCGGAGACCAGCCTGCCGGTGGCCGATCGCCTGCGCGCGATGGGTGTGCCCTACATCTTCGCGTCGGGCTATGGCGAGCAGGCGCGGCTGCCCGACGCGCACGCCGACGTGCCGATGATCCAGAAGCCCTACACCATCGAGTCGATCGGCCGCGCGCTCGCCGGCCTCATGGCGACGGCCTGAAGGCGCTCGCCAGCAGCGCGTCATAGGCCTCCGCCGGATAGGGCGTCGCCCCGCCCCGCCTCGCGCGAAAGGCGTGGGCGACGATCTCGGCCTGCTGCTCCAAACCGTAGCGGGCGAACGCGCGGCCGGGCACCAGCCGGTAGCGGTACCGGCAGAAGGGATGACGCGCGAGCGGCAGAAACCAGCGCCCGCCGCGCTGCGCCTGCCAGACATGCGTCGTCTCGTGAACGAACAGCGCCTGGAGCGGCAGCGACGCGGCGGCGAAATCCTCCTGCCACACGCCGCCCGCCGGATGGCACCAGATGTCGCCATCCGGGGCCATCACGACGTTGCGCGGCTGGAGCGGCCACCACGCCCGCCGACGGATGCGGACGGCGCGATAGTCGATCGCGTCGCCGAACAGCGGACGCAGCAGCGCGACCTCGCCGGCGGTGAGCGGGCGGGCGTCCTTCGCACCGGCCCCTTCCCGTTCGTGCTGAGCCTGTCGAACCACCGTTCTTCTTTCCAGCGCGCGTAAGGGAAGGACAGCCCTTCGACCGGCTCAGGGAGAACGGAGAAGGCGCTTAGTAGGGCGCCGCGTCGCCAGCCCCCACCGCCTTCGCCTCCACCGCGATCGGTTGGCCTTTGGCGAGGCGGATGGTGAGCGGCACCTTCGATCCCGCCTTGAGCTTGGGATCGAGCGCGAACAGCATCGCGTGATAGCCTTGCGGGGCCAGCGCCACCTGCCCATGCGCCGGCACGTCGATGCCGTCGACGCGCTCCATCGACATGGCGGACATGCCGCCCGCCATGGGCTTGCCCATGCTGCGGTGAAGCTCGCTCGATCCGGCGGCCGCGGCGTCCACCGCCACCAGCCGCACGGGCTCGGCGCCGCCGTGCACGACGAGGTAGGCCGCGCCGGGGCGATCGGGCAGCGCCGGCAGCCGCACCCAGGCATGGTCCACCCGCGTCCTGTCCGCCGAGGCATCGTGGCAGGCGCCTGCCAGCAAGAGCAGCGCGAGCAACCCGATCCGCATACCAATCCGTCCCCGATCGTGACGCTGCCGTGATTAGGCGGCCGAGCAACTTGCAGCAACTCCCGCCCCCCCTATATCGCCCAACGTCACTCCGCGCCGGCTTCGCTTCTTGTGAGGGGGCCAAGCGCGGCTCGTCGTTCAATCGAGAGTTTCCACGGGGATCAACTACATGGCCAAGGTTATCGGTATCGATCTCGGCACGACCAACTCGTGCGTGTCGGTGATGGAGGGCGGCAAGCCCAAGGTCGTCGAGAATGCGGAGGGCGCGCGCACCACGCCGTCGATCGTCGCTTTCGCCAAGGACGGCGAGCGGCTGGTCGGCCAGCCCGCCAAGCGCCAGGCCGTCACCAATCCCGCGAACACCGTGTTCGCGGTGAAGCGCCTGATCGGCCGCCGCTTCGACGATCCGATCACCCGCAAGGACACCGAGCTCGTCCCCTATCACATCGTCAAGGGCCCTAACGGCGACGCCTGGGTGCAGGCCGGCGGCGAGGATTACTCGCCTTCGCAGATCAGCGCCTTCACGCTCCAGAAGATGAAGGAGACGGCGGAGTCGTATCTCGGCGAGACGGTCACGCAGGCGGTCATCACCGTTCCCGCCTACTTCAACGACGCCCAACGCCAGGCGACCAAGGACGCCGGCAAGATCGCCGGCCTTGAAGTGCTGCGCATCATTAACGAGCCCACCGCTGCGGCACTCGCCTACGGGCTTGAGAAGCAGGACGGTAAGACGATCGCGGTCTACGACTTGGGCGGCGGCACGTTCGACATCTCGGTGCTGGAGATCGGCGACGGCGTGTTTGAGGTGAAGTCGACCAACGGCGACACCTTCCTCGGCGGCGAGGATTTCGACGCCCGCATTGTCGAGTATCTCGCCGAGGGCTTCAAGAAGGACGAGGGCATCGATCTCACCAAGGATCGCCTCGCGCTTCAGCGCCTGAAGGAAGCGGCGGAGAAGGCCAAGATCGAGCTGTCGTCGGCACAGGCGACCGAGGTCAACCTGCCCTTCATCACCGCCGATCAGAACGGCCCCAAGCACCTCGTCAAGAACATCACCCGCGCCGACCTGGAGAAGCTGGTCGAGCCGCTGATCCAGCGTTCGATCGAGCCCGTCCGCAAGGCGCTCGCCGACGCGGGCCTCAAGGGCGACGCGATCGACGAGGTCGTGCTCGTCGGCGGGATGACGCGAATGCCGCGCGTGCGTGAGGTCGTGAAGTCCTTCTTCGGGAAGGAGCCGCACACCGGCGTCAATCCCGACGAGGTGGTCGCGATGGGCGCCGCCATCCAGGCGGGCGTCCTCCAGGGCGACGTCAAGGACGTGCTGCTGCTCGACGTGACGCCGCTGTCGCTGGGCATCGAGACGCTGGGCGGCGTGTTCACCCGCATGATCGACCGCAACACGACGATCCCGACCAAGAAGTCGCAGACCTACTCTACGGCGGACGACAACCAGAACGCCGTCACCATCCGCGTCTTCCAGGGCGAGCGCGAGATGGCGGCGGACAACAAGATGCTCGGCCAGTTCGACCTGATCGGCATCCCCCCCGCCCCGCGCGGCGTGCCGCAGATCGAGGTGACGTTCGACATCGACGCCAACGGCATCGTCAACGTATCCGCCAAGGACAAGGGCACGGGCAAGGAGCAGCAGATCAAGATCCAGGCCTCGGGCGGCCTCTCCGACAGCGACATCGACGGCATGGTCAAGGATGCCGAACGCTTCGCCGAGGAGGACAAGAAGCGTCGCGAGGCGGCCGAGGCGAAGAACAACGCCGAAGGCCTGATCCACTCCACCGAGCGCCAGTTGCAGGAGCATGGCGACAAGGTCGACGCGTCGCTCAAGTCCGAGATCGAGGCGGCGGTGGCCGAGGCGAAGACGGCGGTCGAGTCGAACGAGCCCCAGCAGATGACCGACAAGGCGCAGGCGCTCGCGCAGGTCGCGATGAAGCTCGGCCAGGCGATCTACGAGAAGGAGCAGGCCGCGCAAGCGTCCACCGGCGCGGACGCCCCCAAGCAGGACGACGTCGTCGACGCCGAGTTCTCGGAAGTCGACGACAGCAAGTAAGCGTATCGAAGCCCTCTCCCCGTTTGGGAGAGGGTTGGGTGAGAGGGCGCGAGCGCGGAACGCGCGAGCTTCGCCCGCGCGCCCTCACCCTCCCGCCTGACGGCGGGCCCCTCCCTCTCCCGCTCACGGGAGAGGGTTCAGGAGCGACGCGTGAGCGTGGACATCGACTTCTACGAGCTGCTGGAATGCGAGCGCACTGCCGACGACAAGACGATCAAGTCGTCCTATCGGCGCCTCGCGATGCAGTTCCACCCGGATCGCAACCCCGGCAATCACGACGCGGAGGCCAAGTTCAAGGCGATCAGCGTCGCCTATGATTGCCTGAAGGACCCGCAGAAGCGCGCCGCCTATGACCGCTTCGGCCACGCCGCCTACACGCAGCAGGGCGGCGGCGGTGGTGGGGGCCAGGGCTTCGAGGGCTTCTCCGACATCTTCGAGAGCGTGTTCGGCGAGTTCATGGGCGGCGGGCGCCGTCAGGGCGGTCAGGGCCAGCGGCGCGGCGCGGACCTGCGCTACGACATGGAGATCAGCCTCGACGAGGCGTTCCACGGCAAGACCGCGCAGGTGACGATCGACGTTGCCGCCCATTGCGAAGTCTGCGAGGGCACGGGCGCCGAGCCCGGCACGCACGCCACCACCTGCCCCACCTGCGCGGGGCGCGGACAGGTGCGCGCGCAGCAGGGCTTCTTCGTGATCGAGCGGGCTTGCCCCACCTGTCACGGCGCGGGCCGCGTCATCCAGTCGCCGTGCCGCGCCTGCCGGGGCGAGGGCCGCGTCGACAAGGAGAAGACGCTGGAGGTGCGCGTGCCCGCCGGCGTCGACGAGGGGACGCGCATCCGCGTCACCGGCGAGGGCGAGGCGGGTGGGCGAGGCGCGCCGCCGGGCGATCTCTACATCTTCCTCCATGTCCGCCGCCACGCCGTGTTCGAGCGCGACGGCACGACGCTCCTCGCGCGCGCGCCGATCAGCTTCACGGTGGCGGCGCTGGGCGGCGAGATCGACGTGCCCGGCCTCGACGGCGAGGTGACGACGGTGCGCATCCCCGCCGGCATCCAGTCGGGCAAGCAGCTTCGCCATCGTGGCACCGGGATGCCGGTGCTCAACGGGCGCGGGCGCGGCGACCTCGTCGTCGAAGTGGTGGTGGAGACGCCGACCAGGCTTACCCAGCGCCAGCGCGACCTTCTCGCCGAATTCCGCGAAACCGAGACGGGCGAGGAGTCCCCGCAGGCGGAAGGTTTCTTCTCGCGGCTGAAGGGCATGTTCGAGGGCTGAGGCGCACCCGAGACTCCCGACTTGTCGCCATGCGGCAGCATGGCGGCTCTGGACCGGGTGGCTCAACGGCCGGCCGTGAACGCAATCGCAAGAAGCGCCGGCGGCACCGCCAGGGATGTTGCCCAGTCGCGTCAGCTTGGCGACCGGCCTGTGTCGGCGGAGCAGCACCCGCGTCCGCGAATGTCGTCGCACGAGATCCGTCGCCGGCGAAAGTTTCCTCGCGCGCCTGTCAGCATGGGATGGGGCCATGTGACGATGCGCGCCCAGGTGGCCAAGGGTGTTCGGCGCGGCGTGTCCAAGGCGCTGGCGGCAACCGGCGGATTGGCGACAAGCCGGTTGCCTGAGCCGGTTCCAGCGCTAGAGGGATGCGAGCGCTAGGCTTGTCGGCGATGCCGGCGCGGCGTCCGGGAGCCCGATGAGCGTATCTGTCCTCTCCTCACAGCGCAGGGGTTCGGCCCATCATCTCCAGCCGCTGCTCCTCGCCATGGGGTTGGGCCTCTCTGGATGTGGCCCGCTGCTGACGCAGGGCGGCGCCGCCGGGGCGGGCGTGGCGAGCGCCAGCATCGCCGGTGCCGTCACCAAGAGTGCCGCCGTCACTTCGGGCATCGGCCTAGGCGTCGCGGCGGCCGCCTCCGCAGGCGTGAAGGCGCTGGAGAAGCGCACCCATCGGACCGAGCAAGAGGCGATCGCCGCCGCCGCCGGGCCGCTCGGCGTCGGCGCCACCGCCCAGTGGACCTCGGGCCACTACAGCGTGTCGGTCGAGCGGAACGAGCATGGCGAACTGACCATCAGCCGCTTGATTCAGGCCGGCGGGCTCGACTGCAAGGAGGTGATCTTCTCGGTCGACGGGGTGAGGAAGGGCAAGCCCGAGCGCGCCTTCTACACGACCACCATCTGCCGCGACGGCGAAAGCTGGAAGTGGGCGTCCGCCGAACCCGCGACCGATCGGTGGGGTTCGTTGCAGTGAACGGCTGTCGTGGCTGGCGCTCTGCCGGCCTCGCGGCCGCGCTTAGCCTTTTGCTCGCAGGCTGCACGAATGCCGGCTCGATCGCCGGGGCGGTCACCGGCGCGGCCAGCGGCAGCGGCACCGCCAACCCGGCGCTCGGCTACGCGGTCGGCATCGGCACCAAGGCGGCGGTCGATTCGCTCTCCCGCACCATCGCGCGCAAGCGGCAGCAGGCCGAGCAGGACCGCATTGCCGACGCGGTGGGCACGCTTGCCGTGGGGCAGGGCACCCCGTGGGAGATCCGGCACAAGATCCCGCTCGGCAACCAGCACGGCTTCGTCACCGTCGTCCGCGACATCCCCAACGTGCTCGCGCCATGCAAGGAAGTGGTGTTCACCGTGCTGGTCGGAAAGGCCGACACCCGGCGAGGCTATTATCTCACCACCGCCTGCCAGCGCGGCGATCACTGGAAATGGGCGCAGGCGGAGCCGGCGACGAGACGGTGGGGCTTCCTGCAATGAGGGTAGGTTCGGCGCGCACCGCCGACACGCGGTGACGACCGCCGATCTCCGCGATCTCCTCGTCCGCGACCTCGTGAGGGCGGATGGCGGGAGCGCCGCGCGGTGGCGACGCGCCGTCGGGGAGTTGAAGGTGTATGCGCGTGCCACCCACGCCCACTGCAACTGGGAGGTTCGCCCGGCCGGGACGGCATATCTAATCGAGCGCGTCGAGCGGGCGGCCGACGCGATCCGGGCGGCGTATCCGTTCGTCGACGAGCGTTGACGACGCCGAGCCGGCACTTTCCTCAGCGCGAGCGGAATCGGTTGTAGAAAAGGAGCGCGCCGGCGATCGCCGCCGATCCGATCGCCGCCCCGGCCGCGAAGCGCAGGCTCCTCCCGCCCTGCTCCGGCTTCAGCCCGGCGGCGGCGGCCTCCGCGAGATCCTGTCTGGCTTCGTCGCGGTTCGCCGCCTGCGACGCATCAAGCGGGTAAGGCGAGGTGGCGCCAGCAGGAACCTTCGGCTTGTGGGACATGGCGGTGCGCTCCTGACGGATAGTCTAAGGGGCAACGCCGCACCCGCATGATCGTGCCGAGAACGGCTCGTCAGCCGGCGAGCGGGCTCTCGTCCAACCGGTCGAGCAGCTCGCCCACGTTCGCGTAGATCGCGACGGCGTCAGCCAGACGCTCGCGCGGGAAGCCACCGGAGAGG
The DNA here is from genome assembly GCF_965200105.1 of Sphingomonas sp. Taxonomy (GTDB): domain Bacteria; phylum Pseudomonadota; class Alphaproteobacteria; order Sphingomonadales; family Sphingomonadaceae; genus Solisphingomonas. The sequence goes on from NZ_CBDATN010000002.1 coordinate 853,787, forward strand.
ACGGCGACCGTCCTCACGCCCGCCTTGCCGGCCGACTCCACGTCGTAAGGGCTGTCGCCGACGGCGAGCACCGTCTTTGGATCGCCGATCCGCTCGAGCGCGACCGCGAAGATGTCGGGCGCCGGCTTGGAGGTCTCGACATCCTCGGAAGTGGTCGACGCGTCGACGAAGTCGGCGATGTCGAGCAGCCCGACATAATGGTCGAGTTCCTCCTTGCTGGCCGAGGAGGCGAGGACAACGCGGGCGCCTTGGGCATGCACCCGCTCGATCAGGTCGCGCGCGTGGGCGATGGGCTGGACACGATCGAGGTAGCGGGACTTGAAGATCGTGTCGTGCGCGTCGGCGATCGCTTCGCGCTCATCCTCGGTCGCCTCGGGAAGGAGCGTGGGCACGAGCAGGTCGCCGCCCTTGCCGATCTGGGCGGCGATGCGGTCGTCCGCGATGTCGTGGCCGTGACCGGCGAAAGCCTCGCGCCACGCACGAACGTGCCAGCCGTTGCTGTCCACCAGCGTGCCGTCGATGTCGAAGAGGATCGCGGATACCGTCATGCGCCGAGAAGCGCGGGGGCGGCGCTTTGGTTGCGCCGCCCCTTCGAGCATCAGAACGGATAGTAGCGGAAGCTGACGAACACCATGTTGTTGTGCGTCTGCGGCATCCCGCCCACGCCCTCGAAGAGCTGGCGCTGGGTGTAGCTGTACTGCACGCCCACCTGGGCGCGGCCGAACGAACCTTGGTAGATCTTGTCCCACGCGCCCGCCGTCACCTGGCGGATGCGCCGCGTATTGCCCGCGCAGGTGCTGCTGCCGAGCGTGGTCGGCGCCTCGGTGAAGCAGCCCGTGTTGTTGGCGGTCGGCAGGCCCAGGCCAGTGGCGCCGCCATCGAACAGTTTGCGATATTCCTGCTCCTCGCCCGCGAAGCCGTAGATGTCGAGCTTCGGCGTTGCGTGGAGGGTTGCACCGGCGAGCAGCATGAACTCCCTGATCGGGTGGATCTCGCCTTCGCGGTCGAAGGTCACGTCGGGCAGGCCTGCCGATCCGTAGCGGCCGATGCCCCGCCCGCCGATGCCGGAGAACTGGACGTCGAGCAGCTTGGGCACGACCTGGAGCGCCACGCTGCCGCCGTAGCCGAAGCTGTGCGCCGAGCCGTTGCTCTGCGTGCCGTCGAAATGCTCGGAGAAGGTACGGTAGATGCCGAAGCCCTCGACGTGCAGCGCGTGGCCGGCGATCACCGTCTCGTAGGCGACCTTGCCGATGAAGTCCGGCACGTGATTGAGCGAGAGCGACGAGCCAACGCCATTGTAGAACTGCTGGAACGAGCCCGACGGCGCCGCCTGCGTCGTCGATCCGATCGTGACGGTGCAGGCGCTTGCCGGCGAGTTGGGCTGCGGGCAGGTGATGGTGCCGGTTGCGCCGCCCAGGCCCTGGCCGTTCACCGCCGCGACGACGCCGGTCGGTGCGCTGGTGCCACCAAAGGTGGTCTGCGGGTTCTCGGCGGACGCCGCGATCCACAGGTGGTGATCCAGGAAGTCGCCGGTCAGGCGGATGCCGGGCTGACGCGCCCAGAAGAAGCCGGGGACGTACTGCGCGTCAATCTGCGGCGGCGTCACCTCGTTGCGCGGAGTGATGCCCTTGCCGTTCATCGTCAACAGCGACCAGTTCTGGCCCGCGAGGAAGTGCAGGCCGTAATCGCCCCTGTTCCAGTCAATCGTGCCGTAGAGGTTGCGAATGCGCGGCACGTAGCTGTTCGACTGGTTGGAGTTCGACGTCTGCGCGGCGCCCTGGAAGTCGAACTCGCCGTACATGGCGAGCGTGGTGTTGGCGTTGGGCTTGCCCTCGGCGAGCACCGACAGGCGGCTCTGGCGCGCCGAGAAGCGGCCTTCGGAGACGTGGCTGGGATGGCTCTGGCCTGGGAACGGGATCGCGAAGCTCGACGCGATGTCGTCGCCCTGGAAGCGGCTGCGATAGATACCGGCGAGTTCGAGATAGCCGCCGGGCGTGATCGTGATACCCTTGAAGTTGATCTTGTCCGGGTGCGCGGCCTTGTCGAGCTGCTTCTGGACATCCGCCGACTGCTGCGCGAGCTGCGTCTGGACCTGCGCCTGCTGGGCGGCGGCTGCCTGATTCGCGGTATCGGCCTGCGCCTTGGCAGCGGTGGCGACGGCGGTGGTCTCGGCCTGGTTCTGCCCCTGCTGATCAATCCGTGCCTGCAGCGCCTCGACCTGCTCGCGCAATGCGCGCACCTGCTCCATCAGCTCGCGATCGCCTCCCGACGAGGCGGCGCGGTGCTTGGGCGCGGCGATCGCGGCGGAACCGCCGCCGAGCGTCGCGACACCGGCGGTCGCGAGAAGGATAGTCCGGAACGTCATGTTGAGCCCCCTTGAGCGCGTTGCCCTGTCTCCCGAGGGCGGCGGCTAGGGGCGCTGGATGACGGACTCGTGTCTGCTTCGTGACAGTGCGATGACGATGCGCGAAGGCAACAGTGAACGAATGTTGCTAGATCGTCTCCGTCAAGCCCCCAAGATGTGGGCGATGTCGGCGACGATCCCGGGGAGGCCGTAAAGGTCGAAGCCGATGATGACGGCGGCGCTTCCCCAGCCGGCGGCGAGCAGCAGAGGGCCGCTGGCGACCCCTCGCATGATCCGCCGGCTGCTCGTGAAATGAAGCAGCGGCAGCATCGCGAAGGGAAGCTGGAAGGCGAGCACGACCTGGCTCACCACCAGCAGGTCGTTGAGGTTATCGGCTCCGCGCAAGCCGACGACCGCGATCGCCGGCACCAGCGCCGCCAGTCGCGTCGCCAGCCGCCGCTTCCACGGCGTGAGCCGGAGGTTGAGGAAGCCTTCCATCACCACCTGGCCCGCGATCGTCGCGGTGATCGTGCTAGCTTGGCCCGACGCGAGCAGCGCCACGCCGAACAGCGTGCTCGCCACGCCGATGCCGATCAGGGGCGCGAGCGTCAGGTAGGCAACGCGGATCCAGTCGCTGTCCGGGCCGAGCGCGATGCGAACGCCGTCCACCACCGCCGCGTCGCGCCCGTGGAACACCGCCGCCGCGAGCAGCAGGATCGCGGCGTTGACGAGGAAGGCGAAGGAGAGCGCGGCCACGGTGTCGACCACGTTCCAGCGAATCGCCGATCCCCGCGCATCGGGCTCCTCGGGGATCCGGCGGCTGCGCACCAGTGCGGAGTGGAGATAGAGGTTGTGCGGCATAACGGTGGCGCCGATGATCCCGACCGCGATCGTCGCCTGTGCCGCGCCGTGCAGCCCCGGTGACGTCAGCGCGGCCCCGATCGTGGCCAGATCGGGCCGGGTGCCGGGCAGAACGAACAGCTCAATCATGAAGCAGGCGGCGATCGTCGCGACGAGCACCGCGACCACCGCTTCGATGCCGCGCATCCCCACGCGCTGAAAACCCAGGAGCAGCAGCACGTCGGCACCGGTGACGAGCACCGCCCATAGCATCGGTATGCCGAACAGCAGGTTCAACGCGATCGCGCTGCCGAGCAGCTCGGCGAGGTCGCACGCCGCGATCGCCACCTCGCCGAGCAGCCAGTTGGGAATCCGCGTCCAGGCCGGGTAATAGTTGTGACAGGCCTGGGCGAGGTCGCGGCCGGTGGCAAGGCCCAGGCGGGCGGCGAGAACCTGGAGCACCACCGCCATTGCGCTCGCCAGCACCAACACCCAGAGCAGCGCGTAGCGGTGTCCCGCCCCGGCGGCGAGATCGGTGCCCCAATTGCCCGGATCCATATAGCCGACGCCCACCAGCATGGCGGGGCCGACATAGGCGCGCGCGCGGGCGATGATCCCCGCGCCTCGCGCCGGGACCACCACCGAGCCGTCGAGAATATCGAGCGACAGCGCGTCGAGCCGCGGCTGCGCGGCGGCGTCCCTGCCGTGCATCAGCGCCGAACCCTCACCGCCGCCGAACGGGCGGGAGGCCGCTCGGTTGCGTGGAATTTCAGGGGACGCGGCGCGCCGACAGGATCTTTACCGGGCTCGCTAGCATCTGGCCCTTCATCACCCCGTCGCCTCCCTTTCCCCTCGGCGCCTCCAGGATGCGGTGCACGACGTCCATGCCGTCGACGACGCGGCCGAACACCGCAAAGCCCTGATTGTCGCCCTTGGCGGCTGGATCAGCGTCCATCGACGGGATCGCGCCCACGGTGATGACGAAGTCCCCCGCCGCGGTGCCCGGCGCCAGCCGCGCGAGCGAGATCGCGCCATCGACGTGGCTGAGCCCCGTCTTGGTCGTCGGCTCGTGCGCGATCGGCGGCCGCGTGCGGCGCGGATCGTTGCGCGTGCCACCCTGCACGAAGCCGTAGCCCTCGCCCACCTTCACCGCGCGGTAGAAGCTGGTGCCGTCGAACCGCTTCTGATCCACATACGCCAGGAAGTTGGCGGTCGAGATCGGCGCCTTGGCCTGCTCTAGCTCGATCTCGATCGCGCCGTCGGACGTCTTGATGTCGACGCGAACGGTGGCGGGTTTGGGCGCGGCGCCGATCGCGGGCGCGGCGAGCAGAAGCGCGAGGGCGGCGAGGCGGATCATGGGCGCCAGCGTACCGCCCTACTCGTCGTCGGGATAGGGGCCGCGGCCGCCGTCGGCGATGAAGCGATCGATGCGGCGATCGATCTCGGGCAGAGGCACCGATCCCAGCTGCAGCACGACGTCGTGGAAGGCGCGCAGAGAGAAGCGGGCACCCAGCGCCTTCTCGGCGCGCGCTCGGTTCTCCCGGATGTTGCGTTCGCCGAGATAGTAGGAGAGCGCCTGCCCCGGCCAGCTGATGTAGCGATCCACCTCGGTGCCGATCTCGCGATCGGAGAGCGCGGTGTTGTCGTGGAGATAGGCAACCGCCTTCAGACGCGTCCAGCCGAGATGATGGATGCCGGTATCCACCACCAGCCGCGCCGCCCGCCACGCCTGATAGGACAGCATCCCGAAGCGATCATAGGCAGTCTCGTACATGCCCATCTCATCGCCCAGCCGCTCGCAGTAGAGCGCCCAGCCCTCGCCGTAGGCGGAAATATATTCGCGGCGACGGAAGGCGGGCTGGTCCTTGTCCTCCTCCGCCAGCGAGAGTTGGAAGCTATGGCCGGGCGCGCTCTCGTGCAAGGTCAGCGCGGTGAGCTGGAACAGCGGGCGGCTGGGCAAATCATAGGTGTTGAGCAGGTAGACGTCCGCCCCCGCCGCGTCCGGCGGTGTAGAAGGGCGCGATCGCCGCCGGCACCGGCCGGATCGCGAAGCGACCGCGCGGCAGGTGCCCGAACCAAGTCGACGCCTTGCCGTCGAAGCGCTTGGCGATCCAGGCCGCGTCCTTGAGCAGCTCTTCGGGCGTCCTCGCGTAGAAGCGTGGATCGGTGCGCAGCATCTGCTGGAACGCGCGATAGTCGCCGGTGAAGCCCGTCTGGCGGATCACCGCCTCCATCTCCTCGCGGATGCCCTTCATCTCCGACAAGCCGATCGCATGGATTTGGTCAGGCGCGAGATCGAGCGTGGTGAACTCGCGGATCTTGCTACGATAGTAGGCGACGCCGTCGGGCAGCTTCTCGGCCGCCAGCACCGTCGTCGCGTGCGGAACATAGTCGTTCCGCCAATAGCCGAGCAGCTTCGCGTAGGCGGGCACCACCTGATGCTCGATCACCTGCCGCGCCTGCGCGCGCAACATCTCGCCCTCGGCTGGAGCTACGTTCGACGGCAGCGTCGCGAGTGGCTTCCAGAAGCCGGTATCTTCCGCCCTCCGCGCATCGGCCACCGCCGCGATCGCCACGTCGCGGCCCGTCAGAGTTACGCGCGGCGGGGTGAAGCTGCGCGCCGCGCCGGCCCGCATGTTCGCTATCTGCTGATCGAAATAGCGCGGCAGCTCGCCGAGCCGGGCGACGTAGCGGCGATATTCCTCGGGAGAGCGCAGCGGCTCGTCGCCCGCGAACTCCTGCACGTCCCAGAAGCTGGAGTCGGAGTTGGCGGGCTTCTCCCACTCGCGGAAGCGCTGGGCGGCGAGCAGCGCCTCGACCTGCCCGCGATAGACCGCATAGTCGAGCCGCACCTCGGGCGATAGCGAGGCGGGCGCGATCCCGTCGAGCGCGGCGAGCGTCGCGGTCCATCGCCGCGTACGCGCCTCCTCGGCGGCGGACGAGACGTCCGGCAGGTGCGGCGAGAGGATGCGAGCCGCGCCCTCGCCCACGGATCGCGCCTCGATCCCCTCGCGCCAGCCATATTCCTCGGCCGCCAGCGTCCGGAAGCGAGCGTCGGGATTGGACGGCGGCGCGGCCGCGAGCAGCAGCAGCGGGAGGATGAGGACGCGCATCGTGCGCGTCCTGCCCGTCGCCTCACCGCGCGGCAACCGCCGAGAGCATGTAGCCGCCCGCCACGATGTGGATCAGCCGTTTGCCGCTGTCCTCCAGCTTGACGCGCACCCTGACACCGCGAGACGGCCACGACGTTGGTGCCGGGATCGAAGTCGCGCTCCCAGACTGCTCCGTACAGCGCCGCGCGCTTGATGGCTCGGTCGCGATGGCGGGCGAGGCAGGCCAGCACCGCACATTCACGCGGGTTGAGCGCGATCGCACGGCCGCGGCGCGACACGCGTCGAGCGGCGGCGTCGATCGCGAGATCGGCGCAAACGGTCGGCGCGGTTCTCCTGAGGGTAGCGCGGATGCGGGCGCGGATCTCGACCGGATCGGCGTCGCGCCCGACGAGGTCGGCCGCCCCCGCGTCAAGTAGTGCCGCGCAGGCCGCCGGATCGCCGGAAGCGTCGAGGACCAGCACGGGGATACCCGACGGCGGCACGTTGGCAAGCCGGTCGGCGGTGACGAGCAGCAGATCGTGTCCGCCTCGGCGAGCTGCGCGGCGGCGATCGGCGTAGCGCCACAGACGGCCGCGCGATCGGCTTCGCCGCCGATCATCGCCACCCTCCCGCCGCCGCCCATAAGGCCAACCTGCCGACGACAGGCACGCCGCCAAGCCGGGATGGCTCCGCTACGGACCCGCCTCTCCCAAGCGCGCGGTCTCCGCCAGTGCCCGCGCGGCAAGCGGCGCCACGACGATATCTTGCCGCGCTGCCTCCAGGATCGCGAGGCACTCGGCCTCGCTTGCCGCGGCGGCTGCCGGCGCGCGGATCGCCCCTGACGGATGCGTTCGACCGGATGAGTATGCACGACATGCTCGACGCCGTCGCGCCCCTCGCCATCTTCGAAATGCGCGGCGAGCGCGACCAGCCCGTCGATCGCGGTCCGGTTCAGCACCTCCTCGATCAGTGAGTGCCCCGGATCGAAGCGGAATTGCGGATACCAGGCATCGCGCCCGGTCGCGCCGACGAGATTGAACGATACGGAAGAGGATCGCGGCGGCTTCTGGTCGTGCGCGTCGCGACGCGCGGTAGAGCATCATACGGCCCGGCTCCAGCCGGTGCCGGCCGGCGTGGCGAAGGTCCACCGCCTCGCCCGGCGCGCCGGCGACGTCTTCGGCGCGATACTCCGAATAGTCGCTTTCGCAGCCGGGACCGTGATGTCCGATCGTCAGGAAGTCCAAGTCATGGTCGCACGGCACGCCGTAGAAGAAGGCGCTACGCCCGTTGGTCAGGGTGAGCGGATCGTCGGCCGCCGGTCACATTTTCATCCGCAGCAACCAGCCACGCGCTGCGGCGGAGCATGACGACCTGCGGGCCGTAGCGAAAGTCGCCGTCCGAGAGCCGGTTGGTACCCTCGTACTCGCAACGCGGCCGGGGTGCATCGGCGTGCCACCCGCTACGTCGTAGCAACAAGGTGCCACCGCCGCCGCTCAGCACGCGCACCAGGCCGAGCTGCCCCGGCACGACGATGGCGCCCGCGCGCGGCCGCGCGCGCCTGGCGAATACGTGATCGCGCGCACCGAAGCCGGCATGGATCATGGCGTCACGATGCTGGACAAGCAGCCGGCCCTCATGCGCGTCGTTGCGGATGGCCGCGAGGCGGATCGAGCAGCGGCTCGGCGCAGATAGTGGCGGCGAGCGCGCTCACCGCATCGTCCAGCCAGACTGCCCCGACGAGCAGCGGCCGGACGAGCGCCGCCATATCTTCCGCGTGCGTGTCGCTGAGCCTGTCTAGCGCGCGCACGAGCGGAGCGAGAGGCCCTGCGGCCGCCCAGCGTCGCGCGATCGCGACCTGAGCGGCGCGAGCCTCGGCGCGACGCGCGGGATCGATGCGCTAGGCCGCCAGACGTGACTGCATCGGTGGGTGATGATGGGCACCGCGATCCGAAGCAGGCGCCACCGCCCACGTCGGCGCGCGCCAGCGTGCCATGCAGTTGCACCGGACGGGCAAGATCCGGGATGTTGTCCGTCGCGATACGGAGGCGCGGGCGGACGGTGGCAGACGACGGCGTCATGATCTTCCCCTCGGCTCCATGGGCAAGACTGGAACCACGGCGCGTGCGCAGGGAAGTTACATGGTTTTTATCGGCTTCCGTCGACGAAGTTGCCGTCCGCTCGCCCGACGATTACCGCTCGGCCGATGGACGGGACTGAGGAGCGGCTCGACGCCGACATGCTGATCCGCATCGTCGCGGGGATCGGACACAATCGAGCGCTCGGCATCCGGCCCGTCGACTACGGCGCCGATTGGTGCGCGCTGGCGCTCGATCATCGGCCCGAACTGATCGGCGATGTGGAACGCAACGTGCTCGCCTCCGGGCCGATCCTTGCGTTGATGGACATGGCGGCAAGCTTGGCTGCTTGGATCAGGCTCGGCCGCTTTCGGCCGCAGGCGACGCTCGACTTCCGCATCGACTATCTGCGCGCGGCGTTGCCGGGGCGGACGGTGATCGGGCGCGGCGAGTGTTACCGCATCACCCGCCACATCGCCTTCGTGCGTGGCGAGGCGCACGACGGCGACGCGGGCGATCCGATCGCCACGATCGCCGGCACCTACATGTACACCGCACCATGATCGCGCTTACGCTGCCGCCCTACGCCCTGTGGCTGGGGGTCTCCGTGGAGGAGAGGCCGGACGGTCCGCTGTTCCGGCTGGACTTCGCGCCCGACATCGTCGGGCGGCCGGGCTTCGTTCACGGCGGCGCGCTCGGCGGACTGCTGGAGATTGCAGCGGTCGGCACGCTTCGCCACGCGCTGGCCGCTGAGGAGCAGGCACCGGTCGCCAAACCCGTGTCGGTGGGCTTCGACTTCATGCGCGGCGCGCGCGAGCGCGAAACCTGGGCGGCGGCGCGGATCGTCCGTCTCGGCGCGCGCATCGCTACCGTCGAGGCGCGCGCTTGGCAGGACGATCCCGACCGTCCGGTGGCGACCGCGAGAATGACGCTGCTGCTCGACCGGGAGCCGCCGGACGGACCCGCCTGATCGGCAAAACTCGTGAGTAGCCGTCGTGCGATGCCGCGCTTGCGCCCGCTCCCGCCACAGGTCTAGCTTCGCGACAAGGAGATCAAGATGGACGAGGAGCTCCGCCGCTTCGCGATCGCGGCGCATGATCGCTTCACCCACGAGCATGGCGATCGGCGCCGCTTCATGGCGGAGGTGACGCGGCTGGCCGGCGGCGCGGCGGCCGCCAACCTGCTCGTCGCGGGCCTCGCCGCCGATCCGGCCGCCGCCGCCTTGATCCCCGAGCGGGATCCGCGCGTGAGATCGGACATGGTGTCGCTGGAAGTCGCACCGGGGCGCGTGCTCGACGCCTACCGTGCCGCACCGGTTCGATCCGGAACCCACCCCGGCGTGGTCGTCCTCCACGAGAATCGCGGGCTTCAACCCTATACGCGCGATGTCGCGCGACGGCTGGCGGTGGCGGGTTTCGTTGCCCTCGCGCCCGATCTGCTGACGCCGTCGGGCGGCACGCCCCCCGACGAGGATCGCGCCCGCGCCATGATCGCGGCACTGGACCTCGCTCGGACGACGCGTGACGCAACCGGGGCGGTGGACTGGCTGGCGACGAGGGGGCGCTCGACCGGAAAGGTCGGCGTCGTCGGTTTCTGCTGGGGCGGCGCACTCGCCGATCGGGTCGCCGTGGCGGCGGATCCGGCGGCGGCGGCGATCGTCTCCTTCTACGGTCCCGCGCCTGATCCCGCCGAGGCTCGACACGTCCGTGCGCCGCTGCTGCTCCACTATGCCGGGCTGGACAGCCGGGTCGACGCTAGCGCCAAGCCATGGGTCGAGGCATTGTCGGCGGCTGGCAAGCGCTTCCGGTCCTTCACCTACCCGAATGTCGACCATGCCTTTCACAACGACACCGCGCCCGCCCGCTACGACGCTCGCGCGGCGACGCTGGCGTGGGATCGCACCATCGCCTTCCTCAAGGAGAACCTCGCGTGAGCGACCTTGTCCTCTACACCCACCCGATGTCGCGCGGGCGTACCGCCCGCTGGATGCTGGAGGAGGTCGGCGTGCCTTACGAGACGGTGCTGCTCGACTACGGCACGACGATGAAGGCGCCGGACTATCTGGCGATCAATCCGATGGGCAAGGTTCCCGCGATCGTCCACCGAGGCGAGATCGTGACCGAGAATGCCGCGATCTGCGCCTACCTCGCCGATGCCTTTCCGGACGCCGGCCTGGCGCCTCCCGGAAGCGAGCGGGCGCGCTATTACCGCTGGCTGTTCTTCGCCGCCTCGCCTCTCGACTCAGCGATTATCGACCGCGCTCTGAGCCGCGAAATTCCGAAGGAGAAAGCCGGGCTGGTCGGCTACTCGGGCTTCGATGCCGTGATTGACGCGCTGGAGAACGCGCTCGACGGACGAGATTATATCGCGTCCGATCGCTTCAGCGCCGCCGACCTCTATGTCGGCGCCAATCTTGGCTTTCACCTGCGCTTCGGCACGATACCCGACCGACCGTCGTTTCGCGCCTATGTCGAACGGCTCGAGGCACGGCCGGCGTTCGCTCGCGTCGCCGAGCACGACGGCCCGATGCCTTCCTTCAAGTAGGAAGAGCCGGCGGATCACTCCGCCGGCTCTCCGCTTGCAACAATGACGCGCGCCTTAGTTGCGCGAGTTGCCCATGAAGCGCAGCAGGAACATGAACATGTTGATGAAGTCGAGATAGAGCTGCAGCGCCCCCATCACCGCCGACTTGGCGACGAAGGCGGTGCCGCGCACCTGGAAGTAGCCGCTCTTGATCCGCTGCGTATCATAGGCCGTAAGCCCCGCGAACAGCAGCACGCCGACGACCGAGATGATGAGGTCCATCGGCCCCGAGCGCACGAACATGTTGATGAGCATGGCGACCAGCAGGCCGACTACGCCGATCATCAGGAAGCTGCCCATCGCCGACAGGTCGCGCTTCGTCGTATAACCCCAGAGGCTCAGCCCCGCGAAGCCGGCCGCCGTCGCGAAGAAGGCCTGCGCAACCGAACCGCCGGTATAGACCAGCAGGATCGACGACAAAGACAGTCCCATTAGTACCGCGTAAGCCCAGAACAGCGCCTTGGCGCCCGTGTCAGACAGGCGGGCGATGCCGAAGCTCAGCCACATTACGACGCCGAGCGGCGCCAGCATCACCACCCAGCGCAGCAGCCCGCCGTGCATGAAAACCTGCGCCGCCGGCGAATCCACTCCGCCTTGCGCGAACAACATCGCAACGATGCCGGTAAGCAGCACGCCCGACGTCATATAGTTGTAGACGGACAGCATGTATGTCCGCAGGCCTGCGTCGAAGGCCGCCTCACGCGCACCCGTGGCGGCGCGCGGAACAGCCGTCGGCCGAGGGTCAGACCAGTTCGCCATCGCTCGAAACTCTCCTCGTGGTCGACGCACCTCGCCGACCAATATCTCATATCATCGTGCGCCTCCTCGCTTTCAAGCAAAACCGGCGGGTGGCAAGCATGGACACGAAACATGACACGACACAGGCTCTTCGTCGCGCTGGCGCTGCCGCGGCCGGTCCGCTCCGCCTTGATCGCGGCGATGGGCACCGTCGCCGGCGCGCGGTGGCAGGACGACGCGCAACTTCATTGCACCGTCCGCTTCCTGGGAGAGCTCGATCGGCATGTAGGGGAAGATGCGGCGGTATCGCTAGCAGGCATCCGTCATCCCGCCATTCCGGCGCGAATCGAGGGCGTCGGCGTCTTCGATCATGGTGGGCGTATCGACACGCTATGGGCGGGCGTCGCGCCACTCGACGCTCTACGCGCGTTTCACGCAAAGGTGGATCGGGCGCTAATCCGCGCCGGGCTGATGGCGGACGGTCGCGCCTACCGCCCGCATGTCACGCTAGCCCGGTTTGGCCGAGGCGCCGCGCCGCCGCCCGGCATCGTCGCGTCGATCGCCCTTCCCCCGCTCGGCTTCACCTTCGCAGAAATGCGGCTGTACGAGAGCCATTTCGGACGCGAAGGCGCGCTCTACGAGGTAGTCGAACGCTACCCCCTCGGCTAATCGGCACCAGCCCGCCCGACGCAGAAAGAAAAGGGGGCCGGCTCTCGCCGACCCCCTTTCCAACTACCAGTCCCGCAAGACCGGACGTTGTCGTTCTTACTGTCCCGACCCCGGACCGAAGGTGATCTCCACGCGCCGGTTCTGCGGCTCGCGGACGCCGTCGGCGGTCTGGACGAGCAGCTTGGTCTCGCCGAACGCCTGGGTGGTGAGCGCCGTGTCCGGCACACCCTTGCCCGCGAGATACTGCTTCACCGAGTTCGCACGACGTTGCGACAGACCCAGGTTGTACTTGGGCGTGCCCGACGTGTCGGTATAACCCGCGAGCATCACCGAAGCCTGACCGGTCTGGGCGTAGGACGCGGCGGCGTTGTCGAGGATCGACGCAGCCTCCGGGGTGATGTCCGACTTGTTCCAGTCGAAGAACACGATGAATGGACCCGGATTGGCCGGCGGCGGCGGCGGCGGCGGCGGCGGGGGAGGCGGCGGGGGAGGCGGCGGCGGCGGCGGCGGCGGAGCTGCCGGCTCGCCGAAGTTGAAGATCAGGCTGGCGAGCAGCGAGTGCGACCGGAACCGACCTTTCGCGTCGATGCCCGACGACGTCACCGGCTTGTTGCCGAAGGCGTTGAAGAAGCGATACTTCACGCCGAAGTCGATATTCTGCGTGACCGGCGCGCGAACGCCTGCGATGCCCTGGAAGGCGAAGCGGGTATCGGTATCGTCGACGAACACCGGGCCACCGTCGAAGCGCCAGATGTTAGCAGAGATGCGCGCGACGCCGGCGCCGCCGCCGACATACCCGCTGATCCCGGTCTCGTCACCGAAATCGAGCAGCGCGTTACCCATGAAGCTCAGGACATCGGTCGAGCCGCTGCGCTTGCTGTTGTAGATGCCGTTCGCCGCAACGCCCGACGGGAAGTTCGCCGGCGATATGTTGGTCGCGTCGTTGACGCTAAAGCCGGAGACCTCGGCGCGCTTATAGCCCACCTCGCCTTCGATCCGGATCGGACCGAAGTCATAGCCGACGATACCGTCGACGTCGAAACCGGTCTTCTGCTTGACCTTAAAGGCGTTCGGCGTTCCGCCGAGATCGTACGTCGAGTCCTCGACGAGCATGCCGCCGCCCTCGACGCCAACATAAAGAGCCTTATCCCTCGCGAACGCCGGCCCGGCGATTGCGGTGGAGGCTAACGCCATGACTACGGCGAGCTTCCGCATTGTAATCCCCTTTCTTTCATTCCCGACTGGGAACCTGCAAATGCCTAACCCAATGCGAGATATCCACGCAAGCGCGCATAATCCAACACTGTTGCCGAGATGACACAAGCAATGAAGAGGAGGTCATACCCGACAGGCGGCTCGTGTAACATCTTTGCGACCAAACGGTTTCGATGGGCCGAAAAAAGAATCAGTTTGCCGTGAGACCGTGACCGGAAAGCACCGCTATGATCGCGGCGATCGCGTCGCGGGACTGCTGATCCGAGTTCGTGCCGCCGCTCGGCGCGGCGATTCTCGGCGCCCTCGCGCCCACCACCTGCACGCCGCCGATGAGCAGCCGTCGAGCGATAACCTCGCCTAACGTCCAGGCGCCACCCTCGAAGCGAGCCTCCAGTCCCTCCGCCGCGATCCACACCGCCATCCCCTCGACGGGCACGACGAAGCGCCACCCGCCTTCCGTCCACGCGGCGAGCGTGGCCGCGCGCCCTGCCCACGCGCCCACCGGCGAAGCGCCTACGATCCAACACTGCCCCGGCACAGGCGCGGCGGGCGGCGCCGCGTCGCCGATCGTGAGCGCCAGCGGGTGGACGATCGCGTCGACGATCGTCAGCGCCTCGTTGTGGAACAGCTCCTTCTGCGCCTGCCCCGCCGCCAGCAGCGGCAGCGAGAAGCGCGGGCTCGTGTCGGACATGATCATACTCCCGTCGGAAGACCTAAGGTGGCGCCCGGCCGCGACGGCGCGAGCGTGCCGAGCTGGACGATGGTCGCGAGCGCCGGTCCGGTGCCGAGCGCGGTGTCGGGGAGCGCCAGCCCCGGCTTGTCGGTCTCGTAGGCGGCGGAGGCGGCGTCGTGGGTCACGACCACGCGGTAGCGCTCGGATTGCTCGCCGAGCGGCGCGTCGCCGCCGTCGACCCAAGCCCAGCCGGTCCGGCTGCGCCGCGTCCAGCGGAGCATGGTCGCGCTCCCACCGCGGCTCGCACGGAGTGCCACCGGATCCGGCGGCGCGAGCGCGCGGCCGACGAAGCCGATCGCCGCCTCGGTGGGCGCGGCGTCGCCGACGCTTGTCGCCGCAACGCGCAGCCTGGCCCCGATCGCGCGGGCGGGCAGCGGCCAGGCGACAAGCGCGTCGGGATCGAGCAGCAGGAAGGGCTCGCCGGCCGCGTGCCCGCTCGCCGCGGCCTCGCTGCCGCGCCGCCCACGCAACAACCGCCGCAGCCGGTAGCGCGCGGCGCCGATCGCCACAGCCTCGCCGAACTGGACCAGTTCGTCGCCGATCATCGCGAGATTGGACGTCGCCGACCAGCCGAGCAGCGTATCGCCCTCCAGCGCCATGCCGTCGTGAGACAAGGTCACGTCCACCGATGACGCCTCGTCGATCAGGTAGGAGGAGCCGGGCGGCAGCGCGGTGTCGGCCACGCCCATGATGGCGGGCGCGGCGGTCTGTCCGATCGTCTCCCAGCTCTGGCCGTCGTCGATGCTGCCGATCAAAGTCGCGCGTCGCCAGCCCGGCCCGTCGCCTGCCGCCGCGATCAGCAAAGTCGGGATGTCCGACGCAGTATCACCCAGCGACGGGAGGTCGAGCAGTACGAGGCGGGTGGCGCCTTGTACCGCGTCGGCCTGCGCCGCGGCGCGGCCGGCTTCGGCCGGGACCGGAAGGCCACCCCCGCCGGGCAGCGCGACCGCCTCGATCGTCACCGCGGACGCCTCGAAGCGCCGCCGCGTTACTCGCCAGCGGCCGCTCGCCCCCGGCAACGTCACGATCGACCCGGCCGCGAGATCGAGCCTGCGCCACGGCAGCGTCACCGTCGCCGCCGTCCGCTCCGCCCATTCGCGTTCCAGCCACGCCTGCGCGATGCCCCGCGCATCGGCGGCGGCGATCGCGGCGGGAAGCTCGATCGCGCCCGCGCGCCTGCCGGCGGCACCCCGCCGCGCCGCCTGTTGCCCCGCCTGCCAGTCGCGCGCCGGATCATAATAGGAGACGGTCACGACCTCGTTCAGCGTGCCGGCCGACCGGCGGTCGATCGCGATGCGCGGCGCGCGCGTCTCGCCGTCGCGGGTGCCAAGCTCGTCGGCGACGATCGCGGCGGCGTCGGACGCCTCGTCGACGAGGCGCAGCCCGTCGCCATCCTCCGCGAACGCCACCGGCAACGCGCGCGCGACC
Source organism: Sphingomonas sp. (assembly GCF_965200105.1). GTDB lineage: Bacteria > Pseudomonadota > Alphaproteobacteria > Sphingomonadales > Sphingomonadaceae > Solisphingomonas. Next base: position 869,504 of record NZ_CBDATN010000002.1, read on the forward strand.
GCCTCGATCGCGCCGCGCACGCTGTCGCCGCTCGCCGCGTAGCCTACCAGCGCCGGGCCGCCCGCCCCGGCGATGGCGCCGCCGGAGAGCTCTGCCGCGATGGCCGAAAGCGTTACCGGCTCCGGATCCGCGACGATCTCGAAGCTTAGCGAAGGCAGGCGGTTGCCGAAGTCGCTCAGTTGGAGATCCTCGAACACCGCGTAGGCGAGGCCGCGATGCGCCGGCGTCGCGTGGATGCCTTCGGCGGCGGCGATCAGCGGATCGACCGGCTGGGCCTCGTCGCCCAGGTGGAGGCGGAAGTGGCCGAGCTCGCTCTTCCAGTCGCCGTCCGCGCCGCGCAGCAGGTTGCCGTCAGCCCATATCCGACCCACCGAGCGGATCGGCCGCTCCGACAGCGCCACCGCGAACGAAGTCGAGTAGCTGTAGGTCGTCGTCTTGGGTTGGCCTTTCGCACCCGACTTGTGCCGCGACTCCAGGAGGTCGGTCGCCCAGATCACCGATCCCGCCGCGCGCATCGTGCCGAACAGGCGCGGCAGCTCGGCCCCATAGGTCGAACTCTGCACCGCCAGGCTGCCGAGCCGGGGACCGCGCGCGCCCTTGGGGGTGAACAGCGCCCGATCGACCTGGCTGCCGAGGGCGGCGCCGATCGCGCCGCCGATCGGTCCGCCGACCAGCGTGCCGACGGCGGTGAGAACGAGTGTCGCCATAGCCTATCCTCTCGGGCGATGCCGGCGCGCGACGAGCGGCCAGCGGGGCAAGCCGGGCACCTCGACGACGCGGCGCAGGCCCGCATCGGCGTGGACGAAGCCGCTAGCGGTCGCGATCGCGAGGTGGAGCTGGAACGGGCCGGGACGGAGCAGCAGCAGGTCGGCCGGGCTCGCCCCCTCCGCGTCGCGAAATCCGAGCCGGTCGAGCGCCGCCAGCACCGCCTCCTCGCGTCCGCCGCGCAGACGGTAGCCGGCGGGCACGTCGGACAGCGCATATGCTCTCGCCACCAGGCCCACGCAGTCGAGCCCGTGCGACGGGTCGCGCCCGTGGAGGCGGAAGCGCGCGCCGAGACACGCGCGCGCGGCGGCGACGACCGCCGCCTGCCCCTCCGTCATCCGCCGGTGCCGTAGCGCGCGAGCAGATCGTTGCCCGGCAGGTAGGGCTCGCCACGGAAATTGGCGGCATTGGCGAAGCGGGAACGACAAGTGGCGAGCAGCCGGTCGCAACCCTCGGTGAGCTCGACCAGCACCCCCGGCTCCGGGCTCGCGAAGGGCGGATCGCGCAGCGTCAGCGTGGCGCCCGCCGACAGGGCGATCGCGGCGCCGAGCCCGGCATTGCCGCCGCCCAGCCACCTGAGTCGCCCGAAGCCATAGGCGTTGGCGGAGGGCTCGCTCGCGTCGAGCGTCAGCACCATGCCCTCCGCCTCCGTCACCCGCGCGATGCGCGTGCGCGGCGCGAGATCGACGCGGCAGCGCTTGTCGCCCAGTTCGGCGCGGCAATCGGGCGAGGTACGCTCCACCACCGGTCGTTCGAGCAGCGCCGCGGCTCCACGCAGCTCCACCGTGAAGGCGCCGTCGCGGATCGTCACGTCGCCGAGCTCTCCGCGCGCAATCGCCAGCGTCGGCGCGGATGGATCGTTCCAGTCGGCTGCGAACAATGTGAGGTTCGCGCCGTCCCACCGCCCGGCGGCGAGATCCGCCTCGGCGATCGCGTCGTCGGTCAGCGCACCGTCGAGATCGAGCGTGTCGACATCGAACCCGTCCGACTGGCTGATCGCGGAGGGCAGCATCCCCGGCCGCGATGAGTAGAGCACGCCGTCGATAGGCAGATCGCGATCATGTGCGGTGAAACCCAGCGTCACGCCGTCGAGGCGATCGAGCCGCCAGCACAGCGCCATGGTGGTGAGCTCGCCCTGGAGCCACGCCGGCGCACTCACGCGCGAACCTCGATCAGCGGCACGCTGGGCGCGGTGCCGGCACGGAAGGTGGCGGCGGACACCTCCAGGCTATCGGCGGCGAAACGGACGGGTACGTCGAAGCGAAAGCCGGCGGTGACCGCCGCACCCGCCGCCGGCGCCGTGCCGAACGTCACCACGCCTCCGTCGAGCGTCCAGCCGGTCAGCCGCTCCGCGCCGCCGACCGCGACGCGGACGCTGCCCGCCACCGGCCGGGCGATCGTGCGGACCTGCGGATCGTCGTCGCCATAGCTCTTCACCAGTGTGAACGACACGCGCTTGCCATCTCCCGTGCCGAGCCGCTGGTCGCCCGGCCTAGGATCGGACAGTCCGTCGATCGCCGAGCTCTGGTCGAACGGGTCGCGGAAGCGGAACGCACGCGCCGCACCGCGCCGCGCGCGGAAGAAGGCGAGCAGGAGGCCCATGTCGCTTTCCGATCGCACGCCCGGCCCGGCGTCGTAGCGGGCGCGTGCGTCCGCCCAGTCGCTGTTCCTCTGCTCCACGCCGGCCGCCGTCGTCACGATCGCGGTGGAGAAGGCGGGCGCGGCCGACGCCTCCCGTCCCAGCGCCAGCGGGAAGTCCACGTCGTCGAATGCCTGCACCTGTCCCTCCCCGATGGCGAAGCGCGTGAAGCCGTCGCGCACCACCTGCGGCAGCGCCCAGACGAAAATGCGAGGCACGCCGCGCGCGCGCGCCGCCTCGCCTGCCGCGTCGATCAGCGGCCACATCGCCGGTCCGTCTTCGGGCCGCAGCACGAAGCCGGTCATGTAATCCTGCTGCGCCACGGGATAGCCGAGCCGCGCGGTCGCTGCCGCCGCGCCGCGCGCGGACGACGCCGCGTCGCCCGCCGTCACCCAGTCATAATCCTCGAGCTGGAGACGATCGAAGGCAGGCCTTGCCCAGCCCGTCGGCAGGTTCGCGCGGGCGACGTCGGGCGTACGCGGATCGAGCACGGTCGGCAGGTAGGCGAGCAACAGCGTCTCCGCGCCGGGCGCCACGCCGCGCACCGCCGCGCACACCGAGACGGTGGACTGCGCCAGCAACGCGCCCGCCGCGTCGAGCACCGCGCGCACCGCCGCCGGCTGCGGCCCGAGGATGCTGCCGACCGCGTCCACCCCCACGCCCAGCTTGGCGCGCGCGGCGGCGTCATGAAGGCAGATCGTGCCGTCCGCGCGCACCCACCACCAGGGCTCGCCGCACTGGAAGCGGACGGGTACGCCCGCCTCCACCGCCAGCGACGCGAACGCCGCCGCCACGGCACGCAGATAGTCCATCGCCGGCCCGCAGGCGGGCGAGAGCAGCGTGGACGGCGGATCCCAACCGGTCAGCGCCGGCGTGCCGTCGGGTGCGCGCTGCTTCCAATCCTCCCAGCAATGCTGGTCGAGCAGCTCCCAAGACAGCGACAGGATCGTCTCGAAGCCGAGTGCGCGCGCGTGGCGCAGGAAATCGCGATGCCATGCCGCGCACGCGACGTTGAGTACGCCGCCTGTCCGGCTCGCCAGGAAGCGGCCCGATCCCGCATCCCAGCCGAGCCGGAAATAGTGGCTCATTCCGACATAATGGTCGATAGCGCCGCGATAGCCGAGCGCCAGCGCCTGCCCGAGCAGCCGCGCCGGGGTCTGCGAGTAGCCGTCGTCGAAGCCGGTGGCGATGCCGGCGCCGTGCGGCGGCACCAGCACCTGACCGATCGCCAGTACCGATCCGGCGCCATCGCAGCGCATGCCGGTCAGCTCCACCCAAGCCTCGCCGGGCGCGGGCAGCACGTCATCATGCCCCGTATAGCCCGGCGGCACCAGCGACAGGAACAGCCGGTCGATATCGCCCGCCCACACCGGATCGGCTTCGCCGGGCAGCAGGAAGCCGCCGTCCAGCGCGGCGAAATCCAATGTGATCCGAGCGTCCTGCGGGGTGCCCCTGGCATAGTTCCACAGCCGCACGTACCAGGATCGCGGACGCCCCTGCCGGTCGCGCCCCTCGATCGTCAGCGTCGGGCCGTTCACCGCGTCGAGCGGCATCAGCCCCGACGAGCGCCAGCGGAAGACGAGCGTGCAACCGGTGAAGTCCCGCGCCGTCTCGTAGCGCAGCAACGGGTGGTCGAGCCGGTCCTCGGCTTCCCAGATCAGCCCGGCAAGGTCGTCGGCGCGGTAGAATACCGCGTCGACCCGCAGCGCGTCGGGTGCGAGCGTGGTCGCCGCCGCCATCATCGGGCGCGGGAAGTTGACCGTCCAGTAACGCGGATCGAAACGCTTGAGCCACCCGCCGCGCGCCTGCGCGCGCTTCGCGTCGGCGTCGCTCGCCAGCCAGAAGCCCACCTCTAGCGCTCCGCCCGCGCGAGCGCGTCGGACACCGCGCGCGCGACCTGCCGGCCCGATCGCGCCAGCGCCTGCGGCTGGTCGCCGCCCGGGCTCACCAGCGTGATCGCCACGCGCACGTCGCGCGCGCCACCCGCCTGCGGCGCGGCGATATTGCCGGAGGACGTCGGCACGAACATCTCCGGCCCACGCTCTCCGACCAGATAGGCTCGGCCGGGCGACACCGGCCCGCCGGTGGCGCGCCCCGGCAGGCCCAGCGCCGCGCCGATCAGCCTGGTGCCGAGCGAGACGAGCCCGCCGTCGCCGCCGGTGGCCGCCGAGAGCCCGCCCGCGATGGCGTGGCTGGCGATCGCGCCGAGCGCGGCGAGCGCGGTGCGCTCCAGGTCGTCGAAGCCGAGCTTGCCCGATCGGATCGCGCGCGCGAGCCCGCTCTCGATCAGGCGGCCCGCCCGATCTGCGCCGCCGCCCAGAGACTGTTCCAGCGAGGCGCGCATCGCCGCCGCGTCGGCCGCGAACGCGCCCGTGTCGGCGCGGACGCCGACGAGCAGCGTCTCCACTTCCTCATCCATCGGGATGAAGCTCCTTCAAGGCTGCGATCGTCGCAGGCGGCGGCGGGGCCGCACCTGCATCGTCGGCGGTGAGCGCGTCGAGCACGGCGGCAAGTTCCGCCGGCGTCGCGCGCCAGAAGATGTCGGGCGCCCAACCCGCCAGCGCCGAAGCGATGCCGGCGAGCCTGCGCGCATGATCCGCGAAGGCGATGCTCATCGCCCCTTGAGCACCTGCGCGAGCAGCCCGCGCAGCAGCGGCGTCACCGCCGCCAGCCCGGCCTCGACCAGCGCCTCGCCGAGCGTCGCGCGATCGACGCCGTCGGGCCGGTCGGCCAGGCAGTGCCAGAACAGGGCCGCCACCTCGCCGAGCGAAAGCTTGCCCGCGCCGGCCCGCTCGATCAGCTCGAACAGCGGGCCGAGCTCCTGCTCGGCGGCAACCAGGGCGGCGAAGCTCGGGCGCAACGTCAGAGGCGTTCCCGCCACCGTCAGCGCCGCTTCGCCCCGTACGGGATTGGCGGGCGCGCTCACAGGCTCGCCACCTGGCCCGAGGATTCCAGCGCAAGCGTGTAGGAACGTTCGCCATTATAGTCGCCGGCGTAATCGAGCTTGGTGATGAGGAAGCGGCCGCGCATCCGCTCGCCGCCGTCGAACGCCAACTCGTAGCTGTCGATCGTGCCGGCGAGCGCGTTGGCCTTCAGCCGCGCCTCCGCCGCCGATCCGGTGAACACGCCCGCCCCCGCCACCGAGACGCTCCGCGTGCCGGCGCCCGAGAGCAGCTCGCGCCAGCCGCCCGAATCCTTGGTGGTCACCGCCACCATCTCGCCCGCCACCGACATCTGGGTGGTGCGCAGCCCCGCCACCGTCGCGTAGGTCGGGCTCGCCTGGCCGTCGCCGATCTTGAGCAGGAAGGCCGCGCCGCTTTGTGCCGTCATCTCAGGAACCTCCGTCAGCTATGTGAAGTCGCGAGCATTCGCACGCGGTAGTCGAGCCTGGCCGCCCACGGCCCGTCGGGATCGCGCACGATCCGCGAGCGCAGCAGCACGAGGCTGGCGACGCGGTAGCCCGGCAGATCGCGCGGCATCGCCTCTACCGCGTCCTCGGCGGCGGCAGCGAGCGCGTGCAGCCGCGCGGCGGAGCCGCCGTCGTCCCAGATCGCGAAGGACAGGCGCAGCTCGCGCCCGCGCGCGTCCTTCGTGCTCCAGTCCGTCGCCGATCCTTCCGAGATCGCGGCGTAGGGATAGGCGGCGCCAAGCGGCGGCCCGTCATAGACGGCGATCCCCGCCCCGCGCAGCGCCGCGACCAGCGCGCGCTGGCCCGCGTCGGCGGCGTTCATCGCCGCCCGCCCGAGCGCACGATCGCGGCGAAGTCGCGCAGGCGCGGATCGGTCAGCGCGCGCAGCGAAAGCCGGGCGCCGGTCAGCCGCACTACGCCGTCGCTCCACGTCACGGTCACGTCGCGCGGCACCTCGGCGGCGATCGCGGCGGCGGAGCGCGCGGCGGAGCGCGCCAGCGCGGTCGCGGTGGCATTGCCGAAGCGGAGCGGCATCGTCATCGCACATCCTCCGTCCTGAGCGTCACGCGATCGGGCCGCGCTGGATCGCGCTCGACGCCGCGCACGCGCATCGTGCCGCCCGTCCAGGCGATCCGTTCGCCGGGCGGCAGCGGCTCGCGCACCGTCACGGTCCAGCGGCGGAGCGGGCCTGCATCGTCACCCGGCCCGGCAGCCTCGGGCGCGATCCGCGCCCAGATCGTCTCGCCCTCGATCCAGGCGCCGCCCGCCGCGCCGAGATCGTCGCGGGCGGGATCGCGGCCCAGCATGGTCACGCGCGCGGTCAGCGCGCCGGCGAGCGCGCTCACGAGAGCCGCATCCGGCGGAACGGTCGCCACAACGCCGCGACGGCGGCCGGCGGCCCGGCGTCGTCGGCCTCGTCGCGATGCGCGTAGAGGTGGGCGGCCAGCCGCACGACGCCCTGCGCGAGCGCGGGCGGCAGCGACGCCCAATCCGCCGCCAGGCCGGCGCGATAAGAGACGCGCACCCGCACACCCGGCCCGCCGCCGACGCGCACCCAGCCGTCGCCGCCCGCATCAATGTCGATGGCGTAGGAGGCGACCGGCAGGGCACTCGCCACGCCGGCCGCATCGACGATGGCGACGGCGGTGATCGCGCTCACCGGCGTCGCCGGCAGCAGCCGCCACGCACCGTCGGCGGCGGCCAGGATGTCGTTGCGATCGCGGGCGAAGAGCGCAAGTCCGGTGAACCGCTCGCAGATCGCGACGGCTGCCGCTATCAGCAGGCCGAGCAGCGCGTCCTCCTCGCCCGTGTCGATCCTGAGGTACGCCTTCGCGGCCGCCAGCCCGCCGTCGGGCGGCGCGTCGATCATCGTCGCCATAGGTCCAAGATCCCGGTGATGGAGCCACGAGAAGCGCGTCGCGGGCAGGCGGAAGGGGATGTGCCCGCCCGCGACGCGTCCGGCCGGGAGCGCACCCGGCCGGAACCGGTCAGTTCGCGGAGAAGCGCAACAGCTTGATCGCCTCCGAATTGGCGACGCAGCCGCCCACCCGCCGCGTGGCGTAGAAGTGGACGAACGGCTTGTGCGTGAAGGGATCGCGCAGGATCGCGGTCTCGTGCCGGTCGGCGATCAGGTAGCCGGCTCGGAAATTGCCGAAGGCGACGGCGCACGCGCCCGATCCGATGTCGGGCATGTCCTCGGCATCCACCACGGGGTAGCCGAGCAGCGTATCGGGCCGCCCCTCCGCCAGCGCCGGCTGCCACACGAACGCGCCCTCGGCGGTGCGCATCTTGCGGATGACGGAGAGCGTGGCCGAGTTCATCACGAACGCCGCGCCCTGGCGGTACGGCGCACGCAGCGACTGGACGAGGTCGATCAGCCGATCCTCGGGCGTCGCGCCCGGGAAGGCGCCGTCTACGCCGGTGGGCAGCACCTGCAGCGTGCCGAAGGCGCGCGTCGCGTCGCCGGCGGTGGAGACCGGGTTGGCGAGGAAGCCCTTGGGCTTGCCGACGCCGTCGCCGTCGACGAAGGCGGCGCCCTCGGCACGCGCAAACTCGGTGGCGATCTCCGCCGACAGCCAAGTCTCCAGGTCGAAGCCGACATCGTCGAGCATCACCTGCGTGGCGGCAGGGTTGGCGTAGAGGTCGCCCATCGGCGGCGCGACCTCGACGAAGGTGGGCGTCGCGGTCTCGGGCCGAGCGACGTTCTCCGCCGCCCAGCCGCTAGCGATGCCGCCGGCGGCGACCAGCTTGCGGTAGCCCGACGTGCCCACCGTCACGACGTTGGCGATCGCGCGGATCGGCGAGATCGCCCTCAGCGTGTCGTCGATCGTCGCGTCGATCTCGCGCGGCACGGCGTAGCCGCCCGCGCCCCCGGCGGTGCCGTCGATCGCCTTCACCTCGACCCCGGCGGTGACGCCGCCGCGCAGGTAGCTGTCGACGAATGCCTTGGTGGCGGGCGCCCGCGCGTCGGACTTGGCGCCGGCCAGCGCCGGACGTCCGGCGACGATCGCGGCACCGTCGAGCTTGGCCTTGAGGTCGGCCATGCCGGCCTTCAGCTCGGCGATGTCGGCGGCCTGCTCGAAACTGTCGTCGAGCGGATCGGACTTGATCTCGTAGCTCATCTCATTCTCCTTGACGGTTGAGAAAAGGGGATTGTTCGTCGGCGATGGCGTGGACGCGCGCGCCCGGCTGCATCGGCAGCGTGACCAGCGACACCTCGACGAGATCGAGGTCGGTCAGTTCGCGGCCGCGGCCCGCCGCGCGGACCTTCCGGGTCCGGTAGCCGAAGCTCAGGCCGCCCACCGCGCCGTCGCGGAGCAGCGCCGCCGCTTCGTCCGCCGCGCGATTGCCGGGAGTCAGCCTGGCGATCACGCGCAGGCCGCGCGCGTCCTCGGCCAGCGTTTCGATGCGCCCGATCGGCCGCGCCGGATCGTGCTGCCAGAGCAGCGGGACGTGGGCGCCGCCGCGCTCCACGGCGCGCGCGAAGGCACCGCGACGGACGACGTCGCCGCCGCGATCCACCCGATCGAACAGCGCCGCGTAGCCCGCGAAGCGCAGCGCAGGGATCGGGGCGCTCATCCGCGCACCAGCGCGACGAGGCCGAGCCGCGCCGCCAGCCCGAGCAGCAGCAGCGCCAGCACCACCCGCGTCGCCCAGCCGACGACCGCGTCGCGCGCGGTGCGCTTGGCGTCGCGCCACGCCGACAGCAGCTCGCGCATCTCGTCCAAGTCGGCGCGCGCGCGGGTGTCGGCGAGACCGAGCCTCTCCAAGGCGCGGGAGGCGCCCATCTCGCTCGCCTCCTCGGCGACGGCGCGCAGCGTCACGAGGTCGCCGCCCTGCTGCTGGCCCTGCTCGACCAGCCGGGCGAGCACGTCGCCGGGGATCACGCCGCCACCTCGCGAGGCGCGAAGCCCAGCATCTGGCGCTTCTCGTCGGGATCGAGGAAGTCGGCACCCGACACCATCGCCCACAGCCGCTCGCGATCCGCGGCCAGCGCCGGCACCGCGTCGAGATCGGGCACCAGCGCGAGATCCGGCCACCAGCAGCGCAGCGCCTCGGCCAGCCCGCCGACGATCTTGCCGACGAGCGGCAGCACGGTGAGCCGCCACAACGCGCGATTGGCCTCCTGATAATTGGCGTAGGTGGAGTCGCCGGGCAGGCCGAGCAGCATCGGCGGCACCCCGAAGGCGAGCGCGATGTCGCGCGCGGCGGCCGCCTTCAGCCCGACGAAGTCCATGTCGGCGGGCGACATGCTGAGCGCCTGCCACTTGAGCCCGCCTTCCAGCAGCATCGGCCGCCCGGCATTGGGCGAGCCCGAGAAGCTCGCCTCCATCTCGGCCTTGAGCCGGTCATATTGATCGGCGGCCAGCGTCGCGCCCGGCTCGCCGGGATCGTAGACGAGCGCGCCGGACGGCCGCGCGGCGTTGTCGAGCAGCGCCTTGTTCCAGCGCGTCGCGGCGTTGTGGATCGCCACCGGCCCGGCCGCCGCGCCCAAGCAGCCCAGCCCGTAATGATCGTCGAGCGGGTGGAGCGCGCGCAGGTGGATCAGCGCCGGCTTGCCGTCCGCCGCCTGCGCGGGAATGCGCGCGCCGGCCTCGCCCACCCGGTAGAGATAGGAGGCCGGCCAGCCCGACGGGTCCGCCTCCACGGTCACGCGCTCGGGGCGGAGCGCGTAGAGTTCGGCAGGCGTGCCGTCGGCGTCGCTCACGATCTGCACGAAGGCGTTGCCGTGGAGGAGAAGCTGCGCCGCCACCGTCTCGACGAGCGGCTGGCCGTTGGACGCGCCGCGCAGCAGCGCGCCCGCCGGGCCGCCCTCCGGCGTGACGTCTACCGGCACGCCGGCCGCGGCTTCCGCGATCAGCCGCACCGCGCGCTGCGCCACCGCGTTGCCGAGGAAGGCGGCGCGCACCTGCGCCTCGTAGCCGAGCGGCCAATCCACCTCCGACCCGCCGAGCAGCCCGATCGCACCCGTCGCGCCGGGGCTTCCGCCGCGCACGCGCGTCAGCGCCGGCCGCGCGGTGCCCCGCGCGCCCCATCCGAACAATCGCATGTCCTGGTCTCCCGTCCGGCCCTCCCAGGGCCTCAGATCTCGCGGCCGGGCCGCCCTCAGAGCCGCCGCAGCCCCGGCGTGCCGCCGCCGCCCAGCATCAGCGCGGTCAGCGCCCAGACCAGCGCGTCGGCGCGATCGGGCGAGCGACCGGGCCCAGCATAGCCGCCGCCCGCCTGCATCCCCGCCATCTCGTCCTCCAGCGCCGGGAAGGCACCGACGTGGGCGACGCGCCCCGCCTCGTAGAGCGCCGCCACCGGCTCCGCCCGCGCCGACTTGCCGCGCGTGGCGTGGACCAGCTTCACCGGCAGAACGGCGTCGGCGGCCCGCAGCACGCTCGACACCATGGCACCACCCTGATTGGCCTCCGCCACGACGCGGTCGGCGCCGTGCCGCGCGGCGGACGCCGCCACCGCGCGCGCCCAGCCCTCTGGCGTCGCGCCCGCCACGCTGTCGTCGGCGAGCACGAAGCCGCGCCCGTCCTCTCCCAGCGCGCAGGCGACGATGCCGCAGGCGTCGCCGCCCACCCCCGCCGGCGGGTCGACGCCGATCACGACGCGTGCCAGCGCCGGCGCCTGCCGCGCCCGGCAGCGTTCGAGGAGCGCGCGCGTCCACAACGCGCCCTCCACCTCCTCGATCAGCTCGCCGTCCAGTTCCTGCCGGCCCAGCCGGGTGCCGCCGTAGAGCGCGGTGACGCTCGCCAGGAAGTCCGCCGACAGGTTGGCGGCATTGTCCTCGGTGCGGCCCTGCGTCACCACCACGTCCGCGCGCGCCATCAGCCAGCGTACCAGAGGCACCGGGCGCGGCGTCGTCGTCGCCACGACGCGCGGCCGCTTGCCTAGTCTCAGGCCGAGCGCGAGATTGTCCCACGCCGCGCGGCCAGCCGGCCACTTCGCGATCTCGTCCGCCCAGGCATAGCCATGCTGCGGCCCGCGCAGGCTCTCGGGCTCGGCGGCCGAGTAGAGCGTGGCGGTGCCGCCGCCCGGCCACTTGAGCCGGCGCAGCGAGGGCTGCCACACCGGCTGCCGCCCGTCGGGCGCGATCGCGAGCAACCCGCTCTCGCCCTCGATCATCACCGCGCGGCCCTCGTCCAGCGTCGCGGCGACCAGCGCCACGCGGGCCGCTCGATTGCCCTCGACGAGCCCACGCACCCACTCCGCGCCGGCGCGCGTCTTGCCGAAGCCGCGCCCCGCCATCATCAGCCACACCCGCCAGTCGCCCGGCGGCGGCAGTTGCGCGGGGCGCGCCCAGAACGGCCAGAAAGCCAGGATGTGGCGCGCGGTCGTCTCGTCCGCCAGCGCCAGCTCGCGCGCGAGGCCGATCGGGGTGAGACCCGCCAGCCGCGCCGCGTCGACGCGTTCACGCCGCATCGCTGCTCTCAGGCGCGGCCGCCGGCGCATTCGCCGCAGCGGCGGCCGCCTCCTCCGCGTCGAGGCGGTCTGCCATCTCCTCCAGCTTGCGCGCCAGCCGCGCCTTGGCGCTCTCGTCGGCGTCGATCGCGCCCGTCGCCGCCACCGCCTCGCGGTGCTGGGCGAGCAGGTTGAGCGCCAGCCGCTCGGAATATTCGCGCGTCTTGCGCGTCTTGCCTTGCCGGTCGATCATGATGACCGGAGTGCCCTCGATCGCGCGCTGCAGGAGGGCGAGCTCCAGCCGGGTATAGCCCTCGCGCAGCGCCACCTCCCACGCCACCCGGAACTCGGCCGACTGGGTTCGGCGTCGGTAGGCGGAGCCCGCCGGCACCATCGCCACCCGCTCGGACGCGGCGACGTTGGAGCTGGCGGCGAGATGATCGAGGAAACGCCGCTCGCGCGCCGTCGACCAGCGCCCGGTGGCGGGCGCCGCCTTCTTCACGATGGTCATGGTCCGTCCCCCCGGGACATGCCAGGGGCCGGCACGGCGTCTTCACCGCCCGGCCCCCGACGCAACTTCTCAGCGTTCCCGGTATGTACCTAAACAGCGGGTCGCTGTCAAGCGGAAAGTGCGTATGCGGTTATCTGCTGCGGTGCTTGCCGCGTCCGCGCGTCATCGGATCGGGTTTCGCCGGCGGCGTCCAACCGGCGGGCGGCGAGACGGACTGGCGGCTGGAGCCCAGCCCCATCGCTCCCGGCTGCTGGCGCGTCAGGCCGCGCGTGTCGGCGGCCGCGGCCTCCTCCGGCAGGGCGCCGCCGCGGATCAGCGCGACGCGATCGCGCAGCCGCGCCGCCTCCTCAAACTCGCCCGCTTGCGCCGCCGCCTCCATGGCGCGGCGCAGATCGTCGATCGTCTCGGCCATCCCGTTCCAACGTCCCGCGCCGCGCCGGGTGCCTCAGGCGAGCCGGTAATGGTCGGCGAGGCGATCAAGCGCGAGCGTCAGCACCACGCGGCCCGCGCGCGCCGGCCAGCCGAGCGCGCGTTCGGCGGTCTCCATGCCTTCGCCCGCGCAGACGATCCGCCACAACACGTCCGAGAGCCCCGCGCCCACCGTCGCCAGCGCGTCGTCGGTACGTCGCTTGGCGGAGATCTGCGCCAGCGTCGGATCGAGCGCGTCGCCAGGGCCACCCCGCCGCCCGCCCGACGGCGCCGCGTCCCAGCGCATCGTCACGCGCGGGCCCAGCCCCGCCACCGTCCAGTCGCCGCGCAGCCGCTCGCCAGCCTCGAACTGCCGCTCGCTCACCAGCCCGCGCGCGCGCAGCCAGCCGAGCGGCGATTCGGCCAGGTTGACGGTGACGCTGCGCGCCGGCCGCCCGCGCCTGGGGGAGCCATCCTCACGCAGCGCGCGCTCGACGAGCAGGCGCTGCCCGTCCTCCGCCCGCCTCTTGAACGCCTTGGTCATGCCGTCCTCCGTTGCTGTCTACCGAGTCGCTTTTGGGTTGCCACGGCCGCCGGCTTGTAGGACAGCGTTTTTTAACCGCATCGGTGATGGAGGCTCGACATGATAACCCGCATCCGCGATGTCCGCCGCGCACGCGGGCTGACGCTCGCGGAGGTCGCGGCGCGTTGCACGCCGCCGACCACCGCGCAGACGATCGGCCGGCTCGAGACGGGCACGCGAACCGTCTCGGTCGGCTGGCTCAACCGCATCGCCGCGGCGCTCGGCGTGGTGGCGGCGGACCTCGTCCAGCTTCCCGACTCGGTCGACCTGCCCGTCGCCGCCGTGCTCGGCGCGAACGGCCCGGCGGCGCCGCGTCGCGCGCGCACCGCCGTGCCGCCGCGCCCCAAGGTTGGCGCAGTGGCGCTGATCGTCGAGGCGGGCTTGGGCGACTATCGGGCCGGCGACACGCTGTGGCTCGATCGCCTCGCGCCCGACGCGTTCGCCGAGGCGCGCAATCGCGACGTGCTGGTGCCCGCGCCAGCCGGCCGCTTCCGCTTCGGCCGGCTGATCGCGGTCGACGGCGGCGATCTCGATCTGCTGCCCGTCGGCGGCGGCGGCGTCGAGCGCGTCGCGGGACCGGCCTGGCTCGCCGTAGCCGCCCTGCTCGTCCGTCCGCTTTGACGCCTCTCCCGCGCCGCCCTAAGGACAATGGCGTGGGCGGTTAGCTCAGCGGTAGAGCGGCTCGTTTACACCGAGCGGGTCGGGAGTTCGATCCTCTCACCGCCCACCACAGGCCGCTTTCGCCGATGAGGAACCGGAGGTGCTGCCGCAGCTCCTCGTGGCTGCCGCGATGGTCCGCTTGACGGTGGCGTCCCTGATGGCCCGGTCCATCCGTTCGACCGGCCGCGGGTCCATGGGCGTCGAGGCCGTCCTCGAGCGGCAGCAGCGTGTGGCGACGGAACGTCACCACCATCGCCTCCTCCCCGCCGCAGGGACGCTGGGCCGAACGACTTCGGTCCTGCCTGGGCATCGCTGACGCTCGCCCGCTCACGGCACTCACGCCTGAGATCTCACGGACGTGACCTCTACGCCGAACATACGCAAAATCGGCTTCTTCGGTCTCGATAACTAATGCGGGCCGAGCCAAAAGATCTCGCACGTGTTCGCTGGTCGGCACCGACCGTTCACGCGTCGGCACACGCGCGGCGGATCTGGCGATCGGATCGGCGAACTTCCGATGGGAGGAACATCCATGCAGGACGTCATCTGGATCGCGATCTTGCTCGGGCTGCTGGCGCTTGCGCTCGCCTATGTCCGGCTCTGCGACAACGCCTGACCGGCAGGACGGAAGAACCATGACTATCGATCTCCTGCTCGCGGCGCTGACCGCTTTCGGGCTCCTCTGCTATCTCGTGGCCGTGCTCGTCCGGCCGGAACGCTTCTGAAGGAGCACCTGCCATGACAGTCCAGGGCTGGATCCTGATCCTCCTCTTCACCGGCATTCTGCTCGCGCTGACCAAGCCGATGGGTCTGTGGCTCTACGCCCTGTGGCAGGGTCGGCGCACGCCGCTTCATGCGGTCCTGGGTCCGGTCGAACGGGGCTTCTACCGCGTGGCCGGCGTCGACCCGGAGGAAGAACAGAGTTGGCGGGCCTACACGACGCACATGCTGATCTTCAGCACCGTATCGCTGCTGTTCACCTACATGATCCTGCGGTTGCAGTATTATCTGCCGCTCAATACGCCGAAATTCCCCGGCATCGGCCCGGATGGCTCCTTCAACACTGCCGTCAGCTTCACCACCAACACCAACTGGCAATGGTATTCGGGTGAGTCGACGATGTCGAACCTTTCCCAGATGCTGACGCTCACGCTTCACAACTTCCTGTCGGCGGCGGTCGGCATCGCGCTCGCCTTCGCGATGTTCCGCGGCTTCGCCCGTCGGGAGACCGGCACGATCGGCAACTTCTGGGCCGACATGACGCGGATCACGCTCTACCTGCTTCTACCGATCTCGATCCTCTATGCGGGCGTGCTGATCGCGGGCGGCGTGCCTCAGACGCTGACCCAGCAGGTCACCGCCACGACGCTCGAAGGCGCGCGCCAGACGATCACGCTCGGCCCGGTCGCCAGCCAGGAAGCCATCAAGATGCTGGGCACGAACGGCGGCGGCTTCTACAACGGCAACTCGGCTCACCCGTTCGAGAACCCGAGCGCCTGGACCAACCTCGTCCAGATGCTGTCGATCTTCGTCATCGGCTTCGGTCTTACCTGGCTGTTCGGCAAGGCGGTCGGCAATACCCGCCAGGGCTGGGCGATCCTGTCCGCGATGGTCATCCTGTTCCTGGCTGGCGTCACGATCTGCTACTGGCAGGAGGCCGCCGGCAATCCCGTCCTCCACCAGCTCGGCGTCGCGGGCGGCAACATGGAGGGCAAGGAGGCGCGCTTCGGGATCGCCGCGTCGGCACTGTTCGCGACCGTGACGACCGACGCCTCCTGCGGCGCCGTCAACGCGATGCACGACAGCTTCACCGCGATCGGGGGGCTCGTGCCGCTGTTCAACGTCCAGCTCGGCGAGATCGTCGTCGGCGGCGTCGGCTCGGGGATCTACGGCTTCCTGCTGTTCGCCATCCTGGCGGTGTTCGTGGCCGGGCTGATGGTCGGCCGCACGCCGGAATATGTCGGCAAGAAGATCGAGAGCCGCGAGGTGAAGCTCGCCGTTCTGGCCATCGCGGTGCTGCCGCTCGCCATCCTTGGTGGGACGGCGATCGCGTCCGTGACCACCGCCGGGCTGGCGGGCCCGCTCAACAAGGGACCGCACGGCTTCTCGGAGATCCTGTACGGCTTCACCAGCGCCGTCGGGAACAACGGCTCGGCGTTCGCGGGGCTGACTGCGGGAACCCCGTTCTACAACGGTCTGCTCGGCGTCGCGATGTGGCTCGGGCGCTTCTTCGTGATCGTGCCGATGCTGGCGATCGCCGGCAGCTTGGCGGCAAAGAAGCACACGCCGCCCTCGGCCGGCTCGTTCCCGACCACAGGCGCGCTGTGGGTGGGGCTGCTCGTCGGCATCATCCTGATCCTGGGTGGCCTCACCTTCCTGCCGAGCCTCGCGCTCGGACCCGTCGCCGATCATCTCGCGATGACCGGCGGTCACCTCTCGTAATCGGAGCCGAACATCATGGCCCGTGCCTCCACCAAGTCGCTGTTCACGGCCGACCTTCTGCTGCCGGCGATCGGCGATGCCTTCCGCAAGCTCAACCCGAGGGAGCTGATCCGCAACCCGGTGATGTTCGTCACCGCCTGCGTGGCGCTGCTCCTCACCGTCCTCATCAACGTCGGCGATGATGGATTGGCGATCGGCTTCAAGCTCCAGCTCATCATCTGGCTCTGGCTCACCGTGCTGTTCGGCACCTTCGCCGAGTCGCTCGCGGAGGGACGCGGCAAGGCGCAGGCGGCCTCGCTGCGCGCCACCAAGGCCGAGCTCACCGCCAAGAAGCTCAAGGACGGACGCACCGACAACGTCGCGGCGAGCCAGCTCCGCGCCGGCGACGTCGTGCTGGTCGAGACCGGCGACCTGATCCCGGCCGACGGCGAGGTGATCGAGGGCGTCGCGTCCGTCAACGAAGCGGCGATCACCGGCGAGTCCGCGCCGGTGATCCGGGAGGCGGGAGGCGACCGCTCGGCGGTTACCGCGGGCACGCGCGTGATATCAGACCAGATCAAGGTGCGCGTCACCGTCGATCCCGGCCAGGGCTTCCTCGATCGGATGATCGCGCTCGTCGAGGGCGCCGAGCGGCAGAAGACGCCCAACGAGATCGCGCTCACCATCCTGCTGGTCGGCCTGACCATCATCTTCCTGATCGCCGTCGCCACGATCCCGAGCTTCGCGAGCTATGCCGGCGGCACGATCCCGGTCGTCGTGCTCGCGGCCTTGCTCATCACCCTCATCCCGACGACGATCGCGGCGCTCCTGTCCGCGATCGGGATCGCCGGCATGGACCGTCTGGTGCGGCACAACGTGCTCGCCAAGTCGGGACGCGCGGTCGAGGCGGCGGGCGACGTCGACGTGCTGCTGCTCGACAAGACCGGCACGATCACCGTCGGCGATCGCCAGGCGAGCGAGTTCCGGCCCGTCGGCGGCGCGCGCGTGGAGGAGCTAGCCGAGGCGGCACTTCTCGCGAGCCTCGCCGACGAGACGCCGGAAGGCCGCTCGATCGTGGTGCTGGCGCGCGACGAGTTCCGGGTGACGCGCACCGCGCTTCCGGACGGCGCCGAAGTCGTCCCGTTCACGGCCCAGACGCGCATCTCCGGCGTGAGGACCAGCGACGCCCTCATCCAGAAGGGTGCCGTCGACTCGATACTGAAGGCCAATCCCGGCGCCGGAACGACCGCCGCGGCAACCGAGCTGAGGCGTATCACCGACGAGATCGCCCGCGCGGGCGGGACGCCGCTGGCCGTGGCCCGGGACGGCCGCCTGCTCGGCGCCATCTTCCTCAAGGACGTGGTCAAGGCCGGTATTCGCGAGCGGTTCGGCGAACTGCGCACGATGGGCATCCGCACGGTGATGATCACCGGCGACAACCCCCTGACCGCCGCCGCCATCGCCGCCGAGGCGGGCGTCGACGACTTTCTTGCCCAGGCCACACCCGAGGACAAGCTGGACCTGATACGCAAGGAGCAGACCGGCGGCCGGCTGGTGGCGATGTGCGGCGACGGCACCAACGACGCGCCCGCGCTCGCTCAGGCCGATGTCGGCGTCGCGATGAACACCGGCACCCAGGCGGCGCGCGAGGCCGGCAACATGGTCGATCTCGACAGCGATCCGACCAAGCTCATCGAGGTCGTGGGGCTCGGCAAGCAGTTGTTGATGACCCGCGGCGCGCTCACCACCTTCTCGGTCGCCAACGACGTCGCCAAGTATTTCGCGATCATCCCGGCGATGTTCATCGTGCTTTATCCTGGCCTCGCCGTACTGAACGTGATGCGGCTGGGATCTCCGAACAGCGCGATCCTGTCCGCCATCATCTTCAATGCGCTTATTATCCCCGCGCTGGTGCCGCTCGCGCTGCGCGGCGTCACATACCGCCCCATGGCCGCCGGCCCGCTGCTCCGACGCAATCTGATGATCTACGGCGTCGGCGGCCTCGTCGCGCCCTTCATCGGCATCAAGTTGGTCGACCTTATCGTCAATGGCATCGGCCTGGCCTGAGGAGTCCGGATCATGAACAACGACATTTCTTCCGCTTTCAGGCCGGCCATCGCCTTCACGCTCCTCCTCGCCTTGCTCACGGGGATCGCCTATCCCTTGCTCATGACGGGCTTTGGCCAACTGGTCTTCCCCTCCGCCGCCAACGGCAGCCTCGTCCGAGACGGTGGCCGGGTAATCGGTTCGACGGTGTTGGGTCAGGCGTTCACCAGCGACCGCTACTTCCAGACCCGGCCGTCGGCCGCCGGCAAGAACGGCTACGATCCGACAGCTTCCTCCGGCTCAAACTTCGGTCCGGCGGCGCAGGCGCTCGCGGATCGCGTCAAGGCCGATATCGCCAAGCGTCGCCGGGAGGGCGTGACGGGACCGATCCCCGCCGATCTCGTCACCGCCTCGGGCTCGGGGCTTGATCCCGACCTGTCGCCGGAAGCGGCGCTCGCCCAGGTCGTGCGCGTGGCCCGCGCGCGCGGTCTGCCCGCGACGAAGGTGCGCGAGCTCGTCGATAGCCATGTCGAGCAACCGCTTGCAGGCTTCCTCGGCGAGCCGCACGTGAATGTCCTGGCGCTGAACCGGGCGCTGGACGCGGCCGCTGCGGCGAACGCGCGGCATTGACGCCCGAGCGCGACCGACCCGCCCCCGAAGCCTTCCTGCGCCAGGCCGCGCAGGAAGGACGGGGCAAGCTCAAGATCTTCCTCGGTGCCGCCCCTGGGGTCGGCAAGACGTTCGAGATGCTGTCCGAAGGCGCCGCCCGTCGCGCCTCGGGCGTCGACGTCGCCGTCGGCGTCGTCGAGACCCATGGCCGCCGCGAGACCGAGGCGCTGACCGAGGGACAGGAGATCCTGCCGCGCCGCGCGATCACTTACGAGGGGCACAGCATCGCGGAGATGGATCTCGACGCGCTTCTAGAGCGCCGGCCCCAGCTCGCCCTGGTGGACGAGCTTGCCCACTCGAACGCGCCAGGCAGTCGCCACCCCAAACGCTGGCAGGACGTCGAGGAGCTGCTCGACGCCGGCATCGACGTCTTCACCACGATCAACATCCAGCACGTCGAGAGCCTGAACGACGTCGTCGCATCCTTCACCCGCGTGCGGGTGCGCGAGACCGTGCCCGACCGCATCCTCGAAGTGGCGGAGATCGAGGTCGTCGACATCCCGCCCGACGAGCTGATCGAGCGGCTGAAAGAGGGCAAGGTCTACCTGCCCCAGGAGGCAAGCCGGGCGCTCAGCCACTTCTTCTCAAAGTCCAACCTGTCGGCGCTCCGCGAGTTGGCGCTGCGGCGCGCCGCGCAAGCCGTCGACGCGCAGATGCTGGAGCATGTCCGGGCAAACGCGCTGGGCGGCACCTGGGCGGGTGGCGAGCGGATCGTCGCCGCGGTGAGCGAGCTGCCCGGTGCCGAAGGTCTGGTACGTGCCGCCAAGCGCATCGCCGATGCCCAGCATGCGCCGTGGACGGCCGTTCACGTCGAGACGGCGCGGACGCGCCAACTGGGAGCGGAGGAGCATAAGCGCATCGCCGCAGTGCTGGCGCTCGCGACCCAGCTCGGCGGCGATGTCGCGACCGTGCCGGCCGTCAACGTGATCGACGGCTTGAAGACCTTCACGACCGATGCACGCGCCACGCAGCTGATCGTCGGCAAGTCGGCACGATCCAGGCTGTTCGAGCTTCGTCACGGTTCGGTCGTCGACCGTCTCGTCCGGGAAACGCCGGGTGTCGCCGTCCACGTCCTGCCGATGGACGAGAAACGGCTTCACGCCGCCGCCATGATACCGATGGCGGCACTCTCGCGGGGCTGGGGAACGCCGGCCGGTTATGCCTGCACCACGGCGATGGTGGCGGTCGTCGCCGCCAGCGGCCTGGCGCTCCAGCACATCCTGAACCTCGGGAACATCGCGCTCCTCTTTCTCCTGCCCGTCATGGCTGCTGCCAGCCTGTTCGGCTTGCGGACCGGCCTGTTCGCCGGCCTGGCAGCGAGCCTTGCGTACAACTTCTTCTTCCTGCCGCCGACCTATACGCTCACCGTCAGCAATCCTGAGAACCTGCTGTCGATCGTGATCTTGCTCGGTGTCGCGTTCGTTACGAGCCAGCTCACGTCCCGCGTCCGCGTTCAGGCGGATCTCGCGGCGACCAGCGCCCGAACGAATGCCGCGCTCGCCGGCTATCTGCGCCAGCTGACCTCGCTCAAAACCTCGGACGAGGTCGCTCGGGCGGCCTGTACGGAGATCGGTCGACTTATGGACCTGCGCGTCGTCCTGCTGGAGGAGAGCACGGCCGGCTTCTCGGTCCAGGCCTCAAGCGCACCGGAACCGCGTCTCGAGACGATGGAGATGGCGGCCGCGCAGTGGGTGAGCGATACCGGGCAGCCCGCCGGCCGCGGAACGGGTACGCTGACCGCGTCTGACTGGCAGTTCCGGCCGCTCGGGGCCGGCGAGCACGTGCTGGCGGTGCTCGGTCTCGCCCGGGACGACGGCGGAGATCCGGTTCGCGCCGATCAGCTCACATTGCTCGGCAGCCTTACCGATCAGACCGCGCTGGCGTTGGAGCGGCTCCGCCTCGAAGCCGAGATGCGGGACGTGGATGCGGTACGCGAGCGTGACCGCCTGCGCTCGGCGCTGCTGTCGTCGGTCAGCCATGATCTTCGCACGCCGCTCACCTCCGTTCTGGCGGGAGCGGCCGAGCTTCGCCGCGAGATCGATCATCCGCTCCTCACGATGATCGAGAGCGAGGCGATCCGCCTGAACCGTTTCGTCTCCAACCTGCTCGACATGGCGCGGGTCGAGGCGGGCGCCATGCGGCTCAACGTCGAACCCACGGACCTGACCGACGCGGTGGGGAGCGCCATCGCCGACACGCGCCGTTCTCTCGCCGGACATGCGGTCGACCTCCGGGTCTCACCCGACTTGCCGCTGGTGCTGGTCGATCCGCAGCTCTTCCATCATTGTCTGCTCAACCTCCTGGACAATGCGGGACGCTACGCCGACCCGGGTACGCCGATCACGGTGGTCGCCGAACGCCACTATGGCGAGTTGTGCCTGTCCGTGGTGGATGAAGGGCCTGGCCTGCCGCCGGGCCGGGAAGCCGAACTGTTCGAAACCTTCCGCCGGCTCGAGGGCTCCGACCGGGTGGTGGGCGGCACAGGGCTCGGGCTGGCGATCGTGAAGGGCTTCGCCGAAGCCATGGGGATGACCGTGGGCGCGAAGGGCCGGCCGGACAAGCGCGGCGCCTGCTTCATTCTGCGCTTCCCGGAGGCGCTGCTCGTCCGTAATGCGGAAGAGGTGGGCGAATGAGCGGACAGAAGATCCTGGTCGTCGACGACGATCTTCACATTCGGCGGCTTCTGCACGGCACGCTCACGCGCGCCGCCTATGGAGTGGTCGAGGCGAAGACGGGACGGGAGGCGCTGGAACGCGCCGCCGATGCGCAGCCGGACGCCATCCTGCTCGACCTCGGGCTGCCGGATCGGGACGGGCTGGAACTCGTGCCGACCCTGCTTCGCCGGGCGCGGGTTCCCTTGCTGGTCGTGTCCGCGCGGGAGTCGACCGACGACAAGGTAGCGGCGCTTGATCTCGGGGCCGACGATTACGTCACCAAGCCGTTCGATGGCGAGGAACTGCTCGCCCGGCTGAGAGCGGCACTGCGCCACAAGGTGATCGTCCAGGGCAACAGCCCCATCCTGCGGGCCGGCGACCTGCGCATCGACCTTCCCAACCGCCAGGTCTGCAAGGGCGACATCGAAGTGCATCTCACCCGCAAGGAATTCGACGTCTTCGCGCAGCTCGCCCTGTCGCCCGGGCGGGTCGTCACGCATTCGCGCATCCTTGCGCAGGTGTGGCCGCTCGAGGAGGATCGGCGCATCGAGTATCTCAGGATCGTGGTCCGCAACCTTCGACGGAAGCTCGAGACCGATCCGGCGCAGCCGCTGGTGATCAGGAACGAGATCGGCATCGGCTATCGCCTGATGGCCGAGGCCTGATCGTGTCGCGAAGGCTGGCGAGCCCAGCGACCAACCCAATTAGGGAACTGCCCTCCGACAACCACGCCCTCCCGCGTCAGCGGGTTCGTTCAATCCCTGCCGATACACGCGTCGTGATGGTGCTGTAGTTGAAACTTCGTCTCTCAGGATTTGATGACCTCCGAAGAGCGATGTGGCCTGAGCCTACACGTGATCAGGTCGGATGAGTGCTGACCTGAGCCATTCTCCTGATGAGCCGCGCGATCCCTCAACCGGATTGATCATCGCGCGACCGCCGACACGGCGCAGGATGATGACGCAAGATCGGGCGGTGGAAATTGCGGCACCACCGTCCTGTCCGCATCGCCACCGCGCTGACAGTCGTTCTTTCGCGACGAGACGGCGGGCCGTTGATCCGTCCTCGCCGCGTCGTCGGACGTCGCCGGCGACCAGCGCGTGTTGGCTGAGTCGTCCGCGAACCAAGCCGGCGGCAGCGGCTTCCTTAAAGGCCATAATTGTTCGAGGTCAGATGCATCGTACAATACTCCGTCGCGCATGACCTGCACGACGGCTCGCGTGTTCCGTATGTCGACGAGGGGATCCTTCCCGAGCACGACGAGGTCGGCTACCTTGCCTGGTTCGATGCTGCCGAGATCGGAAGCGCGGCCGATCGTCTCCGCCGACCCGATGGTCGCCGCTTGGAGCACAGCCGCAGGGCTCATCCCCCCAAGCTGATGCAGCTCCATCTCCCAGTGGAAGCCGATGCCCGGGGTTTCGCCATGGCTCCCGATCCCGACCAACCCTCCTCTTGCCTGGAGCGCGCCCGCATCAGCCGCGATCGACGGGAACCGGTATTCCGAGAGCCGCCACCAGGGCCGGCGTAGAAAGACCTGGTCGATCGCCACACCAGGCCAGAAGCGGCGGATCTTGGGGTCGTCGTGCGGATCATCGCGAGCGATCATCCAATTCTCGCCCTCGGGGCCACCGTTCGTGATGTTCAGCGTCGTCGTGTAGCTCGTGCGCGCAAATTTCATCAGCGTCAGCACGTCGTCCTGCAGGGGCGACGCGACCAGCGCATGCTCGTTGCCGGCAAAGCCATCGATCACCTGCGAGAGGTCCAGTTTCATGGACAGCGCGCCTTCGGTGGTCGGCTGCAGGCCCAGCGCGCGGCACGCCATCGCCACCCATTCGCGGACGCGGCGACTGCCGGTGCGATACTCCTTGATGTTGTAGATCCGGTAATCGTCGCGGTAGCGCCGCACCACCGACATCACCTCGTCGAGCGAGGAGAAACGCTGCATGGAGAAGAGCGCGACCCCGGTCTGCCGCACTCGCGGGCCGATCATCAGCCCGCTGTCCAGCAGATCCTGGTAAGGCAGCATGTCGATTGTGAGCGTGGACGGGTCGAAGCTTGTCGTGACGCCGTAGGCCAGTCGCGCGCGAAGGCCCCACTCCTCCAGCCCCAGCACATCCCGCCGGACGGTTGCGATATGATCGTGGGTGTCGATGAAACCCGGCACGACCGTCTGCCCCGTCAGGTCCCGCACCGGCGTACCCGGCGGCACGGCGATGCTGCCGGCCCTGCCGACGGCCCGGAAACGGCCGTCCTCGATCAGGATGTCAGCATCGGGGATGACTCTATCGCCAGCGGCCATCGTCAGCACGCGGGCGCCATGCAGGAGAAGGCGCCTCGGCGCGGCGGCGAAGGGGCGCTCCACGTCTGCCGGATAAACGACTTCGCCGCTGGGCTCGTCCGCCGTCCAGTTCGGCCTGCTGTCCAGCGCGACGCCGGAGAGCGGGCGTGCATGGAAGGTGGAGCCCGTCGACCACTCGATCGCCTTCCCGTCCGCCGACCACTCGAAATAATCGGCGCCGGCCGAAGTCACGCGCCGATGCGGCGTCTGCGGGTTCGACAGGTCGAGAGTGGCGCCGGGCGCCGGCATCTTGGCGAGGTGCAGCTGTTGCGCCACTTGCGCGAGGAGCCAATGGCCGTCGGGACTGATCCGCACGTCGTCGACCGGCACCGCGCCATATTGAAAATACCAGCCCGGCCCCTTGACCGACACGGCGAGCGATCGTCGACCGGACGCGAGCTCGACGAGGTCGAGCCCATCATCGGCGAGGATGTAGGCGTTTCCGTTCGCGAACTGCGGACGACCGCCGATAACCGCGTGCATGACGGTTCGCGCCCGACCGCCTGTCGCGGGCAGTTCCACGAGATCGGCGTCACGCAACCTGCCATATTCCATATAAAGGTCGAGGCGCTGCGTCTGGCCGGATCGCACGGCCAGCACGTGGCTGCCATCGGGCGTGAACACGGGGTAGGTATAGTAGGCTGGCACGTCGGTCAGCCGGCTCGGCGGCCGTGATCCGTCGACGGGTGCCGACCACACCGCACCCGCGCCACGCTCGCTCCACCGGACCCAGACGAGCCGACGCCCATCGGCACTCCAGCTCGGTTGGAAGGCGGGATCGCCGCCGGGCGCGAACTCCGTTGGCCGCGAATGGCCGTCGAGCGGCATGAGGTAGAGGCGGCCGAAGGCCGAGAAAGCCAAGGTGCGGCCGTCGGGCGACGCGACGGGCGCCATGATGAGGCGCGCTTTCACCGGACCGCCGATGTCGCGAATGTCCTGCCGGGTCGACGGGCCGATCGGCATGTCGACGTGCGCCGTGAAGGGAATGCGGGTCACGGCGCCATCGGCGATCTCGATCCGCTCGATCCCGCCACGGGCGCTCAGCATGATAGCCTTGCCGTCCCGGGTGAACGTGTAACGCGGCTCGAGATCCTGCCACATCGAGGCTTGGAGCTGATCGCGCTCTATGGGGTAGGCCAGGCGATGGTCCTCGCCGGTGGCGAGATCCCGGACGCGGAGCTCGGTCTGCCCGTCCAGTCGCGACGCGTAGGCGAGTAGCCGGCCGTCTGGCGACGGCATCGGTCGAAAGGAGGCGCCCGGGTTGCCGCTCTTCCGCGGCCCATCCGGTTCGGCGACGACCGTCTCGTCGCGCCCGCTCGCCAGGTCGCGCCTCACGATCGTCCATTCGCCGGGATCGACGAGGTCGAGGCCGCCGACATGCTGCGCGAAGTAGAGGAAGCGACCATCGGACGTCGGTGCGGCGCCGAGCGTCGCCTTCCAAGTGTCGCGAGGCGCATCAGGCGCCTTGCGGATCGGCACGATCAGCGCGCCGCGTCCGGCAAGGTCGTAACGCCAGAGTTCGTAGCTGTTGAGGTCCGGCCGATACCGGCTCACGTAAATCGAACCGCCGTCCGGCGACCAAGCTGGCGACGTCAGCGCCGTGTCGTCGTCTCCGAAGGTCAGTTGACGCGCGCCCGTGCCGTCGGGCTTGGCCAACCAGAGGTTCTCCGCGCCCGAGGCGTCGCTGACGTACGCGATCAGCCGTCCGTCGGGCGAGAAGGTCGGCTGGGTGTCGAACGCGAGCCCCGAGGTCAGCCGGGTCGCGCGTCCTCCGGCCGAAGAGACAGCATAGAGGTCCCCGAGCAGGTCGAGAACGATCCGTCGTCCGTCGGGCGAGAGATCGAGCGACATCCAGGTGCCGCTGGCGGTGTCGAAGCTCAGCCGCCGGCCGGGCCTGAGAGGCAGCGTCTGGCCGGGCGGCTGCTGCGGCCGCGCCCGATCGGGTATCGCGCTGTCGATCCGGCTCGGCGACATGTAGGGCAGTGGCGGCTCGCCAGCATCCTGTGCCGCCACCGAGGTGGCATGCGCGAACAGGAGGGCGGCAAGCGAAGGCAGGAGCGGTCTCGCCGGCCGGCCGAGATCTCCCGATCGGGCCCGAGTCGACTGCTGCCGCAGAAGAGGCCTTCCCGTCAGCCGCTTGCCCTCTCCCGCGAGGTCCGCTGGCTTGAGGCTTGCCGTTGCCATACGGTCTACCTTACAACGCCGATCGTCGCGGCGGCTGCATGGATCGGGTCGGGAACTGTTCGGAACAGGCCGGTGGCATCCGATCTACGCCGTTCGCCGACGAGGCCTGATGCTGGAGATGGGCACCCGACTCCATCACCCGCTACCGATCGCGATGCCGGCCGCCAGCACCAGCGCACCCCCCAGCATGACCTTCGCCGCCGCGGATGCCGGCGACGTGTCCATGAAACGATACTGGACCCACGCGATGACGCTGAGCTCGACGAGGACAACGGCTGCGGCGACGACGATGGCCGCCCAGAAATCGGCGATGAGGAACGGCAGCGTATGGCCGACGCCGCCAAGGATCGTCATCAGCCCGCAGATCAGTCCGCGCATGAGTGGCGCACCCCGTCCCGACAACCTTCCGTCGTCGGCGAGCGCTTCGGCAAATCCCATGCTGATCCCCGCTCCGATGCTCGCCGCCATGCCGACGAGAAAGGCGTCCCAGGGCCGATGCGTGGCGAACGCCGCGGCGAACACGGGCGCCAGCGTCGAGACGGAGCCGTCCATCAGCCCGACGAGTCCGGGCTGAACGATCTGAACCACGAAACGCCGACGTGCGTCGTCGTCCTCGCGTTCGCGGCGCCCGCCGGCGAGCTTCTCCTGCTCGATCTCGCCGGCGGAGCGAAGATGATCGAGCTCGGCAGAGGCGAGATCGCCGAGCAGCTTGCGCACCGGCGCGTCGGTGCATCGGTCCGCCGCCTCGCGGTAGAAGCGACTCGCGTCATGCTCCATCCGCTCGACCTCCCGCCGCACCGCATCGAGCCCCTTCAGCAGGACGGCGCGAGGTGAGTTGGGCGTGGGCGCGCTGCGAACGTCGCGACGAGTGATGTAGGGAATGTGTCTCCCGTAGCGTTCGACGTAGAGGTCGATGAGCGCCCGGCGGTGATCCTCCTCCTGCGCCGCCATCTCGTCGAATATGCCCGCGGTATCGGGGTAGAGGTCGCGCAGGCTTCCGGCATAGTCGGCGTAGATCCGCCCGTCCTCCTCCTCGTTCGAGATCGCCAGGGCGAGCACTTCCTGCTCGGCGAGTTCGCGGAACAGTCTCATCGTTGGACGAAGCCGTGGAGCGTATCTGCCGACGAACCTGCCATTGGGAACCTCACGTAATCGCCTTGCCGAAAGCCGCGCCGTAAGCGCTCGCGAGACCGTTCGGCGGCTCGGGCGCGCAGATCAGCAATACCGCGCTTCCCCGATCTGCGAACCGCAAAGCGAAGCCATGCAGGTCGGCGATCGCCTGTACCAGGCTCAGCCCCAGCCCGGCTCCCTCGCAGTCGTGCCGAAGCCGGTAGAAGCGCTGCGTCACCAGCGGACGCTCGGCGAGCGGAACGCCCTGCCCCTCGTCGGCCACCGCGATGACCGGCGCGCCCGCCGCGCAAGCAAGCGACAGCATCACCCGGCCGCCGGAAGGTCCGAATTTCATCGCGTTGTCGATCAGGTTGGAGATCGCCTCCATCAGCAGGCTTGCGTCGCCTTCGACGGACGGGACGGCGCCCAGTTCGCAGCGAAGCTCGATGCCGCGATCCTCCGCGCTCGGCCTATGAAGCTCGTAAGCGTCTTCCACCAATCGCGTGAGGTCGACCTGCGCGAAGCGGCTGCGGCGGGCGGTGTCCTCCAGCTCGCGTATCCGCAGAAGCGCGGCGACAATGCTCAGAAGCATGTCGATGTCCGCAAGCGCCGTATCGGCGATCGCCCGGAACGACGCCGGAACCTCCGCATCGCGCAGGCTGCGCTCCAACCGGGCACGGAGTCGGGTCAGCGGCGTGCGAAGCTGGTGCGCGATGTCGTCGCCGACGCCGCGCACTTCCGCCACCAGGAGCTGCAAGCGATCGAGCATCGCGTTGATGTGCGCGCAGAGCAGGCCGAAACTATCGGGCTGATCACCGACCACGAGGCGCTGATCGAGATCGCCGGCCACGATCCGCTCGGTCAGTCGCTCGACCGCATCCACCTGCCGCGCAGCGCGGCGGCCGGCGAGCAATCCGAAGCCGAGCGCCAGGATGACGCCGGGCAACAGCGCGATCCCCAGCGAGCGGCCGATCACCCGCAGTGCCTCCTCGGCATCGTCGAGATCGACTCCCGTGAGCAAGCGTGTGCCGTCCGGCATCATGCAAAGCCTCAAGCGGGCGATGTCGCTGGTCTTTCCCGGCAACTCCGTAGGCCGGACGGGCACGACGAACGAGGCACGTTCCGGTGCCGCGCCTTCGGGCACGCCGGCGACATTGCCCTCGATCCGCCCGCCCGTCCGGTTGAACAACGCGAGGAAGCGGTCGCGATGTATGTCGCGAGACAGGATGGCGCGCAGCTCCGCAGGTCGACGCGGGGCGGAAAGCTCGGCGAAGCTCCGGCATTCCGCCGCGAACGCGTTCTCGGCCGCTCGTCGATGGCTGCCCGTCGCCAAGGCCCAGAACAACGCCGCGAGAACGACGGATTGCGCGACCAGCAGCGCGGCGATCGCGCCGCCCCAGCGCCATGTCGCGCGCGCGCGGGGGTTAGGCCGGAACATCGAAGACATAGCCTTGCCCGCGGACGTTGCGGATGAGCGGCGCCTCGCCCTCCCCGTCCACCTTGCGCCGAAGCCGGCCCATGTGAACGTCGACCACGTTGCTGTTCGGCTCGAACGTATAGCCCCACACGTCCTGAAGCAGCATGGACCGGGTTACGACCTGCCCCGGGCGCCTCACCAGATAGTCGAGCAGCTTCAGCTCGCGAGGCAGCAGGTCCAACGCCCGTTGGGCGCGGGTCGCGGTGCCCGCGAGGAGATCGAGATCGAGGGGACCCGCGATCAGCCTGGTGTCGCGGCTCTCGTCAGGACGGCGCAGCAACGCCTGCACCCGCGCGACCAGCTCAACCAGGGCAAAGGGCTTCGGCAGGTAATCGTCGCCGCCGGCGCGGAGGCCACGGACCCGATCGTCCAGCGTGCCGAGCGCGCTCAGCACCAGCGCCGGCGTCCTGCGTCCCTCCGCCCGCAATCCCGCGATCAAGTCCAGCCCCTCACCATCGGGAAGCTGCCGATCGACGATGAGGAGATCGACCGAAACGTCGCGCGCGACGACGTAGCCGTCCGCCACGAGGCCGCGGTGCGTGACTCGATAGCCGCCAGCCGTCAGTTCGAGCGCGATCTCGGCGGCGGTACCGGCATCGTCCTCGATCAACAGAATGTGCGTCACGGCCCCTCTTCGCCGGCGTTGATCGAGCGCGTCAATTGAATAGCATTTCAGACTCTGAACCCGGATTTAGTCGACGGCGGTTCGGGATAGCCGGTAACGGGCGCAGGACGCCGATGGGAGTGGTGGATTATGCGGATGATCGCCGTGGCCATGCTGGCGGCCGCCGTCCCCGCGGCGGCGTACGGCCAGGCCGGTACGGCGGTATCGCTCGACCGCCTGGCGCAGGACGTCGTGACGAACAATCCTGAGCGGCAGTTCTACCAGCAGCAGATCCGGACGGCCGGCATCGAGCGGCAGGCGGCCGGCCGCTGGGCCGATCCGGAGGCGGTGGTCGAGTTCGGCGAGCGTCGCCAGAATGACCGGGTCACCGGCGCCGGGCTGGGCGACGGAACCGCTTACGCCGTGTCGATCGTGCAGCCGATCGAGTTCGGCGGACGCATCGCGCTCAGGCGCGCGATCGCGGAGCGACAGGTCGAGCTGGCGCGGAACGGGCTGCAGCAGTTCGACGCCACCCTCGCGAGCCGCGCCCGATCCCTCGGCTACGGCCTGTTCGCCGCCGACGAGAAGGCGGCCGCCGCAAGGAGCGTCGCGACCCGCATGCGAACGCTCGCACGCGTGTTGGTGTCGCGCGATCCGGCCGGGCCGGCACCGCAGCTCGAGGTCGCATCGCTGGAATCCGGCGCGATCAGCGCCGAACGAACCGCCAGCACGGCCGACGCGGAGGCCAACTCCATCCTCTACGAGCTCAACCAGTTGCGCGGGGCACCGTTCACGGCGCGTATTCGGATCGTGAGGCCGGACATGGACCTGCCCGACCTGCCGCCCGGCGCCAGGCTGGCCGCCGACGCGAGCGCCAATAACTTCGAGCTCAAGGCGCTTCGCGCGCAGTTCGAGCAGCAAGGCCTCCGCGTCGATCTCGCCGGCAAATCGCGCATTCCCATCGTCAGCGTCGGCCCCTATTTCGATCGCTCGCGGTCGGACACGCGCGAGACCAATTACGGCGTGCGCCTGTCCACCAGCCTCCCGCTCTGGAATCGGCAGGCTGGCGACGTGGCCGCCGAACAGGGCCGCGAGGCGCAGGCGAACGCTACGCTCGTGAACGCCGAACGACGCATCGCGCGCGAGGTGTTCGATCAGGCGGCGCAGTATAATGCGAAGCGTCGGGCACTGGCGCGATGGAACGGCACCTCGCCTGAGCGTTTCGCCGATGCCGCACGAGATGCGGACCGCAACTACCGCCTCGGCGCGGTCCCGCTCGCGACGTACATGCAGATGCAGCAGTCCTACATCGACGCCACCAACGCCGTGCTCGACACCCGACGCGAGGCGTTGGACGCGCTGCTGCAACTGCGGGCGCTGAACGGCGGCAACGCGCTTACCCAATGATCGCCGGGCTGCTCCGCAGGGTGACGCAACACCGGCTCGCCGTCGCGTTCGTCGCGGCGCTTGTCGCCGCGGTCGGCCTGTGGGCCTTCGCGAGCCTTCAGATCGATGCCATTCCCGACATCACCGGCGTACAGGTGCAGATCAACACCCAGGTCCCCGCACTCGCTCCGGAGGAGATCGAGCGGCTGGTGACGCTGCCGATCGAGCGCGCGATGGGCGGGCAGCCCGGCCTCGACGAAACGCGGTCGCTGACGAAGACCGGCCTCAGCCAGGTCACGCTCCTCTACAAGGACGGCACCGATCAGCTGCGCGCGCGCCAACTCGTCACCGAGCGGCTGACGGCCGTCACGGCCCAGCTGCCGCCGGGCAGCGCTCCACAGCTCGCCCCGATCACCACCGGGCTCGGCGAGATCTACTACTACACGCTTGAATGGAAGCGGCCGCCCGCAGGCATGGACCCGGTGCGCCAGCTGATGGAGATCTACGAGGCGCAGGAATATACCGTGCGCCCGATGCTCCGCGCTGTCGAAGGCGTGGCGGACGTCAACTCGAACGGCGGTTTCGAGCAGCAGTTCGTCGTCGAGCCCGATCCGGCGCGACTGACCAGCCATGGCGTGACCGCCGCCGAGCTGGCGCAGGCGGTCGCCAAGAACGTCGAGAATGCCGGCGGCGGCATCATCCAGCGCGGTGCCGAGCGCTTCACCGTGCGGACGGACGCGCGGGTGATGACCGCGGCCGAGATCGGCGCGATCCCGGTCAAGTTCGCCGCCGGTGTCCTGCCCCTGCAGGTCCGCGACCTCGCGGACGTCGCGATCGGCTCGGCACCGAGACAGGGTGCGGCGACGCAGAACGGGCGCGAGACGGTGCTCGGCACCGCGATGATGCTGGTCGGCCAGAACAGCCGGCAGGTGGCGATGCGCGTGCGGGATGCGCTTCCCGCCATCCAGGCGGCGCTGCCCAAGGGAATGGTGATCCACGAGCAGTACAGCCGCGCGGACCTGGTCGACCGCACCATCCACACCGTCGAGCGCAACCTCGGCGAAGGCGCGTTGCTGGTGGCATTGGTGCTGCTGGTCGTCATGGGCACTTGGCGCGCGGCGCTGATCGTCGCGCTCGTCATCCCGCTCGCCTTCCTCGTGACGGTGACCGGGATGCATGCGATCGGGTTGTCGGGCAACCTGATGAGCCTCGGCGCGCTGGATTTCGGCCTGATTGTCGACGGCGCGATCGTGGTCGTCGAGAACAGCCTGCGGCTGCTCGCCGAGAGGCGGCGCGACAAGAGCGATGAGCTGACGGCCGAGGAACGCCGCGAGACGATCGCGACCGCCGCACGGATGGTCGCCCACCCGACCTTCTTCGGCATCGCGATCATCGCGCTCGTCTACGTGCCCGTGCTGAGCCTGGGCGGCGTCGAGGGAAAGCTGTTCCAGCCGATGGCGCAGGCGGTGATGCTGGCGATCGTCGCCGGATTGGCCTGGACGTTCACCATCGTGCCGGCGCTGTCCGCCTGGCTGCTTCGCGCGCCCGCGGCACGCGCGGAGGGCGAGAAGCGGCACCGCGGCATCATGAGCCATGCCGAGCGCGCCTACGTGCCCGCGTTGGATCACGCGCTCGCCCACCCGCTCCTCCTGGCTACCGGCGCGATCCTGCTGATGGCCGCGACCTTCCTCGTCTTCCGGACGCTCGGCTCCCAATTCACGCCGCAGCTCGACGAAGGCTCCATCACCGCGATGGTCTACCGGCCGGTGGGCATGTCGCTCGAGCATAGCCTGGCGATCGAGGAGGAGACCGAGCGCGCGATCCGGAAGCAATTTCCGCAGGTGACGCACACCTTCTCGCGGATCGGCACCAGCGAGGTGGCGACTGATCCGATGCCGCCCAACGAGAACGACCTCTATATCTTCTACGCGCCGGAGAAGAACTGGCCGAGGGGCGATGGCCGGCCGAGGACCAAGGACGAGCTCAACGCCGGCATCGAGAAGGTCGCCCGCCGGGTCTATGCCGGGCAGAGCCTGGAATTCGCGCAACCGATCGAGATGCGCTTCAACGAGATGCTCGAAGGAGTGCGAGCCGACGTCTCCGTCAAGGTGTTCGGCGAGAATTACGACGTGCTGGAAAACGCGGCCGCCCGGGCCAAGGCGATACTGGAGAAGCTCCCGGGGACCGAGAGCGTCGAGTTCGAGACCGCCGGGCGCCCGAAGAGCATAGTCGTCCAGCTCGATCACGCCGCGCTGCTCCGTCTCGGGATCGGCACGCAGGAGGTGAACAGCGCGATCACCGACGCGATCGCGGGCGCGGAGGTGGGCTTCATCCCGGAGGGCGAGGCTCGCCACATGATCGTTGTCCGGATGCCGGAAGCGTTGCGCGCGAACGGCGCGGCGATCCTCGCTTTGCCCCTGCGCGTCGGCGAGTACGGCATGGTGCCGTTGTCCCGCGTCGCGCGGCTCGTCGAGGCGCCGACGGTGGAGCCGATCCTCCACGACGATGCCAAGCGCCGCGCCGCGCTGATGGTCAATCTTTCGACCAGCGATCTCGAGGGGTATGTCCGGAAGGCGGAGGCGGCGATCGACAGCCAAATCAAGCTGCCGCCCGGCTATCGCATCGAGTTCGGCGGCCAGTTCCACCAGCTCGAGGCGGCGCAGAAGCGGCTCTCGGTGGTGGTGCCGGTGACGCTGCTACTGATCTTCCTCCTGGTCTACGCGGCGCTGGGCAGCGTGGGCGAGGCAGCGATCGTCTACACCGGCATCCCCTTCGCGGTGACGGGCGGCGTGCTGGCGCTGTGGGTACGTGGCATGCCCTTCTCGATCACCGCGGCGATCGGCCTCATCGCGCTGTCGGGCATCGCGATGCTGAACGGGCTGGTGCTGGTGGACCACATCAACAGCCTGCGCGACGGGCGGAGCGGCGGCGCCCGCCTGCCGGTGGACGAAGCGGTGCGGACCGGTGCGCACGACCGGCTGCGGCCTGTGCTCTCAACCGCGCTGGTCGCCTCGGTCGGCTTCGTCCCGATGGCGATCGCCACGGGAGCGGGCGCGGAAGTCCAGCGGCCGCTGGCGACGGTGGTGATCGGGGGGATCATCACCTCGACCATTCTGACGCTGTTGCTGCTGCCCAGCCTCTATCGCCTGCTCGCGGCAAGGCAGCGCCGGAGGCGGGCGAGGCGTGAGCCGGCCGGACGCGTTCAACCATCGCGTAAGGTGAACGCGTAACGGCTGGCGTCCGAGTGGCTCGAACATCTCACGAAGGCTGCAGCCTCAACCGGCGAGCGACGAGCTCCGATCCGAGCCGCGCGACCGCCATACCAGCACGGCGACGAAAGCGACGCCGGTAATGAGCGTCGCGAGCGGCAGGCCGATATTCGCGGTGCTGCTCTCGGCCAGCCAGTCGCCCATCGCGGTGCCGGTCGTGCGCGCCACGCCGACGGTCAGCCAGTAAAGCATCAGGTGGCGCACGCCGCCCGCGCTCCAGGCCGCGAGCGCCCCGGCGAGCGCCACCGCCAGCAGGAGCGAGGCGGCTCCTTGGCCCACGGCATGGGAGCAGACGTCGCCAGCCACCGTGCCGAACACGCCGGCGCTCAGCATCGCCGCCCAATAGGCGCCACCGGTCGCCGGCATGCCCCTGGTCTCCTCGGCCGCGCTCTCCGACGCGTCCCGCCGGTGGATCGACAGCCAGCCGAACAGCGCGAGCAGGATGGCGAGCACGGCCGTGAGCGCGAGCACGAGCGCGTCCGCCAATCCCGACCGGCCGCCCTCCGGCGCGATCTGTCCGACCGCGTCGTAGGCGAGGAAATCGGCGATGTTGGTCGCCCCGGTACGGATGATGATGATCGCCAGCCAGTAGTAGAGCTCGCGCGGAGCCTCATCGCGGCGCTCGACGAGGAAGACCAGCGCCGCGACGGCTGTGAGGATCGCCAGCCCCGGAACGATCCCGAGGCCGCTCTCGTGCGCGTAGAAGTCGCCGAGGTTCGTCCCGAACAGGCTGGCGAGCGTGATCGCGGCCCAGTAGCTCGCGTCGACCTGAGGCATATGACGAAGTTGCATGCTTCTACTCCGATCGTGTGGGATGCGCTCTCAGGCGGGACGGGCGATCGGGTCGGGCGCGCTGCGGTCGCGACGGCCGAACAGGAGGAGCAGCATCGGCAGGAAGCAGAGCACGAGCGGCGCGCCGATCACGAGACCGGCGATGATCGCGGTCGCGAGCGGGGCCTGCAGGCCCGCGCCACGGCTGATACCCAGCGCGAGCGGTAGCAGCGTCAGCACGGCGATCAGCGCCGACATCAGGATCGGCCGCAACCGCGCGCGGCCCGCCTCGACCAGCCCCGACGCGGTGATCGCACCCGCGACGGGCAATTCGGCAAGGAAGAAGATCGCCAGTTCGGTAATCATGCCGACCACCATCGTGAGGCCCATCAGCGCCGATATGTCGAGCTCGGTGCCGGTAAGCCACAAGCCTAGGAACACGGCGGTGGTCGACAGCAGCACCGTGCCGATCACCGCGGCCGTATAGGCCCATCGCTCAAACAGCAGCGTGAGCAGCAACGCGGAGAGCAGCAGCGCCGCGACGAACACGGTGGTGAGGTCCGCGAAGGACCGTCGCTGCTGCGCGTAGAGCCCACCATAGTCGACCCGGACGCCGACGGGCAGGTGCAAGCCGTCGATCGTCCGCTTCACATCGGCCATGCCGGTCCCGAGATCCTTGCCCTCAAGCCGCGCGGTGACGGGGATCATCGGTGCGAGATCCTCCCGCGTGATCTGGCGCTGGCCGGCGGCGATGCTGATCTTCGCGACCGACTGCAAGGTGACGGTCCGTCCGTCAGGCGCGCGGATCAGCAACTTGCCCAGAGCGTCCGCGCGGCTGCGCAGCTCCTGCGGCAGGCGCACCCGCACGTCGATGACCTGCTCGCCCGAGAGGATTTGGGTGGCGACTGTGCCGCCGACGGCGGCCTCGACCTGTCGGGCGATCGCGTCGGGATCGACCCCTGCGATCGCCGCGGCGGCCCGGTCGACGCGCACGTCGATCGCATCGCCCGCCACGCGCAAGCCGTTGACGACCTCGACGACGCCCTCGATCTTGCCGATCGCATCGGCAACCCTGCCGGCCGATCTTACGAGCTGCGCATCGTCGTCGCCGAACAGCTTGACCTCGATGGGCTGAGGCACGGCGGTCAGGTCGCCGATCAAGTCCTCCATGAGCTGCGCCGTCTCGATCTCGAGCCCGGGCACCTGTCCCTCGATCTTCGAGCGGATCTCCGCCATCACCTCGTCGATCGGGCGGCGGCTGCCGCCCTTCAGGCGGATGAAGAAATCGCCCTCGTCCGCCTCGCTCAATCCGCCACCAAGCTGCACGCCGGTCCTACGCGAGTAGCTCGATACTTCGGGCGTCCGACGGATGATCGCCTCGACCTGCCGGAGCAGGCGGTCCGTGTCGCTGAGCGCCGCACCCGACTTCGCCTTGTAATCGAGGATGAAGCCGCCTTCGTCCATCGCCGGCATGAAGCCGGACTCTATGTGCGTCCAGGCGAGCGCGCCGAGCGCGACCAGCACTGCGGCGACAAGGCCGGCGAACAGCCCCGGCCGGGCGAGCGCCCGCACGCCGAGCCGCTCGTAGCGGGTGGCGATCGCGTCGGTCATGCGCTCGGCCCGGTCGGCCGCCTCGGCGTCCCTGAGCGTCAGCCAGCGGTGCGCGACGAGCGGCAGCACGTACCGGGCGTAGAGCAGCGACACGCCGAGCGCGGCCACCATGGTCACGGCGAGCGCCTTGAAGAAACCGCCGGTCACGCCCGAGATGAAGGCGAGCGGCAGGAACACCACGATCGTCGCCAGTGTCGATCCGAGCAGCGGCCGCGCCATCTCGCGCGCCGCCGCCAGGAGGGAGGGCCGGTCGGCGTCGCCCTCCGCTTCCTGCAGACGGCGCATGAGATGCTCCAGCATCACCACCGCGTCGTCGACGATCAGGCCCACGGCCGCCGCCATGCCGCCGAGCGTCATCATGTTGAAGCTCATGTGCAGCGCGTAGAGCGCGAGGCAGGTCGCCGCGAGCACGGCCGGCAGGAGGATCGCGGTGATGACCATCAGGCGCCACGAGCGCAGGAACAGGAACAGCACGACGCCGGCGAGAAGGGCGCCGAGCAAGATGGCGTCGCGCACCGCGTGCGCCGCGCCCGTGACCAGCTCGGACTGGTCGTAGAAGAAGCTCACGTCCACGCCGGCCGGAAGATTCGCACCCTTCAGCCGGTCGTTCACCTGCTTCGCGAGATCCACCGCGTCCGCGGTCGGGGTCTGGCGGATGTTGACGAGCACGGCGTTGGTGCCGTTCGAGGTCACGCGGGTCCAGGCCGGCGCCGGCGCGCGCCGGATCGTGGCGAGCTGGCCCAGCGTGGCCACCCCGGCCCCGGCGGCGGTGCCGGACTTCACCGGCACGTCGGCGATGTCGGCCTCGGTCGTCAGCCGGTCGTCGACGAGCGCGAGGTATAGGCGATGCCGGTCCTCGATCCGGCCGACGGCGGCGACGCTGTTCGCGGAGCCCAGCGCGGTGGCGACGTCGGCGATGGTGAGGCCGAGCGCCTGGAGCCGCGCGGGATTGACCTCGACCTCCATCTCGGGCGTCGCGCCGCCGAGCACGTCGACGCCGGCGACGCCAGGCACGGTGGAGAGCAGCGGGCGGACGCGGAGCTGGGCGAGCTGGGCGAGCGCGACGCCGTCCAGCGTGCGCGACGTCAGCGATATGCCGAGCACCGGGAAGATGGTGGGGTCCGAACGGCGGACACTGAATCGGGTGCCGCTCGGCAGGTCGGGCAGGATCGTCGCGAGCGCGCCC
The DNA here is from genome assembly GCF_965200105.1 of Sphingomonas sp. GTDB lineage: Bacteria > Pseudomonadota > Alphaproteobacteria > Sphingomonadales > Sphingomonadaceae > Solisphingomonas. The sequence continues at coordinate 907,100 of NZ_CBDATN010000002.1, forward strand.
TGGGTGGCGAGGGTCGCGGCAACCATATCGTCGCCCCAGTCGAAGCTCAGCGCCACCTCGGCCGAGCCACGGCTGGTGGTGGAGCGGATCTGCGTGACGCCGGGGATGGCGCGAAGCGCGATCTCGGCTGGCCGCGTGATGTCGGCCGCCATTTGCGTCGCATCGCGTTCGCCCGCGTCGATCGAGACGACCACGCGAGGATAGTCGATGTGCGGGAAGAGCGTGACCGGCAGCCGCAGCGCGGCGGCCAGTCCCGCCAGCGTCACGAGAAAGACGGCGAGCGAGATGGAGCGGCCGTGCCGCTGCACAAGCTCCCTCACTGCTCGCGCACCCTCATGCCATCGTCGAGCGCCGTGCCGCCCTCGGTGACGACCTTGTCTCCCGCCGCGAGCCCGCTCAGCACCTGGATGCGATCGCCCGCCGAGTTGCCGGGCAGGACTGGCGTGCGGTGCGCCACTCCACCCCTCACCGTGTAGACGAAGCTCTTGCCGCCATCGTCGAGCAGCGCCGAGTAGGGGATGGTGAGGCCGTTCGCCTGCGCGGTGAGCGCCAGCGCGCCGCGTAGCGACTCTCCGGGTCCCACGGAGAAACCCCGGGGAATGCGCGCGTAGATCGAGGCCAGCCGCGTCGTCTGGTCGACCTGGCTGTCGACGCCAGACACCGGCACCGCGACATGATCTCCGCTCGCCAAGCTGTCGAGCTGCAGCGGCTGGCCGGCGTGGACGCGCTGCGCGATCGCCGGGTCAATGCCGAGATGCGCGCGCAGGTCGCCCGGCACGGCAATCGTGGCCAGCGTCGCACCGGCAGCGACCTGATCGCCCGACCTCGCGTTCAAGCCCTGCACGACGCCAGCCACGGGCGCGCGCAGGGCGCCGCCCGCACCGGACAACCCGAGGTTGAGCCGAACCGCGCGCGCCGTATCGGCCGCCGCCCGCGCAGTCTCCACGTCGGCATCGGACATGAGCCCGTCGGCGCGCATCCGACGCGCGCGTGCGTAGGCAGCGCTGGCGGTGGCGGCATCGGCCGCCGCCTTGGCGATGTCGGAAGCGCTGGTCCGGCTCGGCCGCAGCCTGACCACCGCCTGCCCGGCCGTGACGGCGGTGCCGTTCGGCGCGACGATCCGGTCGACGATCGCCTCGGCGGGCGCCACGAGAGTATGCTCGCCTCCAGGCCCGGCCTCCGCCATGCCGTAGACGATCGTCCGATCCGACGTGGCCCCGGCCTGGACCGGTGCGGTACGCACCAGCGCGACGGGATCGCTCTTCGCGGCCTCGTCCTCGTCTCCGCCGCCGGAGCCGCAGCCCGCGAGGGCCAGCAGCGGCAGCAAGGCAATCAGTCGTCTCATCGGCTCCATCCCTCGCTGAGGCTCCCCGAGAGGAGCTCGAGCGCAATGCTGTTCTCCGCGATCTGCTGATCGAGCTGCAGCAGCGTCAATTCGCGATCGCGGACCGCCTGTTCGGCCGTCGCGGCGGCCGCGGCCGAGAGGTCGCCGCGGCGCTCGGCGGCCATCGAACTTACCGCGATCCGCCGAATGGCAGGCATCTGGGCGATCAGTACCGTCCTCTGCCGACGCTGTACCGAGAGGCCGACCGTCGCTGCCGTGATCTCGGCACGGGTCTGGAAGAGACGCGCCTCATACTCCGCCTTGAGCTGTCCGCGGGTCGCGGTCGCCACCGCAATGCCGCCGCGATTACGGTTCCAGAGCGGCAGCGTGAACCCGACCGCGGGACCGATGGTGCGATTGTCGCTCGTGTCCCGGGCACCCGCGATCGCCAGCGACAGGTTCGGGAACTGATCCAGCACGGCCTTGTGGACGTCCGCTTCCGCCGCGTCATAGCCCGAGCGCAGTGCCTGGAGGTCGAGCCTGCGGTCGACGGCCTGCGCGACCAGCGCCGGCGCGGGCGGGGGCGCGACCGGCTCGGCGCCGGCGGCCAGCCTCAGACTGGTCTCCGGCGGCAGGCCGAGCAGCTTGTTCAGCTCGCCGCGAGCGGTCACGAGATCATTCTCCGTCGCGCGCGCCCTGACGGCCGCATCGAGCGCCGCTTGACGACGAACGTCGACGTCCGATCCGGAGATGTCGCCGCGCGCGCCCGCGCGCTCGGCGGAGGCGAACAGGGCTTCGGCGGAGGCGGCGCTTGCCTGAGCGATGACGAGCTGCCGCACCAGCGAGAGGATACGCACGCCTTGCAGGCGCGCCTGACCGGCGGTCTGCCACTCGGACCAGGCGAGGTCCAAGCGGACCTGTCGCTGACTTGCCTCGCCGCCGCGGCGGGTGATCCGTGCGGTGCGGAGCTGGTTCAGGTCCAGCGCGATCTGCCCGCCCAGAGCGTCGAAGGCGTCCGGTCCTGCGAGCAGCTTGTCGAAATTGCCCTGAAAAGTGGGATCCGGAAGCAGCCGGGCCGAGAACGCCTGCGCCTCCGCCACGCCCAGCTTGGATCGCAACGCCTTGAGGTCCGGGTTGGCGAGCACGGCTACGATCGCCAGCGCATCGGGAGAAAGCGGCTGCGTCCAGTCGATTACCTGGGGCCGGATATAGGGACGATCGATACGCTCGGCGTCGGCGGATATGATCGCGAGGTCCGGCGGCATGAGCGTGGTCGCGGCGGGATCGAGCGGCGCGGGGCGATAGCTCGCGCACCCGACCGGCATCATCAGCACCGAGGCGACAACGATCGACGTGCGGATCCGGTGCGACGATATCATGCGCTGTGCGTCGGCATTGCCCCTCCTCCCGTCCTGCGCCGATAGCGCGGCAGGCATTGGCCCAGGATTGACCGAAACTTGTCGTTTGCCAACTTGCCGAAGCCAGCCCGCCGGGCGCAGGAGGTCGTTCCGGTCCGAACCGAGCTCGACCATGAAGCTGCTGCTGCTTGAAGACGACGAGGCAACGCGCGAGCAGACGGCGCGTCACCTCACCGCGGCGGGTCACGTGGTCGAACCATGCGCCAACGGAACGGATGCCATCTTCCTCGGTACGCACGGCGAATATGGCGTGCTGATCCTGGATCGCATGGTGCCCGGCATAGATGGGTTGTCGGTGCTCAAAGCCTTGCGCGCGGCTGGCGTGCGCGCGCCGGCGCTGCTGCTCACGGCGATGGACGGCATCGACGATCGCGTCGAGGGCCTGGAGGCCGGCGCCGACGACTATCTGGTGAAACCCTTCGCCGCCGCCGAGCTGATCGCGCGCGTGAATGCACTGTCGCGGCGGCCGCCGATCTCGGGCACTGCGGTCGTCATCACCGTGGACGATCTCACGATCGATCGCGTGAAGCGTATCGTCACCCGTGCCGGCAAGCGGATCGAGCTTCAGGCGCAGGAATTCAAGTTGCTCGACTACATGATGCAGCATTCAGGCGAGGTGGTGACGCGGGCGATGCTGCTCGAGAATGTCTGGTCCTTCCACTTCGATCCGAAAACCAACGTCATCGAGAGCCATATGAGCCGCCTGCGGGGCAAGGTGGACCGGGGGTTCGGAAAGGAGCTTATCCAGACGGTTCGGGGCGCCGGCTACCGGTTCGGTGACTAAGGACAGCCCGCTCCGGAGCGCCGCGTTCCGGTTCGCGCTGGCGTTCGCAAGCGTGTTCGCAGTCGCCGCGCTGCTACTTCTCGGCATGGTCCGCCACCAGGTCGGCCGCTACGCGCGCGAGGCCACGCGCGGCTCGCTCGCGACCGAGACCGCCGTGCTGGCGGCGGAGGACCGCAGCATGCTCGCACGCGGGATCGAGCGCCGGATGCGGGCGACGCCGGATGGCAACTTCACCTACCTGCTGCTCGATCCGCAGGGGCGCAAGCTCATCGGTACGATCCCGACTGCCGCCGCGCACCCCGGATGGGGTTCGGTTGTCATGCGCGAGCGCCGTCCGGCGCCGGACGATCCCGAGCATCCCGAACGGCTCGTGACGCTCGGCACGCGGCTGGACGACGGATCGCTTCTCCTCGTCGCCACCGACGGCTTCGACGTCGTCCGGCTCGGCGGCCACATGATGAGCTTCACCATCATCTGGGCGACCGCGATCACGCTGGCGGCGCTCGCCGCGGGCTGGTGGACCGGGCGGCTCTTTTTGACGCGCTTGGCCGCCGTGAACGCGGCGGTCGAGCGCGTGATGACCGGCCGGCTGGACCAGCGGCTCCCCGCGATCGGTCTTGCTCCCGAACTCGACGACCTCTCGCGCAACCTCAACCGGATGCTCGACCGGATCGGCGGACTCATGGACGGGCTCCGTCAGGTCTCCACCGATGTCGCGCATGACCTGCGCACGCCGCTGACCCGGCTTCGCCAGCAGCTGGAAGCAGCGCGCGAGGCATCGGCGGACGAGCAGGCCTCGGCCGGGATCGACGCGGCCATCGCGCAGACCGACCAGCTCCTCGCGACCTTCCGGGCCATGCTACGCCTGGCGCAGATAGAGGGTGGCGGCCGCCGCACGCCCTTGATGCCGATCGATCTCGGCGCGCTCCTCTGCGGCCTCGTCGACACCTACGAGCCGGTCGCGGCCGATGCCGGGCACAGTCTGGTCGCGCCGGTCGGCGGGGAGATGATGGTGATCGGGGACGGCGATCTGCTCGCGCAGCTCTTCGCCAACCTCATCGAGAACGCGATCCTGCACACGCCTGCGGGAACGCGGGTGGCGATCACGATGGAGCGAGGCGCCAGCGGCGTCGTCGCCAGCGTCAGCGACGATGGTCCCGGTGTGCCCGAGGCCGAACGCTCGCGGATCACGCGTCGCTTCTACCAGCTCGAGCCCAGCCGCAGCAGCGGCAGCGCCGGTCTCGGTCTCGCCGTGGTCAGCGCGATCGTCCAACTCCACGGCGCCACGCTCTCGATCGACGATGCGAGGCCGGGCCTACGCGTCTCGGTGCGGTTCGCGGAAGCAGGGCCGGCGTCGGTGTAGACGGAACAGAAAACGCATGGGCGAAACGCCTTCGAGCGACCCCGTTTTGCCCGCCTGGAAGGACGATCAGGCTCTCTCGCGGAACCTCCGCATCCAAGCGACGAGCGCATCATCCCGCATCGCGGACGTGATCTCGGCGAAGCGAACGTCCGACTCATCCTGGCCGAGCTTGAAGCGAGCGGACATCGTCGTGACGGTCGCGCGAAAGGCGATGATCGCACGCTCCATCGCGGCGTAGCGCCCGCCCACCATAGCCGGGCGCCAGTCGCTTCCGATCGCGCCTTCCATCTTCCCGGTCAGCGCCTCGATCGACCTTCCCGTCTCTTCGGGCACGAACTCCAGCACGGCCGACATCTGCACCTGCGCGTAGTTCCAGGTCGGCGCCCAGGTGGCTTCGGTGACCATCGTGGTGGACACATAGCCTTGCGGTCCGGTGAAGAGGATCGACACCCGAGGATCGGCCTGCAGGGCGGAGACGAGCGGATTGTGCCGGGCCATGTGCCCGAAGACGCTCGCCAGCTTCCCGTCGCCACCGGTCTCCGCCAGCAGGGGGAGCAGAGCTCCAGGCGCCTCGCCCGAGACCGGCACGACCCAGGCAAGCGGGAAGCTGTCGATCAGGTCGAGAACATCCTGATCTCGGTAACGCTCGAACGGAGAGGCGGCGACGCGCTCCTCTACTGACGGCTTCTGCACGGCGTGCTTCCTCGACAACCTGCTCTGGGCCGATCCTGCGCGCGAGGCGACCGCGTGACGACCTCCAAGATCCATTGGATCAGCGGTCCAACTTATTGCGCCAACTGGTCCCACCCTATAGCGTCGCGAGCGGTTCCAATCTCAAGAAATCACCGGCTCGATGCGCAGACCCTGGAAGGTAGCCCTTCGTCAGCGCATCGATCCTTCCAGCCAAGTACCGCTCTACCGCCAGATCGCACAGGCGATCGTGCGCGAGATCGAGTCGGGTGGGCTCGGCCGGGGCGAGTATCTGCCAAGCTCCCGCGATCTCGCCGAGGCGCTCGGCGTAAACCGCAAGACGGTGGTGCTGACGTTCGAAGATCTCGTCGCGCAGGGCTGGCTGGAGACGAGCGGAACGCGCGGCACGATGGTGGCCCGTACGATCCGCGCGCCCGATCCCCACCTCCGCGCTCCAGAGGCCGACGATGCCGGCACGGCGCGGGTCGCATATGCCTACAGCCCACCACCGCGCCACGCACCCGCGCGCCTGGCCAGCCCCTCGGCGGTTCTGGACGAAGGCTCACCCGATGGCAGGCTGTTTCCGCTCGACGCCCTGACGCGCGCGCAGCGGGACGCGACACGACGGGCTTTTCGCGAGAACCGCCTGCTGTACCGTGATCCGCGCGGCTCGCCGATGTTGCGCGAACAGATCGCGGCGATGCTCAAGACCGAACGCGGCCTACCGGTCACCGCCGACAACATCTGCGTGACGCGAGGAAGCCAGAACGGCATCTATCTCGCGGCGCGCGCGCTCGTCTCGCGGGACGACGTGGTCGTCGTGGAGGAGCTGACGTACGAGCCTGCGGTCGCGGCCTTCTCGGCGCATGGAGCGCGGATCCTGACCGTCCCGCTGGATCGGGACGGGATCGACGTGGCGGCCCTGGAGGAGATATGCCGCGAGCATCGCGTCCGCGCCGTCTTCCTGACGCCGCACCACCAGTTTCCGACCACCGTGTCGCTGCGGCCCGAGCGGCGGCTCGGCGTGATCGAACTCTCGCGCAGGCACGGCTTCGCGGTGATCGAGGACGATTACGACCACGAATTCCATTTCGGATCGAGACCGCTGCTGCCGATGGCGAGCTACGCGCCGGAACAGGTGATCTACGTCGGCTCCCTGTCCAAGCTGCTGCTGCCCGCGCTGCGCATCGGCTACCTGGCGGCGCCGAGCGCGTTCATACAGGTGGCCGCAAGCTGGGTGTCGCTCATCGACGGATTGGGAAACACGCTGATGGAGGATGCCGTCGCCGAGATCGTCGGCAATGGCGAGCTTCGCCGGCATGCGAAGCGGGCGACGCAGATCTACGCTCGCAGGCGCGAGGCGTTCGCCGCGACGCTCGACGCCTCGCTCGGCGACGTCGCGTCGTTCGACATGCCGGACGGCGGCCTCGCCGTATGGCTACGATTCCGCGACCAGCATGTGCTGGACCGCACCGAGGAGAGGGCTGCCGCCCTCGGCCTTCGCCTAGCGCCCTCGCGATCGTTCGCGGCCCGGAAGGATGCCGCGAGCGGGTTGCGCCTCGGGTTCGGCAGCCTCGCGGAGGACGAGGCGCGAAGCGCGCTCGCCCTATTGGCCGAGGCGACCGCCTGATCCAAGCTGGACCCGTCGATGAACCCAGCTTGGATGTTTCCACGAGACGCCTTCATGACAGTCTAGCGGCTTCGACAGTCAAGAGCAGCTCCGGACGATCTCGTCACGGACCTCGGCTCGTTCGAGCGATCAGGGGGGAGGACATGGTGAGGACAGCACAGATTCTTGCTGGTTGCTCGGTGCTCGCACTCGCGGCGGTTCCGGCGGGCGCGCAGAATATGGTGACGCCGTCCGCGCCAGGAGACAGTCGCAACGATGCGTCCGCACCGGCGCCGGCGGTGACCGCCCAGTCAAACGAGATCATCGTCACCGCGACGAAGCGCCGCGAGCGGATCGACCAGGTGCCGCTGGCGATCAGCGCCGTGACCGGCGACCAGCTGCAGCGCGCCAATGCCAACAGCCTGTCGGACTACATCAACCGTCTGCCAGGCGTCGTATTCAACGATTACCAACCTGGCGTCTCCGAAGTCGTGATCCGCGGCATCTCCGCCACGACCTACCACGAGCAGGGCCAGACCACGGTCGGCTACTATCTGAACGACGTACAGATCGTGGAACCGGGCTTCCCGCTCGGTATCCCGGACATCGACACGTTCGACATCGATCGTGTCGAGGTGCTGCGCGGGCCGCAGGGCACGCTGTTCGGGTCGTCGACGCTCGGCGGTCTCGTCAACTACATCGCCAAGACCGCGGATCCCACCCGGTTCGACCTAGCCGCCGAGGGCCTGATCGGCTCCACGCACAACGCGAACGGCCAACTCAACTACGCCGGAAAGGCGATGGTCAACATCCCCATCGTTGCGGACAAGCTGGCGGTGCGGGTGATGGCGCTCCAGCGGTTCGATGCCGGCTATATCGACAATGTAGGGCTGACGCCGGCCAAGCAGGCCACCAACGACTTCCGCACCCGGGGCATCCGCGGCTCGGTGGTGTTCACGCCAACGAACGACACCAAGATCACTTATCTCGGCACCTACCAGGACACCAAGCTCGACGACGAGACCTACATCACGACGGGCGGCACCTATGTCCGCAGCACCGGCATTCGCGAGCCGCAGCAGACGCGCTTCTTCCTGAACAGTCTTCGGCTCGACCAGACATTCCAGGATTTCGCGACGCTGACCGTGCTGGGCTCGATCGATCACAAGCGCAACCGGACGACCTTCGCCGACCCCTACGGCTACGTCACCAGCACCTTCGGCGGTCCGGACGTGCCGTTCGACAAGACCCGCGCACACGCGAACATCAAGACGATCGAGGCTCGCCTCGCCTCCGCCGACACGGGGGGTCCGTTCCGTTGGCTGATCGGCACAAGCTATCTGAGATCGCGCCAAGTCAGCTTGGACCAGCTCTACGATCCCGGCGCGGAGGCCTTTATCAATAACGCCGAGCCGGGCGTATTTCCGTACCCTGCCTCCGTTCTTGCGCCGGGCGACCGCGTCTACTCCTACTTCACCAGCACCCGTAACACCGACTTCGGCGTGTTCGGCGAGGCGACGTTGCGCCTGATGCCGGGAATCGAGATCACCGGCGGCGGCCGCTACTTCCGTACCGAAGCCAAGGGCGACGTCGTCAACGGTGCCGGCTTCGTCAGCGGCAGCCCCGTCGACCTCGCAGGCAGCGTCGATCAGAAGGAACACGGCTTCACGCCGAAGGCGACGCTGTCGGTCAAGCCTAACTCGCACCTCCTCGCCTACTTCACCTACTCGCAAGGCTATCGCGTCGGCGGGATCAACCCCAACGCGGGCCTGCTTCCCGCCATTCCGACCGCCTATGGCAGCGACAAGGTCTACAATTACGAGTTCGGAGTGAAGGCGAGCACGCCAGACAACCGGGTCACGGTCGATGCCACGGTCTTCAACATGGACTGGAAGAATATCCAGGCGCGCGAGTTCGGGCCGGCGCCAAGCTTCTACTCCTACGTACTGAACGCCGCCGACGCCAATGTCGCGGGCGTCGAGGTGGCGTTGACGGTGCGGCCGCTGCGCAACCTCACCATCAGCTCGAACATGACCTATCAGGATGCGCACCTGACGAAGCCCCTGCCCGACAATTACGGGCCGGGCTATCCTGCTGGCACGACGCTGCCGGGATCGTCCAACTGGTCGGTCGCCAACAACGTCGAGTACGAACTACCCGGGGTCTCCGGCAAGCCGTCGGTCGAACTCGCGCACCGCTACCTGTCGACCGCACCCGTCGCCTTCGGCAACCCCAACACGCGCGGCGGCTTCAACGTCTTCGATGCACGCGCCGGCGTGACTGTGCGAGAACATTTCCGCCTGCTCGGTTTCGTGAACAACATGTTCAACAAATATGGCATCCTGAACGCGCCCTTCACGGCGCAGACCGCGCCCGCCTACTCGATCATCCGGCCGCGCACCTACGGCCTCAGGATTGACTGGACGCTGTGAGAGCACGCCTGCTCCCGCTGATCGCCGCCGCGCTGATCGCGGCGGCCCCGGCGCCGGACGTTGATCGCGGTGGGCCGATCACGCCCGCCGACATCATGTCGCTGAAGGACGTACGCGAGGTGGAGATCTCGCCCGACGGCCGCACCATCCTGTTCACCGTCCAGGCACAGATGTCGACCTTCTCGCCCGAGCACTCGACGATCTGGTCGGTGCCCGCCGACGGCTCGGCGGCCGCGCGACCCTTCATCATCAGCGCCGGTGCCGACGGCGGGCCCCGCTGGTCGCCCGATGGCAAGCGGGTCGCCTTCCTTTCCAATCGCAAGAACCCGCTCACGGGCGGGCGTGATACCGGCTTCGACTTCAAGGTCGACATCGCCTCGACGCCCGGCCGGCCGGCCGAACCTGCGCCGCCGCCGGCCTCGCCTGCGACGAGCGGCGAGCCGTCGCGCCAGCTCTGGCTGATGCCGGTGACGGGTGGCGAGGCCGTTCCGCTGACGGCGCTTCCCGGCGACGTCAGCGAGATCGCCTGGTCGCCGGACGGCACGCGGATCGCCTTTCTCAGCGCCGATCCCGATACGCCCGAGGAGAAGGCGGCGAAGGCCGCGAAGCGCGACTGGACCGTGGTCGACGAGAGCCGGCACATGACCCGGCTGTGGCTGCTCGACCTGCGCGCCCACTCGGCGCACCGCCTGTCCCCCGCGGACCTGAACGTCGAGGCGATCGACTGGTCGCCCGACGGCCGGACGCTCGCGCTGCGCGTGACGGGCAGCACCAGCATCAACGATGCCTTCTACCACTCGCGCGCGGTGATAATCGACGCGGCGACGGGGGCGGTCGGCCCGACGATCTACGACCATGTCGCGGAAGGGCCACGCTGGTCTCCCGACGGACGCGCGCTTCTCGTCGACGAGATCCTGTCGCCCGGCTTCATCGGACTGGCGCCGCGCGTGATCGATGTGGCTTCGCGGCGCGTCGAGCGGCTGGGCGACGATCATCCCGGCCTGCTCACGCAACTGCGCTGGGCGCCGGACGGCCACTCCGTGCTGGCGCTGTCCTTCGAGCGGACGCGATCCAAGCTGGTGCGGATCGATCGCCGCTCCGGCGCGGTCTCGCCGCTGGCGGGTTTTGATGGCGAGGCGGCCGACTTCACCGCCAGCAAGGACGGAAAACGGTTCGCCATCGCCGCGAACGCCCCCTCCGTCCCGGCCGGGGTCTGGTCGATGGCAGGCGGGCGCACCCGGCTCGTCACGGAGGTGAACCCGCAGGTCGTACGCTGGCGGCTCGGCGACGTGCGGGAGGTGAGCTGGCGCAACAGCCGCGATGGCCACATCGTGTACGGTGTTCTCGTGACGCCGCCGGGCCTCGTGGCGGGCACACCCGTCAAGCTCGTGGTGCAAGGCCATGGCGGCCCCGAGTGGGCGTGGTGGTCGGGCTGGCAGGGAAGCTGGCACGAATGGGCACAGCTCCTCGCCACGCACGGCTATGCCGTGCTGCTGCCCAATCCTCGCGGCTCGGACGGACAGGGCACCGCGTTCGCGCGCGCGGTCGGCGGCGACTGGGGCGGGATGGACTTCCAGGACGTCGTTGACGGCGTCGACATGCTGGTGCGCGACAAGATCGCCGATCCGGACCGGATCGGCATCGGCGGCTGGAGCTATGGCGGCTATCTCGCGGCTTGGGCGGTGACGCACGACCGGCGCTTCAAGGCGGCGGTAGTCGGCGCCGGGCCGACCGACATGGTGGCGATGGCGCGGGTCACCGACACGCCGGACTTCCCGCTCGGCTATTTCGGGGACTTGGAAGGTCATCTTGCCGATTACCGGCGTGCCTCACCGGCGTTGTCGGTATCGGCGGTCCAGGCGCCCGTGCTCGTCCTCGACGGCGAGGCGGACACGCGCGTGCCGGCGACGCTCGGCCTCGAATTCTACCGGGGTCTCCGGATGCTCGGCAAGCCGGCGGTGATGGTCCGCTACCCCCGCGAGCCGCACTGGTTCCACGAAGCCGCGCACCAGGAAGACGTGCAGCGCCGCGTCCTCGACTGGTTCGACCGATACCTATGAGCGCGGCTCCGCTCGATCGCGCCGTCCGCTTCTGCGAAGCCTATGGGGTGGCCGCGCCGGTGCTGGCGGCGCCGATGGCAGGCAGCAGCCCGCCCGCGTTGGCCGCGGCCGTGGCACGGGGCGGCGGCATGGGCGGCTACGGCGCACTGTTGGACGATGGTGCCCGCATCGGGCGCTGGTTCGCGGCCTTCCGCCAGGCAAGCGGCGGGCCGGTGCAGGCCAACCTGTGGGTGCCGCGCGCCGCGCCGCCACCGCGCGACCGAGCGGCGGAGCAGAGCGCGCGCGCAGCTCTCGCCGCCTGGGGGCCGCAGGCGACCGAGGAGGCGACCGATGCCGCCGCGCCGCCCAATTTCCAAGAGCAATGCGCCGCATTGATCGCGGCGCGGCCGACGGCAGTCTCCTCCGTCATGGGTCTGTTCCCCGCCAACTTCGCGGCCGAACTCCGCACCGCGGGCATCGCCTGGTTCGCGACCGTGTCCACGCCGGCGGAGGCGCGCGCGGCCGAGGCGGCCGGCGCCGACGCGGTCATCGCGCAAGGGTACGAGGCTGGCGGCCACCGCGGCGAGCTCGATCCGGACGCACCGGGCGAAGGTGGCATCGGCCTGATCGCGCTCGTCCCGCAGGTGGCTGACGCAGTGAGGATCCCGGTGATCGCCGCGGGGGCAATCGCCGACGGCCGGGGCATCGCCGCCGCACTCGCGCTCGGCGCCAGCGCGGTGCAGATCGGCACCGCGCTGCTGCTGGCGGACGAGGCCGATACCCACCCGACCTGGCGCGCTGCGATCCCGGCGACGGCGCCGGACGCCACCGTCGTCACCCGCGCCTATTCGGGACGTGCGGCACGGGCGATCGGCAATGATTATGTTCGTGGCGCGCCGGCTGCCCTGCCCTACCCCGTCCAGCGCGGCCTCACGGCGCCGATGCGGCGGGCGGCGGCGGAGCGCGGCGATGCTCGCGTGATGCAGATGTGGGCCGGACAGGGCGCATCGCTCGCGAGGGTGGCGCCGGCGGCCGACCTCGTCCACCTGTGGTGGGCGGACGCTCGCGCCGCATTCGGGATTCGGGGAGAGTAAACCGGTGTCGATGACGATCGCGGAAGCCTGGGCCATCGGACGGCTGGACGCACACGCGCAGGCGGAGCGCGTCCGCTCGGGCGAGCTTCCTCCCGGTGCGCTGGTCGAGGCGGCGATCATGCGCATCGAGGATGCCGACGGCTCACTGAACTCGCTTTCCAGCACCGCCTTCGACCATGCTCGGCGCGCGGTGTCGGCGGTCGATCGCACCACGCCGATGGCCGCCGTACCTTACCTCCTCAAGGCTTCGCTCGCCTATCCCGGCTTCCCGCAGACCTCCTGCTCGCGCGCGAAGGCCGGGGTCGTCGCCGATCGCGCCTATCCCATAGCGCACCGGTTCGACGAGGCCGGGCTCGTGCCCGTCGGCATGTCGACCATGCCGGAGACCGGCCTGCTAGTCAGCTGCGAAGGGCTTCAGTGCGGTACGACGCTGAACCCTTGGGATCCGGCCGTCAGCGCCGGCGGATCGAGCACGGGCGCTGCGGTCGCCGTCGCCGCGGGCCTGGTGCCGCTCGCCCACGCGAGCGATGCCGCCGGCTCCATACGCATCCCGTCGTCCAATTGCGGCGTCGTGGGGTTCAAGCCGGGCCGCGGCATGAACGTCCGCGCCCGCGCCGCTCACCTCCTGGACGACCTGCTGTGCAGCGACGCGATGATCGCGCGCAGCGTCCGCGACGCCGCTTGGTCGGCGCGCTGGTGCCGTCCGGCGGAGGCGCGTTGCAGGCCGGCGGACGGCCGGCGCCTGCGCATCGCGATCGCGCCCGAGGGCCTCGCGGGAGCCGCCGATGCGGGCGTGACGGAGGTGGTCGAGCGTACCGCTGCCCTGCTCGCGGAGCTCGGGCACGACGTCCGCCCCGACCGTCCCGCACTCGATCGCGCGGCACTCGCCGAGGCACTCGCGACGCTCTGGTGCTATCTCGGCGGCGACGTCACCGACGGCGTGGCCACCGCGAACCCCGGCGTGCCGCTGGACGGATTGCTGGAACCTTGGACGCTGGGGCTCGCGCAACGGCGCGAGACGATCCCGCCGCAGCGTCTCGCCGACGCCTACGCAGCGATTGCCGCGTTCACGCGGGCGTCGGCCGAGTTCTACGAGGGCTACGACGTGATCCTCTCACCGGTGACGAGGACGATGCCGCCGCCGCTCGGCACGCTGGCCCCTACCCGCGCCTTCGACGATCTCGCCCACGCCTTCTTCGACTATGCGAGCTACACGCCTCTCCAGAACATGAGCGGCGAGCCCAGCATCAGCCTGCCCGTACATGCCGTTTCGGGCGGTCTGCCGACGGGCGCGATGCTCTCGGCCGCTCCGGGCGGCGACGACCTGCTGCTGGAACTTGCCGCCGAGATCGAGCGCGCGGCACCGTGGTCCGATCGATGGCCGCCGGCCACGGCCGCCGGGTCGCCTCGATGAGCTGGTCCCCGCGCAAATCGCTCGAGGCGGTTCGCGAGGAGGCGGCGTCGGCGGGCCTCGTCCGCGCGCTCGGCCCCGTGCAGCTCGTGCTTATCGGGGTCGGCTGCATCGTGGGCGCGGGCGTCTACGTGATGACGGGCACGGCCGCCGCTAATTATGCGGGGCCGGCGGTGGTGCTGTCCTTCGTGCTCGCCGCCTTCGCGTGCGGGCTGACTGCGATGTGCTATGCCGAGCTCTCGTCGGTGCTGCCGGTATCGGGCGCCTCCTATACCTACGCCTACGCTTCGCTCGGCGAGGTCTGGGCGTGGGCGTTGGCATGGATGCTGATGCTAGAGTTCGGTCTGGCGGGCGCTGCGCTGGCGGTGGGCTTCTCGGGCTATCTCGCCAGCCTACTCGGCGATTTCGGTCTGCACATTCCCGATGCGCTTGCCCGCTCGACGCTCGTCGCGACGGTCGCCGGACCCGACACCCGCTTCGCGCTTAATGCATCGGTGAACCTGCCCGCGCTGCTGGCACTGGTGGCCGTGGCGCTGGTGCTGGTCCGCGGCGTCCGCCACTCGGCCGCGATCAACACGATGCTGGTGCTGTGCAAGATCGGCATCCTCATCCTGTTCGTCGCGTTCGGGGCGCCGCACGTCGAGCCCAGCCACTGGACGCCGTTCGTGCCGCCGTCGGAGGGCGGCTTCCGCTACGGGCCGGCGGGCGTGCTGCGCGGCGCGTCGGTGGTGTTCTTCGCTTATCTCGGCTTCGAAGCGGTGGCCACCGCCGCGTCGGAGGCGCGCAAGCCGCAACGAGATGTCCCGGTCGGCATCCTCGGCGCACTCGTCATCAGCACTCTGATCTATGCCGCGGTGGCGGCGGTGCTGACCGGGCTGGTCCCGTTCCGCCAACTGGGCGTGCCCGATCCGATCGCGCTCGCGGTCGGCGCGATCCGCCGCCCCGTCCTCGCCATCTTCGTCAAGGCAGGCGCGCTGACCGGCCTTGGCTCGGTGCTCCTCGTCAACACCTACGGCCAGTCGCGGATCTGCTTCGCAATGTCGCGCGACGGGCTGCTGCCGCCGGTCTTCTCGCGCCTGCACCCGCGCTTCGCGACGCCGGCGGCGGGCACCGCGATCCTCGCCGCCATCTCGGCGACGGCGGCGGCGATCCTGCCGATCGCGTTGCTGGCGGACCTCGTCAGCATCGGCACCGCCTTCGTGTTCTGCGTCGTGGCGGTGAGCGTGATGTGGCTTCGCAACGCGCGTCCCGACCTCCACCGGCCGTTCCGCGTGCCGCTCGGCGGCGTGCGGATCGGCGGCACCTGGATCGGCACGGTGCCGGTTCTGGCGATCGTCTTCTGCCTGGCGATGATGGCGCCGGTCCTGCTCGACATCGGCGGGCGTGCGATCGCAGGAGACCGGATCCCGGCGACCATCCTGGCGCTGTACCTCGCCGCGGGCGCGATCATCTACGCCGGTTACGGCCGGCGCTACTCGCACCTACGACGCGCGATCGCCTGAGCGCGCCGGCCCGCTTCGGCGCCGGCCGCGCTCGCTCAGAGAAGGAGCTTCGACAGTGAACATCCTCTTCATCGGGTGCGGCCGCATGGGCGGCGCCATGGCGCGAGCCTGGACGAGCGACCATCGCGTGCTGGCGCATGATCCCTGGGCCGCACTCCCCGAGGGAGTGGAGAAGATAGGCGATCTCGCCGGGGCCGACCTGCCCGACGATCTCGTCGTGATCCTCGCGGTCAAGCCGCAGGCGGTCGAGACGCTCCGGGCGATGCTGACGCCGCTTCGCGATCGCGAGCCGCTGTTCGTCTCGATCATGGCTGGGGTGCCGCTCGCCAAGCTGCACGAGCTGCTGGGGAGCGAGTGCCGCATGGTGCGGACGATGCCGAACACCGCGGCCGCCATCGGACGCGGCATCACCGCAGCCCACGCATCCGAGACAGCCACTGCCGACGACCGCGCGCGGGTCGAGGCTCTATTGCGCGCGCTCGGCGAGTCGATCTGGCTCGACCAGGAGCGGGAGTTCGACGCGGTCACCGCCGTTTCCGGCAGCGGGCCGGCCTACTTCTTCCGCTTCACGGAGGCGCTCGCGGCCGCCGGAGCGGCGGAAGGACTCTCGCCGCAGCAGGCGATGCTCCTCGCCAGGGCGACGTTCGCGGGAGCGGCGGCGCTCATGGAGAGCCGCAGCTCGCAATTGGCGGCGTTGCGCGCGGAGGTCACCAGCCCGGGTGGGACGACCGAAGCGGGCCTAGCCGTGATGGACAGCGAGAACGGGATCGACCGGCTCTTGGAGGGCGTCGTCCAGGCGGCCGCGACCCGATCGCGACAACTGGCTGCCGACGAGAGCGTGAAGCAGGCCAGTTAGCCTACGGTATCGCAGCGTGCTGTCGATGTTCTCATCGAGAAATCGGCGGAACAGGTGGGCAGTTCGCTTCGCGGGTTGGCCGAACGGCTCGGCCGCGTTTCGCTGGCGGAGGCGGGGAGAAGCGAGGATATGACCGACAACCGTGCGTATCGCCTGGAGTGGCTGGTGGAAGAAGTACCGATCTCGATGAACACGACCGCCGCCGGCGGCAAAGCCAGCCCGACGACGCTGGTCTGACGATGGTCGCCAGCGTCTTCGAGCTCTTCAAGATCGGGGTAGGTCCGTCGAGTTCCCACACCATGGGTCCGATGACGGCCGCGGCGGATTTCGCGGGCAGGGTCGCGGACGACGCGGTCAGGGTACAGGTCCGGCTTTACGGCTCGCTGGCGCTGACCGGCAAAGGGCATGCGACCGATCGCGCCATCCTGCTCGGCCTGGCGGGCCACGTACCCGCCGAGATCGACCCCGACCTCGCCGAGGAGGAGATTATCGGCATCAGGTCTAGCCGCCGGCTTAACCTGGCGGGTCGGAAATCCATCGAATTCGACGAGCAACACGACCTTCTGTTCCTGCAGCGGGAACGCCTGGACTTTCACTCGAATGCCATGACGTTCGTCGCCACCGGGATGGACGGCGAGAGACTCGCGGACCGCACCTATTACTCCGTCGGAGGAGGCGCCATATTGTCGCAGGACGACATAGGGCGCAACTCGCCCGATGAGGGCGTCTGGGACGCGCCGCACCTCTTCCGCTCGGGCGCGGAACTGCTCGCCCTCTGCTCGGCTACCGGGAAGACCATAGCCGAGCTGACCGCCGAGAACGAGGCGGTGGGCTTGCCTCCAGGCGAACTCCCGGTCCGCCTGGCGATCATCCGGGCCGCGATGTCTGCGTGCATCGATCGGGGCATCCGGTCCGAACATGCGGAACTTCCCGGAGGCTTGCGGGTGAAGCGCCGCGCGCCGGCGATCTATAAGGCGCTGATCGCGCGTCAGGAGCGCGCCTTGTCCGATCCGCTGGCGGTGATCGACTGGATCAACCTGTGGGCGCTCGCGGTCAACGAGGAGAATGCCGCAGGGGGCAAGGTCGTGACGGCCCCCACCAACGGCGCCGCCGGCATCGTCCCTGCCGTACTCCGCTACTATGAGCGTTTCGCTCCCGCCCCGACGCAGCAGGGCATGGACGCCTTCCTGCTCACCGCGGCGGCGATCGGCTCGCTATTCAAGGAAAATGCCTCGATCTCCGGAGCGGAGGTCGGCTGTCAGGGCGAGGTCGGCGTCGCATGTTCCATGGCGGCGGCGGGGCTGGCCGCGGCGCTCGGCGCCTCCCCCGGCCAGATCGAGAACGCGGCCGAGATCGGCATGGAGCATAATCTCGGCCTCACCTGCGATCCGGTGGCAGGGCTGGTGCAGGTGCCGTGCATCGAGCGAAACGCGGTCGGCTCGATCAAGGCGATCGAGGCCGCCCGGTTGGCCATGCTCGGGGACGGCACGCATCGCGTCAGTCTGGACCAAGTGATCGAGACGATGCGGCGGACCGGGTTGGACATGAGCGAACATTATAAGGAGACCGCGCTCGGCGGCTTGGCGGTCAACGTCGTCGAGTGCTGAGCGGCTCGGAGGCGACCACGTCCAATGCGTACTGCCCGACCGGCCGCTCGAAGCCGTAACCGCTCATGCAGGCATTGTGGCAATGAGCTCATCAGCTCACGCGCACTCGGCCCATCAGCAACGAAATGCGGCCCATCCTAGATGACATGTACCGACGGCGATGTTAGTATCCGCGACAGGACAAGAATGCCTGAGACAAATTCAGGCAAAAGGGGAACTGCTATGTTTCGACTTCGTCGCGCACGCGGTCTGATCCTGTCCGGCGCTGCTTTTTGCGCTGTGCAGTCGACGGCTCTCCTTGCGCAGGATCAGACTGCGACGCCCACTGATCAAGGGAGCGGCGAGTCAATCAAGACGCGCAAGGATCAGAATGGCGACATCGTCGTCACCGCGCAACACTTCGTGCCCGAGGGCGCGCAGACCGCGACGAAGACCGACATACCACTCGTCCAGACGCCGCAGTCGATTTCCGTGGTGACCCGCGACCAAATCGATCTCCTGCGCTTCGTCGACGCCCAGCAGGCGGTGCGCTACCTGGCCGGCGTCACGGGAGAGGGCTACGGCAACGATCCCCGGTTCGACTTCGTCACGATCCGCGGCTTCACCCCGCGCCAGTATATCGACGGTCTGGTGGTGCCCGCAACCACGACGATCGCCACCACCGGCGTCGATATCTACGCTTTCCAGTCGCTGGAGGTGCTGAAAGGGCCAGCGTCGGTGCTCTACGGCGCGGCGCCGCCGGGAGGCATCCTCAACGAGGTCAGCCGCCGCCCGAGCTCGACCACGGCGGGAGAGGCAAGGGCCACCTACGGCACCGACGACTACAAGGAGTTCGCGACGACGATCACGGGGCCGGCGACGTCCTTCCTGGACGTGCGGATGACGGCTCTCTATCGCGATCGCGAGCTCGACGTCCGTCACACCGACGACAAGCGCGTGCTGCTGGCGCCCAGCGCCACCCTCAAGCTCGGGCCGCGCACGAGCCTTACCGGGCTCTTCTACTATCAGTATGACAAGGACCGCGGCGGCGCCGGCGGCTTCCTGCCCGAAGTGGGCACGCTGTTGCCCAATCCCAACGGACGCATCAGCCGCTCGACCAACCTCGATCATCCGGAGGATCTATACACCCGGCGACAATATGCTGCGGGCTACGAGTTCGATCACGGCTTCTCGGATGCGCTGAAGTTCGTCTCGAACACCAAGTGGAGCCACTATCACGAGTTCACGCCGATCGGGCTCTACAGCGGCGGCGGCTTCGTGACGGTCAACAAGGCGGATCCAGGCGATCCGGCTAATTTCCGCACGCTCCAGCAGTACAACTTCTCGTACCAGGAGCTGGTCAACAGCTTCACCACCGACAACCGGCTGAGTGCCAAGGTCACGACCGGACCGCTCACGCACAAGCTGCTGGTCGGCGTCGATTATCGCAACGTTCGTAACGTCGCCTCCGACAATTTCCTTTTTGCGGGCACGCTCGACGCCTTCGATCCGGTCTACGACCCCGCGGTGCCGGCGTCGATCGGCTACCCAACCCGCTACAACCAGCAGAAGCTCAAGCAAACGGGTGTCTACGGGCAGGACCAGATCGGTTTCGACAACCGCCTCTTCCTGCTGCTGAGCGGCCGCTACGACTGGGTTCGCGCGCGGTCGGCACGTACGTTCGACTTTGGCGATCCTGGTAACCTCATCACCACACCTCCGGTCTACGACAGCCAGCACGAGCATAAGTTCACCTATCGGGCGGGCCTCAGCTACGTCACGCCGTCGGGCCTCGCGCCCTATGTCGGCTACGCGACGTCGTTCGAGCCGGTGCTCGGCACCAACGCGACGACCGGCGGTCCGCTCAAGCCTACCACGGTCCGCCAGATCGAGGGCGGTCTGAAATATGACGGGCGCGGACTGCCGAGCGACATCAAGATCTTCGCGACGCTCGCGGGCTTCGACATCCGGCAGAAGAACTTCGTCTCTACTCAGGTGAACCAGAACCCCGCCGGCGCGACGACGCAGGGCGGCGAGGTGGAGGTCTACGGTGCCGAGCTAGAGGTGGTCGCGCGCATCCGCGAGCAGCTCTCGATCAACGCCGCCTACAGCTACAATCATAGCGAGGTGAAGAGCGCGCTCGCCGAGCCTGCCGACGTCGGTTATCCGTTGCCGGTGACGCCTAAGCACAAGGCGTCCGCTCTCGTCGACTACACGTTCCGCAAGGGCCTGCTGGCAGGGTTCGGCGGCGCCGCGGGCGTACGCTACACGAGCAGGAGCACCGGCGCGCTGCCCGGCGCCTTCGGCACGCCGGTGATATACGGCCAGAGCGCGACGTTGATGGACGCGATCCTCCACTACGACCTGCCGGGCTGGCGCCTTGCCGTGAACGCGTCGAACCTGCTCGACAAACGCTACGTGTCGCGTTGCGCGGGGTTCTTCAGCTGCGATTACGGCGCGGCGAGGCAGGTGCTCGGCACCGTCACCAAGCGCTTTTGACCTCGTGGGCGGCTGGCGCGCGCGGATCGCTCGCCCGGTCGGCGCCGCGATCCTGCTCGCGTCGGTATCGCTCCTGCCTGCCGCGACGGCGATCGGGCAGGATCGGGGCCTATCCCCTTCGGAAGATCGGGATGGGAGGCCTGATACTCATGGTCGCTTCGAGAGGCACGACCACGAGCACGGCGGTCATCGAGCCCGCCGGGCCCGGGCCGGCATCACACCACCCTACACGCGCGATATCTTTCCCAGCACGTACAAGCCGCTGCCGCGCGAAGACACGCTGATCGTCCACGCGAACATCCTCGACGGCGAAGGGCATCGCATCGAGGATGGCGAACTCCTGATGCACGACGGTACCATCGGGGGCGTCGGTCGCGGGCTGCGCCGCGACGGCGCACGGGTGATCGATGCGGCCGGACGGTGGGTTACCCCCGGGATCATCGACGTCCATACCCACGACGGCACCTACGTACTGCCGCTCACCACGATCGACGAGCGATCGTCGGATGTCAGCGAACTCGGCGATCCGAACGCCGCCGGAACTTGGATCGAGACGGCGATCAACCCGCAGGACATCGCCTTCGCGCGCGCTCTCTCGCGCGGCGTCACGACATTGCAGGTGCTGCCGGGCTCCGACCCGATCTTCGGCGGCCGTTCGGTGGTGCTGAAGCCCATCCCGGCGACGACCATGCAGGGGATGAAGTTTCCCGGCGCGCCGCAGGGCATGAAGATGGCCTGCGGCGAGAACCCGAAGAGCACCGACGCGGAGCGGGCGCGCGGCCCGACCAGCCGTGAAGGCGAGGTGGAGTTCATCCGCTCGGCGTTCGGCCAAGCTCACCACTATATGCACGAGTGGCAGGAATATGTCGACGGCGAGGACGATGAGCCGCCGCGCGACGACCCGCGGCTCGATACTTTGTCAGCGGTCCTGCAAGGCAAGATCGCGGTCCACATGCACTGCTACCGCGCCGACGAAATGGCGGTGATGATTGATCTCTCCAAGGAGATCGGGTTTCGCATCGCCGCCTTTCACCACGCGGTCGAGGGTTACAAGATCGCGCCGCTCTTCGCCGCCAATCATATCTGCGCCGTCGTTTGGTCGGACTGGTGGGGATACAAGATGGAGGCGTCCGACGGCATCCGTGAGAACGGCGCATTCATCGACGCGGCGGGCGGTTGCGTGATGATGCACTCCGACTCTCCGTTCCTGGGACAATGGCTGAACGTCGAGGCGGGCAAGGCCGCCGCCGCCGGACGCCGCGCCGGGCTCAGCCTGCCGCCCGAACACGTAATCCAGTGGCTGACGCTCAACCCGGCGAAGGCGCTCGGGCTCCAAGACCGGATAGGATCGCTGGCGATCGGCAAGAACGCGGACGCGGTGATCTGGTCTGCGAACCCGTTCAGCGTGTACGCGAAGCCGGACGTCGTCTTCGTGGACGGAGCGGTGGCGTTCGATCGCGCGGACCCGAACCGCCAGCCGCGCACGGACATCGAACTCGGCCGCATGCCGGAGGCGCGGCCGTGATCCGCACGCTGGCGATCGCGATGCTGCTCGCCGCCCCCGCGCCCGTCGCCGCCGAGACGATCGCCATCGTACATGCAAGCGCCTTCACGATGACCGCGCCGCAACCTGTCCGCGATGCCACCATCGTCGTCACCGACGGCAGGATCGTCTCCGTCGGCAGCGCAGCGGCAGCGCCGCCCGGCGTGCGGGTGATCGACGCGCATGGCCACATCGTGACGCCCGGCTTGTTCGATCCCGCGACGCAGATCGGCCTCGTCGAGATCGCGGGCGCGCGCGACACCGACGACAGGACGGTAGCGAACGGACCTCTGGGCGCCGCCTTCGATGTGAGCTTCGCGCTCAGTTCGAACAGCACGCTCGTTCCCGTCGCGCGCGCCGATGGCGTCACGCAGGCCATGAGCTTTCCGGGAGCGTCGGCCACCCAGCCGTTCGCGGGGGCCGGAGCCCTCGTCCGGTTGCGCGAGCACGGGCCGTTGCTGGAGCGACCGCGCGCGGCGATGTTTGCGGCGATCGGGAACGGGACGCAGGCCAAGGCGGGAGGCTCGCGGGCGGCGCAGTGGGTGCTGCTGCGCAACGCGCTGGCCGAGGCTCGCGCATTCGGCGCGTCGCCGCCGCTCCGCGGTCCTCGCGACCAGCTTCTCGACCGTCCGGACATCGAGGCGCTGCAGCCCGTCATGAGGGGCACGATGCCGCTCGCCCTCGTCGTGGACCGTGAGTCCGACATAAGGGAAGCGATCGCCCTGTCGTCCGACATGCACGTCCACGTCGTGATCGTCGGCGGCGCCGAGGCATGGAGGCAAGCGCACGCGCTGGCCGCCGCGCACATCCCGGTGATCCTCGA
The DNA here is from genome assembly GCF_965200105.1 of Sphingomonas sp. GTDB lineage: Bacteria > Pseudomonadota > Alphaproteobacteria > Sphingomonadales > Sphingomonadaceae > Solisphingomonas. Next base: position 930,073 of record NZ_CBDATN010000002.1, read on the forward strand.
TCCGGAAGTGAACCTTCCGCAGAACTTCGACTGGATCGGCGCCCGGCTCGACAATGCGGCGATACTGGCCAAGGCCGGCGTGACGATCGCGTTCAGCGTATCCGGAAACTCCGTGTACCTAAGCTACGACGCAGGCCTCGCGATGCGCGACGGCGCCGGCATCGCGGTGGCCAACGGATTGCCTTACTTCGACGCGTTGCGCGCGATCACCGCCACGCCCGCCGCGATCTGGGGCGTGCAGAGGGCGGGAACGCTGGCGCCCGGCGCGGACGCGGACCTCGTGATCTGGGACGGCGACCCGCTCGAACCGGCGAGCGCGCCCATCATGGTCCTCATCGACGGCAAGCCGGCGTCGATGGCGACGCGGATGACCGCTTTGCGCGACCGCTACGCTCCGCAGAGGGCGAACGATCCGCTGCCCCCGGCTTATCGATGACAACGGGGCTCGCCCGAGGGATGTCGCAAGCTGTCGTCGCAGGATCGCGTGCTGCCGAACGCCGCCATCGGTCCCGTGCGGCTCGCGGCTGGCTCGACGTCGGCGCGAACCGAAGGGGGGCACGCCGGGGATCGCACACGCTCAAGCCTTGACCGTAGACAGGAGATCGTCATGAAGCTGCGCATTATCGGCCTGTTGCTATCCCTCGCCCTGCCCGTCGCTGTCCAAGCCGCGCCAGACGAGGCGGCGGGTCGGCGGAGCATGGTCGAGATCTATCGCATCGCACCCGGGCAGCAGGACGCCTTCCTGCGGCTGATCGCGCGATGCGACGACGCCAACCGCATGGCGGGCCTGCCCCCGCGCGAACTCTACGTGCACAGCGATGGCGCCGATTGGGACTTCGTGCTGATCCAGCCGGCCGAAACGCCGAAGAACAAGCAGGCGGCGTTGGATGCCGCCTGGAAGAAGCTGGGGCTTCCCGAAGGAGCCGACTTCTTCATGGCAATACGCAGGTTCATCGCCGAGCACAGCGACACCAGCGCCATCGGCCCGACTACCGCGGCGGATTATCTCAAGGGGCCGCCGGCCGTTCGGTGACGGGCCCCTCACGGCTAGCCATAAGTCGCTTCGTCGTCACGCGCTTCGACGAGATCTCCGACCCTGAGCGCCGGATCGAGCAAGCCCGCTCAGCGCCGCATGTAGGCACTGGGCGGCGCGCCGAAGGTGCGATGGAACATGGCGGTGAACGCGCTCGGGCTCTCGTAGCCGACATCGTAGGCGACGCTGTTGATCTGTCGGCCGGCGGCAAGCAACGACATCGCCTCCATCACCCGCACCTGCTGACGCCAGGTCGCGAGCCCCATGCCCGTATGCTGCCGGAACAGGCGAGTGAAGGTGCGCCGCCCCATGCCCGCAACTCGTGCCCAATCGTTGATGTCCCGCTGGTCAGCCATGTCGGCCAAGATCGCCTCGCAGACGCGGCGCAAGCGCGGATCGCCAGGCATCGCGGCACGAACGGGGCTGCTCGGCATCAACTTCAACTCGTCGAGCAGCATGGAAACGATCCGCCCTTCGCGCGCGTCGACGTCATACTCGCGCCTGAACCTGGTGACTTCCTCGATCAACGCCTGGATCAGCGTTGAAACTTCGAGCACGCGGCAGTCATGTGTCTCGCTATCGTAGGCGGGATCGATGTACAGCGTCTGGAACACGACCGGGCCGCGACAGGATAGCTGATGCTGGACACCGGCGGATATCCAGATCGCCCGCTTTGGCGGCAAGATGAAACTTGCGGCGTTAGTGGTGAACGACATCACTCCTGAAGCCGCGTAACAGAGCTGTGACCGATCGTGACTGTGCATCGGGTCGACAAATCCCGCCGGATAATTGTCCTCGAAGGCCACCACAGGTCGAACCGTCATCGGAAAATCCGCACTGCGCTTCACCACCGCCTTCAACCTCGCAGAGCTGCTGACACGATCAAGCTACTCCAACACGGATCGTCGTCAACGGGTACGATCCGGTTGCCTGATCGAGACAGACTCTGGCCTCGTCGCTGCTGGCGCACGCACCTGCGTTCGCCACAGTCGACACTCTGGCGAGCATCCACGTATGTGATGACCGCACGACGCCGTTATGCGAGCAGTACCGGAAGCTATGCCGAACAAGCGACAGAAGAATTGGCAGTTTTGGCTGAGCGTCCACCGCTACCTTGGGCTGGCGACGCTCCTCTTCCTGAGCTTGGCATCAGTAACTGGCGTGATCCTGTCTTTCGACAAACCGCTGGACGCTTTGCTGAACCCAGACTTGCTTCGCACGGAAGAGCCTGCCCGGATCGATGCGCAAGCCGCGGTGACCGCTTTCCAAAACAAGCACCCGTCTATCCAGATCCTCTCCTTTCCGCTCACCGTGCCGTCAGGACGAACGCTGATGACCACCGTTGCGGCCCGTCCGGGAACGCCACCACTGAGTTATGACGAGCTGTTCATCGACCGCAACGACGGCCACCCGGCCGGCACACGACAGAGCGGACCGGGTTGGGATCGCCGCCACCTCATGCTGGGCATCTACCGACTGCACTACACTCTTCTCGCCGGAACGGCGGGGCGCTGGCTCATGGGGCTGGCGGCGTTGGGCTGGCTGATCGGCAACCTGGTCGGTGTCTACCTCACCTTCCCGTTGCAGGGCGCGTTCTGGCGATTGTGGAAGAAGGCTTGGCTGTTCCGCTGGCGTGATCCGCTGCCTCGCCTCATGCACAGCCTGCATCGCGCCAGCGGGCTCTGGGCACTGATCGGCGTCACCGCCATCGCGTTTACTTCGGTGGCAATGAACTTCTTCGACGAGGTTTTCACTCCCGCGGTGCAGGCGATTTCGCCGCCAAGATCCTCGCTGTTCGATCGGCCGCCGCCGCCCTCTCGTGCAGTCCCGCGACTGGAGCCGAGCGGTGCGGTGACCGCGGCCGAGGCGGAGGCTCACCGCCTGAAGCTCCACTGGCGTGCCGCCAAGGTCGGCTATGATCCCGAATATGGGACATACCGCGTGTGGTTCACCGATGGCGGGATCGAGAACTACCGCGCGCTTGGGCCACAGTCGCTATACGTCGACGGCAATAATGGCCGGATCGTCTATTTCGACGATCCTTATACGGACAGCGCGGGACGCAAATTGTCTCGCGCTCTCTATCCGGTGCACACGGGTCAGGTCGCCGGGCCGCTCGGGATCGCAATCGATGTTCTGCTCGGCCTTGTGACCACAGAGATGTGCGTCTCTGGCGCCTACTTGTGGTGGAAGCGCCGACGCGTTCGCGTGGCACGCGATCGCACCGGGAAAGCACGGGCAAGTTCGTAGATCACAGGAACAAGTCACTAGCTCCGAAGGCGCAGCAAGGGGTCGAGCCGGGCGCGGCAAGCCATTCACTCCCAACACCTGAGTCCGGTCCAACGGCGGACTGGCCAAGCGCTGTTCGATGCGCACCACCGCGATCGGCTCGACCACGTAGAAGGTGGTCGCGCCGATCTGGATCGTGTGGGCGACAGCGCCCGTGACGATGTCGAGGGAAAGCACCTCCATACGCTGACGCGTCATCCGCAGGAGCGTTGCGCCGTTTCAAGCGGGCAATGGTCTCGATCCCCGATCAGGCGGCGTGCTCGCGCACGCCGGCCACGATCAGCCACCCAATCGCGTAGGCGAGCAGCAGGCCCAGCACCATCGTCGCCATGATCCGCGCCCGCTGCGGATAGGTGGACTTCACCGGCAGGTTCGGATCGACGACGCGCACCACGTAGAGTTGCTGGCGCTGCGCTTCCTCCCGCGCCTTCTCCAGATTGGCGGCGGCGGCGTCGTAGCGCTTGCCCACGAAGTCCTGCCGCACGCGGAGGTTTTCGTACCCGCCGAGCGTCGAGGCGATGTTGCTGCCACCGTTGGTCATCTTGCCCGACTGCGCGCCGACCTCGGCCTCCAGCGAACGCACGCGTGCGGCAAGCGCCACATATTGCGGGCTCGATCGGTTGATGAGCGATCCCATGGCGGCCAATTGCGAGCGCGCCGCAGCGAGCTGCGTCTGGAGCGTCGAGACCATGCGGATCTGCGCCTCGCCGGTGCTCTGCGGATCGATGTCGCGGCGATCCTGGCGGTAGCCGGTGATGCGCGACTGCACCTGGGCCACCGCCGCCTCTGCATCGGCGAGTTGCGACCGCGCCATCTTAAGCGAATCGTCGTAGGAGCGCAGGTTCATCTGGTTGACGCGCTCCTCGCCGAGATCGAGCAGCGCGCGATTGATCCTCAGCGCGTCGTCCGGCCGGAAGGCATGCACCTTAAGCGAGGTGATGCCCGTCTCGGTGTTGTAGTAGACGGTGACGTGGTTGAGGTAGTATTTCAGCATCCGCTCGGGCGTGGGCTGGTCGCCGTGCAGCCGCGACAGGACGTCGGCCTCCGGCCGTTGGAACAGAGCCTTAAGCCCGACGCGGCGACCGAGTTCGGCGACCACGTCGTGCGACGTCAGGTAATCGGCGACGCTCATCGCCTCGCTCTGCGAGGTGCTGATGCCCGCCGCCGCGCCGAGAAGCTGGCCGACGCCGCCCACCTGCATCTGCTGCTGGCCCGGCGCGCGGACCAGGAAGTGCGACTCGGACTCATACTGGTCGGCGCAGATCAGGTAGAGATAGCCGCCCACGATCAGCGCCGGCAGCACCACGATCAGCAGGAACATGCGCTTGCTGCGCAGCCACTCGGTCAGGCGCTCGCGGGGGGTGGAGCGGACCAGCTCCTCCTCGCCCGCATGGGGCGCCATGATCCCGTACATGTTCATCGCGACATCTCTCTTGGAGGGCCTAGTGGAGGTGGACGCGCTTGCGCACGCCCTTGACGGCAACAAGACCGATGAAGGTCAGCACCAGGCAGCAGCCGGTGCAGTATTCAAAGTAGATGTAATCAGGGGACGCACTGCGGAACTGGCCGTATCGGATCATCTCGAACATCGATGGAAACGGGTTCCAGACCAGCCATTTGCGGAACGAGGACGGAATCCAGCTTATCATGAAGAAGGCGCCCGACAGCGGGATCATGAAATAGGTGAGGACGTGGACCATCCGCTCCAGCGCGCGGATCTCGTAGGCACCCGCCATCACCAGCATCGACAGCGCCGTCGAGAACCAGAAGATGTAGCCGATACCGGCGAATATGTAGAGCGGCCGAACCGGCAGCGAAGCCTGGCCGAGCAGGATCAGGATCGACATTAGGAAGGTGTAGGACATGAAGGTGCCCGCCGCCTCCAGCAACGCCTTGGCCATGACGATGTCGAGCACAGAGACTTGGCGGTGGTACAATAGCGGCGCATTGGCTTCCAGCGCGCCCTCCGCTCGGTTCACGACGCCGCGGAACATGATGAAATTGCAGTAGCCCGCGACGGTGAAGGCGATCGGCGTGATGTCGGGCGCGAGCTCGCCACCTCCGGCGTGCATGTGCAGCAGGCCAATCACCGAGCCGAGCGTCATCGGCTCCAGGAACAACCATAAGTAGCCGACATTCTCGCGGCCGTAGCGGGTGTGGAGCTCGCGCATCATCAGCGCGCCGATGACGTGCCCCATCGTCTTGAGCGCCCGCACCCAATCGCCGGAGTCCATGTCTCCGTCGCGCATGCGGATGAGGCGAGTATCGGTCATGCGAGCGCTCCTATCACGTCGAGCACGGTTTCGATATGCCCGCCCCAGTCGGGCGCCCGCCAGCCGCCGAGCCGCCCGAGTTGCGCCGCGCGGCGCGGCGAATTGGCCCGAGCGTAGTCGCGGATCGCCGCCATCCAGCCAAGCCCGTCGAGCGGATCGAGATAGTCGGGCACCCCGCCTCCGGCCTGGCGTAGCGCGGGCAGGTCGCTGGCGATCACCGGAGTGCCGGCGACGAGCGCCTCGGGCACGGGCAGACCGTAGCCTTCGGCGAAGCTCGGCAGGAGGAGCGCGCGTGCTCCCGCGATCAGCGCGGCCACCTCGCGGTCGGGCAGCCCCGCACGCTCCTCGATGTGAGGCGTGATCGCGGGGCAGCGTTCGAGCATGTCCACGACCTGCTCATTCTCCCAGCCGCGCCGGCCGACGATCACCAGCAGCGGGCACGCCTCCCCCATCTCCTCGGCAAGACGGCGCCAAAGGTGGAGCAGCAGCAGGTGGTTCTTGCGCGGTTCGATCGTGCCTAGGCATAGAAAATAAGGGCGTGGCCGGGTCGCCGGCGGCAAGGGACCGCGCGGCGCGTCCAGTCCGAGCAGCGCGGTCACCACCGGCGCCTCGCGCCCCGCTGCGCGCAGCCACGGCATGAAGGCGTCGCGGGTCGCGTCGGAGTTGGCGATCGCTGCGTCGGCGAGCGCCGCCACCGTCCTCATCCGGCGCCGGTGGAGCGCCGCTCCGCCCGGACGGGCATATTCCGGAAACTGATGGGGGATGAGATCGTGGAGCAGGCAGACGAAGCGGGCGCCGCCTTCCGACCGCAGGATGCCGGCGGTGGCGTCTCGGCGGTGAAGATGATGCGGCGAACTCTGAAGGAAGATGCGCCGTGACCGCGCGGGCGGCACGGGACGCGGCCTCACCGCCCACAGCGTTCGGCCCAGCGCCGGCCACCCGCCCTCGGCCGGCGCAGGGCGATCGCCGTCCCACGCCGCCTGCGTCGCATTGAGGAAGGCGCGCGCCACCGGTCCGGACAGCCGGCCGTAGCGGCGCGTCGGATGCATGACGCCGAACGACAGCCGCTCGGGCACGCGCGCGATGAGTTCGCGGGCGTAGGCCATCTCGCAGCGATCGACGCCGGTGGGCGTGCGGTGGCGCACGCGCGAGACCAGGCGCGAGAGGTCCAGCACGATCTCGGGCGCGTCGGCGCGCCCGCCCGCCGCCGAGTTCACGAGGCGCGACGGACCGGGGCGGCGATGAGCGCGTCGTCGTCGGCAGTGAGCCGCGCCGTAGCCTGATCGACGAGAAGGTCGATGCCGGCGTTGCTGAGGAACGCGCCGTGGATCAGGCAACGTCGCTGCAGCACCCGGCAGAACGCGTCGTAGCGCTGCGGATCGGGCGCGCGCGGATCGCGCCAGAACTGATCGAGCGGCCGCCTGTCGGTGATGCCGTCGATGTCGTACACCGCGCGCCCGAGCACCTTCACCGGCTTGCCGGCGGCGAGCGACAGCGTGCCGCTCGTGCTGTTCACCGTCACCATACCCGCCGACTTCTCGACGAGCGCGACGAGATCGCCTTGTTCGACGAAGGCGACGCGATCGCGGATGCCGAGCCGGTCCGCCGTCGCGCCCACGACGTCGCGCCAGCGGATCAGCCCGGCGTCGAGCGGATGCTCCTTGACGACGAGATGGGCGTCGAGGGGCGCCGCGCGCGCGAAGCTCTCCAGCACCTCGCCGATCGCGCCGTGCATCGAGCCGAAGCGCGAGTGAACGCGGATCTGATAGTCCGAGGTGAGCTGGAGCGGGAACAGGAAGTAGCGCCGCCGTCCCATCCTGCCGAGATCGGCGGCGGTAGCGCGCGCGTCGCTGTCACGCATCCGGAAGCGGCGTAGGAAGGTGATCCCCTCCCACACCGGGTTTCTGTCGCGATGGCTGCCGTGGAACGGGAAGCGCCAGTGCTGCAGCACGACCTCGGCATAATAGAAGAACGCCGCCCAGCCGCGCGCCGTGGTGTAGGACGGCACCGGCGGATGCTCACCCAGCGGCGGCAGCCCGCGCGCGCGATCGAGATACCAAGCGGGGTCGCGCGGCAGCGTCGAGTGGCCGTTCACCCCGTCGCGCTCCAGCGTCACCCAATCGGGCCGAATATAGCCTTCCTCGAAGACGTGAATGCGCACGTCCATACGCCGCGCGATCGCGATCGCCTCGACGTGGTGCGGCCGGCTGTCGCCGAACAGCACCATGTCCGTCACGCCCTGCTCGGCGACGAAGCGCGCGACGAAGCCCGGCCACTTGGCCAGGCGCCCACGAAAGTCGAAACCTTGCGGCCAGGTCGCGCGATCGCCGCCGTTCAAATTGATGCGGCGGACGCGATGGCCCGCCTGCCGGAGAGCGGCGCCGAGCTGCGGAAAGAAGGAACCGTGCGGCCCCTGCAGGAACAGGAACGTCCGACGAAGGCGCGGCTGCTGCTTCACGATATCGGCGTCACCCGTTGTTCACGCGCGAGGGCCGGACCGCGCCACCATCCGCCTTCCCGCGCAATCGAGGGATAGGCGATCCGGACCGGAGCCGCAACCAACCCAGGTTATCCGCTCAGATCCGCACGTTACGCAGCGCCTGCCGGTCGGCGACGGCGAGCAGCGTGCCCACCGTCACGGGCAGGGCGGCGGGCAGCGCCATCAGCGTGAGGCAGAGCATGTCGGGAAGCCCGGCCAGCGAGGCGGCCGACAGCAGCCAGTAGGCGAGATGGCCGGCATAGGCGCGGATGCCGCACAGCGTACGCCTGTCGCTGCCGACGAGCTGCGCGAAGAGCGTCCACGGCCCGGTCGCGACGCCGTACGACCAGAGCCACGTCGCGAACATCGTGGCGGGCACGCCGAAACGGACAAGGAGGTGGAGGCACTCATACTCCCACGCGATCACCACCAGCATTGGCGCGATGCCGCAGACCAGCGCCGCCCCTCGCTTGGCGGCGGCGCCGCGACGAACCTGGATCGCGAGCGCCAGGTCGTCGAGCAGCGCCACCAGCTGCTCCAGCAGCCAAGCGATCGCAAGGCCGGCGGCCGACGCGAAAATCCCCAGCACGACGACGGAGGCCGGTCCAGCGACGAGGAGCCACAACCCGGCGACGATGCTAGCGACGGTGAGCAGCGCCATGGGCACGGTGACGACACCCATGATCGTGCCGATGCGGTCCACGTCTCTCCCCTTCCGTTCCCGCCTAGCGCAGCCGCGCGAGCCGCGCGAGCCTGCCCTGGATGCCGCGTGCGCGCGTTAGCAAGGTCGCGCGCGGCCGCGCCTGCCGCCCGAGCCGGGCCACGAGCACCTCGGGCGGGCAAGGCAGCCCGGTGTCGGGGTCCAGGTAACGAGGGTAGAGGATCAGAGTCCCCGCGACGAGTTCGGGCAGCGTCAGTCGCCGCGTGCGCCGCTCCGCGATCAGGCCCGCATCGCGCGTCAGCCCCCAGCCGGCGAAGAAGGGGGTGCCATGGCAGGTAACGTCGCGGCCGCGCAACAGCGCCTCGAACCCGGTGAGCGAGGTCAGCACGTGGACGCCGTCGACTGCGTCCAGCAGCGCCGCCATGCCGCCGCCGCGCACCACGCGATCCGCGATCGTTAGCACCTCGGCATCGGGCACCGCGCCGCGCCGGTGACCGGCATCGATGTCGGGATGCGGACGGAACCAGATCTCGGCATCGGGCTCCATGGCGCGCGCGCGGGCGAGGAGGTCGCGGTTGCCCGCGATGCCGCCGCCGCCGAGCAGCACCGACATGTCGTCCTCCACCTGCCCTGCAACCAATATCAGCCGGCGGCCTCGCGCGCGCTCGGGGACGGGTTGGGGCGAGCCGGCGCCGTATTTGCCGATCCCCCGCGCGACGATGGTCTCGACGAGCGTCTCCGCGCGCGCAAGGAGCTCGGGCGGCATGTCCGCCGTCTCGAGCAAATGCTCGAGATCGGACGCCCGCGAGGGATCGTAGTGGATGCCGCGCGTGTCCACCGCGACCGACTGCGGCGGGTGGAGCGCGCTGCCGAGACCGACCGAGCGGATGAAGCCGTCCTCGACGCGGTGGAGCGGCACGCCGACGGCATCCGCTTGGTCGATCAGCTCGGCGCGCACCCGCGATGGCCAGATCGCGATGCCGCCGCCGGATGCGCGCGCGTCGGCGACCGCGCGGGCGGGCGAGCGTGGAAAGCGGAGCGGGCGCGGTCGTGGCGCCCACAGGAAGCGTGCGATCTCGTCGCGCTTCCATCGGGCCATGCCGCTCGCCACGGCGATGGCTCGGTTGGCGTCGATCTGCCGCCGCCAGTCGGCGAGGATCGCGACCGCCGTCCCGATGTCCGCCCGCGCGCGCGCGAAAGGGTCTCGGTAGCTGGCGTCCGCGAGCCATGCGGCGGCGTCGGGCGCGGCGCCGCGCACCGGCACGCCGGCGATCGCGGCGAGCGCCGCGATCTCCTCGCCGCCGAGGGCCGCGACAACGGCGTCGGTGGCGAGGAGCGACCAGGGATCGACGTCGCCACGCACGATGGTCACGCCGGCCGGCGCCAGCCGCCGCGACCACGGCGCGTCGGGCACCAGCAGCACCGGTGCCCGTCCCGCCTCGCCGCGCAGCGACGCCAGCGCCGCCGTCACCACGGCCTCGCGTGGCGCGACGGCAACGATGATCGGGCGATCGGGCAGATCGGCGGGCGGGGCCCAGAAGCTGCCGCCGACGCGCGCCGCATGGATCGCGGCGAACGCGGTCTCGGGGTCGACGGCGCTCCGCCCCGCCCCGCTCACCGCCGCAACGTGCGTCGCCACGCCCGGAAAGGGCGGCGAGCGGAGCAGCGGCGGCACGATCAGGAGACGGGCTCGGCGGGCGTCCTCAAGCCCACGTCGCGCCACGGCTGGCCGATCAGCCCCGCGCCCGCCAGCCGGTCGCGCACCGCCCACATCCAGCGCACGCGCCGCTCGGCGATGCCGGGCACGCCGAACGGATCCAGCCCGGTCCACGGCAGGAACGGGTTGCGCCGCCCGAACGCCCAGATCTCGATCCGCGTCGACGGACGGACGGACGGCCCCCGCGCGTGGAAACCCGAGGTATCGGCGACGATCAGCGTGTTGGCCGGTACCACGAAGCTGCGCGGATGCGGCAGGCCGAGGCGGCTAAGCTCGCCCTCTTCGATCCTCAGCGAGCCGCGCGAGGAAAGGATGTCGAGCTCCCTGGCGGCGATGCTGCGCCGGCGTTCCCAGGCAAGCCGCCGCGCCGTCATGCGGTGCGAGCCCGGCACGTAGACGAAGGGCCCCTCGTCCTCGGCGACGTCGGTTAGGAACAGCCAAGCCTTGACGGTGGAGTGGAAGGTATCGGCGTGGAGCGCGGTCTGCGGATCAGGCTCGTCGTCGTGGACGCGCGACAGGATCGACTGAATGTAGACGTCGGGATCTGCGTCGAAGCTCCAGACGTAGCGGGTGAGCCCGCGCCACACCGCACCGCCGAGCATCGCCGCCAGCGCCGGCATCGTCGCCAGTGCCGCGTCGTCGATCGCCAGCCTGCGCGTGACGGTGTCGCCCTGCCGCATCTCGCGCGCGGGAGCGGAGTGGGCGAGCGCCTGCGCGCGCAGCGCCGCGAACTGCTCGGCCGGCAGGAAGTCGCGCTTCAGCACGAACCCGTCGCGCGCGAAGGCGGCGCGGTCCTCGGCGCTCACCAGGTGGCGTAGCCGGCGCCGGCGCAATGCCGCGATCGTCGCGGCCCATTTCGCGCGACCTACGTGGAGGCCCAGCCGATTGAGCGCGGGCGATCCGATCACCGGATTGTCGGCGAAGGACTTGGCGCTCGTGCCCACCTCGGCCAACCACCAGGGGAACAGCAGGTAGCGCGCCTTCGCCATCCGCGCCCTTTCGCGCCGACGGTCGCGGGGCGCAAGCATGCCCGTCAAGGCCGCACGTCCCACTCAACGAGGCGCGGCACGGCGGCCACGATCTCGATCAGGCCCCACGCCCCGGTACGCAGCTTGAGCGAAGCCGGCCGCTCGTCGAGCGCGAGCAGCGCGAACCGCGCGGCGCCGTTGCTGGTGACGAGCAGGACGTCTCCCCGCGCCCGCGCGAACAGGTCGCGCCAGGCCGCCAGCCGCGCGTCGGTGTCGACGATCCAGCCAGGCGGGGCGACGCCTCCCGCGTCCCACGCGGAGAGCGCCGCACGCCCGATCCGCGCCGTCACCGCCGCCTCGTTCGCGTCCTCGTCGGGGCCGTGATCGACCTCGACCAGCCACGGCGCGATCTCCGCCTCCGTGCCGGCGACGATCCGCGCCGTCTCGCGCGTGCGCGACAGCGGCCCACTAAGCACCGCGCCGAACTCGACCCTGTCGGCAGCGAAGCGATCATGCAGCGCCACCGCCTGCGCGCGGCCGGCGTCCGTCAGCGGCAGATCGGTGCGCGCGCCGATCCGGCGCGAAGGGTCGCCCGCCTGAAAGGTGTTGCCGTGGCGCACGATCCAGAGCCGCGCGGTCATGCCTCGTAAGGGTCGCCGTGGCGCGCGATCGACGCCTCCGCCCGCGCGACATCGGCGGGCGCGTCGATCCCGCCCATCGCGTGCGGCGGCCGCTCGACCGCGACCGTCATCACGCCCATGCCGAGTTCCAGGAAACGCAGCTGCTCCAGGCCTTCCAGCCTCTCGTAGGTGGATGGCGGCGCCGCCTCGAACGCCGCGAGCGCGTCGAGCCGGTAGGCATAAAGCCCGACATGCTGCCACACCGGCGAGAGGTCGCCGGCCGCGCGCAATGCCGGCTCGTCGCGGATCGCGGGGATGATCGTCTTGGAGAACCATAGCGCGCTGCCGTCCTCGCCACGAACGCATGTCGTTCCGCTGAACGGAGCGATCGCTTTCTGCGCGCGCAGCGCGTCGAGCGCGGGCCAGTCGAGCCGCACCACCGGCGTCGCCATCGCCGCCTCGCCCTGGCGCATCGCGGCGAGCAGCGCGGCCACCATCGCCGGCGGCACGAACGGGGCGTCGCCCTGCAGGTTGACGACGATGCGGGGTTGCGGATCGCGCGAGATCGCGGCGGCGTAGGCGCGGCCGCTACCCGACGCGATCGCGGGCGAAGTCATCATCGCCGCGACGCCGAGTTCCCGCGCGTGCGTCATGATCCGCTCGTCGTCGGTAGCGACGACGACCTCGGCGTCGCCTGCCAGGGCCGCCGCTGCCCGCGCGACGCGCGTCACCCTGTCGAGCAGCGTGCGGCCCGCGATCGCGACGAGCGGCTTGCCCCGCAGCCGCGTCGATCCGTGGCGGGCGGGAACGACGATCAGGTCCACGGGCTCGCGCGCTTCGTACCAGTGCAGTGGCGGCGGTCAGGCGATGCCGGCGCGCAGGACATCGTGGAGGTGGACGACACCCACCAGCCGACGCTCGGCGCAGACGAACAGCACCGAGACGGCGTTGTCGTTCATGATACGTAGCGCATCGGAGATCAGCGTCGTCGGCGGCACCGCCAATGGCTGGCTCGACATATGCTCGGCGACCCCGTCTTCGAGGCTGGAGCTGGCGAAGCTGCGCCGCAGGTCGCCGTCGGTGAAGGCGCCGACCAGATTGCCGTGGCGATCGACGACGGCGGTCGATCCATAGCGCTTGCGGCTCATCTCGATCGTCGCGTCCATCAGCGTGGCGGCATGCCCGACGGCGGGAACCTCCTCGTCGCGCCCCATCAGCTGCTCGACCGTCGTGAGCTGCGCGCCGAGCTGCCCGCCGGGGTGGAAGAGGTGGAAGTCCGATGCCGAGAAGCCGCGCTGCTCCAGCAACGCGATCGCCAGCGCGTCGCCCAACACCACCTGCACCGTCGTCGAGGCGGTGGGCGCGAGCTGGTAGGGGCAGGCCTCCACCACCTGCGGCATCGTCAGGCAGACGTCGGCGGCTCGCGCGGCGGTGCTGTTCGCACGGCTGGTGACGACGATCAGCGGCACCCCGAAACGGCGGCAATAGGCGACGATGTCGGAGAGCTCGGTCGTCTCGCCGGACCAGCTGATCGCCAGCACGCCATCGTCGGGGGTGATCATGCCGAGATCGCCATGGCTCGCCTCGCCGGGGTGGAGGAACAGCGACGGCGTGCCGGTGGAAGTGAGCGTGGCCGCGATCTTACGGCCAACGAGCCCGCTCTTGCCCATGCCGGTGACGATCACTCGGCCGGCGAGCCCGCCTATCAGCCTGACCGCGCGCGCGAAGGCGGCGCCGAGATCGGGGCCGGCGATCGCGTCGGCCAGCGCCTCGATTGCCTGGCGCTCCATGCCGACGGTACGCACCGCGCTCTCCACGGCGTCGCGCGACTCGGCCGGCGACGAGCCGTCCGCGCGGGCGGCGGCGGTGCCGGCCACCACCATGCCCCTGCCGGCCGCTCCGAGCCCAATCGCGCCCCTGCCAGTCGCCACGCTACTACCCTCCTTGGACGCTCCGCGCGGTTTGTCCGCATCGCGCATCGGGAACGATCAGCTTAGGATACCGGGTCCGGAACTTCTAGATGCGACCGGTTCGTCGCGGCGCTATGGCCCGCACCGACAGCGCCGGATGACGGGTGCGAGGGAGGTAGGATGCGCCTGTTCGATCGTGAGGTAGGCGGCGACGCGCCGCTGTTCCTGATCGCGGGGCCGTGCGTGGTGGAGAGCGAGGCGATGGCGCTGAAGACGGCTGCGGCGCTCCGCGCCATCGCCGGCCGCGTCGGCGTCGATCTCGTCTATAAGAGCTCGTTCGACAAGGCGAACCGCAGCTCCGGCCGCTCCTTTCGCGGGCCGGGGATGGAAGAAGGGCTGCGCATCCTCGCGAAGGTTCGCGCCGAGATCGGCGTTCCGATCCTCACCGACGTTCACGACGCGAGCCAAGTGGACGCGGTGGCCGACGTCGCGGACATCCTCCAGACGCCGGCCTTCCTCGCCCGCCAGACCGACTTCATCGCGACGGTGGCGGCGTGCGGCCGACCCGTCAACATCAAGAAGGCGCAGTTCATGGCGCCCGGCGACATGATCCACGTCGTCGCCAAGGCGCGCGAGGCGGCCGCGGCGGCGGGCGTGGAGACCGACAACTTCCTCGTCTGCGAGCGCGGCGCCTCGTTCGGCTACAACAATCTCGTGTCCGATATGCGAAGCCTCGCGATCCTTCGCGAGACCGGCTGCCCCGTCGTCTTCGACGCCACCCACTCGGTCCAACTCCCTGGCGGCCAGGGCGATCGCTCGGGCGGGCAGCGCGAGTTCGTGCCCGTGCTGGCGCGCGCCGCCGCCGCCGTCGGCGTGGCGGGGCTGTTCATGGAATGCCACCCGGACCCCGACCACGCGCTCTCGGACGGGCCCAACGCGGTGCGGCTCGCCGAGGTGGAGCCACTGCTCCGCCGCGTCGTCGCGATCGATCGCATTGCCAAGCAGGATGCCGCATGACGGGCGCGAGCGGCTCGACGGACCAACATCGATCAAGGATTGTTGGACGCTCATAGCGCGAACCCGGCTGCGGCGCCACTTTCACCCTCTATCTGCCGCGCATCGATCCGCCCGAAAACATGGTGGGCCCCGCCGAGACGCGCGCCTCGACACGGACGGATCATGAAGGCGCGTCGATCCTCGTCGTCGAGAACAATGACGATGTCGGCGCCACCACCGCGCTGGCCCTCGCGGAACGGTTTAGCACAGTGGGGCCACACGGCTCACGCGGCGACAGCTCCTGCCGCCTCACGCTCAAGCGGGGATCGCTCGGTGCGCCCGGAAGAGGCGCCCGCGTTCAATCCAGCAGACCACCACGAGCGTCGCCAGCCCGATGCAGAGGTAGCCGATCGCCAGCGGTAGTGTCGTGCCATCGTAGGATTGCCCGATCGCCGAGCCGACGATCACCGCGCCCACGCTGGTGATGAAGCCCTGGATTGACGACGCCGTGCCCGCGATGCGGCCGACAGGCTCCATCGCCATGGCCCCGAAGTTCGCGCCGCACAGACCGATGCACCCCATGCTCAGCGCCTGGAAAAGGAGGTACGTCGGCAATGCTTCTCGGCCGGACGCGATCACGACGATGTGCAGTGCCGGGAGCGCGATCAGGCCGAGGAGGGCGGCCTGCGAGATCGTCCGCGTCCCCAGGCGCTCGACCAGTCGACTGTTGATAAACGACGCGCAGCCCATCGTGAAGGCGCAGGCCGCGAACAGCAGCACGAAGTGTCGGCCGGCATGGAACTCGTCGACGAAGATCTGCTGCGCGGTCGAGACAAAGGCGATGATCCCGCCAAAGGTGAGTGACGCCGCCACCGCATAACCGAACGAGTAGCGGTTGCCGAGCGTTAGCCGAAACGAGGCGCCCACCGCCGACAGCGGCACCCTGAAGTCGGATGGCAGCGTCTCCGGCAGGCGCACCGATGCCCATGCACAGACGACGGCGCCGAACGTCGCCAGCGCGTAGAAGACGAAGCGCCACGGTCCGACCGCGAGCAGCGCCTCGCCGAGAGTTGGCGCTAATATGGGCACGAGGAAGAAGATCATCTGCGCGATCGACATGATGCGCGCCATCCGTCGCCCCTCGTAGCGGTCTCGCACGATCGCTACCGACAGCACCCGCGTCGAAGCCGACATCAGACCCTGCAGTCCGCGCGCGCCGAGCAGCGCCGGGAAGGTGGCTGCGCTTGCGGCAAACACGCTGGCGACGATGAAGCCCAGGAGCGTGACGAGCAGCACCGGACGTCGGCCATAGCGATCGGCGAGCGGACCGTAGGCGAGCTGGCCGGTGCCGAAGCCGAGCATGTAGGCGGTGATCACCCACTGGCGGTGGTTGGCGGTCACGACGCCGAGCTCGCGGCCGAGATCGGCGAGCGCGGGCAGCATGAGGTCGACGCCCAACGCGTTCACCGCCATGAGCGCCGCCACGAAGGCGACGAACTCGCGTCCGACGAGTCCGGCGGACTTTCTACGATCGTGCATCGGCGGCGAACGATCGAGGCCCGCGATAGTCGCGCAGGTCGGCTTCACCAGATTGACTGTCGTCCAAACACCGCGCTTTTAGCGCGGTACGGCAGCCGCGCATCGGCCGGGTTTAAGCGGATCAGTCGCTCGCCCGCGCCGGAAGCCATGCACCGTGGATGCCGGGCGGCACCCGATGAGGAAGGCGCACGACCGCGATGGGCGGAGCCTCGAAGTCGCGTGCATCGAGGATTTCCAGCGCGGTGCCGCGACCATCCGCTTCTATGACCAGGCCCAGCAGCCAGCCATCGCCTTCTTTCGCGTCTGCTGCGCGCGGCACAAAGACGAACTCTCCCGGAACACGGCCGGTGCCGAACGCGTGGTGCAGGGTCTTGCAATCACGAAGGTCATGCTTGAGAAGCGACGCTTCGCCGACCAGCCGTGCCGTTTGCTGCTCCGGCAGCTCAAGTGCGTAGGCATATCGATACGGAAGACCTTGGCGCCGCTCGTCGATCACGGGCAGCTCCTGCGCAGCCGGATCGAGCGTGCGCCGGTCCATCAACCCGGCCTTGGGATCGATCGTCCATCGCTCGAGCCCGCGCGGTCGCTCGTCCGGTCCGACATTGTCGGCGGCGAACATGCGGTCGTACGCGATCACATCCAGCACAACGCGGCCGTCCGGCAGATCATAGGCGTTGAGGTGGTGGAAGACGAAGCATGGTTCAATCTTCACCCAGCGAATGTCGCCTACCTCGCCCTCGCGCGGAAGCAGCCCAATGCGCGCGGGATGCTTCTCGTTCCAGCGGTACGGGAAGCCGGTGCCCGACAGCACGACGCGCATCGACAGCGTCAGCGGCAGGTCGAGGATGATGACGTAGCGCTGCGTGATCGCGCAGTCGTGGATCAGCGGCCCGTGCGCGACCGGGATCGTCACCGTGCGCCGTATGCGGCCGCTCTTGTCGACGACGTTGTAGCGCACGCGCTTGGGATCGGTCGCCTCATAGCACAGCGCGTGCAGTTCGCCCGTCGCTGGATCGCGACGCGGGTGCGCGGTGAACGAGCCGGGCAGCGTGCCATCGAGATCGTCGTAGCGTTGACCGTCGAGTTCTTCGTCGAAGCGCACCGGCGTGCTCCCCGCCTCGACGAGCGCCCAGCCGCCGCCGGCATGATCGAGCACGCTGGTGTTGACGGTATCAAAGACGTGGCGCGGGCCGGGTGCGCGCGACAGCCCCCTCGCCCCGGCCACCTCGTCGGATCGGATCCAGCGGTTGCGGTACCAGAGCGCCCGGCCGTCCTTGATGCGGATGCCGTGGAGCATGCCGTCGCCGGTGAAGAAGTGGTAGCTGCGCGGATCGGGCGCCGCCGGATTGGGGCCGATCCGCACGTAGCGGCCATCGAGCGCTGGCGGGATTGCGCCCTCCACCGCCAGATCGAGCAGCGTCAACTCCTCGGTCATCGGTTCGTGGATGCCGGTGAGCATCGGGTGCGGCGCATCGCGCGGCGGTAGTCGACGGCGGTTGAAGGCCGCGATGCCGGCGACGACGGGGGACAGGACGACGGCGAGAGCTGCGTCGCCCATCTCGCGCGCTCTATTTACCGTCCTGTCGAGATAAGACGCCGAGAGCCTCACCCAGCGAGGTCGCATTCGAGGTCGTCACTGCCGCCGATCCGCTTGCCGGCGACGAAGACCTGCGGCGTTGTCTCGACGCCCTGTTCCGCCTCGAAAGCGTCGACCTCGTCACGCGAGCGGAGAATACGCTCGTCAAGTGCGTAGCCGGCTTTCGCGAGCGTCTCCTTGGCGCGCACGCCGAAGGGACAGACGTGATCGCCAAGCACCATGCGGTACAAGGTGGCGTCTTTCGACATCGCGACATCCTCTTCCAACGGACCGGGCGCCCGCCTCCGTCCCAAGCGAAGCAGCATGACTGGCGTTCCTTCGAGATGTTAGGGGGCGGACATCCAAACCTCTTTCAGTGAACTCGGTCAAAGTTTCTGCTGGGGCCGAGTGGCATGCGCGCATGTCCAGCCAGCAACGGTAAAGACGAATGCGCCTATGACTGACAAGTTTCCAACATCCGGCTCAGGCCGTCGCTCCGAGAGGACATAGGCGCGACGAGGGAGCTGGTGAGCGAACGGATCGTGCCTCAAGTGGAGGTGCCGATGTCGTTTCGGTTCAACATGCTGCTGCGCGAGACTGGCGTTCCGCCCAATCAGATGCGCTTGCTACGCCACAACCCTGTCGTGGCGAAGCGCTCGCTCGTCGATGTCTGGCGCTCGGACTGCGCCTTCTTCGAGGCCTATCAGAGCACGCAAGACGCCGCCAAACGCAGCTCCTTCACGCGGCCTTGGTGGGCGGCGTTCATCGGCACGTGGGATGGCCGCACGATGTTCGCCGGCCTCTACGAGGCGGGAGCGCCGAGCCTTATCGAGGCCGCGTTTACTGCCGAAATCAGCGGCGAGACGCACGAGCCCGGCACCGTCAGCCGCTACCCGCTATCTCGCTCGGACCTGCTCGCCGGCTACGAGAGCCGGCTGTTCAGCGACGAATTGCGGCCAGTCCACCTCGCCGCTCGCCGACTGGAACTCGCCATGGTCCGCTCCAGGCCGGAAAAGCGCGCTTGCCGCTGTCGACCTCGGCCTTCTTCAGCCACTCGTGGAGCGTCTGCGGCACGCAGCCGATCTTCTCCGCGATTGACGCCGCCGCTGCCCACCGCAACGGGTGATCGCGCTCGTGGTCGAGCACCATCCGCACCGCGCGCTCGCGGACCTCAGGCGCGAACTTGTTCGTCGTCTGTCCATACAGGTCCACCTTCTCAGGAGTTGGAGCCTCCGACAAACCCAGGGCGGTTCAGTCCGCCGCCAGGGCCCCACTCCATAGGGGTCAACTTCCTGCACCGATTGACACCCGTTAATTTAACCGAAATCGTGATCAGCCCGGCGGGGCTGAGGCTGCACCGGCCCAAGCTCGACGCGGACCTCTACGTGCCGGCACTGCTCCACGGTGTGTTCGGCTCGAAACATGGATGACGGAGCTTCGCAATGCCCGTGACGTGATGGGGTGGACGACTCCTGCATCAGCGTAGCTGTGCAATGATGTGGTCGTTGAGCCGCGTCAGTTCACAGACCGGCAACCCACTCATCCATGTCACCAGACCCACCACGATCCCAAGAAGTCCTTGAGCACCTTCTCATCAGCATGTTACCGGTCGTAAAAAGGGGGAAGAATCATGATTAGGTTTAATCATGATTAGGTTTATCGCCGACCGGCGGCAGGGTTACTGCGCCGTCGTTCCGCAGTCGCTACTTGCTTCCTCGAGCGCCCTGGCCTTGATGTACCTGGGCGCTCCGGCGAACGCCCAGAGTACGGCGACCACCACCACTTCCGCTGATGCCGCTGCTGACTCGACGGTAGCGCCCGAAGCCAGGCCGGTGCAGAACGCCGCAGGCGTGCAGGACATCATCGTCACTGCTGAGCGCCGTTCCGCGCGGCTGCAGTCGGTTCCCATCTCGATCACAGCCGTGACGGGCCCAGCGCTTGCGGCGGCGGGCATACAGAACACCGCCGATTTGGCACAAGTCACCCCGGGACTCGCCCTTCCGACGGGAATTTCGGGAGGTCCCGAACTGCAGCCGTTCATCCGAGGCATCGGCTCCACCAGCACCCAGCCAGGGATCGAGGCGTCGGTGGCGGTGTACGTCGACGGCGTCTACTCCTCCGACAAGTTTCTCAACATTATAGATCTTGCGAACATCGAGCGCGTCGAAGTCCTGAAGGGGCCGCAAGGCACGTTGTACGGGCGCAACGCCACGGGCGGAGCGATCAACATCATTACGCAGAAGCCGTCGGAAATCCTGGGCGGTACGGCGAGCCTTTCCTACGGCCGGTTCGGCGAAGTCGTCGAGAAGGGTTATCTGACCGGGCCGGTCACCTCGACGCTCGCGGCCAGCGTGTCGGTCGTCGCCCGGCAAGGTGGCGATTTCTTGAAGAACCTGACGACCGACCATGAACTCGGCGGCGTCCATTCGTGGACGGTCAACGGGCAGTTGGCTTGGACGCCGACGGAGCGCTTCCATGTCGATTTGTCAGGCACGTTTGCGCGCCGCCGTGACACCTTCCAGACGAATGTCGGCGTCCAAGTCCCGGTCCACCGCCAGTGGGCGCGGCATTCGGCGGGCAATATTCGACGGATCCGCGTTATCGGTACACCGACACCGAGACGACGCTAAATAGCCGCGGCTATACGGGCTCGGCCCGCGTGAGATATTCCCTGGATACTGTCGATCTCCTTTCGGTCACAGCCTACAAGAAAGGAACTTTCAGATCTACGCTGGATACTGACGCCACATCTGCCCCGCTTCAGTCGATTGCCTATGCGTCTAAGAGCCGTAGCTTTTCGCAAGAGGTTCAAGCGCTTTCGACGTCCGGCTCGCGTTTTCAGTGGATAGTAGGAGGCTTCTATTTTCGTGCGAGGGAAGCTTATGATCCGTTCAACATCTTCCTGTCGCGTGCCTTATCGCCGACGGATCTTACGTATTTTTCCTTCCAGCGTACGGAAGCTGAGTCTGCATTTGGTCAAGGGACCTACGAGGTATTTCCGGGAACCAAGATCACCGCGGGACTTCGCTACAACACTGAGAGGAAATCGCTGGACGCGACACTCGTGTCACCCACTTTCGGCAATTTCGTTGTTGGTGGTCCGATCGCCCTGTCCAAGAGGTTCAACAAGCTGACATGGCGGTTCAGCATCGATCACAAGCTGGCCAGAGACGTCCTTGTTTACGCGAGCTACAATCGCGGATTCAAGAGTGGCGCCTTCAACCCGCTTGATTTCACCCCTGGCGTTCAGGGCGTCGAACCGGAGGTCCTCGACGCCTATGAAGTCGGAGTGAAGTCTCAGTTCGCCGACCGGAAAGTCCAGTTGAACCTTGCTGGCTACTATTATGATTACAAGAATATTCAGCTTCAGCGGGTCAATACGGGGGGTGGGACAAGCCAAGCTGTGCTAGAGAATGCCGCGTCCGCGACCCTCTATGGAATCGACGGCGATGTCGTCGTGATCCCGGTCCGCGGGCTACAGATCAGTGGAGGCTTTAATCTCGAGCATACACGCTATGATAGCTATGCTGCGGCGTCGGGTGTCGATGTAGGTGCTGGCAGTCAAGTGCCTGTTGTCTTAGACTTTACCGGTAAGCAGCTACTTGTGGCGCCAAACCTTACCTTCAATGTTGCCGCATCGTATAAACTCGATACGGGCCTGGGAAGCTTCTCATGCTCTGCCAATTACTCGCATAGTTTCTCTTTTTTCAGGATTGCTCCGGGTAATGGTCAATATACTCGCGGCTTTGGCTTGCTAAACGGAAGTATTGCGTTCACGGACGAGAGAGAGAGAGAGATTTACGGTAGAGCTTTGGGGCCGCAATCTTACCGACGAGCAGAAGATCGGAGAGTATGTGAGTAGTTTGGCCGATGCGTACATCCTGCATCAGCCGCTTACCTATGGATTCACTGTATCAACAAAGTTCTAAGACGGTGACTCCGCAGCGCCGCGCCACCCTTATTAAGTCGACCTTGCCGGACTGGGGATCGGACGCCACGAAGCGCCCGTTCCGCCGCCTCGAGAACTGCCTCGCGGTGCTGAACGCGTCAGGACCCTAGGCGAACTGGTTCATGGTATTGTGGGCGCCGCCGGCCTTCAGCGCCGCTTCGCCGGCGAAGGCCTCCTTGTGGTCGTCGCCGATGTCGGAACCCGACATGTTCTGGTGCCTCACGCAGGCGATGCCCTCGCGAATCTCCTTGCGCTGCACGCCGGCCACGTAGCCGAGCATCCCAGCCTCTCCGAAGTACTCCTTGGCGAGGCTGTCGGTGCTGAGCGCTGCCGTATGGTAGGTCGGCAGCGTGATGAGGTGATGGAAGATTCCGGCTCGCGCGCTGGCATCCTTCTGGAAGGTGCGGATGCGCTCGTCGGCCGCCGTCGCCAACTCGGTTGTGTCGTAGATCACGCTCATCAGCGCCGCGCGCTCGTAGGTGGAGACGTCCTTTCCCTCGGCCCTCCAGGCGTCATACACCTGCTGCCGAAAGTTCAGCGTCCAGTTGAACGAGGGCGAGTTGTTGTAGACAAGCTTGGCGTTCGGCACCGCCTCACGGATGCGATCGACCATGCCGGCGATCTGCTCAATATGCGGCTTCTCGGTCTCGATCCAGAGCAGGTCCGCGCCATTCTGGAGCGAGGTGATGCAGTCGAGGACGCAGCGATCCTCACCGGTCCCGGAGCGGAACTGATAGAGATTGGAGGGCAGCCGCTTGGGCCGCATCAGCTTGCCGTCGCGCTCGATCACCACGTCGCCGCGCAGCGACGCGAGATCGATCACCTCCTCGCAGTCGAGGAAGCTATTGTACTGGTCGCCGAGATCCCCCGCCTCCCGACTGTAGGCGATCTGCTTGGTAAGGCCGGCGCCGAGCGAGTCGGTGCGCGAGACGATGACGCCGTCCTCGACGCCGAGTTCGAGGAAGGCGTAGCGGCAGGCGCGGATCTTCGCGAGGAAATCTTCGTGCGGCACGGTGACCTTGCCGTCCTGATGCCCGCACTGCTTCTCGTCGGAGACCTGGTTCTCGATCTGAAGCGCGCAGGCGCCGGCTTCGATCATCTTCTTGGCGAGCAGGTAGGTCGCCTCGGCGTTGCCGAAGCCTGCGTCGATGTCCGCGATGATCGGCACGATGTGCGTCTGGTGTTCGCCGATCGCGGTCTGCACCTCCTTCTCCCTGGCGGCATCCCCGGCGGCGCGTGCCGCGTCGAGGTCGCGGAAAAGGAGCCCGAGTTCGCGCGCGTCGGCTTGCTTGAGGAAAGTATAAAGCTCCTCGATAAGCGCTGGCACGCTTGTCTTCTCGTGCATCGACTGGTCGGGCAGAGGCCCGAAGTCGGAGCGCAGCGCCGCGACCATCCAGCCGGACAGGTAGAGATACTTGCGCTTCGTGGTGCCGAAATGCTTCTTGATCGAGATCAGCTTCTGCTGCCCGATGAAGCCATGCCAGCAGCCCAGCGACTGCGTGTAGTCCGCCGGATCGGCGTCATAGGCCGCCATGTCGTCGCGCATGATCTTCGCGGTGTAGCGCGCGATGTCGAGACCGGTGTGAAAGCGGTTCTGCAGCCGCATGCGCGCGACCGCCTCGGGGCTGATGCCGTCCCAGGCGCCATTTCGGGCTCGAACGAGTTGGGCGATCTGATCGGTGTGATCCTGGTAGGACATGATGGTTCCTCGATGAGTGCTCGTGCGTGCCGCGTTCAGTTCAGGTGAGCGTCACGCCAGCCGGCCGAGACGATGATAGAGGTTGCCGTACTTCACCGAATCCGGATCGTCCTGATGGGTCCGGAGGTGATGGAGCGCGGCGGTGCGCAGCAGCGCGAAATCCCCCGAAGAGAAGACCGCGCGCGCACGCGCGGGCTCCGGGGTGACGATGCTCGCTTCTGGTTGCTGCGACATGGAAAAGACTTTCCGCAAAAGGCAGGCCTCCTTCAGGGAACGCATGTTGCGCTGCAATGACGAATGGTGCCTTCTTGTCACGTCTTGGAGCTGAAAGATTGTCGCTTTGTGACACCGTAACGACGAGGATGGTGCATACTGCGACAGGGCGAGCGGATCGCGCTCTCCATCTGTGAAGGCACCACGACCGCTCAGCCGGGGACGACGGCCGCCGGAACTTGTCAGGAGATCGACGGCGTTACGCCATCACCGCGCAGCCGGCGTTTCTGTCCGCTGCAGATCGTCTCGCACTTCTACGCAGCGGCCATAACACGCAGCACGTTTTCGCCGGCAAGCCTGGCTATATTGACGTCGTTCCAGCCACGGCGCATTAGAATGGTTCCGTCTGACGTGAGTCGAAGGCGCTTCACATGGGCGTCGTGATCTGATTCGAGATGCTGGCTGGATGGAGGCCGGCATGGATGGGCAAGCCGTTGTCGATGGACTTGCGGTGGCGAACGCTCGCTGCGGTTGGTGAGGGAATGAGTTGCCGGGCCGCGGCGCGGCGGTTCGGTGTGGTGGCCGCGACGGTGATCCGCTGGCACGACCAGCGCCGCAGCACGGGTGGCTATGCCGCTAAGGCGCAGGGTGGCGATACGCGGTCGCGGAGGATCGAGGCGCACCGGGACACGATCCTGGCGCTGCACGCGGGCTGCCGCGACATCACGCTGGACGATCAGTCGTAAAAAAAGTTGGGCACGCGGCCGAGCAGGATCGGCCCGACGTCCTGAGCGCGCGCGAGGCCTGTTCGAGGACCAGATGGACCTCGATCCCGAACGGCTGGTGTTCATCGACGAGACCTGGGCCGCGACTAACATGACGCGCAGCCACGGCCGCTGCCGCCGGGGCGAGCGCCTGCGGATGGGCTACCCGCACGGTCACCGCAAAACGACCGCGCTCGTCGCTGGCCTGCGCATGAGGAGCATGGTCGCGCCGATGGTGCTCGATGGCCCGATCACCGGCGATTGGTTCGAGGCCTATGTCGGCCAGGTGCTCGTCCCCGAACTCGAACCCGGCGACGTCGTGGGCATGGAACAAGGTACATACCGTTCTTACCGACAACGGCATCCACTTCACCACACCTTGCGCCGGCGGCTCGGCCGTGCCGCTGATCAGGGGCGCCATCGCCAACGGCGAACTCTTCCGTGCCCACTCGTTCGAACTCGCCTGCGCCCAGCACGACATCGAACACCGGCTCACCAAGCGGAAGCATCCTTGGACCAACGGCCAGGTCGAGCGGATGAACCGCACCATCAAGGACGCCACCGTCAAGCGCTACCACCACGACAGCCATAACCAGCTCCGGCAGCACCTCGGCGACTTAGTCGCCGCCTACAACTTCGGTCGCAGGCTCAAAATCCTACGCGGCCTCACACCGTACGAAGCGATCTGTACAGCATAGCAGCACGACACAAGCCGCTTCAACATCAAATTCGAACCTCCACATTCCGGAACCGAACATCTAACTCACAGCAGCGCCGGCTAACCATGCGATCACGCAATTTTCTTCTCGGAACGACGCGCGAACGCCGGTGGAAAGCCGCTCCCAAGGAACGAAGCGTTGACCAACAGCGCGGCCGTCCCCAAGTGCGCCGCGATGACCAGACCCTCCACCGACAGCATCCTGATCGTCGATTTCGGTAGCCAGGTGACGCAGCTCATCGCCCGGCGCGTTCGCGAGGCCGGCGTTTATTCCGAGGTGGCGCCGTTCCAGTCGGCACAGGCCGCGTTCGACAGGATGCGGCCTGCGGGCATCATCCTGTCGGGCGGCCCGGCCTCGGTGACGGCGGAGACGAGCCCGCGCGCGCCGCAGGCCTTCTTCGAGGCGAGCGTGCCGGTGCTCGGCATCTGCTACGGCCAGCAGCTCATGTCGGCGCAGCTCGGCGGCAACGTGGTGATCTCGGGCGACGGCGGCGAGTTCGGCCGCGCCTATGTCGAAGTAACGCGCCCCTGCGCGCTGTTCGACGGGTTGTGGGCGCAGGGCGAGCGCCACCAGGTGTGGATGAGCCACGGCGACAAGGTGGACGCGCTGGCGCCGGGCTTCGAGCCGGTGGCGGTGTCGCCCGGCGCACCCTTCGCGATCGTGGCGGACGAGGCGCGGCGCTTCTACGGCGTGCAGTTCCACCCGGAAGTCGTCCACACGCCCGACGGCGCCAAGCTGATCGCCAACTTCGCGCGCCGCGTCTGCGGGCTGGCGGGCGACTGGACGATGGCCGAGTTCCGCGACGCCAAGATCGCAGACATCCGCGCGCAGGTCGGCTCCGCGAGTGTGATCTGCGGGCTGTCGGGCGGGGTGGACAGCGCGGTGGCCGCCGTGCTGATCCACGAGGCGATCGGCGAGCAGCTCACCTGCGTCTATGTCGATCACGGGTTGATGCGCAGCGGCGAGAGCGAGCAGGTCGTCTCGCTGTTTCGCGGCCACTACAACATCCCGCTTATCCATGTGGAGGCCGAGGAACTGTTCCTCGGCGGCCTCGCCGGCGTCACCGATCCCGAGGCCAAGCGCAAGTTCATCGGCAAGACCTTCATCGACGTGTTCGAAGCCGAGGCGAAGAAGATCGGCGGCGCCGAGTTCCTGGCGCAGGGCACGCTCTACCCCGACGTGATCGAGAGCGTGTCGTTCACCGGCGGGCCCTCGGTGACGATCAAGAGCCACCACAACGTCGGCGGCCTGCCCGAGCGCATGGACATGAAGCTGGTCGAGCCGCTGCGCGAGCTGTTCAAAGACGAGGTTCGCGAACTCGGCCGCGAGCTGGGTCTGCCCGACGCGTTCGTGGGGCGCCACCCGTTCCCCGGCCCCGGACTCGCCATCCGCATCCCCGGCGAGGTGACGAAGGAGCGGTGCGATATCTTGCGCAAGGCCGACGCCATCTACCTCCAGGAAATTCGCGACGGCGGGCTTTACGAGGCCATCTGGCAGGCGTTCGCGGTGCTGCTGCCGGTGCGCACCGTGGGCGTGATGGGCGACGGCCGCACCTACGAGAGCGTGTGCGCACTGCGCGCCGTCACCTCGACGGACGGGATGACGGCGGACGTCTATCCCTTCGACGCCGCCTTCCTGTCTCGGGTGGCGACGCGGATCGTCAACGAGGTCGCGGGCATCAACCGCGTCGTCTACGATTATACGTCGAAGCCGCCGGGCACGATCGAGTGGGAATGACTCGGGTCCACTTTTGGTAATCGCCGTCGATCGGCATTCTCGCATCAAGTCGTTGGAATCGAGATAATCTGTCGCGATCTATCGGGATCATTCGCGGTTAGGCGAATGGCGCTGACGATATCGGAGACAGTACGTTGCAAACTTGCGCTCGGCTCAGCACGGCGATACCGTCAAGATTATTGGAGGCCATGACGGTACTCCCGAAGAGCCAAGCCATTCCGCGTGATCCAGGTGTTGCTCGGGCACAGCAAGCTCGAGACCACCGCGCTCTACACCAAGGTCGCGACACGCACGATCCGCGCGGTGACGGGGCCGCTTGACCAGCTGATGGCGCTGATGGAGGCGAAGGCACCCGCCAGCCGAGCGACGTTGCGCACCTCGCTCGAGGTCGCCGAGATCTTCCGCAGCGCCGGTCCCGCATACCGGACCGCGCATGCGGGGCACATGAGCCTTGCCCAGCTCAAGGTGATGTCGGCCGTCGAACACTGCCGCACCGCCGTCGTGGGCGGGCATGTCGAGGCCTGCACCGACTGCGGGCATTGGCGGGTCGCCTATAACAGCTGCCGCAACCGACATTGTCCGCGCTGCCAGGGTGCGGCCGCGCGCGCCTGGCTCGCCGAGCGCGAGGCCGACCTGCTGCCGGTCGGCTACTTCCATGTCGTGTTCACGCTGCCGGCCGAGGTCGCCGACATCGCCCTCCAGAACAAGGCGGCGGTCTATGGCCTGCTGTTCCAGGCCGCGTCCGAGACGATGACGACCATCGCCGCCGACCCACGTCATCTTGGCGCCCGCATCGGCATCACCGCGGTCCTGCACAGCTGGGGCTCGGCGATGACCCGCGTGTTGTCCCGCCCAGCGTACATGCGCCAGCGCGTTGCGCATGAAGTGGACGCGGCAGCGCTGCCAGGTGGCGCCGACGACACGGGTGATGGCGGCCTTGAGGCCCTCGTGCGCGTCGGAGATGACCAGCTTCACGCCCTTGAGCCCGCGCTTCACCAGGTCGCGCAGGAAGGTCGACCAGAACGGCTCCGCCTCGCTGGGGCCGATGTGCAGACCGACGATCTCGCGCTTGCCTTCGGTGGTGACCGCGACGGCGATTATGGCGGCGACCGAGACGATGCGACCGCCCTCGCGCACCTTGAGGAGGTGGCGTCCAGCCAGAGATACGGCCACTCGCCGGCGAGCGGACGCTTCAGGAACGCGTTTACCCGCTCGTCGATGTCCTTGCACAGATTGGACACGCTCGACTTGGAGATGCCCGACATCCCCATGGCCTGCACCAGCTCGTCCACCCGGCGCGTGCTGACGCCCGCGATCCACGCCTCCTGGATGACGCTGACCAGCGCCTTCTCCACCGTCTTGCGGGGCTCGAGGAAGCCGGGGAAGTAGGCGCCGGTGCGCAGCTTGGGGATCTTGAGGTTGAGCGTGCCCAGCCGCGTATCCAGGCTGCGGTCGCGATAGCCGTTGCGCCACGTGCTGCGCTCGCCGGATCGCTCGTGCCGGCCGGCGCCGATCAGGCCGTCGACGTCGGCCTCCATGATGATCTGCAGCACGCTCTCGGCAACGCTGCGCAGAAAGTCGCCGTCTCCGGTCTTCGCCATCAGCTCGGCAAGCGGTAGTCTGTCGTCGGTCATCGGGAACAACTCCTCGGGTGCGGTGAAGCTCGATACTTCCACCTTAACCGATGAGCCCGGTGGCCACCGAGACGCCGACGCCGGGGTAAGGCCTCGGCCCCGCCCCGGCATACACCATCATCTACCCCGGGAAATTACACCACGACCGCGGACGGTAGCCCAGCTCTTGGCCCGATAGCCCGAATGGCCGAAGGTCGCGGAACGGATCCAGCATCGTCCATACCGCAAAGTTCAGGTAGGCGGAGCTGCTGCCCGCTGTTTGAAATCAGTTTTCCGAGTTGCGCCAGTTGCAAATCGGCGGGGAGAGCAGCCGAGATGGCGCTTGAACGCACTGCTGAAGGCGCTTTCGAACTCGTATTCAAAGGCCTCCGCCACCACGGAAATCGCCTGATCGGACGTTGCCGGTCGATCGCTGGCGAGCAGCATCCGTAGCCGCGTCAGATATTCCATCGGTGAGGAGCCCACGCGCCTCTTGAAGCGGACTGCGAAGCTGGTGCGCGACATGCCTGCGTGTTCGGCGAGCCCCTGTACCGTCCAGCGCCGCGCCGGCTCTGTATGCATGGCGCTGATCGCCGCCCCTATCCTCCGATCCTGAGGGCGAACAGCCATCCGGCAGCGCTGTTCTCGCGATGCGCGACATAGGCCCGCAGCGCTTACGCCAGCAAGGTTGTCGCCAGATGCTCGACTATCAGCCGGCCGCCGGGCTGCGGTTTGCGGAGCTCCCCATCATCTGCTGCAACGACCGACGCAATTCGCTGCCGACATCCCCACGTACGTGCGCGACAGCTGGCAACATATCGAGCAACAGGTTGCCGCAGCGCTCTTCGATCGTGAAGGCCGCGCTGACGATCGTGGCCCGTCCGCCGCCGTTCCATGACGTGATGTGTCCTGGAGAACGGCCCGCGAGGATCACGCGATAGTCCACCGGCGAGGCCCCGAGGTCGCTCGTGAGCCGGTAAGGGCGTCCATGCGGCAGGATCAAGCAGTCCCCGGCTTCGAGGCGCAGCGGGCCCGTGTCTCCATCGACGGCGAGCCACGCCTCACCGGCGATCACCGCGTGGCACTTGATCCCGTTCCCGGCCGGAAAGGCGATGCAGGCTTCGCCGGTATCGACGGCGCCACAGGCGACGTTGCGCGGCTTCAGCAGCGACAGGATGTCGGAAAGCGCATCAGCCGCGAAGTTCGAACGATCGAGCATGAAACTCGCCGTATCACGCATGGGCCGTTCGCTGCGAGGCTCCTACCGCCTGAGCAGGCTTTCCGGCCGCCCATCCCGGTGAAGCCGATCGGAAGGTTCGCATGATGATCACCGGCACGATCTGGATTCTCGGCGCCACAGGGCGAACCGGTCGTGCGGTCGCAGCACGCCTCGCCGCCAATGGCCATTCGCTGGTGCTGGTCGGCCGCGACGCCGCCCGGCTCAACAGGGTGGCCGAACAACTCGGTGAAGGCGCCACGATCAGGGTGGCGGGATCGCTCACGGACACGGCCGGGATGATCGCGCGGGAGCGACCAGCCCTCGTGCTGAACATGATCGGCCCGTTCACCAGCACGGCTCTGCCCATCGCCCGAGCCTGTCCTCCGGGAACGCACTATGCCGATCTCTCCAACGAGCTTCCCTCGGTGCAAGCGCTGCTGGCGCTGCACGATCACGCCGTCTCGGCTGGAAACGCCTACCCGTTCCTCGGGCGGGCGGCTCAAACCTCGACGGAATGGATTCTCGGCGGCCTCACTGGTCCGGCCAAGCTCGCGTTGCGGCGGTCGACGGTGCGCGGGCAATGCTTCGATTGCCCCCTCGACCTGCCCGCGCGTGTCCGCGAGTCCGCTGCCGCCGCCAGACGAATTGGTCCGCGCCCAGCGCGCGCCCGGCCGCCAGCCGCCCTCCTTCGGCACGGAGCAGTGATGCGCGCACTCGGCAGCGGCATCCGCTCCCAACGCCTGATATGCTGGCCGCGCGTCGGCTTCAGCCGACGGCGCGTGCCGGCGCTCGATCCTGCGCAGCCGGTCGATCGACCAGCTGGGCAGGTAGAGCGAGGCGACCCGCTTCATCGGAGCCCTCCACCAAGAGTTCAAAAAGATCGCCGCCACGCTGACGGACGCACTCGATGCGCCAGCACGCCCGGCCCAAGCCATCCCACGGCACCGGTGCGGACGGCGCGTGGCCGATCCGCCAGCGGGTCACGGCGGCCGAGGGCGCGTGCATCGGGTCAGCGCCGCCGCGCGCGGGACGCCTCAGCAGCAGCGCGACCGTCCCGCCGCCCTCCGCCGCGAGCTGGAGGCGGCGCGCTTGGGCCATTGTCACGCGCTTCGCCTCACCGACAACGGCGCCAAGGCCGCGATGCCGCAGACCCTCTTCAAGGAGGGCGAGCAACTCGCCGTCGTCGCGGGCCTCGGCATAGATTACACGGGCGGGTTCCAGACCCGCCTGATAGAGTCCCGGCGCGAACAGGTCGCGCGAGCGCACGATCCAGAGCACGTCCCCGCGCGTCCGTGCGGCGACGCCCGCCGCAAACAGCACCGCCGCAGCGTCGTCACCCCAACTCGAGCCGCGCGACGCCACCTCGTGCAACGCATCGAGACGCAGCCCGCCATCGGCCAAACGTCGATCCAGCGGCGCGACGGCGAACGGCAGAACCGGCCGATCGCGCACATCGCCCTCGATCGCGCGGAGCGTCGCACGCAGCTCGGCAATCGTGGGAACGGGATCCGGCACCGCGACTCACAATTATTCTGTGTTCGCTCTATGTTCCGGCGCAAAGGCGGTTGGGTCAAGCCGCTTGCTAGCCACTTTATGTTCGGCGCTTCCCCGCGAGTGACGGGAAAGCGCGGTCGACGGCGAGGCTGCCCTTCGGCAAGGAACGGAGCAGGTCAGCAGCCGGTACAGCTGGATCAAGCCAATCCGCCCAATGCTCGCGCGGCAGCGCCACGATCTGGCGGGAATGGTACGGTGCCATGTCCTCGCCGGGCTCGATCGTCAGCATCGTGAACGCCTCGCCGACTTGCGGGACGGCACGCCATATGCCAGCGATGCAGAACCAGTTGTGATCCTTGAGCGTGAACAGCCACTTGGTCTTGCGCTTCTGCCCCGGCATCGGTTCGGTGAACTCGTAAAAGCCATCGGTCAGAATCAAGCAGCGCCCGCGGTCGAACTGTCGTCCCTCGGAACGGAAGTTGTAGACGGGCTTGCCCCCTGGTGACGGCCAGCTCCATCGCCGGTTGAGCAGTTCGCCGGCACCCCGCTCGCCATCGATGCTTCTGACGATCGGTGCGGTGTCGCTAATCTTAATATCCTCGCGCGCCGCGACGTTGGGTGTGCCTTCGGGGAACCTGATCTTGATCTTGAGGTCGGCGAAGTCCTCGGCGATCGAGGCGACGTCGACCTCAAGCCGATAGTTGTTGCACATCGCAGCTCCGCTCCATCTTGCGACTCAGCGTCGTTCTTTCTATGTTCTTGCCGCGCCCACGCCGACGCCCTTCAATCCCGATGCACCCCTTGGAGCACGGCGCGTCATCATCCGGCGAAATCCGGACGACGCCAGTGAAATCGAGATGGTCGAAGCGACATGGGGCTCCGATCCGCGGTTTGGCGGCGGCGTCACCTATCGGTTCGTTCGCTCCGAAGGGCAGACGTTTCCGAGCCATCGTTGCCTGATCCCGGTCAGCGAGTTTCATATAACCGTCGCTGACAAGAGCTATCGGGCGGCGCTCGAGAACGGCGAGCATTTCTCCGGGGTGTGGGAACCTGCAATGGCCGGATGGCCGCTCTGCTACCGCGTAATCACGGTCGCCGCCAATCCGGAGGTCGCGCGTTACCAGGACCGGCATGGCGCGATCATCCGGCGCTCCCAAGTCGTGCAGTGGCTCGATGGCGCAGTGCCGTTGGACGAACTGATCGGCACGCCCGTAGCGGGCACGTTCTCGATCCAGGAGATTGCCGCCTCCACTCGCCAGCCGGCCCTCGCGCTATGAGCCGCCTGTGGGACACACCGGAGTTCTGGGCCCGCAGCGAAGCGGATGACATGCTGCGCGAAATGCCCGACGTAGAACCCGCAGCGCTTGCCGATTCGTTCGAGCGGAGCGCGGCGAACTATGATGGCGGTCCAGGTATGGCGGCGCTGATCATCACCGAACCTGCGCCGCCGGGCGGCGATCGGGACACAGTTCTGGACCGGGCCGTTGCCCAGCGTCGCGGACCGGACGGACTCAGCTACCGTCAACCGTTAGCGCCGCCGCGCTGCCGTCCACCTTTCCGGCGAGCCCAGGCACTTCCTCGAGCTGACGTAGATTGGTGAAGCCGCCGCGCTAGCTGCGGTAGCGCACGATCTCGAACCCATGCCCGTGTAGTCCCGGCACGGCATCCAGCTCTTCCGCGGTTGCAGTGTTCACGTTGGTCGCGCCCTCTGTCATGAAGGCTTCCTCTGCCTTTCCTCTAATGCTGGGTGTTGATCAGTCGGACGCGCAGATGTGCGACGATCCGCGCTTGCAAACTCTTCGTCTGCGGCACCGTTGATGCAATATGCCTCCCAAGCCTCCATCAACGAGCGTCGCTTCGCCAGAGCCCGGCCGCGTCGATAGGCACGCTCGGCCTTGCTACCGATAGTATGCGCCAACGCCATCTCCACCGTCTCTCGCTCGAAGTTGGTCTCCTCGCCCGCCCAATCACGGAATGACGAGCGGAAGCCGTGCACAGTGACGCTCTCGATCGCCATGCGCCGCAGCAACATGGACATCGCCATATTCGACAGGGCGCCGCCGCGCTGCGCTGCGAATACCAGCCGATGCGGCTCGGGGTTTTTCGGCTTCATTGCTGCCAACAACGCTATGGCGCGGCTCGTCAGGGGCACTGAATGCTCGGCTTCCGCCTTCATTCTCATGGCTGGGATCGTCCAAAGCTTGGCCTGCAAATCGAGTTCGCCCCATGTCATTCCGATCACCTCACCCGTTCTGGCGGCGGTGAGGATCGCAAATTCTAGCGCGCGCGGCGGTCGCCTGTCGCACTAGCAGCTTGCCGTAGAAGCCCGGCACCTGAGCGTATGGCATCGCGGCATGGTGACCCTTCGACTTGAGCTGCTTCGGCATCATCAGTTCGAGGTGCCCTTTCCAGCGCGCGGGGTTCTCGCCCTCCCGATGACCGGCGACACGAGCGGCATCGAGCACCCGCTCGATCCGGCCACGGACCCGCCGAGCTGTTTCCGGCACCTTGAGCCAGATCGGCTGCAAGGTCGCCACGACATCAGCGGTGCCGATGGAGGCGATTGCCATGTCGCACAGCTTGGCTGCGTGCGTCGTCAAGGTCGCCCGCCACTGCTTGCGATGCTTGTCGTTCCGAAATCCGTCCTCGATCTCGTCGACCAGCTTGTCGGCGAAGTCCCAGAAGGTAATCCCGCTGCTCGGCCGATTGCGGCGCTTCGGTCCTGGTAGGATCACCGCGACCGGCTCTGCCGGCTTAGGACGCGCTTCGGCGCATTCGGCGATAGGATCGCGGCCCTCTGCAAACGCCGCCTTTGCATCGGCGGCGAGCTTGCGGGCGGCCGCCAGGGATACGACGTCGGGCGTTCCCAGCCCCATCTCGCGGCGCTGTCCGCCACCGATAAGGAGCAGGATCCAGGATCGGTTGCCGTTGGGCTTCACCAGCAGGTAAAGGCCATTGCCATCCGAATGCTTGCCTAGCTGGGTAATCGCGGTCACCTGCTTGGCGGCAAGCTTGTTGCTGAATCTGCGCGTCATCACGACCTTCGCATGCTCAGATGGGAAGCCGGGGAGGCGATATAGACCCCCAATCCTGTTCCCAGTCGTGGCTGCGGCTTGCGGCGATCAACCGCGAACCAGCACGGTCGAAAAATAAATTTCAACCTTGTGTTATCGTTGCAATTTACCGGGTTCTTGACGGTCCGCTGTGGTTCGCGGAGGATCGTCAGCTGGCGGAGACGGAGGCTGGCGAGCGTGCGTCTTAAGCTGCTGATCGTGAACACATATTTATCGGTAGCATCAGCGCGGGCCAACAATCGTTCCCACCAACGCGGAATTTAGTACGTCCACGTGCGCCGCAATCCACCGCAGTAGGATACCCAAGGATCCTTCGATTCGCACGCACTTCCTCAAGGGCCGGTGTAGCTCGAAAGCTATAGACAATCTTATAGCCCGAAGGCTATAGAGCTGGAGATGGCTTGGACGGTCGCCCTGCACGACGAATTCGATCCCGAGTTCGATGCGCTACCCGAAGCCGTCCGGAAAGAGCTGATCGCGATGGCGGGGTTGCTGCAGGAGTATGGGCCAAGGCTCGGCCGTCCGCACGCGGATACGCTGGCCGGGTCACGGCATGCGAACATGAAGGAGCTACGCTTTGCAGCGGCGAACGGTGTTTGGCGCGTGGCGTTCGCCTTCGATCCCCAGCGCGAGGCGATCGTCCTCGTGGCCGGCGATAAAGCCGGTGTTGCGCAAAAGCGGTTCTACACGGCGCTGATCGCGAAAGCGGATCGCCGGTTCGACAATCACCTTGCGGCCCTCGCCGCGCGGAAGGAGTGACGACGATGGGTCGGACATTGAAGCAGATCAAGGCGGCGATGACGCCCGAAGACCGCGCCAAGGTCGAGGCGCGCACGGCCGAGCTGATCGCGGAGGTGGAGGGCCTGAAAGCCTTCCGCGTGCTCGCAGAACGCAGCCAGGAGCAGATCGCCGAGAGCCTTGGCATCAAGCAGCCGTCGGTTCACAAGATCGAGAAACAGACCGACCTGTATCTGTCGACCCTGCGCCGCTTCGTCGAAGCGGCGGGTGGATCGCTGGAGCTGCGGGTAGAGCTTCCGGGCAAGGGCGTGCTGCATCTTACCGGCGTTGGGGTTTGATGCACACCTCGAACAATATTGGTCTGCCGACTTTCCCTCGGGCGATCAGCTAATGGGCAAGGGCACGTCAGCAATCACGGTATCGACGGCTTACTCCGAAACTGGTCATCAAGCAGAAGCATCGAACGCGTGTTGAAATTGTGCAGCGCCCACGGTTACGTTGTACCAGATAGTTTCTCCAGAGACGGGTCGGTCCACGACCTCGGCCTGGTCACGTGAGCTAAATGACCAAACCCCTACGCCGCGACGCGCTTGGAAAACCACCGTTGCGAGAATTAACCAAGCATAAATCTTGGGTCCAAAAGGGATGCAGATGATGCGAAAACTGCCCTCAAGAGCATTGAGCAGCGCCTCAATACGACCCCTCGTTAAGCTTGGCTCGCTGATTTCGTAGTCGAACTCAGTTACGTCAAAGATATCGGCGATATGTTCGTTTGACGCTTTGAGGGCGTCCGCGAACCGCTCGTCGAAACCACAGGGTGAATAAAGCCAAGCCTTGTTCGGCTCGAGCACCTGAAGCGCGCCGAGTGACAGCCCAGGTTCACATCCCAGCCCCATGATTACGCCCAGTGGCTTATCAGGCCGGGATGACCAGCCTGCGAGCTCCGGCTTCACCGGCGCAGCTAGCCGGATGGGAGCCGAACGAAATGAAATCCCATATTGTGTAGGAGCATAGGCGACGCTCAACCTGATAGTCGCTTGCGATCGCGCTCGACTTAGGGCGAGCACGATATTAGCCATCATCTCGCGCGACATCGCAGATATATCGACGAAGACACTGACCGCGCGCTCCTCAGCCGCCGCCTCCACAATCGCGGCGACAAGCACGTCGAAGCACGCCGCACCCTGCGCGTTATGGATCTCCCAGCCGCGCGCCCGGAAAAAGTCGAGATTGCTCGCAAAGGACGCCTCCCGAAGAAAGCCGAACTCGAGGCCGATTGCGCGTGTAGCGGTCACGTTTTTTTGGCCGACGACGTAGCGACACCGCTGCTCATAGCCGATGGCCGCGACGGCGACGTCAAACTTGAACGATGTCGGAGCGCCCGATGTCTCGTTTACGGTCATTGCTCCTCGATGTCCTCAAAAAGCGACGTTTGATCATCTTTCACGCTCACGCCCCGTTCCTCGAAAAGCAGCTTTGATAGGGATAGCCGATCGCCTAGCGTCAGCAGCAAACGATAACGGGGCGCGAGCGAGTAGGAGAGGCGGAAGCGCTGCCCGACTAGGCCCCGCAGCAGGATGTCCGGCCCGCTTTCGGGATAAGGGACATGAATGATCGCTCCCGCGTTTAACGCCTTGCCAACCGCACTCACAATCGTGCGATTTACGTTTTCGTCAAGGACGAAAGTCCCGACATAGTCAGTGCGGAACGGCTGGCGGATGAGCCGATTTTCGAATGCTCGGCCGATCTGGTCGACGAAGTCGAGCAGGCCCTTGCCTGGCTCGAAGCCGCCGAAGTCAAGTGGGATCACCTGAAGGAGAGACGTTAACAGAAGTTCGATCCGGCTAATTGCTTGACTTTGAAGCGCACTAGAGATCTTGCGGGGCACTCCACCCTTGAGACTTCGATTGAGGTGTTGAACGAGCGGGGTAACAAGCGTGAGGATAGCGCGTGGATTTCCTTCCGTCACATCAACGATTGACGGATAACCCGCATAAAGGACGTGCGACTTCCGAGACCGGTGAAAGGACGTGTGATTCCTTTCGAACCTCCGAATATAATAATCGCGAGCAATAACAATCGGTAGAACCTTGCGAATATCCTGGGCTACATTTACTTCAACGAACTTGTACTTTTGCGATGTCAGCCCCCTTTCACTCATATAGGCACGGAAACTCTCGTCCTTTTGGGCAAGCGACAAAAACTCAGGGGGCAAGTCTCGCCGTTTTGTAGTTCCACGACGACCGAAGCCCGTGCCGCCAGGTGGCAACGCGAAAACGCTTGAGAGCGATGAGACTTCATAACCAAGACGAAGAAATGTGCTAAGGAACAGCTCGCTACTGAACTGATTTGCATCTTCTTTATTTGGATATGTGAGTTGAATGGTCTGATAGTCATGTAGCGGCTGCGGTGATGTCGGCGTACGCTCAAATCCCGCATCTTCCATAAACGGAGCAAGCGCGAGCTTTATGATTATACGTTCGTCGAAGCTCCGGATACTGGACAGGAGAAACGACTTGATGCGGGTTGGCGCAATCTCCATCTCGTCGAACAATAACGCCCAGCGCCGGTCGTCGTTTCCGGCCATACCATTGAAGGCAGACACGATAATCGAAACCTTGGAAGGCAGCGTTTCGACAGTAAAGGCCTGATCAGACTCTCCGCTGTTAATCTCGTCGAGAAGCGACTCAAGCGCATTCTCCACACCTAGAAGACTGTTGATGACCGGACGAATCTTGAGCCTGCCGGTGATCAGGCGGACAACGCCTTCCTCTTGGGATGCACTGAGCGAGACCGCGAGATGCTGTAGATGCGGCGGAGCGCCGGCCCGAGCAAGATCGACCGCCTCACGCATAGCATGGATCAGCGCTCTCAACGTGTGAAGAACGAACGCCGCTTCTTTCCGGTTGGCGTTCTCGCTTCCGTGCTCGAGAGCCTCGATCTGCTTGCCCCAAGCTACATCCGCGGGGATAAAAACAGCGTTGAACCCGATTTGACGGGCATAAGTTTCAGCTTTGGCGTGGGCCCAATTCCTTAGCGCACGCACAGTCAGCATCTTGAGCAGCGTCGTCTTCCCGCTGCTCCTAGGTCCCAAAATTAGGGTGTGGTTCCGAGTCAGGAGCGCCGCGAAGTGGCGCTCGGGCGGAATGAAGGAACGCGCGACCTCCGACGGGGGCACCGGGCGCGCATTGAACTCGAGTAATACGGTCATGCCCGCCGTCCAATCTGCGCATATTCTCCTTCATCGTCGCTGAGGATCATCAGATCCAGCTTGCGGAGGGCGTCGCGAAAGGATCGGAAGTCCGCCGGAACAAGGCGGCCGATCGACGCAACGGCTTCCTGAGCTTCTTTCCAGCCGAGATGGTTCGTAGCCCCGGCCTGCAAAAGCGAATCGATCTTCTGGGCAAGCACGCACGTGCTCGCCTTATAGCCGAATCCGGTCATGAATGGCAGGCCGTGCGCCCCTTTAGCCTTGGACCAGCCAACACCCGCCTGCCATGTCCAGCTCAGCACCGAGCCCGCATAGGTCAGACCGTCCGCGATGGCGCCTTGCGGGTCCGTAACCAAGAGGTGAACCTGATTGGGGTTCTTGTTCTGAGCGTCCCGGTTGACCTGCGCGCTAAAGCTGGCGCTACCAAGCACTACAGGGGCGTTTGAACCGCCGCCATGCCCGTAGAAAAGGTCTGGGACATGCTTGTGCCCGTGAACAATGATCCACGGAGACGAGGCGCGACCAAGCATGTCGATGAGCTTCTCGCCTCCCCGAGTGACACCGATGAGGTCGTGGTCGCCTACGTCGCCGTGTATTGGATGATGGTGACATAGCAATATGTTGGTCGCCCTTGCCTTAACGGAAGCGAGCTCCTGCTCGAGCTTCTCGAGCGTAACGTCGCTGATCCGGCCGTGCTCGATCTCGTTCTCTATGTCCTTACCAATGCCGTGATATGCTGCGGTGTTCAGCACCGCGATGTTGCAATCGTCGAAGCTTAGAACGGTAAAATTCTGTGCCCAGAACTCGAGAAAGGGCAGCCGTTCCGCTACCGGAATGGTTGGCTGCAGCGACATCGCATAGCCGCGTGGGTCGAATTTGTTCGCAATGAAACGAGAATCGAGATCGTGGTTGCCGACGGTTGCAACGAGACGACCGGCACAGGCGTCAGCAAGGGCATGTAGCCGTCCCCAAGCATAGTTGAACGCCGTCGGGCTTGATCGGTTTGTGATGTCCCCGGCGCAAAGGATATAGTCCGGGGTCAGCGCGTCATCCTTGATGAGCCGGGCAAGGTCGCTGAGCGGATCGAGGCGCGCTGTCGCCGCCGAGTTGAAGCTGCTGACATAGGAGGCCGCCTGCGGAGAAGCCGGATCGTCTTCGCAGGCGTGGATGTCGCTCAAGATTAGGAAGCGCGCCATTATTCTAGAACGCCAGGAAGTTCGAAGCTGGTGTAAAGGATTTCGCCATGCTGCTTACGACTCCCACGAAATCCGCCAACATTGCGGGTAACGGAGAAGCTGTGGACATGCCAATGCGACGGTATCGCCGGTACCGGCATGGCTTCATTATAGGTAAGCGCAATCTCAGCGCCGCGTTGTTCGGCCTCGACGAGAAGGCGAACCAGGTCGCTGAGATCCTCCTCGCCGAACGAGCGCTTGCCATACTCCACGAAAACTCGCTCGCTGGCGGTGAAGTATGGTGGGTCAGCATAGATGAAGGAACTGGCCCCTGCGGAGGTGATCGTCTTGCGAAAATCTTGATGACGTAGCTTCGCGCAGCGCAGCAGCTTTGCGCAATCTTGGAACAACTCGAGCGGCGGATAGCCGCCCATCTCGTGGCCGCCAAAAGGCACATTGAACGAACCGGCGAGGTTGGTCCGCCATAGGCCGTTGAAGCAGTTGCGATTCAGATAAATGAAATCAGTCGCGGCCTCGATCCCGAAACGCGACCCTTCGTTGAACCGATTGCGGACCGCGTAATAGGCATCCGGGCTGCGCTCGTAAGCCAGCAGCCGTCGATGGACCTCGGCCGCATGGTCGCGGACTTGGCGCAGCGCGTTGACTAGGTGACCGTTGAGATCGCCGAGCGTCCCGACCATCGGGCCCAGCTCGAAGAAGAGCGCGGCGGAGCCCGCGAACGGCTCGACATAGTGCCGAGTCGGATCGCGATAGCTCGAGCCCAGCAGAGCAAGCGACTTCCGCTTGCTGCCCGCCCAGCGCAGGAAGCTCGGGCCGTGAGTCGTGGCACGCGACCGACCTTTCACAGAAGCGCACGGACGCGATCCGCCTCTTTCTACAGCCTCTTCTGATCCCACTCGCATTACCGATGTATTCTGAATTGGGTACGATAAGGCAATGGCGCACCGATAGGCTTGAGCACGTTAGACGAAACCGCCGATCATAGGTGCTGAAGGGAAGGCACCTCGCTACCGAGCACTGCATCGCCCATACCGCAGGTCGCTGGTGTTATGGCTCAAGATTCGGGGGGAAACGGGTTGTAGCCACGCACGCCCCGGCGCAGGAGATCTTCGACTAACCCGATTGGAAAGGCTCGGCCGAGGCGCAAGGCGTCGAGCGCCTTGTCACCCACAGCGCCTGCATAGACACCCAAGAGTTCAAGGTACGGAGAGTGGCCTCTGCCAACATCTGTGGCCGGGGTCGCTACGCGTCGGTACACCGGGGATCCGGACATTCCGGGAGTCCCCGGCGCGTCAATAAGAAACCAGGGTCTTGCACCGGCTGGGTCGGGCTCGGACGCAATCAGGCCGCTTTTCCATATCGGTGAGGAGGCATGTTCGCCGAGCGGGAAGGGGTGACCGACCATCACCACATCTTCGCCGCTGCATGGCACGCTTTGCGCAGTTCGCGCGAAGCTCTGGGTCAAAGGTAGGGCAAAGCGCGGAGCGTCGATCAGCCGCACGAGCGCCAGGTCGACCCCTGTCTCACGACCGAGCTCGATCCAAGCTGGGCCATCGTCGTCGTAAAGCGGCACCGCCATCTGTTGGTGCCCAGAGCCGCGCGGATCCTCGATGATGAAGCGAAGCCAGCTCGGGCTTGCCGGCTTCTCGCCAATCAGCATATCGGGCGCTCTACCTCGACGGATCGTTCCCCGGCGTGTTCATCGACGCGTTGAACGAGGCGGACGTGACCAAGTGGTTCGCAGACCTGAACAACCGCACCGGGCCGGGCGCAGCGAACCGCGTCATGAGCATCCTGAACAACATGCTGAACAAGGCAGAGGCGTGGGGCTACCGGCTGGAGAACACCAACCCATGCCGCGCGGTCCGGCTCAATCGCAGGCGGCAATGCGAGCGCTTCCTGAGCACCGCGGAGATGGGACGGCTCGGGCGGTTGCTGGCCGAGGAGCGCGGGGGAGAGGACAAGGTCAAGCCAGTCATGGCGACCGCTATTACCCTGCTGCTGCTTACCGGCTGCCGCGTAAGTGAGGTTCTGGGCCTGCAATGGCAGGACGTGCGCGGCAACCGCTTGAACCTGCGGGACAGCAAGACCGGCCCGCGAACCGTATGGCTGGGTGACGAGGCGCGGGCGCTGATCGACACGCTGCCCCGGCTCAAGAACGTGCCTTGGCTGTTCTGGAACGCGCGTTTTCGGAAGCCCATCCGCGGCGTGACCCACTACTGGCACGACCTTCGCGCTCGGGCGGGGCTACCGAAAGTGCGCTTGCACGATCTGCGGCATACCTTCGCCAGCCACGCGGCCATGAACAAGGAAACGCTGCCGATGATCGGGAGGCTGCTAGGACATCGGAACCACCAATCCACAGCTCGCTATGCGCACCTTGATGACGAGCACGTCTTAGACGCGGCCGAGCAGATCGGCGCGGCCATCGAGCGGATGATAGCGTAACGTACGAACCGACTCAAATGGGAGCGATGCGCAGGTCCGTGTCTTCCCGCTCAA
The DNA here is from genome assembly GCF_965200105.1 of Sphingomonas sp. Classification (GTDB taxonomy): domain Bacteria; phylum Pseudomonadota; class Alphaproteobacteria; order Sphingomonadales; family Sphingomonadaceae; genus Solisphingomonas. Next base: position 972,262 of record NZ_CBDATN010000002.1, read on the forward strand.
AGACCGCCACGATAGATATCGAACAAGGTGCGGAAAAACCGATCATAAGCCGACGCACGCGGATCGCGCCGTACGCTGGCGCGGAGGCAGACAAGTCGGCTACTATGCTTTGCCCAACCATCGCCCCAGACTTCCCCGACCACTGTCACTTTCGGAGCATCACGTGCCATGTCGACTTGGGCATAGCACCAAAGCTGCCCCCAGACGTTCGGCCAAAGATTTTCCGGAATAAGCATGCGCGAATGCTTGATCTCGACAATGATCAACTCACCCGTACGCGCATTGCGGAAAACTAGATCAGGCGATGCTCGGAGTGGTTGGCCGGCAACCGGTAGCGTCGCAATTTCATGGTAGCCCGGCCTTCTTTCATCTTGCAGGTGCAGCCCGTTATGCACGAGCGACCACTCCGGGTAATCGCGGCGCACACAATCGGAGTCGATCGAGCTGTAGGCTTGAAGCCGGGCATCCATAATAGCCCTCTCGGCATCCCTTCCATCTTGCCGATCTTCGGCGCTGCCATGTACGTTTGAGTAAAGCGAGTAGAGCCACTGAGAAAAAGCCGAAGCGGTCGGATGCGGATTTGAAGGTCGGCGGGCGCGGGCGCTCCGAATAAACTCCCCCGGATGCAATTTGAACGCAGGCGCCCTCGCCGCTGGCCTCGTTGTCCATTTGTGACCGTTTAGACGATCTTGGGCCAGCGCGATCCCGAACAAAACGTCGGCACGGTCGGACGCAAACGTCTCCATGTCGAAGTACTCGCTCGGCGAGAACGAAACATCCTGCTTGTCATGGTATTTCCAACCATGATAGTACGCACCGCCAGTATGATGTGGCTGGGTAACAACAGGGTGCGTGAGAAAGAACCTTTCACAGTTTGTGACGTTCTCCGTATTCGGTTCCATAAGTCTTGTTGCCGTAACGAACCATTCGTAGGCTGAGCCGCGATTTATAACATCGATCCGCCAGTCCTTTTGGTTCAGAAGGCTGGCGAAATCTTCGGCAAAGTGCTCTTTCAGAAAGCGCGTTGTGAATGTGATCCGGCGCAACGGGCCGAGGCTGGATCGTTCCTGCTCCAAGGCTGAGAGCTTGTGCGCATTACGCTCCAAGTCGCTCGGTCTCGGCGGCGAGATTTGTGCTGCGGCCTCTGAAGCAGGGCAATCGAAGACACCCTCCGGCATCTCACCCTGTTCCGACGTCGCTCCCACTTCCAATGCCTCCTCCGCTCAGGTACCTCTTCGAAACCGGCAAATCTACGCCTTGGGATCGAGAACGACCCATGCTGGCAATTCTGGGGGTACGGAAGCCGCCTCGAGACCTCGACCGTATAAACGAGCATGGGCAACAGGAAGGTTGCATGGCATACACAGTGTTCTGGAAAAAGCTGCCGGGCAAGCAGCTTATAAGTTCCGAGGCGTTCGATAGCATAGACGATGCGTTCGAGAGCGCTGACGTCGTGATGATCGGCGGTCCCGGACCGGTGGAAATTACGGTCGTCGACGAGGTCGGAGCAGTGCATCTAACTAAAGTTGTAGGCGCTGCATAAGGCCAAGGCCTGGAGGGGCAAGTGCCAAAGCTTCGTGGCTCTCTGTCAACGTGGTGATCGCGATGACGGACCCGCCCCGCGCCTCAATATCGCCGCGCAGGTTCGCCAAAGTGCCGCCCATCCCGACATTGTCGTCGACAAGGACGTAGGGAGCCGGGCTGCATTTCGCCATCGAACATGGCTGGCGTGACCAACCGCTGGAAGGCGGGGGCACGGGTGTGTCCGACTTGTTGGTCTGGACGCTCTCACCCGCGATAACGGGCAGATCGAGCTCGCGGCCGAGCACCTGTGCCATCGCATCCGGGATTGCATTGAAGCCAGTCGTTCCGTCGGCGATGACCGGCAGGAGGAGGCTGAGCGGCCCCCAATGGTGCTCCGCAATGTCTCAATCGCAGCGCCCTAGAGGAGGTTGATGGTGAGTGCCGAGCACGTCGGCCGCCTGACTTCCGCGATCCTGACGGATTGAGTCACGCCGACAGGCCATGACACATGGCCTTTGCGAGGTGCGATGATCCCTATACAACCTCGGGATGAGCAGATGGTCCGAGAGTCTCAACCGACTGAATGGGTGGGAGCGTTTGTGGCTCGTTTCAACAGGCCTAGTCTGCATCATCGCGTTTGTTCTGCTCTTGGGCGATCCCGCAATTTACGACAGCGCGAACCTTTTCGGTACGGACGGTGATCGATGGATCGCGGCGCAACAAGCCGAATGGGGCGCGCGCTGCATCCCAGGGACGTTCCACTCTACCAATGCACTTACGACCGTGCGGTTCGAATGTTACTCGATAGCGGTCGACGGAATCCCGGCGCTACTTGGCGCGATACTTGTGGGTCTAATTTCCTACTTTGGACTTCTGATAACGAGGTGGATCATCCGAGGCTTCACGAAGCGTTGATTTTTCGACGGCCTTGCGAAGGTTATCAGTAAGTAGCAGGAGTTCTTGCAATGCCGCATCCTGTGTTGTGCCGTCAACCAGCCGGCTAAACATCGCTATGCAAATGCCGAAGGCGATCGACGCGCATTGCAGCGCTTCCCCCGCCAAGGCCTCGTCCGGACCGATCAGATGGCCTCGAACCGTGCCGTCCGGTGCCTGATCGAGAAGCGCGAAAGGCTACCAATGGATGCGTGGGCATGCTTCATGCTAAGCATCTTGTATACTCTGTAATGATCCAGGAGGTGCCCCCGCGTTGCAATCGTTTCGTGTCAACTTTGGCAATCTTCCCGGCGCCGTCTATCTCACGTCCTATCCTATCAAGGTCAGCCTTGCTTAACTCAAGAATGCCCAGCTTTTCGCATTCCCGGTCCAACTTCAAAGCGCTGAGGCGGCTAGCCTTCTCGTCGTCGATAAATGCTTCAGCAGCCCCGCCCGGATCGCTCGCGAAGTAGCCCAACCAGAATGCGATCTCATAAGATTGCGGGCAAGCGTAAATGCCTCTGTCGCCATGCCGCGACGGCTTAATAGCACGGCCCCTTGAAAGGTCGAAAGCGCGCGAAGGGTGAGCCTAGTAGCCACAGGTAACGGGTCATGGGTTCCCAAACCGCCGATCCTAACCGACCCCTCAAGGAATGCTGCCTGACCGACATTGTTGAGGCGTCCCGCGAGCGTGAACCAGGCGGCATGCGAGCTTGTTATTGAGCTCTCGGCTTTGTCGGCTGCCTCCGACAAGAACCCATCAGCCCGCCATTGCTGCTCGACGTCGCGCCATTCTTGTTCGTTCCACTTCACGCTATTTCCGTCGGGAACTGGGTTTCGAGATCGCCCACTGATTGTGGATCACGAGCGAATTCGCGATCTGTGTGAAGACGGGCAGGTAGGCCTCGAATGCCTGCGACGATGGCGCGCGATCGTCGACCACTCCGATCCCGCACGTGAGCGTGACGAGCCATTGAGAGTAGGTGGTCACATACTCTGCCATTATGACCCCGACGTCCAAGCCGGCGCGATTTTGACGCATAGTGTAGATGATCCGTCCGGCGGGAAGACCATCCAACGTTGTAGGTCGAGCTTGAACTACGGCGGTACCTGGAGGAGCAAGATCACGGAGACCTTGAGTCGTGAAGGTCGATAAGGCTTCCACTCGGCTAATCGCTTGCCCCGTGTCGACAATGAGCAGGTTGCAGTAGGCGCTTCCAGAGGCATTCCGAAAGTTTACTACGACGTGCTCCCTGTTTCCGTCGGTCGGCGGCCAGCCCCGAGGGACCTTAAAAGAAAGGTCTAAGCCAGCAGCTTTAGGGTGCCCCTTTGAGGAGAAGGTGTTCGTCTTCGCGTCACGGAAATCTTGAAGTTCGAGGCCCTGCGCTAAGGCAGGTTCTGGTCTAAATCCAACTCCCGCGGATGCAACGAGAAGTGCGATCACGAGACGGCCTAGGGGACGCCGATAGCAACCGAGGGTCAGACCCGATGCGACCACCGTTGGCGGGCCCGGATCGGAGATTGCAAGAGGATTGCTCATGGAAACGAAGCTAGCTGTGCGTTGCGCCTGGGTCACGCATGAACTGCATGCAGAGAGCGCCGGACCTCCCGGTTAGACGAACCGATCGAGGTCGAATCCGACGAGTTTCAGATCGCGTTTTTTCCATCGGCATTTCCGCCGCGTCCACCTCGTCGAAGCCGTGATCTCGACCGAAACCGTCCCCCGTCGAGGTCGCGGCCGAGCACTTGCGCCATCGGGTCGCAGATCGCGTTGAAGCCAGCCGTTCCGTCGGCGATGACCGGCAGGAGTACCGCTGAGCGGCCCGCAATATCTCGATCGCAGCGGCGTCTAGAAGGTCAATGGCGAGCGTCAACGCGGAGTTAGGATCGCCCGCCTTCCCCCCGCATCCGCACAACGACATGGAGATCATCACCTACGTCCGCGAGGGTGCCATCACCCACGAGGACAGTCTGGGCAATATCGGCCGCACCGAGGCCGGCGACGTGCAGGTGATGAGCGCAGGCTCGGGCGTCCGCCATTCCGAGTACAACAAGGAGTCGGGCACCACCCGCATCTTCCAGATCTGGATCGAGCCCAAGACGCGTGGTGACGCGCCGTCATGGGGCGCCAAGCCGTTCCCCAAGGGCGAGCGCTCGGGCCAGTTCGTGACGCTGGCGAGCGGCTTCGCGGATGATGACGACGCGCTGCCGATCCGCACCGACGCCCGCATCGTCGCCGCCACGCTGAAGGCCGGCGAAACCGCCGAGTACCCGCTCGGCGCCGATCGTTACGGCTACCTCGTGCCCGCGATCGGCACGGTCGAGGTCAACTGCACCCGGCTGGAGGCCCGCGACGGCGCCGCCATCGCCGACGAAGCGGTGCTCCGCGTCACCGCGATCGAGAATGCCGAGATCGTCCTCGTCGACGCCGCCTGATCCACCTTTTCCGTACCGCGTACCCTCAAGCTCCAAGGAGACCTGCCATGCCGTTCATCACCACCGCCGACTCGACCGAGATCTTCTACAAGGATTGGGGAGCCAAGGACGCACCCGTTGTCATGTTCCATCATGGCTGGCCGCTCAGCTCGGACGATTGGGACGCGCAGATGATGTTCTTCGTCCAGAAGGGCTATCGCGTCATCGCCCATGACCGCCGCGGCCACGGCCGCTCCACCCAGTCCGCTGCCGGCCATGACATGGACACCTATGTCGCCGACGTGATCGCGCTGACCGACGCGCTCGACCTTAAGGATGTGGTCCACGTCGACCACTCGACCGGCGGTGGCGAGGTCGCCCGCTACGTCGCCCGCGCCAAGCCCGGCCGGGTCAGGAAGGCGGTGCTGGTGAGCGCGGTCGCGCCGATCATGGTCAAGACCGACAGCAACCCCGACGGTGTGCCGATGGACGTGTTCGACATGGTGCGCGAGCAGACCGCCGCCAACCGGTCTCAATTCTACTACGACTTCACCCTACCCTTCTTCGGCTACAACCGCGAAGGGGCCGAGGTGAAGGAGGCGGTGCGGCTCAACTGGTGGCGGCAGGGCATGACGGGTAGCGCGCTCGCCCACACGCTCGGCATCAAGGCCTTCTCCGAGACCGACTTTACCGATGACCTGAAGGCGATCAACGTGCCGACTCTGGTGTTGCACGGCGAGGACGATCAAGTCGTTCCGTTCGCCACCTCGGGCCGGATGTCGGCCGAGATCGTGAAGGGCGCGAAGCTGATCTCCTACCCGGGCTTCCCCCACGGCATGCCGGTCACCCACGCCGATCGGATCAACGCCGACCTGCTCGCCTTCATCGAGGGCTGATCCATGGGGCGCGGGACGCTTGATCGTCCCGCGCCTTCATCCGACACTCGCACCGGAGGACCACGCCATGGGCGACCGCATCCTGATCTTCTACGGTTCCTACCGCTCCGACCGGCAGGGCATCCGCCTGGCCGAGTGGCTGGTCAGCGCCTTCGCCGAGCGTGGCGCCGAGGCTGAGCTGATCGACGCCAAAGCGCTCGACCTGCCGATGCTCGATCGCATGTACAAGGAATATCCCAAGGGCGAGGCGCCGCCGGCGCTGGAGGTGCTCGCGGAGAAGATCAGGACGGCCGACGCCTTCGTGTTCGCGACCGGCGAGTATAACTGGGGCGTCCAGCCTGGCCTCAAAAACCTTACCGACCACTTCCTGGAGGAATGGTACTGGCGTCCCGCGGCGATCGTCAGCTACTCGGCCGGTCGCTTCGCCGGCGCGCGCGCCGGGCTCGCCTGGCACGGCATCCTGTCCGAGATGGGCATGGTGGTCGTCTCCAGCACCATCGCGGTGGGCGGCATCAGCCAAGCCTTTGATGCGGCAGGCGAGCCGGCGGGCGATGGCGGATCCGCCCTCATCCATGCCTTTCCGCGCTTCGCCGACGATCTTGCCTGGTGGACGGAAGCCGCCCGCGCCCAGCGCGAGCGCCGCGCCCCGCCGTACTGATCCGGAGAACGCCCACCCTCATCCACCGGCTGGCCTGAAGGAGAGCCCGATGACGCCCGACACGTCGATCCCGCACCTCGTCCTCGGCCCGGTCACGCGGGCAATGCTGGCGCTCTACGCCGGCGCCTCGGGCGACCACAACCCGATCCACATCGACAGCGACTATGCGGCGGCGGCCGGGCAGAAGGACGTGTTCGCGCAAGGGATGCTGTCCTACGGCGTCCTCGCCCGCACGGTGACCGAGTGGGCTGGTCAGACCGATCTGCTCTCGCTCGACGTCCGGTTCGTGTCGATCACCCATGTCCACGACGTCGTCACCTGCACGGGCACAATCATAGAGCGCTTCGATCGCGACGGCGAAGGCTGCCTGCGCGTGGCGCTGCGCGCGGCGGTTCAGGATGGCCGGACCACGTTGGAGGGTGAGGCGATCGTCCGCCACCGCAATCTTGAGCAGGGAGGCTCGCAATGACGCTCCGCTTCGACGAAAGAGTGGTGATCGTCACCGGGGCCGGCAACGGCCTCGGCCGGTCGCACGCCTTGGCCTTTGCCGCGCGGGGCGCGCGCGTGGTGGTCAACGACATCGGCGGTCTCGACGGGCCCGATCCTGCGACGGGCGCGGCCGAGCAGGTCGCGGCCGAGATCCGGGCAGCCGGCGGAGACGCCATCGCCAATGTCGATCCGGTCCAGGAAGGCGGCCGGACCGTGCAGCAGGCGATGGACGTCTACGGCCGGGTCGACGCCGTCATCAACAACGCCGGCGTCCTGCGCGACGCGGCCTTTCACAAGATGACCGACGATCAGTGGCGGACAATCTATGAGATCCACCTGCTCGGCAGCTTCCGGACGACACGCGCCGCCTGGGACCACATGCGCGTCGCGAACTACGGTCGCGTCGTGTTCACCAGTTCGGCCGCCGGCCTGTACGGCAACTTCGGCCAGGCGAACTATTCGGCGGCGAAGCTCGGCATTGTTGGCCTCGGCAAGACCCTGGCGATTGAGGGAGCGTCGCGCAACATCGTCGTCAACACGATCGCTCCCCTTGCGGCGTCGCAGCTCACCGCCGGCGTGATGCCGCCTGCCGTCCTCGAGCGGTTGCAGCCTGAATACGTTAGCCCTCTCGTCCTGCGGCTATGTCACGATAGCCATCGGGAGACGGGCGGGCTGTTCGAAGTCGGCGGCGGGTGGATCTCGGCGGTCCGCCTGGAGCAGAGCGCAGGTGCCTTCTTCACGCTGGCCGACATCACGCCGGAGACCATCGGAGATAGTTGGGACCAGATCTCCGCGTTCGACGCCGTCGTCCATCGTAACAGCGTCATGGATACGATGACCGAGCTTGGCGACCGGATCGGAGTCCCAATCCAGTTTGGAACTCAGTAAAAGGTCTTTAGCGGCGATCTTGCCTCTCGGCACTGATTATCGGCCTGGCAGCGCTGGGTCGTGGTGCAGACCAGCCTTCTAACCTGAGCTACGGTCGTTCGACGGTCTCCCCGCATTCATCGATGACGAGGGCTGCATGATCCTATCAGAAGCACAGATCATGATGCGGGACGCCGTTCGCTCGTTCGCGCAACAGGAGATCCGGCCGCGAAGTGTCGAGTTCGAAGCCAATCGCGGTTATCCGACCGAGCTGATTGAAGGACTGGGCTCGCTGGGTCTCTTCGGCATGATCGCACCAGAAGCGCATGGTGGTGCCGGCGCCGATTACGTTTCCTACGCCTTGGCGTTGATTGAGCTTGCCGCCGCCGATGGAGCACTTTCAACGATCGTGTCGATCCAGAACAGCCTGCTGGTTTCGGGCTTGCTGAAGTTCGGCAGTGAGGCGCTGAAGAGGCGGTTTCTACCCGACCTGATCACCGGCGCAATGATCGGCGCGTTCGCCTTGACCGAGCCGGATGCTGGCTCCGACGCCGCGGCATTGCGCACGCGCGCAACCAGAGTCGATGGCGGCTGGACGCTGAACGGAAGCAAGCAGTTTATCACGTCGGGTAAGATCGCCAAGGTGGCAATGGTGTTCGCCGTCACCGACTCTGCCGCAGGCAAGCGCGGCATTTCTGCCTTTATCCTTCCGACTGATCGAACCGGGTTTGTCGTCGACTCCGTCGAGCGCAAGCTCGGTCAAGCGGCATCCGACACAGCTGCGCTGCGTTTCGAGGATTTGTTTGTAGAAGATGAGCTCCTGCTTGGCGAGTTAGGGGAAGGATACAGGATCGCGCTTTCTAATCTGGAAGCGGGTCGCATCGGCATCGCTGCCCAGAGCGTCGGGATGGCGCGAGCAGCCTTGGAGATCGCGATCGCGTACGCGAAAGAGCGGAAGAGCTTCTCGGTCCCGATCATCGAGCATCAGGCCGTCGGCTTTCGCTTGGCAGACCTCGCCACCCGGCTCGAGGCGTCGCTTCAACTGACTTTGACGGCAGCGGCCCTGAAAGACGCCGGCCAGCCATGTTTAACGAACGCCTCCATGGCGAAGCTCTTCGCATCCGAGAGCGCCGAGACGATCGTCTCGGGAGCGCTGCAAACCTCGACCCGCGCGTCGACGAGCGACACCTTCGGATAGACACCTAAATGCAGCGTCCTCTGCCTGCCGTCGTAGGAGTAGCTCCATTTCCAGAGCTTCGAACCGCCGGGCTTCACTAGTAGGTAAAGCCGGTGGCTGTCGGTCAGCTTATAAGCCTTGTCCCGAGGCTTCGCCGCCCGGATCTTCGCATCGTTGAGCATGATCACCTCTGGGTCCACGTTTTCGACGTGCCGGGACCACGTTTGGGGACCACGCCAGAAGCGGAGGCCTGCGAACGGGTCCGAACGAATCGGCCCGCTAATCGTCAGAAATCAGAGGAAAATGTCGATCCGTGTGGACGCTTGCGAACCCCTGCGGAAGAGGTCCTGGCGGAGACGGAGGGATTATACCTCAGCACTCAGGACGACGTCTAAGCGTCTGAAGATATACAGCTTCCCGTTGTTTTACAGTCATTTGCCATGAAGACGTAGCCATTTGCTCGCTGAGGCGAGCTACCATCATCAGCCGCGGCTGTCCGCCATTAACCGCGTTGCAAGTGGGCATGAGAGTGGGCACCGTAGAGGTCGGAGGAAACATGGCTCGCGCACTCAATCGGCTCACTGTACGACAAGTCTCAACGTTGAAGGATCCCGGGCGCCACGCTGATGGCGGCGGTCTCTATCTACGCGTGACGCCGCAAGGATCCCGCTCCTGGGTGTTCATGTCGAGTGTCGGAGGAACGCGCTCCGAGATCGGTCTGGGTGCTGCTAAGTCGTTACCGTTAGCCCGCGCGCGCGAGATCGCAGCGACGATGCGCGAAGCCGTGGTGGTTGGAAGCGATCCCCGGGCCGTTCTTTCACCGCCTGAGCCAGCCGCGTTACCGCAAACCCCGACGTTCGGCGAGTTCGCAGAAGCGTACATCACCAGCGTCGAGAAGGGCTGGAAGAACCCGGTGCACCGTCAGCAGTGGCGGCACTCGCTCCGTGACCACGCATCAAGACTGATGGCGGAGTCCATTGACGCGATCGATACCGACATGGTGCTCGAGGTGCTCCAACCGATCTGGCTGACAAAAGCGGAAACCGCCGGCCGGGTACGAGGCCGAATCGAGAAGATCCTCGACGCCGCAAAGGCCCGTGGTTTGCGGCCTCGCGACAGCATGAACCCAGCCGCTTTGCGAGGCCATTTAGCCGTCCTTCTACCACGACAGGGAGGGATGGTGCGCGGCCACCACAAAGCCCTGCACTTCGCCGACGTTCCAGTCTTCATGGTCGAGCTTCGTGAACGGACCGCCCTTGCCGCTCGATGTCTCGAGTTCACCATTCTGACCGCTGCTCGGAGCGGCGAAGCGTTAGGCGCCGTGTGGGACGAAATAGATCTCGAGCAGGCGCTATGGACAGTCCCCGCCGCTCGGATGAAAGCGGGAGCCGAGCACGTAGTTCCACTCGCGCCGGCAGCGATCGCCTTGTTGGAAAGCCTTCGAGGTAGCGGTCAGCCAACCGAACGCGTCTTCACGCTACAAGGAGCCATTCGCTCCAACATGGCGATGACGATGCTACTTCGTCGGATGCACGTCGGCAACGCTACCGTGCATGGCTTTCGCAGCAGCTTCCGAGATTGGGCGGGAGACACCACGTCCTACCCGCGCGAACTTGTTGAACAAGCGCTTGCCCACACAATTTCCAGCAAGACCGAGCGAGCATATAGACGCGGCACGGCGATCGAGCGCAGACGTGACTTGATGATTGCTTGGTCAGACTACATCGGGGGAGCGCTATGAACAGCTACGACGGTGAATGGCTATCATCGCTTGATGCAGTCGACCAGCTTACCGACAAGTTCGGGGATCTCACCTGCCCAACGATTGCCGGCTGCCTAAGAGCTGGCAAGTTAAACGTGAAAGCGAGTAAAGCTCAATCCTTCTTTGATTACGGGCACTCGTCTTGTACCGTCAAGGCCCCTCCGGTTACAGTCCACGAGGAGATGAGCGTTCTCTTGAAGTCAGGTCTCACCCTCGAGCACCCGTTTTTCGTAGGACCGGCCATGTGGACCGGCAGCGTCGACTGGGATGCAGACGTAGCTAGATGGGATTGGTACAAAGGCATCTTTGTGATCACAGACAATATCCGACCCATTCCATCTCGTACTCGGATATATGGCATTCAGTTCTTGCGATCAGAGATCAGCGCTTCGGAGAGGCTAAGGCCCTTTTACGACGTAGTTCGGAAGTTGCACGTTTCGGCATCGAAGCCGGGCAGACCTCCGAAGATCGATTGGCGCGCGCCGATTATCCAGTTGATTGAGGAGGCGCGCTGCAATGACCTAGCCGCGGCTTTTGGAACAAGCTCCCGAGGGCGGCGCGCCACTCTCACACGGTGGTTGTCCAATTACTTCGACACTCGCACGGGGCAAATGCCGGAACATAAGGCTCTTAGCGACCTCGCCTCGGAGATCATCCGCGTCGTCAAGTTTCCAGAAGTGGATGATCAAGGGTGAAACCTTTTATCGACTTTCCCTCTGAACCTCGCAATCGACCCTGCTTAACCAGTCTCGTCCGCCAGCATCCGCTGGCGGCGGGAGACCTAAGATGGAACAGCTTGCGGTTACGATCCCTGCCTTCTGCGAGGCATGCGGGATCAAGAAGTCAAAAGCCTATGAACTGATTTCGTCGGGCGATGTCGAGGCCGTCAAGATCGGACGCCGCACGCTCGTATTGAAGGCTAGCATCGACGCACTGATCAAGCGTGGGATTGAGGACGCGCGTCGCGCGTGGAACCGCTGATGCCCGGCGCCGGACTCTCCGATCTCGGCCGCCCCCGCGATCGGTATGACCTATCGCAGCGGGCTGACTTCGGCTCCTTACGGTCACGTCAACGCCGAGATCGGAAGCTAGCGAGACGGATCAAAGAGGCGGCCGAGCAGGCGTCCTCGGGCGCCGGGCAAGACCACCTCGCTGCTTTGGCGCACCACCTGCAATATGCTGAGCGGGCCGAGGAAGCACCGATCAGCCGGGCCTCGTATGTCGGCCAAGGCTATGTCCGACTGCTCGTCGGAAGCGATGTCTACCGGCTTGCCGACCGCGCCCAGCGCCAGGGCGTCCCGATCACGTTTGGAACCTTGGCGTTTCGCGGCGGTGCTATTCGCCCGCATCAGCTTGTAGGAGTGGATCCCCGCCGCTGGGGCAGGCAGCTGCGAGCTGATCTCGACCGCATACGCAAGCGCCAAGGGTTAACGGGACCCGGCTGGTCAACTTGGTTCCTGGACTGCGACTACCTGCAGGTGGAAGGCATGTTCTTGTTCCACTGGCATGGTCTCGCAACCGGGAGCGAGCTTGAAGCCTACCGGGCTTTGCGGAAGCTGAGAAAGTACCGCTCGTGCAAGCAGGGGCCTGACGACCAGCGCGATGCCGTAAAACAGCGAGCGCGAGGGTCACGCAAGCCGCTTTACGACATCGGCTATCTCTGCCTCTACATGTTGAAGGAAGAGTGGCCGTCGCAACCCGCAGCTCGCAACGTCGCGGGCAACCGGAAACGCTCCTTCCCTCGCCCGTTGCCTGAGCATCTGCGTCCCGCAGAACGGCTGTTCTTCGACCAGTGGCCGATTCAGGCAATCTCCGTCATGCGGGGACTCCGCGTGGTCAACGGACGCCTCCAGCCCACCCGTTAAAAGTGTGCACGAATGGTGATGCCGTGGAACGGCAAAGACGTCGTGCGTGGCAAGATAGAACCCGTAAGCTGCCAATCTGCGCTGGTTAGCGAGTTGCTGTTCACGGATTCTGTGGACTGCGTAAGTTCAGAACTTGTAAAGACACAGCAGAGAGTTTGCCGACGTTTAGCGTGGAAAGTGTGGATTCTGTGGATCTGCGCTGGGCGGCACTACCTCGCTTTGAAGACTGCATCTAACTTCGGTTTGGAGACACGATCATGAAAAAGCGCCGCTACTCAGGAATTACCGTGCGAGGCGTTCGCTCAGCACGTGGCCATCCCATGGCTAAAATCAGCGACGGCGAGGCATCGCATCTTGAATTGATATCGCAACTTATCACCAATTTTCCAGCCTGCATGGGTCGGCTGGCCGACTCAGGCATCGTGGCGGTCGGAGAGCGCGCAGCGGAAATCAAGAGGCAGCTAGGTGATCTTACCTATGACAGCGACGAGATTGTCTACGACTCTTGTGGTTGGAACGGCGGCGTCTTCGTTGATGGCGCCAAGCGTAGTTACGCACCCGAGGGTGCGCCAGTAGGACACGCTATCTTCAACACGCCGGGTGATCGTTTCCGATCGTGCGGAACCATTGAGGACTGGCTCGAGAAGGTCGCCGCGCCCCTAGCCGGGCAGCTGGTTGCAGAATTCTGCTTCGGCGTCATGTTCGCGGGCATCCTGACCAGCTTCACGGGCTTCACCGTAAACCCTGGACTTTCGCTCGTCGGTGACACAGAAGATGGCAAGTCTCTGATCCTGATCCTTGCAAGCTCTGCATGCGGCCCACCAACGTCTGACAATACCGGTGACGGCTATCTGCTCTCCTTGTCCGGTACAGGAAACGGCATTGAGGAGGAGATGCAGAACTACGTAGATATGACAATGATCTTCGACGAAGCCACCGCCTTTGGGTACGGCCTGAGCGAGAAGGAACGAGGGCGGGCGTTTATCGATGTCGTTTATATGCTGGGCAACGGCAAGGAAAAGAAACGACGCGGTGAGCACGCCCGCCATTTCAACTTCTGCTACATCACCTCCTCCAACAACGAGGCTAGCGATATCATAAGGGGAGCTGACACACAGGAGGTCGTTAAAGCTATAAACTCCCGATTAAACTCGATAAACCTCAAAGGACGACCAAATGGCGTATTAGATCGATTGCCACCCGGTTTGTTCAATAAAGGCGACTTCTTGGGTGACCTTCTTACCCAAGCCCAGCGAAACTATGGCGTTGCGATGCCTCATCTGCTTAAACAGCTGGTCGACCGCGTCGCTTCCGATCCCGACGCCTTTAAAGAATTGGTACTCGAGCACATCACCGATTTTCGAGATGTGGCCACATTGGGTTGGCCTCAAAAGGCCTCGAAGCGCGTCCTGGATAATTTCGGCCTGATCTACGCAGCTAGTAGCTTGGCACAGCACTACGGTGCTTTACCGGCGTCTTTCTCGCCGATGGACTCAACGCTCGCGTGTTATCGGCTGCATCTCGCCTCGTCACTGCCGCCGCCCCGCCCTGTCGAAATCGTTGCGGCGCTCCTTGACGACCCCGAGGTCGAACACCTCGATCGAGGACAGCGGCTGGATATCACGGTCGAGCAGTTTGCGGCGCTGAAAGCTGTCAAGGTCGTTTCGCCCAAGTACACTGAGTTGATCATGACCGCGAACGCCGCCGATCGGTTGTTTGGAGGCTGGAGCCGAGCCGTCAGAAAGGACCCGGATATAGCGAGGATCCACAAGCGCGAAGGCGGCCGCCCCGACACTTACCGGAACATTCGCGCGGCGGATCGTGACCGCGTTGTCTGCTTCCGGATCAAGCCAGACTGGCCGTTTCGACGGCAGCTCGAGCCAGTTAGTTAGGAGGAGATAATGCCGCGATTGTCCCTGGATCATGAACTCGCTTGCGCGAGCAACCGCGGCAGAGACTAATGTCATTAATGTGATAACGCCATGAGTAGGCGTCGGAGCAATCCGGCGCCTACAGCATTTCGAGCCTAGTGGTTTGTTGGGCAACTACGAGATCACCTCCGGAACCGGACGTTGGCTCATCAGGGTAGATAGCCACCGCCGGTAGCGGTCAGCCATGCAATCGACGCAGTTCACGCCGGAGCTTCTGCTCGGTGACGATCTCGGTCGCCGCCCCACGCCGCCGCAATTCTTCGGCCCGGCGGTAGTCCGCATGCGCGGTGACAAAGCGACCGAAAGGCTGATCGTCACTGATGACGAGCTTGGTCGTGGTGGTGCCGACCGAGGACATCACGCGGGCGCCGGCTGCTGCGAGCCTATGCGCAAGGTCGCCATCTCGGGCCGCGCCGAGGATTACCACGCGCTCGCCCTTCAGAGGACCTGTCGCAGCCGCTCTCGGCGCCGGAGTGCGGCGAACGCTCGTCGGTGACAGCCAGCCGGCGAGGCCGATGCCGGTATGCTCGATGGCACGGACGATCACCATGCCGGCTGCCCGCGCGTCGCTGAGCGCATCGTGGTGCTTGTGCCGGACGCCGAGAAACTTCGTCAGCACGTTGAGCCGGTGGCTGGAGAGTTCGGGCCAGGCGCGCTTCGCCACCCGCACGCTGTCGAGCCACGTCGTCTCGATCACGGCACGCCCATGGGTCGCGCACGCGGCGCCGAGCGCACCCTTGTCGAAGAAGGAATGCGCGACCGTGATCCGGCCCGACAGGTGTCCGTCAATCGCCGCATGGATGTCGCCGAACGTCGGAGCGCCGAGGACATGGTCGCAGGTGATCCCGTGGATGCGGGTATTGAACGACGAGAAGCGGTCGAGCGGATCGACCAGCGTCTCGTACTCGAACATTTCCACACCATCTCGGAAGCCGACGATGCCGATCTGGCAGATGCTGCCGACGCTCGAGCAGGCGGTCTCCACGTCGACGACGACGAAGTCGGGGACGGCGGACTCGGATCCGAGCGCCTCGGGCCGGGGGATCGTCACGGTAGCCGTCATGTTCGACCCGCCAGGCCGCGGAACGTGATCGACCAGCGCGGCCGTTCGATCTCGACGATGCTGTGCTCCCACTCGTACCGAGCGGATCCGGACATGTGGTAGGCCGCGCGCGGATCGAGCGGCACCGACGCCCTGTCGAACCCACCGGCTCGCCTGCGCCGGAAGCGCATGGTGGCCGGCTCGCCGAGCGAGATGCCGAGCACGTGACCGTAGACCGGCCGATCGCGATGCCAGCCTATGCCCGCGCCCGGATCGTAACGGATGAGCAGCGCCTGGATCAGGTCCTCGGGATCGAGGTCCGCGAACCCGGCCATCCGGTCGCGGAACGGGCGCAGCCAGTCGGGGATGGGCGGCGCCTCTGCCGGCCGGCCTACCTCGAAGTCGTAATTCCACCCGAAGGAGGTCGTCAGGCGCTTGCCAGTCCAGCCCTGGAAGCGGAACGGCGTGAGATCGGTCGCATCGATGCGGCCGATCAGCATCCGTTCCTCGCCAGCATCGATCAGGTCCGATCGCGTGCTGAGCCCCGGCAGCATCGGTGCGTCGAACAGGTCGAACGTCACGCCGCCACCTCGGCGAAGATCGGCGATCCGCTTGGGCCAACGGCCTGCGGCTCTTTCGAGTCCATAACGGTCACGCCGACCAGCCGGATTTCCTCCTCAGGCGGAAGCACCGATCTGATCACCTCGACGACTGATCGATGCGGAGCTGATGCCACTACGCCACGGGCGCCAGCGTAGCCTACCGCGACCGGACGCCCGCGCGGCAACGAACCGTCACGCTACTTCCCGGACGCGACGAAGGCGTCCATGCCGACGTAGGTGATCTTGCGAGCGGCGGCGATCATCCCGCTGGCTTATCCAACTCGGAACGGAGTGGGAACAAGGGACTCGCAGGCGACCGAGGCTCTGGAAGTTTGCTTCGCGATGGCGGGTGCCCCACAGCGGCGCGGTTGCAACGACCCAGCCGCCGCCGCTCATGGTTGATGCGTGACTGCCCGGAAGCAGACGTACGTTCAGGTCGAAACCGCTCTACTCGGATCGCACGGCTAGCGGCGGACGCCCTTTCACTCCGTTCGCCACATGGTAGGATTGCAGCTCCGGGGGGAAGAGCCATGCGAACGAACATCGTCCTGCTACTTGCCGGCATCGGATCTGCGCTGCAAGGACAGGATCCTACGCCCGTATCTCCACAGGTCGCGATTGCGCACGGCGGCATGAGCCACGACGACATGACGGCGCCTAAGACCCCGCAGATCATGGGGGGCTATGGTGATGGTGGCTTCCCGATCACGACGTCGGTGCCGCGCGCGCAGGCCTTCTTCGACAACGGCATGCAACTCGCCCACGCCTTCGCGCACAAGGCCGCGATCGCCGCAATGACGGAGGCGGTCAGGTCCGATCTGGCCTGCGCGATGTGCTTGTGGGGAAAGGCGTGGGCGTCGGGCCCGACGATCAACTTCGGCAAGTCGGAGGACGAGGTGAAGCCGCTTTCGGCGATGGCGGACAAGGCCGCCAAGCTCGCCGAGACGCGCGGCACCGAACGGGAACGCGCGCTGATCCATGCGCTACAGCTCCGCTACAAGGATGGCGGCGGCGGCAAGCCCGGCGATCTCGACTTCGCCAAGGCGATGACCGCGCTCGCCGCGCAGTACCCGGCCGACAACGAGATCGCGGTGATGGCGGCCGACGCCTGGCTGATGACCAAGGCGGACAACCACGAGCAATGGGCGCTCAACGCCGGCATGGCGATGCCGCTGCTTGAGGGTGTGCTGAAGCGCGACCCGAACTATACGCCCGCGATCCACTTCTACATCCACGCCACTGAGATCGCCGACGTTCCCGGCAAGGCCGAGCGTTATGCCGACCGGCTGGCCGGGCTGGCGCCGCGCGCCAGCCACCTCGTCCACATGCCGAGCCATACCTACTATCGGGTCGGCCGCTACCAGGATGCCGCCAACGCCAACATGCACGCGGTGGCTCTGGGCGTTGAGAACGCCAAGGCGCTCGGCCTACCGCCGCCTGACGGCGTGTGGGGACTGCCCTACCATGCGCACAACGTCATCTACGGCCTGGGCGGCGCGCTGGAGGCGGGTGATGCCAAGACGGCGCTGACGCTCGGGCGCCCGCTCGTCGAACGCTCGCAGAAGCGCGATGCCGCCGATCCGTTCAGCCAGCTCATCGCCGCCAACGGCTACTTCGCCATGGCGCGCTTCGCGGAGCCGGCGGAGGTGCTAGCGCTGCCGGCACCCAAGCTGCCGATCCTGACAGCGGCGTGGCACTACGCCCGCGGCGAGGCGCTGGCACGCAAGGGGGACGCCGCAGGCGCGCGCCGGGAAGCTTCGGCGATCGAGGGGATCAAGGACAAACTCTCGACCGACGACGGCTCCGCGCAGGCGCAGCAGCTCACCTTCATCGCGCGCGACGTGCTCGCCGGCCGCGCCGCAATGATGGAGAAGCAGCCGAGGGCTGCGGCCATCGCCTTCCGCCAGGCCGCCGAGATGGAGGAAGGCGATGACTTCTCTGCCGTCTCCGATCCACCGGCCTGGTACTATCCCGTTCGGCGCGATCTTGCCCAAGCGTTAGTCGCGGCGGGCGATCGTGCGGGCGCACGGCAGGAGGCCGAGGCCGCCCTGAAGTACCGCGCCAAAGACCCTGGCACGCTGGCGCTGCTCGTCACAATGCGCTGAACGCCGGTGTGATGGAAGTGACGATCTCCTGGCGTGGCCGTCACGAACTAAATGCCGACATTCACGCTGCCGGTTCCGCTTCTCGGAACTGGACACTCATTCAGGTGCGACCCCAGCCTCCCACCGTGTTCAGGCTGTCAGAGGTGGCTCGGTTTGTCTGCACAGGCTCGCGGCTCGGATAAGTGGACTGCCGCTGGTTGATCATGCCGCTGCGAGAAGCGGGTGGTTGAAGTATATCTGGTCGGGCGTTCTGCCGCCTAGCGCCGAGTGCGGTCGGACGGCATTGTAGAAGCCGAGGTAGCGGCCGATGCCGTCGCGAGCCTCGGGGACCGACGCGTAGGCGTGGAGATAGACCTCCTCGTATTTCACCGAGCGCCAGAGGCGCTCCACGAACACGTTGTCGCGCCAGCGACCCTTTCCGTCCATGCTGATGGCGACCTTCTCGCGGTGCAGGACGGCGGTGAACGCCGTGCTCGTGAACTGCGCGCCCTGGTCGCTGTTGAAGATCGCCGGCCTGCCGTGGCGGGCGATCGCCTCCTCCAGCGCCTCGATGCAGAACGCGATCTCGAGCGAGATCGACACCCGCCACGCCAGCACGCGCCGGGTGAACCAGTCGACGATGGCGACGAGGTAGACGAAGCCGCGAGCCATCGGGATGTAGGTAATGTCCGTTGCCCACACCTGGTTCGGCCGCGTCACCGCCAGCTTGCGCAGCAGGTATGGATAGATCTTGTGCCCCGGTGCCGGCTTCGACGTGTTCGGCCGCCGGTAGATCGCCTCCAACCCCATCCGCTTCATCAGCGTCGCGACATGCAGCCGACCAACGCTCACGCCCTCCTGCCGGAGCAGGTCGCGCAGCATCCGGCTGCCGGCGAACGGATAGAGCAGGTGCAGCTCGTCGATCCGCCGCATGATCGCCAGGTCAGTGCCCGGCACAGCGCGTGGCAGATAGTAGATGCTGCCGCGGCTGATCCCGAGCTGCCGCACCTGGGCAACCAGCGGCAGCGCATGACCACGGTCGATCATCGCTTTGCGCTCGGCAACAGACCGGCCTTGCCGAGCGCACCGGCCAAAAAATCATTCGCCAGCGTCAACTCGCCGATCTTCGCGTGCAGCACCGTCACATCGACGGTTGGCTCTGTCGCTGTGGGCTCCGACCCGAACACGTCCGCTGCCCCCTCAAGCAGCCGTGCCCGCCACTGGTTGATCAGGTTCGGATGCACGTCATACTGCTGCGCCAGCTCGGCCAGCGTTTTCTCGCCCTTCACGGCAGCCAGCGCCACCCTGGCCTTGAACGCCGGGCTGTGGTTCCGGCGCGGTCGCTTGCTCATCTTGCCTCCTGCTCGCGGCCAGCATGGCCGCTGTCAGATCGGCAATCCACTTATCCCCGCTGTGCAGATTCCCCGAGCCACCTCTGTCAGCTTTCAACTAGACAACTCGCGGTCAGGATTGAAAGCGTGATGGCCGAAACGTCGAAAGCATGGGATGGCGAACCCGTTTACAAATGGCTGCAAACCCGTTTCAAGGCTGCGAAGCTCGAGCAGGCGGCGGCGGACAAGCGAAGGCATGGAACGGGACGATTATGACAAAGCTGCCGGCGAAGAATGGGTTTGCCGATTCCTGAAGACCACCGGGCGCACCGATGATCAGGCGGCGTTCGCTGCGCAGCTCCTTGCGCAGGATGAGTATCGGGCCACGGGCATCTATGACGACCGGCGCTTTGATCGCTACGTCCGAGCCACCTTCGGAAGCTCGCCAAGATGACCAAAGCAAATGATGGGTTCGCAAACACGTTGCGCTATCAGGGCTGACGCACCGCTACGGGGCAGCGCACGAGGTCAGGAAGTCAGGTAAGGCATGGCCCGCAAACATTTGAAACACGATGCCTACGCAGACGCGCATTCCGAGGATGACCCTCCGGCAGCAGCGGTAGCCTGCTGGCTGTGTGGCAGGCCCACCGGCAAAACCATCGTCTGGCACCATCCCGTGCCCAAGAGCCGGGGCGGGCGCGATGTCGTGCCCATGCACCCCATCTGCCAGCAGACGCTGATGGCGAATTTCACCAACTCCGAACTGCAGCGCCACGGGACGGATGTGGAGGGCCTGCTGGCCAATCCCAACGTGCGCAAGTTCGTCGATTGGGTCGCCAAGAAAGACCCGGATTTCACCGCGACCACGGCTAAGAAGCAACGCTGATCAGGCTGCGCCTCGGATTTGACCCGTGTCCGGACATCGCGCCGCGCTCGCAGGTTCCTGGAAGGCCGACGCTCGTTCCTGCCTAGCCGGCCGGTTTTGCCCGGTGCTCCGCCAACAGCCTGTCGAGTTCTTCGATCCGCAGCCGTTCCGGCGTGCCCTTGGCGAGCCCCTTCAGGCGGCATTCGGCCCATAATCGTTTGCGCTCGGACGCGAGCGCGCGAAGGTGGAGCTCAGCCAATCGTCATTTCCTGTTGCCGGCTTTTCCGCGGCGGGAGCGGCGAACCGCCACGGCACCACTGTTTTCTGCATCTTCCTGGGCGAGCTTGCGCCACCGTCCGACGCGCGCGGGATCAAGATCACCTTTCGCCATCGCGACGTGGATAGCGCATCCGGGCTCGTCGGCGTGGGTGCAGTTCACGAACCGGCAGTCGAGCGTCACGGCCGTGACGTCGTCGAAGACCTCGGTCACGCCGGAGGCTACTTCGGACATCTGGAGCTCGCGCATGCCCGGCGTGTCCACCAGCCAGCCGCCGCCATCCGCGCCAGGGCCGTCCGCACCAGCGGCGAGGCGATGCATCTCGCGCACTGTCGTCGTGTGCCGGCCTTTGCCGTCGTCCTCGCGGACGGCCTGAGTGGCGATGCTCTCCGATCTCCTCAGCGTATTGACGAGGGTCGACTTCCCGACGCCGGACGATCCCACCAGCGCAACCGTCTCCCCGAGGCCGCAATAGCTGGCGAGTCGGCCGGCGCTCGTCGGATCGCGTCCGTCGACCAGTTCCACCCGCAACCCCGACTGGAGCGCGCGCGCTGCCTCTACCAAGCGGTCAGGCGCAGGCGACAGGTCGGCTTTCGTGAGGACCACGACAGGACGGACGCCGACCTCGCGCGCGAGCACAAGATAGCGCTCGATGCGAGCAACGTTGAAGTCCTGATCACAGGACGAGACGATGAACAGCGTGTCGACGTTCGCGGCGATGAGCTGGACCCGGCGGTCGGCGCCCGGCGCGGGCCTCTTGAACAGGCTCGTCCGATCGAGAATACGCACAATGCTTCGGCTGCTCCGGTCGATCAGCAGCCAGTCGCCGACGGTAGGTCGGTCCTCCGCTCCCCCCTGCACGGGTAAGTTGGACGAGATCGAATCCTTGATCCCTTCGCCCGAGACGGTCACCCTTCCGCGATGAACCGACATGACGCGGACAGGCTGGCAGTTCTGGCTCTGCTCGGCGGAGACCTGCTCGGCTAAGAAGGATCTCCAGCCGAGCTGCGCGAGAGTGGAACGGGACGACACGGTCGTCGCGTCCGCGAGCCTACGATCCGCCTGATTGCTCCGCATCCCGCGTGCCCTGTTCAGCCGACCGCTTATCTGCCTTGGCTTGCGCCTTCTTCGCGGACTCGGCCGCCTTGGTCCTCTCGCGCTCGCGACGCTCGAAGTCATAATTCGGTTTGCGTGGTATGTCGGTCGCTCCGGAACTCGGGCTTCCCGCTTGAGCGAAACGCTCAACCTAAGGACCCTTACTCCGGCTACACTGATCCGCCGTTCGCGACCAGTCTCGCAGCAAGGGGCCGCGAGAGTGCGGGCTCGGGCCAACCTTGTCCATCGACCGTAACCGGGGATGGATCTCGTCGCGTACGAGGCGACCCAGTTCCGGCCGTTCGCGGCTCGCTTCCGGCTTTCCAGCTTCGGCCACTCGTTCAGCTAGTGGACCCGACCAAGCTTTCTACCCATATCATCGCGAGGTAATTGCCGGAGAGGCTCAATGGCAGGCGGATGGACGCGCGACGGCGCGGTTCAGGATCAGATCGACGACACGGTGGCCGACGCGGTGCTTGCCGCCCGCGCCAGCATGCCGGCCGGCGAGAGCGAGCCGTTCTGCGCGGTCTGCGGTGACGACATACCTGAGGGCCGCCGCCGCGCGATCCCGGGCGTGCGCACCTGCGTGACCTGCCAGGGCGGGCGCGACAAGCCCTTCGCCACGGCATTCAACCGCCGCGGCAGCAAGGACAGTCAGCTCCGGTGAGCGTGCCGGCCACTGACGACCCCGCGCCCGACTTCGTCGTGATCGACGTCGAGACGGCGTGCTCGCGCGTCAGCAGCATCTGCCAGGTGGGCGTGGTCGGCTTTCGCGACGGGCGAGAGGCCTTCGCCTGGGAAACGCTGCTCGACCCGTGCGACGAGTTCCACGCGGGCAACGTCCAGGTTCACGGCATCACGGCTAACCACGTGGCGGGTCAGCCGACCTTCGCGCAAGTCCACGGCGTCATCGATCAGCACCTGACAGGACGCATCACCGTCGCTCATTCCCTCTTCGACAAGGGCGCGCTCGCGGCCGCCTGCCGCGTCCACTACCGGCCCCCGATCGAGACGCGCTGGCTCGACAGCGTGCGCGTCGCCCGGCGCGCCTGGCCCGACCTCGACAACCATCGTCTCGGCGGTCTCGCCCGTTTCCTGGGCGTGCCGCACCGGCACCACGACGCCCTGAGTGACGCTCGCGCAGCGGGCTGGGTGATCGTCCGCGCGATCGAGCATACCGGCCAGTCGCTCGCCGATTGGATGGCACCGCCGCGCCAGCCCGGCCCTGCGCCGAGACCAGCGCCAGACGGACGACTTCTGGGCGAGCGGCTCGCGATCCTCGGCGAGCCCAGAGACGGCACGTTGGCGCACGCGATCGCCGCGCAGGGCGGCACGATCCACTCATCGGTCGGGCTCACGACGACCATGCTGGTCGTTGCGGCACGTCAGCCTTTTGGACGCTCCGTGCTCGGGAGCACCGCCTACCGTCGTGCAGCCAGGGCGATAGCTGACGGTCGTGAACTGAAGATCGTGCCCGCGTCCGCGCTGGGGCTCGACTGTCTGCCAGCCCGACCGATGAACATTCCTCTAGACACCGTCGCCGATGCCGCGTGACGTCGCGTCCGACGACTACGCCCGAGGGCGACGCGACGGCCTGCGCCTGGCACTCGCCATCCTTGCCGCGGAGGAAGCCAAATGGGCCGCCCTCCTCGGCGAGAGCCCCTCGTGGCGGACCAACGCGACACGCCAGGTCCGGCACAAGACGCTGCAGGTGGCACAGGCACGTGTCCGGACCGCGCTGAACAGGCTTACGCCGCGCGGCGATGACGGAATCGACGCGGAACTCGCTGCCGCCATCGAGGCGGCAGGACTGTAACTGCCGGCTGCACTGCCAAAATCTCTCGCGCGCTACGGTTCGGAGCCGCCATTGTGCGGGCTCGCCTGAGAAAAGCGCTCGAGCTAGAAGACCCAGAAGCCGCCGTTCATGGCGCCTGAACCACTTCCCAACTACCGCCGCTCATTCAGCTTAACGAGCGACGCGGATCAGCTACCAATCTGGTCAAGCATCGTCAGCGCCTCATCCGGCAGTCGCAGCGATGCAGCCGCCAGGTTCTCGCGCAGGTGCTTGACCGACGAGGTACCCGGGATGAGCAGGATGTTGGGCGAACGCCGCAGCAGCCAAGCGAGTGCGACCTGCATCGACGTCGCGCCGAGCCCAGCGGCAACCTCGTCCAGCCGCGACGACTGGAGCGGGCTGAAACCGCCGAGCGGGAAGAACGGCACATAGGCGATGCCGTCCGCCGCCAGCGCGTCGATCAGGGTATCGTCTCCGCGATGCGCGAGATTATACTGGTTCTGCACGCAGACGACCGGTGCGATCCCCCTCACCTCCGCGACTTGAACGGCCGTCACGTTGCTAATACCGAGATGGCGGATAAGTCCTTCCTCACGCAACGCCGCCAGCGCCGCGAACGGCGTCGCGATCGAGCCTTGGGTGGGACCCTGGTTACCGCCGCCCAGCATGGCACGGAAGTTGACCACCTCAAGCGTGTCGAGCCCCAGGTTGCGCAGGTTGTCCTCGACCGCCCGACGCAGGTCGTCGGCGGACGCCGCGAGGTTCCAGGACGCATCCTCCCCACGCACCGCGCCGACTTTGGTGACGAGGACGAGGTCGGTCGGGTACGGGGCGAGCGCCTCGCGGATCAGCGCGTTGACGACGTGCGGGCCGTAGAAGTCGCTCGTGTCGATGTGGGTGACGCCCGTGGCCACCGCCTCGCGCAGCACGGCAAGCGCGGCGTCGCGGTCCTTCGGCGGCCCGAACACATGCGGTCCGGCGAGCTGCATGGCGCCATAGCCCATCCGGGTCACTGCGCGGTCGCCAAGGGTGAAGCTGCCTGCCTGATCGATGATGTCCATGTTCGTCTCCTTCCCACCTCAACTAGGACATGGCGGCCGCAGCGATAATCCGACATAATCCGCACGGGCTGTGCGGAAAGACGAACGATGAACCCCGACCTGGCTGACCTGAACGCCCTCCTGGCCGTAGCTCGCGCCCGCGGCTTCCGCGAGGCGTCGCGCACGGCGGGCACCGGCGCCTCCACGCTCAGTGAGGCTGTGCGCCGCCTGGAGGCGTCGCTTGGCGTCCGCCTGCTCCACCGCACCACCCGCAGCGTGACACCGACCGAGGCGGGCGCCCGTCTGATCGAGCGGCTCGCGCCGGCGCTGGAGGAGGTAGCGGCGGCGCTGGGTGCGGTCGACGACCTGCGCGAGGGAGTGACCGGCACGCTTAGGCTGAACGTACCCGTCAGCGCCGCGCGGCTGGTGCTACCCACGATCCTGCCCGGCTTTCTCGCCGCGCATCCCGGCATCACGGTGGAGATCGTCGCCGAAGATGGCTTCGTCGACGTGCTGGCCTCTGGCTGCGACGCCGGCATCCGCTACGACGAGCGGCTGGAGCAGGATATGATCGCGCTGCCGATCGGGCCGCGCGAGCAGCGTTTCGCGACCGCCGCTTCGTCGGCGCACCTCGATCGGCACGGTCGCCCCACGCACCCGCGTGACCTGCTGCGCCAGCCTTGCATCCTCGGCCGCTTCGCCAGTGGCCGGCTGACCTCCCCTTGGGAGTTCGAGCGCGACGGCGACGTGATCCGCATCGAGCCGCAGGCCCGGCTCACCGTCGGCATCGGTGGTGCCACCGACCTGGCCGTGGAAGCGGCGATCGCCGGGGTCGGTGTGATCCACCTGTTCGAGGGCTGGCTTCAGCCGTACCTGACAAGCGGCGCGCTACAGCCGGTACTTGAGGATTGGTGGCAGTCTTTCTCGGGCCCCTTTCTCTATCATTCCAGCCGCCGGCTCGTACCGCCTCCGCTCAAGGCGTTCATCGATTACGTACGTCGCACAGCTTGAAGACCCACAAGTCGTCGTTTAAAGCGGCGCTGGCGTTCTCCAACTTCTGCTGTTCGTTCAAGTGAGGTAAGTAGGCGTGGCGAGCACGACCCGCCTGTCCGTCATAGATGTATATCAGCGGCATGGGGAACGCCTGGGCAGGGCTGCGAGCCGCGGAGCTGGTCGAGGCGTCCTTGCTCACCGTCCGGGAGCTTCAACGGCGAGGCACGTATTGAGCCTGTACCTAGCGGTGCCGACGCCACTTACGGGCACTCTCCCACCGGCGCGGCGTTTTGCGCATCGCGCGGCGGACGAGCCGCCGAGGTTTATCGGAGAACGGCCATCGCTACATTCATGTTCGCCACTGGCGTGGAAAACAGCGTGCCTACCATCGATGGCGGGCGCACTCGCGTCGATGAGATGGCAAGCTGCGGCCACTATGATCGGTGGCGCGAGGATTTCGCGCTCGTGCAGGATATGGGCATAGGCTATCTGCGCTACGGCCCGCCGATCCACACGACCTGGCTAGGCGCGGGCAAGTACGACTGGAGCTTCGCAGACCAGACCTTCGCCGAGATCAAGCGGCGAAACATCGTGCCGATCGTCGATCTCTGTCACTTCGGGGTACCAGACTGGATCGGCAACTTCCAGAACCCGGACTTCGCTGACCAGTTCGCCATCTACGTTCGCGCCTTCGCCGAACGCTTCCCCTGGGTTCAACTGTATACACCCGTGAACGAGATGTACATCTGCGCCACCTTCTCGGCGCGGTACGGCTGGTGGAACGAGCAGCTGAGCAGCGATCAGGCGTTCGTCACGGCGCTCAAGCACATCGTCAAGGCGAACGTGCTCGCGATGCGAACGATCCTGGAGGTGCGGCCGGATGCGATCTTCATCCAAAGCGAGTCTTCCGAGTATTTTCACGCCGAGTCCCCCGCCGCGATCCGACCCGCCGAGCTGATGAACGCGCAGCGCTTCCTGACGCTCGACCTCAACTACGGGCGACGGCTCGACTCCGAGATGTACGAGTACCTGCTCGACAACGGCATGACGAGGGACGAGTATCACTTCTTTTTGGACAACCGCCTGAAGCAGCACTGCATCATGGGCAACGACTACTACGTCACCAACGAGCATCGCGTCGCAGCTAATGGAGGAACCCGGCCATCGGGAGAGATCTTCGGCTATTCCGAGATCACGCGGCAGTATCACGACCGTTACAGGCTGCCGGTGATGCACACCGAGACGAACCTAGTGCAGGGCCCGCTCGGCACGGAGGCGGTGGACTGGCTGTGGAAGGAGTGGGCCAACGTGCTGCGCGTCCGCAACGACGGCGTGCCGGTGGTCGGCTTCACCTGGTACTCACTGACCGACCAGATGGACTGGGACAGCGCGCTTCGTGAACGGCGCGGCAACGTGAACCCGCTCGGGCTCTTCGATCTCGACCGCAAGATCCGCCCGGTTGGCGAAGCCTATAAGCAGATGATCGCGGAGTGGCGCGATGTGCTGCCGACGCAAAGCCTATGCCTGACCGTGCCGGTGGTGCTGCCGGATGAAGCCGATGGCGACCACGCCGCCCGGCAGCTGGCACGCGCCAGAACGATGATCAAGCCGCAGGCCTCGGGGCCTGCCGTTCAGGACGGTTGACGCCTCAGAAGCTGAACGGCTCTACCGGCGTCCGCCCGGCGACCAGGAATGCGTCGGCGACCAGCCGCAACGGTCGGGCATCGACATCGGACTTCCCGGCGCCGATCAGCTCGGCGAAATGGGCATAGAGCGAGGGGTACTCGCGCGGCGCGCTCCTTTCAGGCGCAGCGCCGGGGCGCTCGATGACCGCTCCACCTTCTCGCAGCGCGAGGGTGCCGGCGTCAGTGTCGACCTCGATGTCCCAGGTCTGGGGTCCGGTCTGGCGGATGTCGAACTCGATCCGTCCGGCGGCACTGCCGGTCCGCGCGGTCAGCGAAGCCGCGATCGGCTGGTCTCGTCCCTGGGGCACGAACAGCGTCGCCGCTTCCACGAACAAGGGCGCGGGCAGGATTCGCGTCGCGATCGAGAGCGCGTTGATGCCGGGATCGAAGCAGCCGAAGCCGCCGGGGCCGAACAACCACTCCTGGCCGGGATGCCAGTGCCGCACGTCCTCCTTCCACGTGATCCGCAGGTCTTTCAACGTACGGCTAGCCAGCCAATCCCGAGCGGCGTCGACGAAAGGCGCCCCGCGCGAGTGCCAGCTGGTGAACAAAACCCGTTTCGCCTGATCCGCCAATGCCGCCATGTCATCGACCTCCGACAGCGTTGCGGCAGGCGGCTTCTCGATCATGACGTGGAGACCGGCGGCCAGGGCCTTGGCGACGAGGTCGCGCCGTCCGGCCGCCGGCGTCGCGAGCGAGACCGCATCGACCCGGTCGCCGCTCGCCAACAGGACATCGAGGCTGGTGTAGCTGGGGACATCGGGGAGGCCGCCCTTTGGATCCACCGTGGCGGCGAGCGTGAAGCGCCCCTCGCCCCGGATCGCCGGAACATGCTGATCGCGCGCGATCTTACCCACGCCCACCAGGGCCAGCTTGATCGGTTCGGCCATCGCGATCACCTTGTTCTGCCTGGACATGCGATCGGCGATCGGGCCAACCGGTAGTCGGGATACCTTCTAGGACTCGGGGTAGATATGGCCAGCACATACTCGCAATGGTGAAATCGGCAGGACGTCCGACGCCTACGGCGACGCTGGCGACCTTTGGGCGACTGCCGGACGGGCGCGAGGTGCCCGCGATCCTGCTCACCAACACGCATGGCCTGTCGGTGCGCCTGATCGCCTATGGCGCCGCAGTACAATCCGTGATGCTGCCAGATCGCGCGGGAACGATGGCCGACGTCGTGCTCGGCTACGCTACGATCGAGGAGTATCTGGCCAAGCCGCAATATCTTGGCGCCACCGTGGGCCGCTTCGCCAACCGCATCGCGCGCAGCCGCTTCACGATCGATGGCCAGGTCTATAGTACGCCCGCCAACGACGGCGTAAACGCACTTCACGGCGGCACCGTCGGGTTCGACAAGGTGCTATGGGCGGTCACCGAAGTCCGGTCGGAGCCGGCCGCATCCGTCACGATGCGCCACGTCAGCCGCGATGGGGATCAGGGCTATCCAGGAACGATGACGGTAGATGCCCTCTACCGGCTAGACGACGACGATCGGCTAAGCATCGAGTATCGTGCGTCGACCGACAAGGCGACGATCGTCAACATCACCAATCACACCTACTGGAACCTGACGGGTGAAGGTTCGCCTGCTGGAGCGATGGGGCATGTGGTCACCATCCCGGCCGAAAGCTTCCTGCCGACCGATGCCGGCGCGATCCCGACAGGGGAGTTCAGGTCGGTACGGGACACGCCGTTCGATTTCCGTACGCCGCGCGTGGTCGGCGAGCAGGTGCGTGACGCAGGCGATCAGCAGATCGTGTTCGGCCGCGGCTACGACCATAACTGGGTTGTCGGGCGGGAGGTCACGCCGGACCTGCACCTGATGGCACGGGTACGCGACCCCGTGTCGGGCCGCGGCTTCGAGCTGATGTCGAACCAGCCTGGCCTGCAATTCTATTCTGGCAACTTCCTTGACGGTACCAGCCACGGCAAGGCGAACCGGACCTATCGCGGGGGCGACGCTATTGTCCTGGAGCCGCAAATATTTCCTAACACGCCGAACCAGGCCACATTTGGCTCGGCTCTGTTGCTTCCCGATCAAATCTACCGGAACATGATGGTCTACAGCTTCACGAACATTTGACATCCTCTGACACGGAAGCTCGCCGTTTGAGTTGCAAACGAGTTCTTTTGCGGGCTCGCCTCGCGCGGCGATGACCCAGTTCCGGCCGCCCGAGGATACCAAGCCGCAACCCAACTCCGGACGTTGGTTCAGCGTTCTGTTTCCGCTTCAAGCCACGCGGTTAGTGACATTTTCTGAAAGTGCGCGGCTCGCCATGCGCTGAGCAACGATGCCCGGTCGGCCAACTGCAACACTGGACAGGTTGAGGGCTCGCCCCGGCGACTGCCGGCGCGAGCTGTTGCTTAGATCTTGATGCCGGCGCGGACGTAGAAAAATTGGCCGGGAAGATCGTACGTCGTGGGATCATAGTTGTTGAGCAGGCAGACGTAGCAGGCGGGCGGCGCAGTACCGGCGAGATTGTTGACGCCTACGGCCAGGCTGAAATCGCGGTGCGCGAGCTTGGTGTCCCAAAGGAGCTGGAGGTCGCCATACAGCCGTCGGCCGAGTGTGTGCCCCGGCATATCGCCGCCCGCTTCCTTCACGCCGCTGATATAGCGGCCGGTCAGCGAGAAGGTGAAGTTCTCGAGCGACCAGCTCCCGATCGCCACCGACTTGTAGCGCGGATAGGCTTGGCTGCCGGACTCAGTGCCAACACGCTTGACCTTCTGCGTGCCGCTGTCGGTAGGAACCGTCTGGTCGTAAGAAAAAGTCATCGTGTTCGCCCAGTTCAGTCCGAACGTGCCGGCTCCTGTATCGGCTGAGCGGAAGTTGAAGTTGAGGTCGATGCCCTTGGTCCTGAGGCTCGACAGGTTGAGCAGCGTGCCGTCGATGCGGGTGATCTGACCGGTGGCGGACCGCGTGACGGCGGCGCAGGCGGAGGGATCGCCGTCGACGTAGCAGGAATTCAGCCGCGTCGTCGTGTCGATCGCGCCGATCGCGCTCTTCACCTTGATGTTGAAGTAGCTCGCCTCAAGCGTCAGCACCTGCGCGAAGCTGCGCGCCCATGTCGCCGAGTAGACGCCGCCGCCTACCCAGCTTCGCGATGTCTCGGGCTTCAGGTTGCGATTGCCCGACGTGAAGACGGGAAGTTGGTTGTTGTTCTGCTCGTAACCACCCGTCAACGGCACGCCCGCCGCCGCGCAATCGCGCGCCAGTGTGCTGCCATCATTGGTGATGTCGTTGCACGGATCGTTGGCGGGATCGTCGAAGCGGCTCGGCGAACCGAACAGTTCGGCGATGGCCGGCGCCCGGAAGCCCTGCGCGTAGGTGCCGCGCAGCACCAGGTCCCGCGTCGGCTTCCAGTCGCCGCCGGCCTTGAACGTCGTCTTGGAGCCGGTGGCCGAATAGTCGGAGTAGCGCATCGCGAACGACACGTTGAGGAGCTCGAAGAAGGGCTTGTCCTTCAGGACCGGCACCGAGAGCTCGCCATAAGCTTCGTCGGAGTGATAGTGGCCACGCGAAGCCGCCGCCGGGATGTCCGCGCCGAGCCCGGCCTGGATCAGCGGATCGGGGGTGAAGGAACCACGGATCGCCCGATGCTCGTAGCCCAAAGCCACGCCGAGCGGTCCGGCGGGCAGATCGAGAAGCTGGCCGGTCAGGTTAGCGGTGCCGTCGGCGAGTTGCTGCGACGAACGATCATGCTGCGTGAACGCGATATAGTTGTACATCTCGGGCGTGAGCGCGCCCTGCCCTCCGAAAATGTTGAGCGGCACGCACGGCGCGGTGCAATCCGCCAGCGGCCCCAGCGCGCGCTGCACGTTGGCGGCGTTGACGTTGCCGGTAACGGACTGGCTGGCGTTCGTCTTGCCAAAGACGCCGTTCACATCCCAGTACCAGTTGTGCTGGAACAGCCGGAACTGGCCAGACAGGGTGGCGGTGCCGTAATAGGTGTTCACGCGCTGCGAGTAGTGGCGCGGCCCGCCTTCGGTGAGGCGACGCGCCACGAAGCTGTAATTGCCCTGGCTGACGGTGCCGTCCGGCTGGCGCACGCCGCCTGCGATCAGATCGCCGAACGGATTGTACGGGTTGCTCGCCGAGATGTTGATGGTGTCGAGCAGGTTCGAGTTGCCGCTGTCCGGCCCGATGAAGAGCGGCAACGGTGCCGCTTGGTTCTCGGACTCGCGACGATTGTAGAAAAACTTGCCTGAAAATTTGACGTCTCCGCCCAGCGGCTGCTCCAGGTTCAGGAAACCGCCATATCGCTTGTAGGGCGTCAGCAGGTAGTTGGTCGGTTGGAAGTTGTAGCGGTCCGGCGTCGTGAACGCACGATAGTCCGTCAGTGTGGGTGCGCGTCCGACCACGGGCGCGATCAGCGTCTGGCTGCCGAATGGTGTGATGAACCGGCCGTTGGGCGTCGCCGAGCTGCACGAGCTCGTGCAGGCGTTGGTGAAGGGGGCCGGAAAGGCAGCGAACGCGCGATCGCCGGCGAAAACCGGATCCTGCTGCACATAATCGCCGCCGAACACGATCTGCGTACCGATCGACGGGATCGCGAAGCCGTAGGACACATCGTAGTTCTGGGTGAAGCCGTCGCCTTCCTTGAACAGGCCGTGCTGCGCGGACGCGACGAGCCCATCCTGCTTCGTCTTGGTGATGATGTTGACGACGCCAGCGATCGCGTCCGATCCGTAGATCGCGGAGGCGCCATCCTGCAGCACCTCAACGCGCTCGATAGCCGACTGTGGGATGGCGTTCAGGTCCACCGCCGCCGGGATGCCGGAGGCGGCCGAGCCGTTGATGAAGCGCATGGAGTCGACCAGCACCAGCGTCCGCTTGGAGCCTAGCGTCCGCAGGTTGATCTCGGAAGACCCGGCGCCGACGCCACCGCCGTCCGGCGGATTGCCAAGATTGCCGGACGAGTTGTTGCGGGTGTTGAGGCCGCCGCCGGTGGTCGGCAGCCGCTGCAGCACATCGGCGATCGAGGAGAGGCCGGTGCGTGCGATATCGGCCTGATCGACAAAGGTGACAGGCTGCGGCTGCTCGATCGGACTGTGGCGAATGCGCGATCCGGTGACGATGATATCGCCGCCGACGCCCTCGGACGACTGCTGGATCGGAGACGGCGCATCCGACGTAGTGCCGGCAGGCGCTTGTCCCTGCGCCTCATGGGCCGGATCGCCTACCGCTGGTGAACCCGTCTGGGCGAGCGATGCAGATGCGGCGAGGAACGTCGCAAGTGCCGTAGTGGCTGCTTGTCCAAGAAGGCGTCCGTTGATCAAAGCGCAACCCCCATGTCACGGGGGAGGCGCTCTGCACCCCTGCTTGCCGCTCCCCCAAGTAAGGTTGACTGATCCATATCGCCTTAGCAACGCGCCTTGCACGACAATCACGCAACTGTGGCGCAATCGCTACAGCTAGCCCTGCTTGCAACAGGCCTTATCGGAGCGGCAGCTTGCTGGGGCTTTCAGCCTTCGCGTGCCGCTTCCTACCTCAGAGCCGCAAGAGCCTGATAACGGTCATCCAGCAGCGCCCGTGGGCCTTTCAAAATCCTATATCGGTTCAGCTACGTTCCGATCGCGGGCCGTGACTGCGATGAGAGGCCTCGTTGACGGGCCTAGCCGTTCCTCTAGCTACGAGGCATTGGGGGCTGCCAGGACGACGGGATGATGCGACTGATCGGCTTCTTTGCGATGCTGATCGCAGCCGCCGGGCCGGCGGGCGCCGCGTCATCGCCCACACCGCTGGTCGCGCTCTATACCGTCTGGCGCGTATTCGCCCGTCCGGCCGCGACGGACGGCGTGGTCGACTACCCGGTCATTCAGCTAACGCGTCAAGTTACTCAACTTCGGACGTCCGTTCATGACCTGAAGACCCCCCCTTCCACGCCTATCAGGCTGCTCACGCCGGGACACGGCTGTCTCAAATAGCGAGCGAGCCTCACAGCCCAGCCGCGTTGATTTGCTCACACGTTTGCCGGTCCATGGTCGAGCTATGGCGCTAGGTGTTTCATTCGAGCATGCGCGCCATCTCCGCCCGTTCTCGGTTCCATCGCGCAAGCGCTGTGGCGTCGGTCTCGATGAGGTCAATTTCGACATAATCTTCGCGAATAATCTGGAGCAATTCGCCAAAATCTCGCGCCATCTCCAAGCGCGCTACCTCAATTGCGTTCCAACTAATGTCCCGGTCGGCGTTAAGCGGAGCGTCATCTGGATTTGAAAAGATCAGGCGTTCACCCGCGTCACGATGGCGTTCGGGGTACGGCAGAGCTTGATCCCAAGCCGCAAAAAGACTTCTGAACGCAGCGTTCAGGGCGGGATCATTGCTATGAAAATGCACGCTGGTCACCACGGCGGCGAAGTGGTGAATAGGATACAGGTTCGGACGCTCAGGCCCTCCTTGTGGCTTCCACACTCCGGCCGCCCGTTCATGTCGTCGATCGCCGGTCAGGGCTCCGCCGTCGGGCGCTAAGGATCAGCGCAAGACAACAGTTTGATTGCTCCTACCCGGAGATCTACGCGATCCGCAGCACGTGCACATCGTCGGAACACCAGCCTGGAGTCGTAGCTCTGGCCTTTACCCTATGGCGAGCAGGGTTCAGGACTCGTGACCCGAGATCGCAGTGTGAACGGCGGCGGCGCGCGTAATTTGAGAACGGAAGGAGGCCTTTCCTGTCGCTGCAATAGTTGTGGAGCGATCTACTCCTAAATGCATTTAGCCGATATGCATGACGAGCGGAACAGGCGCCCCGGCCGCCCGCGCGGGTTCCACGAGGATCGGGTGCTGGACGCGGCGATCGCCACCTTTGCAAGCAGGGGCTTCACGGCGGCGTCGTTGAGCGAGCTTACCGTCGCGACCGGCCTGTCGGCGGGGAGCCTCTACAAGGCGTTCGGCGACAAGGACGGCGTGTTCGAGCGCGCGCTCGGGCGCTACCTGGCGCTGCACGGGGAAGAGATCGCCGACGCGCTGGCGCGGGAGAGCGACGGGCGCGGCAGGATCGCCGCGGTCCTGCGGCTCTACGCATCGTGGAGCCAGGACGCCGCCGGGCGCACGGGTTGCCTCGTCGTCGCCGCCGTGGCGGAGCTCGACCTGCTCGCCGCCCCCACCGCCGCGGCGCTCAAGGATGTGCTCGGACAGCGCCGCTCGCTGCTTGCGGCGCTGGTGCAGGAGGGTCGGGCCGACTGCTCGATCACGACGAGCGCTCCCGCAGACACGGTCGCCGATCTGCTCCTCAGCCTCGTGCAGGGCATGCGCGTGGTGGCCAAAGGCGGTCTGTTTCCCGATCGGGCGGAGCCGCTGGTCGCGCTCGCCCTGCGCATTCTGGACTGACACGAGGAGATTGGACGTGAGAACCGCGATCGCCATCATGCTCGCCGCCGCAACGCTGGCGCTCGCGCCGGCGGCGCTGGCGTCACCCGCCCAGGCGGGCTTGCAGCAGCACAGCCTGCGCGTCGGCGGGGTCCGGCTCCACTATGCTGAGATGGGAAGCGGCAACCCCGTGCTGCTGCTCCCCGGCTGGCCGGAGGACGGCCATGCCTGGCGCAAGGTCGCGCCGCTGCTCGCCGCGCGCGGGCGGCGCGTCGTGATCCTCGACCCGCGTGGGTTCGGCGACAGCGACAAGCCAGCGAGCGGCTACGACCTCGACACCGTCGCCGCCGAGGTCCACGCCTTCATCGGCGCGGCGGGGCTGGGTCGGCCCGGCGGGATCGATGTCGTTACCCACGACCTCGGCGGGTGGATCGGCTACGCGCTCGCCTCGGCTCATCCGGCGGACGTACGCCGCCTCGTCCTCAGCGAGGTGACGATCCCCAGCCCGACCCGGCAGCAGCCGATCCCCGACGACGCCGCCAACATCAAGACCTGGCACTTCGCGTTCAACCGACTGCCGGGCCTGCCGGAGATGCTGACGACCGGGCATGAGCGCGCGTATCTGGACTGGCTGTTCGACAATAAAGCAACGCACCCTGACGCCATCGATCCGCCGGCCCGTTCGGAATATGTCCGCGTCTTTACGGCCGGCGGTGGCCATGCGGGCTTCAACTATTATCGTGCGCTGTTCTCGCCCGCCGGGCTGAAGCGCATGGGAGAGCGGACCGCCTCGCCGTTACCCATGCCGGTGTTGGCGATCGGCGCGAGTGGCGGGGTCGGCACGCTGCTGATCCAGAGCATGAAGGGCGCCGCCATCCACCTCGACGGGACGGTGCTCCAGGGGTGCGGGCACTATCTGCCCGAGGAATGCCCGACCGCGTTCGCCGACGCGGTGACCGGCTTCTGGGCCGGTTCCCCGGCCAGCCGTCCCTGAGATGCCCGTCTTAGTCCTGCTCACCCTGCTGGCCGGCACGATGCTGCCGGTGCAGGCGGCAATCAACGCACGGCTCGGCCAGACGGTGGGGGGCACGATCTGGGCAGCGACGATCTCGGGCGCGGTGCTGACCGCCGCTCTGGCGGCCGCCGGCGCGGTCGCAGCGGGAGGCGCGCCCAAGCTGGGCAGCGTGGGATCGGCGCCCTGGTGGGCGTGGACCGGCGGCCTATGCGGTGCGCTGGTGCTCGCGGCCACGGCCGCCGCCGCACCGCGTCTCGGCGCCGCGACCACCATCGCCATGGTGGTCGCCGGACAGGTGCTCTGCGCGTTCGCGCTGGATCATTTCGGCCTGCTCGGTCTCGCCGTTCACCCCCTGACGCTCCGTCGGATGGCCGCCGCCGGCCTGATCGTTGGCGGCGCGCTGCTCATCAAGTAGGAAGGTTGCCATGATGAACCGACGTGGTGCGCTTGCCCTCGGGATCGGCACGGTCGCGACCGCCTTCGCCGCCGGCCCGGCGCTTGCCGACGGTCCGCCGTCCGCCGCTCCGTTCGCGATGAATCTGTACCTGTGGACGCAGACGGTCACGCCCGCGCTCTTCCCGTTGCTCGGCCGGCTGCGGGCGATCGGCTACCGCGCGGTCGAGGTGCCGATCGTCCGCGGCACGCAGCAACATCTGCCCGCCCTACGCCAGGCGCTGGCCGACCAGGACCTCGCATGCACGACGCTGAGCGCCGTCTCGCAGCAAGCGGATCCGTCCTCGTCCGACCCGGGCGTGCGGCGGACAGCGCTGGACACGCTCAAATGGGCGATCGACACCAGCCACGCGCTCGGCAGCACGACGCTGAGCGGGCCGCTCTATGGCACCGCCGAGCCGCCGCCCGGCGTACCCGGCCCAACACCCGACGCGCGGGCGCGCGCCGCCGAGACGCTCGCGCTGGCCTGCGCCCATGCCCAGCCAGGCGGGATCCGGCTCTGCCTGGAGTTCCTAAACCGGTTCGAGGGCTACCTGCTCAACACCGCCGAGGACACGCTGGCGCTTATCCGAACGGTTGGTGCGCCCAACCTCGGCATCGCCTTCGACACGCATCACGCCCAGATCGAAGAAGGCGGCCTGGCTGGGGCGATCACCGCGTGCGGCGACCGCCTGTTCCACACCCATATCAGTGAGAGCCACCGCGGCACGCTGGGATCGGGCACGGTAGACTGGGTCGCGGTGTTCGGCGCGCTCAAGGCGATCGGCTACAAGGGTCGGCTGTCGGTCGAGGCGTTCGCCACGGATGTTCAGCCGCTCGCCACGTCGGCGCATGTCTGGCGCGACACCTTCGGGTCCAAGGACCAGCTCGCTACCGACGCGTTCGCGTTCCTGCGCCAGCATTGGGGGTAATCCTTGCCGCGGGGGTCTGACCCATAACCAGACGCTTAACGCTATCTACCAGCGTCCGACTAGCGGACGCCCGTTCAGCTTGCGGCCTTGAAGCCGAACGAGCATCGTGGTGTCGTGAAATTGGGCGTTCCCATCCGGCAGCCGGGCCAATTACGTACTTGGTTGACCGAGCCGGCCATGGCGGCTGATCGCGTATGACGGCGGGGGCCTTCCGCGTCCGATCGTTGGAGGGCGGTGCCATCACCGCCGTGGAGGCCTGCTCGGACCAGTCGTTCGTCCGCCACGCACACGAAGAGTTCGGCGTCGGTCTGGTGACGGCCGGTGCACAACGGTCGTGGAGCGGCCGCGGCCATGTCGAGGCGGTCGCCGGTGATCTGATCACCGTCAACCCGGCGGAGGTCCACGACGGTGCTGCCGTGGGCGCCTCGCGTTCCTGGTCCATGCTTTACTTCTCGGAAGAGATAGTAGGCGCCGTGGTCGCGGACATGAAGGAGGGACGCCGCCAGGTACGTGAGCTGCACGCGCCGGTAGTCACGGACGCTCGCCTTGCACGGCTGTTCGTCTCCACGCGCACGGCCGCGCTCCAATCGGACGACGCAGCAGCGTTCGATGAGTGGCTGGTGCTGCTCCTGGCTGGCCTGCTCGGCACCGCTCACCAGATTGGGAGCAGCCCGCCCGGCGGGCTAACACAGGTCCGCACCAGTATCGACGATGATCCGGCGGGACCGCACGCCCTGAGCGACCTCGCGGCCATAGCGGGTCTAAGCCGATACCAGACAGCGCGCGCCTTCGCGCGCCTGACCGGGCTGACGCCTCACGCCTATGTCGTGCAGCGCCGCCTCGCCGTCGCTCGCCGGCTCATCCGGCAGGGTGTCACCCTGGCCGGGGCCGCGGCTGATGCGGGCTTCAACGACCAGAGTCACATGCACCGCGTCTTCACCGCTCGCCACGGCTATACGCCCGGCGCCTACGCCGTCGCGCACGCGTTGGCTGCAATTTCGTCCAAGAGCGCCATGACGAGGCGGCGCTAACTTCCCGCTACCGCGCATGCAGGAGGGTGGCTCAGTTGGACCAAATAGGAACAGAAGCGGGGAACGTAAGATCATGCGATCAATCCGACGTCGAGGACGTGTTGGCGATCATCAACGCGGCGGCGGAAGCCTACCGCGGCGTGATCCCGGCCGACCGCTGGCACGAACCATACATGAGCGCGACTGAACTGGCCTCGGAGCTGGGCGACGGTGTCGCGTTCAGCGGTTATGCCATAATGGGCAGGCTAGTCGGCGTTATGGGTGCGCAGGCTCGGTACAACGTGGACCTGATCCGCCACGCCTACGTGCTTCCTGACCGGCAAGGCCGCGGCGTCGGGTCGCACCTCTTTCGGCATCTCCGCCGCGGGACGAACCGTCCAATCCTTGTCGGAACATGGGCTGCTGCGACCTGGGCTACCCGCTTTTACCAGCGGCACGGCTTTGCGCTCGTGGCCGAGAGCGACGTCGCCCCCCTGCTTCGCACGTACTGGAAGGTGCCCGACCGGCAGGTCGCCACGTCGGTGGTGCTGTCCTCGCCGCCACTCGCCGGCGACGCGGCGCGACAGCTGATCGCCGCAGCGAGTTAGGCCCGGAGGTGGGTCACTCGTCACTAGACCCTGCCTTTCGCGAGCAGCGACCCTGGAACGAGGGTCGCGTGCTCGGTGCCAAGCGGGCGCTCAAGCCGCAGCAGGTCTGGGCCATACGCTTTTGGCTCGACCAGCACCGCCGCCTGCGCGACCGTGCGCTGTTCGACCTCGCCATCGACAGCAAGCTGCGCGGCTGCGACGTGGTCAGGGTGCGCATCGGCGACGTGGTTGCAGGCGGCCGCGTCCGGGACCGGGCGGTTGTCGTGCAGCAGAAGACCAAGCGACCCGTGCAGTTCGAGCTGGTCGAGCCCGCAAGGAAGACGCTGCTAGCGTGGCTGGAACGGCGGGGCGGCACCATCAACGACTACGTGTTCCCGAGCCGGAACGACTACATGGCTCACATGAGCACGAGCCAGTGTGCGCGGCTCATGCGCGAGTGGGTGACGGGCATCGGCTTGCAGGCGGAGGAATACGGCACGCACTCGCTCCGACGGACCAAGGCGTCGATCATCTACAAGGCCACCGGCAACCTGCGTGCCGTTCAGATCCTGCTCGGGCATGCTAAGATCGAGAGCACGGTGCGCTACCTAGGCGTCGACGTGGAAGATGCCCTCGAACTGTCGGAGCGCACCGAGATTTGAAGTCGGGCAAGCTGACCCACATCCGGCCACTCACGGCACATCGACCGATCCCCGAGAGTAGGCACTTGTTCAGGTTGCTTGAAAGCTGGTCCGGCACTGATGTGAGGCCGTCTGAATAGCGCCAAGGCGAAGCTTCTGCTTCAGACGAAGCCGGGGCGGTTTGGCGCAAAAGGTCGGCAGCTCCACCTTTCAGCTCGGTCAGTGACAGCAGCAGCGATTTCGAGGGGCGGCACGGGTCTGTGACGCTTCCGCCGCCACCGCGATCCTCTCAGCCCATTCGAGCATGTCCTCACGGCGGGCGATGAGATCTTGCCGCACCTCGAGCTCCACGTATGGAACGCTTGCTAAAAAGGCGTGGGTCGGGACAGTGTAGTCCGTCGCGTCCATGCGGTAAGGCTCGTTATCGCCCACCACGATGCGGTCATCCTGCGACAAAGAGGCGAGCAGGGCGAGCGCGAACCCGTCCGCGCGGCCGTCGTGCAGCAAGCCGAGATGCCAAGGCCGCTCCGCACCGCCGGCCAGTCGCGGCGTGAAGCTGTGCAGCGAGACGAGGATCGTCGCCCGGCCAACGGCCCGGCGCCGCTCGAGCTCAGCGGCGATGGCGGCATGGTAGGGGGCGTGGATCTCGCGCGTGCGTACCGCGCGCTCGGCAGCACCGATCGCGGCGTTGCCGGGAACCGGCGTGCCGTCGCTAGTCTCCGGGATCGCATCCGCGCGCGCCGGATCGCGGTTGCAGTCTATCACCAAGCGAGAGAAGCGCTGGTGGATGAACGTCGCGTCGAGCCTGTGCGCCAGCGCCTCGCCGAGAGCGCGCGTGCCGATGTCGACCGCGATGTGCCGGGCTAAATCCGCGGCCCTCAGGCCAAGCATGCCGAGAGCTTGCGGGATCGCGTCACCGGCATGATCGCCGACCAACAGGAAGCGTGATCGACCCGAGAGGTTGACATTCCCGACGGGCTGCGGATCGTCGCAACTGAGCAGTCGCAGCATTTCTCGCGGGAAATCGTCGCCCACCAATGCCCTTCCTCACCATCTCTCACGCGACCGCCTACCGCTATCGACAGCCGGTGTCGCTCGGCGAGCACCGGATCATGGTGCGGCCGCGCGAGAGCTACGACCAGCGGCTGATCGAAGCCAGCCTCCGTATTGATCCCGAGCCCGCCGACCTGCGCTGGCTGCACGATGTCTTCGGCAACTCGGTCGCGGTGGCGCGCTTCGCCGGGCGCACGCGGCGGCTCGAGGTCACGAGCCGGGTGAGGCTGGAGCATGTTCCCCTCGCCCGTGACGCGATCGAGGTGGAGGATTACGCGCGCCGCTTCCCGTTCACCTACTCATCCGAGGACATGCCGGACCTGCTCCGCTCGATCGAGCGGCAGCACCACGATCCATATCGCCGGGTCGACGCGTGGGCGCGGCTTTTCCTGGACGACGGCGGCGGCGCCGACACGCTCTCCATGCTAATCGCGATGACGAACGCGATCCGACGCGACTTTACCTATGTCCCCCGCCACGAGCACGGCACGCAGATGCCTACCGAGACGCTTGAGCGGCGGCAGGGCACGTGCCGGGACTATGCCGTGCTCATGATCGAAGCGGCGCGCGCGCTGGGCCTCGCGGCGCGCTTCGTCTCAGGCTACGTTTATTCGCCGTCGCGTGGAGAGGGGCGTGTCGGTGGCGGTTCCACCCACGCCTGGGCGCGCGTGTTCCTGCCCGGCTCGGGCTGGACCGAGTTCGATCCCACCAACGGCATCGTCGGCAACCGCGGACTCATCCGCGTCGCGGTGGCGCGCGATCCTTACCAAGTAGTGCCGTTGTCGGGCACCTGGTTCGGCCATCCGGGCTCAGACGACGGTATGTCGGTCGCGGTCGAAGTCACGATGGACGCCGCCGAGCCCGCGGAGACGCCGCGCGCCGCCGCCACCTCCTCCTCCTGAGCACCGAAAGGACGCCCATGCTGATCCGCACCGGCTACGACATCAGCTTCTCCGCCGATCGCCCGGTGCCGATGCTGGCGCTCCTTTCCATCCACCCGACGCGCAACAAGGACCTGCGCACCGCGCATCGCATCGCCGCCACGCCGGACGTGCCGATGTACGACTATGTCGACGGATTCGGGAACGTCTGTACGCGCCTCACCATCCCGGCGGGCGGCGTCACGCTGTCGACGAGCTTCGTGGTCGAGGATCCGGGCACCCACGACGAGCACGCGCCCGATGCCGAGCAGTGGCCGGTGGAGGCGCTGCCGGACGAGGCGCTCGTCTACCTGCTCGGTTCGCGCTACTGCGAGACCGACCGCATGTCGGAAACCGCCTGGAGCCTGTTCGGCAATGTTGCTCCCGGATGGCCACGCGTGCAGGCGATCGTCGACTACACGCACAACCATGTCGAGTTCGGTTACCACCACGCGCGCTCGACCAAGACGGCGTGGGACGCACATCAGGAGCAGCAGGGCGTATGCCGCGACTTCGCGCACCTCGCGATCACGCTGTGCCGCTGCATGAACATCCCCGCGCGGTACTGCACCGGCTATCTCGGCGACATCGGCGTGCCGCCGGCCGACGCGCCGATGGACTTCTCCGCCTGGTTCGACGTGTTCCTCGGCGGCCGCTGGTACACGTTCGACGCACGGCACAACCGGCGGCGGGTCGGCCGCATCCTGATGGCGCGCGGCCGTGACGCCACCGACGCCGCGCTCACTACCACCTTCGGACCGGCGCAACTGACGCGCTTCAACGTCCACACCGACGAGGTCGCCGCGATTGACTGAGCCCCTGCTCCAGCCCTGGCCCGAGCCTTTCGGCGCGCCGCCCTTCGACCGCCTCCGCGTCGACGCCGTTATCCCGGCGCTGGAGGCCGCGATCGCGGAGCACCGCGCCGAACTGGATGTCCTCGTGCAAGATCCCGCGCCCGCGACCTTCGCCAACACGGTCGAGGCGCTCGAACGTGCCGGCGCGCCGCTCGGCCGCGCGCGCCGCCTATTCTCGATGATCGCCGGCTGCTGCTCGGACGCGGCGGTGCGCGCGATCGAGCCGCAGGTTTCGGCGCTGCTCACCGCGCACGTCACGGCGACGAACCAGGATGCCCGGCTGTTCGCGCGCGTCGCGACGGTGTGGGCGCAGCGCGAGGCGCTCGCGCTCGACGAGGAGCGCGACCGGTTGCTGCGCGCCACCCATCGCGGCTTCGTCGCTGGCGGCGCGACGCTCCAAGACGAAGCGAGGCTGCGCTTCGCAGAGATCGACGTGCGGCTGGTCGAACTCTCCGTCCGCTTCGGCCAGAACGTGCTTGCGGCGGCTGCCGGCTGGGAGATGCTGCTCGCCGGCGACGAACTCGACGGCCTGCCCGAGAGCCTCCGCGGGATCGCTCGCGAGCGCGCCGCCGCCGCCGGCGTGCCGGGCGCTCTCCTCACGCTCGGCCGCGGCGACGTCGAGGACGTGCTGACCTTCTCGACGCGCCGCGACGTCCGCGAGCGGATCTGGCGCGCCTTCACCGGCCGCTGCGACGGCGGCGTCCACGACAACAACCCGATCGTCGCCGAGATGGCGGCGCTGCGCGCAGAGAAGGCGCGGCTGCTTGGCCACCCGAGCTTCGCGGCTTATCGGCTTGAAGACGAGATGGCGGGTACGCCGGAAGCGGCAACGGCGCTGTTGGAGAGCGTCTGGCCGGCGGCGCGCGCGCAGGCGCTGCGCGAGGCGGCAGCGCTCCAGGCGCGGATCGACGCGGAGGGCGGCGGCTTCACCCTCGAACCGTGGGACTGGCGCTTCTACGCGGAGGCCGAGCGCCGCGAACGCTACGGCCTCGACGCCGCCGCCGTGCGCGGCTTTCTACCGGCCGATCGCGTCGTGGACGCCGCCTTTGATGTCGCCGGCCGGCTGTTCGGCCTGCGCTTCGAGCGGCACGGGGAACTGGCGGGCTGGCACCCCGACGTTGCCGCCTATGCGGTGCGAGGCGAGGGGGACGCGCCCGTCGGCCTCCTCTACGTCGATCCCACCGCCCGGCCCGGCAAGCATGGCGGCGCGTGGATGGCGTCGCTGCGTGCGCAGGAACGGCTGGACGGGCCCGTGACGCCGGTGGTCAGCATCTGCTGTAACTTCGCGGGCGCCGCCGCCCCGCTCTCGATCGACGAAGCGCGCACCTTCTTCCACGAGTTTGGTCACGCGCTGCACGCGTTGCTCTCCGACGTCACCTACCCGAGCCTGGCGGGCACCGCCGTGCCGCGCGACTTCGTCGAGTTCCCGTCCAAGCTGATGGAGAACTGGATGGTGGTGCCGGCCGTGCTCGCAGGCCTCGGAATGCCCGACGCGCTCGTCGCCGCGCTGGGCCGGGCGGACGGCTTCGGGCAGGGCTTCGCCACCGTCGAGTTCCTGCTCTCCGGCCTGGTCGACATGGCGATCCACGCCTCGCGCGACGCCGCTCCCGACATCGCCGCGATCGAGGCCGCGATGCTCGTCCGGCTCGATCCGCCGCACGGCGTGACCATGCGCCACCGGCTGCCGCACTTCACCCACCTGTTCGACGGCGGCTACGCGG
Organism: Sphingomonas sp.; assembly: GCF_965200105.1. Taxonomy (GTDB): domain Bacteria; phylum Pseudomonadota; class Alphaproteobacteria; order Sphingomonadales; family Sphingomonadaceae; genus Solisphingomonas. The sequence continues at coordinate 1,016,065 of NZ_CBDATN010000002.1, forward strand.
CCGCCTATTACAGCTATCTCTGGTCCGAGGTGCTCGATGCCGACGCGTGGGGCGCGTTCGCGGCAGCCGGGGTGTTCGATCCCGACCTGGCGCGCCGTTACCGCGACGAGGTCCTGTCCCGCGGCGATACCCGCGATCCGATGGCTAGTTATCGCGCCTTCCTCGGCCGTAATCCCGACGAGACGGCCCTAATAACGGCGCGTAAGCTCACTCCATATTTGACGTAGCCACAACTCATCCCATCCAGACTGAAGCACGAGCTCTTCAGCGGGTAACGATGAGCTTGACAACCCAAATCCAGACACACAGCTTCGCGTACGCTCTTCCTGTAAGCGGATGTTCGTTCACGGGATATGAGCGATGCTTCGGCGGGGACCGGAGCAGCGGGGCCAATCAGATTTTCACGCCCGCCCGCACATAGAAGAATTGGCCAGGGAGATCGTAGGTCGTGGGATCGTAGTTGTTGAGCTGGCAGACGTAGCAGGCCGGCGGGTTGGTGCCGGCGAGGTTGTTGACGCCGACCGCGAAGCTGAAGTCACGTCCCGACAGCTTGGTGTTCCAGAGCAGCTGGACGCCGCCGTAGAGGCCGCGACCGAGCTTGTTGCCGGGCATTTCGCCGCCTGCCTCGTGCACGGCGCTGATGTAGCGGCCAGTCAGTGAGGCGGTGAATTGTCCCAGTGTCCACGTGCCGATCGCGACCGACTTGTACTTGGGATAGGCTTGGCTGCCGGACTCGGTGCCCGCCCGCTTGATCTTGAGCGTGCCGTCGTTGGTGGGCACCGTCTGGTCGAAGTGGAAGGTCAGCGTGTTCGCCCAGTTGAGGCCGAAGACGCCGGCGCCGGTCTCGGGCGTGCGGTAGTGAGCTGCCCCCTTCTGAGTGGTCCATCGACTACGATAGTCTGGACCAAGGAAGGGACGACGCATGCCACCGAAGAAGCCCAAGCCCGAGGAGATCATCGGGAATCTGCGTGAAGTGGAGATCGTGCTGGGCCAGGGCGGCACGACCGCCGAGGCGTGCCGGCGGATCGCGGTGAGCGAGCAGACCTACTACCGGTGGCGCAAGGAGTATGGCGGGCTGAAGACTGATCAGGCTCGGCGGATGAAGGATTTGGAGAAGGAGGACCTTCGGCTTCGTCGGGCGATCTCGGATCTGACGCTCGACAAGCTCATCTTGCAGGAGGCGGCAAACGGAAACTTCTGAGCCCCGCGCGGCGGCGGCGCTGCATCGACCAGGCCAACGACGTGCTGGAGGTGTCCGAGCGGCGGGTGTCCCACGTTCTCGGCCAGCACCGGTCGACACAGCGCAAGGTGCCGTGCGGGGCAGATGACGAAGAGGCGCTGACCGACGACATCATCGCTCTGGCCAAGCATTATGGCCGCTACGGCTACCGCCGCGTGACGGCGTTGCTGCAGGCGGCAGGCTGGTCGGTGAATCACAAGCGGGTCGAGCGGATCTGGCGCCGAGAGGGGCTGAAGGTGCCGCAGCGGCAGCTGAAGCGCGGTCGGCTGTGGCTCAACGATGGCTCCTGCATCCGGCTGCGGCCGGAATATCGCGGCCACGTCTGGGCCTACGACTTCGTCGAGGAACGCACCCATGACGGGCGCAAGTTCCGAATCTCACCATCATCGACGAGGCCATCCTCGGCGTTCTGGCCGCTGATGGCCGCAGTGATCGTGAGCGCCGCGTCGAGCTCGTCCTCCGCCATCGCCGACAGGATCGCATCCCCAGCGCCGATCGTGCTAGGTAGCGCTCCTTGCCAACCATGCCGCGATGGATCGAAATGGGACTAATCTTGTGGGTGGAGAAGCGGATCAGGACGCGGCCGCCGTCGAGACTGGCAAAGTCGCAGGGCCAAAGGACGTCGCGCGACAGCTCGTATAGCGGCGGCCACGCGAACTGGGTCACGATGTCGTCATCCTTGAGCGAGCTCGCCAAGGCGGCGAACTTCGGGCTTAGCGCCACCGCGCCGTCCTCGTCACGTCGCGTCACGTAGCCCAGTTGCATCAGGGTGTTGACAAGGCGGTAGGCCGAGGTGCGCTGACCTTCGCGGCCTTGCTCAAATGGCCAACTTTCCACCATCCTAAGGCACTTAGCGCTTCGACGATCTGAAGCCCTCTGACGGGTGACTGCACATCCTTGTAGGGGCGGGGTCCGTCGACTCGGTCATGACACATCCTGTTCGCGTGGCGAACATCGGCTGCGCCAAACCCGTAACGCGGTCAAGCTTTACAAGTCGGGTATGCAACCGGCAGATGCGGTCGCCAACGACGAATGGGCAGACCGACACGATGACCCACCAGCCGGCCGAGGGCCTGAGGGCGCGCCGCCGGCGCGAGTTGATGGGTACAATTAGCGAGGTCGCGCTGACGCTCGTGGCCGAGCGGGGCTTTTCAGGAATTTCGGTGCAGGAGATCGCAGATGCCGCCGGCATCTCCCTGCGCACGCTGTTCAGGCATTATCCCAACAAGGACGCCATCTTCGGCGGCCGGATCGAACAGCGCGAGGAGCAGATCCTCGCCCGTCTGCGCGAGCGCACGCCCGCCGAGCCGCTGATCGAGAGCTATCTGTATGCGATCGACGCCATGGTCGACGATTACATGGCCGATCCGGGTGAGGCCGAACGTGAACTGCGCGTCTTGCGCGAGGTGCCGAGCCTGCGCGCGCAATATCTCGTCCCCTCGCCCGAGCACGAGACAGACGCCATGGACGAGGCGCTTGCGGCCAAGCTGGGCTGTGCAACGACGGACGCTCGCCTCTCGCTGCTGCGGCGCTGTCTCGTCAACGCCGTGCTCCAGGCAATCTCCACCTGGCAGCGCGCTGACGGCGGCAGCGACCTGCGGGGCGACGTGCGCAACCTCGTCTGCCTGTTTGCTCCAATGGTCGCGCTGATAAAGAATAGTGGCACGTTATGTCAGTTTGACACGACACTAGCACCCATCTTAACGTCCGATGCGAGACACGGCGAGGCGAGGAACGATGGCAGGGCTGGATTGGGTAGACGTTGACGACAAGCTGACGACGCCGTCCTTCTTTACCGCCGGCCAGCATCATGAACTGTTCCGCCAGATGCGCGCGGCCGAGCCGGTCCATTGGACGGTCGGCAAGTCGCCCCGCCCGTATTGGTCCGTGACGCGGCACGCCGATTGCCGGCGTGTTCTCGAAGACGCGGCCACCTTCAGCTCCGAGCATGGCGGGATCATGCCGCCGACCGCGCACTACCCGTCGCCCGAGCAGCGCTACGTCATGGGCTACGGTTCCAATCCGACGATGACGGATCCGCCTCGGCACCTGATGATGCGGCGCCCGTTCAACAAACACTGGGCGGCGCCCATGATCGGCCGGATGCGCGACAAGGTCGCCATCTGCGTGGATGCAATCATGACAGAGGTGGCCGGGCGCGGCGAGTGCGACCTGGTCGAGGACGTCGCGGCTCAGCTTCCGGCCCGCTTCGTCTGCGAGTTGATGGGCGTGCCGGAGCCCGACCGCGACGACATCCGATACTACTGCGCCGCCTTCATGGGCGCTCAGGACCCCGCTTACCAGATCGACGGCGACGAGGCGAAGACGCAGCGGATCATGCTCGGCAAGCTGTTCGACTATATGCTCGCGCTGGCGCTCGAACGGCGCGACGCGCCGCGTGACGATTTCACCTCGATCGCCGCACGACTTGAAGTGGAGGAAGAGAAACTCGACGACCGCGACCTCGGCTGGTGGACCTTCTCGTTCGTCGCGGCCGGGTTGGAAACGACCCGCAACGCGCTATCCGTGGGTCTGTACGAGCTGATGCGTCACCGCGACCAGTGGGATCGGCTGCGCGCGAACCCATCGCTCGCCCCCCTCGCCGCCGAGGAGATCGTGCGGTGGGTCAACCCGTCCAAGTACAAGTGGCGGGTAGCGACCGCCGATTGCGCACTCGCCGACAAGCTCGTCCGCAAGGGCGATTGGGTGGTGTGCTGGCTCGCATCGGCCAATCGCGACGAGGAGGTCTTCGCCGATCCCCAGATGCTCGATGTCGCGCGCGACCCCAACCCGCATCTCGCCTTCGGCGCGGGCGAGCATAGCTGCATCGGCCGGCACCTTGCGCGGCTGGAGATGCAGACGCTGCTCAACGCCGTGATACGGCTGATGCCGGACATGCACGTGCTGGAGGAGCCGGAGTGGCTCGTCTCGACAAATCACACCGCGTTCAAGCGCCTGCGCGTCGGCTACTCGCCGGCGGCCCTCACAGTCTAACCCTCACGGAAAATCAGCCATGCCCTCGATCCGTTTCGAAATGCCGGACGGCGCTACCCGGGACGTCGTCGCCCCCATCGGCGAGAGCGTCATGCGCGCTGCCGTCCAGGCCGACGTGCCGGGCGTCGTCGCCGAATGCAGAGGCGTACTCACCTGCGCGACCTGCCACGTTTACGTATTGGGCGACTGGGCAGACAAATTTCCGCCCCCCGAACTCGACGAATCGGACCTGCTCGAAATCGTGGACGACCCCCGTCCCAACAGCCGGCTGAGCTGTCAGCTCGTGGTGGACGAGACGACCGACGGCGTCGCGATCGGCATCCCCGCCATCGCTTCCTGATCGTGCGGCGGTGCCGGGCGGACGCCGTTCGTCGGTTGACCCTTGCGATCGCACCGAGCTCCATCGCGGCCTGACCGCGCTCGCCTGCAATCTCAGGCGCGCCATCAGCATGGCGTTCGATCAAGCTTTAGAAGACGACAAGCCATAGACTTACCAGACCCATTTGCGACCACCGCCTGTTGCTGCCGACCAGCATTCCACGCCCTAACGGGTACGCAGACATTTCAAACGGTCCAATCAAACGGACGAGAGGAAATGACTGTCCACGGTCACCTCATCGGTGCGAACTTCGCGGACGACGACACCGAGGCCACGTTCCTTCAGCAACTGGCATAGGAGTTCGCCGTCCACGAGATCGATGGCAGGCGCGCCATCGCGCGTCGCCTCACGCCGCGCGTCTGCCGTGAAGCTGCCCGTCGTGATGATCAGGCCTTTGTCGGCTCGCCCCTGCATGGCACCCCGGAATTCCCGTATCACGGGAGACGAGACCGCGCCCGCATAACGTTTGCACTGAAACAAGACCTGGAACGAGATCAGGTTCATGCGGAGATCGCCAGCGTCTGCCTGCCGTTCGGGCTGGCGATCGAGCGCGACCTTCACTTCGAGACGCTGCATCCGCTGTCGGCCTGGGCCGACGCGGCGCGCGCCGCCGGGGCCATCCCGGCCGCCGAGCAGCAATTGAGCCGGGCGGCGCGCCCGTCCGGCGAGAAGCTTCCGCCACGAGGCGGATGACGCGGGCGGCCGTTCGCCGCCGATCGTAAGCCGGTCTGCCCACCCGGAAAAGCAGACGGACCGGCGCTCACAAGGAGCGCGCGTGTTGGAACTGCAGTTCATCGAGCTTGGCAAGCTGTCCGTCAGCAAGGCCAATATGCGCTACGGCAAAAAGGCCCCCGACGTGTCCGACATCCTGCCGACCGTGCGCATCCCCGCCCCGCCACGGCAGTGCGTCACCTGCGGGGCGCATGTCGTGCCGTCCCGCATCGAAGCTGCCGAGCTGTCGTCGCAGATGATGGGGATGATTGATGCCGTCGCCGCGACGGCCGAACCGCGATCCGGGGTACCGCACGAAGCCGGGACGCCGAAGTTCGCGGCGGTGCGCGGCGAACGGACGCTCGAGCCGATGCATCCGCGACGGCGGCGGATGGAGCGCTGCCGGACGACCGATCGCCGGGCGGCGTACCGGCGGCGGCCGGAATGCAAGTGGCAGCATCGCCGGCACGGCACGCGTGACCGGCAGGGCCCGCAAGACGCCGCGAGGATGGTTTAGAGGCGACGTGTGGTCCAGACGGTGCCGCGGCAGCACCTGCGCGATGAGCTGGGCAGCGGCGGCGTGCAGCCGGTGCAAATCCATCCCGCCGCCGCCGAACGCCGCCACCGCGCTCGCGAGCACGATGTTGATCGCGACGATCCCGGTCCACACCCCACGCCGCGTCCACGGCCGGGCTCGGCCGCGCGGAGACACGCGGGGCGGCAGGCGCGGGCGATCGGAGCGAGCCGCTTCCGCCGTCACACGCGCCGCGAAGTCGGGCGCGAGCGCGGGCACGTCCCACGCGTCGAGCAGCCGGGTGAGCGCGGCGTCGTCGGGAAGCTCGGTCATACCGCACCTCCTTCGCTCGTCGAGAGGTCGGCGCCCGAGATCCCGGCCGCGCCGACATGCTCCCGCAAGGCGGTTCGCGCACGCACGAGAAGCGACTCGAACGCCTTCACCTTGAGCCCGAGCGCGTCGGCCGCCTCGGCGTTGCTCGCCTGCTCGTAGTAGGTCAGCACGATCGCGGCGCGCTGACGATCCGGCAGCGCCAGCACCGCCGCGCTTGCTACCTCCGCCAGCCGACGCGCATCGAGCGCGGTATCGGCGAGCGGTGTCTCGTCGGCGCGATCGGGCACCGGCACGTCCGTCAGCCGCGCGGTCTTGCGGATGCGGTCGATGCACAGGTTGGTGACGATGCGACGCAGCCAGCCCGCCACGCCACCGCCGACCGGCCGCCACGCCGCCGCATTGTCCCACAGCCGTAGCAAGCTCTCCTGCGCCACGTCCTCCGCCTCGCTCGCGTCACCCAGCATCCGATAGGCGATGCGGTGCAGCGCCCGCCCGTGCCGCTCGGCGAGCGTGCGGAACGCGCAGGCGTCACCCTTCGCGACGGCAGCGATCAGCCGCGCGTCGTCCGGACCCGGCATCGCGTCTGTCGCCCCCGTCCGTCCCATGCCTGCCTGATCCAACGGACGAACCACGACGTTCCTTCGTTCAGGCGGCGACGAGGCCCGACAGCGGCTTGCCGCCGGCCGGGAACAGCCGTGCGACGCGGGCGGGGTCGAGCGCCAGCGCCTCGCTCGCCGCGCCTGCGATCAGCGCATCGAGCGACGTCGTCGGTCTGAGATCGCGCTGCTGGTAGAGCTGCCCCGGCGCGAGCCCCGGCCAGTCGGCGATCACCCGGCCGCCCCTCACCGCGCCGCCCACCAGCATCGCGGCAGCACCGGTGCCGTGATCGGTGCCGCCGGTGCCGTTGGCGGCGGCGGTGCGCCCGAACTCGGTCGCGACCAGCACCGTCGTCGCCGCCCACGCCGGTCCGAGCCCGTCGCGCAGCGCGGCGAGCAGCGCGTCGAGCCCCTTGAGCTGGGTCGCGAGCCGCCCGGCCTGGCCCGCGTGCGTACCCGTTGCGCGACGGCGAGAGCGAGGAGCAGCGCTACGATATCGGCTACGTCGTCGAGGACGGCCGCATCTTCCCCGCGAAGGCCGCCCAAGTCCCGTTCCTGCGCCGGATCATGCCGCGCGGCGACGACGTGTCGGTCGAGATGGTATCCGAACTCGGCACCTGGCGGATCGGCGGCACGACCGAACTGTGCACCTTCCACCTCGGCAACGCCGGCGTGAACGGCTTCAACAACCAGCAGAGCGGCGTGCGCTACACGCTCCATGAGCAAGAGGCTTTTAGCATGATCGAGCGGTCGTCGCCCGCCGAACTCTGTACGGTCGTCAAATGAACTGGTCCGGATTATCTCCGAGTTTCTGAACGATCTACCGGACTGTTCCGACGCAAAACACGACATTTGGCAGCATTAAGCCGATCAGCAGGAGCGGACGCCTGTTCATGTCGTTCCCACGCTCGGTTAGGGACGCAACGCCCCAAGGAATGCAAGGCAAACCGGGGTGGCTGTCCGTAGGGCAGCTTACACGTTGATCGAGACTTCAGACGTTGTCTCGCTCCGGCGGCTGCTTGACTGCGGTCCGTTTCTGCTGAGCCCAACTGTCACGTCCGCGCAGGAAGGCGATCCAGCCCCACGCCGCGCCTAGGTGGCGGAGAAGCTGGAACGTAATCGGTTCGACGAAGGACGCGAGGACAGCATGACCGGTGCTCAGCCCTTCTCGTTGTCCGGTCCACCGCCGGTAGATGCCGAGCGACCAGAGATGGAAACCCAGGTCGATCGCGATCTTGGCGAGCATGATCGCCAAGATTGGCCGCACGATGCGGAACCGGCCGGTGGCGAGGAACGCAATCAGCACGGCGAGCGCAGCCAAGCCGAACAACGGCTGCACGCGATCGAGCGACTTCACCGGGAGCATGGCCGTGCCCAGGCGCCCGTAGACACGATTGCCCACCATATCGCGGTTCCAGTGCTGCGTCTGGAGGAAGCCGCCGAACCAGCGCCGACGCTGGCGCAGGAAGCCGAGCGCGCTCGCCGGCGCATCGGTGGTTGCGAGCGCGCGGCCGATCACGCGCACGCGCCAATCGCACCCGGTCTCGCGGGCGTGGCGGTGAAGGCGGTGGATGAGTTCGTAGTCCTCGACCATACTCACCGGATCGAAGCCGCCAACCTCGATCACCGCGTCACGCCGGAAGCCCGCGAACGCGCCCGAGATCAGCAGCAGGCTGTCCGCCCGCATCCAAGCGTAGCGCGACAGGAAGTTGCGGACATATTCGTAGCCCTGGAACCACTGGAACAGACGCCCGGAAAAGTGCCGCCCGCACACCGGAGCCAGCACGCCGGTCGCCGCGACGAGCTCGGGCTCGACCGCGAAGGCGTCGCGCATCGCGGCGAGCGCCCCAGGGCGAAGCAGCGTGTCGGCATCGACAGTAAGCATCAACTCGGTATCGACGTGCAGCATCGCGAGATTAAGCGCGGTCGCCTTGCCGCCGTGGGGCAGCCGTAGCCAGCGCAGCGCGGGAAGCACCGGGGAGGGTCCACTCGTCGTGCCGGACGCGGGCGGTTCCAGGCCGTAGCAGTTGCGCAGCACCTCGGCGCTGCCATCGATCGAGCCATCGTCGGCAAGCAGAATGAGATCGGGTGGATCAGTCTGCGCGGCGAGCGTATCGATGGTGATGGCGAGCACCGCCGCTTCGTTCCGCGCGGCTACGATCACCGCCAGGCTCGGCCGGTATGTTGCCGCGTTCGGCATCGGCACGTCGCGCACGAGCCTGCGGATCTGGAGCGCGGTGAAAATCAGCAACGCGGTATCATAGAGGATGTAGACGATCCCCACCGCCCAGCCGGCGATGCCGCGCTGAACGAAGGCCTGCGCGAGCAGCGCGAGGAACAGGAGCGGCCCCACCGCGCCGATCAGCCGGCTGGCGGGTGCTATGGGTCGCGGCGTCAGGCGCGGCGACAATCGCTTGAACCCGTCCGCCTGCACGTTCACGAGGCTGCTCCACCCGCCGGCGCCGACATGCCGGCCCATGCTGTTGAACCGTCGTGTCGCTCCCGAGCACGGCGCGGGAGTTCGCGATGGACGTGACGCGCTATACCCGAACCGCGATCCTGCTCCACTGGCTGATCGCCGCCGGCATCATCGTCAACGTGACGCTCGCCTGGGTCTGGCCGCACCTCGCCGACAATGGCGTGCGGCCGGCGATCGATACGCACAAGTCGATCGGGATCACCATCCTCGGGCTCGCGCTCCTCCGGTTGCTGTGGCGGTTGACGCATCGCCCGCCGCCGCTGCCTACCGGTTACGCGCGGTGGGAGACCGGGGTGTCGCACGCCACCCACTGGTCGCTCTACCTAGTCATGTTCGCGATGCCCTTGTCCGGCTGGATCATGGACTCGGCATGGAAGGATGCCGCGACCCACCCGATGTATCTCTTCGGCTTCTTCGAGTGGCCTCGACTCGGGTTCGTGCGGCATCTCGACGCCGCGTTGTGCGATCGCCTGCACGACGGCTTCGGGGCGGCGCACATATGGTGCTCCTACCTGCTCTATGGGCTGTTCGCGCTTCACGTCGCGGGTGCCGCGAAGCATCAGATCCTAGACGGAGAGCCCGAGCTTAGGCGAATGGGCATCGGGCATTAGCGGCAAGCCGGATGCGCTCGCTTGGTGGTTTCCTCGACCTGCGTCTGCTTAAGCGGTTAGCTCCATAACTGTGATCGAGGCGATCTGCTTGGGGATCGTTGCTGGTCGGGCTAGCTCGGGCTCGATCAGCATCGATTGGGGGGCAGCCTTATGAAGTTTTCGTCATTCTTGTTCGCGACCGTCGCCATGTTCGCGACAGCGCCAGCGTTCGCGACCACACCGCAGCCGAGCAAGGCCTCGCCGCGCCCGAACACGTTGGATACCGCCGCCAAGACCGTCACGCAGCTACCTGTCGCGCCGACCACCAACGTACCTGGCGGCATGACCAACCGCGAATGGTGGCCCAACCGCCTGGATCTCACCGCGCTGCGCCAGCACGAGGACACGCGCGCCAACCCCTACGGCGCCGACTTCAACTATGCGAAAGAGTTCAACAGCCTCGACCTCGACGCGGTCAAAGCGGACATCCGCAAGGTGCTGCACACGTCGCAGCCGTGGTGGCCGTCGGATTACGGCAACTACGGGCCGTTCTTCATCCGCATGGCGTGGCACAGCGCCGGCACCTACCGCGCCGCCGACGGCCGCGGCGGCTCCGACGGCGGCGAGCAGCGCTTCGATCCGCTCAATAGCTGGCCCGACAATGTCAGCCTCGACAAGGCGCGTCGCCTCGTCTGGCCGATCAAGCAAAAGTACGGACGGAAGCTGAGCTGGGGCGACCTGATGGTGCTGACCGGCAACGTCGCGCTCGAGGACATGGGCTTCAAGACTGTCGGCTTCGCGGGCGGTCGCGTCGACGCTTGGGAGCCCGACATGGTGTTCTGGGGCCCCGAGACCAAGTTCATGGGCGCCAACCGCTCGAACCCAGACGGCACGATCAGGAAGCCGCTCGGCGCGACGACCATGGGCCTCATCTACGTCAATCCGGAAGGACCGAACGGCGATCACGATCCGATCGGCGCCGCCGCCGACATCCGCCACGCTTTCGGCAACATGGCGATGAGCGACGAGGAGACGCTGGCGCTGATCGCGGGCGGCCATACTTTTGGCAAGGCGCACGGCGCGCACCCGCAGAAAGCGTGCCTGGGCATGGAGCCGACAGCGGCACCGATCGAGCAGCAGGGCTTCGGCTGGCAGAACAAGTGCGGCAAGGGCAATGCCGAGGACACGGTGACCTCCGGTCTGGAAGGCGCCTGGTCGGCCAGCCCAACCCAGTTCACGACGCAATATGTCGACAACCTGCTCAACTTCGATTGGGTGAAGACGAAGAGCCCGGCGGGCGCCACCCAATGGATCCCGACCGATCCCGCCGCCCAGCACCTCGTCCCCGACGCGCACCTCCCCGGCGTCACGCACGCGCCGATCATGTTCACGACGGACATCGCACTCAAGGACGATCCCGGCTTCCACGCCATCCTCGTGAAGTGGCAGCAGAACCCCGAGCTGTTCGCCCAGGCGTTCGCGCGCGCGTGGTTCAAGCTGACGCATCGCGACCTCGGGCCGCAGGCGCGCTACCTTGGCAAGGACGTGCCCAAGGAAAGCTTTGCCTGGCAGGATACTCTGCCGCAGCCGAGCTTCGCGCCAATCAACGCCAAGGATCAGTCCAGGCTGAAGCAGATGGTGCTGGCCTCCGGGCTGACCGGCCCGCAGCTCGTCCGCACGGCCTGGGCATCGGCCGCGACGTTCCGCAGCACCGACATGCGCGGCGGCGCGAACGGCGCGCGGCTGCGGCTCGATCCGCAGCGCGGGTGGGCGGTCAACGATCCCGCCGAGCTCGCCACGGTGCTGGCCAAGCTCTCGGACATCCAGCAGCGGTTCGACAAGGGTGGCCGGCAGGTCTCAATGGCCGACCTCATCGTGCTCGGCGGCAATGCCGCGATTGAGCAGGCGGCGGCGCGCGGCGGCGTGAAAGTGTCAGTGCCGTTCGAGCCCGGTCGCGTCGATGCCACACAGGCGCAGACCGGCATGCAAACAATGAACGACCTGAAAGTGACGGCGGACGGCTTCCGCAACTACTTCGATCCGTCGCTGACGGTGAGCCCGCCCGAGGCGCTGGTTGATAAAGCCGACACGCTGGATCTGACCGTTCCCGAAATGACCGTGCTGGTCGGCGGGATGCGCGCCCTTGACGCGAACAGCGGCGGCTCCCGCAATGGCGTGCTGACGACACGTCCCGGCACGCTCAGCAACGACTTCTTCGTCAACCTGCTGTCGATGGACACGGCATGGTCGAAGTCGGCGACGCCAGGCCTGTACGACGGCAAGGATCGGGCGAACGGCGCCCCGCGCTGGACGGCGACCTCGGTCGATCTGATCTTCGGCTCGAACTCGGAGCTACGAGCGGTGGCGGAGGCATACGCCTCCGACGACGCTAGGGAGAGGTTTGTGACCGACTTTGTCGCCGCGTGGACGAAAGTCATGAACGAGGATCGGTTCTGATCTATGGCAGCCCGGCGAGGTCTACCTCGCCGGGTCCGACCACCTGATTGAACAACGCCACTTGCGTGCTGCTTGAAGAACGACCCAGAGTCGAACATTCAGGGCCGCTTCGCCGCTCCCCAACATCGGACGCTTGTTCATGTACGAAAAAGGTCGTCCGAACACCCGCCTTAGCGCGGTCACAACGGTATCGAGTGCAGCGCAATCCCGCCGGCCGGCCTCTCAAAAGGGATGCTGAAGTGAGAACAATCGACCTTGTTGCCGAAGAGCCGGTTGACAGCTCAGCAGGTCGTCAGCCTGTCGTAGTCGAGTAGTGGACGACCAAAGCTCGCCCATCCGGACTTCGGTCTTGACCTTGGATGCGATAGGCCATCTGTCCACCGGCCCTGAGAAAGATATTGGCATCACAGCGGCTTTCCGCCGGACTGTAGCCGTTGCGGTAGGCCAGCGTCGCGGGTCCGGCCCGATCCGGTCGCGCCGCCGCCGCGACGATCCGGATCGTTCCATGCGCACCCAGCAGCGCGGCATAGGACGGCATCTCAACCGAGAGGGTACGGATTGCAAGTGAGCGTCCGTCGATCGTCAGCCGGGATTGCGCGAGCATGCGGTCGGCAAAAGCGTTCGCCTCGGCGGGGCCGATCCGCCGATCGCCGTTGCTGTCGAGCGCACGAATGATCTTGCCGGCGACCTGCGGCCCGGCAGTCAGTTCCAGTTCGAGTCCGACGGTGCCCGGCGACAGGGTGATGTAGGCGTTCTGTACGACCTCGTGCACCGGGTGGGCGAACGCCGCACCTGCCGCCATGGCTAGTGTCAGCGCCGTGGCCGATCGCAGCACCCTCATCGTAGCTTCGTCCAGGCCGAGCCATACTCATTGGTCGGATCGCGGAACATGTTATGCGCGTGGTTGGTGGCGTCGCCGTCTAGGTCCTGCGGTGAAAACTCGATCAGCACCCGGGGCCCCGTGATGCGGTAGTAGGCGGCGCCTAGCGGCGACGTAGCTCCCCACCAGCCGAAATACGTCTGGTCCAGTGTCGCGCGGATCGCGGCGACCTGCGGAGTGAGATCGTCCGCGTTGAGGAAGTCGAGCCTCGCCTCGATCAAGCGCAGGAACTGCTCCTTCTGCGCCGGGGTCATTGCGCTGCCTGCCAGGCCCTCGGGCTGGAGTATCTTGCCGTCGTGACCGGGACCGAGCACGAGGTCGATCTTCTCCGTCGAGCGCACCGCCTGCTTCGTCTGCTCGGGGCTAAGCGTCCGCATAAGCGCCTGCGCCTGCCTGACCTCGTTCTCAACGATGTAGATACGCTTGCCGTTGCGGATGAACTTGAGCGGCTCGCCGCCAGTGAGGCTGGGCGACAGGGTGACGTGCGGTCCCGCCACGGTAGCGTTGATCGCGAGGTGATGACCACCGAACTGGAGGGTCCACGTCCCGTCTGTTGCTGGCGTGCCAACGAAGCTGACGCAGTAGCGGCCGGCCCCGAACATGTTGGGCTCCTTGCGGGCGAGGATGTCATCCGCCTGCATCTGCTCAATGATCATCTCGACGCCTTGCGGACTCAGCACCGCCCCCAACAGCACCATCAGCCTGGTGCGCTGGGGCATCGTCAGCTTGCCCCATGGCACGCCCGAGCGCGGCACGAAACCAGTCGGAAAGTTGGACCATTTGACTCGCTGCGCCCCGTCCGAGAACGGGAACAGCACCGCCTTGCGCTGTGCGGCGTCAAGGCTTGCGAGGAAATTCTGCGCCGCAGTGACGATGCGGCGGGACTGATCATCGGGAGCCTCCGCATGGATCAGCGACCCCGGTGCGCCGTTGCCAAACGGGGGCGAGACGGGCGCACCGCCAGGCCCGCAGGCGGCAAGCAAGCCGAGCGGGATCAGAAGGGGAAAAGACAGACTGCGCTTCATCATCCGGCTTTTCCTGACGACCGGGACGATGGCAAGCCGTTCTCGCCGGTGCCATGGTCCGGTGGCCGGACTCCGCAAGGGCGGGTTGAAAAGCGGCGAGGCGTGCGAGCAGGGTCGCCGGGAAAGTCGAGGGTTGCCCGCCGGCCACTTCCGGGATGGCCACCGATCGATTGAACGGCCGTCCGCCGATCCGGCCTTCTCAACAGGATAGGAAAGCGGGAATTGCCGGCACTGGATATTGCCAGCTTCTCTCGCCGGGGCTCATTGGCGGAATGCTCTATCTTGCAATCAAAGCTGCCGTTTCCGGTCTCCTCATCGCCGCAGCTTCCGAAGTAGCCAAGCGCTATCCGGGCTTCGGCGCGCTGGTGGCCTCCCTGCCGCTGGTATCGGTATTGGGCATGATGTGGCTTTGGCACGACGAGCCGGATGCAGCGAATATGGCTGCGCATGCGAAAGCGACGTTCTGGTACGTGTTGCCCTCGCTGCCGATGTTCCTGGCAATCCCCGCGATGCTCGATCGGGGCGTGCCGTTCTGGCTCGCTCTGGCGTCAGGCTGCCTGCTGACCATCCTGCTGTACGTCGTGATGACCGCAATTGCACCGCGGATCGGCCTGACGCTCTAGCTGTGGCCAAGTCGCTCCCATGTGCAGATCGCCTTTAAAGGCGCTTACGAAGAACAATGCCTGCGACCTCGATTGAGATGCCAATCAGCAAGAGGGCTGCTATGATCGAGTTGAAAAGGAACAACGTCGCGCCCTCTTGAAACTACTGTTGCACTCGAGATGGCCCTTCAAGCACGCTTGCCGAACCAATGCGGCGTGACGTCGGCCTCCTGGAGCTCGTCGGCGGTATCGACGTGGCCAGACGGATCAAGGTGGATCAGCACCTCCACCTTCGGGAAAGCGCGACGTAGGGCGCCTTCGACCCGCTCGACGCTATCGTGTGCTTCCGAAACGCGGAGATCGGGGTCGACCTCCATGTGAAACTGCGCAAAGTCGTGCGAGCCAGAATGGCGGGTGCGGAAATCGTGAATGCCTTGGAGTCCCGGCTGCCGCGCGGCGACTTCTAAGAAGGATGTTTTCTGCTCCTCCGGCCATTCGCGATCCATCAGCATGTTGACGGCCTGGCTCGATGCGCGGATCGCCCCAAAGGCGAGCCAGACCGCAATGCCGACGCCGAAGACGGGGTCGGCACCGCGCCAGCCGACGAACTGCTCAAGTACCAGCGCGACGATCACGGCTCCGCTTAGCGCCACGTCGGATTGATAGTGGACGTTGTCCGCGAGGATCGCGACCGAGCCCGTCTTGCGGATGATACTCCGCTGATAGACGAGCAGCACCATGGTGGCCGCGATCGTCAATCCGGACACCCAGATGCCTGTGCCTGCGTCCTGCGTGGCCTCGTTGCTCTTGAGCGTGCCGATCGCGCGCCAGCCAATGGCGACGGCCGACACGGTGATAAGCGCGACCTGAAACAGCGCCGCCAGCGCCTCCGCCTTGCCATGACCGTACCGGTGGTCCTTGTCAGCCGGCTCCGCAGCGATCTTGACCCCGTAAAGGGTGACGAGGCTGGCGAGCAGGTCGAGCCCGGTGTCGGCCAAGGAGCCCAGCATCGAAACGGAGCCCGTTCGCCACGCGGCAAAGGCCTTCAGCAGCAGCAGGAAGCTCGCCATCGCGACGCTGGCAAGCGCCGCCCGTGCGGCGAGCGGGATGACCCTGCCACGTTCTTCCTGTGTCATGGTTCAAACTCTGGAGCGATCGCGGTAACGCCTTACTAGGCATCGATCGTTGAGCTGGCTAGCAGGCGTGATTGTGCCGCATCCAAACGGCCGGTTTCAGCACATCCGGCGGCACGGTGGAGTACCCGATTGAGGCGCCTACTGCTCGGCAGTTTCGCGGCGGACGCGACCCAGGTTGGGACGCTCAGGCCCTCCTTGTGGCTCCCAGGACCGGCCGCTTGCTCACGTTGTGCGTTGAGGCTGTACGGTTCAGTAGGCAGAGCGCTGCCGAGATTTAAGCGTTGCTCGATACGCTGGGGCCGAATTTGCGACTAGGCAGGTGCGAGCTGCGGACTGACCGTCTCGACAAGCCAGTCAATGAACACGCGGACCCGCGGCGATAGCTGGCGGCGGCTGGGATAGAGGACCGAAACCGGCGTCGGCGTGGGCGGAAACTCGACCAGCACTTCGAGCAGCCTGCCCGAGGCGAGATCGTCCGCAAAGCGATAGCGCGGCGCCTGGACAAGCCCTAGGCCAAGCCGCGCCGCCTCGGCACTCGTGTCGGCGCCGCTGACCAGCACGCGCGCGGGCAGCGCGACCTCCACCACCTTGCCGTCGCGCGTGAACTCAAGCGGCAGCGGCTGGCCGGTGCGCGAGGAGACGAAGCCCACCATATTATGCCCGTCGAGGCTGTCCGGTGATCCTGGTGTTCCGTGGTTGGCGAGATAGGCTGGGCTCGCGACCGTAATCTCCTCAATGGAGCCAAGCCGGCGCACCACCATGTCGCTATCCGCCAACTCGCCGGCGCGCACGACGCAGTCGACGCCGTCTCTCACGAGATCGACGAACCGCTCGCCCTCACCGAGATGGACGGTAAGCGCGGGATGCCGGGCGAGGAACTCTGGCAACGCCGGGAGCAGGATGGTACGGGCTAGGTTACCGACGACGTCGACGCGCAGCAGCCCGGCGACCGCGCCACTGGCGCCGCGATCCGCATCCTCCAAGTCGGCGAGGATCGCCACGCAGCGGCGATAATAGGCTTGGCCCTCGACCGTTGCCTGGACGTGACGCGTCGGGCGCTGGAGCAAGCGTGTGCCGAGCCGCTGCTCGAGGTCCTTGATCGCAGTGGTGGCGACTGGGCGCGAGATGCTGAGATCGGCCGCCGCAGCGCTGAAGCTGCCGCGGTCGCCGATGCGAACGAAGAGGTCGAGGGTGCTGAACCTGTCCATGTGATCGTTCCGTGAGCCAGAACAATGCTGTCGGCAATGGCGGTCTAATCGAGAGGTCAGCACTGCTCTACCTTGAAGCCATCATTGGAACGGAGCTCATCATGTCTGAACAGTCCCCAATTGCGCTCGTCACCGGCGGCAGCCGCGGCCTCGGCCGATCGACGGTCGAGGCGCTCGCCCGACGCGGCGTCTCGTCGATCTTCACCTACAACAGCAACCGCGCCTCGGCGACCGAGGTCGTTGCCGCCGTCGAACAAGCAGGCGCGCGTGCGGTGGCGTTGCAGCTAGGCACCGGCAACACCGCCGCCTTCCGGCCTTTGCCGACGAGGTCCGGCGCGTGCTCGGCGAATGGGGGTCGAGCGGTTCGACTTCCTCGTCAATATGGCCGGCACCTCGCACGCCGGCGCGTTCGGCAGCATTACCGAGGAGGATTTCGACGCCGCATACCGGGTCCACGTGAAAGGCGTGTTCTTCCTCACGCAGACGCTGTTGCCGCTCATCGCCGACGGCGGCCGCATCGTGAACATCTCGTCGGGGCTCACCCGTATCATCTATCCCGGCCGCATCGCCTATGGCGCGATGAAGGGCGCGGTCGAGGTGATGACCCGCTACATGGCTAAGGAGCTGGGGCCGCGCCGGATTGCGGTCAACACCGTCGCGCCGGGCGCCATCCAGACCGACTTCAGCGGCGGCGCGGTGCGCGACAATCCCGAGATCGCGCGTCACATCGCCGAGGTGACTGCACTCGGCCGTCCCGGCCTGCCCGACGACATCGGTCCGATAATCGCTTCGCTGCTGTCGGAGGACAATCGCTGGGTAAACGCGCAGCGGATCGAGGTCTCAGGCGGGCAGGCGATCTGAGCTATCTGCCGCTCGGCCCAAGACTGTTCGAAGCGGATCAGGTTGGCGCGCCGCCTGCGTCAGCCTGATCCGCTTGACCCAAGTCCAATGTGCTGCGCTCAGGTCGAGCTTCCCAGAGGCGACTGTTGCTTCATGTGAGCGGATATTTCGATGCCCCGCACTCCGGAGTGGTTCAAGCGGCCGCCCGCCGGCTCGACGATACTGCCCAGGGCGGGCGGCGGTCGATCAAGCGGCGGCGCTGGCCGGGTAATCCATCGCGGCGAGGTCGGTGAGCAGATCGGGGCCGGTCGGCTCCCATTCTAGCCGCGCGCGTGTCCAGGCGTTCGACGCGGTCATGTCGAGCGCAGCAAACGGTGCCATCCAGCCGAAATAACGCTCGACCTCATCCGCCGCGATCGAGCGGACCGGCAATCCGGCGCCCGTTCCGATCGCCTCGGCGATCGCGCGTGCAGTGACGCCCTCCTCGACCGACGCATTGTAGCGCGCGCCCGGCTCGCCCTCCTCTAACGCTAAGACGTAGAGCTTCGCCACGTCGGTAACGTGCGCTGCGGACCAGCGCGTCTGCCCCTCGCCGACATACGCCACCGCTCCGGCACGGCGCGCCTCGGCGATCAGCGGCGTGATCAGCCCGGCCTTGGTGGTGTTGTGCACCTGCGGCAGCCGGATGGTGCGCACGTCGATGCGTCGCGCGATCAGGCCTGCGCCGGCGAGTTCGGTCGCGATGCGTGGATTGGCGTGGCGAGGGTTGAGCACGTCCTCGGTCGCTGGGCCGCCGTTCAGCGGCGTGCCGATGCCGACGCCCGAGGTGATCAGGATCGGCTTCTGGGTCCCCTCCAGCGCCTCGCCCATCGCCGCGATGGCGCGCTCGTCCTTCTTGGTGTTTTCGAAGAAGGTCTCAAAATTGTGGTCGAACGCGCAGTGGATCACCGCGTCCGCCGCCGCCGCGCCGCTCGCAAGCGTCTCGGGCTGTTCCAGGTCGCCGCGATGAACTTCGACGCCGGCTGCTTCGAGCCGCCGGGCACCGGCGTCGGAGCGGGTGAGGCCGAGCACCTGATGGCCGCGACCAAGTAGCTCGGGAATGACGTGCGAGCCGATGAAGCCAGTCGCGCCGGTCAGGAACACGCGCATGAGATAACTCCTTCTTGTCAGGGCGGCATATCGCGACCTACCCAAGCGTGTTAAAGTAGTGACGTTATCGTGGTATAGCTTCCAACAGGATCGACCGTGGCCAGCGAAGCACACAACCAGCTCGGCACCTATCTGCGCGATCGCCGCGCCCGGCTCGATCCAGCGGCGTTCGGGTTCGGCGGTGGCCGTCGGCGTACACCCGGACTGCGCCGCGAGGAGGTGGCAAGCCGCGCGAATATCAGCCCGACATGGTACACTTGGCTGGAACAGGGTCGCGGCGGTGCGCCATCCGCCGACGTGCTCGACCGCATCGCCAAGGGGCTGATGCTGACCGAGCCGGAACGCGAGCATCTCTATATGCTCGGCCTCGGCCGCCCACCCGAGGCGCGCTACCAGCCGGTCGACGGCATCTCCCCGCGGCTGCAGCGCGTGCTCGACGGGATGGTGCTGAGCCCGGCGATAATCAAGACGGCGATGTGGGACGTGGTCGGGTGGAACCGGGCGGCGGCTGCGCTGCTGACTGACTATTCCAAGCTGCCGCGCGAAGGGCGCAACATCCTTCGGCTGATGTTCGGCAGCGACCGTGTCCGGTCCAGGAATGAGGATTGGGACAGCGTCGCCCGCTTCGTCGTCGGCGCCTTTCGCGCAGACGTAGCGCGCGCGGGCGCCAACAACAGCGCGACAGCGAACAAGCTGGTCGCCGAACTGTCCCGCCTCAGCCCCGAGTTCGAGGCACTATGGCAGGACAACGACGTGGTCGCGCACGGCGAAGGGGTGAAGCGCATCCATCACCCGGACGCGGGGCTGCTCGCGATGGAGTTCTCCTCGTTCGCGGTCGAAGGGCGGCCGGAACTCGGGATGATCGTTTACAACCCCGCCACGCCAGCAGATGCCGAGCGGCTGCGGTCGCTGCTGAACGTTCACGAGGACTGACTAGAAACGGGCAACCCAAACGCAGGTCGTTACGACCCACACTCGGTCACTCAGGCCGGCCAAGCCTTCCCCCAGCTTCGGACGCTCGTTCATGTGATCAAGCTGCTCGCTCCGGCAAGCATATCCACCCGTCCGGAACGGCTTGGCTGGGAACAGCATGGTGATCTGGACAACCTCCACCTTCTCAAGAGTATGACCCACCGATAAGCATGCCGTGGTGTAATTGTCCGCGACGAAATAGATTGGGGATCAATGGCGAGGCGGGGGAAGAAGCAACATCCGTGGATGAACCAACCGGGCAGGCTGGTCATCCATGACGATCCTTACGACATCTACGCGAAGCTCAACTGGGAGGCGAATGAGTTCGAGCTGAAGCGCACCAGTTCCGAAAAGCCGATAGACATCGATGGCATGGTCTACCTTCTGCAGGATGCGTGTATCTCCGCGGCATCCCTCGTCGAATGGCTCGAGAAAGCAGCACACGTCGAGGCACGGAGACAGGGCAAGCAGGTCGACAAGCAGCTGTTCGAGAACGAGGTTCTATCCTGGCTGCCTGACTTTGCGCTGGCGAGAGCGATCGCCAACACGTTCAAGCATGCGACCTACCGAGACGAGGGATGGGGCGATGCTGAGGTGAGACTCGAAGTCCTATTTTCGGACGAGCAGCACGCAAGGTTAAAGGCGACGGAGGGAACCGACGCTTTCGACGCCTTATACGAAGATGAGGCGACCGAGGCGGATTATGCGCTGACATTCGTGCGCAACCACGACAAGCACCAACTCGCCGCGCCAGATTTCGTTCTTGGTCTCACCCACGGCGCGCTCAGGCTTCTCGACCACACCTTGCAGGATTTCGAACGGCTCTTCGCCAAGGGGACGTAAGGGCAATTATCGCCGTGGTAGGGTTCGTGGTGTGCAAGCCCTAGGGTAGGATCCTGGCGAATGGCGCTAGCCACGTGTCCGGATGGCACGCTGGGAGGGGCCTGGCGCCATCCGGCGGGTTACGGCAAGACCGCGACGGATGAGGAACGACGCGCATGAGAAACGAACCGCTCGCGGGCACGGACACCCCGTCCGCGGAGGCGGCGGTCGCCGCGCCACCGGCGACGCCCGACGCCAACGATCCTAACGGGCACGTACGCGACTACCTGGCGCATTACCTGGCCTTTCCGCACGCGCCGCACTTCGCGGTGCTGCTCGACGGGCCTTGGGGAGTCGGCAAGACGCACCTCCTCCGCGCCTTCCTCGCGCGGGAGTCGAAAGGGAGAAAGGTCGCGTACGTCAGCCTCTACGGCATGACGTCGAGCGACGAGATCGAGGAGGCGCTGTTCGCCGCGCTCTACCCAGCGGCGAGCGGCAAGGCGGCCAAGGTCGCCACCGGCGTCGTCAAGGCCCTGCTCCGGCACGTCAAGTACGAGGTCGACCTGGAAAAGGGGGACCTCCTCGACCGGTTCGCGGCCGACGTCTACGTATTCGACGACCTCGAGCGCAGCGGCATGAAGGTCAACGAGGTGATGGGCTACATCAACCAGTTCGTCGAGCATGACGGCGGCAAGGTGATCATCGTCGCCAATACCCTGGAGATCTCCGAGGACGAGCGGGCCGCCTTCGCGCGCCGGCGCGAGAAGATCGTGGGCAAAACGCTCGAGGTCCGCTCGGCCTTTGCCGAGGCCTACGCGTGGTTCCGCTCGAAGATCGATCATCCGGGCGCGGCGCGGCTCCTCGGCGACGAGGCGGGCGAGATCGCATCGCTCTACGATCAGTCGGGCCTCCGCAACCTCCGCATCCTGCAGCAGACCATGTGGGACCTGGAACGTGTGGTGGCCGTCCTTGAGGAGCGCCACCTGACCCACCGCGCGGGGATGACGGCGCTACTGCGCCTGTTCACGGCGCTCTCGTTTGAGGTCAAGGCGGGCAGGCTGACCGCCCCTGACCTGCGCGACCGCATCCACGGGATCACGCTCGGTTTCCTCAACAACAAGAAGTCGCCAACGCCGCTCGGCGCGGCCGACGACCGCTATCCCGGCATCCACCTGTACGACGACCTGCTCAACGACGACGTGCTGCACGACCTGCTGATCGCAGGCGTCGTTGACGGGGCGGCCGTCCGACAGTCGGTCGACCGCAGCACCCACTTCGCGACCGGCGAGGAGCCTGCGTGGCGCACGGTCTGGCACGCCTACGACCGGCCCGAGGACGAGGTTTTGGCAGCCATCACGACCATGGATCGGCAGTTTGCTGACCACGAATTCACGGTCGGCGGAGAGATCATGCACGTGATCGGACTGCAGCTCCACCTCGCGGATATCGGCGTCACCGGGCTCTCCCGCGGAGAAACCGTCGAACGCGCGAAGCGCTACATCGACTACCTCCGCCACCTCGGTACGATCGAGCTCGCGCCCGAGCCGGGGCGCGACGAGATGCGGTACGGCGGCTACGGCGGTCTCGGCATGACCCAGGCCGACTCGCCCGAAATGGGTGAGGTGTTCCAGCACCTGCTTGCGACGCGCGCGGCCGCGGCAACCGACCGGCACCCAGCGGACGCGGCGGCGCTCCTCGCCGACATGCGCGTCGATTCCGACCGCTTCGTGGAGCAGGTAGCCGGCGACGCCGCCGGCAGCCGGCACGCGCGTGAGCCGGTGCTCGCCGCGCTTGATCCCGCGGAGTTCGTCGCCGCCTTCCTCGAACTGAATCCGACCGCGCAGCGCGCCATCGCCATGGGCTTGCTGCGAAGGTACGACCACGCGCGATTGACGCGAGAGCTCGCCGGAGAGGCCGATTGGGCTCAGCGGGTCGAGACGCTCCTCACGGAGGCGGCCGGGAGCGCGAGTCCCCTCACCCGGGACCGCCTGCTCGGTATCGTGCGGCACTCGCTTGGCAAGCGTGTGGTCGGCCCCCCGGCGTCCGCACTCGAACCGGCCATCGGCGACTGACACCATCGCGGGCGACGCAGCCTCCCGACGCTACGCACTTTTTCCCCTTAGCCGACCGAGATGGATGCGCTTCCTGCCCCGCCTTGGTCCGGTTCATACTCATGAGCCCGGATTGAGGACGACCCACAATCAGCCATTCGAGCACGCTTTAGCCCTCCAAAAAAGTGGACACACGTTCCGCTTAATTGAGGTTGCCGATGAAATAGAAAAGTGGCCGCCGCCCGTCTTGGGACGTGGAAGTTGCGGATCGCTCGGGCAAGCCGCTAATGTACGCGGATGGAAAATACACCGCCCGTCGGCTCGGCTGACGGCACCCCGGCCGTCCTGGATGGGGTGGATCTGCTCCGGAGTGCCCTGCTTGAGCAGAGGCCTATCGTCGCCGTCCTCGGCCAGTCCGCAGGTTGGGCGCCGGGCGGAGACCCGGTCCTCGCGGCAGCTCTCAGCCGGGCCGGGAGGACCGGCGACTCCTGGCCGAACCTCCTCGGCGGTGAACCACTCGCGGCCGCCTTTTACAAGTGGCTTGCGGGCCGCTTCCTGCGTCGACTTCCTTCAACCGCTTTGGAGGCCATCTGCGAGGCTCCGTTCTCCGCAGTCTTTACCTCGTCAATAGATCCGGGGCTCGCGAACTTACTGGCCAGCGAGGGCCGCGAACCCGAGCCCGTGCTGCTCGGGACTCCGCAGCCGCGAGTTCTGAGGAGCCGTCGTCGTCCTCCTGTCTACCATCTGTTCGGCCGAGCCGGCGGCACCGTGACCGACATGCAACCTCCCACGACTGGTGCAGGGCTCGTGCAGCGCCGGATAAGGCACGCCATCTCCATGCTCCGCAACATCGAGGAGACCGCGACGCCACTTGGCCTCGTCGTGGTGGACGGGTTCGACCCCTCAACCGACTGGCTCCGCGCGGAGGACCTGCTGGCCTTCATCGCCTCCGCCCCCCGGGGCGGGGTGCTCTGGTGCGGCCCCGAGCCGACGTTCGGGACGGACGACGCGATGGCGTTCAACAGCCTTCGGGATAGTGAATCGCTCGTCAGGGATGCCAGGTCGCTCGCCCAGGTCGTCGCGGAAGCGATGGCCGGCATCCAAGTCGATCCCGCCGAGGCTTGGGGAGAGCCCGAGCTGATCACCCTGGCGGGGGGCAGGAAGCTAGTCGTCGGCCCGCAGCTGCGGCTTGTCACGCAAGCCTCGACAACGATCGTGGACGACTCTTGGACGGGTTTCCTGCCGCCGCTGCCTCCCGAGTGGGAGGCGCTCGCCTTCCACGGCTTCCACGGCCTGATCGGTGGCTCCCGTCTCGCGTCCGACGGCATTCGTCGGGGCTTCGCGATCGAGCGGGATTTTGAGCACCCTCTCTGGGAACGCATCGTCAAGGCCCTTGCCCACCATCAGTCCGAGCGCGGCGCGATCGTCCTGCACGGGCAGTCGGGAGTCGGAAAGTCTGTCGCCCTCTTCCGCCTTGCGTTGAAGGCTCGCGACGCAGGCCACGCGGTGCTGATGGCCCACGGGCGAATGCCTCAAACGGGCGACGTCTACGAGTTCCTACAGGCCGTCGACGAACTAGGGGGGACGACCCTCGTGATCGCGGACTCGACGGCCGCCCCAATCCGTTACGACGAGCTGCTGGGGTCCTTTCGCAGTTCCGGGCACCGCGTTGTCGTCGTCGGCTCCTGCTACCGCGTGGAGGACCCTTCGCGGATCGGCGCGGAGCGCGCGATCGAGGTGCCCGCCGTGCTGTCGCAGGGAGAGCAAACTCGGCTGATGCAATTGGTCTCGAAACATGTGCCCGAGGCGATGCCGAGCATCAAAGATGTTTCGCGTTCCGAGCACGCGCTGGCACGCTTCTACCGGCATCTCCCCGAGAGCCGTGGGCGAATAGCGGAGGGCCTTGGCCGCGAAGTGCTGCTCACCGAACAGGAGCTACGGGTTCGGGGTGCCCGCCCCCGACCCCGGCGACCAGCCACCGCGCTTGGCCTCGCGCTGCTGGAGGCTGGCTTCGGGGACGCGGACATTCCTTTGTTCCCGGAGGATCCGGCCGACGATGCATCAGCGGCGGCCGGTCGGGTGATTGACATCGTCATGGCGGCGTCACGCCTGTTTAAGAGCGTCCCGGTGGCGCTCGTGCTCCGTGCGGTGTCGAGCGATCTCATGCTGCCGAACGGCGCAACGGACACGAACCTGCTCCTCGACCTCTTTGGGGGCCAGGATCTGTTCAGATGGAGTTACGGCGACGGCGAGGGCTCGGACCTGCTCATCGGTGCGCGACTACAGATAGAGGCCGAAATCGTCTGCAACCGCCGGCTCGGCGGGCCGCAAGGCGAGGCTGAGGCGCTAATAGGCCTGATCCACTGCGCGCATCGCGCCGGCCCCGAGGGCAGCGACGAGACCCGCTTCGTCGCCGACATCGTACAGGCGCTTGGTCCGGATGGACCGGCGGGCGACCGGTATAGGGACCAGTTCGCCGACGTGGCTCGGGCGCTCACGCATCTGCGTGAGCGAAATGGCGTCCTGAACGGGCGACTGATGCTCCAAGAGTCCGCCTTGAGGCGAGCCTACGTCCGGAGGCATATGGACCTGGTTCCCGACGTGAAGGCCGCCCTGCTCGTCGAGGCGATGACGGCGGTAGACGGAGCGCTGCAGGCAATCGACGAGGGCGCCGGTCGGATCCATGCCTCGCGCCGCACTAGAGAGCACCTGCTTGTCGAGCGTGCGGCCACTTACGGGTATCTCGCAACCGACAGCGCTCAGCGCACGGTCAGCCCAGGCCGGGTGTGGTCCAGCTACAAGGCGGCGCGCGACGCCGCCCGGCTCGCCAGCAGCCGCGTCGAGACTTACGACCCGTTGGACATCTCGCTTTGGGTCCCCGGTCGGGTGCTGAAGGATGCTCAGGACCTCAGCCCGGAACAGCGGCTGGAGCTGAAAGCGGACATTCTCGCGACCCTCGACCTTGTTGATCCCGCCAGCTTGGACCCGACACAGCTTGCCATATTCCAGCGCCAGCGCCTGTCCGTTTCCCAGGTGCTGGAAGATGCGTCCATTGGGGATGACGCCTTTGCTGCCCTGGACGCTGCGGGGTCTGCGGTGGGCTACTACCTTCGCGCCCGCGCGCTTGCGCCACTCCGCGACGGCGGCGATGGCCCCCTTGGCGACGCCATCGTCGAGCGTGCGTCGGCGGCAGCCACATACCTCAGCCAGCACTACGACCGGATCTCGAGCGATCCTCGCTGCCTGCAGCTGCTACTCGGCATGGAGTGGATCAGATCGACCAGAAGATGGCTCTTCAAAGGCCTGCGACAGCCCCTTCCCCACCTGCGCGACGACCGCATTCGCGCGAAAACCGTCCTACTGGACTTAGGAATCGCTCAGCTCGAGGGTCTCCAGAACCGCTATCGATACCTGCAGTCGGTCATGAACTGGTTGGAGGGCAGCGAGGACGTCGCAATCAGGATGTGGCGCGAACTGGATCATGAGACCCGCTTTGTCGAGGCCGGACGGGTGCTGGCGCGCCACGTCATCACCGACGAACAGCAACAGCCCGTCACCTTCTCCGGGATCGTCGAGCGGCAAATCGGTGGCGACCGCTGGTCCATCTACGTCGAGGCAATAGGTCGGCGAGTGGATCTGGTGGCGGGTTCCTTCCCGAACGAGCAGCTCGCCATAGGGCGCACGGTCCGAAACTTCGCGATTGCCTTCAACTACAGGGGCCCCATCGCGGACCGGGTGAGCGCTCGGCGCTCCGCACGGTGACATTCGAGGAGGTCAGCGCCGAGGCTCAGGGGTTCGTCGACCTAGTCGCATCGCGGACGGGACGGCACCTGATCCAAGTGGTCACGGTTCCCGAACCGGCGGGAGCACCAGACGAGCTTCACTTCGTGCGTATCGTCAGTTGGGGGTATGTGCTCCTGAACGAGGCGGGCAGCGTCATGTTCAAGGAACTCGCCCGGTCGCTGAAAAGCAGCAGGCCCGAGGTGTCGAAGACCTACCAGGACGGTAAGCGCGATATCGAGGCTCTTCGCACCATGCTATCGCATAACTTGGCGGAGGCGAGCCGCGCCAACGAACGAACGAGGCGCATCGCCGAGGCGTGGCTCCTGCAGAACGGCGCGCCCGGTAACTGGCCGATACGCTGCAACAATCTTTGTCGCACCTTACATGCGATGCTGCTCGGGCTGCGCGGTGCGTTTGCTCAGCTTTGTGAGGAGGGAGAAGACGGTCAAGTCGGTGTCGACCAGCTGCTGGCGGCGGTGGATCGCGCCTGGCCGCCGCACCTGTTCGACGGCGTAGTGAGTTCGATCGCTGAAGAGGTCGGACTACCCTCACTCGAGGCCGTCGAGTTCCGCAAGCCACGCCAGGAGGAATGGATGAAGCTCGTAGCGCTGTTCCCAACGCGAGCGGAAGCATCGGAGGCCCTTGAACGCGTCATCCGTGCGGAAATGCACAGGATCTTCGGACCGGCCCGCGGCTAAGGACAGTTCCGGCGCGGACAGGTTGTAAGCCACAGCGTGTTTAGGAAGCGCCTGACCCGGTCATTCACGCGAGACCGCCGGTCTAAATGCTTGGGTCCGGCGCACTTATTAAGCAGGAGCTGCTAGCCCGTCTACACGGCGAGGGTCTGACGATAGGCGGCGAGTTCCTGCGGCTGCCCTCGCGACGAGTGGCGGCCCTGCTGGAGAGCTTTCCGCCGGTGCCCTGCAGGCGCACCAGCATATGGGTCGAGCTGATCCTTAACGGCGAACGCGATGCGTCCGCTCGTGGGTGCGCTCCGGTCCCCTCTGCAAAAAAGCAGATGTGGAGCTCATGGTTTCCGAATGCGCTCCGAGCACCTAGACGGCTGTGAATGCCGACTGATCCACAACGCTCTGCGATACTAACTACATCGCTGAATGAACTCGTCGCGACCCGTCGAGGGCAGGAGGCGGCCATGTACGGCTTCCTTCGCGACATTTTCTGCGACGTGCTCGGCTACGCCCGCAGCGCGGTCGTGGCGGATGTCGGGGGCCAGCGCGGCCGTCCCGACATCACAGTCTACGCCGAGGGCGGCAACGATGGTGGCCGCGTCTCCTGGATCGTGCTCGAAGCAAAGGACGAGCACGGCGCCGTGGCCAACCCGAAACGACGAAACGCTCTGTTCAAGGAGAAGGCGAAGTACATAACGGCGGACACCGCCTTCTTCGTCATGGTCGATCCCACCATGATGGTGATGCGCAGCGTCGGAGCGGATCAGTCCGCCGACGTCGAGTTCCTGCTTGACGGGGGTACGCTCGAAGACTTCGACGCCGCGTTCACCCCGATGCGGGCCGAAGAGGCGGGCGTGCCGCGTCTGCTTCAGGCGTTCCGCAATGGCGAGGAGAGCCTGATCGCTCGGGACAAGCTCTCCTTTCCACCTGGCTACGCGCCTACAGCTGAGGAGTCGCTGAAGTCGGGCGTCAACCGCAACGTGTTTTTCGACACGTTGACCGAGACCACACAGCTCCTCCAGCAGGCGACGCTCCGCGCCCTCAGGCAGCTTGAGCCCCAACGGGCCGAGATCCAGACCAGGGTGGACGAATTCGGTGAAAGGTACGGCGGCTACCTGTTTCGCCCGTATCCGATCGCTATCGAGGGTCGGGTCATCGCAGGCCGCGAGCAGGACATCGAGCATCGCCGCGATTCGCAGGTGCTCCGTCGCTTCCTCGTTCAGAATCCTGCGATTGCCCGGCTGACGTTGGATGCCCTGCCGCGATTTTCTGAGCGCACCGGCCTATCCCTTGCCGACGATTTTTCAAAGGTGCAGCGTTTCTTCGCCACTGAGACCGCGAACCTCATTCTCGCTCGCGTCCTGCTGATCCGTTTCCTCGAGGACCACGGGTTCTTCGACGAGGAGACTCCATCTGGGCGGCTTCGCAGACGCTATTTATGCAACGGCGGCGTCCAGGCCTTCCAAGGGATGAAGGAATACTTCGGCCACGGATACACGCGCCTGCTGGAGGAGGCCTACCGCACGGGAGGTCACTTCTACTCGTCTGCCTTCGACGAGACCGAGATGGACTGGATCATCGCCATGTCCTCGCCGGATCTCAGCAGAACGCTAGAATGGTCGCTCTTCCGCATGTCGCGCTTCGACTTCGCCACCGCGCGCGGCGACCTGATGACCGGCGTCTAGATCGCTTCCTAGATCGACAGCAGCGCAAGGAACAGGGTGAGTACTACACGCCCCCCTCCATCGCGCGCTACATCCTCGACAGGCTGAACCTGCCGTCGGACGCGAGCGTGATTGATCCAGCTTGCGGGAGCGGCACATTCTTGATCGAGCGGTACCGCCAAGTCTACGGTGAGATCGCCGACAGCGGGACGGGTAACTATTCCGAGGCCAAGCAGGCGGTCGAACATCTCGCCGGAAACGACCTCAACCCCTTCTCGGCTGTGCTCACTCAGATCCAGCTGCTTTGGCATCTCCTGGCCTTCGGCGACGAGATCCAGGCGGTCGGCTTCCCCGACCTGCGGATCGCCGAGCGCGCCAATAGCCTGCTGCCCGGCTTCCTCTACGATCCGACGCAGAGCCGCTTCGGCGAGATCGATCGCACTGGCTACGACGCCGTGGTCGGCAACCCACCATACGTCCGCGCCGAGCGCTCAAACGATCTGGAGAGCCATGCCGTCGAATACTTCACAGGCGTTCGGACGAGAGGCGACGAGGGTTTTCAGGGCGTCGGCGCCAAGGCCAATGCTTACACCCTTTTCCTTTACAGAGCTCTCGACCACTGGTGCCGGGCATCGGGAAGCGAGGATGGACCACCGGGCAAGGTCGGCTTCATTGTGCCTCTGTCGCTCTGCACGTCGCGGGAGTCCGCTGCGTTCCGCAAGCTTCTGCAGCCCGGCGGCCGCTTTGCGATCCGCGAAATCGTGGATCTCGAACTGATCTGGAGCAGCGTCTTCGACGCCGACGTGCTGCCGATGATCGTGATCATCGAGGCCGTCGAGGCTGCGGCCGACGACACGATCTCGATCCGGTCCGCCGACGCCAGCTGCGTCGTCTTCGAGGACGGTTCGAAGCGCCCGACCTTCGTCTTCGATCATCTGCCCGAGCGCAATGTTCGGTATGCCGACCTCTTTGCTCCCGACGGGCGCATTCAGACCCGCATAACGCCCGAGCGTGCCCAAATTCTGCGGAAACTGCGCCTCAACGGGCGGATCGAGGATGCCGCACAGCGATATTGGACGAAGCGGAATCAACCTGCCCAGCTCACTCAACCGACCGGACACGGTGCAGCCCGGTGGGCCGAAGAGCGTTTCATCAAAGACGGGTTCGCGAAGCGCGGCAAGGTCGCCCATATACCGAATGGCGGCTACACGACCTACAAGGGCGAGAACTTCTCCACCGGCATGTTCATCGGCAGTCCCGTCGACGTGAACTTCGACGTCGGCAGCACGTCGACGCCGAGCGTGTGGGGCCAGCCTCAGATCCTGCCTGCCACCGCCTACGCGATCCCGATCATCGAGCGCGTGCCTGTTGCCGCGCCGTTCAATCCACATGCCGTGGCGATCGAGAACACCGGGGTCATCTTCGCACCTAGGCCGGAGTTCGCGGAGGTTCCCTTCGACGCGGTCTTCGTGTCGACGATCTACGGCTTCTTCCACATCGTCGGAAATCGCCGATCCTTCCAGAACAAGCTGCGCAACCATCTCTACACCACCGCCATCGCCGACCTCCCATGGAACGAAACCTTGGTCGAGAAAGCCGACGAGTTGAAGCAGGCCCGCGAACGTCTCATCACAGCCGGTCGTCGACGCTACGAGCAGACATCCGAACTCCGAGCCGCCATCGCGGCGCTGGACGTTGTCCCACTCAGAACTCTCATCCGCAGCGTGCGCGGCGCGAAAGTCGAGAAGTCGAGCGCCTTCTCAGATGCCCCGGAACCGACCATTTCCGTCGGTGAGATAGAGGTCAGCGACGAGACGTGGATGCTCCCGGTTTCCGAGGACACGGACCACACCCTTGCCTTCAATGATGAGACCATCGCGCGTCTCGGTCGTGTCGGGCTGTCACGCGCGGAGGGCGAGGTCCTCAACTGGCAGAAGATCCTCGACCTGCCCGTGCCTTCGACCGACTCGGTCGCCGAGAGGATCGCTGAACTCGACAAGGCCTTCGAGCCCGCACAGCTGGAAGCTGACATCTACGACGCTGTGGCCGCCATAGACGCGATCGTCGGTCCTGCGCTCGGCCTGTCCGAAGAAGACGTCAACTTCATCCACAAGGAGATGAGCGAAGATCCATTCCTGTCGCTCGCCACGCCACGCTATCCCTACTTCCGGCCGCGCCAGTACGGCCGCCGCCTCAATTTGGAGCGTCGTGACCGGTACCGAACCTGACCCCGATGCTCATCGATCCTGATGCCTACGGCCACACCAGGCACCGTTCGGATGGCAGCGTCAGTTCGCGTTCGGCAGGCTGATGTCTAGGTCGCCCGGCAGGGTCAGGCCGTAGACCAGACAGGCGGACCTGATGATGCCCATCTTCTCGCGGTTCGCGATGTTGAGGCCAACCAACCAGCCAGGATGGAACTCCGCCGCCCGCGCAAGGTCGGGCCGAGACGGGTAGATCTCCTCCGGCGAGCGAGCGATGTGGTTCCGACTGCGCCCCTGGACCCGGCCGGCCAGCTCGGGGATCTTCACTGGGTCCGTCGCCGCGAGTGCCTCCAGTACCTGCACCAGTGCCACGTTCGCGCTGGCGGCAACATGCTCCTTTCCGAACAGCCTGTACGAGATCGCTTTCGTCGTCGTCATTGGCGCAGGGCTGGCGAGCGGTATCGGTGGCTCGGCCTGCGCGCGAGATTCGATGAATGATGGCGGCGCAGCGGACGCTCGAGACGGCCTTGCCAATGGCATAGTTGATGGGCCTGCCGCTAGCCCAGCGAGGAAGTTGAAGACGTCCGCCGGCATCGGCCTGAAGCCGCAGATACCCTCCGCCTTGTCCGCAACCAGCTCCAGCAGGAGCTCTTCCCTTTCGGTGAGAAGTTCGCTCCAGGCGCGGGGGAGCGCAGTGGCAGCTTCACGACGACCTGCGGCGTCACGATAGTCGCGCTGCGCATCCTCGAAGGCCGCTCCGGATCGCACCCGTTCGCGACCGAGATAGCGCTGAAGGACAGACTCGCTTTCCGCCGGCTCGCGATCATCGAGCTGGAGGCGGTAGACGCGCCGATCCTCGTAGCTTCCTTGTCCGCTCGGAAGGTAGAAGCTCCAGTCGCGTCCATCGGTCAGCACGCACAGAGGCACGCCTTCGTGAAAAGCGTATTCGAAGAGCTGTCGGTCGCCATCGACTGCACGTCCGACCCCCTTCACCTCGATAAAAACACTGGGACGGCGGCCTAGGCCAAGCAGCGCGAAATCAACGCGACCGCGTCCAATAGAAAACTCAGGCACGAGCTGGTCAGGGTCCGAGCTGTCCCAACCAAGAGCGTTCAGGATTGGGGTGACGACCCCGTGAGACACCGCGGCCTCATTGGCGTAGGAGCCGGCGGCAAGGCGGAAGCGGACGCGTTCCAGAAGATCTTTCATGAGGTTACGATAGACGGTTCATGCCGCGCGGCTAGCCTTCAGGGAAGCCGCACGAGGGTCCGAAGGCGACATGCAGGGTTACCGCGAGCAAAAGCAGAGGACAGCCACTGAGAAGCGCGGTCCATTCGCGCACCTCCGTTTGTACGCCGATAATCTGGCCACGCTCAACGCCAGGGGCGAAGCTGGCCTACGCATGCGGGTCTAGCTGATCAACTGTCACTACGATCGTCCGACCAGTGAACGGCGTCTGACGCACACATCCTTTCCTAAACCACCAGCATAGCATGATGGAGCTCGACGGGATCGCTCGGCGCGGACCTGGCGTGCTGGCTGACCCAGCCCGGCATTCCGGTCGCTTGGGGCAGCTCAAGCCTGTCAGCAAGCCGCTTCCGACCGATAAGGTAGCTGTTGATCCCATCGATGACGGCGTTGGGTGTCCCGGAGAGCACGTAGCCGACCATGAAGCCTCGCGCGTGGTTCTCAGAATATTTCCCAGTTCGGAATCGATCGACACCCTCGATGACATACTCACGGGCAAGGTGAGCATCTCCCGCCGCCACCCGTTTGCATTCGATGATCGCGTGCGGGTCGTGCTCGCCTGAGCGCGCGTACACGCGGGTCAGATAGAGCGGGATATCCGTACGTCCGTCGGGAGCGATCATCCCAGGCTGCGACCGGGACTCCGAGCCAGGCGCTACGATCATGGTTTTGCGCCAAGGCAGGTTGTGAACGCGCAACGCCTCCCGCATGGCGTCGCGCAACGTCTCCGTCATCGCGACCTCGTCCGCCGCGGGATGTACCGCCGGGCTGCCTCGCGCGAGGGCCCAGCCCGCCTCGACGGTGCGCAGGATCGTCAGCGTGATAGCTGAGTTGAGATTTATGAACGTCCGGCCGACGGCTGCCGACTGCCCAAGTGGAATCCTCACGTCGCCGCCCCGGCGAAACTTTCGGCGAGAACGATGTCTGCATCTTCCAGCGCGCCCCCGGGCATCCAGAAGCGCCGCGCGGCCGGCTTGATGATGACGACTTCCTGAGCGCCGTGCACGCGCAGCTCGCGTTGGCCGACGAGCGCGGTCCCGAGGCGCACGTCGAGCCGCCGGCCGATCCGATCCAGCACCGCCGAGAGCTCACCCTCAGCCGCTACGGTCTCGACTGTCGGAGGTCCGCGCCCCTCTTCGAGAATGAAGCGGAGCACCCGCAGCGGCGCCCCGTCGGGGAGCCTGATAATCTCGGCTCGCATATGCTGCTCGCCGCCCGCCTCGAGCCAAGGCTCGATGCCGCTCAGGAAAGCGATGGCGTACGGCTCAAGATCATCTTCAACGTGCGCCGGCGCCGAGGCGATCTCTCGACCGCCGGCCCACTGCCATCCGGCCCGCGTTAGCCCGTCGCGCACGATGATCCTGTCGGACTCGTCCAGTTCGTAAAGGTCGAAGACAGCGTCATCGAGCACGTTCCATCGGTTCGGATCGACGCCACCGGCGCGGAAGTCGGCCTCGATGGCCAGAATGGCTTGGCCCGCCTTGGTTTCGAGCGCTTCGGAGGGGTCGGGCAACGGCAGGAGACCGACGTCGTTGGTCAGGAGACGCCTCTTCCAAATCCCGAACTCGGACGCGGTCATGAAGAAGAACCAGGATGCCAGTGCTGAACTGAGCACGGCGGAGATCAGGTGGGCGCTCTGACGATGCTTCGCGCCGATCGCCGCGCCGAAGAAGGCGTCCGTGTAGACGGTGTCGCGATCGGCGACCGCCGTGATCGGTCGCGGCCCGGCTTGCAGGAACTCCTTGATGAGCAGGATCGGCGCCCGGTACGTCTCTCTCGCACGCGGCCATTGCGCGTACTCATGCTCGAAGATTGGTAGATGCTCGGGGACGGCAAAGTGCTTGAGCGCCTTAGTGCCGAGTACCTCCAGCTCTTGTAGGTAGCTTGCGTCGCGTGTCCGGTTACTCTCCTTGCCGAGGATCAGCCCATCCCGCCACATGCTGCCGATCGAGCTGAGCCAGCCGTTCAGATCCCCGAAGCGGTCGCGCAGATCATCTAGCAGGAGCATGTCCCTGCCACGCCCGAAGGCGGCGACCTTCAAGCGTTCGGGATTGTCCGCCCAACTCGCGAGGGGCAACACCGTAACGTCACTCGGCGCTATCTCGAACGTGTACGATTTCTCGGCGGACGGCGACCACGGCACGTTGACGACCGTCAGCTGGTCCGCGGCCTGCGGCCGGTGACGGGCAAGGAGCACCACTGCGGGCATCTTCGCGGTCGGGAACAGCCACTTCGTATGCGGCGCGAGGTTGACCAGCGTCGCCGGCGACAGCTTTTCGACCACGTAGCGGGCTGCCGCGGCACCGGTCTTGCTACCTGCAAAGAACGGCATGGCGCTGAGCACGATCCCGTAGCGAGTCTCGCCGTGGCCGAACTCTGCCGCTCGCAGAACGAAATCTAAGCCCTCACCCCGAGGCTGTCGCGGTTCTTTGGACCCTCCGCGCTCCTTGCGATCTTTCGTCCCCTTCTTGCCGCGGAAGGTCCACGGAGGGTTGCCGACAACAATGTCGAAGGTGCGGCGCTCGCACTTTCCCGTTGCCTCCTCCATCGGCTGCAGCAGGGATGCGCCCCCCGGCTTGGTCTCGATGTCACGCGCGTCGCCCACGAGCAGCGTTCGCCCGATCAAGTGCTCGAACTTAAGCGACTCCGGCGGCTGCGGGTCGGGATCAAGCTCCAGCGCGGCCAGATAGAGGCTGAACGCCGCGACTCGGATCGCGGCGTCGCTGATGTCGACGCCGTAGATCTGCTCGTAAAGGGTCGAGCGGATTAGCTTCCGGGAGGGCACGTCCCCGCCCTTGCGAGCAACAAGCCGTCGGAACGCCTCGACGAGGAACACGCCCGAGCCGCACGTGAGGTCGAGCACGCTCTCGTTGCCCGAGATGTCGGCCATAACCTCGTCGAGGATGAGGGACACGACGGGCAACCGCGTATAGTGCACCCCCCGGCGCTTGGCCTCGTCCGCCGTTGTTGCTCCGGGCGCTTCTTCAGCCGACGCCTCGAGGAACACTGCTCCGTCGGCCGACTCTAGCTCCTCTTCTTCGGCCTTTTCAGGTCCAGCCTTCGAGTGTGCGAACTGCTCGTAGATGGAGCTGATCAGTTCGACGGGAATGATGTCGAATTGGTATGGGAAGAAGGTCAGCTGCCCGGTCTTAGGATCCACTGCTTCGAGAAAATCCGCTGCACGCGACAAGTGGCCTGGGGACAGTCGATCGGCCGCCGTGCCCGGGAACATGTCGCCGTTAAACGAAGTAGCAAGGAAGTCGAAGAGCTGACGCGTCGCGTTAGCGTCACGTAGGGCCGCGGGCAGGCTCGACGCGCCACACTCGTTCTTGAGCCGCTCAGGGCTGACGATCTGTCGATCAATCAGGTACTGCGTGAAGATCGAGCGGCCGATCAGGCCTTGCGCCGTGGGACGGTCAAGCCCCGCGCCGACTAGGTCGCGCTCGAGCGCCGCCAGATCGGAGAGGAGCTGCTCGTCGACACTCGTCTTGCGGTTTACCGCACCCGGGCGCAACCAGAACTGGCCAGTCTCCATCGCGAGCCGGCCGGCATGCTCGTCGAGCTGTTGGAGCTCGTGTTCGATGGCGAGGAATGTTCTCAGCCGATGCCGGGTGGCGTCATTGGGCGACACCGGCCGGCCGAATCCGTTATAGAGTTCGATCCGCTCTGGCGAGACAACCCAGAGGAGCGGCGCAAAACCTTCGTTCCAGATCTCACGACGCCAAACCTCGATTTCCGGATCGTCAATCACGGTCTCACGGTATTTGAAATAGACCGTGAGCGACGACGCGCCGCGCCAGACCGCGTCCGGCGCGAACGAACGCCCGCGCCGATCCCGTCGCGCGTCGTCGCCGACCTTCACGCCGTGAGCGGGCGACCCGTCTTCGAGATAGCCGGTCGCTTCGAGGATGCGACTGAGAGCAGGATGGCTCATCGGCCCCGCGCCCGAAGAACCTGCGGCGGAAATGGCAACGCCGACTGCGGATCGGGCGGGATCGGCAGCACCTGCCCACTCAAGCGTTCGATCAGTGGCCAACAGGGCACTACGACGACAGCCTCGCCGGCATACGACCAAGGGACCTCGCCCGCATGGCACAGGCGGCAGGCGTCTGCGGAGACGACCGCGATCATGTCGGACAGCCGGGTGGCGTCTGTTCGCGACAGCAGCTCGAATAGCTTATCGACGCCCGTCCTGACATTGGCGATGCCGACGCCTAGCCCGTCGACGACCTGGAGCGTGACCGCCAGACCGAGCATGTCGGCAAAAGTGAACCGAGCGGCCTTGCCTGCCTTGCCGTGCAGGTACGGAACCGCCTTGCGCCAGTGACGCAGCTTCTCGACCGAAACGCCCACGACGTCTCGAGCTTGCTCCTGCGTGAAATGCAGCGTCCTAACGCCCAATTTACCTGTTGCTCACAACGTGAAAACCTGACTGTCTTTACGCGCACCGCCGTGCTGCAGCAATGCCACAGACGCAATTTCGACGTGCGGTCGTTGCAGTCGCTCATCGCGGTTCGGCTCGCACCTGCGCAACCAATTGTCTAGTTATGGCTCAGCGCCGACACGTGATCGGGCTGAACCCTACAATGGTGGCGGGCGGGAGGCTGCTTCCTCGCTCCATGAACAGGTGGAGGAGACTGGTTGCTGGTGTTAGCTGCCGACTAGCCGCTTCCCCGACCACCGGCTCGCAGTAGAGCTCCATGCTAAGCACCTGAACGAACGAGCATTGACCTCTTTGTCTGCTCCAAAGCAGACATGCTGCTTTCCACCAGTCCTCTCACCGGCCGGTGCGCACTTCGTGGCGCCAGCCCATCGAGCGAGGGGTATCATCCTCGACAGCAAGCGGCTGGAGCGTGCTCCAGCACTCCCAGCTTGACATCAGCCAATCGTTCTGGTAGCGTAATGATGCTGCCACTCAGCTGGCCAGCGCCCACCCACATAGCTCATCGAGACCGTCATGCCCCGACAGCCTGCCAAGGCGTTGGAGAGCGAAGACGTGCGCCGCCTGCTCGAGCACGTCTGCGACCAGCGCCACCCTGCCCGTAACCGTGTCATCATCCTGCTCAGCTTCAAGGCGGGCCTTCGTGCCTGCGAGATCGCCGGCCTCGACTGGTCGATGGTTCTGGCAAGCGACAACCGCGTAGGCTCGCATCTGCGCGTCGCCCGCTACATCGCCAAGATGGGCTCCGCCCGCGACATCCCCATGCACAAGCAGCTGGCGACCGCGCTGGGGCGGCTGCATCGCGCCGCCGGCCGGCCCCGCGACGGTCCGGTGATCCGGTCGGAACGCGATCGGGCTATGACGGCGCGCAGCATCGTCAACTGGTTCGGTCGGCTCTACCGCGACCTCGAGCTTACCGGTTGCTCGTCGCACTCCGGACGTCGGACCTTCATCACCACGGCGGCACGCGTGCTCGCCGGCACGGGCGGCTCGCTCCGCGACGTGCAAGAGCTCGCCGGGCACCGGGCGCTCACCACCACCGAGCGCTACATCCAGGGCAATCGCGAGGCGCAGCGCAAGCTCATCGCGCGGCTCTAGCCCCTACCCTTCTACCCACTCCATCATTGGAAAGGATGCTGCCGCATGTCCCGCAGCGATCAGGAAAGCTATGCCTGCAACCGCGCTGGTGCCGAGAGGCTCGACGAGCGCAAAGCCCGCATCCGCCATCTCAACGACGAGCTGCGACGCCTGTTTGCCGGCGGCCGCATCATGATCACGTCCGGCGTGCAGGCGCTCGCGACCGACCATCTTGCAAGGGCGCTGAGACAAGTCTCCTGCTTTGCCGACTTCAACCCCGACAACGATCCCCACGACGAGCACGACTTCGGCGCCGTCGAGGTCGCAGGGCAGCGCATCTTCTGGAAGATCGACTGCTACGACAAGCAGCTGGAATATGGCTCGCCCGACGCCGCCAACCCCGAGGTCACCGCCCGGGTGCTGACCATCATGCTCGCGTCGGAGTATTGACGCGTGAACCCGCGCACCAAGCTGGCGCTCGCCGCCAAGGAGCTGATCCCGCTGCGCCAAGGCGATCTCGACGGCTTCTGCGGCCTCTATGCCATCATCAACGCCGTCCGACTGGCCATCCATCCCGGCCAGCGG
This sequence comes from Sphingomonas sp., assembly GCF_965200105.1. Taxonomy (GTDB): domain Bacteria; phylum Pseudomonadota; class Alphaproteobacteria; order Sphingomonadales; family Sphingomonadaceae; genus Solisphingomonas. The sequence goes on from NZ_CBDATN010000002.1 coordinate 1,054,734, forward strand.
TTACGGCATCCCCAGTCCAAGCGCCTGTTCGAAGCCGGGATCGTCACGCTCGCCCGGCACCGTCGCCTCCGCTACGCACTCAAGGACGGCATGACGGACGCGACATGGCGCCGGGCCTGCGAGGCTGTGCTTGCCGAGGCGGACCACCTCGTCGCCGGCAGCGTCACCGCCACGTGGATCTTTGCAGGCGAGGCCAGGCTCGAGGTCCGCGACATGGTGCGGCGCGTGCGCCGCAGCATACGCGAGGGCAACCCCGTCCTGATCACGCTTGGCGGCTGCTATCATCATTGGACGGTCGTCGTCGGCTTCAACGGCGACCGCCTCAGGCTCTTCGATAGCGCAAGCTACCGGTGGGTGCTGATCCGCTCGATCGGCTCGGCGACCGACCACCCGCTTCGGCGGCATCAGATCGCGCCCACCGGCGTGGTGGCGCTGAGCTTCCACCCCAAGCCGCCCACTTAACCGTGGACAGCGCCGCGCGACTGACATAGCTTCAGATCGTCGCTCCGATCTTAGCCGTGAGGAGCGGCCCGCATTGCGCGGCGAACGTAGGTTCTCGACCTCCAGGTCGGGCGGCCTGCGAAATAGAATACCTTCGGGGAATACGCGGGGCGCGTGTTCCTACGTTCGCGCGCGGCTAACCGTCCCGACTGGCGGGGCGGTGCGGCGAACGTGGGGGAGTCGTAAGCCTGCGCGGGCGCGTGCGCCCGGTGCATCCCGATCAAAGCCGTGCGCTCGCTTCCTGCCCCTCCGTGGCGGCGGGCGCGATGTCGGCTGCCGTTCATCTCATCCCAGCCTCCAACACAGAGGAACCAGCTATGTTGGCGTTTCGCCCGCTACAGCGTTACTTCGACTTTAGTGGAAGATCGGGCCGTGCCGAGTACTGGCAATGGATCCTGCTCACAACCGTCGCCGGGTGGATCGCGCGAGCCTTCGACGCCGCGGCCAGCAGCCCCTACGGCTCGCAAAGCAGTGTTGCGCTATCGGTGCTAACCCTTGGAACAATCATCCCTCAAGCTAGCGTTGGCATACGACGGCTACACGATCGCAACCTGCCCGGGAGCTGGATATACGGTGGGGTCATAGTCGCTACTGCGATCTTATTCTTGATGGTCCTTGCCGGCGAGTATCTTCAACAGCAATCAGGGAGCGTCCTCCTCCTAGGTGCCAGCGTCGTACTGGGACTACCTGTGTTGGCCGGAGCGATCTACCTGCTCGTCCAGCTAGCTATGCCGGGTAACCCAATCGCGAACGCCTACGGAGAGCCGGACACCTACGCACCCTCCGCCGGCGTGACCGACCTCACCACCAAGCTGTTGGCACCGATCTCCCCCCGCCCGGCGGACACCATCGAAGACGATCCGATAGCAGTGATCGAGCGTCTGGCGGAGCTTCGCGACCAAGGCGTGCTTACGCAAGTCGAGTTCGACGAGCAGAAGACTGCCATGTTGGCCAGACTCGGCAGACGGACGTGAACGCCACGCGTCCTCAAGAGAGCGACACCTATGTCTCATCTACGAAAGGCTTCTCATCAAGCCCCATGGCCGTAGCAAGACCAGCGACTTCGCAGGTGAGTTCGAGGAGAGACTTGATGCTACTTCACCGCTTTGTACTCGTAACGACAATCTGTCTCACAGCTGCAAGTTGTGGTGGATCGCTTTTCTCGGATATGCCAAACATGCAGGATGCTGCGTCCATCCGCCGTACCATCTTGAAGTTGAACCCCGTTTCGCCAAACGGGAGACCTAGCGACGACGGAATATACGGAACTGGGCAAGAGGGGTCCGACCGTTCTCTGTTTGTAAATTGGGCATTCCGCTACGCCGGCGATGATGCAGCGCGGCAGAATAACGTCGACTACAGACCGGCTCCTCTGCCCCCGTCGGTGGCGACAGCGATACAAGAGGAACGGGAATACGAAGCGAAGCAAGCGTCGCGGGATTTGGAGCAGAAGCGGAAGGTTCGGGCGGAAAGTGCTGCGGAAAAGGCGCTTTTGCAGCAAGCAATGCTGGAGGACCAGATAAAGAGCCAGAAGGCTTACGATGAAGAGTTCATCAAAGATAAGCAAGAGGCAGAAGCTCAAGCGGCTAGAGAGGCGAAGTTTGATGAGTGTGACCGTGCGCGTCTAGACGCGAACAAGGTGGTACAAGCTGACGATGGAGGAGCAACCTTTCGGTCGTTCAAGTGCGAGGAGCGCTTTCCGGCCAACTAAAGCGGATAAATCGACAGCTAAAGAAATGAGCGCCAAGGACTGGTTACAGAGTTGCCATTTTGTCACCAGTTGCGCACGATCGAGGTAGTTAGGCTCACAGGGAGCTGTGTATATGCGCAAGAGCTTACCGCTCGACAGAGCCTGGATCCGCTGGTGCGACGATCGGACTCTGACACCGTCTATCAAGGTAATCGAAGTCGGACAGAAGATCGACAAGCGCTACTGCAAAGGTTGGGGCAGCCCTAGCGGCGACTTCCGGATGGCAGGGGCGGATCAGCAAGTCACTCTGCTGTTTGCAAAAGCGTTGGAGCTGATCCTCTTTCACGGCCTCGACGCAAATGTCGTTCATCAAGCGCTCCTACCGATCCAAGAGTATCGAGCCTGCCTGCTCGGCAACCTTGTCCTCGAGGACCGGTAGCGAGCGGACACCGGCTCCATCGCGTGCCACGTATCCCTAATCGCGAAAGCGTGAACTGCGCGCTCAGGTCTGCCGCCGTTCGGTCAAGTGCAATGTAGTCCGGCAACTCTCAGCTGGCGCACGATGCCGTTGAAGCTGGCGGTGCAGCCCTGCGCTCGGCCGATGTCGTTCTCTTGGGCTGCCGCATCCCAAAACATCGTCAGCGGCCAGCGCTCGGGGCAATGCGTAAGCAGGCAGCGCAGCGCGAGGCGCACCGGCAGCGTGTCGACGCGCGCCTCCGTTGAGCGCAGCATGGCATCGCGTAGGATGCGGACCGAGAGATCGATGACCACTTGGCTATGGCGCGAGAGCGGCGGCACCTGGCGTCAGCGAAAGTTGCGGGCCTTGACCCGCACGACGGCATCTTCCGGGTCCATGCCGTCGGCGTGCGGCGGCCAGTAGCAGTCGCGCGGCCGCGGACTCCAGCCCCCCTGCTTATAGCCGGCGTCGCCGCGATCGGGTGTGCCCGAGTGGCGGGCGCCGTCACCACGGCCGGTGCGGTGCTGGAAGTCCATGTCGCCGACGCGGCGGAGCATGTCGGTGTAGTCGACGATCGTCTCCGAGATGACGTGGATCACCTCGCCCTCGCGCTGGACGCGGCCGCGGATCCCGATCATCGCCGCCGACATGACGGTCCGGCGCTGCGCCTCGAAACGATCGGGCCAGATGATCCCGTTGGCGATCCCGGTCTCGTCCTCGATGGTGAGGAACAGCACGCCCTTAGCCGAGCCCGGCTTCTGGCGGACGAGGATGATGCCAGCAACCTCGACGCGGGTGCCGTCGCGGACCTGCTCGAGATCGGCGCAGCGCCGCACACGACGGGCGGAGAGCTCCTGGCGCAGGAAGGTGAGCGGATGGGCGCGCAGGCTGAGCTGGAGCGCCGCATAGTCCTCCACGACCTCGCGTCCGGCGGTGAGCGGGCGTAGCGCGACGTTGGGCTCGATGCCCTCCGCCGACGTCGCCGCCTCGCGGCTGTCTGCGGCGGCGAACAGCGGCAGCGGTGTTTCGCCGAGCCCCCGCACCTTCCACAGACCCTGGCGACGATCGTCGCCGAGCGCGTGGAAAGCATCGGCTTCGGCCAGCCGCTCGATCGCGGCACGTGGGGTTCCGGCGCGGCGCCAGACGTCGTCCACGCTCTCGTACGGTGTGTCGCCTCTGGCACCGACGATCGCAGCACCATGCGCGTTCGCAAGCCCGCGCACCTGGCGGAGCCCCAGCCGCACCGCCAGCCAGCGGCCATCCGTCGGCTCCAGCGTGCAGTCCCAGCGGCTGGCGTTGACGCACGGCGGCCGGACCTCAACGCCATGCTGGCGCGCGTCGCGGACGATCTGGGCGGGGGCGTAGAAGCCCATCGGCTGCGCGTTCATCAGCGCCGCGCAGAACACGTCCGGGTGATGATGCTTCACCCAGGAGGAGGCGTAGGCGATCTTGGCGAAGCTCGCAGCGTGGCTCTCCGGGAAGCCGTAGGAGCCGAAGCCCTCGAGCTGCTTGAAGGTGCGCTCGGCGAAGTCGCGCGGGTAGCCGCGTGAGACCATGCCCTCGACGAGCTTCTCCGAGAAGTGGCTGACGCCGCCGGTGAACTTGAAGGTCGCCATGGCGCGGCGCAGGCCATCGGCCTCGGCGGGTGTGAAGCCAGCGCCGACGATCGCGACCTTCATCGCCTGTTCCTGAAAGAGGGGGACGCCGAGCGTCTTCTCGAGCACCGCGCGCAGCTCGGGCTTGGGGTATTCGGGCTTCTCCAGCCCCTCGCGACGGCGGAGATAGGGGTGGACCATGTCGCCCTGGATCGGGCCGGGGCGGACGATAGCAACCTGGATGGCGAGGTCGTAGAAGCAGCGTGGCTTCATTCGCGGCAGCATCGACATCTGCGCGCGGCTCTCGATCTGGAAGGTGCCGAGCGTGTCCGCCTTCTGGATCATGGCGAAGACGGCAGGGTCGTCGTCCTGGAGGTCGGCGAGGCCGACGGTGATCCCCTTCTCCTGCTTCAGAAGCACGAAGGCGCGGTTCATCGCGCCGAGCATGCCAAGGCCGAGGACATCGACCTTCATGAACTTCAGCGCGTCGATGTCGTCCTTGTCCCACTCGATGATCTGGCGGTCGGCCATCGCGGCGGGCTCGATCGGCACAAGGTCGTCCAAGCGATCGTGGGTAAGGACGAAGCCGCCGGGATGCTGCGAGCTATGCCGCGGCACGCCGATCAGCCGGCGGGCGAGATCAAGCGTGAGCCGAAGGCGCCGGTCGGAGAGATCGAGGTTGAGCTGCTCGACGTGCTTCTCGGCCACCCCTTCCTCGGACCATCCCCACACCAGCCCGGCGAGGCTGGCGGTGAGATCCTCGGGCAGCCCCATCGCTTTGCCGACGTCGCGCACCGCACCGCGCGCGCGGTAGCGCGACACAACCGCGGTGAGCGCGGCATGCGTCCGCCCGTAGGTCTCGTAGATCCACTGGATGATCTCTTCGCGACGCTCATGCTCGAAGTCGACGTCGATGTCGGGCGGCTCACGGCGCTCGCCCGAGACGAAACGCTCGAAGAGGAGCTCGTGCTTGATCGGATCGATGCTGGTGATGCCGAGCACGAAGCAGACGCAGCTGTTGGCGGCGCTGCCCCGCCCCTGACAGAGGATGCCACGTCGCCTGCTCTCGGCGACGATCGCGTTCACCGTCAGGAAGTATGGCGCGTAGTCCAGCTCGCCGATCAGCCTCAGCTCATGGGCGATCTGCGCGGCGTAGGCGTCGGGCACGCCGTCCGGGAACATGGCGGTGGTCGCCCGGCGGGTAAGCGTCTCCAGGGCCTCGTGCGCGGTACGCCCCTCCAGCACCCGCTCATGAGGGTACTGGTAGCTGAGCTCGCCCAAGTCGAAGCGGCAGCGGCTCGCGATCTCACGCGTGGCAGCGACGGCGTCGGGATAGTCGCGGAAGCGACGGACCATCTCGTCCGGCCCCTTCAGTGCGCGGTCGGCGTGAAGCTCTCGTCGGAAGCCGAGCTCGTCGACGGTGCATTTCTCGCGGATCGCGGTGACGACGTCCTGGAGCAGGCGTACCTCGGGGGCGTGGTAGAGCACGTCGCCGGTCGCGACCGAGCGCACGCCGGCGGCGCGCGCCTGGGTGTCGAGCTCGAACAGGCGCAGCGCGTCGTCGGGGCGGCGGCGGTGCGACAGCGCCATGTAGGCGCGATCGCCAAACAGCGCGGCCATGTCGGCGAGCGCGACGGCGTTGGCGTCGTCCGCCGCGTCGGGCAGCAGGATCGCGACGAGGCCGTCCGCCCAAGCCCGCAGGTCCGCCCACTCGAGCAGGCAGCCGCCCTTGCCGGCGCGCGCCTTGCCGATCGTCAGCAGCCGCGTGAGGCGCGACCAGGCGAGACGGTCGGTCGGGTAGAGCAGCAGCTTCCGTCCACAGGCGAGATCGACGCGGGCGCCGGCGATCTGGCGTACGCCGGTCGTCTTCTGCGCCTCCCAGGCGCGGACCACGCCACCCACCGTCCCGAGATCGGCGACGCCGAGCGCGTCGTAGCCGAGCAGCGCGGCCGCCGAGAACAGCTCCTCGGGCGACGAGGCACCGCGAAGGAAGGAGAAGTGGGTGAGGAGCTGGAGCTCGACGTAGGGCGGACTCATCCAAACAGCCCATGAAGGTGCCACGTCAGGTCGCCGGTGTTGCCCTCGACGCCGTCGCCGCGTCGGAAGATCCAGTAGCGGTGGCCGGCCTCGTCCTCGACGTGGAAATAGTCGCGGCACTGCCAGACCTCGCCGTCGCGCCGCCACCACTCGCCGTGGATGCGCTCGGGTCCGTCGCCCGCCACGACGGTGCGCGCCTGCCCACGCCACGAGAAGCGCTTGGGGGGGTGGTCGGGCAGCAGCGCCACCACGCCGTCGAGCCGCTCTGGGCGGCGGAGCAGACGGACGGGTCGCTTCCACTCGGGGAAGGCGCAGAGCTCGGCCAGCGGGTCACAGCGGCGCTGGGCGCGCTCGGGGACGTGGTTGTCGACAGGCCCGGCCCGGAACACCGCCGCCGGGCCGATGCGACCTGCAACGCGGTCGACGAGACCGGCTACGTCGCGGGGACGTGTCTCGCCCGCCAGCACCGCGCCCAGCGCCGTCGCCGACAACGGCTCCGTGCGCGGTGCCGCAAGGCAGAAAGCCTCGAGGCCGAAGCCGGGATCGATGCGGTCAAGCTTGAGCGTTAGCAGTCGCAGCAGGTGTTCGGGCTCGCGGGTGGCGCGCGACGTACCCACCGCCACCCGCTGCTCGCTGCCGTCGACGCGCAAGCCGGTGAGCACGATCGCACGCGCACCGAGGCCGCGTGTGGCGAGCAGCACGCAGAGGTCGCGCACGACGTCGCCCGCCACGGTGGCGATCGCCTCCGGCGTGCCGACCGGCTCCAGTAGCCGGCGCTCGACCGCGGGCACCTCATGCTCGACCACCGGCACGATCGGCTCAGCCAGACGGCCGAGCGCCTGGTCGAGGCGGTCCACCGCCGCTTGCCCTAGTCGCCGCGCCAGCGGGCCGCGCGCTACGGGTATGAGGTCGCCTACCGTCTCCAGGCCGAAGCGGCGGCAGGCGGCGCGCGCGTCGTCGTCCAGACGCAGCGCCGCCACCGGCAGCGGCCAGATCGAGTCCGCCGTCCAGTTCGCCGGCGTGACGCAGACCTCGTCGCCACCGTGGCGGGCGAGCGCGTACGCGGCGCCGGACGTTGCGGCCACCGCGATGCGTGCGGTGAGACCAAGGCGAGCGAGAAAGCGGACAAGGCGGCAGCAGAAGGCGTGCTCGCCGCCGTGAAGGTGAGCGGCACCGGTCAGGTCCAGCCAGAGACCGTCGGCACCGCTGTGCGCGACCGTCGGCGTCCAGTGCCGCACCGCATGCAACGCCAGACGATCGAGCAGCGCCGCGTCGCCGCCCATGTCATGCGGGCGTACGTCCAGCCCAGGCACCAACGCGCGGGCGTGCGTCGCCGCCATGCCGACAGGAACGCCCAGCGCCTGCGCCGCCGGGCAGGATGCGGTCACCTCCTGGCGGCGGCCGACCTGCGCCACAAGCACCAGCGGCGGGTGCTCCGGCAATGCTGTCGATACGACGGGAGACGTCGCGGGCGAGACGGCCTCCCGCCCGCGCTTGCGGCGGAACACGGGCTCGGCCGCCTCCGATCGCCGGCCGAGCTCGCGGATCGAGGGCTGCTGGTGCACCGGCAGCGCGACAACCCTCGCCGCAACGTCGGCGCGCGCCCAGCGCGCGCCCGGCCGCCAGCCGCCGCCGCGGGGGACGGAGCAAGCGCCGGGGTCGTCGTCGACCGGCAGCTCGAGCGCGCGCGGCTCAGGCGGCTTGTGCGTGCGCCGTTCCTGCCGTCGCACCCGCTCGATCGCGAGATGGGGCAGGAACAGCGAGGCGACCATGCGCATCGCAGCCCTCCAGGTTCCAGGAATGAGCCTCGCCGCCGCGCTGGCGGACGAGATCGACGCGCCAGCGCGCGCGGCCGACGCCCGCCACCGGCAGCCGTGCGGACGGCAGGCAGCCGACCCGCCAGCGCGTCGCCGCCGCGGACGGGGCGGACAGCGGGTCGACGCCGGCTCTTCGCCACCTTCTCAGCAACAGGACCGGCACGCCCGCCTCACCGGCGACGAGCTGCAGCCGGCGCGTCGCGACCATCGAGGCGGCACGCACCTCACCCACGACGGCGGCAGGCGTGCCGTCGCGCACCGCGTCCTCGACGACCGCGAGCAACGCGGCATCGTCTCGCGCTTCAGCGTAGAGCACCGATGATGCCGGCAAGCCGACCTGCTCCAGCCCCGGCGCGTAGAGATCGAAGCGGGTCAGCGCCCACAGCACCGGCGCGCTGGCTGCCAGCGCGCACCGCGCGACGATGCCGCCCAGGAACAGCGTCGCGGCGGCATCATCACCAAGCGCCGGCGACGCTGCGGCCACATCGTGCAGCCCGCCCAAAGCGAGACCGCGCGCCGCGAGACGGTCATCGACGGCCGCCACACCGAAGGGGAGCACCGCCGACGGCGCGCCGACGTCGGCTGCGGCGACGATCGCCTTCAGCTCGGCTAGCGGGATTGGCGGAGGGGCGGAAAGCATGCGGGACTCGACTCGTAATGTTCCTCCTATGTTCTCGCGCGGTTGATGATTGGTCAACAGGCTCGCGCTGTCCTGATGCGAAACCTTCGACGCCGGATCGACGCGCGCCGGCGCTGCCGGTAGATGCCTGCCAGCGTCTCGCCGGCGAGGTCGAGCGGCGGCGCTCGCGAAGAGGAACCGGCCGATGTGCAACCGCGCGCGCATGTCCTACGAGCCCGAGACCATCTTCGGCGCCACCAGTGCGCTGTTCGACGAGCGCCCGCGCGACAACCGCTTCGATCCGCACGAGCTGCGCCCCAAGGGTCGCGCCTACGTTATCCGCGAGGAAGCCGGCGAGCGAGCCTGGGACGTGATGGAGTGGGACGTGCTCGGCGGCCAGGCGGCATGGCCGATGACCAACGTGCGCAACCTCGGGCTGCCGCAGTGGCGCAGGCTCGCCGAGCGGCCGGAGAACCGCTGCCTCGTGCCGCTGACCGAGTTCTGCGAGTGGACGCCCGACAAGCACGACCTTGGCGACGGCAAGCCGCCGCTCAAGGGCGAGATGTGGTCTGCGGTGCCGGAGCAGCCGGTGTTCGCGGTCGCCGGCTTCTGGCAGCGCACGCGAGAGGGCCGCGGCTTCACGATGGTGACATGCGACCCAAACGAGCTGGTGCGGCCGATCCACCCCAAGGCGATGATCACGATCCTCGCATCGGAGGACGTGGATACCTGGCTGCGCGGATCCTACGACGAGGTGGTTCGACTGCAGCAGCCGTACGACGCCGCGCAGATGACGGTGCGAGGGCCGGTGTTCCCGACGCGGCGTGACGAGGCTTAGCCGCCGGTCGGCAGAACCCGGCCTCGACCGTTCCCAGGCATGGCCGGCCTGGCCGCACGGCAGGCGTTGGCGCCGCCGGATTGGCGGAGTAGCTTCGTGCCAAGGAGACTTGCGTGGCAGACCGCGACCCCAACCTGATCACGTCCGGCTTGTCTCGCATCGTCACGCGGGAGGGAAGGTCGGTCCGTGTGGAGATCTACCGGCTCGAGAATCGTCCGGGCTGGGCGCTCGAGGTCGTGAACGACAAGGGCACGTCCACCGTGTGGGACGAGCTCTTCGACTCCGACGATGCCGCCGAAGCGGCGTTCCGCGAGACCTTGGCCGAGGAAGGCATGGCGGCGTTCCTCGACAGCGCCAAGGTCATCCCGTTCCGGCGGTGAAGCTCGACGTCTGGCTTCCGTCGGCGCTGCCTCTCCGTCCGATCGCTGCCGCAGGCTCCGCGTGAACCAGGCGTCTGGCATCGTGGTCACCGGCCATGGCGTCGCGTCGGGCAGAGCAGCGGATCCTCGCTTCCCTGCCGGCACGATCGCGCTTCAGGCGCCGCTGTTCCGGGCACGTGGCGTCGATCTCGCCGCGCTGATCGGAGCCGAGCCGGTGATGGGCACCATCAACGTCGACCTCGCGCCGGCCGTGCCGCGGGTGCTCGCACCGGAGATCGAGCTCAGGGACGTCGTCTGGTCTCCGGTCATGCCGGCCGAGAACTTCTGGCTGTTCCGCGCGACCGTCGACGTCCCCGGCAGCTTGCACCACGCGTTGATCTACATGCCTGATCCGGCGACGAAGCCGGAGCATCACCAGCCCGGTAGCGTCATCGAGATTATCGCGGCGCACACCGGCGGGCTAAGTGGAGGACAGAAGCTCCGGATCTCGGCAGACCCGAGCTACATACGCTTCGCGCTGCCTCCGCTTACTCTCTAGCGTCGCGATGCGGCAGGGTCATCTACCGTAACCGCTACTGGCACCATTCACATCGAAACGTGACTCGTACGCTGCTGAAGACCGGAACCGTTCGCCGATGTCCGCCGCGAGCCACAAACATAGTGGGCACGACAGTGGGCATCACCCGCCGAACGTCTAAGTTTCGTAGCTAAATCAGTGCCATCTGGCGGAGACGGAGGGATTCGAACCCTCGATACGGTTTCCCGTATGACGCTTTAGCAAAGCGTTGGTTTCAGCCGCTCACCCACATCTCCTAGGTAGCGCTGCCTATAACGGCCCTTGCAGAAAGGCACAATGGCCGGCTCTCAGAACCCGACGTCGTTCATTGCGCGGCAAGCCCGCTTGCGCTTAATCGCCACGACTTGATGCGGGGGATGTGATGATGACCAGACTGCTCATGGTTGCTCGTCGCGCGACATTCGCCTCCCTCGCGCTGGCAATCGCCGGCGCTCCCGCTCTCACAGGCGCGCAGATCCGCACCGTTGATCCTTCCTCGCCGCAGGTCCGTTCCGATCTTGCGCCCGGGGGTGGCCAGCCTGAAAGCGACAGGGCCGCGACGCCTCCGCCTGCGCCCACGAACGGCTCCGATGAGACGAGCCTCTCGCCTGGTGCCGCGAAGCCCCCCCCCCCTAATGCCTCTCGCGCGCCAGAAGCGCAGACCTACGAGCAGCAGGACGTGTTCGAGGCAGCGGAGGGCGTATTCGGGCGCGGCGCACAAGGCCTCGGCAAGCTGATCGAGCGTATCCTCAAGGACCAGGGCCGTCCCACCGCCTACATCGCGGGACGCGAGGCAGGAGCCGCCTTCGCGGTCGGCATACGCTATGGCTCGGGGGTGCTCCACCACAAGATCGAGGGCGACCGGCCGGTCTACTGGACGGGTCCCTCGCTCGGCTTCGATATCGGCGGTAACGCCGCCAAGAACTTCGTGCTCGTCTACAACCTCTACGACACGCAGGATCTGTACCATCGTTTTCCCGCGGCGGAGGGCGCCGCCTACCTGGTCGGCGGCTTCACGGCCAGCTATCTTCGGCGCGGCGATGTCGTCCTTATTCCAATCCGGCTCGGTGTTGGCTGGCGGCTCGGCGCCAACGTTGGCTATATGAAATTCACCGATCGATCCAAGTGGATGCCCTTCTAAGGCATTGCGGCCCGGCGTCCGCGCCGCTACCGGGCCAAGGGAGTGGAGCGGTGGCCGAGTGGTCGAAGGCGCACGCCTGGAAAGTGTGTAGGGGCTAACAGCTCCTCGAGGGTTCGAATCCCTCTCGCTCCGCCACTTACGCCCTTTCTGTGGCTAGTCGATCACCCCGAAAACTTCTATAAACCCTCACAAATTAGCCGTTTTCGTTTCCGCTGATGATCGCGGCTGTCCACCTCTATCTACGTCATTGTGTGGGCTAGAGTATGGGCTAGTCCACGGGTCGGAGGTGATATGGGCAAGCTCACGGCGACGGAGGTGAAGGCTCTTACGGAGCCCGCACGTACATGGACGGCGATGGACTCATGCTGGTGGTCACGTCCAAAGCTCGGCGAGCTGGAAACTGCGGGCGATGGTCGCCGGCAAGCGCCGCGACATCGGCCTCGGATCGCTGAAGGTTCTGTCCCTCGCCGATGCACGGGATAAGGCATCAGAACTGCGTCGGCAGATCGCACAGGGCATCGACCCGATTGCGGAACGCAAGAAGGTCGCCGATCCGGTTCCGACCTTCCGGGAGGCTGCCGCCAGCGTCTACGAAGAGCACAAAGCCGCTTGGAGAACGGGAAGCATCAGGACCAGTGGATCGACACGCTGACCACCTATGCCTTTCCGAAGCTCGGCGATCGGCTGGTCAATGACATCGAAGGACCGATCATCCGCGACGTGCTGGCGCCAATCTGGCTGGCGAAGTCGGAGACCGCCCGACGCGTCCGCCAGCGCATCGGCGCCATCCTCGATTGGAGCTACGCGAAGGGCTACCGCCCGACCGAAGCACCGATGCGTTCGCTGTCTAAGGGCTTGCCCCGGCAGCCCCGCAAGGACGGCCATTTCGCCGCCATGCCGTTCACCGACGTGCCCAAGCTGATCGCCCGTTTGCGGGAGCGATCGTCAGTGGGAAGGCTCGCCATGGAGGCTCTGATCCTCACGGCGGCGCGCTCCGACGAAATACGCGGCGCAGCGTGGAATGAAGTCGATCTGGAGGCCGGCATGTGGACCGTTCCAGCCGAACGAATGAAGATGGGTCTGGCCCATCACGTGCCACTCGCGCCCGAGGCAGTAGACGTGTTCCGCCGCGCCGAACCCCTCCGTGTGCCGTGCAGCGATCTGGTCTTCCTGACGTGCTCCCCTGAAAGTCGGCCAGTCTGAGTTAGAGTCCGGCTTCGTGAGGAGAAGGACGTGAAGAAGGCCAACCGATTGAGCTGTTCACCACCACCTGCGCCTGGGACGGCGACCGGCTGATCCTCGCCCTGATCAGCGTTACGCCCGGCTATGAGAACCACGAATGGCTGATGCAGACGCGCGCTCCGGACCAGGGCCGCAAAATCTCGGTAACGCGCGCCATGGAGGACGAGCAGTCCGGCACGCTGCGCCTGCGCGTCGTTATCGAGTGCAAGCCCTAAATGAGCCGCAGCGTGAACCTCGCCGAGGTGGCGGCCGCCCAGGAGCAGATGGCGCTGTGGACCAAGCCGCGCCTTGACGTGGTGAACGAAGGGCTGCTTACGTTGATTTGGCGCTCCGCAGCGGTCGGGCTATCATTCACCAAGAATGCGGACGTGCCACTGTCACCATGAATGGCCGACTTAACCTTCGCGCCTGATGCACAAGTCGGATTCTCAAGACTTGGTAGGACGTCGAGACGGAGGCTCACGGGCGACGGTTTGCGCGACCGCTGCAAGCGCCAATGCGAGAAACGAGGGTCGACGAAGCCGCCGAACCGGCGGTTTCCTCTAAACCGAAATCAGACAGGAACGCCGTCTCGGTCAGGCGCATCGATGCACATGCCAGCGCCACGAAGATCCTGGTACTATCAGGCGGAAAGACCGCTTGCGATAACAGATCCGGTCAGTGCCTCCCGCGAAGCGCGACATCACTCCAGTCCTTTGCAGCGACTGCAAAGACTTAGAATGGTGGAGCCGAGGGGGATCGAACCCCTGACCTTCGCAATGCCATTGCGACGCTCTCCCAGCTGAGCTACGGCCCCGAGCCTTCGCGTGCCGAGCTGGGGCTCGGCGCGTACGCAGGCGATGCCTCTACGGCAGCCCATGCACGCTGGCAAGCGCTGTTCGAGGGCGCACGCGGCGTCCTCGCGCCCGCCTCAGTGCTCCTCGTCTTCGTCGCGCGTCGCCACGCCGAGATCGTCGTCGCCGCCGAGATCATTGTCGTCGTCGGCGGGCTCCTCCTCGTCCTCGACCTCTTCCAGACCCTCGGCGAGATCGCTGTCGACCTCCTCCTTCACCTTCTCGGGCTTGGGTGCGTCGAACGGCAGCGGCTGCTTGGACTTGAGCACCGGTTCGGGCGCCCAGGCGAGACCGCAATTGATGCAGGTCGTGGGATCGTCCTTGCCAAGATCGTAGAAGCGGGTGCCGCACTTCGGGCAGCTCCGCTTGGTGCCCCATTCAGGCTTCACCATGTGTCGAGATATCCCATGAATCCGAGGTGGCCGAAGGCCGCCGGAGAGCGGCCCGGCCGAGCGGGCGGCGCCTTGCCACAGCCCTCGCCCGCTGTCAAAGACGCGGCCGCCCATGGCGGACCCCCTCTCGCTCCACGCGCCGCGCGCGCTCGCCGGAACGGTGCGCGTGCCCGGCGACAAATCGATCTCGCACCGCGCGCTGATGCTCGCAGCGCTGTGCATCGGCGAGAGCCGGATCGAGGGGCTGCTGGAGGGCGAGGATGTGCTGGCCACCGCCGCCGCGCTCCGAGCGATGGGCGCCGGGATCGAGCGGGAGACGGACGGCGCGTGGACGGTCCACGGCGTCGGCGTCGGCGGGCTGCTTCAGCCTGCGACGCACCTCGACATGGGCAACTCGGGCACCTCGACGCGGCTGCTGATCGGGCTGGTGGCCAGCCACGCCGTCACCGCCACCTTCGTGGGCGACGCCTCGCTGTCGCGCCGGCCGATGCGGCGCGTGATCGAGCCCTTGTCGCGCATGGGGGCCGACATCCGTTCTAGTCCGGGAGACCGACTGCCGCTCTTGGTGCGCGGGCTGTGCCCGGCCGTGCCGATCGAATACTCGCTGCCGGTGGCGTCCGCGCAAGTGAAGTCCGCGGTGCTGCTGGCCGGCCTCAACACGCCAGGCGTCACGCGCGTGATCGAGCCGGTCGCGACGCGCGATCATAGCGAGCGGATGCTGGCCGGCTTCGGCGCCGCGCTGACGGTCGAGGCGCAGGCGGACGGCAGCCGCGTCATCGAGCTTCGTGGCGAGGCGGAGCTTCGGCCGCAGGCGATCGCGGTGCCTGGCGATCCCTCCTCCGCCGCCTTCCCGGCTGTCGCGGCGCTGCTGGTGCCGGGATCGTGCGTGACGATCGCGAACGTGGGCATCAACCCAACGCGCGCCGGGCTTTTTGCGGTGCTGCGCGAGATGGGCGGCTCGATCGGCGTTACCAACGAGCGCGTCGTCGGCGGCGAGCCCGTGGCCGACCTCGTGGTGCACGCCTCGGCGCTGCGCGGCATGGAGGTGCCCCCCGCCCTGGCGCCGAGCATGATCGACGAGTTCCCGATCCTGTTCATCGCCGCCGCGCTCGCCACCGGCCGGACGGTCGCGCGCGGCCTCGGCGAGCTTCGCGTCAAGGAGAGCGACCGCCTCGCGGCGATGGCGCGCGGCCTCGCCGCGATCGGCGCGCGCGTCGAGGAACTGGAGGACGGGCTGGCGATCGACGGCAGCGGCGGCAAGCCGCTGCCGGGCGGCGCCACCATCGACGCCGAACTCGACCATCGCATCGCCATGAGCTTCGCGGTCGCCTCGCTCGCCTGCGCGCGCGCGGTGACGATCGACGATGCCGGTCCGATCGCCACCAGCTTCCCGGGCTTCATCGCGACAATGGAGACGCTCGGTGCCGAGCGGGTGGCGACGGTGCCGGCATGAGCGGGTTCGCGGCCGATATCGTCGGGCTCGTCGGCAGCGCGCTGTTCATCGCCGGCTTCGCCTACGCCAACATCGTGCCCGATCTGGACAAGCGCTGTTTCAACGCGGTCAACCTCGTGGGATCGATCCTGCTGCTGGTGTCGCTGAGCGTGCACTTCAACCTCGCCGCCATGGTGCTGGAGAGCGCGTGGGGGCTGATCGCCCTCGCCGGCCTCGTCGCCGCCTTGCGTCGGCCGGCTGCGGGTCGACCGTGATCGTCGCGGTCGACGGACCCGCCGCGTCGGGAAAGGGCACGATCGCGAAGGCGATCGCGCACCATCACGGCCTGCCGCACCTCGACACCGGCCTTCTCTACCGCACCGTCGGGCTCGCCGTGCTCCGCGCCGGCGGCGATCCGGCGGACGCGGGCGACGCGCTCGCCGCCTGCGCGTTCGAGGAGGTGCCGGCGAGCGACCCCGCGCTGCGAAGCGAGGCGGCCGGGCGCGCGGCATCGGTGGTCTCCGCGCACCCGGCGGTGCGCGGCGCCCTCCTGCAGCGGCAGCGCGATTTTGCGAGGCGCCCCGGCGGCGCCGTACTCGACGGTCGCGACATCGGCACGGTGATCGCGCCGGAGGCGAGGCCCAAGCTCTTCGTCACCGCCAGCGCCGAGATACGCGCGCGCCGGCGCTTCGACGAGCTGGAGCGCCTCGGCCTCGCCACTATCTACGAGCATGTCCTCGCCGACATCCGCGCACGCGACGAGCGCGACGCCGGCCGCGACGCCGCACCGCTGGTGCAGGCGCGCGACGCGGTGCTGCTCGACACCAGCGACATGGACGTCGCCGCCGCCACCGCCGCAGCGCTCGCGATCGTGGCGGGCGCGTGACCGCGATCGGCATCCTTGGCGCCGCCGGCCGCATGGGTCGGGCGATCGCCGAGGCCGCGCGCGAAGCGGGCGTCACAGTGGTCGGCGGGATCGACCGCAGGCATGGCGCCGGCGAACTCGCCGCGCTCGCTGCCGCATCCGACGTGCTGATCGACTTCTCGGTGCCCGACGCGCTCGCCGCGCACGTCGATGCGGCGGTCGCGGCCAGGACGCCGATCCTGGTCGGGACGACTGGGCTGGCAGGCGATCACCACGCCACGATCGATCGCGCAGCGCTATCCATCGCGCTGATCCAGGCTGCGAACACCTCGCTCGGCGTCACCCTGCTCGCCCGGCTGGTGCGCGAGGCGGCGTCGCGGTTGAGCGAGGATTGGGACATCGAGATCGTCGAGATGCACCATCGTCACAAGCGAGACGCACCGTCAGGCACTGCGTTGCTGCTCGGGGCATCGGCCAGCGCCGGGCGCGGCGCGGCGACCGGCGCGCTCGATCGTCTCGATCGGGGGACGGGCGGCGCACGCGAGCCGGGCACCATCCACTATGCGTCGCTGCGCGGCGGTTCGGTGCCGGGCGACCATCAGGTCATCTTCGCGACCGAAGGCGAGCGCGTGGAGCTGGGCCACCGCGCCGAGAGCCGGGGCATCTTCGCCACCGGCGCGATCCGCGCCGCGCTCTGGCTCGCAGGGGGCCGCCCACCCGGCCGCTACACCATGGACGACGTGCTGGCGGCGTGAAGCGGGCGGAGATCTTCGAATTCTACCGCCGCCTGGCCGAGGGCGATCCCGCGCCGGAAACCGAGCTCACCTGGAAGAATCCCTACACGCTGCTCGTCGCCGTGGCGCTCTCGGCGCAGGCCACCGACGTCTCCGTCAACAAGGCGACCGCCACGCTGTTCGAGACGGTCGATACGCCCGCGCGGATGCTCGCGCTCGGCGAGGACGGCCTGAAGGCGCACATCAGGACGATCGGCCTCTACAACATGAAGGCGAGGAACGTAATCGCTGCCGCCTGCATCCTAGTCGACGAGCATGGCGGCGAGGTGCCGCGCGACCGCGCCGCGCTGGAGGCGCTGCCCGGCGTCGGACGCAAGACGGCGAACGTCGTCCTCAACGTCGCGTTCGGCGAGGAGACGATCGCGGTCGACACGCACATCTTCCGCGTCGCCAACCGCACCGGCCTCGCGCCCGGCAAGGACGTGCGCGCGGTGGAGGATCAGCTCGTCAAGGTCACGCCGGCGCCGTTCCGCGCACATGCCCACCACTGGCTGATCCTGCACGGCCGCTACGTCTGCAAGGCGCGGCGCCCGGAATGCTGGCGCTGCGTCGTGGCCGAGCTCTGCCGCTTTCAGCCGAAGACGCCGGCGCCTTCCGCACTGCCCACGCGTTAACTCGGATGAGAGGAGACCTGCCATGCCACATCGTCGCGCCGCCTTCGCGGCGCTCGTCGCCATCGCCGCGTTCGGCGGTTCGCTCGCCGCGCAGAAACTGAAGCCCGAGGAGGAGGCGCGCATCCGCCCGTCCGGTGCCGCCAGATCCTGCATCCCGATCGTTCAGATCCGCGAGACGCGGGTGCGCGACGACCGCACCATCGACTTTTACATGAACGACAGGACCGTCTATCGTAACGCGCTGCCGAACGACTGTCCTCAACTCGGCTTCGAGCGTCGCTTCGCTTTTGGCACTAGCCTCTCCGAGCTTTGCTCGACCGACATCATTACCGTGCTGATGGAAGCGCCCCTGATGCGCGGCGCATCGTGCGGACTTGGCCAGTTTCAGCCGGTGAGCGGTGCGCCTCGCTGACGGCCGCAGGGGCTGGTGCCCGCCAAATGCATCTGGTAGCGCCAAGGCCACGCACCGGTAGCTCAGCTGGATAGAGCGCTGCCCTCCGAAGGCAGAGGCCAGGGGTTCGAATCCCTTCCGGTGCGCCATTTCCGGCCCAATGGCGCGGTTCTGGGCACAAGCGGGCAGGGCCATAAGCGCGCGCGACGGCCCGAGCTTGACTTATTATAACCGATATGGCACGTGCTTCCTTATAAGGAGGGAGGGAGCTGGTGACGCGATTGGCGCAGCTTCGGACGCGCGCCGCGTTCCGAAAGCGTGATTTGATCTTTACGTGAGGACGGGTGCAACGCCGTGGGAAGTGTCAGAAGGCGTCGAGCTCAAGTTCAATCCATGGCATGACTTAAGAAACGGGCAGTTCAGGTTTCAGGGCCAAGGCACATGGATTGGCGGCGGCTTCAGGGGTGGAGGCGGTGGCTCTTCGAGCGGTGGTGGTGCTTTGGCAAGCTGAGGCCCCTCGGTAGCATCATCCGCTGCCGACACGCCACAGAAGCAGGTGATCGTCCGCAACGACTACTCTTATACGCTCGACTCATCCGACAGAGCGCCTCGGTTGTCGGGAGCTGACACTGGCATCCGACCAGCAGCGTTCACGCAATGCCCAGGCCACCGCTGGCGGCGGCAACCGGTTGGCGACCGACGATGGCGGTCATTATGTCGCTGTCCGCTTCAACGGGCCGACCGACACGTTCAACCACTTCGCTCAGGACGCCAACTTCAATCGGGGCGGCTACCGCTTGCTCGAGGACGGGTGAGCGACGGGGGTCAGGCAGGGCAAGCAGGTCTAGGTCGCAATCGTGCCGACGTATGACGGCTTGTCCAAGCGACCGAGCAGCATCAACGTAACATATCTTGTTGACGGCGCGCGTGAAACTCGACGGTTTAACAGCACCGTAAAGGGCAGGTCGCGTGGCAAGTGAGATCGGCGTACTGCCGAACGAAGTGGGGAATGTACTCACGAGTGATACTGGGGCTCAGCCTCTTTTTGAGCCAGAGGGCGACGGCGGTTGCGAGCGCGACGCCCAGGAGGGAGTTGGCGGCGAGCTTGTCGCAGCGGGTGTGGATGCGGCGGAAATCCTTGCGGCGGCAGAAGGCGTTCTCGAGAAGGTGGCGACCGCAGTAGCGGTTCTTGTCGTAGCGGATGGTGCGCTTGCGGTTGCGGCGGCCGGAATGACCGGGATGGCACCGGCATCGCGAGCCAGGCGGCGTAGCCGGTCGGCATCATAGCCCTTGTCGCCGAGCAGGTAGCGGATGCGCCCGGCGCGTTCGAGGAGCACGGGGGCGACCTTCACGTCGCTTACGTTGCCGGCAGTCAGCATCAGCGCATAGCGGCGGCCGATGACGTCGGTGAGCGCGTGGACCTTGGTCGTCCAGCCGCCGCGCGAGCGGCCGATCGCGTGCGCCGCACGCCCCCCCTTTGCCCCGAACGCCGCACGCTGCGCCTTGACGTAGGTGCTGTCGATGGCGGCTCTTCGTCACCGCGCCGCATCCACCAGCGCGTCCAGCAGCTTGAGCCGGAATCTATGCCGCGACCAGCGGTTGAACCGGTTATAGACCGTCGTCGAAGGCCCGTAGCCGGCCGGGCAGCCGCACCAGCGGCAGCCCAACTTCAGCACATGCAGGAATGCCCGATATCACCCGCCGGTCGTCCACCCGCCGCGCACCGGGCTGGTCCTGGGCAGGCGCGGCTCGATCGCTGCCCATGCCTCGTCCGAGCCGATGCCGGGTATGGTCATCAGCCGGCGTGCGACCTCATCCTCGCGGGCACGCCGGGCGATCTCCTTGTCCAGCGCCACGGCTTCACCCACGCTGGCGGGATCAGCCGAACCTCATGACCCACTGCCCGCAGCTCGCGCGCCCCAACGACGCGCACCGCCGCATGCCTCCAGCGCCACCAGGCAGCGCGGATAGGTCCCGAAGAAGTCGAGCAGCTTGTTGCCTGTGATCCGACGGCTGAACACCGCACGCCCGGTCGCATCCGCCCCGTGCGCGCGTGAAAGACGCGCCTGGCGATATCCAGCCCGACCCATGGTAGCTTCTGACACGGACGCTTTCCTCAATGGTGTTCAACGCCTCCAATCTGGCGCATCGATGCCGTCGGGGGCGTCCACCCCATCAGGAAAGCTGCCCCGCCTCAACCAGCTGATTGAATTTGGACCTTAGGTTGAGATCTCACAAAGTTGTTGTGGTGCTGTGGTGATAGTTGCTTCTGATGGGTTCGGGCAGGAGCGGCTATGGCACGGCATCTGTTCTGGGTATCTGATGGGGCGTGGGCGGCGATCGAGCCGCATCTTCCGCATGGGCGCCCGGGCAAGCCGCGGGGTGGACGATCGCATGGTGATCTCCGGCATCCTGCACGTGCCGAAGACCGGATGCCGGCGGCGATCGACAGCTCGCACGTAAAGGTGCACCGCTCGGCCGCCGGCTCAAAAAGGGGGAGTGGCACGAAGCGAACGGCCGCTCGCGCGGTGGGCGGACCTGCAAGATCCACTGCCTGGCCGATGATCGCGGCCGACCGGTCGCGCTTGCCCTGACGCCCGGCAACGTCGCCGACATCAGCATGGCAATTCCGCTGCTGGGCGTTGCCGCTCCGGCCCGCCACCTGATCGCCGACAAAGCCTATGATGCCGACAGCCTACACCGCTGGCTCGCCGAGCGGCGCATCAAGGCCGTCATTCCCTCGACCGCCTCGCGCCGGACGCCTTACCCACTGAACAGGCGCATCTACCGCCGCAGGAACGTCGTCGAGCGCCTCTTCTGCCGCCTCAAGAACTGGCGCCGCATCGCTACGCAATACCACCGACACGCCAGCAACTACCTCGCCGGCGTCGCGCTCGCCGCCACCGTGGCCGAGTGGATCAAATGAGTCCCCAACCCAAGATTGCTGGCGAGCTGTACCGAGGCGGTCGCGAGCGGTGCGGTACGCAGACGACGGACCGCAGCGCCGCACAAGCCGCCGGTACGTCGATCGCGGCCGTGGCGCGCGTGGCCCGTCGCCGATCAGCGCTCAAGCGGACTGATCACCTCGGGTTCGAAACTCTTGCGCAGCACGCGGCTCTTGAACTTCCACTCACCGCCGAGCCGTACATAGTCGTCCTCGTAACGAACGTGGAAGCGGACGCGACCAAAGACGCGCGTCTCCGCTTCGATCAGCGCGAACGCAGTACCAGTGGCAGCATCGGGCGTCGTACTCGAGATGAGATGGTTGACCATCAGGTGGACCTGAAGGACGACTTCGTCTTCCATCTTGCGGCCATACGCCCACAGACCATCGTGGCCCGAATGCAGGCCGAGACCGAATTCGCGCTCGTCAAGCACTCCGTCCGGTGCGAAGACGTCCACCCATTCTGCGATCTGCATCGCGTCCACGTGGAGCGCATAACGGTAGTTGAGCTCTTGAATGGCGATCTTGTCCTCGATCAGCATCGAACGTCTCCTCTCATCGGATCAGCCTAGCAACCTCATCCCGGCAGAACATCGGGCCGTTCCGCCAATTGGCTCGGACCGCAGGAACTCAATCAATGGGACGTCGCTGGCTAGGAAGCGGCACCCTCTGCAATCCGCTTGTGTCGGCGAGACGCCGTCTGTGCAAGCATTTGGTGTGTAACCGCAGGTTCTACTCTCCTGATCCCGGCGGCGCTATATACCGCGTGGCCGATTGCGGCGGCGCGCATCGAAAATTACCGCACGCGATAGACGACAGAGTCCTGGGCAAGATCGGTTCGGCGACCCACTCCCACGCGATCATCGTTTCCGACCAGATCCGGCACGGGACAACGACCGAGCGAAAGGAGGAGCCGACAGCAACGGCGAAGGGGAGCCCGGTGCCGCTCGCGGACACCGACACCGATACCGCCGCCGGAATTAGCACCGGCACCGGCACACTTAGAGCGCGTTGAGAAGGCGGTCTAATCATGCCCACCGCCGTAGCAGGGTGGCTGAGGCGGCGATGGTGATAAGTGTCTTGGCTACGGCGGTGAGCTGCTCATAGTCGCGAACGAGGCGCCGGTTCTTGAAGATCCAGGCGAAGGTGCGCTCGACCACCCAGCGGCGCGGCAGAACCTTGAAGCCCTTGGCGTGAGCGCCCCGACGGATGATCTCGAGGGTGATGTGCGTCTTGCTGGCGGCCCAGTGCACCAGGCGGCCGGCGTAGCCGCCATCGGCGAAGACGCGGGCGACGAAGGGGAAGCGCTGCCGAGAGGCCTTGAGCGGCAGCTTGCCGCCGTCGCGGTCCTGGACGTCGGCACCATGGACGCGGACGGTGAGTAGCCGACCGTCGGTGTCGGTCAGGATGTGGCGCTTGCGCCCGGTGATCTTCTTGCCCGCATCATAGCCCTTGTCGCCCCCTTTTGGTCGGCGGTGCGAACCGACTGGCTGTCGAGGATCGCAGCCGAAGGCGACGCGTCCCGCCCGCAACGCTCGCGGTCGGCGAGCACGAGCGCATGATGGACGTGCTGCCACACGCCTTCCTCCTGCCAGCGGCGCAGGTAGTAGTAGACCGTCTGCCACGGCGGTAGGTCATGCGGCAGCAGCCTCCAGGCAGAGCCCGCCCGCAGAAAATAGAGGACGGCGTTGACCAGCTCGCGCGACGTCGCCTTCCGCGGGCGTCCGCCGGCACGGGCATCCGGGATCATGGGCGCGATCAGCTCCCACTGCGCATCGGTTAGATCGGTGTCGTAGCGCCGCCTTGCAGGCGGCTTCCTCTTCGGCATCGGGCGTCGGCTCGCGTTGGTGGTCCGACGCCCTATGAATCACGCCAAAACCGCCTTGGGAATCCTTCTCAAACGCGCTCTTAGAAATCCGACGTCGCATCCCGCGCGGTATCCCGCGTGCCTCCATCGCGAGAAGAAGGGTGCCGTCTGCGTGACGTAGGTCAGCGCCCGCGCGATGGGCCATCCACGCGTCGAGCAGCACGATGCTCGGACAAAGGCGCTCTGAGATTGGAGAATAGCTCGGCGAAGTCGCTCTCGTCGTCCAGGTAGATAATCGAGCGAATGGCCGATCGCAGCGCGGACAGTCGCCGAAAACCTGCGGTAGCCCATGTAGCGATCGGCCACCGTACCGCTCGTTTGCCCCAGCGCGACCATATAGCAATCGTTCGGCCCCGGCACCGGCCAATCTTCTGGCCTCCAGCCTCGTCAGACCGGCTCGGCATAGGTCCCCACGCTCGAGAGATCGAAGCCGGGTTCGGCTTCGCTCATGCCGAGACGGAAAGTCTCGCCACGGCAGATGCGCGGAAGAAGGCGCGCCGCTCTCCGAATCGCAACGCAGATCAGCGTGGCGCTCCGATGATCCGCGATCCAGTGCGGGGCGCCCGGCGCATCGGCGAAGCAGCTCCGCGGTGATGACGAAGAAGCGGGCGAACGCCCCGCGATCATGGCGCCGCACCGAGCCGCCGGTACAACTCCGCATTGACCCTTTCAAGATCGCGCCCGCCGATCGATCTGCCCGTCGGCATTATCGTGGCGATCAGCGCCCGAAGCGCCTCATCCTCGTCGGAAAATGGGTCGGGTAGCGGCCGTCGACATGGTCTGAACCAAATGGCGGTCGGGGCAATCGTGACGTCGGCCTCGTGTCCGATTAACAGTTTGCCCGTCAATCCGTTCGCGCGAGTTGGACGGACATAGGACTATTCTCTCGGTATCATGTTTGCGATGGCGCAGGCCGATCGGCTCGTCTAGCGGTCCACCGACCACTGGAGACCAACGTGAACCCCTTCCTTGTCATAGAGCGCCAGGATGCGGTGGTGACCGCCACGCTGAACCGGCCCGAGGATCGCAACGCCATATCGAATGCCGAGCAGATTGCCGAGATCGTCGACTTCTGCGCCGACATGACGCGCGATCGCTCCGTTCGCGCGATCGTTTTGGCGGCGAACGGCAGCGCCTTCTGTGCGGGCGGCAACGTCAAGCTGATGCGCGACAAGGCGGGAATGTTCGAGGGATCGCCTCACGCGATCCGCGATGCGTATCGGGCCGGGATTCAAGCGATCCCGCGCGCGCTGTATGACCTTGAGGTGCCGGTGGTCGCCGCGATCAACGGCCCAGCCATCGGCGCGGGGCTCGACCTCGCCTGCATGTGCGACGTGCGGATCGCGGGGCGAAGCGCCCGCTTCGCGGAAAGTTTCGTCAAGCTCGGCATCGTTCCGGGCGACGGCGGCGCCTGGCTACTGCCGCGGATCATAGGGATGGCAAACGCGAGCTTGATGACGCTGACCGGTGACCTGATCGACGCCGATCAGGCGCTTGCCTGGGGGCTGGTCAGCCAGATCGTCGATGACGACGACCTGCTCGCCGCCTCACGCGCGGTCGCCGGCCGGATCGCCGCCAATCCCGGCCCCGCCACCCGGCTCGCTAAACGGCTGCTGCGTGAGGGTCAGGACATGAAGCTCGGGCCGCTGCTGGAGCTTTCCGCCGCCTTCCAGGCCCTTGCCCACCACAGCGAGGATCATGCCGAGGCGGTCTCGGCCTTCCTAGAAAAGCGGCCGCCGGTGCTCAACAATCGCTGAGCAGCGCCCGGTCGGCCGACGAACCCAAGCCGGAGCGTCACGATCACGGCGAGCCGCGCCGTTGCCGAGCGCCCTGAGTCAAGCTGGATGACCGTTGCTCGCAGGCGAGCACCGCGGGCACCTAGTCGAGCGCAGCTTATCGATCGCGCTGACCGCCGCGCAGGAGGTGAACCCAGTCGGTGCCGTAGCGCGGATCACGAAGACAGAAGCCGGAGTGCGCGAGCACGCGCGCCATCGTCCGCAACGCACGAAATACCTCCCTCACGGATAGGGCGGATCGTCTCGTGCCCGCGGCTTGCCGAGGATTCGATGCTCAACGCAGAGGGGATATATCCCTCGCGTCATGCTCCCGCCCTTGTAGCGCCAGCGCATTGGCCACGATCCCCTGAGACGTCCGTCGCTGCCCTGTCGTCAGGTTGGAAGCGGCCCGGCCCTGGATCGCGGCCGCACCGGGTCGGCTAATCGAGCGTCGCGAGCATCGCAGGGGAGAAGCTCTTCAGCGTGTCGGTCCTGCCCGTCCGCACCTTCTCCGCCCAATCAGGATTCGCGATCATCGCGCGTCCGACAGCTACGAGGTCGAACTCAGCGCGATCAAGCCGCTCGACCAAATTCTCGATCGACACCGGGCTGGCCGGCTGGCCCTCGAAGGTGGAGTTGACGAAATCGGAGTCGAGGCTGACCGAGCCGACCGTGATCGTCGGCCGGCCGCTGAGCTTTTTCACCCAGCCGGCGAAGTTGAGCTCCGACCCCTCGAACTCCGGCTCCCAGAAGCGGCGTTGCGAGCAATGGAAGATGTCCGCCCCGGCATCAGCAAGCGGCTCGACCCAGTGCGCGAGCTCATCAGGCGTATGGGCCAGGCGCGCGGCGAATTCCAGGGTCTTCCACTGCGAAATACGCAGCGATATCGCGAAGTCGGGACCCACGGCCTCACGGACCGCCTGCAGGATCTCGACCGCGAAGCGCGTCCGCTCCCGGATCGAGCCGTTATACTGGTCCTCGCGCAGGTTGGTGGCCGACCAGAAGAACTGGTCGATCAGGTAGCCGTGCCCGGCATGCAACTCAACCATGTCAAAACCCATCTGCTTGGCGGCGCGAGCGCCGTCGGCATAAGCGGCTATCGTATCGGCGATGTCGGCGTCGGTCATCTGTCCGCCGTTGGGCATCTGCGCGGTCACCCGGCCCGACGGGCTCTCGAACGGCCGGGGAAGATCGGGATAGCGGAAATCTGCCATCGCACCGACGTGCCACAGCTGCGGCGCCATGGCCGCCCCGCCAGCATGGACGGCGGCGAGCACCTCCTTCCATCGTTCCAGTGCGGTACCGTGGAAGTCCGGCGCGTCGGGATCGTTGCTCGCGGCCGGGCGCGCAATGCCAGACGCCTCCGAGATCACCAGACCGGCTCCGCCCTCGGCACGCCGGCCGTAGTAAGGCACTGCGGCCTCGATGGGCACGCCCCCCGGCGCCGAGGACCGCCCCATCGGCGACATCACGATCCGGTTGCGCATGTTCAGCGACTTGAGTGAGAACGGGGTGAACAAGCTGTCCAAGTCAGTCATCGGTCCGCTTCTCCAAACAACAGTCGACATCGCTCTGCCAGCATGCGCGGCCAGAGTAGGCACCCGCGAGCAGACGCTAACCCGTCCTCGGTGAGATCGTGCCCACCTCGAACGTCTCTCCGGCCGGCGTGGATATCCCGACCCAACTAGTCGCTCTCGGGCGGCTAGAGCGGCGCGCCCTGTTCCACCATTTCGCCAGCCTCGACAAGCGATTCGACGACCGGCTTCGTTCATCGAGAAGCCAGCCCGCGGCAAGACCGTCGAGGTGGTTCCGCCTTCCCGGACAGTTTGGCGGCTGAGCGGAGCCATGCCACGGTTGGTCACCCCGCGACCCAGGTGAGCGCAACCTACCTTCGCCTTGAGGATCCACCACACCTATACCCTTACGGCAGGCTCGCCAGCAACTTCCTCTCAGCCTTCGCGCTCGCGACCGCCGCCGCATTCTGGCTCCGAACGAGCCTGAGCCCCCAATGTCATGCTTCATCGTCGCGCCCCTCGTCGCGAAAGGCATTGACCCGCGGACCGCGGCCGACACCCCCGCCGCGCTTGAGATGGTCGCGAACAGTGGCATAAGCACTCATGTCCTTCGACGGCGCGGGGCGCAGCGCATCAACATGGGGTTCACGAATGCCGAACACGTCGCCACGACGATCCACGAGATCGGAGGAAAAGACTGATCTGAAGGTCGAGAAGGTTCGCCAGCAGATCATCGACGCGGCGGCGCGAGCGTTCATGAGCCGAGGCTATGCCGCGACCTCGATAGACTCGGTCGCGGAACTGATCCAGGCGACGAAGGGCCTGATCTATTACTACTTCAAAAGTAAGAGCGACTTATACCTCGCCATCCACCTTCAGGCGATGGATATGAGCCTGAACAGTGTCGTGCCCGTTGTGAACGGACCTGGGACTCCGTCCGAGCGACTGAGGCAGATGATCAACATCCACGCACATCTACTGATGGACAATTTCGCGATGCACAAGGTCTCGCTGGAGGGCGTCAGCGCGCATCTGAGCGGCAGTACCACTCCGACGCAACGGCAGGTTCTAGCCGACCTCATCAAGATGCGCGACACCTACGAAAGCCTTTACAAAAACATCCTACAGGAAGGCATCGAAACGGGCGAGTTTCGGAAGCTCGATCCGAAGATCGGTGCTAAGCTGCTCCTCGGCATGGTCAACTGGATGACGATCTGGTTCAGGCCGGAGGGCGGCAGCGGCACGCGCGGGATCGACCAGATTGCGTCCGAGGCCGCGGATTTCGCCATGAGCGGGGTTCGCAACACCGGGGCGTCCATGGACACCGCGATGGGCTGATGGCTCCGCTCTCGTTCGAGGACGTCGCACCGGTCTTCATCGGGGACGCGGCGCGGTCGACGCCGTCCGTTACGACCGGCCTTGTCGATCGGACGATACGGCTGCCGTACCCGCTGGTCTCGCGCCGGCCGGAGGACGATGCCTTGCTCGCGCGATCGCACTTTTCGATTTCCGCGCGTAAACGCGCGACATCGCGGATGCCCTAGATACAACAGAGGGTCACGCCCACGTCGTCGCGCCCGACCAGGGTCTCGGTTCGCTCGGCGTTGGGAGGATCCAATTTCCTCAGCATGATCGCGAGCGGGCACCCGCTCTGCGAGATGATCGCCGCCTGCCCAGCCGGCACCCGATTGGGATGGCGCCGAGGCGATCCCGACCGCGTTGCTCACTCTGCGATGCCGGGTTTCCCGAGACGCCCTGCGGCACGATGCGCGGGGTGACCACGTCGATCAGCTTTCGCTCGCTACGAAGCTAGAGGATAGCCGACCGTCAGCACCTTCTGGTCCGCGCGGTCGTCGGACAGGATATCCGAGACGGACGCGCTTGTTCCGGCCGTGCGGACGTCACGACATAGTTGGCGCCATGATCCCGGTTCGGCCGAAGAACGAACTTCTCGGGTATCGTCGCCCCGTCCGAGCCGTCGCCGACGAGCGATGCGACGCGGGCAGTCGCGACATCCGGATGCTCGGTGACACGCGGATGCCGGGAAGAAGCGGAGATGACGCGCACCGGTTTCGGTCGCGACATGATCGCGCAGGCTGTCAAGCAGGAAGACCTCGCGATCCAGCGGCAGTTCGCCCCGAATCTCCTGAAATTCGTCGATCATGGCGCTATCGCGGCGGCTTTGTACGAGGAAGACGCTTACCAAGCGCGACTGTCGCAGCACGCAGCGGACCTCGTGGCGGCGGACGCCGAGTTGATCATGACCAGCGAAGAGCCGGCGAGCGACGCGTAGATACGCGGACGAGGGCATCGGCAGCTGCGCTTCACACGAGGCCGCCGCTCGCCAGCTTTTCCAGCGGCAGCGAGATGCCGGCGCGCAAGCCCGACTCTCCCGGCATCATCTCGTTATCGTGCGTTCCCGGTGCGCGCAACGCGGAGTCGCCGGTGTCACGCTGCCGCACCGGATTCGTCAACGCCGGTCGTCCCGACGGTTCAACCGCCGCGCTTGACACTGCATCATACCCAACGGTATTTCGATCGGGAAAACCTTCTTTTCGCCCGCTCCCGCACGTCGCCGATGCCGAGCGACACTCGCGGACATCGTTGCGGACGGCGTCAGGATCGGCAGGAGAATAAGTATGGCAATGCTGGACGGACAGGTTGTCGTCGTCACTGGGGCCGGGCGCGGCATCGGACGCGCGATCGCGCTCGCCATGGCCGCCGAGGGCGCCGCCATCGTGGTGAACGACATCGGCACGAGCGAGGGCGGCGAAGGCTCCGATGCGACACCGGCGCAGTCGGTGGTGGACGAGATCAGCGCCAGCGGTGGCCGGGCTGTCGCTAATTATCAGAGCATCGTATCGTGGGATGGCGCGCACGAGATCGTGCAAACGGCGGTCGAAACGTTCGGGCGCATCGACGGCGTCGTCAACAATGCCGGCATCCTGCGTGACGGCATGTTCCACAAGATGAGCGAAGGCGATTTCGACGCTGTCATCGCGGTGCACTTGAAGGGCGCCTTCAACATGAGCCGGGCGGCCGCAACACATTTCCGCGAACAGAGCGGCGGCTTCCTCATCCACATGACCTCCTCGACCGGACTGATCGGCAATGTCGGCCAGGCCAATTACGGCGCGGCGAAGATGGCGCTGGTGGGGCTGTCGCGTTGCATTGCGCTCGACATGCGGCGCTTCAACGTCCGCTCTAACTGCATCTCACCCGCCGCCGCCACGCGGATGACCGCGACGATCCCGGAGGAACAGGTCGAGCGGCGCGCGCGCATCGCGCTGATGGGACCGGAGAAGGTGGCGGCGCTGGCGGTAGCGGTCGCCGCATCGCCGGTATCGGGTCAGGTGTTCTTCGTGCGCCGCAACGAGATCGCGCTCATGAGCCAGTCGCGCCCGGTCATGCAGATGCAGAGTTCCGAAGGCTGGACGCCGCAGCGGATCGTCGGCGAGATCTTCCCGGCTTTCACTCCGTCTTTCTATCCGCTGCAGACAGCGGCGGACGTCTTCTGCTGGGATCCCGCATGATCCGCGCGGTTCGACAGCCTGTCCGGCGGACGTGACGGACGGCACCGAGCGGCACGAAGCCTATCGCGTGACCCGCGACGGCGCGCTGCTGGGCAGATGTGTCGGGGATCGCGCGCTGGTCTGGTACGGCGTCCCGTATGCCGCGCCGCCTGTCGGTGAACGGCGTTGGCGCGCGCCCGCCCCTCCGCTCTCCTGGCGCGGCGTGCGCGACGCGACGCAGCCGCCCGCGCCCGCCTGCCAGGTCCTCTCTTACTCAACGTTGGATGGTCGGTCGCGCGAGGGGCGCGTCATCGGCGACGAGGATTGCCTCTATCTGACGATCTGGAGCCCGCGCTCAGCTCTCACCGGATCGTCGGCCGGCAAACGGCTGCCAGTGCTCGTCTGGTTCCACGGCGGCGGCAACATGATCGGCGACGGGGCCGACTTCGATGCTTCGCGACTCAGCGCAGAGCAGGATGTGATCGTGGTCGCGGTCAATCATCGGCTCAACATTCTCGGCTGGCTGGCTCATCGCGCGCTACGCGACCCGGAGGCAGGCGCTGAGGCGCGTTCGGGCAATTTCGCGGTGCTCGACCATATCGCCGCGCTGGGATGGGTGCGGGACAATGTCGCCGCGTTCGGCGGAGATGCGGAACGCGTCACCCTCGTCGGCCACTCTGGAGGCGGTTGGAACGTGCGCGCGTTGCTCTGCTCGCCGCCCGCGCGCGGTCTGTTCCACCGCGCGATCGTGCAGAGCGTCGGCGCGTACCAGCTCATGACGCCGGACCATTCGGAGAGCTTCCTGGCGGACGATCCGGCGGGGCATCCGCTGAGCAGCGGTGAGTTGCTGCTTTCTTTGTGGCTCACCGATGGCAGGGCGTCGGAGCCGGCAGCGGCGATGGCGCAAATCCGCGCCACACCCGACACCGAGATCGCCGCCTATCTTCGCGGGCAGCCATACGGGGCGTTGTCGCGCGCCATCGCCGCCACGAGCCGGCGGAACGCCGCCGCCTCCTCCGCCGAGGCGCTGACCCGCCACAGCGCGCGTCGATTGCCCCAGATGTTCGCGGACGGCGTGGTGCTGTCCGCGGACGTTCAGTCGCGCGTGCCGATCATGGTCGGCACGACGCGCTACGAGGATCGCACCTTCCTCTCCGCGGATCGCAGGTTCGTGGCCAATCTACATGGTCATCCGGTGATCCGCGATCCCGAACGCTACGCTGTCCTCTCGGACTACCTGGGTCGGTTCTATGCCGCGCACGGCGTAGCGGAACCCGCCGAAGCGTGGGTCCGGCAAGGATTGCCGGTCTACGCTTACCGCTGCGACTGGGACGATATCGTCTCGCCATCGTGGCTCGATTTTCGCGCGATGATCGGCGCGGGCCATGGGTCGGAGCTTCCGCTGGTCTTCGGCACGACCGATCTCGGCGCGGAGTATACGTTCCAGCGTCATCTCTACGACAGCGCGGATGGCAGCTCCTTCCGGCAGACGAGCGCGGCGGTGATGGAATATTGGAGCGCGTTCGCGCGCGACGGCGCTCCCGCTCGCGGCACCGGCGGCACGCTGCCCGAGTGGCGCGAATGGCGCGACGACGGTCTCATGGTGCTCGACGCCGAGGCCGGCGGCGGCATCCGGATGGCGCGCGAGAGTGCCGCCCGCAGCGAAGTGATCGAGCAGATTCGCGGCGACCCGCGTCTTCCGCCCGGCCCATTGCGGCAGCGGCTGATCCGCGACATCCGGGACCACGCAATCACGCAACTCGGCGTGACGGACTATGCGCACCTCGAAGGTTGAGACGTTGGAACACGGGAACGCGGTGCCCGTCGAGAACGTCAATGATTGTCTCGCCGAACTTGCCGTTGCGGTCGTCCGCGACCATCTGATCGGCATCGGCGATGTCGACGATCTCGGGGCGAGGGGGACGGGCAAGCGAAATGATCGTCGCTCTCGCTGCTCAGCCCCTACAGGGCGCTCGGTCGCTAGCGGTGCGGAAGGTGGGCGGCGACGGCATCCGCCGCTTCGTCGATCGGATCGAACCCCACGGACCGCGCGCGCAGGGATTCGATAATCCGCTCCGTTCCGGAAAACCTGGTCCTCGGCGCGATGTCGACCAGTGCCGGCACGGCGATCGGCCCGCGCCGCGCGCTCGCGATTACCAGCGATGTGAGACCGCCAGGCGAGGTGGTGCGGTTCCCCTTGCAGGCGCGACGCTCGCCGGCGCCGCTTCACCGATGGCGGGTCTGTACGCCGCCGGGCAGCATTACCAGGAGCCCGTCGTCCGGCCCACCGACATTCATGGTGGTGGCAACATCGGCCGCTCTGAACGTCAGCGTATTAAGCATGTCGGCCTGCTTGCAGATCAGTTGCTGACGATGAAGTCAGGGACGGACGCCGGTCCGCGCACATGGCATCGCTGAGCGGCCGGGCTGATCGGGAGGGGCGGTCGGCGGCGGCGCCCCCTCTCTCGGCCGAGGTCTTCGGCCGGCGCTTTCTCGCGGACCTCGGTATCGCCGCGCCGTTGCAGGGGTCGGCCGACCATCCCGCGCTCGCCTGGCGGCGAGCCGGGCTGATGAGCATGACCGGACGTCGCGACGGTCCCGCATTGGTCTGTCCCGCGCCGCTCGCCGCCGCTGCCGACGGCGCGATGCTGGCGATGAAGGCGATCGTTCCAGCAGCGGCCGGCCTGCCGCGCAACGGCTCGGTGTTGCTGGGTGAGCGGGCACGGCTGATGCGGCTGGAGCGCGCCGGACGAACCTCGACGAACGGCACATGCCATCTGCTCGACGCGCGCGACGGACGGGTAGCGCTGAACCTCGCCAGGCCGGAGGACTGGGAGCTAATCCCGGCGTGGCTCGAACATGATGTAGACGATCTGTCCGGGATCGCCGCGCAGGTGCGGTGCCGGTCCGTGGTCGCGCTCGTCGAGCGCGCTACCCTGCTTGGACTGGCCGTCGCCGCCGATGCGCGATCCTCGGGAGCGGACTGGTGCCGCATCGACCGACGCGGCAAGCCTCGCGCCGCGCTCGGGACGCGGCCGTTCGTCGTCGACCTCTCGGGGCTGTGGGCCGGTCCGCTCGCCGGCGCATTGTTGATGGCGGCGGGCGCCGACGTCGTGAAGGTGGAGAGCCACGCGCGTCCGGACGGTGCCCGCTTCGGCAATGCCCCCTTTTTCGATCTCCTGAACGGCGGCAAGTCGTGCGTGACGATCGATCTCGCGGCACCCTCCGGCCGCGCCGCGCTGGCACGTCTGATCGCGCGCGCCGACATCGTGATCGAGGGCACGCGTCCGCGGGCCTTGCAGCAGCTGGGTATCGATGCGGAGGCGTTCGTCGGCACCGGCGCGACATGGATCGCCGTCACCGGGCATGGCCGGGACGGCGCCGATGCCATGCGTGTCGGCTTCGGCGACGATGCCGCGGTCGCCGGCGGATTATCGGCCGCCATGAA
This sequence comes from Sphingomonas sp., assembly GCF_965200105.1. Lineage (GTDB taxonomy): Bacteria > Pseudomonadota > Alphaproteobacteria > Sphingomonadales > Sphingomonadaceae > Solisphingomonas. Next base: position 1,087,988 of record NZ_CBDATN010000002.1, read on the forward strand.
CGATGGCTGGGGCGAGCCGCTGTTCGCCGGCGACGCGATCGCCGATCCGCTCACGGGGCTGCTGGCGGCGCTGGCCGCCTGGGCAAGCTGGTGCGATGGCGGCGGACGGCTGATCGCGCTCTCGCTTCGCGGCACGATCGCTCACGTCGCGCAGGCCGCCGTGAAACAGGCGACGCTGCAAGCCTGGCAGCGGCTCGCCGAAGATGACGATGCGCCGTTCTATCCGCTCCGCGTGGCGCCGATGGCCGCACGAGCCCTGGGTGCGGACAACGACGCGATACTCTCATGCTGATCCGCAACGTCCGGATCAGGGAACGGCGTCACGACGTGCGCCTCGCCGGCGATCGGATCGCCGCGATCGGTCGCGAACTGCCGGCCGTGCCCGGCGAACCCGTATTCGACGGCCGAGGCGGCGCGATGCTGCCCGGTTTGCACGACCACCACATCCACCTCAACGCGACGGCGGCGGCGCTGGCGTCGCTGCATTGCGGGCCCCCGGACATCGGCACGCGCGCGGCGCTCGCCATGGCGCTGCGGGGCGCGCCCGGCGAGGGCTGGCTGCGCGGGATCGGCTATCATCAGTCTATTGGCGCGATAGACCGTGGCTGGCTCGATCGCCACGGCCCCGGGCGGCCGATCCGCATCCAGCATCGCAGCGGAAGAATGTGGATCCTAAACAGCGCGGCGATGGCCGCCCTCGAGCTTGACGGCCCACCGGATGGCCGGCTGATCGATGAGGATGCGGTTCTGCGCACGCGGCTGCGTCAGACTCCGCCCTCCCTGACCGGCGTCGGACGGATGCTCGCGCGGCGCGGGATTACCGGCGTGACCGACGCGACCCACCGCAACGGCGAGGAGGACCATGCTCGCCTCGCCACGGCCGGCTTGGATCAGCGCATCCTGATGATGGGTGATGCGTCGCTTGACCATCTGCGCTCCGCACCAGGGCTCGTCATCGGCCCGGTCAAGTTCCACTTCCACGATCATGACCTCCCTCCCCTCGATTCGCTCGCCGCGGCGATAAACCAAGCCCATGCGGCGGGCCGCGCCGTGGCCGCGCACTGCGTGACGCGCGCGGAGCTCGCGCTCTATCTGGCAGCGCTAGAGGAGGCGGGCGCGCGGCGCGGGGACCGCATCGAGCATGGCGGAGTCATCCCGCCCGAGTTTATCCGGATCGTCGCGGACCTGGGCCTGACCGTCGTCAGTCAGCCTCACTTTCTGGTCGAGCGCGGCGACGCCTATCGCCGCGACGTTGACCCGAACGATCTGCCCTGCCTCTATCCCCTCGCCGCGCTCCGTCGGGCCGGCGTGCCGATCGCGGCGGGCAGCGATGCCCCGTTCGGCGGCAGCGATCCCTGGAGCGCGATGGCCGCCGCAGTCGCGCGACCGCAAGGCTTTGGATTGGACGCGGGTCTGGATGCTGAGGCGGCGCTGGCGCTCTTCACCGGCGGCGCCGACGCGCCCGGCGGCCCGCCCCGTATTGTGCGTGTCGGCGAGGTGGCGGACCTCTGCGTGATCGACCGCGACTGGGCGGCGGCACGGCGCGACCTTGCGACCGTACAGGTGCGGCTGACGATCGTCGGCGGTCGGCCGATCTATCGCTCGATCGAGTCGACCAATCCCCATCCGAGCGCGAGCGACGCGGGCACGCGACGCATCGAGAGCGCCATATAGGCGGTTCGCCGCCGGCCGATACGCCGGGGCAAGCTCACCGTTCCGCCGGCGCCCGGGATAAGGCCGTAGCGCAGCTCGGGCAATTGGAACCAGGCATCGGCGGTGGCCACCACGTGCGAGGCGAACGCGGCCATCTCCAGCCCGGCACCTATCGCGGCGCCCTGGACACGCGCCGTCAGCCTTGGCGCAAGCCGCGCCAGGCGCGAGGCGGGTGACCGCACGGTCCGTATCCAGTGCGCCGTCGCGGCATCGCTCGCGGTTCCGAACTCCCACAGAGCGCCGCCGGTGCTGAAGCAACGACCGCTGCCCGTCAGCCTTACCGGTCGTGCGTGCTCGTCCACTAAAGCAACGTCGAGCATCTCGATTAGCGCGTCGCGCATCTGCGCGTCGATAGCGTTCCGCGTCTCGGGCCGGACAAGCGCGATGCTCAGGAGGTCGGGAGCGCAGTCGACCTGCACCGCCGCCTGCGACGGCACTGGCAGGGCGATCGGCGGGCGATCACGGAGCCAAGCGAGGAATTCAGGCCCGCGCTGGACGGCGGCGAAGGCGAGGCTCTCCGCAACGAGCGCGTCGCGCACATCCAGCCGCTCGCCGAGGCGGAGCTGCTGCACCAGCACCATGGCCGCCAACGGTGCCCGCGCGACATTGACGCGGAGCCGGGCCAGCTCATGCGTATCATCGAGAACGACGTCGCAAAACCGGGCGAGCGGGTGATCGTCGCGGCCGATGCCGATGATCGGACAAGGCGCATTGGCGAGAGCCGCGGACAGGTTGGCGACACTCACATCATCATCGAACGGGAACGCGATGAGGGGCTCCGACGTCGCTGGGCCGAACCGGTCTGCGATGAGATCACATGTGGAGACGGCGGCGAGGTCTTCGGCAGCAATCATGTCAGGCTTCGCCATCGGCCGCTCTCCCCGCGCTTCCGATCGCAACAAAGCCCTTGTAGCAATTCATACTACCGGGTATGAGAACCGCTCGGCAGAGAGGAGCGGTCGGGACATGCTCGCGCCGATTTGACTTAGGGAGAAACGCTTTGCGCGTCGGTCTCGGGATGATCTTCCAAAATCTGGGCAAGGAACGCACCGACCTGGAGGTCTATAAGAGCGAACTCGATCTGGCGGATCTGGCTGAGCCGCTCGGTTTCGATTCGATCTGGGCGACGGAGCATCACTTCACCGACTACATGCTGCTGCCAAGCCCGGTTCAGTTCCTCACTTACATGGCGGGACGGACGCGTCACGTCAATCTCGGCACGATGGTGATCGTCGTTCCGTGGCACAACCCGTTGCGCGCTGCGGAAGACGTGCTGATGCTCGATAATCTGTGCGGCGGCCGCCAGATCGTTTCGGTCGGGCGGGGTATCGCCCCGGTCGAGTTCGCCGCATTTGACATCCCGCTTCCCGAGACACGCCCGCTGTTCGTCGAATCGGCCGAGTGCGTGCTCGAGGCGCTGGAGACCGGCGTCTGCGAGTATGACGGCCAGTATGTGAAGCAGCCGCGTGCGCCGTTGCGCCCCGGCCCGTTCAAGTCGTTCCGCGGCAGGACCTATGCTTCAGGCGTCTCACCCGCAAGCATGCCGCTGCTGGCGAAGCTCGGTGTCGGCATGTTGATCGTGCCGCAGAAGCCGTGGCCGGCGATCGAGAAGGATCTCTCGGTTTATCGCGAGTTCTACCAGCAGGAAAACGACTGCCCAGCCCCGGCGCCGATTGTGGTCGGATGGACGTTCGTCGATGAGGACCCGGATCGCGCCGAGAGCATGGCTCGCAAATATATCGGCCGCTACTATGATTCCACCGTCGACCATTATGAATTCTCCAATGCCGAGCTCCATAAGGTTCCGGGCTACGAGTACTATCAGGGCATCTCGAAAAAGATCGCCGAAGTCGGTCGGGAGAAGTTCATCAACTATCTGGTCGATCTCCAGGTTTTCGGCACGCCGGCGCAGTGCCTTGAGAAGATCGAGATGATCAGGGCGAGGACCGGAATGGAAACCTACGTCGCCGTACTTAGCTATGGCGGCATGCCGGCCGAAGAGGCGGAGCGCAACCTTCGCCTGTTCAGCTCGAAGGTCATGACAACGCTGCAGCACGACAAGGTCGAGGTGGCGGCCTAGCGGTACGGACCGGCATACGGGCAAGGACGGCGAGCCGCACCGCAGTGGAATATGACTGCAGACGGACGGCGAGGCGACACGCCACCTACTGGGAAGGTAATCGTCGCGAGCGGTGGGGCTACGGCATTTGGCAACGAGGTGGCTGAGGTCGCCGCGACGGCAAGCGGAATGGTCGTGGGTGACGGTATCGGCGCGAATGCGACGGCTACTTCAAAGGCTCGCGCGCTGCGGCGCCGAACTTCGAGGCGCGTTGTCCAAGATAAGCCAGAATCGCGCTACCCGGCTATTTCGGCAGGTGAGAAGGTCCGGCAAAGATCGGTTTAGCCGACCGGCCTAAGCGCATCATACTTCGTTGGCGCCCTACCGTCTGGTTGGGCCTCCACTGTCCAATCTCATCGTGCGCAGCGGACTATCGCCTATTGCGGTTGCGCGTTTTCGTCGCCTTGCTCGTGCGGCAGCGGGATCGAGATGTCGCCCTCGGGCAGCTCGTCGTCGGGCTGCGGATCGCCGAAATCCTTGGTCTTCTCGCCGGACATTGTTCGTTTCTCCGCAAGGTTTCCCGATGAAGGAGCGCCTGGCGGCGAGTGTTGTTCCACCATGCCGTCTCCGGTTCGGCCGATTTGTCGCCTGCGTCGACCCTCGCGTCCGACTACTCAGGCTAACGGATCGGCGCATCCCTCGCGGTATCCTGTGGCAAGGAGAAGTCCGGAACCGCCGCCGTCCGGCACGTACCGCCGCCTCAGCCGCCGAGCGCCGTCGCCATCTCGGCGCCCTTCGCCTGCTTCAGCACGCCGCAATCGCGGACCTGCTCGATGGTGCGATCGAGATCGATCGGGCTCACCTTGTACTCTACGACCTTAGGCCGAAGGTCGCGATCGATCATCGCCGCCGCGTCGGTGGAGCAGTAGGCGACCGGTGCGCCGACCAGCGCGGAGGCGGTGAAGATGCCAGCGGACTTGGTGAAGCGGTCGAAGTTCTGGAGGAGCTGCCGGTAGCCGAAGTCGCGCGTCGCGGGTTCGCTCAACGTGTACATCACGGCGTACAGCTTCTCGTTCTGCCGCAGCCGGGCATCGTCGATCTTCCCCGCCAGCCACTGCGCGACGTCCATATCGCCCGATCCCGCGATCGCCGACATCGCGGCGCGACGGAACAGCGCGTCGTCGCTCGTCACCATCTTCTCGTAGAGCGCCTGCGCGGCGGGCAAGCCGCCTGCCGCAACATGCGCCGCGAAGGCGCTGCCGTAGAGGCTCTGGTCGAGCGCCTGCCTGTCGCCGCCGAGCCAGGCCTTGGCCGCGCCGTCCAGCTTTGCGCGCACCGCCGGATCGGCGGCGTCAATGCCGACGATGCGGACCAGCGCGGCGCGCAGCTTCTGCCGATCGGGATCGTCTGACGCGTAGGCACCGGGCTTGGGATCGGAACCGATCGCGGCGAGCCGCGGACCGTAGATCGCGTCCATCGCGCGCCGGTAGACCGGCACCGACGCCTGGTCGATGAAACCGCGCACGCGAAGCGAGCGGAAGCGCGATCCCGGCTCCACCGCCGCATCGGAATAGGGATTGGTCGAGACTGCTCTCGCCTCCGCCAGCAACGCCGCCGCCGGCGCCTCGCCCGCGCGGAACGAGGCCCACAGGCTGTCGTTGACGGCCAGCGCCTCGCCCGGCGGCAACGTGCCCGCCTGCATCGCCAGCGTCCGCCAGTCACCCTGATCGAGCGTGAAGCGGTAGTAGCCATTGCCACCGGCATTGGGCATCACGATGCCCTTGCTTTTGGCGGCGACGGTCATCGTCGGCTTGTCCATCAACACGCAATCGCGCTTGCCGCCTACCGAGTAGCAGACGGGAATGATCCACGATCGCGGCGCCGGCGTCGTGCCGAGCATCGCGTAGGGCTTCTGCGAGAAGGTGATCGTGCCGCCCTTCCGCGACACCGTCACCAGCGGCACGCCCTGCTGGTCGACGAAGCTCTTCAGCGAGGCGGTGATCCGCGGATCGTGGCCCGCGTCGGCCAGCGACTGGAAGAACTGGTCGGTCGTGGCATTGCCATAAGCGTGGCGGTCGAGGTGCAGGCGCACGCCCTTCTGGAAGGTGGCGTCGCCCATATAGGCGGCGATCATCGCCACCACCTGCCCGCCCTTGCCGTAGGTGACCGCGTCGAACGCGGTATCGATGTCGCCGGTGGTGGCGATCGCCTGATGGATGGGGCGACCGGCGGTGAGCGCGTCGGTGTTCATGGCGCTGAACGCCTCGCCGATCGCGCCCGCGCCGATCTTGAGGTCGGGCCGCCACTCGTTGCCTATGCGATAGCCCATCCAGTTGGCGAAGCTCTCGTTCAGCCAGATGTCGTCCCACCAGGCCGGCGTCACGAGATCGCCGAACCATTGATGCGCGAGCTCGTGGCTAACGGTCATTCCGAACGCCTGCTGCTGCGCGGTCGGTGCACCCTTGTCCAGCAACAGGATGTCGTCGCCGTAGGTGTCGGCGCCGGCGTTCTCCATCGCGCCGGGCATCACCGGGGAGCCGATTTGATCCAGCTTCGGAAAAGGAAAGGGCCGCCCGAAATAGCGCTCCAGCAAGCCGACGATCGGCCCGGTGTTGGCGAGCGCATAGTCGAGCTTGTCCTTGTTGGGCTGCGTCGCCACGACGCGCACCGGCATCGGCTGCGCCCGCTCGGGTGTCGGCGCCGCCTGGCCCGACGCAATAGCGAAGGGTCCGACCATGAAAGCGGTGAGGTAGGTCGGCAGCGGACGCGTCGCCGCGAAGGCGTGGCGCACCATGCCGGCCTTAGCCGGCGTGGTGCCGGTCTCGGGCGCGTTGGAGACCGCGACCGCGCCGGGCCTCGTCGTCAGTGACACCGTGAACGGCGTCTTGTAGCCGGGCTGGTCGAACGAGGGATAGGCGGCGCGCGCGTCGACCGATTCGAACTGCGTCCAGGCATACCACCGGCCGCCCGCCTGGATGTGGTAAAGCCCGGATGGGCCGTCGCCGAACGGCGCGTCATAGTCGAAGGCGAGCGTGGCGGCGCCGGCGGGCAGCGGCTGCGCGAAGTCCAGCTTCGCCACGCCCTGCGGATCGACCTGCGTATAGGTGGCGCGGATCGTCCGCCCGCCGACCTTCGCGCTTGCCGAGGAGACCTTGAGGTCGCGGCCGTGGATCCACAGCGAACGGCTGGACGCCTGCACCAGCACGTCGATCTCGACATGGCCGGAGAAGCGCGGCTGCGCGGGATCGACAGTCAGGTCGACGCGATACGCCTTGGGCACGGCGGCGTCGGGCAGGCGGCCCTGCGGCGCGTCGCCGGCGGGCGTCGCGGCGGCGAGTGCTGCGGCCGGCAGTGTCGCGCAGGCGAGCGCGGCTAGGAAAGAACGCTTCATCGATGCCCCCTGATCTGGAATGGGACAGGTGTTATAGCCCGGCAACACAGCCGGCAAGCCACGGTGAATTCCTCCGTAACCTTGCCCGTTCTGCCGACGTCCATGTGTGCGGGCGTACCCCTTTTGTCGGGGAAGCGGTGTTGCGAGGGTTCGTACGCGCTCATGAGAAACTACTCGACGCGCCGTCTCGGCCGGCGCCATGTGCCCGCCATGTTGGCCCTTCTCGCCGCGCTGTTCGCGCCATTGTCGCACGCCTCCGCCAGCCCGCGCGACCTCGGGCCGGCGCGCGCCGGCGTCGCGATGCAGGCGACCGCGCTGGCGGCGAGCGCCGACGTCACCGTGCCGCTCTCCGGCGCCCGACCCTATCGGCTGCCGATCCCGGCCGTCGAAGGCCGGCGCGGCAAGCCGCTGGTGGTGATCGACGCCGGCCATGGCGGGCACGATCCCGGCTCGCTCTCGCTCGACGGCACGCGGCGCGAGAAGGATGCGGCGCTGGCGATCGCGCGCGCGATCCGCGACGAACTCCTCGCCTCCGGCCGCGTTCGCGTCGCGCTCACCCGCAACAGCGACAGCTTCGTCACGCTGGGCGAGCGCCCGGAGATCGCGCGGCGGTTGGATGCGGACCTGTTCATCTCGATCCACGCGGATTCCGCGCCGGGTTCCGTCGCGCGCGGCGCCACCGTCTACACGCTGTCCGAGGTCGCTTCCGACCGCGTCGCCGCGCGGCTTGCCGCCAAGGAGAACCGCGCCGACGTCCTCAAGGGCGTGGACCTGGGCGGCACCGCCGGCGACGTCTCCTCGATCCTGATCGACCTGACGCAGCGCGAGACGATGAACAGCTCCTCGCGCTTCGCCGACCTCCTCCAGCACGAGCTGTCGGACCAGGGCGTGGTGTTCAAGTCGCTCTACCATCGCTTCGCCGGCCTCGCCGTGCTCAAGGCGCCCGACGTGCCCGCCGTGCTGCTGGAGACCGGTTACATGTCCAGCCCAGAGGACCTGGAGCTGCTCTTCTCGCGCGACTACCAGCACGAACTCGCGATCGGCGTCACGCGCGCGGTTGAGGCCCACTTCGCGCGACGCACCGGCCGCATGAACGTCGCCTCGGCGGAGTGACGCGCTTCCCAAGCGCGCTGGCTCTGCTAAGCGCGCAGGCGGCATGGACGAGGATGACGGCCCGATCCGGATCAGGCGAGAGCGGCCGGGGCGGCAACTCCTGCGCCGCTGGTACGTCCGCCTGCCGCTCACGATCGTCGGCTTCCTCCTCGTCGCGTGGCTCGGCATCTGGCTGATCTTCGCGCGCGACCTGCCATCGCCCGACAAGCTGCTCGCCTACGAACCGCCGCTGCCCACCAACATCCGCGGCTACGACGGATCGCCCGTCTACACCTACGCGCGCGAACGCCGGATCGAGCTCGCCTACGACGAGTTCCCGCCGCTCCTCGTCGACGCCTTTGTCTCGGCGGAGGACAAGACCTTCTTCACGCACCACGGCGTCGACCTGCCCGGCTTCGGCGCCGCCGTGATCGATTATGCCCGCAAGTACGGCTCGGGATCGCGGGCGCGCGGCGGCTCGACGATCACCCAGCAGGTCGCCAAGAACCTGCTCACCGGCAACGAATATTCGGTTCGCCGCAAGGTGCGCGAGGCGATCCTGGCGATCCGCATCGAGCAGACGCTCACCAAGCCGCAGATCATGGAGCTGTACCTCAACCAGATCTTCCTGGGGAGGAACGCCTACGGCGTGGAGGCGGCCGCGCAGGCCTATTTCGGCAAGGACGTGCGCGATCTCACGCTGCCCGAGATGGCCTATCTCGCCATCCTGCCCAAGGCGCCCAGCAACTACACGCCCGAGCACGACTCCGCGCGTGCGCTGGAACGCCGCGCCTACGTGCTGCGCGAGATGCTGGCCAACGGCTACATCACCGCCGGCCAGGCGCAGGCCGCCAACGGCGAGCCGCTCGGCACCGTCGGCCGCGCATCCCCAAAGCAGCAGATGGCTGCCAGCTACTTCACCGAGGAGGTGCGGCGCGAGCTGATCGACCGCTTCGGCGAGAGTGCCGACGACGGCCCCTACAGCGTCTACGCCGGCGGGCTGTGGGTGCGCACCTCGCTCGATCCCAAGGTGCAGCAAGCGGCCGAGGACGCGCTGCACGCCGGGCTCCTGCGCTACGACGGCGGACGCGGGTGGCCGGGGCGCTCCGCCGCGATCGATCCCGGCGAGGGGTGGCAGGGCCGGCTCGTCGCCGCCAACGTCGGCGCCGGGCTGCCGGGCTGGCGACCGGCGGTGGTGCTGTCCAAGCGCGGCGGCGTCGCCGAGATCGGCTTCGAGAACGGCACGACGGGCGAGCTGCCGTCCTGGGCGGCAAGCCAGCCCAAGCGCGGCGTCGGGGGTGCTGCCTACAATTTCCTCAAGGCCGGCGACGTCGTGATCGTCGCCAATGCCGGCGGCGGCGCCTGGGCGCTGAAGTCGGTCCCCGTGATTTCGGGCGGCTTCGTGGCGGAGAACCCGCACACCGGTCAGGTGCTGGCGATGCAGGGCGGGTGGGACTTCAAGGGCAACAGCTTCAACCGCGCCACGCAGGCGCTGCGCCAGCCCGGCTCCTCATTCAAGCCGTTCGTCTACGCGGCAGCGCTCGACGGCGGCATGACGCCCGCCTCGATCATCGTCGACGGGCCGTTCTGCGTCTATCAGTCGGCGCTGCTCGGCTCGAAATGCTTCCGCAACTTCTCCGGCGGCTATGCCGGCCCGCACACCATGCGCTGGGGCGTCGAGCAGTCGCGCAACCTGATGACGGTGCGCGCCGCCAGCCAGACGGGCATGAAGAAGGTGGTCGCGCTCGCCAAGAAGGTCGGCATCGGCGACTATCCTTCCGTGCTCGCGATCGCGCTCGGCGCCGGCGACACGACCGTGCTCAAGATGGTCTCGGGCTACTCGACCATCGCGGACCAGGGCCGCAAGATCGGGCCGACGACGATCGACTTCGTGCAGGATCGCCGCGGCAAGGTGATCTGGCGCGCCGACGAGCGGTCGTGCGAGCGCTGCAACCTGCCCGACTGGGACGGCAGGCCGATGCCGCGCCCGCCGGTGCGCGGGCGCCAGGTCATGGACCCGCTGAGCGCCTATCAGATCCTCCACATCATGGAGGGCGTCGTCCAGCGCGGCACCGCCACCGTGCTCAACGACCTCGGACGACCGCTGTTCGGCAAGACGGGCACGACCAGCGGGCCGACCAACGTCTGGTTCGTCGGCGGATCGGCCGATCTCGTCGGCGGCGTTTATCTCGGCTACGATCGGCCGCGCCCGCTCGGCGGCTCCGCGCAGGGCGGGACGATCGCGGCGCCGATCTTCAAGCAGTTCGCGAAGGTGGCGATGGACGGGATGCCCGTCGTCCCCTTCCGCGCGCCCACCGGCATCCGCATGGTGCGGATCGATCGAGCGTCAGGCCGCCGCGTCTATGGCGGCTGGCCGACGCAAGACCCGAAATCCGCGATCATCTGGGAAGCGTTCAAGCCCGATAGCGAGCCCCGCCGCACCATCCAGCGCGGCCCTGCCCCCGCCGCGAAGGCCAGCCCTGCCGCCGCATCCGCGCCGCCGGCTCGCGACAGCGAGTTCTTGGCAAGGCAGGGGGGCATCTACTAGATCAGGCCATCCCCGCCGGCACAGGACGCCGGCCTACTCCGCCCGACGGCCGCGCCCTTCCCGCCGCTCGTCGGCGAACAGAAGGTTGAACGACGATGCGCGCCGAAGCGCAGGCTCATGTCGACACGATCAACGCCGCGATGGCGCTCGTCCGCCGCTTCCTCGACTGGGACCGCGCGCTCCGCCGCCTCGATGAGCTGGACGCGCGCGCCGAGGATCCGACGCTCTGGAACGACGCCAAGGCGGCGCAGGCGCTGATGCGCGAGCGGCGGCGGCTCGACGAGTCGATCGTCGCCGTCCGCCGCATCGAGCGCGACCGCGACGACACCGTCGAGCTGATCGAACTCGCCGACGCCGAAGGCGATGCCGCGATGGCCGACGAGGCGGTCGCGAGCTTGGCCGAGCTCGCCGTCCGCGCCGACGCCGACAAGGTGCAGGCGCTGCTCGCCGGCGAGGCGGATGCCAACAACACCTATGTCGAGGTCAACGCCGGCGCCGGCGGCACCGAGAGCCAGGATTGGGCGCAGATGCTCCAGCGCATGTATCAGCGCTGGGCGGAGCGACGCGGCATGAAGGTGGAACTCGTCGACTTCCACGCCGGCGAGCAGGCGGGGATCAAGTCCGCCACGCTGATGCTCAAGGGCGAGAACGCCTATGGCTGGGCCAAGACCGAGAGCGGCGTCCACCGCCTCGTCCGCATCAGCCCCTATGACTCGGCCGCGCGCCGCCACACCAGCTTCGCCAGCGTCTGGGTCTATCCGGAAGTGGACGACGACATCGACATCCAGATCAACGAGAGCGAGCTGCGCATCGACACTTTCCGCGCGTCCGGCGCGGGCGGACAGCACATCAATACGACGGACTCCGCCGTGCGCATCACGCACATCCCCACCAACATCGTCGTCCAGTGCCAGAACCAGCGTTCGCAGCACAAGAACAAGGCGGAGGCGATGAAGCAGCTCAAGGCGCGCCTCTACGAGGAGGAGCTGCGCAAGCGCGAGGTGGAGGCCAACGCGACGGCGGCCAGCAAGACCGATATCGGCTGGGGCCACCAGATCCGGTCCTACGTGCTCCAGCCTTATCAGCTCGTGAAGGATCTGCGCACCGGCGTCACCTCCACCTCGCCCGACAGCGTGCTCGACGGCGCGCTCGATCCGTTCATGGCGGCGGCGCTGTCGCAGCGCGTGACGGGCGAGGCGGTTGAGGTGGAGGACGTCGATTGATGGTTCGCAGCACGGCCCTGCTCCTTGCCTTCGTGCTGGCGGGTTGCGGCGATCAGGCCGGGCACGGCCAGGCGCGACGGCCGAGCGACGGCTTTCCCGCCGCCGCGCGACCCGTGGCGGGAATCGTCTCCGATCGCTGGTCGACCGAGGCCGATCGCGATCGCGTTGCGGAGGCACGTGCGGTGATGGACGCTGCCGGCATCGGGCGCGGCATGACGGTCGCGGATATCGGCGCGGGCGAAGGTTACTACACCATCCGCCTCGCCGCCCGCGTCGGCGAGGACGGCCGCGTGCTCGCCGAGGACATCATTCCCGCCTATCGCGATGAGCTTGCCGAGCGCGCGTCGCGCGAGCGGCTCGACAATGTCAGCGTGCGCCTCGGGGAGGCCTCCGATCCGCGCCTGCCGCCCGGCAGCTTCGATCGCGTGCTGATGGTCCACATGTACCATGAGATCGCTCAGCCCTACGCCTTCCTGTGGAACCTCCGCCCCTCGCTGAAGCCCGATGGGCGCGTGATCGTGGTAGACGCCGACCGGCCGACCGACCGCCACGGGACCCCGCCCGCCCTCCTCGCCTGCGAGTTCGAGGCGGTGGGCTACAGGCGGGTTGCTCACGCCGCGATGCCGTCGGCCGGCGGCTATCTCGCTGCGTTCGAGGCGGTCGGCCCCCGACCGGCGCCCGGCGCGATCAGGGCCTGCGACGAGACGGGACGGCCGCTGTAACCGGTTACATCAGCCCCATGAGCCGAAAGCTGCGCGCATCGTCCGTCGCCAGCACGACGTGGTCGAGGAGGACGATTCCCAACGCGTCCGCGCCCGCCGCGAGCCGGCGTGTCGCGCGGATGTCGGCGAGGCTCGGCCGCGCATCGCCGCTCGGATGATTGTGCGCGAGGATGAGGCCGGTGGCGCGCCGGTCCACCGCCTCACGCAGTATCTCGACGCCAGGCAGCGCGGCGGCGGCATCGTCGCCCTCGGCGACGGTGGCGATGCCGAGCAGGCGCGCTTCCGCGCTCAGGTAGGCGACCGCGACGCGTTCGTGGTCCAATCGCGACAGCAGGGGCGTGAACAGCAGGATCGCGTCGGCCGGAGCACGCAACCGGCAGGGATGTTTGCTGAACGTTTCACCACACGACGAAATACTCATGAACCCAGGCTGCACTGATGCTCGCCACCCGCAAGACGATCCATCCGGAACGGAGTTTAATGGCTGGCGAATCATCGGATGCGGCTGTTACGAGAGGCAACGCTGACCCGGCGTGCGAGAGCGGCTGTTCACCGGTCGGAATGGTGCTTCGGCCGAGGGCGCTGGGTTGCTGCCTCATTCCATGACCTACCAGTCACAGGGCGCGCGCGGCCGCCTGCCCGGGGTGCTTTGGCACCGCGCCCGCGGTCTTGAGCCGGACTACTCGTTCTTGGCCATCACAGCTCCGCATCCCACCTCACTGCCCTCTGTGGCGACGGTCCAGCGGGCGTGACATGACATTTCGGACCTCGACGAGGCCGACCTTCCGCGTCGAAGCATTTGGAAGAGAACCCGTGAACCACCCCGAACATCAGTATCTCCGCCTTCTAGACCGCGTCCTCACCAAGGGTGACGAGCGAATGGACCGTACCGGAGTCGGCGCCAAATCGCTGTTCGGCGAGCTGGTCCGTTTCGATCTGAGCGGCGGGCAGGTGCCCATCCTGACCACGAAGCGCGTGTACTGGAAGGCCGCCGTCAAGGAGATGCTCTGGTTCCTGAAGGGCAGCACCAACATCCAGCCCCTGCTTCGCGAGAATGTCCGCATATGGAGCGCCTGGCCGCTCGCGCGCTATCAGCGCGAAACGGGCTTGACCGTGAGCCAGGCGGAGTTCGAGGAGCGCGTCCTCGCCGATGATGAGTTCGCTCGCGAGTGGGGGGACCTCGGCCCGGTCTACGGCAAGCAGTGGCGCCGCTGGGTCGACTCCTCCGGCGCCGAGCATGACCAGATCGCAAAGCTCGTAGAGACGCTGAGCACGAACCCGTCCAGCCGGCGGATGCTCTTCCATGCGTGGAACGTCGGAGAGTTGGATCTCATGGCGCTCCCCCCCTGCCACATGGTCTATCAGTTCCACGTCAATTCTCGTGGCGAGCTTAACTGCCTCATTTTCCAGAGATCCTGTGACTTGTTCTTGGGCGCGGCATTCAACTTCACGGGCGGCGCGGCCTTGGTCCACATGCTGGCCCAACAGGCGGCGCTAACGCCTGGCGAGCTGGTTTGGATCGGCGGCGATGTGCATATCTACCTGAACCACCAGGATCAGGTGCGTGAGCAGATGACACGCGAGCCGCGGCCACTCCCAACGATGCGCCTGCGCCGAAAGCCTGCTTCGATCGACGATTATCGCATCGAGGACTTCGAAGTCACCGGCTATGCGCCTCATCCGCCCATCCACGGCGACGTGGCAGTCTAGGCTTTCCCCATGCGCGATGGCGATCCAGCTGAGAGCGTTGCCAAACGGCGGCCGGGGCTCGGGACATGATGGCGTACGCTCCTGGCGATGCATCAGCCGCCCGGCGCGGCGCGACCCATGACGTTCGCCGGTTAGGTGGATGCATGCTGCTCGATAGACCCGAACTCCATCCTACGCACCACCATGCACCGCCCGGCTCCCCGGACACCATCATCGGTGTCCGCCACGCGGGAAAGGATCGCCAGTCGCTGACCTGAGCCGAAGCAGGTCACCGCGGAGGATCGCAGGCGGCCGCCACCAGCTTCGGCCTACGGAGTAGGATTTTCATTGTCTCGCGTTCGAGCCTGTGCTTAGCATTTCCCGAAATGATGCGGCGGGACCGACTGTGGCGGCATGTGTCACGTCCTGACCGATGGCCTGAACGTGCGCGCTTCACGCGCTGCGCAAACTGCCCGACTAAGTCGATCAGACCCCGTCTGATAAAATGACGCGTTAACGACCAGCGAGAGGTATCAGCATGGCGGCTCTAGACATGGCGGCAATGCAGGGATTGTTGGACAAGCAGGCGATTACCGACCAACTGATGCGTTATAGCCGCGCAATGGACCGTCGCGACTGGGATCTAGTTCGACAAGTCTACTGGCCCGACGCTGCCGACGATCACATGCACTACCAGGGTGATCTCGCCGGCTTCCTCGAACATGCCAAGAACTTCTTGGTTGATATGCCGACGGTGCATTTCCTCGGCAATGTCTTGGTCGATCTCGAGAGCGACACGCTCGCGTTCGCGGAGACCTACTACCTGGCATATCACGACTTGCCGGGGGAGAGCGGTAGGCAGGACCTGATCCTGTGGGGGCGCTACCTCGACACGCTGGAAAAACGGAACGGCGATTGGAGGATTAGCGCGCGGACGCTGGCTCTCGACGCCTACACGCTGACCGCCGGCACCTCCTCTTGGGAAAACGGCATGTTCTCCGCGATCAAGACGCGCGGCGGTGCGAAGCCGGACGATCCGCTTTATCGCCTCCACCCTCGCGGCGGGCGTGCCTGAACCGGGCGGT
This sequence comes from Sphingomonas sp., assembly GCF_965200105.1. Taxonomy (GTDB): domain Bacteria; phylum Pseudomonadota; class Alphaproteobacteria; order Sphingomonadales; family Sphingomonadaceae; genus Solisphingomonas. Next base: position 1,103,510 of record NZ_CBDATN010000002.1, read on the forward strand.
CCGATCGCCCGTCGTGGACCGCCGCATCCGGCGACGGTGACGGTCCGCTGCCGCGCCGATTAACAGCATGAGCAGGAGACCGGAATGGGTCGGGTAGAAGCCAAGGTCGCGCTGGTCACCGGCGGCGGCGCCGCACCGGGGCTGGGCTCCGCCATCGCGGCCCGCCTCGCCGAAGAAGGCGCCACGGTCTTCGTGTCCGACATCGACCAAGCCTCCGCGGAGGCGCGTGCGGCCGAGATCCGCGATGGGGGCGGGAAAGCCTCCGCGATCCGTCACGACGTCACCTCGGAACGCGACTGGGACGAGGTGATCGGCGCCATTGCGCGTGCCGAAGGCGGGATCGATATCGTCATCAACAATGCCGGGATCGTTTCTGCCGAGACGATCGACAAATTGACGCCCGAGGATTTCACCCGCGTCATCGACGTCAATCTCAAGTCGGTCTATCTCGGAACGCGACGTGCGGTAGCCGAAATGCGCAGGGGCAGCCGTAGCGGCTCGATCATCAACATCTCATCCGTCGCCGCGCTCGTCGCGCATGCGGGGCTGGCCGCTTATTCGGCTAGCAAGGCAGGAGTCCTGCTCTTCACCAAATCGGTGGCGATGGAGACGGCGCGGGAGAAGATCCGCGTCAACAGCGTCCACCCTGGCATGATCTGGACGACGATGCAGCAGGCGTCGTTCCAGCGTTCGCCCGGATCGCTAGAGGCTGCGGCCGCGACCATCCCGATGGGCGAACTGGGCGAGCCGCGCGATATCGCGAACTGCGTACTGTTCCTGGCTTCCGAAGAGGCGCGCTACATCACCGGCGCGGCATTCGTGGTCGACGGCGGCATGACGATGCGATGATCGACACGGCCGGACCAGGCGCATGCCACCTGTCTGGCGCCTCGGCGCAGGCCGGTGGCGGCACCGCCGAACCGGGCTGCTCGTCCCGGTCAGGGTCACCGGCCGGCGGCGGTCTCCGACGATCGCGGCAGGGCGCGGTCGCCTACTTCGCATAGTTGCAGCAGCAGCGCTCAAATCGTGCTCGCCGCCAACGGCGCGCGTCGCCAGGCCCTAGGTGACGCAAGGCGACACCGCTCCCGGTCGGTGGCAACCCGCTTCGCCGCACCAAGACCGGCGCGCGCCACCTTCATGAGAAGATCACCAGGTCGGCATTCAGCAGCGTCCGGTAGCTTGAGCGAGCAGCCCCCGCGCGACTGGCGATTGCAGGATTACACTCCGTCGCCGACGGCCGATTGTCGGCGGGCAGTCGCACCAATCGCCGCCCGCGCCTCATCCGACCACCAGAACAGACGGCGGGCGACGGGCAGCGATTGACGGGATCACGGCAGTAACGCGCCGCTTAGCGAGCGGCCGCCGCGAAGAAGCGACGGTCACGTCGTGGCACGTCCTGTCAAAGCGCAATCATCGGGCGGTGCCGCCACGTTGCGTCGGCGCCATGTAAGAGATCGTCGACGCGCAGCACGTCGCACCGCTCCGGCACCGGGCGCAAAGGTGCGGGCCGATCGATCCACACCCCTCTCGCCAAGTGCAGGTCGCGGCCGCCTCCCGTCTCCAATCCCCGCTCGATCTCGCCGATCGTATAACTCGCATTTGCCAGCGTCGGGCGGCGAGGCGCTGCTGGCGCTCCCGTCGCGGGGCGGCTAATCGCGTGTCCGATGCCCGTCCTCCCGCCTCGTCCTCGTCCGGAGATCGCCCCGTGCAGGCGGTGATCCTCGCCGGCGGCAAGGGAACGCGGCTGGCCGAGCGGCTGCACGGCCGGCCCAAGCCGCTGGTCGACGTGGTCGGCGTGCCGCTGCTGGAGCGCCAGCTCGAAAGCCTGGCAGCGCACGGCGTCACCTCGGCGGTGGTGCTCGTCAACCACGCCGCCGACCAGATCGAGCGCTTCCTCGCGGAGCGGCGATCGTCGCTCGCCATCGACATCGTCGACGACGGCGAGCCGCGCGGCACCGCGGGCGCCGTCCTCGCCTGCCTCGATCGGCTGGAGGAACGCTTCCTCGTCGTCTACGGCGACACGCTGTTCGACATCGACGTGCCGCACATGATCGCCGCGCACGAGGCGGCGGGCGCGGACGCGACCCTGCTCCTCCATCCCAACGACCACCCGCACGACAGCGATCTGGTCGAGGTGGACGAGGCCGGGCGGATCACCCGCCTCCATCCCTACCCGCATCCGCCGGGCGCGGAGCTGCGCAACCTCGTCAACGCCGCCTTCTACGTGATCGAGCGCCGCGCGCTGGACGGCGTCGCGCCCGCGGGCTGGACCGGGGATTTCGCCAAGGAACTGTTCCCCGCGATGGTCGCGCGCGGCGCCAACCTGCACGGCTATGCGAGCTTCGAGTATATCAAGGATCTCGGCACGCCCGCGCGGCTCGACAAGGTGGAGCGGCACCTGCGCGAGGGCGTGGTGGCGCGCGCCAGCCGACGCGCGCGGCAGGCGGCGGTGTTCGTCGATCGCGACGGGACGCTGAACGCGCTGCGCGGCTATATCCGCCGGCCGGACGAACTCGATCTCCTGCCGGGTGCCGCCGAAGCGGTGCGCGCGCTCAACGCCGCCGAGCGCCGCGTCGTGCTCGTCACCAACCAGCCGGTGCTGGCGCGCGGCGACGTCGACGCCGCCGGTATGCACGCCATCCAGGCGCGGCTGGAGACGCTGCTGGGGCAGCAGGGCGCGTGGCTGGATGCGACCTATCTCTGCCCCCACCACCCCGACGCCGGCTTCGCGGGAGAGGTGCCCGCGCTCAAGATCGCGTGCGACTGTCGGAAGCCCGGCACCGGCCTGTTTCGCGAAGCGATCGCCACGCTCAACATCGATCCCGACCGATCGTGGATGGTCGGCGACTCGAGCGCGGACATGCTCGCCGCCGAGCGCGCGGGTCTCTCCACCATCCTCGTCGCCACGGGCGAGGGCGGGCGCGACGGCAAGTGGCCGGGCACCGCCGACTTCGCGGTGCCAGACATCGGTGCCGCCACGCGGCTGATCCTCGAAGAGTTCCCGCGCCACGCCGCCCTCGTCGAGCCGTTGGCGGACGTCGTCGCGCCCGGCGATCTGGTGCTGATCGGCGGGCTCGCGCGGTCGGGCAAGTCGGGTTTGGCCGCGACGCTCCGCACGGTGCTGCGGCGGCGAGGGCTGGCGGCGGCCTCGCTCTCGCTGGATCGCTGGGCGCTGCCGCCCGACCGGCGACGGCCCGGCATCCTCGGCCGCTACGCCACCGGCGAGGCGCTCGCGACGCTGGCGCCCTGGCTCGCGGGCGAAGCGATCGACGCCGTGCTGCCCTTCTACGACCGATTCACGCGATCGGTTGGCCTGGGCGACCGGCTGGCGCTGCCCGGCAACGGGGTGCTGATCCTGGAAGGCGTGCCGGCACTGATGCTCGGCGACCTGAAGGACGTCCGGCGCGTCCACCGGGTCTTCGTCGCGGCGGACGAGGCGGGCCGCCGCGACCGCGTAATTGCGGATCTCGTCTCGCGCGGCTTCGCCGACGAGGAGGCGGCGCGCCGTACCTATGACGAGCGGCAGGCCGACGAGGCGCCGCTGGTGCGGGAAAGCGCGGCGAGCGCCGCCGTCCGGTGGACGCTCGACCAAGCCTGACCGGCGGCATCGCGTCCGCGCGGAACTGGCATGAGCACGCGAGACCGCCGGCTCGACCGTTCGCCGCGCCGGACGCGCGATCCGGCAGGTCGCTAGCGCCCGGCTCCGGCCACCGCCCCGATCAGCCACGCCGGCCACGCCGCCATCGCGAGCAACGTGCCGAGCGGCAGCCGATCGGTCGCGGTGACGCGTTCTTCGGCGACCGCGCGTGCCGCCGTCGCGCCGAGGCCTAGGACGGCGGCGGCCAGGACCACCCATGGCAGGGGCTGCCAGCCCAGCCACGCGCCGATCGCGGCCAGGAGCTTGGCGTCGCCCGCCCCCAGCCCCTCGCGGCCGCGCGACCTTCGATAGGCCGCGGCGAGCAGCGTCAGCGCCACGAACCCCACGCCCGCACCCCACAGCCTGTCCTGCAGCGGCGGCGGGAGCCCGCCCGCGCCCGCCGCCAGGCCCGACCCGAGAAGCGGCAGCACGAGGCGGTCGGGCAGCCGGAACGAGCCGGCGTCGATGACGGCGAGCGTCGCCAGCAGCCACCCGAATACGGCTCCCGCCCAGCCGGCGGTGCCGGGGCGCGACGCGACGCTCGCGACGGCGAGCAGCAGGCAGGCGATCTCGAGCAGCGGGTGGCGCGGATCGATCGCGGCGTGGCAGGCACCGCAGCGCCCGCGTAACCACAGCCAGCTCGCGACCGGGACGTTCGCCCAGATCGGGACCGGCACTGCGCAGCGATCGCAACGCGATCGGCCGCGCGAGACCGGCTCGCCGCGGCCGTCGCGGATCGCGACGGTGGCGAGGAAGCTTCCGGCTACGGCACCGGCCATGCCGGCCAGCAGCAGCTCCCCCGCCATCCCGCCTCCGTGCGAGCGGCCGGGCGCCCGCCCGGGCGCCGCCTTAGGGGTTGCCGCCCGTCTGCGGCGCGGGAGCCGAGTTGAAGTTGGTCATGCCGAAGAGCTTCCGGATATCCGGCGAGCCGTTGCCGTAGATGTAGTTATACTCGACCGACGGATAATTCTGGCTGTAATAGCCGTCGAAACCCGGGATATCGCGGCGGTAATATTGATACTGCGAGGCTGCGCGGAGGCCGCCGTTCGCCGTCTGCGCCGCACCCTTGGCGTAGAGGTACGGGTTGACGTTGCCGACGCGCCCGACCTTCTGGATGTAGAGGGCCAGGGCACCGACGAACTCTGGCGAGGACACGGAGGTGCCAATGACGCCGAACAAGCCGCCATCGGGGCTCCCGCTGTTGTAGGCGACGATGACGGCGCTGCGATCGGGCCCGCAGGGCTGCTTCGAGATACCGCCCGGGCAGCCGCCGACCTGCATGCCGATGTCGGGCAGCGTGCGCTGCGTACCGGTGCCGTTGTTCACGAGCTTCTGATAGTCGGGCTTGTGGTGCAGGTTGCTGACGCCGCCGCCCGGACCCCAATAGCCGCCCGACAGGTTCTGCCCGACGCCGTAGGGATCGTAGGGGACGAGCGGATCGCCGTAGCCGTTCTCGGAGAAATAGGCCGAGTTCAGCGTCTTGTCCGAGACGGTGATGAGGTTGCCGCCGCCCACCGCCGTCACGAACTGCGAGCTCGCCGGCGACGACACGCCCTTGACGAACTTGGGCTTGGACGTGGCGGTCGGGTAGAAATAGTCGACCGACGGGCACTGCAGCGCGCCATTGTCGCCGGAGCTCGCGACGAAGGTGATGCCCTGGGCGTTGCCCTGCTTGAAGATGCTGTCATACGCCCAAAGGATCGACGTATAATCCTCGCCTTCATTGTAGGCGGCGGTGTAGAGCGCCTCGCAGGCGCCGAACGACGAGTTGACGACGTCGAAGCGGTTCTGATCGACGATGTAGCGATAGCCGTCGAGGATGTTGTCGTCCGAGAGATCGGGCAGGCTGACCAGCGTAACGCTGGCACCCGGCGCGCCGCCCAGCACCTGCTGAACGTCCAGCGTCGCCTCGACCGAGCCACCGCCGTCGAGCGTGCCGCCACCGTTGATGAGCGCGGTCGCGACAACGGGCGGCGCCTTGCCAGTCGTCTTGGTGAAGTTCTCGTGGTTGAAATAGGCGGCGACGTCCTGCGGGAAGAGCAGGTCGGACATCAGCACCGCGACGCGGACGCCGGTGCCATCCAGCCGCTGGCCGGTGGACAGGAAGCTGTTGTACGAGGGGTAGTCGTAGGCCTGCTTCAGGTCGTTGTACCAGTAGGGCCCGTCGGGGCTGTACCGGTTGTCCGGCACCGCCTTGGCGCTGGCCTTGGTCACGAACGGCTGGTGGAGCGGCAGGCCCGAGAAGGCGACGACGCGCGCGCCTTCCGCCTGCAGCGCGGCCGGCAGCGTGACCTTGGATGCGATCAGGCGGGCCTTGCCGAGGGACGCGGGTGCCATGCGGATGCTGGTGCCGAGCAGCTTGCCGGCCTGCGCCGCGGTGCCAGTGACATGGAAGCTGTGTGCGCCGGTGTCCGTCACGCGGAGCCCAGCGGCCTCGGCCACCGCCTGCGCGCGCGCCAGCGACTCCGGCGCGGTGCCGAACCGTGTCTTGAAATCGGCGGGCGTCAGCCACTTGTGGTAGTTGGCCGAACCTTCCTTCTGCTGGTCCGCAATCAGAGCGTCGAGCGCGTCTTCGTTACGCAACGGCAGGTAGATGTCGAACGAGACGAGGGCCGTGGGCGCTGCGGCGGGCAGCGTCGCCCGGTTGACCGGCGCTGCGAAGGCCGGGGCAGCTACGGTCGCAAGCAGCGCGGCGGCTAGGCGAGATGAACCGATCATGACGATCCCCTTTTCGGAGCCTCGACCCTCCGTCGGGCCATGAGGCGATTGTTAACGCTACGTACAGCCGCGTCCTCGGGCAAGAGCTTCGTTAACGATCGGCAAGAATGACGGTCCGACTGCCGCCGATGAGCACGGCCAACACCAGCACCCGCGGCATCTTCTGGCGATGAGCTACATAGCCCGCTGCGAGTCAGTCTCGACGTCCGCTCGGTCGCGACGGCGATGTGCCCGCCTGCGGAACGCCCGAGCTACGCGAGTGGCGCTGCGCAAGCGATCGGACACCTGTCGGCTGGCCGCCGCGGCGTCCCGATGGTGGGCGCGGCTGGGATTGAACCAGCGACCCCTGCGGTGTGAACACAGTGCTCTACCACTGAGCTACGCGCCCCACCGGGCTGTCCGTCGCCGCAAATCCCGCTCTCGGGAGCGCGGCGGGCGGGCGTGGCGGCCCACCTGACCGGAACGCGGGGAGCATGCCCCCGCGAGCGACGGCGCGACTAGCGCGTCGCTACCACGCTGTCTAGTCGCTTGGCGCCGAACGCGTCGCGAGCGCGGATCAGTTGACCGCGTCTTTCAGGCCCTTGCCGGCCTTGAACTTGGGCTGTGACGACGCGCCGATCGACATCGGTTCGCCGGTGCGGGGATTGCGGCCCGTCGACGCCTTGCGCTTTGAGACGGAGAAGGTGCCGAAGCCGACGAGCCGAACCTCGTCTCCGCCCTTCAACGCCCCGGTGATGCCGTCGAACACCGCTTCGACCGCCTTGACCGCGTCGCCGCGCGCGAGCCCGGTCGATTCGGCAACGGCGCCTATCAATTCCTGCTTGTTCATGCCCGAACCCCCTTCCTCATCCTGTCGGCGCGCCGACGCGAACCGCGAAGGCTCACGCGCGCTCCGCCCGTCAGGATCAGGAAAGAGCCGTCGCTTCCGCGCGAGTCAAGCGAGGCACGCGCCGCCATGCGACCAACCGTTCGTCGGCCCGCTCTTCGTCGGCCGCTCAATGCCGGATCGCCACGCCCCCCGACTGCTCGCCGCGCGCGCCGACCGCAACCGGGTCGGCGGCAAGCTCGTCCGCCTCGGTCCACTCGATCGCGGCCACGGGTGTCACCAGCGCGCGCGCCAGCACCTCGTCCATGTGGCGGACAGGTATGATGGTGAGGCCGCCCTTGATCGTGTCGGGGATGTCCGCGAGGTCCTTCTCGTTCTCGTCCGGGATCAGCACCGTCGTGATGCCGCCGCGCAGCGCCGCGAGCAGCTTCTCCTTCAAGCCGCCGATCGGCAGCACGCGGCCACGCAGCGTCACCTCGCCCGTCATCGCCACGTCGCGGCGCACCGCCGTGCCCGTCAGCGTCGAGATGATGGCGGTGGCGATGCCGATGCCGGCGGACGGCCCGTCCTTGGGCACCGCGCCCTCGGGCAGGTGGATGTGGACGTCCTTGCGCGCGAACAGGCTGGGCTTGACGCCGTAAGCGGGCGAACGCGCCTTCACGAACGACCAGGCTGCCTGCACGCTCTCCTTCATCACGTCGCCGAGCTTGCCGGTGGTGACGGCGAGCCCCTTGCCGGGCACGGTAACCGCCTCGATGGTGAGCAACTCGCCGCCCACCTCGGTCCAGGCGAGGCCGGTCACGGCGCCGATCTGGTCCTCCTCCTCGGAGACGCCGAAGCGGAACTTGCGCACGCCCGCGAATTCGGAAAGGTTCGCCTCCGTGACGGTGACGGCCTCGGCCTTGCCCTCCAAAATGCGGCGTAGGCTCTTGCGCGCCAGCTTGGCGATCTCGCGCTCCAGCGTGCGGACGCCGGCCTCGCGCGTATAATAGCGGATAAGATCGGTCAGCCCGTCGTCGGCCAGCGTGAACTCGCCCGCCTTGAGGCCGTGCGCCTCCACCTGCTTGGGGATCAGGTGGGCCTTGGCGATCTCAAGTTTCTCCTGCTCGGTATAGCCTTCGAGCCGGATGATCTCCATGCGATCGAGCAGCGGCTGCGGCATGTTCATGCTGTTGGCCGTGCACACGAACATGATGTCGGAGAGATCGAGGTCGATCTCCAGATAGTGATCCTGGAACTTGGCGTTCTGCTCGGGATCGAGCACCTCCAGCAGCGCCGACGACGGATCGCCCCGAAAATCCTGGCCGAGCTTGTCTATCTCGTCGAGCAGGAACAGCGGGTTGGACGCCCCCGCACGCTTGAGGTTCGCGACGATCTTGCCGGGCATCGAGCCGATATAGGTGCGGCGGTGGCCACGGATTTCGGCCTCGTCGCGCACGCCGCCGAGCGACTGCCGCACGAACTCGCGGCCCGTCGCGCGCGCGATCGACTTGCCGAGTGAGGTCTTGCCGACGCCGGGCGGGCCGACCAGGCACAGGATCGGGCCCTTGAGCTTGTTGGTGCGCGCCTGCACCGCCAGATACTCGACGATCCGCTCCTTCACCTTGGCGAGCGCGTAATGATCCTCGTCGAGGATGCGCTCGGCCGCCGGAATGTCGTGCTTGACCTTGCTCTTCTTGCCCCACGGCAGGCCCAGCAGCACGTCGAGATAGTTGCGTACCACCGTGGCCTCGGCGGACATCGGCGCCATCGTCTTGAGCTTCTTCAGCTCGGCGGTGGCCTTGGCGCGCGCCTCCTGGCTCATCTTGAGCTTGGCGATCTTGGCGGCGAGTTCCGCCACCTCGTCGCCCTCGCCCTCCTCGCCCTCGTTGCCGAGTTCGCGCTGGATCGCCTTCAACTGCTCGTTGAGGTAGTATTCGCGCTGCGTCTTCTCCATCTGCCGCTTCACGCGGCTGCGGATCTTCTTCTCGACCTTGAGGACGCCGAGCTCGCCCTCCATGAAGGCGAACGCCATCTCCAGCCGCTTGGCGGGATCGGCCTCTGACAGCATGGCCTGCTTGTCGGCCACCTTCACCTGGATGTTGGCGGCGACCATGTCGGCGAGCTTGCCCGGCTCCTCGATCTGGCCGATCTGCGTCGCGGTCTCGGCGGCGAGCTTCTTGTTGAGCTTGGCGTAGGTGTCGAATTGCTCGACGACCGAGCGCATCAGCGCCTGCGCCTCCGTGCCCGACGCCTCCGCATCCTCGACCGGCGTCACGTCGGCAACTAGATGCCCCTCGCCCTCGCGCATGTCGGACAGCGCGGCACGGCGCTGGCCCTCGACCAGCACGCGCACCGTGCCGTCGGGCAGCTTGAGGAGCTGGAGCACGGTGGCGACCACGCCGAGATCGTAGAGCGCGGCGCGATCAGGATCGTCCTCGGCCGGATCGAGCTGCGACACGAGGAAGATCGACTTGTCCGCCGCCATCGCCGCCTCCAGCGCGGACACCGACTTCTCGCGGCCGACGAACAGCGGCACGATCATGTGGGGGAAGACGACGATGTCGCGCAGCGGCAGAACGGGGAAGGTCTCGGTCATGGAAGCTCCGTGACGGAAGGCGGCGTCGCCCACCGTCATGACGATATGGCGACGCCTGGGCTACCGATCAATGAACGGCCGCTTCGTCCTGCGGCTCGCCCCGCGCCTTGCCGTCGGCGGCGGTCTCGTCCGGTGGCGCCAGCCAGTCGGCGAGCCTCAGTTCGCCCGTCGGCCGCACCTCGGCCGCCATGCTCTTGGCCATGATACCGAGCGCCCAGTCACGATGCTCCTCGCACGTGCTCGCCACCGCGTCGCGTGGCACCCAGAGATCATATTCGCGCATGTGCGCGTCGGCGGCGGTGAACAGCACGCAGATGTCGGCGGACACGCCGGCAAGGATGAGGCGGGTGACGCCGAGCTGCGGCAGGATGACGGGCAGGTTGGTGGCGTAGAAGCCGGAGAATTGCGGCTTCACCACGAAGAGGTCGCGTTCGCGCGGGCGCAGGCGATCGGCGATCTCGCCGGCCGCGCCGCCACGCTCCACGCAATGCTGGACGATAGCGCCGTGATCGCGGTGCCAGTCGCCGAAGTTGTCGTTGACGTAGATCGTCGGAACGTCGGCGGCATCCGCCTCCTCGCGCAACCTCAAGATGGGATCGACGAGCGCATTCGCGTGGCGCGGCAGATCGTCGATCTGCTCGGAATCGAGATCGTTGATGATGTCGATCAGCAGCAGCGCGGCGCCGCCGGACCATCTCGTGTCGTCCATGCCCCGATAACGGACGGGGCGCCCGGATCGCTCCGGACGCCCCGCGCCTCGATCGAAGCCTGATGCCGGTCAGGCCGCGCCGGGCGCTTCCTTCTGCTTCTTGGCGTAAACGCGGATCGGCTCCTTGCGGCCGTCGACCACGTCCTTGTCGACCATCACCTCGTCAATGTCGTCCATCGAGGGCAGCTCGAACATCGTGTCGAGCAGGATCGCCTCCAGGATCGAGCGCAGCCCGCGCGCGCCGGTCTTGCGGTCGATGCCCTTGCGCGCGACAGCCACCAGAGCCTCGTCGGTGAAGGAGAGCTTGGTCGCCTCCATGTCGAACAGCTTCTGGTACTGTTTGACGAGCGCGTTCTTGGGCTCGGAGAGGATCTTGACCAGGGCCGCCTCGTCCAGATCCTCCAGCGTCGCGATGACGGGCAGGCGGCCGACGAACTCGGGGATCAGCCCGAACTTCAAGAGGTCCTCGGGCTCGCACTGGCGCAGCGTCTCGCCGACGCGGCGCTCCTCGGGCGAAGCGACGAACGCTCCGAAGCCGATCGATTTGCCCTGCAACCTGTCCGCGATGATCTTCTCCAGCCCCGCGAACGCGCCGCCGCAGATGAACAGGATGTTGGTGGTGTCCACCTGCAGGAACTCCTGCTGCGGATGCTTGCGTCCCCCCTGCGGCGGCACCGACGCGGTGGTGCCTTCCATCAGCTTGAGCAGCGCCTGCTGCACGCCCTCGCCCGACACGTCGCGCGTGATCGACGGATTGTCCGCCTTGCGGCTGATCTTGTCGATCTCGTCGATGTAGACGATGCCGCGCTGCGCTCGCTCGACATTGTAGTCAGACGCCTGGAGCAGCTTGAGGATGATGTTCTCGACATCCTCGCCGACATAGCCGGCCTCGGTCAGCGTCGTCGCGTCCGCCATGGTGAACGGCACGTCGAGGATGCGCGCCAGCGTCTGCGCGAGCAGCGTCTTGCCGCAGCCTGTGGGCCCGACGAGCAGGATGTTCGATTTGGCGAGCTCCACGTCCGCGCCCTTGGCGCCGTGGTTGAGCCGCTTGTAGTGATTATGCACCGCGACCGAGAGCACGCGCTTGGCCTGCGCCTGCCCGATCACGTAATCGTCGAGCACGTCGCAGATCTCGCGCGGGGTCGGCACCCCGCCGTCGCGCTTGGAGACGAGCGCGGACTTCGTCTCCTCGCGGATGATGTCGTTGCAGAGCTCCACGCACTCGTCGCAGATGAACACGGTCGGGCCCGCGATCAGCTTGCGCACCTCGTGCTGGCTCTTTCCGCAGAAGGAGCAGTAGAGGGTGCTCTTGCTGTCGCCGCCGCTCAGATTTGGCATGGTCTTCCCTCTGCGGCCGGATACGCTCGGCCTGTCTGACTCACCGGGCATCCTAGCCCGCCCGCGTTAACGGGCAATGGCCTTATGGCCACCGCCCGCCCCGCACATCGCATCGGGCCGCCGCTTGCGGGCGGCCGGGCGGCGGCCTCAGGCGGCCGCCTTCTCCTCGGTCGGCGCCGGGCGCTTGTCGAACACCTCGTCGATCAGGCCGAACTCCTTGGCTTCATCGGCTTCGAGGAACTTGTCGCGGTCCATCGCCTTCTCGATCACCTCGAGCGGCTGACCGGTATATTTGGCGTACAGCGAGTTCAGGCGATGCCGCATCCGCAGGATCTCCTTCGCCTGGATCTCGATGTCCGCCGCCATGCCCTGCGCTCCGCCCGACGGCTGGTGGATCATGATCCGCGCGTTGGTGGTGGCGTAGCGCAACCCCGGATCGCCGCATGCCAGCAGGAAGCTGCCCATCGACGCGGCCTGGCCGACGCAAATCGTGCCCACGCGCGGACGGATATATTGCATCGTGTCGTGGATCGCGAGGCCCGCCGTGACGACGCCGCCTGGCGAATTGATGTACATGAAGATGTCCTTCTTCGGGTTCTCTGACTCGAGGAAGAGCAGCTGGGCGACGATCAGCGAGGCCATATGGTCCTCCACCGGCCCGTTCACGAAGACGATGCGCTCGCGCAGCAGGCGCGAATAAATGTCGAAGCTGCGCTCGCCGCGGCTCGACTGCTCGATCACGATGGGCACGAGGCCCGCTTCCGGGCCGGCCTCCGCGCCGCCGCCTGCGATGCCGCGCGGAAGATCATATGGATTCATGGGGGTCGCTCGTCCTTCTGCCCTGACGAACGGCAACATCGGCGCTTGCGCGGGCGACTTCAAGCCTCTCCGACGGCCGGGTGCCGGAGGTAGGCGAGCCGCTTCGCCTCCCGCCGCCCGCGCGTGACGGTGTCGAGGATGAGGCTCGACATGAGGTTGAGTACCGCCAGGATGATCAGCCCCGTCGCCAGAATTGCGGTGGGGAAACGCGGCACCAGCCCCGTCGCGGCGTAGGTCGCGACCAGCGGGGCAGCGAGGATCAGCGCCGCCGCGATCAGCAGCAGGCCGATGCCGCCGAAGAAGGAGATCGGCCGCTCCACCCGATAAAGCGCGACGATGGTGCGCAGGATGCGCCAGCCGTCGCGATAGGTCGAGAGCTTGGAGGCGGAGCCCTCCGGCCGCGCGGCATAGTCGGTCGCGATCTCGGCCACCGGCATCCTGAGCTCCAGCGCGTGGACGCTGATCTCGGTCTCGATCTCGAACCCGGCCGAGAGGATCGGGAAGCTCTTCACGAAGCGGCGCGAGAAGACGCGGTAGCCCGAGAGGACGTCCGAGAAGCTGCGCCCGAACAGCCGCGCCAGCATCCCCGTCAGCATCGCGTTGCCCAGCCTGTGTCCGCGCCTGTAGGCGAGCTCCACCTCGGAACGCCTGGCGCCCACCACCATGTCGAGCCGCTCGTCCACCAGTCGCGCGACGAGCGCGGGCGCGGCGGACGCGTCGTAGGTCGCGTCGCCGTCGGCGAGCACGTAGATATCGGCCTCGACATCGGCGAACATGCGCCGGACGACATGGCCCTTGCCCTGCATCCGCTCGCCGCGCACGATCGCGCCCGCCGCGCGCGCCCGCGCGACCGTGTCGTCCCCGCTGTTGTTGTCATAGACGTGGATGGCGGCGCCGGGCAGCGCGGCGCGAAACGCCGCCACCGTCGCCCCTATCGCCGCCGCCTCGTTGTAACAGGGTAGCAGCACCGCGACGCGGGGCGGCCGCGCCGAACCGCTCGTCGCCGCCACGTGCCCGGCCGACGCCGCGCCGCCGGGCTCGCTCAGGCCTGTTCCTCGGCCTTGCGGGCGCGCTTCGCCTTCGGCTTGGCCGCAGCCTGCTCCTCGCCGGGTGCGGCCTCTGTCGCCTCGGCCTGCGCCTTCTTCGCGCGCGGCTTCTTCGGCACCTCCGCCTTCGCCGCCTCGGCAGCGACACCCTCGTCCTGCGCGTGGTCGTGATCGTGGTCGTGCGCATGGTCGTGGTCATGGTCGTGCGCGGCGTGGTCATGATCATGGTCGTGATGGCCGTGATCGTGGTCATGATGCTCGTGGCGGTGCGTACCGGTCGCGAAGCCGTCTTCCGATTCGATCGCGGCCTCCAGCTCCTCGCGGGTCGTCGCGCGGTCGCTGACCTCGGCCTTCCCGAACAGGAAATCGACGACCTTGTCCTCGTAGAGCGGCGCGCGGAGCTGGGCCGCGGCCATCGGCTCCTGCGCGACATATTGCGCGAAGCGCTCGCGATCCTTGGGCTGATACTGCTGCGCCGCCTGCGCGATCAGCCGCTGCATCTCCTGCGCCGTGACCTCGATGCCGTTCGCCTGCCCGATCTCGGAGAGCAGCAGGCCGAGGCGCACGCGCCGCTCGGCGATCGCGCGATAATCGTCGCGATCCTTCTCCAGCTCGGCCTTCGCCGCCTCCACGTCGGCCTCGTGCGTCGCCTCATGTTCGAGCTGGCGCCAGATCTGCTCGAACTCGGCGTCGACCATCGAGGGCGGCACGGGGAAGTCATGGCCGGCGGCGAGCTGATCGAGAAGCTTGCGCTTCATGTGCGTGCGCGTCAGCCCGTTCAGCTCCTGCTCCTGCTGTCCGCGGATCAGGTTCCTGAGCGTATCGAGGCTGTCGAGGCCGAGCGCCTTCGCGAACTCGTCGCCGATCACCATCTCGCCCGGCACCTTCACCTCGGTGACGGTGACATCGAACTGCGCGGCCTTTCCCGCCAACTCCTTGGCGCCGTAATCGGCCGGGAAGGTGACGTCGAGCGTGCGCGCCTCGCCCGCCTTCACGCCCGTGAGCTGCTCCTCGAAGCCGGGGATGAGCCGGCCGGAGCCGAGCTCCACCGACATCCCCTCGCCGGTGCCGCCCTCGAACGCGACGCCGTCCACCGTGCCGCGATAATCCATGACGACGAGGTCGCCCTCGCCGGCGGCGTGATCCTCGGACGCGGCGTCGTGGCGCTTCTGCGACTTGGCCAGCTCGGCGATCTGCTCGTCGATCTTGGCCTCGTCGGCGGCGACCGTCAGCCGCTCCAGCGTCAGCCCTTCGATCTGCGGGGCGGGCACGTCGGGGAGGATCTCCAGGCTCACCGCCACGTCGGCGTCGCCGCCATCCTCATAGCCCTCGTCGAGATCGACCGCGGGCGCCATCGCGGGGCGGAAGCCGTTCTCCTTGATCAGCGCCTGCACGCCCTCCTGCACGGCGGCGTTGAGCGCCTCCTGGCGAAGCTGCGGGCCGTGCATCTTGCGGACGAGGTTGGCGGGCACCTTTCCGGGGCGGAAGCCCGGCATCTTGATCTGCGGCGCCACCTTGCCGACCTGCGAGTCCACGCGGGCGGCGATCTCACCGGCCGGGATGGTCAGCCGGTAGGCGCGCTTCAGCCCCTCGTTCAACGTCTCGACAGTCTGCATGGTCGGCCTTCTCGAATCGGGAGAGGCGGCGGCACCGAGCCCCGGGGCGACGGGTGGCTGGTGCGGGCGAAGGGACTCGAACCCCCACATCTTGCGATACCGGAACCTAAATCCGGCGCGTCTACCAGTTCCGCCACGCCCGCGATCGATCCGTCGCCGGTCGGATCGCGGCTATAGCAGGCGCGCGCACGAGGGCAAGCGGACCCGAGCGCGCTGCGGAACGTTTGGGCGGCGGAGCCCAGGGAGAGCATCATGGCGGACGACAAATACGAACACGATCGCGCGCCGCAGCCCGATCGCCAGCGCCTCGACAGGATCGAGGACGAGAGCGAACCGGCGGCGGTGAAGAACGACCGTTCGCCGCAGGAGGACGCGGGCACGCCCGGCGGCACGGGCGGCACCGGCGGCACCGCGCACGAGCAGGACGACTGAGCGGGCGCGTGGCCGACCTCGTCACGCTCCGCTCCGACGCGCTGACCGTCACCGTGTCGACGCGCGGCGCCGAACTCCAGTCCGTCACCGACGCGGACGGCCGCGACTGGCTGTGGGACGGTGATCCGCGCTGGTGGACGGGACGCGCGCCGATCCTGTTCCCCACGGTCGGCGTGACGGCGGACGGCGCGCGCTTCGGCGATCGCCGCACGGCGCTCGGCAAGCACGGCTTCGCGCGCGACAGCGACTTCACGGCGACCGACGCCGACGAGGCGCATGCCAGCTTCCGGCTGGAGGCGAGCGACGCGACGCGAGCCGTCTATCCGTTCGCGTTCCGGCTCGACGTCACGCACCGGCTCGACGGCGCGACGCTGACGATCGCGGCGGAGGTGTCCAACCAAGGCGAGGAGCCGATGCCCGTTGGGTTCGGCTTCCACCCGGCGCTGCGCTGGCCGCTGCCCGGCACCGGCGCCGCATCGCGGTTCGACCACATCGTCCGCTTCGACGCGGACGAGCCCGGAGCGTTGCGCGCGATCTCGGCCGACGGCCTGATCGCCGCCGCGCCGCGCCCCACGCCTGTCCACGACAACGAACTCCACCTGCGCGACGCGCTGTTCGAGCATGACGCGCTGGTCTGGGATCGACCCGCCTCACGCAGCTTGTGCTTCGGCGTGGCGGACGAGCCCGGCGTGCGCGTCGACTTCGCCGACATGCCGATGCTCGGCATCTGGACCAAGCCCGGCGCGGGCTATCTCTGCATCGAGCCGTGGCACAGCCACGCCGACGAGGAAGGCTTCGCCGGCCAGTTCGCCGACAAACCCGGCGTCGCCACGCTCGCGCCGGGAGAGGCGAAATCCTACGCGATGAGCCTGACCTTCGGCGTACCGCTGATCTGAGCGATCAGCCCAGCGCCTTCCTGAGCAGCTCGTTGACCACCGCCGGGTTCGCCTTGCCGCCCATCGCGCGCATCGCCTGTCCGACGAAGAAGCCGAACAGCTTGTCCTTGCCGCCACGGTAATCGGCCACCTTGTCCGGATTAGCGGCGAGCACCTTGGCGATCTCAGCCTCGATCGCGCCGGTGTCGCTGGTCTGTCTGAGCCCGCGCGCCTCGACGATCGCGGCAGCGTCGTCGCCGGTCTCCAGCATCGCCTCGAACACCTGCTTGGCGAGACTGCCCGACAGCGTGCCGTCGGCAACGAGCGCGAGCAGGCCGGCGGCGCGCACGGGCGACACCGGGCTCTCCTCGATGCCTTTGCCAAGCCGGTTCAGCGCGCCGAACAGCTCGCCCGTCACCCAGTTGGCGGCGCGTACCGGCTCCGCGCCTTCCGCCAGCAGCGCCTCGAACCAGCGCGCCGTCTCGACGTCGGCGGTGAGGACGTCGGCATTGTAGGAGGTGAGCCCCAGCCCTTCCTCGTAGCGGCGGCGCTTGGCGTCGGGCAGCTCGGGCAGGCTCGCCCGGCACTCGTCGAGGAAGGCGTCGTCCAGCTCCAGCGGCAGCAGGTCCGGATCGGGGAAGTAGCGATAGTCGTGCGCGTCCTCCTTGGAGCGCATCGAGCGCGTGACACCCCGATCGGGATCGAACAGCCGCGTCTCTTGGACGATCGCGCCGCCGTCCTCCAGCACCTCCACCTGGCGGCGTGCCTCGTGCGCGATCGCGGCCTCCACGAAGCGGACCGAGTTGACGTTCTTGGTCTCGGTGCGCGTGCCGAAGGGCTGGCCGACCTTGCGCACGCTGACGTTCACGTCGGCGCGCATCGAGCCCTGCTCCATGTTGCCGTCGCACGAGCCGACGTAGCGCAGGATCGCGCGCAGCTTGCGCAGATAGGCGCCTGCCTCGGCGGGCGATCGCATGTCGGGACGCGAGACGATCTCCATCAGCGCCACGCCCGATCGGTTGAGGTCGACATAGCTCATCGTCGGGTGTTGATCGTGCATCAGCTTGCCCGCGTCCTGCTCGACGTGGATGCGCTCGATGCCGATTGTCTTGGGCTCGGCCCCTTCCGGCTCGATGTCGATCGCACCTTCGCCAACCAGCGGGTGATAGAGCTGCGAGATCTGGTAGCCCTGCGGCAAATCCGCGTAAAAATAGTTCTTGCGGTCGAAGCGGCTCCAGCGGTTGATCGCGGCGCTGACCGCCATGCCGGTACGCACCGCCTGGCGGATGCACTCGCGGTTGGGCACGGGCAGCATGCCGGGCATCGCCGCGTCGACGAGGCTCACCTGCGTGTTGGGCTCCGCGCCGAAGGCGGTAGCGGCGCCCGAGAACAGCTTGGCGTTCGACGACACCTGCGCGTGGACCTCCAGGCCGATCACGACCTCCCACTCGCCCGTCGCGCCCTGGATGCGATACTCGCTCATGTCACCACCACGCCTCCGGACGCGCGACGAAGCCGGCGCGCTGCTCGATCGCGAGGCCGGCGTTCAGAACGCCCTGCTCGTCGAGCGCGCGGCCGATGATCTGGAGGCCCAGCGGCAGGCCCTGAGCGTCCAGCCCGCCTGGCACCGACATCGCGGGCAGCCCGGCGAGCGACGAGGGCACGGTGAAGACGTCGTTGAGGTACATCGCCAGCGGGTCCGCGCTCTTCTCGCCGAGCGCGAAGGCGGCGCTCGGCGCGGTCGGCGTCAGCAGCAGGTCGCACCTGGCCCAAGCCTCCTCGAAGTCGCGGACGATCAGCGCGCGCACCTTCTGCGCCTTGGTGAAGTAGGCGTCGTAATAGCCCGCGGACAGGACGTAAGTGCCAATCATGATCCGCCGCCGCACCTCGGCGCCGAAGCCATCCGCGCGCGTCGCGGCGTACATCTGCTGGAGGTTGGCGCCCTCGGCTAAGTCGCGCAAGCCATAGCGCACGCCGTCGTAGCGGGCGAGGTTGGACGAGGCCTCGGCGGGCGCGATGATGTAGTAGGTCGGCAGCGCGTAGCGCGTATGCGGCAGCGAGACCTCGACGATCTCGGCGCCGGCGTCCCGCGCCCACCCGATCCCGCGCTGCCACAGCGCCTCGATCTCCGCCGGCATGCCGTCCATGCGGTACTCGTCGGGAATGCCGATGCGCTTGCCCGTGAGATCGCCAGACAGACCCATTTCCCAGGCGGGAACCGGGAGATCGAGCGAGGTCGCGTCGCGCGGATCGAAGCCCGCCATCTGCTCCAAAAGGATCGCGCAGTCGGTGACATCCCGCGCCATGGGTCCCGCCTGATCGAGCGAGGAGGCGAAGGCGATCACGCCCCATCGCGAACAGCGACCGTAGGTGGGCTTGATGCCCGTGATGCCGGTGAAGGCGGCGGGCTGGCGGATCGAGCCGCCGGTGTCGGTGCCGGTCGCCCCCGGAGCCATGCGCGCCGCCACTGCCGCCGACGAGCCGCCCGACGAGCCGCCCGGCGCCAGCGGGGCATTGCCGCCGTCGTTGCGCCGCCACGGCGACAACACGTTCCCGAACGCCGAAGTCTCGTTGGACGAGCCCATCGCGAACTGGTCCATGTTGAGCTTGCCGAGCATCCCCGCGCCGGCCCCGAACAACCGCCCGGTGATATGGCTCTCATAGGGTGGCACGAAGCCCTTGAGGATGCCGCTCGCCGCCGTCGTCTCGACGCCGCGCGTGCAGAACAGGTCCTTGATCCCGAGCGGGACGCCCGACAGCGGCCGAAGCTCGCCCTGCGTGCGGGCGCGATCCGCCTCCTCGCCCGCCGCGATCGCATGATCCGGCGTCTCGACCAGGAAGGCGTTGAGCGGGCGACCCTTCTCGACGGCGGCCACGAAGGCGTCGGCCACCTCGCGGCCCGAGAAGGCGCCGCTGCGCACGCCGTCGCGGATGGCGGCGATGCCGAGCCCGGTCAGATCGTCTGAGGTCGTCACTCGATCACCTTGGGAACGCCGAAGAAGCCGTGCTCGGGCGCCGGCGCGTTCGCCAGCACCGCATCGCGGATGCCGCCGTCGGTCACGACATCGTCGCGCAGGCGCAGCCGCATCGCGACGACGGCGGCGAGCGGCTCCACCCCCGCCGTGTCGACCTCTCCGAGCTGGTCGATCCAGCCCAGTATGGCGTTGAGCTCGGGCACCAGCGCCTGCGCCTCGCCCTCGCCCAGCGCGATGCGCGCGAGGGTCGCCACCTTGGCGACGGTATCGGTATCGACGGACATGTCGCGCGGCTACCATCGGAGGGGTGGGCGGCGCAACCGAGCGCGGCTAGGAGACGGACGTGCTCGCCCGTCGCTTCCTCTACGTCGTCGCAGCCGGCATCGTGCTGCTGCTCGGCGCCGGCCTGCTGTGGAGCCTCTTCGCGCCCGACCTGATGCGCGCCGCGCTGGTGCCGTCGGTCGCGTTCGCGCCGCCGCCCGCCGCCGGCGCGCCGGACTATGCGCGGCCCGAAGCCTGGGTGTCGCGGCCGGGGACGCGGAGCGATCCCGCGCTGTGGCTGCCGCCCGGCGTCGCCCGCGTCGCTCCGGGGCCGGCGGCGATCTTCTTCGTGCCGCCCACCACCTATCTCGATCGCGGCCACTGGAACGCGCGCTACGACGATCCCGAGGCGGACGCGCGCACGCGCGTGATCCTGTCCGGCGATGCCAGCATCTTCTCGGGCGTGGGCCGCGTCTGGGCGCCCCGCTACCGCCAGGCGACGGTGGGCGCCTTCCTCACCGACAAGCCGGACGCGGCGCGCGCGCTCGATCTCGCCTATGCCGACGTGGTGCGGGCGTGGAAGGCGTTCCTGGCGCAGGCGCCGGCCGACGCGCCGCTGATCCTCGCCGGGCACAGCCAGGGCAGCTTCCACCTCATCCGGCTGCTCGCCGAGCAGGTGAGAGGGACGCCGTCGGCGAGGCGGATCGTCGCGGCCTATGCGGTGGGTTGGCCGATCTCGGTCGCCAGCGACCTGCCCGCGCTCGGCCTGCCCGCCTGCGTCGCGCCCGCCGATACCGGATGCGTGCTTTCCTGGCAGAGCTTCGCCGAACCCGCCGAGGCGAGCCAGCTCCGCGTCCGCTACGAGGCGACGCCGGGGCTCACCGGCCACTCGCGCAAGGGCACGCCGCCGCTCTGCACCAACCCGCTGACCGGCGCGCGAGACGGCGCCGCGCCGGCCTCCGCCAACGCCGGCGCGCTGGTGCCGGACGCGGGCTATCAGGGCGCGACGCTGGTGCGCGGGTTCGTGCCGGCGCGCTGCCGCAACGACGGGCTGCTCTCGATCGGGCCGCCGCCGGGCGGCTATGGCGTGGCGGTGCTGCCCGGCAACAATTATCACGTCTTCGATTACGCGCTGTTCTGGGCGAACGTCCGCGCCGACGCCGCGCGCCGGCTGGCGGCGTTCGCCAAGCGTTGATCCACGCCTCCGCCCTCGCGTTCCGCGACGCGTTGCCGATGCGCGGGCGGCTGGCAGGGCTCGATGTCGGCACCAGGACGATTGGCGCCGCCTACTGCGACGCGAGCTGGACGATCGCGTCGCCCGCCGAGACGATCCGCCGCACGCGGTTCGCAGCCGACTTGGCGGCGCTGACCCGCGTCTCGCGAGACCAGCGGCTGGCCGGCCTCGTCGTCGGGCTACCGCTCAACATGGACGGGACGGACAGCCCGCGCACGCAGGCGGTGCGCCAGTTCGCGCGCAATCTCGGCCCCCTCTCGCTGCCGATCCTGCTGTGGGACGAACGCTGGTCCACCGCCGCCGTCACCCGCACGCTGATCGCCGCCGACGCGTCGCGCGCACGGCGCGCCGAGCTCGTCGACAAGATGGCGGCCGCCTACATCCTCCAGGGCGCGATTGACGCGATGGCGTGAGGCAGTAGCGCGAGCGGCTTGCCGCGCCTATCTGCCCGGCCATCCATGGCCCGCGTCCTCCCCTCCCCGCCCAAGGTCGGCATGGTGTCGCTCGGCTGTCCGAAGAACCTCGTCGATTCGGAACGCATTCTCACTCGCCTGCGCGCGGACGGCTACGCCATGTCTGCCGACTATACCGGCGCCGATGTCGTGCTGGTCAACACCTGCGGCTTCCTCGACTCGGCGAAGGAGGAGAGCCTGGAGGCGATCGGCGAGGCGATCGCCGAGAACGGCCGCGTCATCGTCACCGGCTGCATGGGCCAGGAGGCGGACGCCATCCGCTCGCGCTTCCCGGCCGTGCTCGCCGTCACCGGCGCGCACCAATATGAGCAGGTGGTCGGCGCGGTGCGCGAGGCGGCGCCGGTGCCTCCTTCGCCATACCTCGATCTCGTGCCGGGCGGCGCCGTGGAGCCCGTCGCCGAATTAACGGGCCTCAAGCTCACGCCGCGCCACTACAGCTACCTGAAGATCTCGGAGGGCTGCAATCATCGCTGCGCCTTCTGCATCATCCCGCAGCTGCGCGGCGATCTCGTCAGCCGCCGCCCCGACGCGATCCTGCGAGAGGCGGAGAAGCTGGTCGAGGCGGGCACGCGCGAGCTGCTCGTCATCAGTCAGGACACGTCCGCCTACGGGCTGGACCTGCGCCACGCCGAGTACCCGCTCAAGGCCGGCGGCGCGGTGCGCGCGCACATGACCGATCTCGCGCGCGAACTGGGGCGGCTGGGGGCATGGGTGAGGCTCCACTACGTGTATCCCTACCCGCACGTCGATCAGGTGATCCCGCTGATGGCCGAGGGTCTCGTGCTGCCGTATCTCGACATTCCGTTCCAGCACGCCAGTCCGTCCGTGCTGCGCGCGATGAAGCGACCGGCCAATGACGCCAAGGTGCTGGAGCGCCTCGCCCGCTGGCGCGCGATCTGCCCGGACATCGCGATCCGCTCCACCTTCGTCGTCGGCTTTCCCGGCGAAACCGAGGCCGACTTCGACTATCTCCTCCAGTGGCTGGACGAGGCGCGGCTGGATCGGGTGGGCGCCTTCCGCTTCGAGCCCGTCGCCGGCGCCGCCGCCAACGACCTGCCAGGCGCGGTGGCCGAGGCGGTGAAGGAGGAACGCTACGCGCGGCTGATGGAGCGCACGGCGGCGATCTCGGCGGACAAGCTCACCGCCAAGATCGGGCGCACGCTGGAGGTCATCGTCGACCGCGTCGACGGCGAAGGCGCGTCGGGCCGCTCGCAGGCCGACGCGCCCGAGATCGACGGCGAGGTGCACCTGCGCGACGCCGGCCATCTCGCGCCCGGCGACATCGTGGCCGTGGCGATCGAGGATGCCGACGAACATGATCTCTTCGGTGTCCCGTTGCGGGCACGGGACGAGGCGTGACGGCGCTGCCGCCAGGCGATAACGCTGCGGCATGACAGACTTTTCCGCGCTCCTCCTTCCCGATCGCGGTCAGCCCGCGCACGTCGTCCAGCTCGTCCGCGCCGATCGCTTCGACGAGTGGTTGACCGCGCAGCCCGAGCGCGTGCGCGCGGTCGTCGCGGCGAGCGACTTCCGCGCCAGGCCCGGCCAGTTCGCGCTGATCCCGGGGCAGCGCGCCGACGACTGGTCCGGCCTGCTCGGCGTGCCGGAGGAGCTCGGCCCCTATGACCTCGCGCCTGCCGCCGCCAAGCTGGTCGAGGGGCATTACCGCCTGTCTGAGGCGGTGCCCGCCTCGGCGATGCTGGGCTGGCTGACGGCGCAGCACAGGCTCGATCGCTACCGCGCCGACCCCGATCCACGCGGCAAACGCGTGCTGTTCTCCGCCGATCCCGCCCATGTCGAAGAGGCGGTGCGAATGGCGCAGGCGGTGGCGCTGGTGCGCGATCTCGTCGACACGCCGGCCAACGACATGGGGCCCGCCGAACTCCAGGCCGCGGTCGAGAGGGTAGCCAATCGTCACGGCGCCAGCACCCGCGTGATCCGGGGCGACGCGCTGGAGAGTGGCTTCCCGATGATCGCCGCCGTTGGCCGCGCGGCGGTTGCGGAGCGCGGTCCGCGCCTGATCGAGCTGGAATGGGGCGATGCCGCCAACCCAGCCGTCACGGTGATCGGCAAAGGCGTCTGTTTCGATACCGGCGGGCTCGACATCAAGCCGTCGACGGGAATGCGGCTGATGAAGAAGGACATGGGCGGTGCCGCCCACGCGCTGGCGCTCGCCGATCTCGTCATGGGCACGAGGCTGCCGATTCGCTTGCGATTGCTGATCCCGGCGGTGGAGAACGCGATCGCCGGTGACGCGATTCGGCCGGGCGACATCCTGCGGTCGCGCGGCGGCCTCAGCGTCGAGATCGCCAACACCGACGCCGAGGGTCGCCTGATCCTCGCCGACGCACTCAGCCTCGCGGGCGAGGACAAGCCCGCGCTGATCCTTGACTTCGCGACGCTCACCGGCGCCGCGCGTGTCGCGCTCGGCCCCGAACTGCCCGCGCTGTTCGCCAACGACGATGCGGTGGCGGCGGAACTCACCGAAGCCGGCGCGGCGGCGGGCGATCCGCTGTGGCGGCTGCCGCTGTGGCCAGGTTACCGCGACATGCTGAAGTCCGACGTGGCCGATCTCAATAACTCGCCCGAAGGCGGTTTCGCCGGCAGCATCACCGCCGCGCTCTTCCTCGAACGCTTCGTGCCGGCGACGACGCCCTGGGCGCACCTCGACACCTTCGCGTGGATGCCGGTCGCAAGACCCGGCAGGCCAAAGGGTGGAGAGGCGCTTGGGCTGCGCGCGGCCTGGACGATGCTCATCCGCCGCTACCCTCCGGCATCGCGTTAACCATTCTCGGGCGGCGGTGAAACGAAGCGCGCGCTGGCGTGTTTTCCCGTGCAATCCGTGGCTTCCACCGGGCCGCGGAGAGCATGGGACATCAGCGTGCGGACAGATACTCTGCTGGGCTGGATGGAGACGCTGGTCGCCTACGTCCGCTCGGGCCAGCCCGATCTCACCAACCGGCAGATGGCGCTGCTGCTGCTCGTCTACCGCACCGACGGACCGCATACCGTGCGCGGGCTGGCCTCGATCCTCGGTGTCTCGAAACCGGTCGTCACGCGCGCCTTGAACACGCTCGGGCGGCTCGGCTATCTCCGGCGTGAGCGCGACGAGCGCGACCGGCGCAACATCTTCGTCACGCGCACGACCCTAGGAGCGGAATTTCTTGAAGGCTTCAGGCGCTTCATCGGCGGCAAGGAGCGGCGGCGACCGCTCCTCGTACGCGGCAGCGCCTGATCGGTTCAGCCTCACCGGACCATCGGTTCAGCTAGACAGGCGCGTGCACGCCGTACGGCGCGACATCGCTGACGTGGCATTGGCCGATCGCGTGATCGCACCGCATTACGCCCTCCCGCTCGACCATGGCTGCACGGTGCCCCGCGTCGCGATCCGCGCCTCGCCTTCGCACGATGCGCCCGCCACCTCCGAACTTCTGCTCGGCGAGACGTTCGCGATGGTGGACTGCGGCGGCGAGTGGGCCTGGGGCTTCTGCCGTCACGACGCCTACGTCGGCTACGTGCCCGTCGCCGCGCTCGGCGCGACGATGGCGCCGAGCCACGTCGTCACGGCACCGGCCGCGCTGGTGTTCGCCGCGCCCGATATCAAGAGCCCTGTTTCCGCGCGCCTGCCGATGGGCGCGAGGCTAATGGTGACGGCCAAGGCGGGTGATTTCCTGGAGACCGCCGACGGCTTCGTTCACCATCGCCATGCCCAGCCGCTCGAACGCCCGGAGACCGACCCCGTGGCGGTCGCGGCGCGCCTCATCGGCACGCCTTATCGCTGGGGCGGGCGATCAGGCGACGGCATCGACTGCTCGGGACTGGTCCAGCTCGCGCACGCGCTCTGCGGCGTCGCGCTGCCGCGCGACAGCGATCAGCAGCGTGCCGCCCTTGATCATGAGGTGCTGCTAGACGGCGGATTGCGGCGTGGCGACCTGATCTTCCTACCGGGTCACGTGGCGATCGCCGCGGATCATGATACGGTCGTCCACGCCAACGCGCATTGGATGGCGACGGTCAGCGAGCCGATCGCCGCCATGCTCGCACGCCTGCCCGACCGGGGGACGGCGAGGGCGCGGCGGCTCGCATGATCCGCGTCTTCGTCGACGGCGGTGCCGGCACGACCGGGCTCGAGATCGTCGAGCGCCTGCGCGACCGCCCGGAGATCGCGCTCAGCCTGCTCTCGGACGACCGTCGCAAGGACGACAAGGCGCGGGGCGATGCGCTTGCCGCCGCCGACGTCGCGGTTCTCTGCCTGCCGGATGATGCGGCCAGGGCGGCGGCGCGCATGGCCGCCGACCTGGCGGTGCGCATCATCGACGCCTCCACCGCGCACCGCACAGATCCATCCTGGGCCTACGGCTTTGCGGAACTGGCGCCGGGAGCACGCGAAGCGATCGCGGCGTCCTCGCGCGTATCGAACCCGGGCTGCTATCCCACCGGCTTCCTCGCGCTGGTGGCGCCGCTGGTCCGCGCCGGGCTGGTGCCGGCCACGGCGCCGCTCACCGTTCACGCGACCTCCGGCTACTCGGGCGGAGGCAAGGCAATGATCGCGGCGTTCGAGGAAGCGGGATCGGCGGGCGCGACCGACACGGCCTTCCGGATCTACGGCTTGGCGCTGGGCCACAAGCATGTGCCGGAGATGCGCGTGCACGCCGGGCTGGGCGTGGCGCCCATCTTCGCGCCCGCGGTAGCGCGGACCTATCGTGGGATGATCGTGGAGGTGCCGCTGCACTTGGCCCTGTGCAGGGACGGCACGTCGGCGCGCGACATCCACGCCGCGCTCGCCGACGCCTACCAAGGCTCGGCGCTCGTGTCGGTGGCGAGCCGGGGCATCGAGCCGGCGCTCGCCGCGCTGACGATCGAGCATGTCGCGGGAACCGACAGGCTGGCCTTGTTCGTCTTCGCCGACGAGACGGCGGGGCATGTCCGCCTCGTCGCGGCGCTCGACAATCTCGGCAAGGGCGCGGGCGGCGGCGCCGTCCAGAACTTGAATCTGATGGTAGGCCTGCCCGAGACGGCAGGCTTGCGGCTCTGAGCGACGCGCGAGAACCCGAAGGACAGCTCGCCCGCAATGAGCCGGAACACGGCTTCACCAGGTCAGCTTGGCACCCGGGCAGACAGCTGCGGAGACGCCGGAACGGCGGCACACCTATCTAAGCTGTTGCTCGAACCAAGCCGAACTCTGGGCGGAACTCGAGCAAACGCTGCTCGCGGCGTCGCGAGCGCACCACCTCCTGGTGGCACGCTCGCCAGAATGACTACCTTCAGCGCCACGTACGGTTCCCAGCGGTGCAACCACCGCTCGGAGGTCAGAAGGCGGCCGAGTAGCTCTCGTTGCCGACGAAGCCGAAGCGCTCCGCCTGCGCCTTCTTCACGGTGTCGAGGATCTCGTCGACACGCTCGTAGCGGGTTGCCTGATCCGGCTGGAGGTGCAGCTCCGGCTCTGGATTCATGTTCTTGGTCAAGTCGATATACTGGCGGAGTTGAAGCAGATCGACGGGCGTGCCGTTCCAGAAAATCTGCCCGGCCGCGTCGGTGGTTATGTTGTTCTTCACGGGGTCGATCGGTGGCGGTGTGCTGTCCGAGTTCACGGGCAGATCGAGCTTCACCGCGTTCGTCTGCGGGGGAAGCGTGATGATGAACATGATGAGCAACACCAGCATGACGTCGATCAGCGGCGTCGTATTGATATCCATCATCGGCTCGCCGTCGGCGGTACCTGCGGCCATTGCCATTGCGGAAACTCCTCCGGAGGGGTGTCAGACGGACGGGAGTGGCTTGGGTTCGGAAATGAACCCGACCTTCGCGAAGCCCGCGCGCTGGAGATTGGAGACGACGCCGCCGATGCACTTGAACGGGGTGTCGACATCGCCGCGAATATGCGCCTCGGGAAGCTCCAGCCCAGGCGCACCGATGCCGCCCTGATTGGCGATGTCCGCCTTCAGCTTCTCCACCGAGCGATCGACCAGTTCCTGCGAGGTGACCTTCTCGCGCTCCCAGAACACCTCGCAAGTGCCGCCCGGGCCAGCCTTGACCGAGAGGTTGAGGTTCTCCGCCTTCGTCTCGGTGACCTGATTGCGCACCGTCGGAAGGCGCAGCGGCACGGTCTGGATCGCCACCGGCACGGTGATGAGGAAAATGATGAGGAGCACCAGCATCACGTCGACAAGAGGCGTCGTGTTGATGGCGGAGATCGGCGCTGCGTCCTCTTCCTCGCCGCCCACGTTCATGGCCATTGATCAGTTCCCGGTATGAAGGGCCACGGGCACGACGAGCACCCGTGGCGGATCGGTTCAGGCCTTGGTGGTCTGCACGCCCGAGGCAGTCGCGGCGGCCTTGGGGGTCGGCATCGTCTTGCCGAGGCCATAAGCCGGCCGCACCGAGCCCGCCGACACCATGTAGCCGTGGATGTCGTTGGCGAAGGCGA
The DNA here is from genome assembly GCF_965200105.1 of Sphingomonas sp. Lineage (GTDB taxonomy): Bacteria > Pseudomonadota > Alphaproteobacteria > Sphingomonadales > Sphingomonadaceae > Solisphingomonas. The sequence goes on from NZ_CBDATN010000002.1 coordinate 1,131,474, forward strand.
ACAGGTTCTCCATGATCACCTTGTTGCGACGGAGCAGCCAGTTATAGGCGAGCACCGCCGGCACGGCGACGATGAGGCCGAGCGCCGTCATGATGAGAGCCTCGCCGACCGGGCCGGCGACGACGGTGATGGAAGCGTTGCCCGACGCGCCGATCTTGATGAGCGCGCGGTAGATACCGACCACGGTGCCGAACAGACCGACGAAGGGCGCGACCGAGCCCACCGTCGCGAGGAAGGGCAAGCCACCGGACAGCTTCGCGCCGATCGACGCAGTCGAGCGCGAGATCGAGCTCTGGATCCATTCATGCTGGTCGATCGGATCGGTCAGACGGACGTGCTGCTCCTCGGCGAGCAGGCCGTCGTCGACGATCTGGCGATACGCCGAGTTCTTGTCGAGCTTGCCAGCCGCATCGCGCAGGTTCGGCGCCGACCAGAAGCTGGTGCGGACGCGCTTGCCCTGATTGATGATGCGCTGCTGCTCGAACAGCTTGGCGAACAGGATGAAGATCGAGACTGCGAGGCTGACCACCAGGATCACGAAGACGGACTGAGAGATCAGACCGCCTTCCTCAAGCGCGTTCTTCAGGCCGAAATTGGAGCCGGCAGCTGCGGCGGCGGCGGGGGTCGTCATGGGCGTCGGTTCCTTGAAAGGGGTCTGGGGGAGAAGAGAAACGCTCGGCGTTATTCCTTCGGGATCTGCCACAGCACCGCGCTGGAGTAGGTGCTGGCCAACCCGTTTCCGGCGGCGTCCTTGGCAGGGGTAAAGCGGGCGCGGCGCTGGATGAGCTTGCACGCCGTATCGTCCAAATCCGGGTGGCCGCTGGAGCTCGTGACCGTGCAGCTCGTCGCCCTGCCGGATGCGTCGACATCCAACTTAAAGCCGACCCGGCCCTGCTCCTCGGCGCGCAAAGCTGCCGGTGGATAATCGTCACTAGTGACGAGATCGCCGGAACTACCCCTCAGCTTGGCGGCCGACGCCTGGCTCGGCTTCGGCGCGGGCGGCGGCGGCGCCGGAGGCGCGATCACCGGCGCAGGCGGCGGCGGCGGACGCAGCGTCTGAACCGTCGTGATCGGCGGCGGCGGCGCCGGCGATCTCACCAGCGGCGGCGGCGAGGTCGGCGGCGGCGGCGTCTCGACCTTCGGGGTCTCCTTTGGCGGAGGCGGCGGCGGAGGCGGCGGAGGCGGAGGCTCAGTGACGTCGATGACCTTCATGTCCTCGGCCGCCTTCTTGATCACATTATAGGCGAGGCCGGTGATGAAAGCGTAACCCACCGCGACGATGATGACGATCGTGATGATCGCCGCAAACGTCTTTTCCTTGCTTTGGTTCTGGTCGACATAGGCCATTAACGGGAACCACTCCGAGGATGACGGGCCGCGGTCGCGCGGACAGACCGGACCGGTAGCCAAAGCCGACGGTTCGGCCCTCCCGACCGCTATGAACATGCTATGCAGCCGTCGGTTTCATGTCCACCCTCTAAGCGTAGGCAAGTGTCGCGGTCAGGTCGTCGCCGAGGAGAGAAGCGGTGGCCGAACGCACCGGGGGCAAAGCAGGAGCTGATAACTAGATGGTAGCAAGATACCCCTTCGCGTTGTTCGCAACCGCAATGATTTCGGGATTAGCGATCACCGCGCCAACCTGCGCGCAAGCCGGTGCTGCCCTGACAGTCCGAGAGAATTACGAGCAGTTCGCCGATTTCGCATTTGCAGCACAAGTCGTGGCGCTGGTTACCGTTGATCGTGCCATTCGGCTAAAGGGGGACGACGCCATCAACGTCGCGGCTGGGCGGGTACGATTTTATCTCGCCGGGACGGTCGACACGCTGCTGGCCGGACGCGGCGGGCTGCCCGGTGGGGTCGACTGGATCGCGGACGTGCCTCTCGACGGCTCGAATCACCTGCCCAAGCTGAAGAAGCGGCGTCTGATCCTGTTCGCGCGGACGACACCGGGGCGGCCGGGGACGCTCCAGCTCGTGGCACGGGACTCCGCGATCGATTGGACGCCCGACAGCGAGGCCAGGCTAAGGGCGATCTTGACCGAGGCCGTGTCCCCCAACGCGCCGCCGCCGGTCACGGGGATCGGCCACGCCTTCCACGTCGCCGGCACCATTCCCGGCGAGGGCGAGACGCAGATCTTCCTGCGGACGGCGGACGCGCGGCCGGTGTCGCTGAGTATCGTGCGGCGCCCGGGCGAGCAGCCGCGCTGGTCCGAATCGCTCGGCGAACTCGTCGACGACGCCGCCGCCGCACCCAAGCGCGAGACGCTCGCCTGGTATCGCCTGGCCTGTGGGCTGCCGCCGACGCTGCCCGACGAGGCGGTGGCCGACCAATCGCCCGAAGACGCCGACCAGGCGCGCACCGACTATCGGTTCGTGCTCGAGAGCCTCGGTTCATGCGATCGGGCGGGCACCGATCAGGCCGCCCCGCCGCTCGATCAATCCTCCAGGTAGACGAAGTCGCGATCCCAATGGCGCAAGTGCGCGCCGCCGTCGACGTAGACGATCTGGCCCGTCACCGCGTCGGCGCGCGCGAGGTAGCGCACCGCCTCCGCGATCGCCGCCGGATCGGACAGACGGCCAAGCGGCATCCGCGCGGCCATACGTGCCATCGCGCCCGCGGCATAGTCGTCGGTGGGCAGCGTGAGGCCGGGCGCCACCCCGCACACCCGCGTCGCGGGCGCGAGTTCCCGCGCCAGGATCTCGGTGGCGCCCGCGAGCGCCAGCTTGGCGAGCGTGTAGGCGAACTGATCGCCGTGCGGCGAGGCGATGCGCTGATCGAGGATGTTGACGATGACGGCGCCTCCGCGAGCGGCGCAATCCCGCGCGAGCAGAACGGGCGCGGCGCAGTTGATCGCGTAGAGCGCCACCAACGCCTCGTGCGTCACCGTCTCGGGCCGGTCCTCGGCGAAGTGCGAGGCATTGTTGACGAGCAGCGCGGGCGCCCTGCCCGCCTCGCGCTCGACACCGGGCAGCAGCGCCGCCACCGCCGCGTGATCGGCGAAGTCGGCGTAGAAGCGGTAACACGTCGCGCCCGCTTCCGCGATCGTCTGCCGCAACGCCTCGTCGATCGCGCCACGCGAGTGGCTATGAAGCGCCAGATCCCAGCCATCCCGCGCGAGCGCGCCGGCGATCGCCGCCCCGATCCGGCGGCAGCCGCCCGTGACGAGCGCGAGCGGCCGTCCGCCGCTCACGCCGGCGCCGATGGTCGATGGCGCACCAAGCGGATGCCGATCTCCTCGCCACGCTCGGAAATGGCGAGCTTGACGATCGCCACCTCGACGCGGCGCACGCGCGCGTCCTCGGCGAACAGCGTCATGCAGACATGCTCGGCAACCGCCTCGATCAGCGTGAAGTGCAGGCCTTCGGGCAGCGAGGTCACCGCGCGCTTGAGATCAAGATAGTTCTTGGATGCCTGCAGCGGGGTGTCCGGCGCGTAGCGCGCGTCCGGCAAGGCCAGCGCCACCGTCACCGAGACGCGGAGCGGCTGCGGCAGGTGAGTCTCCTCGGAGTAGACGCCGGTCAGCACCGGCACCTCGATGTCCGTGACGCTGAGCTCGAGCAGGTCGTCCGCCATCGTGGTCGCCTACCGTGGGTGCCGGTTCGCGACAAGCTGGACGGCCTCGACGCTTTGCTTTCGGCGGCACGACGTTACATCGCGCTCCCCATGCGGCGGAGCGGCATGAGATGAGGATGGTGGCGCAAGCGGCGCAGGACGAGATCGCGAGTGCGCCCATCCGTTTGTCGCCGATCGTTGAGCCGATGGCGGAACAGGTCGAATACCTGCTCGATCTCGCCTTCGGCTACGATCGACATCAGCGCACCGCCTACCGACTTCGCGAGGGGGTGGCGGCGGATCGCTCCGCCTCGGTGGCGGCCTACGAGGGCGACGCGCTGGTCGGCTCGCTCCAGAGCTGGCCGCTGGCGCTGATGGAGGAGAGCGGCGCCGCGACGCCGCTGTGGCTGATCGGCCCTATCGCGGTTCGTCCCGATCGCCGCAGCCGCGGCATCGCACGCGTCATGATCGGCCACGCGCTCGCCGCCATCGACGATACGGGCATGACTGCGGTGCTGATCGGCGATCCCGAATACTACGGCGCGTTCGGCTTCTCGGCGGCATTCTCCGGCGGCTGGCGGGTACCGGGGCCGGTGGAGCGGCACCGCTTGTTGGCGCGCCCGGCAGCCAACCAACTGCTGCCGGCAGCCGGCATGCTGGGTCCGCGCCGCTAGGCCGCCACGACAAAGGATGGCAAGGAGGCGCGATGCCGCTCTCCGCTCTCCCGCCCGACAGCATCGCCGGTCTCTCGCTGGACCGTGTCGCGGCGCTGGCTGCAGAAGGGCGGCTGCCGCCCGTCGAGGCGTGGAACCCGGCGCGTTGCGGCGACAGCCAGATGCGTATTCTCGCCGACGGCACCTGGCTGCACGAGGGCAGCCCGATCGGTCGCACCGCGCTCGTCCGCTTGTTCTCGACCATCCTGCGCGGCGAGCCCGACGGCGGCTTCGTACTGGTGACGCCGGCCGAGAAATTGACGATCGCGATCGACGACGCGCCGTTCGTCGCGGTGGAGGTGACGAGCGAGGGCGAGGGGTTGGGCCGGCGCCTCGGCTTCCGCACAAACGTGGGCGACGTCGTTGTGGCGGGGCCGGATCATGCCCTGACGATCGAAGATCGCGGCCACGGCGCGCATCCGTATCTGCGCGTGCGCGGACGGCTCGACGCGCTCGTCGCGCGACCGGTCTACTACGAACTCGCCAACCTCGCGCTCGACGCGCCGCCCGGGCCGGACGATTCGGTCGGGCTTTGGAGCGACGGTGCCTTCTTCGCGCTAGGGCCGGACCGGACGACGGCATGAGGCTCGCCGAGCGGCTGCGCGCCCGGCTCGCCGAGACCGCGCACCTGCCCCCCATCGCCGGACGCGACGATCGCGTCGCGCCGGGCACCCGCGCGACGCCGGCTTCGGTGCTCGTCGGCGTGGTCGATCGGCCGGAGCCGACGCTACTGCTCACCAAGCGCGACGAGCGGCTGCGCAACCATCCCGGCCAGGTCGCCTTCGCGGGCGGACGCGCCGATCCGGGCGACACCTCCCCCGCCGCCACCGCGCTCCGCGAGGCGTACGAGGAGATAGCGATGCCTCCGGATGCCGTGGAGCTGGTCGGCGAGGACTGCGCCTACCAGACGGGTTCGGGCTTCCTCATCACGCCGGTGGTCGGCGTCGTGCCGCCCGACCTGCCGCTGCACCCGTGCGAGATCGAGGTCGCGAAGATCTTCGAGGTGCCGCTCGGCTGGCTGATGGACCCCGCCAACCGCGTCGCGCACCGGGCCGAATGGGAGGGACGGCTCCACCGCTTCTGGGAGTTTCCGTGCAAGCCGCACAGCATCTGGGGGGTGACGGCGGCGCTGATCGTCAACCTATCACGTCGAATCGGCCATGGGTGAGCCGGCGAACGCTCGCGCGGTTCCCGTGCCGCCGGATGTCGGCGATACCGACGCGCTCGCGCGGCTGATCGCCGCGCTGGGGCCGGGCCGGGCACGCTATATCGGGGGCTGGGTGCGCGACACGCTGCTCGGGCTCGCGCCGCAGGACCTCGACGTCGCCACCACGCTCCCGCCGCAAGCGGCGCGCGCGGCGGCGGAGGCGGCGCGGCTCCAGGTCTGGACGTCCACCTCCGGGCTCGCGCACGGCACCATCGGCGTCGTCGTCGGCGGCCGCACCGTCGAGGTGACGACGCTGCGCCGCGACGTCGCGACCAACGGCCGCCACGCCGAGGTCGCCTTTACCGACGATTGGCGCGAGGACGCGGCGCGGCGAGACTTCACGATCAACGCGCTCTCCGCCGATCCCGCGAGCGGCGCCGTGCACGATCATTTCGGCGGTCTCCCCGATCTCGCCCGCGGTCATGTCCGATTCATCGGCGATCCCGAGCGGCGCATCGCCGAGGATCATCTCCGCGTCCTGCGCTTCTTCCGCTTCCACGCGCGCTTCGGCGGCGATGCTCCGGACGCGGAAGGCTACGCCGCGTGCGTGGCGCGCGCGCGCGACCTTATGGCGCTCTCGCGCGAGCGGATCGCGGGGGAACTGCTCAAGCTGCTCGCCGTCGCCGATCCGCTGAACGCGGTACGAGCGATGCTGGCGGGCGGCATCCTCACGCCGGTGCTGCCCGAGATCGTATCCGCCGATCGCCTGGCGGCGCTGCTCGCCAGCGAGCGGGAGGCGGGCATCGCGCCGGACGGGCTGCGACGGCTGGCGGCGCTGCTGCCTGCCGGCGCGGAGATCCCCGTGCGGATCGCCAGTCGGCTACGCCTGTCAAAGGCGAACCAGCTCCGGCTCATCACAGACGCCGCGCCCGTCGGCGAGCAGGACGCGGTAGCCAGCGCCTACCTGCATGGCGTGCCTGCCACCGTCGACCGCCTGCTGCTGGGCGGCCGTCCGAGCGATGCTCGCAGGCTGGCCGGTTCGGAGCCCCCGCGTTTTCCCCTGCGTGGCGGCATGCTGATAGCGCGCGGTCTCGCTCCTGGCCCTCAAGTGGCGGCGACGCTCAAGAGGATAGAGGCGCGCTGGATGGGCTCCGGCTTTCCGGATGACGCCGCGCTCGAAGCGATCGTCAGCGAGGAGCTTGCGTGTCAGGCACGCGAGACGAGGTAGGCGAAGGCGTCGTCGGGCTCCAGCGGCGCCGCGTAGAGGTAGCCCTGCCCGTGCGTGCAGCCGAGCGCCGCGAGCGTCTGGCTGAGCTCGACCGTCTCGACACCCTCGGCCGTCGTGTGCTTGCCCAGCGCGTCGGCGAGGCTCAGCACCGCGCGCACGATCGCCACCTTGTCGCGATCGGCGAGCATCCCCGAGACGAAGCTGCGGTCGATCTTGAGGATGTCGATCGGCAGGCGGCGGAGATAGGCGAGGCTGGAATAGCCGGTGCCGAAATCGTCCATCGCGATCCGGACGTTGAGCGCCTTCAGCGCATTCAGCGCGCGGCTGGTCCTCTCCGGATCCTGGACGATCGCGCTCTCGGTCAGCTCCACCGTCAGCCGCTCGCCGGCGAGACCGTGCTTGGCGAGCAGCCCCGCGATCAGCGTCGGCACGTCGTCGCGCGAGAGCTGGATCGCCGAGACGTTGACCGACATGGCGACGGCGAGCGGCCGCCCGGCGGCCTCGTCCCAGCGCGCGAGCGTTGCCAGCGCACGATCGAGCGCCCAGCGGCCGAGCGGCACGATCAACCCGGTCTCCTCCGCGACGGGGATGAACTCCGAAGGCTCGATGATGCCACGCTCCGCATGCGTCCAGCGTGCCAGCGCCTCGAAGCCGGTCATCCGATCGCGCGCGAGATGAACGATCGGCTGGAAAGCGAGCGAGAGCTGGTCGCTCTCGATCGCGCGCCGAAGCTCGGTCTCGATGTCGAGCCTGTAGCGCGCGCCCGCCGCCTCGCCCGAACTGTGGACCTCGACGCGGCCCGTCGCCTTGGCGCGTTTCAGCGCGAGCTGCGCGTGGCGGACCAGCTCCTCGCCGCTCTCCGACGCGCCGGACAAGGCGCAGCCCACCGCGCACTCCAGACCGATTTCGAAGCGCGAGAGGCGGAAGGGTGCCGCCAGCACCGAGCGGATGCGCTCCGCCGAAACCAGCGCCTCCGCGCGATCGTTGATCTTGACGAGCACGCCGAACTCGTTGCCGCCGACGCGGGCGAGCAGGTCGCCGCGGCGTAGCGTCGAGAGCAGGCGGCGTGCGACGGTGATGATCGTCTCGTCGCCCGCCATGACGCCCAGGCTCTCGTTCACCCGGCTGAAGCGCGCGAGATCGACGAGCAGCACCGCGTAGTGGCCGCCGCCGGCGACGATGTCCTCCACCGCCTCGGCGAAGAAGGCGCGGTTGGGTAGCCCCGTCAGACTGTCGTGGCTGAGTTCGGCGCGCAGCGATCGCGCGCTCTCCACCTCGGCGGTGCGATCGATCAGCGACACGAAGCAGACGCGTACGCCCAGCGGCCGATCCATTCGGGAGAGCGTGACGGTATAATGGCGGCCGGAGACGGCATCGCCATCGTTCCAGCGCAGCGTGCGCATGCTGTCGCAGCGATCCTCGGCGAGAAGCGCGCGCGCGGCGCGGCCGATCGGCTGATCGGGCCGCAGCATCGCGTCCGCGGACGGCGTCGAGTGGCGGATGGCGGCGAAGGCGTCGTTGCCCGCCAGCAGGCGCGGCCCATCCGCCTCGTCGAGGACGAGCGCCGCCGCGATCGGCAGCGCGGCAAGCAGCGTCGCGCCGACGGCGACCACGTCCGCCGGTACCGATTGCGCGATGAGGTCGTGCGGTTCGTCCGCCTCGACCGCCATCGCTGTCGCCCTGATGTCTACGGAACGCATGACGATCAGGGCGATAGGCCGGAACGGTTAATTCTTGCTTGTGTCTCCGGAGGATGGCTCGACCAGCCCGCTGAAACGATTGTCGCGGGGGAAGCCGTTTGGGGCGATCCGTCCGCCCGCGCCGCGCGCCGTGCGCCACGCCGTCAGGTCCGTCTCGGTGCGGATGCGTCCGCTGCCGCCGCCCATCGGCCAGGACAGGCCGTCCGCCAGCCGGATCGCCGTTGCGTCGGACAGGCCGCCGTCACGGTATCGCTGGAGCTGGACGCCCGAGCCACGCGCCATCTCGGGCAATTCGTTCAGCGGGAAGACGACCAGCTTGCGATTGTCTCCCACTACCGCGGCCGTGTCCGCGCCCGCCGGGATCGGCCGGACCAGCGCCAGCGCCGCGCCGGCACGCAGGTTGGCGAGTTGCCGGCCCTTGCGCGTCTCCGCCACGATCTCGGCCGCGCGCGCGACGAAGCCGCGACCGTCCGACGTGGCGACGAGCAGCTTCAGGTCGCCGCCGCCGCGCGGCACGGGCACCAGCGCGACGGGCGCGCCCTCCCCCTCGAGGTCGACCATCAGCCGCACCGGCTCCCCGAAGCCGCGACCACCGGGCAGCCTGTCGGCGGCCAGCGTGAAGACGCGACCCTGCGCCGAGGCGAGCAGCAGCCTATCCGTGGTCTGCGCGTGAAAGGCGAACAGCGGCCCGTCGCCCTCCTTGAACTTCAGCGTGTCGGCGGCGGCGAGATCGCGGTGACCCGACATCGCCCTGATCCACCCGCGCCTGGAGAGGATGACGGTGATCGGCTCGCGCTCGATCATCGCCTCCAGCGGGATCTCGCGGGTGGGCGCCGCCTCCGCGATCGTCGTCCGCCTGCGGCCGAGCGCGGTGTCCTCGGCGTAGCGCACGCGCAGCTTCGCCAGATCCTTCTTCAGCCGGGTGCGCTGTCGCTGCGGGCTGTCGATCAGCGCGGATAGGCCCTCGCGCTCCTTGGCGAGCGCATCGCGCTCCTTCCTGATCTCCATCTCCTCCAAGCGGCGGAGCGAGCGCAGCCGCATGTTGAGGATCGCCTCCGCCTGCCGGTCGGTGAGCCCGAACTCGGCGATCATCACCGGCTTGGGCTCGTCCTCGGTGCGGATGATCTCGATGACGCGATCGAGGTTGAGGAAGGCGATCAGGAAGCCGTCGAGCAGCTCGACGCGATCGTCGATCTTCGCCAGCCGGTGGCGCGACCGTGCGACCAGCACCTCGACTTGGTGCGCAACGTAGGCGGACAGCGCCTGCGCGAGGCTCATCACGCGCGGCGTCCGCGTCGCGTCGAGCACGTTGAGGTTGAGCGGAATGCGAACCTCAAGATCGGTCAGCCGATAGAGGCTCTCGATCAGCGTGGCGGGGTCGACGGTGCGCGAGCGCGGCTCCAGCACGATCCGCACCTGCTCGTCCGACTCGTCGCGCACGTCGGCGAGAATCGGCAACTTGCGATCGATCACGAGCGCGGCGATCTGCTCGATCAGCTTGGCCTTGGGCACCTGGAACGGGATTTCGGCGACGACGAGCTGCCACGCACCGCCGCCCAGCTTCTCGGGCTCGGCGAATCGCGCGCGGACGCGGAAGGCGCCGCGCCCCGTCTCATAGGCTTCGCGGATCGCGGCGGGGGTGTCGACGATCAGGCCGCCGGTCGGCAGGTCCGGACCCCGCACGTAGGCGAGCAGCTCGGTGCTGGTCGCCTCCGGATGGTCGATCAGGTGGGCGGCGGCGTCGATCAGCTCGGCGGCATTATGCGGCGGGATCGCCGTCGCCATTCCCACGGCGATCCCCGACGCGCCGTTGGCGAGCAGGTTGGGGAAGAGGCCGGGGAAGACCTCCGGCTCCTCGTCCTCGTTGTTGTAGGTGGGGCGGAAGCCGACGGTGCCCTCGTCGAGCCCTTCCATCAGCTCGACCGCCGTCTGCGTCAGCCGCGCTTCGGTGTAGCGGTAGGCGGCGGCGTTATCGCCGTCGACATTGCCGAAATTGCCCTGTCCGTCGACCAGGGGGTAGCGCAGCGAGAAGGTCTGCGCGAGGCGCACCATCGCGTCGTAGACCGATTGATCGCCGTGCGGATGGTACTTGCCGATGGTGTCGCCGACGACGCGCGCGCACTTCTTGTAGGCCGACGCGGGATCGAGCCTGAGCAGCCGCATCGCCCACAGCAGGCGGCGGTGGACCGGCTTCAGCCCGTCGCGCACGTCGGGCAGCGAGCGCGCGGTGATCGTCGACAGCGCGTAGACGAGGTAGCGCTGCGACAGCGCCTCGTCGAAGGCGACGTCGTGGAAGGGCTCGGGCACGTCGATCGTCTTTGGCGGCATCGCGGGCGGACTTAACGCGCCACGTCGGCGAAGACAAAGCGGCACCGGCGCATCACCCGCAGGTTAAATCGCCGACAGCTTGGGCGATCCGTGCCGTGAGCGGTTGGAGCGCCGCGCGTGGCCGCCTAGGAAGGCCGTTTTCCATGACGAGGGAGGCAGGCGGGGCGTGACGCTGATGGCGAGGATGATCGACGCGAGCGATCCGGGGAAGGCGGCGCGGGTCGCTCCGCCGACCGCCCGCGCAAGGATCGAGCCACTGCCGCTCGGCTGGCTGGTGACGGCCGCGGCGATCGGCTGCGTCGCGGTCTGCGCGCTGCTCGCTTCCGCCGACCTGGCGCTTCAGGTAGGCGCGCGGCCGCTCGACCTCGCCTGCGCAGGCGCTGGCATGGCCGTGCTGCTGCTCTACCTCCTGCGCGACGCGGTGGACGGATGGCGCCGTGCCCTGCACGAGACGGTGACGCACGCCGCGTTGTTCACGCTGTTCTGTCTCACGGGCGCGGTCGCCGCCTACCCCGTCGCAGCGGGCGGCGGCGGCTATGTCGACGCGGCGCTCGTTCGCGCAGACGCGATGCTCGGCTTCCACTGGCCGGTATGGTACGTCTTCGTGGCCTCGCATCACTGGGCGCAGACGCTCGGGCGCGCGGCCTATCTCAGCATCTTCGTCACGCCCGCGCTGCTGATCGGCCAATTTGCCCGGACGCGCCGCACCGCCGAGGCGCGCCGCTTCCTTGCCGCCTTCTGGACGGCGGCGGTGCTGACGCTGGCGATCGCGAGAGCGCTGCCCGTGCGCGGGCCGCTCGCGTCTATGACGGCGGCGCGGCTGCCCTACGTGCCGGTGAGCGGGCTGTTCCAGGCCGAGCTGCCGCCCAGGCTGCGCCTGCACGAACTCCACCAGGTCGACCTGATGGCGCTGCACGGCCTCGTCGGGGCGCCAAGCTTCCATACCGCGAGCGCGGTGCTCTACGTGGCGGTGGGCTGGCGATGCCGGCGGCTGCGCTGGCCGATCCTCGCGCTCAATTCGGCGATGCTGCTGGCGACGCCGGTCGAGGGCACGCACTACCTCGTCGATATGCTGATGGGCGCGGGGGTGGCGCTCGTCGCGCTGGCGCTGGTCGATGCCGTCATCCGCTGGCGCGTTCCCGCTCGTGCGCGATGGCGTAGCGCCGCGCCAGGACCGAGCATGCCATGAGCTGCACCTGGTGGAAGATCATCACCGGCAGCAACACCACGCCGGCTTGAGCGGCCGGGAAGATCGCGGCGGCGAGTGGGACGCCCGATACCAGGCTCTTCTTCGACCCGCAGAACCGCAGCACGATCTCGTCGGCGACGGGCCAGCCGAACAGGCGCGTCGCTGCCTTCGTCAACATTAGCACCGCAACAAGCATCGCGATGCCGAGCGCGAGCGCCACGAGGAGGTCGGTCGCGTCCGTCCGCCGCCACACGCCCTCCACCACCGCCGCCGAGAAAGCCGCGTAGACGAGGAGCAGGATCGATCCGCGATCGACGCGGAAGACCAGCGCCTTGTGGCGATCCACGAGGCCGCCCACCCACGGCCGCGCCAGGTGCCCCGCCACGAACGGCAGCAGCAGCTGCCCGCCGACGTGGAGGATAGCGCGGCCAAGATGGCCACCCCCGCCGGCCGCTCCCATCAGCGCGGCGGCAAGCAGCGGCGTGACAATAACGCCGAGCAGGTTCGACACGCTCGCGCTGGCGATCGCCGCCGCGACGTCGCCGCCCGCGATCGAGGTGAAGGCGATCGACGACTGGACCGTGGACGGCAGCAGGGACAGGAAGACGAGCCCCGGCGCCATCGTCGGCGAGATCGGCCGCGCTGCCCAGCCGGCGGCGAGGCCGAGCAGCGGGTAGGCGGCGAAACTCGTCGCCAGCACGGCGAGGTGCAGCCGCCACTTGCCGAGCCCCGCGACGATCGCCGAGCGCGACAGCTTGGCGCCGTGGAGGAAGAACAACAGCAGGATCGCCGCGTCGCCAGCCAGGTCGACGATCGCCGTCCCCTGCCCGCGCGCAGGCAGCAGGCTGGCCGCCGCGACCGTCGCGATCAGCGCCGCGAGGAAGGGATCGAACAGCTCCTTGAGACGCGCGAGCATCTCGCGCTCATCGTCTCCCGCTGGACGATCGGCAAGCGCGCTTGCGATTGCACCGCTTCGGCGTTCGGCCTATAGCGCGGCGCCTCGCCCCGTGCGCGCCCGCGAGGGTTGTCGCGCGGGGCGGTTCGTTTGTACGGCCCCGTCCGCTCCGGAGATGGGCCGAGCCCGAGGAGCCCGCAATCGATGGCACGCCGCCGCCAGGTCTACGAGGGCAAGGCCAAGATCCTCTACGAGGGCCCCGAGCCCGGCACGCTGATCCAGTATTTCAAGGACGACGCCACCGCCTTCAACGCCCAGAAGAAGGGCACGATCTCGGGCAAGGGCGTGCTCAACAACCGCATCTCCGAGCATGTCTTCACCATGCTTGGCAATATCGGCGTGCCCACCCACTTCATCCGCCGGCTGAACATGCGCGAGCAGCTCATCCGTCAGGTGGAGATCGTGCCGATCGAGGTGGTGGTGCGCAACGTCGCCGCCGGCTCGCTCGCCAAGCGGCTGGGCATCGAGGAGGGCACGCAGCTTCCCCGCACGATCATCGAATATTACTACAAGGACGACGCGCTCGGCGACCCGTTGGTGAGCGAGGAGCATATCGCGTGCTTCGGCTGGGCCAGCCAGGACGAGATGCACGACATCGCGGACATGGCGATCCGGGTGAACGACTTCCTCACCGGGCTGTTCGCGGGCATCAACATCCGCCTCGTCGACTTCAAGCTGGAGTTCGGGCGGATCTGGGAGAACGACTTCGCCCGGATCATCCTGGCGGACGAGATCAGCCCCGACGGCTGCCGGCTGTGGGACGCGACCAGCGGCGAGAAGCTCGACAAGGATCGCTTCCGCCGCGATCTCGGCGGCGAGGTCGAGGCCTATCAGGAGGTCGCGCGGCGCTTAGGCCTGCTGCCCGAGGGCGCCGACACCGCCGTGCTCGACATGGAGAGCCACCGCAAGAAGCGGGGCAAGTAAGACGGCTTCCTCTCACCACCGTTCGCCCTGAGCTTGCCGAAGGGCCGTTCTGCCTCCCAGGGAAGAACTGTGCTTCGACAGGCTCAGCACGAACGGAACGTCGAGGCGGCCGCCGGCCCGCCCGTAGGCCAGGCCATCGGCATCGCCCGCGTGCTCTGCATCCTGGGCATCGTCTACGTCCATGCCTGGACGGGGCGAGACGGCGACACGCTGCTCGCGCTCTCGCAGAGCAGCGGCGGCATCGTGCGCTGGACGCTGATCGAACTCGTCGGGCGCTCGGCGGTGCCGCTGCTCGGCGCGATCTCGGGCTGGCTCGCCGCGCCGTCGGCGGAACGGCGCGGCGCGCGGGGCTTCGCGCGCACCAAGACGCGCACCGTGCTGGCGCCGATGATCGCGTGGAACGGCATCGCGCTCGCGCTCGTCTCCAGCGCCGCCACATGGGGTCACCTCAGGGCCCCCGTTCCGCACCGAGCGGCCGAGCTCGTCGAGTGGCTGACCTGCGCGACCGAGCCCAACCCGATCAACGTCCAAATCGGCTTCCTGCGCGACCTCTATCTCTGCCTACTGGTCGCCCCGTGGCTGGCGCGGCGATCCGACCGGACGCTCGGCCTCCTGCTCCTGGCCGTGACGGCGTGGACAGTGAGCGGCGAGACGCTCACCGTCCTGCTCCGCCCGCAGATCGCGCTGTTCTTCCTCGCCGGCCTCCTCGCGCGTCGCCACGGCCTCGCCGAGCAAGTCGCCGGCTGGCGCCTGCTCCCCACCCTCCTCCCCTATGTCCTGCTGGCGGCGGTGAAGATCCTGCTGTCGGTGGAGGCGGCGCGGTGGCTGCTCGACCATGTCGCCGCCGCCGACGCCTTCGATCTGCCGCTGCGCGTCGCCGCGGCGGTGGCGATGTGGCGCATCGCCCTCGCGCTGGTGCCCACCGCCCTGGGCCGCGCCGCACTCGGCGTGGAGCGCTACGCCTTCCTGCTGTTCTGCGCGCATCTCTGCTTCATCTGGTTGCTGGGCCCGGTGATCGGACTTGCGACCGGGCCGCTGGGAAGCTCCGGCTATCTCCCATACCTGCTTGTCCAACCGCTGCTCGCGCTCGGCGCGACGATGCTGCTCGGACGCCTGCTCATCGCGACAGCGCCGCGGCTCGCCAACCTGCTGTCGGGCGGCCGGCTGGCGCGGGACTTGCCGCACGCGTCCTCCTCCGCCATGGAGCCGGCGCCGATCGGGAGCTTGGAATGAAGGTTCGTGTCGTCGTCACGCTGAAGCCCGGCGTGCTCGATCCGCAGGGCAAGGCGGTCCACGCGGCGCTCGCCGGGCTGGGTTTCGGGCAGGTCAATGACGTCCGCGTCGGGCGGCTGATCGAGCTCGACGTTGCGGACGGCACGGGCGACGCCGAGATCGAGGAGATGGGCCGCAAGCTGCTCGCCAACACCGTCATCGAGAATTTCCGAATCGAGCGGATCTGAGCCCGTGAAGAGCGCCGTCATCGTCTTTCCCGGCTCCAACTGCGATCGCGATCTCGCCGTCGCGCTGCGCGAGACGACGGGCGAGGCGCCCGCGATGGTGTGGCATGCCGAGACCAGCCTGCCCGGTGGACTGGACCTGATCGGCGTCCCCGGCGGCTTCACCTACGGCGACTACCTCCGCACCGGGGCGATCGCCGCCAGATCGCCGGTGATGCGCGCGGTGGCGGATGCGGCCGCCGAGGGCCGCGCGGTGCTCGGCATCTGCAACGGCTTCCAGATCCTGACCGAAGCCGGGCTGCTGCCCGGCGCGCTGATGCGCAACGCCAATCTCGATTTCGTCTGCCGCGACGTGGCGCTGGAGGTCGCCTCCGCACGGACCATGTTCACCAGCCGCTACGACGATGGCGAGACGATCCGCGTTGCCGTCGCGCACCACGACGGCAACTACGCCGCCGACGACGAGACGCTGGATCGGCTTGAGGGCGACGGCCGCGTCGCCTTCCGCTACGGCTGCGCGGTTAACGGCTCGGCGCGGAACATCGCCGGCATCGTCAACGACGCCGGCAACGTGCTCGGCATGATGCCGCACCCCGAACGCATGATCGAGCCTGCGCACGGCGGCGCCGACGGCCGCCGCCTGTTCGAGGGGCTGGTGGCGGCGCTGTCCTGACCGCTCACAACTTGGCGCGGAACGGCGTGAAGTCCGTGCCGCGGTCGAAGACGTCGATGCCTTCGGCGCGCTTGAGGCCGCCGACGACGAGATAGGTGAGCGGAGTGAGCAGCACCTCCCAGCCCACCTTAAGCGCGAAGTTGGTGACGGCGACCTGCGTCACCCCCGCCGCCGACCAGACGCCCAGGAAGGCGAGCGGGTAGAAGATCAGGCTGTCCACCGCCTGCCCGACCACCGTGGAGCCGACGGTGCGCGTCCACAGCCAGCGTCCGCGCGTCCACAGCTTCATGCGCGCGAGCACGAACGAATTGACGAACTCGCCCGCCCAGAAGGCGGTGATCGAGGCCGCGACGATGCGCGGCACCGCGCCGAAAACCGCCTCGTAGGCGGCTTGTCCTCCCCAGCCCGCCGCCGGCGGCAGCGCCACCACGACGAGGCTCATCACCGCCATGAACAGCAGCCCTGCGAACCCTGCCCAGATGCAGCGTCGCGCGCGGGCATAGCCGTACACCTCAGTCAGCACGTCGCCGAGGATGTAGGATGCGGGGAAAAACAGGATCCCGGCGCCGAAGGTGAAGGCGTGGCCCGCGAGCGTCAGCGTCGCCATCTTGCCGGCACCGATGACATTGGAGAGCAGCAACACCGTCACGAACGCGGCCATAGTGAAGTCGAAACACCGCAGCGGCCGCCCCGCGAGCGCGCCGGCATTGACCGCGCGCAGCTCCCCCCCGTCCGTCATTCCGCCAGAGTATCGCGGTTCCGCGCGCGCGCAATCCACGCTATGTGCCCTGATCGGGCGCCCGTAGCTCAGCCGGATAGAGCATGAGCCTTCTAAGCTCGTGGTCGGGGGTTCGAATCCCTCCGGGCGCGCCACGCATTCCACTCGCACTCGAGCCTGTAGGGCACCCTCATGTCGGCTCGCGAAAATGGCGCAGTCCCGGGCCATTTTCTCCGGAGCGGCGCTCGAGCCGTGGCCAGGAGACACTCTGTAGCGGCGCCGAGACGGCGCTTCCAGGGCAGCGTCTCGACTACCTAAAATCCTGTCCACTGATGGAGCTGCGCCCGTTGGGCGCTGGTCAGGCGAAGCCGAGCAGAACCCGCTGCCGGCGTCAGCAAACCGGAAAATCCGGCACGCGGGAGAGCATCCGCGAGGTGAGCGAACGCGGCTGACGGCCGTCGGGGATGGCGTCGATGATGTCCGGCGCAAGGTAACACAGGCGCGCCGCACGCCGCAGCTCCGTCAGCGCGGTGCCAATCAGCGTCGAGGCCGATCGCAGCCGCTCGCGCGCCTGATGACCACGGACAAGCGCGGCGACCAGCTTATCGCAGCGTACTGCCGCATCGCGCGCTGCCTCGATACGACCGTCGCGCAGCCGCTGCCGCTTGGTGGCGATGCAGTTTGCCGCGAGCTCGACGATGAGGGCGCGCACCGATCTCGCTGCGAGGTAGCGCCGCATTATGTCGCGCACGAACTCCGCCTCGGCTTCGTTGACGACCAGCTTGCGATCTCGGACACCGTAGCCGGACGCACCGGACCGCCCATCCACATGCCCTTGACTTTCGATGCCGCCACCTTGTCGCGGACGCGCTCGGCAATGAGCTCGCGTTCGAACTGCGCGACGGACAAGAGGACGTTCAGCATCAGCCGCTCCATGCTGGTCGTGGTGTTGAACACCTGGGTGACCGACACGAAGCTCGCGCCCGCCTCGTCGCGCACGTCGACAATCTTCGCGAAGTCGCAAGACTGCGAGTCAGCCGGTCGATCTTGAAGACGACGATCACAGCGACTCGTCCCGTCGCGATATCGTCGAGCAGGCGCTTGAGGGCGCGTCATGTTTTGCTGCCAGTGAAGCCGCCATCGTCGTAGCGGCCAGGATGAAGCGTCCAGCCCTCGTGGCGCTGACCTAGGATGCAGGCGGCGCGGGGCATCGGGGCTGTTGAAGACCTGGTCAAGCCCTCCTCGGTCGAATCGCACGTGTAGATCGCGCAGCGCAACCGGCGTGCGGCACTGAAGCGGTGAAGCGCGGCGTCCAGATCGTCACTTTAAACCCCTCCGCGAGAAGGGACTCGAGACCTTCAAGAACCCGCAGGAGATGCTGACAGGCGAGGAAACGCAGATCTCAACGCTCTACCTCCAAGTCAAGGCAGGCGACGACATCACGATGATGATGGGCATGCTCAAGCACGTGCTTGCCACTGAGGAGAAGAACTGACGGGAGGAGAAGCACCCCATCCTGGATGTCGACTTCATTGAGCAGCGCACGACCGGGTTGGACGAGGCCAAGGCCAAGATCGAGGCGACGACGTGGCAGGAGACAGCCTCCGGCGCGCACGTTTTCGCGTTAGCGGCCGAGGGCAGCGGCCGCATCGACAGCGCGGGTTCCGCCCCGGCGCCCCCGCCGCGCCACCGTGCTGATTGTGCCCGTCAGTTCATCTGCCGAGTAGGGCTTCTGCAACAGCTCCAAGCCATCGGCACCCTCCCGCGCCAGAACATGGCTATACCCGCTGGCGAGAATGACCGGCAGCTCGGGAAACCTGCGGTGGAGCACCTTGGCAAGCTCGATCCCACCCATGCCGGGCATCACCACGTCGGAGAACACTATGTCGATGCCGGCGCCGTCGTCGCCCAACCGAGCAAGCGCTTCTTCGGCGCTGGTGACCCATACGGTGCGGTAGCCGAACTCTTCCAGCAGTTGCGTGCAGAAGCGACCGACTTCGACATTGTCTTCGACGATCAGCACGCACAGGCCCTTGCCCTCGGCATCGATTGCGTTGCCGCCTGCCTTCTCGACCGACAACTGGTCCGTTCCCGCCTCCGGCAGGAACAGCGTGAACGTCGTGCGGCCGGGCTCGCTCTCCACGTCGACGTCGCCGCCCGACTGCTTCGCGAACCCGAACACCTGGCTCAGTCCAAGCCCGGTGCCCTTGCCAACCTCCTTGGTGGTGAAGAACGGCTCGAAGATGTGGCTCTGGTCCTCCATCGGGATTCCGGCGCCGGTATCGGTCAGCGCCACCGTCACGAAGGGGCCGGGCCCGCCGGCATGGCCGCGGATTACAGGCATGACCTGGCCAAATTTGACCGCGATCGTCAGCGTTCCCTCCCCGTCCATCGCGTCGCGGGCGTTGACGGCCATGTTGATCAGCGCCGTCTCAAACTGGCTGATATCGGCCCTGACGACGCAAGGGACGTCGGGAACGTCGGTGAGGATGCGAATTCTGGCTCCGGTCACGCTGTCCAGCATCTCCGCCACCCCGCCCAGGCGCTTGCGGACGTCGAACGCTTCGGGCTGGAGTGACTGGCGACGGGCGAAGGCCAGCAACTGGCCGGTGAGCTTGGCGGCGCGCTCCGCGGTGCTGCTGATCGCGTCGATGTACCGCGTCCGCTTGTCTGCCGTGAGGTTGTCGCGGCGCAGCAGGTCGACGGATCCGCGGATCACCGTCAGCAGGTTGTTGAAGTCGTGCGCCACGCCGCCGGTGAGCTGGCCGATCGCCTCCATCTTCTGGCTCTGGCGCAGCAACTCCTCGGCCTCCAGCCGCTGGCGCTGCTCCTCCTCAAGCAGAGCCGTGCGTTCCAGCACGCGTTGTTCCAGCATCTGGTTGGCGCAACGCAGCGCATCCTCAAGCCGACGACGCTCCTCGACGTCTTCGGTGGTGCCGTACCAGCCGACGATCACCCCCTGGTCGTCGCGTCGCGGCAGTGCCTTGATGCGCAGCCAGCGATACTCGCCACCGGCATGGCCGATCCGAGCCTCGACGTCGTACGGCTCGCCGGTGGCGACCGCGTGGCGCCACGCCGCCGCCATGCGCGGCCGATCGTCGGGATGGGGAGCCTGCATCCAGCCTTCCCGCATCGCCGCCTCGCGGGTCAGCCCCGTCAATGCGAGCCAGCGGTCGCTGAAGCCGGTGATCCCGCCTTGCGGGTCGGCCGTCCAGGGTATCTGGGGATTGAGCTCGACCGAGGCCCGATAGTGATCCTCGCTCTCGCGCAGACGGGCTTCGGCCTCGTCGCGTTGGGCCAGATTGCGGAGGCGCTCGACCGCGGCCGCTAGGAGATTCGCATAGCCGCGCAGGAAATTGATGTCGGTCTCGTCGAAGTCGCGAGGGGTGCGGCTGTCCACCTGAAGCAGACCGAAAGGCTTCTCGTCCCTCGGCCCGATGATGATGACGTTGACCAGCGCCTTGACGCCATGGTCCTTGATGAAATCCGCATAGTCGAACCGATCCTCCTGCTCGATATCCGCCGAGGCGACCGGCCCCCCTGTCTTGAGCGCGTGCCCCTCCGACGATCCCTCGACGGCCTTGACTGTGACGCAGCCAACGATGCCCGGTTTCCATCCGACGCCCGCGCGTACCAGCAGCGTCTCACCGTCGTTCTGGAGTGCCATGACCTTGGCGAGGTCGGTGTCGAGCGCCTCGCCGATCAATCGGCATGCCTCAGTCAGGATGTCGTCCAGGTCATCACACCGGAGCGCCATCTCTCCGAACTTGGCGAGCACCGCTTGCTGACGAAGAACGGCATCTTCGTCGTTCCGCTCTGCGGCCTGGCCAGGTTGTGGTTCCATTTCAATCCTGATGTTACCCGAGGTGGTGGTCGCAATGCGTGACCACGCGATAAGCTCCAGAACTCCTTCGTCGGCCGGCGGCGATGCGCGCTTCGCTTTGACGTTAGACCAACGGCTTAACCCAGGTCAGGAGACGGAAAAAACCGAGCGGAAACCGGAGACTAAGACGTCCAGGCCCGTTGCTGCAACTTCCTTGAAGGAGGATCGCGGCATGCCGATATCGGCTTGGCTCTGGTTTGGCTTTGCCGCCATGACGGCGGGGGTCGGCCATTCTTCTCGTGATAGGCTGGAACCGGCGCACGCGCGACGAAGAGAACCGCTATTTGCTGCACCTGTTCGTGACCCTCGCTGCGACGGCGTCCTATCTTGCCATGGCGTTGGGACAGGGGTCGCTCGTGCTGGCTGATGGGCGCGAGTTCTACGTCGCCCGTTATTTCGATTGGGCGATCACCACGCCGATGCTGCTTGCCGGGCTTTGCCTGACAGCGATGCATTCGCCATTTCGCCGCTGGGCACTACTGCTCGGACTGGTGTTCACCGACGTCTACATGATTGTCGCCGGACTCAGCCCGGCGGGGTCGTCGGCCAAGTGGATCTGGTTCCTGATCAGTTCCGGCGCATTCGCGTTTATCTATATCGGCCTGTGGGGCCGGTTTGCGGGGAAGCCGATAAGTCCGGCCCGCGCGCCGCCAAGCTCTACAAGACCAACGCCACGATCCTGTCGGCGACGTGGTTCGCCTACCCGGTCGTTTTTCGGCATGCCGGATGCCGGCGAGATGCCAGACGGCGTCGATTGGCTCGCGGTAGCCGCACACGGGGCCACGCCGATCGTGGTTCCCGCGGTGGTCCACTCGGGCGAGGTTGCCCGCTTGTTCGCCGCGCTGGTGGGCGGCCGGGCAGGGGCGATGGAGGCCATCATCGCCGGGCCGCTTGCGGGCATTTGGGCGCTCGCGGCGGCGGTGACGATCTCCCGCGAGGCGTGGCTAGGCAGAGCGGCGTGGGCCGCGATCGCCGATCTAGCGCTGGTTTGCCTCCTGTTCGCCGCGGCAGCACCGCTGGTGGCCTTCATCGGCGCTCGATCGCCCGAACGCGATCCGCCGTGCTCTGACCGGCGACAATCACGAGGACCTCATGTTCCAATCCTTTTCACTCCTGCCTCTGCTGGGTATCTTCGCCGTCGCCGCCGGAGGGATCTGGATGTCGGGTATTCAGCTCTCCAACGCGACGGACGTGCTATCGCAGCGGCTCGGTCTGGGTCAGGCGCTGGGCGGGGTGATCCTGCTCGCCATCGCCACCAACCTGTCCGAAATCGCTATTACCGTCAGCGCGGCGGCGTCGAACAACACCGGGGTCGCGGTCGGCAACATCCTCGGCGGGATCGGCATCCAGACGCTGGTGCTCGTTGCGCTCGACGCCTTTGGCATGCGCGAGAAGGTCTCGCTGACCTACAAGGCGGCGAGTCTGACGCTGGTGATCGAGGGATTGCTGGTCGTGGCGGTGCTGGTCGTGGCGATCATGGGCACGCAGTTGCCCAGCTCCCTGATCGCGTTCCGCGTCGGGCCGGACGCGCTCGCGATCGCGCTGATCTGGGTGCTCGGCGTTTGGCTGATCGGCCGCGCGAACAAGGGCCTTCCCTGGCATGACAGCGCCGGCGACGCGCCGAACACGCAGGCTCAGCCCAAAGGTCATTCGCAGGCCAGGACAGAGCAGCAGGCGACCCGCGAGGGCCACAGCACCGCGCGCGCCGCGACCGTGTTCGTGATCGCCGCCGTCGTGACGCTGGTTGCGGGCGTGGTGCTCGAGCGTGCGGGAGACGGCATCGCCGATCATATCAGGATGAGCGGCGTGCTGTTCGGTGCGACCGTGCTGGCGGCGGCGACCTCGCTGCCCGAATTGTCAACCGGCCTCACTTCGGCGCGCGCCGGCGATTACCAGCTGGCGATCAGCGACATCTTCGGCGGCAACGCCTTTCTGCCGGTACTTTTCCTGCCGGCGACGCTGATCTCGGGCCGGGCGGTGCTGCCGCAGGCGCAGGATACCGACATCTACCTGGCGGGTCTCGCGATCTTGCTGACCAGCGGCTATTTGACGGGGCTTATCTTTAGGCCGAAGCGACGCGTGCTCGGCATGGGCGTCGACTCGCTTGCCGTGCTGATCCTCTACGTCATTGGGACGGCGGGCTTGTTTGCCATTGCGCTGGGCGGTCATCATGGCGGCTGAATGGGGTGACATGCTGGTCCGCCTAGGCGTCGCGACGTTGGCGGGCGCGGTGCTTGGCTGGGAGCGGTCACGGCAGAACCGGGCGATCATGGGACTTCGCACCCTGACGCTGGTCGCGCTGGCGAGTTGCATCGCGGTGCAGGCGATCGTCCATAGCGGTTTGCCGCAGATGAACGCCGACGCCGCCGGACGTGTCGTCCAAGGCGTGTTGTCCGGGGTCGGCTTTATCGGCGCGGGCGCGCTGCTCCATGGCGGCAACGACAGCCAGGTCCATGGGCTGGCAACGGCGGCGAGCATCTGGGTCGCCGCGGCGATGGGCGCCGCGGCGGCGCTGGCGGTGTGGCCTCTCCTGGTCGGGGGAACCGCGCTCGCCATTGTCGTGCTGCTGATCGGCGCCTCGATTGAGCGGCACATCCGCGATCGTGCGCGCGCCTCGAACGGCGAACAAGATCGCCGCGATATGACGGACCGGCCGTGATGGTGGAGGAACCATGATCGACGAGGCCGCCTGGGTCCACCTCGTGACCCGATTGGTCGAGATCGTCGGCACAGCGATCATCGTCGTCGGCTCGTTCGGAGCGCTCGCGTCGTTTCTCGTCCGACTCGTCCGGCGAACCGCCTCGCGCGACCTGCTCGTGTCCCGCTTCCGGTCGAGCCTCGGCCAGTCGATCCTGCTCGGTTTGGAGTTCCTGGTCGCGGCGGACATCATCAACACCGTCGCGGTCGAACCGACCATCCGCAGCCTAGTCGTGCTCGCCGGCATTGTGCTGATCCGCACGTTCCTCAGCTTTTCCCTCGAGGTAGAAATCGAGGGGCGCTGGCCCTGGCAGAAGAGGCGCAATGCCCAGCCTGGCCGGTCGGCTGGGAAAGAGCCATGACGGAACCGCAGGAGATCGGGGGATGTTCGGACTTGGCAGACCCGGACGGCGGCCACCGTCACGTCCGATCTATCGAGAAGAAGCTTCCGCGGGAGCCGATCGCGGTGTCGCAGCGGCCAGCCCTGCACCGCCAATCTGAGGCCGCCTTTCGGCAGCACCGAGGTAGCGGACGCAGCTATCGTCGTCCGCCGGAACGGCCGGCACGTTGTCCCTGCTGCGGTCTTGCACCAAGCTCCTCGTCGCAACGGCCGGGATGCGCTTCGATGCTCAGCTGCATCTTGCGAAGGAGAGACAAGGACCAGCGCAAGGTACGCCCGCCCTCCTTGTGTTCGGACACGCTCTCTTCTTTGACCTCGCTCACTGTTAATGGCTTGGAGCGCTTGTGCCTCGGTCAGGGCGCCGTTATCAGGAGGCTGTGGATCAGGCTCCCGATCAGCAGGAGCGCCGCATTTCTCGCGAGGCGGTTCAAGGCTGCTGGCGGAATTGATCCTCCTCACCGTCAACGGTTTGCTGGAACGACGATCGTCCGAGCGGCCCGATCAACTTGCGATACTCGGCTTCCGGAACGCCATAGCTGTCCCCCGCCAGCTCTTCGAGCTTTTCGCGATTGAGGATGATGACGCGGCCTCGCTTCGAACGGATCATGCCGGCACCTTCCAGGATGTGCAGGGTGACGGTGACACCGCTGCGATCGGCCGAGATCATCATGCCCATGAACTCATGCGTCAGCGCGATCTCTTCGCCGTCGATGCGGTCGTGGCACATCAGCAGCCACCGGGAGAGCCGGCTCTCCACCCGGTGGGTGGCATTGGTCGCCGTGCTCTGCGCGGACTGGACGATCACCGTCTGAACGTAGCGCAGCAGCATCGCGCGCAGGCTTTCGCTCTGCCGGATGGCCGCGAGGTAGCGATCCGTATCGATGCGCAAGGCGGTCGAAGGGCCAACCTGCACGAAGCTTTCGTGGGGCGAGCGGTCGGTGCCGAGCAGGAGGCCTGTGGCCGATACTCCTTCGCGACCGAAGATGCCGGCCTCGGTGCGCCCGCTCTGCGCCATCACCGACACGATCGAGGCGATGCCGCCCTCGGGAAAGTAGACGTGCTCGATCGGCTGGTTCGGCACGACCAGGACTTGCTCGCGCGCCAGCGGCACGCGCGCCAGATGCGGCTTGAGCAGGTCTAGATCGGCGGCCGAAAGCGTGCTCAGCAGCATGTTGGCAGTGTAACGATCATTCGGCTGCGACATCTTCGCCCCACATTCTTCAGGCGAAAGCGCGACGCATCTTCCAGCCGTCCGCGCCCTGGTTGTCAGCGAACAGTCGCGGTACCATAGCTCTGCGGATCAGCGATCAAAGGCTCAGTGTGCTATCCCACAAAAGCCACCTGCCTGGGTGGTCCTGCATGGATGGAGATCAGCTTCCAGAGCTTGCCGGCCGCCTGAGAAATCAGCGCCGCTTGTTCAAACCCTTCGATGCGAACTGTCGACCTGACCTCGGAATGGAAGCACCACAGACCTTCGTCCGATCGGTCCGACCAGTCGGCGGTACTCAGCTTCGGGCATGCCATAGCTGTCCCCGGCAAGCTCCTCCAGCTTGTCGCGGTCGCGGATGATGACGCGGCCCCGCTGCGAACGGATCATGCCCACGCCTTCGAGAATGTGAAGCGTAACCGTGACGCCGCTACGCTCGGCCGAGATCATCATGCCCATGAACTCATGCGTCAGCGCTATCTCATCGCCATCGATGCGGTCGTGACACATCAAGAGCCAGCGGGCGAGCCGCGCCTCGACGCGCTGATTGGCGTTGGTGGCCATGCTCTGGGCTGACTGGACGAGCACCGTCTGGACATACCGTAACAGCAGCATGCGCAGGCTTTCACTCTGCCCAACGGCAGCGAGATAGTGATCCGCGTCGATCCGCAAGGCAGTCGAGTGATCCACCTGCACGAAGCTCTCGTGCGGGCAGCGATCGGCTCCCAGAAGCAGGAAGGTGGCCGAAACCCCGTCGCGCCCAAAAATACCGGCCTCGATGCGGCCGCCATGCTTCATTACCGATACGATCGAGACGACCCCGCCTTCGGGGAAGTAGACATGGGCGACCGGCTCGTACGGTTGCACCAGCACTTGCCCGCGCATGAGATCGACGCGGGTCAGATGCGGCGCGAGGAGCGCGCGATCGTCGTCTGAGAGCGCCTGGAGCAGCGCATTGGTCGTCTGAAGCTGATCTGGCTGCGACATGATCGCCCCCGCAACCTGGGGCGAAAGCGCAATGCATCTTCCAGCCGCTCGCGCCCTGCATGTCGGCGAGCGATGAGAGCAGTATAGGGGGTCGACAGCGATTTGACCACCACGCGCTCTGTGTGTTGCACAATGGGGCACTCGCGGCAGGCGACATGGTCAGCCACCGATCCACACAAGTCCCTCGCTCGAGGCGTGCTCGCGGGCTGATCCGTGTTCATCTCGCGTCAGAGACATGGGTTGGTGAATGTTGTGCATCCAACAGTTCCCGGTCGGCACCTTCCGGGGGGGGGGGGGGGGGACGCGATATGTATCAGTTCCGAACCGTTGTTTCCGGGAGAGCCCTCATGTTCAAGGATGACAGATCTTATCTTCAGCATCGGGCTGAGATGGAGATCGTACGTGCCCAACAGGCAACGCAGCCATGCGCAGCGACGGCACATCGCGAGCTTGCCAAGGCATATCTGGACAGGCTCGCCTCGCTCGATCTCGTCACGGCAGAACTGGCCTAATCGAGGTGCAGCAACCCAAGATCTCGGCGACGCATCGCGCGCTCCGCTCGACGTCGCGGCTCACAGCGACCCGCCTGTGGAACTCTCGCTTCCTTTCGCGCGAGGAACAGCAGGCGCTTGAGGTCGCGGCATCGCCCGCGCGATCGGTGGGATCAAATGTTGATCTGGTCCGCGAGGGTGAGCGCGCGGACAGTCTGTTCATCGTCATCGACGGATGGGCATGTCGGTATACGACAACCCGAGACGGCGCCCGTCAAATTTCGGCGCTGCTGGTGCCGGGTGACGTAGGCAACCTCGACTCACTGATGTTTGACCGACTCGATTATGGCGTCCGGACGCTCACTCAAGCGACAATGTTGACTTTACCGCGCGACAGCGCGCTAGGGCTCGCTGCCCAGCAGCCTGGTATCGCCCGTACGTTCACGTGGTTGGCGCTGGTTGAGAACGCCATACTTAGCAAATGGGCGCTCTCTCTCGGCCGCCGATCGGCCAAGGAACGGCTCGCGCACCTGCTGTGCGAATTGAGCGTCCGCCTCGGCGCGCAAGAGGAGAATGAAAGCAGCTTTGCTTGTCCGTTGACGCAGGAACAGCTGGCCGATGCGCTGGGACTGACCTCGGTTCATGTCAATCGCACGATGCAGCAACTCCGCACCGAAGGCATGGTGGTAACCGCCACACGGACGGTGACCCTGCCGGACGTCGCAGGCCTTCGTCAGATCGGCGGGTTCGATCCCGGTTACCTGCATGTCGACGCACCTACAGAAACGCTGCTGGCATAGGAGCGGGCAACGTGGCGAGCGGCGTCTCAGTAACCCCTAGCCTTCGTCAGTCCACCCAGGACGACAACCTATTGCTTAGTGAGACGAACCATCGGTGCAGCAACGACCTGCAACTCGTGGTCAGTCTCTTGGAGCTTCAGAGCAGGCGTGCTGCGTTCCCGGAAGTGCGCCAGGCGCTTACCGATGCCATGGAGCGCGTCGCCATTGTCGCGCAAGCACGTAGCGCGACGAACCGGGACCGGCCGCCGACCCTCGGGCGGCTGTGCGGCAGGTGTGCTAAGCGCTACAGGCGCAGGCGGAGCCACGATCGATACTGATTTCGCTGCAGGACAGTTACAACTGTCCGCCACGCAAATCACCACTCTCGCGCTGGTAGGCAACGAACTAGCCACGAACGCGATCAAGCACGCGTTCGAAGAGGGTAAGTCCGGCCACATTCGCGTGGCTATCGACAGGAACAGCGGTCGCGCCGTGATCATTATCGTCGATGATGACGGGCTTCCGTTTCCTGACGCGACGGATAGCGGCGATGGCCTTCGCTTGGGACTGTCGAGGCGGCTTGTGGCGTCGATCGGCGGGCTGTTCATCCCCCCGCAGCCGGGGTCCAAAGCGTTCGAGCTGCGAGTGCCTGTCGCAAGCGATTACGGACAGCCCGAGCCATCCGCAGTGGGGAAGCTGATGCAAGGACTGAGCTGGTTCCGAGAAGCGCTGGCGTGAGGCGTGAGGACCAGTGCCGCTGATGCAACCTCGCAGCCACATAAATCAGTGTCCGTAGCTGGCAAACTCAAAGCGACCCGCGAGTGTCTGGTTGGGCCTTTTTGCGGAAATAACCGCGCTCGCCACATTCGGGTTACACGCGCTGATTGCAGTAGATTTTGTATCGCCGCCAACAATATGGCTTTACTTGAAAGACTGCGCATCGGCAGCCCTGAGCGGGGTGTTCTGCTTGGGAGCGGCATAGCGATGTTCACGCCGGTGCGAAGCCTGATCGCACTGGCAAGCGGCCTCCCGAGGCCAATCGCTCGGCGAAATGCTCTATCCCGGCGTCCAAGGGACCGAGATCGAAACCTCGTATACTTGCAAGGGGCACGCAGGGTGGCCGAGGGGCCGGCAGCGCCAGCTCGGCTGCAGGTACATCGATCACGAGGCGCTCGTTCAACCGGCACGCCGAGGCGACCCGCCGGGCAAACTCCGCCCAGCTCACCGCATTTCGATTGGCCAAGTGCCAGATGCCGATTTCGCCATCGATCAGCAGGTCGAGAACGCGATCGACGAGATGCGGAACGTAGCTGGGGGATACGATCTGGTCACCGGCTGCGGTGAACGTCCTGCCTTCTTGCAGCGCTCGCGCCACCACGACGGCGAAATTATGATCGTCGTCGGGCGAGAAGAAGGCGGCGGTGCGGATAATTAGGTGCGCGCCTGGAAGATCGGCGATGCCACGCTCCATCGCCGCCTTGCTGCGACCGTAAGCGTTGAGCGGCGTGGGCCTGTCGTCCTCGACATAGGCGCGCGCCGCCGCGCCATCGAACACTAGGTCACTGGAGAACTGGACACAAGGAATTTCGCGTTCCGCACAGGCTTGCGCTAAAGCAACCGCGCCGAGCGTGTTTACGCGCCGACAGGCTACTTCCAGATCCTCCGCGGCGTCGACGCGCACCCAGCCCGCGGCGTTGATAACCGCCCATGGCTTGCACCGGTCGAGCGCGGCGGCGATGCTCGCCTCGCCCTCCAGATCGAGATTGGCGCGGGCGCTCA
Source organism: Sphingomonas sp. (assembly GCF_965200105.1). GTDB lineage: Bacteria > Pseudomonadota > Alphaproteobacteria > Sphingomonadales > Sphingomonadaceae > Solisphingomonas. Next base: position 1,160,281 of record NZ_CBDATN010000002.1, read on the forward strand.
GCACATGGGGGATTGCGCGATGCACGCAGGCGCGCGCCAGCGCCCGGCCCAGCGTCCCCGTGGCGCCGCAGATCAGCAGAGGCGGGGTTGCGCGCAGAGCGGGAGGCTCGGTTCCCCCGGCATGGGCGCGCACCGGTGCGGGACGCGAGACCCGCGGGTGGAGCAGCCGGATCGAACGCTCCCACCACCCCGCGCCCGCCAGCACCGGGTGCCGCTTCGCCGCTCGGGGCAGGCCTTGAAGCAGCGGCACCATCGCGGTGGGCCGTGGGACACCACCGCCGATATCGTACGCGCCGACCTCATAGCACCCGTCGTCGCGCAGCAGCGTGTTCCAGCCCTCGCTGCCGAGCAATGACCAGGCAGTGACCGCCTCCACCGCGACGCCGTCCTGGCGCAGGGCGGTGGCAGTATCCCAGGCGCCTGCCATCCAGCGCATCTGCTCGTCGCGGGTGCAGCCGTTATGCACCTCGGTGATCGCGACGGGAATGCCGTAACGGTCCCACGCCTCGCACACGGCCCCGGCCAGCCCCGCCGGCGGCGGCTGGAGCACACGCACCGCTTCCGTATCGGCATAGCGCAATCGACTGTTTCCACCATGGATCGCGGCGGGATAGCGGACGAGGCGGTGGTCGAGGAACCGGTCGCTGGTCAGGTAATGGTTCACGCCGATGATGTCAGGTGGACAGGGATCGTCGGCGATGGCGCGCAGGCGGTCCGCCAACCCATGTGCGGCAAGACGATCCCAGAAGGGGTGAGCGGAATCCACCTTACCGCAAAGCAGGTCCCAGCTCATCCAGCGCCGCACGTTGTCGAAAGCTGCTTGATCGCGCATCGCGACAGTGGCGTAGGTTCGGCCGAGGTCGTCGGTCTGGATCAGCCGCGCGCACGGGTTGATGCGCCTGATCGCATGCATGGCGAGGCGGACGCCGTCGACCTGGTTGATCAGCGCAAGCCAGAACGACGCTTCGCTGCGATGATGAGGATGCCAGTAACCGTAGAGCGCCGAGAAGCGCGCGGTGGTCACCGGTTCGTTGACCGGCGTCCAATCACCGATCCAGGGGTAGCGCGCGGCGACCCGCTCCCCGAAGGCGGCGAGGCCGGTGGCGAAACCGGGATCGAGCAGATTGGTGTACTGCGGTCCGCCGCCGTGATGGACCAGCCCGGCGATGACACGCATGTCGGTGGCGGCCAGGCGCCCTAACTGTCGGTCCGGCCAAGTCCAATCGCAATGATCCGGATGTTCGGGAGCGATCCCCTCCCAGAGCACCGGATATCGGATCGCGGCCAGGCCCAGCTCGGCGAACAGGTCCAGGTCTCCATTGCGTCGGTAATGCTCCAACGCGGCGAATTGGTCGCGGTAGCCACCGCCGATCCGATTGAGGGTGCATTCGGGACCGCCCCACAGTTCGAGGTCGCGCAATGATCCGCCTCCTCAACCGAGAAATCCACAATCCCGGGCTGAACAGAGCGGCCCGCAAGTTGGTTGCGCCCCTACACGCTAACATAGATAACGGCATGTTTTTTCATTAACGCGCGCCGCGTTACTGGAACTGGGCGCGGTTTAGCCGGTTCATTCTGTTCATCTGACAGGGAGGCGGGATCATGTCAGCACGCCCAATCCATACGCCGCCCTACGCGAAACCGACGATCCTGTGCTTCAGCCATCTGCGATGGAGTTTCGTATGGCAACGGCCGCAGCACCTCATGGCACGGTTCGCGCAAAGGTGCCGCGTGCTGTTCTGGGAAGAGCCGCGCTTTGCCGATGACGGAGTTGCGGCACGGCTCGAGATCGCCTCGTGCCCCAGCACGGGCGTGGTCGTCATCACTCCAGTGATCCCGGCGGGCACCCGCGGGGCTGGGCTCGATGCTGCGATAGAGGAACTGCTGACCTCCTACTTGGCCGGCGAGATCGGACCGTTCGTGCGTTGGTATTACACGCCCATGATGCTGCCGTTCTCGCGCAGCGTGCCGGCGGCGTCCGTCGTGTACGATTCAATGGACGAACTCTCGGCGTTCAGGGGCGCTCCGCCGAGGCTCCTCGAACTGGAAACCTGCCTGATCGAGCAGGCGGACCTAGTGTTTGCCGGGGGCGAGAGCCTGTTCGAGGCCAAGCGCGACCGCCACCCGGCGACCTATCTCTTTCCTTCCAGCATTGACGTTGCCCATTTCGCCGTGGCCCGCGAGGCAGGAGCGGCCCCGGTCGACCAGGCAAATCTCGCCGCGCCCAGGCTAGGTTACTGCGGCGTGATCGACGAGCGTATGGACTTGGAGTTGCTCGCAGCTCTCGCCGACGCGCATCCGAACTGGTCGGTGGTGATGGTCGGACCGGTCGTGAAGATCCCCACCGGCGATCTGCCGAAGCGGCCCAACATCCACTATCTGGGAGCCAAGCGCTACGACGAGCTTCCCGCCTATATGAGCGGCTGGGATGTCGCGCTGATGCCATTCGCGATGAACGAGGCGACCCGCTTCATCAGCCCGACCAAGACCCCCGAGTATCTTGCGGCGGGATGCCCGGTTGTGTCCACGCCCATCATTGACGTCGTCCGCCGCTACGGCGAGTTGGAGGGCGTGCGCATCGCCGCGACTCCCGAAGCTTTCGTCGCGGCATGCGACGAGGCACTGGCGCTGCGTCCCGATGGCTCGTGGCGCGATGCCGCCGATGCTGTGCTCGCGGAAGGATCGTGGGACCGGACGTTCCAGCGGATGGCGGACCTGATCGACACCGCTGTCGCCCGACAGAACGAGGTGCAGCCGATCGTGTCGCCAACTAGCTGGCCGGTGACCGCCCCCGTTCGCTACGACGTCATGGTAGTAGGCGCCGGTTTCGCAGGTGCCGTGATGGCCGAACGGTTGGCGGTGGACTCCGGCAAGAAGGTGCTGGTCGTCGACCGGCGTCCGCACATCGCGGGCAACGCCTACGACCGCTACGACGAGGCGGGCATCCTGATGCACCAATATGGGCCGCACATCTTCCATACCAATTCGGCGGACGTTTTCGATTATCTGTCGCGCTTCACCGAGTGGCGCCCCTACGAGCATCGCGTCCTCGCGGACGTCGATGGTCGACTGGTGCCGATGCCGATCAATCGCACGACGCTGAACATGCTTTACGACATTGACCTTCGGAGCGACGAGGAGGCGGAAGCATATCTAGAGAGTCGCGCCGAACCGGTCGATGTGATCCGGACCAGCGCGGACGTGGTCATCTCCAAGGTCGGTCGCGAACTTTACGAGACCTTCTTCCAAGGTTACACTCGCAAGCAATGGGGAATGGACCCCTCTGAACTCGACAAATCGGTCACTGCGCGCGTGCCGACGCGCACGAACACGGACGACCGCTACTTCACCGACACGTTCCAAGCGATGCCGCTGGAAGGCTACACGCGTATGTTCGAGCGGATGCTAGATCACCCCAATATCGATGTGCTGCTCGGCGTCGACTACGAGGAAGCGCGCGGCGCCTATCCACACGCTCACCTAGTCTTCACCGGACCGATCGATGAGCATTTCGGTTATCGCTACGGCAAGTTGCCCTACCGCTCGCTGCAGTTCCAACACGAGACCCACGATACCGAGTGGTTCCAGCCCGCAGCTGTGGTCAACTATCCCGCGCTCTCTGTCCCGCACACCCGCGTTACTGAATACAAGCATCTGACAGGACAGCAGGCGCCTCAAACGAGCATCACCTATGAGATTCCTAGTGCGGAGGGGGATCCCTATTATCCGATCCCACGGGCGGAGAACCAGGCGTTGTTCAAGCGTTACGAGGCGCTTGCGATCGCCCAGAGCGATGTCACCTTCGTTGGCCGTCTCGCGACCTACCGCTACTACAATATGGATCAAGTCGTAGGACAAGCATTGTCCACTTATCGCCGGCTGGCGGCCAAGTTGCGGAACGAGGGTAAAGCAGTGGAACCGAAAATGTCGCAGACGGCGCGTTCGCAGCAACACGAGTCAGCGCCTTGATCGTCATATGCGCTCGCGCTTCAACCCGACTGCGCAAGTTTTGAGATTCTGCTGCGCGCTCACCTCAAATACGCGGACGCTTATACATCAGTCGTTGCCCGACCCGAACTGAGAGTCGGGCCGATCTCTTTCACTCCCGTGGCAGGCCCCGCCGTCAGATCGAGAAAATGCCCTATGCGACTGGTTCGGACGGGCGATCTACTTGCCCGCCGTACCATGCTCCGTGCGGCCGGCACCCGGGATCCCTGCCATGAACACGGCACCGGGTCTCGGTAACCGCTGCAAATAGGAAATCATCACTTGCCAGGTCGCCTCCGAGGTGCAGTTCACCGATCACCGGAGCACGCCGGCGCTCAGAGCGGCGTTCCTGCCATGCATCGCTCCAGTTCGACTGGATCGTACCTGCAGGTGACCGTCACCTCGCTGCAGCGCTCGACTGACAGGTTCTGATTGCTCATGCGAGCGTCCGCGTCGACTTCCATCAGGCGCCGGTCCGCCCGCAAGTCCGGCGTGCAGCGGCGACGAGCGCCACGCATTTCGCTACGGGAGTGACGTGCTCCCCTGAAACTCGGCCAGTCTGACCCTAAATCCGGCTTCGCGAGGAGACGGACGTGAAGAAGGCCAGGTTCAGCCAGGAGCAGGTCATCGCGGTGCTGCGGGAGCAGGAGGGCGGGATGAAGACCGCCGACGTACGCCGGAAGCACGGGATCAGCAGCGCGACGCTGTACGCGTGGAAAGCCAAGTATGGCGGCATGGACGTGTGGCGGCATGGACGTGTCGCAGGCTTGGCTAAGCTGAAGGTGCTCGAGGAGGAGAACGGCCGGCTGAAGCGGCCGCTGGCGGACGCCATGCTCGACAACGCCGTGCTGAAGGAAGTTGCGGCAAAAAAACTGGTGAGGCTCGCCGCTGAGCGGAAGGCTGTCGAACATGCTCGGCGGCTGTTCGGCATCAGCGAGCGTCGGGCCTGTACCATCTTCAGCGTGTACAGGACGTCGGTGCGCTATGCGCCCCGGCGTAGTGATGATGGCGACCTGCGGACGCGGCTGCGCGAGACGCGGCGGAACGCCGTCGCTTCGGCTACCGGCGGCTGGGGATCATGCTGGCTCGCGAGGGGCTGGTCATGAACCACGAGAAGCTGCTGCAGCTCTACCGCGAGGAGAACCTGCGGGTGCGGCACCGGCGTGGCCGCAAGCGAGCGATGGGCACGCGAGCGCCCATGACGCTGCCGCAGGGACCGAGCCGCAGCAGAACGGCTACGTCGAGAGCTTCAACGGCCGTCTGCGCGACGAATGCCTCAACGAGACGCTGTTCGTGTCGCTCGGCCGTGACCGCTCGGCGCTGCGGCTCTGGCGCGACGACTACAACCATGTGCGGCCGCATGGCGGTGTTGGCGGGCTGACGCCCGCCGATGCTGCCAGGCGAGTTGTGCAACACCGCCCCGAGAGGCACCATATCAACCCCGAACTCCAGTTATGACTGGTAGAGCTTCGGGGAGCACGTCACCTGGCACCTCGATGCCGTGAGCGAAGCCATCTACCTCATCTGTTTATCCCGTTTTTCGAATCGGTCGCTTGCCGAGCTTGCATGTATTTTCGCCCTTGACGCGGACAGCCTGCTACAGAGCGGGCTCGGAAGCCCTGCGGAAGACAACGTGCTCACTGAAGACGACATCGACATCAGCGCCCAGCTCGAAACGCGCCCCGAACGTGGCACCGACCCACGTCGGCACCGCGCGGCGCTGGCCGAGCTTGCCCGCCGCATGGTTGAGGCACCTCAGTCGGTGCTGCCGAGGCTGGTTGACTTGGCTCAGGAGCTCACCGGCGCCGAATCTGCCGGGATCAGTGTCGAGGAAGAGCAGGATGGCGAGCCCGGCGTCTTCCGCTGGCGAGACCTGACCGGCCGCTTTGCACCCTTCATCGGCAGCACCATGCCTCGTGCCAGCAGCCCGTGCGGGATGGCGCTCGACTTTAACAAGCCGATTCTCATGTCGCGGCCGGAGCGCGCTTATCTGGAGCTGGAGCCGGGGAGCCCAATCGGCGAGGTGCTGATGGTGCCGATGTACGTCGATGTCGGAGCGCCGGTCGGGACGCTGTGGGTCGTCCACCACGAGGAAGGTAAGCAGTTCGACGGCAGCGACGCGCGCACCCTGTCGGAACTGGCGACGTTCGGCGGCATCGCCCATCGAGTGGCCGAGGACGCTGCGGCGAAAGAGTTGGTGGCGGCCGAGCTGGACAGCCGGGAAGCGCGCTACCGCTCGCTATTCGACACGATCGAGGCCGGTTTCTGCATTATCGAGTTGAAGGTCGACGAAGCCGGCCAGGCCGAGGATTACCGCTTCATCGAGTTCAACAGGGCTTTCGAGAAGCAGACCGGCATGACGGGAACGGAAGGCGCGTGGATGCGCGACCTAAAGCCCGACCACGAGCAGCACTGGTTCGACATCTATGGCCGCGTTGCACTGACGGGCGAGCCGGTCCGCTTCGAAAACGAGGCGGCCGAACTCGGACGGTGGTACGACGTCCACGCCTATCGGATTGACGACCCGGCGGATCACCGGGTCGCGATCCTGTTCAACGACATCACCGCGCGCCGCAAGGCGGAGACGCAGCTCAAGACGCTGAACGAGCGGCTGGAGGAGGAGGTCGAGGCGAGGACGACCGAACTCGACCGGTTGTGGAAGCTCTCGCGCGATCCGTTCCTGATAGCCGACCAGCAGGGCCGCTGGATCCGGATCAGCCCGGCTTGGACCGACATCCTCGGCTGGTCGGAGGACGAACTGCTCGGCCGCACGTCCAAGTGGATGGAGCATCCCGACGATCGCGACCGGACACGAGATGAGATAGCCAACCTCGTCTCCGGCTCGACGACGCTTCGTTTCGAAAACCGGTTCCGAGCAAAGGATGACAGCTATCGCTGGTTCTCCTGGACCGCGGTAAGCGCCGAAGGCATGCTCTACTGCGTCGCTCGCGACGTTACCGACGAGAAGGTGCAGCACGACGCCCTGCTGGCGGCGGAGGAGCGCATGCGCCAGAGCCAGAAGGTCGAAGCTGTGGGCCAGCTGACCGGCGGCGTCGCACATGACTTCAACAACCTCCTGACCGTGATCCGCGGTTCGGTCGACCTCCTGCGCCGTCCAGGTTTGTCCGACGAGAAACGTGCCCGCTACATCAACGCTATCGCCGAGACCGCCGATCGCGCGACCAAGCTGACCAGTCAGCTGCTCGCCTTCGCACGTCGTCAGGCGTTAAAGCCCGAGGTGTTCGACGCGGGCGAGAGCGTGCGCGCCGTTACCGAAATGGTCGCCACGCTGGCGGGACCGCGGATCCGGATCGCGACGCTGATCGCCGAGTACGCCTGCTTCATCAACGCGGACCGAAGCCAGTTCGACACCGCGATTGTCAACATGGCGGTGAACGCGCGCGACGCCATGAACGGCGAAGGCGACCTGACGATCAGGGTCGGCTACGCGACCGGGATGCCAGCGATGCGCGCTCACCCGGCCGTTCCGGGCGACTTCGTGACCATCGGCATCACCGACACGGGCACCGGCATCGCCGAGGATCAGATCGACCGCATCTTCGAACCCTTCTTCACCACCAAAGGCGTCGGTCAGGGAACGGGGCTCGGCCTTTCCCAGGTGTTCGGCTTCGCAAAGCAATCCGGCGGCGACATCGTTGTCGAGAGCGCACGGGGACACGGCGCGACGTTCACGCTGTACCTGCCGCGCGCCGTGCCGGCCGACCGCGCCGAAGCCGACGACGACCTTGGTCGTTCGCCCAGCATCGGCGAGGGCTCCTGCATTCTGGTCGTCGAGGACAATGCCGAGGTCGGCACGTTTGCGACCCAGGCGCTGTCAGAGCTGGGCTACGATACCGTGCTCGCGGTCGACGGGCCGAGTGCTCTGGTGGAGCTAGGCGGTGGCGGCGAGCGGTTTGACGTCGTCTTCTCCGACGTGGTCATGCCGGGGATGTCAGGCATAGAGCTGGGTCGAGAGGTCAAGCGCAAGTACCCGACTCTGCCGGTGATCCTCACGAGCGGCTACAGCACTGTCCTCGCCAAGGATGGCACACACGGGTTTGAACTTCTGCAAAAGCCCTACTCGATCGAGGAGCTGTCGCGAGTGCTCCGGAAAGTCGCTGATGGACGGAGGTGACGGCACTAGCCGTTGCAACCGGATCCCGACCATCCCCGACGGTCTCTTGGCCCTCAACTCCGACCATCTGTTCAGGTGCGGCAAACGGAATGGCGATCGGCCGCATCCCCAAGGCACGTTGCCAGCTCGCGTGCCGGTCGGTCGATCAGGATTTGGACGCGTAGCGACCATAGGGATTGATGGCATGGCCAGCAGTCAAACCGATTGGTGCGAACGCGCACTGTCCCACGCGACTAAAGCCGCGGTTATCGCGCCGTCCAGAGCGCGGGCGGGGACGCCGTCGATGATCTGGGTCGAGACGCCCAGGAGCAAGGCTTCCAGCAGCGTCGCCAGTCCCGTCGGGTTGGTTTCCGGCCGCAGCTCTCCGCCTTCGATCCCGGCGCGGACGCAGGCGGCGATCGCAGCCCGGTTGGCGGCGCGCTCGGCCGCGGTTAGTGCGTTCAGGGCGTTGTCGTCTGCCCCGCCCGGCAGCGCCGACAAGGCGACCAGACAGCCGGCAGGATGGGATGGGTCGGTCTGCATGCGGACCGAGCTCCGCAGCGCGCGCTCAATCCGCTCGCGCGGCGCGAGACGCTCGTCGCGCAATGCGTCGAGCACGCGCCCGTGGGTGGCGACGTACCGCGCCAGCGCTTCCCGGTAGAGCGCCTCCTTCGACCCGAAGGCAGCGTAAAAGCTCGCCGCGGAAAGCCCGCCCATCGCCTCGCGCAAGCGCTCCAGCGAGGCGGCCTGATAGCCGTGTCGCCAGAACGCGTTCAGGGCGCCGGCGAGCGCCGCGTCCCGGTTAAATCCGCGGGGGCGTCCCGTGCGCGCCATCAGGGCTCGTTTTCGGATGGCGCCGCTGCGTTCGGTGCCGCGCCGGACGCGCTCAGCGCGGGCAAGATCGCCGCAGTGTCCCAGTGAAACGGCTCCAGGCGCAGGATCAGTCCATCGCGGAACACGACCTGCTGCAGGAGCAGCCAGTCGGCTCGCCGACCCGTGGCGCGCGCGACCGCCTGCACGTGCGAGCGGCTGAACACCACCGCCTCGTCCTCTCCCTGGAAGATGCGGGCGTTCTGGACGGACAGGGACGACCAAGTCTCGCGAAAGGCCCTCATCCACCGTTCAAAGCCGGCATGGCCGCGCCACTCGCCGCCATAGGGCAGTGCCGCCGGCTGACGGAGCAGGCACTCGGAATGAAGAATGGCGGCGATGGGCGCGAACTTGGGCCGCTCGGCTGTCATGTAGGCGTCCTCCGCGGCGTAGAACCGCTCCAGCACTTGCCGAATGGGGATCATTCGGTCGACCGCGAGGTCCACGCCCTCGGCGTCCGGCCGGCTTTTCGACCACTCGACGCCGATCCGCTGGCGTGCCTGCATCCCGTCTTCATGCGTCATGGCAAACCTTCCTGCGCCCGACTGCTTGCGCTGCCGTCGACACGGTATATGTAGAATGTATGTTCCATATGTCCAGCTTGGAGACGGGCGCATGAGCAAGACACCAGCGCAGATCGTTCGCGCTATCCTGGAAAATCCTACTGATCTGCAGTCGGTCAGCGAACTCGTGGCACCCGACGCCACCTACGTATCGCTGGCTTACGACAACCCCGACCTGAAACGGCTGATGCCTTGGGCCGGAACCAGCCGGGGCGGGCCGCAGGCGGTGGTCGACACCTATGCCCGGGTGGGACGCTACTGGACCAACGAGGGTTTCGAGATCGAGGACGTCCTCGAATCCGAGGACAGGGCGGCGGTATTCGGCCGCTTTACCTACCGGTCCACCACGCTTGCCAAGGTGGTGACGTCGCCCTTCGCTATCCTGGCACGGATGAGCGGCGGGCGGGTGACCTACATGCAGTTCATGGAGGACACTTTCGGCACGGCGGCCACCTTTCGCAGCGGCGGCGAGGCGGTGTTCCACCCCGATCCGGACGGTGGCGAGGTCAGGCTTTGAAGGGGGGCGTGATGAGGGACGACACCTTCGTCCTTCTGACGACCGTGCCCATCAAGGCGGGCTGCGAGGCCGAGTACCTTGCTCTGGTCTACGAGGTGAGCGACCAAATGCGCCACGAGCCGACCTTCGTGGACACCGTGCTTCACCGGAGCGCGGACGATGCGGGGCTGTTCATGCTCCAGGAGACGTGGCGCGACCGGGCAGATTATTTTGCCGTGCAGATGCGCCGGCCTTACCGCGCCCGCTACGAGGCGCGCCTGCCCGAACTTCTGCGGGCGCCGCGCGAGATGAAGGTGTTCGAGCCGCTCCGCACAGACCGCGCCGAAGCTACGGCGGACTCCGCCCCCGTCGCCGCGCTCGAGCGCTTTTATGCGGCGGAAGCCAACTACATGGCTGCGGGCGGCGCGCGAGGCGGCGCCAGCTTCGCGCCGCTGGCCGAGACGCTCGCCCCGGACGTGGTACTGCACCAGTCGCCCGACCTGCCCTGGGGCGGCGAGTTCTACGGCCATGCCGGCTACGAGGACTGGGCGCGCCAGATGAGCGAGGCGTTCGACGCGCTGGAGGTGAAGGACCGCCAGTTGGTAGCGTCAGGCGACACGGCTGTGGCCATCTGCCGGCTGGTCACCCGCTCGCGAGTGAACGGCTCGACAATTAACGCGCCCATGGCGCAGGTCGTGCGCGTCCGCGAAGGGCGGATTGTCGAGTTCCGCCCCTTCTACTGGAACGCGCCCGACTACCGGGACGCGGTCGGGAGCGCCCGATGAGTTCGGATCAGCCGATCAGCCCCGGGCCGGCACGCCCGCACCCACCGTTCGGCGCGGTAGTACCTGCCAGCGGCCTTATGTTCGTGAAGTTGGAGGCACCGGCAACGGTGACGCGGCCCTACCCGATCATGCCGGTTCGCGGCGGCGGCGAGTTCAACATGCTGGCGGCCGGCGCGCCCGACGCTGTGGTGGCAGTGCAGCCGTTCCTGGAGACGCTCTCGAAGACGGTGCGGAACCTGGGCGAGACGCCCGCGCACTGGACGCCGGCGGGCACGCGGGCGGGTACGGCGCCGCGCGGCGCCGCTTGCTGGATATCGGTGATCTGCGCGAACATCGCATTGGCCCGCGCGTTCATCATCGCGGCGACCTGATCGAGCATCGCGAAGGGCGATGCGGCGGCGAGTTCGCCCGCCGGCACGACGATCAGGCGCGGCGGCACGTCGCCGGCGTAGCGCACGCGCGCGACGCCGCCGTCGGGCAGGCGGTATTCAGCAGTTTGGGTCACCGGGCGTTGGGCATAGGCGGCAGCACCAGCGCGACGATCGCCGCGACGGGTAGAACGAGGCGGGACAGGCGCATCGCCGTTCCCTGTGCTTTCCCGTTCATCCTGACGCGCACGACTGAAGCGACGTTGAACGGCTCAGGGCGCCGCCGGCTCGGTACGCGCCTCAGCCAGGATTAGCGCGAAGCGATCGTCGGGATCGGTCCACTCGGCGAGCGGCGCCCAGCCGGCGGAGCGGAGCAGCAGGCGCGCGTCGCGCGGCCCATATTTGTGGCTGTTCTCGGTGTGGATCGTCTCGCCCGCCAGCATCGCGAACGCGTCACCGCCGAGCGTGAAGGCAATGTCGCGCACCGCCTCCAGGTGCATCTCGATCCGACTCGCCTCGTCGTTCCAGATCGCGACGTGGCGGAAGGCATCGACGGGCACGTCGCCGCCGAGCTCGCGATTGGCGCGCTCCAGCAGGTTGAGGTTGAACGCCGCAGTCACCCCGGCCGCGTCGTCGTAGGCGGCCACCAAAGTGGCGGGATCCTTCACACGGTCGATCCCGATCAGCAGCATCGATCCCGATCCGAGCGTCGCCGCCATCGCGCGCAACAGGTCGACGGAGGCTACCGCGCCCATGTTGCCGATCGTCGAACCGGGGAAGAAGCCCAGCCGCTCCCGCGCGTCGATTTCCTGCGGCAGCGCCAGCGGACGTAGGAAGTCCGCCTCGACGGGCAGCACCGGAAGACCGGGAAAGCGTGTGCCCAGCTCTTCCGACGATTCGCGCAGGAACTCGCCCGATATGTCGATCGGCACGTAGGCGGCGGGTGCCACGGCGGCGAGCAGCAGCGGCGTCTTGGCCGACGATCCCGATCCGAACTCGACGACCGCCCGGCCCGGCCCCGCCAGTCGCGCGACGTCGCCGGCATGCGCCTCCAGAATCGCGCGCTCGGTGCGCGTCGGGTAATATTCGGGGAGGCGCGTGATCTCCTCGAACAGCTCGGAGCCGCGCCGATCGTAGAACCATCGCGCCGGCACCGCCCGTGGCCGCGCACGCAGGCCGGCGAGCATGTCGGCTCGGAAGCGGGGGTCGGCCCCTTGGCGCTCGCTCACAGATCCTTCGCCAGCCGCACGCCGGTGAACTGCCAGCGCTGGTGCGGGTAGAAGAAGTTGCGGTAGCTTGCGCGCGCATGGCCGCGCGGCGTGGCGCAGGAGCCGCCCTTCAGCACGAACTGCCCCGACATGAACTTGCCGTTATACTCGCCCACGGCGCCTTCCACCGCGCGGAAGCCGGGATGCGCCAGGTAGGCGGACGCCGTCCACTCCCACGCGTCGCCGAACATCTGCCGGAGCCCCTCGCCCTCGGGCGCCGGCAGCGTCCCGATCGCGCCGGCGCCGTCAAGGAAGGTGCCGGCGGCGGGATCGAGCCCGGCCGCCGCCGTCTCCCACTCGGCCTCGGTGGGTAGCCGCGCGCCCGCCCAGCGCGCGTAGGCGTCCGCCTCATAGTAGCTGACGTGACGGACAGGCGAGGCGGGATCGATCTTGCCCAGCCCGTCGAGCGCGAAGCGCATCGAGAATTCGGCCGCCTCGTCGCGCCGCCAGTAGGCGGGCGCCTCGACACCTTCGCTCCGCACCCAGGCCCAGCCGTCCGATAGCCACAGGCCGGCGGTTCGGTAGCCGCCGTCGTCGATGAAGGCGCGCCACTCCGCGTTGGTGACGAGGCGATCGGCGAGCGCGTGGGGGTGCAGCCAAACGCCATGCTCCGGCCCCTCGCAGTCGAAGGCGAAGCCGCCACCGGCGTGGCCGATCCGCGCCTCGCCCGTTCCGCCCTCGATCCACCGGATCGGGCCGGGCTGGGGACACGCGAAGCGCAGCCGCGCCGGCCAGGCGGCGGGCGCCAGAGGGTTGCGGGAGAAGAGGTGAAGCAGGTCGGTGAGCAGCAGCTCCTGATGCTGTTCCTCGTGGTGGCAGCCAAGCTCGACCAGCACGCGCGCGGGCTCGGGCAGCGTCGGCCACGCCGCAGCGAGCGCCGCATCGACATGGGCGCGGTAGGCGCGGACATGATCGAGCGAGGGCCGGGTGAGCATTCCCCGCTCGGCGCGCGCGATGCGATCTCCCTCGGCCTCGTAGTAGCTGTTGAACAGGAAGGCCCAGGCGGAATCGTGCGCCACGTAGCCGGGCACGTGATCGCGCAGCACGAAGGTCTCGAAGAACCAGCTCGTGTGCGCGAGGTGCCACTTAGCGGGCGACGCGTCCGGCATCGATTGCGCGCTCGCATCGGCGTCGGACAGGTCGGCGGCGAGCGCGAGGCTCAGCGCGCGGACCTTCTGGAAGCGCGCCAGATCGGCCAGGCGGGGCCCGCCCGCTGGCGCATACGCCTCGATCGTCCCGGCCATGTCTTCCCCTCTCGCCACCAGAACGTCGCCGGGCGCGCCCGGGTTGCAGCCACAAACCTAACGGGTCGCGCCCGGCCTCCACAGCACATCGCGCGCGCCACCGTCGTTCAGTATCCGGCAGAGCGTGAAGAGATGGTCCGACAGCCGGTTCAAATAGGCGAGCGCCGCCGGGTTGAGCGCGGCTCCGGCGCGCGACGCCGCCACCGCGCGCCGCTCCGCCCGCCTCGTGACGGCACGCGCCACATGGAGGTGCGCGGCCGCCGCCGAGCCGCCCGGCAGGATGAAAGAGGAGAGCGGCGCCAGCCCCTCGTTCATCGCGTCGATCTCGCACTCCAGCCGGCCGACCTGCGCGGGCACGATCCGCAACGCCATGGCCGAAGGGGCGAAATCGTTGCCCGGCGTGGCGAGATCGGCACCGAGATCGAACATCTCGTTCTGGATGCGGGCGAGCATCGCGTCGGCCTCGCCCGCCGCGTGGAGGCGCGCGACGCCGATCGCGCTGTTCGCCTCGTCGACGTCGCCGATCGCCTCTATGCGAGGATCGTCCTTGGGTGCCCGCGAACCATCCGACAGCCCGGTTGTCCCGGAGTCGCCGGTGCGCGTGTAGATGCGGTTGAGCTTGACCATGGGTCACCGCGTCAGGCGTGCGGGTGCGCCAGCATCAGCAGCAGCACCGCGCCGATCACCGCCAGCGCCTGGAACTGGATGCGCCGCCACATCATCTTGTTCTGCTTGAGGCTCGACTGCGACGGCCCGACCGTGTTCGAGCGCAACTCGGCGTCGGTCGTCCGGATGAAGACGATGACGCCCCGCACGAGCGCCGCGAGCGCACCGATCGCGAAGAGGACGACGAGGATGGAGAGGATCGTGGTCATAGCGCAGATATAGTGGCCCGGTCACCCGATGGCGAGCAGGAGCGCGCGATATCGGCGCGCAGGGCAACAAGGATCGTTTCCGCGTCCCCCCCGCCCTCGCGGAGCGCCGCCAGCGCAGGGGCGCCGTGACGCTTGGCGAGCCTCCGGCCGTCGGCGTCGAGCGTCAATGGGTGGTGACGGTAGCGCGGGGTCGGCAGGCCGAGCAGCGCCTGGAGCAGACGGTGGACGTGGGTCGCCTCGAACAGGTCGCGACCGCGCACCACGTCGGTCACCCCTTGCGCGGCATCGTCGACGGTGACGGCGAGATGATAGGACGTCGGCACCTCCTTGCGTGCGAGAACGACGTCGCCGAAGAGCTTCGGATCGCAGCGGATTGTGCCGACATGCTCGTCATGCCAGGTCAGCGGGCCGGCGCTTCCGGATGCCCGGTCGACGGCGAGCCGCCAGGCATGCGGACAGCCATCGCGCAGGCGCCGCGTGACCTCCTCCGCCGGCAACGCGCGGCAGGTGCCCGGATAGACGATCCCCTCGGGGCCATGTGGCGCCGTGGCCGCCGCAGCGATGTCGGCGCGCGTGCAGAAGCAGGCGTAGAGAAGGCCTGATCCGCGCAGTCGCTCCCGCGCCTCCGCATAGACGTCCATCCGCGTCGATTGCCGCCACACCGGCCCGTCGGGAACCAGGCCCAGCCAGCGGAGATCCTCCTCGATCCCCGCCACGAACGCGTCGCGAGACCGACCGGGATCGATGTCTTCGATGCGCAGCAGGAAGCGTCCACCCCGTGCCCGCGCATAATCGTGGGCGCGCAGCGCAGACGCGGCATGGCCCAGGTGCAGGCGCCCCGTCGGGCTCGGCGCGAAGCGCGTCACGACTTGACCAGGCGGGGCGTAAGATGCTGTCATGCTTCCGTCACGCCGGTCGGGCATCGGGGCGACGTCAGACGGAGACGCGAGCGCCGCCCCGGTGCAAGCGTCCCTGGGTGCGACAGGGACAGGCGTGGGGCGTCCGCTCGGGTCAGCGGAGGCACTGCCGTTCCATGTATCATCCTGATCTCATCCGACATCCCGAGAGCTGCCCCACACTCGTCCTCAACGCGGACTACACGCCGCTGTCCTATTACCCGCTGTCGCTGTGGCCATGGCAAACGGCGATCAAGGCGGTGTTCCTCGAACGTGTCGACATCGTCGCCAGCTACGAACGAGAGGTCCACTCGCCGTCTGCGACGATGAAGCTGCCCTCGGTGATCGCGCTGCGCCAGTTCGTGAGGCCGTCGGCCTGGCCCGCCTTCACGCGCTTCAACCTGTTCCTGCGCGACAACTTCTCCTGCCAATATTGCGGTTGTCGGCACGATCTCACCTTCGATCACGTCGTGCCGCGCGCGCAAGGTGGGCGCACGACGTGGGAGAATGTCGCCACCGCCTGCGCGCCGTGTAACCTCAGGAAGGGCGGCCGCACGCCGCGCCAGGCGCGCATGATGCTGGCAAGCCCGCCTGCGCGCCCGACGAGCTGGGCCTTGCAGGAGAACGGCCGGCGCTTCCCGCCCAACTACCTCCACGAGAGCTGGCGCGACTGGCTCTACTGGGACGTACCGCTGGAGGCGTGAGCGCCGCTTAGGGCTTCAGCCGCCATCCCGTCCTGAACACCCACGTCAGGAAGGCCAGGCAAGCGCCTGCGAACAGGAAGGTCGCGCCGAGGCTCACGCCGATGCCGATGTCGCTCGTCTCGTAGAAGGCCCAGCGGAAGCCCGACAGCAGATAGGCGACGGGGTTGAAGTAGGCGATCGTCCGCCACGGCTCGGGCAACATCGACAGCGCGTAGAAGCTGCCGCCGAGGAACCCCAAGGGTGACAGCACCAGCAGCGGCACCACCTGCAACTGCTCGAAGCTCTGCGCGATCAGCCCGACGATGAAGCCGAACATCGAGAAGCTGACCGCGATCAGCAGCAGGAACGCCACCATCCAGCCCGGATGTATCACCCCGAACGGCACGAAGGCGCGTGCCACCAGCAACGTCAGCGAGCCCACGATCACCGACTTCGTCACCGCCGCGCCGACATAGCCGATCAGCAGTTCAAACGCGTTCATCGGTGCGGACAGTATTTCCCCGATCGTGCCCGCAAATTTCGGCAGATAGATTGCCAAGGACGCGTTGGACACGCTCTCCGTCATCACCGACAGCAGCACGAGGCCGGGCACGATGAAGGCGCCGTAGGGCACGCCATCGATCGGCTGCATCCGCCCGCCGATCGCCGCCCCGAACACCACGAAGTAGAGCGAAGTGGTGATGACCGGTGTGGCGAGGCTCTGGCCCAGCGTGCGGAGCCAGCGCGCCATCTCGTAGCGATAGATGGCGGCGATGCCGGCGCGGTTCACGCCCTGCCCCCGGTCAGTTCGACGAAGATGTCCTCCAGCGTCGAGCGCCGCGTGTCAATCGTGCGGATCGCGACGCCGGCCCGATCGAGCCTGCGGATCAGCTCGGGCACGGACAACGCCTCCGCCCCGCCGCCGGTGACGTAGCGGATGCGGCAGCCGTTATCGTCCAGTCCGAGCCCGTCGACCTCCAGGCCGTCGGGCAGCCGCTCGATCGGACGCTCCAGCTCCAGCGTCAGCGTCTGCTTGCCCAGCCGGCGCATCAGCACGTCCTTGTCCTCGACGAGCTTGAGCTCGCCGCGATCAATGACGCCGATGCGATCCGCCATCTCCTCCGCCTCCTCGATATAGTGGGTGGTGAGGATGATGGTGACGCCATCGTCGCGCAGTTGCCGAACCAGCGCCCACATGTCGCGCCTGAGCCCCACGTCGACGCCGGCGGTCGGCTCGTCGAGGAACAGGATGGTCGGATCGTGGGCCAGCGCCTTGGCGATCAGCACGCGCCGCTTCATGCCGCCCGAAAGCTCCAGCAGCTTCGCC
This sequence comes from Sphingomonas sp., assembly GCF_965200105.1. Taxonomy (GTDB): domain Bacteria; phylum Pseudomonadota; class Alphaproteobacteria; order Sphingomonadales; family Sphingomonadaceae; genus Solisphingomonas. Next base: position 1,177,757 of record NZ_CBDATN010000002.1, read on the forward strand.
TGGCGCTTGTCCCACAGCGACAGCGACCGCAGCACCGCCTCGATCCGCGCGGGATCGCGCGGCTGGCCGAACAGCCCGCGGCTGAATGCCACGACATCCTCGACACGCTCGAAGATGTCGATGCTAAGCTCCTGCGGCACCAGCCCGATCTTCGCGCGCGCGGCGCGATAGTCGCGTACCGTATCGTGGCCGTCTGCGATCACGGTGCCCGCGCTCATCCGCACCGATCCGCAGATCATCGAGATCAGCGTCGTCTTGCCGGCGCCGTTCGGGCCGAGCAGCGCGAAGATCTCGCCGCGCCGGATATCGAGATCCACGGGCTTCAGCGCCTCGGTTCCCGACTTGTAGCGCTTGGCCACGCCCCGGATCGACAGGATGGGGGCTGCCTCGCGCATTGCCGGCGAACATAGGCCGGGCGGCGTCACCCGCAATGCTCGCCTTGCCAAGCCCGCTTGTGCGTCGCAGCATGGCGGCATGATCGAGACGCCGCAGCTCACCCAGACCGCCGATATCCGCTTTCTTGGGCGCCTGCTTGGCGACGTCATCCGCGCCTATGGCGGCGAGGCGCTGTTCCGCAGGATCGAGTATATCCGCTCGGCTTCGGTCGATCGCGCGCGTGGACTGGTCGAGCCGAATGGGGTGGACAGCGGGCTCGACGCGCTCGGGCTCGACGACGCGCTCGCCTTCGTGCGCGGATTCGGCCTGTTCTCGATGCTCGCCAACCTCGCCGAGGATCGGCAGGGCGTCGCCGCCGAGCCGCAGGCCGACGTCGCGCACGCGCTCGCGACGCTGGCCCGGCAAGGTATCGACGCCGATCGCGTCGCGGCGCTGCTCGACCGCGCGCTGGTGGTACCGGTGCTCACCGCGCACCCCACCGAAGTCCGCCGCAAGAGCGTCATCGATCACCGCAACCGCATCGCCGAGCTGATGGCGATGCGCGACACGGGCGCCGCCGAGACGGCGGACGGCGACCTCGTTGAGGATGCGATCGCGCGGCAGATCGCGCTGCTGTGGCAGACGCGCGCGCTCCGGCGCGAGCGACTCTACGTCGCCGACGAGATTGATACAGCGCTCGCCTACCTGCGCGACGTGTTCCTGCCCGCGCTGCCCGCGCTCTACGCGCGTTGGGATCGCGCCGTGGGGCGGCGGGTGCCTTCCTTCGTGACGGTTGGGAACTGGATCGGCGGCGATCGCGACGGCAATCCTAACGTCGCCGCCGACACGCTACGGCTCACGCTCGCGCGATCGGCGGAGGCGGTGCTCGCCTCCTACCTCGATCAGGTCCACGCGCTCGGCGCGGAGCTGTCGGTGTCGACCGAGCAGGCGGTGGTGAGCGAGGGCCTGGCGGCGCTCGCCGAGAACGCGCGCGACGAAAGCCACACCCGAGACGACGAGCCGTATCGGCGCGCGCTCACCGGCATCTATGCGCGGCTTGCCGCCACCTACGAGGAGATCGTCGGGCATCGCCCGCCCCACCCCGCCCGGATCGCGGGCGAGCCCTATGCCGATCCCGCCGCCTTCCGCCGCGATCTAGTTGTTATTGCGCAGTCGATCGGCGCGCCAGGGGGCGCGATGGCGTCAGGGGGCGCGCTGTCGCGCATCGTCCGGGCGGTGGACACGTTCGGCTTTCATCTCGCCACGCTCGACCTGCGCCAGAACGCCGACGTCCACGAGCGCGTGGTCGCCGAGTTGCTGGCGGCGGCGGGCGTGGAGGCGGACTATCGCGCGCTCGGCGAGGAAGCCCGCGTCGCGCTGCTCCGCCGCGAACTCGCCAGCGCGCGCCCGCTGTCAAGCGCCTGGGGGCGCTACTCCGACGAGACGCGATCCGAGCTCGCGATCGTGCAGGCGGCGGCGGAGGCGCATGCGCGCTACGGCCCGGCCTGCCTCCGCATCTACAACATCTCCAAGGCCGACAGCGTGTCGGACATGCTGGAGGTGCATATCCTGCTGAAGGAAGCGGGGCTTTACCGGCCGGGCACGGACGGCGGAGCGCTCGACGCCGCGATCATGGCGGTGCCGCTGTTTGAGACGATCGGCGACCTGGAACGCGCGCCGGAGATCATGCGCGACTGGTTCGCGCTGCCGGAGATCGCCGCTTTGGCGGGGGCGCGCGGACACCAGGAGGTGATGGTCGGCTACTCGGACTCCAACAAGGACGGCGGTTACCTCACCTCGGTCTGGTCGCTCCACCAGGCGAGCCGCGCGCTGGCGCCGGTGTTCGCCGAAGCCGGCGTCGCCATGCAGCTCTTCCATGGGCGCGGCGGTGCGGTGGGGCGCGGCGGCGGCTCGTCCTTCGCGGCGATCCGCGCACAGCCGCCGGGCACCGTGCAGGGCCGCATCCGCATCACCGAACAGGGCGAGGTGATCGCGGCCAAGTACGGCACGCCCGAGAGCGCGGCCGCCAACCTGGAGGCGATGGCATCGGCGACGCTGCTCGCGAGCCTGGAGGCGCCAACGCTCTCGGATGCCGACCATGCCCGCTTCGCCGCCGCGATGGGTGCGATCAGCGCGGATGCCTTCGCCGCCTATCGCGACCTCGTCTACGGCAACGATCGCTTCCGCACCTTCTTCCGACAGATCACGCCGCTGCCCGAGATCGCCGGCCTGAAGATCGGCTCACGCCCGGCAAGCCGCACCAAGTCCGATCGCATCGAGGATCTGCGCGCGATTCCGTGGGTGTTCTCCTGGGCGCAGGCGCGGATCATGCTGCCGGGCTGGTACGGCGTCGGTCACGCGCTGAGCCGTACCGACATCGGGCTGCTGCGCGAGATGCACGAGGCTTGGCCATTCCTCGCCACCACGCTCGCCAACATGGAGCAGGTGCTCGCCAAGTCGGACCTGGCGATCGCCGAGCATTATCTGGCGTTGGTCGAAGATCACGAGCATGGCGCGGCCACCTTCGGCCGCATCCGCGACGGCTGGCAGCGCGCGCACGATGGGCTGCTCGCCGTGACGAGGCAGACGCAACTGCTGGAGCGCAACCCGGCGCTCGACGCGTCGATCCGACTGCGCTTGCCCTATATCGAGCCGCTCAACCTCCTCCAGGTCGAGCTTCTCAAGCGCCATCGCGCCGGCGAGGACGATCCCCGCATCCGCGAGGGCATCGAACTCTCGATCAACGCGATCGCGACGGCGTTACGGAACAGCGGGTAGACCAAGCGGTCAGCGGCTGGTGGCGGCGACCCCCGTCAACGCCGCCAGTCGTGCCTTGAGGCTGCGATCCGTCTCGATCTCCTCGCCGAGGTTCTCTTCGGAGACCGCGAGCAGATCGGTTACCCCGACCTCACGCGCCAGTGCGATCGCGGTCTCCGACGAGACGATCTCGGCGGCCTTGGCCTTGCGGATCGCGCCGACCAGCGCGACGTCGAGAAGCCGTCCCGGCTGCGTCTGCCGCGTGTCGCGCTCCGCGTCCTCCAGTATCCCCGCCATCCAGAGATTGGCCGGCCCGGAGACGTCGACCCCCGCGTCGCGGATCCGCCGCGCCTGCCCGGCGGCGCGAAGAGCCTCGGCACGAACGATCTCGGCCAGCGCGGGATCGTCGCACGCCGCCGCGAGGACGAGCAGGCGCTCCGCCGCGTCGATCTTGCCGGCGTGGATGTCCTGGAGCGCGACATGGAGCAGCGCCGGCGCGGATGCGGTGGTCATGACGAGGAAGCGCGCGATCGGAGGCGCGAGTTCCGGGCGTCGCGTGGCGATCAGCCGGTCGGCAATGTCACCGCGACGATCAGCCCGCCGCCTTCGCGGTTCGTCGCCGTGATCGTGCCGCCGTGCGCCTGCGCGACCGAGCGCGCGATGGCGAGGCCGAGGCCCACGCCGCCGGTAGCGCGGCCCCGCGACGGCTCGCGCGCGAAGGGCTCGAACATCGCCTCCAGCGCCTGCTCCGCGATGCCCGGACCGGAATCGGCGACGGTGAGCCGCGCCCCCTTGCCCACCCGCACGACCGCCAGCTCGCCGCCGCCCGCGTACGCGACGGCGTTGTCGAGCAGGTTCTGGATTAGCCGCTCCATCGCCGAGCGATCGCCCGCGACGGTCACCGGTTCGAGCGTGCCGGCGCTCACCGCCGAGCCGGTATCACGCGCCTGCGCCACCAGCCGCGCGGCGAGCGCGCCCAGATCGACGGGCTTCCTCTCGCGGACGCCTGCGCCGTCGCGGACGAAGCCGATGGTCGCAGCGACCATCTCGCGCATCTGCTCGATGTCGGCGAGCACCGGGTCGCGGATCGCGGGCGGTGCGCGCTCGATCCGGAAGGCGATGCGCGCGAGCGGGGTACGCAGGTCGTGCGCGATCGCGCCGATCATCGCGGACCGCTCGCGCAAGTTGGCGTGCAGGTTGCGGCGCATGGCGTTCAGCGCGTGCGCGGTGAGGCGAAGCTCGGCGGGTCCCTCCGGCGTCACCTCGGGCGCGCCGTGATCGTGGTCGAGCCGCTCGACGGCGTGGGCGAAGCGGCGGATCGGCCGCGTCAGCGCGCGCGCGAAGATCAGCGCGAAGGGCAGCACCGCCAGTACCGACAGCGCGAAGGAGATGATCGTGCGCTGCTGCCAAGCGGTGAGCAGCGGGCGCGGCGACGTCCGCGCGATGCGCCAGCCGCCGCCGGGCAACCTTACGGCGGCCTCAACGGTGTTGAAGAAGTAAGGCTGGCCATGACGGATCGGCACCGCGCGGCGTCCGCTGCGACGCGGATAGGGAAAGGTCTCGGACTGGTCGGCCTCGTAGGCGAGCCGCACGTCGGCCGGATCGCGCCCGATGATGCGCGCGAGCCTGTCCGTGAGCATCGCCTGCGACACCATGCCGTCGCCGGCCGCCGGCGGCGCGCTCCGCACCTTCGTCGACAGGGAACTGTCGACCGGCGGCGCGCCGAGCAGCGCCTCGGCGATCTCGGTCATCGTCGCGAAGTCGGGGCGCGGCGGCGGCAGCAGCAACACGAGCGCGATCGAGACGAGCTGCGCCACCACTAGACCGACCAGGAAGAAGGCGATCGTCTGCGCGGAGATCGAGACCGGCCGCCGCGCCCTCATCCCTCCGGCCGCACGGTGAACATATAGCCTTCGTTGCGGATGGTGCGGATGGGATCGCCGGGGCCGAGCTTCTTGCGCAGCCGGCTGATCGTCACGTCGATCGCACGATCGAAGACGTCCGCGTCCGATCCCTTGGCGAGCTCGATGAGCGTATCGCGGCTGAGCACGCGCTGGGCGCGATCGAGGAAGGCGGTGAGGATGCGGAACTCGGCATCGGTGAGCTGGGCGGCCGGTTGCCCCGCCCGCGCCAGCGTGCGCTCGACCAGATCGAGCGACCAGTCGCCGAAGCGGCGGCGCGGGGTGGCGGCAACCTCGCCGCCGCCCTCGGCCGCACGGCGCAGCAGCGCGCGCACGCGCGCGAGCAGCTCGCGCGGGTTGCACGGCTTGGCGAGGTAGTCGTCGGCGCCCACCTCCAGCCCGACGATGCGATCGACATCGTCGCCCATCGCCGAGAGCATGATGACCGGCGTGCGCGCGCGCGCGCGCAGCCGGCGGAGCGCGGACAGCCCGTCCTCGCCCGGCATCATCAGGTCGAGGATCACGCAGTCGAAGCGTGCCCGCGCCAGCGCCGCGTCCATCCGGGCGGCGTCGGCGGCGGTCTCCACCTCGTAATGATGATCGCGCAGGAAGCCCGCGATCAACTCGGAAAGCTCTGCGTCATCGTCGACGACGAGCACACGCTGGATCGCGGCGTCGGTCATCTCTTCGCTGCCTCGCGCGCGTAGCACGCGTCGATCTCCGCCTGGGCGGGAGAGTGCGGCAACGCCTCGTAGGTGAGGACGCCGCGCTGCCCGGCATCGATCTGACCGAAGCGTCGCGCCGCCATTTGCGCGAACTCGGCGCGCGAGACGGCGCGATCGATGTCGAGGTCCGCCGATGCCACCGGCTCGGGTATGTTGAGCGAGGCCCACTCGCCTGCGCCGTAGCTCGTCTGATATCCGGCACGGCGGCGGGCATCGCGCTTCGCCTCGCGCGCTGCCTTGCCGCGCTTGGGCTCGGCGAAGCTGCCCATCTTGTAGAGCCGGATCTCGGGTGCCACGTCGATCTCGTAGGCCGAGACCTCCTGCGGATCGAGCATGCCGTCATGGTCGTGATCGATGCTCGAGAAGAAGCTCTGCGCGTCCGCGATCAACTCGGCGGGCGTCACCCGGCCATCATGGTCAGCATCGGCCTGCGCGAACCAGCGGCGCATCGGATCGGCGGTGCCGTTTGTGCGGAACGGCTCGCCCATCGGCGCCACGTAGAGCGGCGCGTAGCGCGGCCCGCACACGCCGAACAGCCGCCCCGTGACGACGATGTCGTCACCGGAAGCCGGTGGCGGTGCCACCGCCTGCAACGCCAGCGCGAGCCAGATCATCCGTGGCGCCTATTCGTGCCTGAGTGCGTCGATCGGGTTGAGCGACGCCGCCCGGCGCGCCGGAAAATAGCCGAACACGACGCCGATCAGCGCGGAGAAGGCGAAGGCGAGCAGGTTGACGCCGGGCTCGAACACGAAGCCCAGCCCCAGCGCCGCCGACAGCCCGATCGTGGCGGCGAGCGCCAGCACCAGCCCGATCACGCCGCCCAGGCAGGAGAGCACCACCGCCTCGACAAGGAACTGGAGCATCACCTCGCGCTGGACGGCGCCGATCGCCAGGCGGATGCCGATCTCGCGCGTGCGCTCCGTCACCGAGACGAGCATGATGTTCATGATCCCGATCCCGCCGACGAGCAGGCTGATCCCCGCCACCGCGCCGAGCATCTCGGTCAGCAGCCCCGTGACGTTGCCCAGCGTGTCGGCAATCTGGCGCACGTCGAAGATGGTGAAGTCATCCTCCTGATCGGCCGCGACGTTGCGGCGCTGGCGCATCAAAGAAGCTATCGACGCCTGAACGTCCTTGCTGTCGAAGGCAGGATCGGCGGCGATTACGATGGCACGAACGTCGGTGCTGCCCGTGAAGCGACGCTGCACCGCCTTGATCGGCAACACCACCGCGTCGTCCTCGTCCTGATGGACACCGCCGCCGCGAGAGGCGAGAACGCCGATCACCTCGCAGGCATTTACCCCTAGCCGCATATAGGTGCCGACCGGCTCTTCCTGCGCGTAGAGCTTGTCGCGAACTACCGTGCCGAGCAGGCAGACCGCCTTGCCGGCCTCTTCCTCCGCTGCGGTGAATCGCCGGCCGTCCACCACCTGCCAGCTCTGGATATCGAGATAGGCGTCGCCCACGCCCGTCACCATCGTCGACCAGTTGGCCACGTTGCGGACGGCGATGGCGGCCGTCGTCACCAGCGGCGACACGGCGGTGACGCCGCCGACCTGGCCGGCGATCGCGTCCGCGTCGGCCTGCTTGAAGGGCGCGGGCGCCACGTCGCCGCGACGCCCCTGCCCCGGCACCAGCGTCAGCACGTTGGATCCGAGGCTGGAGATCTGATCGTGCACGGATTTCGTTACGGCGTCGCCCAGCGTCACCATCGTGACCACCGCGAACACGCCGATGACGATGCCGAGGATGGTGAGGAACGAACGCAGCATGTGCCGCCGGATTGCGCGCAACGCGAGCAGCGTGACGGTGGCCATCAGCGACCCCGTGCCGGCGCGCGTCGCGGCAGGGGATGGCGGCTCGGGGTTCACCGCGTTTCCACCTGAAGCGAACCGTCGCTCCTGCGGAGGCAGGAGCCCATCTTTGCCGGCTGATGCCACGCAAGCGACAGAGATGGACCCCTGCCTTCGCAGGGGTGACGGATAATGATGAAGGCGGAGGCGCGGATGCTCACGCCCGCCCCTCCACCCGCTCGACCAGCCCGTCGCGGAAGTGCACCAGAGTGCGCGCGTAGGATGCCATTTCAGGCTCGTGCGTTACCATCAGCACGGTGATGCCGCTCTCCGCGTTCAGCCGCGTGAGCAGGCCCATGATCTCCACCGATCGTTCCGAATCGAGGTTGCCGGTGGGCTCGTCGGCGAGCAGCACGTCGGGCCGGGTGACGATCGCGCGGGCGATCGCGACACGCTGCTGCTGGCCGCCGGACAACTCGGCGGGGGTATGGTCCGCCCACGGAGCCAGCCCGACATGATGCAGCGCCGCCATCGCCGCCGCGCGCCGTTCGCGGCGGCCTTCGCCCCGGTAGAGCAGCGGCAGTTCGACATTCTCCAGCGCCGTCGTGCGGCTGAGCAGGTTGAAGCCCTGGAACACGAAACCCAGGTAGCGGCGGCGAAGCAGAGCGCGCTCGTCGCGGCCGAGCGCCTCGACGGCATGCCCGCGGAACAGGAAACGCCCCGAGGTCGGCACGTCGAGGCAGCCCAGGATGTTCATCGCGGTCGATTTGCCCGAACCCGACGGGCCCATGACGGCGAGGAAATCGCCCGCCTCCACGTCGAGGTCGATGCCCTTCAGCGCGTCGAACGCGGCTTCGCCCTCGCCGTAGCGCTTGGTCACGCCTCGAAGTCGGATGAGCGCCGCCACTAGCCGCCGCCGGCGCGCGCGAGCCGCCCGGTGACGATCTTCATGCCGGGCTTGAGGTCCGGTCCGGAGACCGCCGTCAGAGTGCCGTTGCTGTCGCCCACCGTCACCGGCACCGCTCGCGGCGTGGTCCCGTCGAACACGTAGACCATCTGCCGGCTGCCGGGTCCGATCCCCGTCGCCTTGACGTTGCCGGCCTGGCCGAAGCCGCCGGTGCCTTTCTTGGGCGGGCCGCCGATCGAGAAGCCCTTCTTCGCGCTCGCGTCCTCGGGCTGGAAGCGCAGCGCCGCGTTGGGAACGAGCAGCACGCCGCGGCGTACGGCGGTGGTGATCGTCGCGGTGGCGGTCATGCCCGGCCGCAGCGCCAGATCAGGGTTCGCAACTGACAGCGAGGCGGTGTAGGCAACCACCGTGTTCGATGCGTTGGTGGTGCTCGATCCCGCCGAATTGACCGACGGCGTCGCGTTGGCGCCGAGATCGACTCGGCCCACCTTCGCGGGGAAGCCACGGCCGGGATAGGCATCCACGGTAAAGCTCGCATCCTCGCCGGGCCTGAGATCGCCGACGTCGGCCTCGTCGACCTTCACGTCGAGCTTCATCTGGCTGAGATCCTCGGCGATGGTGAACAGCGTCGCGACGTTGAACTGCGCCGCCACCGTCTGCCCGGGCTCGACCTGGCGCGAGAGCACGACGCCGCTCACCGGCGAGTAGATCGTGGCCTTGTTGAGACTGGTGCGGTTGGTGGAGACCGCCGCCTTCTGCTGCGCCACCTGCGCCTGCGCGGCCTCCACGTTCGCCTTGGCGCGATCATAGTCGCCGCGCGCCTGGTCGAGCTCGGTCTTCGACGGCACCTTGCCGCCCGACAGCCGCGCCACCTCCTGATACCGGCGATAGGTCGCACCCGACTGATCGAGCGTAGCCTGATTCTGCGCGACGGCGGCCTGCACGGCGGCGAGCTGCGCAACGCTTTGGTTCAGCGCATCCTGCAGCCGGGAAGTATCGAGCCTGGCGAGCGGCTGGCCCGCGCGCACGCGATCGTTGTTCTGGACGAACACGTCGACGACGATCCCCGACACCTCGGACCCGACATTGACCTGCTTGGTGGGCGTGAGGTTGCCGGTGGCGGCGACGGTGACGGTAAGATCGCCCTGAACCGCGGGTGTCGTCGCGTAGTGGACGGGCTCGCGCGCGCCGAACGCGCAGCGAACGACGAACAGCAGGACGAGCACGACCGCGACGCCGATCGCGACGCGCCGCGCGACGAGCCTGCGCCGCGTCGGCCGCTCGACACCGAGAAAGCTGTCGATGTCCTGCTCGGGAACGGAGCTGGTGCGCTGGTCCATCAGCTTCCTCCCTCCAGACCCTCTGCGGCGGGACCGGGGCCGACGGTGGCGAGCGTCGGCAGCTCCACCTGCGCGCGCGTCCTGGGCGTGGCGCTGGCCGGCATCGGCGCCGCCTGCCAGCCGCCGCCCAGCGCCTTGTAGAGCTGGACGAGTGCCGTGGCGCGATCGCCGCGCGCGGTCGCCAACCCGTCTTCGCTTGTGAGCAAGGTGCGCTCGGCGTCGAGCAGCGTTTGGAAGTCGACAAGTCCGGCGCGATACTGGCTCTGCGCGTAGAGCAGCGCCGCCCGGGACTGATCGACTGCGAGGCTAAGCGACACCTCGCGCTCGCGCGTGTTGGCGAGCGCGGCCATCGCGTTCTCGACGTCGCCGAGCGCGGTCAGCACCGCCTTGCGGTAATTCGCCAGCGCCTCGTCGGCGGCGCCGCGCGCCTGCTCGATGCGGCCGCGGATCGCGCCGCCGTCGAAGATCGGCGCGGAGAGCGCGCCGATGATCGAGCCCGTCGAGAAGCGCGAGATATCGCCCACCGCCGTGCCGTTGCCGCCGAGCGATCCGGTGAGCCGCAATGCGGGGTAGAGCTCCGCCTTGGCCACCCCGATCCGCGCGGTAGCGGCGGCGAGATCGCGCTCGGCGGCGCGCACGTCGGGGCGGTGGGCGAGCACGGCGAGCGGCAGGTCGACGCCCAGCACGCGATCGGCCACCGGCACCGGGCGGACATCGGCGAGGCGCTTCTGCACATCGCCCGGCGCCTGGCCGATCAGCGCGCCGATCGCGCTCGCCGCCTGCACCAGGCTCGTCGCCAGCGTCGGGATCGTCGCCGCCGTCTGCTCGCGCTGGGCGCGCGCCTGCGCGACGTCGAGCGAGGAGACGAGCCCCGCCTGCGCGCGCCAGCCGGCGATCTGCACCGTGTCGTCCTGGCTACGGAGATTGTCGCGCGCGATGCCCAACCGCTCCTGCGCCTGCCGCGCCGTGACATAATCGAGCGCCACTTCCGCCGCGATCGTGCGCTGGGTGTCGCGCAGCTGCTCCAGCCCCGCCGCCTCGTCGCCGCGCGCCGCCTCCACCGATCGCCGCACGCCGCCGAACAGATCGACCTCGTAGGCGGCGTCGAGCCCGGCGGAGTAGGTCTCGTAGCTGCCGCTCGTCGCGAACAGGTTGCTGCCGCCGGTCGTGAGGCCGGTGCCCGCGCCACCCGTGGCGCCGCCCGGCAAGGTGAAGACGGTGCCGCCGCTGCCGATCCGGCTGGTGTGCCCGGCGGAAGCGGACGTGGTGAGCGCCGGGAGCAGCGACGCGCGCGCCGACCTGAGCGCGCCGCGCGACTGGCGGAGCCGAGCGCCCGCGGCTTGAATATCCGGTCCCTGCGCCAGCGCCTCGGCGATCAGTGTCTCCAGCAGCGGATCGTCGAGCGCCGTCCACCAGCGTGCCAGCTCCGCCTGGTCGGCGGGTGCCGCGTAGTCGGGCGCGGTGGCGGCGAAGCGGCCCGGCACCGCCAGCGCCGTGGCCGACGGCGCGCGATAGTTCGGCCCCACCGCGCACGCGGCCAGCGCGAGCGGCAGGGCGGCCGCCATGGCTCGGAGAGGAGAATATGCGCGCGCCATCTGGCCGCTACGATAGCGCCCCCTCCCGCACCTGCGAAGGGGGCGGGCTCGCGCGGGGGCGTTGCTGTGTCCCGGAGGTCGCTAAACCATCCGTTAGCGTACATGGTGCTAGGCCGGTTCAGGTTTGCGATGGCGCGCCCTGTTTGCTTTGCGATATCCTCCAGCCGGACATGCCGATGGACCTGCCGCTCATTCGCCCGAACCCGCCTCGCCTGAGCGCGATGGGCGACGCTCTCGCCGCAATCGAGGCGTCGGGCACCTACAGCAATAACGGCCCGGTCGCGCGCCGACTGGAAGCCGAGATGACGGAGCGGCTGTTCGGCGGACGCGGCGCCTGTCTCGCCGTCGCCAACGCGACGCTGGGTTTGATGCTGGCGATCCGCCACGCGACGCATCGCCTGGGCGACGACCGCCGCCTCGCGATCATGCCCGCCTTCACCTTCGCCGCAACCGGACACGCCGCGATCTGGGCGGGGATGACGCCGCTGCTGGCGGACTGCGATCCCGACGACTGGGCGCTCTGCGCGAAGGCCGAGGAGCGGCTGCTCGCCGAGCATGGGCGGCGCGTCGGTGCGGTCGTGCCTTATGCCACCTTCGGGAACAGCATCGACCTCGAACGCTACGCCTGGCTGGCGCGGCGGCACGACGTGGCGGTGGTGGTGGACGCCGCCGCCTCGCTGGGCTCGCTCGACGATGAGGGACGCGGCTTCGGGACCGACTGCTCCTTTCCCGTCGTCTATTCGATGCACGCCACTAAGACGTTCGCGACGTCGGAGGGCGGCATCGTCCACTGCCATGACGCGTCTTGTATCGACGCGATCCGCGCCATGGCCAATTTCGGCTTCGAGAGCGGCCGCTCGGCGACGCTGCCCGGCCTCAACGCCAAGCTCTCGGAGGTGTCGGCGCTGATCGCTCTGGAGAAGCTCCACGAGATCGAGGCCATCGCCGATCATCGCGAGGCGCTGGCCCAGCATTACCGCCGCCGCCTCGCCGCCTTCTCGCTCCAGCGCCCGCGCGGGCACCGGCAGGCGATGCAGTTCATGGCGGTGCTGCTGCCGCGCGCGCTCGCGTCGCATCGTGCCGAGATCGTCGCGCGGCTGGCCGAGCACGGCGTCGGCGCAGGCACTTATTTCAGCCCTCATCTGGCCGAGCAGCCCTATTTCCGCGAGACCTGCGCAATCGACCGGCTTCCCGTCACCGACGACGTGGCGAGCCGGATGCTCGTCCTGCCCGTCACCGACGACATGGACACGGCCGACGTCGATCGCGTCTGCGACGCCTTCATCGCCGCCTGCGCGCAACAGCCGCGGGCGGTCCCCGCGCGTCCTCGCGATCGCGTGCTCGGCGCCGTAGTCGTCGGCGGCGGGCCGGCGGGCACTGCGCTGCTCTGCGCGGCGGGCAAGGCCGGGCGGCTGGACGCGCTGGCGCGGGACGGCATCGCCATCCTCGATCGCGACGATCACATCGGCGGCGGCCGGCTCGGCGCCTACGAGATCACCTCCGACTCGACCGCCGAGACCTTCCTCACCGCCGACGCCGCGCTGCCCACCGGGCTGACGCTGGCCGACGACGCCACCGCCCACGCCATCGCCGAGCACAAGGGCGCGCTCGGCGTGCCGCTGCCCAAGGTGGGCGCCTATCTCGATCGGCTCGGCGACGCGCTCGGCCGCCGGCTGGCGATACTGGGGGGCGACATGCTGACCGGGCACGAGGTCGTCTCCGCCTCCATAACCGGCGACGGGCTGTGGCGGACGCGCGCGCGCCGGCTCGCCGATGGCCGCTCGATCGAACTGCTATCGCGCGGACTCGTCGTCGCTACCGGCGGCCACCAGCCCGCGATCCGCCTGGCCGAGGAGAAGGTCGCCGGCCTGTCGCTGGTCGAGCGCTGCGGAGACCGGCTGGTCCAGTCCGACACGCTGCTCGCCACCGGCGGCATCGAGGCGGCGCGCGAGCGGCTACCCAAGGATCGTCCCGCGCGCATCGCCATCGTCGGCGGATCGACCAGCGCGATCACCGCCGCCGTGCGCCTGCTCAAGGCGCGCCCCGCAATCGATCTCGCACCCGGCGGCATCGCCATCCTCCACCGACGGCCGCTCAGACCCTTCTACCCCTCCGCCGACGCGGCGCGCGCGGACGGCTACGAGGATTTCACAGCCGACGACATCTGCCCCGTGTCGGGCTTCGTCTACCGGCTCGCCGGCTTCCGGCTGGAGGCGCGCGAGCTCGTCGTCCACGCGCTTGGCATTGGCGGCCGGATCGGCGATCCGCGCCTCGCGCTGCACCAGATCGCCGGCGAGCACGACGACGAGACGGCACGCCGACTCGACGAGGCGGACATGGTGGTTGCCGCCTTCGGCTATCGTCCGCATGCGCTGCCGCTGATCGACGCGCGCGGCCGCGCGATCCGCCTGCACGCCGATGGCCCGGTGCGCGGGGCAATGGTGGACGATCGCTGCCGGCTGATCGACGCCGCCGGTCAAGCGGTGCCGAACGCCTATGGCATCGGCCTCGCCGCCGGCTTCGTGCCGTCGGGAGGGCTCGGCGGCGAGAAGAGCTTCCGGGGGCAGGCCAACGGCCTGTGGCTGTGGCAGAACGACGTCGGCCGGCTGATCGTCGACCAACTCCTCGCCGCGGCGCCGGAGGTGGCCTCGCGGGCGGCATGAGCACGCCCGCCGTATCGGTGGTGATGGCGGCGTACAACGGCGTCGGCTTCATTCGCGAGACGATCGAGAGCGTGCTCGCCCAGACCATGCCGGACCTCGAGATCGTCGTCGTCGACGACGGCTCGAAGGACGATACGGTGGCTGTGCTCGAAGGCATCGCCGATCCGCGCCTGCGCGTGATCCGCGCGGAGCGAAACGGCGGCCCGGCGGTCGCGCGCACGATCGCCATGGCGCACGCCACCGGCCACTTCGTCGCGGGGCTCGACCAGGACGATATCTGCGCGCCCGATCGCTTCAAGCGCCAGCTCGCCCAACTGGACGCACAGCCCGAGCTTACGCTGCTCGCCTCGACAATCGCCTATTTCGGTGCCGGCTTCGAGGGGCGGCGCGATCCCTACCCCGATCTTGTCGATCCCGATCGCATCGACTGGACGATGCTGCTCGCCAACCCGCTGGCCTGGTCGACGGTAATGATGCGGGGCGGCGCGGCGCGCGCGCTGGTGCCGTTCGAGCGCGACGAGCGGCGCTTCGCCGAGGATTTCGACCTCTATCATCGCATCCGCGCGCATGGGCGCATCGGCCGCATCGCGGAGCCGCTGGTCCGCTACCGCATGCACGCCGCTGGCGCCTCGACCGCGTATGAGGAGGGAATGATCGCGTCGACCGCCAAGGTGCTCGCCGAGCGCTACGCTGGCATCGTCGACGATCCGGGCGGCGCAGGCGCGCTGATGAGCCGCCACGTCGGGGCGGGCTACCCACCTCCCGATGCCGCGACGCTGACGGCCTGCGGGCAGGTGCTCGCGTGCCTGCTGAAGGCGCGCGGCCATCTCACGCCGGCTTTCGCGCGGGCGAGCGCGTCGGCGCATTGGTGGCGCACAGCGCGATCGGGCCTGCGCGCCGGGCGTTATGGCGCCACGGCGATGCTCGCCGCCCGTCCAGCGTTCGCGGCGCTTCCTGAGGCGGCGCCTGCCCGCCTCGCGCGGGACGGCGCGGTCGGAGCCGCGCGGCGGATGCTGCGCCGCGCGTGAAACCGGGCGGCGCCGCCGCGCATTGTCAACACATGGGATACCGGAAGCAACTCGCCGCCTCGCAGCTCGCCCTGCTCCGCTATCAGCAAGGCGCGATGACGTCGGGCGAGCGCGTCGTCGTCGTGCTGGAGGGCCGCGACGCCGCCGGCAAGGACGGCACGATCAAGCGGATGACCGAGCATCTGACGCCACGTGCCACGCGCGTGGTGGCGCTGCCCAAGCCCTCCGACGTGCAGCGCGGCCAATGGTATTTCCAACGTTATGTCGAGCATCTGCCGACCAAAGGCGAGCTCGTGATCTTCAACCGCAGCTGGTACAATCGCGCCGGCGTCGAGGTGGTGATGGGCTTCTCGACCGAAGCCGAGCAGGCCGAGTTCCTGCGCGACGCCCCCGATTTCGAGCGCATGCTGGTAGAGAGCGGCATCAAGCTCGTGAAGATCTGGCTCGACATCGATCGCGACGAGCAGGCGAAGCGGCTCGCCGAACGGCGCGAGGACCCGCTGAAGGCGCTCAAGCTCTCCGACATGGACGACGTCGCGCAGGCGAAATGGGACGATTACAGCCGCGCGCGCGACACGATGCTGACGCGTACCGACACGCCGCTCGCGCCTTGGACGTGCGTGCGCGCCGACGACAAGAAGAAGGCGCGCCTCGCGGTGATGCGCCACCTGCTGCGCGCCGCCGCTCCGGCGGAGATCGCCAACGCGGTCGAGGCGCCCGATCCGCAAGTGCTTTTCCCCTTCTCGAGAGCGACGATCGAGGATGGGCGACTGGCGCGGTGAACATGGCGCGGCATGGTGATAGCGCTCGGCCATCGCCAGGACGTGCTAGGGCGCCCTTCCATCGGTTCGCATCGTAGCCCGGCTCGTTCAGTAGGCGCGAAACGTGGGACGAACACAGCTTATGGTCCCTTAGCCGGGAGTTCACCACCAGGGGTTGGGTATCGGCAGGGAACATAGCGCAAAGCGTCGGGTAATTTCGTTGGCGAAGCTGGCAGCCGTTCGCTAACAGCGGCTCGCATGAACTCGGTGCTCCCATCGCGCGTGAGTCGATACCTGATGTCGATGGCGAGACGTGCTGCAAGACTGCGGGACGGGACGTCCGGGGACGCGGGTTGGCCTGCCCGACGCGCGGTTTGCGGCCGGCGTTTCATCCGGTCAGTGAGCAATCCCGCTCTCCCGCGCGCGAAAATTGGGGGTGAGGGGCCGGGCGGCTTGCCCGGTGTCGTCGTTTCCCCTCACCCGATCCTCTCCGTCAGGGAAGACGGAATCCGATCAGTTCGCTTCCTCGAACTGATCGGCCGCGTTGGCCGCGGTGGCGGAGAGGCGGACGACATCGCCGCCCTCCACTTCCGCGACGAGGCCAAGCGGCAGATAGTGGTGCTTGGCACCCGTACCGTCTTGCGCCTGCCCGCTGTCGTTCTTGGTGAGCTTGATGCGATCGCCGTCGACATGATCAACGGTGCCGACATGCACGCCGTCCGCGCCGATCACCTCGGCATGTTCCTTGATCTGGCTGGTATCGACCATGGGGCTTCTCCTGTGGTTGCGCCGGCCGAACGCACGGGGAGGCGCACCGATGCCAACACTGTCCGGCACGGCATGGGGAATGGTCGTGGCCGGCGTGGCGATCGCCGCCGTCGGCGTCTTCCTGCTCGTGCGGCTGCACGCCTTCCAGCGCGAGACGCCGCCCGCGCTCGCGGCGCGCATCGCGGGCACCATGCTGACGATGCTCGGCCTGCTGCTGATCTTCTTCCCGGTCGCGTTTGCGGCCGACACCTGATCCACCGGAGTACCCTTTGATGCCCCTTCTCCAGGCCTCCCGCCAGTACAAGCCGTTCGAATATCCGTGGGCGTTCGAATACTGGAAGCGCCAGCAGCAGCTCCACTGGCTGCCCGAGGAAGTGCCGCTCGGCGAGGATTGCCGCGACTGGGCACAGAAGCTGACCGATCACGAGCGCAACCTGCTCACCCAGATCTTCCGCTTCTTCACCCAGGCCGATGTCGAGGTGCAGGATTGCTACCACGAGAAATATGGGCGGGTGTTCAAGCCCACCGAGGTGAAGATGATGCTCACCGCCTTCTCCAATATGGAGACGGTTCACATCGCCGCCTACTCGCACCTGCTCGACACGATCGGCATGCCCGAGAGTGAGTATTCCGCCTTCCTCCAGTACAAGGAGATGAAGGACAAGCACGACTATCTCAGCCAGTTCGGCGTCGACACTGATCAGGACATCGCGCGCACGCTCGCCATGTTCGGCGGCTTCACCGAGGGGCTGCAACTGTTCGCCTCGTTCGCGATGCTGATGAACTTCCCGCGCTTCAACAAGATGAAGGGCATGGGGCAGATCGTGTCCTGGTCGGTGCGCGACGAGACGCTGCATTGCGAGGGCATCATCCGCCTGTTCCACGCCTTCGCGGCCGAGCGCGACTGCCTGACGCCCGCCGTCAAGCGCGACATCCGCGACATGTGCCACAACACCGTCGACCTGGAGGACGCGTTCATCGACCTCGTGTTCGAGATGGGGCCGGTGGGCGGCATGACGCCCAAGGACATCAAGCGCTACGTCCGCTACATCGCCGACTGGCGGCTGGGGCAGCTTGGCCTGAAGCCGATGTTCATGATCGAGGAGCATCCGCTGCCCTGGCTGGCGCCGCTGCTCAACGGGGTCGAGCACGCCAACTTCTTCGAGACCCGCGCCACCGAATATTCCAAGGCCGCGACCCGCGGCGACTGGGGCGAGGTGTGGGACAATTTCGATCGCCGCCAGAAGGCCAAGGCCGGTCCTGCGGCCAACGAGGATACGCGCGTGACGGATATGTTCGGCCACACCAGCGTGGCGGCGGAGTAGCCCGCGGCGGGCGGGCGCGGGGCGGGGTCGCCAGCGGTGGCGCGCAGCTGCTTGGTTCTTCCGGGCCGGCGCGTGGCGACCCGTGGCAGTTCGTCATGGGGTTGCCAGCGCAAGCAGCCGCAAGACCGGCGTCAGCCTGGCTGAGCCCATGCCTCTCCTGCCGCCATCTTCGCGGCGTAGAAGAAACCGTTACCCGAAGGCGGAGACCGATCGAAGATCACGAAGCCGCTCTTTTTCAAGACGCCGGTCAAATCCTCCTTGGTCCTGTCCTCGAACATCGCATGCCACTCGACCATCAGGATATCGATCCAGTGGAACATCGACGCGGCAGCGAGCGACTCGAAGATATCGAATTCCGATCCCTCACAGTCGATCTTGACGACCGTTCGCAAGCCACGCCGCTTCGCGTCGACGAGGATCGGTTCCAATGTCGGCGCGGCATCCCTCAACACCACGGGAGCCGACGCCACGCACTCGGGCGCTTGATCTGCTCCGCCCGCAACGACGCTCCGCGCGCCCGTATCGCCGCCACCGTCAAGCGCGACCGCACCCTCCCAGTCGCTGTTCGAGAGGCCGACGGAATACTGGTGAATCTTGCCGGCTATACGCGGGTTCAAGGCGAAATTCGCTGCCGCCCTGTCGTAAGTGTCGGCGAACGGCTCAAACGTATGCACCTCGACGACGTTTTCTTGTGACGCGAACAGGAGGGACGCCAATCCGATGTTCGTGCCGACGTCGACGACGCATACGTCCCCCAACGTGGAGAACCTGTACACGTCGTCATGAACGACCTCGCCGACAAGCTTAAGGTCATCATCCTCTTGCACCAGGAACGAGATTTTGCCGCTGGTGACCACGACACTGTCATTCTGCACGTTCACGCGCATCCCGCGACGGCTCAAGGCGCGCAGCTCTGCCTCCTGCTCGATCAGTGCCGACGGTGTGCCGTTGGTCGGACGCGGAAACTCCGTGTCCCATTCGTCGCGTCCATCGCCTAGAACGCGATAAGCGCGAGCGGTTCGTTCAGCATGCAATATTGCCTTGCCGGATGTCCACAACCTATACTCATAACGACCAGGCTTCCCGGCACAAAAGAGGACGCGAAATCGCGTCCTGGTCGGGCTTATCATGTTCCAGGAGAGATTGACCGTCGTAAGCACGTCCTTTCCCTGACGACACACAATATCTAGCACCGCACAAGTTCGCGACGCGAAGAACGGCTTCGGCGACCTGAGGGAGACGAAGAAGTCCACGAAGTAATCGCCGGCCGGGAGGCTCTCGTACGGACCGTAGATCGCGTGGCCAGCAGCGCCCAGACGCGTAACGATGGTCGGACGCTCATCTACGTCGATTGGCTCACCCAGTTCAGGGTTCAGCATCGCCCGGCCCCCACGCCACCCTCGCCGAGGCGCGCATGGCTGATTCTCGTGGCCCCGGCAAGGCAACCAAGTGTCACCACAAGCGGCGGCCCCGTCGTCGCCCTCGGGCTGTGGAGCCGCTCGCGCCGCCAGCCGGGAAACATGATGAAGATCGCCATGACGTCGCGCCATGCCGCGTCTCGGCGGGCGCGCGGGGACGGTCGGCGGCGCCACCGGGGGGAAGGTGAAAGCGCCGCCGACTTGATGGCGCTCCTCGTCGGCTAACCTTGCCACCATATTGCGGGGCTGACACGTTCAGCATCGGCGTACGATCCTGCTGGAAATGTAGCATTTCGCGTGTCACGGTCTGATGGAATGTCTCCACGCGCATCTCTCCTCCGGACCCGCGGTACGCCGTCGCGACACCTCGCCTCCCGCACCGAGGCGGGCCGGGGGTCGATGTGGCGTCAACTTCGTCAACTTCGTCAACTTCGCCGCCCCTTTGTGGCCCCCCGGGCCGCATTGGCCGTCCTCCTCCTCCCGCATCCGAGGCTCGCATGATCCGTTCCGCCGCCCTCCTCGCGCTCGTCGTGCTCGCCGGTTGCGGTCACAAGGAAAAGGCGCCGGAAGACACCCGCACCGTCAGCATCGCCTTCTCCAATCCCGGCAACGCCGGAGAGGGCGGCCCGGCGGGCAACGCGGCGCAGGCGCTGGCGATCGACGTGCCCGGCTTCTCGGCCAAGCTCGACGTGCCGGGGCTCAATTTTAGTGCGGGCAATCCCGGGCTCGACGGGATCGCGCTCCAGCCCGGCACGCGGCTGACGGGCATGAAGATCGTCGGCGCCGCCGGCGACGGCTCGGGCGGCGACGGGCACGGCACCGTCGACATGGGCTTCACCGCTCCCGCCGCGCCCGCGCAGGTGATCGCCTACTATCGCGACGCGGCGAAGCGCGGCGGCTGGCGCGAGGTGCCACCCGCCGGCGGCCAGCAATTCGCCGCGACCAAGCCCAAGGATAGCGGCTCCGAGCATCTCGCGCTCCAGGTCGCGCCGCAGGGCACGGGATCGCAGGGCCGCTTCCTGGTCAGCGGGAGCTGACGCGACGTTTCTGGTGAGGTCCAATCCCGGCGGGTGAGCCGATCCGGGACGTTAACCGCGACGTCGCTACGGCGCGCGGCCGACATCCGGGTTATGCGGCGACACGGAAAAGGGGATCAGGCCATGCACTGGCGCATCATCTTGGCAGTAGGCTGCACGATCGCCGCCACCGCGTGTCACAGGAAGCCCGAGCGCACCGCGCTCGACGCCGTCGACAACGAACTCGTCAACGGTGCCGTCACGCCCGAGAGCAAGGGCGCGAAGTCGCTGCGCGAGGCGATCCGCGTCGATCCCGCACGTGCCGGCGGCAGGACCCGGACGGCGTCGGCGAGCATGGCGGCCCGCGCTTCGGCGGCGGGCGACGGCGCCTGCCTCAGCCGCTACGGCAGCCAGCTCGGCAGCGACAAGGCGTGGGCGGGCAAGCTCCCGGCCGAGTTCCCCGCCGCCCCGAACGCGACGATCACGGAGGCGGCCGGTCACGACGGCGGCTGCGCGATCCGCATCGTCAGCTACGCGGTCAGGGGGACGCCCGACGCGGCGCTCGGCTGGTACGCGGGCAAGGCGAAGGCCGGCGGCTACACCGCCGATCGCGCGGACACCGGCGGCGACAAGGTGCTCGCCGGCACCAGGGGCGCGGCGGCCTTCTACATCATGGCGGGAGCGCCCCAGGGCGGCACGACCCCCGTGGACCTCGTCTGGGCGGCGACCGGCTGAGGCTTCCGCCCCCCGTCGATCCGGTCTAGGGGGCGGCGATGCCGCTCCTCCTCGTCATGATCGGCGGCGCGCTGGGGGCCGCGGCGCGCTACCTCGCGGGGCGCGCAGGGCTCGCGCTGCTCGGGCCGGCGATGCCGTGGGGCACCTGTTTCGTGAACCTCACCGGCGGCCTGTTCATGGGGCTGCTCGTCGGCCTGCTCGCCCGCCACCCCTCGCCCGCCGGCGAGCCGATCCGCCTGTTCGGCGCCGTCGGCGTGCTCGGCGGCTACACCACCTTCTCCAGCTTCAGCCTGGAGACGGTGAACATGATCCAGCGCGGCCAGGCGGCGCTGGCGCTCGGCTATGTCGCGAGCTCGGCGGCGGGCGCGATCCTGCTACTCGTCGCCGGGCTGGCGCTCGTACGGCTGTTGCCGGCATGACCGCCGGAACCGAGCGCAGCTTCATGGTCGAGGCGGACGACGACGGCATCCGCCTCGATCGCTGGTTCCGCCGGCACATGCCGGAGGCGAGCTTCAACATCGTCTCGCGCTGGGCGCGCACCGGCCAGCTCCGCGTCGACGGCAAGCGGGTGGCGCCGGGCGACCGCATCGAGGCGGGGCAGACGATCCGCGTGCCTCCCTCCGAGCCCGCCGCCCCGGACGCGCCGCCCCGCCGCCGCGAGCCGCGCCCTGTCTCCCCCGACGACGCGGCGCTCGTCCAAGCGATGGTGATCCATCGCGACGACGCCGCGCTGGTGCTGGACAAGCCGCCCGGTCTCGCCACGCAAGGCGGCACCAAGACGGAGCGCCACCTCGACGGGATGCTCGACGCGGTACGCTTCGGCGCGGAGGGCCGCCCCAAGCTCGTCCACCGGCTGGACAAGGACACGTCGGGCGCGCTGCTCGTCGCGCGCAACGCACGGGCCGCCGCCGCGTTCGCAAAGAGCTTCTCCAGCCGCACCGCGCGCAAGGTCTATTGGGCGATCGTAGCCGGCGTGCCCTCCCCCGACGATGGGCTCATCGACCTGCCGATCGCCAAGCAGCCGGGCACCGGCGGCGAGAAGATGCATGTCAGCGAGGAGGCGGGCAGCCCCGCGCGCACCCGCTATCGCGTGATCGAGCGCGCCGGCAATCGCGCGGCGTTCGTGGAACTCCAGCCCTTCACCGGCCGCACCCACCAGCTCCGCGTCCACATGGCGGCGATCGGGCACCCGATCGTGGGCGACGGCAAATATGGCGGGCCCGACGCGTTCCTGACGGGCGGGATCAGCCGCAAGATGCACCTGCACGCGCGCCGCATCCGCATCGACCATCCCGATGGCGGCCGCATCGACGTCACCGCCAAGCCGCCCTCGCATTTTGCCGACAGCCTGGCGCACCTGGGGTTCGATCCGGCGGCAGGCGACGCGCTGGAGCTCGACGAGGTCAAGCCGTCCGAGACGCCGGAGGGCAAGCGCCGCGCCGCCGCCCACGCCGCCAAGGATCGCCGCCGGGAGCGTCGCGGCGAGCGGCGCGGCCGCTCTCGCGCCGACGGACGATGAGCGCGCCTCGCCGGCTCGTCGTCTTCGACTGCGACGGCACGCTGATCGACAGCCAGGCGAGCATCTGCGCCGCGATGGATGCCTGCTTTGTCGGCGCTGGCCTGCCGCCGCCACCCCGTGCGGAGACGCGCCGGATCGTCGGGCTGAGCCTGTTCGAGGCGATGGAGCGGTTGCACCCCACCGGCGGAGGCGCCGTCCACGCCGTGCTGGCAGAGCGGTACAAGGGCTGCTTCCAACGGCTCCGCGACGACGGCGAGGTTGAGGAGCCGCTGTTCGATGGCATCTTGGATGCGCTCGGCTTGCTGGCGGCGGACGGCTGGCTACTCGGCGTCGCGACCGGCAAGTCCGATCGCGGGCTCGCGCTGGCGCTGGCGGGGCACGGCATCGGCGATCGTTTCGTAACCCTTCAGACCGCCGATCACCACCCCTCGAAGCCAGACCCCTCGATGCTCGACGCTGCCATGGCGCAAGCCGGCACGACCCCCGCGACCACCGCGATGATCGGCGACACGAGCTTCGACATCGCCATGGCGCGCGCTGCCGGCGTACGCGCGATCGGCGTCGCCTGGGGTTATCATGCGCCCGACGAGTTGCTCGCTGCCGGTGCCGACGCCGTCGCCCGTGATCCTGCCGAACTGCTCGCGCTGTGCCGGGCAGTGACGTGACCGCGCGCGACCGCGTCGCGATCCTGCTCGGGCTGCGGATCGGCGGGGCCATCCTGCTGGCGGTCGGGCTCTACGCGTTGCTGGGTGGCGCCGTGGAAGGCGGCGCAGGCGTCGGCGCGGTGCTGGCAGTGCTGGGCGCGTCCGGCGCGGTGCTCGTACCAGCCATTCTCGTGCGACGCTGGCGCACCCCGCGATGACCGGCCAGCGGCGCTTCTGGACCGACGTGACGATCGAAGAGCGCGCGGTCAGGCTCGACGGCCGGCCGCTGCGAACGCCCGCGCGCGCCGAACTCGCGCTGCCGACCGTGGCGCTGGCCGACGCGGTCGCGGAAGAGTGGCGCGCGGTAAGAGGCAGCATCGATCCGCGCGCAATGCCGCTCACCGGCTTAGCCAATGCGGCGGTCGACCGCGTCGCGCCCGATCTGGCGAAGTTCGCGCACGGTCTCGCCGCCTATGCCGAGACAGACCTCACCTGCTACCGCGCCAATACGCCGGCCAGCCTCGTCGCGCGGCAAGCGACGGAGTGGGACCCGTTGCTCGACTGGGCGCGAGGACGCTACGACGTGGCCTTCGCGGTGACCAGCGGCATCATCCACGTCGCGCAGCCCGCCGCGACCGTCGAACGGCTCGCGCGCGCGGTGACGGCGTTTGATGCCTTCCACCTCGCCGCGCTGTCGCCGCTCACCACGCTGTCGGGATCGCTCGTCATCGCGCTCGCGCTCGCCGAGGCGGCCGTCCGCGAGGAGGACGCGTGGCGGGCGGCCGAACTTGACGAGCTGTGGCAGGCCGAGACATGGGGCGAGGACGCGCTCGCCGTCGCCGCGCGTGAGGATCGCCGCGCCGCGTTCCGCGCGGCTGCCCGGTTCCTGGCGCTGCTCTGACCGCGTCGATCTTCGGAAATCGGAACCGCCCGTCACGTTCTTGTTGCACCGCAGCAACACTGCTCCCTCATCGGCCCACACCTGCGGAACATCGGGACGGCCGACCGATTGTGCCGCCCGCAGGGACCAAAGGAAGTCGGAGACACCAATGCGCATTTCTCTTCTCGTCGCCGCGGCGGCGGCCGCGATCTCGGCACAGGCCGCCAGCGCGCAGGACATCACTACCCAGTTTCGCGGCATCCGCGTCGAGGGCAATGTCGGCGGGGAACGCTTCCAGTCGCAGGGCAATCACAACGACAAGTTTGGCTATGGCGCATCCGTCGGCTTCGACGGTTCGATCAACGATGCCTTCGTCGTGGGCGCCGAGGGCAGCTATTTCCACCCGAACCACGGCAATGAGAATTGCTCGAGCGGCGTGATCGGCGGCACGGTGTGCCACAAGACCTTCGAGGAGTTCGGCGTCGCGGCTCGCGGGGGCTTCCTCGTCACGCCGGACTTGCTGGTGTTCGGCAAGGGCGGCTACGCGGTCGCCGAGCAGCGCAAGCGCTTCGACGCGCCCGTTGGCGAGACGAGCTTCTACAATCATGGCCGGACAGACGGCTATCAGGTCGGCGGCGGCGTCGAGTTCTCGCCGTCGAACATGACCCTGCCGGTGCCGGTCTACGTCAGCGCGCAATATGTGTACGCGAACTACAACGATCATACCGCGACGCAGCGCGCGATGCTCGGCGTGGGCGTGAAGTTCAAGTAATCGTATCGGAGGCGGCGCCGCTCGCGTCGCCTCCGCCTATCCTCGCATCAGCGAGCGGGTTAAGCCGATGAGCCCGCTCTGGCGATGCCGCCGCAGCCGCTCGGCGCGCAGGATCAGACGAACCTGGGCGAAGCAGCGCTCAACATCGTCGTTGACCAGCACATAGTCGTAGCCGTCCCAGTGGCCGATCTCGGCGACCGCACGCTGCATCCGGCGCTGGATCACCTCTTCCGCGTCGGTCGCGCGCGCGTGCAGACGCCGCGACAGTTCCGCCATTGATGGCGGCAGGATGAAGACACGCACGACGTCGCCCGCCGCCTGCTGGTAGAGTTGCTGCGCGCCCTGCCAGTCGATGTCGAACAGCACGTCGCGGCCGTCGGCGAGCATCACTTCCACCGGCGCGCGCGGCGTGCCGTAGCGATTGTCGAACACGTGCGCCCATTCGAGGAACGCATCCTCGGCCACCATCCGCTTGAACGCGGCTACGTCGACGAAGCGGTAGTCGACGCCGTCGATCTCGCCCGGACGCGGCGGCCGCGTTGTCGTCGAGACGGACATCGCGATGTCGGCGTCCGCCTCGATGAGCTTGCGCGCGATCGTCGACTTGCCCGCCCCGGAAGGCGAGGAGACGACTAACAACAGCCCGCGCCTGTGCCGCTCGGTCTCGTGGCGGGGGCGGCGATCGTCGAGCATGGCCGCTTCTGGCGTCGGTGCCGCCACGCGTCAATCGGCGGAACGGCGGGCCTGGCCGGAGGTTGGTCGGCGGCCAGAGCCCAAGGAGACGAGCCCATGCCTTCGGTACGCACGCGCGACGGCGTCAACCTGCACGTGAAGGATGCCGGTTCCGGCACGACCGTCCTGCTGATCCATGGCTGGCCGCTTACCGGAGACATGTGGGAGTGGCAGACGTTGGCACTGCTGGAGGCAGGCTACCGCGTCGTCACCTACGATCGGCGCGGCTTCGGCCAGTCCGCGCACCCGGCGTCGGGGTATGACTACGACACCTTCGCCGACGATCTCGCGGCGGTGATCGACGAGGGCGACCTGCGCGACGTCACGCTGGTCGGCTTCTCGATGGGCGGCGGCGAGATCGCCCGCTATCTCTCGCGCCATGGCGCCTCGCGCGTGCGGCAGGCGGCGCTCGTCGCATCCGTCGTGCCCTACGTCCTCCGGACCGACGACAATCCGCATGGCGTACCGGGCGAGAAGCTGGACGAGATGCGCATGCAGGTCCGCAAGGATCGCTTCGGCTTCCTCCAGTCCCTCGGTAAGCGACTCTATGGGGTCGGACTCGTCAGCCACCCGGTTAGCCCGGGCGTGCTCGACTGGACGTTCATGTTGGGCGTGATGGCAAGCCCCAAGGCCACGATCGACTGCATCGACGCCTTCGGCCGTACCGACTTCCGGCCGGATCTCGCGGCGTTCACCGTGCCGACGCTCGTCGTCCACGGCACCGGCGATGCCACCGTCCCGATCGACGCCACGGGCCGCGCCGCGGCCAAGGGCATCCCTGGCGCCTCGCTCGTCGAATATGAAGGCGAGCCGCATGGCCTGTTCGCCACCGCCGCCGACCGGCTGACGCGCGACCTGCTGAACTTCCTCTCTATTTAAGACTGGAGCGGCCGCCTGGCTGGGCGGCCGCCCTCGTCCTCAATATGTCAGCCGCACACCGCCATAGGCGGCCCTGCGGGGCTGGCCATATTGGAGGCTCGTCTCGTATCGCTCGCCGCCGACATTCTGGATGCGCCCGAAGAGCTCGACATGACGACCCAGCGGATAGGAGGCGCGCAGGTCGGCCAGGACGTAGCCCGCGAGCCGGTTCACTTCTCCCGGCGAGCTGTAGCTCGACGAGACATGGGTGACGGTGAAGCCGGCCGAGAGACCGAAGGACCAGGTGTAGTCGCCATTCACCGTCACGCTGTTCGACGGACGGCGCGCCAGCCGGTCGCCGAAGCTGAGGCCGTCGCGCGAACGGTCGCGCGCGTCGAGATAGGTGTAGTTGGCGCTGATCCGTAGCGCGTCCACCGGCTTTACCGCGACCGTGAACTCCGCCCCCTGCGAGCGGGCACGCGCGACATTGTCGTAGTAGCCAAAGCGGCCATCGGCGCACAGGCCGGTCAGATCGGCGCAGTAGGCGAAATCGATCAGGTCGCGCGAGATGCGGCGGAAGTAGGTCAGCGACGTCTCGAAGCGCCCGTCCAGCGCACGCTGCACAACGCCGGCGTCCCAACCCTTCGACTTCTCGGGCCGCAGCGCATCGTTCCCGTACTCGCTGTTGAGCTGGTAGAGCGACGGCGCCTTGAAGCCGGTGGTGTAGCTCGCGCGGATGGTCGTGGCGCCGCCGTTGGGCGTGTAGACGCCGCTGCCCGAGTAGCTGACATGGCCCCCGAACGCGCTGTGACGGTCGTAGCGGACGCCGCCCGTCGCGGTGAGCCCCGCCATTGGCGTCAGTACCAGCTGCGCGTAGCCGCTATCGATCCTCTGGTGGCCCCGGCTGCCGAAATCGCCGAAGCTCGAGAAGCTCGTCGAGCTATAGTGCGAATATTCGTGCTCCGCGCCGAACGTCGCCTGGCTGCCATCGGCAATGTCGAAGATGCCCTGATATTCGGCGCGCTCGTTGCGACCGTTGCCGGCGAAGGTCAGCCTGACGGGATCGTCTGGATTATAGTCGCGGTTGCGATTGTCGGTGTAGGCGAAGCTGAGGCGGTTGCGGAGCCGCCCCTCGAGCAGCGCGGCGTTAAGTCCGGCATAGCCGACGAACTCGCGCGAGGTGGCATGCTCGCCGTCATCGGCGAAGACGTAGGCGGGCGCGGGAAAGCCGTCGATCTCGGTGCGGTTGCGCGAGTAGAAGCCGCGCAGGTCTACCGACACGGCGTCGCCTAAGGCCAAGTTGAAGCTGCCATTGGCGGCGATGTTGCGGAGGCCGTCGCGCTCGCTCCCGCCGTCGAACGCCGAGATGCCGTCGGTGCGATAATAGCCGCCGCCCGACGCTCGCCGACAGCGGACCGACCCGGTCCGAGACGTTGGCGAATCCCTGGCCCGTCCCGTAGCGCCCGCCCTCGGCGCGCGACGTTGACCGCCAGTCGGTCGGTAGGCTGGCGCGTGATGAGGTTCACGACGCCGCCGATCGCCTGGCTGCCCCACAGCACCGAGGCAGGCCCGCGCAGCACCTCGATGCGATCGATGTTGCCGATGAGGAGGCTGGAGAAATCGAAGCCCGCTCCCGGCGTCGACGGATCGTTGATCTTGACGCCGTCGATCAGCGCCACCGTCTGCTCGCTGCTGGCGCCGCGGATGAACACCGACGCGACGGTGCCTGGCCCGCCATTCTGCGCGATCGTGACGCCCGGCGCCTGGCGCAGGAGGTCGAGCGGGCTCACCGCCTGCCGGGTGGCGATCGTGTCGGCGTCGAAGACGGTGATCGACTGGCCGACGCGCGAGAGCGGCTGCGCGGTGCGATCGGCGGTGACGACGATCTGGTCGCCCGACGCAGCGGCGTCGGCCAGTCCGGCCGCCGACTGCGCAGCGGCGGGGCGGTCGGACGCCGGTAGGCTGGTTTGGGCTAAAGCGGGTGCGGCGCACGCGGCGCCGAAGAGCAGGCAAGTCGAGATTCGCATTGATAAACATCCCTCGCTGCGGGGGACGTCCGACGATGCCGCGAAAGCGAGTTCGCGCACGACCCCCAATGGCGTCGTCACGCGAGGAAAATCCTCGATCGCCCGGCTCACCCCGTCCGCGCGATGGACAGACCGCGACGGGCAGGTCTCCTGGCTCCCGGCTCAACGCCTCTCCCGGCCTTCCCGGACTTGGCGTCCAGTGGCGCGGATGGGAGAGACTCCCCAGTCACAGTTGCGGGGGCAGCCCCGGCTCGCGAGGCAGATCGCCTCGGTTCCGGGTTCCCTTTTCATCCCGTCTCCGGGAACCTGTCGCCTCGCCGCCTTAGAGCGCCCGGTCCGAGCGGACAAGCCCGGCCGCGACTCTCGCTCAGCCTACCAGGCCGCCGACCAAGTCGCGGAAGGTCAGCGTCAGGCGCTCGTCGCTGACCGGCTTGGTAAGGACGACGCCAGGCGGATCGCACGGCACGCACTCCTCGGGCGTCGCCGTCATGAAGATCACCGGCAACTGGCCGCCCTCCCGCAGGATCGCCTCCACCGCGCGAGGGCCTGTCCCCTGCACGAGCCTCACGTCGGAAGCGATCAGCGCGGGCCGCTGCGCGCGGGCCGCTGCGATCGCGTCGGCTTCGGTCGCCACGATGTCGAACGACGTCGCCCCGGCGCGCTCCAGCGTCATCTCGATCGACAGCGCGATAAGCGCTTCGTCCTCGATGATGAGCACATGACACATACTCGTCACTCCCGTCGCCCGTTGCCAACGGATGCGCGGAAGGGTCGATCCCGCATAACCTAAATTAATCCTGATCGAGAACCTCGCGCACCTTCGCGGCGAGCTGATCGATCCCGAACGGCTTGGGCAGGAAGTGGGTGCCGGGCTCCACCGTCCCGTTGTTGACGACGGCGTTGCGCGTGTAGCCTGTCGTGTAGAGCAGCTTGAGGCCCGGCAGACGCTCCAGAGCCACGTCGGCGAGCTGGCGACCCGTCATGCCCGGCATCACTACGTCGGTGAACAGCAAGGTCGCCGCCTGCCCCGCCTCGATCATCGCTAGGGCTTCGGTGCCGTCACTGGCGTGAACGACCGTGTAGCCAAGCTCGCGCAACGCCTCGACGGTGAAGTTGCGCAGCCGCTCCTCGTCCTCCACCACGAGAACGACTTCACCGGGATTACCGCCCCGCGCGCGCGATACTGCCGCCTTGTGCCGACGTACGGCCGGCACGTCACCGAAGTAGCGCGGCAGGTAGATCTTGAAGCTGGTGCCGTGCCCGACTTCCGAGTAGCATTTGACGTGCCCGCCGGACTGGCGAACGAACCCGAACACCTGGCTGAGGCCGAGGCCTGTGCCCTTCCCCACGCCCTTGGTGGTGAAGAAGGGATCGAAGGCGCGGGCCATGACGTCGGGCGTCATGCCGGTGCCCGTATCGGTGACGGCGATCAGCACATACTGGCCGGGCCGAACGCCCTCCTCCGCCGCATAGTCCTCATCGATGTGCGCGTTGGCGGTCTCGATAGTGAGCTTGCCGCCGTCCGGCATCGCGTCGCGCGCGTTCACCGCGAGGTTGACGATCACATTCTCAAGCTGATTGGGATCGACCTTCACCTTCCAGGCGCCGGCGGCGAGCACCGCGTCGAGCAGCACCTGCTCGCCGAGCGTGCGGGTGAGGAGTTCGGTCAGCCCGCCGATCATGCGGTTGAGATCGGTGGGCTCGGGCGCGAGCGGCGCCTGTCGCGAGAAGGCGAGCAGCCGCTGGGTAAGCGCGGCCGCGCGCGTGGCGCCGTCCATGGCGGCATCGATATATTTGGTGAGGTCGGTCTCGCCGCGTTCCAGCCGGCGCCGCATCAGACTGAGCCCACCAATGATGACCGCGAGCATGTTGTTGAAGTCGTGCGCGATGCCGCCGGTAAGCTGGCCGACCGCCTCCATCTTCTGGAGTTGGCGGAGCTGGCTCTCGACGGCGGCGCGCCCGGCGGCCTGATCGCGCAGCTCGCCCGCCGCCGCGGCGAGCGCGCTCTCCTGCTGATCGAGCCGGTTCTTCAGCCGGATCGTCGCCTCGGCGCGTTCCACCGCGAGCATGGTGAGTTCGCCAACTTCGCGGATCAGGGAAATCTCGCCTGCCGACCATGGCCTGACGG
The DNA here is from genome assembly GCF_965200105.1 of Sphingomonas sp. Lineage (GTDB taxonomy): Bacteria > Pseudomonadota > Alphaproteobacteria > Sphingomonadales > Sphingomonadaceae > Solisphingomonas. Next base: position 1,208,424 of record NZ_CBDATN010000002.1, read on the forward strand.
CGGAGTGATGGACGAAGAAGTTGGCCTCGAACTCATCGTGCCGCATGATCGGCACGCAGACGCCCGAGACGATGCCCGTCGCCGCCAGCTCGTCGAGGCCGCCAGCGGAATCGCGCGCCGCGTCGACGAAGCTCAGCGACCGGCCCGCCTCGCGCGCGCGCCGCAGCCGGACGCCGAACCGATCCGGCGCGAACTCGCCGAGCAGCGGTTCCATGCCGCCGCTCGTCCAGCAGGGACCGTAGCGGACGCGCCCGTCGGGAAGTTGGCGGTAGAAACCGGTGCGGTCGACGCCGAGCCGCCGGCCCAGCTCCTCCAGCGAGAGGCGCAGCACCGCCTCGGGCGTGTCGAGTTCGCGCTGCCGAACCGTGAGCGCGATGATGAAATCGCGTTCCTCTTTTGCGGCGCGCAGCGCGGCGGCGTCGGCCACGCGTCGCGTGACGTCGATGCTGACGCCCGGAAAACGGATGCAACGTCCGTCTCTGTCATAGACGCAACGTCCCTGCGCGGAGACCCAGCGCACCGCGCCGGCGGCATCGGCGATGCGATACTCCTCGTGGAACACCTCGCCCGCCTGCCGGGCGTGCCCGATCGCGGCGCGGACGCGCGGCAAATCCTCCGGGTGGATGCAGGCGAGAAATTCGGCGACCGGCACGCCCTCGCTGCCGCGTTCGGGGTCGACGCCGTGGAGCGAGCAGAAACGGGCATCGGCGACGATCCGGTCGGCGGGCACGTCCCAGTCCCAGGTGCCGACGGTATCGCCGGCCGACAGGGCAAGCTGGAGCCGCTCGGCCGAGGTGTCGCGCGCGCGCTCGGCGAGGATGCGGTCAGTCGTCTCTCCGGTGACGCACATCAGGCCGGCGACGGCGCCGGCGTCGTCGAACACGGGCGAATAGGTAAAGGTCCACCAGCTCTCCTCGGGCAGGCCTGCGCGCGCGAGATCGAGCGGCATGTCGACCATGCGCCGGCTCTCGCCAGCGAGCGTCGCGTCGACGAGCGGACCGATATCGTCCCAGATATCACCCCACAGCGTGCGGAACGGCAGGCCGAGCGCGCCGTCGAGCCGCCGCCCGAGGATCGGCCGGTAAGCGTCGTTGAAGAAGGCGGTGAGTTCCTCGCCCCAGGCCAGGAACATCGGCGTCGGACAGGCGAGCATCATCGCGAGCAGCGAGCGTAGCGGCGCCGGCCAGCTCTCGATTGGGCCCAGCGGACTGCGCGTCCAGTCGCGGGCGGCGATCTCGCGGCCGGTGACGGTGGCGGCGAGGTTTAAGACGTCATGGTAGTGGACCGGCTTCAAGCTTCCCTCGCACGTCGACGGCGCGGCGGGCGCGGTAAGCCCGCGCTCGTCCGTCCGGTCAAGCATGTTGTCCGATCAGTGGCGGAGATTATCGGTCCTGCGGATGAAGTCCGCGACGCTGTCGTGCAGCTGATGGAGCGACTCCTCGTGCGCGTAGACCATGTGGCCCGAAGGGTAGAAGTGATACTCGATGTCGGACCGCAGATTGGCGGGGATCGGCAGGTGATGCATCTCGTACCAGGCCTGATAATAGGGCGTTGCGAGATCGTAGTAGCCGCCCGCCACCATCACCTTGAGCTGCGGATCATATTTCATCGCCGAGGCGAGATCGGGCAGCACGCTCGTCCCGACCATCTTGAGCGCCTGCCCGCCCGGCGCGGCGTGGCTCCAGTCCCATTGTCCGAATACGTCGATGCTCGGCTTGAACGTCTCGTCCCGGCCGTAGCGCAGCGTGCCGCGCACATAATCGTTGAACGCGCTCACATAGGCCGAGCTCAGCGCCGCCGACTGTGGATCATAGTCGGCGTCCTTGGCGAGCGGATCGAGGTCCGGCCCCGAGAAGCGCGTGTCGAGCCGGCCGGTGGTGGTGCCCTCCGCCGCCTGGAGCTGCTTGGAGAAGGTGGGCCCGTCGATGCGCAGGTCGGCCTTCAGGATATAGGCGACGGGCAGGCCGGTGAAGCGCGCCAGCCTGTCGGCCACCGACTGTCGTGTGGCAGGGTCGAGCTCCGCACCCTGCATCAGCGCGGCGGCATAGTCGGTGGTTGCGAACCGCTCGGCCTCCTTCAGGAAGGGCTCCAGCGCCGGCGGTCGGCCGCCGGGAACGCGGTTGTGGTACCAAGCCGTTGCCGCCATCGTCGGAAGCTGCGTGACATAGCCCTCGACGTTGCCGGGATTAGCTCCCTGAAGCCCGGCGAACAGGCTGAAGTCGAGGATCTGGGACAGCAGGATCACGCCGTTGAAATCGATATCGTCCCTGGTGGTGAGCTGATTGACCAGCACCGCCGAGCGTGGCGTGCCATAGCTTTCGCCGAACAGATATTTGGGCGAGTTCCAACGCTGGTACTTGCCCAGGAACGCCTTGACGAACTCGTCGAAGGCGTAGGCATCGGCGTCGATGCCGAAGAAGGCCTTCTCCTTGTCCTTGCCCGCGATGCGGCTGAAGCCCGTGCCGGGCGCGTCGACGAAGACCAGGTCGGTCGCGTCGAGCAGGCTGTAGCGATTGTCGACGAGGCTGTAGGGCGCGGCCGGCGTATGGCTGTCGTCGGCGGTAATGACGCGCTTGGGTCCGAAGGCGCCCATGTGCAGCCACACGGTCGAGGAGCCTGGCCCGCCATTGTAGAGGAAGGTGATCGGTCGTCCGGCGGACGGCGCGCCCTTCTTGAAGTAGGCGGCGTAGAAGATCGAGGCCTCGGCCTTCGCGTCCTTCTTCTCATCCAGCTCCTTGGACGGCGCCTCGCGCCAGGCGGCATCGTCCCAGCCCTTGGGGTGGACGACGATCGTGCCGGCGACCGCGCGGTAGGCGATGGACTTGCCGCCCACCGCGACGCTGCCCTCGCTCGTCACCGCCTCCGGGCGGAACAGCACGCCGCGATCGGGCGACGCGGTGTTCGAGGCGTCGGGCTTCTTCTGCGTGGAGGGGCCGGGCGTCTCCTGCGCCTGCGCGGCGGTGGCTAGGCCGAGGATGGCGAGCGGAGCAAGCAACAGGCGCGTGGCGGACATGAGGCCTCTGGAGATGGGGCGTTGCCGCTTCCTGCGCCCTGCCGCCCGCCCGTGCAACAGCGCCGCTCGGATGGCGTTGCGCGACCCGTCGCTTCCGTCGCGATGCTGCCGGGTAGCGCCGCCGGGCGAACGCTACTGCGGCACCCGCGTCAGTCGGGCGACCCGCGTCGCGAGCGAGGGCGCGAGGCGGAGCGCGTGCCACAGCAGGAAGCGCGAGGACGGTCGTTGTCCAAGACGCTGCACCGCCATGGCGAGGCGCACGCGCGGCAGAACTTCGCGCCGTAGCCGAGCATGGTGGTCACCCGGCGCCCCGCCCCCGGCGAGCACCGAGGCGGCAATGGTGGCGCTACGCAGCGCGATCGCCATTCCCTCGCCGCAAAAGGACGGGATCACGGCGGCCTGGTCGCCGAGCCGGAACGGCCCGTCGGCACCCCGATGGACGAAGCCGTAGGGCACGCCCGATATGGCCAGCGGCCTAGGCGTCACCTGCTCGGCGTCGCCCAGCAGCGAGGCGAGACGAGGCTCGCGGACGAGCCACTCCCACAACCCCGCCCAACCGCCACCCGATCGATCGAGGCGCTCGCGCGTGACGAGCAGGCAGAGATTGGCGAGCCCCTCCTCGACGAGCTGCAAGCCCGCGTATCCACCGTCGAACAGCACGACGTCGATCATGCCGCGCAGCTCCGCGCGGGCACGCGGCGTCGGACGCCAGTGCGTCTTGAAACCGACATAGCCGGTGTCACAGCCGGCACTCGTGCGAGTGGCGCCGCGCACCTCGTGCTTGCCGCTGGCGAGGAGCAAAGTGGCGGGCGCGAGCGTGCCGGCCGTGGTGTCGAGCCGCCCGCCCGCGAGCACGCGCACCGTCACGCCACGCTCTACCCGGGCGCCGGCACCGGCGGCGCGATCGAGCAGCGCGGCGTCGAGGCGCCTGCGCGTGAGGCCGCGCGCGACGAAGGGCAGCGGCGCCTCGACCATACGATCACCGGACGCGAGGCGCAGCGTCGCGATACGGGACGCGCCGAGCGAGTCGAGGTCCACGCCGAGCGACGCCAGCGTGCGCTGCGCCTCGCCCGACAGGAACTCGCCGCAAACCTTGTCGACCGGCTCGCGCTCGCGTTCGAGCAGCGTCACGCGCGCGCCCGCGCGCGCCAGCAGCGTCGCGACCGCACCGCCGGCGATCCCGCCGCCGACAACCACCGCCTCGCTCATCGCAGCCGCTCCACGCACCAGCGGAACGGCAGGTGCCAGCGCAGCCGCACGCTCGCGGGATCAAGCCCGGCGCGCACGATCAGCGACCGCCACTCGGCGCGCGTGAAGGCGCGCGTCACCGATACCGCCCCGTCGTGGCGGACGATGGGATGCCAGCGCGCCGTGGCCGCCAGCAACCGGAAGCCATGATAGGCGATCGCGTTGCGGTGGAGATCGTTGACGAACCAGCCGCGAACGGCCCGCGCTTCCATCCAGCCGAGGAAGAGCGTGATCTCTCGGTCCGTCATGTGGTGCGCGACAAGCGAACTGACGATTAGGTCGACGGGGAGGGCGGACCCGATCGCGAACGCGTCGCCAGTCCGGTACTCGATCGGCAGGTCCGCCGGAGTCCGCGCGCGGGCGGCGGGAGCGCTCCGCGGATTGATGTCGTAGCCGATCAGCCGCAGCGGCCGGGCTCTCTCCGCCCGTGCGATCGCGCGCAGCATGTCGCCGTCGCCGAAGCCCACGTCGAGGATGGTGACGGGCGTGTCGCGCGGCACGTCGCGAAGCGCGCGGCGTATGAACGCGAGCGTCGGCGGGCGCGCCCGCGTGACGCCGTTCACGCGCGACAGGTCCGCGAGGACGGCCGCGAAGGTTTCGCCCGGAAGATCGGGCGCGTCCATGCGCTCCAGCTCGGCCGAGCGTGTGGCGAAGCGGCTCACCGCCGCGCCAATCGCGTGAAGCGGAAGCTCTCCGCGGCGAGGCCCGGTCCGAAAGCGACCGCGAAACCGGCGCGCTCCGCTTCGTCCGCTTGCGCCAGCATCCGGGCGAGCACGAACATCAGCGTGGCCGACGACATGTTGCCGAAGGCCCGCAACACCTCGCGCGAGGGCGCCAGCGCGTCCGGCGGCAGGTCGAAACCCTGCTCCACCGCGTCGAGGATCGACCGACCGCCCGCATGGACCGCCCAGAGCGCGTAATCCTCGGGTGATCGCCCGCGCAACAACCCGTCAGCGGCACCCGCGGCCAGCTCGGCGGCAAGCGCGCGGCCGATATGTCCCGGCACCTCGCCGCCCAGGTGCATGTCGAATCCCTGTTCGCCGATCCGCCAGGTGATCGAGTGCGCGGTTTCTGCGATCGTCGCGGCGCGAAAGTCCTGGAGCGCGATGCCGGCCGGCTCGGCGGTGACGAGCGCGGCGGCGGCACCGTCTCCGAACAGCAGCATCGAAAGCAGGCGTTCGAGATCCTCGGTGCGTTGGAAATGTAGCGAGCAGAGCTCGACATTCACCACCAGCACCCGCGCCTCGGCGGTCGAGCGCACGATGTGGTGCGCGAGCCGCAACGCATTCACCGCGGCGTAGCAGCCCATGAAGCCGACCAGCGTCCGCTCGACGCCTGGCGACAGGCCGTTCTCCCGCACGATAACCTGGTCGAGTCCCGGCGCCATGAAGCCGGTGCAGGAGGCAACGATCAGGTGGGTGACTCCCGCCCTCTCCTCCTCGCCGAGATCGAGCCCGGCGATCGCCTTCCCGGCGAGACGGGGCGCCCAGCGTTCGTAGCGGGTCATGCGGTCCCCGGTACCCGGCCACGCGTCCAGGCCGTAGAAACCCTGCGCGTCCGTGATGCGGCCGTCGGGCAGCAGCACGGGTTCGAGGAAGGAGAAGCGCCGCTCGATGCCCGCACGCGCGACCATCCGCTCGAACACCTGCCGGCGCTTCGCGTCAGGGATCGTCCCGGCGACGAACGCCACGAAGGCATCGTGCACCTCGTGTGGCGGCACCGCCGTCGCGACACGGTTGATGTGGGCGATCGCAGTCATGCCCGCCTGCCGATCAACACCGCGTTCAGCCCGCCGAAGGCGAAGCTGTTCGAGACGAGATGCTCATATGCGATCGATGTCGGCTTCAGTGCCAGCGGCAGGTCGCACGCCGGGTCGTGCGTGAGATGGTTGAGGATCGGCGGCGCGACGCCGGTCGCCAGCGCCTTCAGCCCGAGCACGAACTCCAGCGCACCCGAGCCACCGATCAGGTGGCCGTGCGCGGACTTGGTCGCGATCACCAGGCTCGCCCGCAACGCCTCGCCATACACCGCGCGCAGCGCCGCCGCCTCGGTGGCGTCGTTGAGGCGGGTGCCGGTACCGTGGCTGGAGATCAGCACCGGTGCGTCGGACGCCAAGCAGGCGTCTCGATGCGCGGCGCGGATCGCGGATTCAATGCCTGCCTGATCGGGGACGGTGAGATGCGCGGCGTCGCTCGTCGCGCCGTAGCCGACGAGCTCGCCGTGGATTAGAGCGCCGCGCGCCACCGCGCGGTCCCACGCCTCCAGCACCAGGACCGCCGCGCCCTCGCCCAGCACGAGCCCCTGCCGCCCGGCCGAGAAAGGACGACAGGTATCGCCCGCCATCGCGCCAAGCGACGCCCAAGCGACCCAGGATCCGAGCGTCAGGCACGCCTCCGCGCCGCCCGCAACCGCCACCTCGACCCGGCCGGCGCGGATCATGTGCATCGCCTCGCCGAGCGCGTGGGCGGAGGACGCGCAGGCGCTCGCCAGCACCATCGCCGGACCGCGCACGCCGAACAGCATCGAGAGCTGGCTCGCCGGCGCGGACGCCATAGCGGCGGGGATCGTCTGCGGGTGCACCTTGGCCTGGTGGCGCTCGTAGAGGCGGCGGTAGGCGGCCTCGAAGGTCGCGTTGCCTCCACTTCCGCAGCCGAGCAGGATCGCGGTCCGCTCGGCCAGCACCGGATCGCCGATCAGGCCGGCGTCCTCCAGCGCCTCGTGAGCGGCGACGACAGCGAAGCGGGCGAGCGGATCGAGCTGCGCCATCGCGCGGGCGCCGAAGCGTGCCTCCATCGCCGTCGCATCAAGGGTGTGGACGGGCGCGGCGGGGCCGCTCGCGCGCGCGTCTTCGCCGCGCGGAAGCGCGAACGGGACGATCGCACTCTCGCCCGCCACCGCGCGCCGCCACGTCTCGGCGATGCCCTGGCCGAGCCCGCTGACGCAACCGAGACCCGTGACGGCGACGCGGACCGTCAAGCCGCCGCAATCCTCGACAGGATGACGTCCACGAACTGATCGAGCGTCTCGGCCGAGCCCAGCGCCTCCACCGGCACCTCCACGCCGAACCGATCCTCCACCGCGAACAGCACGCTGACCACGTCGAGCGACGCGATGCCGAGCGAGGCAAGCGTCGCGGATGGTTCCAGCTTCGCCGGATCGATCCGCGCTTCTTCCGAGATGATCGCGAGAACATCGTCGCGGGACGGCGGCATGACTGAACCTCTAATTAGATTAGCTCATAACCGTCCGCGCCGGGCGATGATCCGCGATGGCGCGGCCGTCAGCCGGGGACGCTGCGCAAGCCCCTCGGCCGCCAGCCCATTCGCCGATCCCCACGCCGGGGTGCGGCCGTGGCTGTAACAGCCTGATCCGGCCCGTTTAAGGAACGGACCCGCCGCATCCGGGTTCGACAGGCGAAAACCTAGGGTGCGGAAGCGAACATGGCGAGCGTCGGGGCCGTCGACCTGCTGATCGAGTATGCGAGCACGGCGGCACGGATGGGCCGCGCGTCCGATGTGTTGATCCGTGGCTGGCCGGACGGCGCCTCCACTTGGTCTTGGTGGCGCCGGCGATCGCCAAGAAGGCCGACGCACCGCACACGAGCGCTGCTGGCCACCCTTTTCGCGGGCCAGCACCCGGCATGACACGACAGGAGGACGCAGGATGACGAGGATGTGGCGGACGGCGATGGCGGCTTGCGTGCTGGCGACGGCGAGCGGAGCCGCGCGGGCGGCGCCGGCGCTGGAGCGGGTGGCGGGCTTCGACCATCAGGTGACGGGCGTCGCCGCGACGGCGGACGGCCGCCGCTTCGTCAACTTTCCACGCTGGACCGAGGACGCGCCCATATCGGTGGCCGAGGTCGCGCCCGGCGGCGCGCTCCGCCCCTATCCCGACGCGCGTTGGAACGAGTGGCGCAACGCGCGCGCCAACGAACTGCCCGTCGCGGATCATTTCGTCTGCGTGCAATCGATCGTGCCCGACGGGCAGGGCCACCTGTGGGTCGTCGACGCCGGCGCGCCGGGCAACGAGCGTATCCTGGAGGGCGCGCCCAAGCTCGTGAAGATCGACCTCAAAACCAATCAGGTGACGAAGGTGATCGCGATCCCCGGCACCGTCGCGCTGCAGGGCACCTACCTCAACGACATCCGCTTCTCGCCCGATGGGCGCATGGGCTACGTGACGGATAGCGGGACGCGCGGGGCGATCATCGTCGTCGACCTTCAGACCGGCAAGAGCTGGCGCACACTCGACGGCGCGCACGTGACGCAGGTTGACAAGGCCGTCACCGTCACGCTCGACGGCAAGCCGCTGCGCCGTCCCGACGGCCGCCAGCCCGCTTTCGCGGCGGACGGCATCGCGATCTCCCAGGACGGGCGCACGCTCTACTGGCAGGCGCTGACCGGCAGGACGCTTTATGCGATCGACACGACGCTGCTGCGCGACGGCGTAAGCGATCAGGATCGCGTCCGCGCGGTGCGCACCGTCGCGCAGACGCAGGTGACGGACGGGATCTGGATGAGCAAGGCGGGCACGCTCTACCTGACTTCGCCGACCGACTATTCGGTCAAGCGGCTGAACGGTTCGAGCGTCGAGACGGTGCTGACGGACAAGCGGCTGCGCTGGCCGGACACCTTCTCCGAAGGAACCGACGGCACGCTCTACCTGACGGCGAGCCACATCCAGGACACGATGTGGTTCAAGCCCGGCGCGCCGCCCGCGATCCGTACCGAACTCTACGCGTTCAAGCCCGTCCAGTAATCCCGACAGTCGAGAAGCACAGCATGGCCTATCTCCGCTACTCTCCCGACATCGAGCAGCTTGCCGACGACGAGCAGCAGACGATCGACGGCATCATCCAGGGCATGACCCAGCAAAGCGAGAAGGTGGAGGCGCGCGAGCATCATGCGGTGCGCGCCAGCCACGCGAAATCGACGGCGCTCGTCACCGGCACGCTGACGATCGCCGACGATCTACCGACGGAGCTGGCGCAGGGGCTGTTCGCCACACCCCGCACGCACCCGGTCGCCGTCCGCTTCGCGCAGGGTCCGGGCGAGACGCTGGGTGATCGCGTCTCCACGCATCGCGGCATGGCGATCAAGGTGTTCGACGTGCCCGGCGAAAAGCTGCCCGGTCACGACACCGACCTGCAGGATTTCGTGCTGGCGACGGGCCCTACCTTCCCGTCGGGCACCGCCGCCGGCTTCCTGCGCGACGGCACCGTCATCGGCAAGTCGGCGGGGATGCCCGAGCTGGTGAAGAGCGCGGTGTCGTCGACGGCGCGCAACCTCAATCGCCTGCTCCACGCTGTCGGAACGGAAAGCGCGATGGCCGACTTCTTCGGCCATCCCTACGCGCATCCTCTGGCCGAGCCTTATTTCAGCCAGGCGCCGATCCGCTGGGGCGTCCACGTCGCCAAGCTCGCCGCCTTCCCCGCCACGCCCGCGCAGGCGGACCTCCGCAACTGGCGGCTCGATCCGCACGCCGACGAGGACGGCTTCCGCCACGCCGCCGTCACCTTCCTCGCCGAGAACGAAGTCGCCTTCGACATCCGCGCCCAACTCTGGACCGACGCCGTGACCCAACCGATCGAGGACGCGTCGATCGAGTGGAAGGAGAGCGAGAGCCCCTACCGCACCGTGGGACGCATCTCGTTCCCCGCTCAGCACGCCTACAGCGCGGCGCGCCAGCACTTCTTCGACGAGCAGATGACCTTTCGCCCCGCGCACAGCCTCGCCGAGCACCGGCCGCTGGGATCGGTGATGCGCGCCCGCCTCCAGGTCTATCGCGTGCTGTCGGAGTTCCGGCATCGCGAGAATGGCATCGCGGCGGTCGATCCGGCCCGGATCGACGATGTGCCGGCTTGACGGAGTGCTGGCATACTCCCGTAAAGCCCTGCCGTTGCGTCGCCCGTGAAGTGAAGGCGCTGGCCGGGAGAAGGAGCCAAGGTCCGTTCGCGATCGGCTAGTCGGGAGCGACCGCCCGACGTCGGACGGCCTGTATGGATGGCGCGACGGAGATTTGCTCTCGATCGACCCGACGAACCGGACATGTTGCTCGTTACCCCCCCCCCGGACCCGATCCTTACCCCGCCGGTGAGCTGCGCGTCCGCGTGTCGGCCCGCGCGATCGACGACCTCGACCTGCTGGTGATCTAGGGCAAGCATCAGTTCAGTCCGCCAGTCGCTTCGCGCCGGACGCCGAAACACCGGGCATTGACGGCGCCATGGGCGACGACGTCGTCGGCTGGGCGGTGGGCGATCGCGTCACCTGTTCGTCCGGCGGCCTCGCAGGCGCGCGAAGGCGGGCGGCCGCCTCCGCGAGATAATGGTCGAGCTCGCCCGCGCGATGCGCGGCCGTGTGTGCGGCGAGTACCACCTCGCGGGCGTTGCGACCGATCGCCTCCGCGTCGCGATCCAGCGCGGCGAGCGCGTCGGCGCTGCTGTCGGCGAGCAGGATCTCGCGCTCGGGCGCGAACAGGCCGTCGATCCCCTCCCAGCGATCCGAAAGGATCGGCGTGCCGCACGCGGCCGCCTCGAACAGCCGGACCGACGGCGACCAGCCGGCCGCGATCATGTCGGCGCGGGTGACGTTGAGCGTCAGCCTCGACGCCGAGTAGAAGGCGGCGTGCTCGGCGGGAGGCAGATGCTCGATCCGTTCGACGTTGGCGGGCCACTCGATCTCGGCCGGATATTGCGGCCCGGCGACGACGAAGCGCAGCTCGGGCCGGGCGCGGGCGGGTTCCAGCAGCAGTCGGTCGAGCGTCGGCTGGCGATCGGGGCTGTAGGTGCCGAGATAGGAGAGGTCCCACTGCTTGGCCGCGCCGGTTGGGCGATAGGCGTCGGCGTCCACCGAGCAATAGAGCGCGCGCGCCGCCGGCGATCCGTAGCGGCGCTCGATCAGCTCCAGCGTCGGGCCGCCGGTGAACGACAGATAGATGTCGAAGTCCGGGATCGCGTCCGGCGAGAGATATTCGTGATCGCCGCGCGCGAGCTTCGCCAACGTCACCGGCGTGTCGATGTCGTAGAAGGCAAGGACGCCGCGCGTCCACGCGCGTGCGAACCTCGCCACGGCGACACCGTCGGGGACGTAGGAGCCGACGATCACCGCATCGGCCCGGGCGATCTCGTCTCGGAAGCGCGCGAGATCCGCGACATCCGCGTAATAGTCGAGTCGGCACCAGGCAGGATCGGCGAGGTCGCGCTGGCTCGCATACCAGGGCACGTCACGCTCCAGGAACAGAATGTCGTTTCCGCGAGCCGCATAGTGCTTGAGAAGCGCCCGATAGGTCGTCGCGTGGCCGTTGCCCCAGGAGGAGGACAGGCTGAGCCCCAGGACGACGAGCCTCATGCGAGCTCCCGCTGGCGCGCGGCGTGCGCCTTAAACAGCGCGTCGACCTGTCGTCCGCGCAACGCGTAGGTGTGCTCGGCGGTGACGCGGGCGAGCGCCGCCGTGCCGATCGCCCTGGCGCGCGCCGGCGTCAACGCGGCCAAGTGGTCGGCGACGTCCTGCCCGTCGCGGGCGACCAGCACCTCCTCCTGAGGCTTGAGGAACTGCTCGATTCCTTCCCACGCATCGGTGACGAGGCAGGCGGCGGCACCCGCCGCCTCGAACACGCGGGTGGCGGGCGAGAAGCCGACATGCGCCATCGAATCGCGCGCGACGTTGAGCACGGCGAGCGGACTTGCGTTGAAGGCGTTGTGCTCGGCGGTGTAGACGTGGCCGCGATGACGGACGTTGCCGGGCATCGCCTTCGTCTCCCAGCCATTGCCGCCGATCAGAAACCGGCGCTTCGACAGCATCGCGGCCGGCCTCAGGAAGAACTCCTCCACGCGTGCCTCGCGGTCGGGCAGGCGATTGCCGAGGAAGGCGAGATCGCAAGCGAAGCGCGGATCGGGCGGCACCGGATGGTGTGTCGCCGGATCGAGCGCGTTGTAGACGGGCACGCACGTCGCCGCGCCGAAGCCCTCATACGCGTCGATCACCGGCGGGCCGCCACCGTATGTGAGCACCAGGTCGAGATCGGGAAGCGCGCGCAGCACCGGGTGAGAGGCGTCTCCGCGCATCTCGTCGAGCGTCGCGGCCGCGTCGACGTCCCAGAAGATGCGGAGCGCGCCGGGACGCGCGCGCGCCAGGACGCCTTCGAGCAGCTCGCGATCGAACACGCCGACGCCGTTGGCCTTGACGACGATATCCGCGCCCCCGGCTTCGTCGAGCACGGAGGCCAACCCTTCCGCGGTCGCCGGATAGACGACCGACCGGCACCACTCCGGCGGATCGATGTCGCGGTGCTGCTGCCGCTCGAATGCATCGGGCTCGTAGAAGCTGATGTAGTAACCGTGCCGCGCCAGCGACGACAGGATGCCGCGATAATAGGTCGCGGCTCCGTTCCAGTAGGAGGAGAGCAGGCTCGATCCGTAGAAGGCGATCTTCAAACGCCGGTCTCCACTTGAGCAGTTTCGACGGCTGCGGCACCGAGCGTCGCGGCGATCGCCAGCAGCTCGTCCACCCGATGGTCGCAGGTGTGACGGGCGCGGATCGTCTCCAGCCCGCGCGCGGCGAGATCGGCACGCAGACCGGGATCGCCGGCGATGGCCTTCAGGTGCCGCGCCATCTCGCGCCCGTCGCGCGCGACGAGATAGTCGGTGCCGGGTCGGAAGAGATGTTCGGCATCTTCCCAAGGTGCGGAGACCAGCGGCAGGCCGCAGGCCAGCGCCTCAAATACGCGGATCGTCGGGATGCCCGGCAGGATCGTCGCGTAGTAGCGGCGCGGCACGTGGACGGTGGCCAGGTGACGGGCGAAGATCTCGGGCGCCAGCGCGTTGGGCGCCCAGCCGTGATAGGCCACGCCGTGCCGCGCGAGCGTCTCGCGTGCCTCGTCAGGATAGCGGACGCCGTAGACGTCGAGCGGCAGCCCCGCCTCAGCGGCGGAGCGGAAGAGAAAGGTCTCCAGCTCCTCGGTCCGCTCGCCGTCGCCCCAGTTGCCGATCCACACGAGACCGACGCGCGGACCCTCGTCGGCGGGCGGGTGGAAGTGGCGGATGTCGGCCGCCTCGTGCCACGTCCAGACGCGATCCGACCAGCCCCAGCGGCGGTAGACTTCGGATAGCGCCTCGCCGAACGCCAAGACACCGTCATAGCCGTCGAGATCGAAGGCGCGGATCGCCTCCGGGTCGCTAACGGCGCGGTGATGCGTGTCGTGGAACAGCAGGCGGAAACGTCCGCCTTCGGCGCGTACCCGGCCGATCGCGGCGACCAGCGCGGGATCGTTCCACTCGTGGACGACGACGAGGTCGGCGTCGCCGATCAGCGCCGCCGGGTCAGCCCCGACCGCGAAGCTCGTCGAGGAGAGTTCGGGATAAGCCGCACGATAGACGGCGAGCCCCTCCTCGCCATGATCGCCGACGAGGTTGGCGAGGCTCCAGTTGCCGCCGGGTTCGAAGGCGCGGACGTCGTGGCCCCGCGCGATCAGCGCCCGCAGCGCACCGCGCAGGAAGTGCGCGTTGCCGTGATTCCAGCAGGAGGCGAGCGAGTGGGTGAAATAGGCTATCTTCACGCCGCCGCCCTCTCGACGAGCATTGCACGATAGAAAGCGGCCATGCCCGCCGCCATCGCCTCCGGCGTGAAGCGCGCGGCGCGGCGGCGCGCCAGCTCGCCCCGCGCGAGCCGCAGCCGCGGATCGTCGACCAGCGCGGCGATCGCCTCCGCGAAGCCTTGATCGTCCGCCGGATCGACGAAGGCCGCGACACCATCCCACAGCTCATGGAAGGTCGGGTTGTCGGCGAGCACCAGCGCGCAGCCGGCCTGCGCCGCCTCCATCACGGCGAGGCCGAACGGCTCGTAGCGCGCGGCCGACGCGAACACCGGGCGCAGTGCGAGGCGGGACGCCAGCGCGTCGTGGTCGAGATGGCCGAGCGGGTGCAGATGGGCGAGCCGGATCATGTCCCCGGCCGGGCTCGTCGTCGCGCCCGCCGCCTCGAACCGAAGGCCGATCCGGGCGGCGGCGCGGTCGAGCACGGCCACGCCCTTGCCCTCGTCCCACAGCCGCCCGGCGGTCAGCGCGAAGGCGGCGGGGGTGTCGATGCCAGCCGGACGCACCCGCGGCCCGTTGTGGACGACGTGCGGACTGGCTGCCAACCGATAGGTCTCACGCACGCGCTCGGCGAAGGCGCGGCTTGGGCAGACGATCGCGTCGGCGCGCGCGAGCCCGGCGCGCACCAGCGCCGTCTGCCAGGCGAAGCGCTCGGGAAGCGGGCCGTGGCCGGCCGCCGCCCACCACGTCGCGACGCAGCTGTGCACGACGGCCACCGCCGGACGCGGCATCGGCGTGGCGGCCAGCGCCGGCTGGTTGAGCTGGACGAGATCGACCGCCTCCCGCTCCGCGAGCTGCGCGATCGCAGCCGCCGCCGATTGCACCTGCGCCTCGTCGGCGGCCAGCCAATCGAGCGGCAGTCCGGTCTCGACGAGCCGCAGCCCCGCCACCGCGCATGCCGCGACGCGCTGGCGGTCGTCGGGGGGCGGGCCGAGCAGCGCCAGCACGGTCTCGATCCCGAGCGGCGCGAGCGCGCCGGCGAGATCGAGCGCATATTGCCAGACGCCGCCCACCGCGTCCGCCGTCATCAGGAGCCGCACCGGCAGCATCAGGCCGCCTGCTCCTCCGCGACCGGTAGCGGCAGGCCGCGTGCCTCCGCCAGCCAGCGCGCGAGCCGCGCCACACCATCCCGCCACGGCACCTTCCCGCCAAGGCCGAGCGCCGCCTCCGCCGCGCGCGTGTCGGCGACGAAGTAGCGCTGGTCGCCGGCGCGCCAGTCCGAATAATCAATGTCGAGTTCGCGGCCGAGCAGCCGGCCGATATGGGCGAGGAGCTGACGCAGGCTAACCGCGTTGGCCGGGCCGCCGCCAAGATTGAAGGCGCGGCCGCCGACCGCGTCGATCCCGTGCCACGTGTTGATATAGGCGTCGACCGCGTCCGACACGTCCAGGATATCGCGCACCTGCCGCCCGTCGCCGAACAGCGTGATCGGTCGGCCCTCGAGAGCGCGGATGAGGAAATGCGCGACCCAGCCCTGATCCTCGGTGCCCATCTGCCGCTGTCCGTAGATGCAGCTCATGCGCAGGACGGCGCTGCGCAGGCCGTAGCTGCGTGCGTAGTCCAGCACATACTGGTCGGCCGCGCCCTTGGAGCAGCCATATGGTGTGTGGAAGTCGAGCGGGCGGTCCTCGCCGATGCCGTGCTCGCGCACGTGGGCGTGGCCCGGCACGTAGCGGTCGCCTTCGGCCACGAACTCGATGTCGGCGAGATCGCCATACACCTTGTTGGTCGAGGCGAAGACGATCGGGGCTTCCGGATTGCGCGTGCGCAACGCATCGAGCAGGTTGAGCGTGCCGACGATGTTGATCGCGAAATCATCGCGCGGATCGACGAGGCTGGTCGTCACCGCCACCTGCGCCGCCATATGGAACACGGCGCCAGCGCCGGCGGCGGCTTCGGCCAGCCTGCCCTCGTCGCGGATGTCGGCGACGATCGCCTCGACGCGATCACCATGGCGGGAGCGGAGCCAATCGAGGTTGGTTTCGACTCCCGGCCTGGACAGCGCGTCGTAGACGAGCACGCGGTGGCCTTCACCCGCCAACCGATCGGCGAGGTTGGAGCCGATGAAGCCCGCGCCGCCGGTGACGAGGATCGGGCGTCCGTCGACGCCGCTCACGCGACGAGCCCCCGTGCTTCGAGTTCGGCGCGCATCTCGGAAACGCGATCATGCGCGGTCTGCTGCGCCACCCACTCGGCGAGTTCGGCCAGACCCTGCTGGAAATCCTGGCGCGCCTGGAAGCCGAGCCTGTCGGCGGCGAGCGTCGTGTCGCAGAAGCAGTGGCGGATGTCGCCGATCCGGGCCTTGCCGACGATCTCGGGCTCGATCTGGTTCTTGCCCATCGCCTGCGCGAGTTCGCTCGCGATCTCGCGAACCGAGCGGTGATGCCCCGAGCCCACGTTGAAGGTGCCGCCCGCCGCCTGCGGCAGCACCAGCGCGTCGACGAAGGCGCGCGCGACGTCCGACACGTGGACGAAGTCGCGCCGCTGCTCGCCATCCTCGAAGATCATCGGCTGCTGGCCATTGAGCAGCCGCGACGCGAAGATCGCCAGCACGCCCGTGTAAGGGTTGGAGAGGGCCTGTCCCGGCCCGTAGACGTTGAACAGCCGCAGGCACACGCCCTCCATGCCATAGGGAGCGGCCATGATGTGCGTCGTGCGCTCCTGCACATATTTGTTGAGCGCGTAGATCGACGCGAGGCTCGGCCGCTTCCACTCGGGTGTCGCCACCGGCGACAGCGGGCGCCCGGACGCATCGAGCGGCTCCCAGTTCGCCTGCCCGTCACGCAATGTCGGCCGATCGGCGTCCTGCACCAGCGCGCCGTCGTCATCACGGTACAGCCCCTCGCCGTAGATGCTCATGGAAGAGGCGGTGACCACACGGCGCACCGGCCTGTCGATCAGCGCCTCGAACAGCACGGCGGTGCCGACGTCGTTGGTGGAGGTGTAGCGCTCGACCTCGTACATGGACTGGCCGACGCCCACCTCGGCGGCGAGATGGACCACCGCATCGACGCCGTCGAGCGCGCGCGCGACCGCCGCCTTATCGCGCACGTCGGCGCGGATCAGCTCCGCCTCCGAGTTGAGCATCTTCGATCCGTCGGCTTGGCCGTGGACCTGGTCGATCAGGCTGTCGAGCACGCGGACGGCGTTACCGCGGCGCAGCAGCTCGTCCGCCACGAAGCGCCCGATGAAGCCCGCACCGCCCGTGATGAGTATGCGTTCCACTCGCCCTCCGTTGCCCAAGCCTGCGGAAACAAGACCTTCCGGCCTCTCCCGCTTTGATCTAGCATCGGTCATGGCCGGCCGTGGCCGCCTCGTCCAGAGTGCCAAAGCATCTTCTTCTTCTTTGTTCCACCTGTAGGGTCGGACGTGGGCCAGTTGCGGCAAACGGACTGGAACCGAACGACTGTCCGGGTGTTGGCAGCTTCTATGTTGAGGCTGTCCGTCCCGTCGGCGTGCTCGTGAGAGCGGTGTATCTCGTCCGCCATGGTTCGCACGACGAAGTGGGACGGGTACTCAGCGGGCGATCCACGATCGCGCTGAACGACACCGGCCGGGGCGAGGCGGCGCGGCTCGCCGTGCGTCTCTCGGCGGTGCCCATCGCGCGGGTGGAGACGAGCCCGCGTCCTCGCGCTCAGGAGACGGCGGCGATCCTGGCGGAGTCGCACGGGCTCAAGGTCGACATCGTCGACGCGCTCGACGAGATCGACTTCGGCGCGTGGACGGGTCGCGACTTCGCGGACCTCGACGACGATCCCGCCTGGCATCTCTGGAATGCAGAACGCGGCCGCGCCGCCACACCAGGCGGCGAGACGATGGGCGCGGCGGTGATGCGCGCGCGCCGCCACCTCGATGCGCTGGACCGCGACGGCGCTAAAGGCGCGGTGCTGTGCGTCAGCCACTGCGACGTGATCCGCGGTGTCGTCGCCTCCTATCTGGGGCTCGATCTCGATCGGATGCTCGGCTTCGACTGCGATCCCGCCTCGCTGACGACGATCGCGCTGGAAGACGGCGGCGCGCGCCTCGTCGCGCTCAACGAGCGCGCGGCATGAGCGATCAGGACAGCGAGCGCGAGGTGCTGCGTGCCCGGATCGAGGCGCTGGCGCCGTGGTTCCACAACATCGATCTCGGCGGCGTGCAGACCGCGCCCGATCACTTCCTGGGCGACTATCCCGCCTTCAAGTTCGCGCGCTTCGCCCGGTGCCTGCCCGATGACCTTACCGGCAAGACTGTGCTCGACATCGGCTGCAACGCGGGCTTCTACTCGGTGGAGATGAAGCGGCGCGGCGCGGATCGCGTGGTCGGCATCGACAGCGACGACCGCTACCTGGAACAGGCGCGGCTGGCGACGAGCGCGCTGGGCTTCACCGGCATCGAGTTCCGCAACCTGTCAGTCTACGACGTCGCCGCGCTCGGCGAGCGCTTCGACCTCGTGATCTTCATGGGCGTGCTCTATCACCTGCGCCACCCGCTCCTGGCGCTCGACCTCATTCGCGAGCACGTCGCCGGCGACATGCTGCTGTTCCAGTCGATGCAGATGGGTTCGACAGAGGCGGCGGACGTGCCCGAGGATCATCCCTTCCACCTGCCCGGCACCTTCGACCCGCCGACCTATTTCGACAATCGCGACTACCCCAAGATGCACTTCATCGAGCGGCGCTTCGCGGGCGACTGGACCAACTGGTGGGCGCCCAATCGCGCCTGCGTCGAGGGTATGCTGCGCGCGGCTGGCTTCGCGATCGAGGCGGGGCCGTTCGACGAGATCTATGTATGCCGTGCTGCGCCGGTGCCCTTTTCCGAGTGGAACGAGGGGCCTATGGCCGCCTATCCGGCGGGGGGAAAGCGCGCGTGATCGAAGCGGCGATGATCTGGAACGAGCCCAACAACAAGTCGCACTGGGATCCGGCGCTGGATCCGGACTGGAGTTCGTTCGCCGATCACGTGGTGCGCGCGGGGGGTGCGATCCACGCCGTCAACCCCGCCATCACGCGCGTGCTGGGCGGCATGTCGCCCATCGACCCGCATTGGCTCAGGCGCATGGAAGGCCACGGCGCGTTGGACGCGATCGATGCCGTCGCGGTCCACGGCTTCCCGCTCGACTGGAACCTGTGGCCGCTCTCCGCCTGGCCCGACAAGGTCGCGGAGATCGAGGCGGTGACGGCCAAGCCCGTCTGGGTGACGGAAGTCGGCGTCAGCTCGTTCGGGGCGGAAGAGGTGCAGGTCTTCGGGCTGGAGCGCACTGCTGCGCTCCTTAAGGATCGCGTGCCGCGCGTCTTCTGGTACTCGCTATTCGATCTGCCGGTGAGCTGGGGCGCTGAGACGCGCCACCGCGAGGCGGAGGGCTCCTCCTACTACCGCCACTTCTATCTCGGCTTGATCCGCGAGGACGGCTCGCCGAAGCCCGCGCTGGAAGCCTACGCCGCTCATGCCGCGAAGATCGGCCTGATGCAGTGGTTCCACTTCCACGATCCCCGTCTCGACGAGGCGGTGGCGTGGATGAAGCGGCTGGGTACCAGGCGGCTGCGCACCGGGCTCTCCTGGGCGGACAGCTTCCGTCCCGGCGCGATCGACTGGTTCGACCGGCAGATGGAGGCGCTCGCCGACTTCGACGTCACCGTCACCTTCTGCTTCACGCCCCAACATCTGGGCGTCGAGCCGCACCACACCAGCCCGGCGCGCGACCCGCAGGCGTTCGCGGATTTCTGCGCCTGGATGATCGATCGCTACGCGCCTGCGAGCGGCGCCTCGGCGGGTCTCGCGGCGGTGCAGCCGCTCGTGGAGACGGGCGCGGAAGTGTCGCGGCTCGCGACGCTCAACTTCGATCGCGACGAGCGGCTCGCCGGCGAGCGGAGCGCCGCGTGATGCTCGCGCGCGCGGGTCGTCCGATCAACCTCGGCATCGTCGGCATCGGCAACTGCGCGAGTTCGCTCGTCCAGGGCATCGCCCATTACCGCGACGGCGCCAACGACCTGACGGGCCTGATGCACGAGGAGCTGGGCGGCTACCGCCCCTCCGACATCCGCGTGGTGGCCGCTTGGGATATCGATTCGCGCAAGGTCGGCCGCGACGTGGCGGAGGCCGTGTTCGCGCGGCCGAACAGCACCACCGTCTTCTGCCCGGAGGTGCCGGCGAGCGGAGCCACGGTGGCGATGGGCGCGATCCTCGACGGCGTCGCCGAGCACATGCTCGACTATCCCGACGACGACCGCACCTTCCTCCCCGCCAACGCGTCCGAGCCCAGCCGGGCCGAGGTCATCGCGACGCTGCGCGACGCTCGGGTCGACGTGCTGATGAACTACCTCCCCGTCGGCAGCCAGAAGGCCACCGAATTCTACGCCGAGTGCGCGCTTCAGGCCGGCGTCGCCTTCGTCAACGCCATACCCGTCTTCATCGCCAGCGACGCAGGCTGGGCCGCGCGCTTCGCGGAGGCCGGCGTGCCGATCGTCGGCGACGACATCAAGGCGCAGCTCGGCGCCACCATCGTGCACCGCGTGCTGACCGACCTTTTCCGCAAGCGCGGCGTGCGTCTCGATCGCACCTACCAGCTCAATACCGGCGGCAATACCGACTTCCTCAACATGTCCGCACGCACCCGGCTCGCCTCCAAGAAGATCAGCAAGACGGAAGCGGTGCAGTCCGTCGCCGAGCGGCGGCTGGAGGATGAGAACATCCATGTCGGGCCGTCCGACTATGTCGCCTGGCAGAACGACAACAAGGTCTGCTTCCTGCGCATGGAGGGGCAGCTCTTCGGCGGCGTGCCGATGAACCTCGAGCTCCGCCTCTCGGTGGAGGACAGCCCCAACTCGGCGGGCGTCGCGATCGACATGATCCGCTGCGCCAAGCTCGCCGCCGATCGCGGCATCGGCGGGCCGATCGACCCGGCCTCGGCCTATTTCTGCAAGCATCCGCGTCACCAGACGACCGACGATGAGGCGTTCGACGCGCTGGAGCGCTTCATCGCCGCCGACGACGTGACCGGCGCCTGATCTGGGCCTGAATCCTTGAACGACACCATGGACGCGGCGGTGCTCACCGCCCCCGGCACGATCCGCGTCGAGAGGATCGCCTTGCCCCGGCCGCAGGCCGGGGAGGTGCGCATCCGCCTTGAGGGATGCGGCGTCTGTGCGTCCAACGTCGAGCCTTGGGAAGGGCTGCCCTGGTCGAACTTCCCCGGCGACGCCGGCGGGCTGGGCCACGAAGGCTGGGGTCATGTCGACGCGATCGGAGACGGCGTGGTCGGCATCGCGATCGGCGACCGCGTCGCGGCGCTGTCGGGTCACGCCTTCGCCGGCTACGACGTCGCCCTGGCCGCAGACGTCGTGCGATTGCCCGATGCCTTGGCCGGCAAGCCTTTTCCTGGCGAGCCGCTCGGCTGCGCGATGAACATCTTCCGGCGGAGCGATATTCAGGCCGGACAGACGGTGGCGATCGTCGGCATCGGCTTTCTCGGCGCGGTGCTCACGCGGCTTGCCAACGAGGCCGGCGCGCGCGTGATCGCGATCTCCCGCCGTCAGGAATCCCTCGATCTCGGCCGCCGGTTCGGCGCGGCGGAGACGGTGGCGATGGATGACCATCGGCGCATCATCGAAACCGTCCACGCGCTCACCGGCGGACGGATGTGCGAGCGCGTGATCGAGGCGGTCGGCAAGCAGTGGCCGCTCGATCTCGCCGGCGAGCTCGTCGGCTTCGGCGGGCGGCTGGTCGTCGCCGGCTACCATCAGGACGGTCCACGCCAGGTCAATATGCAGGCCTGGAACTGGAAGGGCATCGACGTCGTCAACGCGCACGAACGCGATCCCGACGTCTGCCGGCGCGGCTTGCACGAGGCTGTCGAGGCCGTGGCGTCGGGCCGGATCGATCCGGCCGCGCTCTACACGCACCGATACCCGCTCGCTCGCCTCGGCGAGGCGCTCGCTGCGACGCGCGACAAGCCGGAGGGCTTCGTCAAGGCTCTCATCACCTATGACTAGACCCGGACGCGGCAGACCCTGCGTCGGTTTCCTCGGCGTCGGCTGGATCGGGCGCGGCCGTATGGAAGCGATGCTCGCCACCGGCGCCGTCGAAGCCGCCGCGATCGTGGAACCCTCACCCGAGATGCTCGCCGGCGCGCGCGCGCTCGCGCCTAATGCGGCGGTGTGCGGCTCCTACGACGAGATGCTGGCGCTCGGTCTCGACGGCATCGTCATCGCGACGCCGAGCGCGCTCCACGCCGCGCAGGCGACCCGCGCGTTGGAAGCCGGCGCGGCGGTCTTCTGCCAGAAGCCGCTCGGTCGCGACGCGCGCGAGGTCGCAGGCGTCGTCGCCGCGGCCCGCGCCGCCGATCGCCTGCTCGCGGTCGATCTCTCCTATCGCTTCACCGGGGCGGCGACGGCGATCGCGCCGCTGGCGCGCGAGGGCGCGCTCGGCGAGGTGCAGCTCGTCGAGCTGACCTTCCACAACGCCTACGGTCCCGACAAGCCGTGGTTCTACGACAAGGCGCAGGCCGGCGGCGGCTGCGTCGTGGATCTCGGCGTGCACCTCGTCGATCTGGCGCTTTGGACGTTGGGTTGGCCGGAGGTGACGAACGTCGACGCCACGCTCTACGCTGGCGGGCGGCCGCTGGCGGGCGACGCCGTCGAGGATCTTGCGATCGCCACGCTGCGGCTCGCCGACGGACCGGTCGTCCGGCTCGCCTGCTCTTGGCGGCTCCATGCCGGACGCGACGCGATCATCGAGGCGGCTTTCTACGGTCGCCAGGGCGCGGTCGCGCTGCGGAACGTCGGCGGCTCCTTCCTCGATTTCGAGGCACATCGTTTCGACGGTACGGCCGCGACCCGCCTCACGGCTCCACCCGATGAGTGGAGCGGCCGCGCCGCGGCGGACTGGGCGGTGCGGCTGGCCGGTGGCGCCCGCTTCGATCGCGAGGCCGAGCGGCTGACAACCGTCGCGGAGGTGCTCGACCGGATTTACGAGGCGGCACGGTAGCGCGGGGCGAGATTGCCGATAGGCCGCGCACACCATGATGCCGGCGCGCGGTCGCGATCCTCCCGCTCGTCTGCCCGCCTCTCCGCGCCGCGTTGCCCGATCTCGTAGGGCGGGGATCACCGCCCGGTCGATCGGTCGCAAGTATCCGGGATCAGTGGCAGGATGCGGTGGTGCGGCCGGTCTTGGCGTTCCAGATCGGACGGCAACCGTAGCTGGCGGCGAACTCCCCTGCGTCGCCTACCTTGCCTTCGCTGCCATATTGCGGGTCGTACCCGCTCGGATAGAAGAAGGCATTGAGTCCCCCACCGTCTAACCAGACAGGATCGGGGCCGCGCAGGTCCAGCCGCCCGCCCGCAAGCTCGTCCGGTCCTGCGGCGTCCACCGGCTGCGCCACGGCCGCACCCGCGCCGACGAGCATCGCGCCTGCCAGGACGACCAAGATGCGCCTCACTCCGTCGATCCCTTCACCGCAATCGGCGGCGTCTGCTGATGCTGTACGACGCGCCACTCGTCGTGCGCCAGCCGCCGGTAGGTGGACGTACAGTGCGCGGTATAGCCGCTGTCCTCCTTTCGCGCCTCGGCGGTGTAGGCGATGACGATGAGGCCTTCCTGCGGGCGCATGATCTGCCCCTGCGAGATCGTCACCTCCGACCAGCGCGGCGTGTCCGCCACCGCCTCGATCGCGTCGCGAGACTTCAGTACATAAGGCGGCGTCGGCAGCACCATGACGCACTCCTCGTCGATCAGCGCCCGGTAGTGATCGGCGTCGCCAATCCACAGGCTCTCCTCGAAGGCCCATACGCGCTTGTCGTCCACGGTTTCTCTCCCGGTCTCCGTTATCGTAAGGGTAGCGCCGAACGGTGCCGTTCGTTCCCGCCGTCGCCACAAGCCGCCGGCTTCTCCGGCGTTTGGCGAACCTTCTACGGGGCCCGGCGTTTCGCGGACCATGTGACGGGGGATCAACGGTGAGCGACGAAGACTGCGGCATCCTCGAACATTCCGGACTTCACTTGCGTCCGGATCCGTCCCGCACCGTGCTGCGGCCGTTCGATCCCACCTACCCGGACGCCTATGCGGACGAGGAGCATCCGCGCGTCCGCAATGTCGTCGATCGCGTGTTGCAGATGGACGAAGCCGAGGCAAAGGCGTTGGGCGACGCGATCGCCCGCTCGCTCGCCGAGCGCCATCGCGACGTCGAGACCGTCCTCGCTCGTCGGTTCGACGATGTGGCTCGTCAGGTAGCCGGCGCGGCACGGGCATCGCCGGCCCAACGGCTGGTGATCGGAGCCTATCTCCTCCAGGAATACTCCTTCGAAGCGGCGGCGCTGTTCAACCCCAGCATGGT
This sequence comes from Sphingomonas sp., assembly GCF_965200105.1. Classification (GTDB taxonomy): domain Bacteria; phylum Pseudomonadota; class Alphaproteobacteria; order Sphingomonadales; family Sphingomonadaceae; genus Solisphingomonas. The sequence goes on from NZ_CBDATN010000002.1 coordinate 1,232,582, forward strand.
GCTGCACCCGGATCAGACCGCATTGCCCGATGGCGCGATCCGCTTCATCCTGTCGCTGCGCGGGATCGGCGAGGGCCACGTCTCCTCCGTCACCTTCCGGCTCGGCACCTGGAGCGCCGCCCAAGGCTTCGCGGTGGAGGACGGGAGCCCGATGGCGACCTCGCCACGCATCGAAGGCTCGCCCGAGGATGACGGCGCGGTCACGGTGGCGTTCGAGAACAGCCGCGGCGTGTCGGAACGCATCTTCTTCCCCATCGCGCCGAGCCAGCGCCAAGGCATCGAGGATATGCGGCTCGTCCGCTTCACCGACGACGATGGCCATGCCGACTATTACGGCACCTACACCGCCTTCGACGGCCGCACCGCGCGATCGGAGATGATGCGGCGTACCGAGCGGGACACCTTCGAGATGCGACCGCTGCGCGGAAAGGCTGCCGCCTACAAAGGCATGGCGCTGTTCCCGAGGCGCGTGGCCGGTCGCTTCCACATGCTCGGGCGCATGGACAGCGAGAGCATCTGGCTGCTCGCCTCCGACGATCTCTGGTGCTGGGAAGGCGGCGCGAAGCTGGTTCAGCCCCGCTACCCTTGGGAGTTCGTGCAGATGGGCAATTGCGGTTCGCCCATCGAGATCGACGAGGGTTGGCTTGTGCTCACCCACGGCGTCGGAATGGTCCGGAATTATTGCGTCGGCGCCTGCCTGCTCGATCGCGACGATCCGTCGAAGCTGCTGGCGCGCACGGCGAAGCCGCTGCTCCGCCCCAGCCCGGGCGAGCGCGACGGCTATGTGCCCAACGTCGTCTACTCGTGCGGGGGCATCGTTCACGATCGCACGCTGCTGCTGCCCTACGGCATCTCGGACAATTTCGCGACCTTCGCCACCTGCTCGGTCGACGCGCTGCTCGCCGCGATGGAATGAGCCGGGAGCGGCGTATCGACCGCGCCAACATGCTCGATTGACGATGGGGAGTCGCAATGCTGTGGTGGACGGCTTACGAGGAGTGCCGCCCTTGCTGCCGTCGCGCGTCCTGCTATCCGCCCTGCTCCTCGCGGGCGCCGCGCCGCCCCCGCCCACCGCCGCGCCGCCGCAACAGCCGGCGATCGCGACACCTTATGATCCGCGCGTCGCCTTCGCCCCCTTCGAGCTGCAACCCGCGCCGAGCCGCGTGCGATCGGCCAACGGCCTGCCCGGCCCCGAATGGTGGCAGAACCGCGCCGACTACGCGATCCGTGCCACACTCGATCCCAAGGCACGCACGATTGCTGGGGTCGTCGAGATCCGCTACACCAACAACAGCCCCGACGCGCTCGACGGGCTGTGGCTCCAGCTCGACCAGAACCGCTACCGGGTCGGGGCACGCGGCGAGATCGCGCAAGGCGCCCCGCCGAAAGGGTATACCGACGGCATAACGCTGGAGGCGGTGACAGTGGACGGCCGGGCGGTCACGCCGCTCGTCGATGATACCCGCGCCGAACTCCGCCTCGCGACGCCGCTGGCCAGCAAGGGCGTAGCGACGATCCGCATCCGCTACCGCTACGCCGTGCCGCCCGACGCGGTCGGCGGACGCACCGGCTGGACCGCCACCAAGGCGGGGGACGAATTCTCGATCGCGCAATGGTATCCGCGCATGGCCGTCTACGACGACCTGAGAGGGTGGGACACGCTTCCCTATCTCGCGCAGGAATTCTACCTGGAATATGGCGACTTCGACTATCAGGTGACGGTGCCCGCCGGCATGATCGTCGCCGGATCGGGAGCGTTATGGAACCCGGACGAGGTGCTGTCGTCCACCGAACGCCAGCGTCTCGCCGCCGCGCGCACGAGCGACGCGACAGTCGCGATCCGCACGCCGGACGAGGCGGAGCGGGCGGCGCGCGGCCCCGCGCCCGGCGGCACGCGCACCTGGCACTATCGGCAGGAGAACACACGCGACGTGGCGTTCGGCGCGGCGCGCGGCTTCGCCTGGGATGCGGCGCGGATCCGGCTGCCGAACGGCGGCGTCGCGCTCGCCCAGTCTTTCTACCCGCCGGAGGCGCAAGGCCGCAACCGCTGGGGCCGATCGACGGAGTATCTCAAGGACGCAGCCGAGCGCTTCTCCGCGCGCTGGTATCCCTTCCCCTGGCCGACCGCGACCAACATAGCCGGCGCCGCCGCCGGCATGGAGTATCCCGGCCTCGCCTTCGACGGCATCAGCGATCGCGGCAAGGAGCTGTTCTGGGTCAGCGCGCACGAGATCGGCCACTCGTGGTTCCCGATGGTCGTCGGCTTCGACGAGCGGCGCGACGCGTGGATGGACGAGGGCTTCAACACCTTCATCGACGTCTATGAATCGGACGACTTCCACGACGGCGAATACGCACCCAAGCGCGACAGCGAATATGCCGAAGGCGGCGGCAACCCCGTCGACGAGATCCTGCCGATCCTCGCCGACCCGCAGGCGCCCGCGATCCTGTCGCGCGCCGACACGATCGTCGAGACGTGGCGCCATCCCGTCACCTACTTTAAATCCGCGCTCGGCCTCGTGCTTTTGCGCGAGCAGATCCTCGGGCCGGATCGCTTCGACCCCGCATTCCGCCACTTCGTCGCGGCCTGGGCGCACAAGCATCCGACCCCGGCGGACTTCTTCCGGGCGATGGAAAGCGGCGCGGGCGAGGACCTGTCCTGGTGGTGGCGCGGCTGGTACGCGAACAACTGGCAGCTCGATCTCGCCGCCACGCGAATCGCACCGTTCCCGGCGGGGGCGGGCACGGGCTCGCTCGTGCGCGTCGAGACGCACGACCGGCTAGTGATGCCGGTGACGCTGCGCCTCACCTTCGCGGACGGGTCGAAGCGCGACATGCGCCTGCCCGCCGAGACGTGGATCCGCCAGGCCGCCACGGACGTGCCCGTGTCGGGGGGCCGTGTCGTCCGCGCCGAGCTCGACCCCGATCACAAGCTGCCGGACCGCGATCGATCGAACAACGCGGTGACGGGCTGAGCCCGTCTCCCCGCGCGGTTAGACGTGGATGGGCTTGCCCGTAACCGCCATCGCCGCCTCCTTGAACGCCTCCGCGTGCGTCGGGTGGGCGTGGCAGGTGTAGGCGATATCCTCGCTGGTGGCGCCGAACTCCATCGCCTGCGCGGCCTGCGCGATCATCGTGCCCGCGACCGACGCGATCATCCACACGCCGAGCACGCGATCGGTCTCCGCGTCCGCGATCACCTTCACGAAGCCCTCGGGCTCGTGGTTGGTCTTGGCGCGGCTGTTGGCCATCATCGGGAACTTGCCGACCTTGATCGCGCCGCGCTCCTTGGCCAACTCTTCCGACAGGCCGACGCCGGCGATCTCGGGCGTGGTGTAGACTACGCTGGGGATCACGTCGTGGTTCACGATGCCCGTCAGCCCGGCGATGTTCTCGGCCACCGCGATGCCCTCGTCTTCGGCCTTGTGCGCCAACATCGGGCCGGGCGTCACGTCGCCGATCGCCCAGATGCCGGGCACGTTCGTCTCGAACTCGTGGCCAACCTCGATCTGGCCCTTGGCGTTCGCCGTGAGCCCCGCCTTGCCGAGCGCGAGGCCGTCGGTGTTGGGCCGCCGCCCGATCGCAACGAGCACGGCGTCCGCCTCGATCGTCTCGGGCGTCCCGCCGGCGGCAGGCTCCACCGTCAGCGTTGCCTTGCCGCCGCTCGCCTCCGCCTTCGTCACCTTGGTGGAGAGCCTGAGCTCCAGCCCCTGCTTCTTGAAGATCTTGGCGGCTTCCTTGCGGACCTCCGCGTCCATGCCGGGCAGGAGCTGGTCGAGATATTCGACCACCGTCACCTTCGCGCCGAGCCGCTTCCACACCGAGCCGAGTTCCAGCCCGATGACCCCGCCGCCGATCACGACGAGGTGGCCCGGCACCTTGGCCAGCTCCAGCGCGCCGGTGGAGCTGACGATCACCGTCTCGTCGATCGCGACGCCGGGCAGCGGCGTCACCGAGGAGCCGGTGGCGATGACGATGTTCTTGGCGCGCACCTCGCGCTCGCCGACCTTCACCGAGTCCTTGCCCGTGAACGCTGCGGCGCCCTTCAGCCACTCCACCTTGTTCTTCTTGAACAGATATTCGATGCCGCCGGTCAACCCCTTCACCGCGTCCTTGCGGCTGGCGTGCATCTGATCGAGATTGAGGGTGGCAGTCGCCTCGATGCCGAGGCTGGCGAGCTTGCCGTTGGCCGCCTCCTCAAACAGCTCGGAGGCGTGGAGCAGCGCCTTGGAAGGAATGCAGCCGACGTTGAGGCAGGTGCCGCCCAGCGTCTCGCGACTCTCGGCGCAAGCCGTCCTGAGACCGAGCTGCGCCGCCCGGATCGCGGCGACGTAGCCGCCGGGGCCGGCGCCGATCACCAGCACGTCGAAGTCGTAGTCAGCCATGCGTCACTCCCGTGCCCGCACGGGAGGCGGGTCCAATCAGCGGATATATAGGAACTTACAGGTCGATCAGCAGCCGCGTCGGATCCTCGATCGCGTTCTTGAGCGCGACGAGGAAGGTGACGGCCTCGCGCCCGTCGATCAGGCGGTGATCGTAGGAGAGCGCGAGATACATCATCGGCCGCGCCACGATCTGACCGCCGATCACCACCGGCCGCTCTTCGATGCGGTGGAGGCCGAGTACGGCGGACTGCGGCGGGTTGATGATCGGCGTGGACATCAGGCTGCCGAACACGCCGCCGTTGGAGATGGTGAAGGTGCCGCCCTTCATCTCTTCGATCTTCAGCGTGCCATCCTTGGCGCGGCGGCCGAAATCGCCGATCGTCTTCTCGATCTTCGCCACCGACATGGCTTGCGCATCGCGGATGACGGGCACGACAAGCCCGTTGGGCGCGGACACGGCGACCGATATGTCGGCATAGTCGTGGTAGACGATCTCCTCGCCCTCGATGAAGGCGTTGACGGAGGGCACGTCCTTCAGGGCCATGCACGCGGCCTTCACGAAGAAGCCCATGAAGCCCAGCCGCACGCCGTGCTTCTTCTCGAACAGATCCTTGTACTTCGCGCGCGCCGCCATGACGGCGGTCATGTCCACGTCGTTGAACGTGGTGAGCATCGCGGCGGTGTTCTGCGCCTCCTTGAGCCGCCGCGCGACCGTCTGGCGCAGCCGCGTCATGCGCTGCCGCTCCTCGCGGCGCTCCGCCGTGGCGGCGGAGGCCGAGGCGGGCTGGGGCGCCGGCGCGTTGGCGGCGGCCTTGGCGACGTCCTCCTTGGTGAGGCGGCCGCCCGGGCCGGTGCCGGTGAGCGTCGCGGCGTCGATGCCGTGCTCGGCGACGGCACGGCGCACCGACGGCGACATCGCGGCGTTCTGCGCCGGGCTGCGGCTGGAGGCCTCCCCCGCCTGCGGGTCGGCCTCGTGGTTGCCGTAGCCGGCCTCGACCGCCTGCACGCTCTTGGTCGGCTGTTCGGCGGGAGCAGGCGCGGCGGCGGCACCGCCGGCCTCGATCGTCGCGATCACGGCGCCGACCGACACGGTGTCGCCCTCCTTTACGACCAGCGCGCCGATCGTGCCCGCCGCCGGCGCCGGCACCTCGACCGCGACCTTGTCCGTTTCCAGGCTGGCGATCGGCTCGTCGGCGGCGACGGTGTCGCCCGGCTTCTTCAGCCACTGGCCCAGCGTCGCCTCGGTGATCGATTCGCCGAGCGTCGGCACCTTCACTTCGGTAGTCATCAACGGTCCTTATGCTGGCGTCAGGCGGCGCGCGCAGGCTTGGCGCCGGCCTTGGCGGTATCGAGGCCAAGCGCGGCGGCGATTAGCGCCTTCTGCTCGGCCTGGTGGCGCTTGGCGAGGCCGGTGGCGGTGGCCGCCGAAGCCTTGCGACCGGCATAAACCGGCCGCGCGGGCCGCACGCCGGCCTGTGTCAGCGCCTCCTCGATGCAGGGCTCGACGAAGGTCCACGCGCCGTTGTTGCGCGGTTCCTCCTGCGCCCACACCACCGTCTCGACGCCGGAATAGACCTTCAGCCGCTCGATCACCACATCGTGCGGGAAAGGATAGAGCTGCTCCACACGCAGAATTGCAACATCCTTCAATTCAGCTTCGTCGCGCGCCTCGATAAGATCGTAGGCGACCTTGCCCGAGCACAGCACCAGCCGCTTCACGTCCGCCGGCTTCGGATCGGCGGGATCGAACAGCACGCGGTGGAAGCGGCTGTCACCCGTGAAATCCTCGATCGGAGACACCGCCGCCTTGTGCCGCAGCAGCGACTTGGGCGTCATGATGATGAGCGGCTTCCTAAAATCGCGCGTCATCTGCCGGCGCAGGATGTGGAAATAATTGGCGGGCGTGGTGCAGTTCGCCACCTGCATATTGTCCTCGCCGCAGAGCTGGAGGTAGCGCTCCAGCCGCGCCGACGAATGCTCCGGCCCCTGCCCCTCGTAGCCGTGGGGCAGCAGCATCACCAGGCCGTTGGCGCGCAGCCACTTGGCCTCGCCGGCGGCGATGAACTGGTCGATGATGACCTGCGCGCCGTTGGCGAAATCGCCGAACTGCGCCTCCCACAGCACCAGCGTCTTGGGCGCGTTGCCGGCGTAGCCATATTCGAAGCCCAGCACGCCGAACTCGGAAAGCGGGCTGTCGAGCACCTGGAAGCTGCGGTTGACCTCGCTGAGCGGGTAGAAGCGGCGGCCGTCCGTCTGGTCGATCCACGCGGCGTGACGCTGGCTGAACGTGCCGCGCGCGGAGTCCTGGCCTGACAGGCGCACCGCGAAGCCGTCCTGCAGCAGCGTGCCGAACGCCAGCGCCTCGGCGGTCGCCCAGTCGAAACCCTGGCCGCTCGCGAACATCTGCTTCTTGGCGTCGAGCACGCGCGCCAGCGTCTTGTGGATGGTGAGGTCGGCCGGCGGCACGGTGAGGATCGGCGCCAGCGCCTCGACCTGGCTCGCGTCCACGCCGGTGTCGCCCGCGCGGCGGCCGCCGGTCGTGGCTTGCGACAGACCGCTCCACACGCCCTCGAACCAGTCGGCCTTGTTGGGTCGGTAGCTCTTGCCAGCCTCGAACTCCTCTTCGAGGTTCGCGACGAGCCGCTCGGCCTCGCCGTCCATCCAGGCCTGGTCGATCACGCCCTGCTCGATCAGCCGCTGGCCGTAGATGGCGGAGACCGGCGGATGCTTGCGGATCTCGTCGTACATCAGTGGCTGCGTGAAGCTCGGCTCGTCGCCCTCGTTGTGGCCGAATCGCCGGTAGCACCACATGTCGATCACGACGTCGCGCTTGAACGTCTGGCGGAAGTCGGTGGCGAGCTTGCAGGCGAAGGTCACCGCCTCGGGATCGTCGCCGTTGACGTGCAGGATCGGCGCCTGAACGGTCTTGGCGACGTCCGAGGGGTAGGGGGACGAGCGCGCGAATTGCGGCGAGGTGGTGAAGCCGACCTGATTGTTGACGATGAAGTGGATCGTGCCGCCGGTATTGTAGCCGCGCAGGCCCGAGAAGCCGAAGCACTCGGCCACGATGCCCTGCCCCGCGAAAGCCGCGTCGCCATGCATGAGCAGCGGCAGCACGCGGTGGCGCTCGACGTCGCCGACCTTGGTCTGCTTAGCGCGCGCCTTCCCGAGCACGACCGGGTCCACCGCCTCCAGGTGGCTCGGGTTGGCGGCGAGCGACAGGTGGACCTTGATCCCGTCGAACTCGCGATCGGTCGAAGTGCCGAGATGGTACTTTACGTCGCCCGATCCGCCGACATCTTCCGGGTTGGCGGAGCCGCCCGCGAATTCGCTGAACACCGCGCGGTAGGGCTTGCCCATGACGTTGACGAGCACGTTGAGCCGGCCGCGATGCGGCATGCCGATCACGATCTCCTCGACGCCCGTCTGGCCGCCATGCTTGATGACCGCCTCCAGCGCCGGCAGCATCGACTCACCGCCATCAAGGCCGAAACGCTTCGTGCCGACATATTTGCGGCCCAGGAACTTCTCGTACTGCTCGCCCTGGATGACCTTGGAGAGGATCGCCTTCTTGCCCTCGGGCGTGAAGCTGATCGTTTTGTCCTGGCCCTCCATCCGGTCCTGAAGGAACTTCCGCTCGCCCACGTCGCCGATGTGCATATATTCGAGGCCGACAGGGCCGCAGTAGTTGCGCCGCAGGATAGCGACGATCTCGCCCACGCTGGCCCGCTCCAGCCCCAACGCGCCGCCAAGATATATCGGGCGGTCCAGATCGGCTGCGGTGAAGCCATGATATTCGGGCGAGAGGTCGGCCGGCACGTCGCGCTTGGCGAGGCCGAGCGGATCGAGCTCGGCGGCGAGGTGGCCGCGCACCCGATAGGTGCGGATCAGCATCATCGCGCGGATCGAGTCGAGCGTGGCAGCCGCCAGCGTAGCACCATCGGGCGTCTCCGAGGGAAGCGCGGCCGCGATCTCGACGAGCTTGCCGCCCTTGGGCGCCTTGCCGGCGACGGTCATCTGCGTGGGATCGAGGCCAGCGGTGAGCGCGTCGGTGTCCGCCGGCGGCCAGTTGGGTTGCCGCCAGCTCGGCCCGGTCATCGCCTCGGCGATCTCGTCGAAATAGCGGTTCCAGGCCGGGTCCACACCGTCCCGATCGGCCTGCCACCGGCGATACAGGTCCTCGACGAAGGCGGGGCTCACGCCCGCCAGTTCGTCGTTCTCGAACGCTCCCTCGAAACCCATGTCACCGTCCTTGGCCTGCCCGGATCGGACGCCGCAGGGTCCGGGCTCAGATACGCATCGGCCGCATGATCGGCGCCCTATGGTTAATCAGCCCTTAAGTACCTGCGACAAGGTGGTGCCGAGCTCCGACGGGCTGGGCGAAACGACGATACCCGCCGCCTCCATCGCGGCGATCTTGTCCTCCGCACCGCCCTGTCCGCCGGACACGATCGCCCCGGCATGGCCCATGCGTCGCCCCGGAGGCGCGGTGCGACCGGCGATGAAGCCGACCATCGGCTTTTTGCGCCCGCGCTTCGCCTCGTCGCGGAGGAACTGCGCGGCCTCCTCCTCGGCCGAGCCGCCGATTTCACCGATCATGATGATCGACTTGGTGTCGTCGTCGGCGAGGAACAGCTCCAGGACGTCGATAAAGTTCGTGCCGTTCACGGGATCGCCGCCGATGCCGACCGCCGTCGTCTGGCCGAGACCCTCGTTACTGGTCTGGAACACGGCCTCGTAGGTAAGCGTGCCCGAGCGCGAGACAACACCGACCGATCCCTTCTTGAAGATGGCGCCCGGCATGATGCCGATCTTGCATTCCTCAGGCGTCAGCACGCCTGGGCAGTTGGGCCCAATCAGCCGCGACTTCGACCCGGAGAGCGCGCGCTTCACCTTCACCATGTCCAGCACCGGGATGCCCTCGGTGATGCACACGATCAGCGGAACCTGCGCGTCCACCGCCTCCAGGATCGAGTCCGCAGCGAAGGGCGGCGGCACGTAGATGACGGAGGCGCCCGCGCCCGTCGCCTTCACCGCCTCGCGCACCGTGTCGAAGACGGGCAGGCCGATGTGCGTCGAGCCGCCCTTCCCAGGCGTAACGCCGCCGACCATCTTCGTGCCGTAGGCGATCGCCGCCTCGGAGTGGAAGGTGCCCTGGCTGCCGGTGAGCCCCTGGCAGATCACCTTGGTGTTGGCGTTGACGAGGATCGACATTCGGCTTCCCTGTTCTGATGGTCGAGACGCGGTGCGCGAGATCTTACTTCAGGCTCTCGTCAATGCCCTTGCAGGCCTCGAGCAGCTCCTTGACCGCGTCGACCGAGACCTGGAGGTTGCCCTTGGCTTCCTCGTCGAGCTCGATCTCTACGATCTTCTCTGCGCCGCCCGCGCCGATCATCACCGGCACGCCGACGTAGAGATTGTCGACGCCATACTCGCCCGAGCACAAGGCCGCCGTCGGCAGGATGCGCTTCTGGTCGAACAGATAGGCTTCCGCCATCGCGATCGCCGACGTCGCCGGCGCGTAGAAGGCCGAGCCGGTCTTCAGCAGCGCGACGATCTCGCCACCGCCGCCGCGCGTGCGCTTGACGATCGCGTCGATGCGCTCCTGGGTGGACAGGCCCATCTTGATGAGATCGGGCACCGGGATGCCGTTGACGGTCGAGTAGGTGGCGACCGGCACCATGGTGTCGCCATGGCCGCCGAGCACGAAGCTGTTCACGTCCTTCACCGACACGCCGAACTCCTGCGCCAGGAAGGTGGAGAAGCGCGCAGAATCCAGCACGCCCGCCATGCCGACGACCTTGTTAGCGGGCAGCCCCGAGAACTCGCGCAGCGCCCACACCATGGCGTCGAGCGGGTTGGTGATGCAGATCACGAAAGCGTCGGGTGCGTTGGCCTTGATGCCCTCGCCGACCGCCTTCATCACCTTGAGGTTGATGCCGAGCAGATCGTCGCGGCTCATGCCGGGCTTGCGCGCGACACCGGCGGTGACGATCACCACGTCGGCGCCGGCGATATCGGCATAGTCGTTCGAGCCGGTGATCTGCGCGTCGAAGCCCTCCACCGGGCCGCACTGCGAGAGATCGAGCGCCTTGCCCTGCGGCACGCCTTCTGCGACGTCGAACAGCACGACATCGCCCAGGCCCTTGAGCGCGGCGAGATGCGCCAGCGTGCCGCCGATGTTGCCCGCGCCGACGAGCGCGATCTTCTTGCGTGCCATGAACCCTCCAAAGGCCGACGGAAGGCACGACCGCGAGAGGAAAGGACCGGCGGCCGGCCGGGAAGCGCGGTTCGCTTAACCCCATGCTGCGGGGCGGGCAACCGGCTTTGACTATGCCGCGGCGATTGGCGGCGCGCTCAGCCGGCCAGCGTCGTCACCATGTCGTGCCAGTGACCGAGATCGTCGTCGAAGCTCTTGACCGGCAGGCGCTCGTCGCGGCCGTGCGCACGCTCGTCCTCGGGGCTCACGATCCACGCGCCCGATACGCCGTAGACGGGCACGCCGGCGATGCGGAACGGCCGAGCGTCGCTGGCGCCCGTGCTCATCTCCGGGATGATCGCGGCGCCCGGATGCCGCCTGTGCACGGCAGCGGTATAGGCGGCCACGACATCGCCGCGAAGCGGGGAGGACAGGCTCGCCGGATAGGCGTCGAGCCGCGTCACCTTCACCTGCGGGTCACCGGCGATGCGCTGCAACTCGTCACGGATCGCGTCGGGCGAGACGCCGGGCAGGATGCGGCAGTTGACGGTGGCGGTGGCGCGCTGCGGCAGCGCGTTGTTGGCATGGCCGCCCGCCAGCCTCGTGGCGACGCAGCGCGTGCGCGTGAGACCCACCTCCTGCGGATCGGCCTCAATCGCGTCCGCCGCCTTGCCGTCGCCCGCGTCGGCGAGCCACGCCTTCATCGCCTGTCCAAGAGCGCCCTTCTCCTGCTTCGCCCGCTCTGCGAAATAGGCTCGCGTGGTCTCGTTGAGCGAGGGCTGGAAGCGGTATGCTTCCAGCCGCGTCAGTGCGTGCGCGAGTTGATAGATTGCGTTGTCGGGCCTGGGCTTCGACGAGTGGCCGCCCTTGTTGGTGACGGCGAACTCGTAATCGGCATAGGTCTTCTCCGCGGTCTGGAGCGAGAAGCCGAGCGATCGCCCCTGCGCGTCGACGCGCCCGCCGCCGCCGTCCGCGTTCAGCCCGAACTCGGCGTCGGTGAGCTGGCGATACTGAGTGGCGGCGAGCTTGGCCCCGATGCCCGTCGTCTCCTCGTCGCCGGTGACGAGCAGCACGATGTCGCGCTTAGGCGTGAAGCCCTCGGCCCTGAGCCGGAGCAGCGTGGCGACCAGCGCGGCGTCGCCCCCCTTCATGTCGAGCACGCCGCGCCCATAGTAATAGCCGTCCTTCTCGACGAACTTGAAGGGATCGGTGGTCGCCCAGTCCTCGGGCTTCGCCTCCACCACGTCCATGTGCCCCATCAGCAGCAGCGGCTTGCGCGTCGGGTTCTCCGCCGGCCAGCGCACGATCAGGTCGGCGGTGTCGTTGCCCACCGCCGCCGTGTAGGGCAGCACGTGGATGTCGGAGGCCGGGAAGCCGCCCGCCCTGAGCTGATCGGCATAGTAGTTGGCGAGCTCCACCGTGCGTCCGCGCCCCGCGACGGTCGGCACGTCGACGGAGTGCTCGAGGATCGCGACCGCCTTGGCGCGCCAATCGGTCGCGGGCGCCGCAGGCGCGGCGGTGGCGGCGATCAGCGCGAGGGCGGCGACGGCGTGGCGCATGATGGTTCATCCCCTTGGTTCACGTCTGGAGCATGACAGGCGTGAGAGCCGCGTCAATGCGATCCGGTCGCCCCCACGCCATGACCCTTCGCGAGATAATCGGCGGATCGCATCTCCATCAGCCGCGAGACGGTGCGCTCGAACTCGAACGTCTCCTCGCCCGCCGGGTAGAGCGCCTCGGGCTCGCCGGCGGCGGCGGCGAGCAGCTTCACGCCATGCTCGTAGAGCGTGTCGATCAGCAGGCGGAAACGGACCGCCTCGTTGCGGCGCTCGGCATCGAGCCGAGGCACGCCGACGAGGATGACGGTGTGGTAGCGCCGGGCGATCGCGAGATAGTCGGCCGCGCCGCGGGCTTCTCCGCAGAGCCGCTTGAAGGAGAAGACCGCGACCCCCTTTGCCGCCTTGGGCACGGTGAGCGTGCGCCCCCCCGAGACTGCGATCTCCTCCGAGGGCACGTGCTCGCGATCCTCGACGGGAAAGTCGGTGAGGCGGAAGAAGGCGCGGGAGAGCGCGTCCGTCGCCGCCGCGCCGTTGGGCACGTACCAGGTGGGGAAGCCGCCCAACCGCTCCAGCCGATAATCGGTCGCCCCGTCGAGCGCTACGACGTCGAGCCGCTGTTCCAGGAGCGCGATGAACGGCAGGAAATGCTCGCGATTGAGCCCGTTCAGGTAGAGCTGGTTCGGCGCGCGATTGGAGGTCGCCACCACCGTCACGTCGTGGCCGATGATGATGCGCGTGAACAGCCGCGACAGGATCATCGCATCGGCCGAGTTGGTGACGATCATCTCGTCGAAGGCGATCAGCCGGTTCTCCGCCGCGATCGCGTCGGCGACGGGGGCGATCGGATCGCCGACCTCGCGCGACCGCTCGACGCGCAGCCGATCGTGCATCTCCAGCATGAACTCGTGGAAGTGCACGCGGCGCTTGGCCTCGATCCGCACCTGCCCGTAGAACAGGTCCATCAGCATCGACTTGCCGCGCCCGACGCCGCCCCACAGGTAGAGCCCGCGCGCCGGCTCCGGCCGCTTGCCGAGCATCCGCCACAGCACCGACCCACGCGGCGGCTTGGCCTCCAGCGCCCGCGCGAGCGCGTCGAGCCGCGAGGCGACGTCGCGCTGCACGGGATCGGGCCGGAGCTCGCCCGCCGCGACCAGCGCCTCATAGCGCGCGGACACGCCGCTCACATCAGGGCGTCCGGTAGCGTCACCTTGCGCGACGTCGCCTGCCAGGAGAGCAGTACGCCCTGCCCCCTGCTGGACCGTACCGAAGGGGGACATGAAGGCGCCCGGTCTCGCGCAGCAGCGTGGCAACCACGTCGATCAGCCGGTCCGGCCGGCCCGCGCCGATGAACTGGGCGGAGCGCGCCAACGTTACGAGGCCCCCGAACACCTCTCGCGAGGCCCTTGGCGTTCGATTCCTCGCGGCGATGATGCGCGGCGGTAGCGTCGCTCACGTCAAACGACGCGCTCGACTTCCATCTTCTTGATCTCGGCGATCGCCTTGGCGGGGCTCAAGCCCTTCGGGCAGACGTTCGCACAGTTCATGATCGTGTGGCAGCGGTAGAGGCGGAAGGGATCCTCCAGCTCGTCGAGCCGCTCGCCCGTCATCTCGTCGCGGCTGTCGGCGAGCCAGCGATAGGCCTGGAGCAGGATCGCTGGCCCCAGGAACTTGTCGGCGTTCCACCAGTAGCTCGGACACGAGGTGGAGCAGCAGGCGCACAGGATGCACTCGTACAGCCCGTCGAGCCGATTGCGGTCCTCGGGCGACTGGAGCCGCTCCTTGCCCGAAGGCGCGGGGGTCGCGGTCTGCAGCCACGGCTTGATCGAGGCATATTGCGCGTAGAAGTGGGTAAAGTCGGGCACCAGATCCTTGATGACGTCCATGTGCGGCAGCGGCGTTATCCGCACCTCGCCCTTCACGTCGTCGATCGCCTTGGTGCAGGCGAGCGTGTTCGTACCATCGATGTTCATCGAGCAGGAACCGCAGATCCCCTCCCTGCAGGAGCGGCGGAAGGTCAGCGTCGGGTCGATCTCGTTCTTGATGCGGAGCAGCGCGTCGAGCACCATCGGCCCGGTCTGCTCCAGATCGAGCTCGTAGGTATCGTAGCGCGGATTCTCGCCTGTATCGGGATCCCAGCGATAGACCTTGAACTTGCGCGGCTTCTTGGCGCCCTCCGCCTTGTAGGAGCGAGCCTTGCCCGTGATCTTCGAGTTCTTGGGGAGTGCGAATTCGGCCATGTCGTCCTCAGTACACCCGCGCCTTGGGCTTTATATAGTCCACCTCATCGGTGAGGGTATACTCATGCACCGGGCGGTAATCGATCCGCACCTTGGCCTGCGCGCGCCCGTCGAACCAGCAGAGCGTGTGCTTCATCCAGTCGCCGTCGTTGCGATCGGGGAAGTCCTCCTGCATGTGCGCGCCGCGGCTCTCCTCGCGGTTGGCGGCGGAGTGCATCGTCACGACCGCCTGCGGCAGCATATTGTCGAGCTCCAGCGTCTCGACGAGGTCGGTGTTCCAGATCATCGAACGATCGGTGACGCGCACGTCGGCCATCTTGGCCAGCACCGCGTCGATCCGTGCCTTGCCCTCGGCCAGGCTCTCCGAATTGCGGAACACCGCGCAGTCCGCCTGCATGGTGCGCTGCATCTCCGCGCGAACCTGCGCGGTGGGCGTGGAACCGTTGGCGTTGCGATAATGATCGAGCCTGGCGATCGCCGCGTCGTCGGCCGCGGTCGCCACCTTGCCGTGCGGGGTGCCGGGCTTCACCAGCTCGGCGATGCGGAAGCCGGTCGCGCGGCCGAACACTACCAGGTCGATCAGCGAGTTGGAGCCGAGCCGATTGGCGCCGTGAACCGAGACGCATGCCGCCTCGCCCACCGCGAACAGGCCGGGGACGACGCTGTCGGGATCGCCGTCCTTCAGCGTCACCACCTCGCCCCAGTAGTTACAGGGGATTCCGCCCATATTGTAGTGGACGGTGGGCACCACCGGCAGCGGCTGGCGGGTGAGATCGACGTTGGCGAAGATCTTGCCCGTCTCGGTGATGCCCGGCAGCCGCTCGGCCAGCACCGCCGGATCGATATGATCGAGATGGAGGTAGATATGGTCCTTGTCGGGGCCGACGCCGCGCCCCTCGCGGATCTCCATCGCCATCGAGCGCGACACGACGTCGCGCGAGGCGAGATCCTTGGCGCTAGGAGCGTAGCGCTCCATGAAGCGCTCGCCCTCGGAGTTGGTGAGGTAGCCACCCTCGCCGCGCGCGCCCTCGGTGATGAGCACGCCGGCGCCGTAGATGCCGGTGGGGTGGAACTGCACGAACTCCATGTCCTGGAGCGGCAGCCCCGCGCGCAGCACCATGCCGCCGCCATCGCCGGTGCAGGTATGCGCGCTGGTCGCCGAGAAGTAGCAGCGGCCGTAGCCGCCCGTCGCCAGCGTGACGGCGTGCGACCGGAAGCGGTGGATGGAGCCGTCCTCCATGCACATCGCGATAACGCCCTTGCACGCCCCGTCCTCCATGATGAGGTCGAGCGCGAAATACTCGATGTAAAAGTCGGCGTCGTACTTCAAGCTTTGCTGGTAGAGCGCGTGGAGCATGGCGTGGCCGGTGCGGTCGGCGGCGGCGCAGGTGCGCTGCACGGGCGGGCCCGCGCCCATGTTCTGCATGTGGCCGCCGAACGGACGCTGGTAGATCGTGCCTTCGGGATTGCGGCTGAACGGCACGCCGGCATGTTCGAGCTCGATCACCGCCGCCGGCGCCTCGCGCACCATATACTCGATCGCGTCCTGATCGCCGAGCCAGTCCGACCCCTTGACGGTATCGTACATGTGCCACGTCCAGTGATCGGGCGTGTTGTTGCCGAGGCTGGCCGCGATCCCGCCCTGCGCGGCGACGGTGTGGCTGCGCGTGGGGAACACCTTGGTAATGCACGCGGTCTTGAGGCCCGCGCCCGCGCAGCCCATCGTCGCGCGCAGGCCCGAGCCGCCGGCGCCGACGACCACCGCGTCGTAGACATGGTCGATGATCGGATAGGTCTGCGTCATCAAGCGGCGACCCCACCAAAGGCGATCTTGAGAATGGAGAAGATCGACAGCGTCGCGATCGCGAGCGCGTAGGCGTTGGCGAGCAGCGTCGCGACGATCTTGCTGCCTTCGTGGACATAGTCCTCGATCACCACCTGCAGGCCCAGCCGGAAATGCCAACACACCGAGACGACGAGCAGCACCATCGGCACCGCCACCAGCGGGGACTTCAGCCACAGCACGATCGCCTGATGATCGACGATCGGCAGCCGCGCGAGCGACAGCACGAACCACAGCATGAGGGCGAGATTGCCCGCCGCCGTTACCCGCTGCTGCCACCAGTGCTGCGGCCCGACATGCGCCGATCCCAGACCGCGGACGCGCCCGAGCGCGGTTCCCGAACGCATCAATATTTGCTCCGAACGAACAGCCAGAAAAGCGCGGTCGCGACGACCGAGAACACCATCGTCATCCACGCGCCTGTCTTGTTGGTGCGCAGCTCGTAGCCCGCGCCGACATCGAGCACGAAGTGCCTGATGCCCGTGGCCATGTGCTGGAAGAAGGCCCATGTGAAGCCAATGCCGACGAGCAGAGCGGCCACGTTGACGAGGCGCTGTCCCGCCATGCCCGGCTGCGCGTCCACCACCCAGGCGTAGAAGGTCGCGTAGCCCTTCGGTCCGGAGGCGGCGGCGGCCAGCCACCAGGCGAAGATGATCCCGCCGCCCAGCGCCATCGCGACGCCGGTGGCGCGATGGAGGATCGAGACCAGCATGTGCGGGCCCCATCGCCAGATCGTCAGGTGCGGCGAGAGCGGTCGGGCGGTGTTTCGCGACACCTCTATCCCCCAGAAGGAAAAGCGGCCCCGTCTCTGCGCGAAACCGTGCTGGGATGCAACATGGCGTCGTCCGCCCGGCGGGATAACGCGACGTTTACCTCGCGCGAGCTAATTGATGCTCAGCCGAGGATAGAGAGGGCCGCCGACCATGACCATAGACGTGCTCGCCCCCGACGTACCGCTGGCGTTGTCGGAAGAGGCCTTGGCGGAAAGGGCCGCGGCCTATAACGGCGACGGTGCGTTCGGCGCGGCGATTGCCGCGCTCTGGTCGCGTGCTGGGACCGTTATCGAGAAGCAGCTCCGCGACTCCTACGCGACCCTGATCCCCTCCCTCGAGGAGGCCGCCGAGCAGAGCGAAGTCGATCTCAGCGGGACAGAATTGTTCAACTCGATATGCGAATACGGCATACGCCGGTACACGATGCCTATCGACGTCGAGTGGGTCCGCAAGATCGCTCAGGGTGGCGCGCGAGCCTCGCAGCTCAACCTGCCGGCATATTTCATGGCCGATCGGAACGCGCGCAGCATCGACGATGTCTTCCGCGTCATTGCGGCGGCGTTCCCGGACGATCTTGAATTCCTCACGCTGGCCGCGAACGTCCTTCAGCGGATGAACATGGTGGAACTCGAAATCCTGATGGCGGAGATGGCCGAGGAGCGGCGCATCGCCGCCGTCGAGTACCGTGCCGAGCAGAGTGCTACGTTCCGGGCCGACGTGACTGATACGCTGAAGGCGATGCTCTCCGACTCAGCCAACCTGCGCGACCAGACCGGCCACACTTCGGCCTCCGCGCGCGGAATGCTCGGCAAGACCTCCGAGGTCGCCGCCGCCGCCGAACAGTCGGCGATCGCGATGCGGGAGGCGGCGCAGACCGCCGCCGGTCTCATCCGCGCGATCGAACAGGCGCGCAGCGAGGTGGAGATCTCGGCCGGCATCGCGTCGCGCGCCGCCACCCAGTCGACCCAGGCGGTGACGGTGGCGGACGCGCTCTCGGGCCACGCCCATGCCATCGAGTCGATCCTCGGCCTCATCCGCGACATCGCGGGGCAAACCAATCTCCTCGCGCTCAACGCCACGATCGAGGCGGCGCGCGCGGGTGATGCCGGACGCGGCTTCGCGGTCGTGGCGCAGGAGGTGAAGAGCCTCGCCAGCCAGACCGCGCGCGCTACCGACGACATCGCCGCCAAGATCGCCGCGATCCAGGCCGCGTCGCGCCACACGCTCGACGTCAACAACGCGATCCGAGACATCGTGGGCGAGGTCCAGTCGTCAGCGCAACGCATCCGCGAGGCCATGGAAGCGCAGGCGCAGACCGTCACGATGATCACCGCCGCCGTCGACGAGACCGCTCTCGCCGCCGATTCCATGTCCGGCACGATCGCCGCCATCCGCTACGATACCGAGGCCGTCGCAACCGACATCGATCGGCTGGAGGCGGGCTTCCGATCGGTCGACGATCGGCTCGGCAAGCTCGACACGACGACCAGCGACTTCGTCGAGCGCTACGCCGCCTGACCTATTCCCGCTCGACCTGCGAGACGTCGCGCACCGCTCCGCGCGCGGCGTTGGTGGTGAGCGCGGCATAGGCGCGAAGCGCGGGCGAGACGTCGCGCTTGCGGCCGAACGGTTTCCACGCGCGCGAACCCCTTGCCGTCATCGCGGAGCGGCGCTGGGCGAGCACCGCGTCGTCGAGGTCGAGCCGGATCATGCGCGAGGGTATGTCGATGAGGATCGGGTCCCCGGTCTCGACCAGCGCGATCAGCCCGCCCTCCGCCGCCTCCGGCGAGACGTGGCCGATCGACAGACCCGAGGTGCCCCCGGAGAAGCGCCCGTCGGTGACGAGCGCGCAGGCGGCGCCGAGCCCCTTCGACTTCAGGTAGCTCGTCGGGTACAGCATCTCCTGCATCCCTGGCCCGCCCTTCGGCCCTTCGTAGCGGATCACCACCACGTCGCCCGCCACGACCTCCTTGCCCAGGATCCCCGCCACCGCGGCATCCTGGCTCTCGTACACGCGCGCGCGCCCGTGGAAGACGAGGCAGGACTCATCGACGCCCGCCGTCTTCACGATGCAGCCCTCGGGCGCGAGGTTGCCGAACAGCACCGCCAGCCCGCCGTCCTGCGAGAAAGGCGTTTCGGCCGAGCGGATCACTCCGTTCGCGCGGTCCACGTCGAGCTCGTCCCAACGAGTGGCCTGGCTGAACGCGGTCTGCGTCGGCACGCCGCCCGGCGCCGCGCGGTAGAAGCGGTGCACTTCGTCGGAGTTGCTGCGCCCGACGTCCCAGCGCGCCAGCGCGTGGCCCAGCGTCTCGGCATGAACGGTCGGCTGCGTCGCATCCACCAGCCCCGCGCGTTCCAGCTCGCCCAAGATCGCCATGATCCCGCCTGCGCGGTGCACGTCCTCCATGTGGACGTCGGCCTTGGCGGGGGCGACCTTGCAAAGGCACGGCACGCGCCGGCTGAGGCGATCGATGTCCGCCACCGTGAAATCCACCCCCGCCTCGTGCGCGGCGGCGAGGAGGTGGAGCACGGTGTTGGTGGAGCCGCCCATCGCGATGTCGAGGCTCATCGCGTTCTCGAAGGCGGCGAAGGTGGCAATGCCGCGCGGCGTCGCGGTCACGTCGTCCTGCTCATACCAGCGCTTGGCTAAGTCGACGATCAGGTGGCCAGCCTCGCGGAACAGCTTCTCGCGATCCGCGTGCGTCGCCAGCACCGATCCGTTACCGGGCAGCGAGAGGCCCAACGCCTCCGTCAGGCAGTTCATCGAGTTCGCCGTGAACATGCCCGAGCAGGAGCCGCAGGTGGGGCACGCCGAACGCTCGACCGCCGCGACCTCCTCGTCCGAGTAGCTCTCGTCGGCGGCGACCACCATCGCGTCGACGAGATCGAGCGCGCGGGCCTTGCCCTTCACGACAACCTTGCCCGCCTCCATCGGCCCGCCCGAGACGAACACGGCGGGGATGTTGAGGCGCAACGCCGCCATCAGCATCCCCGGCGTGATCTTGTCGCAGTTGGAGATGCACACCAGCGCGTCGGCGCAGTGCGCGTTGGCCATATACTCGACCGAGTCGGCGATCAGCTCGCGCGAGGGCAGCGAATAGAGCATCCCGCCATGGCCCATCGCGATGCCGTCGTCGACGGCGATGGTGTTGAACTCCTTGGCGACGCCGCCCGCCGCCTCGATCTCGCGCGCCACCAGCTGACCCAGATCCTTGAGGTGGACATGGCCCGGCACGAACTGGGTGAAGC
Source organism: Sphingomonas sp. (assembly GCF_965200105.1). GTDB lineage: Bacteria > Pseudomonadota > Alphaproteobacteria > Sphingomonadales > Sphingomonadaceae > Solisphingomonas. The sequence goes on from NZ_CBDATN010000002.1 coordinate 1,252,827, forward strand.
TGTTGCAGACCGCGACGATCGGCTTGCCGAAATCCTCGTCCTTCATGCCGGTGGCGCGCCACAGCCCGCGCGCCCCCGCCATGTTGCGGCCATGGGTGGTGGTGCGCGAGCGATAGACGGGCATCAGCGGGGCCTCGACAGGTTCGAGTCGGCGACGTTGATAGGGGCGCCGAAGTTGACGAAGTTGACACCACGTCGGGTAGGCATCGCCCCTCCCGCAGCGTTCGCGAGGCGGCGAGTGGAAGGGCGGCGGGCGAAGATCATACCGGCTTCTTGCACGGATCGGGGCGTGTAGGAAAATATCGCCCGCTCCCTGCCGCCGACGTAGCAGGTGCACCGGATGCGGGAAGAGGCAGGCGAAGGCATGAGCTAGGGCACGTCGATCGCGTGGGTGACGATAATGTCGGGACGGCCGCCGGCGAGATCGCGCGCGGCCATCGCAAACGCCCTGAAGTGATCGGACGCCATGTGCGCGTCCACCGCCGCCTGATCGCGATACAGCTCGTTGAAGACGAAGCGGCGCTCACCCGCCGCCTCTCGCCACAGCTCGTACGAAAGCACGCCCTCCTCCGCGCGCGAGGCGGTGGCGCACGTCTTCGCGGCGGCGACGAACTCGTCCTCGCCATCGGGCCGGGCGGGGACGATGGCAACGACCTTGACGGGCATGTTCAGGTTCCTTGCCCGGACAACGGGGCTCGCGCGAAGACGGGTGCGCGCTTTTCCAGGAACGCGGTGAACGCCTCCTTGGCCTCGGCCCCGACGAGCGCGTCCGCGAATGTCGCCTCCTCCGCGTCCAACCGTTGTGCGATCGCTTGCCCATCGCCGCGCATCAGGGCGCGCGAGGCGGCGAGAGCGCGGGGCGGCATCGCCGCCAGCGCCCGCGCCTTCTCCCGCGCGTGATCGTGCAAGGCACCGTCCACCACCGCCGTCACCAGCCCCGCCGCCTCCGCCTCGCGCGCGCCGAGCGGTTCGCCGAGCAGCAGCATCGCCGACGCCCTCGCCATCCCGATCCGCTGGGGCAGCAGCAGGCTGGACGCCGCCTCGGGCACCAGCCCGAGCTTCGCGAACGGCGTCGAGAAGCGGGCGTCGGGGCTCGCGTAGACGAGATCGCAGTGGAGCAGCATCGTCGTGCCCACGCCCACCGCCTGCCCGTGCACGGCGGCGACCATCGGCTTGGCGAAGCGGCTGATCGCCCGGATGAAGCGCATCGCCGCCTCCGCCCCGCCGGGCTTCAGGAAATCGTTGATGTCGTTGCCCGCGCAGAAGCCGTCGCCCTCGCCCGAGAACAGCACGGCGCCGACGCTGTCGTCATCGCCAGCGGCGGCCAGCGCCCGCGTCATCGCCTCGTACATCGCGGCGGTGAGCGCGTTCTTCTTGGCCGGCCGCGCGAGCGTGAGCTCAAGTATGTCGTCGGCGACACGCTGTTGGATGTCCTCGGTCATGCCGCCCCTTAACGCCGTTCGCCGCGCAAGGGCAGACAAAAGGCTGGTGCCGCGCTAGAGGCATCGGCGACATGACCGACAAGCCCGACGCCGCACGCCCACGCACTTTGTACGAGAAGATCTGGGACGCGCACATCGTCTCCCGCCGCGACGACGGCACTTGCCTCCTCTACATCGACCGTCACCTCGTCCACGAGGTGACGAGCCCGCAGGCGTTCGACGGGCTACGCGCCGCCGGCCGCCGCGTGCGCCGCCCCGATCTCACGCTCGCGGTGCCCGATCACAACATCCAGACAACGGCGCGGGTGGATGCGCGCGGCGAGCGGCTGCCCGTCACCGATCCTGAGTCGCTGGCGCAATTGGACGCGCTTCGCCGCAACGTGGCCGAGTTCGGCGTCGAGTATATCGACGATCTCGCGGCGGAGCAGGGCATCGTCCACGTCGTCGGGCCGGAACAGGGCTTCACCCTGCCCGGCACCACGCTGGTGTGCGGCGACAGCCACACCGCCAGCCACGGCGCGCTGGGCGCATTGGGCTTCGGCATCGGCACCTCGGAGGTGGAGCATGTGCTCGCCACGCAGACGGTGCTCTTGAAGCCGTCCAGGACGCTGGAGGTGCGCGTCGACGGCGCGCTTGGCCTGGGCGTCACCGCCAAGGACGTGGCGCTGGCGATCACCCACTCTCTCGGCGCGGGCGGCGGCGCGGGGCACGTCGCCGAATATACCGGCTCGGCGATCCGCGCGCTGTCGGTGGAGGGCCGCCTCACCGTCTGCAACATGGCGATCGAGGCGGGCGCGCGCGCCGGCCTGATCGCGCCCGACGACACCACCTACGCCTATCTCCGCAACAAGCCTCGCGCGCCGAAGGGCGCGGCGTGGGACGCGGCGGTGGCGCACTGGCGCACGCTGCCGAGCGATCCCGGCGCCACCTACGACAAGACGATCGTCATCGACGCCGCCACCATCGCGCCGCTGGTGACGTGGGGCACCAGCCCCGACGACGTCGTGCCGATCGACGGCATCGTGCCCGATCCCGCCGGCTTCGCGGACGAGCAGAAGCGGGCCGCCGCCGAGAAGTCGCTCGCCTATATGGGCCTCGCGCCCGGCACCGCGATGCGCGACGTGACGGTGGACCGCGTGTTCATCGGCTCGTGCACCAACAGCCGCATCGAGGATCTGCGCGCGGCCGCCGCCATCGCGCGCGGCCGGCATGTCGCCGCGGGCGTCAAGCAGGCGCTGGTCGTGCCCGGCTCCGGCCTCGTCAAGCGTCAGGCCGAGGCGGAGGGGCTCGACCGCGTCTTCACGGACGCGGGCTTCGAGTGGCGCGAGCCCGGCTGCTCGATGTGCCTGGCAATGAATCCCGATAAGGTGCCGGCGGGCGAGCGCTGCGCGTCCACGTCCAACCGCAACTTCGTGGGCCGCCAGGGGCCGGGCGCGCGCACCCACCTGCTCTCGCCCGCGATGGCGGCGGCGGCGGCGGTGACGGGGCGGTTGGCGGACGTGCGGGAGCTTAGCTGATGGAGCGCTTCACCGCCGTCACCGGCACCGCCTACCCGCTCGGCCGCGCCAACGTGGACACCGACATCATCATCCCCGCGCACTGGCTGAAGACGGTCGGCCGCGCGGGGCTGGGCCAAGGCGCGTTCGAGACGATCCGCGCCGAGCCCGGCAACCTGTTCGACGATCCCGCCTACGCCGGCTCGCCGGTCCTGATCGCCGGCGAGAACTATGGCTGCGGCTCCTCGCGCGAGCACGCGGCTTGGGCAATGGCCGATCTCGGCATCCGGGCGGTGATCGCGCCGAGCTTCGCCGACATCCACGCCGGCAACGCGCTCAGGAACGGCATCCTGCCGGTGGTGCTGGCCAAGGAGCAGGTCGAGCGGCTGCTGGAGGTGGCGCGCGAGGGCACGACCATCACCGTCGACCTCGAGACGCAGACGGTGACGACCCCCTATCAGGATCGCTTCGCCTTCACGGTCGACCCGTTCCGCCGCGATTGCCTGCTGAACGGCCTCGACGACATCGGGCTGACGCTCGCCGACGGCGATGCCATCGCCGCGCACGAAGCGCGCGAGCCGGCCTGGGTGGGGGGCGCGGCGGCGGGCCGCTAACGCCCCGCCGCCGACCGCCTCACGCCGCCGCGCGCTTCGCCCGCTTGCGGTCGTGCGGATCGAGGTGGCGCTTGCGCAACCGGATCGACTTGGGCGTCACCTCCACCAGCTCGTCCTCGTCGATATAGGCGATCGACTGCTCCAGCGTCAGCCGGCGCGGCGGCGTCAGCCGGATCGCGTCGTCCTTGCCGCCCGACGCACGGAAGTTGGTGAGCTGCTTGGCCTTCATCGGATTGACTTCGAGATCGTCGTCCTTGGCGTTCTCGCCGACGATCATGCCCTCGTAAAGCGCCTCGCCGGGCGCCACCATCATCACGCCGCGCTCCTCCAGTGGTCCGAGCGCGTAGGCGTTGGCCTCGCCCGATCCGTTGGAGATGAGGACGCCGTTCTTCCGGCCCTCGATCGTACCCTTGTAGGGGCCATATTTCTCGAACAGCCGGTTTATGATGCCCGTGCCGCGCGTGTCCGACAGGAACTCGCCGTGATAGCCGATGAGGCCGCGCGACGGCGCCGAAAAGGTGATCCGCGTCTTGTTGCCGCCGGACGGGCGCATGTCCGTCAGCTCCGCCTTGCGGATCGACATCTTCTCGACGACCGTGCCCGAATATTCGTCGTCGACGTCGATGACGACCGTCTCGTAAGGCTCCTCGCGCCCGTTCGGACCGTCGCGCAGCAGCACGCGCGGGCGGCTGATGCCGAGCTCGAAGCCCTCGCGGCGCATCGTCTCGATCAGCACGCCGAGCTGGAGTTCGCCGCGCCCGGCGACCTCGAAGCTGTCGCGATCCTCGCTCTCGGTGACGCGGATGGCGACGTTGCTCTCGCCCTCGCGCAGCAGCCGGTCGCGGATCATGCGGCTGGTCACCTTGGTGCCCTCGCGCCCCGCGAACGGGCTGTCGTTGACGGCGAAGCGCATCGACAGCGTCGGCGGGTCGATCGGCTGCGCGGCGATCGGCGTCGACACCGAGGTGTCTGCGATCGTGTTCGCCACGGTGGCGACGGTGAGGCCCGCGAGGCTGATGATGTCGCCCGCCTGCGCCTCGTCCACGGCCACCCGCTCCAGGCCCCGGAACGCCATGATCTTGGAGGCGCGCCCGGTCTCGACGACGTTGCCCGCCATGTCGAGCGCGTGGATCGGCTGGTTCACCTTGAGGCTGCCGGTGTTGACGCGGCCAGTGAGGATGCGCCCGACGAAATTGTCGCGATCGAGCAGCGTCACCAGGAAGGTGAACGGCGCGTCGAGATCGACGGCGGGCGGCGGCACATGGCCGACGATCGTCTCGAACAGCGGCGTCAGCGTGCCTTCGCGCGCCTCGGCGTCGGTCGACGCGTAGCCGTTGCGGCCGGACGCATAGAGCACCGGGAAATCAAGCTGCTCGTCGGTCGCGTCGAGCGACACGAACAGGTCGAACACCTCGTCGAGCACCTCCTGGATGCGCGAATCCGGACGATCGACCTTGTTGACCACCACGATCGGGCGGAGGCCGAGCGCCAGCGCCTTGCCGGTGACGAACTTGGTCTGCGGCATCGCGCCCTCGGACGAATCCACCAGCAGGATCACGCCGTCCACCATCGAGAGGATGCGCTCCACCTCGCCGCCGAAATCGGCGTGGCCGGGCGTATCGACGATATTGATCCGCGTCGTGTCGCCGCCATGCGCCCACTCGACCGAGGTGCACTTGGCGAGGATGGTGATCCCGCGCTCCTTCTCCAGATCGTTCGAGTCCATCGCGCGCTCCTCCACGCGCTGGTTGTCGCGGAAGGTGCCGGACTGGCGGAACAGCTGGTCGACGAGCGTCGTCTTGCCGTGGTCGACGTGCGCGATGATCGCCACGTTGCGGAGGCTCATGAGTTTTCTCGATCCTGTCGGGTTTTTCGAGGCGGGCGCATAGCCGAGATGCGGCATTGCAACAAGGCGGCGGCGAACCTGCCGTGTCACTTGAATAACACACTCTTCCCCGCCTATCTTCTCCATATAACGGGAGACGCGCATGGCGACCGAGCTGACGAGCCTCGATGCACCGACGGACGCGGCACCGATCGAGCTGACGCCCCCCGCGCCCATGCCCGCCGTCACGCCCGAGAAGGCGGCAGGGCTGGTGCCGCTCGACGATACGCAGCGCACCAAGCTGGAGGAGCGCGTCGACGGCTTCATCGCCGAGCTGGTCGCCGCCGACAGCGCCTCGCCCGAGTTCGGCCGCAAGGTCGACCAGATCACCAACATGGGCCGGCGCGAGATCCAGGACGCGGCCGGCCACTCCAACCGCTTCCTCGATCGCCCCGTCCGCGCGATGGACAAGGACACGACCGTCGGCGCCGATCTCGCCGAGCTGCGCCGCACGATCGAGGATCTCGATCCCGGCAAGCGCGGCAACCTGCTGGCGCCCAAGAAGCTGTTCGGCGTGGTGCCGTTCGGATCGAAGCTGCGCGACTATTTCGACGGCTACAAGTCCGCGCAGGGGCATATCTCGACGATCCTCGCGCGGCTGGCGGGCGGCAAGGACGAGCTTCTCCACGACAACGCCGCCATCGACGTCGAGCGTCGCGCGCTGTGGGCATCGATGGGCAAGCTCGAACAGATGGTCCACATCGCGCGCACCATGGACGCGCGGCTGGAGGAGAAGGCCGCGGACCTCGACGCCACCGATCCCGCCAAGGCCAAGGCGATCCGCGAGAGCGCGCTGTTCTACGTCCGCCAACGCGCGCAGGACCTGCTGACGCAGATGGCGGTGACGGTGCAGGGCTATCTCGCGCTCGATCTCGTCAAGAAGAACAATGTCGAGCTCATCAAGGGCGTCGATCGCGCGTCCACCACCACGGTCGCGGCGCTGCGCACGGCGGTGACGGTGGCGCAGGCGCTCACCTCGCAGAAGCTGGTGCTCGACCAGATCACCGCGCTCAACACGACGACCGCGAACATCATCGACTCGACGGGCGCGATGCTCAAGAACCAGACCGCGCGCATCCACGAGCAGGCGGCGGCCTCGACCATCCCGATCGACACGCTGAAGCGCGCCTTCCAGAACATCTACGACACGATGGACGCGGTCGACACGTTCAAGCTCAAGGCGCTCGACACGATGAAGCAGACGGTGGGCACGCTTTCGTCCGAGGTCGAGAAGTCGCGAGGCTACATCGCGCGCGCCGAAGGCGCCGCCGAGGCGCAACTCTCCGCGCGCGAGGAGCCGTTCCGGATCGAGTGATGGCCAAGAGCGACGACATACTTGCTCATGCCGAGGAGTTCATGGGCCGCATCGAGCGGTACATGAGTCCGGAGGGACGCGCAGCGAAGAAGCGCCAGCGGGAGCGGCAGCGCGCCCGCGCACGCCTCGTGGCGCGGCGGCTCGTGCTGGCCACCGCCGCCATCCTCGCGGTGGCCATAATGGTGGGCGCCTGGACGCCGCTCGGCATGTTCGGCTTCCTCGCCATGCTGCTGGCGATGGCGCTCGCCTGGGCGGCGATCATCCTGTGGTCGCAGCCCGGCGAAGCCACGCCCGAGCGGATCGCGACGACCGCCCTGGCGCAGCTTCCCTCGCAGACCGGGGAGTGGCTGGATCGCCAGCGCGCGCTTCTCCCCGCGCCCGCCCAGCGCCAGGTCGATCAGCTCGCGCTGTCGCTGGACGCGATCGGGCCGCAGCTCGCCGCGCTCGATCCCAAGCTGCCCGAGGCGATCGAGGTCCGCCGGCTGATCGGCGACGAGCTGCCCGAGCTGGTGCGCGGCTACCAGCGCGTGCCGCCGTCGCTCCGCCGCCAGCCGTTGGACGGCGGCCCGTCGCCCGACCGGCAGCTCGTCGACGGGCTCACCACGATCGAGGAGGAGGTGCGCCGCATGAACGCGCGGCTCGCCGCCGGCGACCTGAAGGCGCTGGCGACGCAGAACCGCTTCTTGGAGATCAAGTATCGCGGCGAGGACGGCGACCGGATCGCCTGACGCTCACCTAGAAGCGATAGCCCAGCGAGAGCTGGAGAACGGGATAATATTTATAGTCGTCGACGCGGTTCTCTAGCCGGGCGAGCTGGCGGTCGCGCTCGGCGATGGCGGCCGGGTTGGAGCCGAGCTGCCCCGTTGCCGTCACGTCGTCGAGACGCGGGCGGCCGTGAAACATCACGCCGGCGTCGATGCCGTAGGTGAAGCCCGAGAGCGTCGTCTTCGCGTAGCCGACGGTGACGATCGGCGCGACCGAGCGCGTCTTGATCTTGCCGCTGAGCTCGCCCGCCTGCTCGGGCGAGTAGGTGACGCCGCCGTAGGTCTGCGGGCCCTCCGCCATGCCGTGGAAGCGGATATGGTTGCCGCTGACCGATCGCGCGCCGGCGGAGAGGCGGAAGCCGTTGAGCAGGGGATGGATGTCGACCGTCCCGCCGAAATTGCTGATGCGCGCATGGCCGTCGTAGCGATAGTCGCCGACGTCGCCGTGGCCCGAGATGCCGAGAAAGGTCGCCGAGCCGCGCACCGCGACGAGCGGGTTGACGCGGTAGGTGATCTCGGGGCCGACGCCGAGCGAGCCGCCGCTGACAGCGAGCGTGACGCCCGTGTTGACGATGGGCAGCGCCTGCGCGGCGGCCGGGGCGGCGATGAGAAGCGGAAGCATGACACGGCGGAACATGGCGGATCCTCGACAATCTATGGCCGCCAGTCTCGCCGAAGATGGTTAACGAGTGGTGCTTCCGGTTACCGCGCACATGGCGTGAAGAGGCCCTTGCCGTCGCGGCAGAGCCGCCCGGTGGATATCGCCGGCTGCCGCTCCCGATGCGCCGGCCCGACGCCGCGCGACACGACGGTCGCCGGCTTGTCGCCCGCCCTGACTGGCGAGACCGGGGGCGAAGCGTGGCGACGTGAAGCGACGTCATGACGGCGCGAGGCCTCGGCCGGTGTGCAGGGCGTGAAGAGGCCCTTGGCGTCGCGGCACAAGGGCGCGGCCGTGCCAGCCCCCGGAATCGCGATCAACAGCGGCAGGATCGCCACGAGCTTCATGCGGCTGCCCCCCTATCAGGCTCTTGCCGGCAACCGATCATAGGTCAGCCGCGTCACCATGAAAGACACTCCTGCGCCGCACAGGCTGAACGTACAAGATTCGACTGTAGTCCGCTAGGTCGAGCATAAGCCTCAACCTCGGTGACGCCTGCGAGCGCTCGATCTTCAACGCCGCGCATACTTGATTCGGACTCAGCGGCCCCGGAGTAGCGTGCCATCACCAAGGTCTGACGGGACACGGCGATCGCCAGGATTATATGAGACCGCCGATGGTGCCGATTGCCTTGATGCTGCCGTTCGCGACCGAGTTCCCTGTTAAGCCGAACAGCAACAAGGCTGCTCTTCCGGCGGAGACTTACGCTTGGCTCCGAGGGATCGACGACAGCACCATTTCTCACGCCAGCCTCGGAACGCGAGCGAGACGGCGAGACCCTCTACGTGATCTCCGGGGCGGGGGAGGAGCTGCGCAGGCGCGAGCTCGAGCGTGACGGTGAGTGGCGGCTATCGGGTTCCGCACGACATGCCAGATCGCGAGGGACGCCTGTGGCGGACGGAGGCGGTGCTTCGAGGCGCATCCGGCTCCGGCATCTCCGAGGACGACGTCCACCCCGATCAATCTTCGAGCCGGAGGCGTGTCGCTGATCGCCGGCGCGGGGTCGTCGTGAGCTATGAGGCGGGCTTCGACCGGCCGTTCGTCGAGCGCCGCCTGCCCGAGCTGGCGGGCGCGTTCCAGCCGAGTCCATCAGGAAGCCGTGATTGCGCACGTGCTCGTCCCGCACCGACGCGAGGACGTTAAGACCATTCGTCGGACGAGCTGTTCGTCCGGCTCGGCACCGGACGTTATCGCCATGTGGTCCAGCAGGAGTTCCTCGTAGGAGCCGCCGTCCGGCGAGTCGCGGTCGAGGAGCCCGGCCAGAGGCTGGAAGTGCAACCTTCTGTCGCCGAGCCGGTCGAACCGTGAGACGGCGAAGAAGCCCGGTCCCGTTCCGGACTCCAATAGCCGCGTCGGCGGCATCAAGGATTGGGGCAGCAAGGACGCGGCCGTCGTCATGTTCCATCACGGCTGGCCGCTCAGCTCGACGACTGGGACGCGCAGATGATGTTCTTCGTTCAGAAGGGCTACCGCGTCGTCGCGCATGACCGCCGCGGCCATGGGCGCTCCACGCAGTCGGCCGGCGGCCATGACATGGACACCTACGTCGCCGACGTGATCGCGCTGACCGATGCGTTGGACCTCAAGGATGCGATCCACGTCGGTCACTCCACCGGCGGTGGCGAGGTCGCCCGCTATGTCGCCCGCGCCAAGCCCGGCCGGGTCAAGAAGGCGGTACTTGTGAGCGCGGTCGCGCCGATCATGATCAAGACTGCCACCAATCCGGACGGCGTGCCGATGGACGTGTTCGACATGGTGCGCGAGCAGACCGCCACCAACCGCTCGCAATTCTTCTACGACTTCACCCTCCCCTTCTTCGGCTACAACCGCGAGGGGGCCGAGGTGAAGGAAGCAGTGCGCCTCAACTGGTGGCGGCAGGGCATGACGGGTAGCGCGCTCGCCCACACGCTCGGCATCAAGGCCTTCTCCGAAACCGACTTCACCGACGATCTGAAGGCAATCGACGTGCCGACGCCGGTGCTGCACGGCGAGGACGATCAGGTCGTGCCGTTCGCCACCACCGGCAAGATGTCCGCCGAGATCGTGAAGGGCGCCAGGCTGATCTCCTATCCCCGCTTCCCCCATGGCATGCCGGTCACCAACGCCGAGCGGATCAACGCCGACCTGCTGGCCTTCATCGAAGACTGACCCACGACGAAGCACGGGGCGGTTGCCCGCCCCGTGCTTTCGCATGACACTCAGGCATCACAGGGAGGTGTCGCGATGGGCGACCGGGTTCTGATCTTCTACGGCTCCTACCGCTCCGACCGGCAGGGCATCCGCCTTGCCGAGTGGCCTCGATCCAGGACGCGTTGCGCGGGTTATGGATCGATCGTGGCGTGGTCGTGTTTCGCGGCCTCGATGGCGGCGAGGAAACTCACCTTCTCCTAAGCCGGGTGTTCGGCGAGCTGGAGGACCATGCGATGACGAGGGATCGCGCGGACCGTCACCCGGAGCTGCTCGACATCTTCTACGACGGCTCAAAAGGGGAAATCTACGAGGTCGACGGCAAGTTGCTGGGTGCGTGGCTGCCGTGGCACATCGACCTGATCTACATCGACCGGATGAACCACGGCGGCATCCTGCGCGCCATCGAGCTGCCACGCGGCGGGGGTGGGCAGACCGGCTTCATCGACCGGATCAACGCCTATGATCGCCTTCCCGACGAGCTGAAGGCGCGGATCGAGGGTCTGAACGTCGTCTATCGGGCGCACTTCGACGCATCCATCCAACAGTTCAAGTCGAACCGGGCGCGGACAATCCATCCGCTCGTCTATCGGCAACCCAATACCGGACGGAAGGTGCTTAACGTATCGCCCTGGTTCGCGGAGAGCAGCGAAGGGGCGGAGAACGAGGAAGGCGACGCGATCCTCAAGGCGGCGATCGAGCACAGCATCCGCCCGGACCTTGCCTATTTCCACGACTGGCAGGTCGAAGACATGGTGCTGTGGGACAATTGGCGGATGATGCACAGCGCCAGGGGCGTCGCCGCCGACGACCGGCGCGTGATGAAGCGGACGACGATCGCCGGCGATTACGAGCTCGGCCGCGTCGAAGGCGGCGTGCCGTTCCCCGACGCGCTTCGCATCAGCGTCTGAGGGACGGGAGCGGAGCCGCGAGGAGCGGCCCGCATCCGCGCGAACCGGGGGGTCGTAGAAGCGATCGGCCGTCGACCAAGTCACCGTCGCGTCCGGCTAACGAAGCAACAAGCGCCTTCGAGCCTGTCCGGAGCCGTTCATCTCGGGACCTGGACCGTCGCGTCTGGATCTGAGGCGCGCAAGGCGACGAGTTCGGCGGTCATCGCGTCGAGCGCTGCGGCGAAAGCTGGGCGCGGCGGCTCGTCGAGCGCGCCGAGCAGCGTCAGCCCGAAGCTGACCGAGAGCTCGGCGGCCAGCCGCTGCTCGGACCAGTGCAGCACCACCCAGTGCAGGAACACCGATCCGGCCGCATAAGCGATTTGAACGTCGAGCACGTCGGCGGGAATTGCGGCGCGCAGTATGCCGGCGTCGGCGAGCGCCCGGACCATCGGGGTGAGCATCGTGTCGCTGAGCGGGACGACGAGCCGTTGGAACTCGTCGGACCCGAGCATCGACAGGGAGTGCGAGAGGCCGCGGTAGAAGTCGGGCTTGCGCGAGAAGACCTCGGCGATCCGCGCCGCCACCCGGAAGGCGATGCGGGCCGGATCGCGCGCATCGACCTTGCCGACGCTGCGATGCAGTCCCTCGACCTCGGCCGCGAACACCGCATGCAGGATCGCCGCCTTGGAGCCGAACAGATTATAGGGCGTGGCGAGGCTCAGCCCAGCCTGCTTGGCGAGGGTCGCCATCGAGAACCCTTCGGCTCCGCTCTCGGCGAGCAGCTTGCGCGCGGCGTGGACCAGCCGCTGGCGCCGTTCCTCGCGCTGACGTGCGCGCACGCCGCCGGTCGAGAGGCTGGTCGGGGAAGGAGGCGTGGACGCGGCTGCCGGGCCGCTGGAGGCATTCTGCATGGCAGCAACTGTGGCGCGGCGCGGCGCCGGGAGCAACCGTTTACGGGCAGCCTCGCCCGAGCGGGACCAAATCCCTGCCCGCCCGCTGCCTAGCCGGCGCGCCCTACAGCTTGAACAGCTTCTTGGCGTTGCCGTACAGGAACTTCTCCCAGACATGATCGCGGAACGGAAGCTGACGCAGCTCAGCGTAGATGCGCTCGAGCGACAAGCCCATCGGCCAATAGCCCGCGAAGATGACCTTGTCGGCGCCGCGCGTGTTGGCGTAGTCGATGATCGCCTTAGGATAATGCTTCGGCGCAAACGCGCTCGTCGAGTAATAGAGGTTGGGATATTTGAGCATGAGCTTGACCGCCAGATCCTCCCAGGGCTCGGCGCCGTGGCGCATCACCACCTTAAGGTCGGGGAAGTACCAGCACACCTCGTCGATCAGCTCGGTCTTCTGCGGCGCCATCGGGTAGCGCGGCCCCGGCACCCCGGCGTTGAGCAGGATCGGCAGGTCGAGGTCGACGCAGGCGGCGTAGATCACGTACATCTCCTTGGAGTTGATCGCGACCTGGGGATAGCTACCGCTCGCGAAGAAGCTTAGCGCGCGTACGTCATAGCTCTTGACCAGCCGGCGGATGCGGCGGACCTCCTCCATGCCGAACCCGGGATCGACCGGAACCTCGAAGCTGAACCGGTCGGGGAAGCGCGCCCGGATTTCATCGGGAGTGAAGGTAATCGAGACCAGGCCGCGCTCGATGTTGTACTTGTCCATCTGTTCGACCGCAAAACCGATCGGATCCTTGATTTCGCCGATGTCGGGAATGGCGTTAAACATATATTGCGCCGGAAAGGCGAAGTCGCGGCTTTCACGGTCGCGATATCCCGCTTTCATGGTCTCGTAAGCGGCGTACAGGCTCTTCTTGTCGGGCAAGCCGAGCATTGTGTCGATGACTTTGCCTCCATTATCCAGATACGACATCGGCATTACTCTCCTTGTGTTCGGGCCCCGTAGGATGTCCTGAGCGCCACCTTGTCGATCTTGCCGAGCGCGTTATGCAGGAAAGGCTCATGGTGGACGATAATCTCGGAGGGCACCTTGTAATCGGCCAGGTTGGCGCGCGCGAAGGCGAACGTCTCCCCGACATCGATGGACCGCCCGGCATGCGGCACGATCGCGACGATCAGCCGCTCGCCGAGCCGCGGGTCGGGCACGCCGAACGCGGCGACTTCCATCATCCCCGGCACGTCCTGGAAGACGCGCTCGATCTCGGCCGAGTAGATGTTCTCGCCCGAGCTGATGATGACGTCCTTCTTGCGGTCGACGATTGTTATATAGCGATCCGCGTCGACGAAGCCGACATCGCCGGTTTTGAACCAGCCGTCGCTATATGACGCGGCAGTCGCCTCCGGATTGTTCCAATAGCCCTTCAAAAGAAGCGGGCTGCGCACCCAGATCTCGCCCGCCTCGCCGAGCGGTAGATCGCGGCCGTCGCCATCCACAACGCGAATCTCCGTTCCCGGCACGATCCGGCCGGCGGCCCGAGGATTGGCGAGATACTCCTCACCATGTGCCGCGCAGACCCCGCCGTTGGTCTCGGTCATGCCGAACCCGCCGCCCACGCTTGCATTGGGGAAGGCATCGCGCATTGCCCGCCCCAGATTGCTCGCGAGCATCTGGCCGCCGCTGACGACGCCGGTCACCGAACTGACGTCGGTCGTGACGAAGTCGGGACAGGCGAGCAGGTCCCAGAACAGCGATGGAGGCCCCCCGATCATGCTGATCCGCTCCGTTTCGATGAGCTTGAGCGCCTGCGCCGGATCCCAGCGGTCCATCATCACGATCTTGCCGCCGAGCAGGGCCGTTATCAGCACCGTCCCGGTGGCGCCGCTCATATGGAAGAAAGGGAAGATCGCGAGCGTGGAGTAGGGCGGCGCCGCCGCCGCCAGCTCCTCCGGCTCCTTACCGAGCCTCCTCGCCGCACGGATCAGCTGGGTCATGCCATTGTGGCTCACGCCGACCAGGAACGTCGCCACCCCCATATGGTCGAGCACGGCACCCTTCGCGCGACCGGTGGTGCCCGAGGTGAACATGATTATGACGGGGTCTTCCCACCCTGCGTCGGTCGGCTCCACCGGCGCCGGCTCGATCACCACGTCACGGAAGCCGCCCTCGCCGTCGGCGATCAGGACCGGTCCGCCGAACCGACCGTTCAGGGCATCGGCGCGGCGCCGGTCCGCCAGCAGCAAGGTGCAATCCGCAAGGGCGAGCGCATGGGCCATGTCATCCGGCGTGCCGCGGCTGTTGATCAGCACGGCGGTAGCGCCGCTCAAAATGATTGCCAGAAATGCGAGGGCCCATTCCGTCGAGTTGCGCATCGCGATCGCGATGTGCACGCCAGGCGCGGCGCCATGGCGCTCGCGCAGCACCTTGGCGAAGCCTGCCGCGCGCGGCAGGAACTCGGCATATGTCCAGCGCCGGTCACCGCTGACGATATAGGTTCGGTCGCCGAACGACTGTGCCTGGACGATCAGATGGCTCAAATTGGCGGGCAGCCGCTTGTAGACCTGCATGTCGGCGCCCTTGACGTTCATCCGCTCGAACTCGAACGGCTGTCCGGGCGCCGATAAGGCGAGTCTGATCGCATCGAATTCCGCCAATACCGGTGACATGCTCTCTCCGTTTGAATATGATGATTGCCCGATCGCCCCCCGCAGCATCGAGTAGTGCTGTCTAATCGGCTGCTGCGGTCGCGCCATCGATGATTTGACTCATTCCGATGTGCAAGCGGAGCTGTTCTTCGGCGCCGCGTACGATCATGCTACGCTAAGTCAGCATCGCGACAGAATGCGCGAACTGCCGTGCGCGCGGGCGCTCGCCGGCTACCGTTTGCAGCCTTCAACAAGCCGCCCGGTCGCGGTTGCCCTCCGATCCGGCCTCCCCCGCATCCCTCGCGCTCATCGTCGGACATCTCCTTCTTCGCGTTTATGGCGTTGCTTCGGCCGGGTTCGCACTGATATAGGTATAATACATTATGGTTTTTGAAAAAAGGGGGGGGAGATGGCCGATCTAGAGAGCTTCCGTGCCGAAGCGCGCGCTTGGCTCGAGGCGAACTGCCCGCCTGAAAAGCGCGGCAAGATGCACGAGGACGATCACTTCTTTGGCGGTCGCAATGCGTCGTTCAAGGATGAGCCCCAGCGCCTCTGGTTCGAGCGGATGCTCGCGCGCGGCTGGACCGCGCCCGAATGGCCCGAGGAATATGGCGGCGGCGGGCTTGATGCCCCCGAAGCGGCGATCCTCGAGGAGGAGATGGCCCGGATCCAGGCGCACCGTCCGCTGACCAGCCTGGGCCTCCTCATGCTTGGCTGGGCGCTGCTCAAGTTCGGCACCGAGGCGCAGAAGCAGCAGCATTTGCCGCCGATCGTCCGCGGTGAGATCTGGTGGTGCCAGGGCTACTCCGAGCCCAATGCGGGCTCCGATCTCGTCAACCTTCAGACCCGCGCCGTGCTCGAGGGCGACGAGTTCGTCGTTACCGGCCAGAAGATCTGGACGTCCTACGGCCATCTCGCCGACTGGACATTCTGCCTCGTCCGCACCGATCCGGAGCGGCCGCGCCATGCGGGGATCAGCTTCCTCCTGATCGACATGCGCAGCCCGGGCGTTTCGCCATCGCCGCTGCGCCTGATCTCGGGCCTCAATCATTTTTCTCAGGTGTTCTACGACGAGGTCCGCGTACCGCGGGAGAACCTCGTCAGCGAGCTGAACCGCGGCTGGGATGTCGCCAAATATCTGCTCCTGTTCGAGCGCGCGATGATCGGCGGCGCCAGGCCCGACGACGGCATTAGCCTGCTCGATTTCGCCAAGCTCCATCTCGGCCCCGACGGGCTCGACCGCGAGCCCTATCTGCGCACCCAACTCGTCGCGATCGACATGGAGCTGGCCGCCTACCAGGCGCTCGTCGAGCGCTATGCAAGCGAGACCGAGGCCGGAGTGTCGATGGGCGCGAAATCCTCGATGCTCAAATATTTCGCGACGGATCTGTTCGTGAAGCGCAACGAGATCATGCTGTCGATCCTCGGCACCGCCGGGCTAGACCGCGACGCGGAGACCGCCCACGTCTCGACCGGGTGGCTCAACTCGATCACCCACAAGATGGGCGGGGGCTCCTCCGAGATTCAGCTCAACATCGTCGCGAAGCGCGTGCTGGAGCTGCCGGGAGCATGACCATGAACCTTACCACCAACGAGGTCATGCAAATGCTGCGCGAGAGCGCGTACCGCTGCTTCGCCGAAGCCGAGCCGGCCAAGGCGCTCCGCCGCGACCGCGACGCGCGCGACCTCGACGCGCTGGGGCGGGGCTTGTGGTCGGAGATGATCCCGCTCGGCCTGCCCGGCGTGCTCGTATCCGAGGAGTTCGGCGGGAGCGGCCTGGGCTTCCGCGAGAGCATTCAGGTGTCGGAGATGATGGGGCGCTCGCTGGCGTTGGGCCCGTATCTGTCGACTGCGGTGATGGCCGCGACCGCGATCGGCCATGGCGACAATGCGACCATGCAGCGCGAGCTGCTGCCGGCGATCGCCTCCGGCGAGATGATCGTCGCGCCCGCGGTCGAGGAACGGCCGCGCCATGGCTCGCTCGACATCACGACCTTCGCGTCGCGCAGCCAGGATGCGTACCGGATCAACGGCCGCAAGACGGCGGTGATCGACGCCAATGTCGCCGATCGGCTTATCATCCTCGCCCGCGACGAGAACGCGCCGGAAGAGCTGCTGCTGTTCCTCGTCCCCGCGAACACGGCCGGCGTGTCTTGCACCGCCGCGATGGGGGTCGACAGCCATCCGATCTGCACGGTCGAGCTTAGCGACGTTCAGGCAAGCGTCGACGATCTGGTCTGCGCGACCGCACAGACGGCGGCTTTGCTCGAGCGCGTCCACGATGCCGGCCGGCTCCACCTCGCCGCCGAGCTGGTCGGGCTTGCGGCGGAAGCGTTCGACCGTACGATCGAGTATCTCAAGACTCGGGTGCAATTCGGAAAGCGCATCGGCGAGTTTCAGGCGCTCCAGCACCGCGCGGCGATCCTGTTCGGAGAAATCGAGGTCGCCTCTTCGGTCGTTCTCAAGGCCGCCACCCTGCACGACGCGAACGATCCGCGGTTTCCTGCCTATGCGAGCCTCGCCAAGGCGAAGGCGGGCGAAGTCGCGAAGCACGTCACCGCCGAAGCGGTGCACCTGCACGGCGGGCTCGGCATGACCGACGACTTCGACATGGGGTTCTACATCAAGCGGGCGCGTGCCGCATCCGAACGGCTGGGCGATACCGCCTGGCTTCAGCAGCGCTGGCTTACGCAGCACTTTTGACGTCAGATCGGACTACCTATGATCGATGACACGGTCCGTCGCGGGCAATCCCCAGATCGTGTTGGTACCGAGCGTTGATGGTGCACCGTTCACACACAAGTGAAGACGCGACACCAGAGACGAGGTTCTACACGGGAGCGCTCGGACGATAGAGAACGACGGGCCCTCAATTGTGCGAGCGGGCCGTCGAAAAAGAGAACAACCGGCATCAGCTGTTGATTCCGGTTGTTCATTCTCTAGGTTCTCAATGGGCGAGAGGTAAACGCGCTTAAGACTCCACGAGACCGCCAGGCGAAGGTACGCTTGACTACCCGACGTCGAGGATGAACGACGAAGCCGGACTGGCCGGCGATCCTGCGGACGATCTGGATGTCGATGCTGGTGGCGTTGGCGACACGATCGGAGTTGTAGGCGCTGTCGGCAAAGACCTTGGCGACGAACGGGTGGCGCGAGCGCGATGCCTTGAGCAGCGGCACGGCGCCCTCGCGGTCCTGCACGTCGGCCGGATGGATAAGCACGCCGAGCGGCCGACCGTCGGTGTCGACCATGGCGTGGCGCTTGCGGCATAGGATCTACTTGGCGGCATCATAGCCGTGTGGGCCTCCGCTTTCCGTGGTTTTCACCGACTGGCTGTCGACCACCGCCGCCGACGGGCACGGCTCCCGACCGCGACGTTCGCGATCGGCGACGACGAGCCCGTGGCTGATCCGGGCAAACAGGACCTCGTCACGCCAGAGCCGGAACCAGCGCCAGAGCGCAGGCCATGGCGGCAGATCCGACGGGATCAGCCGCCAGGGACAACCAGCGCGCAGCACGTAGAAGATGCCGTTGACGATCTCGCGCATCGAGCGTGCCCTCGGGCGTCCACATCGCTTCGGCGGCGGCAGGTACGGCTCGACCAGCCGCCATTCGACATCGGTCAGATCGCTCGCATAGCGAGACGCTCGTCGGCTATGGTGCCGACGGGTGGCCGGGGTCCACATGCAAGCTCCAGTCAGGTCTCAGCAACCCTCTGGAATCAGCCAAACCCCGGCCACTCACCCCCGTTTCGACACAGCCTCTTAGGCCGAACGTCCAAAGTGTGAACGCTCCGCTCTTGAAGCCGCGGTTGTAGCTCGCATAAGCGAGAACATCTTCCGAGAGCTTCTGATCGACGCTCAGTCGCCAAGTCTATTTCTTGAACGTCTTGTCGAGATCGATCGGTCGTGCAGGCACTGTGTTGCTGAACAACGGCAGATATTATACAACGTTGAGCGATCGTTTCTCGACGCAGTCCCGGATTCCCCCGTAAGTCTTGCTGCCCAGCGGGACTTCATAGGTCGCCTATCCGAACAATGAGCCGGCCCTGGCCTGTGTGAGCGAGGTGTAGTTTATCAACACCGTTGGCAACTGGGTCATGAACGGCTCGTAGGACTCATGCGAGTTGATATAGTAACCGCCGATGATCCACTGAAACGGTGACGAAATCGTCGACACCACCTGGAGTTCCTGCGTGGACGCACGGCTCGGTGCGATCCATCTCACGATCGTAATCGCGAACGACGTGCCATCGGAATTGAGTTGAGTTCAATTACGCTCTTTCGAATAGAAGGTGATGGAGACCATCTCGATCGCGTCGAGCAAGTGTCGCGCGCGCACCGCACCGGTATAGCCGCGTGAGAATATGCGCGGATCGACATCAGCATAGGAAGTGTTCTTCGACCTCGAAAAACCGCCCGTTGAAACCCGGCCGTAGAGCGGCGGCAGGACTTTCGCCCGGGGCGAACGTCACGCCGAGCTTGGTCTCTCGGCTGCGCCGCCTGGCGTAGGTGCCGAACAGGTCGATCTGGGGCCGCTCGACAGGGTCCACGCCAGTCGACCGTTGACGGTCACGGAGGTGACGCCGCCGAGATGGTGCCCCGTCGTCGGATTACCTCAGTAATCGCCACCCCGGCGGGCGACCAGGCTCAGGCTGGCGTTCAAACCAAGCGCCAACGGACCTGATATGTGCCCCTCCTCCACGGTCTCGTCGAGCCGTCCATAGGAGGAATTCCCGCCTCCTTCGAACTGGTCGGTCGGCTGCTCGATGATGATGTTTATAGCAGCGCCCGTAGCATTACGCCCGTAGAGCGTACCTTGCGGCTTCTTCAGAACTTCGACGCACTCGACATCGGACAAGTCGATCTGACTCAGGATCTTCGCCCCTTGATATACTCCGTCGACGTACAGAGCGATTGACGCCTCATTGCCCGGCAGGGCGGCAGCGGCATCGGGCGACGTCGCCCAGGGCGCTGGCGGCGTTCTGAGCAGCGTCCGACGAAGCCGCATCCGCGGCTCCGGAAGGAGCGGTTTCCGCAAATGCCGGCGCGTCCAAGCCGAGCGCCGCAATGAAGCTGACGGATGCCAGAACCGGAACGAGACTCCGGCGACAGCCGAATAGACGATGCACCCCTAACGTCGTCGTGTTACCCTCCCAAATTATTATATCGACTCTCTAACGTGGGAAGTACTCGAAGCACAGAGATCACACCTTCTTGCAGACGACGCTTTACGCATCGTTTAAAGAGCTAAACGGCTCTTACCGGCCGAACAAATGAGGTTTTCCCTGCCAAGACTTTGCTTGAGAGCCTTGAATAGACTTCGCGGCTGTCCTCGCCCGGCTCCCCGTCTCCCTACCAGATTCTCACCGCCGGCGCTGGCCAGCGGTGTCGATGCGATCATCCCACTACCGTAAGCCATGCGCCGCGTCCAAGCGAGACTCCTCCGACGCGCTCATGCGGCGCGCATTTTAGTCGGGCGTGGCTGAACCAGAAACTGGTTGTAGAAGACCCGATTGCGCCCGAACGGTCCATCACCATCGCAGACGAGCGGCGGCTCTATGCGTTTGTGGCGATCGAAGATCACCTTGTCTTGATCGAGCTGGTTGCAGATGTCCGCGATCAGCCCAGCGGCAAGCCGCGAGCCGGCTTCGGACTTGGGCTGGATGAACGCGAACCGGATCTTGACGCAATCGCGGTCGATGGGGGTATTGCCGCTGACGAGCATCGTTTCGGACAAGCCGGAGAACCTAGCCCAGGCCTGCCCCGGACCGATCGACCGCACGTTGATCGCGCCGTCGACGAAGCCACGTGGCGTGGTCAGTGTGATGTCCGCCCGTACCGAGCGGCGGATGCCGTCATAGCTGATCTTGTAATCCGGCACCGTCGGCGCACCGTGGACGTACTTGAAGTGCGAAATATCGATCCCATTCTCGCTTACATTCTCCATGCAGCTGAAGACGTTCCACTCGAACTTCTTGAACGGGGTCCAATCCGGGTGGCCGACTTCTTCGAACACCTCGAGCTCCCATAGCGGCGCGACCCGCTCGGGGTGATACCAGATCCAGATCATCCCGTTGATCTCCTGCGTCGGCCAGCTCGGCACGCAGTCTTTGCGCCGCGCCTGCGGCGGAATGACCTTTGCGTAGGGAATCTCCTTGACCGCGCCTTCGCCGTCATAGCGCCACGCGTGGAAGGGACATTCGAGGTAATTACCGGTGACCTTGCCGCCGTGCGCCATGTTGGCGCCGAAGTGCGCGCAGTAGGCATCGATCACGCGCGCAACGCCGTCATCCCCGCGCCACAGCGCCAGCTCCTGGCCGAAATAGCGGATCGGCTTGAGCTCGCCGACGGCAAGCTCGTCCGAATAGTCGATCACGTACCAGCCGAACGGATAGTCCTTCGGCAATTCGCGCTCGTCCGCACTCGGCCGATCCGGGATATCGGCCAGCCGCCACGCCTCGCGATCATCGCCCTTCAGGTTCGCAAGATAGTGCCAGAGGGCAGGCAGCGGCGTGTTGGCATCAGTAGGCGGATCGTGGTCGGCCATGATGGATCTCCTTCAAAGCTTTGCTGGCTCAAACAGCGTCGTTGCGTCCGGTAGGGGTTCGAGCGAGGTCGTTTTCTGACGCTGCAAGTCCCCCAGCGGCAGCTGCAGATCCCTCCCGAACAGAAGATGCAATCGCGATCGACAGTCGTCACCGCAGGCACTTTCTGCACCAAACCGATCGCCACGCGCTTGCGCCATCGCCAGGTGCGCCGCGGAGTGTACATGGAAGGGTACGACTTCCTCGATCACGCAATCCTCGCCGGCTCGGCTTGATGATTTATAATCCTTTATAACATGACTCGGGCTGTGGCGACAAGCGTAAAGAGGCCTGAGCTACGCGATCGACGGCGGCGGCGGTCGCCTCGGCGGCGCGCAGATACACCGCCTCGGTCGACGGCGTGATCGCGTCGAACATGCCTGTGCCCGCCGGCGCCACCCACTTGCCGCCGACGAATAATCGATCGGTGGCGATCGCGAGCGATCCGGACTGGCTCTCAACTTCTTGCATACGGCGTCATCGACAGCTTGCCGGACCGCGCCCGATTATCGTCGTCATGTCCGGCCGAGCGAGTTCGGCGAGGTCACGCCTTAAGCGTGAGGCCTTCGAGCGATCCCTCGTTCCGCCACTTCACCAAAATCGCGTTGAACTCGTTGACGCCCGGGGTGTACGCCTCGCCGACCAGAGTCCCGACCACGGTGTCGAACTTGCCTTCGCTGTTATAATAGCCCGGCGTGCAGGCTGCCTTGAAGTCGTTGTTCGCGTTGGCGTGCCTGTGGATCTCGGCCACCCACTCGTCCTCTGCCTCTCGGGTCGGCTGAACGCGCGTGGCGTTCCGCGCGCGTGCTTCGCTTATAATATAGGCGACGTGCTGCGCCTGATCGTCGAACATCGACGTCATGTTCGCCGTCACCCCGTTCTGGCCGATGCCGATGAAGAACCAGTTGGGGAAGCCGTGGCTCGAATGGCCGTGGAACGTTCGCATCCCTTTCGCCCAGTGGTCGAGCAGCCGCTCCCCGTCCTGTCCGATAATCTCGAACTCGAACTGGCGCTTCAGGCTCGTGCCGAACTCGAAGCCGGTAGCGTATATGATGCAGTCCACTTCATATTCGACATCGTTGGCAATCACGCCTTTTCGCGTGATGCGCTGGACGCCCCGCGTGTCGCTGGTGTCAACCAGCGTGACGTTCGGCCGGTTGAACGTGGCGAGATAATCGTCGTTGAAGGTCGGCCGCTTGCAGAACTGCCGATACCATGGCTTCAACGCTCCGGCTGTCGTCGGGTCCGTCACCGTCTCGTCGACACGCGCGCGGATCCGGTTCATCTTCTCGAAGTCGGCGAGTTCGGCCATCTCGGCGGCTCCTTCCGCCGCCTCGCCCGGAGCCTCGTCGTCCGGCGCAAGCGACTTCAGGTTGCGGAAGATTTCGGTCCACGCGTCGCTCACGAGATCCACCTCGAAGGGCTTGCCCGTGACGACGTCGTTGAAGTTCTCGCGCCGGGCACGCTGCCAGCCCGGCGTCAGGCTTCGCGCCCAATCCGGGTCTGTCGGGCTGTTGCCGCGGAAGTCGACGGAGGACGGGGTCCGCTGAAAGACATAGAGGCGCCCGGCATCGGCGCCGAGATACGGAACGCACTGGATTGCCGTCGCGCCCGTGCCGATCACTGCGACGCGCTTGTCGGCGAGCTCGTGCAGACCGCCCCGATGGTCGCCGCCGGTATAATCATAATCCCAGCGGCTGGTGTGGAAGGTATGGCCTTCGAAGTCGAGGATGCCTGGGATGTTCGGCAGCTTCGGGCGACTCACCGGTCCTGTCGCCTGGATGACGAAACGGGCCTTCATCTCGTCGCCGCGATTGGTGCTAACGATCCATCGGTCGATCGCATCGTCCCAGCGAAGTTGGGTCACCTGCGTTTGGAAACAGGCCATGCCATAGAGGCCGTATTGCTTGCCGATCCGCCTGGAATGCTCGAAGATCTCGGGCGCGTAGGAGTATTTCTCCGTCGGCAGAAAGCCGGTTTCCTCGAGGAGCGGCAGGTAGCAATATGACTCGATGTCGCACTGCGCGCCGGGGTAGCGGTTCCAATACCAGGTTCCGCCGAAATCCGATCCCTTCTCGATGATGCGGACATCGTCGACGCCGGCCTCGCTCAACCTGGCGGCCGCGAGCATCCCGCTGAAGCCGCCGCCGATGACCACGACCTCGACCTCGTCTTCCAATGGATCACGGACGATCGGCTCGGCGACATATGGATCGGCGGCTGCGTAGCGCGCGAGTTCGCCCGTGAGCAGCAGATACTGGTCCTCTCCGTCCTCGCGCAGGCGCTTGTCGCGCTCGCTGCGATATTTCTCGCGCAGCGCGACCGGATCGAACCCCCGGCCGCCGCCGACCGCTTGGGACCTATCGTCTTCACGAACCTCGTTTGGCATCACACCCTCCGACCTTATCGCGCAAAGATCGAGGTACGGCACCCGATGACGACCGGAGCCAGCATCCTCGCGGCGGTTCGCATCCATCGCAACGCGAGCGCACCGTGATCTTCATGGTCGCTCCCAACGCCGTCTGCTACCGCGTCGACCATAGCACCTCAAAAATTTCGTACGACTCCGTATCACGGCGGCGACTTGACGCTGGCGACCGGGAAGCCAATGCTGCGGTTCGAGCGGGCGGGTGGGTCGGCGACGCGCTCTGCGGCCCGCTCGGCCACTTGGGCTTTCAGGAGGAGCCGTCTTGGTCCAGTCCGATGCCATCCACGATCTGGTCATCCGCAACGGGCTGATCATCGACGGCACCGGCGCCGAGCCGCGCATGGGCGGCGTCGCCATCGACGGTGACCGCATCACAGCGGTGGGCGAGGTCGGTGCGGGACGCCGCGAGATCGATGCGGAAGGCTGCTGGATCACGCCCGGTTTCATCGATCCGCACACCCATTATGACGGGCAGGCGATCTGGTCGACCCGGCTCGACCCCTCGTCCGCGCATGGCGTGACGACCGTCATGATGGGTAATTGCGGGGTCGGCTTCGCCCCTTGCCGCGCATCGGATCACGCAGCCCTCATTAACGTAATGGAAGGCGTGGAAGATATCCCCGGCGTTGTCATGGCGGAGGGCCTCGACTGGGACTGGGAGACGTTTCCGCAATATCTCGACGCGCTCGAGGCGCGATCACGGGACGTCAACGTCGCGGTCTACCTGCCGCACAGTCCGCTACGCGTCTATGCCATGGGCGCTCGCGGAGCCCGGCGCGAACCGGCGACCGCGCAGGATCTGGCGAAGATGCGTCGCCTTGCCTGCGAAGCCGTCGAGGCCGGCGCGATCGGCTTCGCCACGTCGCGAGTCAACTTCCACCGGACCGCAAACGGCGATCGGATCCCCAGCTTCGATGCCTCGCGCGACGAGCTTCGCGAGATCGCCGCCGGCGTCGCGGACGCGGGCGGCGGCCTCGTTCAGGTCGTGCTCAATCCGTCCGACAACGGTTGGTCCGACGAACTCGACATCGTGTTCGACGTGTGCCGAGCGTCGGGTCTGCCGGCCACCTTCACCTTCGCGACCTCGAACGGCGAAGATCGTAACTGGGAGAACGCGCTGGCAATGGTCACGGCGGCCAACGCCGAGGGGATGCGTGTCACGGGGCAGGTGTTCCCGCGGCCGATCGGGATGATCTTCGGCTACGCACTTTCGACTAATCCTTTCAGTCTCTGCCCATCCTACAAGGAGATCGCCGAGCTTCCGCTCGGGGAGCGCGTGGCTCGCCTTCGGCAGCCGGGCTTGCGTGACCGCATCCTGTCCGAGACGCCCGGCGAGGGGCATCCGCTCGCGATGCTGGCCCGTCGGTGGGATTGGATGTTCCCGATGGGCGACACGCCCGATTACGCGCCACGGCTCGAAAGCAGCATCGGCGCGCGCGCTCGCAGCAAGGGCGCGGCGCCTGAGGACTTGGCCTACGACATGCTTCTTGAGAAAAACGGCCGGGCGCTGATATATCTCGCAGCAGGCAATTTCTACAAGGGGACGCTGGACGAGCTGGGCACGCTTCTTCGCGATCCGGCGATCGTGATCGGTCTGGGCGACGGCGGCGCGCATTACGGCATCATCTGCGACGCGGGCTATCCGACGTTCCTGCTGACCTACTGGGTGCGCGACCGCGACGGAGCGCGCTTCGTTCCCGCCGAGGCGATCAGGATGCTGAGCGCGCGTCCGGCGGAGATGATTGGCTTTACCGATCGGGGGGTGCTGGCTCCCGGCAAGCAAGCCGACGTCAACGTCATCGATCCCGACCGGCTTGCGCTCCACGCGCTGGAGATCGTCAACGACTTGCCGACCGGCAGCCGCAGGCTCAATCAGGAGGCGTCGGGTTACCGGGCCACGATCGTGGGCGGGCAGCCGATCGCGGAGAACGGAATCCCGACAGGTGCCCTTCCCGGTCGACTGATCCGCCGCCGCGGCGGATCGCGACGCCCCGCCTCCGGGGTAAGCGGAGCTTCGCCGATCGGGGAGCCGGCTTATTCCGCGGGAGATTGAGATGCGCTCGCGTCACCTGATCGATCCCGAGGCGGAACCGTTCCTAGAGCTAATCCCGCAGTTCGATCTCTCGTCCGAAACATTGGCGGAGATACGCCGCTGGATGGACGACAACCCCGCGAGCGCCCCGGCGGACTCGAATGCCGCGGTTGCGGAGGAGATCATCCCGGGCGAGAGCGGGGGACCGGCCGTCAGGGTGGTTATCCATCGGCCGAACGACCAAACGGGGCCGCTGCCGGTGGTCGTGCATTGCCATGCCGGTGGCTTCGTCCTCGGCTCGCCGGAGACGCACGCGGCCGGCAACGCCTATCTAGCGCAGCATTTGGACTGCGTCGTCGTCTCGGTCGATTATCGGCGGCCGCCCGAGCATCCGTTCCCCGCGCCGCTGGAGGATTGCTACACGGCGCTGCGCTGGGTGCATCGCAACGCCGAGGGGCTCTGGATCGATCCGGCGCGGATGGCGGTCGGCGGGCAGAGCGCGGGCGGCGGGCTGGCCGCGGCGCTCGCCCTGCTCGCGCGCGATCGCGGCGAGGTGCCGCTGATCTTCCAACTGCTGATCTACCCGATGCTCGACGATCGTACCGGCTCGGCCGGCGAAGCCGATCCGCATCCCTATGCAGGCGAGTTCTGCTGGACTGCCGCGAACAACGCCTACGGATGGCGTTGCATGCTGGGTGCCGAGGCTGGAGGCGCGGACGTGTCGCCTTACGCGGCGCCTGCCCGGGCCAGGTCGCTGGCCGGCCTCCCGCCGACCTTCATCGCCGTGGGCGCGCTCGACCTGTTCGTCGAAGAAGGCATCGAATATGCTAGGCGATTGATCCGAGACGGCGTCTCGACCGAGCTGCACGTCTATCCCGGTGCCATTCATGCGTTCGACTCGTGGCCGGATACCCAGAACAAGGTCGCTTTCGACCGGACCTATGCGGATGCGCTTCGCCGCGCCTTCCGATTATCGCCGACCTGACGTCGAAACGCGGCTGACCAAGCATCGGTAACGGGCGCTCTGCCCACTCGACGGATCGTAGCGTCATCCATTCAGCATCGTTCAAGGAAGAGATCGGGTGCCCGCATCATTACTCGGCAAGGTTGCGATCGTCACGGGCGGCGCATCGGGCATCGGGCAGGCCTGCGTGTCGGCGCTCGCACGCGCTGGCGCGATCGTGCTCGCCGCCGATCTCGACGATGCGCGGCTGGCGACGATCGCCTCCGGCACCGACGGCAAGGTGACGACGATCCGTTGCGAAATCACTTTCAACGCCGACGTCCGCTCGCTGATCTCGGCCGCGGAAAGCGCCGGGGGCTCGACGTAGCGACCGATCGCGCTGGCATCCTGCACATTCGGCGAGACCTAGGCATCGGGCGATTATGCGGGCGGGATCGAGAACCACAACCGCTTCTTCCTCAACCCGATTTGCCGCGCCCCCCCCCCACTCGGGCACCGGCTATCTGCACACCGCTTCGTCCGCCAGCCGATGATGGAGGCGGTAGGTGCGTCGTTCGGGCAGGTGATCGCGCCGGTGGTGGTGGCGAAGGATTTTGTCGACCTTCTGGAGAACGGCAGGCACGACGACCGCCAGAGCGTGCTGATTCAGCTCGCCAGCGCGACATCGGCCACTGCCGGCGACCTAGACGCGGCGGCGGGCGGGATTGAGGCCCGCACCAGCGACTTCGTGATGGCGGGCGGCGGAAAGACCGAGGATGCGGAGGTGGACCGGCTGCGCCGCTACCTCGCAGCTAAACTCACGCGCAGCGAGGTAGATGCGCTGCGCACCGCGTATCAGGACCTTTCGATTAAGATGGTGTGGCGGGACAGCAGGAAGCGCGCGCATTGCCTGGGCGGTGCTCGACACCGGGATCCGTGCCGACCATCCCCATTCTCGCGAGCACAAGCTCCGGGCGCAACGCCGTCATCGGCATCACCGGCCCCTGGCGCAGCGATCCCAAAGTTAGCGAGGCGTTCACGATGCTGATGATGCCACCTGGGCCCGACATAGCGCCATACCAGGACCGCTAGATTGTCATTCTCGACAAATCGAGCTGGGCGACTGGCTCGATGTGCGGATACCCGCGCAATCCATCATCCGGCCTCCGCCTGCGGGCAGCCTCAAGGTTCAGCAGGTCGGCTAGGCAGCGAGTGCGTTGAAGGTTGGAAGGAGGCGTCCACCGCGTACTGACGCCGCGGTGGCGTCGGGAGCCAGGTTGATGTTCCGTATTCGTTCCATACTATGCTGTCGGCATGGGAGGCGGATCGATTCGCAAGATCATCCATTTCGACATGGATGCCTTCTTCGCGTCCGTTGAGCAGCGCGACGATCCCGCTCTACGCGGTCGCCCAATCGCGGTCGGCTATGCCGCGGCTCGCGGTGTGGTGGCGGCGGCGAGCTACGAGGCAAGGGTATTTGGAGTTCGCTCCGCCCTGCCCTCGGTCTCCGCGATCCGGCGCTGCCCGGAACTCATCTTCGTGCCGCCGCGATTTGAGGTCTGTAAGGCTGTGTCCCGGCAAATCCACGCGACTTTTGCGGAGTTCACCTCGCTCATCCAGCCGCTCTCGGTCGACGAGGCGTATTTCGACGTGACCGAGAACCGCGCCGGTCTGCTGACCGCCTGGACCACCGGCAAGGCGATCCGCACGCGCATCTTCGAGGAGACCGGTCTCACCGCCTCGGCGGGCATCTCCTACAACAAGTTCCTGGCCAAGCTTGCCTCCGATCACCGCAAGCCCAACGGCCAGTTCGCCCTCACGCCCGACATGGGCGCGGCGTAGGTCGCGACGCTGCCGGTGGCACGCTTCCACGTCGTCCGTGCGGTGACCGCGGCCAAGATGAAGCGGCTCACCCAAGCAGGTGGCGCAGACGAAGCGCTGCGCAGCGCCGCGCAGGTCATCGGGCCAGCCACGCTGCTGGAACAGCCACCACAATGGAACCGCATTAAGAACCCGCTCCGACCGGCAGCGCCGGCATCGGGGGCGCAGGGCAGCGACGGTGAAGCGCGCACTGCTCGATCGTCCGCAGCACGCGTCCTATATGATCGAGATCGTCCGCAGGCGCGCCAGATATCATGACCTGCCCTGGGGAGAAGGCGGCGCCTCCTCATAGCGGCCGGCGGCACGTGGCTGGCGGACGATGCCGTTGAAGGCGGCGTTGTCCCTTACGCGCCGCCGATCTCATTACTCTGCGCCGCCGCATCGGCGACGATGGCGTTATGGTGAGGAAGTAGGCGCATACTACGCTCGCGAGCCGTGGTGGAGGCGGTCGACCATGCGCGCGGAACGGTGACCCTCCGCTTGTCGCGCGGCCGAGAGCGGGTGTTTCGGCCGGAGAAGCTGCATACGCGCCCGACCGAGAGCCTGGTCCAACTCTATGAGGCGAAAACGCTTCAGCTGCACGAGCGCGACCGCATTCGCTGGACGGCGAACGTTTGCGATCAAGCGCTTTTCAATGCCGATAAGGCGCGGGTCGTGTCGATCGACGCAAAAAGAGTCACGATCGAGACGTCGCACGGTACGAAGGTCGCCCTGCTCCGCGACGATCCGATGCTCCAGCACCTCAATCTCGCCTACGCGTTGAACGCGCACATGGCCCAAAGCCTGACTTCCGATCGGGCATCGGGGTCATGGAGACGCGCGACACCAAGCTTGTGAACCAGCAGACGTGCCTGATGACAGTGACCCGCTTGCGGGACGCGCTGACGCTGGTTGTCGGTCGCGCGAGCAAGCTTGAGCGTCAATTATCTCGCAACGCCAGAGGCAAGTCCTCCGCGCTCGAGACCACGGGCAACGTCCGAGACGGGCGAGTGAGAACGGACGAGCGGTCGCGGCCAAGCAATGTCCCTCAGCCCCCGGAGAGATCGATCGAGGCTGATCAGGGCCGGCCGAAGCCATATAAGATCGGAATCTGATTTGAGACTTTGACCGGACAAGAAGACCCACAATCCACCATTCGGGCTAGACTAGCTGGCACGCTCTCCACTTCCGGCCATTTGTTCATTTGACAGACGCAGGAGCAGGCCTGCAAATTGCGCTGGACCTGCAGCTGTCAGGTTCGACGCCGTTGGAACGCTGTTCCCGCTCGAACCGCTGCGGACGGGCATCCTGAGTTTAGGCCTGCCCGCCGCCGGACTGGAAATATGGTTTGCCGCCGGATGCCGGAACGCATTCTCGCTGGCGGCGTCATCCAATTCTAAACGTTCGCGACCGTGGCGGAAGGTGCTCTCGATTTTGGTACTCGCCTAACAAAGCCTCTCCGCGTCGACGTCGGACCGCACGGAACTGATCAAGGGAGTTCGGGCTTTGGATGCGCGGCAAGGAGCCGAGTAGGCGTTGGCGCGGCTGTCGACACACACCCTTCCTTGGTGACGCTCAGCAACGGATCGCAGCACGCGGCAACGGCGCTGCTGAGGCGCGCCGGGCTGAAGGGGCAAATCACTTACCTCGTCTCGGTCGATGACGTTAGGCATTTCAATCCTTGGGCGGAGAATTTCATTTGCGGCCTGCGTCACCGATCTCCATCGACTGGAAAGAGGACATGAATTTGCGCTAAGATGCGAGTGCAACTAAGTGATTGCTCAGTTGTTATGATTGATGTGGCTAGCGGTTAGCGGAGTGCGGGCATGAGTAGCAGCGACCACACATCCAGCCTGCCGCTCGAGAGGCCGACGGTTCATACCGTCGCAGCCCGCGATGGTGTCGAACTCGCGGTTGCGGTCTATCATACAATGGGCGAAGGTCCCGTTCCCGCGTTGCTTGCCGCCTCGCCCTACCGGTTCGATAATGACGAACTTCCCGACATTCCCGCCTTTATGTTCCGCGAAACGGGTCCGATCGGCTTCTATGTGGAGCAGGGCTACGCCTATGTGCGCCTAGACGTTCGTGGCACGGGACGCTCGGGCGGCGTATTCGAGTTCCTGGGGCCAAGCGAGCAACAGGACCTGTACGACGTCATCGAGTGGATTGCCGCCCAGCCCTGGTGTACCGGGCGTATAGGCGGCAGTGGCCAGTCATACTTCTGCATGGCGCAGTGATTCATGGGAGTCGCGCAGCCGCCGTCGCTAGCGTGCCTCGGTGTCCACGACGGCATGAGTGATCCCTACAGAGCAAGCGTCTACGCTGGCGGCATTCTGGAAACTTCTTTCCTACCACCTGGCTGGATCTCGTTCGCACGATCAACGCCGAGCCAGCGGCCCCGGACGCGCCTCCTCGCGAGTTGCGCTCCGACCTTAACCAGACCATGCGCGACCATCCCCTGTACGACGATTGGTGGCGCGTTCGCACCGCGCGCGAGCGGCTCGGCGCGATTACCATACCCGTTTACGCGAGCGGGATCTGGAGCAAGGGTCACCTTCAGGGTGCGCTTGATGGCTTCCCTCACGTGTCCGGCCCGGTCAAGCTGCGCCTGTCTCGCGCCGAGAACGCCAGCGTCGCGCAGATGGAATACGCGTCAGAAGATTTCCATTGTCGGGTCATGCTGCCATTTTACGATCGTTGGCTGAAAGGCATGACGACCGACTGGGACGCTCGGCCCCCGGTCGAATATGGGGTGCGCGAGAGCGGCGAGACCCGCGCGGCCACCGCCTGGCCCCCTGAGCAGGTCCGCTACCGTGACTGGTTCCTGAGTCCGGCGAAGGCCGATGCCGTTTCCTCTCTGAACGATGGCTCGTTGGTGATAGACCCATCGGAGAAGGCGGAGGTTGGCTATATCTACCCCGATCCCGGCTGGGTGCTCGGTAACGTCGGTTTCGGCGCGGGAGGACCGAAGGACGGTTTCGATCCGGTCATGCGGATGCTGACCTTTATGACGCCGACCCTGGATCAGGAATACTTTTTCGTCGGGCCGATCGCGCTCGAACTGCATCTTTCATCAAGCAACCTCGACACCGATGTGTTTGTTCGCCTCGTCGATCAGCCGCCGTCGGAACCCGGCCGCGCACCAACGGGCAAGCTGGTCAGCGCCGGCTGGCTGCGTGCGTCACACCGTGCGCTCGATCCGGTCGGCACACCGGCCGAGCCGCTTCATCTCCACGACCGCCGTGCTCCCCTGGAGCCGGGCGTGCCCGTGCGGCTCGACATCGCGCTCGCGGCGACGGCGTGGCGGCTGGCATCGGGCCACCGGGTCCGGCTGGAGATCGCGAACACGGATTCGTCGCTTACCGTTCCCATCAACACTCACCTCTATCCGCCGCGAGCGATGGGTGAGGATCACGTCCATATGGGCGGACATCACCAGTCGCGGCTGCGACTGCCAGTGCTGGACGAGCGCGCATGACCCCGGCGACGACCGTACCGAACCGCCGATCGGGACCGCGTCGACGCGACCGGCCTGCAATGGAAGCAGCCCTGATCGAGGCGGCGACCGCGTTGTTTGCTGAACGCGGGTACGAGTCCACAAAGACCCGCATGATCGCCGAGCGGGTCGGTTGCTCCGAAGCGCTCATCCAGAACTATTTCGGCGGCAAGGACGGGCTGCTGCTCGCGGTCATGCGATCGGGCGGCGAATGGGAGACTTACCTGGCCTTCTTCCGCCGACCGCTTTGCGCCTCAATGGAGGAGGAGGCCGCCGAACACCTCACCTATGTGATCAAAGGGTTGACCGCCCGGGCGCCCTACCTTCGCATTCTCGTGTCACGAGCGCTCGTCGACCCCTCGTTCCAAGCAAGTTATGGTGAGTACACGCTCCGCAAACAGGTTCTCGCTGCCTTGACCGAGCGGTTCGATCGCTGCCGGCAGACCGGCATGTTGAGCGACAGCGTGCCGATCTCGGCGGTCGCTGAATGGCTGGTCGACATGGGTTTCCATCTTGGATTCATCCACCCGCATCTGCTCGGCCACAAGCCGGCCCAAGTGACCGGGCTGGCTCGCGACTTTGCCCGGCTGTTTGGGCGGGCGGTCCAACACGACGACTATCAGACCAGCAAGGAGAAGTAACATGCAATTTCAGGAGCTCGAACCGCGCGCGACCATCGAGTCGCAGTTGAGCGACACCGAAGGTCAGGTGGTTTTGCTCAACATATTCACCATGGAGGCACAGGATGCCGATGGCTTCCTTGCGGCATGGTCAAGGGAGGCTGACTTTTTCAAAGCTCAACCTGGCTACATCTCGACCCAGCTCCACAAGGGAGTCGGCGGAAGCACGATGTACGTCAACTATGCCGTATGGGAATCGGCCGCCGCCTTCGGAGCCGCCTTCCACAATCCGACCTTCAAAGAGACGGCCAAGGCATTTCCCGCCAGTGTCGTCGCCCTGCCGCATCTTGTTCGCAAGATCGCGGTTCCCGGCTACTGCGTCGCTTGAGGCGTCCCTCACGATTAAAGGAGGTCCTGCGTCATGGCTAGGTCCATCGACATCGCCGTTCCGCCGTTTCACGTACAGTCCTCCGGCAAGGAGCTCAGAAACGGGTTCCCCTATTTTACCTATCACGAATCCGTGTCGGCGCTTTGGTTGCAAATGTGGCGTCCAGCCTGTGTCGGCGGTTACTATCCGTTTTACGACGGCATCGTGGAGGATTTCGATCCCATCTTCGAGGAGCTAATCAGCATATCAGGCGACGATCCCAGGATCCTGCATCGGCCCGACGATTATGCCAAGCCGTTCCTGCCGGTGGGCCGGTACCTCGTGGCCCAAGCGGAAGAGGCTCTATCACGGGGACAAGGTGATCGGGCCAAGGATCTTTTCCTCCGCGCAGCGGCAGTCTTCCGTATTGCCCGCTTCCCGATTGTCCGGTCACCCCTGACCCGGCAGGCGTGGGAAGAAGGCAAGGCCGCCTATGAGAAGGCGGGCGAGATGCTCGATCCGCCCAGCGCTCGCACCGCTATCCCGTTCGTCCACGCGGATACGTCGGCAGGTGACACCGACGTTCCCATTCAGGCCTATCTGCGCTTGCCAAAGGGTGAGAAGCCGGACGCTGGCTGGCCTGTCTTGCTGTTCGTGTGCGGTCTCGACTCGTACAAAACCGACAATCGACTGCGGACCGATCAGCATCTCGACCGCGGTTATGCCACGCTGATCTTCGAAATCCCGGGCACCGGCGACTGCCCGGCCGCACCGAACGATCCGACCTCGCCCGACCGTCTCATGAGCAGCGTCCTCGACTGGGTGGCGGCAACGGCGTCTGAATACGGGATCGATCTGGCGAAGGTGATCGTGCGGGGGATCAGCACGGGTGGGTACTACGCGTTTCGCGTCGCCCACACCCACGCCGACCGGCTGTTCGCCGTGACCGCCGAGGGTGGTGGCAGCCACTATATGTTTGATCCACGATGGATCGGCGCACAAGACCAGATGGAGTATCCGTTCGCGCTTGCCGAGGCGCTCGCGTATAAGTTCGGCTACCGCGACACCGACTACGCGGCCGCGGTTGACCGTTATTCGGCCGAAGCGCGCAAGTTCAGCCTTGTCGATTCCGGCGTGATCGGCAGCCCAAGCTGCAAGCTTCTCGCCATCAACGGAATGGAAGACTCGATCTTTCCCATCGAGGACAGCTTCCTCGTGGCGACCACCGGCGACAAGAAAGACCTGCTCGCGCGCGGGGATCGCGGGCATATGGGCGCGCCGGGAGGCGAGGAGATCGTGTACCAGTGGATCGACGACGCGTTGGCGGGCAAACCGTGATCGTGAGTTTCACGACAGACGCCGACATCGGTGGCAAAGGCGCGGCTGAAAGGGAGAAGCGAACCATGGCGGCGATATGCGTGCCCAAGTCCGCCATGTCTGGAATGGCTGAATTGGGCGCTGGCCCACCCTCAGAAACGACAGGTGCTCGCGCATCCGGGCGTCTCGCAAGAGATAACCGCTCAGACCTGTGACGCTGCGGCTGCGTGCTTCGCCGAAGTTGTGGCGCAACTCGATCGCAGTCGCGCCGGTGGAGCCCTACGCGACGTATCATTCCTGTTCGTCGCGTCGCTGGTCACCGGCATGGTGGACGCGACGCTCAATTATATCACGCAGAACCCGGAACACCGAGATCGGCACGCTGACGCGGGTCTCGAGGCGCTCTGGCGCTTCCTCGGATAATCGGACTTCATCGTTCAACGACACAGGACGCAATCATGCGCGATAACACGAACGAAACCGCACCTAGGAACGAGATCGTCGTCGTGACCGGCGCATCCCGAGGCATCGGTGCCGCCACCGCCCGGGAGCTCGCTCGACGGGGTTATCACGTGCTCGCGGGTGTGCGTAGCGATGACGACGTCCGAGCACTAAAAGACTCTAATCTAGAGCCCGTGTTGCTCGACATTACCGACGAGGCGGAGATCGCCGCTCTCGTCCGGCGGGTCATGGACTTCCCTGCGGGCCGGCGACTGCGAGCGCTGGTCAATAACGCCGGTCTCGCGATCAACACGCCGTTGGAGACCTACACGCTGACCGAGTGGCGGCGACTGTTCGAGGTCAACCTGTTCGGCCACGTGGCGATGACGCAGGCGCTGCTCCCCGCGCTGATTGCGGGCCGCGGCACCGTGGTGAACATGTCCTCCGTCGGCGGCAAGGTGGCGATGGCCACCTATGGTCCCTATGCCGCCAGCAAGTTCGCCCTCGAGGCAGCCAGCGACGCGCTGCGGCGGGAGGTCGCGTCGCTTGGCGTCAAGGTTGTCGTGATCGAGCCTGGCGCCGTCACCACCAGCATGCTCGGCGAAGTCGATGATCGCGGCCGGCGCGTCCTCGACGCGATGACCCCGGCACAGCGTGGCCGCTACGCCGCGCTGATGCACGCGGTCGTTCGGCAGGCCCGGCCCTCCGCCTCCAGCGGCGCGCCGCCGGAAGAAGCTGGCCGCGTCATCGCGGACGCGATCGCCAGCGAACGGCCACGAGCGCGCTACACCGTCGGACGCAGCACGGCAATGATCGTGCGCCTTACCAGGCTGCTGTCGGACCGGATGCTCGACCGTCTCCTGGCGCGCAATCTCAAGCCCTATATCGACGAATATTCCTCCGATCAGTGAGCCGGTTCGCGCCCGGATCCGAGACTTCGCCGCCATCACAAGCGCGACACAGGCCCGCTGCCGTTGCCTAGGGCCAAGCGTAGCGCGTCGTTCAGAGCGAGAGCTTGATTGACTTGGTCGCGGCGAGATCGCCAGGCCACGACACCATTGGGCCGCACCAGCGAAGCACCCGAACGCGACAGACCGAACGCGGCGGCAAGGTCGAGATCGATCGAGCACACGTCCTGCTCGGCGACCAGGCATCGCACCGGCGCGAGCAGGTGCTTCAAGACCCGATCGAGCACCGCGCGCCAACCGGCGTCGTTCGCCAGCAACACTCAACCGGGCTGGAACAGGTCCAGCGTGGAGATGCGTTCGCCCTCGCAGGTGACCCAAAGGTGCGGCGCGCGTGTGCCGGGCTGCCCGGCCCAGTCGGCCGGTCGCCGGGCGTCGGGCAGGTCGCCATCGCCGCCCGCGATCACGTCGAAGCGGTAAATCTGGCCGAATTCCATCGCCGTGTCGTCTATGATCGGCTCGTCTGCCGCATGACCTTCGGCGCGGCGGCGATAGTCGGGACGCGCCAGGATCTGCTGGTGGCGGCGCCAGGCGACCGGCCGACGTTCCTGCATGTAGCTGTCGAGCAGCTGTGGACCCGACGCGCCCGACCGGACCGAGGCCAGCTCCCAGGCGAAACTATGCGCGTCGGCGATGCCGGTATTCACGCCGAAGCCGCCCCGCGACGGCGACAGCGTGTGCGCAGCATCGCCGGCAAGGAACACGCGACCGGAGGAAAATCGTTCCGCCACGGAAGCGCTGAGGTCCCAGCGTCCGATGGTGATGAGGTCGACCGGAAGATCGGGACGGCTCGTAGCTCGGGCGATGGCCGATCGCAACGCGTCGTGGTCGCGCTCCTGATCATCATGGAACATCACCCAGCGGCCATCGCCGTAGGTGGTCAGGAACGCCTTCAGGTCGGGCTGGTCGATCTCGAACTGCGAAACGCCGCGTTGCAGGTAATCGTCGAGTTCCGCCCGGAACAGCACGCTGCGCATCGTCGCCAAGTGGCCGCGTCCGACCATCGGGATCCCCAACCGCTCGCGATAGGACTGCGGCTGCCGTCCGCCGCGATCAGGTACGATGCCCGTAGCCGGTACGCATGCCCATTCACGCTCCTCACCTGAGCCGTGACTCCGTCTTCGTCCTGGTGCCAAGCGGTTAGCTCGGTGGCGAAGCGGAGGTCGGTGCCGAGTGCCGTAGCGTGCCGGTGCAGGAGCGCCTCCATGCGGTCCTGCGCGATCGCCGCACCGGCACAGGGTGAAGGTGGCGCCCCGTCGTCGCCGGCGCCGCCTGGCGTCCAGGTGTTCGTCTCGAACCACTCGCCGGCCAGGCTCTCGAGGCGGGAGCGTAGAAGCCGGCTGTCGGCCGATACCTGCGGCATTTCGGCGCCCATCCCGACGGCGCGCAGCAGTTCAAGTGTACGGGCGGTGTACTCGGCGAGCGGCGTCGGCGAGATCACGGAGGCGGCAGGCGTTCCGCTCGGCTCCTCCACGAACCACTTCCGCTCCAAGAAGGCCTACGCCATCCTGGTCCTGGAACGCTACATGGACGTTCTGCTCGCAATTGCGGCGGGCAGTCTGGGCGATGGCGGACGCGAGCCGCTCGCCAAAATAGGCGCGTACTTCGACGCGATCGTCGACATCGCCGAGCCCCTCCAATGGCGGTTCGGCTGTCTGCTCGCGAATCTGGGACTGGAGCTGCCGACTCACAGCGAAAGTTTGCGTAAGGCGTTCTCGACGGCGCTTGAGGCGCTGACGGTTCCATTCGCTAACGCAATCCGAGACGCGCAAGCTAGCGGGCAGGCACGCGCCAACGTCGCTGCGGAGGATTGGGCAATGATGCTCCTCGCCAGCTGGCACGGCAGCCTTTTGCGAGCGAAGGTCGAGCGGAGCGGCGACGCACCACGTCTCTCGCGAACATGATGCCGCTGCTTCTCCGGACTGACCCATAGAAGATGCTGTTTGTTATCTTCGAGCGCTTCTCAGCCTTATAGGAGGTTTAGCTGCGGGCGCGACATGACAGCGGGTGGCCAGACGCATCTATCAGCGTCGGACATCAGCTTGTCGCCCTGGCGGCCAAAGCAACAGCGACATTGCAGTCGCACCTTGCAGGAACCGCAGCCACGACGTTTGCCGTCAGAGCCGACCTATGACAGGAGAGCCCCGATAAATCCCTGCGGCCCACCCGGGATCAGCGCTTCGGCCTGCTTGATCTTCTGGTCGTGCTGGTAGCTATCAAGCACGGACTGAGCCTTCTCCAGGCCGGCCCAGCGCGTGTTCACCATTAGGTGGCCCGGGTCAGTCACATCCTGGATGACCTCGTGGTGCTCGTATCCGTCGAGCTCGGTCATGTCATGCCCGATCGAACGGGTGATCTGGACAGCCTGGTCATGGGCGTTTGCAGGAAACTTGAAGTCGAACGTTGATATGAATGGCATGTCTGCGCCTCCGATTGTGCGAGGAAGTCATGCCGCAATGAGAACGCCGGCATCAAGCGCGTGACGGTGATCACACTCGTAACTACGAGAGAGGAATGGACAGATTGAAGGCGATGGCCACCTTCGTCACGGTGGTGGAACGCGGCAGCTTCGCCGCTGCGGCGGCGGCCGGAGGCCTCTCGCCCGCGATGGTCGGAAACCACGTCCGATACCTGGAAAAGCGGCTTGGTGAGCCTCTTCTCACCCGATCCACGCGGCGCCAGGCGTTGACCGATCTGGGGCGCGATTACTACGAGCGGTGTCGCCGCATTCTGGAGGAGGTCGAAGGCGCGGAGGCGGCCGGCTGCATCGGGACGCCCTCCTCCGGCACGTTGCGCGTGACCGCGCCGGTCGTCCTCGGCACGCTGGTTCTGGCGGACACGATCGCGCGCCTTGTCGCTGAAAATGCAGCATTGAAGGTCGACCTGATACTTCGCGACGATCGTCTAGACCTCGTCTCCGAGCGGATCGATGTCGCCCTGCGCATCGGCGCGTTGCCGGATTCCACGCTCGTCCAGCACGCGCTGGAGTCCCTGCCGCTCATCATGTGCGCGACGCCGGACTATCTGCGCAGGCGGGGCATGCCGCGCAGCCCGGCCGACCTCGACGGGCATGCCTGTCTCAGCTTCCTGCAACATGGCGCGAACGAGTGGCCGCTGCGCACCGGCGATGAAACTCTCTCCTGGTCCGTTTCCGGACCGGTTCGGGCCAACAGCGGACTGGCCCTAAGAGCTTTCGCGCTCGCCGGACTTGGGATTGCAATGCTGCCACTGTGCGTCGTCAAGCATGATTTGCAGGATGGTTCATTACGAGAGGTGCTGCAGGATCACGGGCCGCGACCCCTCGAACTGCGCTTCCTCGCCCTGCCCGGTCGCATGGACGCGCCGAAGGTGAGGCGCTTCGTCGACGCCGTCGCCGCGGATTGGCGGGCGGCGACGCTAGCATTACAGTTGCGCTTTTGATCCTGTTTTGAATCAATGGGCCACCATGTCGAGGAGGTCGTGGTGACGGGAGCATCGATCGAGACGACGCTGGAGCTATGGGCGTCATCATTGCGCGAGGTGAAGATGCGGATGCGGCCCTTGTTCAGCCAGGAGCGCGTTGCGGCATCGGCGAACAGCTTCCTCGACGGGTTGCTGGGCGACGAACGTCGCAAGACCGGATGGATGCGCGCGGAGGCGGCTGGCATGGCGGCAACAGGCGATCCTGGGGCGCGGGCGGTGGGATGCGGAAGCGCTGCGCGATATTGTGCGCGACTATGCCATCGACCATCTCGGCACCGATGACGCGGTGCTGGTCATCGATGAGACTGGGTTCCTGAAGCAAGGCAAGGCGTCGTGTGGCGTGGCGCGCCAGTACACGGGGTCGGCCGGCAAGGTGACCAACTGCCAGATCGGCGTGTTCGCCGCCTATGTCTCGGTAAAAGGGCCATGCCTTCGTCGACCGGGCACTGTATCTGCCAAAGAACTGGACCGCCGACCCTTCACGGCTGGCGGCGGCGCACGTGCCCGAAGGCATGGTCTTCGCAACCAAGCCGACACTGGCGGTGAAGATGATCGAACGCTGGATGGCGGCAAACATGCCGTTTTCCCGGCTCGCGGCGGATGCGGTCTACGGTGTCGGCGACATCGAGCAGGCGCTGCGTCGTGCCGGCAAAGGGTACGTGCTGGGCGTAAAGGGCGGCCATCGCTTCGGCTCTTGGGTAGGCAGGCCGGTGGTCGCGGGCACCGCCGCACAGATCGCAAGCGACCCCGATCCTGGCGCATGGCATCGCCGGTCGGCAGGCAACGGCACCAAGGGGCCAGACTTCACGACTGGGCCTGCCTCGAATTCACGGACCTCGAGGCTAACGATTATGCCGACGATCTGTCCGGCACATGGACCAGGGGCCTGTTGTCCGACGCCACGTCGCCGATGGCGATCTCGCCTTCTTCACGACGTGGTGCCCGGCCGGCACGACCATGAATACCCTCGTCGGCGTGGAGGGGCATCGCTGGGCTATTGAGGACAGCTTCGAAACTGCCAAGAACGAACTCGGCCTCGATCACAACGAGACCCGCTCGTGGCATGGCTGGCACCGGCACGTTTCGCTTGTCATGCTCGCCTTCGCGATGCTGGCGGCGATCCGCACCCGCGCCAATGCCACGCCCCCAAAAAGAGCCCGGACGAGGTCACCGACCTGATCCGCTGGTCCGCTGGTCCGTCCAGGAGATCCGCCGCATCGTCGTCAGGCTGGCCCAGCGCCGCATCGAACGCCGCCACGTCATCGCATGGCCATGCTGGCGTCGTGCTCATCAGGCTGCCGCACAACGCGCGCACAGCCAATCAAGAACGCAACTGTAATGCTAGGCCCGCCGGCCCCTCGGCGTTGAACCGCACTATCCAGTCGCGCACGGTCTGGAGCGTGACGTCGCCGATCTCGCCGCCTCGCTGCGGGTCTCCCCCTCGTAGATCGCCGCCAGCGCCAGCAGCCGCCGCACCTGCTCCGCATCGCGGCTCGTCCGACCCAGCTTCCGCAACGCCGCCCCGTCATAGTCCGACCGCAACCGCACCGCCGCCGCGATCGCGAACCTCCCTCAGCCCGCGATCTTGAATCATCCTCTGGGTCGTTTAGGAATCCCCGCCGTGAGTCAGCTCCTCACGGATCTGGTATTACGCGATCCGGGCGCTCACTAAACCCGCCATACCGGTGTCCGACACGATCGGCGAGCGCAGGCGGCGTAGGAGTATAGGGGCGCGGACGAGTTTTACAATCGGCGCCGCGGCGGCTCGCCTCACTCGCCGCCGACCTTCCGGTAACATGTCGTCCTCTCGCTTGATCTGGGCGGGTGGCAGGGGTCACTAGGAAATCGTCGCGCCGACCGCGCGGGACCGCCGCTAAAGCGTGCGCAACGGGATTGCCGACGGCACGACCCCCTCCAAGCTCTCAAGCCTTACGAGTGGAACACCTACGCTGCACCCCGTCGCGCACTGCATAGGTTCGTACAAATACTCGCGCCTTACCTGAACACGATATAGGAAGTTCAGCCTCGCTTCGAAATCATGTTCAGAATCCTGAACGATCAGTCGCTCGAGCTCGTACAATCCCTCATACCAATCATCGACCTTGTTACCGATCAAGGCCGACAACTCCTTCATATTATCCTGATCTATACGTCCCGCTACCGCGTTCCCACGCGCCAGCGTCTTTACGAGCGCGGCGCTGTATCGAGCAAACGACTTTTCGCCTTGGTCGCGCGAGCGCGGAGCATAGAATTGCTCGATCTGCCCGGTGATAAGATCGTGAAGCGGCTTGAGAATCGTCGTCTTCTCGCTTGGCAAGTCGGGTACGCTCAGTGAGATTCCGTGATACTCGGCCATCGCCTCCAGGATGCCGCGCTGCGCCGGAATCTCCCAGGACAGAGTGAACACTAAATCGGGGAGCGTGGGATCGGGTGCGATCTTCGTCGCCGCGGAAGGCAGATTGAACAGCACCGTGCTTGCCACCGTCATGTATCGCAAGGCCGCGTGGTCGAGCGGAATACCGGTAAGCGCCTCATAATGCTTGCCGTAGTGCGCGACGTGCTCCGGCATACGTCCAATCGAATATACCAGTTCACGCACGCGCATTAAACCGATCGCGAGCAGCGGGTCCGCAAGCACACCGAGTTCGAAGTCGATGAGTGACAGGTATTCAGAGCCCGCGAACATAAATTGGTTCGGACCGACGTCGCTCAATCCGAAGCTCAACGGGCGCTCGCTCGGAAGATGATAGGTTTGGAGCCATTGTATCCCAAGCTCAAGGATGGGTTCAGGCTGAGTTCTTTCCAGCGAACGGTAGGTGGCGATGCTCGTCCTCTTGAATTCCTCCCACTGATCCCTCGACGATGCAGGTCTCGCCATGTTTGCCGGAAGCGCCATCTTGTCCACGGGAAAGGCATGCAGGCGTGCGATATCCTCCATGTAATCCTGGAAGAGCGCAAACCGGCGGTCCGGATCGAAGACTTGACTGAGTTCGGCGTCTCCCTCGATCCGCTCCATCAGCATCCACCCGTGCTCGGCATCATGCCCATAATAATATGGGACACTAACCGGCAGGTCCTGTAGAGCCCGCAGGACTTCGGCCTCGCTCGTCAGGCCCTCTCGAACGTCGCCATCGTCGGCACCGCCGCCTGGATCCCGGAAACCCCGCAACATCACCTTACGGACCGATCCATCCGGCAACTGGATGTCCAGGAACCATTGGGGTCGCCAATTATCGTGTTTCAGCTTGCGGACGATCCGGCCGCCGACGACCCGCTCCGCCCAACTGAAACCTTCCTGCTCGGCGCGTATCATTTTGTCTCTCCGCCATCACCATGCCGCCCGACGCGAGGGTCGCGCCATCCCCTCCGCACCGAAGCTACGGAACGGCCCGCAAGGCAGCGCCACCATAGGATCGCCGGCGTGGCCGCGCGAACGTCAGGAGTGCCCGTCAGAGCCGCGCTGAACTCCAGTTCGCTCCGGATCAGCTCGATCACCCGCGCGACTCCTTCCTCGCCGCCGGCGGCCAAACCATAGAGCGGCGCCCGCCTTAGGAGACAGGCCTTGGCGCCGAGCGCGACCGCCTTCAGCACGTCCTGCCCCGAACGGACGCCGCCATCCAGCAGGACGTCCAGCCGTCCGGCGACCCGCTCCACGATATGCGGCAAAGCGGCCACGGTCGATGCCCCTTCGTCGAGCATGTTCCCGCCGTGGTTCGACACTACGACCGCGTCCGCGCCACATTCAACCGCGAGCCCCGCGTCGTCCGGATCGCAGATGCCCTTGACGATGAGCTTGCGCGGCCAGATCGCGCGTACCCACGCGACGTCCTTT
Organism: Sphingomonas sp.; assembly: GCF_965200105.1. Classification (GTDB taxonomy): domain Bacteria; phylum Pseudomonadota; class Alphaproteobacteria; order Sphingomonadales; family Sphingomonadaceae; genus Solisphingomonas. The sequence goes on from NZ_CBDATN010000002.1 coordinate 1,295,972, forward strand.
TAACTTGCCGTAGGATCGAACTGTCCGACGATATTGGCCATTTCAGCCGCTTGCCCGGCGAAGTTGTGCAGGCCCGATCCTGTCCCGAACAAGGCCCTAGAGCGGTTTTCGATCAGTCTGCATCGCAGTTGCAGGCAGCGAAGTAGTTGGCGCGTTCCTGTGGCGAGTAGAGGTCGAGGATGCGGCCGATGGCGTTCCAGAGGCCATGGATGGTGCGCTCGGCGGCCTTGCGCAGGTGCGCCTTCAGCTTGGAGAAGGCCTGCTCGATGGGTTGAAGTCGGGGCTGTAGGGCGGGAGGAAGAGCAGCCTGGCGCCGACGCTCTCGATGGCGTCGCGCACGGCCGGCGCCTTGTGGCTCGACAGGTTATCCATGATGACCACGTCGCCGGGTCCGAGTTCAGGCACGAGGACACGGGTGACGTAGGTGAGGAAAGCGTCGGCGTTCATGGGTGCGTCGAGTACCCAGGGCGCAACCATGCCCGTGCGGCGCAGGCCGGCGACGAAGGTGGCTGTCTTCCAGTGACCGAACGGGATGTCGGCGCGCAGGCGCTCGCCCCGCCGGCAGCGGCCATGGCGCCGCGCCATGTTGGTGCTGGCCCAGGTCTCGTCTATGAACACCAGCCGCTCGGGGTCCAGGTCGAGTTGGCCGTCGAACCATTTCCCGCGCTGCTTCAGGATGTCGGGACGGTCCTGCTCGCTCGCGTGGCCGGTCTTTTTTTGCGCGTGATCCCGTGCCGGGCGAAGAAGCGCCACAGCGTGGCGATGCTGACGCTCACGCCACGCGCCACCAGCATCTCGCGCAACTCCGCCAAGGTCGGATCGGGCTGCTGCTCGATTGCGTCCAGGATGAAGGACGCATGCTCCTCGATCTTCGCCGTTCGACGATCTCCGCCCTGCGGCTTGGCCGCCGGCACGCCATGACGCACCGCCAGCTGCCGCCACCGTATCGCGCTCGCCGCGCTGACGCCGAACCGCTCGGCCGCTCGCCGGCACGACATCCCACCTTCAACGGCAGCAACGACACGATCCCGAAGATCACGCGATAAGGCTCGACCCATCCATGCCAGCCTCCTCCGCCAGCATGGATCATGAATCAGAAAATCCTAGCCGTGTGAATCCCAGCCGATTCAGCCCGCTCGAAAATCGCTCTAAGTGCCCAGCGCGGCCTACGCCCGAACTCCATCAAAAGCCCCGCGGTTATCTTTGGCGGGAAGGCCAATCCACTTCGAAAGAGCTTGGGGTACATCGCCGGTATCGCTGGTGACCGTCAGGACGAGGACCGGAGAGTTCGCCTCGATCGCAGGATCGATGAGGGACCTGAACAAGTTCCGGTTTTTCAGCATAGCCATTTGGAACCAGACCGGGCCCACCTCCGCCGTCACCTCTTCCAGCGAAGCAGATGGCCAACATCGCGAGGATGTAAGGCACCTTCGCCGCGGCCGCGGCACGCGCAACGGCGATTTCACACTCGCCGCCCCGTGCGATGCCGCCCATGCCCGTCGGTGCGAGGATGATCGGCGCCGGGAGCGATTGCTCCACCACCCTGGTCGCCGTGCTCGTCACCGAGAGGTCGCGGAGAACCTTCGGGCGGAACTTGAGCTTCCGGAAATCGTCTTCGTTCGCCTGCTTGGTGATCTCGCCGTACGATCCGCCGTCGATATAGTCGAATACCGATGGCGGAAGCTTCGGCCTGGCGAGCGCGCGCACGTCAGAGATGTTGGCGACAGGTCGCACCGCTCTTCCTCACTACCCGCGACGCCATCGCGCGATCGATCGGCGCAGGCCTACAAACACCGGCGCGTTGCAGCGGCTGTGGCGTCGTTCCGCATCGCACCCGCGGTCCGCTACCGGTTCGCCTTTGCCAACAACGCGGCTACCACATCGTTTGGCCGCTTCAACTCGCATGACCGCCTCGCCCGCATCAGCGTCTGTGCTTCAATAAGGATTAAGTTGACAGCGCCACATAGGCGAGGCCTTATACGGCTGAGTATTCAGAGCATAAGGAAGATCCGTCGAGCGCGCGCATATAGTGAAGCTTTCGTCTGGGCGGCTCTGGCTGAGTCCCGTCGCGCGTTCATGTGACGATCAGGCATCTCGGAGAGGTTTCATGTCGACGATCTACCGCGAGCCGGAGGCACCCCTCTCATCCTATCCCGCCGTCCACGAGATGGAGGCCGTACGCGTTCCGGCCGAGGGCGAGGGCGGCGTCTACACGCAATCCTGGTTTCCGCTCTGCCTGTCGTCGGAGATCGCCTCGGGCGCGATCGTGGGCGTACCGTTCCTCGGCGGGCGCGTCATCATCTACCGCGACGAGCAGGGATTGCCGCGCGTCCAGTCCGCTTACTGTCCCCATGTCGGCGCCGACCTTTCGCTGGGCAAGATCGTGGATGGCAAGGTGCAGTGCCCGTTCCACAAATATGAGTTTGATGTCGACGGGCGTTGCGTGAAGACCGGGATCGGCGATCCCCCGCCGCGGGGGGCGCGCCTGTTCTCCTTTCCCGCCGAGGAGCGGTACGGCGTCATATGGGCATTCAACGGCGAGGCGCCTCTGTTCCAGCTGCCGAGCTTCGCCTATCCGGAAGACGAACTTGAGATCGAGGTCTATGTCGGCCCGCCGACGAACTGCGATGGCTGGGTGTTCGCGACGAATACGTGCGACGTGCAGCATCTCGTCCATCTCCACGAGATGAAGGAGATCGACGTACAGGGCATCCAGGAGAGGGCCGTCTGGAACGATTGGGGCTTCATATACAATCTGAAGGGTATTCACGGCGTCGGCTGCAGGATCGATTGGGATATCTCAATGCGAGGCTCCACCTCCTTCTACCAGCAAGGAATGGTGGACGATTGGTGGCTCGGTATCATGGTGGGATTCTCCCTACCGGGACCTCAGGAGCACCGCGCCTTCGTAATCAACGCCGTCCGGCGCGAGGCGGATACGGACGAGGCGCGGAAACGCGCGCGGGAACAGCTCGGCTACGCGGCACACCTATCGGAGTTCACGGTGCTGCAGGATGCGGTGATCTTGCAAACCATGCATTTTCGACCAAGAGCATTCACGAGGACGGACAGGCTGCTGGCCAAGTTCCTGCGCTACCTGAAGAAATATCCACGCGCGCATCCCTCGGCGCCGCTCATCAACTAGTGGCCCGAGATGAGGAAGTTTCACCGGCGCGCATCGTCGTCGATCACTGCCCGGCCCCGGCGTCGAAGACACATATTGTTCCTGCGCGTGAGGTGAGACTATCGAACAGGTCCTCAGTCCGGCGTCAGCCTGCACGTGAGCGCGGCGTCTACGATATTGCCTCCAGGGGCGAGCGCATCCCGGTCGGCACGCGAGGCGGCGGGCTGATCGCCCTTGCGCCCAGCGCCAAGCGCGGCTGGAGCCGTGCGACTGCCGGAAGGATGGCTCCCGCTCCATCGGCGAAGCGGCGATCCGCAACCTGCGTTCATGCTTCTGGCGGTTTACGGACGAGATAGACTAGCGATTGTGTGTGCTCGGTTCGGCGAATGGCCGCTGGCTGAACACAGGCTTTGACGAAGAAAAGAGGACGGGATGTTGGCAGAAGCTGTTCCCGCGCGTGTCCGTCGGCGGTGGCCGTCCCGCGTTTTCGGTTCCCTCCTGATACTGCTCGGCTTGCCGCTCGCGATAGGTGGCGTGCGACTCGTCCTCCTGCATGGATCGGCCTACTATGTCGTGGCCGGTGTCGCGTTGACCGCGATCGGCGTTCAGTTCTGGCGCCTGCACCGCGACGCCGCGCTTGCCTACTGGCTGTTCCTGCTTGCCACGATCGTCTGGAGCGTATGGGAAGCGGGGCTTTATCCGTGGGCGTTGATGCCGCGGTTGGCGCTGTTCCTTATTCTGGGCCTATGGCTGGTGCTGCCGCCGTCGATGACCGGATTGCGGCTGCGACGCCGGCGCGGCTTGCCGACCTACCGCGGCGCGACCGCGCTGCTCTGCGCGGCGGCGGCCGTCGTCGTCGGGCTGGTGCTGCATGTCGCGACGGGGAACGACGGGCCTGCCGATCCGGTGTACGCCCGCGGTATCGCCGCGCCGGTTGCGGCCATCAGCCCACGACCCGCGGCCGCCGGTTCGGGTGATTGGCGCACCTATGGCAACGATCTCGCCGGATCGCGGTTCAGCTCGCTTTCACAGATCAACACGGACAACGTCCCGAAGCTCGCTAAGTTATGGGAGTACCGGGTCGGCCCCGGTGTCGATGGCCGTATTGGCGGGCTCGAAGTGACCCCGCTGAAGGTAGGCAACAGCCTCTATATCTGTACCGCCTACAACGACGTCATCGCGATCGACGCGGAGAGCGGCACGGAAAAGTGGCATTTCCGCTCGAACATCGACCGTAAGGGACTGCCGTACAACAACTGCCGCGGTGTCGCATACCATGAGGCCCCTAACGCAAGCGGTGATTGCGTTCGGCGCATAGTCACCGCGACGATGGACGGGCGTCTACTGGCTCTCGATGCCGCCAATGGGCAGCCGTGCCGCACATTCGGTTATAACGGCGCCGTCTCGCTTCTGGAGGGGATGGGCGCAGTCCCGCATCAATATTACCTTGTCAGCTCGGCGCCGACGATCGTGCGGAACACGATCGTGATCGGCGGCTTCGTCGCGGACAACCAATCGGTGGGAGAGCCATCGGGCGTGATCCGGGGCTTCGACGTGACGACGGGCAAGCTCGCCTGGGCCTTCGACGTCGGCCGCCTCGACCGGCAAACGGCGCCGCCGCCGGGCGAGCATTATACGTTGGGCACGCCCAACAGCTGGGCTCCAATGAGCGGGGATGAAGCGCTGGGCCTCGTCTTCGCGCCGATGGGCGGTGCGACGCCGGATTATTTCGGGGGCTTACGACGACCGTTCGACGACCGGTTTTCCGGATCGGTGGTGGCCATCGACGTGCGGACGGGTAAGCCACGCTGGTCTTTCCAAGCGGTCCGACACGACCTGTGGGACTATGACGTGGCGTCGCAGCCGACCCTGGTTGACCTGCCGGGCGAAGGTGGCGCCACTCGCAAGCTGCTGGTTCTGCCGACCAAGAGCGGTCAGCTCTTCCTGCTCGATCGCGTCACCGGGAAACCGGCCGCCGAGGTCGCAGAGCGGCCGGTGCCGCACGACGGGGTGCCCGGCGAGCACGTCTCGCCGACCCAGCCTTTCTCGGTCGGCATGCCGTCCCTCGTCGGCCCGCCACTGTCCGAGCGGAAGATGTGGGGCATCACTCCGTTCGACCAGCTCTGGTGCCGCATCGCATTCCGATCGGCGCGATATGAAGGTCCGTTCACTCCGCCCAACATGACGCGCAACATCTCCTATCCGGGCTTCTTCGGCGGAATGGACTGGGGCAGCGCTTCGATCGACACGGACCGCCATCTGCTCATCATCAATTCGAACCGCATGGCCGCGATCGATCGTCTGTTGACACGGGCGGAGGCGGATCGACGGGGCCTCGCCCCGATGACCGAGCGGAACGGCGTGGTGTTAGGCGCCGCCGCTGCACAGAAGGGCACGCCTTATGGCGCAGACGTGCAGCCGTTCATGTCGCCGCTCTTCGTTCCCTGCCAGCAGCCGCCCTTCGGCATGCTTACCGCGATCGATCTCAAATCGCGCAAGGTCGTCTGGACGCGGCCGCTCGGCACCAGCCAGGACAGCGGTCCTTTGAACGTCGGGACCGGGCTGCCGCTGCCCTTGGGTGGACCGAACGTCGGCGGCTCGGTCGTCACGCGAGGCGGATTGACCTTCATCGGCGCGTCGCACGACGCTTACCTGCGCGCGTACAACACCGCCACCGGAAAGCTGCTCTGGAAGTCCCGCTTGCCGGCAGGAGGAAATGCCACACCGATGACCTATCGATCGAATGCGAGTGGGCGCCAGATCGTCGTGATCGCCGCCTCTGGCCATTATGGCTTGATGAACAGGGCGGGCAATTACATCATCGCTTATGCCCTGCCGCGATGACCCTGCCGTCGGTTAGATCGCGGTCCTGGAATGAAGTAGCCGCGCTGTAGCGGGACAAGAGTGTCAATCGGCTTGGGAAGTTGACCCCGTATCGGCGTGCAACTTTGGCTCTGTCGCAATTTTGCTGATGGCGTCACGTGCTTCCGACGACACGTGCTTCGAGCAGGTCGAGCTTGCCGCGCCCGTACATTTGCCGCTTCACGAGCTTGAGCTTGGTGATCTGCCCTTCGGCCTGAGCGTTGGACCAGGCGGTCGCGATGGCGGCCTTTACTGCGGCGTGATCGCGTGCGAGGCCATTGGCGAAGGGCGCAAGCAGGCCGGATCGAGCCTGCTCTAGCCACCCTTCCAACGCGCCCTCGCGTTTCTGGCGCAAAATCCGGTGGAACGCGGCGGTGACCTCGCGTGCTTCGACCAGCGCCGGCACGCCCGCCTCCAGCGCCGCGACCGTGATGGTTTGTAAGCGGGAGAGCGCGTCAGGCTCGGCCGTCATGAGCCGTGCAACGGTGCGGGCGGACGGCACGCGCGTGATGTGATGGCCCACCGCCACCTCCGTCCGTCGCCGGCGCGTCATCCACTCGGTCACGACCCGCAGCGAGCCCCTGAACCCCTGGTTCCGCAGGTCGCGCCAGATCGCAGCGCCGTTCCGAACACCGCTCGACCACTGCTCGTCCAGCCTGGGCAGGTAGGGATCGAGCGAGCTCTCGCGCGTGCGGAACACCTCGTCGCGCTGGCCACGCAGGACCTTGCGAACCGTGCCGCGACTATGGCCGGTCCGCCGCACGATCTCCTTAATCGGCACGCCTGCTGCGGCCAGCTCATGCACCATGATGTTGTCCGCCTCGCGACGGCGGTATCCCGCGTAGCGCAGGCGCTCCGCCGCCGTGAGCAGGGCCGGGTCGACCGTGGTCCCGTTCAGCACCGCCTTGATCTCGGGCATGCAGGCGCGAGCGGCGGACAGGAACGCGTCGCTGGCGTTGGCCATCAGGTGCCAGCGGTCGGCGACCTGCACCGCGCGGGGCAGCGCGCGCGTGGCGGCGAGCGCGTAGGCGCCACCCCGGTCGCGCGTCACCACCTCGATCTGCGGCTGTGTCGCCAACCATGCTTGCGCGGTCGCCGGTTCGCGATCGGGTAGCAACGCGACTGTTCGCCGCCGTTCGAGGTCGCAGATCAGCGTGCCGTAGCGGTGATTGCGCCTCCAGGCCCAGTCGTCGATCCCGATCGCGCGCGGCGTCGGGAAGGCCGGCCTACCTCGCCGGCGCACCAGGCGCAGCAGCGTGTCGCGGCTGACCGGCAGGACCAGCCGCCTGGCCAGGCTCGCACCGGGTCTGCCGCCCAGTGCAAGGCCAAGATGATGGGCAAGTGCATCCAGCCGCACCGTGCGCCGCGACCAGGGTGCCAGCGCAACGGTGCGCTCGGCGAAGATCCGACGCGTGCAGCGCTCCTCGTCGCAGCGGAAGCGGCGTGCATCGACCTGGAGACGCACCGCCCGACCCGAGATCGGCAGATCGGCCAGGTTCCGGACGTAGCGGCTATGGACCCGTCGCGCTTCGACGCCGCAGACCGGACAGGTTGCGCCGCGTTGTGTCGAGCGCACCGTGATCATCACCGCCGCCCCGTCGGCGTGCACGTCCCGAACGGCGAAGCCGTCGGGAACGAGGGACGACGATCTGAACTTCTCCGCCATGGCGCTGCACTCCCATCGAAGCGACAGCCTCAACGCGTGGCGTCATCAAATCTGAGTCAGAGCCAATTTTGCACGCCGATCAGCCCCGAACGGGGTCAACATTGCAGGCCGATTCACACATGTAAATAGGCGTTGAACCGGGACCCCGGATCGGCGTGCAAGAGGGACCCCTCTGGCGAGGTGGGGCGGTTGTCCCGATAGTCCGTAGGAGGGACCCGCGGCCGGCGCCGCGCGCCGCCACGAGCGCAGGCGGTGACGGCCGTGGGAGATACCTGTGGACCCACCGGGTCAACCGCCGGGAGGGGGCTCCGGGGGGAGGGTTTTAGCTGCGGTGCTTGAGCCGCCAGCTGTCGTTGCCGGTCTCGACGATGTCGCAGTGATTTGTGAGCCGGTCGAGCATGGCCGTGGTCATCTTGGGATCGCCGAACACCGTCGGCCACTCAGCGAACGCCAGGTTAGTGGTGATGATGACCGAGGTGCGCTCGTAGAGCTTGCTGACGAGGTGGAACAGCAGCTGGCCGCCTGAGCGTGCGAACGGCAGGTAGCCGAGCTCGTCGAGCACGACGACGTCGAGCCGGGAGAGCTGGGCAGCCAGGGTCCCGGCCTTGCCGATCCGGGCCTCCTCCTCAAGCCGGTTCACAGTCACGCCCACCGACGATCCTGCGATCGACGCGGAGCTGGCCTCAGCTCTCAAGAAGGTCGGGCTCTAGCCACCGGAGCAGGTGCAATCTTGCGCACCATCGTCGATCTCCCGCAGATATTGCCCCGAGAGATCGAGAAAACCGCGCGTTGAAGAAGAAAGATGATGATGATGCTGAACGACATCCTGATACCAACCTACACCCAGATGCTGGGAGCGCTTTCAGCGGCTCGGCAAGGCCGACGAAATATCGGGCGGTGGAGCGCAAGCGCTGCTCACCGCGCGCCTCGCTTCCGACATGTTCCCACTCGCGACCCAGATCCGGTTCGCGTGCGTGCAGGCGCAGGAGGGGGTGTTCCGGCTGCGACAGGAAGCGTTCCCGCCCTCGATCGAGGTGCTGCTGAACGAAGGGCGCAACGCGGCCGAGCATCCTGCTCCATCGCGGATGCCCGCGCCAGGATCGCCGAGACCATGACGCTCGTGGAGGAAATCGCAGCGGACATGGCGGAGATCGATCCGGCGATACCGATCGCCCACGCGCTGCCGCAAGGCATGGTGTTCGACCTACCGCCGAACGACATGTCCGCGACTGGGCGCTCCCCCAATTCTACTTCCACGTCATGACCGCCTACGCCATCCTGCGCGCGCAAGGCGTCGAGCTGGGCAAGGCTAACTATGTCGCGCACATGTTCGCGTACTTGCGGCCCGGTACGGCGCCTTCCCGCTAGGCCAATCAATTCCGCATTGAGCCAGCTTGCCTCCTTGTGCGCGATTGAAGGCGGGTGGTTGCACCGGAACGACCTATCCGGCGTTGGGTCGTCAGCCATTCCGGCGGTGAGACCAACATGAAGATCGTGACGCTCCCAGGCGGAGAGACGGTGCCGGCGCTCGGCCAGGGCACCTGGATGATGGGTGAGCGGCACGATCGCCGCGGCGACGAGATTGCGGCGCTGCGCACGGGCGTCAAGCTCGGCATGACGCTGATCGACACGGCCGACATGTACGGCGACGGAGCGGCCGAAACGCTGATCGGCGAGGCGCTCGGCGATGTGCGCGACCGGCTGTTTCTGGTCAGCAAGGCTTATCCGCACAATGCCTCGCGCAAACGTCTCGGCCGTGCCTGCGAGGCGAGCCTGAAGCGGCTCGGCACCGACCGGCTCGATCTGTACCTGCTCCATTGGCGCGAGTCGGTGCCGCTCGGCGAGACGGTCGAGGCGATGGACGCGCTGAAATCCGCGGGCAAGATCCGTCACTGGGGCGTCAGCAACCTCGACACCGATGACATGGACGAGCTTGTCGCGGCGGGCGGCGGCGCCTGCGCAACCGACCAGATCCTCTACAACGTCACGCGGCGAGGGTCCGAACATGACCTGCTGCCCTGGCTTGTGGAGCATGGCATCCCGGCCATGGCGTACAGCCCGGTCGAACAGGGACGGCTCCTTGCCGCTCGCACCCTCGCCGAGGTCGCAAAGACGATCGGCGCGACGCCGGCGCAGGTCGCACTCGCCTGGGTGATGCGCCACGATGGCGTGATCGCCATTCCGAAGGCAGGCTCGGTTGATCATGTGCGGGAGAACCGCGCGGCTGCGGACCTCGTCCTCTCGGACGCCGATCTTGCGGCACTCGACGCCGCTTTCCCGCGCCCGCGCGATCGGCGACCGCTCGAGATGCTCTGAGCTTTCGGCGATGGCGCTCTTCTTCACCGCCGACACGCAGTTCGGCGATCACCGCACGATCAACATTCACCGTCGGCCGTTCGCCGATGTGGCGGCGATGGACGCGGCGATTGTTGTCGGCTGGAACGAGGTAGTCGGTCCCGAGGACGAGATCTGGCACCTTGGTGACGTGGCGCGCCGGCCGGCGGACGTGCCAGCCCTGCTCACTCGGCTCAACGGCACCAAGCATCTCGTCCGCGGCAACAATGACGATCCTGGGACCGGTGAAGCCGCCGGCTGGGCGAGCGTTCAGGACTATGTAGAACTGACGTACCACGGCGTCCTGCTGGTGCTCTGCCATTACCCGTTCAGAAGCTGGAACGGGCAGCATCGCCGCTCGATCAACCTGCACGGCCATAGTCACGGCAAGCTGAAGCCATTGCCGCGCCAGTTCGACGTCGGGGTAGATGCGCGTCATTTCCGACCCACGACGCTCGCGGCGCTCGTCGGGCGGGGCTCGGTCGACGTCGAGTCCGGCGAGAACCTCGCTCGGCAGAACCCGCCAACACGATCGCGTGAGACGGCACCGTGAGCGCAAACGCCCACCCGGTCACGCCGGACGGCCGCTATTTCGTGGTTCGCGGCCGCCTGTGGCGGCGATCGAACCCGAGCCTGCCGGAAGAGCAGCGCGCCGCGTTGGTGAGCGAACTCATGACGGGGAGACGGGCGGTAGGAGCCGCGTTGCGTGCCGCCGACAAGGCGCACCTTGCCGAAGCACGTGCTCAGGTCGATCGCGCCAAGGTGGCGCTCGGCGAGCGCGGGCCAGTGTGGTGGCAGGACGGCTCGCCCGATCTCAATCGTCATCTGGTCGTTAACACGCCGTATGCCGGCTGGCTGAGAGAGCAGGATAGCGCGCCATGACGATCGATCCGCTCCCCGAGCTGCCGGCCGGTGCGTTTTCGAAACAGGATCCGAGTGACGACCTCGCTTTCTATGCCCCACCGCGGCTGGTTACACATATCGACAAAGGGGCGGTGGCGGCGCTGACCGCATGTTATCGGGAGCGGCTCCCCGAGAACAGCCAAGTGCTCGACCTCATGTCGAGCTGGATCAGCCACCTGCCATTCGACCGAACCTACGCCAATGTCGTGGGTCACGGCATGAACGCCGAAGAGCTCGCCGCCAATCGAAGGCTGGATCGCTGGTTCGTGCAGAATCTCAATCGCGAGACGTCACTGCCGCTGGACGACCGATCGTTCGATGCCGCGCTCTGCTGCGTCGGCGCGCAATATCTGCAGCAGCCGGTCGCGGTGTTCACCGACGTACGCCGGGTGTTGGCGCCGGACTCCCCGTTCATCGTCAGCTTCTCGAATCGTTGCTTCCCGACCAAGGCCGTCGCCATCTGGCGGTCGCTCGACACGAACGGACATGCCGCGCTGATCCGGCTCTACCTCGAGCGCGCGGGCTTCCGCGACATCACGGTCGAGTTGCTTGCCGATGGTGGTGCGAGCGACCCCCTGGTCGCTGTCATCGGCAACGCCTGACTAGCCCGAGCGCCCGCCGGCACGCTCTTGGACGGCGGCGAAGGCGAACTTGGCGATCCTTGGCTGCGGACGACCTGCCGTCGTCGACGAGTATTTACGGCAGAAAGCGTCGTGGAGGCGACGTGATCCTTCCGGTGGTCAGCGGCTCTTCCGTTCCCGCTGTTCCTCGTGATCCGCCGTGACATCCAGATCCTTCGCAAGCTGCTCAAGCGCGCGGCGAGCGCCTGGGCGCTCAAGTCCGTCCCGACGATCCACCAATCGTAATGGGGCGCTCCGCGCTCGCGCCAGTCTGGCGGCAGCTCTGAGGGTTTCGGAATCCACGGCCGCTGATCCTCCGATCGTTGCTTACGGTAGTTGTACCGCAGCATAGCATCACAGCAGGAAAGGTTCGACTTTCGTAGCGTCGGCGACCCCGGCTTGATCGGCATGCGGTCGCGCTCTATCTCAGCGAGCTCCTGGTGGAGACGCCGCGCTGCCGCGCGATCCTCGAGCGCGGACTGCAACTCGGCCGCCTTCTCGAGGCGCCTGATCCGGGCCTGCTTGTGCGCCTCGGAGCGCGACTGTTTCATGACGATCCGGCACGTCCTCGCCGTTGCGGGCGCGCAACTGCCGTCGGGCAGGACCAGAAAGAAGGAGACGGGGGGCGGGGGCGGGACGGACGAGGCGGAGCCGCCCGAATTTGCCGCAGGCAATTCATTTAATGCGCCACCCGCCCCCAAACTGAACCTGCCCCCTCTCTTGCCGTCCCCTTCGACCTGCTCCTGGCCCTGTTCGTCAGCCCGCTGTGTCGCTCGTGCAAGACACTTGTCGCCCGCGATGGACCTGCGGCGCTGCGTTGAGGTGATCGGCCGATACGTCATGCGCGGCAGTATCGGGCTGTGTCATACTGGCAGCGACGTAAGTGCCGGCCCGAGACCACCGGCTCCGAGAAAATCGTGCGTTAACCACGAATCTCCTGCCGCCGGGCGCCCGATCAGCCCATAAGCTCGGAGTTGGGCCACCCGCCCAGCGCCGATGCTGAAAGGATGCCCGATGCTCGCCCTCGCCGACGTGACCTGCGTCGTCCCGATCTCGCCCGCGGCTCGCGCGAGCGGACGGTCGCGAGGACTTACGTCGCTGACGACATTATCATCATGGTGGGCCGGTCTCGAAGGAGACACGGCCATGTTCGACAGCCATCCACCCGTGAGCGACGAGAAGCTCGTCGCCCATATCGACACCCTACTCGCCGAAGTTCACGGCGCGCGCCGGACTGCGCTCGACAGAATCGTCCAGTGCGACGCGGAGCAGGCCCAGCTCGGCTATCACCTGAACCACGCCGCCTATGTGCCCGGCGGCATGCTCGCCGAGCGCGGGTTCGGCGCCGGCCACATCCTTGCGGTCGCCGGGTTTCACGCGCTCGACTGGCGCGAGGCGCTCGCGCGTCTGGACGCCAGCATCGGTGACCGCGAGGACACCGGCCTGCTCGCGCGCCTGCGCCTCGCCTGCGAGGCCGATCCGATGCTCGAGGTGAGCGGTCACGCCCTGTTCGCCGAGTTTGGTCTGCTGAATTCCGGGCGCTGGAAGCCGCCGCTTTCGCACCAGGGCCATCTCGCGGTCACCACCGCGCGCGCGCTGAACATCACGCTCCCGGCCGCGCGCACGCGCGGGCACGCGGCGAACTGGCTCGACGATCACGACGCCAACCTCCGGTTTCCGCAGGAGGACCGTGCATGACCACGATCACCGTCACCCTCGCCGGCAAGCCGGTGACCATCACCGACATCGCGCCTTATGGCCGCGAACTCGAGCAGACCCGCAACAAGCTCAAGACCATCTATGCCGGGTTCGATCCACCCGCCCGGAGCGGCTGCTTGCCCGTGAGGGGGAGATCAGGACCCTCTTCAATCGCGTCGAGGAACTGCGGTTCGCGATCGAGACCTGGCAGGCCGCCGACGGCGGCTGCGTCACCGTCCTCGCCGGCTGGGAGTTGGTGCGGCAGCTGACCGGAGGCGCAGTCGCCGGCATCAGATGGACCTGATTCGCGGCATCGACGCCGTCCACGGCCGTCCGGTGATCGACCGCTCTTTCCCGCTCGCCGGACTCGCCGATGCCTTCCGGCTCCAGGAGACTGGCGGCCACTTCGGCAAGATCGTCGTCGAGTTCTGACCAACGCATTCAGCAGGACAACCGGACCATGAAGGTTCTTCTCGTCTTTGCCCACCCGGAACGCCACTCCCTGAACGGTGCCCTGCGCGACATCGCCGTGGCCGACTTGCAAGCGCAGGGACACGAGGTCCGCGTCAGCGACCTCTACGCCGAGGGATGGAAGGCGAGCGTCGACCGCGCGGACTTCCCGGAGATGGCGGAAGACGAGCGGTTACGGGTGGCTGGCGCGTCGGGCCAGGCCTTCACCGCCGGATCACTGACGGAGGACGTGAAGGCCGAGCAGGAGAAGCTGCTCTGGGCCGACACGCTGATCCTCCAGTTTCCGCTGTGGTGGTACTCCATGCCGGCCATCCTCAAGGGCTGGGTGGACCGCGTCTACGCCTTGGGCTTCGCCTACGGGGTCGGCGAACAGAGCGACACCCACTGGGGCGACCGCTTCGGTGAAGGCACACTGGCTGGCAAGCGCGCGATGCTGATCGTCACCGCGGGTGGCTGGGCGACGCACTATGCCTCGCGAGGGGTGAACGGCCCGATCGAGGATATTCTGTTCCCGATCAACCACGGCATTCTCTACTATCCCGGCTACACCCTCCTGCCGCCCTTCGTGGCCTACCGCGTGGACCGGTTGGATGAAGCCGGCTTCCAGCAGATGGCGGATCAGTTAAAGGAGAGGATGCGAACCATCGAAACTATCGCACCCATTCCCTACCGGATGCAGAACGGCGGAGACTATCAGGTTCCCAGCCTGGAACTGCGCCCCGAGTTGGGCGACCCCGGCGCCTCCGGCTTTGGCCTCCATGTGGATCGAACGCGGATGGGCTGATGAGCTTCAGCTTGCCATCGGTCGAGTAACAACGACGTTCGATCATCTTCCCGCAAAAACGAACATCCAGCGGGAAGCCAGGTGGGGCCAGCCACGCCGCCGACCCACGCAGAGGCCGTTTAACTCAAAACCCGGTCCCAAATACCTTTTCCCGAAACTGCATCGCGGGGATGGAGTAGCGGGAAGACTCGGCGCTCTCGGACACGGGTTTTTAGGAAAGCGGCAACGACCCAATTTCAGACATTCTAGGCCCCACCACCGCCGCCCAACTTCAGATGTTCATTCGTCTTTGCGTTTGTCCTACTGAGCACCGGCTTTCCCAGGCCCAGCGCGCGCCGGTACGCCGTAGGGTTTACGCCAACCGTCTGGCAGAAGCGGTCGCGCAGAGCCGGTGCCCCGTCAAAGCCAGTGGCTTCGGCGATCTCGCCGAGCGACAGCGCCGTCGTCTCCAGCAGTTCTTGGGCGCGGCGCACGCGGGCGGTGATCAGCCACTGCAGGGGGGTGGTGCCGACCTGCTCGCGGAAGCGCCGGGCGAAAGTGCGCGGGCTCGTCGCCGCGCGACGGGCAAGGTCGGCGACCGTCAGTTGTTGATGAGCATGCTCTCGCATCCAGTCCAGCAGGGGCGCGAGGCTCGCGGACGAGGCGGGTTCCGCATGTACGATGAACTGCGCCTGCCCGCCTTCTCGGTCGAGCGGCGCCACCGCCAGCCGGGCCGCGTGCGCCGCGACGGCATGGCCGTGGTCCCGGCGGAGCAGGTGCAGGCACATGTCCAGCCCCGCCGATGATCCCGCGGAAGTCACGATCCGCCCCTCGTCGACGAACAGCACGTCGGGATCGACGGTCACTGCGGGGTAGCGACCCGCCAGGAGATCGGCGGCCAGCCAGTGGGTGGTCGCCCGCCGACCGTCGAGCAACCCCGTCGCGGCGAGCACCAGCGCGCCCGAGCAGATCGAGACCACGCGTGCGCCGTTCGCATAGGCGGACCGGATCGCCGCGACGACCGTGTCGGGAACGGGGGCTTCCGGATGATCGATGCCCGGCACGATCACCGTGTCGGCTTGGGCGAGTTCTGCAAGCGTCCACGGCGCGCGTATGCCGAAGCTGCGGGCGCGCACCTCCGGCGTCTCGGCGCAGACCTGGACCTGGTAGCCGTGGTCCGGGTTCGGGAGTTGCACGCGGCCGAACACCTCGACCGGGATGGAGAGGTCGAACGGTACCACGCCGTGGAATGCTAGAACTGCGACTTTGTGGATGGCGAGAACCTCCAATGAACTGGGAAACTGCCATATTAAATCCGATACTCACCCTCAATGAACGGTGTCGGCCTTGGCAGGAAACCCGACAAGATTGTCGTTTCTGCCGCTCACGATCGTCGGCTCGCGGCGCCTAGAAGGTGGGAGCAGCAACGAGAGAGAGCTTCCATGACCAGCATGCCCGCCTTCGCCGCCGACCAGCCGCCGCTCGAGAT
The DNA here is from genome assembly GCF_965200105.1 of Sphingomonas sp. GTDB lineage: Bacteria > Pseudomonadota > Alphaproteobacteria > Sphingomonadales > Sphingomonadaceae > Solisphingomonas. Next base: position 1,311,902 of record NZ_CBDATN010000002.1, read on the forward strand.
CGGCATGCTACTCTACCCCGGCATGACCCTGCTCGACCTCGCCGGCCCGCAGGCTGCGCTGGGCATGCACGGGCGGACCCACCTGTTCTGGAAGACGCTCGACCCGGTGATGACCGACAGCGGCGTGGCGCTGATGCCCACCGCCACGTTCGCCGACGCGCCCGCCGAGCTCGACGTGCTCTTCGTCCCCGGCGGGTTCGGGACCGTCGCGGCGATGAAGGATGAGGAGATCACCAACTTCCTCGCTGAGCGCGGTCGCGACGCCCGCTACGTCACCTCGGTCTGTTCGGGATCGCTGATCCTGGGCATGGCGGGGCTGCTCGACGGCTATCGCGCGGCGACGCACTGGGCTACCTACGACCTCCTCGACGCGCTCGGCGTCGAGGGCGGTCACGAGCGCGTCGTAGCCGACCGCAACCGGTTCACGGGTGGCGGCGTCACGGCCGGCATCGACTTCGGCCTGACGCTGCTCGCCGAGCTGCGCGGCGAGGAGGTGGCCAAGGTCACGCAGCTCATGATGGAGTACGACCCCGCACCGCCGTTCGCGGCCGGCAATCCCGACAGCGCGGGCCCGGAGCGCGTCGCGGCGGCGAGGGCGATCATGGGCGACACGATGGCGGAAGGCGTCGACGTCGCTCGTGCGCGACGGATGGCGCCGCAGCCCGCATGATCGCGTAGGAGCGCCTAGTACTGGCGGCTCATCGGCTGGCCGCCAGCAGGCTATTCCGCCTCACCGGCGACGCACCAAGCTGCAGAGGAGTACTCCTTGGTCAAGTTCACAATCCTGCTCAAGCGCAAGCCCTCGCTCACCCAGGAGCGGTTCGTCGATTACCATCGCAACGTGCACGCCGCGCTATTCATGTCGGTGCCGGTCGCGAAGGAGACGGTGCGTCGCTACGTCCAGCAGCACGCCCTCCCGGTCGACCTCCCGGGCATGCCGCCGGCCAAGTATGACGGCATCACCGAGCTCTGGTTCGACGACGTCGAGGCGATCGGCAGGCTGTTCTCGGATGCCGAGTATCTGCGGGTCGTTCGGCCGGACGAGGCAAGCTTCCTTGACCTGGAGCGTTGCGACTTCGTCGTGTCGGAGGAGCACGGCGTCCTCCCGCCCAGCATTTGATCCGCACCCGGCGTTTCGGCCCGCGAAGGTTTCCTGCTTGCGTTCGCCGATCACGGCCGGCGGGAGCAGTGCAATCAGCTAAGGACAGCGCTTAGAGCGCGTTTGAGAACGATTCCCAAGGCGGCTTTGGCGTGATTCATAGAGGGTCGGACCCACGATGCGAGCCGACGCCCGATGCCGAAGAGGAAGCTGCCTGCGAGGCGACGGTATGACACCGATCTGACCGACGGACAGTGGGAGCTGATCGCGCCCATGATCCCGGGTGCTCGGGCCGGCGGGCGACCACGAAAGGCGACATCGCGCGAGCTGGTCAACGCCGTCCTCTACTTCCTGCGCGCGGGTGCGGCATGGCGGCTGCTGCCGCATGATCTACCGCCATGGCAGACGGTCTACTACTATCTGCGCCGCTGGCAGGGGGAAGGCGTGTGGCAGCATGTCCACCATGCGCTCGTCCTCGCCGACCGCGAACGCTGCGGCCGCGAGGCGTCGCCATCGGCGGCGATCCTCGACAGCCAGTCGGTCCGCACTGCCGATCAAAAGGGGGCGACAAGGGCTACGACGCGGGCAAGAAGATCACCGGGCGCAAGCGCCACATCCTGACCGACACCGATGGTCGGCTCCTCACCGTCCGGGTGCATGGCGCCGACGTCCAGGACCGTGACGGTGGCAAGCTGCCGCTCAAGGCGTCCCGCCAGCGCTTCCCCTTCGTCGCTCGTGTCTTTGCCGACGGCGGCTATGCGGGCCGGTTCGTGCAATGGGCTGCCGACAAAACCCACGTCACGCTCGAGATCATCCGCCGCGGCGCTCATGCCAAAGGCTTCGAGGTGCTGCCGAGGCGCTGGGTCGTTGAGCGCACCTTCGCCTGGATCTTCAAGAACCGCCGCCTGGTCCGCGACTATGAGCAGCTCACCGCCGTCGCCGAAACCCTCATAACCATCGCCGCTTCCGCCACCCTGCTACGCCGATGGACATGACCAAACGGCCTTCTCAAACGCGCTCTTAGAGGCATTTAAGGCCGTCACCCGCCGCCGCGCACATCGACAGTTCCGCACATGTCGCTGCGACCCAGAGTCGGCCGTTCGAACGAACCACCCGAAACCCCCGCAGCGGGCGGTCATTCAGGTAGCGAATGCTCGCTGCTGCGGGAGCGCAAGTACGATGGAAACCGGCAACTAACGGGTGTTATCGATTGAGGCATCGTTGCGCCGGGTCCATAGAAGTCTCCGACATGCCAGCTTCCGCTAAGAAACCATCTGGATCGGGCCTTCTGCGGTTCGGCAAGAAGCTACGTCCAACGCTAAATCGGTGGGTCGAACGCGCCTCGCTGATCCCCACTACGCCGATACTCGATGCATCGCTGTTGCCCTGGGTCGAACAGCTCAAGGCGGATTGGCGGCTGATCCAGTCCGAGTATGACGCGCTGGTAGCCGAACGTGAGATAATCCCGCCCCTCGGCGAGATCGCGTCTTACCATCGACGCATCGCACCCGATGACAAGTGGCGGAGCTTCTTCTTCGAGGCGCATGGCTATGAGGTCGTCGCCAATCGGGCCAGATGCCCGAATACAGCGGCGATTCTCGACCGTATCCCAAACCTTGTTACCGCTTTCTTCTCCGTGATGGAGGCGGGCACCCACGTGCCTCGCCACAAGGGTTTCACGAAAGCCCTACTGAATATCCATCTCGGCCTGCGCGTTCCTGACGGTCCCGACCAGTGTCGCATCCAGGTTGCCGACCAGAGCCGGGGCTGGGACGACGGCGAAATCCTGATGTTCGACGAAAGCTTTCCTCACGAGGTCTGGAACCACAGTGACAAGCCGCGTACCGTTCTGTTCATCCAAGTGCTGCGCCCGATGCGGTGGCGCGGGCGGGTTCTCGCCCGTGTGACCATCCGGTTCGTCAATTTGACGAAGTACGTCCAGCAAGCTCGCCACTCGATCGGCGCGACGCCGAAGCGACGGACGAAACGAACGAGTTCACTTTTCTCGGAGGTGATCAAGCGTTTGTCATTCTGACCCAGTTCCGGCCATTCAAACCGCCCTCTGCGCTTACCTAAATTTGACCTCTGTTCATCTTCATCGAACAAGCCGTGAGGCGGCTTGAGCCTACCTCGACGATCGTCCAGCCCGAGATAGCTCGACCCCGGCTCTCTGACCGTCGACCCACTTGATGATCCCTGTCCAGATCGACCCTTGTTGGAGTTCGATCGCCACTGACGTGCCAACATCGCTTGGAGTGAGGCTTGCACTCTCGATCATCGCGCCCCCGCCTGACGTGTTGCGGACGGTCGCCTCGTTCCGATCGCTGCCGCGCACCAGTAGCGCCTTGAGGATGACCTTCTCGCGCGGCGGGCGGCTGATCCTGTGGCCGACAAGCTGCGCCGACAGCCCGCGCTGGTCCAAGTCCGCCGCGACCTGCTCAGCCCGTACCGGTTTGCCGTAGACAAAGCCTTGGATGCTGCTGCACCCAAGCTCGCGCACGAACACCACCTCGTCCTGCTGTTCGACGCCCTCCGCGGTGGTCTCGAGGCCCAGCGTGTTGGCAAGGGTGACGATCGCCTTGATGATCGCCGCCTTGCGGTTGCCGGCCATGATCGCGCCGCGCACGAAGCTTTGGTCGATCTTGATCTTGTCGAACGGCGCCTTCTGGAGGTAACCGAGCGATGAGTAGCCGGTGCCGAAATCGTCGAGCGCCAGCCGCACGCCGAGATCTTTGAGGGTCTTGAACGTGCAGCCTGAATCATCGTCTGTCTGCAGGAACACGCCCTCGGTAACCTCCAGCTCCAGGCGGTCCGGCGGGAGACAGGACGCGGTCAGTGCGTTGGCGATCAGGTGGGGCAGCTTGGGGTTGGCGAACTGGAGCGGGGACACGTTGACCGCGACGCGGACGCCGCCCGGCCAAGCCGCGCAATCGGCGACGGCCGTGCGGAGGACCCACTCACCGATGCCGGCGATGAGTCCGGTTTCCTCGGCGATCGGGATGAACTCGGCGGGGCTCACGTTGCCGCGGCGAGGATGGTTCCAGCGGATCAGCGCCTCGTAGCCGACGATCTCCTCGGTCGCCGTCGATACCACTTGCTGATAGACCAGATAGAGTTCGCCGTTGGATGTGGCGAGACGCAGGTCGTCCTCCAGCTGGCGGCGGTTCTTGGCATCAACGAGAAGATCCTCGTTGAAGATGCGATACGTGCTGCGCCCGCCGTCCTTGGCGGCGTAGAGCGCGAGATCGGCGTTCCTGGTCAGCGTCTCCACCGTCTGCCCCTGTTCGGGCGCCACCGCGATCCCGACGGAGCAGCCGATCGTCAATGGTGCGCCCTTGATGATGTACTGCCGCGAGAGCGTCTCGATGATCGTCCGAGCGACGGGCTCGGCGTCGTTCCGGGCGCTCTCGCTTGCCAGGATCACCTGGAACTCGTCGCCACCGAGACGTCCCACGACGCCGGTCTTCTCGATGATCCGCTCGAGGCGTTGCGCGACCTGCTTGAGGAGCTCGTCGCCAATCAGGTGGCCCAGTGTGTCGTTGATCGCCTTGAAGCGATCGAGATCGAGCATCAGCAGCGCAGTCGGATCGAACCCGCTCTGGCGCGTGGCCAAGAGATGCTCCAACGTCGTGCGCATGCGCTCGCGGTTGGCGAGGCCGGTGAGGCCGTCGGTATAGGCCAGTCGGGTGATCGCCGCCTGCGATCTCCGTTTCTCGGTCAGGTCGATCCCCGATCCAACGAAGCCCTCGAAGCCTCCGTCGGCATCGAAGCGGGGCTTCCCGCCGACCGTCAGGCCGCCCTGACCAAGCCGGAGATCGCCATCGAGGAGATCGACCGGGTGAGGACCGCGGGTGTGCGCTTCGGCTGCGTGCTCGCGGACGCCGGCTACGGGATGAGCGCGCCGTTCCGCCAGGCGCTGAGCGAGCGTGGCCTGTCCTGGGCGGTCGGCATCCCTGCCCGGCAGAAGGCGTATGTGGCCGATGTCGCGATGATCTTCCCGGTGGCAGGCCACGGGCGGCCTCGCCAGCACCATATCCCCGACAGCAAGTCCGTCGCTGCCGAGACGCTGCTGGCCGGGCAGTCGTGGCGACGGGTCAGCTGGCGGCGCGGTACGAAAGGGCGGCTGACCGCCCGCTTCGCGGCATTGCGCGTGCGCGTGGCCGACGGTCCGACTCAGCGGATCCGTGACATGGGCAACCAGCATCTGCCGGGCGAGGAGGTCTGGCTGGTCGGCGAGCATCGCTCGACCGGCGAGCGTAAATACTACCTCTCGAACCTGCCGCCCGACATGCCGCTGGGGACGCTTGCCGGCGCCATCAAGGCACGGTGGATCTGCGAGCAAGCGCATCAGCAGCTCAAGGAGGAACTCGGCCTCGACCACTTCGAGGGTCGATCATGGACCGGACTGCACCGACACGCGCTGATGACGATGATCGCCTACGCCTTCCTCCAGTCCCGCCGCCTCACCGCCGCGGGACGGAAAAAAAAGAGTCGGGGGACCACCACCGCAACCGAGCATGCCGGCCGTCAGACAGGCGATCCTCGACTACTTCGCACGACCGCCTCCGACGCGCTGCCCCCATTGCAGTAGACCGCTCGCGACCACTTCACCTACCAACCTGCCAAAGTAGTGCTAGAGAAGGCGGCATACGCAAACGGCGGAGGCGTCGCGACCGTTTGGGAAGCGAAGCCAGCTGGCAAGTTAAAGAGGATTATCTACGGGGAGCACCCGGCCGACTGGGGCATCATTACGCCCGCCGCGCAACTCAGGCCGAACGGACGCTACAGAGTGTCGGTCCATGCAGGCCCTGACCACGGCAGTGAGGACTTCAGCCCGTCCAAGCTACCGCGTTGTCAGATGTGACTCAATCATTCCGAGCAAACGTCCGCTTCCCACCAAGCCCCACCCGCGCTTAAGCGCAAGGCGAACGCCGGCAGCGAACAGGCCGCAAGCGCCCACAAACGGCCCTTCGTGCGCGACATTATCTTGCCCGGCGGTGGACGATGACCGGCGTGTTCGATGCCATGCTGGAAACGCTGGCCGAGGCGGTTGAGCGGGACACCAGCGCCGACATGATCGACAGCACGGTCGTGCGGGCGCACCACTGCGCGGTGGGGATAAAAAAGGAACTGGCCACGCCGAGGCGCTTGGTCGCTCGCGCGGCGGGTTCACCACCAAGCTCCGAGCCAGGTGCGATGCTCAGGGACGCCCGCTCGCCTTCGTCCTGACGCCCGGGCAGGCGCACGACGTCCAGGGCTTCCGCCCGCTCATGCGCATGGTCGCCAATCGGATCGACGCGCTGCTCGCCGACAAGGGCTACGATGCTGACGCGATCCGCGAGGACCTCGCCGACGCCGAGGTGGAGGCGGTAATCCCCGCCAAGGCCACCCCATCAGGTCAGCCGCCACTACGCTATGCTGATGGCGAGTTCGACCTCGTCATCAACCATTCGGATCTGACGCACCTCGACGAAGCGCACCAGGACGCTTCGCTTCCCCAGCGGCGCTCACGCCGTGCTGCTGCTCGACCAGACCGGGTGGCATGGCACGCGCAACCTCGTCGTGCCCGACAACATCACGCTGTTGCCGCTGCCGCCGCGCTCGCCCGAACTCAACTCGTCGAGAACGTCTGGCAGTTCATGCGCGACAACTGGCTCTCAAACCGCGTGTTCGCTTCCTACGCCGACATCCTCGACCATTGCTGCCGCGCCTGAACGCCCTCGTCGACCAGCCCTGGCGCATCATGCCCTCGACCTGCGCCGCTGGGCGCATCGGTCATGATCTCAGAGATCTGGTATTAGTAGCGCTCGTACCGCGACACTTTCGACAGCTCGACTCGGCACCGCGATTACCCGAGGTTGACAGATGGATGAGGTCTGCCGAACGCCAGGCTGGACACGATACCTTACAATATCTAGAAAACCTACATACGGTAGATAGAAAAGGGCCGGGGGAATGGGCACTCATCATCGGCCATCGCGCTGGAATGGGCTAGCTTTGCTAGGCTTGGCTTGTGGAGCGGCCGGCCAGGCATCCGCCCAGAGCGATCCCGCGTCGGCGGCACCGCCTGTCCCGACGCCAGTGGCGGGGCCGTTAAGCGGCATCCAGGACATCGTTGTGACCGCCCGGAAGCGCACCGAGCGTCTTCAGGATGTTCCGGTAGCCATAACAGCCTTCACCAGCGATCAACTCGCTAGATATGCCACACAGTCGCTCTCCCAAATTGCCGCGCAGACGCCCGATCTCCAGGTCGGCCCCCAAGCCGGCGTCGGCGAAAACGTCATCACGCTTCGCGGCATCGGTACGGTTTCATCGAGCACGACGAACGACCAGTCGGTGGCGCTCAACATCGACGGCGTCCAGGTGAGCCAGTCGAGCGCCCTCGCGCTGGGATTGCATGATCTGGGTCGAATCGAGATCCTCAAGGGTCCTCAGGCGCTCTTCTACGGCAAGAACAGCCCGGCCGGCGTCATCTCGCTCGTCTCACAGGATCCGGGGCACGACCTCGAGGTGATGGCAAGAGGCGGGTACGAGTTCGCGGCCGACCAGCGCTTCGTCGAGGGCACCGTCTCCGGACCCCTCACGTCGACAATCGGCGCCCGTATCGACGGCTACTACAGCAAGCAGGATGGCTGGTTCCGGAACGACGCCAAGCCGATCGCGCCGATCCGGGTTCCGCCGTCGGCGGGCGGCACCGGAGAGTCGACCTCGCAGAATATCGGCAGCAGTTTGCCGCGGGGTTCGCGTGTACGCGAATACTTCACCCGCGGCACGCTGGCCTACGCTTCTCCCGATCAAGCCTTCGACGCCAAGCTGAAGATAAGCTACGACAATATCACGCAGCGAGGAGGTTATGGCTTCCTCAATCAGATTGAAGCCTGCGCCGGCCCCGCTCCGCAGTATGTCCTGTTGCTCAATTCCAGCGGGTCACGCGATTGCAAGGTGAACCGCTACAACAATCAGGCAGACCTCTCCTCGGACGTGTCGAGCTTGTATCCGAAGATCTTCAAAAACGGCCGGCTTTATACGTTCAACAAACAGTTCCTCGCTTCCCTTGCTACGGACTATCATCCATCGGATGCGCTGACGCTTACCTCCGTTACCGGGTACTACAATCTCAAGTCTGGTATAGATGGCAACTTTGCTTATGGCGACCAGGATTTTATCGCTGCAGGAAGTTATCTAAATACCAAGCAGTTTAGCGAGGAGTTGCGCGCGACCACGAAGCTGAGCGGCCCCATCAACTTCATGGTGGGCGCATATTATCAGCATGTGAACCTTCGCGACCTCAGCGCCGTGGCCGTCGGGAATCCCCTATCGAAGGCGTATACAGGCGGCTTCCTGTCAGGACCGGTTCTTCTCGTCGATCCCCGATTGGGGCAGATAACCAACGCCTATTCCGCGTTCGGTCAGGTCCTGTACAACATAACGTCCACCCTTCAGATCACCGCGGGTGCGCGCTACTCGCATGAGGCTAAGAAGGTTTCGGGTCACGAGAACCCCAACTCGTTTACGGCGACCGGCTACGACATTCTATTTTCCCCGAGGCAACGATCTTTCAACAACGTTTCGCCCGAAGCGACGCTGACGTACAAGCCTGTCAGGAGTCTCACGCTTTATGCGGCGTACCGCCAAGGCTTCAAGTCGGGTGGTTTCGACCTAAATTCGCTGGTCGGGGGCTTCGGCAGGATCAATGCCGGTGACACGACCTACAAGCAGGAGACCGCGCGTGGTGGCGAGATCGGTGCCAAGGGAACATTGGCCGACCGTCAGATCGCCTTCGATATTGCGGTGTTCAATTATAAGTACGATGGATTGCAGATTTCGGCGTTCAACCCAACCTCACTCAGCTATCAGTTCACAAACGCAGGTTCAGCCACGACCAAGGGCGTTGAGGCCTCGATCCAGCTCCAGCCGGATCAGGTACGGGGCTTGAGCCTTCGCGGGACGATCGACTATGACAAGGCTCGCTTCGACCGGTTCACCAATTCGCCTTGCTACACCGGACAGTCGCAGGCCGCCGGCTGTTCGAGCATCGCCGGGAGGGGCGCCGACGGAAACGTCACGATCACTCCCGCTACGCCAACGGCGGTAGGGAACGCGCAGGACCTGTCTGGCCGGCCGCTTGCCCGGGCGCCCAACTGGTCTGGGAATGTGGGGGCAACCTACGAGCGCGAGATCGGAGGCGGATTGACGGCTTCGATCTCTTCGGATGCGCTCTATACGGGCAGTTATCTGTCGCTTCCCGAGGAAGATCCTCGTTCGCGTGTTCACGAGGCTTGGCGGTACAACGCCAGCATCAGGGTGCGCGGGCGTAACGATAAATGGGCGTTGGCGCTGATCGGCACCAATTTGACGAACGTCCTGCGCAGCGTCAGCAGCGCCGCGGTGGCGGGCAGCGGAGGAAAGACCGGAACCTCGGGTGCGTTTCTCGGCGACTTGATCGGTTCCGTCAGCGAGCCCCGCGCCGTGACTCTCCAGGCCACGCTTAAATACTAGCCCTTCCAAGACATTCCGAGGAGATGCAGATCATGTCCGGAAGTAGGTCCGCCGAGAGAAAGTTCCAGATTTTTCGCGAAGCCGATGCGCCCTCTTTGGAGGAGGCGCAGTGCATGCAGATCCTACCGTACAGCCCTGCGCAGGCGGAGGGCGTGAACGCCATGTTTAGCGCCGGCTCCGAACGGGGCGAGCAGGTTAAGGTGTTGTTCAGTATTCCCGGTTTCAGCCTGGCTCATGCTTGGTTTAAAAAGGATTTTCCGCTGCCGCTGCACAGCCACAACGTCGACTGCCTGTATTACATCGTCTCGGGGTCGCTGAAGCTTGGCTCTGAATGGTTAGGGCCATGTGACGGCTTTTTCATTCCCGCAGACGTGCCCTACACCTTCACTCCCGGCCCCGAGGGCCTCGAGATCCTTGAGTTCCGCCACGCGCAGACATTCGACTTCAAGATGGTAGCGAAGGGCGCCGGGTTCTGGCGGCGCGCGGCGGAGACCATGATTGCGCGCCAGGAAGACTGGAAGACTGCCACGCGGCCCGTGCTTAACACTTGAGCGGCCGCTACTTCCCATTTGGATAGCGACCGACGCTTTCAGGTGCGTTCGAACCGCCCCGGGTTTGCCGGAGGCTTGGGTTGTAAGTCACGCTACCATACCGATGTTGTCGGCGCAGCGTAACACTGTCCCTTGGCTTCGGCAGGCGGGATGTTGCCGATGGGTTCAAGCAGCGGACGGTGGTTGAACCAGTCGACCCACTCGAGTGTGGCGTACTTCGACGGCTTCGAAATTGCGCCAAGGTCCACGCCTGCGGATCACCTCGATCGTATTTCGACGTGCAACTGGGATCCGCCTAAAATTGGTGATCGCTTCTAATATGTAACACTACTCTGGCAAGTTAAAGGAACCGGCTGCAATCGTCTTTCCTTCTCGCGTGATCTGAGAGACCGAGTGGTCGCCGCTGTTGAAGGTGAACTGTCGTGCCGGGCGGCGGCGGAACGGTTTGGGGTGAGCGCAGCGAGCGCGATCCGCTGGCGGCAGCTGACGCTTCAGCACGGCACACCGGCCGCCAAGCCGTAAGGTGGCGATCGCCGCTCGGTCAAGATCGAGGATTATGCGAGGCTCATCCACGCTGCCATGGAGAAGCAGTCCGACATCACGCTGGACGAGTTGCGCACGATGCTGGCCGGGCACGGGGTGAGCACTAACACTACTTTGGCGGTTGGTAGGTGAAGTGGTCGCGAGCGGTCTACTGCAATGGGGGCAGCGCGTCGGAGGCGGTCGTGCGAAGTAGTCGAGGATCGCCTGTCTGACGGCCGGCATGCTCGGTTGCGGTGGTGGTCCCCCGACTCTTTTTTTTCCGTCCCGCGGCGGTGAGGCGGCGGGACTGGAGGAAGGCGTAGGCGATCATCGTCATCAGCGCGTGTCGGTGCAGTCCGGTCCATGATCGACCCTCGAAGTGGTCGAGGCCGAGTTCCTCCTTGAGCTGCTGATGCGCTTGCTCGCAGATCCACCGTGCCTTGATGGCGCCGGCAAGCGTCCCCAGCGGCATGTCGGGCGGCAGGTTCGAGAGGTAGTATTTACGCTCGCCGGTCGAGCGATGCTCGCCGACCAGCCAGACCTCCTCGCCCGGCAGATGCTGGTTGCCCATGTCACGGATCCGCTGAGTCGGACCGTCGGCCACGCGCACGCGCAATGCCGCGAAGCGGGCGGTCAGCCGCCCTTTCGTACCGCGCCGCCAGCTGACCCGTCGCCACGACTGCCCGGCCAGCAGCGTCTCGGCAGCGACGGACTTGCTGTCGGGGATATGGTGCTGGCGAGGCCGCCCGTGGCCTGCCACCGGGAAGATCATCGCGACATCGGCCACATACGCCTTCTGCCGGGCAGGGATGCCGACCGCCCAGGACAGGCCACGCTCGCTCAGCGCCTGGCGGAACGGCGCGCTCATCCCGTAGCCGGCGTCCGCGAGCACGCAGCCGAAGCGCACACCCGCGGTCCTCACCCGGTCGATCTCCTCGATGGCGATCTCCGGCTTGGTCAGGGCGGCCTGACGGTCGGCGGGAACCCTCGCCTTCGCCAAGCGCGTGGGATCGCCGGTCCAGCTCTCCGGCAGGAACAGGCGCAAGGCCACCATCACCGGCACCTCACGCGATGCCAACGTCACCGACACCATCGTCTGGCAGTTCGCGTTCTTACCCAGCGACGAGGCATATTGCGGCGCCACGCCGACAGAGTGCCGACCCTTCTTCGGCATGGCGGTGTCGTCGATGACGAGGAAGGCTCCGACGCCACCCACCAACCGGTCGGCCTCCCTCAGCAGCGCCGCCTCGAGCGGCGCGCGCTCCCAGACACCCGCGGCGACGAAGTGGTGGAGCTGGTCATAGCCGGCCTCGCCACCGCGAGCCGCCATCGGCTGCACGCTCTTGCGATCGCCGGGACCGATCAGACCAGCAACATACTGCGGGCACATCCTGCGCCGCGCTGGATGCGACAGCCCCGCCAGGAACGGCTCAAGCCATCGCTCCAGATCGCTTCGCCAGCCCTCGTCCACCACCATCGCCATCGATCCGTCAGCCTACACTGACACACAAGAATCAACGACGATTCCAGCCGGTTCCCTCAACCTGCCAAAGTAGTGCTAGCATTGCGACGCTTACCAAGTCTCTGAGTTCATGACCGATGCGCCCAGCGGCGCAGGTCGAGGGCATGATGCGCCAGGGCTGGTCGACGAGCGCGTTCAGGCGCGGCAGCAATGGTCGAGGATGTCGGCGTAGGAAGCGAACACGCGGTTTGAGAGCCAGTTGTCGCGCATGAACTGCCAGACGTTCTCGACGAGTTGAGTTCGGGCGAGCGCGGCGGCAGCGGCAACAGCGTGATGTTGTCGGGCACGACGAGGTTGCGCGCGCCATGCCACCCGGTCTGGTCGAGCAGCAGCACGGCGTGAGCGCCGGAGGCCACCGCTGTAGAGATCCCGGCGAGGTGGAGCGTCAGGCCCTCGGTGTTGCAGCGGGGCAGGACGAGGGCGGCGCCCTTGCCCTCGGGTCTGAGCGCCGTCGATGGGTTGGCTCGTCTCCTCAGTAGAGACCGCGTGAGCATGCTCTGGCGCACCACCTGCGCGTGATCCTGAAGCTGCGTGGCCGGCAGATCCTGCGCGCTCGTGGACGCGGCCGGCATCAGCGCCGCCAGGATGGTGACGGCGATAGCAAGATGCGGAGAACGACCTGTCATCAGCGGGATGAGCCGGTATAGCCGGCCCGACGGCAGAGCGATGTGAGTCGAACGACCTGCGAGTTGCCGGCACCGTACTGCTTTCGAAACTGCGGCAGCGTGGCGCAAGCCTCCGCCTGCCGGCGAGTCGATGCCGCTTGGGCACGTGACTGCGCCTGCCGGTGCGCCGCTGCGGTTCCGGCGTAGCCGTTCATGGTCGTCGGGTTCAGCGCCGTCACCTGCGCAACCGCTGGCGAGGCGCTCACCACGGCGGCAATCAGGATCGCCTTCGGAAATTTCATAGCTCGTCCTCCTTGCCGCACCTGCAAAGGTAGCCTGCTCCGCCAGCGGTCGAGGGATGGCCGGAGGCACTGTCCGTGACAACCCCTCGTCTCGAGCGCTATAAGTTAGGAATGACCGGCTCAGCGTCCAGTTCAGCCGTTGCCGTGCTGCTCGCGCTGCTGCTCGCCGTCGGGTGCAATCAGGCGGGCAGCGCGCCGGCGAAGTCCACTGTCGGACTCGAGGCTAGCTCACGGTCCGATCCACGGCCGACGCCGGAACGGCCGCAAACCCCGCCGCTCTCTATATTGCCGACCTCACGCGGGCCGTGGCTGGGGAAGAGAAGGTGCGCTTTCCTGCCTGGGTTGGCGGCATCGGCGGCATGAGCTGCTCGCTCCATACGCTCAGCGGGACTAACTCCGCTTCTCGCGTCCTGACCCTGACGCTGCCGGCCGAGCTGGCCGCGCGCCGTCACGTGCTGGCGGTGGTCACACCAGAACGTGGGCTGCTGGAGATCTACTCCCCCTATGACGACGACGCTGCGGAGGCCGGCGACCTCCTAGTCCCGTCCGAGATCCTCTCCTGGTCCAAGGCGCGCGCGCAGAGCCGCTTCACCGTCAGTACCGACGACCTGGACGGCCTGCGTCCCGGCCTGAACACGCCGGAGGTGCTGTTCCTGGAGTCTGGCCGTTATCGGTTTGCGCTGGTCAACGGCATCGACGCGGCGCTGTTAAAAACCAACGGTGCCGCAGTGCGAGTGACGGCGGCCTGCTCTGTCGACTGGGCGCCGCAAGAGGCCAGAGCGGGGGCGACCCGTCTCTGATCCGCCATTTCTTGCCATTGCTCAGCGGCTTTCACGACCCATTTGTGGTCACTCCGAGCTGCTTGACCGCTCCTCAACTTCCGCCGTCCGTTCACATCCGCTCGGCGGTACACCCATGGGTCACGCCGGCAGCCACCGCCGCGCGCAGCACCGCGAGCGCTGCCTCGCGGTCCCTTGGCGGACCGAACACATGCGGGCCGGCGAGCTGCATCGCGCCATAGCCCATCCGCGGCACGCGGCGGTCGCCGAGGATGAAACTGCCGGCCTGGTCGATCGTCTGCATGGGACTTCTCCTTCGCGCCCCAGCTAAGCGTTGCCGATCGCGGCGATAATCCGGCATGATCCGTACGGGCCGTGCGGGAAGGCGAACAATGAAACCCGATCTTGCTGACCTCAACGCGTTCCTCGCCGTCTCACGGGCGCGTGGCTTCCGCGAAGCGGCGCGTACTGCGGGGGCGAGCGCATCGACACTCAGCGAGGCGGTCCGCCGGCTGGAGATGGCGCTCGGCGTCCGCCTGCTTCATCGCACCACCCGCAGCGTGACGCCGACCGAGGCCGGCGCACGGCTCCTGGAGCGCCTCGCGCCAGCGCTTGGCGACGTCGCTGCGGCGCTAGATACGGTGAACGAACTTCGCGATGGCGTCAGCGGAACGCTCAGGCTCAACGTGCCGGTCAGCGCCGCACGGCTGGTGCTGCCGGGGATCCTGCCCGGCTTCCTCGCCGCGCATCCGGGCATCCGCGTGGAGATCGTCGCCGAGGACGGGTTCGTCGACGTGCTCGCCTCGGGCTGTGATGCCGGCATCCGCTATGACGAGCGGCTGGAGCAGGACATGATCGCTGTGCCGATCGGCCCGCGCGTGCAGCGGTTCGCGACCGCCGCCGCGCCCGTGCACCTCGACCGGCACGGTCGTCCCTCGCACCCACGCGACCTGCTCGGTCATCCCTGCATACTCGGACGTTTCACCAGCGGCCGGCTGACCGCGCCGTGGGAGTTCGAGCGCGGCGACGAGATGGTGCGGGTCGAGCCTCAGGCGCGGCTGATCGTCGGCGTCGGCGGCGCCACGGATCTCGGGATCGACGCCGCCATCGCCGGCGCCGGCGTGGTCCATCTGTTCGAGGACTGGCTGCGACCGCATCTGGCGACCGGCGCATTGGAGCCGGTGCTGGAGGATTGGTGGCAGCCCTTCTCCGGGCCGTTCCTCTACCATCCGAGTCGCCGGCTCGTGCCACCGCCGCTGCGCGCGTTCATCGACCACTTCCGAGCGACCTGACCCACTTTCAGACGCTCATGACGGATTAGCCGGTGCCCGGATCCGACATTCGTTCACCTTCATCGAGAGCTTACTCGCTGGCCATATCAGGTCTCAAGCCCAGCATTCGCGGCGAACTCACGGTGAAATGAAAACGGCCCCAAGAAAAGCTTGGGGCCGTCAAATAGGGTCTCGGAAGATCAGGGACTGTATTTGCTACGCCCGAAGAACGGGAGCGCCGTCACATGCTATGTGTAGTGACCCCAGTCTCTGCCGCCTCGCTGCCGGGAAGCGGGTTAGAGTCGTGAATATGGTCGCCCTGCCCAGCCGGGGGCGTACCGTCGTAGGATGTGCCTGACACCCCATCCAGATTGACCCCCTGCTCCTTGAGCTCAGGGCTTGTTTGAAAATACCGATTCGTCTTCACGGTCCCGCTCGGGAGCGTTGTCTCCTTGCTCGTGGCAGTGATGCCGTCGACGTCCTCGATGCCTGACATTGTCGTGCTCCGGTGAGCCCGCTGCCCATGCGCAACAGGCACCTTTAATCACGATTCAACAGAGGTAAGGTTCTCCGTGGGTCGAAAGAGATGCCAGAACTTTGCTACAACTAAGCGGACTGCCGATCCGGGAGGCGAGCTGGAGCAGGCGGCACGACGAGCTCGCGCGAGCTTGAATTAAGTGTGGAGCCGTGACGACCCAGAGGCGGCCGTTGCAACCTGCCATCCAGCTCTCCACAAGCGGTCGTTCGTTCAGCCTTGCTCGGGCACTGGACCGTCAACTTCTGCGATGTGATCCGCGGCACGATCGTTGTTCCCGCTCGTTGGAACGGTGCTCTAGCGGGAACCCACATGACGACCGAAAACGAGAAGCTTACTGCCGAGGGTCGGCGCTCGCTGCTTCGGGGCGTGGCCATCGGCGCGGCAGTCGCGCCGGCGATGCTGGCCGGCGCGACCGCCGAGGCGCAGACACTAGCGTCCGCTGCCGATGACCCGTTGCTCGTGACTGTCGAGCTGACGGTGAACGGTCGGCGCGAGCGGGCGACATTGGACGGGCGAACCACCCTGCTCGACGCGCTGCGCCACCACATTGGGCTGACCGGCAGCAAGAAGGGCTGCGACCACGGCCAGTGCGGGGCCTGCACGGTGCTGGTGGGCGGTCGGCGCGTCCTCGCCTGCCTGACGCTGGCGACGATGGTGCGCGAGCCCGTGACCACCATCGAGGGGCTGGCGAAGCCCGACGGCACGCTCCACCCCATGCAGCAGGCCTTCATCGACCAGGACGCTTTCCAGTGCGGCTATTGCACGCCCGGCCAGATCGTCTCGGCGATCGCCTGCGTGCGGGAGGGCCGCGCGCGCAACGATGACGAGATACGCGAATATATGAGCGGCAATCTGTGCAGGTGCGCCGCCTATCCGCACATCGTCGCCGCGATCAACCAAGCCAAGACGAAGATGGGAGCGGCCTGATGCGCCCGTTCGCCTATGCCCGTGCCGACGACGTCGCCACCGCTGTGCGCGCGGCCGCCCCGCCCGCACCGACGAGCCTCCCGCCGACCGCCGCGCCCGCGCAGTTCATCGCCGGCGGTACGATGATGCTCGACCTGATGAAGCTCGACACGATGCGGCCCGAGCGGCTGGTCGACATCAATTGCCTGGACGCCACGCTCGGCGCGATCCGGCCGGGGCCGGACGCGCTCCGGCTCGGCGCGCTGGTGCGGATGAGCGCGCTCGGCGACGATCCGGTCGTCAACCGCGACTACCCCGTGATCGCGCAGACAATGAACCTCGCCGCCGCCGCGCAGCTCCGTAACATGGCGTCGCTCGGCGGCAACGTGCTCCAGCGCACGCGCTGCCAGTATTTCCGCGATCCGAGCTGGAAGCAGTGCAACAAGCGCGAGCCCGGTTCGGGCTGCGCGGCGCTGACCGGTGTCAACCGCAAGCACGCCGTGCTGGGCGTGTCGGACAAGTGCATCGCCGAATACCCCGGCGACTTCGCACAGGCGCTGGTGGCGCTGGGCGCGAGCGTCAAGACGCAGGGCCCGGCAGGCGCGCGCACCATTCCCTTCGAGCGGCTGCACCTCGGGCCCGACACGCCCGATCGCGAGACGGTGCTCAACCCCGGCGAGCTAATCACGGGACTCATCGTGCCCGCGGGCCCCTGGACGCGCCGATCGCTGTATCTGAAGGTACGCGACCGCCAGTCCTACGCCTATGCGCTCGCCAGCGCAGCGGTGGCGCTGGACCTGGACGGCGACGCGGTGCGCGAGGCGCGGATCGGGCTAGGCGGCGTCGCCTACCGCCCGTGGCGCGCGCACGAGGCGGAGGCGATGCTGAAGGGCAAGCGGCTGGATGAGGCGAGCGCGACCGCCG
The DNA here is from genome assembly GCF_965200105.1 of Sphingomonas sp. GTDB lineage: Bacteria > Pseudomonadota > Alphaproteobacteria > Sphingomonadales > Sphingomonadaceae > Solisphingomonas. Next base: position 1,329,420 of record NZ_CBDATN010000002.1, read on the forward strand.
CGGCGCGGGCCGCCTTCGCGGGCGCCAAGCCGCGCGAGCACAACGGCTACAAGGTCGAGCTTGGCCGGCGCACGCTGGTGCGCGCGCTGATGCAGGCAAAGGCGATGGAGGTGACGGCGTGACCGAACAACAGGGCCAGCCCATGCCTCCCGTCGCGATCGGCCAGCCGACCAGCCGCGTCGACGGGCGCGTCAAGGTGACGGGCGAGGCGCGCTACGGCTCGGACTATGACGGTGACGGCCGCGCCCCGGCCTATGCTTACCTCCGCACCAGCGCGATCGCGCGCGGCCGGATTACACGGCTGGACGAGACGGCGGCGCGCGCAGTGCCGGGCGTACTGGAGATCCTGACCTATAAGAACGTCGGCGACCGGATCAAACCCGGCAAGATCTTCTCCGACAAGGGCTATATGGGCACGTCCATCGCCCCGCTCGCCAGCGACCGCATTCAGCACGACGGCCAGATCGAGGCGGTGGTGATCGGCGAGACGTTCGAGGGCGCGCGCGAGGCGGCGCACCGGCTCGACATCGCGTACGCCGAGGAGCGCCCGTCCGCGACGTTCGGCAGCCCGGGGCTGGAGACGATCACGGCCGAAGCGGCGCAGCAGAAGGCCAAGCAGAAGCAGCAGGCCCAGGGCGGCGGACAGCAGGGCGGCGGACAGTCCAAGGAGGGCGAGGACGAGGGCGAGGAGAAGCCGCAGGTCGGCAACGCGCCGCGCGCCTTCGCCGCGGCGCCGGTGAAGATCGACGAGCGCTACGGCACGCCGACGCAGCACCACAACCCGATCGAGCTGTTCACCACCACGTGCAGCTGGTCCAACGGCCGGCTGACGGTTTGGGAGTCCAGCCAGAACATGTATGGCTTCCAGAACGGGCTGGCCGAGCAGCTGGGGATTGAGCCGGACCGCATTCACGTAATCTCGCCCTATGTCGGTGGGGCGTTCGGCTCGCGCGGGTCGCTGACGCAGCGCACTGCCTTGATCGCGTACGCCGCGCAGAAGGTCGGTCGCCCCGTGCGGCTGGAGGCGACGCGCTCGCAGGGCTTCACCATCGCGACGTATCGCGCCGAGACGCAGCACCGCGTCCGGCTGGGTGCCGGGCATGACGGCAAGCTCCAGGCGCTGATCCACGAAGGCTGGGAAATCTCGTCGCGACCGGACGAGTACAAGGTCGCGGGCACGGACGCGTCGACCCGGCTCTACGCCTGCCCGAACGTGGGGTCGGAGGTCTACATCGTCCACGCCGACCGCAACACGCCCGGCTTCATGCGCTCGCCGCCCGAGACGCCTTACCTGTTCGCGCTGGAGAGCGCGATGGACGAGCTCGCCTACCAGCTGAAGATGGACCCAGTCGAGCTGCGCCGGGTCAACGACACGCAGGTCGAGCCGATCAAGGGCCTGCGCTACACCAGCCGCGCGCTGATGCCCTGCTTCGACGCCGCCGCGCAGGCATTCGGATGGTCCAGGCGGAACCCGCAGCCCGGCTCGACGCGCGACGGCGATTGGCTGATCGGCTGGGGCTGCGCCACGACCATGTACCCGACCCAGATGGGCGCGGCGACCGCGCGCGTGACGCTCAGCCCCGACGGGCAGGCGACCGTGCGCACCGCGACGCACGAGATCGGCAACGGCGTGCGCACCGCGGTCGCGATCGTCGCGGCCGAGGAGCTCCAGCTGCCGATCGACAAGGTCCGCGTCGAGGTGGGTGACAGCGAGCTACCGCCCTCCCCAGTCGCGGGCGGATCGAACAGCACCGCTAGCGTCTGCAATGTCGTCGCCAAGGCCTGCCGCGAGGTGATGGCGAAGAAGGCTGCGGGCACGGGGGGCGCGATCGAGGTCTATGCCGAGAACATCCCGCACGGCGTGAAACCGGACGGCATCCAGAAGCTATACAAGGGACAAGGCAACCTCGCCGGGGGCGCCAAGATGAAGGATCGCATGCAGTTCGCGTTTGGCGCGCAATTCATCGAGGTCCGCGTCCACGCCCACACCGGCGAGGTCCGGGCGCCGCGCGTCGTCGGTGCCTATGCCGCAGGCCGCGTAGTCAACCCGAGGGCGGCGAAGAGCCAGTTGATGGGTGGGCAGATCTGGGGGATCAGCGCCGCGCTGCACGAGGCGACGGAGATCGACCCACGCGCCGCGCGCTACTACAATGACGACCTCGCCGAGTACCTGATACCGGTGAATGCGGACATCATCGACGTTCAGACAATCATGCTGCCCGAGACGGACCGCCAAGTGAACGAGCTGGGTATCAAGGGCCTGGGCGAGCTCGGCAATGTCGGCCTCAACGCGGCGGTCGCGAACGCCGTCTTCCATGCGACCGGCGTGCGGGTGCGCGAGTTGCCGATCAAGATCGAGAAGCTTCTCGGCGCACCGGCGCTCATGGCCTGATTGCTCCCCTTCGTACTATTATGAGCAAGAGCCCGAAGTATGGTACGAGGCTAGATCGACCCATGTGTGGACGGCTCTCCGTTGGCAAGCTTGAACAGTTGCTTCGCGTAGCTGGTTGGTGCGGCCATGTGTCCGACCTGTTGGTGCGGCGCATGGTGCCGCTGGCCGTAATGCCATTCGCGCGTCTCGGGTCCCGATCACAAAGGCGCACTCGAGGTGCCTGGGTCATTGTGGGTTTTCCCGATCCGGCGGTTCAACCGGCTTGTTGCATTAGCTCCTGATCGCCCTTCCCAACCTCGAAGGCGCGGTCACCCGCGCCATGTTTCTACGCGACTTGCGGCTCACGGTAGCGCTCGCCACTGGCCATCATCGCCCAGATCATGCGAGCGTTCTTGTTGCGAGCGCAACCGCCGCCACTTTGGTTTTGCGCCGGGCGAGCAGCTGCACGAGCCATGGCCGCTTGGCCCCGTTCCGCTCGGCGTAGCGCACCACCGCCATGGCGCCGACGATCAGCATCTGGCGTAGGTATTGATGCCCGGCTTTGGTGATGCCGCCGAGCCGCTCCTTGCCCCCGCTCGAGTTCTCCCGTGGTACCAAGCCGATCCATGCGGCAAGGTTGCGGCCTGAGCGGAAGATCGTGGGATCGGGCACAGTGGCAACGATGGCGCTGGCAAGCAGCGGACCGACGCCGGGGATCTCCATCAGCCGGCGGCCAAGCTCTGTCTCGCGCGCGCTCGCCCTGATCCGGCGGTCATTCTCGAGGATCTGCTCCTTCACCATGCGCAGTTGAGCAGCCAGCATCTCCAGGCAGGTACGTGCATCGACCGGCACCCGCCCATCAGACGGATCGGCGATTACGTCGAGGAGCTGGTCGATGCCATTCCTGCCGATCGGCGCCACCACCCCGAACTCGGCAAGGTGCGCCCGCATCGCGTTCGATACCTGTGTCCGCTGGCGGTTGAGGATCAGGCGGACACGATGCAGCATCATCGCGCTCTGCTGCTCGGGAGTCTTGATAGCAACGAAGCGCATGGTCGGCCGGGTCACCGCCTCGCAGATCGCCTCGGCGTCGGCCGCGTCGTTCTTGCCGCGCTTGACGTACGGCTTCACGTACTGCGCCGGCATGAGCTTCACGTCATGGCCGAGCGCGACGAGTTCTCGTGCCCAATAGTGCGACGATGCGCACGCCTCGATGCCGACGAGACACCTCGGCAGCTTCGCAAAGAACTTCAGCATGCGCCCGCGGGTCAGTCGCTGGCGAACCACCGCCGCGCCTTCCGCATCAACACCGTGCACCTGGAAGACGTTCTTCGCGAGATCGAGACCTACAGTCGTGACGTTCCCCATCGTGGCTCTCCCTTCCGGCTCTCCGCAGATCATCCTGCGGGAGGGGTGGAGAGCCGTCCACACATCAGAAGGCGACACTCGGAAGCGCGCAGCCGCATCCCGGAACCAGCCGTTCGTTTACTGGCGCTCCGCTGCTCACGGCGCTCCGCCGCGTGTACCGAACCGGCATTGACATGCGGCAGCGATCATCAACCATAACGACGTAGTGGCGACACGCATCCGCTTCGGCTTGCTCTTCCTTCTCCTGGCTGCGTCCGTACCGGGACCGGCCGGGAGTGTCGCCGCCGGAACCGGCCTGCCTGCGGCGCTCACCCGCCAGGTCGACGGAGCCATCCAGGAGGTGCTGGCCAAGGACGGCACGCCCTCGGCCTCGGTCGCCATCGTTCAGCATGGGCAGGTGGTCTACGCCAAGGCGTTCGGGTTCGCGTCCATCGCGCCACGCCGGGCCGCCACCTCCGACACGCGCTACCAGCTCGCCTCGGCCTCCAAGTCGATCACCGCGCAAACGCTGCTGCTGCTCGCCGCGGACGGCACGCTGTCGCTCGATGCACCCGTCGCCCGCTGGTTGCCGCAGGTCACCGATGCCGGCCGGATCACGGTGCGCGAGCTGCTGGAGCATGTGTCGGGCCTGCCCGACCACTATCCGCAGAGCTACCCCGCAGGACCGCGCGGCGGACCGACCACGCCCGACCGCATCATCGCGGAATGGGGCCGGCACCCGCTGCTGTTCGCGCCCGGCACCCGGTTCCGCTATTCGAACCTGAACTATGTCGTTGCCGGGCGGATCGCGGAGCTCGCGTCGGGCGGGCCGCTGTTTGCGTTTCAGCAGCGGCGCATCTTCGCGCCGCTGGGCATGTTCCATGTCGCCGACCTCGACCGGGTGACGGCGGCGACGCCCGACATCGCGACCGGCTATGTCCAACGGCCTGGCGCCGCTCGAGCCCGCACCCGACGAGGGCGTCGGTTGGTCGTTCGGTGCCGGCCAGATTGTCGCCACCGCCTCCGACCTCGCCCGCTGGGACATCGGCCTGTTGTCGGGCAGGCTCCTGCCCGCGGCGCGGGCGCGCGAGGAGGTCACCCCTCCCGTACTCACGGGCGGAGCGCCGTCGCCTTACGCGCTGGGGCTGTTCGTCTCCCGAAAGAGCGGCCAGCTCGTCTGGTCGCATGTTGGGCAGGGCCTCGGCTTCCTGGCCGGCAACAGCATCTACCCGGACGACGGCACCGCCATCGTGATGCTGACCAACACGAGCGCCGCGCTCAGCATCGCGCACATCGCCGACCAGCTCGCCTTTCTCCTGTTGCCGCCCACGCCAGCCGATGCGCAGGCCAGGATGCTGTTCACCGGGCTGCAGCACGGCGCGACCGACCGCACCGCGCTCACGCCGGCCTTCTCCGCCTTCCTCGACCCGCGCCGATTGCGATCCTATTCCGCCAGCCTTGGCCCGCTCGGCCGCCTGGAGACTTTGGTCCTGAAGAGTGAGGACGAATCGGACGGCGTCACCACGCGGCGTTACGAAGCAACGGCAGGTGGGCAACGGCTGAGCATTCTCTGGGAACGGACTGCCGACGGTCACACCGACGACTTTTTGGTCCAACAATCGGAAGGGTTACGTTCAGACCCAGTTATAGCCGTTCAGCCGCCTTTGCCGGCTCTCCGGAACTAGCCGTTCGTTCAGGCTGCCATGTCCCGCATCAGCGGAGCGTGCCGATCGACCAGGACGGCGCTCGCCTCGTTGAGACCGACGACCTCGACCACCATGCCGTGGCGGCGCATGGCCGATGCGACCTCCTCCAGCGCCCCCACGGCGGTGACGTCCCACAGATGCGCGCCGGTCAGGTCGATCCGGGCGCGCCGCGCCGTATCGCGACGATCGAAGTGGTCAGCGAAGATCTCAGCGCTGGCGAAGAAGACCTGGCCCGAGACGTTGTAGAGCCTCGTGTCGGTCGTCGGATCATGGTCGACCGCGACGCTCATCAGCCGGGTGACCTTGAACGCGAAGAACACGCCGCTCAGCAGGACGCCAACCGCGACGCCGGCGGACAGGTCGTGCGTCGCCACCGTCACCGCCACGGTCGCCAGCATGACGACGCCGGAGACCTTGGGATGGCGGCCGAGATCGCGCAGCGATCCCCAGGAGAAGGTGCTGGCCGACACCATCATCATGATCGCCACCAGCGCCGCGACGGGCACCTGGGCGATCCAGGGGCGCAGCGGCACCATGACGATCAGCAGGAACACGCCCGCGACCAGCGTCGACAGCCGCCCCCTGCCGCCGTAGCGCACGTTGCCGACCGTCTGCCCGATCATGCCGCATCCGGCGATCCCGCCGAACAGCCCCGCCGTGACGTTGGCCAGGCCGAGCCCGGTGCACTCGCGCGCCTTGGAGCTGGTGGTCTCGGTCAGATCGTCGACGACGCGCGCGGTCATCATCGACTCCAGCAGCCCGACCGCCGCCATCGCCAGCGCATAGGGCGAGACGATCGTCAGCGTAGCCCAAGCGATCGGCACCTGAGGCAGTCCCAGCGACGGCAGCGATGCCGGCAATCGGCCGAGATCGCCGACGACGCGCAACGGCATGGGCACGGCAAGGCTGACGACGGTCAGCACAACGACGCAGATCAGCGGCGACGGGATCGCCGCCGTCACCTTGGGCAGCAGGTAGATGATCGCCAGCCCCAGGCCAATCATGGCGTAGCTGTGCCACGTCACGCCGATCATCTGCGGCACCTGCGCGGAGAAGATCAGGATCGCCAACGCGTTGACGAAGCCGGTGCGGACCGAGCGCGAGACGAAGCGCATGAGCACGTCCAGCCGCAGCAGCCCAAAGACGATCTGCAAGGCCCCCGCGAGCAGCGTCGCCGCCAGCAGATAGGGAAGCCCGTGGGCATGGACGAGCGCCGCCGCCACCAGCGCGACCGACCCCGCCGCGCCGGAGATCATCGCGGGTCGTCCACCGGCGAAGGCGATGACGATGCCGATCACGAAGGAGGCGAACAGGCCGACCTCCGGATCGATGCCGGCCACGAACGAGAAGGCGATCACCTCGGGGACGAGGGCGAACGTGCCGACCATCCCGGCCAAAACGTCCCGCCGCATGGCGTGTAAGCCGCCGAACCATTCGGCACGATAATGCGAGATAGACAAAGTCATATAGCAGTCCGCAATCACGACATCCGTGTGCGCTGTGGCTGTGAGGCCGGATGCAGGTGCGTTGTCCGGCGGATCGGCGGCCGGAATAGCCACCCGGGGTCTCACCGGGTCCAAGCGGGTGCGGTCAACTAGCGACAGCGATCAATCGATGCAACACGCGCCGTCCTACGATGTCGACGAGCAACCTGTCGCAGCCTGGTGACCCAGCTCCGGACGCTCAGCATGGCAGCGGCACACTCCAGAATCGGACGCCTGTTCATCTCGTTTCCACAATGGGTTGCGGACGACGACAGCCGGGTGGACGGCTTATTGCCGTCGTCATCTGAACCCCAGCCAGTCTTCCATGGTCGCAAGCTCGGTTCGCAGGGCCTCGTGCACGTGGCCCGGCGTGTCTGGCTCAACATGAGTCGCCTGCACAAGGAGCCTGCGCGCTTGCCGATCAGCCTTTAGATCAACGCGCGCCACCAGCTGGTCGCCGAGTAGAAACGGCAGCACGTAATAGCCGTGCCGACGCTGCTCCGCCGGAACGTAGATCTCGATCCGGTATCGGAACCCAAATAATCGCTCGGTGCGATCACGTGCCCAGATCAGCGGGTCAAACGGCGCAAGCAGCGCCTGCGCATCTATCCGGCGGGGACGGCGTGCGTCGCGATGCAGCCAGGCCTGGCGCCACCCGGGGACATCCACGGGGATCAGCACACCTTGCTCTGCCAGTGTCTTGATCGCGCCCGCCGCCTGCTCGGGGGATTGGCGGAAATAGTCGCGCAAGTCGCCGCTGGTAGCGACTCCGTGCGCCGCCGCGGCACGTTCGATCAGCGCGCAGTGCGCGTCCGCGTCGGTGGGCGTCGGCTGCGCCAGCACGTGAGCGGGAATGACCCGCTCGGTCAGGTCGTAGACGCGCTCAAAGCTGCCGCGCCGCGTGGCAGTGGTGATGTGGCCTGCCCAGAACAGCCACTCGAGCGAGCGCTTGGTGTCGCTCCACTCCCACCAGCCCGACTGCCCCTTGTGACTCTCGAAGTCGGCCGCCGCGAGCGGGCCTTCGATCCGGATGCGGTCGAGCAACGCCATAGCTTCCTCGCGGCGCTCGGTCGCATAGACGCGCATCCGGTTCCATCCCGCCTCACCGCGATCGGCCTGCGCCATTCGCCAGCGCAGCAGCGGATGGAGCGCGAACGGCAGCAGCGACGCCTCGTGCGCCCAATATTCGAACAACCGGCGCTGACGCCTCGGCCCCCAGGCAAGCCGGTCGAGATCGGCCCGATCATAGGCACCCAGCCGCGAGAAGGCGGGCAGGTAATGCGCGCGCGCGAGCACGTTGACGCTGTCGATCTGATGCAGCTGCAACCGGTCGAGCGTGCGGAGCAGCTGGGCTGGACGCGCCACCGCCGGACGCTTCGCACCGAAGCCCTGCGCGGCCAGTGCGATGCGCCGCGCGAGCGACGGACTGATCCGCTCGATCGTCACTGCCCGATGAGGAGGCGAGAAGCTCGGCTTCAGCCCTTGACGGCGGTGAGGTGGGCGCTGAGGTGCTTGTTCATCTCGAACATGCTCACCGACTTCTTGCCAAAGATCTTGGCGAGCTTGTCATCTGCGTTGATCTGGCGCCGGTCCTTGGCATCCTGCAGATCGTGCTTCTTGATGTATTCCCACATCTTGCTGACGACCTCGCTACGCGGCAGGTCCTTCTTGCCGACGATCTCTGCCAGCTCCGCGGATGGGGTCACCGGCGCTGTGATGCCGCCGCGCGCGCCACCGGCGGGCTTGTCGGTCGCCTTCACCTTCTTCTCCGCCGCCGCGGTCTCGTCCTTGCCGCGCTTCTTCGCCGATTGTGCCATCATCCCCTCCGTCACTGCCTGCTCAATGCCAAGGCGCAGCTTATACGCTGCTGCGATCGCAACGGACCAGAGCAAAGCAACACACGCCCTCGCTGGTGATCATCGCCGCCAACGCAATGACGGGACGCGCGTGGTGCTCCTCGGAGCAGCGCAGGCGCGGGGCAATGTCGAGCGCCGCGTCTCAACCGCTCACTGGTTACCTCTAGTGACCCGCTTGACTCAAAAGGCGACATCCAGCGCCCGCTAGCCGCTTCCGAAACTGGCCATCCGTTCATTCCTCGTGGCTGACAGTATCGCGGCTTTGAGACCTTTGAGCGACGACCGAACGGAGCCTGGTTCGGTCAGCCCACATTTTTAAGAAAGGTCATGTTCTGGAAAACCCGGCTAAGCTGAACTCATAAGTCAGTGAGCCGTCCAGCGGGTGTACAGGGCCAGTTTCAACGCCGGATCATCGTTCGCCTGGAAGCTGGCGTAGATGTACATCTTGCCATTCCGGCCGGTGGAATGCAGCGTTTTAGTACCCGCCGCCGGCGATGCGACCTGGTGAGAACACCACCAGCCCCGAAACTCGTCGGACGCCTCGCTCAAGGTTGACACCAGTTTCTCGAAGGCCGGATCGCCCGCCCGCTGATCGTAAGTCGCGCGGAACAGTGCGATCATCCGTTGAGCCTCTTGCGCCCAGTCACTGCCGAACAGCGCCTGTGCGTCGGAGGTCGTCAGCATGTAACGAAGGATATTCCGTTCACCCTCGTCCATGGAGGTGAACCCGAACAGCTCGTCGGCAGCGGCATTCCACGCCAGTACGTCCCAGCGCAATCCGGTGACATAGGCGGGCTCGGGCAGGCTCCTGACGATGATGGCGACGATCTCCGGCACCGTCTCACGAACGAACGGCCGATCGGCATTCCGCGGAGCCAGCCTGTGCAGGTGAGCCGTCTCGGCCTCGTCGAGGCCGAGCGCCCGGGCAAGCGCCGCCATCGTTCCGGCCGACGCCGATACCTCGCGGCCCTGCTCCAGCTTGACGTACCATTCGCAGCTGATCCCGGCCCGGTCGGCGACCTCCTCGCGCCGCAGCCCAGGCGTCCGCCGCCGCCGCGTATCGGAGAGGCCCAGCGCGACAGGATCGAGGCGATGCCGCCGAGACCGCAGGAAATCGCCCAATGGCTTGTTGCCGCTCACGCACGCTCCTGACTGGTACTAGCCGATACCAGGATAAGACCGGGTCTTCTTGGCCGAACGCGGAGGGCCTAGCTTGGATCCCTACCCGCCCGATTGAGGAGAGCGCACATGCCCATGGTCTATATCCAGATGCATGAAGGAAAGGACGCGGCGTACAAGAAGGCCGTGTCGGACGGCATCCACGCCGCCATGATGAACGTGCTCGGTGTGCCGGACGACACGTGGGACCAATTCTTCAACGAGCACAAGCCCGGCAACATGGTCTACGACCCGAACTATTTCGGCGTGCCGCGCAGCCCGGACATGATGTTCATCCACTTTTTCTTCAACACGCGACCCAAGGAAACGAAGGAGCGCTTCTTCGAAGCGGTAGCCGACGAGGTGACGAAGCGTTCGGACCTTCGCCGCGAGGACCTACTCATGGCGATCACCGAAGTGCCGTGGGAGAATTGGTGGGCCTTCGGCCGGACCGTCGATCCGAATACCGGGTTCGACACGCGCATGAAGGGACAGGGCTGATGGACGCCCCCGGTCTGGGTGGCCGCCTGCCGCTGCAACCGCCCGCAAGCCTCGGGCCCGACGCCCGCGCGCTCTATGCCCGGCTTGTCGAAGGGCGGCTGGGTCGAGCAGCCCCGTTCACCAGCCAGACCGACGGCGGCGAGCTGATCGGACCGTTCAACGCCCTTCTCTACGCGCCCGCCATCGGCGGCGGGTTCATTGGCTTCCACGAGGCCGAGGAGCACGCGACACCGCTATCGAAGCGCGTGCGCGAGATCGTGATCCTGTCGGTCGGAGCGGTCTGGGCGTCACCTTACGAAACCTACGCACACCGTGCGGTTGCGTCGCAGGTGGGTTTCTCACCGGATGTGGTCGCCGCCCTCGCCGCCGGTGACTCGTGCGATCAGCTTGGCGACGATGAACGGGCAGCCCAGCGTTTCACACTCGAACTCGCGTGGGAGCGGGTCGTTGGCGATGCGACCTATGCGAAGGCGGAGCAGGCGTTCGGCCGCGAAGGCCTCGTCGCCCTGACCTTGCTGGCGGCGGCGTACACGGCCACCTGCACGATGCTCAAGGCGTTCGCTGTGCCCGCTCCGTCTGGGTGACCGTGCGGCAGCGGCGATCAAGGCGACCGGTGTTTCTCCAGAACTTGGTTTCGGGAAAGCAATCGATCGCCCTTCAGCGTCGCCCGACGTTCTTGAGCGCGTCGACGACGGCCCGAACGGCGGGTGCGAGCGGCGCGCCTCTGGTATAGCAGACGAAGAAGCCTGGAGTGCTGGGCGACCAGTCCGCCAGCACCCGCACCAGCCGGTCATCCTCGATGTAAGGGTGCGCCAGATGCTCGACGCCGTGCCATAGGCCAATGCCTTCAAGGGCAGCGGCGAGCATGAGATCGGGATCGTCCGTCACCAGCGGTCCCGACACGTCGATCAGCAACTCCTGATCGTCCTTGCCGAACCGCCATCGATAGAGGGACCCGCCGGGACCGCTGCAGCAGCCGATGCAAGCGTGACGGGTCAAATCCCTGGGATGGATCGGCACGGCGCGATCGGCGAAATAAGCCGGCGACGCGACGATCGCTGTCTTGAACGAGGGGGTCAGGGCGACCGCAACCAGGTCCTGGCTGATCGTGTCGCCGAGCTGGATACCGAGATCGAAGCCGTCGCCGACCATGTCGCCGGGGTGCTCGACCGTACGCACCTCCAGCGTCAGGTGCGGACAGATGCGCGCAAGGTGCGTCATGGCCGGTCCCACGAGCGTGCGGATCGCGACGCGTGGGGCGGCGAGCCGCACCGTGCCGACCACCTCTCCCTCCAGCCGTCCCGCACCCGCCACCGCGCCGTCGAGTGCCGCCAGCGCGGGCGCGAGGTCGGCGAGCAGCCGTGCGCCCGCCTCGGTCGGGGCGACGGACCGCGTCGTGCGATGCAGCAGGCGCACGCCGAGCCGCGCTTCGAGCGCCTTGACGGCATGGCTGAGCGTCGACGGCGCCAGCCCGAGGTCGCGTGCGGCTCGACGGAAGCTGCGGGCCTGCGCGACGGTCGCGAAGGCAGTGATCTCGGCGAAGTCGCCGGGGCGGAGACGGCTGGTCATTGGTGGTTGTAAGGCAATGGCCTGTTAGCGTGGAGACGACTTATGTCGCGGTCCACGGAGGACCACATCCCTAGCCTAATCGAGAGAGGGTATCCAGAATGAACAATGGTCGTCGTCTCGAAGGTCAGGTCGCGATCGTCACCGGGGCCGGCACGGGCATCGGCGAAGCTTCCGCCCGCGCCTTCGCACGTGAGGGCGCGCGCGTTGCCCTGATCGGCCGCCGCGAGGAACCGCTACACGCCAATGCAGCGGCGATCCGCACGGAAGGCGGCGAGGCGCTGGTGGTCGCCGGCGACGTATCGCGCTCCGACGATGCCGAGCGGATCGTCGCCACCACGGTCGAGCGGTTCGGGCGGCTCGACTGCCTGTTCAACAATGCCGGCATCCAGGGCAAGGGTGGCCCGATCGTCGACATGGACGAAGCGGCGTTCGACGAGCTGATCGCCATCAACCTGAAAGGGCCATGGCTGGTGACCCGCGCGGCGCTGCGCGCGATGGTGCCGGCCGGCCATGGCGGCGCGATCGTCAACACTTCGTCTTTCCTGTCCACGGCCGCCACCGTCGGCACCTCGGGCTATTCAGCGAGCAAGGCAGGGCTGGACGCCATGATCCGGGCGATCGCGCTGGAAGCGGGGCCGCACGGCATCCGCATCAACAACATCAATCCCGGCGTCATCCACACACCGATGCTGCGCGCGCACGGCGACGACATCATTCCGCCGCTCGCGGCGCGCGCGGCGCTCGGCCGGGTGGGGACGCCGGAAGACATCGCCGATGTCGCGGTGTGGCTGTGCACCGAGGAGGCGCGCTTCGTCACCGGCCAGTCGCTGCTCGTCGACGGCGGTTTCACCATCCCAGGTCCGCGCTGAATCGAGCAGGCCCTCCAGCGGCCACGCCCCGAGAAGTTGATCAAGAGCGCCAATGCGAGAGACGGAGTTTTCGGGATTGGAGACGGGCAGTGAAACCCGGCGATTTTCACACGGCGCGATGTAGCGAGCGAACAGTCCAAGCCGCCTCTTCGAGCGACCGGCTCTGATGGAGCGGTTCCCTTCCGCCCGTGGCGGGTCCAAGACACCGGCCATGTCAGTCGCCCCACCCGCATCATCTCTTCGCATCGCCGTACTTGGTGTTGGCAACATCGGGAGCACGTTCGCCTTTCAGCTGGCCCGCACCGGCGGCCACGACGTCACCGTCGTCGCGCGGCCAGGCTCGAAGCGCCTCGAACAGCTCCGGCGCGACGGCGCCATCATCGACGTGAAAGGCGAGCGGGCAGGCGTCCACGTGACGGATGCGCTCGACGAGCAGATCCCGTTCGACCTCGTCATCGTCACGCTCCTGGCGCATCAGGTCGACGCGGTGCTTCCGGCCTTGCGGCGCAGCGCCGCCCGGTGCGTCCAATTCATGTTCAACACCTTCGATCCCGAGCGCCTGTGCGCAGCGGTTGGTCCCGAGCGCTGCGCGTTTGGCATGAACTTCGTCCAGGCGACGTTGGACGGGGACGGCTGGCTCAAGGCTACCATCGGCGCAGGGGGCCAGAAGACCCTCATGGACCAGGAGCGTTGGGTGGCCCTGTTCCACGCAGCAGGGCTGCCGGCCACGGTGGAACGCGACATGCCCTCATGGCTTCGCTGCCACGTCCCGCTGTGCGTGGCCTTCGAGAGCGTCTCCGTGGCCGGTGTGAAGCGCGGCGGCGGCGCATCGTGGAAGGAAGCGTCCGCCTTGGCGCGCGGTGTTCACGCCAGCTTCGGGCTGATCAAGGCTCTGGGCTACCCTGTCTATCCCCGGACCAAGACGCTGATCGACCGTGCGCCGGCGTCAACGTTTGCGGCAGTGCTCTGGTCCATGTCCCGCGTCCGGTCGTTTCGCGAGCTGCTGGCTACGGGTCAGCCCGAATGCGAAGCATTAGTCGACGCCATGATCTCGGCCGCACCGCAAGCTGGAACATTGGTGCGGATAGCCGACATCTCGGCCATGAAGCCGTCGTAAGCTTGCCTGGAACAAAACTGTTGTCGGAGGCGGCTATCGATGACGGCGATGGTGAAAGAAAGCACATACTTACCAAAAAGCTGTTCCCGGTTTTCTATCCCGAACTGCGCGATGGCAAAGGAGGTACGGGACGCAGACGCTTCCTGCACCGCTGCGCGCACCTTCGGAAGCTGACATAAGGAAGTTGATGTCAGACTTGTGCGGTTTCCTCCCGCTCGAAGGGATCGGGCATTGGCCGCAGATGGAGGCAACCAGCCGCGTCAACGATAAGCTGCTCGATTTCCTGCGCGAGGTGAGTGCGAGTGCCTGACCACTGGCTCCCTCGTGACCGGCGGCAGCCGCGGCCTGGGCCGCAACACCGCGGTCAGCATCGCCCGTCATGGCGGTGACGTGGTTCTCACCTGTCGCAGCCGCAAGGTCGATGCGGACGCCGTCGTGGTCGAGATCGAGGCGATGGGCCGCATACATGAGGTCGAGGAGGAAAACTGGGGTGTTTTCGGCAAGCCAGCCGATCTGGCCGCGATGCCCGCCGGCGCTCCGGATGCGCTGGCGATCTGAGGATCACGCCAGCCGGCGGCAAGTCCACGGGAGACGGCGTCGTCGAGAGTGCCCGACCCCGCGCTGCTCAACGGAGTGCCTTTGCGAGGCGCAGCAGCATTGCGGTGACCTCCAGGGTATCAAGCGGCGCCGCAGCGTTCCGGACGCGCGCTTCGGCATCGGCCACGATCCCGGAGGCCATCTCGAGGACGCCACGACCGGACGCGGTCAGTTCGGTCCTCTGGACTCGTCGGTGTTCGGGATGAGCTGTCCGCGCGATGAATCCGGCGCGTTCAAGTCCGACCAGGATCGCCTGCATCGATTGCGGAGTGACGAAGGCGCGGCGCGCGAGCACGGCATTGGAAGCGCCGGTTTCGGCCTCCAGTGAGGCGAGAACCGCATATTGGGACGTGGTAAGCCCGATCTCACGCAGGCCGAAGTCCAGGCGGGTGCGAAGCGCCTGCTGGGCCTGCTTCAATGCAAAGCCGATCGTCGCATACGGGTCGCCTATCCGCGAGGCAGCTTGCTCGTTTGACATATCAGGAGCCTTACATATATCAGTGACCTGACGATACGATGCCGCGTCAGTCGAGGAAAGCTCAGTCATGCCCCATTTGTTCGGTCCGGATTTCATCGGCATTCAAGCCGAAGACCTCGAGGCGGCACGGACCTTCTACACCGAGGTCGTCGGGCTGAAGGTCGCCGCCAACGGACCGCCGGGTGCCGTCGTGTTCGACACGAAGCCAATCCCGTTCGCCGTGCGCACACCCTTGGTCGACCTGGGCAATAAGGACGAGCTTGGCCGGGGCATCGCTCTCTGGTTCGGCTGCGACGACGCTGACGCCTTGCATGACCGTCTTGTAGCGCGGGGCACGCCGATCGTTTTCGCGCCCAAGGACGGGCCGTTTGGCCGCTACTTCGCGTTCCGCGACCCATTTGGCTATACGATCACGCCCCACACGATCGCGCAGCCTTGAGCGTGGAAGTCGATCGTCGGCTTAAGGCCGTTCGGCTCGCCTTCCCGCCGCAAAGCGACGCTACTCGCCGCCTTTGGCTGCGGGGCGGACAGGATGGTGGACGCGCCGAATAGGCCGCGGTTGATGGGTATCATCGCGGCGGTTACAGACGCGGCGCCGTCGTTTGCCAAGGAGGTGATCGTCGCGGCGAGTTCCTCGATCGTGGCGAAGCGGCCGATCGGCGGACGGATCAACCAGCGGGCACGGCTGCCGCGTTGACGGTCGACGGCAGCCTCACCGCACGGTAGCGCCCGAGTGCGATTACCTTTGATAAACAGGATATGACCTAATGCCTCTGCATCGCCGCGAAGCGGGCTTGGCCGACCGGACGAAAATGACCGGTATCCGGGCTATGTTGAAGCTTGGCCCGTCATTGACCGGCGGTCCCGAGGGGCGAGCAGCCTATGACGACATGCTCTCCAAGCTGGATGCGGCAACGGACGTGTCGTTCGAGCCGGAGATCGTGGGCGGCGTGCCCGGCTGGTGGTGTCACCCCGCTGAGCGTGGCGATGCGGCCCTCCTCTATTTTCATGGCGGCGCCTATGTCGTGGGCGCGGCCTGGGCCTATCGCGCCTTCGTTAGTCAGATCGTTGCGCGATCGGGCGCCAGCGCGTTCATCCCCGACTATGGACTCGGCCCGGAGCGACCGTTCCCGGCGGCGTTCGATGACGGCGTCTCGACCTTTCGGGCGATTGCCGCGCGCTTCGACCATTTTGCTCTCGTTGGCGATTCCGCTGGCGGCGGGCTGGCGCTCGCCATTGCGAGCCACGGCGCGCATGATGCCGCCCTTTCCTCCGGCCCACAGCCGCGCGGCCTGGCGCTGATGTCACCGTGGACCGACCTGTCGCTTTCGGGCGCAAGTATGACCAGCAAGGCCGACGACGATCCGCTGCTGACCCGAGACATGCTGGCGGCGGCGGTCCACAATTATTTAGGGGAAGGCTCGGCGCGCGATCCTCGCGCCTCGCCGGTGTTCGCGGACTTGTCCGCGCTCCCGCCGTTGCTCATCCATGTGGGTGAAGACGAGGTGCTGCTCGACGATTCTACCAGGGTCATGGAACGTGTCGAGGCGAGCGGCGGCGATGCCCGCATGGAGATTGGGGCGGGCATGATCCATGTCTTCCCGAGCATGTACGAGCATCTGACGACCAGCACGACGGCGCTGGATGATATCGGTCAGTTCCTTCGCGCCCGACTGCAGTCCGCGTGGGCTGGAGCCGCCGCTTTCGGTGGCGTGCCTCCTCCTGCGACTTCATCTGCCAACGAATTGTTGCGGCGATCAGAGGATACCAGCGCCGCTTTGCCCGTTTGCGCTGACTGTTGCTGCTACGTTTCAACAGGACAACAGGTATGAACGAGGTTTCTGAGCTGTCGAGCAGTTCTCCCGAGAACCAACGTGAATTCGACCTGGCCGTCTTCGGCGCCACGGGTCTCACCGGACGTCTCGTCGTCAAACAGGTCGCCGCCATCGACGCGCTGCTACGCTCGCCGGACGGCAAACGACGCTGGGCAGCGGTCGGCCGGAACCGCGACGAGGTCGCGAAGGTGTTGGCCGAACTTGATCTCGCGGACGTCGATATCGTCGTTGCGGACCTCGACGACGCGGCGTCGTTGCAGGCGTTGGCGCAGCGGACGGCGGTGGTGCTGAATCTGGCAGGGCCGTATACGCAAAAGGCGCCGCACCTGATCGCCGCCTGTGTCGACGCGGGCACGTCCTATGTCGACCTGAGCGGTGAAATTCCGCTTTTGCGCCGGGTCATCGACCGGTTCGACGAGCCTGCGAAGCGCGCCGGCGTTCAGATAGTGCAAATGGCCGGCTGGGAGGCGATGCCGGCCGATCTGACCACCTTGATCGCCTGCCGTCGTGCCGCGGGCGACGGAGCGGGTCCTGATGGCCCCGGCGCTTCCGAGCCGATCAAGGATGTCGTCGTCACCGTCACGTTCACCCGCCGCCCGGACGGGGGCGTGCCGTTCAAGCAGCAGGTGTCTGCAGGCACGCTGGCGAGCATCGTCGCGATGCTGGACGATCCCGACGCATCGCTCGTCGGGCATGCCGACGCGCTGCTTCCGGAGGATGCCAGTAAGGGAGCGGCGTCGGACCGACTGCATTTCGGCGATGACGATGCCAACGGCCGCGTGCTGGGGCCCGTCCCGCCCGTCGCCTTTCTGAACCCGCCAATCATTCGCCGCACCGCCGCTCTGCTCGCGGCCGAACGTAGCGCGCCGTATCATCCCGCGCCCTATGTGGAAGGCGAGGACATGGGTGACCCAACGTTGGGCGGTGCGCTCGGCCGCAAGCTGCGCGCCAAGGTCAAGGGCGGATTGCAGCACCTCGCCGTCGCCGCAACGGACTTGCCGCTGCCAGTACGTGAAGCGGCTGCTGCGGGCCTGCGTCGGATCCTGCCCGAGGCAGGCACGGGACCGTCCGACTCTTACCTCGAAGACTGGGCATGGACGGTGGAGGCGCGCGCCACCAGCGAGAACGCCGCCGTGGGCGTTGCGACGATCGAAGGGACGGGGCACCCCGGCTATACCGCGACGGCTGCGATCATCGTCGAGGTCGCGCTGCACATGCTCGATCGCAGTGCAGCGAAGCTACGCACAGGCTGTCTCACGCCGGCCCTGGTCATTGGCGCATCCGTCGAGGGGCTTCAGGTGGACAACCTGAAGCTGCGCTGATGCCACCGTTCGCGCGTTGAAGCCTTTCTACTCGTTCGCCTGCCGAGACGAAAGATATGCGACCTCGACAGGGCTAAGGATAGAGTTGCATCAAGCGGGATCGTTCGACAGCAGCCAGTCGTCTGCGTCATCCAAGTTCGTAAAGATGCGTGTCATCGCTACTTTGGGCAGACGATCCATCTGTCGTTTCAACAGCTGGGAACCTACAATGATCGCCAGCCTGTCAGTTGGCGCGTACACGCGATTGATCACCTTGCCGATCTCATCGATCGCTACAAGGGCTTGAACCGAAGCCGTACTGTTATCTATCAGAACACGAGCGCCTTGCTCGCACACGCGCGCCCGGCTGATCGCATCGGCCAGTTGCTCAAGATACTTCCTTGCCTCATCAAGCGACCAGAACCCTGAACATTTCGCTCGAACGACGTGGGTGATCTGATCGATCTGGAGGTCGAACTTCGCTTCCTGCATCCGGGCGAGCCAAGACCTGATTGTTTCACGGGCGCTGGCGCCGATAGCTGATCGTATTGATCGCGAAAAGCTGTGTTTGGGCCGGTTCGACGCGCTCGCTCGCTCAAAATTGGGGCACCCCATCAGATGTCGCGCGACTGAATCCGCTCGACCTTTCCGGACATTGCCCCAGCCGCGGGCAGCGCGGCGAAATAGCGTAGTAGCGCATCGGCGGCGACGCAGACCTTGGCCACCCCGCCCCCGCTTTTGGGCATGATCATCGTCACCGGCGCGGAGGGCAGTCGCCAGTCGGGCAGCAGACGCACGAGCCTGCCCTGCTCAAGTGCTGGGCGGGCATCGGGATGGAACAACGACGCCAGCCCCATTCCCTCCTCGCACAACTGGTGGAGGGCGACCTGGCTGGTGGTGCCGATGCGGATCGCCAACGGCACGCGCTCTCGCCGGCCTTTGCCGTCCGTGAGGTTGAGCGCCGCCTGTGGCTCGGGCTCGCGCTCGCCGTTCCCGCGGGCTGCGCCGTCATTCTCCCCTTCCATCGCCAGCCAGTCGTGTCCCGCCAGGTCAGCCGGCGTCGCGGGAGCGCCGCGCCGGCCGAGATAGGCGGGGGACGCGCAGAGAATGCCCTCGAAGTCGCAGAGCTTGCGGCCGATCCAGTCCGTGTCCGGCAGCCCGCCGACCCGTACCGCCAGGTCGACCCGCGTGTCGATCAGGTCGACGAGCCTGTCGTCGAGGATCAGCTTGAGGCGCAGCCCGGGCCAGTCGGCGAGCACCGGCGCGAGCGCTGGCGAGATGTGCGCCGCGAAACCGATCGGCGCCGCGACCCGGAGTTCGCCGGTCGGGGCATCGCGTGCCTGCTCCAGCGAAGCGGCCGCCCCGTTGCGCGCCTCCAGGAGGCGGCGGCAATAAGGCAGGCAGCGTTCTCCCGCCTCGGTCAGCGTCAGCTTGCGCGTCGAGCGATGCAACAGCACGATCCCCGTCCGCGCTTCCAGGGCGCGGAGGGTCTGGCTGACCGCCGACGGCGTCATCCGCAGCCGTCGGGCGGCGGCGCTCATCGACCCGGCTGAGA
This sequence comes from Sphingomonas sp., assembly GCF_965200105.1. Lineage (GTDB taxonomy): Bacteria > Pseudomonadota > Alphaproteobacteria > Sphingomonadales > Sphingomonadaceae > Solisphingomonas. Next base: position 1,349,164 of record NZ_CBDATN010000002.1, read on the forward strand.
CGGTCTCGGCGAACACCGCATACTGGCGAAGATCCTCCATCCGTTAGTCCTGCTTCAAGGAGTTTGCTGGGATGCCCCGCTAATCGGACAACAGTGAAGCTCCTATTTCCGGTTCTGTCCAGGAAGATGGAGGGTCCGATGCCCAACCCCGTGTTGCACTATGTTTACGACCCGCTCTGCGGCTGGTGCTACGCCGTGACGCCGATGGTCGATGCGGTCGCGGCGGCCGGCATTCCGCTGTCGCTACACGGCGGCGGGCTGTGGGATGCGCCGACCAGGCTCGCGCGCGAGAAGCTGGCGTACATCCGTCAAAGCGACGCGCGGATCGGCGCGCTCACGGGGCAGCAGTTCGGCGACGCCTATCTGAACGGCCTGCTCGGCGACAATGCCACCGTCTTCTGGTCGCAGCCGACGATCGCAGCGGTGCTGGCCGCGGGCGAGCTAGAACCCGGCGCCGAACGCCGGATGCTGCACGCGATCCAGCAGGCGCACTACGTCGCCGGCCTGCGCGTGGTCGAATCCGACGTCCTCGCCGTCGTCGCTGCCGGCATCGGCCTTGACCAGGACGCCTTCGCGGCGGCGTTCGCGCCCGACGCCGCGGCGGACCACATCGAACGCACCCGCAGGTTCATGGCGCGAGCCGGACTGAGCGGCTTTCCCGGCTTCGTGCTGGAGAACGGACCCGAGCTGGTCCGGGTGCCGCACGAGGATTTCTACGGCCGCCCCGACGTGTTCGTCGAAGCACTTGCCGCCATGTCGCTCACCCCGTCCTGCCAAGAGGAGTTAATCGCATGAAGGTCGCCCTGATCGGCGCCACCGGCTTCGTCGGCGCCAAGCTGCTCGCCGAAGCCCTCGACCGCGGCCAAGACGTAACCGCGATCGTCACCGGCCTGTCGGCGTTGCCGTCGGCCGGGACGCTGCGCGGCGTACAGGCCGACGCGACGAACGCCGACGCGCTGGCGCAGGCGGTCGCCGGCCACGATGTCGTCATCAGCGCCTTCAACCCCAGCCGCGATCCCGACGGCACCGGCACGCAGGCGATCATCGACGGGGTCAGGGCGTCGGGCGTCGATCGCCTGTTGGTGGTCGGCGGCGCGGGCACGCTGGAGATCGCGCCCGGCCAGCGAGTGATCGACCAGCCCGACTTCCCGGCCGAGTGGAAGGCGGGCGCGCTCAGGACCGCGGCCTTCCTCGATCAGCTGCGCGCCGAGACCGATCTCGACTGGGTGTTCGTCAGCCCGGCCGCGCATCTCGAACCGGGCGAGCGCACCGGGCGCTACCGCGTCGGCGGCGACCAGCTGATGACCGACGAGGCGGGCGAGAGCCGCATCTCGCTACAAGACTACGCCGTCGCTATGCTCGACGAGGCAGAGCGGCCCGCGCACCACCGCGCGCGCATGTCGGTCGCCTACTGAAAGGTCGGCTCGTGAATCCTCCTGCCAGCGTCCCGCGTCACAGCGGCATCGTCCATGGCGCGCTGGCGCTCGGCGGCTTCGCGATCGGCACGACCGAGTTCGCGACGATGAGCATCCTGCCGCTGTTCGCCCGCGACCTCCATGTCGACCTGCCGACCGGCGGCCGCGCGATCAGCGCCTACGCGATCGGCGTCGTCGTCGGCGCGCCGCTGCTCGCGGTCGGTGGCGCGCGCCTCAGTCGCCGCACGATGCTGATCGCGCTGATGGCGTGGGTTGCGGTCGCCAACCTGCTCAGCGCCGCCGCGCCGTCGTTCGGCTGGCTGTTGTTCTTCCGCTTCCTCAGCGGCCTGCCGCACGGCGCTTATTTCGGCCTCGCGGCATTGGTGGCGGCCAGCCTGGTCGAGGACGACCGGCGGTCGGTCGCGGTCGGCCGGGTGATGGCCGGGCTGACGGTCGCCACCGTGGTCGGCGTGCCCGCCGCCAACCTGCTTGCGCAGCTGGGCGGCTGGCGCGCGTCATTCGTCGTCGTCGCGGCGCTCGCCGCCGCCACCGTCGCGGCGGTGTGGGCGCTGGTTCCCCGCGACCAGGGCCGCCCGGATGCCCCGTTTGTGGCGGAGCTGGACGCGTTACGTAGCGGACGGGTGTGGTTGACCCTCGGCATCGGCGCGATCGGCTTTGGCGGGATGTTCGCGATCTACACCTACCTGGTGCCGACGCTGACCGCGGTGACGCACGCGCCCGCGCTCGCCGTGCCGTTCGTGCTGGCGCTGTTCGGCGTCGGGATGACGCTCGGCAACCTCCTGGTGCCCCGTTTCGCGGGCCGGACACCGATGCCGGCCGCGGGCGCGCTGCTGCTCTGGGCAGCGGTGACGGCGGCAATCTACCCTCTCGCGGCGCAGCGGCTGTGGTCGATGGCCGCGATCGTCGTCGCGATCGGGTTGGGCGGCGCGCTCGGCACGCTGCTCCAGACCCGGCTCATGGACGTCGCGGGCCGCGCGCAGGGGCTCGCTGCCGCGCTCAACCATTCGGCGTTCAACACCGCCAACGCGATCGGGCCCTGGCTCGGTGGCCTCGCGATCAACGCCGGCTGGGGATGGACATCTACTGGCTGGGTGGCTGCCGGGCTGGCGTTAGGCGGCCTCGCGATCTGGACCCTGGCGCTCACGATCGACTGCCGCGGCGCTACCGCATCCTCCCCCCGACGACACGCTTCTCAACAAGCCTAGGAGAACGACCATGCGCATCAGACGACTTGGCTGGTCCGGCATCGAGATCGAGCGCGGCGACGACACGCTGCTGATCGACTATATCCTAGACACGTCCGAACTGCCGGTGCGTGACGATCGGCAGCCGTTTCCCCTCGCAGCCGAGCCGGCGCGTGCGGTGGCGGGGCTGCTGACGCACCTTCACGCCGATCATGCCGACCCGGTCGCGCTCGCCGACGCTCTGCGCGAGGGCGCGCCGGTGTTCCGGCCGGTGCCGGCGGCTGGATCGGGGCCGGACCTGGAGCTTACCGCCCATGCCGAGAAGGCGTTGGGTACCGTGTCGCTGGACGTTCGCGTCGTCGACGCGTGGACCAGCCACCAGGCCGGTCCCTTCACCCTTCACGCCGTGCCCGCGGTTGACGGCTTCGGTGACCCGCAGGTGGGCTGGATCGTGGAGGCGGACGGCAAGCGCATCATCCATGCCGGCGACACGCTGTTCCACAGCTATTGGTGGCGCATCGCCCGCGCGTTCGGGCCGTTCGACCACGCCTTCCTGCCGATCAACGGCGCGCTGGTCGACTTCCCGTTCCTGCAGCCGCCGAGGGAGCAGGAGGCGGTGATGACGCCGGAGGAGGCGGTCAAGGCCGCGCGGATGCTGGCTGCGCGCGCGATCACGCCGATCCACTACGGCGCGCTGCACCGGCCGCCGGGATACATCGAGACCAACGATCCGGTGGGCAGGCTGCACGCCGCCGGCGCAGGCTCCGGCGTCGCGATCGAGGTCCGCGAGCCCGGCGATTGGGTCGAACTCGGCTGACCCGTCCTCCACGAACGCGAAGCAAGGAACGCCTCATGCGAAAGAACAGACCCTTCACAGCCGGCGCGCTCGCCCTTTGCGGGCTGGCGCTGGGCGGGCTGATGCTGGCCGCCCCTCAGCCAAGCCGAGCCGCCGAGGGCGCGGCCGAGGCGAACAAGCGCGTCGTGCTGGCTTTCTACGATGCGGGCCTGAACCGGAAGAACTATGCCGAGGCGGGCCGCTACCTTGGCGCGCGCTATGTCCAGCACAACCCGACGTCGGACGACGGCAGGGAAGGCTTCGCCAAGTTCGTCGCCTTTCTCCGCGCCAACTACCCGGACGCGCACAGCAATGTTCGCCAGGCCTTTGCGGACGGCGACTTCGTCATCCTGCATGTGCTCGAGAAGCTCCATCCGGGCGATCGCGGCAACGCGATCGTCGACATCTTCCGCCTGGAGCGCGGCAGGATCGTCGAACACTGGGACGTGAAGCAGCCCATCCCCGACCACGCCGCCAATCGCAACAGCATGTTCTGAAAGGACATCACGCCATGAAGACCACCGATGCCACCTCCCCTGCCCGCTCCAAGCGGGCGACACGCCGCCTGACCGGCACGATCGTGGCGGCCGCACTGGGGATTGCAGCGGCGACCGGCTCGTCCGTCGCCGTCGCGCAGCAACGCACCACGCCGGCCACCGACATCCGCTACAAGACGGTCGCGGTGGACGGCGTCAACATCTTCTATCGCGAGGCGGGTGATCCCGCCAAGCCGACCATCCTGCTGCTCCACGGCTTCCCCGCGTCGTCGCACGAGTTCCGCACGCTCATGCCGCTGCTGAGCGCGCGCTTTCACCTCGTCGCGCCCGACTATCCCGGCTTCGGCTTCAGCGGCGCACCCAGCGCGGCCCGCTTCGCGCCGACCTTCGCCAATCTCACCACCGTCATGGACGGGTTCATCCGCGCCGTCGGACTGACCCGGTTCACCATCTACATGCAGGACTTCGGCGGCCCCGTCGGCTTCCGCCTGGCGGTCGCGCACCCGGACATGGTCGACGGGCTCGTCATCCAGAACGCCAACGCCTATGAAGTCGGCATCGCGCCCGATGTCCTCCACGACATGCGCGCGCGCGCCGCAGGTCCCTTGGACGCCAAGGCGTCCGCAGCGCTCGAAGGGATGCTCTCGCCCGAGGGCACGAAGTTCCAATATCTGACCGGCGTCCGCGATCCGGCGAACGTCGATCCCACGAGTTATCGCCTCGACAGCTTCATACAGGCCCTGCCCCAGCAGCACCGCATCCAGCGTGCGCTGATCGTCGACTATTACGACAATGTCCGCCAGTATCCGGCGTGGCGCGCGTATCTGAAGGCGCGCCAGCCCAGGACGCTCATCCTCTGGGGCAAGAACGACCCGATCTTCCTGCCCGCCGGCGCCGACGCCTACCGGGCGGACCTGCCGAAAGCGGAGGTCCACATGTTGGATACCGGGCATTTCGCACTCGAGGAGGATGCAGAGGTCGCGGCCAAGCACATCTTGCGAACGTTTCGTGACTAGCTTGTCACGCGGACCAGGACGAGGCCCATGGGCGTTTGATTGCTGCCTAGAAGACAATGCCTGTTCATAATCATCCGCAATTCCTGACGCACGGGCCTGTTCGGTCTGCACGGGCTGGTCGATTGCATCGATTGCTTTACGAGCAGATCATAATGCATGGGCGGGATGACGCTCGCATGCCCGCCGGATAGGGCGTCCCTCATGAGTGACTTGCAGACTAACTTCGTCGATCTGGAACGCGTCAATCGGTACGTCGATGTCGGTCCGCCGGCGTTCACCCCCGGCCACGGCGGACTGCTTCAGATGATCGGCATCCTGCTTGGCGAAGTCATGCCCGGCGATGGCCGCTTGCTGGTTGTGGGTGCCGGTGGAGGGCTGGAGACAAGGTACCTCGCAGGTGTCGAGCCTAACTGGAGCTTCGTAGGCGTCGATCCCGCAAGTGCCATGCTGGACCTCGCACGCTCGATCGCCGGGCCTGCGGCGGGCGATCGCCTGAGCCTGATCGAGGGAACGGTGCTCGATGCTCCGCCAGGGCCGTTCGACGGGGCGACATGTATCCTTGTTCTCGGCCTCATCCCCGATGACGGGAGCAAATTGTCGACGCTGGAAGAGGTGCGGCGCCGCCTCAAACCTGAGGCGCCGTTCATCCTCGTGGACCAATGTATCGACCTTGCGGCCTCCGACGCCTCGCGCAGGTTGAACCGCTATGCGACTTATGCCCTACGGTCTGGGGTCGCGAGCGATACGGTCGTGAAGGCGAGAGCGGCCGTGGGCGCTTCGACCAGCATGGTGCCGGAAGCGCGCAACAGCGCGTTGCTGGATGAGGCAGGGTTTCGTGACGCCGAACTGTTCTACGCGGGAATGGCTTGGCGGGGCTGGATCGCCTACGCCTGAGCAGCTGCCAACCACTCGCTTGGGAAGCTGAAAAAGGTATCCATTCTCCTCATTTGATCAGGAGTGCGCCGGCGACGATCAGCACGGCGGCGACACTGCGGCGCAGATCGATCGGGTGACCGGCAAGCCCGAGCGCGCCGAACCGGTCGAGCGCGATCGAGCACAGCACTTCCGGTCGTGCGCGGCATCGATCGCACCGCGACCAGCCCCATGGCGACGAGCGCGGCGGTCAGCACCGCGCCAGACACCGCTGCGGCCCATACCGGCGATCCGAGCGTCCGACCGAAGCGGGCGTTCACCGCTGCTTGCAGCGGCAGCATCGCTCCCGCCAGCAGCGCGAGGAGGACAGCAGCCATCTCAGCGTGCAGATTTTGGGGTCGAGCGCCAAAAACGCTCGATCGCGCCCGTGAACTCCACCGGGCATTCTTCAGGTTGATAATGCCCGCAGCCGTCCAGCACGACCGCCTGCACGTTGGTCGCGAGACCCTGGAAGCTCTCGCCGAGCATCTCGCCCATGCCTTCCTTGCCGCCGACCAGCAGCACCGGCATCGGCAGCGGCGTCGCGCGGCGCTCGCCCAAGCGCTTCAGTCCGGCTGGACCGAACGCGTCGCGGTAATAGCTGAGAAACGCGCCCATGGTCCCCGGTGCCGAGAAGGCGCGGACATATTCGTCACGCGCCGCGGCGTCGATCTTCGCCGGCCGCGCTGCCTTGTGATCGAACAACCAGTTCAGGAACACGCGCTCGCGGCCCTGCATCAGCGCCTCGGGCAAGCCGGGCAGCCGGTTGAACGCGACATGCCAGGTCTTCACATTGGTGACCTCGTCGGGGATCGGCGTCGTCGCGTTCGGGTCGGGGATCGTCACCACGCCGATGACGAGCCGTCGCACGTCGCCCGGATGGGCCGAGGCCAACGCATAACCGATCAATGCACCGAGATCGTGTGTGACGATGTCGATCCCGCCCGGCCGCGCGAGCCCCGTGGCGGCGATGAAGCCGTGCACGTCGGCGGCGGCGGTGTCGAGGTCGCAGCCGCTCGCCGGCTTGCCGCTGTCACCGTAGCCGCGCGGATCAAGCACGATCACCCGGCGATGCTGCGCGACCAGCAGCGGCACCATCTTGCGCCAGGCGTACCAATCCTGCGGCCAGCCGGGTAGCAGCAGCACCGGGTCGCCTTGCCCGGCTTCGACATAGTGGAGCCGAACGCCGTTCACCTGCGTCATGTGATGCGTCGTGCCCGGAATAACGGGCACGGATGGAAGCGGCTGGGCCGAGGCAGGTGAGACCGAAACGGCGGCGGCCAGCGCGGCGAGGCTGGCTCCGAATGCTGTAGTCAAGGACATCGACCTTCTCCTGTCAAACGAACGCGGCTTGGCCCAAAGCCCTGAGCGCCAGCGCCGCCGCGGCTTTCCACCGCCGCTTCGGCTCAGCGCGCGGCAGTCCACTTGCGGAGAAAAGCGAGGCCGTCGCGCGCGACCTCCTCCTTGCTGGGGAAGACGTCGCGCCAGACATGCGCGGACTTGGCGAGCGGCTCGACGTCGGTCGAGAACCCTTCCACCATCAGCCAGCCGGCATAGCCGATCGCGTCGAGGCCGCCGAAGATCGCGGGCCAGTTCACCTGTCCCGTGCCCAGCGTCCCGCGATGGCTTTCGCTGATGTGCGTGTGGTGAAGCTTCGCGCCCGCGGCGCGGACCGAGCCGGTCGCGCTGCCTTCCTCGATATGCGCATGATGCGTGTCATAGGCGATCGCGAGATTATCGGCGCCCGTGCGCTCGATCAGCGCCAGCGTCTGCGCGACCGTGTTGACCAGATAGGCCTCGAACCGGTTGAGGAACTCGAGACACAGCGTCTGACCCGCAGGTTTTGCGTAGGCGCAGGCCTGCGCCAACACATCGGCGGAGCGGGCGAGCTCGTCCGTGGTCGGCGCTTTGCCCGTGAACGCGTCGGACGCGGCGTAGAGCGGGCCCGACAGGGTCTGGCTGCCGAGCTGGTGCCCGGTATCGATCGCCCATCTCAGCGCATCCACCGCGGCGGCGCGGACGGCAGGGTCGGGGCTGACCGGGTTGGCCTCGGGCTTCAGGCTCGACAGGGTCGTGCAGGCCAGTCCTTCGTCGTCGAGCACGCGACGAAGCTCGCCGAAGCGTTCGGCGTGGCCGCGCGTGATCGGGATTTCGACCCCATCGAACCCGAGCCGCTTCAGCGTGCGAAGCAGAGGATAGAAATCCGGCGTGACCGCGTCGGTGAACAGGTACAGGTTCATGCCTAGGCGCGGTCGCGCACGCACCGCCGCGCGCGCCGGTGCCGCCGCCGCCAGCGCAATGGTGCCGCCCGTCGCCCAGGCCAGCGCCTCGCGTCGTGTTCCGTCCACTCCTGGTCTCCCGCCCGAAGACCATGCGATAACGGCGCATCGCCTCATTTGGAAGCGCCCGTTTCCGATATGGTGATGCGGAGCGGTTTTTGCCCCAATTATCTCTTAAGGGTTGAGATATTCCGTGTAGAACCCGTCCAGCCGTTCGACGGCTTGGTCGACATACTCGTCCTTGTCGTACAGTTCGTAATGGCCTGCGCCCTCGATGACGAACATGTCCTTCTTGTTGGTCGCCCGCTCGAACAACAGCTTGCCGTCCTCGAACTGCAGGGTCGTCCCCAGCCTGCCGGCCACGATGACCTGGAGGGGTTGGATGAGCAGCTCACCGACGAGGTGAAAGGCGTCGAAGCTCATCAGCGGCCCCAGGCTGCGGAAGTTGCGTCGGTTCGTCCGGGTCTTCGCCGGGCGGCGCTCGCTGTAGAAGCCGACGGCGTCGAGCACGTCCTGGTCGGTGATCCCGGCCGCCTTGGCCGTTTCCATGGTATCGGGAATCCAGGGATCGAGCCGCGCCGCACCGCCACGCGCCTCGGCCGTGCGCTGTTTTCCCACCGCCTCCAACGTACCAGCGACAGCGCCTGCCGAGAGCGATTCCTGTCGCCGTGCCCTGCCGATGTTGACGGCCACCACGGTTCCGACGGCCTTGAAGCGGTGCTCGGTCAGCGCGGCGTTCACGGCATAGCCGCCACCTGCGCAGATGCCGAGCAGGCCGACCCGCTCCTCATCGACGAAGGGGATTGTCATGAGGTAGTCGACGGCGCAGCGGACCTCCTCGACGCGGGCGGCCGGATCCTCCATGTCCCGGGGCTCGCCACCGCTCTGCCCTTGGTAGGACGGGTCATAGGCGAGCGCGACGAAACCGCGGTCGGCCATCTTTCCTCCCCAGACCGCGCCGATCTGTTCCTTAACGCTGCTGCCGGGCGTGACGATGACGATGGCGGCATAGGTCCGCGCCTCGTCAAACTCGTCCGGCAGATGCAGCGCCGCGGAGATATCCACCGTGCCGTTCTTATACGAAACATTCCTGGTTGCGCTCCGCACCGCTCGTCACCCCTGTCGCATTCTCACCGGGATCAACCTTTCGGGCCTTTGATTGGTTCACACCATGCGTCTTGAGGCCAAGCCATTCCGACCGGCCGTTAACGGCACGGCCATGGCCGCGCGCCGCCGCCGCGCAGACGCAACCGTAGCGGCAACGGTCAGCAACGGTGCACGCCGTTCGAGACATTCCATGGGCCTGGTCCCATCCCGCGGTGATACATGGGTCCAATCGCCGGTTCGGGCGTTGCAAAGCCACTCCCCACCCACTCGTTAGGAAGTGATCGTTTCCGACGAACTCAAGGCGCGTATTGACGGTGACGCTTCCGGCGGAAAGCGCGCGCCTGGCCGGCCGCGGGGGTTCCGGGTCGACACGGCGCTGGATGCGGCGGTGCAGTTGTTCAGCGAACGCGGCTTTCACGCGACCTCGATCGCGGACTTGTCCGAGCGGCTCGGGCTCACCATCGGCAGCATCTACAAGGCATGGGGCGACAAGAAGGGTTTGTTCCTGGCCGCGCTGGACCGCTACGTCGGAGGGCACGAACAGGTGATCGAAGAGCGGATCGCGAATCTGCCTGACGGGCGGGCTAAGCTGCGCGACGTGCTGCTTTGCTATGCCGAGTGGAGCCATTCCGAACAGGGCCTGCGCGGCTGCATGATGGTGGGCGCGGCGGTGGAGTTCGCGACCTTCGACGCGGCGGTCGCGAACCGTGTCGCGGTCGCGCTTGCGGATCGCGAACGCCGACTAGTCGAGCTGGTCGGCGAAGCACGCGCGGACGGATCGGCGCCCGCGCGCCTCGAGTCGGCGGTCACCGCGCGGCTGCTGCTCTGCGTGGTGCAGGGGATGCGCGTGATCGGCAAGACCGGGCGGACCCGTGCTGAGATGGCAGCGGTGGTCGCGGACGCGATGCGACTGCTCGACTGACCCGCGAAAGAGTCTGGAGGCGGCACGCAGGCGGAGGTGCATGGTCGAAGTCGTCTTGCTGCGCGGGGAAGCATTGGCCGTTTGTGAGGCGGAACCAGTATAGGAAGTGATCGTTTCCCAAGTCGGTCCGAGGGAGGATTCGACAGTGATCACCGACACGCACGCGCCGTATGAGCGGGAGACGCCGCCGCGGCGCTGGCATGCAGCGATGTCCGCCGCCGCCGCGCCGCAGTTGTTGTAAGTCTAAACCATGCGTGGACACCGCACCTTTCTGATCGCGCTGGCGGGCATGCTCTGCCTGACCGGCTCCGCCGAGGCGCAGACCGCGCCGGCGCCGAAGCCCTCCGCCTTCGAGAGCCATGTCGTAGCCGCGAACGGGACCAGGCTTCACTATGTCGTCGCTGGCCGAGGCGAACCGGTGCTGCTGCTGCCCGGCTGGCCTGAGGACTGGTATGCGTGGCGGCATATCATCGCCGATCTCGCCGCAACGGGACGGCGCGTCTACGCGCTCGACCCGCGCGGCTTCGGCGACAGCGCCAAGCCGGCGAGCGGCTATGACATGGACACCGCCGCAGCCGACCTCCACGCCTTTATCGGCGCGGCCGGGCTCGCGCGCGCCGGTGGGATCGACATCGTCGCGCACGATCTCGGCGCCTGGATCGCCTATGCGCACGCCAGTGCCTATCCAGGCGACGTCCGCAGGCTGGTGCTGAGCGAGGTGACGATCCCCGGCGCCGGGCCGCCCAAGCCGATACCCGACGACGCGACCAACGTGAAGACGTGGCACTTCGGGTTCAACCGGCTGAACGGCCTGCCCGAGGCGCTGGTTTCGGGACGCGAGCGCGTCTACCTGACCTGGCTGTTCGAGAATAAGTCCGTGCGACACGACCGGATCGACCGCCAAGCCGTGGACGAATATGTCCGCGCCTTCGCCGCCGCCGGCGCTGCCACGGCGGGGTTCAATTACTACCGGCAGACGTTCAGTGACGCCGGGCTGAAGCGGATGCGCGAGCGGCTCGCTTATCCGCTCCCCATGCCGGTGCTGGCCATCGGCGCATCGGGCGGCGTCGGCACGGGGCTGGAGGACAGCCTGAAGGGCGCGGCGCGCGATCTCCACGGCGTGGTCCTGCCCGGTTGCGGCCATTACCTGCCCGATGAATGTCCTGCGGAGATGACGGCCGCCGTACGCACATTCTGGACGCAATATCCTGTTCGCACGCAGTAATGGCCGAGGCCTGGGGCGCAGACACTTCAATCTTCTGACGCGAGACGACGTTGATCCCGTTCAGTACGCTATCGTCATTAGTCGGGAGCTCGCGGCCGGAATTGCTTAGCGTATCCTGGGAGCCGTCTTATGTCGAGCTTCTGTGAGCATGTGCTGGTCGCGATTCCGATACGCAACCGCCCGGACGATTTGGTCGTCACGGGAAAGCAGATTTGCTGTTGGAAATCTGACCCTGCCTATAATCCTGCACGACGGGCAAGCCCTGTTCACCTCAAATGGAGGAGGTCGCCATGCTGACTACCATCGCAGGTGCGCTGCTGCCGGTGCTGTTCATGCTGGCGCTCGGCTACGGAGCGGGGCGCGCGCATGCCTTTCCCAAGGACGCGGTGGCGGTGATCACCACCCTCGTGCTCGATTTCGCCCTGCCCGCCAGCCTGTTCGTCAGCACGGCGCTGGTTTCGCGAGAGGCGCTGGTGGCGGAAGCGCCGCTGTTCTACGCGTTGACGATCGTGGTGGCCGCGGTCTGGGGCGCCGTCTTCCTGTTGGGGCGCGTGCTGTTCCACCACTCCGCGGCGGAGGCCTCGATCCAGGCGGTGCTCGTGTCCCTGGCGGCCATCCCGTTCTACGGCCAGGCCGTTCTGTCCCCGATTATCGGCGCAAAGGCTGGCATCGGGGTCAGCATCGGCTCGATCGTGGTCAACGTGATCGCGGTGCCGCTGACCACGATGGCGCTGGCGATGGGCGGCGGCGGCAAGAGCGCCTCGGTTGGAAAGGCGATCGGCGGCGCGTTGCTGACCACGCTCAAGACGCCCTACATCGTGGCGCCGATCGCGGGCGTCGTGCTGGTGCTCGCCGGCCTGCACCTGCCCTCGCTGCTGGTCGCCCCGCTCCAGCTTGCCGGCAATGCGAGTTCTGCCGTCGGCCTGTTCGTCGCCGGCCTCACGCTCGCGGCCGTCAAGCTGGAGATCACGGGAGAGATGGCGTTCAACGTCGTCGCCAAGCTCGCCGTCATGCCAGCGCTGTTCGTCGGTCTGGCGATGCTGTTCGGGGCGAAGCCGCCGATCGTCGAGCAGGGCGCGCTGCTCGCCGGCCTGCCGTGCGGGCCGATCGCGGTGCTGCTGGCGACGCGGCACAAGATCTACGAGGCGGAGTCGTCGACCGCGCTGGCGGTCAGTTCGCTCGCGTTCATCGCGACCCTGCCGATCATGATCGTCCTGTTCGCCGGCGGACACCGATGAAGCGAGCGCCCCTACCTCGGCCGCAAGGCTGATCGTACCTCAGGTCAACGGAGAGCATCATGCAACCGAACGCCAGCATCTACGACTCGGTCATCTACGGCAACATCTTCAGTTCCCAGGACATGCGCGCCATCTGGTCGGACCAGTCGCGCATCCAGCGCTACCTCGATTTCGAGGCCGCGCTGGCCAGGGCTCAGGCCAGGCTCGGGATCATCCCGCAGGACGCCTGCGACGAGATCGTGCGTCACTGCCGGGTCGAGGAGATGGACTTCGACAAGCTCCGGCAGGTTACCGAGCATGTCGGCTATCCGGTCCTCCCCGTCGTGGAGCAGCTCACTGCCCTGTGCGCCGACGGGCTCGGCCAATGGTGCCATTGGGGCGCGACGACGCAGGACATCACCGACACGGCGACGGTGCTGCAGATCCGCAGCTCGCTGGATCTGGTCGACGCCAAGCTGACCGCGATCTCCGCCGCGCTGGCGACGCTCGCCAAGGCGCACCGGGACACGCCGATGATCGGGCGCAGCAACCTGCAGCAGGCGGTGCCGATGACCTTCGGCTACAAGGTGGCCGTGTGGCTCGCGGGAATCGAACGGCACCGCGAACGGCTGGCCCAGCTTCGCCCGCGCGTGCTGGTCGGCGAGTTCGGCGGCGCGGTCGGTGCGCTCAACTCGCTCGGCGACCGGGGACTCGATGTTCAGGCCGGCGTGTGCGCCGAGCTCTCCCTGGGTCAGCCGCTGATCTCCTGGCACACCATGCATGACGCCTTCGCCGAGACGGGGACGTTCCTAGCGCTCGTCTGCGCGACGTTGGAGAAGATCGCCTTCGACGTGAAGGTCATGGCGGCCACCGAGATCGCCGAGGTCCAGGAGCCGGACGGCGGCGGCGGCCGCGGCGCGTCCTCGACCATGCCGCAGAAGCGCAACCCGATTTCCTGCGCCTACATCACCGGCTGCAACGGCGTGGTGCGCCAGCATGCCGCCGCGCTCCTGACGGCATCGGTCGCGGACTTCGAGCGCGCGACCGGCCCGTGGGAGATCGAGTGGATCGTGCTGCCGGAGATATTCTGCCTGAGCGCCGGCGCGCTGGACCAGGCCGTTTTCATGCTGGAAGGACTGGTCGTCCATCCGGACGCGATGGAGCGCAACCTCCACCTCACGAACGGGCTGGTGAACACGGAGGCGGTGATGATGGCGCTCGCGCCCAAGATGGGGCGTGAGACCGCGCACGATGCGCTGTCGAAGATCGCGATCGCCGTGTCGCAGGGTAAAGGTTCTCTGATCGACCTGCTCAGCCAGGACGAGAAGATCAGCAAGGTCTTCGACCGTGGGCAGCTCGAAAAGCTGATCGATCCCAATAATTACCTGGGCCAGGCAGGTCCCATGACCGATCGCGTGCTCGCGTCCCTGGACAGATGAAGCGACGTTCGACGTGACTAAGGTGCCGCGAGGGGGCGAGGACGGGGCGCGCCTTCTAGAGGCCGCGATCTGATTGTCCCCCTTTCCGCCCGGCGCCGACGGGGAGGACGCAAGCGGTCGGAACTGTTGAATGGCCGGACGCCTCGAACGAACAGTCTCGATTGGGAATCACCCCGGGGCAGCTGCCGTGTCGGTGGCTTTGTCAGTCGTCCGCCGGGTCCGCTTTCACAAAATCTGTTCCCGAATGCATTTTCTTTAAATTGGCAGTCCGGGATGGAGAATGGGAATTTCGCGACCCTCCCGGGAGGCACATCTGTAGAGCATGGTAGCTCGGTGAACGACCGAGAACGATCATGCTGGTCGGTCGCTCAACGGCTGCGGAGCGCCCTTTGGCTGCTCGCGCGCGGTTCGTCGCTCGTCGAAACCAGCCGTCCATGCACGAGATCGAGCTGTCCTGTCGCGGCGTCGGGCCGCGACAGGACAGAGCCGCATGGTGGCGGAGGCCTCTATTCGCCCCAGCCGCGCACGTCACGGCCGCCGAACACCATCCGTCGGATGGCGGGCGACGCTAGGCCAGCGCTGAACCCCGGCGCGGGCGCGCTCACTTCGTCCAGCCGCGCCATCTGCCCCTCATTAAGCGCAAGCGACGCGGCGGCCAGGTTGCCGGTCAGCTGCTCGACCGTCCATGGCGTCACGTTCAGGATGGCACATTCCGCAGACGTCGCAGCGGTGGTCGACGCCACGGGCGCGTACGACTCGCGGTCTCCTGCGGCAGGGCACTTCCTGGAGTCGACCGGATTTGTGCTCGCGCCCGATGGCACGGTCCTGAACGCCACTTATTCCAGTCGCGCGATCGGCCGCCTCGCCCCGAACGATGTCGTCCGTCTGGTCACGTTCATGCGATCCCAGGCGCGCTGAGCCAACGCGGCGTCGACCGCCCAGTCTTGGGATCGTCTCCCTACCGCAAATCACGCTTCCGCCGGGTCGCGTCCCTTGAGCGTATCGAACAGCCAACGCCCGGCCGGGCCGAGGCTGGCGCCAAGGGCATGGGCCACGATGATCGGAAGGTGCGGCATCCTTCCCGTACCCTCCCAATGCTTCAGCCTGAGCTCCGACAGCCGTCCCCTCGCAAGGTCCTCCGCGACCATGTGGCGGGGCATACTGCCCCAGCCGAGCCCGGCCCGCAGCATCGCGTGCTTCGCGCCAAGGTCAGCCAGGCGCCAAGTGTTCGAGGTGATGATCCCGTGATCCGCGCCTCGGGTCCGCGGCGAGCGATCGGTCAACACCAGCTGTAGGTGCTCCTCCGCCTCCTGGCGCTCGATCGGCGCATCCCGCAGGGCTTGCAGCTCCGCAAGCGGGTGGGACGGCGCGCTGACCGCCACGAGGTGGACGCGTCCTGCCGCCTCTCGTTCCAGGCCTTCGAGCGGCGCGAACAGCGCCAGCACCAGTCCCACGTCGGCGGTCCCATCGACCAGCATGTCCGCCGCGGCGCCGAGCGATTCCACATAGACGCGGGTCGCGACCGATGGGAACCGCTCCTTGAAGGCGCCGAGCGCCACGGTCAGCGGCTCGATGGGCGCCATGGCATCGATGACCAGCGACAGCGCCGGTTCCAGGCCGGCGGCGATCCCGTCGGCCTGGGCCTGGAGCGTTCGCGCTTCGTGAACCAGCCGCTTGGCCTTGGGCAAGAGCGCCGCGCCGGCTTCGCTGAGCGCCGGTCGGTAGCCCGATCGGTCGAACAGCTGCACCCGCAGATCGGCCTCGAGCTCCTGGATGGCGTAGGTGACCGCCGACTGCGCGCGGTTGAGCTTGCGCGCTGCCGCCGAGAAGCTGCCGGTGTCGAGGACGGTCAGAAAGACGGCCGTCTGATCGAGATTCAGCACCGGCCGCATCATCATATTCCCCGATGGAGTTGAGCTGAACTATCCCGCTTTGTCCGGCTAGGCGAGCGCCATATCTCCTTGTCAGCAAGGAGACCCCCACCATGTCCGGCGCAACCTGGCCCACGCTCTTCATCCCGCACGGCGGCGGCCCGTGCTTCTTCATGGAGCAGCCGCCGCAATGGCCGCGCGACACCTGGGACCGTATGGCCGCGTTCCTGCGCGGCATCGACGCCGGCCTCGGACGTCGTCCCCGCGCGGTGATCGTCATCTCGGGTCATTGGGAGACCGAGCGCCCGACGCTCAACGTCGCGGGCCGCCCCGATCTGCTGTTCGATTACCGAGGTTTCCCGGAGCACACCTACCGGCTGACGTACCCCGTCGCGGGCGACCCGGCGCTCGCCGACGAAGTGCGAACCCTTCTCGCGGATGCCGGCTTCGAGACGGACGTCGATGGCCAGCGCGGGCTCGACCACGGCGTCTTCGTGCCGTTCAAGTTGGTTTATCCTGACGCGGACGTTCCCGTGCTGCAGCTTTCGCTTCAGCGCGATCTCAATCCAGCCACTCACTTGGCGATCGGACGCGCGTTGACGCCTTTGCGCGATCACGGTGTGCTGATCGTCGGCTCAGGCATGAGCTATCACAACACACGCAATCTCTTCTCGGGTCGCGGCGACGACGTGGCAGAAGCGTTCGATGCCGCGCTCACCGCAGCAATGAGGGATGCCGACAAGCGCGACGAGGCGCTGGTGCATTGGCGCGACATGCCCGGCGCTGTGGACGCCCATCCCGCGGCCGAGCACCTGCTGCCGCTAATGGTGGCGGCGGGTGCGGCGAGCGGCGAGGCGGGCACGCGCATCTACGCCGATCATGTGCTCGGCAAGCCGATTTCCGCCTTCCGGTTCGGCTGACCGCCTTCGCCCCCCTTTCCCGATCACCGGCCTCCGAGCGAGACCGACGACGTGCGTGACTTCGACCTAGGCAGGCCTGACGAGTGGCCTCGCTTTTCCATCGGTAGTTGTAACGGCCTGCAATGATGATCGGCTCGACGCGAGATTATGGGCCCATTCTGGCGCACGCTTGGTGAGAACGTGGACCCGCTCGGGCGGAGGCTATTTGAGAACGGGCGCACGCGGGGTGAGACGGACGCGAGACGCTGACGGTGTGGCGCACGCTTTGTGAGACGTTCACCCGCAAGTAAAGCTGCCCGGCGGGCTGGATGCTGGCGCTGGTTTCCGCAACGGCTTTTCTCGTTGCGAACGGCCGCGATTAAGCTGCTGATCTCGACCACAAGAAAACCGAGCGTTTTTCTGGTGCCCCGACCATGCCGCAGTTTACGGCAGCACCTCCCGCAACACGTCGATGAATGCTCTGAGCGCAGGCGGCACCTGCCGATGTCCGGGGTAATAGAGAAACAGGCCGGGGATGGCCGGGCACCAGTCTTCCAGTATCGCGACTAAACGCTGATCGGCGAGGCCGGGCGCGGCAGCGCGATCGGGAATCAAAGCGATCCCGCGACCATCGATCGCGGCTTCCGCCATGAGGTCGAGCCGGTCGAGCGTGAGCGAGCCCGGCACGTCGATCGCGACCGCCTTCCCGCGCCGCTCGAACTCCCACCGGTAGAGCCGGCCTCCCGGCATCCGGTGACGAATGCAATCATGGCCGCGAAGATCGTCGGGCGCTGTTGGCGCTCCCGCTCTCGCCAGATACGAGGGTGAGGCCACCGCCAGGAACCGCACCGGGCCACCGAACCGCACCGCGACCATGTCCTGCGGCACCGCCTCCCCCAGCCGCACACCGGCATCGAACCCGTCCGCCACGATGTCGATCAGCCGGCCTTCCGTGACCAGATCGACGGCGACATCGGGATGGCGCTCGCGCAGGACCGGCACCACCTCGCGCAGCAGCAGCCGGCTCGGCACTTCCGGCGCATTTATCCGTACGGTCCCGCTCGGCGCTCCGCCAAACGTCGCAACGACCGCGAGCGCGGCGTCGAGGTCGCGCAACGCGGGAGCAAGCCCGGCGAGCAGCTGCACACCTGCCTCCGTCAGCGCCACGCTACGCGTCGTGCGGTGGACCAGGCGGACGCCGAGCCGAGCTTCCAGGGACCGCATTGCGTGGCTGACTGCCGAAGGTGACTGGCCGAGCGTATCGGCCGCGCGCCGGAAGCTACGGTGCTCCGCGACAGCGGTGAAGGCGGTCAGGTCCGCGAGCGTCGGCGTTGCCATTGGTGAGCGATCCTCAGCAGCTCGTGCACATTCGTGCTTCTAATCCAGACAATGATGAGCAGCTATATCCGGTAACGATGAGCGGCGGTTCGCTCGAAATGAGGACAGACCATGGCTTTCTCACGCGATGAGATCGTCGCTCGCCTGATCAAGGCCGGCGAACTTGAAGTTCTAGGCGGCGATCGCGCCGAAACCGAGTCCTACTTCAACGTGGAGGAGTTCCGCTTCCACGGGCCGGACGGCCAGGAGGCAGACTATGCGGGGCTGAGTGGCTATTTCGACGCCGTCAGGGCAGCGTTCGACGACCTCTCGATCCGCCGAGGCATCATTGTGGTCGATGGTGACCACGTGGCGTGCCAGACCTGGATCGAAGGGCGGTTCGTGCGCGAGTTCACGCAATCACCGGCTGGTAAGGTGGCGCCTAACGGCCAGCGCATCACCTTCGATCTTGCAAACATCTTCCGATTGAACAGTGACGGCAAGATCGTTGAAGAATGGGTGCGGACTGATAACCGGAGTACCCTTCGGCAGCTTGGGGCGCCGCAGGGCTGACATCAGCCTTCGCGCGGACACGCGTTAACAGCCGACCTGGTCCGTCTCATATCATGTGCGCCGCTTCTCCCGCGTCTCGCGTCCGTCTCACACGGTGTGCATCCGTTCTCAAACAGCGCGCGCCCAAGCCGCCTACAATCTTACGCAGCTTGCGCCGGAACGGACCTACAATCTCGCGCTGAACCGATCATCATTGTAGGCCGGTATTGCTAGGCGATGACCAGCGGTTCGCGCGTATTCAGGGCGCGCAGCACGTCATCGGTACTGACAACCGTGGCGAACTCTTTCGACAGGTCGCTGAGCGCGGCGGCATGGACCTCCGCAACCTGGCGCATCTTCCCGTCCAGACCGACGCGGTCGAACGTCGCGGTCGCGTCCTCCGTTGCTACTCAGACCCCAGCTTCACGAGCGAGCAGATCGCAGCCACGAAGCGTCTTGCGGCCGCGACGCCTCCGGCGGAGATCGATCCCAAGATAGACGCGCTCGTCACCGAACTGATCGGACGGGTTGCCGAAGCCAGCTAGGCGTAGAAAACGCGGGCGGCTGCAGAGGTCGTCAATTCTAACGCGCGATGTCGGCGAGGCCTGCCAGCTTTAACGTATCTCGACGGAGGCGATCTTGCACGGCGGCGACGCCTTCTGATCCGTCCTGTGACGGATCCACCGTGACGCGGAACGGTCGCTTGCCACGGGGCGCATCAACAATTCGCAGGATAGCGCGTCCGACTTCGGTCGGGTCGGCGTCGTCAGGCTCGAACTCCGTAACGGCGGCCAGGACCTTTGCCTCCAAGTCGGCCGTCGGTCCGTGGGCATAGGCGTGGGCCACGGCCGTGTACGCCGGTTGCATCGCGTGCTGGAAATGATTGGTGCCGTTGGTGAAGGCGCCAGGCACGATGATCGCGCTCTCGATGCCGAACCGGGCGACCTCGAGCGCATAACTGATCGCGAGTTGCTCCATCGCCGCCTTGGCGGCAAAGTAAGGTCCGAGCAGCGGTGGCCAGTTCGCCCTGACGGTGGTGCTGGAGACCCAGAGCAGCAGACCCGCCCTGCGCTCGCGCATATGCGGGAGCACCGCCCGATTCACCCGCTGAGTACCCAGCACGTTGCTATCATAAAGGCTTGCGAGCTGTTCGACGCTGAAGGCCTCCGTTGGGCCGAGATTCATGTGACCAGCATTGTGCACCACCACATCAAGGGGTCGATCGGACAGGGCGAGTGCGACCGCTGCATCCACCGACGGTTGATCGGTTATGTCCATCTCGACCGGCCGGAGCGCGATCCCCTCGTCCTCGCTCAACCGGCGAAACTCCTCCGCGACCGGACGGTTGCGCCGTTCGCTCTCCCGCATCGTGGCGAAGACAGTATGTCCGGCACGGGCCAGCTCTAGTGCCGCCATGCGGCCGAAGCCGCTGGACGTACCGGTGATCAGGACGGAGCTAATCATGTACTTGCGCCTTGTCGTTCGGCCGCATCATGCGGGCATTGAGTTCCGCCTTGGCGCGGTCCGGAACGATGTGCAGAATCGCGCGCTCGAGCGTGTTGAGCCATCCGGGTGAGACCTGGGCCGAGCCGGCCTTCATCGCTTCCCAACCGGCGCGGGCGGGCGCGTCGGCAGGGTCCTTCGCGCCGGCGCCCGCAGGGGTGTTCGTCGTCTCCGCCCGTTCCCAGAAATCCGACTCGGTCACGCCGGGCATCAGGCAGGTGACGGTCACCCCGGTGTCATGCAGCTCGTTGCGAAGCGCGTAGCTGAAGTTGTCCAGGAACGCCTTGGACGCATTGTAAGCCGCCTGGAAGGCTCCGGGAATCAGCCCGGCGATGGAGCCGGTGATCAGGATGCGGCCGTCGCGCTGATCGCGCATCCGCCTGCCGACACGCTGTAGCAGGTCAAGCGTGCCGATCACGTTCGTCTCGACAAGATTGCGCACCGCTGCGAAATCCTGATCGAGGAAGCCCTGCCCCAGTCCATGGCCCGCATTGGCGCAGAGCACATCCACCCGTCGCCCCGCGATCCGCTCATCCAGCGCGGCAACCCCCTCCGCCGTGGACAGGTCGACTTGGATCGTCTCGACCGGCGCGCCGGCGAGGTTCGCCAGCGCGTGATCGAACGGCCGGTCCGCGGCGAGCAGCAGCGTATAGCCGTCGGCGGCGGCAAGCGTCGCGAGCTCCAGCCCAATGCCGGATGATGCGCCGGTGATGAGGGCGAACGGCACCTTTGTCGCCGCGCTCACAGATACGCTCCGCCAGAGACCTCGATGCGTTGCGCGTTGACCCAGCGGTTGGCATCGCCGAGCAGGCCTGCAATCATCGGTCCGACATCGTCGGGCACGCCCGCGCGGCCGAGCGCGGTCGCGTCTGCAACACCCTTGTTCATCTGCGGGTTGTCGCGCACCATGCCCCCGGCGAAGTCGGTTTCGATCGCGCCTGGCGCGACCGTGTTGGCGGTGATGCCGCGCGCGCCGAGCTCCTTGGCGAGGTAGCGGGTGAACACCTCGATGCCGCCTTTCATCATCGCATAGGCGGCAAAGCCCGGCGTAGCGAAGCGCGCGAGGCCGCTCGACAAATTCACGATCCGGCCACCGTCGGCGATCAGCGGCAGAAGCGCCTGCGTCAGGAAGAACGCGCCCTTGAGCTGGACGGCGACGATGTCGTCGAAATCTGCCTCCGTCACATCGCCGATCTTGCCGAAATGGCTGGTGCCGGCGTTGTTGACGAGGAAATCGAAGCTCTCGCGCCCCCAATGCTCGCTCAGTGCCGCCTTCACCTGATCGACGAAGGCCGGAAAACGTCCGGCATGGGCGACATCGAGCTGTAGCGCGACCGCTTTCGCCCCGGCCGTCTCGACCTCGCGCACGGTCGCGTCGGCTTCGTCGCGATTGGAATGAAAGGTAACGATCGAGTCCACCCCGGTTCGTGCCAGGGCGTTGACGGTGTTGCGGCCGAGGCCGCGGCTGCCGCCAGTGACAATCGCAATGCGTGATCTCTCGGGCATGATGGTCCTTCAATTGGTTGACCTCGACAATACGCCGATTAAGCGGCAATCGATTGCCCCACTCTCCTTGAAAGTTGCCCTTTCCTCTAGATGTCTGGTCCGCTAGACCGGACCTGTGACGGAACACTGCGCGTCAATGGTGCAAATCCTCAACCGATCGGCGGCAAAGGATGGCGCGTCATTGCCGACCCCGCTGCCGGGCATCACCGTTATGCGTCACCGCAAGCCAGGGCGCGTGCAGCATGAGATGTATACGCCGGTGCTCTGCCTGGTGCTGCAGGGCGGCAAGCAGGTCGCGATAGGCGAGGAAACGCATCTGATCGGGACCGGACAAGCGCTGCTGGTCAGCGTAGAGGTGCCGGTGATCGCCAGCATGGATGCGAGCGAGGCTCGGCCGTACTTGGCCGTGGCGGTCGATCTGGATATGGCGCTGCTCGACGAGGTGGCCAGGCAGATGGGCGACGTTCAAACGCGGCGGTCGGGCGGGGCGATCGCGCTCCTCGACCGACCCGGCGACCGATTGCTCGATTGTCTAGGTCGGATCGTAGCGCTGGCGGGGCGGCCGCAGGAAGCGGCGGTGCTCCTGCCGGGTCTGCGGCGCGAGCTGCATTATCTTCTGTTGCTCGGCCCGCTCGGGCCCGCGCTGCGGGCGATGGCGCAGCCGGACAGCCACCATCGCCGCATCGGCCGGGCGGTGGCACTGTTAAGGAGCGCGTTTCACGAGCCGCTGCGCGTGGAGACGCTGGCTAACGTCGCAGGCATGAGCGGTTCCGCCTTTCACTACCATTTCAAGGCGGTCACGCGCCTCTCGCCTGGGCAGTATCAGAAGCAGCTTCGCCTATTGGAGGCGCGACGGTTGATGCGGCTGGAAGGTTTCAGTGCGCGCAACGCCGCCTTCCAAGTCGGTTATGCCAGCCCGCAACAGTTCACGCGCGACCACGCCCAGCACTTCGGCGCACCGCCTCGACGAGGGCTTAACGCTGAACTGGAGCAGGCTTTCGCCGCCGAGTGAACTCGCTCAGCGACGCGTCAGTCCACCATCGACCGCGATCGTCTGCCCGGAAATCATCGCCGCGTCGTCGGAGGCGAGGAACAAGGCAGTGCCGACGATGTCCGCCGGCATCTGCGCGCGATGGATCGCCTGCATGGATGCGATCGCGGCAAAGGTCTCGTCGCTGTCATGGAGTTCGGTGCCAGGCGTGCGGACCAGGCCAGGCGCGATCGCGTTTACCGTAACCCCGTCTTTGCCCAGGATCGCGGCGAGCGAGCTGGTGAAGCCGATCAGCGCGGCCTTGGTTGTGATGTAATGGACGAAGTCGGGCACGTTCAGCGACACGCTCGATGATGACAGGTTGATCACGCGCCCGGCGCGCGACGCGCGCAGGTCATCGGCGAACGCCTTGGTCGTCAGGAACGCGCCGTCGACATTGACGGCGAAGAACGACCTCCAGGTCGCAAGGTCGATTTCATCGAACGGTATGCGCCGAAACACGCCCGCGTTGTTGACGACCACGTCCACGCGCCCAAGCCGCTCATGGACGAGCGCGGCAAAGCGCTCGACCTCGCCTGCTTCGGAGATGTCCCCGCGATGCGCTGCGAACCGGCGGCCGGTACCGGTCACTCTGCGCTCCGTCTCGCCCACGTCGCCGAGGTCGATGGTGGCCACGTCCGCACCGGCCTTGGCGAAGCCCTCGGCGAATGCCTGGCCCAAGCCGGTAGCCGCGCCGGTGACCACAACGATCTTGCCCTCCAACGATCCAATCATGTCAACTGCTCCTCATAGAGATTGATTGCCGCATGTTCCACGGTCATGCCGCCAGGAGCAACGGAGCCTCAACCAGCCCCCTGAACGCGCGCATGAAGGCCGCGGCATCGGCGCCATCGATCGCGCGGTGGTCGAAGCTGCCGGTCGCGCTCATCACCGTCGCAACGGTGAGCTCCCCCTCGCGAACCCACGGCCGCTGCTCGCCCGCGCCGACTGCCAGGATCATGCCCTGTGGCGGGTTGATGACGGCGGCGAACTGCTTGATGCCGTACATCCCCATGTTGCTGATCGACGCGGTGCCGCCCGTATATTGCTCGGGCTTGAGCTTGTTGTCGCGGGCAAGCGCGGCCAGCTCCTTGATCTCGGTGGCAATCCGGCCGATCGACTTCGTGTTTGCCGCCGTCACGACGGGGGTGATAAGGCCAGTGGGCGTCGAGACCGCGACGGAGATGTCCGCGCGCTTGAAAGCAATCATCTGGTCAGGCGTGAACTGGACGTTGCACGCCGGCACCTCGATCAGCGCGAGCGCCAGCGCCTTCACCAGCAGGTCGTTGACCGACAGCTTGATCCCCCGGGGCTCAAGTGACGCATTCAGCTCGCTGCGCAGCTGGAGAAGGGGGCCGAGTTGAACGTCGACCGTCAGATAGATGTGCGGCGCCTGCTGCTTGGATTCGGTCAGGCGGCGGGCGATCGTCCTGCGGATGTTGGACAGCTTGGCCGTTTCGTGCGGCACGTCGGGGATTGCGAGCGGCTTGACCGCAGCCGCCGGTTCGACCGCGACCGGCGTGCTCGGCTCGGCCGCGATCAACGGCCCGGCACCAGCCTGTGCTCCGGCCGAAGCCAAATCCGTCCGCACGATTCTGCCGTTCGGTCCCGACCCCATCAGCGTCGATAAGTCCACACCCCGCGCTGCCGCCAGCCGCCGCGCGAGCGGACTGGCCTTGATCCTTGCGTCCACCGTACCGCTCGCCGACTTCGGCACCGCTTGTGCGCTCGGCTCCCCTTGTGGTTCCGGCGGCAGGTCGTGATGCTCGGTCTGCATGGCGGGAGGATCGGCCTTGGCCGGCGCGGCGGGCGGCGGCACCTGAGTAGGCGCAGGTGCGGCGTCGTCCCCTTCCGCCGCTAGCGTCGCGATCACGGTGCCGACCTTCACATTGTCCGTGCCCTCCGGCACCGCGATCGACGCGACCGTGCCCTCCTCGACCGCCTCGAACTCCATGGTGGCCTTGTCGGTCTCGATTTCCGCCAGGATATCGCCCGACTTCACCGTGTCGCCGGCCTTGACCAGCCACTTGGCAAGCGTGCCCTCCTCCATTGTGGGCGACAACGCCGGCATCTTGAGCTCGATCGCCATGGCTCAGGCCTCCAGAAACAGTTCGGCGGCCGCGTCGACGATCGCATCGGCATCAAGCCGGTAGGTGCGATACAGATCGGGCAGGTCGCCCGTCTGGCCGAACCGATCGGTGCCGAGCGGACTGGTGCGCATGCCGCGCACCCCGCCAAGCCACGACAGGGTGGAGGGCGATCCGTCGATAATCGTGACCAGCCCGGCCATTGGTGACAGTGGCGCGAGCAGGGTCTCCACATGCGAGCGTTCCGCGCCGCCATGCGTCCAACGCTGCGCGCGCGCGGCGGACCAGCCGCGGTGGAGCAGGTCGGGCGAGGTGACGTTGAGCAGCCCCAGGCCGGGTAGATCGTCGGCCAGCGCCTCCCATGCCTGAAGCACCTCCGGGGCGATCGCGCCGGTGAACGCGATTGCGGCCTCGCTGTTCGGGGCCGGCGGCTTGAGCCAGTAGCCGCCCCGAAGCGCGTCGGCTTCCCAGTCGCGTCCGTCGCGCGCTACCTGTTCGACCGCGCGGGTGGTCAGCCGCAGATATACCGATCCGCCGTCCTCCGCCTGCAGATGCTCGAACGCCCAGCGCATCACGAGCGCCAGCTCGTCGGCGAAAACGGGCTCGAAATAGGTCAGACCCGGCTGGCCGATGCCGATCAGCGGAGAGTTGATCGACTGGTGCGCCCCGCCTTCAGGCCCGAGCGTGAGGCCCGAGGGGGTCGCCACCAACAGGAACCGGGCGTCCTGGTAGCAGCCATAGTTGAGCGCATCGAGGCCGCGCGCGATGAACGGGTCGTACACCGTCCCGATTGGGAGCAGGCGCGTACCGAACAGCGGCGCGGACAGCCCGAACGCGGCAAGCGCGAGGAACAGATTGTGCTCCGCGATGCCAAGTTCGAGGTGCTGGCCGGCGCCGTGCCCCGCCCACTTCTGCGCCGACGGGATCTTGGCGGCGTGGAATACGTCGGCCAGTTCCGAGCGGCGGAACAGCCCGCGCTGGTTCACGAACGCGCCGAGATTGGTCGACACCGTCACGTCGGGCGAGGTGGTGACGATGCGGTCGGCCAGCGGATGTCCCGACTTGGCGAGATCGAGGAGGATACGTCCGAACGCGGCCTGGGTCGACTGTTCCGCGCCGTCTGGGGTCGGCAATCGTTCGGGCACAGGCACAGCTTCTGCGCGCGGCTCTGCGGATCGGCGCGAGAGTGGCGAGACTTCGACAAACGCCTTCAAGGCCGCGGCGGCGTTGCCGCCGAGCCCACCATAAAGGTTCCACTCATCCCCTTCCGGGATGCCGAGCCGGTCGCGCAGTTGCTCGATCTGGCGCGGGTTCATCATTCCCGCATGATTGTCTTTATGGCCGGCCAATGGCAGACCGAAGCCCTTGATGGTATAAGCGATGAACAAGGTCGGCAACTCGTCCTGTGCGCTCTCGAACGCCTCCACCAGCGTCTCGATGCAATGCCCGCCGAGGTTGGTCATCAGCCCGGCGAGCGCGTCGTCGTCATATCCGTCGAGCAGCGTCGCAATGTTCTGCTGCTCGCCGATGTCGCGAGAGAGCCGCGCTCGCCAAGCGGCACCGCCCTGGTAGGTGAGCGCCGCGAACTCCGCGTTCGGACAACCGTCGATCCAATCCTTCAGCGCTTGGCCGCCGGCTTGCGCGAACGCCTCGCGCTGCTGCTTGCCGTACTTCAATGTCAGCACCCGCCAACCGCATGTCTCGAAGATGTCGTCGAAGCGCCGGAACATCCGGTCGGCGGTGGTATGATCCAGGCTTTGCCGACCGCAAAAAAGGGGGTCCAGATCATTGTCTCGGTCGTTCCCGGGGCGGGCTCACGACCAAGATCCATGTCGTCGTCGATGCGCAGGGGCTCCCGATCCGGCTCGGCCTGACCGCTGGGCAGACGCATGACGGGCAGATCGCAGACACGCTGCTCGATCATCTCGGCCCATGCACCATCGTGCTGGCGGACAAGGCCTATGACGCCGACCGCATCCGTGAGCTGATCCAGGAGCAGGGTGCGACGCCAAACATCCCACCAAAGAGCAATCGCAAGTGGAAGCCCTGCTTCAGCAAGCGACTCTACCGCGAGCGCAACCTGATCGAGCGCTTCTTCTCCAAGCTGAAGCACTTCCGCCGCGTCGCAACCCGCTACGACAAGCTCGCCGCCAACTTCCTCGCCATGGTCCAACTCGCCTCAATGCGCCTGTGGCTTCGCGCTTATGAGTCTACAGCCTAGCACTACTTTGGCATTTTTGTAGTTGAGGTTGTCGCAAGCGGCTTATTGCAATGGGGGCAGTGTGTCGGTGGCGGTCGTGCGAAGATGTCGAGGATGGCCTGCCTGACGGCCGGCATGCTCGGTTGCGGTGGTGGTCCCCCGACTCTTTTTTTTCCGTCCCGCTGCCGTGAGGCGGCGGGACTGGAGGAAGGCGTAGGCGATCATCGACATCAGCGCATGTCGGTGTAGCCCTGTCCACGACCGGCCCTCGAAGTGGTCGAGGCCGAGTTCCTCTTTGAGCTGCTGATGCGCCTGTTCGCAGATCCATCGTGCCTTGATGGCGCCGGCGAGCGTCTTGATCGACGTGTCGGCAGGCAGGTTCGAGAGATAGTATTTGCGCTCGCCGGTCGAGCGATGCTCGCCGACCAGCCATACTTCCTCGCCCGGCAGATGCTGGTTGCCCATGTCACGGATACGCTGGGTCGGACCGTCGGCTACGCGCACGCGCAAGGCCGCGAAGCGCGCGGCCAGCCGACCTTTCGTGCCGCGCCGCCAGCTGACCTGTTTCCACGGCTGTCCGGCCAGCAGCGTCTCGGCAGCGACGGACTTGCTGTCGGGGATATGGTGCTGGCGAGGCCGCCCGTGGCCTGCCACCGGGAAGATCATCGCGACATCGGCCGCATATACCTTCTGTCGCCCCGGTATGCCGACCGCCCAGGACAGGCTACGCTCGCTCAGCGCCTGGCGGAACGGCGCGCTCATCCCGTAGCCGGCGTCCGCGAGCACGCAGCCGAAGCGCACGCCCGCGGCCCTTACCTTGTCGATCTCCTCGATGGCGATCTCCGGCTTGGTCAGGGCAGCCTGCCGGTCGGCGGGCACTTTCGCCTTCGCCATGCGTCCCGGGTCGCCGGTCCAGCTCTCCGGCAGGAACAGGCGCAAGCCCACCATCACCGGCACCTCGCGCGATGCCAACGTCACCGACACCATCGTCTGGCAGTTCGCGTTCTTGCCGAGCGACGAGGCATATTGCGGCGCCACGCCGACCGAGTGCCGCCCTTTCTTCGGCATGGCGGTATCGTCGATGACGAGGAAGGCTCCGGCGCCACCCACCAACCGGTCGGCCTCGCTCAGCAGCGCCGCCTCGAGCGGTGCACTGTCCCAGACACCCGCGGCGACGAAGTGGTGGAGCTGGTCATAGCCGGCCTCACCGCCACGAGCGGCCATCGGTTGCACGCTCTTGCGATCGCCGGGACCGATCAGACCAGCGACATACTGCGGACACATCCTGCGTCGCGCTGGATGCGACAGCCCCGCCAGGAACGGCTCAAGCCATCGCTCCAGATCGCTTCGCCAGCCCTCGTCCACCACCATCGCCATCGATCCGTCAGCCTACACTGACACACGAGAATCAACGACGATCCCAGCCGGCTCCTCTAACCTGCCAAAGTAGTGCTAGAATGTTGTTGATCGGCAATTTGTCTCACGCGGCGACGATCGTGCTTTGATGCGAACTGCGAACCGATCCAGGCATGTCGCGTTACCCTCTCGGCAACGAACAATCGAGGATATGACCGATGAAGCTTTATTGGGGTCCGCATACCTGCGCGATCGGGACACATGTTTTGCTGGAGGAGATCGGCAAGCCGTACGAGGCCGAAAAGATCGACGCTGCAGGCGGGGCGACGAAGGAGCCTTGGTTCAAGGCGATCAACCCCAAGAGCAAGGTGCCGACGCTCGTGCTCGACGACGGGCGCGTGCTCACGGAGTTCGGCGCGATTGCGATCTGGCTGGCGCGGCAGAATCCCGAACTGAACCTCGTTCCGACCGACGCCGACGAGGAACAGCGAGCGCTGTCGCTGATGGACTTTGCGGTTGGCACCATCCACGGCCAGGCGTTCGGCCGCGTCTTCATGCCCGAGCGGTTCGAGCCGCAGGATCCCGTGCACCAGACCCTTGGGCTCGGCCAAGCCTCGGTGAAGAAGCAGGGCCGGCAAATGATCGAGGAAGCATTCGCCATCGTCGACGGGCAGGTCGCCGGCCGCGAGTGGGCGGCGGGCGATCGCTTCGGCATCGCCGATGCCGCGCTGTTCTTCGTGGAGCGTTGGGCTGCGGAGGCGGGTGTGGAGCTGCCAGCCAACCTCGCGGCGCATCTTGAGCGGGTGAAGGCGCGACCCGCGGTCCGCACGGTCATGCGGATCTGGGGGGAAGCCTGAAGTCGGCTTACTGAGCGACAGATCCCAGCCAGTGCGCCACTTGCTTCTTAGACGATCATCGCGAAGCGGCGCGGGAGTTACGGGCGGGTAGTCCAGATACATACGCCGCCGGGCCGCAAGTTCGCAGATGCACGGTGCTACTCTTCCACCCCCGCGCGTTGCAGGTCCATCACGTTAGGAAAAGGCGGGCTTAGAATGAAATCGGACGACGGGGACATTGGCGAAGCCGCCTGGATGCGACAACAGGATGTACTGGCCAAGTTCGGCGAATTGGCTCTGCGATCGGACGATCTCGACGCGATCCTCACCGAAGCCTGCCACCTAGTCGGCGAGGCGCTCGGCACCGACCTGTCGAAAGTCCTCGAGCTACAGGAGGACGGCATCACCATGTTCGTGCGAGCCGGTGTCGGCTGGAAGCCGGGGGTGGTCGGCAAGGTGACGGTCAGGGCGGAGAAGGACTCGTCGGAAGGGTATGCGTTGCAGACGGGCAAGCCGGTCACGTCGGACGACATCGATCGCGAAACCCGGTTCCACTACGCCGATTTCCTGAAAGACAACGGCGTGAAGGCGCTGGTCAACGTCGCCATCGGCGGCAAGGGCAGCAGGCCGTTCGGCATCCTGCAGGTCGACAGTCGCCGCCCCCGCCGGTTCGGCGAGCGGGAGACGAGCTTTCTTCGCGGCTATGCCAACCTCCTTGCAGCTGCCGTTGAC
Organism: Sphingomonas sp.; assembly: GCF_965200105.1. GTDB lineage: Bacteria > Pseudomonadota > Alphaproteobacteria > Sphingomonadales > Sphingomonadaceae > Solisphingomonas. The sequence goes on from NZ_CBDATN010000002.1 coordinate 1,379,122, forward strand.
CGCCTGCGCGGCGCTGCGGAGTTGCGCGACGCGCAGGCGGCCCTGAAGACGCGCGAGGAGGCGCTGAGCCAGAGCAACAAGATGGAAGCGATCGGTCAGCTGACCGGCGGCGTGGCGCACGACTTCAACAACCTGCTGACCATCATCGGTTCGGCGGCGGACTTCCTGCGCCGCGACGACCTGTCGAAAGATCGTCGGGATCGGTATCTCGCCGCGATCTCCGACACTGTCGCGCGGGCCTCCAAGCTCACTGGACAACTGCTCGCCTTTGCGCGGCGCCAGGCGTTGCAGCCCAAAGCGTTTGACGTCGGCAAGCACGTCGGGATCGTCATCGATCTCCTCGGCTCGCTGTTCGGGGACCGGATCCGGATGGATCGGGAGCTGTGCGACCCGGCCTGCTTCGCCCTGGCCGATATCAGCCAGTTCGAGACGGCGCTGGTGAACCTGGCGGTAAACGCCCGCGACGCGATGGACGGCGAGGGCCGCCTGACCTTCAAGGTCGCGACCGCCACCGACATACCCGCGATGCGCGGGCATGCCGCGGTGTCGGGGAGCTTCATCGCGGTCTCGGTCACCGACACGGGCACTGGCATGACGCCGGCGCAGATGACTCAGATCTTCGAGCCGTTCTTCACCACCAAGGAGGTCGGTAAGGGCACCGGTCTCGGCCTGAGCCAAGTATTCGGTTTCGCTAAGCAATCGCAGGGTGAGGTCGCTGTCGAGAGCAGCCGCGGCCACGGTTCCACCTTCACGCTGTACCTGCCACATGACGGCTCGAGGCCGGAGGAGCCAACAGCTTCCGCGGCGCCCCTCCCCAGTCGCATCGCCGCAGATGCGATCTGCATCCTCGTCGTCGAGGACAATGATGCCGTCGGCCAGTTCGCGACCGAGATGCTGCACGATCTCGGCTATCGCACGGTCTGGGCATCGGCCGCTACCAGAGCGCTGGAGGTGCTGGCCGAAGTGGATACCCATATCGACCTCGTCTTTTCGGACGTGATCATGCCAGGCATGAACGGGATCGAGCTTGGGGAGGCGATCCGCCGGATCGACCCGCATCTTCCGGTGATCCTGACCAGCGGCTACAGCAACGTCTTGGCCGAAGAGGGAACGCATGGGTTCGAGCTGATCCACAAGCCTTACTCCGTCGAGGCACTCTCGCGAGTGATCCACACCGCGATCGGCACCGGAACAGCGATGGCGCAGGATGCCGCTTCGAGCGGCTAGATGTCTGGCCACCGCTCCTCCGTGCAGCAGCGCGCCTGCAAAATGCAGGATCGAAAGGGTGGCGTCGAGCTGCAAGCGTCCGGGCAGACAGCTTACGGCGCCGTGGCGAAGGCCACTCGCGAACGAGGTGACCCATTCCCAGACGTTCGGGTCGACTATGCCGCTCCCCGACTTCCGACATTCATTCATCGAGCCTCACGGCCAAACATCGACGGTGGGAACTGGGACAAAGCCGTCGTTCGCAAGACACCCGGCGAACGACGGCTTCCGGCAGAAGCTGCCATTCCCGGAGCTTCAGCGATGCTGTTCAGTTCCGCATCATCGCTCGCTGCTGGCCGAACAGTTTGCGTGTGCGCTTCGACTTGACCTGAAGCGGCGGCGCACGGGTCGTTTCAGCTTCGAACTTCTCCTACCACCGCCAGATGGATTGGCGCGCCCAGCGTCGCGAACAATCTGATCTCCGCCACCAGCAGAACACGATCACCGACCCTGAGTGTGCGGAGCGTCAACCCATGCAGTTCTTCCGTATCATGCGGTGTCTCGGCGCGGCCGCCGATGAACTCAAAAGCCTCAGGTCCAGCCTCGTGCAGGATGATATGGCGCAGAAAGGGAACGAAATGGTGCAGTCCGTAGCGAGATACGGCCAAAGCATGCCCGATCTTTGCGATCATCCTGACAAAGGCGAACACGTCAATCTGGATCGTGGTAAAATTCTTGATGCCATGCTTCGCCAGCTTGTCATGGTCGAGGTTGATTGCCGTCGACCAAGGCGGCGGGTTTCCCGTCGAAACGTAACCGGGCGGCCTGAGCGCGCCCGGAAGATCGAAGCGCGGGATCATCCACATCACCGGATAGTCATCGACCGGGACCATGACCTTGTTGCCCTCGATCCGGTTCACGTTGAACAGCGGCAATTCCTGGGGCCGCTTCTTCGTTCGGGACCGAAGCTGAAGATACTCCCTGACGGCCCGGAAGCCGCCGCGCATGATCAGGGCCTCGTTGCGGCCAGTGATTTGCTCGCAATCCCGGCAGCTCGCCTCAGGCAGAACATAGTTCCCGTTGATCGAGAGTGGCACGATATGCTCCTCGTGGAGCTTTCCACCCTCCGTCGTGTAGGTCGACGCGCCGCAATAAACGCATAGTCCCGCTGGCGCGGATCGGACCTCGGGTCGCATTGGGAACGGGTCGAACGTAACCCAGGTCTCGGCGTCTCGATCCCAACGCGCTAGTCCGTCCGGCCCGAACCGGTCAGCCGGGGGCATGGCTCTCTTGACCTCCCACTTGTCCTCTACCGTGCATGGCTTGCCTTCCGCTCATCTCGTTTCATGCGCTCAGGCGTCGTCGGCCAGCGTAATTGACGCGGCTAGAGCCGCGCCGATCGGCCCCCCGCCTCTCAAGAAAATAGCGGACACGATCGTCATTGTTGTCATCGAACTGCTGTCCCACCTTGCAGGTCAGAAGCAGATCGGCAGCCCAGGTCTCCAGCGGCCAGTCACGCGCCGCGCATTCGGAACGTAGGCGAGCGAAACTTGGAGGCTGGCCCTCCGAAAGAGTCGATAGTGCGCGGTGGACATCATCGGCATCGACGACTCGGTTGCCGATCTGCATGTCGCCGACCCTGATGCGCTGCCGCAGCGGATAGTCGACCGAGTAGGGGAGCTCGGGTGGGTTGTAGAGCAGATAGTAGACGGCCTTCCCGAAATCCTGGTTCAAATTGTCGATCAGGCCGACTTGCCGGTGACCGGCCCGGATCGCCGCGTAGACGCAGTTTTCGTCGAAGCCATACGTGCGGTGGAGTGACGCCGCCGCTTGCTGCCCGTCTCTTCGGATGAAGGCGTTCATGCCGTGCAGGAACCCGATTTCGTCCTCGTCATCTACATCGCCATTGAGTGGGAATAGTCGCTTGGACTGGAGGAGCCCGATCTTCTTCGCGATCAGAGCATCGCGGCGATAGACGAAGACCAAGATCGCAATGTCCGCCGTCTCCCATCGCCGTCGCTGGGGATGATCCCAATCCCAGTGCGGCGCACCAAGCCGGCGCAAACCGCCGATATTGTGCGTATCCATCCGGACGATAGCACCCGATTCGAGAAGCGCCGGGGCGCTATCGGGGATAAGCGCTTCTATGAGACCATCATCGAGCGACGTCTCTCGAATGTTGGGGAGGTTGGCCAAACGCTCGCAGACTTGGCGGTGGGCATCGCGAAAAACGCCGCGGAACCATGCGACAACATCAGTCGGTATCACGGGCCATGGGTTCAAGGACAACTCCTCCTACTGCGATATTCTGGAGCGACGATTGAAGTGTTTCAATCCTGCGATGCATACACGTTGTTGCATCGCCGCATCGAGCGTTGCTCGCGACAGACACCAGGCCCGTTGCGAAGCCAATTATTTTTTCGGTAAGTCGCGCAACTTGCTCTGACGATCACGGCTCTGTCGTCACCGCCCTCTCAGCTCGTCCAGCACATCCATGTGGTCGAACGTGCGGTCGACGCGAGCAACACGGTCAGCGTCGCGAAACGGCGGGATGTCCCAAGTGCCGAGCGGCTCCGGCTGGGGCGGGATGCAGCGCACGAACGAAAGGTCGAGCGTGACCGCCGATGGCGCCGCGCCCGATCCGTGCCGTGTGCGCATCTCGTTATCCGATGGCTCCACGACTGCCTCGCGAAAGACGGTACGCTCCCGTTGCCGTGGTTCCGACCATGTTGCTGCGGAGGATTGCAGAAGCTGTTCAGGCATGTCGGGCGCGGCAAGCATGACAGCATGCGCAGCTTCCCACTGAAGATCGTTGATGAGTGCGGCCTCGGAAGGATCATCGAGCAGGACAATGTCCCGCGCGTCGGTCGCGACTTCATAGGCAGCGGCGTCGAAACCGAACAGCGCGAGCCGCGGTCCGAGCGGGAGGAACAGCTGCAGCCCGACATTGGCATATCCCGTCACGCTGATGTGCTGATCCTCATAGTGCCGGTTGTGAAAGACCACCGGCGTGTCGGAGGCGATGAACGGCACCGCGCTGCAATTTTCGACCAGCACCAGCTTCAGGTCGGCGAGCAGGCTTGCGCCGATCGTCGTATAGCTCATCAGCTCGGACACCGCGTTCGTCCGCCTGATCCGCACGCGGTCGAGCGCCTCGACGATCTCGCGGTCCCCTTCGAGCTCCGCCTTCGTGCGCAGGATCGACTTGGCGACCTTCTCCGAGCCCTCATTGTGCTGCTCGGCCGCCCCGACAGTGCGAGCATGCTGCATGCCGAGATAGAAGATCAGCCATTCATGATCCTGGCTCGCGGCCGCGGGCAACCGCCGGTCGCGAACGACCTCGCCGAAGATCCTTGCCGCGTGCCCCTCGATATCGCCGAGGGCACGCTCGGTGCGACCATCCTTGCCGTAGAAATAGTCGCGGCACGCCTGACCTTTGATCGGCGCGCCAGGAATGAACTTGCGACGGTCGATGACGAAGACGCCGATCCGGTTGTCGCCCGCGCGCGCGAACAGGCGCATATACATCTGCGGCACATAATGATGGCTCTTGTTCTGGGGCATGCGCGCGTCGGGCCGAGGACTGCTAGAGAGAGATCATGACGATTTTCGCGCGCCGTCGAATCCAGTCAATGCTCGATGCGCTCGCACCTGTCCTCGGACCGGAAAAGGGCCGCGATCTCCTACGCCGACTCAATGATCCCAAGCAGGTCGAGCAGGCGCTACCCGCGGAAATGGAACTTGCCCTGCTCTGGGCGATCCAATCCCTCGGCGACCTGGAGATCGAGCCGGAATGGTGGGGCGACAGCCGGCGACCCGACGCGATCACCGATGCCTTCGTCGAAGGGCGTACCACCGCGATCGAGATCGCGGCCACGACCGACAATGCCATCTCCGGCGAAGAGGACATGGACGCGATCGCGGTCCAGATCTCCGAGGCCGCCAGCCGCGCCAGCAAGGGCACCGGCGACTATCTCTATTTCCGGTATCGCGAAGAGAGTGGATATATCGACGGTCGCTACATCCGTCGTCGGCTGGCACCCCGCGGCTATCGTCTCACCGACGACGAACGCGCCGCAATCACGCGGTGGATCGGCTCGGGTCAGTCCCGTTCGGCACGTCTGCACCTCCGGGCCAAGGGGCTTGACGTCGAGGTCGAGCACACCGAGCACAAGCAGATCCGCTACCATAACCTCTATTCGTCGATGCCGCCGGAAGCGCACTCGCTCGAGGACAACCCGCTATTCGATCTGCTGGTGCGCAAGGCCAAGCAATTGCGCGCCGCTGCGGCCGGCACCCTGCGTGTCCTCTTCGTCGCCGATGTCGGATCGACTTTGCTCCGGCGGGTCGGTCGCTTCGGCGAGATCGATCACACCCGCCGGTTCGTATCGGCGCGCGAGATCATCCTGCACTTTCTCGCCGGTCGCGGCCGCAACGTCGATGCCGTCGTCACGTTCTCGCCGTTCAAAGAACTGCAGCGGTCCAACGGTCTCGATCCGGACGGGCGCAGGCCACGATGCTGGACCGTCGCCTTCTTCGGCACGCCGCAATTGTCGAAACCGCCGCCCGCGCTCGAAACAATGGCGGCGCTCCTGCCCGAGCCCCACTATGAGGGCTATCAGGCGCGCTCCCTCTTTCGCCAAGGCGCCTTCTCTCCTTCCAGGACAGGACAATATCTCGGGATGACGATACGATCCATTCACGGCTCCGGCCGGTTCACCGTCGAATTCCCGGCACGGATGCTCCTCGATCTGCTCGCCGGCCGGATGACCGAAGAGCGCTTCCGCAAACGGCTCGACCCACGCGACGAAGGGCGGAATATTTTCAAGACCTGGCTGGATCAGGGCTTCACGATCAGCGATGCCGAGCTGGCGCCTCGCAGCATCGATGAGGATGACGATCATCTGATACTGCATTTCACTGACGATCCAGCCGCACGGCCGTTCAAGCTGCCCGAACAACCGGCCGAAGATGCGTCCGGAGGCGACCCGGGTTTGGACCGGGATGCCAGAGATCATTGAGGGCTGATCCATGATCCGGACGCTTGGCGAGATGCTGGAGACCCTTCGTCGCGCAGAGGCCAGTCGGCTCGATGAGGTGGACATCAAGCACGCGCCCACAATCGGCGAGATGTACGAGGGCCTCACGCAGGACGTCCTTGATCGCGCCATTCCGCTTGGGCTCGATCTGAAGGTTGTCAGCGGCTTCGCGATCGACGGCAATGGTGGCACGACCGGCCAGCTCGATTGCATGCTCGTGCGCGGCGAAGGCATCCCCGTCCCCTACACGGCGGGCAAGTTCCAATGGCATGTGAAAGACGTTCTCGCGGTGTTCGAGGTGAAGAAGACCCTCTTCGGCGAGGATCTCGGGGAGGCCTATCAGCAGCTCAAGAGCGTCTCGCAAATCACGAGCGCGTGGCTGCACAAGGCCAAGGGCGAGTATGAATTCAGCCTCAGCGCATCGATGCGGGCCTATGCCGAATGCACCGGCGAGATTACGCCACCGGCCAACCAATGGCTCCAGATGGACCCGGCCCGGCACCTAATCTTCCATACGATCATGTTCGACCAGATTGCTCCGGTCAGGGTCATGTTGGGCTATTTTGGCTATTCGACCGAAGGTGGACTACGGCGCGGCTTTTCAAGCCTGCTCGCGAAGAATCTGCGAATTCACGGCTTCGGGCCGCCCACTTTGCCGAACCTGATCGTCGCCGACGGCGCCGCGCTCGTCAAACTCGGCGGTCATCCCTATCATCAACCGGTCAAGGCCGACGGATATTGGCCGATCCTCGCCAGTTCGCACATCAACCCCACGCTCCTGATCCTGGAAATGATCTGGACCCGGATCAGCTACCTTCGCCCCATGGCCGAGCTGTTCGGCGAGGATCTCGAGCTGGAGCTCCTGTCACCCTTTCTCGAGGCCCGCCCGGTCATCCCGGACAATCCGGAGCAGGCACAGGGCTGGATGTACCGGGAAACACCGATGAGCGCGAAGCAGCTCGCCGAAGGTCCCGACCATATGGAATGGGCGCCGGTCGAACTCGACGTTCAACAGAATGTTGTCCTGGACCAGCTGTGCAGGAAGGATGTCTATACGACGGAGCCAGACCTGCTCGCGTATCTCGCTTCCTCCGTGCGCGATCCCGAGACATTCTTCCGATCGCTCATCGAAACGAATCTCGTCGCCTTGGACGGTACGCGCTTGGTTCTAACGACCGTCCAGCTCGCCATCGTGATCTTGCCCGATGGTCGAACTGTCGCGGGCGAGAACAACACTGGACGACTGGAACGCTGGGTGCAGCGGTTCATGGAGCGTCGCGGCAAGGCGGATGGTGCCGGTTCCGAGGGCGGCGCCGAGCTAAGCGATCCATAGTGACAGCGAAAATCGCGCGGCTTAATCGTGATGCCGTCGACCGGCTGGCCGAGAACGATGCCGGAGGCGCGCATTGAGGTTAATCGACGCGGCTGACTGTACGGCATCTGCGAAATGACCATTCTTGGGCGTTTTGCTGACCGCCAGCGTTTGGAGGTGCGAATGACCGGATTCGGCCTCAGGCGACGCTCTTGTGGCCGCATCGGAACGGCGTGAATTGGTCGACTGCTGACCGGCAGCTTACCCATCGATCGAAGCTCGGACGAGTCAGGCTGGGGTGTGGACCTGTGTCGCCGGAGAAGGCGGTCCTGATTCTGCGCGCGCTCGGGCGTCCGGCGCGCGCGGACCTGCTGCTGATCTCGCTGGGCCTCCACGAGGCTCTCTCGTGTGAAGATGTCGCGTTTCTCGAAGCTCTTCTTGCCGACATGCCCATCTTCGTGGAGCGGCTGACCGCGCTCGGCTCGTGCCTCAACCCGCGCTGGGCCCGCGGCAGCATGCTCTATCTCGCCGATGCGATCGAGCGCCACGCCGAACCCCTCCGGGCGGCCGACACTTTCCTGCAGCTCGATCCGACCAGCCCCGTGCGATGAAAGCGCGGCCGGGCGCGCGGTCTAGGCTTCGCCTTCAGCGTCGTCCTCGTCTTCGTCCTCACGTTCGTCGTCCGGGTTATAGATATCCTCCTCCTCGCCGAGCTTGCTCAGCGTCTTTCCATTCCATGACCAGGCCTGATGGCGGTCGACCGACCCGAGTGAATCATATCCTTGCAGCGCGGTCCGGCTCTCGAACAGGATCCAGACCAACCGGGTTTTCGTCACCTGGAGATAGTCGGCCATACGAGCTTTTTCGAACAGGAGCGCGACATCCCCGCCGCCGCCGATCTGGGCGGCAACGGCCTGCTCGGAAACATCCATCCAGCTGCGCGCGCCGTCCCAGAGGAGGACATTGTAGGCGACGAGTTCCGGCGCGGGCACCCACAGGTCATGCACCGGAGTCTCCGGGTCCTCGAGGCGATTGATAATAGCGGACGAATGCCTCCCAATATCCGCGTCAAGCGGCCATCGACCTGGATGGGTGTTGAACGCGACGCTCATTGGGAACTCGCCATCATAAAGATAGGAGAGTTCCGGGATGCTCGAGCGCGGGATCGAGGCGGCGATCTTCTTACTGAAGGTTCTCATCTTGCGGTCTGGAACCAGCAGGGATTGCACACGCCGAGGACCGAGGCGCGACAGGTCGCTCGCCTTATCCTCGTGCCGCCAGTCCTGATATCCCGACAGCATGACCCAATCCTTGGCGACCAGCTTGATCGTCTGGCTGCCGGACAGGGCCGCGACCCAGTCCTTCGGATCCTGCTTTCCAGGACTGGCGGGCGCCGGGGTGAAGAAATCGGTGAGACCCACGCCCGGTATGGGGTCTGCCTGGTCTTCACCGAGATCCGTGGGATCGAGCGTGCGGAGTTCGATGGCCTGCAGATCCGACGGGTTGGGTGCGCCGTCCCATGACGAAGTCCGGTATGGAACATGATCGTGCAGCTGCCCGAGTAGGCGCGAGAGGAAGATCCACTGATGCTTCTTGCTGACGCGGCGGTGCCGTGACGGCACGCCCCTTTCCTGGCCGTAGCGACGGACCAGCTCCCAATCATAGGCAAGCGCGAACTTGTTTGCGCCCTCGTAGCCGAGTGCGAGAATCTGCTCGACGATCCACTGCTTCAGAAAATCGACCGTCAATCCGGCTGCTGCGAGCTCGAATGGTCTGAGCTGCGGCTCGACGCAATAGCGCGCGAAGTCGGGTGCGAAAGACTTGCCCAATTCGAGATTGCCGGGAAGGTCGGGATGAGCCTGCTCGAGGGCCTGCCAGTCGGTGTAGGTCAGCGTGAGGGGCCAGGCGCTCGTAAAAGGAGGGCGCACAAGGGCGGCTGTCGCGATGCATGTCATGGTGCCGGCGCCGACGCCCTGCTCGACGATCATCCGTCCTAGATCGCGCAGCACCACATTGGCAGGTGGCATGCCGGTTGCGAACAGCCGCGTAAATACGATGTCCGCGATCTCGCCCCAGTAGGCGTCATCCCGTTGGAGCAGGCCCGCACCATATGCCGAATTCAGCACACGCTCGCGGGTGAAATCATCATCGCGGTCGATGAAGCGGTCGAGCACGGCTGCGCCGACCGCCTGCGCAATCATGAGTCGCGTCAGCGCCTGGGATGCTTGGTCCCTGATAAGCAGGTCGGCGCAGCCGGTCATCCATGCGAGCGCTACGCCGAGAAGTGTGGCGGAATCGACCGACAGATGTGCCAGATCCTGCTCGCGCGCAATGCGGACGAGCTGTTGAGCGGGACCGGACTGCTCCCAGGCCTGCGTCAGCATCTTCGTCCACAGTGCGTCGCGGTCGATGAGCGGATAACGCTGAAGAAGCGCATCCAGCCAGTCGGCATTCAGCGGATGGCCGGGGACGGCGGCAACGGCGAGCACCTGATCGAACAGCGTGATGAGATCGATGAACCGGCCGTGTCGGAGCACCCAGGCGGTGCTGTTGAAGCTTTCGAGGTCACGCCAGACCAGGACGCCGAGTGCCAGGACCGTGACCTCCCGATTGACTGCGGACCCTTGCAGGAGGTCGGCGATCTCGATGCCGAGCATCTCCGGCAACAGGATCGAATAGGCCTGGATGAGCCCGGCATGTGCGGCCACGGCCTGCGGCGATGCGACGAGCGCCGCGAGATCTCCTGACAGGAAGCGTGCCTCGACCGAGGCTTTGTCGTGACCGGACAGGTTCGCTTGCGCGATCAGCACGTCGCCCAGGCGCTCAAAGGCGAAGCGCAGGTGATGTCCGCCCCCGTCGGCCGACACCGAAACTAAGTCGCCCTCCTCCATGGCTCGAAGCAGGGAGGTCGACGCCTTTTCCGATCCCCGAACCGCTTCCAGCGCCGTGCGGGCATCGCCGAGCGGGAGCGACCGCGCACCGCGCTGGCCCATGAGCGCGGCGAGGACCGCGGCGCCATCGCGCACGGGATTCTCGATACGGGCGTCATAGTCGAGCAGTTCCGCCGCCTTCACATTCGCGCCGTCGAGGATCGCGGCGATCAGCCGTGTCAGGCTGACCTGGCCGCCCGGGATCCGACCCCAATTCATGCTGAGCGCCGCGCGACAGACGAGATGCAGGAAGAGCGGATTGGCAAATTCAGGCTGGGCGACGACCTCCGCCGGCGGGCCGACCTTGTAGAATGCCGCGAAGGAATAGGCGGCGTCATATTCGCGACCCGCAAATCCCGCGTGCGTGAAGGAGATGAGTGCGGCGCCAGCTGCGCCGAGAGCATCCTCAACGAAGATGTCGCGGCAGGTGAGCAGCAGCTTGATCGGCTGATTCCGGAGGTCCGCCTCGAGCTGCGGCAGCCAGGATTGCCACTGCCTGCGGTCGGGCGTCTCATTGACGGCATCGACCATGATGACGAACGGTGCGCCCGTGCTCTCGGCATAGGCCGAAAACATGCCGATCATCTCGCCCTTGGTCGTGGCCGCGCTCAAGCCCAGCTTGGCGGCGATGACGCTCCATAATGTCTGGCCGGAGGTGATCTCCTGGCCAAGAATAGTCAGCGCTGCGCGACCGGCTGCGACCCGTTCCTTCGTGGCATCGATCGTCGTGTGGGTCTTGCCGATGCCGGCAGGTCCTCGCATGAGGAGGATGTCGGCCCCCGCCGCGCGCGCCGACGGGCTCTCCGCAAACGCCATCATCTCGCCCAGCAAGCGGATGGCATCGCGAGATCGGTCGAGGTCTGCAGCCGGAAATGCGACCTGATAGGCGCTCTGAAATTGCCGCCAGCCGACAGTATCATTCTCCGCGCCGTGGGTCGCGTCGAACTCTGCCTTTAGCGTTGCTTCCAGAAATTGGGCCACCGGCAGCGTCGCAACGCAGAGCGTTTGCAGCGCGTGGCGTTGGGCCTCGGTAAAGGTCAGGGCCTCTACCGCAGCACAGCAGGTCCGCGCGGTTTCAAGCGCCGCCAGTATCTGCTGGGCGGGGAAGGCGTGCGCTCCTGGAACCCAGCGGCGCCAGCTGTCGACCGCGGCCCGCACGCGATGGCCCCAACCCGCCGTCACCGCGCTCCAACCGGGATCCAGCCCGAACGCCTTTAGCGTGTCGGTGGCGTCTGTTCCGACGCGCAGACTGGGCGAATATCGTGGCCCGGCTATGCGTTCGGCAACGTCAGCTGCTGACTTGAGCGACGCAGCGTCGAGGTGGGTCGTGCCGAACCAGTAAAGATTCCTTCCCGCAGTATTGTCCATGCCGAGGAACCTCGACTTCAGGTCGCTCGCCATCCACCATTCGACGGCGACCGTGGCACCACGCCGGCTTGCAAGGTCCACAAGGTCCTTGCGCCAGGCCTCGAGCGTATCGGCGGTGCCAGTTCCACTCCGGGCCGCGATCGTCGGCGTCGGATCGAAGGGCAACGTCACGATGTAGGTCTCGAGGGTCGGGTGATTGTCGAGCGCCGTATCGAGCGACTTCTCGAGCTGGGCCTTGTGTGCGGCTTTGAGGGGCAGGAAGAATTTCGACTGGAGGCCGGTCACCCGGCCGCTCGGGAGACGCCATATCGCCTCGACACCACCATCGCCGCCGGCCCCCCTATACCTTTGGTGCTGGGCGCCTGCAGGCACCTTCAGCTGTCGGAAGAGTTGTGCGGAAAACTCCTCAAAACCCTCGCGGCGGTCGCCGCCCTCGGCTCGGATCTTCGAGAAATCAAGGTCAGGGATCATCTCGGCGCCATGTTGAAAAGGATCAATATGGCAGCGCATCTAGCGAAGCCTATTCGCGCCGTCATCCACCCCGCTCGCTCGCCAGCTATGCCGCGTAAGTGCCTTAGAATGCGATATACGTCATCGGCTTAAGCGCCGTCCAAGGGCGTTTCATTTCGGGCGCGGCAGTGCCACTAAGGCGATATGCTACCGCCTATCCTCTACAAATATCGGTCCGACAATGAGCTGACGCTCAAGATCATCAGTGATCGCCAAATCTGGCTCGCCACGGCCGAGACGCTCAACGATCCGCTGGAATGCCAGACGGGGCAGATTCCCGATGACTGGAAGCGCAAGATCATTCGGGAGCAGGAAGAGGCTCGCTTCATGGGCGTGTTCTTCGACGTCAATCTGCGCCCTGCCGAAACGATATTGTCGTTGGATCGCCGCGAGACGAAGCAGTGGCGGAAGGCGTTCGGCAAGCTTCCTCATCATCGCAAGGTGCGGAAGATGCACCAACTCTATGATCGTCACGGCTTGCATCTGTCCGACATGAGCAACATTTTCGATAAATTAGAGAATCAGCTCGCGACTGTTGGAATATTCAGCCTGTCCGAAACGGAAGAACAGCAGTTGCTCTGGTCCCACTATGCCGACAGTCATAAGGGCATCGTGTTCGGTTTTACGGTAGAGGACGGCGCTGCATTGGCCAATCCGAGCCATCTCCTCAAAGTTGACTATAAGGACGAAAAGCCGGTCTTCGCCGAAGGCTATCAGGGAGAGTTCCGGCTTTGGCAGGCTGCGGACGGCAGCATGCGCTCCGAAAGCCGTTTCGCCTTCAACGATCCGGTGTTCCGAGCCAGCATCAGCACAAAACCCTGTTTCTGGTCCTATGAGCAGGAATGGCGATACGTTCATGAACGCTCGGGCCTTCATCCGCTTCCCGGCCGGCTCGCGAGCGTGACCTTCGGCTACCGCATGCCGGCTGACCGTCGCGTCGCCTACGCGCTTCTGCTCAAGCAGCATGGGTTCGACGTCGAGCTGAAGGAGATGAAGCGGACGGACGACGGAAAGTGGGCCACGGGATCCTATCGGAGCTGAGCGCCGGCGCGGGCATGCGCAACGCTTTCCGAAGACTTTCTATCATATCATTCTCCGAAAGGCTCTCTCGACCGTCCTGGTGTGTACAGCGGCACGGTAGGGTCCTGCCGGCATCGCGTGATGCCTATCGCGCGATCATTGCCCGAACGGTTGAGAACGGCGCGGAGGCGGTGATCAAGGATCGAAAGACTCACATTTGGGGCGCTTGCTGTCCGGCAGCTTCTGTCCGATCCAGACGTTCGCAACGCACCTGGTGAACGGCAATACCTGGTCGTGATCTGCCCCAACCTCGAACGTCTTTCGACACAGGTTACCGGCACGGAGGTCATCCCCGTCGGCCGATCGTAGGGCGCCATATCAATCCTTATCCAGCGTTAAAGCGTGGCGCACTTCAGGCAGCGGATCGGTTGCGGCAGCGGCCAACCAGTCGTTGATCGCCGGATTCGTGCTCCCCGCAGCGCGAAGCGCCAGCGCCAAGCGAACTGCCTGCTGCCGAACGAGCGAGATGCGTCCGGCATCTTCGCTCAGCAAGGTGATACGATCGTAGCTGGTAGCGACGAGCAGGTCGCCGAGTTTTACATCCAGGCGGTTGCGCAGGTTATCGTCGAGACGGCCCGCGCGTGCGAGCCTGACCGCGAGGCCCATCAACCGCCACAAGGCGGGTGATTGCTGAACCTCGATCACGGCGATCAGCTGCTCGACCAGCGCATCGGGCGCCTTTTGCATCTCCGACAGATCGCTTTCCGCCCATTTGACAAGCGCTTCGCCCGCATAGCTAGCCTCGTCGCCGTCGAGCGAGAGCAATCCGCGTCGGATATGGTTCTCGAGCGCATTGCGGGCAGTCGTCATGGTAACGAATGGAAGTAGCGCCGCGACCGCAGCGGGCGATCCGGTTTCGTCGATGAACTTGAGCAAGGCCGTCATGCGCCGACGGACGCGGTCGCCCTTCACAAGGTTCGGTGCAAGCGCCCAACTGAGGCAGGCACCGGCGAGGCTGTTGGCTTGCCGAGCGTCAAGCCCGCGCATGCTTGTGTCGAAAATCGCGGCCAAGTCGTCGCGATCAGGTTCGGCGAAACGGCTTACCACGATGCGATCGAACAATGTGCGCGCTTCCTTGGCATTGGGCATCAGCTTGCCGGCCCGTACAGCGCGCAAGATGATGTCCAGCTGCTCGGGCTCGATCTCGCCTTTGGACAGGCGAAAGACCCGCTCACGCACGTTCTGCGCGGCGTTCACTTGCGGTACGCCGAGGGTCGCCCAGAAGAACGGGAAAACCGAGGTGGCGGCGGGGAGCGGTGGTGTCTCGCCGTCGAGCTGACTCCACGACGCGCGAGCGAACTTCTGGGCCTCGCTCGGGGTAAGAATTTTCTCGTGCTGGAGGAAGGTGAGCCGGCTGATCGCCTTGTCGCGCGCTTCTCCCTGCCCCTCCACCGCGCGCAGCAGATTGTCGACGATCGGCCGGAGACCCGGCCGCCGCTTCCGGCCCTTGAAGTCGACATGGTTGAGCCACGGCACCGGATCGGGGCTGTTATAGTGCTCGACGAGCGGCAGCGTGAGGTCCGCGATTGCCATCGTCTCGCGGGCCGCTGGCGCGACCGTTTTGATCGTCGATTCGAGAAGCGATGTGACAGGTTTAACGAGCCGGTGGTCGCGCAGCCGGCCGGTCGTCCACAGTGTCACAGTCTCGATATGGAGTGCCTCAGCTCGTCCGTCGTCGAGCCGGATCGCAAGCCGAGCGATCATCGCCAGAACGGTCTCCAGCCGCTCAGTGGCGAAGGTAAATTCCTCGTTTGCCGCGGTTGTCCGCCGCTCCAGCCAGTAGTCCCGTGCGCGCGACAGCTGGACGAAGAGTTCGTTGACATCCTCGGCACCCAGCACAGCCATCGCGATCCGCGAGAAATCGCGTTCGAACTCAGGCATGCCGGTCGTCAATCCGGCCGCGATGACCCACCGATACCATTCGGCGATCGCTAACCGATCGAACTGCAGCGCGGCCACGCGCTGTTCGGTGAACAAGTTGACATGGGGGCCGCGCGGCGGGACGCCGCTTATCTCGAAGAAGCGCGTCAGTTCAATTGCAAGAGGGACATGGGTGCCAAACTGAATGCTTCTCCCGGCGCGCGCATAGGATCCCGGTTCAAAATTGGGCCGCAAGCGACGTGCCGCGACCGCGGCCTTCTCCACTTTTTCTGTGACCGCTTCCTTGAAGCGATCGATCTCGAACCAAGGATCGCAACGGCTTTCCCGAAACCCCTCGGGCCAGCGCTGGAAGTTCGATCCGAATGGCCGCCCATAGCCATTCTGATGAAACAAGGCCCAGGCCAGCCGAGACCGGATCCACAGCGACCCGCGATCGTCGCGCTCGCGATCCCTGAGATCTGTAAGCGTGGCGGATAGCATAGATCGAGCGTCGTCGATCTGACCGCATCGGACCAGCACGTTGGTGCGGCTCAAACCGAAGGCTGGGTCGTCGCCGGTGATGTTGGTGGCAAGTGCCAGCGCTTGCGCAAAGTCCATCTGTCGCACCGTGCGTAAGGCTTGGCGATAATAGCTTCGAGCGAGCATGTCGGAGCCAACGCGGGCCCGATCGGCGATGAGCGCCGTCATCGTCTCGAACAGCTGATCGTGGCCATCCTCATCAGCATAATGTTGCAGCGCGAGCGCGATCGCGATTCGCCCCTCCTCGTCGAGATCGGGCGAAGATACTGGATCGGCGAAGCGCTGGATAAGCGCTACCTCATCATCGAAGAGCGGGGTGAGGGCTGCGTCGCGCCGCCAGCACAATTCCCGCATCAGGGTTGCTGCCTCGCCGGCGGCGAGTTGCTCGATCAGCTTTATCGAGGGCAAAGTGCTGTTGAGGCGGAGCGTCAGCCGTGCTCCTTGCGGACAAACGAGCCATCCGGGATAGGCTCGACGGTCGGCTGTCCAGGCACTGATCATCGCTCGGGCGTGCTCGCAGTTCAACGAATTTTCATTCTGGCCCTGCTGCGTGGGCGTCCAGTCGTGTAGGGGCGGCGGCTTAAGCGCATGGAGCGCATTGAGGATAAGCCGTGTCGCCGCCGCGTGCCGGTCAGCTGGCTCGACATGAGCAACGGCGTCATGGACATCGATCGGCGCGATGTTGTGGCTCTCGAGATATTTGCGCTTGGCCGGATTCAGATTAAGCGCGCCGGCAAGATAAATACGCCTGGCCCCGCCGCGCAAATGATCGCGCACCCAGCCAGCCCAAGCGAGAAAGTTGGGATCGTCACCCGAAAAGCCAAGCATGACAAGCTCGTTTTCGACGAAGCATTGCCGCGCCAGATTGACGAAGGCGCCGCGGCGATCAGCATAGGTCCGATAGTCTTCCTCGGCGATGATGAAGTCGGCGTTCGCCCCCATCGAACCATGCAGCTTGATGATCCGCGGCGCTTTCGCGAACGCGATCTCGGCAGTGCTCCGCACGGGGTCGTAGACTATGTCGCCGAGACGTGCCGCGCGTTCGAGCAGCGTGTCATAATTGGTGGTGAGGACATCGGCCCAAGGCAGGCTCAACAGGCGGGCGTGGCTCGCCGACGGATTCCAGGAACTGTCGCGGATGTGATGCCGGATAAACGCATCGAGCGCCGACTGCCCGAAGTATGCGCGATATTCCTCCGCCAAGCGCAGCGGATCCCATGGCGCCATCCCCTCCGTTCCCGGGTAGAGGTCGTGCGTCATCGCGTCCGCTAGGTCCTTCCAGAGCGGCGGTGGTGGCGTGTCCGGGCTGGTCAGGATAGCGTCGCGGCTAAAGCCCGCACCGATTAGAACCGCGGCGCCTCGTAGGCCGGCGAACTTCCAGAGCGATCGGGCCAGTTGCTGGAGCGCCGGATAGTCGGCGATTAACGCGATGTCGGGCTCGGCCTTAGGTTGTGTCATGCGCCTAAGACTGCTCATTCCGGCCGCGGAAGGAAAGCAGCCTTCTCAGTTGGTTTTGGCGATATAGGACGTCAGCCCACGCGTCCCTCGGCTTGTGCCCAGCCAAGACAGGCAACGTCTCCGGCATGGCGCGGCCGCGACAAGCCGGCGTGCGGCCGGCTCCTTCGCTGACGTTCCGATCGCTGGCTTTGATCAGGGCGATTGGCAGTTGCTGTCAGGACCAAACGTTTATCGGTCCAAGAGTGAACGACTGGCTCTGGTCGCAAGCTGCCGCACCGCGTTTTCCACCCTCACCTCGCCGTTTGAACAAACGGCAGCTAAGCCTCTCCCGCTCTCCGAAGCGGCCGTTCCGCTTTCCACCATTTTCCCGAACGAGCCATATCAATCCCAGCTTCGCCCTTGCACGTTCTGCATTCGTACGGCACGTGTTCCCCATGCCGACTCACTAACTGGCGAGCGTGTCTGGCTTGAATGCGACGGCATGGTGTCGATGCCGCAGGGATTGTTGTGGGCCGCCTTGTTTCCCGCACCCTGCCGAACGGGCTCCTCGTGGAGCAGGTCCGCCGTGGTAGGGCCATCTGTCGGATCGCGTGACGCCGCGATCTTCTCCTTCGAGAGGATCGCCGTGTCATGTCGTTCATCGATAGCAGCCTAAGTGCCGAAAAGCGGACGCGGAGCCAGGAGCTCGGGTACGAGCTCAACGAACGTCGCGTTCCGTTCACGCAACGCGAAGCGGCCGGTCTCGCCGGCGACAATGTCGTCGAACAAGAGGCGGAGCTACCGGAGATCATCGACCTCGCGGTCGAGCTGATCCGGGCGTACCGCGCCAAGTGCCCGACGAAGGGCTGGAGGAAGATTCGCCGTCTGGTTCGAAAAACTCGTAAGCGTCAGATCGACGCGTCGAGATACGAGCCCCTCCCCTGGGATGGAGACGCGCTGACGTTCATCCAATATCTCGAGACGCAATTGTCGCCGGCCGGCAATCAGAAGATCATCGACCAAGTCGGAGCCACGCTCGGGCTTCCCTCTCCAACCGCCTGCGCCACCGAGATCCGCACGCTACCGGCGGACCTGCGCAAGCCGCTGGTCGGGCTCGACATGTCGTTGCTCCATTCCGCGCTCGCTCGCTCCGTTGTTGATTGCCGTCCGGTCGAGGCCCGGTTCAGGGCAATCTGGAAATATCGCTTGGTCGCCGTCGCGCAACGTCAAGCGAGCGCGCTTGCGGATGCGGCTCGCGAGCCCAACGGCTTCCGGGTCGCCGGTCCCGTGGCGTCCCCGTCCATGGCGCACATCTTTCTCAGGGCGGTGACGGCTCCGGCAATGGTCGTCAACCGCATCGCCGCCCTTCTGCCGACGCTTTCGCTTCCCGAGGATGACGATTAGGCCGCAATCGACCAAATGATCGCCGAGGGACTCCTGGAACGGCATCACGCCGACATCCTGGCGGGCGCCGCGCGCACCGTCCGTCATCGAATCAGCATGGATGCGAACACCGGCATGACCATCGATGTCATGAATTGTCTGCGCTTTCTCGCCAACGGTGCTCGCCCGGCCGCCTTGTTGGTCAACGGCGACATGGAAAATGACGGGCTGGGTGGACGGGAACCCATCGACCATCTGCTAGGCCTGACCGGTGCCGAGGCTGTTGCGTTCGTCGCCGAACAGCTGCTGTTGGCATGCGCGACGGTCGACGCCTCGACATGGTCGGCACGTGGCAAGGTCAAGGCGAACCGATCCGCCCTGGCCTTGCCGTCCGAGACCCGGGTCGGGATCGTCGCCAACATCCTCGCCCATGAGCATGTGCCGTATCGCTATGCTTCCGGCACGCGCGGGGTCCGCGATGGGTCGAAGCACGATCCGCTCTCGCCGGCGTACAAGCCTATGCGCGGCGCGGTGAGACGCATGCGGGAGAAATGCGCCGGGACCAGCCGTGACCGCTTGGTGCGCCACTTCGGGATCGATCCCAATGCCTGCCTTGGCTGAGAACACGAACGTGCGATCCGTCAAACCCA
Source organism: Sphingomonas sp. (assembly GCF_965200105.1). Taxonomy (GTDB): domain Bacteria; phylum Pseudomonadota; class Alphaproteobacteria; order Sphingomonadales; family Sphingomonadaceae; genus Solisphingomonas. Next base: position 1,398,437 of record NZ_CBDATN010000002.1, read on the forward strand.
GGTCTGCGGAGACGCGCGCTCACCTGACGGGGCGTGTCGCCTGTCAACCCTCCCCTGCCGGACCATCCCGCCTCGTCCGCGGCGGAGGATCGCCGCGCTCGCGCGTTGGCGAACTTGGTACGGTTGCTCGCCCGTCAGGCCGCGGCAGACCATGTGCGGGCGGACTACGTAAAGGAGCGCTGAGATGAAGCCGGCCAGCCTGCGAGTCGGCATCTATGCCCGGCATTCGACCGAAATGCAGACTTCGACGTCGAGCGCCGATCAGGCGGCGGCGTGCGAGCCGCTGGTCCGGCAACTCGATGGCATCGTCGCCTGCGTCTATCTCGACCCCGAGACGTCGGGCTATCGCCGCGCCCGCCCAGGGCTCCAGCGACTGCTCGAGGACGTCCGCGCCGGGCGCATCGACATCGTCGTCGCGGAGTCGCTCGACCGGCTGGCGCGCGACCCCGAGGATGTGAGCTGGCTCGGCAAGAAGCTGCGCTACGACCGCGTACAACTGCATACCGTCAGTGAAGGGCATATAGACGAGATCAAGCTCGCCGTCGCAGGCCTGCTCGGCGCGCTGTTCCTAAAGGGGCTTATCGAGAAGACCCGTCGTGGTCTCCAGGCGGTGGTGCTGTCTGGCCGTTTCGCGGGCGGCCTCGTCTATGGCTACCGCAAGGTCGTGCGTCTCGACGGCAAGGGCAACGTCATCTGCGGCCTGCGCGAGATCGACGAGGCGCAGGCGGCAGTCGTCGAGCGCATCTTCCGCGACTTCGCCGCCGGCCGGTCGGCCGGACAGATCGCGACGGCGCTCAACGAAGAGCGGGTGCCGAGCCCGCGCGGCGGCGAGTGGAACGCCTCTACCATCCGCGGCGACCCGAAGAAGCTCGTCGGCATCCTCAACAACCCGCTTTATCGCGGCCAGATGGTCTGGAACCGGCGCGAGTGGCGCAAGAACCCGGACAGCGACGCGCGCGAACGGCGCTACCGGCTGCGCGACCCGTCCGATTGGATCCGGATCGAGGCATCGACGCTGCGCATTATCGACGACACGGTCTGGGACGCAGTCCAAGCCGAGCTCGCGCGCCGGGCGCGTCCGACCAGTGCCGGCGAGGTTGCCGGGCGTCGTCGCCAACGCCACCTGCTCTCAGGTCTCATCAAATGCGCCACGTGCGGGTCGAGCTACGTCATCTCAGGCAAGGACTATAATCGCTGCGCTGGGCACAAGGAGCGCGGCACCTGCTCGAACCGGCTGTCGGTACGCAAGTCGGTTATCGAACCGGCAGCGCTCGCCGCGATCCGCGACGATCTGCTGACCGACGAACACGCCCGCGTCTTCGTCGACGAGTTCCGCCGCGAGGCGAAGCGGCTGGCGAGGCAGCAGGTCCAGCGGGACGAGGGCACGCGCGAGCGTCTCGCTGAAGTCGCGACCGAACTCACTAACCTCGAGCGCAACATGCTGGCCGGGGTGTTGAGTCCGACGCTGACGCGCCTGCTCGGCGAGCGCGAGGCCGAGAAGGCGGATCTGCAGGCGAGGCTGGCGACAACGCCGGCACCGACGCCGCTCGCCATAATGCCGCCGGCGCCAGTGCTTATGGAGCAGTTCGCCGCGCGGGTCGCGAATCTCTACGCGTCGCTGGATGCGGAGGAGAGCCGCACCGAGGCGGCAGGCATCGTCGCGCAGCTCATCGACCGGATCACGATCCACCCGCACGGTGCGGATGGTCCGGAGGCGGAGGTTGAGGCGTCAGCGGGTGTGCTGCTGCGCTTTGCCATGAACGAGAACAGCCGCCGTCCCGGTGGGGACGGCGGCTGTTCTATAGCGGTGGTTGCGGGGACAGGATTTGAACCTGTGACCTTCAGGTTATGAGCCTGACGAGCTACCGGGCTGCTCCACCCCGCGCCAACACTCGGACCCGCTACGCGGGTGAACACGTGAATAGGTTCCCCAACACGCACCGGCCGCAAAGCCTGGCGACGACCTACTCTTCCATCGCTTAGGCGATAGTACCATCGGCGCTGTCCGGTTTCACGGCCGAGTTCGGGATGGGATCGGGTGGGTCACGGACGCTATGGCCACCAAGCTATGGGGCCGACGCGTGTTGAGGCTCAGAAATCGATGCGTGCACTATGCTGACAAGTCCGCCATCCGCAGACAGCAGCGCTGTCGTTGATGGCGGGGCTCTCAAGCGCGAATAGAGCGATTAGGACCGGTTAGCTCCACGCGTTACCGCGCTTCTACATCCGGCCTATCAAGGTCGTGGTCTTCGACCGCTCTGTGATATCTTATCTCGAGGGAGGCTTCCCGCTTAGATGCTTTCAGCGGTTATCCCGTCCGTACATAGCTACCCTGCTGCACCGTTGGCACGATGACAGGTCCACCAGAGGTACGTTCAACCCGGTCCTCTCGTACTAGGGTCAACTCCTCTCAAATATCGACGCCCACGGCAGATAGGGACCAAACTGTCTCGCGACGTTCTGAACCCAGCTCACGTACCACTTTAATTGGCGAACAGCCAAACCCTTGGGACCTGCTCCAGCCCCAGGATGTGATGAGCCGACATCGAGGTGCCAAACAACCCCGTCGATATGAGCTCTTGGGGGTTATCAGCCTGTTATCCCCGGCGTACCTTTTATCCGTTGAGCGATGGCCCTTCCACGAGGGACCACCGGATCACTATGACCGACTTTCGTCTCTGCTCGACTTGTCAGTCTCGCAGTCAGGCTGGCTTATGCCATTGCACTCTAACAGCCGGTTTCCAACCGGCCTGAGCCAACCATCGCGCGCCTCCGTTACTCTTTGGGAGGCGACCGCCCCAGTCAAACTACCCGCCACAGAGGGTCCCTGTCCCGGTTTCACGGAACGAGGTTAGACATCAGAAAACAACAGGGTGGTATTTCACCTATGGCTCCACCAAGGCTGGCGCCCTGGCTTCAAAGCCTCCCACCTATGCTACACAGTTCTTTCCTAATGCCACTCTGAAGCTGCAGTAAAGGTGCACGGGGTCTTTCCGTCTAACCGCGGGTACTCCGCATCTTCACGGAGAATTCAATTTCGCTGAGCATGTGCTGGAGACAGTGGGGAAGTCGTTACGCCATTCGTGCAGGTCGGAACTTACCCGACAAGGAATTTCGCTACCTTAGGACCGTTATAGTTACGGCCGCCGTTTACCTGGGCTTCATTTCAGTGCTTGCACACCTCCACTTAACCTTCAGGCACCGGGCAGGCGTCAGACCCTATACGTCGTCTTGAAGCCGACTTAGCAGAGCCCTGTGTTTTTGCTAAACAGTCGCTACCCCCTGGCCTGTGCCCCCCGGCAGTGCTTGCGCATAGCCGGGGCCTCCTTCTTCCGAAGGTACGGAGGCAATTTGCCGAGTTCCTTCAGCACACTTCTCTCAAGCGCCTTGGTATACTCTACCAGACCACCTGTGTCGGTTTCGGGTACGGACTATACGGGGAGGCTATTTCCTGGAACCGCTTCGAAGCACGATCAATCCAATAAGATCGTACCACTTACGCGATCCGTCACACATCCCCAGGCTCAGGAATATTAACCTGATTCCCATCGACTACCCCCTTCGGGCTCGTCTTAGGGTCCGGCTCACCCTGCGCGGATTAGCCTTGCGCAGGAACCCTTGGTCTTTCGGCGACAGGGCATCTCACCCTGTTTATCGCTACTCATGTCTGCATTCGCACTTCCGATACCTCCACGCCCCATTACCAGGACGCTTCGCAGGCTTACGGAACGCTCCGCTACCGCGTGCTTGCGCACACCCTAAGCTTCGGTACACGTCTTTAGACCCGTTACATCTTCGCCGCAGGAACCCTTGTTTAGACCAGTGAGCTGTTACGCTTTCTTTAAAGGATGGCTGCTTCTAAGCCAACCTCCTGGTTGTTCTGGGATTCCCACATGCTTTCCCACTTAGACGTGATTTGGGGACCTTAGCTGTAGGTCAGGGCTGTTTCCCTCTTGACGACGGACCTTAGCACCCGCCGTCTGTCTCCCGGACATCACTCTTGGGTATTCGGAGTTTGGTTAGGTTTGGTAGACCTCGCGGCCCCCTAGCCCATCCAGTGCTCT
>NZ_CBDATN010000002.1:1407500-2259755 GCF_965200105.1 Sphingomonas sp.
CGATCATCCCGCCGCCGTCGACCACGGGAAGGTGGCGGATCCGCCGCTGCGTCATCAGCGCGAGCGCCGCGAGCAGCGAGGTGTCCGATGTCACCGTCAGCGCCGGCGCCGTCATCACCTCGGACACTCGACGATCGAGCAGCGCGGCCCCTTCGCGCGCCAACCCGTAGAGGACATCGCGTTCCGAGAGGATGCCGAGGACTTGGCCGTCGCCGTCCGTCACCGGCACGGCGCCGATCCGCTTCTCGGCGAGGAGTCGAACCGTGTCGCCCACGCGATCGTCCCGACCGGCGGCGACGACGTCGCCGCCCTTGTTGCGCAATATTGTCGCGACCGTCATTCGCGGTCTCCTCTCCTCGTCGCGGCGCGCCCGCCTGCCGCTTGATGATCCCACGAGGCGAGGCCAAATGGAAGCCATGCCGAGGCACGATCCGATCCCGCGCAGACCGTCTGCGGCGACCAGGGTAGCCAATCCGCACGCCTGGGCGCGTTACCGCCGGATCATGCGCTGGATGGCGATGCTGGCGGCGGTGTGTGCGGTCGGATCCGTCGCGTGGCTGCACTGGACGGGCATGGCGCTCAAGCTGCACTTCGTCATCGCCACGCTGATCGGCGTGTTCCTGACGGTGCTGGTAGGCACAGGGCTGATGAGCCTCGCCTTCCTCTCGGCGGGCAGCGGCCACGACGCGCGCGCCGGCGAACGGTTCGAGGAGTAAGGGCGCCGTCCGTCAGTCGGACGACGCCCCCCGGTAGCGACGAAGGTCAGGCCGCGACGCTATCGCCATCGCCCTTGGCGCGCCGGGCGCGGCGGCGACGGGGAGCCTCCTCGCCCTCGGCGGCTTGCGATCCGCCCTCGGGCGCGGTTGACGGCTCCTGAACAAAGGCTGGCGGCAGCCGGTCGACCTCGATCCGCTCCGCCTGCACGGCCTCTGCCTCGTTATCGCGGCGGGGGCGGCGGCCACGGCGCGGCCGACGCGGCTCGCCGTCATCCGCTGACAGGGCAACCGCTTCGGGCTCGCGGGCCGGCAACCCCTCGCTGTCGGCACGATCCTCGTCGGGATAGGCGTTGGGCTCGGCAGACTGGCGCTCGGCACGCTGTTCGTAGCGCGGCTGCTCGTAGCGCGGCTGCTCCCGTTCTCCACGGTACTCCTGCCGATCGCCATGCATCTCCGGACGCTGCTCCTGCCGCTCGTTGCGCTCGAAGCGGTCCTGGCGATGCGGCTGACCGACGCGGTCGTCGGCGTAGATCTCACCGTCGTCGCCGCCGTCGTCATACTCCTCGTCGCGGCCGCGACGGGGCTGCTGCTCCTCGAAACGGGCGCGGGATTCGCTCAGCACGCGAAAATAATGATCCGCGAACTGGAGATAATATTCGGTCATCACGCGATCGCCCTGCGTCTGCGCGTCGCGGGCGAGGTTGCGGTATTTCTCGTGGAGTTGAGCGGCGTTGCCCCGCGCGCGATTGTCGATCCGGTTGCCGCGATCGGCGCCGCCCCCCGCGCCGTTACGCACCTGCGGACCACCGCGACCACGGCGGCGGCCGTTCTGCCGATTGTTGATCAACGTCTGTCCTTCACTGGTGGTACGAGCTCACCACTCCTGCCGGAACCCGTCCGGCGTCACCGCCCGGCCTGCGCCCAGGCGATCGCGCGCGCCATGATCATCCCGGTAGCGGGGACAGGTTACCATCCCGCTGCCACCACCGGTTGGACGAACAACCGTCGAGCCATCGGCGCGAGGTCCGACCGCGATCCGCCGCTCGCGCGCGAGCGATCCGGGATTTGCGTGACAGGCCTCTCTGAAGCGACAGATAGTCACCGTCCCGGTGAAATCCAAGCATTATGTGCGCCGTGGTCAGCGGCGTACGATCAGGCAGCGCGCGATGCCGGCAAGATCGCTTCGTGCCGAGGCCGCGAGGCCGGAGTCAGCCAGGATCGTCACGACGTCGCCCGCCTGCCCGACCCCCACCTCGATGAACCCCGCCCCTCCCGTCGCGAGCTGCGAGGCGAGGGATGGCGCCAGCGCGCGATACGCATCGAGCCCGTCCTCACCCGCCCAGAGTGCGCCCGACGGCTCGAACGCGGCGACGTCGCGCGGCAGCGCCTCTCCGGTGGCGATGTAAGGGGGGTTGCAGAGCAGAAGGTCGAATTGCTGGCCCGTGCCCTCCCAGCCGCCGACGAGAAAGGCCGTCCGCGCGCCGAGCCCCAGCGCCGCGGCGTTGACCGCCGCGACCGCCAGCGCGGCCTCCGAGCGATCGATGCCGACGCCGCTCGCGTCGGGCCAGACGCGCAACGCCGCGAGCAGCAGCGCGCCCGAACCCGTGCCGAGATCCAGCACCCGCGCGGGTCCGGGCGTGCCCGCGAAATGGTCGATCGCCGCTTCGATCAGCGTCTCGCTGTCGGGGCGCGGGATCAGCACGTCGGGGGTAACGCCGAGCGTCATGTCCCAGAAATCGCGCGACCTCACGATATACGCCACGGGCTCGCCCGCTTCGCGACGCGCGACAAGCGCGTCGAACCCTGGCGGCACCACCCGCTCCGGCCCGAGCAGCAGCGCCTCGCGCGCGATGCCGAGCGCGTGCGCCATCAGCAGCTCGGCATCCAGCCTGGGGGTGTCGCTCTCCGTCAGCCGGGCGGCGGCGGCGCGCACCGCCGCCAGCGCGTCAGCCATCCAGCGCTGCGAGCCGGCTCGCCTCGTCCTCGGCGACGAGCGCGCCGACGAGCTCGTCCATCTGGCCTTCCAGGATCTCGGGCAGGCGGTGCAGGGTCAGGCCGATGCGATGGTCGGTCACGCGGCCCTGCGGGAAATTGTAGGTGCGGATGCGCTCGGAGCGATCGCCCGATCCCACCATGGAACGCCGCGTTCCGGCGCGCTCGGACGCCAGCCGCTCGCGCTCCGCCTCGTAGAGGCGCGCGCGCAGCACCTTCAGCGCCTTGGCCTTGTTCTTGTGCTGGGACTTCTCGTCCTGCTGGATCACGACCATGCCGGTGGGCAGGTGGGTGATGCGCACCGCCGAGTCCGTGGTGTTGACGGATTGGCCGCCCGGCCCCGACGAACGGTAGACGTCGATCCGCAGCTCCTTGTCGTCGATGCGGACGTCGACCTCCTCGGCCTCGGGCAGCACCGCCACCGTCGCGGCGGAGGTGTGGATGCGGCCGCCGCTCTCGGTCACGGGCACGCGCTGAACGCGATGGACGCCGCTCTCGAACTTTAGCCGCGCGAACACGCCTTGTCCGGTGACGGACGCCACCACCTCCTTGAAACCGCCCAGCTCGGCAGCGTTGGCGGACATCAGCTCGACGCGCCAGCCGGCGGTCTCGGCGAAGCGCTGGTACATCCGGAACAGGTCGCCCGCGAACAGCGCCGCCTCGTCGCCGCCGGTGCCGGCGCGGATCTCCAGGATGGCGGAACGCTCGTCGGCGGCGTCGCGCGGCAGCAGCGCGAGCGCGAGGCCGCGCTCGGCGACGGCGAGCTTCGCCTCGTTCTCGGCGAGCTCCTCGGCGGCCATGGCGCGCAACTCGTCGTCGGCGTCGCGCGTCATCTCGTGCAGCGTCGCACGCTCGGCGCGCAGCCTCCGCACCTGCGCGGCGGCGGCGGCGACCGGTTCGATCTCGGCATAGTCCTTGGACAGCCGCACGAACTCGTCGGCCGCGAGATCGCCGCGCGCCATCGACGCGGCAAGCTCGTCCCGCCGCCCCTCGATCTGGGCGATCCGCTCGGCGGTGATGGTGGTCATGCGCCGGTGCTATCCACGAGTCCTTCGACTCTCGTCTGCAGAGCACGGGCGACAGCAAGATCGAGAACGGAGCCGCTAAAGGTGGTGTTCTGGCTACTGGATACGCGAACGTCGTCCGGCCGAACAAACACGACGGCGTCAACGCCCGCCTTCCGAGCGGCTTCGATCTGCTTCTTAGGGGTAGCACGGTAAGGCGTATCAACGACGAGGCCAGCTTCACGCATCAGAGCGATTGACTTGAGAACTTTTGCGTCCAGCATGGGATCGTCTGACACTACGGCGAACCGCATCTCAGGATTTGCAGTGTCAGTCAGCATCCCCAGCCGCTCGATCCCCGCCGCCCAGCCGACACTCGGTGTCGCCGGCCCGCCCAGCGCCTCGACCAGCCCGTCGTAGCGGCCGCCGGCCAGCACCGTGCCCTGCGCACCGAGCCGATCGGTTACGAACTCGAACGCGGTGTGACGATAATAGTCGAGCCCGCGCACCAGCCGTGCGTCGCGCTCCCAGCGCACGCCGGCGGCGTCGAGACCCTTCGTCACCGCCTCGAAGAAGGCCCCAGCCTCGCTCGTCAGGTGATCGTCGATGCCGGGCGCGGCATCCGCCACCGGACGATCGCGCGAATCCTTTGAGTCAAGGATACGCAGCGGGTTCTTCGCCAGCCTGGAGACCGAATCCTCCGAAAGCGCGTCGCGATGCATCTCGAAATGCGCCACCAGCGCGTCGCGCCACGCACCGCGCGTCGCCGCGTCGCCGAGCGTGTTGAGCTTGAGCGTCACGCCGTCCGCGATGCGCAAGTCGTGCAGGAGCTGGTCCGCCATCGCCAGCAGCTCGACGTCGGCCTGCGGCTCGGCCGCGCCCAGCACCTCGGCGTCGATCTGGTGGAACTGGCGGTAGCGCCCCTTCTGCGGCCGCTCGTAGCGAAACACCGGGCCGTGCGTCGCCACCTTCAGCGGCGCGTGCTGCTGCCAACCCTCGGTCAGGTAGGCGCGGCAGATGCCGGCGGTGAACTCCGGGCGCAGCGTCACGCCCTCCCCGCCGCGATCCTCGAACGAGTACATCTCCTTGGAGACGACGTCGGTGCTCTCGCCGATCGATCGCGCGAACACCTGCGTCTGCTCGATCACCGGCACTTCGACGCGGCGGAAGCCGTAGAGGCGTCGCACCCGATCGAACGTCTCGACCACGCGCGCGAAGCGATCGGCCGTCTCGCCCAGCATGTCCTGCGTGCCGCGGACGGGCCTCGGTATCTCGGGTCTTGGCATGGGGCGGGCGTCCTACTGTAAAACATCCGAGCGGAAAATAGCTTCGCAGGCGCAGCAAATGACTGCTTGTCCGGCCGATCGCGGCAACGCTATGTGCGCTGCATCATGAACATCGACCTCATCCCAATCGGGAACAACCCGCCCCACGAGCTCAACGTCGTGATCGAGGTGCCCATCGGCGGCGAGCCCGTGAAGTACGAGTTCGACAAGAAGTCGGGCGCGCTGTTCGTGGATCGCATCCTCCACACGCCGATGCGTTATCCGGCGAACTACGGCTTCGTGCCACACACGCTCTCGCCCGATGGCGATCCGCTGGACGCGCTGGTGGTGGCACGCTCGCCCTTCATTCCGGGGTGCGTGGTGCGCGTGCGGCCGGTCGCGGTGCTCAAGCTCGAGGACGAGGCGGGCGGCGACGAGAAGCTGCTGACGGTGCCGGCCGACGCTACCTTCCCTTATTACTCCAAGGTCGGCGAGAAGGACGATCTGCCCGAGATCGTGATGCAGCAGATCGAGCACTTCTTCACCCACTACAAGGATCTCGAGGCCAAGAAGTGGGTGCGCATCGGCCAGTGGGGCGATGCCGAGGAGGCCAAGCGGATCATCCTCGAAGCGATCGACCTCGCCGCCAAGAAGAAGGCCGAGATCGGCACCGACGCGGGCGCGAAGCAGCTCTGATCGCGCGCAGTCTGCGCGCGGCTCTGGACGAGCGCCGGCGTCCGCGCCATGCCTGCGGCAACGACGCAGTCATGGGAATAGCCGCTTCATGTCCTTCACACGCGTAGGCCTCGCCACCTCCTCGCTGGCGCTGATCGCCGGCGCAGCTCTTGCCCAACCCTCCCTGACGGGTACGCCCGGCCAGCCCGCAAGCAACACGCTGCCCCAGCCATCGCCGATCGCGAACACCATCCCGGCGGCGGTCGATACGCCCTACCCCGGCGGCACCATCAAGCTCGCGGTCGATGCGACCGACACCACGCGCGGCATCTTCGCCGTTACGGAAACGATCCCCGTCGCCGGGCCCGGGCCGCTGGTGCTGCTTTACCCGAAGTGGATTCCGGGCGACCACAGCCCAACCGGACCGGTCAGCAAGGTCGCCGGTCTCAAGATCACGGCGAACGGCACGGTCATCCCGTGGACGCGCGACCCGGTCGACGTCCATGCCTTCCACGTCGAGGTGCCGGCCGGCGCGACGAGCGTGGTCGCCAGCTTCCAGTTCCTGTCGCCGACCAGCTCGGCACAAGGCCCGATCCAGATGACGCCGGACATGCTCAACCTCACCTGGGACACGGTCTCGCTCTACCCGGCCGGCTACTTCGTCCGCCGCATCCCGATACAGGCGAGCGTCACCTATCCGACCGGCTGGAAGTCCGCGACCGCGCTCAAGCCGGGCCTCTCGGGCGACCGCGTCGACTATGCTCCGATCGACTACGAGACGCTGGTCGACTCGCCCGTGCTCGCCGGCCGCAACATGCGCTCGGACGAACTCGCGCCCGGCGTGCGCCTCGACATCGCCGCCGACCGTCCCGACCAGCTCGCCGCGACGCCCGCGCAGATCGACGCCCACAAACGGTTGATCGCGCAGGCCGTCAAGCTGTTCGGGGCGCAACATTACGACCACTATGATTTCCTGCTGTGGCTGTCGGATACGATGGGCGGCAAGGGGCTGGAGCATCACCGCTCCTCCGAAGACGGTACCGACGCCAGCTACTTCACCGAGTGGGACGACACCGCGCCCGCGCGCAACCTGCTGCCGCATGAATACACCCATAGCTGGGACGGCAAGTTCCGACGAGGCGCGGACCTGTGGACCGCCGACTATCGCCAGCCGATGGGTGACAGCCTGCTGTGGGTTTACGAGGGGCAGACCCAATATTGGGGCTATGTCCTCCAGGCGCGCTCGGGCCTTGTCTCCAAGGAGGACACGCTCGATCAGCTCGCCTCCGTCGCGGCGAGCTACGACAACCAGCGCGGCAAGGACTGGCGCTCGCTGGAGGATACCACCAACGATCCGACGATGAATCAGCGCCGTCCGATCGGCTGGCGCAGCTATCAGCGCGCCGAGGACTATTATAGCGAGGGCCAGCTCACCTGGCTCGATGCCGACCAGATCATCCGCGAGAAGTCCGGCGGGAGAAAGTCGCTGGACGATTTCGCCCGCCTTTTCTTCGGCATCCGCGATCGCGACTGGGGCGTCGTCACCTACCGCTACGAGGACGTGGTCGAGACGCTTGGCAAGGTCGTGCCGTACGATTGGAAAGGCTTTCTCGACGCCCATGTCTACGCGGTCAATCCCAAGGCGCCGCTCGATTGGATCGGGCGGGGCGGCTATCGCCTGACCTATGTCGAGAAGCCTCCCAAGGTGTGGGCGCAGAACGAGGCCGAACGCAAGATCAGCGACTTCAGCTACTCGGTCGGCTTCACCGTCGGCAAGGAGGACACGCTGAGCGCGGTGCTGTGGGGCAGCCCGGCCTTCCAGGCGGGGCTGACGACCGGCGCCAAGCTCGTGGCGGTGAACGGCCGCACCTACGACAAGGATCAGCTCAAGGCGGCAATCAACGCCGCCAAGGGCGGAGGCGAGCCGATCCACCTGCTCGTCCGGCAGAAGGACCAGTTCCGCACCGTGGACGTCCGCTGGAACGGCGGCTTGCGCTACCCGCATTTGGAGAAGGTGGGCAAAGGCACGGGCGGGCTCGACCGCCTGCTGGCACCGAAGGCATGATCTCGGGCGCCTCCTCCCGAAGCGGGAGGAGGCGCGGCATTTCCGCCTTTTCACACGCGCAGCGGCGCCGCGATGCGCTACGCTGGCGGCCATGACGCTGCATCTTGGCCGACATGTCGCCCCCGCTCGCTTCGTTCTCTTCGCGCTGCTGCTCGCGGCGGTGCTGCCGTTCGCGATGCCGGCGTTCGGATGGCGGCATGGGATCATGGCGGGGTTCGACGTGGCCGCAGCGGTGTTCCTCGGCTCGCTGAGGCCGCTCCTCGCCACGCCGCATGCGGAAGCGATGCGCGAGCGGGCGCGAACGAACGACGCCAACCGTGTGCTGATGCTCGCGATCACGGTGGCGGTAACGGCGGTCGTGCTGGTCGCGGTCGGCTCCGAGCTGATCGAGAAGGGTTCCCCCAAGGCGAGCGCGATCGCGCTCATCATCGGTACGCTGGCGCTCGCCTGGACGTTCAGCAACATGGTCTACGCGCTGCATTACGCGCACATGTTCTACCTGGAAGCCGAGGGCGGCGATGCGGGGGAGGACCAGGGCGGCCTCGACTTCCCCGACACGAAGGAGCCCAATTACTGGGACTTCATCTATTTCAGCTTCACGCTGGGCATGACGTTCCAGACCTCCGACGTGGAGATGACGTCGACCGGGATACGCACCGTCGCGATCTTCCACTGTCTCGCCGCGTTCGTGTTCAATCTCGGCGTGCTCGCCTTCACGATCAACGTGCTCGGCGGCGGCTAGCCTAGGCTCGCGATGGCCTCGATCGTGCGGCGGCGATACTCGCCCGTCGAGTACCGGTGCGTGCCCACGAAGTGGAGGAAGGCGGCGTCCGCCGGCGGCGCCTCGTTCCAGTAGTTGAGGTGGCGCGCGTAGGGCAGCAGCACCGGGTGCGCCCCGTTGGCGACGAGGAAGTTGGAGGCGACCTGTTCGCTGCCCCAGCGCCGCCACTTCTGCGCGCCCACGACTTCCGCCGCCGCGGCGCTGAACGCCTCGGCCGCGTCGCGCCCGGCGCCACCTCGGGGAAAGCCCGCGAAGCCTGCCGAGCCGCGCACGTAGCGCCATGCGGCGGCATCCGGGAAGCGATCCCAATTGCCCTCGATGGAGGATTGGATGTGCGCCGGCCCGGAGGGATCGATCCCGCTGCCCTGCGGGTGGTAGGCCGCCATGAACTCGGGCAGCGACAGCACGCCGTTGGCGTCGGCCGTCGGGTCGCCGAGCAACGTGAAGGGGCGGTTGCCGGCGATCGCAGCCTCCACCTCCGGAAGCGCACTCAGCGTCAGCGTGTCCGAGTCGAGCTGGATCACGTAATCCTGCCGTGCGAGGTCGAGCAGCGTCAGCAGCCGCTCCCAGCAGCCACCCGTGGGACAGGCGCCCGTGGCGACGTCGGCGATCGCCAAGATCTCGGGGTCGCCGAGGTGATGCGCCAGCACCCTGCGGTCCTTCGGAGTCAGCGTGCCGTCGTCCAGGATCGCGATCCGCCCCCTGCCCAGCCGCGCGTGGAGCGACTTCACCGCGACGAGATAGGGCAGCAGCACGGCGTGACCGATCATCGAGAAGATCACCACGCCGTCGGCGCGCGGCACGATCGGCGTGGTCCTCAGCACCGACCTCGCGGCACGGAGATGCGCGAGTTCGCGCAGCGTGCGCGCCACGCGATCGATCATGCCGCCAGCCTCGCCAGAGCCTTGCCCTCCAGCCGCCAGGGCTGCCAGCCGGCGGCGGGCTTGGCGCCGACCGCGCGATACGCCGCCATCGCGTCCTCGTTCCAGTCGAGCACCGCCCAATCCATCCGCGCGCAGCCCCGCGCCACCGCCTCGCGGGCGAGCGCGACGAGCAGCGCGCGGCCGACGCCGCCACCCCGCGCCGCCGCCTCGACGAACAGGTCCTCCAGATAGAGGCCCGGCTTCCCCGTCCAGGTCGAATAGTTGAGGAACCAGACGGCAATGCCGACGATCGCGCCCTCCCGCTCGGCGACATGCGCGTGAACGATGGCGCCGTCCGCGAACAGCGTCGCCGTCAGCATCTCCACCGTGGCCTCGACCGCATCGGGCTCGCGCTCGTAGGCGGCGAGCGCGCGGATCAGGCGGAGGATATCGGGAACGTCGCCGGGCGCGGCGCGGCGGACGGTGGCGCTCACCGCGTCGCTCGTTCGGCGCGCGGGCCGGTGGTGAGACCGATGCGGCCGTAATAGCCCGCCCGCTTCAGCGTCTCGATCATCTCCGCGACGCAGGCATAGGGCACGTCGCTGGCGCCCGAGACGTGGAGCTCGGCGCCCTTGTCGGGCAGCGCCGAGGCGAGCGCCGCCTTCCCCGCCTCGCTCTCGACGTCGCCGGTGTCGACACCGCGCACGGTGGGCACGCACGACTTGGTCTCGGCATCCCAGCGCACCGCGACCGCCTGCCGCCGCTCGACCGTCGGCGCCGGCGGCCCGGCCGTGCCTGCCGCCCAGAGCAGCAGCGCCGCGATCACTCCGCCGCGACCGCCGTCGCGTCGGCGATCGACTTGGCCGCCTCGATCTCGGCGGCCTTGGCCTCGACGAGACGCACGACATGATCGATCATGCCCTCGTCCTGCACGGTGTGGTCGGTCACGCCCGACAGGTAGATCATGTGCTTGCCGTTGCCGCCGCCGGTGACGCCGATATCTGTCTCGCGCGCCTCGCCGGGGCCGTTGACCACGCAGCCCAGCACCGACAGCGAGAGCGGCGTCGCGATATGCTGCAGCCGCGCCTCCAGCGCCTCGACGGTGCGGATCACGTCGAAGCCCTGCCGGGCGCAGGACGGGCACGACACCACGCGCACGCCGCGCGTGCGGATGCCGAGCGCCTTCAGCATCTCGTAGCCGACGCGCACCTCCTCCTCCGGCTCGGCCGACAAGGACACGCGGATCGTGTCGCCGATGCCGAACCACAGCAGCGAGCCCATGCCGATCGAGGACTTGACGGTGCCGCCGATCAGCCCGCCCGCCTCGGTGATGCCGAGGTGCAGCGGACAATCCACGACCTCGGCGAGCTGTTGGTAGGCGGCGACGGCGAGGAACAGGTCCGATGCCTTCACCGCCACCTTGTATTCGTGGAAATCGGCGTCCTGGAGCAGCTTGATGTGATCGAGCGCGCTCTCGACCAGCGCCTCGGGACAGGGCTCGCCATATTTCTCGAGCAGGTCCTTCTCCAGGCTGCCGCCGTTGACGCCGATGCGGATCGAGCAGCCATTGGCCTTGGCGGCGCGCACGACCTCGGCGACGCGTGCGGCGGAGCCGATATTGCCCGGGTTGATGCGCAGGCAGGCCGCACCGTTATCCGCCGCCTCCAACGCGCGCTTGTAGTGGAAGTGGATGTCGGCGACGATCGGCACCTTCGCGGCGCGGGTGATCTGGCGCAGCGCCGCCGAACTCTCCTCGTCGGGGCAGGAGACGCGGACGATATCGACGCCCGCTTCCTCGCAACGGCGGATCTGGTCCACCGTCGCGCGCACGTCCGGCGTCGGCGTGTTGGTCATCGTCTGCACGCTGATCGGCGCGTCTCCGCCGACAGGGACGTTGCCGACCATGATCTGACGGCATGGGCGGCGCGCGATGTCGCGCCAGGGACGGACCGACATGGGAAGCCTTCGCGGTTGCTCTCGGCACCCCTATAGGCGCTTGCCATGACGAAAGTAAGGACGGGCTGGACGCTGGCTATCCACGGCGGTGCGGGATCGATGACGCCGGAGACGCTGGCGGCCGACGAGGCGGAGCGGGCGCTCGCCGGGCTGCGCGCCGCGCTCGACGCGGGCGGTGCGATGCTCGAAGCTGGCGGCGCCGCGCTCGACGCGGTGGCGATCGCCGTGCGCGTGCTGGAGGACGACCCCGCCTTCAACGCGGGCCGCGGATCGGTCTTCACCTGGGACGGCCACATCGAATGCGACGCCGCCATCATGGACGGGCGCGATCGCCGCGCCGGCGCGGTGGCGGGCGTCACCGCCACGCGCCATCCAATCGACGCGGCGCGCGCGGTGATGGAGCGGAGCCCGCACGTGCTGCTCTCCGCCGCCGGTGCCGACGCCTTCTCCGCCGAACAGGGGCTGGAGCAGGCACCGCCCGATTGGTTCGCCACGCCCGCGCGCCGCCGCCAGCTCGACGAGATCAAGGCGCGACCCGACCTGCCGTTCGACTCGGGAATGAAGTACGGCACGGTCGGCGCCGTCGCGATGGACGCCACCGGCCATGTCGCCGCCGCCACCTCGACGGGCGGGCTGACCGCCAAGCGTTGGGGGCGGATCGGCGATTCGGCGCTGATCGGCGCGGGCACCTACGCCGACGATCGCGCGGGCGCCGTCTCCTGCACCGGCTCGGGCGAGCATTTCATCCGGCTCGCGGTGGCGCACGAGCTGACCGCGCGCCGCCGCCTCGTCGGCGAAACGCTGGGCCAGGCCGCCGACGCGCTGATCGCCGAGCTCTCGGCGCTCGGCGGCAAGGGCGGCTTCATCGCGGTGTCGCCGCAGGGCGACGCGCTGTGGCGGTTCAACACGCCCGGCATGTTCCGCGGCCTGGCGCGGGATGGCGGGGAGGCGACGGTCGCCGTCTTCGGCGAACCCGTCGGAACCGCGTAGGCCGCGCAAGGTAAACGTCGCCGCCCGACGCCCCGCATTCACCGGCGATGAGAAGGAACCGGGGCCTGCGCTAGCGGCCGGTTTCCAACATGTATCCAACAATCGTCATGCGCCGGTGCGGGCGCCGCATCGGGAGGATCGGCGGGCTCCGGGCCGCGTCGTCGTCGATCGGCGCCGCGCGGCTACCGCAGCGCCGCCAACGCCTCCGCGATGCGGTCGCACGCCTGCGCGAGCAGCACGTCGGAGGTCGCGTAGCTGATGCGGAACGCGGGCTCGAGCCCGAACGCGCGGCCGTGCACCACCGCGACGCGCGCCTCGTCGAGCAGGTAGCCCGCCAGCATCTCGTCATTGGCGATCGTCAGCCCGCCGGGCGTCGCCTTGCCCATCACGCCCGAGCAGTCGGGATAGACGTAGAAGGCCCCTTCAGGTGTCGGGCAGGCGATGCCGGGGATCGCGTTCAGCCGCTCGACCACAAGGTCGCGGCGGCGCTGGAAGGCGGCGTTGCGCTCGGCCAGGAAGTCCTGCGGGCCATTGAGAGCGGCGGTCGCCGCCGCCTGCGCGATCGAGCAGGGATTGGAGGTGGACTGCGACTGGAGCTTGGCGATCGCCTTGACGAGCCACTTCGGCCCGCCGGCATAGCCGATGCGCCAGCCCGTCATGGCATAGGCCTTGGAGCAGCCGTTGACGGTCAGCGTCCGCTCGAACAGATCGGGACAGACCTCGGCGATCGTCGCGAACCTGAAGTCGCCGTAGACGACATGCTCGTACATGTCGTCCGTCATCACCCAAACGTGCGGGTGGCGCTGGATCACCTCGCCCAGCGCGCGAAGCTCGTCCGCCGTGTAGGCGGCGCCGGTGGGGTTTGACGGCGAGTTAAGGATCACCCAGCGCGTGGCGGGCGTGATCGCCGCGTCGAGCGCTTGCGGGCTGATGCGGTACCCCTGCGCCGCGCCCGCCGCGACGAACACCGGCGTGCCGCCGCAATATTGCACGATATCGGGGTAGCTCACCCAGTAGGGCGCGGGGATCACCACCTCGTCGCCCGGGTCGATCGTGGCGACGAGCGCGTTGAACAGGGTCTGCTTGCCGCCGACGTTCACCGTCACCTCGTCGGCGGCGTAGGCGAGACCGTTGTCGCGCGCGGAACTTGGCCGACGATCGCGGCTTTCAGCTCGGCGGTCCCGTCGACGGGCGTATATTTGGTGCGTCCTTGCCGGATCGCCTCGATCGCCGCGTCCTTGACGAAATCGGGCGTGTCGAAGTCCGGCTCGCCCGCCGCCAGGCCGATGACGTCCACGCCCTGCCGCTTCAGCTCGGCGACGCGCCCCGTCATCGCGACGGTGGCGGACGGCTGGATACGGTCGAGCGCGGCGGAGGTGGTGCGCATGAGGTTCCCCGGTGAAGGCGGGGCGCCTATAATCTCATGTCGCGTTCGGCGGCAACCGCGCCTCGATCAATCCGCGCAAAGCGTTGCCGAGCAGGAATCCTGCGCGAAGGTCGTCGGCGGTCAGGTCCGTCTCGATCGCGCGACCTTCCTCGATCAGGCGCTGGCGAAGCACGCCGGGCAGCAGTCCGCGCGACAGCGGGGGCGTCAGCAGGCGCCCGTCGCGCGCTACGAACAGGCTGGTGAAGCTGCCCTCTGTGAGGAGACCGTCCTGCCGTGCGAACACCACCTCGAACGTGCCGGCGGCGGCGCGCGCGCGATCGTAGAAGCCGCGATCCGCCGTCTTGTGGCGGAGCCGATAGTCGGACGGGGAGACGGGCAGCGGCACCACCGCCACCGTCACCGGCGCGGCGGGCGGCGCAGGCAGCGGCCGAACCTCGATCGCCGCCCTGCCCGAAGGCGCGGCACGCAATCGCACGCGCGCCGGTTCGCGCAGCCGGAAGGTCGCGGCCTGAAGCTCGTTGCGAAGCGCGTGACGGTCGATCGCGAAATCGAACGCCTCCGCGGAAGCCTTCAGCCGGGCGAGGTGACGTTCGAGATCGGGGATGCCGTCGAGCGGATCGAAGCGCATCGTTTCGATCAGGTCGAAGCCCGGGCAGCGCAGGAACGCGGCCTTGTCGAGACACTCGCGCCATTCCGCCGCGCCATTCGAGTCGGCGACGATCCCCGATCCCAGCCCGATCGTGGCGCGCCCCTCCCCCTCCAGCACCAGCGTGCGGATGGCGACATCGAAGGCGGAGTCGCCGCCCGCGTCGACGCGTCCGATCGCGCCGGTGTAGAGGCCGCGCGAACCCGCCTCGACGTCGGCCGCTACCGCCATCGCCTTCAGCTTGGGCGCGCCGGTGATCGAGCCGCACGGGAAGCAAGCCTCCAGCACCGATACCGCGTCCGCACCCTCCGCCAGGCGGGCGGAGACGGTCGAGGTCATCTGGTGGACGGTCGGATAGCTCTCGACCTCGAACAGCGCGGGCACCGCCACGCTGGCCGGTGCGGCGACGCGCGATAGATCGTTGCGGAGAAGGTCGACGATCATCAGGTTCTCGGCGCGCTGCTTCTCGTCCGCGGCAAGCCCTTCGGCCGCGAGAGCGTCGGCCCGCGCGTCCGACAGCCGACGCGCGGTGCCCTTCATCGGTCGCGCGGTCAGCACCTCGCCGTCCAGCCGGAAGAACAGCTCGGGCGAGAAGGAGAGGATAAGGCGCGTGCCGTCGTGCACGATCCCGCCCCACCCCGCCGCCGCGCGCGCGCGCAGCCGGGCATAGAGCGCCAGCGGATCGCCAGCGACGCGCAGCCCAGCCTGGAAGGTGAGGTTGGCCTGGTAGATGTCGCCGGCCGCGATATGCGCCTTCACGCGATCGAACGCGGCGACATAGGCATCGCGCGTGATTGCCGGACGTGGGGCGGAGCACCATGCGCCGTCTGGATCGGGAAGCAACCCGGGCACGTCGGCGGGGGCGATCTCCTCATGGCGGTCGAACAGCCCGAACCAGAGCAACGGCGCCCCCGACGCGACATCGCCCGGCGCCTCGGCGAGCGCGCCGGCATCGTAGGCGACATAGCCCGCCGCGTGCAGCGCGCCCCGCTCGCGCAACCGGTCGAGGCAGGCGGCGACGCCGGACTGCGCGTGTGCGACGATCGTCTCGACGGGATCGCGGTACAGCCGGGCGGGCGCCGCACCGTCCACGCGCGCGTCGTCCAGCAGCACGAACGGCGGACCGGCGGTGTCGAGCGTCATCGTGGTCCCCTCCTCGCGCGGCGGCGGCCGGCCGGCAAGCCCGGCGCTTGCGCGCGCGGCGCCGCGCCGCCATGTCGGGCGCGATGGCCGACACCGCTTCCCCCGAACCGCCGCTGCGCGCCGCGATGCTGCCGGTCACGCCGCTCCAGCAGAATTGTACGCTGGTCTGGTGCACGAGGACGATGCGCGGCGCCTTCATAGATCCGGGCGGCGACCTGCCCAGGCTCGAGGCGGCCGCCGCCAAGGCTGGCGTCACGGTCGAGAAGATCCTCGTCACGCACGGCCATATCGACCATTGCGGTCAGGCGGGCGTTCTCGCCCGCCGCCTGGGCGTGCCGATCGAAGGACCGCACGAGGAGGATCGCTTCCTGATCGCGGACCTGGCTGAGCATGGGCGCCAGTACGGCATCCCGGGCGAGGGCTTCGAGCCCGATCGCTGGCTCGACGAAGGCGAGGCGGTGACCGTCGGCGAACTCTCCTTCGACGTCTATCACACGCCCGGCCATACGCCGGGGCACGTCATCTTCCACAATGTCGCGTCCAAATTCGCGCAGGTCGGCGACGTGCTGTTCCAGGGGTCGATCGGCCGTACTGACTTCCCGCGCGGCGACCATCGGCAACTCCTCGACGCGATCGTCGGCAAGCTGTGGCCGCTCGGCGACGACACGGTGTTCGTGCCGGGCCACGGCCCCGCCTCCACCTTCGGGCAGGAGCGCCGCACCAACGCCTTCGTCGCGGACGCCGTGCTCGGCCGCGCCTGAAAGCTCACATGTAGGTGACGGTGGCGCCCGGCATCGGCGTTGAGGCGACCACGATCGCCCAGCCCGCGAGCCCGAGCAGTACCACCCACGTTACCAATATGCCGCCGGCACGCAGCGGATTGGGCGCCGGCCGCTCCAGCCCGAAGGCGTGGGCGATGCGGCCCGCGACGAACAGCGCGGTGATTGCCCACAGGATGCCGTGAGGCCGTCGCGCCAGCTCTAGCAGCACGACGAGACCGAGGGCGAAGGGCGCGTACTCGACGAAGTTCGCCTGCGCGCGCGTCCGCCCCTGCAGCAGCGGGTGGCCGCCGTCTCCGTTCATCGTCTTCGTCGCGATCCGCACCCGGACGATGCGGTAGGCAAGGAACAGGTTGAGCAGCGCCAGGGCGGCGGCGAAGGTGAGCGAGACGGGCAGCATGACGAGGCTCTCCGGTGAACGTCGCCCTTGCGGTCGCACGGTGAGCTTCGGCTTGCAACATGACGGGGTTCGGCTATAGCCCCCGCTCGCGACGAGGCCGGCCGCCGATCGCGCCCAAGCGCCTGCGGGCTCGGGGCGTTCGGCGCGATCCGGCCCATTTTGTTGGTTTCGCCCGATCTTGCGGGTTTCAAGGAACAGGTGCCGAGATGGCCGTCCCCAAGCGAAAGACATCGCCTTCGCGGCGCAACATGCGGCGCAGCCACCACGCGCTGCCGGTCGAGTCGTTTCACGAATGCTCGAACTGCGGCGAGCTCAAGCGGCCGCACAACCTGTGCAACGCCTGCGGCCATTATAACGGGCGCGAGATCGTCTCGGTCGACGCTTGATCGATTGATCGCGCGAGGTCGACATGAGCGCGCCGCGAATCGCCATCGACGCGATGGGAGGCGACGGCGGCGCGAGCCGGATGGTCGCGGGTGCCGCGCTGGCGCTGGCGCGCTCTCCCGATCTCCGCTTCCTGTTCGTCGGTGACGAGGGGGCCATATCGGCCGAACTCGGCCGGCACGAGGCGCTCGCCGCCGCGAGCGAGGTGACGCACGCCGCCGACGTCATCACGGGCGACGACAAGCCCGGACGCGCGCTCCGCCGTGCCAAGACGAGCTCGATGGGCGTCGCCATCGCCGCGGTGAAGGATGGCCGCGCCGGTGCCGCCGTATCGGGCGGCAATACCGGCGCACTGATGGCCACAGCCAAGCTCGCGCTGCGTACCATGCGCGGCATCGATCGCCCGGCGCTTGCCGCGCTGCTGCCTTCGCTCGGGCACAACGACGTCGTGATGCTCGATCTCGGCGCCAATACCGACTGCGACGCGCGCAACCTTATCGAGTTTGCGCTGATGGGTGCCGCCTACGCGCGCGCTGCGCTCGACATCCCTCGCCCCACGGTCGCGCTGCTCAACATCGGCACCGAGGCCCTTAAGGGTACCGACGTGCTGAAGGATGCCGCGGCGGCGCTGCGCGAGGCGCAGCTTCCGCTCGAATTCACCGGGTTCATCGAGGGCGACCGGCTCTCGCGCGGCGAGGTCGACGTCATCGTCTCGGACGGCTTCTCCGGCAACATCGCACTCAAGACGGCCGAAGGCACCGCACGCTTCGTGACCGACCTGTTGCGCCGCTCGTTCGAGAGCTCGTTTCGCTCCAAGATGGGTTTCCTGCTCTCCAAGCCGGCGCTGCACATGCTCAAGGTCCACCTCGATCCCAACAACCACAACGGCGCCGTCTTCCTGGGCCTCAACGGCATCGTGGTGAAGAGCCACGGCGGCGCCGACGACAAGGGCGTCGCCAACGCGATCGGCGTCGCCGCCAAGCTGGTGCGCGACGATCTCAACCGCCGCATCGCGCACGCGCTGGCGGACTACCGCGCGACCTCGTCGAACGACGGCGCGCAGGCGATCGCGGCACAATGAGCGAGGGGCAGACCATGCGCCGCGCGGTGATCGCCGGCACCGGTTCGGCGCTGCCAAAGCGCTGCGTCACCAACGCGGAGCTCGCCGAAACCGTTGAGACCAGCGACGAATGGATCGTCGAGCGCACCGGCATCCGCCAGCGTTACGTCGCGGGCGAAGGCGAGACGACGGGGACGTTGGCCGCCGACGCGGCGCGCGCTGCGCTGGAGGCGGCCGGGGTCGCGGCGGCTGACGTCGGCCTGATCGTGCTCGCCACCGCCACGCCCGACCAGACTTTCCCGTCCACCGCCACCAAAGTGCAGGCGATGCTCGGCATCGACGACTGCGTGGCGTTTGACGTGCAGGCGGTCTGCTCGGGGTTCCTCTACGCGCTGACGGTCGCCGACGGTATGATGCGTTCGGGCACGGCGGACGTGGCGCTGGTGATCGGATCGGAGACATTCAGCCGCATCCTCGACTGGGAGGATCGTGGCACCTGCGTGCTGTTCGGCGACGGCGCCGGCGCGGTGGTGCTGCGCGCGGAAGACGGTCCCACCGATCCGACGGTAGCGCGAGGTATCCTGGCCACCAAGCTGCATGCTGACGGGCGGCACAACGAGCTCCTCTACGTCGACGGCGGACCCTCGACCACGGGCACCGTCGGCAAGCTCCGCATGAAGGGGCGCGAGGTGTTCCGCCACGCCGTCGTCAATCTCGCGACCGTGCTCGGGGAGACGATGGCCGCCGCCGGCCTCGATCCCGCCGACATCGACTGGCTGATCCCGCACCAGGCCAACGCCCGAATCCTGGAGGCCACCGCGAAGAAGCTCGGCCTTTCGCCCGAGCGCGTGGTCGTGACGGTCGATCGCCACGCCAACACGTCCGCCGCCTCGGTGCCGCTGGCGCTGGACGAGGCGGTGCGCGACGGGCGCGTGCGGCCCGGCCAGCTCCTCGTCCTGGAGGCGATGGGCGGCGGCTTCACATGGGGCGCTGCCGCAGTCCGCCTCTGATCGCCCGTTGCAGGACGGACGCCCCCGCCCCAGGGCTTTGATTCGGCGCCGCGCTCGCGCTAGGACGGCGTCGAGCCGAGGGAGAAAGACGTGGCGGAGACCGGCACGATGACACGGGCGGACATCGCCGACAAGGTCCATGCCGAGATCGGACTGTCGCGGACCGACTCGGCGTCGGTGGTCGAGCAGGTCCTCACCGAGATGTGCGGCGCGCTGGAGAGGGGCGAGAACGTCAAGATCTCGGGCTTCGGCACCTTCGTGCTGCGCGACAAGGGCGAGCGCGTCGGCCGCAATCCCAAAACGGGCGTCGAGGTGCCGATCGCGCCCCGCCGCGTGCTGACCTTCCGGGCATCAACGATGCTGCGCGATCGTATCGCCAAAGCGGACTGAGGGAGCGGATGGAGAAATCGGAAGCCGCGTTCCGCACGATCGGCGAGGTCTCCGCGGAACTCGGCGTGCCGCAGCACGTGCTGCGCTACTGGGAAACGCGCTTCCCACAGCTCCGCCCCGTGCAGCGCGCGGGCAATCGCCGCTATTATCGCCCGGCCGACGTCGCGCTCGTCCGCCGCATCCACAACCTGCTCACGCACGAGGGCTATACCGTGCGCGGCGTGCAGAAGCTGCTTGCCGACAAGGCGACGTCCGATCCCGCCCCCGCCCCGACGCCGGTAGCGGCAACACCCGCGCCATCGCTCGCCGAGCTCCGCGAGATCCGCGCGATGCTGGCGCAGGCGCTGGCGACGTCCTGAGGCGGGACGCTCGAGGAACGGCGGGCTGTCACCTGTGTCTGATCCCGCGGTTTGATGGTGTGATCCTTTCGTTGGAATGGAAGGAAGCCATATGGGACAGGTTCGTCACGGGAGCGCCACGACCACGCACGCCGTCCGAGCAGCAATACAGCGATCGCAGGCTTCGTTCGCGACGTTGAGCTGGGAGCTGGGGATCGATCCCGAGACAGTGGGCGAAGTGGCGTAAGCGCACTACGGTCGATGATCTTAAGACCGGGCCGAAGGCGCCTCGCTCCGCCGCCTTGTCCGAAGCCGAGGAGGCGATGGTGGTCGCGTTCCGGCGGCATACGCTGCTGCCACTGGACGACTACCTCTATGCCCTGCAGCCATCGATTCCCTCATCTGACCCGATCAGCGCTGCATCGATGTCTGCAGCGTCACGGCATCTCACGCCTGCCCGATGCAACGGCGTGAGAGTTCCTCGAACACCTGCTGAAGGCCGTGCCCTACCACATCCACGATCCTGACCGACAACGGCATCCAGTCTGCCGAGCAGCCGCGCAACCGAAACACCGCCTAGTCGCGGCAGATGCGCTTCGACATGATCTGCGAGGCGAACGACATCGAGCACCGGCTCACCAAGCCACCATCCGTGGACCAATGGTCAGGTCGAGCGATGAACCGCACCATCAAGGAAGCCACCGTCGAGCGACGCCACCACGAGAGCAACGACCAGCTACGAACGCACCCCGCCGACTTCATGGCAGCCGATGACTTCGGCCGCCGCCTCAAGACGCTCAGCGGCCTCACGCCCTACGAACACATCGCTAGGATCTGCACCTCGGAACCAGAACTTTTAATCGCCAATCAATCCACCAGATGCCGCGACTAAACAACTAGCCGCGGCATCGCGCCGAGCCGGAGATATTGATCGAAAAATCCCTAATCTAGGTAGCTTGAATTGTTTCTGCCTCGCTTCGCGCCGATACGAATGATGAGACGGGCACAGAACAGATCATGTTGCTCAAGGAAATAGCCGGCTTCAACTCTTCTCTAATCTGCAACGCCGGCAGACCGCCCTGACGTTCACCTTGTTCGCGCGACGTCGACAAGGCGCTAGAGCATCGGCGCCGGAGCTGACGTCAGTGGAAGTCGTGGCTGCGGATCGGGATCACCTCCTCAGGGTCGCGACCATGGCGGAACGGCGGGTGGTAGTCGCTGCGGATTCGCGGCCGCCAGCCCCGGTCGCCGCGATCAGGCGCGCCTGCGTGCGTCGCGCCGTCGCCGGGACTGGTCAGCCGCGGCATGTCGATGTCGCCCACCGCGCGCAGCATGGCGGTGCGATCGTGGATGCGGTCGGCAATGATGTGGATCACCTCGCCCTCGCGCTGGACGATGCCGGTGACGCGGATCATCGCCGAGGACATCACCACAGTGCGCTGCGCCTCGAAACGATCCGGCCACAGGATGATATTGGCGACGCCGGTCTCGTCCTCCACCGTGATGAACAGCACGCCTTTGGCCGACCCTGGCTTCTGGCGGACGAGGATAATGCCGGCCACCTCTACGCGCCGGCCATCGCGCACGTCTCGCAGCGCGAGGCAGGGGAGGACGCCCTCGGACGAGAGCAGGTGGCGCAGGAAGAACAGCGGGTGCTGGCGCAGCGTCAGCTGGGTAGCGCGATAGTCCTCTACCACTTCACGCCCTGCGGTGAGCGGGACCAGATCGACGGGCTCCTCGCGCCGCTGCATGGCCTCGAGCAGCGGCAGCGGCTTGTCGCCGAGGCCGCGGATCGCCCAGAGCGCCTGGCGGCGGTTCAGCCCGAGCGCACGGAACGCGTCTGCCTTGGCCAGCTTCTCCAGGGTCGCAAGCGGCACGCCCGAGCGGCGCCACAGGTCCTCGACCGAGACGAAC
This sequence comes from Sphingomonas sp., assembly GCF_965200105.1. GTDB lineage: Bacteria > Pseudomonadota > Alphaproteobacteria > Sphingomonadales > Sphingomonadaceae > Solisphingomonas. The sequence goes on from NZ_CBDATN010000002.1 coordinate 1,429,259, forward strand.
GGCGCGGCGGCGCGGGCGGCGAGGATTTGCTCCGCGTCGACCGCCGCGACGCCGTGAACGATGCGCAATCCCAGCCGCAACGGCAAGCCTGCGTGGCTGCGCGCGCGCTGTCCGTCCGATTGGTCGACCAGTCGACTGTCCCACCCGCTGTCTACGACGCACACCGGCCTGATCCTCACGCCGTGCTCGCGCGCGTCGCGGACGATCTGCGCGGGCGCGTAGAAGCCCATCGGCTGCGCGTTGAGCAGCGCGCAGCAGAACACGTCGGGATGGTGGCACTTCATCCAGCTCGACGCGTAGGCGATCTTGGCGAAGCTGGCGGCGTGGCTCTCCGGGAAGCCGTAGGAGCCGAAGCCCTCGATCTGCTTCACCAGCCGCTCGGCGAACTCGGGGGCGATCCCCTTCCTTGCCATGCCCTCGATCAGCTCGGCTTTAAACTGCCCGACGCCCTGCGTGTACTTGAAGGTGGCCATTGCCTTGCGCAGCTCGTCGGCGCGGGCGGGCGTGAAGCCGGCGCCCTCGATCGCCACCTTCATCGCCTGCTCCTGGAAGAGCGGCACGCCGTAAGTTTTGGCCAGCACCGCCTTCAGCTCGGGGCTGGGATAGTCAAACTCGATGGCGGGATCGCGACGCTTCTGCTCGCGGCGCCTCAGATACGGGTGCACCATGTCACCCTGGATAGGGCCGGGGCGCACGATCGCGACCTGGATGGCGATGTCATAGAAGGTCTCGGGCAGCATCCGGGGCAGCATCGCCATCTGCGCCCGACTCTCGATCTGAAAGACGCCCAGCGTGTCGGCGCTCTGGATCATCTTGAAGGTCATTATGTCGTCAACCTGCAGCTCCTCATGATCGAGGGTCAGGTGGATGCCCTTATGCGCGGCGAGCAGATCAAAGGCACGGCGCATACAGCCGAGCATCCCGAGGCCGAGGATGTCGACCTTCATCATGCCGGCCTCCTCCACGTCCTCCTTCTCCCACTCGATGACGTAGCGATCGAGCATGGAGGCGGGCTCGATCGGCACCAGCTGGTCGAGCCGGTCACGAGTCAGCACGAAGCCGCCTGGGTGCTGCGACAGGTGCCGGGGCGTTCCGATGAGCTCGCGCGCCAGCTCCAGCGTGAGCGCCAGGCGCGGGTCGCCGCGGTCGAGGTTGAGCGCATCGACGTGGTGGTCGGCGACGCCTTCCTCGGACCAGCCCCATACCTGGCCAGCCAGCGCCGCCGTCATGTCCTCGGGCAGGCCCAGCGCCTTGCCCACCTCGCGCACCGCTCCGCGTGCGCGGAAGCGGCTGATGACTGCGGTCAGCGCGGCGTGCTCATGGCCGTAAGTCTCCTAGATCCACTGGATCACCTCCTCGCGGCGCTCGTGCTCGAAGTCGATGTCGATGTCGGGCGGCTCGGCCCGGTTCTCCGACAGGAAGCGCTCGAACAGCAGCTGGTGGACGATGGGATCTATGGAGGTGATCCCGAGCACAAAGCAGATCACCGAGTTCGCCGCTGACCCGCGCCCCTGGCAGAGTATGCCCTGGCTTCTCGCAAACTCGACGATTGAGTGAACGGTCAGGAAGTAGGCCGCGTAGCCGAGCTTCTCGACCAGCCCGAGCTCCTTGGCGAGCATGTCGCGGTACGCGCGCGGCGCGGAACCGCCGAAGCGCTGATCGAGCGCACCCCGGACGAGCTTCTCCAGAGCCTGCTGCGGCGTGTGCCCCGCCATAACAGCTTCCTCGGGATAGCGATATTGGTCGCGAAGGTCGCGTGGGGAGAAGACGCAGCGCTCGACCACCGCCTCGACCGCAGCGATTGCGTCCGGATATCGCGCGAAGCGGCGCGCCATCTCCTGCGGTGGATGCAGGCAGCGATCGGCCGATCGCTCGCGCCTGAGCCCGAGTTCGTCGATGGTGCTCTTCTCGCGGATCGCGGTGACGACGTCCTGGAGCAGGCGGCGATCGGGGTGGTGGTAGAGCACGTCGCCGGTCGCGAGCGGCGTCAGGCCAAAGCGGCGCGCGACGGCGGCGGCTTCATGCAGGCGCCGGGCGTCGTCGGGGCGGCGCCGCTGCGTCAGGCAGACGTGACCGCGCGGATCGCCGGAGCCGCGGCCGAACAGGTCCGCCATCCAATGTAGCTCGCCCTCGTCCGCGCCATCGGAGCCCGGCACCAGCGCGGCGACCAAGCCCGCGGCGTACTCGGCTACGTCCTCCCAGTGCAGGAAGCAGCGGCCCTTCTCGCCATGCTGTGGCCGCACCCGCGCCTTGCCGATCGTGAGCAGGCGCGTGAGCCGGCTCCAGGCCGCTACGTCTTCCGGCCAGACGAGGAGCGATGCGCCGGTGACGAGGTCGAGCCGGCAGCCGGTGACGAGGCGAACGGGTGCGCCCTGCGCCGAGGTCTCCTCGGCCGCCACCATCGCTCGCACGATCCCGGCGACCGAGTTGCGGTCGGTGACGCCGAGCGCGGGCATACCCATAACCGACGCGATCGCAAACAGCTCCTCGCATGACGACACGCCGCGCAGGAAGCAGAAGTGGGTGGAGACTTGGAGCTCGGAGTACGCCACCGCTAATCGCCTAGCCCGTGGACGAACCAACTGAGGTCGCCGGTCTCACCGCGCACACCGTCGCCGCGGCGAAAGAGCCAGAAGCGTTGGCCCGCCTGGTCTTCGACGCGGAAATAATCGCGGACGGCTTGGCGCTCGGCCGCGCGGCGCCACCACTCGCCCACCACACGTTCCGGACCTTCCGCACGAACGACAAGGTGAGGAGTGCCGCGCCAACTGAACCGCTTGGGCGGTTGGTCGGGCAGCTCGGCCAGCACATGGTCGATCCGCTCCGGCCGGCGTAGCAGCAACACGGGTCGCGGCCAGCGCGAGTGCCAGGGGTGATCGGGCGTACTCATGTCCAGGCGGCGGACATCCTCGTCTTTCAGGGCTCGCGTGCGGTCCGCCGGAGGAAGCAGCGGCGGCGAACGCGTCCAGGACCGCTCGGGCACGTCGCTCTCGACGGGCACCACGCGCCATAGCCGGTCAGCCCCAATGCGGTTCGCCAGCACGTCGATCAGGGGCGCGAGGTCAGTCCCGGCCTCGTCCGCCAGCGCGGGTGAGAGCGCCTCCGCCCCCAGCGGATCGGCACGACGAACGTGCAGTGCGATCGCGTCGATGCCGTAGCCGGGCTCGACCTCCTCGATCCGCCGCAGCGTCAGGCGAAGCATGTGCGCGGCATCGCGGGTCGGCCGCGCGAAGCCGAGCCGCAGCCGCTGCGGCACGCCGTCGACGCGCGCCGCCGCCATCTCGATGGAGCGGGCGCCCTGCCCTGCCTTTGCGAGCTCGGCCGCAAGCCGCGGCATCAGAACGCCGAGCCAGTACTCAATCGCCTCCGGCGTCGCGATCGGCTCGGCGAAGCACTGCTCGACCATCACGCAGGTGGGCGGGACGACCGGCTCGAACGGTTCGGGCGCGCGGCCGGTCGCCTGGTCGAGCCGGTCGACGATGATCCGGCCGAAGCGGCGCACCAGCGGCGCGCGCGGCATGGCCATGAGCTGGCCGATGCTATCGACCCCGAGCCGCGCAAGCAGCTCCAGTGCGGGCGGCTCCAGACGCAGCGCGGCAACGGGCAGCGACGCGATCGCGTCGGCCTGCTCGCCGGGCGCCAGTATCTGCGCCGGTGCCGATGCGCCGAAGCGCGCAAGCGCCCAGGCCGCACCGGCCGTGTTTGCTACCGCCACCCGTGCCGCGACGCCGTGCCGGGCGAGCAGGCGCAGAAGCCGGCGGCAGAAGCGCGCTTCGCCGCCGTGGAGGTGCGCGACGCCGGTCAGATCGATGAACAGACCGTCCGCGTCGGAGATCGCGACGCTCGGTGCCCAGCGGCGCGAGAGCAATTCGGCCAACGCGGCGAGGGCGGCGGCGTCGCCGTTCGGGTCCGCTTCGCACACCTTCAAGCCCGGCACCTGCGCGCGCGCCATGGTGAGCGCCGTGCCGGGGCCGAGCCCAAGCGAGCGCGCCGTAACGTTCGCTGCGGCGACTTCGACGCGCGGACCGATCTTGCGCGCCGTCACCAGCGGCGCCTCATCGCGAGGCTTCTCCACCTCGACGCCGGCATCCTCGTCCCGGCACACGCGTGCGACCACGCTGGCAAGCGTGCGCCCGGTCTGGAAGAAGCGGCCCTGGCCGTAGGTGGGCGCGGTCGGCTCGCTGCGGCCGTGATTGTCGGGGTGCGGTCCCTCGCCCGGGAACTGCACAGCAGGCATGACGGCGAGCTGCTTCAGGCTCTGCGCCACATTCGGTGGCGCGACATAGCCTGCCTCGCCGCCATGCCCATCGCGTGCGCTGCGCCGGGGCGCCTTCATCGCCCGACGCACGACGATGTCCTCGCCGGGGCCTTGCACTGGCGGCGCGGAGGCGAGACGGTGCGGTGACGGCGCCTCGTTGCGGTGACGGACCCGCTTCTCCTCGTTTCTCAACGCCGCGTCGTGCCCCGCCTTCGCCAGCGCATCCTCGCCTGGGAAGCGGAGCGGCGGGATGTCGGGGCGACCGTGTCTCAGGTTCGGCCCCACGTCGTCGGGGGAGAGCCGGAACGGATTGTCGATCACCTCGCTCGTGCGCGACAGCTCGCCCGAGCGCGGCCGCTGATGCACGGGCAGGCCGCTCACCGCCGCCTGCAGGTCCTCGCCGTGCCAGCCCCTCGTACCGGGCTTGAACAGCGGCCCGGCCGCTTCCGTGCGGCGTGACAGCTCGCGCGTGTTAGTCGGACGCGCTTGCGCGCAGAGAGGCGCGGGCACGGCCACGCGCTCCTCGGGCGGGCGGCTCAGACCTTTGCGGAACGGGTTGTCGGCGGCCTCGCTCGTCCGGCCGAGCTCGCGCTGGGGTGGCCGCCGATGAACGGGTAGTCTCTCGATAGCGGCCTCGGCCTGCCCGCGCGTGTCGGCCAGACCGCTGTCGTCGCGGTCGGGATCGCTGCGCGCCCAACGTGCGCCGGGGCGCCATCCGCCCTCCTTGGGCACGGAGCAGTGCTGCCCACGCTCGGCCATCGCCTCGGCCCCGAGCGTATCTAACCCACTCCTGAGCGACGCCGCAGGCGACGTCGGAGGTGCGCGGCCGTCGGCCTCAGCCGACGGCGCGCGCCGGCGCTCTATCCGCCGCAGCAGGTCGATCGACCAATTGGGCAGGTAGAGCGAGACGACCCGCTTCATCGGAGCCCTCCACCACGAGTTCAAATGGGTCGCCGCCGCGTTGGCGGACGCACTCGACGTGCCAGCATGCCCGGCCGAGGCCCTCCCACGGCACCGGCGCGGACGGCGCGTGAGCGACGCGCCAGCGGGTCACCGCAGCGGACGATGCGTCCAGTGGATCGGTACCGCTCCGCGATGGTCGCCTGAGGAGCAGCGCTACCGTGCCGCCACCTTCAGCCGCGAGCTGTAGCCGCCGTGCCTGGGCCATCTGCATGCGCTTGGCCTCCCCGACGACTGCGCCGAGTCCGCGATGGCGGAGGCCTTCCTCCAGCAGAGCCAGCAGTTCCGCATCGTCACGGGCCTCTGCAAAGACGACACACGAGGGCGCCAAGCCGGCCTGGTAGAGCCCCGGGGCAAAGAGATCGCGCGAGCGTACTACCCAGAGCACGTTTCTCCGCGTCCGAGCGGCTACGCCTGCGGCGAACAGCACCGCGGCGGCGTCGTCACCCCAGCCCGCACCTCGCGACGAGACCTCGTGCAGCGCATCCAGACGCAGCCCGCCGTCGGCGAGCCGCCCGTCGAGCGATTCGATGCCGAACGGCAGAACCGGCCGTTCCCGCACGCCACCTTCGATGGTGCGCAGGGTCGCGCGCAACTCGGCGACGGTGGGAACGGCATCGGACACGGCGACTCGCAGCGATTAACGTTCCCACTATGTTCCACTCGACCGCTGCGTCCGTCAAGCAGACTCGCTTTCCCACGCGATCATGAAAGGTAGGCTGACCACCATCCCGTCCCGGATCGGCGCCGCGTGCATTAGGCAAGGCCCAGCGCCTCCTCAGGCGTGATCGCGTCCATGCCCAGGCTCGCGCCGACGGGCGCGTTGGTGAGCTTGCCGTGGAAGACGTTGAGTCCGGCGCGCAGATGCGGATCGGCTCGCAACGCGTCGAGGCCGTGATCGGCGAGCGCGAGGCCGAACGGCAGCGTCGCGTTGCCGAGCGCGAAGCTCGACGTCCTCGGCACCGCGCCCGGCATGTTGGCGACGCAATAATGGGTGATGCCGTCGACCGTGAACACCGGATCGTCGTGCGTCGTGGGCCGCGACGTCTCGAAGCAACCGCCCTGATCGATCGCGACGTCCACCAGCACCGCGCCGCGCTTCATCTTGGCGAGCATCGGCCGCGTGATGAGCTTGGGCGCGCGCGCGCCGGGCACCAGCACGGCGCCGATCACCGCGTCGGCCATGCACGCCTGCCGCTCGATCTCGTGCGCGGTCGAGAAGGCGGTGGCGATGCGGCCGCCGAACAGCTCGTCGATCTGGCGAAGCCGGGGCAGCGAACGATCGAGGATCACCACCTCCGCGCCGAGCCCCGCGGCCATGCGCGCGGCGTGCAGGCCCACGACGCCGCCGCCGATCACCATCACGCGCGCGGGCGCCACGCCCGGCACGCCGCCCATCAGCACGCCCGGCCCGCCGGCGGTGCGCCGGAGCGAGAAGGCCGCCGCCTCGATCGAGAGCCGCCCCGCGACCTCGCTCATCGGCGCGAGCAGCGGCAGGCCTCCGCCCAGATCGGTGACGGTCTCGTACGCGACCGCCACGCAGCCGCTGTCGATCAGGCCGCGCGTCTGGTCGGGATCGGGTGCCAGGTGCAGGTAGGTAAAGAGAATCTGCCCGTCGCGCAGCATCGCCCACTCGGCCGCCTGCGGCTCCTTCACCTTCACGATCATGTCGGCTTGGCCGAAAATTTCGGCCGCCGTGGCGACGACCGCCGCCCCGGCCGCGACATACTCGTCATCGCCCGAACCGATGCCGGCGCCCGCGCCGGCCTCGACCAGCACCTCATGGCCGTGCGCCACGAACTCATGCGCCGCCGCGGGCGTGAGGCCGACGCGATATTCCTCGACCTTGATCTCCTTGGGAACGCCGACGCGCATCATCTCTCTCCTTTGCGCGGGATCATACTCCCGCCCGCACGCCATGTCCGACGATTATCCGGCGTCTACCTGCCGCCAATTGGAGGATTGCGCTACTGTCCGCGCCTCACATGGTGAATAACGGCGGCATGGATCGACTCGACCGCAAGATCATGCGCACGCTCGTCAGACAGGGGCGGATCACAAATCACGAACTCGCCGACGCAGCCGGATTGTCGCCCACGGCCTGCGCGCGGCGGGTGCGACTGCTCGAGGAGCGGGGCCTCATCGCCGGCTACCGCGCCGAGTTGGGGCTTGCCGCCTTCGGTCTCGGCGCGACGGTGATCGTAAGCATCACGCTGGAAAGGCAGACCGAAGACACCATGGCTGCGTTCGAGCGCGCGATCGAAGACTGTGCGGCGGTCTTGTGGTGCTACCTGATGGCGGGCAGCGACGATTATCTCGCCTGCGTCGCGGCGCGCGACATCGCGGATTTCGAACGCATCCACAAGGAACAGCTCACCCGCCTGCCCGGCGTCGCCAGCCTTAACTCGAACTTCGCGCTGCGCCGCATCGTCGGACGGGCCATGCCTGCCGACCTGCTAGGCCCGTAGTGTCGGCCTCGCCGTTCAACAGATCCTCAGCGTCCTGGCATCGCTGCCGAGATGCCAGACTAGTGGCCGCGCCCGTGGGCGCCACCACCGCGCGAGCCGCCAGGCGTTCCACCATGAAAATCCCCGAAGGCGCCGCCGTGGAAGCCTCTGGAGGGGGCGCCGGAAACCCCGCCCGGAGCGGTGCCATGCCCCACGCCCGTAGCGCCTCCGAGGTGCGGCGCCCGGACACCGGCACCCGGCGTGAAGTTGCCGTGCATGGGATGAAAATGGTGGCCGCCACCGTCATCGTGGCGGAAATGGTCACGCCGACCGCGGTAGAAACGGCGATCGCCGCCGCCGCGCCTGTACCAGAAGGCGCCGTCATTGCCCCAGTAGCCGTCATACAGCGGACCGTAATAGCCGTCGTAGAAGCCGTCATAGCCGATCGGGCTGCCGGCATAGGCGGCCCCGCCGCCATAGTAGCCACCATAGCCGCCGTCGTAATAATCCGCGCAACCGGCGAGAGGCAGAGCGGCGACGAGCGCGAACAACATGCGTTTCATGCGATCAATCCTTCGGTCGCCGGGTGGAACGGATGGCGCACAGGCGCGGTTGCATGACCGTGTCCCACCCAGCGCTTGCCATCACCGGCCTCGCCAAGACCGTGCCGGGCGGACGGCGCCTGTTCGCGGACCTCGACCTCGTGGTCGGGGCGGGCGAGATGGTCGCGATCACCGGCGAATCGGGCGCCGGCAAGTCCACGCTGCTCAACCTGATCGCCGGACTGGACGACGCGGACGCGGGCGAGATCCGACTCGCGGGCGAGAAGGTGGGCGACCTCGACGAGGATGCGCGCGCGGCGCTGCGGCTGCGGCGAATCGGCTTCGTCTTCCAGGCCTTTCACGTCCTGCCGCATCTCAGCCTGGTACAGAACGTGGCGCTGCCGCTGGTCCTCGCGCGCCAGGAGGCCGGCGGGTCGGGGCGACGCGCGAGCACGCTCCTCGATCGGGTCGGGCTTGGCGGGCGCGACGACGACTATCCGAGCATGCTCTCGGGCGGCGAGCTCCAGCGGGTGGCGATCGCGCGCGCGCTGGTCGCCGGGCCGGCGCTGATCCTCGCCGACGAGCCGACCGGCAATCTCGATCCCGAGACGGCAGACCGCGTGATGACGCTGCTCGCGAGCGAGGTACGCGGGGCAGGCGCGGCGGCGCTGATCGTCACCCACTCTGAAAGGGCGGCGGCCGCGGCGGACCGGGTCGCGCGGCTCGGCGCGGTCGGGCTCTCGGGATGACGTTCGTCACAGCTTGGCGTGCGCCGTGGTGGATGATCCGGGGCGAGTGGCGCGCGCACCCGGCACGGATCGTCACGGCGGTGATCGCCATCGCCGTCGGCGTCGCGCTCGGCCTCGCGGTCCACCTCGTCAACGCCTCGGCGCTCGATCGCTTCGCGCGCGGGCTGGCGCTGGTGCGTGGCCGCGCCGACCTGAGCGTCACCGCCGCCGGGCCAGACGGGATCGACGAGCGGCTCTACCCGCGCCTCGCGCGCCTGGCCGGCATCGCGGCGGCGAGCCCGGTGGTGGACGCGCACGGCGCGCTCGGCCGCGATCCGATCGAAATCGTCGGTCTCGATGCTTTCCGTGCGGCCGCGGTGACGCCGGGGCTGATCCCCACGCCCGCCGCCGGCCAACCACTCACGAGCCTGCTCTCCCCCCAGGCCTTGTTCCTCTCGCCCGCCGCACTGGCCGGGAGACGCTTGGGCGATGTCGTGACGATCGTCGCGGGCACGCGGACGGCCGCTTGGCGGATCATGGGCACCGTGCCCGGCGCCGGCGAGGGGCGACGCATCGCCGTGGCGGACATCTCCGCCGCGCAGGCGCGCCTTGGCCGAGCGGGGCATATCGATCGCGTCGATCTCAAGCTCGACGCCGACGTCGACGCCGACATGATCGCGGGAACGATCCGGGCGATGCTGCCGCGAGGCGCGGTTCTGGAGACCCCGGCGGACGAGAGCAGCAGCACGGACGCGCTGTCGCGCGCGTACCGCGTGAACCTCGACATGCTGGCACTGGTGGCGCTGCTCACCGGCGCGTTCCTCGTCTACTCGGCGCAGGCGCTGTCGGTGGCGCGCCGCGCGCCGCAGTTCGCGCTTCTGCGCGTGATCGGCGGCACGCGGTCGTTGGTGCTGGGGCAAGTGCTGGCGGAAGGCGCGGTGCTCGGCATCGTCGGCGCCGGCGCCGGGATCGCACTTGGCACCGGGCTTGCCGCCGGCGTGCTGCGGCTCGTCGGCGGCGATCTTGGCAGCGGCGCGTTCGCAGACGAGCAGGCGCCGCCGCTGGTGTTCGCGCCCGGCGCGGCGCTGGCCTTCGCCGCACTTGGCATAGCGGCTGCGCTGATCGGCAGCCTCTTGCCCGCGCGCGCGGCGGCGGCCGGCCGGCCGGTGGTGGCGCTACGCCACGGCGGCGACGCCGTCGATCCGAGCGCCAAGCCTCGGATCATGCCCGCGCTGGTGCTGGCGGTGATCGCGGTGGTGCTGGCGCTGCTGCCGGCGGCGGCCGGGCTGCCGATCGCGGGCTATGCCTCGATCGGGTTGATGCTCGCCGCCGGCATCGCGGCGATGCCGCGCGTGGCCCGCTGGCTGCTCGCGCCCTTGGCGCACGCGAGGCTTTCGTCGCCGGCGGCCCAGCTGGCCGTGGCGCGGTTGTGGGGTGCGCCGGCGCAGGCAGCGGTGGCGCTGTCGGGCATCGTCGCCAGCATCGGGCTGATGGCGGCGATGGCGGTGATGGTCGCGAGCTTCCGCGGATCGGTCGACGAGTGGCTGCGACAGATCCTCGGCGCCGACATCTACCTCTCGCTCGGCGGCAGTGGCGCCGCGCTCGCGCCGGAGGACCAGAGCCGGCTGCTCGCCGTCCGCCAAGTCGCGGACGCCGACTTCATGCTCCAGCGCCCGCTGGCGCTTTCGCCCGGCCGGCCGCCGGTGATCCTGATCGTGCGACGCGATCCCGGCGCCGCCTTCCCCGCCGTCGGCCGCAGCGTCCCCGTGCCGGCGGGCACCGTGCCGGTGTGGGTGTCGGAGCCCTTCTCGCGTACCTTCGACGTCGCCGCCGGCGACGCGCTGGCGCTGCCGCTCGGGCCCGGCGTGCGGGCGCGCATCGCCGGAGTGTTCCGCGACTATGCCCGGCAGCAGGGCGCGCTGGCGCTGCGGGCGGCGGACGCGGACCGGCTGACCGGTGAGCGCGGGCGGAGCGAAGCGGCGATCTCCCTCGCTCCCGGCACCGATCCGGGCGGCACGATCGCCGCGTTGCGCCAGGCATTGCCCCCGCCGCTCCGTTCGGTGGCGGTCATCCAACCGGTCGCCGATCTGCGTGCCCGCGCGCTCGCCATCTTCGATCGCAGCTTCGCGGTCACCTATGCGCTGGAGGCGGTCGCCGTGGCGGTCGGGCTGGCGGGCGTCGCCGCTACCGTGTCGGCGCAGACGATCGCGCGCACCCGCGAATTCGGCATGCTCCGCCATCTCGGCGTCACCCGCCGGCTCATCGTCGCGACGCTGGGGATCGAGGGCGCGCTGATCGGCGCGGTCGGCGCCGTCGCCGGCATCGGCCTCGGCGCTGCGATGGCGCAGGTGCTGATCCACGTCGTCAACCCGCAGTCGTTCCACTGGACGATGACCACGCGCTGGCCGATCGGGCTGCTCTCCGGTGTCGCCGCCGCTCTCGTCGTCGCGGCGAGCGGGACGGCGATGATCGCCGGGAGGCGCGCGGTGTCGCTGGACGCGGTGCGTGCGGTGCGGGAGGATTGGTGAGGCGCGTTTCCACCCTCTTGGCTCTGCTCGCGCTTGGCACCGCCGGTCCGCGCTTCGAGGAGGTGCGCGAGCCGGTGCATCTCGCCTTTCCACGCGATCACGGCGCGCATCCGGGTTTCCGCACCGAATGGTGGTACGTCACTGGCTGGCTCGACGGCCCCGCGGGCAAGCGGCGCGGCTTCCAGATCACCTTCTTCCGCGTCGCTACCGGCCTAGGCGCCGGCGAGGCGAGCGCGTTCGCGCCGCGCCAGATCCTGTTCGCGCACGCCGCGATCTCCGATCCCGCGATCGGCCACCTGCTCCACGCCGAGCGGATCGCGCGCGCCTATCCCGGGTTGGCGGCAGCGGCGGTGAACGACACCGACGTGACGATAGACGACTGGCGGATCCGCCGCGCGCCCGACGGCCGCTTCCTTGCCCATATCGGTGGGCGCGACTTCGCGCTCGATCTCGCCTTTCGTCCGACCCAGCCGCCGCTGCCGCAGGGGCACGACGGCTACTCGGCGAAGGGTCCGAAGCCGGGCGAGGCCAGCACCTACTACAGCATGCCGCAGATGCGCCTCGAAGGAACCGTCACCGAGAGCGGACGCAAGGAGAGCGTCGGCGGCACCGCGTGGCTCGATCGCGAATGGTCTTCGAGCTACCTGGTGCCGGGCGCCGCCGGTTGGGACTGGACCGGCCTCAACCTAGCCGACGGCGGCGCGCTGATGGCGTTCCGCATTCGTGACCGGAACGGCGGCACGTTATGGGCGGGCGGCACGCTGCGCGCGGCGAACGGGCGGCGCGTGACGCTCGGCCCCCGCGACGTCGCCTTCGTGCCGCGCCGGCGCTGGCGGAGTCCGCGCACCGGCGGCACCTACCCGGTCGATCCGGTGCTGCGCGTGCGTCTGCCGGGCGGCGTCCGCTCGCTGCCGCTCGCGCCGCTGTTCCCCGATCAGGAGCTGGATGGGCGCGCCGGCGGCAGCCCGGTCTACTGGGAGGGCGCGGTGTCGGCACCCGGCGCGCGCGGCTACCTCGAACTCACCGGCTACGCGGGCAAGCTCAACCTCTAGGCGAGTCCAGTCCAGCGCGCGGCGAAGGCCAGCGTGTCGGCGGTCTCCGCGATCTGGCGGTCGACCGGCTTGCCGGCGCCATGCCCTGCGCGCTGCTCGATCCGGATCAGGCGCGGCTTGTCGCCCAGCTCGGCGGCCTGGAGCGTCGCGGCATATTTGAAGCTGTGCGCGGGCACGACGCGGTCGTCGGTATCGGCGGTGGCGACCAGGATCGCGGGGTAAGGCGTGCCGTCCCGCACCTGATGCAGCGGCGAGATGGCGAGCAGCGCGGGGAAGTCCGCCTCACGGCCGGGATCGCCATAGTCGTCGATCCAGTAGCGGCCCGCGGTGAAGCGCGGGAAGCGGATCAGGTCGTGCACGCCCACCGCAGGCAGCGCGGCGGCGAACAGCTCGGGCCGCCGGTTTGTGACGGCGGCGACCAGCAGCCCGCCGTTGGAGTGGCCGTGGATCGCCAGACCGTTGGCGGCGGCGATCCCGTCGGCGACGAGCTGCTCCGCCGCCGCCTCGAAATCGGCATAGGCGACGGGACGATTGACGGCACCCTTGGCCGCCTCGTGCCAGGCCCGGCCATATTCGCCGCCACCCCGGATGCACGCGACCGCCCACACCCCGCCACGCTCCGCCCAGGCGAGTGCGGCGGCGGAGAAGGCGGGTTCCAGCGCGATGGCGAAGCCGCCATAGCCGTAGAGGATGGTCGGCGCCGGCCCGGTGACGTCGCGGCGGCGGAGCAGGAACAACGGCACGCGCGTGCCGTCGGGCGAGATCGAGACGGTCTGCTCGACGACGAAGCGATCGGGATCGAAGGTCAGCTCGGGCCGTGCCCAGATCGCGTCGGCGGGCGTCGCCATGTCTAGCCGGTGGATCTCGTTCGGCCGGTCGTAGCTTGTAAAGCCGAACCAGCCATGCGGCTGATCCGGCTCGCCCGAGAGACCGGTGACGGCACCCGTGCCCGGCAGCGTCACCTCGTCCAACGAACGCCCGTCGGTGCTGGCGACGCGGAGCACGGAGGCGACGTCGCGCGAGGCGGCGATCAGCAGCCGCCCGCCGATCAGCCGTGCGTCGGTGAGCACGTCGGCGCCCTCCGGCACCACCTCGCGCAGCCGGCGCATCGTGGAGGCGACGTCCATCGCCACGATCCGACGCCTGGGCGCGTCGAGATCGGTCAGGAAGTAGAAGAGATCACCTTCCGATCCCGCCAGCCGCCACTCGTTCTCCAACCCGCGGATCAGCGTGCGCGCGCGGAGCTTGGGCGCGGCGAGATCGATCAGCGTCAGCTCGTGCCGCGCGTCGGTACCCTCGGACGAGGAGACGAGCAGCCAGCGGCCATCGTGCGTCGTCTCCGCGACGTGCATCAGCCTTGGCCGATCGGGCGAGGCGTAGACACGATAGTCCTTGCTCTGTGGCGTGCCGATGCGGTGGAACCAGACGGCGTGGTCCTCGCCCGCGCCGAGATGCTCGGCACCGGCTGCGGGGGCGGGAAAGCGCGAGTAGAAGAAGCCCGAGCCGTTCGCGGCCCAAGCGATGTGACTGAACTTCACCCAGGCGACCGCGTCAGCCGCGAGTTCTCCGGTCGCGACGTCGAGCACGCGGATGGTACGCCAGTCGCTGCCCGCCTCGGCGAGCGCATAGGCGAGCCGCCTGCCGTCGCGCGACGGTGCCCACTCGGCGAGCGCCGTCCCGCCGCTCGGATCGATGGCGAGCGGATCGACGAGCACGCGGGACTCGTCTCCTTCGCCCTGGCGGACGCAGAGGCGCGGCTGGCGGTCGAGCCCGTCATTGACCAGGTGGAACAGCCGTTCGCCACGCGCGACCGGCAGCGACACCCGGCGATAGTTCCAGAGCGCGGCCAGACGTCGGGCGAAGGTCTCGCGCGCGGGCAGCTCTCCGAGATGGCGCTCGGTCAGCGCGTGCTGGGCGTCCGCCCAGTCGCGCACCGCCTCGTCGGTACGGACGTCGGCCTCGAGCCAGCGATAGGGATCGGCGACGCGGACGCCGAAATGCTCGTCCACATCGTCGCCGCGGCGCGTCTCGGGATAGGCGCGAACGTGCGCCGCCATGTCCGTGTCGATCATCCCGCCCTCCCTCGACCGCGCAGCGCGCGTGGTCTAGCCAGCGCGAGCCTTCAAGCCAAACCGGCTACGGTCCCCAAACGCAAAAGGGCCGCCCCAAGCCGGGACGGCCCCTTCGATCTGCGGAGCGGAGGGGCGGCTCAAGCGGCCTCGTCATACTCCTCGTCGTCCTGCACCGGACCCGAGTCGAGCCCCTTGGCGGCGACATCGCGGTCGACGAACTCGATGATCGCCATCGCCGCCGCGTCCGACGCGCGAATGCCCGCCTTGATGATGCGGGTGTAGCCGCCGGGCCGGCTCGCGTAACGCGGGCCGATTACGTCGAACAGCTTGACGAGCTGCGCGTCGTCCAGAAGGCGGGCATGCGCGAGACGACGGTTGGACAGGCCGCCCTTCTTGGCGAGCGTGACCAGCTTCTCGACATAGGGGCGGAGCTCCTTCGCCTTGGCGAGCGTGGTGGTGATCTGCTCGTGCTTGACGAGCGCCGCGGCCTGGTTGCGGAACAGCGCGGCGCGGTGCGACGAGGTACGCTGGAGCTTACGGCCGCCGACACGATGGCGCATGATATTTGTCCTTCGTTCGTCCGGACGCCGTGCGAGGTACGTCCGGCCGGGCGGTGGAACAGGGCACCGCCCAAACCCTGGTGATCAGCGCAGGATCAATATTCCTGCTCGAGCTTCTTGGCCATTTCCTCGATGTTCTCGGGCGGCCAGCCGGGGATATCCATGCCGAGCCGGAGACCCATCGACGACAGCACCTCCTTGATCTCGTTGAGGCTCTTGCGGCCGAAGTTCGGGGTACGCAGCATCTCGGCCTCGGTCTTGCCGACGAGATCACCGATGTAGATGATGTTGTCGTTCTTGAGGCAGTTTGCCGAACGCACCGATAGCTCCAGCTCGTCCACCTTCTTGAGGAGGTAGCGGTTGAGCTGGTTGGCGTCCGTCTCGGGCTCGGCGTGGGTGGGCTGCACGGCGACACCGGCCATCTGCGGCACACCCTGCGATACCGTCATGCCCTCGTCGAAGTGGACGAAGAGCTGGAGCTGGTCCTGCAGGATGCGCGCGGCGTACGCGACCGCATCCTCGGGCGTCACGGTGCCGTCGGTCTCGACGGTCAGCGTCAGCTTGTCGTAATCCAGTTCTTGCCCGACGCGCGTATTCTCGACCTTGTAGGCGACCTGCCGCACCGGCGAGTAGAGCGCGTCGACCGGGATGATGCCGATCGGCGCATCGGCCGGCCGGTTCTGCGCGGCCGCGACATAGCCCTTACCGGCGGCCGCGGTCAGCTCCATGTTGAGCGTCGCGCCCTCGTCGAGGTGGCAGATGACGAGATCGGGATTCATGACCTCGATGTCGCCCGAGGTCTGGATCATGCCGGCGGTCACCTCGGCGGGTCCGGTCGCGGCGAGCTGAAGGCGCTTCGCCCCCTCGCCCTGCATCCTGAGCGCGATCTGCTTGACGTTGAGAACGATGTCGGTCACGTCCTCGCGCACGCCGACGAGGCTCGAGAATTCATGCAGCACGTTCTCGATCTTGATCGAGGTGACGGCCGCGCCTTGCAGCGACGACAGCAATACGCGGCGCAGCGCGTTGCCGAGCGTGAGGCCGAAGCCGCGCTCCAGCGGTTCGGCGACGAAGATGCCGCGACGCTGGTCTCGGCCCGCGGCCTTCTTCTCCAGCCCGTTGGGCTTCTTCAGTTCCTGCCAGTTCTTGGCGTTGACGGCCATAATGGTCCCTCGGTTAGGCCTGTCCGGGGCGCGTCCGCCCCGCAGCCGGGAAGACGACGCGGACGGAGAACCCGGCCGCGCGCAAAGATCAGACGCGGCGTCGCTTGGACGGACGAACGCCGTTGTGCGGGATCGGCGTCACGTCGCGAATGGACGTGATCTGGAAGCCGACCGCCTGGAGGGCGCGCAGCGCCGACTCACGCCCCGATCCGGGTCCCTTGACCTCGACCTCAAGCGTGCGGACGCCGTGCTCGGCGGCCTTCTTGCCTGCATCCTCGGCGGCGACCTGCGCCGCATAGGGCGTCGACTTGCGCGAGCCTTTGAAGCCCATCATCCCCGACGAGGACCACGCGATGGCGTTTCCCTGGGCGTCGGTGATGGTGATCATCGTGTTGTTGAAGCTGGCGTTGACGTGCGCGACGCCGGCGGTGATGTTCTTGCGCTCGCGACGGCGAATGCGCTGCGGTTCACGGGCCACTGTAATTCCTGACCTAATTCGATGCTGTGCCACGCCTCTGCGCCCTCACGCAGAGGCGGAATAAGCCTTGGAAAACGTCCCGGACGCTTTCCGTCTGGCTTACTTCTTCTTGCCTGCGATCGGCTTCGCCTTGCCCTTGCGGGTGCGGGCGTTGGTGTGGGTGCGCTGACCGCGGACGGGCAGGCCCTTGCGGTGGCGGAGACCACGATAGCAGGCGAGATCCATCAACCGCTTGATGTTCATTGCGGTCTGTCGGCGCAGATCACCTTCCACCGAATAGCCGGCGTCGATCGCCTCGCGAATCTGGAGAACCTCCTGGTCCGACAGATCCTGGACGCGGCGCTGCGGCTCGATGCCGAGCTTACCGGTAATCTCCCGCGCCTTGGACGGGCCGATGCCGTGAATGTAGGTAAGCGCGATCTCTACGCGCTTGTTGGTCGGGATGTTCACACCCGCGATACGTGCCATTGCTTCTGTTTCTCCCAGCTCCACAGGGCGGCTGGCGACCGCCCCATCTCGACGCCAATTCAGTCCAAGTCCCGCAACGAAGTATAGCCGGCGTGCGCAGATAAGGCACCGCCGGTCACCGGTTTCGGGATGAGCGGCCCAATAGCCTCGCACCTGCGCGCCGTCAAGCGATGCACGTTATCGCCACGCCTGCCGCGGCGCGGATCCGGTCGCCTGGACGGAATGGTGGCTGATCTGGGCTAGCACTACCGCGTAGCTCGTCGAACGAGTGACGGAGGGCGCCCGAGGCGGGAAGCTGTCGGGCAGGAACCGCGACGAGCCCGCCCGCAGGATGTGGCGGTCGCATCCAGATCCGCTGCCACCGCAATGACGATGCGGCTGCGGTGACTGGGCTGGGTTCTGTACTCAGCCGGCTGCAGTGGAGCGGCGGAGTTGATTCAGGGTTGCCGGAGGTGATCTGGCGATGGCGCGATATGATCGGAGCGAGGCGGAGTGGCGGCTGGTGGAGCCGCTTGCCGCCGGGTGGGCGCAGGCCGGCGCGGGTAGACGCCCAGGCCGCCGTCGCAGACCGTGGCTACGACAGCGATGCCGTCCTTGCGCTCTTCCAACGGCGCGGATCCGTCGCTCACATCCCCAGCACCTCGCGCCGCAGGGTCCGCCGCTCGGTCGACCCCGACCTCTACCGCCAGCGCAGCATAGTCGAACCTACTTCTGCAAGCTCAAGCAGTTGCGCCGCGTAGCCACCCGCTTCGACAAGCTCGCCCGCAACTTCCTTGCCGCCGCCATGCTCGCCTCAACGCGCAACTGGCTCAGAGCGGTTGAGACCACGCCTTTTGGCAGGAGCGGTGCTACGGTCGCCACCCCGCATCAGCCAGGTTCCCTTACGGCGCGACCATGCACGGCTATGTTGCGCGCGTCCGCGCAGCCAGTTCGTTCCATGCTCGCACCAATTCACCGTGCGCGAAGCAACGCGATGAAGGACTGCGCGTCGCCGTTCAGGGCGGACAGGGCGTCCTGAAGTCGCCGGCCGCCCGAGCGGAGTTCGCCGATCGATCGCGCATTGCCGCCCGCCGCGTCCCTTATGCTCCGGCTTACCGTGGACAGCACGTCGACGCGCGATCTCACCGCCTCTATCTGCGTTTCGATGCGACCGGTGGAGCTGGCCTGCTCGCTGGACGTGCTCGACATGCGACGGGCGATCGCTTCCATTTGCTCGATCAACCGCGACAATTCTCCGGTCTCCGCGACGATCCGGCCGACACCGTCCTGCACCTGGCGCACCTGATGCCGAACGACGCCGGTGGATTCGCCGGTGCGGCCCGACAACGCCTTGATCTCCGAAGCCACGACCGCGAAGCCACGACCGGCCTCGCCGGAACGTGCCGCCTCGATCGTCGCGTTGAGAGCGAGGAGGTTGGTCTGCCTGGCGATCTCATCGATGACGTCGACCACGCGCTCGACTTCGCTGGCACATCGTTCCGATCCGCTGACCTCCTCCCCTGCGGAGTTTGCGCGGGCCAGGATGGCGGTGGCGATGCCGCTGGAGCGGCCGGCCTCCTCGTCGATCCGACGTATCGCGCAGGTCAGCTCGCCGGTCGCTATGCCCGCCTGTCTCATCTCGGCAGCGAACATCGTGGCGAGTTCCTCGAGTTGCGACGCCAACGCGTTGGCATTGGCGACCGTCCGCTCGAGCTCGGCCGCGTTCGCGTCGACGCGCAGCATCGCGTCGCCGGCTTCGCCGATCATCCGGCGCACTTTGCTCTCGAACTCGTGCGTGAGCCGCTCGAGCATGGCTTCGCGCTCGCGCGCGTTGCGCTCGTTCGCCGCATCCACGGCGATGGCTTGGCGCCTCTCCTCCTCGGCGGCGTCCAGCTCCATCATCTCCTTCTCGACGAGTTGCGAGCGAAAGGTCTTAAGCGCGGCCACGAGCATGCCGAGTTCGTCCTTCCGGGCGAACGCGTCGAGATCGACTTCGTAGCGGCGTTCAGCGAGTGAGCGCGTCGCCTCGGCGAGGGCGACGATTGACCTGATCGTGGCCTTGCCGATGCCGACGGGCACGATCAGCCCGATCACCGCCAACGCCGCCGTCAGCATGATCGTCAGGCCGATCAGTACGCGCGTTCGAGCGGCTGCGACGGCTGCATGTTCCTGCGCGCGCCGGACGCCCTGCGCAACCATGCGGTCGACACTAGCTATGGCGTGATCGGCGTTGGCGCGGAAGGGCGCGAGCATCGCCGCACTCGACGCGAAGTTCACGTCAAGCATCGACGAGACGACATCCACCGCCTCGGCATATTGCGCGATCTGGTCGGCGACCGCATGGGCCTGCGACCGATCCTGGAGGGGGACTTGGCGGTCGATCGTGACGAAGTCGTCGTGCAGACGGGTTAGATCCGTCTTGATCGCGGCCGCGCGACCGGCCGTGTCGAAGCTCGGACCTCCGGTCGCCTTGTCAACGAGCAGGCGATGCAGGGCATCGTCATCGTGGATAAAGCGCGCAGCGATCGAGCTGAGTTCCGTCGCGACCCGCATCTCGGCCTCGACGACCGACGTGGCGTGGCGGGCGTAGATCAGCGCGGCCACGCTCAACAGCGTCGCCAAGGTGAAGAGGCCGAGCATGATGACCGGGGCCGCGGCGAACTTCGCGACGAGCGGCCGGTCCTGCAGACGCAGCCGCTTCTCGAGCAGTTCGGCAAGACGGTCGCTTGGGCTCATTCGATGGCCCTCAGAGCCTGTAGGTCAGGCCGACGCGTAGGCGGCGATCCGCGGGAATGGGGGAGCCGGCGGCGCCGCCTGCCGCCGACAGATTCTCTCCGGCGGCATAGGCGTCGAGATGACCGGTGACATGGTAGCCGATCTTGGCGTCGACGCCGATCGCGCGAGGGATCCGGAGAAGCACCATCATCTCGTCCCGGTCGAATACGAACTGGTGCGTCGAGGAGGTGTAGCGTGCGGTGGCGCCGCCGAACCAGCGGCCCCCGCCATAGTCGAGGCCGATGTTGGCGACGTGCTCCGGCGTCGTCGCCGCCGGCGCCAGCGTCACCGCATAGGGCGGGCCGCCGGGCAGGGTTTGGTGAACGCGCGTCCAGGTGTAGTTGGCCAGCCAGCCGACGCGCTGGGCCATGCGTCCGGACCCGGCGACCGAGACGCCGTAGGTCTCGAACGCGCCGACATTGGCTAAACGCGTCACCCCGCTCAGAACCGGTAGCTCGTCCAGTCGGATGGTTGGCTGATCGCCCGGAAAGGCGATCGCGTCCGCCGTGCGCGTGACGAAGACGCTGCCTTCCAGCCGCACGTCGGCCGCCAGGAGCTGCGAATAGCCGATCTCCCCGCTCCACACCGTGGTCGGCTCGATCCGCGGGTTGCCGATCACGTAGATCGGGAACGGCGCGGTATTGAGGGGCAGGCCGATGAACAGGCCAAAGTCGATCAGCGACGGCGACTGGACGCCCCGCCCGCCGTTGATCCGCAGCTGGCCGTCGGCACCCACCCGTACCAGCAGCGCGGCGTTGAAGCTCGCCCGCGTGAGCGCGCGGTCGTAAGCGGACGCGGGCTCGATGATCGGCGTCCTAGGCGACCCACCCTGATCGAGCCAGAGATGGTCGACGCGGCCCGCCAGGCTCAGCGTCACGCGATCGGACGGATGCAGGTCCGCCATGCCGTTCACGGCGGCGACCTGATAGCCGACGCGCTGCGAGTAGAGATCGCCCGAGTAGATCTGGTTGTTGCGATATTCGAGGCCGACGCGGACGGTGTTGTTCGCCCTCACCCTCGCCAGCGAGGAGGCCTTCACGACGGCGATCCTGTTGCGGAACGAGACGTGCGGGTACTGGGACACGGCGTCCACCAATCCGGTGGTGTTGTACGCGGCGTCCAGCCAGTTCGCATAGGCCTGTCCGTCTATGCTTCCCCACCCCGTGTCGTGATCGACGATCGCGCCCGCCGTCCTGCTGCGGAAGTGCTGCACCGCGAGTAGCGCGTTCGGAAGCAGTTCTAACTGGTGGTTGTCGGCGTATCCGCCCTGCAGCTCCACGCGCGTCATCGCGCCGGGCGTCGCCACCAGCGAACCGCTGATCTCGTCGGCGGTGACGTCGTTGATCGTGGGCGGCATGTCGAGCCGGTCGGGGATGTGGCGTTCGTTCTCGCGGCGACGCCCGCCCGAGAGCTTCGCCACGAGGTCCTTGACCACCGGCACCGCGACGAAGCCCGAGAATCGCGAATAGCCGTGATTCCCGCCCTCGACCGTGACGGCGGCCTGGCGGCCCTTCGCCGGATCGACCGTGATGATGTTGACGACGCCTATGGCGGCGTTGAACCCGAACAGCGCGGTCGCCGGCCCGCGCACCAGCTCGATCTGCTGGATGACGTCCAACGGGACGCCGAGCAGGTTCCAGTCGGTCATGCCGTAATGATCGAGATAGACCTGCCGCCCGTTGACCAGCACGAGCAGCTGGGCGTTGTAGGGCTGTACGCCGCCGCGCACCGCGACATCGCTCTGCCCCGCGGTCCAGCGGTTCACGTCCACGGCCGCATACGCCTTCAGCAGATCGGGGACGCTGCGGGCCGGCGATCGTGCGATCTGTTCGCGCGTGATGATGGTGATCGAGGCCGGCGCCGCCGACGCTCGCTGCGGCTTGCCCGTCACGCTGGTGGTCACCGGCTCCCCGAACATCTCCTGGAGCGTGGCGTAATCCACCGCCTGCGCGCGCAGCGCCGCCGGGAACGCGACCGCGATCGTTGCCACGCCGGCGAGGACGTACACGGGCAAACGCATCATATTTCCTTGACGAGCATGAGAAACGCCGAGCCGAAGCGGACCTTGGCTGCCTTGGCGGCCGCGCGGCTGACGGTGATCTGCGGCTGCGAACCGCCGGTGATGCCCACCACGCAACGGGCCGCCTGGACGCAGGCGAGGTCAGACGTGATCGTGAGGATGGAATTGCGGGCGGCGAGATCAGCCACCTGCTGCTGTTCGCGCACCCCGACGGTCACGAAAGCGACGCGAATGCCCGCGAGCCCGCCCAACGCACTCACGGGGATCCTGCGGACCCTGATCGTCCCGCGACCGGTGGCGAGCCCACCGCTCGCCTGCTGCTCGATCGCGGCGGCTTCGGCTTGCGAGGCCGCGTTGCTCGGGTCGAAGATGACACCGACGCTGACCACGCCGTTCGGAGGCGGTTGGGTGAACCCTATGACCCGCGACGCCACAGGGAGGTTCAACGTTGCCCATGCACAGGCTGGGGCCGCGCTGAGGCTCAGAGCAGCGAGGTAGTTGAACCGTTTCAAGGCACCAGACACCTGTGATGATCACGGTGGGTGTATGGGGAAACTAACTACGACATGGTTAATCCGGCGAGATGTACTCGGCCGGAGCTGACCGCCTGGAACCGACGCGGCGGTCCGCCCCGGTGGACCACCCCGCCATCGCGACGAGCCGGCGCCGAAGGGGCGCGTGTCGTGCCGCATCATCGGCTACCATCTGGCGTCCAATGCGCGGCGTTGACGCGGGCGGTACAGCGCCGCTCCAGGATCCGCTTGCCGAGATGATCCCGGCGGGTAAGCTGCCCGACGACACGCGCATCGCGCCGGTGAGGGGGGAGCTGGCGCCGAAGGTGGGGTGCCCCTGCCCCGCATCACAGCGTATAGCCAAACCGCTCCACCCAGGGCGCGAGGATTGGCAGGACGGGCCCGAGGTGGCGCTCGTAACGGCGCCACCGTCCTGCCGCGCGCGCGTAGACGGGCTCGGTCACCTGAGCGTAGCTCGCCGTCGCAATATGGCCGCGCGCGGCAGCGGTGGCGCGGTGATCGAGGACCTGCTTCCGCCACTCAAGCCCGAGATGCGCGAAGACGGGACGGAGCGCAGCGGCGGCATCTGCTACGACGTCCTCGTACCGCGTCGTCACCACGTCGAGCGGCAGCACCTCGCGACAACGGTCCCAATAGCGGAACACAAGATCGTAGGTCTCCGCCGCCCTTCGGAGATCAAGAAAGTTGGCCATAGCGTCGTTGAGCTTGAAGGCGGTGATGAAGCAGCTCAGCACGACGTCGCACGGATGGCGGAGCGCCAGCAGGAAGCGCGCGTCGGGAAACAGCCGATGGATAAGCGCCGCCTTAGCGAGGTGAAGCGGCATCTTGTCGACCAACACCGTCTCCCCATCCCATCCACCACGGTCGTGCGCGGCTTCGAAGTAGCGGGCGCGAGCATCGCGGATCGCCGCCCCATCGAGCGCGGCGAGATCGGCACCGTGCCCGATCGCATCCTCGACCACGCGCAGGACGGGCAGCTCCTCCATGATCGTCACGTCGGGATGGCCCATCATCATCGTATCGAGTAGCGTCGTGCCCGATCGCGGAAAGCCGAGCAGGAACACGGGCGCGGGCGGATCGGCAGGTGGCGGCAGGAAGGACTGCCAGGGCGCGTACCGTTCGGCTGTCACCTGCGCCAGGCCGCTCCGGACGCGGGCTCGATACGCATCCGCGCGCAAGGCGGGCTTCGTGGGATCCTTGCCGTAGAAGAGGTTCATCGCGGTGAAGGCCGCGAAAGCTGCGTCGATATGGCCCAGCCTGTCCTCGCATTGGCCGACGATCTGGGCGCGACGGCCGGGCTCATAATCTTCCGGCACGTCGGCGAGCGCCGTCAGCGCATCGGCGAAGCGGCCATTGCGGCGATGATCGAGCGCTTCCACGAAGCGGCGCGCGACCGGATCGGCAACCCGCTCCTGTGCCGCCTCCCGGACGGCTCGCAGATCCTCGCTGCGGTTCAGATGTTCGTGGAGCAGGGCGAGCTGCACGTGCGCGTCGCCGTCGCCGGGCGCGATCGAAAGCGCCGCCCGGAACGCCGCTTCGGCGAGGTCGGCCTGAAGTAGCCCGAACCGCTGCTCGCCCAGCCTGACATAGGCCCGCGCCTCACCCGATCCGAGCAGGATTGCCCGTTCGAGTGCGGCCACCGCTTCCTGGTCGCGATGAAGGCGTCCGAGCAGGACGCCGAGCTCGATCATAGCTTCGGCGTCGTGTGGGAAATCGCGAACGCAGGCCTGGAGCAGTTCAACGGCACGCGGCTCGTCGCCCGCCTCTGCGATGGCGAGCGCGTGACCGCGCCGCACATTTGCATCCTCCGGCCGCAGCCGCACGGCCTCAGTAAAGGCGCCGACTGCCTGCTCACCGTCGCCCGCGACGGCGAGGGCGTTGCCAAGATTGTTCCAGCTCTCCCAATCACCGGGTGCCTGCGTAACCAGTCGGCGGTAGGCTTCTACCGCGGCGGTCGCGTGCCCGGTCTCGAGCGCCGCGAAGGCGCGAAGCCGCCAAAGCCGCATCGTCGGATCGGCGGCGGCTGCCTCGGCGGTGATGACGCAGCAGGCCTCGTCAAGCTGACCGCGATCGATCAGCGCCTGGGCGAGGTTCGCTCGCGTCGCTACGTCGGCCGGCCGTCCCGTCAGCGCCGTTCGAAGATGTACGATGCCCTCCTCAAGATCGCCGGTGCGGCAGGCGAGCATACCGAGCAGCGCGTGCAGCACCGGCGCGTCGCCCCCCTGCTCCAGCCCGGCGCGTGCGACGGCGCGCGCGCGGGCATCGTCGCCGGCGCGCATATGATCGAGCGCAGTGCGCAGCGCCGCGACCGTCGCCGCATTGAATGTCGAGATCTCGCTCACGACGGCGGCGCGACATCGAACGCGACGGTGAGCCGCTCGCCCGCAGCAAAAGGCACCGTGCCGTGCCACATCGTCGAGGGGAAGAGGACAAGACGGCCCGGCCGCGGCTCGATGCTCCGCATCGGCTCCAGCGACAGCCCCAATTCGGCCTGCGGCTGCCCCAGCGTCAGCCAGCCGGCTTGCGGCGGATCGCCCTCGCGTTTGGCGGGAAGCGCCACATAGAGCGCCGAACTGATCCAGCCGGCGGGGTGGTTGTGGTTGGCGTGGAAGCCCGTGTCGGCAAGCCGGACTGACCAAGAGCCGCTGAAGCGCGTACGCCGATCCCGTCGGCGGCGAAGCAGCGGGTGATCGGGATCGTACGGCGGCAATCGCGCGACGTGCGCCGTCACCTCCTTCACGATCACAACGCGCAACGCGACGATCTCGGGCTCCAGCCGCTCGAACAGGGAGCCGTCGGTCTGCGTGCCCCCGCGTAGCGATTGATCGAGCGGCTGGGAGCGCGCACCGTGCAATCGGCGGAGCGCGGCCGCCAATCGATCGAGCGGCGGCAGGTCGCAGGCGATGTCGCGGATCGAGACGAACCGCGCGTCTCCGTCCAGCCAATCAGCGCGATTGTTCCCCGTCAGCCGCCAGACGATCGACAGGTAGGGCCAGGCAAGATGCTCCGCGGGAGTCCCGATCATGCTTTGCAGCGGGAGCACGGCGCGATCGACCTCGTCGTGGCGCAGGAAATGGCGCGCGCGACGCACCCGCAACGCGGGATCGGTATGCACATCCAGGCGAGCGAACAACGACTCGGCGTTCTCCCGACGACCTAGCTCAGACAGGGCGATCGCCTCGTTCGCGACGACCACGTTGTGATCGCCGATGGCGCGTTTCGCCTCGACGATCGCGGACAAGGCATCTTCGTAGCGGCGAGCATGGTCGAGCAGCGAGAGCAAGGTACGCCACAAGGTGACGTTGGTCGGCCGGGCGACGAGCGCGCGGCGCACCGAGCGCGTGAAGTCCTCCGCACCGCCCCGCTGAAAGCGCAGCCGCGCCACCGTCTCATGTCCCGCGAACCACTCGGGCGTCAGCGACAGCGTCGCGTCGAGCTGCGCGATCGCAGTAGCGGTCTCGCCCTCGGCGCATTGCGCGGCCGCGCGACCGAGCAGGATCTCACCGTCATTAGGCGCGAGCCGGCGCGCGCGTTCAAAAGCCTCTAGTGCGGGCAGCCCCGCCTCAAGCCGCGTGCGCGCAACGGCATGGGCGATGCGTGGATCGTCAGGCGCGAGCCGATCGGCAGCGGCAAGCGCGCGCAACGCATCCGCACGGCGATCGAGGCCGCGATAGAGCAGAGCCGTCCACTGCCACAGCGACGGATCGTCCCCGACGTCGCGCGCCGCCGCCGCGACCATGGAGACCACCTCGTCCTCGCGACCGGCATCAAGCGCCGCCTCGGCCAGCGCCATCGCCTCGGCGGCACCTAGCCGGCCGTGACGCCGCGCGCTCAAAAGCTCGTCGAGCATCGGACGGTCAGAGCCCGCCGGCCGGCCATGCCGCCCGTGCCGCGATCATCGCCGCGACACCCTCACGCTCGACGGCGGAAAGATCCGGATGCCAGATGTCGACGATCAGAATGACGCGCAACGCGTCGCTCTCGTTGGCCGCCTCGTGCTCGATGGTGTCGTCGAATACCCAGGCCTCTCCGCGATGCCACTCGCGCCGCTCGGCACCCACGCGGAACCAACAGTTGCCCGGCACGATCAGCGGCAGGTGACAGACGAGCCGGGTGTTAGCGATGCCGTGATGCGGCGGGATCCGCGCGCCCGGAGCGAGTAGCGAGAACAGTGCGTTGGGCGATGCGCCCGCGATGCGCGGCTGCGGAAGCTCGCGGATGAGGGCCATCGTTCCGGGACAATGGCGTGCGTTGGCCTCCACATGCTCCCCGTTCTGGAGCAGGTGGATCGCCGACCAGTCGAGCGAGTGGTTGAGCGCGTTCCACTGTCGAAGCGGGTGGTGAGCGGGATAGCGGACATAGGGCACGAGTTCGTGTCGTTCCGCGGTCATGACGGCGTCGAGCTCACCCGCAATCATGTCGGTCGCGGCTTCCAACGTAGCGAGCCATTCAAACAGCTCGCGATCGTGGAATTCACGGGCGCGGAGGCCGGGATAGTGGAAGTCCGTGGGTTGCGGGTGCCAAACGCGCGTGGCGCGCAGGCTGTTCGTGCGAAAGCGATCGAGCCGCGCGCGCTCGGCGAGTGTCGCCGACATCGTCGTGGAACTGGCAGCCTTCCGCAGGAGGCGCTCGGCCGTGTCGCGATACACGCCGCGGCGTAACTCGGCATGAGCGATCATGGCGACGAGGCTTGGCGGCACGTTGCCTGGCGGCCGCTGCTCCAGCGCGCGATCGTAGGCGGGCCCGGCGTCTGGCGACTGCAGGCTTTCCAGGAGGTGCGCCCGCATGAGCAGGGCGGTGAGATCAATCGGATCGATCGCCAGCGCCGACTCTATGGCAGAGAGCGCCTCCGCGCGATCGCCTACCGCGCGGCAGGTAGCGGCGAGCCGGACGCGGATGGCGGCGTCGCCGGGCGCGGCGTCGACCGCCTGCTGCAGGAGCACACGAGCAGAGCGAGGATCACCTCGCGACGCGGCCGCGTCAGCGCGAGCGACCAGATCAACGGCCTTTACTGCCATGTCGCTTTCTAGCTTGCCACGGCGCCGGGTGGAAGGCTGAGCATTCAGCAGGAAGTCGGCAGGCGCAATGTAAAGGGCGGCAAGCCGAAGCCCACCGCCCTAGAACCTAGTCTGGTAATTGGATCAGAACTCGAGCCCGATCCTCACGTACAAATAACGGCCTAGGTAGTCGTATATACCGGGATAGGTGTTGCCCGAGCAGACCACCGAGGCGCAATTGCTGAGCGCGCCGTTGCTGTTGACCACTGGCGGCCGCTTGTCGGCGATGTTGTTGACGCCCGCCGTCAGCAGATAGTGATCGCCGATCGTGGCAGTGCTGGACAGGTCGAAGTAGCTCTGCGACTTGATCCGGCTGCTGAACTGCGAGAACGCGGCGGCAAGCGCAGGGTTGTCGCTCGTCCGGTCGGCGTTGACGTGGTTCAGGTAGCGCCACTGGCCCGACAGCTGGATGCCGAACGGCGCCGTGTAGGTAAGGCGAGCCTTGCCCTTCCACTTGGGCAGCGGCACGCCGCAAGTCGCACCGTAGAAGCCCTTGCAGTCATAGGGTGTGGAGCCGGGGACGCCCGGATCGGTGACGAACTTGTCGAGGTAGGTACCCGACACGTTGAAGCCCACCGTGCCGAAGCGGCCGATCTCGTGGGTGTAGCTGCCCGTGAAGTCGACGCCGCGAGTATGGACGCCGCCGGTGTTCAGGTTGAGGTCGGTGACATAGTGGCCCGGATCAAGCCACAGCGAGCCGTTGACGGGGTTGCGGTTGATTAGGCTGCAGAGGCCGGCATCGCCGCCGCTGGCGCAGCTCTGCAGGATGGTGTTCGAGCCGATGATGCCGATCGCCTTGGTGACCTTGATGTCGTAATAGTCGGCGGTCAGCGCGAGGCGCGGCAGGAAGCGCGGCTGGATCACCACGCCGGCGGTCTTGGTGGTCGCCTTCTCGGGACGAAGCGAGGACGTGCCGCCGATCAGGCCGTTATACTGGGCGGCCGGGTTCTCCGTGATGTTCCCGAACTGCGCCGCCGTCACGCCGGTGTTGGCGCACTGCGCGGCCGTGTAGCCGTTCACCGTGCCGTCGTCACCGATCGCTCCGGCGCAGGGATCTACCGTGCCGTCGAGCGCGACGTGCTGCGGCTCGAAGAGCTCCTGAATGTTGGGCGCGCGGACGGCGCGGTTGTAGGCGGCGCGGAAGGTGATGTCCTTCACCGGCGCGAAGGTGCCGGCGAACTTGTAGGTGTTCGTCGTGTAGCCGCCGCCGCCATCGAGATGATACTTGGAGTAACGATAGCCGCCCTCGAGCGACAGGTCGTAGATGAAGTTGTCGTGGATCAGCGGGAGCTGAGCCTCGACGAACGCCTCGTTCACGACGAAGCCGCCGAAGGTGGACAGGGTGGCCGCGCCCTGTCCGGCAAGATCACCCTGCGTAAAGGCCTGATCGGTGCGGAACTCCAGCCTCTCGCGCCGATGCTCGAAGCCGAAGTTGACGCCGAGACCATCATCCGCGAGCGGCGACTTCAGCCCGTACTCGCCGCCGAGGAAGGTGAAGTCGACGTGGGCCACCTGCTCGGAGACGATCGCGCGCTGGAAGCCCGGCGTCGAGAGGTAGTTGGTCGCCGCCGGGGTGACGCCACCGACAGAGAAGATGTCGTAGGGCACGCAGTTGGTGTCTGTGCCGGCGAGCGCTGAGCGGCAGACGGGCTGGCCGGTCGTCGGGCTGGTCACGACATCGAGGGCGCGGGTGAGACGCTGGATCGAGAAGTCGTTCGAGTAGGTCTCGGAGAAGACGGTGCGGCCGTACTGGTAATAGCCGTCATAGGCGAAACCCTTGGCGATATCGCCCTTGGACCCGATCACGCCACGATAGGAGGTGTGCTGCAGGTCGTCCTGACGGTTACCGCCCTCGACGTTGCGGCGCAGGATGTTGAGATAGCCGCGCTGGAACTGCGCGCCCGTCGTCGGATCGGTAAAGTTAAGCGCGCCGCCGTTCGCCGGCGTGTTGCCCACCGTCGTCGGGAAGGTGCTGCCAACGAAGCCGTTCACCAGGTTGCCCGGCGCGCACGCGATGGCGAGCTGCTGGGCGGAAAGCAGCGGGTTGTCGCAGTTGATGCTGAAGGTGTTGCCGAAGTCGCCCGAGGGCGCGATCTGAGCGACCGTACGGTCGTCCATGAACATGAACTCGGTATAGGGCTTGATCGCGTCCGAGATGTCGTAATGGGCGAAGAAGCCGGCCGTGTAGCGCTCGTCAGGGCGCTGGTAATAGTTGGTCGGCGCGAAGTTGTAGCGGGTGAAGCCCGGCGTGAAGGTGCGGCCGCTGTTCACCTGGTAGGAGCTGCTGTTGCCATCAAAGAACGTGCCGGTCTGCGACGTCAGCGACCCGCCGCAGACCGGGCCGCCCGTTGCGGCGGCCTGCGCGGTGCAGGCGCTGTAGTCGCGGTCGGCCTGAGAGATCGCACGCTGCCGGCGATAGCCAGCATAGGCTACGATGTGGCCGCGATTGTCGTCGAAGCCCGTGCCCAGCGTCACGTTGGTATCGATGTTGCCGCCGTCGACGCCGTTACCGCTCGGATAGCCAAAACCGGCAAGACCTGCCGCCTGGCGTGCGTTGAGGCCCGGACGCAGCACGTTCGACGAGTTGTCGTGCTGGAAGAAGCTGTACTGACCGTCGACCTTGAACCCCGTATAATCGGTGTCCATGATGAAGTTGACGACGCCGGCGACCGCATCCGCGCCGTAGGTCGACGAGGCGCCGCCCGTCAGCACCTGCACCGACTTTATGAGCGACGACGGAATGTTGTTGAGGTCGGCCGCGGACGAGTTGGGATCGCCGGGCAGCAGACGGCGGCCGTTGACAAGGACCAGAGTGCGTTGGGCGCCCAGGTTGCGCAGGTTGACGGTCGCGGTACCGGTCGCGCCGTTGGCAAGGCCGCCATTCTGATCGGCCGACACCTGCGGCAGCGTGTTGAGCAGATCCTCGACGCGGGTCGTGCCCTGGAGCCTGACTTCCTGCGCAGTCACCACCGATACCGGCGCAGCGGAGGTGAGGTTCGGCTGCGGGATGCGAGAACCGGTGACGATGATGGTGCCCTGATCGCCGGCACCCTGGTTCATGTCCGAGCCGGAAGCGGGCGTCTGGCCCTCGATCGGGCCGGTGCTGGCACCAGCCTCGGTGGCCTGCGTTACAGGATTGTTAGGCTGATTGGCGCTGTTGGCCTGCGCGCTCAGCGGAGCGGCAACGGCGGCGGCCCCTACAATCATGGTCGTCGCGAGCAAGCGCGTACGCGTAAGCTTCGTCATAACAGTCCCCTTGGTAAATCCATCGATCAGCTGGGCCGATTCGATCGCTCCGCTCTTGCAGCTGCCGGACTGTCGTTCATGTAAAAGCAATGTGAGCGGCGCAGCAATGCGGCAGCAAAGTAAATCCCGCGCGTTTCGGCGTTTGCAAGCATCTGTCGCATTTGGGCAACAGGTGGACAACCGCTCCTGCTTTCGGGCAGCGCTGCCGAAGGGCAGCATGGGATAGACGAGACATGATCGGGCGGAAGTGCGCGACGGCAACGGTGACGGCGGCCCTGCTTCTCGCCGCCGCGGCCACCGCCAAACGGCGGTCCGCGGAGCCTACCAGCTCCGACGCCCTTCAGCCCGTGCTCGCCTGCCGCCTTGTCACGGGCGAAGCTGAACGGCTTGCCTGCTACGACAAGGCCGCGGCTGTGCTCGGCGACGCCGCCGCGAAACGCGACATCGTGGTGGTGGACGCACAGGTGGTTAGCAAGGCGCGACGGTCGCTCTTCGGCTTCAGCACGGCTCCGCTCGATCTGTTCAAGAGCAAGGCGGACGAGCCCGAACCGACTGAGGTCAGCTCCACGGTGCGTGCCGCCCGCCGCGACGCCGACGGCAACTGGATCGTGACGATCGACGACGGCGCGGTGTGGCACCAGACGGGCGGCATGGTCGGCGGCACCGTGAAGGCGGGCGACGCCGTGATCATCAAGCGCGCCACGCTGGGGAGCTACTTCATGCGGCTCGGTAAGCGACCGGGCGTCAAGGCGCGGCGCGAGGGCTGAGCCTAGCCGCCGGGCATCGACGGCGCCACTAGCAGCGGGTCGATGCGCTCGCCGCGCCAGGTGAGCGCCCAGTGGAGGTGCGGGCCGGTGGCGCGGCCGGTCATGCCGACCCTGCCGATCATGTCGCCCCGGCGTACCCGCTGACCCGGCACGACGTCGATCTCGGAGAGATGGAGGAAGGCCGAATCGAGCCCCATGCCGTGGCCGATCATCAGCAGGTGCCCCTCCAGGCTGAACAACTCGTCGCGCGCGGCGAGCAGCACCACGCCGTCGGCGGGCGCCCGAACCGGCGTTCCGGTGGGCACCGCGACGTCGAGGCCGCTGTGATAGGCACCCTTTTCGCCCTGGTATACGCGCTGCGCCCCGAACAGTCCGCTGATCCGGCCGGTGACGGGCCACGCGAACGGCTGCTCCCAGCCGTCGGAGGCGACGGTTGTCGCGCGCACCCGGGCGTCCTTAATGCGATCGGTCTCGGCCTTGCGACGGGCGAGGAACTCGGGCGACGGGCTGGTGCCCCGCGGGATCGGCAGCGCCTCGATCCGCCACGCGCGGGTTGCGACCGCGAGCGGCTGGAGCCAGCGCGCGCCGTCCGGCCCGGTGGCGGCGAGCGTCGCCGCGGGTCCGTGGTCGCGACCGAAGGCGATCAGGAAGCGGTGGTCGGGCGCGAGCGGGAC
Source organism: Sphingomonas sp. (assembly GCF_965200105.1). Lineage (GTDB taxonomy): Bacteria > Pseudomonadota > Alphaproteobacteria > Sphingomonadales > Sphingomonadaceae > Solisphingomonas. The sequence goes on from NZ_CBDATN010000002.1 coordinate 1,461,566, forward strand.
GTCGGCGCCGTCGAGCGTGACGGCGCTTGCACCGCTGGGCGCGATGCCGATCACCATCCCGCCCTGGCTCACCGTGCCTCGAAGTGCGAAGCCGCCCTCCACCGGCGCGGTGGCCGGCGGGATCGCCGACGGCGGCAGCGGCGGCGCACCGGCGGCCGATGCGCGCTCCTCGGATCGCTGGCCGGGGCCGACGCAGGCGGCGAGCAGCAGCAGCAGCGATGCGGCCGTACCGCGCCTCAAGCGCCGCGCTCCGCCTTCGCCGAGGCCTCGACCGAGGCGTAGGGCTCCTGCCGCGCGACGCTCCAGTAGCGCAGGCGGTCGAGCGCGATGGGCTGGCCCGTCACCGCGCACGTGACGTGATCGCCCGCCACCAGCACGCGGAACCCGTTGGCCATGTAGCGGAGCCTCGCCTCCCGACCTTGCGACATCAGCATCGGCATGTCCTTTCCGGCCGCCCCGCTACAACAGGCGCGGCTGGTTTGCAGCCCCGCCGCGCAGCCGCTCGCGGCGTGGTGTCGGCGGGGGCGAGGCGGCGAGCGGTGCGACGTCGACGCCGCCGTCCGCGAAGACCACGCGGAAGTCGCCCAGCGTGCGTGCCACAGCCGCGCTGGTGACCGTCCTTCCGCCGGCCTCGACGCGCGCGTAGCCGCGCGACAGCGGCCGGTCCGGATGGAGGCTCTGCGCCAGCCGCCACAGGGCCGCCAGCCGCGCCTCACCTTCCGCGAGGCGCGCGGTGACGACCGCCGTGCGCAGCGGGAGAGAACCCAGCCGGGTGCGCGCCTCCGCGAGCGGGCGCGAAGCGGCGCGGTCGAGCGCGGCGCCGGTGCGAGCGAGCCCGTCCCGCTCGCGCTCGACACGTTGGCCGAGCAAGCGCGGGCGCAGGCCGCCCGCGGCACGCGCGAGGTCGGCGCGCGCGTGGGCTGCGCGACCAGCCAGCGCCCGCGGCAGCCGATCGGAAAGATCGTCGAGCCGCTGGCGCTGCCCCGCCAGCAGCGCGTCGGGCGCGGGCCAGCCCCGCGTCAGCGCGGCGAGCCGATCTGCGGCGCGCTCGGCGCCACGCCTCGTGCAGGCCGTCATCCGCCGCCGCGCCGCGTCGAGCGTGTCGAGCAGCTCGGCGCGCACCGGGACCGCCATCTCGGCCGCCGCCGTCGGCGTGGGCGCGCGCCGATCGGCGGCGAAGTCGCACAAGGTGGTGTCCGTCTCGTGGCCCACCGCCGAGATGGTGGGGATCGAGCAGGCGGCGACGGCGCGCACCACCGCCTCCTCGTTGAATGCCCACAGATCCTCGATCGAGCCGCCGCCGCGCGCGACGATGACGAGGTCGGGGCGTGGTATCGTGCCGCTTGTCGGCAGTGCGTCGAAGCCGGCGATCGCGGCGGCCACCTTCTCGGCCGTCCCTTCCCCCTGCACCGGCACGCCCCACACGATCACGCGCGTCGGCATCCGATCGGCGAGGCGGTGGAGGATGTCGCGGATCACGGCACCGGTGGGCGAGGTGACGACGCCGATGGTGGCGGGCAGGAAGGGCAGCGGGCGCTTGGCGCTTTCGTCGAACAGCCCCTCGGCAGCCAGCGCGCGACGGCGCCTGTCGAGCAGCGCCATCAGCGCGCCCGCGCCGGCGAGCTCCATGCGATCGATCACGACCTGATACTTGGAGCGGCCGGGATAGGTGGTCAGGCGGCCCGTCGCGATCACCTCGGCGCCATCCTCGGGACGGAAGCGCATGGCGGCCGCCTGACCCTTCCAGATCACGCCGTCGATGCAGGCCTTGTCGTCCTTGAGCGTCAGGTAGCAGTGGCCCGAGACGTGGCGCTTGAAGCCGGAGATTTCGCCTCTCACGCGGACATGGCCGAAGCGATCCTCAACGGTGCGCTTGAGTGCGCCCGATAGTTCCGAGACCGAGAGCGCGGGCGAATTGTCGCCCGGCACCGGCTCGGCTAGGAGGCCGGCTTCGTCGAGAGGGGTGGCCATGAACGTCCTGCTGCTGGGCTCGGGAGGCCGCGAACATGCGCTCGCCTGGAAGCTCGCGCAATCGCCGCTGCTTGCGAAGCTATGGGCCGCGCCCGGCAATCCGGGCATCGCCGCGTACGCCGAGCTGGTGGCGCTCTCCCTCAACGACAGGCCCGCGATCGTAGCGTGGGCGCAGCGCCACGCCGTCGACCTCGTCGTGATCGGGCCGGAGCAGCCCCTGGTCGACGGCCTTGCCGACGATCTCCGCGCCGTCGGAATCGCGGTGGTCGGGCCCTCGGCGGCGGCGGCGCGATTGGAAGGATCGAAGGCGTTCACCAAGGCGCTTTGCGATACGGCGGGGATCCCCACCGCCGCCCACGCCAGCTTCGAGGCGGCGGCGGCGGCCAAGGCTGCGCTCGCACGTTTCGGTCTGCCGGTGGTCGTCAAGGCAGACGGGCTGGCGGCAGGCAAGGGCGTGGTGATCGCCGCTACGCGCGAGGAGGCGGAAGAGGCGATCGACGAGATGCTCGGCGGCCGCTTCGGCGCGGCGGGCGCCACCATCGTGATCGAAGAGCATCTCGACGGCGAAGAGGTGTCCCTCTTCGCCCTCTCCGATGGTCGCTCCGTGGTGCCGCTCGGCTCCGCGCAGGATCATAAGCGCGCGTTCGACGGCGACGAGGGGCCCAATACCGGCGGCATGGGCGCCTATTCGCCCGCCTCCGTGCTGACGCCGGCGCTGGAACGCCAAGCGATCGCGGAGATCGTGCGGCCCGCCGTGGACGCGATGGCGACGGCGGGAACGCCCTTCTCGGGCGTGCTGTTCGCCGGCCTGATGCTGACCGCCACCGGCCCGAAACTGATCGAGTTCAACGTCCGCTTCGGCGATCCCGAGTGCCAGGTGCTGATGACGCGGCTGGACGAGGACCTGCTGCCGCTGCTCGACGCCGCCGCGCGCGGTACGCTCGTGGACCGGCCGGCGCGCTGGAAGGACGCGGCCGCGCTGGCGGTGGTGCTGGCGGCGGACGGCTATCCCGGCATGCCCGCGACCGGCGGCGCGATCGGCGGCATCGCCGGCGCGGAGGCTGCCGGCGCGCACGTCTTCCACGCCGGCACGCGCCTGGACGGCGAAGCGCTGGTTGCGGCTGCCGGTCGCGTGCTCGCCGTCACCGCGACGGGTGCTGGCGTGGGCGAAGCACGCGCGCGTGCCTATGCCGCCGTCGACGCGATCGACTTTCCCACCGGCTTTTGCCGCCGCGACATCGGCTGGCGCGAGCTTGCCCGTGAACCCGCGACGGAGGCCGCGCCATGAACTGGACTCTCGACAATTCGACCATCCTGATCGTCGCGGCGGCGGTGCTGCTGCTGGCGCTGGTGCTGGTGCTGCTCGCGCGCACCGGGCGGAAGCCGCCCGAGGCGCCGGTCGAGACGCCCGCCGAGTTCTCGCCCATCGCCCCTGACGAACCGCTGCCCGAGGCGACGATGGCGCCCGGCCTCTCGGCGACCGAGCTTGCCCCCTCGCCCGCCCCTGCCCCAGCGCTCGGCCCGCCGGATCCGCTCACCCGGATGAAGGGGCTGGGCCCCAAGGCGGAGGCGCTGCTCAACGGCATGGGCGTGGTGCGCTACGACCAGATTGCGGCCTGGGAGGCGGCCGACGTCGCGCGCATCGACGCGCAGATGGGGGCGTTCAAGGGTCGTATCGAGCGCGACCGCTGGGTGGAGCAGGCGCGCTTCCTCAGCGAGGACGACGTCGCCGGCTTCGAGGAGCGCTTCGGCAAGCTGGGCTGAGCCCGTCTACTCCGCCCGGCTCACCAGCAGCTTGTCCACCCGCCGCCCGTCCATGTCGACCACTTCGATCCGCCACTCGCCGAGGCGGAAATGCTCGCCAGTCTCAGGGATGCGGCGCAGCTCGGCAAGGACGAGGCCGGCGGCGGTCGCGTAGTCGCGGTCCTCGGGAAGCTGGATGTCCAGCCGCTCGGCGAGCGCGTCGGCGGCGAGCGTGCCCGAGACGAGCAGGCTGCCGTCGTCGCGCTCGACGATGTCGGGATCGCCGCCCGCGTCGCGATCCGATGCGAAGGCCCCGGCGATCGCCGAGAGCAGGCTGGCGGGCGTCACGAGGCCGTCGAAATGGCCGTATTCGTCGAGCACCAGCGCCACCGGCACCTCGGCGTCGCGCAGCACCTCCAGCGCGTCCATCGCATCCATGCGATCGGGCACGGCGGGAGCCGGACAGGCCAGCGCGCGGAGATCGACGGCGCGGCCCTCCAGCATCGCCGTCAGTATGTCGCGCAGCGAGACGATGCCGATGATGCGGTCCACCGACCCTTCCGCCACCGGCAACCGGCTGTGCGGGCTCTCCAGCACCGCTTCGCGGATTTCGTCCAGCGTGGAGTCGGCGTCGATCCAGTCGACCTCCGGACGAGGCGTCATCACCTCGCGCACCGGGCGGTCCGCCAGCCGCACGACACCCGAGATGATCGCGCGCTCGCTCTCCTCGATGACGCCCGCCGACGAGGCCTCGGCGACGACTAGGTGTAGCTCCTCCGCCGTCACCTTGCTGTCGCTCTCGCGCTTGAGGCCGACGAGGCGGAAGATCGCCGCGCTGGTGCGGTCGAGCAGCCAGACGAGCGGCGCGGTGCCGATCGCCAGCCAGCGCATCGCCGGCGCCGCCACCGCCGCGATCGGCTCGGGCGCGCGCAGCGCGAACTGCTTGGGTACGAGCTCGCCCGCGATCAGCGAGACGTAGGTCGTCGCCACGATCACGAGCACGAAGCCGATGCGCGGCGCGAGATGCGGCGGTACGCCGGCGGCGGCCAGCCGCAACGCCACCGGCCCGCCCAGCGCCTCGCCCGAATAGGCGCCGGACAGGATGGAGATCAGCGTGATGCCGATCTGCACCGTGGAGAGGAACTTGCCCGGATCTTCGCGCAGCCGGATGGCGACCGCCGCGCCACGCCGCCCGCCGCGCGCCATCGCCTCCAGCCGCGCCGCTCGCGACGAGACGATCGCAAGCTCGCTCATCGCAAACAGGCCATTGAGGAGCACGAGCGCCACGATGATGGCGACGTCGATCCACGGAAAGGGCGCGGGCGTTGTCATGACGATGCCGTCGCGTAGCCGACCACACCACGTCCGGCGAGCATCCTTGATCGCGTACCCCTCGCTTTTCTGCGCGAGGGATCGGGCGGAGCGGTCAGCCGCCGCCGTTTATGCTGCGTTGCGTCTGTACGCGATCGAGCGCCTGGCGGTCGTCCTTCGCGTCCTCGCGCCATTGCGCGCGCGTCTTGCACACCTTGTGCCCGCCAAGCCGTGTGCCGAGCGTCTCCATCGTCTGGCAGACCAGCTTGGAGAGCGGATCGACTGCCGTGGTCTTCACCGTCGTGCCCTTGGGCGTCGTCGTCACGGTCGTGGTGGCTGGAGCCTCTGCGGTTCCGGACGTAACGGTCGTCGTCGAACCGTTGCGGGCGGCAGCGACGGACGTCGTAGACGATTGTCCCAACGCCGGAGCGGCCGAGAGGGCAAGAAGGGCAGCGATATGTCGCATGGAATATCTCCCTGACGTGACACCGCACGCTATCTCGCCGCACTTGGTGCTGACAAGGCCGGCCGCTCAGCGCCGTTCCGCGAAGAAGGCGCGGAGCAGCGCCGCCGCCGCGCCCTCGCCGATGCCGGCATAGACCTCCGGGCGATGGTGGCATGTCGGCTGCGCGAAGAAGCGCGGGCCGTGCGCCACGGCACCCCCCTTGGGATCGGGTGCGCCGTAGTAGAGCCGGTCGATCCGCGCATGCGCGATCGCGCCCGCGCACATCGCGCAAGGCTCCAGCGTCACCCACAAGTCGCAACCGTCGAGGCGGCCAGTGGCAAGCCGCGCGGCGGCAAGGCGGATGGCCGCCATCTCAGCATGCGCGGTGGGATCGCCGGTGGCGCGCATCGCATTGGGCGCCACCGCTACCACGTCGCCTCCGCGCATCACGACGGCGCCGACCGGCACCTCCCCGTCCAGCGCGGCGGCGGCGGCGTCGAGCGCGAGGCGCATCGGCACCGGCAGCGGGAAGCTCAGCGGCCGCGCATCCGGGCAATGAGGTCAGGCCGCGCGACCGCCACTACCGAGAAGATGATGCCGGGCACGTAGGCGAGGATCGTCAGAACGAGCGACACCCAGAAGGAGAAGCCGACGCCGCGCGCAATCCACACGCCGACCGGGGGCAGCAGCACCGCCAGCACGATCGCGAGGATCGGCGGCTGCCCTGGCCGCCCCCTGCTCGCGGGTTTCGCGGCGGCGCTCATCGCGGCTTCTCCACCTTCAGCGTCGGCGTGGAGACGACCGTCTTCTCGTTCGCCACGCTGACATTGGCGGTCTGCACGTCGAAGGCCGGTGCCTGCCCGCCCTTGAGCTCGATCCGCGGCAGCGATGCGGTCTTCGTCTGGTTGACGTTAACGAAGCCCAGCGCGATCGCGGCGATGGCGACGACCACGACCAGAACAAGGAGGACGAGGATCGCGCGCATGGATGGGCTACTCCGTTTCGACGCCGGTACAACGCCGCTGCGTGGAGCCGGTTGCGAGCCGCTACGGCAGCACGCGCGTCCAGCCTTGCACCGACTGTTCCTGGAACAGCCCGGCCCGCGCGTAGGGATCGTCGCGCGCGAAGGCGCGGGCGGCGGCGAGATCGGAGAAATCAGCGATCACGAGCGAGCCCGCCGGCTCCCCCGCTTCGTCGAGCAGCGGCCCCGCGCTGTTGAGCCGATCGCCCAGGCTGGCGACGTGATCGAGGTGCGCGGGGCGGTTCTCGGCGCGCAGGTTTGCCGCATCGGGGCGGTTGCGGGCGATGATGGCGAAAAGCGGCACGGGTCGTCTCCGGTTGACGATCGAGCCTCCGTCCACTAGGGCCACGCGCTTTCCGGGCAACCGATTAATCCAGGACCGCTATCATGTCGCGCATCTGCGAGCTGACGGGCAAGGGCCGCCAGGTCGGCCACAACGTCTCCCACGCCAACAACAAGACCAAGCGCACCTTCCTGCCCAACCTGCAGAACGTGACGCTGATCTCGGACGCGCTGGGCGAATCGGTGAAGCTGCGTGTGTCGATGCACGGCCTGCGTTCGGTCGAGCATGTCGGCGGTCTCGACAACTGGCTCGCCAAGACGGGCGAGGATCAGCTTTCGCCTCGCGCACGCAAGCTGAAGCGTGAGATCGCGAAGAAGGCGGTCGCGGCCTGATCTCAAGGGGCGGCGCGCGACGCCGTCCGGTCAGGAACGCGGCGTCGGACGTCCCCGTCCAACGCGAACGCCAGCAGCAACGTGCGCTGCAAGACGAAGAAATTGTCGTCGGAAGCGATCCAGAGGATGGTCCGGCCGTCACGCCGCTCCACCGCCAGCGCCTCCATATTGTCGACCGTGAGCGGCGGCGCGAACTCCGCCACCTGATCGACCGCCACCGTGCCGTCCGGCCGCGCCTCGCGCGGATCGATCACGATCAGCGCGCCGGAGAAGCCCAGCGCGCCGGCAAGCAGCCCCCGCCCCGGCGAGAAGCGCCGCATCAGCACTATGACGCGTCCGTCCGGCAGCTCGGCGGCGTCGGTGGGCGCATAGCCATAGGGGCCGTGGAAACCGAACTCGAACGGCACCGCCCCCGCCACCGGATCGCCGGGGAACATCAGCACGAGGTGGCCGCCGTGGTCCGGCCGCTGCTTCGTCTCGGCGAAGACGAGGAAGCGGCCGTCGCGCAGCCGCACCATCGCCTCCGCGCCCTCATTGTCGGGCCAGCCCGCCATCGCCGCCGGTGCGACATGGCCGTCCGCGGCGGCGAAGCCCTTGGTGTAGCGCCATATCTCGTTGCGCGTCTCGAAGCCCGCCCAGACATGGCCGCTCGCCGGATCGTAGGTGGAGGATTCGCTGTCTCGGTTGATCTTGCGCCAAGCGGCGCCCGGTCCGTTGGGCAGTGCATGGATCGCATAATCGGTAACGGTGCCGTCTCGCGCGAGACGCAGTCGCGTCACGACGCCCGTGTCGCTGAGCAGAGTGAAGGCGCCGTCCTCGATCGTCATCGAGGAGATGCCACCGAAACGCCGGTCGCGCCCGGTCAGCCGCCAGCCGCCGAGATAATGCAGCCGGCCGACGTCGCGCCGCGCGGGATCGCGCGCGTCGAGCGGCACCACGCGCGCGACGGGCGACCCGCCGGCGGCGCGGAAGGCGAGCGGCACCGGCGCGAGGGCTGCCAACAGGGCGACGAGGGCGAGGCGCGACGACATGCCGCCCTTTAGGCGTAGCGGCGGGCGATTGGACAGGCGGAAGATGGAGCGAGCCGGCTCAGGCCGCCTCGTCGAACAGATCGGCGAGCTGGCCGACCATCGTGCCGCCGAGCTGCTCGGCATCCATGATCGTGACGGCGCGCGCGTAATATCGGGTGACGTCGTGGCCGATGCCGATGGCGACGAGCTGGACGGGCGAGCGCGCCTCGATCCAGCCGATCACCTGGCGGAGATGGCGCTCCAGATAGGAGCCCGAGTTTACCGATAGCGTGGAATCATCCACCGGCGCGCCATCCGATATCACCATCAGGATGCGCCGCTCCTCGGGACGCGCGATCAGGCGGCTGTGCGCCCAGAGCAGCGCCTCGCCGTCGATATTCTCTTTGAGCAGCCCCTCGCGCATCATCAGGCCCAGGTTGCGGCGCGCGCGGCGCCACGGCTCGTCCGCCTCCTTGTAGACGATGTGGCGGAGATCGTTGAGCCGGCCCGGCATCGGCGGGCGGCCGGCGGCGAGCCATGCCTCGCGGCTCTGCCCGCCCTTCCATGCGCGCGTCGTGAAGCCGAGGATCTCGGTCTTGACGCCGCAGCGTTCCAGCGTACGCGCCATGATATCCGCCGAGATCGCCGCGATCGAGATCGGGCGGCCGCGCATCGAACCCGAATTGTCGATCAGCAACGACACTACGGTGTCGCGGAATTCTGTGTCGCGCTCAATCTTGTAGGAGAGCGACTGGCCCGGATTGACGACGACGCGGGCGAGCCGCGCGGCATCGAGCAGCCCCTCCTCCTGGTCGAACTCCCAGGATCGCGACTGCTGCGCCATCAGCCGGCGCTGGAGCCGATTGGCGAGCTTTGTGACGGCGCCCTGCAGGTGGGTGAGCTGCTGGTCGAGATAGGCGCGCAGGCGATCGAGCTCGTCGCTGTCGCAGAGCGTGGCGGCGGCGGCGACCTCGTCGAAGCGGCTGGTGTAGGGCGAGTAGTCGAAGCGCGGGCCGTCGTCGGCGGCCGGCCGGTTTGGGCGCGCGGGGGACGCCGCCTCCTCGCCCTCCTCGCCGTCGCCGGCCTCGGTATCGGACAGCTCCTCGGAGCGCTGCTCGCCCTCGCTGTCCTGGGGATCGCCTTCCTGCTGCTCGGCGCGGACCTCCATCTCGTCCTGCGCGGCGCCGCCTTCGCCCTCGCGCTCCTCGTCGGTGTCGCCCTGCTGGTCGGCGTCGTCGCCCTCGTCCTCGCCTTGCTCGGGGTCGGCCTCGGGCGGCAGGTCGGGGACGGCGAGTTCAAGATCCTGGAGGAGCCGCGTGGCGAGATCGGCGAACGCCGCCTGATCGTCGATTGCGAGGCCGAGCGCGTCGAGCTGCGCGCCTGCCTTCTCCTCGATCCAGTCGCGCACCAGCGCGAGGCCGGCGGCAGCGCGCTCGGGCGGCTTCTCGCCGGTCAACCGCTCGCGCGCGACGAGCGCGATGGCCGTCCATAGCGGCACCTCGTCGCGCGTGCGCGCGCGGGCAATGGGGTCCGCACGCATTCGCGCCGTCAGCGCGCTCGTCAGGTTCGCGGCCATGCCGTCCATGCCGCGCGAGCCGAGCGCCTCGACCCGCGCCTGCTCGGCGGCGTCGAAGACCGCGCGCGCAACCGGATCGGGCGGCGCGCGCCGGGAATGGAGTGCTGCATCGTGGTGACGCAGACGAAGCGCGAAGGCGTCGGCGCTCCCACGCGCCTCGGCGACCTGATCGGCCGGCAGCGTGCGACCCGGCATCGGCACCTTGACCGTCTTGCCCGACTGCACCGTCGCCTCGGCGGAGAAGCCGAGCTCCACCTCGGGCTCGCGCGCGATCGCCCGCGTGGCGCCACCGAGCGCGAGGCGGAAGGCTTCTAGCGGGTTGTCCTTGTCGGCCACTCGTCAGCGCTTCACGGCGACGCTCTCGGGCAGATCCTTGCCGAAGACGCGCTGGTAATACTCCGCCACCAGCGAGCGTTCGGCCTCGTCGCACTTGTTGAGGAAGGTCATGCGGAAGGCGAGGCCGACATCCTTGAAGATGAGCGCGTTTTGCGCCCAGGAGATGACGGTCCGCGGGCTCATGACGGTCGAGATGTCACCCGCTATGAAACCCGCGCGGGTGAGGTCCGCCACCTTGACCATGCGCTCGACCGTCTGCTTGCCGTCGGGCTTGTCATACTCGCCCGACTTGGCGAGCACGATCCGCGCCTCGGTGGCGGCGGGCAGGTAGTTGAGCGTCACCACGATGTTCCAGCGGTCCATCTGACCCTGGTTGATCTGCTGCGTGCCGTGATACAGCCCGGTGGTGTCGCCCAGCCCCACCGTATTGGCGGTGGCGAACAGGCGGAACCAGGGATTGGCGCGGATCACGCGGTTCTGGTCGAGCAGCGTCAGCTTGCCTTCCGCCTCCAGCACGCGCTGGATCACGAACATCACGTCGGCGCGGCCGGCGTCATACTCGTCGAAGACGAGCGCGGTTGGCGTCTGGATCGCCCAGGGCAGCAGGCCCTCGCGGAACTCGGTCACCTGCTGGCCGTCGCGCAACACGATGGCGTCGCGGCCGATGAGATCGATGCGGCTGACATGCGCGTCGAGGTTGATGCGGATGCACGGCCAGTTGAGGCGGGCCGCCACCTGCTCGATGTGGCTGGATTTGCCGGTGCCGTGATAGCCCTGCACCATCACGCGGCGGTTGTGCGCGAAGCCGGCGAGGATCGCCGTCGTCGTCTCGGGATCGAAGACGTAGGCGGGATCGAGATCGGGCACGCGCTCGTCGGCCTCAGAGAAGGCCGGCACCTCCATGTCGAGATCGAGCCCGAAGACGTCGCGGGCCTGCACCATCCTGTCGGGCGCCGCGAGCAGCGTGTCGGTTCGCGCGTCGGGCTGAGTGTTGGGGATGTCGGTCATGTCGGTCCGGATGGTAGCCTTGATGAGTCGCGGTCAACGCACCCGCGACGGGATGGAGCCGAGGTGCGGACGCGGGCGCGGCGCGTCAACCCACGGGGGCCTTGGCGGGCAGCGGAAAGGCGCGCGCGAAGCGGGCGAGCAGCGCGCGGTCGCCTTCGATGGCGACGCCCGCCTCCTCCGCCGGACGACCGCCGTAGATCATTGCGGCGATCGCCTCGGCGCAGCCGGTAAGGACGAGCGCGGTGCCCTCATGGGGATCGCCGCGCGCGATGCGCATGTCGCCAGGCGCCTCGCGCGCATCGGCGACGAACGCCTCTCGGCCGATGCGGAAGCCGATCCGCGCCGCCATGCCGCCCGCGTACATGGTGCGGAACGACAGCATCAGCGCGGCGGGCGAGAGCGGCAGCGAGGGATCGTGCGCGGGCGATCGCACCGCCCAGCGGCCGAGCGCCTTGATCGCCTCCTCCGCCTCGTAGCCCCACGGCGTCAGCTCGTAGACGCGTGCGCTGGCGGGCGGCGGCAGCGTCCGACGTGCGAGGATGCCGGCCCGCTCCAGCCCCTCCAGCCGCTGTACGAGCACGTTGGCGCTGACCGTGCCGAGCGCGGCCTTGATCTCACCGAACCGCCGCCCACCGAACATCAGCTCGCGCACGATCAGCAGCGACCAGCGCTCGCCGACCAGCTCCAGCGCGAGCGCGGTACCGCAGGCGTCGTCATACCAGCGCCGCTCGCCACCCGCTTCGGTCACTTTTGCTAACTTCATAGTTGTTTTTTGTAACTCACGGCGGCATTTCATGCAAACCCTGAGTCGGACGGAGAAGCGGCGATGAGCAGAACGATCTTCGTGAGCCTGCCCGTGGCCAACGTCGCGCGGTCGGCAGCCTTCTACGAGGCGATCGGCTTCGTGAAGGATCCGCGCTTCTCGACCGAGCAGGCTGCCGCGCTGCGATGGGCGGACGGGATCGCCGTGATGGTGCTCGACCGCGCCTTCTACTCGACGCTGACGCCCAAGCCGATCGCCGACGCGCGCGCGACCAGCGGCGCGCTGTTCGCGCTCGGGCTCGAGAGCCGCGCGGCGGTCGACGAGATCACCGAGCGGGCGATCGCGGCGGGCGGTCGCGAGGCGCACGGCCCCGAGGACCTCGGCTTCATGTACTCCCGCGCTTTCGAGGATCTCGACGGCCACGGCTTCGGCCCGATGTGGATGGACACCGCCGCCGGGGCGGCATGAGGAGGAGGATCGCCATGAACGCCCACGGAACCCCGATCTGGTACGAGCTGATGACCGGCGATCCCGACGCCGCGACGCGCTTCTACGCCGCGGTGACCGGCTGGCGCGCGGCGTCGGGCGGGATGGCGGGCATCGAGTACCGCATCCTCTCCGACGATGCCGGGAGTGCCGGCGGGATGATGCCGCTGCCCGAGCCGGGCGCGACGCCGGCTTGGCACGTCTATTTCGGCGTGGACGACGTCGGTGGCCGCACCGCCCAGGCCGTGTCGCTCGGCGCGAGCGTGCTGCTGCCCCCCGCCGACATCCCCGGCGTCGGCCGCTTCGCCTTCCTCGCCGATCCGCAGGGCGCGCGCTTCTACCTGATGCGCGGCGACGGCGAGGCGGACAGCGACGCCTTCTCGGAGACCGCGCGCGGCCGCTGCGCCTGGAACGAGCTTCGCACCGCCGATCAGGACGCCGCGCTCGGCTTCTACGGCACGCTGCTCGGCCTTGAGAAGGCGGGCGCGATGCCGATGGGGGAGCTGGGCGACTACAGCTTCCTGACGCTCGGCGGCCGCCCGCTCGGCGCGATGATGACCGCGCCCGCCGGCCAGCCGCCCGCCTGGACCTTCTACTTCCGCGTCCCCGACATCGACACCGCGAAGGCGGCGGTGGAGGCGGGCGGCGGCACCGTCCGCAACGGCCCGAGCGAGGTGCCCGGTGGCGACTTCGTCGTCCAGGCCGCCGACGGCCAGGGCGCGGCGGTCGGCTTCGTCGGCAAGCGCGGGGCGGCGTGATGGCGGACGTGGCGATCCACCTGTGGTTCGAGCGTGACATGGAGGCGGCGGTCGCGCGCTACGTGGCGCTCGTGCCCGGCTCCGCGATCGAGCGTCGTGCAGCGGTGCCGCAGGACAGTCCCAGCGGTCCGGCGGACACGATCGGCATGCTGTCGTTCACGCTTGCCGGGCGGCCGTTCCGCGCCATCGAGGCAGGGCCGCTCGACGCCTTCAGCCGCGCGATCTCGATCATGGTCGAGTGCGACACGCAGTACGAGATCGACCGGCTGTGGGACGGACTCACCGCCGACGGCGGGCAGGAGGAGCGGTGTGGCTGGCTTCGCGACCGCTGGGGCGTCTCGTGGCAGATCGTGCCGCGCATGCTGGGGCAGGCGATGGCCGGCTCCGACCGGGCGCGTGCGAAGCGCGTCGGCGAGGCGATGATGACGATGCGGCGGCTGGACATCGCCGCGCTGGCGCGGGCGGCACGGGGAGAGCAAGGATGAGCGACGCGCTGGAGCTGAGCGTCACCCGGCTGATCGCCGCGCCGCGCGCGGCGGTGTGGCGCGCCTTTACCGAGCGTAGCGCCGACTGGTGGTGCCCGAAGCCGTGGACCACCGACATCGCCGAATGGGATCTGCGCGCCGGCGGCCGGATGGCGCTGACCATGCGCGGCCCCGCCGGCGAGGAGGCGCCGCAGGACGGCGTGTTCCTGGAAGTACGCGCGTCGGAACTCGTCGTCTTCACCGACGCCTTCGCGGCGGGCTGGCGGCCGCAAGGGCCGTTCATGGTGGGGTTGATGCGCTTCGCGGACGAGGGCGGCGGCACCCGCTACACCGGAACCGCGCGCCACTAGAACCGGGAGGCGCTGGAACAGCATCGCGCGATGGGTTTCGAGCAGGGCTGGGGCACGGTTGCCGATCAGCTCGCCGCCGTCGCGGAGGCGGTGGCGCGGAGCTAAGGCCGCCGCGGCGCCGTCACGCGAAGGCGCGCGCGCTCTTCAGACAGATATAGGCGGCGATCGTCTCGGCAAGCGCGCGCTCGTGGCTGCGGTCGCCGCCGTTGCGATCGGGGTGGTAGCGCCGCACCAGCTCGGCGTAGCGCTGGCGTAGCGCGCGTCGGTCGGCATCGGGCGGCAGGCCCAGCGTCGCCAGCGCGCGCCGCTCCTCGCCGGAGAGCGGGCGGCCGTCGGCGCGCGGCTGCTCGGCCGCACGGCGCTCGCGGAAACGCGCGCCGATCGCGTCGAGAGGGTCGGTGAAGTCGGCCCAGCGTGGTGGCCGGTCCGCGCCGCCGGACGCGAAGGCGCGCGTCTCCCGTTCCCATCCCGCATAAGGGCGCTGCGCGGCGGCGATCTCGTCCGCGTCCATGCCCGAGAAGAAATTGTAGCGCGCGTTGAACGCGCGGACATGATCGAGGCACAGCCAGCGCCAGCCGCCGGGCTCATCGCGCCGCGCCGCGCCATCACGGTCGGCGGGCGCGCGGAACTCGCCCGGTGCGTCGCAGCCGGACTCGTCGCAGGCGCGCCCCGTCTCGACCCGCCCGTGGAAGCGCGGCCCCGCCTTCCTCGTCTCGTCGTCTGCCAAAACTGCTCCCCAGCCCCGGAAAGCGGCCTATATAAGCGCCATGATCGACCCCGCCACGGCCGCGCCCGGCCCCGTCGCCGCCGAGATCGAGCGACTGCTAGTCGCCGCGCTCGCGCCCACCCGTCTCGCCGTGATCGACGATAGCGCGAAGCATCGGGGCCATGCCGGGCACGATCCGCGCGGCGAGAGCCACTTCACCGTCGATGTCGAGGCGACGGCGTTCGCGGGGCTGAACCGGGTGGCGCGGCAGCGGCTGGTCAACCGCGCACTCGCCGATCTGCTGGCCGAGCGCGTCCACGCGCTCGCGATCCGCGCGAGCGCGCCGGGAGAATGACCGTCGTCCGATCGTTGATGGCGGCATGATCGAACTCTGGTATTGGCCCGGGATACCCGGACGCGGCGAATTCGTGCGGCTGCTGTTGGAGGCGGCCGGGATTCCCTATCGCGAGATGAACGCGGACGCCGACGTCTCCGAGGACATCGGCGGTCGCCGGCCCGAGCCGTTCGCGCCGCCCTACATCGTCGACACCGATGTCGAAGGCGGACTTGTGATCGCGCAAGTCGCCAACATACTGCTCTACCTAGGCGATCGCTACGGCCTGGCACCCGCCGATCCCGCCGGGCGGCACCTCGTCCACGGCGTCCAGCTCACCGTCGCCGATATGGTCGCGGAGGCGCACGACGTGCACCACCCGATCGCCGCCATGGCTTACTATGAGGAACAGCGCGACGAGGCGGCGCGGCGGGCGGCGGACTTTCGCGCAAGCCGGATGCCCAAGTTCCTCGGCTGGTTCGAGCGCATGGCGGCACGCTCCGGCGGGAAATGGCTTACGGGAGACCGCTGGAGCACCGCCGACCTGTCGCTGTTCCAGCTCGTCGAGGGCCTCTTGTTCGCCTTTCCCCGCCGCATGGCTACGCTGATGCCCGATCACCCTGCGCTCGCGGCGCTGCACGCCCGCGTCGCCGGGCTGCCCGAACTGGCCGCCTATTTCCGCTCGGATCGGCGGTTGGCTTATGGCGACGGCGTCTTCCGCCACTATCCCGAGCTTGACGGCACATAGATTGCGGCGATGCGGCTCGACGGTCCCGGTAGCCGCCGAAGCTGTCCCCTAGTTACGGACGGCTTCCACCGGGCCGGCTAACTCCGGACCCCGCGACGCAGGTGGGCGCACGCCCGCCCATCCGTGGAGAAGCGTCGTTTTCCCGAATCGCTTTGATCTGCCGGTCCGCAAGCTGAAGTCGCACTCACCGTTCTCGGCCGGCGACCGGCGGGAGCTGCGATCTGCCCTGCGCGTCGCGCGAGCTGGAGCCGCATGGCTGCCAGTTCGCGATGCCGCTGTCCGCGACGAGGCTCACCGACGATCATAGGTACGGCTGCCGATAACGAGGAGCAGCTCGGCGCGACACCGGCGCACGTCGACCGCACGCCGAAGATGCCGGCCGAGTGCGCTGCGCGATGCTGAGCCCAGCCGGCTGGTTGGGCTGAGGGGGACGCCGCCCCGGACCAAGCCCGAGGCGGCGGGATCAGCTCCGCTTAGGCCGCGAGGCGCGCGCCCTCGGGCAGCGCGGCCCTGGCCTGCGCGATGATCGCCTTGAAGGTCTCGCCCTCGTGCATCGCCATGTCGGCCAGCACCTTGCGGTCGAGCTCCACGCCGGCGAGCTTCAGGCCGTGCATGAACACGCCGTAGGTGAGGCCTTCCTGGCGCACCGCTGCGTTGATGCGCTGGATCCAGAGCGCACGAAACGAGCGCTTCTTCACCTTGCGGTCGCGATAGGCGTACTGGCCCGCCTTCTCGACGGCCTGCCGGGCGATGCGGATGGTGTTCTTGCGACGGCCGTAATAGCCCTTCGCCTGCTCTAGGATGCGGTTGTGCTTGGCGCGGGTCGTGGTGCCCCGCTTCACGCGTGCCATTGTCTAGGACTCCCTCAGTTCAGGCCGTAGGGGGCCCAGAGCTTCACGCGGGCCGTATCGGCCTCGGCAAGCACGGTGGTGCCGCGATTGGTGCGGATATACTTGGCATTGTGGCTGATGAGCCGGTGGCGCTTGCCGGCGACGCCGTGCTTCACCTTGCCGGTGGCGGTGAGCTTGAAGCGCTTCTTCACGCCGCTCTTCGTCTTGAGCTTGGGCATTTTCGACTCCTTCGCGAAGGTGGCTCCGGGATGGAGCCGGTCGACTGCGGACGCGCCACGGCAGCCCTGGATGGCCGGGCGATCCCTCGATCGAAGCGCGGGGCTATAGAGGCAAGGCGCGTGGGCCGCAACCTTCACGACCGCGCCGGAACCGCAACGATCGCCGGCGGTTCAACCCCATCGTGGCTACCACCGCCGATAGCGCGCGCGCATCCGACGCGTCCCCTCCCCCGCCGCGCGGGCGACGCCCGGCGCGCTGGCACGCCCCGCTCGGCATCGGGCTTGGCATCCTCGGCTGCCTGCTCGGCCTGATCGTGCTCGCCTGGGCGGTGCTGTTCATCACCAAGGGCCGCTTCCTCAAGCACACCGTCGAGAATGTCGCGTCCAAATCGAGCGGGCGGCGGGTGGCGGTCGCGGGCGACTTCCAGCTTTACCTCGATCCGATCAACGTGAAGTTCGTGGCCGACGGCATCACCGTCTCCAACCCCGCTTGGGCCTCCAAGCCCAACTTCTTCCAAGCCGACCATGTTGACACGCGCATCTCAACGGTGCGTGCGATCTTCGGCCACTATCACGCCCGCTGGCTCAACCTGATCGGCGCAGGCATCGATGCCGAGTGGGACAAGGAGCACAAGCACAACACCTGGACGTTCGGCGCGCCCTCCAAGCCCGGCAAGCCGTTCGAGATGCCGACCGTGGACCAGGCGATGGTTGCGGGCACTACCGTGCGCTACCGCGATCCCTCAATGCGGTTGGCGACCGACATCGCATTCGACACCGTCCGCTCCACCGGCAAACGCATCGACAACGCGATTCGCGCACACGGCACCGGCACGGTCCGCGGCGAGCCGTTCAAGATGGAAGCAGCGCTGCTCTCGCCCAACTCGGCGATCGCGATGGGCCGCACGCAAGTGACGGCGGCAATCGACGCGGTCTCCAGCCACGCCGACATTACGGGCACGCTGCAAGGGCCGACAAAGATCGAAGGCGCCCAGCTCGACATCGGCCTGCGCGGGCCGAACATCGCCACCATCGGCACGCTCGGCGGCCTGGTGATCCCCGCTACCCGTGCATACCGCATCCGCAGCCACTTCACGATGGCCGACGGCAAATATCAGTTCACCAGGCTCAACGGCCGCGTCGGCGACAGCGACCTGTCCGGCCGCATGACAGTGTCGCTGCCGAACAAGCGCCCGACGATCGACGCGGATCTCCATTCCGACAAGCTGGACATCATCGATGTCGGCCCGCTGATCGGCTACGACCCCAAGACGGTCGCCAAGGGCGCCACCGCCGCTGCCACCACGCAAGGCACGCCGTCGGGCGGGCACCCGCGCATCCTGCCCGACGCGCCGTTGCGTGCCGAAGCGCTGAAGACGATGGACGCGCACGTACGCTACTCGGTGCGCGTGATCCGCGCGCCCAACGTGCCAGTATCGAACGTCGCGCTGACGCTGGACCTCGACCATAACCTGCTCAAGCTCTCGCCGCTGACGATGGACGTGGCGGGCGGGCACCTGGCGGCCGACATCTCGCTGAACGCGCGCGTGCCGGCGGTCGTCACCGATTACGACATCCGCATGTCGCCAACGCCGATGGGCCGCCTGCTCAAGGGCTTCGGCATGGCCGATCCGGGCACCACCGGCACGATCAAGGCGCGGATCAAGATGCGCGGCACCGGCGACAGCGTTCGCAAGTCGCTGGCGACCTCCAACGGCCGCATCGCGATCGGGCTGCCAGCGGGCACCTTCATCACCAGCTATGCGCAGCTCTCCGAGTTCGACGTCGGCGTGTTCCTGCAGAAGCTGCTGCAGGGCAAGCTCAAGCAGCCGATCCAGATTAACTGCGGACTGATCGCTTTCACCGTGAAGAACGGCGTCGCTACCACCGATCCGGTGCTGATCGACACCGACAAGAACGTGATGACGGCGACGGGCGGCTTCAGCTTCGTCGACGAGTCGCTCAATCTCACCTTCCGCTCGCGCGCCAAGAAGTTCTCGGCCTTCTCCGGGCAGGCACCGGCCTACATTAAGGGTTATTTCGGGGCGCCAGGCTTCTCGGTGGTGTCGCCGCAGCTCATCGGGCGTGCGGCGGCGGCGGTGGCGCTGGGCGTCGTCGCCTCGCCGATCGCCTCGGTGCTCGCCTTTGTGGATGTTGGCGCCACCGCCGACACCGCCTGCGGCCCGGTGCTGGCCGGCGCCACCACCGCCGCCCAGCACACGGAGGGTGGCAATCCGGTGAAGGGCATCAACGACAAGGGCGCCAACCGCGAACAGGCCGCCAAGCCGCGTAAGAAGTTCCTGGGCATCTTCTGACGGGCGACCGGCGAGGTTCACGGGCGAGACCCCGATGGTCCTGATCAAACGGCTGGTCATCCGATCCTGCGACGCGCCGAGCGACCCCCGACATCTAGCCGCCGAGCCGCTCCAGCACCGCGTCGAGCAGGCTCGCATCGCCGAGCGCGATGACGCGGCCGTCGCTCTCCGCGTCGAGCGGTCGCCCGCTCCAGTCGCGCAAGATTCCGCCCGCGCCCTCCACCACCGGCACAAGCGCGGCGAAATCGTGGAGCTTGAGGTTGGTCTCGATCACGCCGTCGAGCCAGCCGCTCGCCACCGCCCCGTAATTGTAGCAATCCCCGCCCCAAAGCGCGTCGCGAGCTTGACCTGCCACGCGCAGGTAGGCTGCATGCTCGGCCTCGTCGAAATGCGCCGGTGCGGTCGATCCGAAGCGCGCTTCGGCAAGTGCCGCGCAGGGGCGAACGCGGGCGAGCGCGTCGTTGAACGTGGTCGGGCGGCCGGCGGCGCCAACCCAGCGTTCGCGCAGGATCGGTTGATCGATGACCCCCAGCACCGGTGTCGCCTCCTCGACGAGCGCGATCAGCGTGCCGAAGATCGGCCGCCCGATCGCGAAGGCGCGAGTGCCGTCGATCGGATCGAGCACCCAGCGCCGAGCGGCACCGCCCCGCGTCACCCCATATTCCTCGCCGACGATGCCGTCCGCCGGTCGCTCCGTGTCCAGCACCGCGCGCATCGCCGCCTCCGCCGCGCAATCCGCAAGCGTGACGGGCGAAGCGTCCTCCTTGTGCTCGATGCCGAGCGCGCCACGGAAATAGCCGCGGATCGCGGTGCCGGCGGCATCGGCGAGGGCGTGGGCGAGGCGGACATCATCGTCGGTCATGGCCGCGCAGCGTAGCGCAGCGGGTCGCCCTCGGGTAGGCTCGCGGCATGCGGCCAGCAATCGTTCCGTGCCTGCGCTACGCCAACGCGCCGGATGCCATCCTCTTCCTGTGCGATGCGTTCGGCTTCCTGCCGCATGCCATCCACCTCGACGAAGGGGACCAGCGTTTCGTCCACCACGCTCAGCTCGTCCTCGACGGCAATATGGTGATGCTGGCGAGCACACCGCCGACGGGCGAGTGGGACCGCTTCGGCCAGCTCCTGCCGAGCGAGGCGGGCGGTGTCACCGCGACGCTCTACGTCGTCTTGGCCGACCCCGACGCGCATCATGCGAAGGCAGCGGAGGCAGGCGCCGAGATCCTCGCGGAGCCGCACGACAGTGACGGCTATCCGGGTCGCGGATACAGCGCGCGCGATCCAGAGGGCCATGTCTGGAGCTTCGGCAGCTACGACCCCTTCGCGCCGCCGCAAGACGCATAGCGGCCGCGCCTTCCGGACCGGCGCCGCTAGAGTGCGAGCGTTCGACGTCGGCTTCCCGTCCTGCTTGGTCTAGGATGGCGGCATGGCCCGCCACGGGCTCTCCCAACCGGAAGACCAAACATGACCGACCAGACCGTACCCGAGACCGAAGCCGACATCGGCGGCGCCACGACGCGCCGCCGTCCCAAGCCGGCCGTGCTGGAGGTGGGTGATCGCAAGCTCTCCCCCTCCACGCTGATGATGGGCCACGCCTTCGATCCGATGCTGTCGGAGGGCTCGCTCAAGCCGCCGATCTTCCTCACCTCGACCTTCGTGTTCGAGAGCGCGGCGGCGGGCAAGCGCCACTTCGAGGGTGTCACCGGCAAGCGGCCGGGCGGCAGCGAGGGGCTAGTCTACTCGCGCTTCAACGGGCCGAACCAAGAGATATTGGAGGATCGCCTGGGCATCTGGGACGGGGCGGAGGACGCGCTCGTCTTCTCCTCCGGCATGTCGGCGATCGCGACGATGATGCTGGCGCTGGTGAAGCCGGGCGACGTGATCGTCCACTCCGCGCCGCTGTACGCCGCCACCGAGACGCTGATCGGCCGCATCCTCGGCCGCCTCGGCGTCACCTGGCTCGACTTCCCCGCCGGCGCGACCGAGGCCGAGATCGAGGCGGTCGTCGCGCGCGCCAAGGCGCAGGGCCGGGTCGCGCTCGTCTATCTCGAGAGCCCTGCCAATCCCACCAACGCGCTGGTCGACGTCGAGGCGGTAGCGCGGGTGCGCGATCGCCTGTTCGCGGACGCGGAGGAGGCGCCGCCGATCGCGATCGACAACACTTTCCTGGGGCCGCTCTGGACGCGGCCGCTCGCCTCTGGCGCCGATCTCGTCGTCTACAGCCTCACCAAATATGCCGGCGGCCATTCCGATCTCGTGGCGGGCGGAATCACCGGCTCCAAGGCGGCGATCGCCCCCATCCGCATGATGCGCAACACGATCGGCACGATCACCGATCCGCATTCCGCCTGGATGCTGCTCCGCTCGCTGGAGACGCTGGAGCTACGCATGAGCCGCGCGGGCGAGAATGCCGCCAAGGTCTGCGCCTTCTTCCGCGATCATCCCAAGGTGGAGAGCGTCGGCTATCTGGGCTTCCTGCCCGAGGATTCGCGACAGGCCGACATTTATCGGCGCCATTGCACCGGCGCGGGCTCTACCTTCTCGCTGTACCTCAAGGGCGGCGAGCGCGAGAGCTTCGCCTTCCTCGATGCCCTCCGCATCGCCAAGCTGGCGGTGAGCCTGGGCGGCACCGAGACGCTGGCCTCGTGCCCGGCGGCGATGACGCACCTGTCGGTGCCCGATGCACGGAAGAGCGAACTCGGTATCACCGCCAACCTCGTCCGCATCTCGGTGGGAGTCGAGGACGCCGGCGATCTCATCGCCGACTTCGATCAGGCGCTCGCGGCGGTGTAGCGGCGGCGAAGCTCAGCCGCCCGAGCCCGTGCCGACGGCGCCGGCCCGGCCCTCGCAGGAGGTGGCACCGTTCGCGGACCGGACGGAGAAGCGGCCGTCGGCGCAGCGACCGCCTGTCGCCGGGGCCCCCGCCTGCGGGCGGGACGGCGCACCGCCGACGATGCTGGTGGAACCGGGTGTCGGATCGGTGAGCGCCGGGCTGCGCCCGAACGGCGAGGAGGAGAAGCCGCTGTCGATGCCGTGGAACGGCTCGGGCACCCCGCTGATCTGCGCGGCGGCAGGGGTGGCGATCAGGGCGGCAAGGAGGACGGCGGCGCGCATCGGGTGTCTCCGGATGATCTCCGTGCACCAATGGCCGGCGTGCGACGAGCGTTCCGGATCAGTGGCGGAAGTCGAGAATCGGCCAGCCGCGCTTCGTCGCCAGCGCGCGCATCCTGGGCGACGGCGTCGTGGCGAACGCCTCGTCCGCCCACGCCATCACCGGCGCGTCGGAGGCGTGATCGGAGTAGAAGCGGATGTGGCACTCACCGCGCGCGAGGCCCTGCTGCTCCATCCAGGTCTGCACCATGCGCAGCTTGGCCGGTCCGTAGCAGTTCTCGCCGTCGATCTTGGCGGTGATACGCGCGTCGATGCCGATGATCGAGTTGGTGGCGATCACGTCATCCATGCCTAGTCGTGCGGCGATCGCCCCGACGTACAGCCGGTAGGAGGCGGTGGCGAGAACGAGGCGATAGCCCGCCGCGCGATCTTCCGCCAAGCGGCGAAGCGCGCCGGGCAGCGTGTTGAGCGTGTAGGTGCGCTCGGCGAAGCTGGCGGTGACGGGTTCCAGCTGCGACCGGGTGATGTGGGCGCCGAGCAGAAGCCGCTGATTGACCTCCTTCAGCCGCGCGCGCGTGATGAGCTTGATCGCATAGGCGAGCATCGAGCCGAGCACGAGCGGCAGGAAGAGGAGGCGCCACGGCGCGCGGGCGAGCGCGGCGTGGATCAGGAAAGGCGTGTAGGTGCCCGTTCGCGTGATCGTGCGGTCCATGTCGTAAATGGCGAGCTTCACGCGCGGCCTCCCAGCACGCCCTCGGCGAGAGCCAAGTCTTCCGGCTTGTCCACGTCCACGGCGGCGAGCGGATCGGCGAGCGGGATCGCGCGCGCGGTCACCCCCAACCGGCGGCCGGCGCGGCGCACCGCCATCTCTAGCGTGATCGTGCGGGTGAGCGCGCGGACGAGCAGCGCCGGGCCGAAGCGCGCGATCAGCCGCCAGCCCTTCTTACGATCCTGCTCTACCTGCCCCCACGCGGTGAGCACCGGCAGCGCGGACCAGCCCTGGAGCCGGAACAGGTTGGCGCCCGTCCAAGCGCCGTCCTTGAAGCGCAGCCAAGTACGGCGCGTGTTCGGAAAGCGCGCCTCGACGACGCCGCGCTCCACGACGCCGACGGCGACGTCCACCCCGCCCGCGGCGGCGAGGAAGGCGGAGACGGTTGCCGGGGTGAGCAGCGGATGATCGGCTGTGGTAACGAACAGCGGCCGCCCCTCGCGCGCGATCTTCGCGACCGAGGCCGCGATGCCGTCGCCCGATCGTTCAACCGACACGCGCGGATCGGGGGCGAGCGCGGCGGTGATCGCGTCCACGTCCTGCGTCAGCACGCGCACTCGCTCGATTTCCGGGCAGGCGAGCAGCGTGTCCGTGACACGCGCCACCATCGCGCGGCCGGCGACCGGGATCAGCGCCTTGAGCGCGACGCCCCGCGAGGCGGCGAGCGGATCGGTGCCTGGCCGACGGCCGGCGAGCAGCAGCGCGGTCAGGCCAGCCACGACACGATCTCCGCTCCACGCGCACGCGCCGCGAACGCCTGCGCCAGCCGCACGAGGTGAAAGAGACAGGACGCGATCGTCCACGCCAGCACGGCGATCAACCCCCAATCGGGGCGGCCGGCGATCACGCTCGCCAGCAGGACCAACCAGTTGGGATTGCGCCGGGCCGTCACCAGCCGGAAGCGGCTGTCGGCGAGCCGCCAGACGTGGATGTGCATCCCGAACGCGCCGATGAACGCGCCCTCGATCAGCCGCTGCACGACGTAGCCGACGACGAGCAGGCCAAGGATCGTCCACAGCACGCCCGGCGCGAAGGCGAGATCCCACGCCGTCAGGCCGATCCCCCACGCCCAGTACCAGATCGGCGGATGGATCAGATCGGTGCCGTGATCCAGCAGGTGCCCGAACTTGGACGAGGTGCCGGTGCAGCGCGCGAGTTTCCCGTCCACGGTGTCGAGCACCATGAAAACGAGACCGACGATCAGCCCGGCGAGGAAGTGGCCCCGGTAGAACAGCAGGGTCGCCCAGACGCACAGCGCGAGGCCGATCGTCGTCACCATCGTGGGGCTGAGCCGCAGCGCGGCGGCCGCGCGCGTCAGGTGGAAGGCGGTGCCGCGCCACAGGTAGAGCGTCAGCAGATCGGTGACGCCCTTGTAGCTCGCGTCGTAGCTCGCGCGCTCGACGGCGGGCGCGGTGGCAGGCGTCAACGGCATGAGGTAGGCGTCGTCGCGCTTGCGCAACGTGGCGTTGTAGAGGCTGGTGCCGTCCTCGACGCGGCGGATCTCGGCGTCGGCGGGCACGTCGAGCGTCGCGCCGGCGCGACGGTGGACGAGCGCCGGGAAGCCGGCGATCGTGACCGCCGTGCCCGGCCGCGTCTTGAGCCAGCCCAGCCAGGCGGGATCCCAGCCGTAGCCGAGATCGGCGACGATCGTACCGTCCGTCCCCTCCCCCGCGACCAGCCCAGCGGCCCGCGCGAAGCGGCCGGCGCGCGTCGCGGGATCGAGCCCGAAGACGCGCGTGCCGTCGCCACCCGTGCCGATGAATCCCGTCGCCATCGCGGCCCCTTGGCAGGTTTTCGGGCGGCTTGCACCCGCCGAGCCGCGCTCCCCTCCTCGCGCCGGCTTGCCGCGCCGCGCGATCTCCTCCATCCTTGCTCCCGCATGGGCGACGAGGCCGCGGACTTCGGGCAAGAGGGCGGCACGCTCCGCTTCACCGGCGCGCTGACGCTCGCGCGGCTGGGCGACGTGCCGCGCCGGCTGGAGGCGCTGAACACCCAGCCGACCCGCGTCGATCTCTCCGCCGTCGAGCGGATGGACACGGTGGGCGCGTGGATCGTCCACCGGCTGGAGCGCGACCACGGCGTCCGCGTGGACGGCGCCGACGATCGCCAGCGCCGGCTGATCGCGAAGGTCGGCGAGGTCGACCGGCCACTGCCCATTCGGCCGAAGGGGCCAACCGGGATCACTGCGATGCTCGCCCATGTCGGAGACGCGACGACGGAGGCGGTGCGTACGCTGCACGGCCTGCTCGGCTTCTTCGGCGCGACGATGATCGCTGTGTGGCAGGTGATCCTCGAACCGCGCCGCTTCCGGGGCAACGCCGTCGTCCGGCAGATCGAGGTGGTCGGCGTCGACGCACTCGGCATCATCGGGCTCATGAGCTTCCTGATCGGCATCGTCATCGCGCAGCAGGGCGCGGTGCAGCTCCGCCAGTTCGGCGCGGAGGTGTTCACGATCAACCTGATCGGACGGCTGACGATGCGTGAGCTAGGCGTGCTGATGACGGCGATCATGGTCGCCGGTCGATCGGGCTCGGCGTTCGCGGCGCAGATCGGATCGATGCGGCTGGCCGAGGAGGTCGACGCGATGCGCACCATGGGGCTGCAGCCCATGCAGGTGCTGGTGCTGCCCCGCGTCGCCGCCACGCTGGTGGCGATGCCGCTGCTCGCCATCTACGCGATGCTCGTCGCGCTGGTCGGCGGCGGGCTGCTGTGCTGGCTGACGCTCGGCATCCCGCCCGTCACCTTCGTCAGCCGCATCCGCGAGGTCGTGCCGATGACCGATCTGTGGGGCGGCCTCCTCAAGGCGCCGGTGTTCGGGCTGATCATCGCGATAGCGGGCTGCTTCCAGGGCATGCAGGTGGAGGGCAATGCCGAGGAGGTGGGCCTGCGCACCACGTCCGCCGTCGTGCAGTCGATCTTCCTGGTGATCGTGCTCGATGCCTTCTTCGCCGTCTTCTACACCATGATCGGCTGGGTGTGAGCGGCGAGCCGATCATCCGCGTGCGCGGGCTGACCAACCGCTTCGGCGGGCAGACCGTGCACGACGGGCTGGACCTCGACATGACGCGGGGCGAGATCCTCGGCGTGGTCGGCGGATCGGGCACCGGCAAGTCCGTGCTGATGCGATCGATCATCGGGCTCCAGACGCCGGAGCAGGGACTGGTGGAGGTGTTCGGGGAGCCGACGCAGGGGCTGCGCGAGGCGGACGAGCGCGCGATGCGCGGCCGCTGGGGAGTGTTGTTCCAGGACGGCGCTTTGTTCTCCACGCTCACCGTCGCCGAGAACATCCAGGTGCCGATCCGCGAGTACTACCCGCGCGTTGATCGCACGCTGCTCGACGAGATCGCCACCTACAAGCTCGTCACCACCGGGCTGCCCGCCGACGCCTCCGTCAAATACCCGTCGGAGCTTTCCGGCGGCATGAGGAAGCGTGCCGGCCTCGCCCGCGCGCTGTCGCTCGATCCGGAGCTGCTCTTCCTGGACGAACCCACCGCCGGCCTCGATCCGATCGGCGCGTCCGCGTTCGACGAGCTTACGCGCGGGCTGAAGGAGACGCTGGGCCTCTCCGTCTTCCTCATCACCCACGACCTCGACACGCTCTACGCCATCTGCGACCGGGTCGCCGTGCTCGCCGACGGCAAGGTGGTGGCGGTGGGCACGATCCCCGAGCTGCTCGCGCTCGATCATCCCTGGATCCAGAGCTACTTCAACGGGCCTAGGGGACGCGCGGCGGCGGGCACGCGAGAGAGCCTCGACGAACCGGCCGGCGCTGAGGCATGACACGCTGATGGAGACCCGCTCGAACCACGTCCTGGTCGGCACCGTGGTGCTCGGCATCGTCGTCGCGGCGCTGCTGTTCATCGTGTGGATGGCGCAGATCGGCGGCGGCCATCAGAACAAGTACGACGTCTTCTTTCCAAACTCGGTGGAAGGGCTGGCGAAGGGATCGGCCGTCACCTTCTCGGGCGTACCGGTGGGCAAGATCGACGAGATCCGGTTGCTG
Organism: Sphingomonas sp.; assembly: GCF_965200105.1. GTDB lineage: Bacteria > Pseudomonadota > Alphaproteobacteria > Sphingomonadales > Sphingomonadaceae > Solisphingomonas. The sequence goes on from NZ_CBDATN010000002.1 coordinate 1,488,556, forward strand.
CCGGACAACCCCTCCAACGTCCGCGTCCGCATCTCGGTCGACGATACGACGCCGATCCTGCAGGGCACCACCGCGTCGATCGCGGGCGTCGGCTTCACCGGCGTCAGCCAGGTGAACCTCCGTGGCGCGATCAAGGGCGCGCCGCCGATCGCCGCGCTGGGCCCGTTCGGCGTACCCGTGATCCCGGTCAAGGCGGGCGGCCTGGGCGCGCTGCTCGCCTCCGCGCCGCAACTCCTCGACAAGCTCACTACGCTCACCGATCGGCTGAGCGGCCTGCTCGACGACCGCAACCAGAATTCGATCCACCACATCCTCGCGAACATCGACTTGGTATCGTCGGCGCTGGCGGCACGGGGCGGCGACATCCAGCAGACGATGCGCAACGCCAACCGCGCGATCGCGCAGGCCGGTGACGCGGCGGAGAAGATCGGCCGGCTCGCCGACACCAGCAACCGGCTGCTCGACCAGCAGGGGCGGCCGCTCGTCGCGCAGCTCCAGCAGACCGTAGCGGCGGCGCGGCACTCGGCCGAGCAGATCGACGACCTGGTGGCGAAGGCCAAGCCCGGCGTCGTCCAGCTCACCACGCAGACCGCGCCCGAGGTCGACCGATTGGTACGCGACCTCTCGGAAATGGCCGACGCGCTGACGCAGACCGCCAACCGCCTCAACACCGCGGGCGCAGGCGGCGTGCTCGGCGGCGGCCGGCTCCCAGACTACAAGGGCAAGTGATGACCGCACGACGCACAGCGCCCGCCGTCCTCCTGCTGCTGGCCGGCTGCATCAGCCTCGGCCCGAAGCCGCCTGCCTCGCTGATCCGGCTCGATCCTGCCGAGCGCGCGCCCGCCGACGCGGGGCAGCCGCTCACGCCGGCGCGATCGGTGACGGTGCTGCCGCCTACCGCGGCGCAGGAGATCGCGGTGACGCGCGTTCCGGTGCGGTCGGGCGCCGCCCAGCTTACATACCTCAAGGGCGCGACCTACGCAGACCAGCCGACGCGGCTGTTCGGATCGATGCTGTCGGAGACGATCCGCGCGCGCACGGGACGGCCGGTGCTCGACGTACGCGGCTACAGCCTCGCGCCGGGGCTCAGGCTGTCGACACGGATCGTCGCGTTCGGCGCGGATGCGGACAGGCGCGAGGTGACGATGGTGGTCGACGCTTCGCTCCAGCCCGCGGGCAATGCCACGCCGACGCTGCGCCGCTTCGAGGCGCGCGCGCCCCTCGCGACGATCGACGCCGCAACGGTGGCGCCGGCACTCGATCGGGTGGCGAACGAGGTCGCTGCGCAAATGGCGGATTGGGTGGGACGCTAGCCGCGGTGCGCCTGCTCATCGACGGCGTCGCCTGGACAGTGATCCTGCTGGTGCTGATCCTGCTGCTGCTCAAGCCGTTCGTCTGGCTGCTCGGCTCGGTGCTGACGACCCTCAACGGCATCGGTAACTGACCTGGGGTCTACCCCAGGCTGCGCGTCACCTGCTCGAAGGCATCCTTGCTGAGCCCCGGCGCCGCCGCCAGCCGCTCCAGCTCCATCCGCATCAGCGCCGAGCGACCGGGCTCGAACCGCCGCCAGCGGCCAAGCGGCGGTACGAGGCGCGCGGAGGACTGCGGGTTGAGCCGGTCCGCCGCGAGGACCATGTCGGCCACGAAGCGGTAGCCCCGGCCGTCCGGCGCGTGGAAGGCATATTGGTTCGCGGCGAGGCAGCCGACCAGCGCCCGTAGCCGGTTGGGATTGGCGAGCGTGAAGTCGGCGTGGGCAGACAGCGCGATCGCCTCGTCCAGCGCCGTCTCGCGCATCGAGAGTGCCTGCGCGGAGAACCACTTGTCGAGCACCAGCGGATCGGCGCGGTAGCAATCGTGGAACTGAGCCAGCGCCGTCTCGCGCTCCGCCGAGGTGCCACTGGCCAGCACGCCGAGCGCGCCGAACCGATCGGTCATGTTGTCCGCCGCCTCGAACTGGCGGAGCGCGATCCCGGCCGCGTCGTTTGCGCCGGCCGCCGCGATGTAGCCGAGCGCCACGGTGCGGAGCCGACGCCGGCCCTTGGCCTCGGGCGAGAGCGAGAAGCCGTTGTCGCAGGCGGCCTGATAGGCGGCGCGCCACTCGGCATCGAGTGTGGTCGCGATGCGACGGCGCAGGCCTTCGCGCGCGGCCCGGACGGCGGCCGGATCGACGACAGCGAGCTGATCGCCCAGGAAGGCCTCGGAGGGCAGCAGCACCGTCTCGCCGACGAAGGCCGGATCGAGCTCGGCATCGGTGAGAGTGCGCGCGATCGCGTCGATCAGCGGCGCCTCATCGGGAGACCGCCCGTTGATCGCGGCGATGAGCGTATCGACCATGAGCTGCTGCATCGCCTCGCTGCGCGCGAACGGATCGTCGTCGTGCGCGGAGAGGAAGGCGAGATCGGCCGGCGTGCGATCGGTCTCGATCGTCACCGGCGCGGAGAAGCCGCGGTTGATCGACAGCACTGGCGGCTCCGTCACGCCATCGATGACGATCTCCCCTATTGCGTCGTCGAGCAGGTGGACGCGATCCGGCACGATGGCGGCGGCCGACGCGCGGCCGAACAGCGCGAGGCGGAGCGGGACCGGCATCGGCCGCTTCTCCGGCTGCCCCGGCGTCGGCGGAACCGTCTGGCGAAGCTCCACGCGCGCGGTGGCGGTGTCGGGATCGTGGCGGACGGAGGCGCGAACGCGCGGCGTGCCGGCCTGAGTGTACCACAGGCGGAACTGCGTCAGGTCCGCGCCATTCGCCTCCTCCATGGCGCGGACGAAGTCCTCGCAGGTGGCGGCGGTGCCGTCGTGATCCTTGAAGTAGCGGTCGCACCCGGCGCGGAAGCCCTCGTCGCCGAGCATCGTGTGGAGCATGCCGATCACCTCGGCGCCCTTGTTGTAGATGGTCGCGGTGTAGAAGTTCGAGATCTCGAGGTAGCTGTCCGGCCGGATCGGATGCGCGAGCGGGCCCGCGTCCTCGGGGAACTGGGCAGCGCGCAGCACGCGCACATCCTCGATGCGCTTGACCGCGCGGCTGCCCTGATCGCCCGAAAATTGCTGATCGCGATAGACGGTAAAGCCCTCCTTCAAGGAAAGCTGGAACCAGTCGCGGCAGGTAACGCGATTGCCCGACCAGTTGTGGAAATACTCGTGCGCGACCACGCCGGCGATCGCGTCGTAATCCGCGTCGGTCGCGGTCTCGGGATCGGCGAGGATGTAGCGCGAGTTGAAGATGTTCAGGCCCTTGTTCTCCATCGCGCCGAAGTTGAAATCGGAGACGGCGACGATGTTGAAGATGCCGAGATCATATTCGCGGCCGTAGACGCGCTCGTCCCACGCCATCGACGCCTTGAGCGCGGCCATGGCGTGGCCGGTGCGCGGCAGGTCCGCCTCGCGCACCCAGATGCCGAGCTGCACGGTGCGCCCCGACATCGTCGTGAAGCTGTCGCGGTTGGCGGCGAGATCGCCCGCCACCATCGCGAACAGGTAGCAGGGCTTGGGGAAGGGATCGTGCCATTCCGCCCAATGGCGGCCTTCTTCCACGCCCTCGCCGACCTTGTCGCCGTTGGCGAGCAGAACCGGGTAGCGTGCGGCGTCCGCCGTCATTCGCACCGTATAGGTGGCGAGCACGTCGGGGCGATCGGGGAAGAAGGTGATGCGGCGGAAGCCCTCCGCCTCGCACTGGGTGCAGAGCAGGCCACTTGATGCGTAGAGGCCCATGAGCTGGGTGTTCGACCCCGGATCGATCATCACCTCGGTGTCGATCACATGCTCGGCGCCGATCAGCGGGATCACCAGCCGGTCATCGTCGATCCGCCATTCGCCCGCGTCAAGCTCGACGCCGTCTACGGCGACCAGCGTCGGCCTCATGCCGGGCGCGCCGTCGAGCCGCAGCGGCTCGGGCGGCGCCAGCGGATCGGCGTTGCGGCGCACGTCGAGCCGGGCGCGCACCCGCGTCGCACGTGGATCGAGATCGACGTCGAGCCGCACCGCCGGGACGAGCCAAGCCGGAGGGCGGTAATCTCCGCGATGGACCGGGGTATGCGGGCGGGCGACAGCGGCGGGATTGTCCATGCGTCGCAATCTAATCGCTCGGCCGGCGAGTTCACGTCTTTTCGGGCGCGCCGGCCCGCGGCATGGACACCCATGATGCCGACCATGATGATCTTCGGCCTGGGTTATACCGCCGGCCGCCTCGCCGACCACTTGCGGGGGAACGGCTGGACCGTGCTCGCCACGCGGCGCGACGCCGGCGGCGATGCGATGGCGTTCGCGGATGAGGCGGCGGTGTTGCCCGCGATCGCGGCCGCCACGCACATTCTGTCGAGCGTACCGCCGGCTGACGGCGGCGATCCGGTGCTCGCGCGCTACCAGGCGGCGATCGCGGCAGCGGGCGCGCGGTGGATCGGCTATCTCTCCTCCACCGGCGTCTATGGTGACGCGGGCGGTGCCTGGGTGGACGAGGGCACGCCGCTCGCCGGCGCGCGCGTCGCGGGTCGGACGGCGGCCGATCTCGCCTGGCGGGCGGCGGGCGCGCGTATCTTGCGGCTGCCCGGCATTTACGGGCCCGGCCGCTCTGCCTTGGATCGTGTGCGAGAGGGCAAGGCGCACCGCGTCGCCATCGCCGGTCAGGTGTTCAGCCGCGTCCACGTCGACGACATCGTCGACGGCATCGTCGCCGCGTTCGACGCCCCGCCGGGCGCCTACAACCTCGCCGACGATCAGCCGACGAGCCAGAACGCCGTCGTCGAGGAGGCGGCGCGGCTGCTCCGCGTGGATGCGCCGCCGATCGTCGGCCTCGACACGCTGTCGCCGATGGCCCGGAGCTTCTACGCAGAGAACCGGCGCGTGGCGAACGGCCGGGCGAAACGCGTGCTCGGCTGGCGGCCGCGCTTCGCGGACTATCGCGCCGGGCTCGCCGACTGCCTCGCGCGCAGCGCGACCGCCAGTCCCGCCAGCGCGGCCGCGCAGCCCAGCGCCGCCTCCCACGACCAGCGATAGCCCTCGAACAGGGTCGACAGCAGCATTGCGATGGCCGGCGTCAGCACGCTCGTATAGGCCGCCCGCCCGGGTCCGACCGCATGGATCAGCCGAGCGTAAAGCGTGAAGGCGAGCGCCGAGCCGATCAGCGCCAGGTAGAGCGTGCCCCCCCAGTAGGCCGGCGAGGCGTCGAACACCGGCGAGCCGTCGAGCGTGAAGGCCACGCACGTATCGAACGCCGCACCCCACGCCATGCCCCATGCGACGAAGCTCGCCATCGGTATCGCGCGCGCCGGGGCGCTACCCTGCGCCACCTGGGCGATCGATGCGACCAGCACCGCGAACAGCGACCAGCCTATGCCCACCGCCAGCCTGTGAGCGGAAGGCGCGGCGTGCAGCTCGTGCGCGAACAGGAGCGCGATGCCCCCGAGCGCGATCGCCGATCCCGCGACGAAGCGCCGCGAAACTCCCTGCGCCAGGAAGAGGCGGGCGAGGATCGCGTTGGGCAACAGCAGCAGCGCGAAGACCACCGCGACGAGGCCCGAAGTGACGCTGCGCTCGGCCAGGTACACGCCGAAATAGTTAAGCGCGTACTGAGCGATGCCGTAGGCCGCCGCGAAGCCGTGCTGGCGCGGCGTGAGGCGGAGCGAAATGCCCGACACGCGGGCGTAAGCGAGCATCGCGGCAGCCGCGACGCCGAAGCGGTACGTCACCGACCAGGCAGGCGGCACCACCCCGAGCTGCCCGCGCACCACCAACCAGGTCGACGACCAGATCAGCGTGACGAGCACGAACGGCAGCGCCAGCTTCACCTGCCGCTCCGCCACCAGCGGGGCGGTGCCGGCGGTCGCGGCATCCATCACAGCGCGGCGAGCGCGGCGGCGAGCGCCCCGACATGGGCCGCGTCCTGATCCCAGCTCGTCACCAGCCGGATCTCGCCCGCCGCCCAGTCGTAGAACCCGAAACCCTGCGTGCGGAGCGTCGCCGCCTCCTCGGCGGTCGCGCGGACGAACAGCTCGTTCGCCTCCACCGGCAGCGCCAGACGATCGCCGGCGGCCTCCGCCAGCCGCGCGGCAGCGGCGTTGGCGGCGCGGCCGTTCGCCAGCCAGCGATCGTCCTCCAGCAGCGCGAGGATCTGCGCCGCCTGGTAGCGTCCTTTGGAGAGCAGGTGTCCGCCGCGCTTCAGCCGAACGCGCACCGTGTCCGCGAGATCGGGGGCGAACAGGATCAGCGCCTCCGCCGACAGCCCGCCATTCTTGATGAAGCCGAAGCTCAGCGCTTCCACGCCCGCGCGCCACGTCACCTCGCCGGGGTGGCAGCCGAGCCGCGCCATCGCGTTGGCGAAGCGCGCGCCGTCCACGTGGAAGCGCAGGCCGCACGCGCGCGCCGCCTCGCCCAGCGCCGCGACCTCGTCCGGCGTATAGACGAGGCCGTATTCGGTGGCATTGGTGACGGAGAGCGCGCGGGGCTGCACGCGGTGGACGTCGTCGCGGATCGCCGCGCGGGCGACGCGCACCGTGTCGGGTGTCAGCTTCGCACCCTCGCCGTTGAGCGGCATCAGCTTGGCGCCATGCGTGTAGAACTCGGGCGCGCCCGCCTCGTCGGCGTTGATGTGCGCGTCGGCGTGGCAGAACACGCCCTGGTGCGGCGCCACCAGCGCGGCCAGCGCCAGCGCGTTCGCCGCCGTGCCCGTCGTTACCCAGATCGCGGTGCAGGCCGTACCGAACAGATCGGAGAAGGCGCCGTCCAGCCGCCGGCTCCACGCATCGCCGTCATAGCCGATGTCCGGCGTGTCGGCCTCGCGCAACGCCTCCCAGATCGCGGGGTGGACCGTGGCGGCGTTGTCGGACTGGAACAGCATGGGCCGGGCCATAGGCCGGCGGCGGGAACGAACGCTAGAGCCAGTCGCGCCACTTGAACCAGGCGATCGGCAGCAGCGTCGTCACCACCATCAGCGCCACCGCCAGCGGATAGCCGAGATGCCAATCAAGCTCTGGCATGTATTTGAAGTTCATGCCGTACACCCCCGCGATCAGCACCGGCGGCACGCCCGCCACCGATGCGACCGTCAGCACCTTCACCACGTCGTTCTGCTCGATCGAGATGAAGGCGTTGGCGGCGTCGAGCAGCATGGAGACGCGGCTCGTCAGGCTGGTCTCGAACTCGTCGAGCGACTCGATGTCGCGGCGCACCGTCTCCAGCCGCTCGCGCAGGCCGTCGACGATCTTGGGCTGGCAGCGATCGAGCATGAAGCCCGCGATCCGCCCAATCGCCAGGAAGGCGTGGCGGACCTTAACCATCTCCTCGTTGGATCGGCCGATGCGGATCATCAGGCCGCGCAGCCGCCGCGTCTCGCGGCCGACCTTGTGACGTTTCCGGAGAGCTTGCGGATCGGAGAAGATCTCGTGACTGGATTCCGCCAGCGTCTCGGCGACGCGCTCCAGCCGGTCGGCGGCGCGATCGACGATGTCCTCCAGCAGGCGGATCATGATCTCGGGCGCGGAAAAGGTGCGCGGGCGGGCGCTCAATTCCTGATGCACCGTATCGAAGGTGCGAAGCTCGGCGAAGCGGATCGTCACCAGCCGTTCCGCCGACAGGATGAAGCCGGTCGGCACCATGACGAAGCCCTCGCCCTCGCGCGCGAGCAGCGGCGCCGACATGGTGAGCGTGCCGCCGTCCGATCGCAGCCGGCTCGACGCCTCGATCTCGGCGAGGCTGGCGCGATCGGGCACGACGATCCCCAGCCGGGCCGAGATTTGCGCCACCTCCTCCTCGGTGGGCTCCATGAGGTCCACCCAGCGCGCGCCGTCCAGCGCCTGGGCGTCGGCGCGAGCATCGGGCGGGGTGGAGCCGTCCTCGTCGTAGAAGCTGCGGAGCATCGCCTAGTCCTTCGTCGCCCCTGTGTTGGCAGGGGCCCATCTCCTTCTGTCCGACAGGAAGCAAGCGGCGGAAGATGGGTTCCTGCCCGCGCAGGAGCGACGCATCTTCGCGCTACGCATCGAGCCGCCACGCCACCACGGCACGTCCGGCGACCTCGACGGCGGTGCGGCCGTCGTCGAGCGCGGTGTCGCCCCACCAATCCTCGGGCAGCACGAGATCGTCGCCCTCGGCGCGCGCGTCGGCGGTGCGGATCGCGGCGAGGACGGTGAGCCGTGCGCCGTCGTGGACGCGCGCGAAGGCGATCGCCTGCCCGGCGCGTTCGCCCAAGAGCTGGATGCGCTCGAACCCGCCGTCGCGGAACAGCGCCTCATGCTCGCGGCGCAACGCGAGGAGATCGGCGATCAGCCGCTGCTTGGCCGCGCCGCTGCGCCAGTCGCGCGCGCCCGCGTCCAGCGCGCGTTCCAGCGCGGGGAAGTCGACGGGCGTACGGTTGTCGGGATCGACGAGGCTGAAGTCCCAGAACTCGCGGCCCTGGAAGCAATCGGGCACGCCCGGGACGGTGCAGCGCAGCGCCGCCTGCACCAGGCCCTTGGCGGCGCCGGGCTCGGCCAGCTCGACGAGCAGCGCGGTGGCGGCGCGGGCGAAGCGCGATCCGGGCTTGAGCAGCGTCTCCAGATAATCCTGGCAGGCGGCCTCGTAATCCTCGTCGGGCATCGTCCAGGAGGAGCGCAGCTTGGCCTCGCGCAGGGCCTTCTGCCACCACTGGCCGATGCGCTCCGCATACTTGGCCATGCCGTCAGCATCGTCGGGATCGAGATCGAGTGGCCAAGCGCCGACCAGCGTCTGGTGGAGCATGTCCGCATCGCCGGGGGCGACGCCCTGCGCCACCTTGCCCGCCCACTCGCGCGCGAAGGCGGCCCAACGCTCGGGCCGCTCGGTGATGATCGAGAGGCGCATCTGCACGTCCTCGCCGCGCTTGTGATCGTGCGTGGCGGTGGCGAGCATGGCGTTGGGATGATCGCCCGCGCGCTGCTCGATGGCGCGCGCGAACCAGGCGGCGCGCGAACCGAGATGATCGGGATCGAAGCCGACATTGTTGGCCGAGAGCAGCCGGCCGTAGCGGTAGAAGGCGGTATCCTCCACAGCCTTGGCGGCGATCGGCGCGGAGAGCTGCTGGAACTGGCGAACAGCCTCGCGGCGCAGATCGACGTCGCCCGGCCCCTCGCCCGCCAGCCAATCGCCGACGCGGGTGACGAGATCGGCGTCGGCGGGGCTGGCGAGCTCGCGACCCTTCGCCACCGCCGGATCGCGGATGGTGGCATCGAGCGCGGGGGCGGCATCGCCGGTGCCGTAGGTGCGATAGGCGTTGAAGCCGCAGATCAGGTCGCCGATCGCGCGACGGAGCGCGGGCTTGGCGATGTCGGACGTCGCCAAGTCGGACTGCGCGACCTTGAAGAAGGCGTTGGCGCAGGCATCCCACTGGCCCGCGAAGCCGTTGGCCAGCATCTCGCGCCGCGCCGCCAGCTCCTCCGGCGCGAACTCGGCCGGGCGGCCGCTGATCTCGTGCCACAACTCGCCGAGGCCGCTCGCGGCGCTGGGATCGTGGAGCAGGGTCGCGACGGTGTTCATGAAGTCGTAGCCGCTGGTGCCGTCGGTCATCCACTCGGGGTTGAGCCGCTCGCCCTCGCCGAGGATCTTCTCGACGACGATATAGGCCGGGCCGGGCGCCGCGTCCGTCGGGCGCCACTCGCCGGCGCTCTCCAGCTTGTCGCGCAGGCGACGGCAATAACCAGCTGGATCGGCGAGGCCGTCGACATGATCGACGCGCACGCCGTCGATCAGCCCCTGCGCGTAGAGCTTGAGCGGCAGCGCGTGGACGGCATCGAACACCTCCGCCTTCTCGACGCGGATGCCGGCCAATTCGGTGATGTCGAAGAAACGCCGCCAGTTGATGCGGTCCCCCGCCGTGCGCCACCAGGCCAGCCGCCAATGCTGGCGTTCGCAGAGTTCGTGCAGCGCCTCCGGCGTGGCGTAATCGCCGGGTTCGATGCCCTGATCCTCGTCGCGCAGCGGAAAGACATGCTCGCCATAGGCGGTGACGGCGAGGCCGCCGCCATCCACCTGCTCCACCTTGAGGTCGCCCGAGCGCAGCACCTCGGCATAGGGCGCGCCCAGGAACGGCGCGTAGACCTTGCCGTCGAGCGCTGGGTCGCCGGGGTGCCAGTCCACGTCGAACCAGTCGGCGTAACGGCCGCTCTCCCCATGCGCGAGGAGATCGAGCCACCACGCATTGTCGCCCTTGCCCACCGCGAGGTGGTTGGGGACGATGTCGAGGATGATGCCGAGCCCGGCGGTCTTGCACGCGGCGGCAAGCGCGCGAAAACCTTCCTCGCCGCCCAACTCCGGGTTGATCGTCATGGGATCGACGACGTCATAGCCATGGTTGGAGCCCGCGCGCGCGGTGCCGATCGGCGAGGCGTAGAGGTGGCTGACGCCGAGCTTCGCCAGATAGGGCACCAGCGGCGCCGCGTCGGCGAAGGTGAAATCCTTGTGGAACTGGATGCGGTACGTCGCGCGCGGGATCATCGGCGGGCCTCGTTGAGCGCGTCGGCGCGGTGCCGGACGGCAGGGTCTGCAAACAAGGTGTCGGCATCGGCGGCCAAGCGGCGGCGCCAGTTGGGATGCTCGTCCGTGGTACCGGGCAGGTTGGGTGCTTCCACAAGCCCGAGTAGATCCTCCACTGGCACGATCGCCAGCTCGCAGGCGGAGACCGCGACGAGACCGATCGCGGCGTCCACGGCGCGGGCGGGATCGGCTTCGGCCGGGCACTCGCCGTCCGCCACGCTCTCGTCGCGGGCGCGGTTCCACAGCTTACCACGATCAGCAGCGCGCTTCTCGGGCGTGTCGAACTCCAGCCCGATCTTCTCGCGCCAGCCGCGATCGACGCCCCCCCACCAGCCGGCGATCGGCGTCATGTCGTGCGTGGTCGTCATCGCCGCCGCCACCGGCCGCCAGCCGCGTGGGGACGCGAAGCCGCCGTCGCCCTCGCGCTCGAACATCAGCACGCCCATGCCGTAGAGCTGCTTCTCCGCCATGTCGTCGCGCAGACCGGCGGGCACGGTGCCGAGATCCTCGCCGATGACGACGGCGTTCGCGCGATGCGCCTCCAGCGCGAGCAGGCGGAGGAGATCGTCGAAGGGATAGCTGAGGTAGGCGCCATCGGCGGGGCTCGCGCCCTCCGGGATCACCCACAGCCGCTTCAGGCCGAGCGCGTGATCGATGCGCACCCCGCCGGCGTGCGCCAGCGCGGCGCGGACGGTGCGGAGATAGGGCTCGAACGCCTGGCCCGCGAGCGCCAGCGGCGAGAAGCCGGTGATGCCCCAGCCCTGTCCGCGCTCCTGATACTCGTCGGGCGGTGCGCCGATCGAGAGGCCGGCGATCAGCTCGGAGCGCCGGCTCCAGGCGTGGCTGCCGCCCCCGTCCAGGCCGACCGCGAGATCGGCGATCAGACCGATCCCCATCGTCTCGCGCGCGGCGGCCTGCGCGGCGGCCAGGCTGCGCGAGGCGAGCCATTGCAGCCAGAGGTGAAAGCGCACTTCCACCTCGTGCTTGCGCGCGAAGGCGGCGACGGCAGGCGCGTCCGGCTCGCGCAGTTCCTCGGGCCAGCCGAGAAAGCCGCCGCCGCCCTGCGCGTTGTCGATCGCCTCGAACAGCGCGTGGCCCCGCAACGGTTCGCCGCCTTCCGCCACGAAGCAGTCAAAGTCGGGATCGCCGCCGAACCTGTCGAAGCCGGCGCGCAGCCAGGCGAGGCGCGCGCGCGAGGCGGGCACCCAGTCGACCAGATCGCTGCCCGCCTCCTCGCCACCGTCGACGCCCGCCAGCGCGGGATCGACGTAAAGCGGGTTGAGGAAATCGCGCGAGGAAGGCGCATAGGGGCTGAAACGATCGGGCGACGCGGTGAACAGCGCGTGCGCCGGGCTGATCGCCAGCGCGTCCGCGCCCGCCGCGCCGGACGCGCGCGCGAACTCGGCGAGCGCGGCGAAGTCGCCGAAGCCCGAAGACGCCGTGCCGCGCAGCGAGTAGAGCTGCACGGCCGCGCCCCACGCCTTGTCGCGGGCAACGAGGTCACGGACGCCCGGCGCGCGCGGCGGCGCCACCGCGACGACGATCTCGCCGTCGTCACGCTCCAGCCGGTGGTAGCCGATCTCGTCGACCGCGAAGCCGCCGGGGTCGACGTCGCGCGCTTCGCCGCTCTCCAGCCGCAGCCGCGCGCGGCCACCATCAAGCGCGATCGTCTTGCCGGAGACGACGCTGACGAAGGCACTGGCCTGCTTCTGCTTGTCCAGCCGGCGTTCGCTGTCGGCGATCTCGGCATCGCTGTCCGCCGGCAGGCCCATCGCCGCCAGCACGCCGCGAAGCGCGTCGGGGCTGACCGTCTTCGGCTTGTCGGCATAGTCGCGCCAATCGGGCTGGAGCCCGGCGCGCTTGGCCAGCGCGCGGAGGCGGTCGTCGCTCATGCCTCCAGCCACGCCGACAGCGAGGCGGGCGCGAGCCGGCCATCCGCCACGCCGCCGCCGACGCTCGCCAGCGGCTCGCCCGCGTTGTCCACCGCCACGGGCGCGTCGCCGAGGTTGAGCGCGATCGTCAGCCGCGCGCCGTCGCCCATGCGCCAGCGCGCCAGCACCGCCTTGTCGCCGATCACGTCCGCGCCCTCGCCGCACGTACCTTCTAGGCGCGGCACGATATGCTCGCGCCTCAGCGTCAGCCAATCGCGGTAGAAGCCCTGCCACTCGTCCGCCTGCGGTCCGCGCGCGGGGAAGGAGGCGTCGAACGTACCCTTGGCGTTGGGGTCGGGGATTTTCTCACGATCCGCCTCGCTGGCGAAGGCGGCGAACTTCGCGAACTCCTTGCGGCGGCCGTTGCGGACGGCATCCGCGAGTTCGTCGTGGAAATCGGTGAAGAACAGGAAGGGCGCCTCGCTGCCCTCCGCATCGCCCATGAAGATGAGGGGGATCTGCGGGGATAGCAGCAGCAGCGCGGTGGCGGCGCGCAGCTTCTCCTTGGCCGTCAGCAGCGTCAGCCGCTCGCCGAGCGCGCGATTGCCGACCTGATCGTGGTTCTGGAGGAAGGAGACGAAGCGCGTGGCGGGGAGATGCCCACTGGGCTTGCCCCTCGGCTCGCCGTCATGATTGGGCGAAGGATCGCCCTGGTAGATGAAGCCCTGCGACAGGCAGCGGGCCAGCTTAGCCTCGGGCTCGTCCGCGAAATCCTGATAATAGGCGTCGCGCTCGCCGGTGAGCAGGACGTGCAGGACGTTGTGGAAATCATCGTTCCACTGGCCGTCGTACTTGCCCTCGGCGAGCCGTTCGGCGTCGTTGTTCTCGTTCTCCAGAACAAGGTGGACGTGGCGGCCCTCGGGCACTTGTCCGCGGATCGAAGCCGCTAGATCGTCGAGGAAGCCGTCGTTCCTAATCGCGTGCACGGCATCGAAGCGGAGCCCGTCGATGCGGTACTCCTCGATCCACATGCGCGCATTATCCTTGAAGAAGTCCGCTACTTGCGGCTTCTGGACGGCCACCGCACCGCCCCACGGCGTGTGCTTGCCCTCGTCGAAGAAGCCGGGCGCGTAGGCGTTGAGGTAGTTCCCGTCCGGCCCGAAGTGGTTGTAGACGACGTCGAGCAACACGCTGATGCCGTGGCCATGCGCGGCATCGATCAGCGCGCGCAGATCGTCGGGCGTGCCGTAGGTGGCGGCGGGCGCATACGGCAGCACGCCGTCGTAACCCCAGTTGCGCGTTCCCGAGAAAGCGTTGACCGGCATCAGCTCGATCGCGGTGATGCCGAGGGCGGCGAGGCCAACCAGGCGCTCGGCCACGCCCGAGAAGCCGCCGAGCAACCCGGCGTGGCATTCCCATAGCACGGTCTCCGCCCAGGGCCGCCCGCGCCAGTCCTGGTTCTGCCAGGCGTAGGCGGCAGGATCGACGACAAGGCTCCAGCCATGGACGTCGCCGTCCTGCGCGCGGCTGGCCGGATCGGCCACCGCCGTCTCGGCGTCGAGACGGTAGCGGTAGCGGGTGCCCACCCCCGCCGGCGCTTCCGCCTCGAACCAGCCGTCCGCAGCGGCCGTCATCGCCAACGGCGCGGCGCCGTCGATTTCCAGCGTGATGGCCTTGCGCGCAGGCGCCCAGATGCGGAAGCGCGCGCGGCCGGGCGCGGTGAGCGTCGCCCCCCAGGCGCTCATCCCGCCTGCCCCTCCTCCGAGGAGATCGAGCCGACATCGACGACCACAACGACCGAGCGATCCTTGACCTCGACCGTCTCGCCGACCTCGCGCTCTGGCGCGGTAGGATCGGCGCTGTCGATGACGAGATAACGCTCCTCCGTCAGGCCCGGCATGGTGAAGCTGATCGGCTCGGCACCGCCGTTCATCAGCATCGTCACGCTCTCCAGCGTGCCGTCTTTGCGCTTGCGCACGCGGCGCATGGTGAGCGCCTTGGCGCCGGGATTGCCCCAATCCTCATCGGAGAGATGCTCGCCGCGTTCGTCGAACCAATCGATGTCGAGCACGCCCGGCGCCACCTCCACCTTGCCGTGGAGGAAGTGGCTGGCGCGGACCAGCGGATAGTGCCGGCGCACGGCCGTCAGCCGGCGTACGAAGTCCGACAAGGCGTGACCCTCGTCGCTCTCCAGATGGTCCCAGTTAAACCAGTTGAGCTCGTTGTCCTGGCAGTAGGTGTTGTTGTTGCCCTCCTGCGTGCGGCCGAACTCGTCGCCGCCCAGGATCATTGGCGTGCCCAGCGACATCAGTAGCGTAGTGAGCATCGAACGGATGACGCGCCCGCGCGTCCCAATGATCGCCGGATCGTCGGTCGGCCCCTCGACGCCCCAGTTGCACGAGTTGTTGTCGTCGGAGCCGTCCTTGTTGTCCTCGCCATTGGCTTGGTTGTGCTTGCCCTCGTAGGAGGCGACGTCGGCCATCGTCTGGCCGTCGTGCGCCGTCACGAAATTGACGGACGCCCACGGCCGCCGCGCACGCTCGTCGAACAGGTCGGCGGAGCCCGCGATGCGGCTGGCGAAATCGGAACGCTGGCCTTCGCCCTTCCAGAAAAGCCGCGTCTCGTTCCGGAACTTGTCGTTCCACTCGGCGAAGCCCGGCGGGTGGTTGCCGAGCTGGTAGCCGCCCGGGCCGATGTCCCACGGCTCGGAGATCAGCTTCAACTGGTTGAGCACCGGATCCTGGCGCAGCACGTCGAAGAAGCCCGATCGCGGATCGAAGCCGTTGTCGCCGTCGCGCCCCAGCGTGCAGCCGAGATCGAAGCGGAAGCCGTCGACGTGGAAGCTCTCCGCCCACCAGCGCAGCGAATCCGCCACCAGTTGGAGCACGCGCGGGTGCGAGAGATCGAAGGTGTTGCCGGTGCCGGTATCGTTCACGCAGTAGCGCGGCTGATCCTTCACCGACCGATAATAGGCCTTGTTGTCGAGGCCGCGGAAGGACAGCGTCGCGCCCTTCTCCGATCCTTCGGCGGTGTGGTTGTAGACGACGTCGAGGATCACCTCGATTCCGGCGCGGTGCAGCGTGCGGATCGCGTTGCGCAGCTCGTCGGCATCGCCCGTCGCCATGTAGCGCGGCTCGGGCGCGAAGAAGGCGAGCGTGTTGTAGCCCCAGTAGTTGACGAGGCCCTTCTCCTGAAGGTTCCTGTCCTGCACGAAACCGTGGATCGGCAGCAGCTCCAGCGCGGTGACGCCGATGCGCTGGAGGTGATCGATCACCTTGGGATGGGCCAGCGCCTTGTAGGTGCCGCGCTCCGCCTCGGGCACGTCCTGCAGAAGCTGGGTCAGCCCCTTGGCGTGCGCCTCGTAGATGATCGTCTTGGTCCACGGCGTCTTGGGACGGCGATCGTCGGACCAGTCGAAATTGTCCTGCACCACCACCGCCTTGGGCATGGCGTGGGCGCTGTCGCGCTCGTCGAAGGTGAGGTCCGCGTCTTCGTCGGTGCTGACGGTGTAGCCGTGCAGCGTGTCGTCCCACACGACCTCGCCGTCGAGCTTCTTGGCGTAGGGATCGAGCAGCAGCTTGTTGGGATTGAAGCGGTGGCCGTTCTCGGGCTCGTACCGCCCATGCGCGCGGTAGCCGTAGCGCAGGCCGGGCCGGGCATCGGGCAGGTAGCCGTGCCACACCTCGTCGGTGCACTCGTTGAGCGCGAGACGCGTCTCGGTGCCGTCGTCCCCGAACACGCACAGCTCGATGCCGTCGGCATTGCCCGAGAACACCGCGAAATTGACGCCGGCGCCGTCATAGCTGGCGCCGAGCGGATACGGCTGACCGGCGCGCAGCCGGTCGGGGAAAACGTCCAAGCTTCAGGCTCCTTGCAGGCGGAGGAAGATCGCGCCGAGCGGCGGTAGTGTTACGGTTACGGATTGGGCGAATCCGTGCTCGGCCTCGTCCGCCGCCTCAACACCGCCGAGGTTGCCGACGTTCCCGCCGCCATAATCGCCGGCGTCTGAATTGAGGATCTCGGCCCAGCGCCCCGCCGCCGGCACGCCGAGCCGGACGACGCGCGGCGTGGGCTCCATGTTGACGGCGAACAGGATCGTCGGCGCGCCGTAGCGCGAGGTGCGCAGGAAGGCGAAGAGCGAGCGTTCGCCGCCGCCCTCGACCAGCCAGCGGAAACCCCCGGCGTCCGCGTCGCTCTGGTGCAACGCGCCCTCGGCCGCGTAGAGGTGGTTCAGGTCGCGGACCAGCGCCTTGATGCCGGCGTGGCCGGGATTATCGAGTAGGAACCAGTCGAGTTCGCGGTCGTGGTTCCACTCGCGGACCTGCGCCAGCTCGCCGCCCATGAACAGCAGCTTCTTGCCGGGATGCGCCCACATCAGGCTGTAGAGCGCGCGCAGGTTGGCGCGCTTCTGCCAGTCGTCGCCCGGCATCTTGCCGATCAGCGAGCCCTTGCCGTGGACCACCTCGTCGTGGCTCAACGGCAGCATGAACTTTTCGGAGAAGGCGTAGACGAGGCCGAAGCCGACGTCCGATCCGTGCCAGCGCCGGTACATGGGATCGCGCTCCATGAAGCGGAGCGTGTCGTTCATCCAGCCCATGTTCCACTTGTAGGAGAAGCCGAGCCCCCCTTCGCTCACCGGCGCGGAGACGCCGGGGAAGCTGGTCGATTCCTCCGCGATCGTGATCGCGCCGGGGCAGCGTTCGGCCACCACCTCGTTCAGGCGGCGCAGGAAGGCGATGCTCTCCAGATTCTCGCGGCCGCCGTGGATGTTGGGCACCCACTCGCCCTCTTTCCGCGAATAATCGCGGTAGAGCATCGAGGCGACGGCATCGACGCGCAGTCCGTCGACGTGGAACGTCTCCAGCCACCACAGCCCGCTCGCGATCAGGAAGCCCGCCACCTCGGTGCGGCCGAGATTGTAGATCAGCGTGTTCCAATCCTGGTGGAAGCCCTCGCGAGGATCGGCATGTTCGTAGAGGTGGGTGCCGTCGAACTGCGCCAGCCCGTGCGCGTCGGTCGGGAAGTGCGCGGGCACCCAGTCGAGGATCACGCCCTTGCCGGCCTGGTGTAGCCGATCGACGAAGCGGCGGAAACCCTCCGCCGAGCCGAAGCGCGCGGAGGGCGCGAACTGGCCGAGCGGCTGGTAGCCCCACGATCCGCCGAACGGATGCTCCGCGATCGGCAGCAGCTCGACGTGGCTGAAGCCCATCTCGGCCAGGTAGGGGATCAGCATGTCGGCGAGCTGATCCCAATCGTGCGCCGCCTCCCCGTCCCACGGCCGCCGCCAGGATGCGGCGTGAAGCTCGTAGACGCTGATGGCTGCGCCGGCGTGGTGGCGATCCGCACGCCCCGCCATCCACTCGGCGTCGCCCCACTCGTCGGAGGGCAGCGGCGCGACGATCGACGCGGTGCCCGGCGGCAGCTCGGTGGCGCGCGCCAGCGGATCGGCCTTGTCACGGGCGATGCCATCCGCGCCGACGATCTCGTACTTGTAGTGCTCGCCGGCACCCACGCCGGGAACGAAGATCTCCCACACGCCGGCGCCTGGGTGGAGACGCATCGCGTGGCGGCGGCCGTCCCACGAGTTGAACGTGCCCACCACCGAGACCGCGCGCGCGTTGGGCGCCCAAACCGAGAAGTTCGTGCCCGGCACGCCGTCGCGGATCACCGGCACCGCGCCCATCCGCGTCGCCAGCTCCCAGTGCCGGCCCCCGTTGAAGAGGTGGAGATCGAGGTCGCCGAGCAACGGCCCGAACGCGTAGGCGTCCGCCGTCTCCTGCACGACGCCGCCGGGCCAGCCGATGCGCAGCGTGTAGTCGCCCTCGATCGGACCTGCGAAGAGGCCGGGCTCCACCTCGTCCAGCGCCGCCGCCCCTGCGGCGGTCACCGCCTCCACGCGCTCGGCGCCGGGCTGCAAGACGCGCAACGTGCCCGCGTGCATGCCCAGAAAGGCGAACGGATCGCGCCGCCACCGGTCGAATGTCGTGTCGCCCAAGCCGAGCTCCCGTCGCTGTGGAACCTCCTGAACGACGTGGGCGCGTTTCCGTGCCCCAGGCGTTGATCGCGCGAGCGGACGACATGGTAAACGAATTGGTTACCAGCGCCGTTCAAGGATGCCGGCCATGGCTTCACGCGCGACGATCGGCGGGCTCGTCACCCGGCAGGCGATGGCCTTCGTGCTCGCCGGCGGGCGCGGCAGCCGGCTGATGGAGCTGACGAACACGCGCGCCAAGCCTGCCGTCTTCTTCGGCGGCAAGACGCGGATCATCGACTTCGCGCTCTCCAACGCGCTCAATTCGGGTATCCGCCGGATCGGCGTCGCCACGCAGTACAAGGCGCACAGCCTCATCAAGCACCTGCAATATGGCTGGACCTTCTTCCGCCCGGAACGCAACGAGAGCTTCGACATCCTGCCCGCCAGCCAGCGCGTGAGCGAGGAGAACTGGTATCTCGGCACTGCCGACGCCGTGTTCCAGAACACCGACATCATCGAGACGTACCGGCCAAAGTACATCGTCATCCTGGCGGGCGACCATGTCTACAAGCAGGATTACGGCCCGATGCTCCAGGAGCATATCGACAACAGCGCCGACGTGACGGTGGGCTGCGTCGAGGTGCCGCTCGCCGAGGCGTCGGGCTTCGGCGTCATGGACGTCGATGCGTCGGACCGCATCGTCCGCTTCCTGGAAAAGCCTGCGGAACCGCCGGCGATGCCCGGCCGGCCCGACGTGGCGCTCGCCAGCATGGGCATCTACGTCTTCGGCACCGACTTCCTACTCGATCTGCTGGCCCAGGACGCCGCCGAGCCGCGTTCAACTCACGATTTCGGGCACGACATCATCCCGGCGCTGGTGCGCGGGGGCCGCGCCTTCGCGCACCCGCTGTCGCGCTCCGCCGTGCGCACCAGCCCGGAGGCGCAACCCTATTGGCGCGACGTGGGCACGCTCGACGCCTATTTCTCGGCCAATATCGACCTCACGCAGGTGGTGCCCGATCTCGATCTCTACGATCGCGACTGGCCGATCTGGACCTATTCGGAGATGACGGCGCCTGCCAAGTTCGTCCACGATCAGGAAGGGCGGCGCGGCGAGGCGATCTCCAGCCTCGTCTCGGGCGACTGCATCGTCTCGGGCTCGCGCATACGCCACGCGCTGCTGTTCACCGGCGTGCGCGTGAACAGCTATTGCGAGATCGACAACGCCGTCGTCATGCCGCGCGTCGAGATCGGCAGGCGGGCGCGGCTGTGCAACGTCGTCATCGATCGCGGCGTCCGGATCCCCGACGGTCTCGTGGTGGGCGAGGACGCCGAGCTAGACGCGAGGCGCTTCCGCCGCAGCGAGAACGGCATCTGCCTCATCACCGAGGAAATGGTCCGGCGGCTGGCGTAAGCGTCGGCCATGACGACGTCCGTCCTCTCCGTCGCCTCCGAGGTGTACCCGCTCGTCAAGACCGGCGGGCTCGCCGACGTCGCGGGCGCGCTCCCCGGCGCGCTGGCGCGGCACGGCGTCGCCATGAGAACGCTGGTGCCGGGATACCCGCCGGTGCTCGCCGCACTGGAGGGCGCAAGCGAGGCGGCTTCGCTCGACGCGATACCCGGCGGCCCCGCGCGGCTGCTGGCAGCGCGCGCCGCCGGGCTCGACCTCCTCGTCCTAGACGCGCCGCAACTCTTCACCCGCGATGGCGGCCCCTATGCCGACGCGACGGCACGCGACTGGCCGGACAACGCGCTCCGTTTCGCCTGCCTGTCGGCGGCGGCGGCGGCGATCGCGGCGGGCGCGATCCCCGGCTGGCGGCCGGAGCTGGTCCACGCGCACGACTGGCAGGCGGGCCTCGCGCCCGCCTATCTCTATTACGGCGGCGTGGACGTGCCGAGCGTGCTCACCGTCCACAATCTCGCTTTCCAAGGCCGCTTCGAGCCCGCGCTGCTGCCCGAACTCGGCCTGCCTGACACCGCGATGACGATCGACGGCGTCGAGTATTTCGGGGGCATCGGCTTCCTGAAGGCGGGCTTACGCTTCGCCACCCGCGTCACCACCGTGTCGCCAAGCTACGCGCGCGAGATCGCCACGGAGGCCGGCGGCGTCGGGCTGGGCGGGCTGATCGCGGCACGCGGGCGCGACGTGACGGGCATCCTCAACGGCATCGACACCACCGTGTGGGATCCGGCCAGAGATCCGCTGATCGCGCGGCCCTATACCCGCCACCGCCTCGCCGGCCGCGCCGCCAACCGCGCCGCACTGGGTGCGGCGTTCGGGCTGGAGGCCGACGACGGCCCGCTGTTCGGCGTGGTAAGCCGGCTCAGCCAGCAGAAGGGGCTCGACCTGCTGCTCGACGCACTGCCCGCTCTGGTCTCGGACGGCGGCCGGCTGGCGCTGATCGGCGCCGGCGATCCGGCTTTGGAGCGCGGCTTCGCGCAAGCTGCCGCCGCGCATCCGGGCCGCGTCGGCGTCTTCATCGGCTATGACGAGGCACGTGCGCACCAGATGCAGGCGGGTGCCGACGCGCTGCTCGTGCCCTCCCGCTTCGAGCCGTGCGGGCTGACCCAGCTTTGCGCGCTGCGCTACGGCTGCGTGCCGGTGGTGGCGCGCACAGGCGGGCTCGCCGACACGGTGATCGACGCCAATCCGGCGGCGCTTTCGGCGGGCGTCGCCACCGGCGTCCAGTTCGCGCCCGACGACGCCGGCGCACTCCTCCACGCCATCGGGCGGACGACCACGCTCCACCGCGACAAGGCGGCGTGGCGGCGGCTGCGCGCCAACGGCATGGCCGCCGACATCTCGTGGGACGCGCCCGCCGCTGCCTATGCCCGGCTCTACCGCGAGGCTCGACAGGCGGGGCGCCCGGCGGCATAGTCGCCGCCCATGCGCATGATCCTCCTCGCGCCGCTGGCGCTGGCCCTCTCGCCCGCCGCCGCCGTCGCCGCACCGGGCGGATCGACCATCACCGTCGCGGTCGCCGGCATCGGCGCCGCCGAGGGCAAGGTCCACGTCGACATCTGCCCGGAGGCGAGCTTCCTCCAGCCGGACTGCGGGTATTCAGGCGAGGCGCAGGCGGTCGCTGGAACTACCGTCGTCACCGTCGCGAACGTGCCGCCCGGCCGCTACGCCTCGGCCGCCTACTGGGACGCAAACGGCAACGGCAAGGCGGACCGCAACCTCATCGGGCTGCCCATCGAACAGGTCGGCTTCTCCAACGACGTGCGCGTGAAGATGTCGAAGCCCAAGTTCGCGGACTGCGCCTTCACGCACGCCGCCGCGCCGCAGAAGATCGGCTTCGCGATCCACAAGATCCCCTGATCGCTCCGTGACGCATCCGCTCGGCCGGGCGGCGGGGCTGGCCTGCCGGCGGCCGCGCACCGTCCTCGTCGCCACGCTGATCCTCGTCGTCGCGAGCCTCGCCTTCGCCGGCCTGCGCTTCCGCATGACGACGGACGCCACCGATCTCATCGCGCCCACCGTCCCGTGGCGGCTGGCGGAGCGCCGGATGGACGCCGCCTTCCCGCGCGGCACCGACGTGATCGTGGCGGTGGTGGACGGCCGCACGCCCGAGCTCGCCCGCACCGGCGCCGCGTCGCTCGCCGCCCGGCTGGCGGCCGACCGCGCCCACTTCCGCGCCGTGTCGCGCCCCGATGGCGGCCCCTTCTTCGACTCGCACGGCCTGCTGTTCGCGGAGCTGGCGCAAGTCCGCGCCGCCACCGACGCGATGGTGAAGGCGCAGCCCTTCCTGGGTCCGCTCGCCGCCGATCCTTCGCTGCGCGGCATCGCGACCACGGTTGGCACTTTCGTGCGGGGCGTGGCGACGGGCAACGCGACGCTCGGCCAATTCGCCAAGCCGATGGCGGCGCTGGCCGGCTCGCTCGACGCCCGAGCGGCCGGCCAATCCGCCTTCTTCTCGTGGCAGGCGATGCTGGCGGCCGGCGGCCCTGCCGCGCCGACGCGCCAGCTCGTGATCGCGAGCCCGGTGCTCGATTACGACGCGCTGTCGCCGGGGGCGGCCGCCGAGGACGCGGTGCGCGCCGCCGCCGCCGGGCTGCGCCTCGATCCCGCGCACGGCGTAACCGTGCGGCTCACCGGCAACACGCCGCTCTCCGACGAGGAGTTCGCCAGCCTCACGGACAATTGGTGGCTGGTGGCGGGGGCGATGATCCTCGCGATGCTGGCGACGCTCAGGCTGGCGACGGGATCGTGGCGCGCCACCGCCGCGATCCTGCTGACGACGCTGGCGGGGCTCGCCGTCACCACCGCCGCCGGGCTGGCGATGGTGGGCACGCTCAACCTCATCTCGATCGCCTTCATCCCCCTGTTCGTCGGGCTGGGCGTGGATTTCGGCATCCAGCTCGCGGTGCGCTTCCAGGCGGAGCGGCATGGCGGCATGGCGCCGGCGGACGCGATCGCGGCGGCGACGGGCGCGATCGGGCATCAACTGCTGCTCGCCGCCGGCGCGGTGGCGCTGGGCTTCCTCGCCTTCCTGCCCACCGACTATGTCGGCATCGCCGAGCTGGGGCTGATCGCGGCGGTGGGCATGGTGGTGGCGCTGGGCCTGAGCGTCACGATGCTACCTGCGTTGTTGCTGCTATTGCCGCCGCCCCGCCCGGCAGCCGAGATCGGCTCGCCCGGCCTCGCCTCCGCCGACGCGTGGCTGGCACGGCACCGCCGCGCCGTGCTGATCGCGTTCGTGGCGGGCATGGGGCTGAGCATCGCGACACTACCGCTGGTCCGCTTCGATTTCGATCCGCTGAACCTGCGCCCGGCGGATAGCGAGGCGATGCGCACGCTGCGCGATCTCGCCGCCGATCCGTTGCGCGATCCCAACACGATCGAGCTGCTCGCCCAGGATCTGCCCCGCGCCCGCGCGCTGGCCAAGCGGCTGGCGGCGCTGCCGGAGGTGGGCGGCGCGGTGACGATCGAGAGCTTCGTGCCCGCCGATCAAGGCCCCAAGCTCGCCGCGATCGCCGACGCGCAGGCGCTGCTCGGCTTCTCGCTGGATCCGCTGATGGCGCTGCCGCCGCCGACCGACGCGGAGACCGCAACCGCGCTGGGTGACACCGCGCGCGCGCTCGCCGTCGCCGCGCGAACGGGTGGGCCGGGCGCCGAACCCGCGCGCCGCCTTGCCGCTGCCTTCGCGCGGCTCGCCTTCGGGTCGTCCGCCGCGCGCGCCACCGCGACCGACATGCTGGTGCCGCCACTCGCCGCGATGCTCGATCAGCTCCGCGCGATCCTGTCGGCGACGCCGGTGACGCTCGCGACGCTGCCGGCGGACCTGCGCGACGACTGGGTCGCGCGCGACGGGCAGGTGCGGATCGAGCTGACGGCCGCGAGGGGCTATCGCGACGAGACCGGCCTGCGCCGCTTCGTCCGCGCGGTCACGGCGGTGGCGCCGCAGGCGGGCGGCCCGGCCGTCTCGGCGCAGGGCGCGGCTGGCACGATAGCGGGCGCGTTCGTGGAGGCCGGTCTGCTCGCGCTCGCCGCCGTCAGCCTGCTGCTGGTGCTGATGCTGCGCAGCGTGCGCGAGACCGCGTTCACGCTCGCGCCCGTCGTGCTCTCCGGCTTCCTGACGCTGGGCACCTGCGTGGCGATCGGGCAGCCGATCAACTTCGCCAACATCATCGCCTTCCCGCTGCTGTTCGGGGTGGGCGTGGCCTTCCACATCTACTTCGTGGTGGCGTGGCGCAACGGCGAGGGCGCGCTGCTCGCCTCCCCGCTTGCCCGCGCGATCTTCTTCTCGGCGCTGGCGACGGGCACCGCGTTCGGCTCGCTATGGCTCTCGCACCACCCCGGTACCGCCAGCATGGGCAAGATCCTGCTGATCTCGCTCGCCTGGACGCTGGTGTGCGCGCTGGTGTTCGAGCCGGCGCTGCTCGGGCCTATTTCGCGGCGTCGAGCTGCCTGAGCTTGGCCGTCATCGCGGCCACCCCGCCGGACGCCAGCGTGGCGGCGAGATCGGCGCGCTGGAGCGCCAGGTTGCTCACCCCGCCCGAAATGACGTCGACGATGCCGGCCCTGCCGAAGCGGTAGAACAGCGTGTCCGTGCCCACGGTCACCTTCACGATCCGCGAACCCGCGCGATCGATCGGGGTAGGATCGACCCGGAAGGCAGTGGCGCCCGGCCCCTTGAAGTTCTTGGCGAGCGACGCCGCCGAGTGCCGCGTCAGCGCCGCGATCGCCGCCTGGCGATCCGCAGGCGACGCCTTGGCCCAAGCCGAGCCGGCGATCAGCTCCGCGATCGTCGGCATGTCGTAGGTGTCGCGCACCACGGCCTCGAACTTGTCGGTGCGCTGCGCCTGCCCGCCGCCCGCCTTCTCGATCGCATTGATGCGCGCATCGTAGGCGGTCACGCGCGCCACCGGATCGGATTGCGCGCGGGCGACGGCCGGCATGGCGAGCGCGATGGCGAGCGCGAGTGGGTGACGGCGCATGGGCTCTCCTCGGTTAGGGACGTACTCGGTTCGGGACGTATTTGGCCGGAATCGGCCTTCATCACGCTGAACGTCCCGATCGCGACGCCGCTCCCCGCCCTTCCGCACCGGCACGCGAAGCCCTATAGGGGGACCATGATGAAGGTGCTCCTCGCCCAGCCGCGCGGTTTCTGCGCGGGCGTCATCCGGGCGATCGACATCGTCGACCGCGCGCTCGACAAAGTCGGCGCGCCGGTGTTCGTTCGCCACGAGATCGTCCACAACCGCCACGTCGTCGAGACGTTGCGCGCCAAGGGCGCGGTTTTCGTGGAGGAATTGTCGGACGTGCCGGACGGCGCCGTCACCGTCTTCTCCGCGCACGGCGTCGCGCGCGAGGTGGAGAAGGCCGCCGCCGCGCGTGGGCTTCCCGTGATCGACGCGACGTGCCCGCTCGTCACGAAGGTGCATGTCCAAGGCCGCAAATATGTCCGCAGGGGCCGGGTGCTCGTGCTGATCGGCCATGCCGGCCATCCCGAGGTGGTGGGCACGCTTGGCCAGATCGAGGGCGAGGTGCATCTCGTCGGCACGCCGGAGGAGGTGGCGGCGCTGCCTGTCGCCGAAGACGCGCCCGTCTCCTACATAACCCAAACGACGCTGGCGGTGGACGATACGCGTGCGATCATCGCGGCGCTGCGCGCCCGCTTCGCCGACGTGACCGGACCGGATACCGCAGACATCTGCTACGCCACGCAGAACCGGCAAGCGGCGGTGCGCGATCTCTGCGCCCAGGCCGACCTGCTGCTGGTGGTGGGCAGCTCCAAGAGCTCCAACTCGCGCCGCCTGCGCGAGATCGGGGAGGAGATGGGCAAGCCCTCCTACCTGCTTGACGACGGCAGCGAGCTTGATCCCGCATGGCTCGATGGCGTGCGAACGGTGGGCCTCACCGCCGGCGCGTCCGCGCCCGAGGAGCTGGTGCAGAGCGTCATCGCCGCCATCGCGGCGCTCCACCCCGTCACCGTCGAGACGCTGGACGGGATCGAGGAGACTCTCCAGTTCCGCCTGCCCCCGGCGCTCGATCGCCTGCCTTCGCGCAATCGCGCTGCGGCCTGAGGATTAGCACAGCATGGCCCTTCCCATCTCCGTCCTCGCGCGCCTCGGCACCTACGCCGTCACCAAGACGCTGAAGCGCGAGCGCCATCCCATGGTGCTGATGCTGGAGCCGCTGTTCCGCTGCAACCTCGCCTGCAAGGGCTGCGGCAAGATCGACTATCCGGACGAAATCCTCAACCAGCGCCTCAGCTACGATCAGTGCATGGAGGCGATCGACGAGTGCGGCGCCCCCGCCGTCTCGATCGCGGGCGGCGAGCCGCTGCTCCACCGTGATATGCCGCGCATCGTCAAGGGCTTCTTGGATCGCAAGAAGTTCGTGATCTTCTGCACCAACGCGCTGCTGCTCAAGAAGAAGATCGACGACTACAAGCCCCATCCCTTCTTCGCCTGGTCGATCCACCTCGACGGCGATCGCGGGATGCACGACACGGCGGTTTCGCAGGACGGCACCTACGACATCGCGCGCGAGGCGATCGACCTCGCCATCGCCAAGGGCTTCCGCGTGCAGGTGAACTGCACCGTGTTCGACGGCGCCGATCCCGCCCGCCTCGCCGCCTTCTTCGACGAGATGGAGACGCTCGGCGTCGAGATCACCATCTCGCCCGGCTACGCCTACGAACGCGCGCCCGATCAGGCGCACTTCCTGAACCGCGAGCGCACCAAGCAGTTCTTCCGCGACGTGTTCGCGCGCGGGCGGGGCGGCAAGGCGTGGAGCTTCACCCAGTCGCCGCTGTTCCTCGATTTCCTGGCGGGCAACCAGAGCTACGAGTGCACGCCCTGGTCGATGCCGTTACGCAACGTTTTCGGATGGCAGAAGCCCTGTTATCTCCTCAACGAAGGCTACGCCAAGAGCTTCGGCGAGCTGATGGCGGAGACCGAGTGGCAGGCTTACGGCGTCGGCCGCTACGAGAAGTGCGCGGACTGCATGGTCCATTGCGGTTTCGAGGGCACGGCGGCGGCAGACGCGATCCGCAACCCGCTCAAGCTCGCGCGCGTGGCGATCAAGGGCGTGCGCACCGAGGGGCCGATGGCGCCCGACGTGGACCTTTCGCAGGCGCGGCCGGCGGCGGAGACCTACTCCACCCACGTCGAGCGCGAATTGGCGCGGATCAGGGCGGAGCAGCCGGCGGCCAAGCGAAGGGTGGCGGGGTAAGCTGTTCCGTTTGCCCTGAGCCTATCGGAGGTTGCCTTTCCCGGCGCAGAAGACGGTGCTTCGACAAGCTCAGCACGAACGGAGATAGGCTGCGCGCCTACGCGGGATCCAGGCCGAACCCTGCCGCCGCCAGCCGCCGCCAACCTTGGCGCAGCACCCTGCCCGCCCGCCACGCATCGCGCGTGAAGCGGAGCAGAGCCGGCACCTGCCACGGCCGCCTGAGGATCGAGAGCAGGATCGCACCTACCGCCAACCCGCCGCTGGCGCCCATCGCCACCTGAATCGCCGGCGGCAGCGCGCGGTCGGCAGCGTCGGAGATCACGCGCGCCACCGCGAAGGGAAGGCCGTGGCGCGCCGCCACCCGCGCCGCGACGTGGCTCTCCATGTCCACCGCGACCGCGCGCGAGGAGAGGTGCAGCGCGTGCTTCTCGGCCACGCTGGCGACGATCGCGCGGCTGCCATGGATGCGGCCGACTACCACGCCGCCCAGGATGCGGGACAGCGCGTGGATCCAGCGGCGGGTCTCCTCGCTTTGCTGGCCCGGCTCCGGCCGCGCCTCGCCGATGCGCGTCGACTTGGTGCGCGAGGCGCCGGCGCCGACGCTCCACTCGCGCCGCTCCATGCCGGTGGGCGCGATCGTGCCGACCACCCACTCTCCCGCCGCCATGCGCGGCGCCAGGCCGCCCGCGAAGCCGACGCTCATGATCGCGCGGGCACGCGGCACCGCCGCCTCGAGCGCGGCTTCCAGCGCCGCTTCGTCGCCGCCGCCCGCCACTGCCTCGACCCCTTCGGCGTGCAGCCATCGCGCTTCGCGCTTCAGCCCGCACGCGACAAGCAGGGTCACATGCCGAACCCGACGCGCCGCGCGTTGCCGCGCTTGAGGTTGCGGTAGCGGGCGAGCGCCCACAGCGGGAAATATTTCGGGTAGCCGTGATAGCGCAGGTAGAAGACGCGCGGGAAGCCGCCGCCCGTGTAATGCTCCTGCCCCCACAGCCCGTCCGCGTCCTGGTGACGCTGGAGCCAGGAGACGCCACGCGTCACCGCCGGGTGATCCACCTCGCCCGCCGCCATCAGGCCGAGCAGCGCCCAAGCCGTCTGACTGGCGACGGACGGCGCCGGCACATGCCCCTTGCGATCCAGCGCGTAGCTGTCGCAGCTCTCGCCCCAGCCGCCGTCGGCGTTCTGGATCGCGATCAGCCAGCGTACCGCACGCCGCACGATCGCGTCGGCCGGGGCCACCCCTGCCGCGTTCAGCGCGCAGAGCACCGACCAGGTGCCGTAGATGTAGTTCACGCCCCAGCGCCCCCACCAGCTTCCCTCGGTAAGCTGATCCTTCGCGAGCCAATCGAGCGCGGCCTTCATGCGCGGGCTGTCGGCCGGCTCGCCCAACTGCGCCAGCATCGAGACGACGCGCGCGGTGACGTCGGCGGTGGGCGGATCGAGCAGCGCGCCGTGATCGGCGAAGGGGATGTCGTTGAGGTAGAAGTGCGTGTTGTCGGCATCGAACGCCGCGAAGCCGCCGTCCGCGCTCTGCAGCCCTGCGCACCAGTCGGCGCCGCGCCGGATTGCGTCCGCATAGTCGCCATCGGATCGCGGGGCGGCGCGATCCATTGCCATCGCCACGACGGCGGTGTCGTCGAGATCGGGATAATGATCGTTCCGATACTGGAAGGCCCAGCCGCCGGGCGCCACGTCCGGCCGCTGCTCCGCCCAGTCGCCCGCCACCTCGGTAATCTGGAGCGGCGCGAGCCAGGCGAGGCCACGATCGGCCGCCGCCTCCGCCACGTCCCCACCCGCCTCGAGCATGGCGTGCGCGGCGAGCGCCGTGTCCCACACCGGCGATACGCAGGGCTGACAGTAAACCTCGCCGTCCGGCCGGCGCACCAGCAGCGCCTCGACGGATGCGCGCGCGATCGCGCGGTGCGGCTGGTCGGGCGGGTAGCCGAGCGCATCGAACATCATCACGCTGTTGGCCATCGCGGGATAGATGGCGCCAAGACCGTCCTCGCCGTTCAGCCGCTCAATTACCCACGCTTCGCACACCCGGATCGCACGGCGGCGCAATGCGCGCGGCCACAGCGGCCGGCCGCGCCGGAGCACCGTGTCGAGGGCGGCGAAGCCCCTCTCCCACGCCCACTTGCCCGGCAGCGCGCGCGCCAGAGGACGATGACCGGGCAGAAACAGCTCGTCCACTCGGACGCAGCGCGGATTGCGCGCCCTCGGTCGCAGCGCGCAGAGCACGAGCAGCGGAACGACGACGGTGCGCGCCCAGTAGCTGAAGCGCGACAGCCGAATCGGGAACCAGCCCGGCGCGAGGATCAGCTCGACGGGTACTTCGGGCACCGTCTCCCACGATCCCGCGCCGAACAGCGCGAGCTGGATCCGGGTGAAGACGTTGACCGCGCCCGCGCCGCCACGCTTCAGCACCTCTGCGCGAGCGCGCGCCATGTGCGGCGCGTCGGTATCGTCGCCGATCATCTTCAGCGCGTAATAGGCCTTCACCGTCGCCGAGACGTCGAAGCCGCCCTCATGGTAGAGGCTCCAGCCGCCGTGCACGCCCTGGATGCGGCGCAGGTAGCGGCCGATCGCGGCCTCCAGCGCAAGGTCGTCGGGCTCGCCGAGATAGTGGCGGAGCAGGATATACTCGGCCGGAATGGTAGCATCGGCCTCCAGCTCGAACACCCAGTGACCGTCGTCGCGCTGGGCGGCGAGGAGCGCGTCGCGGGCGCGTGACACGGCGGCGTCGATGGCTTCGAGCGGATCGGGCGCGGCCTCGCTTGCGCTCACTCCCAAGTCACGCAGCACGCCCGTCTCCGCCCGCGACGATCCGAGCCGCCCGATTGCCCGAGCGGATAGCAGCTTCGATCGTCGCCGGAAGCCCCGTGCGGGTCCAGTCGCCGGCGAGCGCCAGGTTGGCGAAGCCGGGCGCTGTCGGCTCCGGCCGCAGCGCATCCTGCGCGGGCGTGGCGGAGAAGGTGGCGCGCTTCTCGCGCACGAGCTGCCATGCGGGCATTTCGCCGTCGAGCCCGTGGACGGCGGCGACATCCGCCCAGATCGCCTGCGCCAACGTCTCGCGGTCGGTGTCGAGGTGGCGATCGGCGGCGCTGATTGTGACGGACAGCCGATCGGGAAAGGCGAACACCCACTCGGCGGTGCCGCCGATCACGCCCACGATCGGCGGCGCGCCGGCGGGCGCCGCGATCCGGAAATGCGCGTTGACGATGGCGTGGTGCTTGGTGGGCACGGCGAGGCCCGGCAGCAGCGTTGTCGCCACCCAGGCGGGCACCGCGAGCACAACGCCGTCTTCCGGCCCCAGCGCCTCGCGTCCGTCCGCAAAATCGAGTGCGGCGACGCGGCCGTCGGCGACCTCCAGACCGCGCAAGCGACGACCCAGGCGGACGTCGGCACCGCGCTCCCGCAACCAGTCCAGCGCGGGATCGACGAAGGCGGCGGACAGCGTCGGTGTCGCCACCAGCGGCCGGCACGCGGCAGCGCCCTTTGCCAGCGTCTCGGCGATCACTGCGCCGGCGAGCGCCGCCGACCCGCCGCGCGCAGGAGTGTTGAGCACCGCCACCAGGAACGGTTCGATCAAGCGCCGCCACAGCGCGCCGTCGGTCGGGATCGTCTCCGCCACCATGGCATCACGTCGTGCGGCGACGAGGCGGGCAAGCGCAAGGTAGTCAGCGACGCTTGTACCCGGCACTCGCCGCGCCCGCGAGAACAGCCACCATGGCACGCGTCCGCGGTTGGGCGCGACCGCCCAGCGCTCGCCGCTCGCGCGATCGAAAAAGTCGAGCCGCGCCCGCGCCGGGCCCGTCAACCGATCGGACGCGCCGATCGTCGCGAGGTAACGCATCGCCGCGTGATTGCCCGAGAGCAGCAGGTGATTGCCGTTGTCGATCGTAAGGCCGAGCTGGCGGTCGTGATAGGAACGGCAGCGACCGCCGGCCTGCGGGCTCGCCTCGCTCAGCGTCACCGCGCGCCCCTCGGCGACCAGCGACACGGCGGCGGCGAGGCCGGCCAGCCCGCCGCCCACGACATGGACCCGCATCATTGCCTGAGCCTGAGCCTGACTAGCCTCCAGGCGAATGCGATGCGGTTGTGGCGGACACGCGCGCGCGGCGCGGTCCAGCCAGCGCTTTCCATCCGCCGCAGCAGCTCCGCATAGGCCGCCGCCATCAGCTGGGGCGCGATCAAGTGGCCGCGCGGGCGTGCCGCCAGGATGCGCTCGGCCTCGACGAAGTGCCGTCGCGCCTCGGCCGCGACCGGGCGGCAGGCGGCGTACAGCCGCGGATCGCCGACGACGGCGGCGACGTTACCGATCTCGATGCCCGCGCCTTCGAGCGCCTCGCGCGGCAGGTAGACGCGGCCGATCGCGGCATCCTCGTCGATGTCCCGCAGGATGTTGGTGAGCTGCAACGCGCGGCCGAGATGGTGCGACAGGCGGACACCCACCTCGCGCTCCATCCCGAACACGTCGACCGACAAGCGGCCCACGGCGGAGGCGACGCGATCGCAGTAGAGATCCAGCGTCGCCGCGTCCGGCCAGCGCATGTCGGACGCGACGTCCATCGCCATGCCGTCGATCACCGCCTCGAAATCCGTCCGAGAAAGGCCGAAGCGGCGGACCGGACCGGCGAGTTCCACCGCCCGCCCGGGATCGCCGCCAGCGTATAGCGCCGCGATGTCAGCCCGCCACACGTCGAGCGCGCGAGTGCGGTCGGCGACATCGCCGCAGAGATCGTCGGCGATGTCGTCGACGGCGCGCGCGAAGGCGTAGATCGCGTACATCGCATGACGCTCCGACTTGGGGAGCACGCGCATCCCCGCGTAGAAGCTCGACTTGGCGGCGACGGGCGCGGTCAACGTCCGGCCATTCGGGGCGCGAGCATCCGAGGGATCGCCGCGCTGGCGGCGAGCAGAGCGGCCTCCGCTTTGTGGTGGTGGACGCGCTGGTGGAGCGGATCGCGCGCGATCAGCCTGGCCGTCAAATCCTCGGCGAGCCGCTGGATCACCGCCACCTCGGTGCCGAGGCGACGATCCCGGATTGCGTTCGCGAAGCCGGCCGAGCGGCGCAGCAGCTCGCGGCACTTTACCGCCAGCGCCAGGATCGCGGCGCGCAGTGTCGGCGAGGAGCGCGGCGCCGCGAGCGCGGACGGATCGGGCAGCAGGTCCGCGGGGATGTAGACGCGGTTGAGCGCGCGGTAGTCCTTCGCACAATCCTGAAGGTGGTTGACGATCTGGAGGGCGGCGCAGAGCGCGTCGTTGGCGGGCCACAGCGTGGCGGGCTCGCCATGGACGTCGAGCACGAAGCGGCCGACCGGCATGGCCGAGACGGTGCAATAGCCGAGCAGGTCGTCCCAATCGGCGTAGCGGCCCTTGGTGACGTCGCGGCGGAACGCCTCCAGCAGATCGAGCGCGTGCGATGTCGACAGGCCGCGCTCGGCCTGCGCGACGCGGAGCGCGGCGGCGGTGGGTTCGGCATCGCCTTCGCCCATCAGCGTGGCGCGCATCGACGTCAGCCGCGCGAGTTTGTCGTAGGCGCCGGCGGTGGGATGATCGGCAACGTCGTCGGCGGCGCGGGCGAAGGCGTAGAAGGCCATGATGGGCGCGCGGTGGCGCGGCGCGATCAGCCGCGAGGCCACGGGAAAATTCTCGTCCCGGTGCCCCTTGCCCGAGGCGAGCGCCGCCGCCTTGCTCACGCCCGCCCCATCCCAGCCTGCGCGCGGCCCTTCCACATGCCGCCCCGCCCGCGATTATGGCGCACCGCCGACCAGAAGGTCGACGCGCCGTAGAAGACGCCGATCGCTGGCATGGCAAGCGCCCACAGCGGCGATTGGCGGTAGAAACGCAGGATCGGCAGCGCCGCCACCGCCATCAGCCCCCACGCCGCGAGCCCCGCCGCGCGCGCCGCGCCACCGCCGGCGAGCGCGGCGAGGGGCGGCCCCGCGAACGTCAGCGCGAGCGCAGCGATGGTGCCCGCCAGCACGAGCGGAGAATACCCGAGCTGCGCGTAGGCCGAGCGCGCGATCATGTCGAAGACGCCCCGCCAGCCGCCGTAGGAGCGGATGCTGCGCGAACGCCGGGTGAGCATCAGCCGTATCGCGCCCTGCCGTTTCATCAGCGCCCCCAGCGCACAATCGTCGATGATCCGCCCGGCGATAGCGGCCATGCCGCCCGCCCGCGCGAACGCATCCGCGCGGACCAGCGCGCAGCCGCCGGCGGCTGCCGCCGTTCCGCCCGGCCGGTTCACGCGCGCGAAGGGATAGAGCATCTGGAAGAACAGCACGAAGGCGGGAATGATCGCGCGCTCGGCCGCCGTATCCGTGGCGAGCCGCGCCATCAGCGACACGAGCGTCAGCCGCTCCCCCTCCCCGCGCGCCACCAGCGAGGCGAGCACGTCGGGCGCGTGGGCGATGTCGGCATCGGTGAACCACCACCAGTCGGTCGCGCCGGCCGCATGGACGCCGGTGTCGATCGCCCACAGCTTGCCCGTCCAGCCGGCGGGCAACGGTCGGCTCGGCACAATCGAGAGGCGCGGATCGTCGCCGGCGGCATCCCGCGCGATCGCGGCAGTGCCGTCGGTGCTGTGATCGTCGACGAGGACGACGCGCAGCTCGCCCGGATAGGCCTGCGCGAGGACGGAGCGCAGGCTCGCCGAGATCACCGCCGCCTCGTCGCGCGCGGGGATCACCGCCGTCACCGCCGGCCAGCGCGGCGGCGCGGGCGCCGGGGCCAAGTCCGTGTCGCGCGCCAGCCAGAAGCCGTTGCGGAACGCGAGCAGCCCCAGCCAGATGCCGAGCGAGAGCAGCGCCGCCGCCGTCACCGGATCATCCCCTCCGCCCGAAACCAGCCGAGCGCGTCCGCCACCGCCTGCTGCCACGGCCGCGCGGCGTAGCCGAGCTCGGCCTTCGCGCGCGCGCTGCTGTAATACATGTGGTGCCCCGCCATGCGCAGCGTGTCGAGCGTGAGGCGCGGTTCGCGCCCCGTCACCCGCGCCCACGCCTCCGCCGCGTGAGCGAGCGGGATCAGCGGCCGCACCGGCAGCTTCACGCGGGCCGGGCGGCGGCCCGTCTGCCGCGCCAGCTCGGCGAGCAAATCCTTGAGCGGCACGTCCTCGCCGCCGAGAATGTAGCGGCGGCCGATCGCGCCGCGCTCGAATGCCGCGAGGTGGCCGGCGGCGACGTCGTCGACGTGGACGAGGTTGAGCCCGGTATCGACATAGGCGGGCGTGCGCCCGGTCGCGGCATCGACCAGAATGCGCCCCGTCGGCGTCGGCTTGACGTCGCGCGGGCCGATCGGGGTGGACGGGTTGACGATCACGGCGGGCAGGCCGTCCGCCACCATGTCGGCGACGATGCGCTCGGCGATCGCCTTGGATCGCTTGTAGGCGCCGACCACGGCGTCGGGATCGAGCGGCGCCGTCTCGTCGGCGGCGGCGTGCGGCCTCGGCGGGATCGTCGCGACGCTGCTGGTGTAGACGATGCGGCCGACCCGCGACGAGCGCGCCGCGCGCATCGTCGCGGCCGTGCCCTCTCGATTGGCGCGCACGATTTCCTCCGGATCGCGCGCCCACAGCCGATAGTCGGCGGCGACGTGGGCCAGACCGGCGCAGCCTTCGAGCGCGCGCGCCACGGCGCCCTCGTCGCGCATGTCGCCCTCGACGATCGCGCCGGGGAAGGCGCGCAGGTTGGCGCGCGGGCTGGACGCGCGCACGAGGCCGCGCACGCGCCACCCGGCACCCGCGAACGTCCGCGCCACGGCGGCGCCGACGAAGCCGGACACGCCGGTGACAAGGATCGTCTCACCCGCCATGACGCGGGCTTCTATGCGCGGGTGCGGGGCTTTGGAAAGGCTTGCGGCACGGACATGGCGGAACGGTAAGGAGGCGGGGTGACGATCATCGTCTGGATGCCCGCGCTCCTCGCCGGCGCGGCGGTAGCCTACACGCTGTTCGCGGCGTGGGCGGTGGCGGGCTTCGGCCGGGGCGCGGCGCCCGTCGGGCCGGCCGAGCCCGTGTCGCTGCTGAAGCCGCTGCACGGCGCCGAGCCTCGCCTGCGCGACAACCTCATGACCTTCCTCGATCAGGATTGGGCCGCACCGATCGAGATGGTGGCGGGCGTGCAGCGCGCCGACGATCAAGCGATCGCGGTGGTCTCCTCGCTTCCTGCGACCGCGAACGTCGTCCTCATCCGCGACGCGACGCGCCACGGCGGCAACGCCAAGGTCTCCAACCTCATCAACATGGGGCCGGCGGCGAGCCACGACATGGTGGTGCTCAGCGACAGCGACATGGCGGTGCCGCGCGACTATCTGCGGCGGCTGGCGGGCGCGCTTGGCGAACCGGGCGTGGGCGCCGCCACCTGCCTTTATCGAGGGCGCGGCGATGCCGGGCGCTGGTCGGTGCTGGCCGCCGCCGGGATCAGCTATCATTTCCTGCCCCAGCTGCTCGTGGGCCTGAGGCTCGGGCTGGCGCGGCCGGGCATGGGATCGACGATCGCGCTGCGCGCGCGCACCCTTGCGGCGGCCGGCGGCTTCATGCCCTTTGCCGACTCGCTGGCCGACGATTACGCGCTCGGCGAGGCGGTGCGCGCGCAGGGCCTGCGCGTGGTGGTGCCGGCGATGATGCTCGTCCACGGCTGCGACGAGCCGAGTCTCGCGGCGGTGTGGCGGCACGAGCTGCGCTGGGCCGCGACGATCCTGCGGATCAATCCCGGCGGCCAGATCGGCACGATCCTCACCTATCCCATACCGCTGACGCTGATCGCCTGCGCCGCGACGCCGCGCGCGGGGCTGGCGCTGCTCGCGCTCGCCGTCCTGGCGCGCCTGCTGCTGTGGCGGACGGTGGATGCCGCCGCCGCGCGGCTGGGCGGCGGGGCGCGGCGCACCGCATCCGCCTGGTTACTGCCGTGGCGCGACGGCCTCTCCTTCGCCGTCTTCGTCGCCGCCTTCTTCGCGCGCTCGGTTGATTGGCGCGGCAGCAGGCTTAAAATGGAGCCGTCCGGCCGCGTATCGGCGGCCAAGGAGTTCCCATGACGCTGCGCACGCTGTTCCTCCAGGCCCCTTCGTTCGACGGCTACGACGGCGGCGCCGGCGCCCGCTACCAGATGAAGCGTGAGGTGCGCTCCTTCTGGTATCCGACATGGCTCGCGCAGCCCGCAGCGCTGGTCGAGGGATCGCGCCTCATCGACGCCCCCGCGCACGACCAGAGCTGGGACGATATCGCGCACGAGGTGGACGACAAGGAGCTCGTCATCCTCCACACCTCCACGCCCTCGTTCCGGCAGGACGTGCACACCGCCGAGCTCATCAAGGGGCGCAACCCCAACGCGATCATCGGCTTCATTGGCGCCAAGGCGGCGGTCGAGTCGCAGAAGGTGCTGGACACGAGCGCGGCGGTCGATTTCGTGTGCCGCAACGAGTTCGACTTCACGGTGCTGGACGTCGCCAGCGGCATGCCGCTTTCGGAGGTGGACGGCATCTCCTACCGCGACGCGTCGGGCGCGATCGTCCACAACAAGGACCGCGCCGTCGTCGAGGATATGGACACGCTGCCGTTCGTGTCGCCGATCTACAAGCGCGACCTGACGATCGAGAAGTATTTCGGCGGCTATCTGCGCCACCCCTATGTCAGCTTCTACACCGGGCGCGGCTGCAAGAGCCGCTGCACCTTCTGCCTGTGGCCGCAGACGGTGGGCGGGCACAACTACCGCACCCGCTCCATCCCGCACGTGGTCGAGGAGGTGCGCTACGTCCTGCGCGAGATGCCGCAGGTGAAGGAGATCTTCTTTGACGACGACACGCTGACCGACAACGCGCCGCGCATCGAGGAAATCGCGGTCGCGCTCGGCGCGCTGGGCTTCGGCAGGCCCGGCTTCCCCGTCTCGTGGAGCTGCAACGCCAAGGCCAACGTGCCGAGGAAGACGCTGGAGATCATGAAGGCCGGCGGCTGCCGCCTGCTGCTGGTGGGCTACGAGAGCGGTAACCAAAAAATCCTGCACAACATCAAGAAGGGCCTGCGCGTCGACGTCGCGCGGCAGTTCACCAAGGACTGCCACGATCTCGGCATCGTCATCCACGGCACCTTCATCCTGGGGTTGCCCGGCGAGACGCTGGAGACGATCGAGGAGACGATCGAGTACGCGAAAGAGATCAATCCGCACACCATCCAGGTCTCGCTGGCGGCGCCCTATCCCGGCACCTTCCTCTACAAGCAGGCGACCGAGAACGGCTGGTTCGACAATTCGAACGAACTGCTCACCGACGGCGGGACGCAGATCGCGCAGCTCAGCTATCCGCACCTGCCCGCCAGCGTGATCTTCGACAAGGTGGAGGAATTCTACAAGCGCTTCTACTTCCGCCCGCGCAAGATGGGCGCGATCGTCGGCGAGATGATCCGCGACTTCGACATGATGAAGCGCCGCCTGCGCGAGGGCGTCGAGTTCTTCAGCTTCCTACGCCACCGCAAGCAGGCGGCTTAGGCTAAGGGCACCTCTCCACCATGCTGCGCATGGTCCCCCTCCCCTTGCAGGGGGAGGACCGAAGGTGAAACCTCCCTTGCGAGGGGACCATTGGAGGGGTGAGGCGCCCACCCTCCTCGTCACAGCCGACGATTTCGGCGCCTCGCGCGCCGTCAACGAGGCGGTGGAGCGTGGCCACCGGCACGGCATCCTCACCTGCGCCAGCCTTATGGTCGCGGGCGACGCCGCCGCCGACGCGGTGGCGCGCGCCAAGGCGCTGCCCGGGCTCGGCGTCGGGTTGCACCTCGTGCTGGTGGAGGGACGACCCACGCTGCCCGCGCGCGACGTGCCCGATCTCGTCGACGGAGCAGCCCGCTTCCGAACGAACATGGCGCTTGCCGGCGTCAACTTCCTGCGCCCCCAAGTCCGCCGCCAGCTCGATGCCGAGATCGGCGCGCAGTTCGACGCCTTCGCCGCCACCGGCTTGGCCCTCGATCACGTCAACGCGCACAAGCATTTCCACCTCCACCCGATGGTCGCCGCGCTGATCCTGAAGCACGGCCGCCGCCACGGGCTCCGTGCGGCGCGAGCGCCCGTCGAGCCGTTGGCGCTGCTCCGCGCGGTCGAGCCGGTGCATGTCGGCCTCGCCGGGCGCATCGCGGCGCCTTACGCGAGAAGCGTCGCGCGGCGTTTCCGGCGTGCTGGGCTGGCAGTACCCGATCGCGTGCTCGGCCTCGCCTGGTCCGGGCACATGACGCCGGCGCGCGTCGCCAGGCTCATCGACGCCCTTCCGCCCGGCGTCACCGAACTCTATCTCCACCCCGCGACCGTCGACGACTGGCCGGGCCACGCGCCGGGGTACGACTACCGCGGCGAACTCGCGGCGCTCGTCGGTGGCGACGTGCGCGAGGCGGTGGGACGGCGGGGCGCGCGGCTGGCGCATTTCGCGGAGCTGGGAGGACGGGAATGACGGCGATGGATCGCGGCATGGGGCCTTCCGCGCCCGCACTCGGCGAGCCGGCGCCGCTCGGCTCTGACGCGCACCGCGACCTGTTCTGCCGCACGCTGCTCGACACGCACGATCCCTACCGGCCCGCGCTGCTCGATTGGCCGAAGCTCAGCGAGGAGACGCGCGGCAAGATCGCCTCGCTGCCGATCTGGGACATGGCGGTGCAGACCGAGGGGCGCACCGGCCTGTTCGTGAAGACCTTCGGCGAGACGGTGTCCGATCCGCTCCTGAAGCAAGCGATCGAGATGGACGCCTTCGAGGAGGCGCGTCACAAGGTAGTGCTCGCCGATATGGTGACGGCTTATGGCATCGAGCTGGAGCCCGCGCCGCCTTATGTCCGCCCGCGCGATCCCGAGTTCGCCTTCATGCGGTCGGGCTATTCGGAGTGCATCGACAGCTTCTTCGGCTTCGGCCTGTTCAAGGTGGCGCAGGCCAGCGGCTTCTT
The DNA here is from genome assembly GCF_965200105.1 of Sphingomonas sp. Classification (GTDB taxonomy): domain Bacteria; phylum Pseudomonadota; class Alphaproteobacteria; order Sphingomonadales; family Sphingomonadaceae; genus Solisphingomonas. Next base: position 1,527,471 of record NZ_CBDATN010000002.1, read on the forward strand.
CCCGCCCGAACTCATCGATACCTTCGATCCGGTGATGCGCGAGGAAGGGCGCCACATCCTGTTCTTCGTCAACTGGGTGGCGTGGTGGCGGCGCACGATGCCGTGGTGGCGTCGCCCGATCTTCGAGGCCAAGGTGCTCGCGGTGTGGGCGTTCCTGATCTGGGAGCGGCTCGACATGGCCAAGGGCATGGGCAAGAACACCAAGGCGCAGGAGAACAATTTCACCCTGAACGGCTCCAAGGAGCTGGGGGTGGAGATCAGCTTCCGCGAGTTGGCGGAAATCTGCCTCGCCGAGAATGCGCGCCGCCTCGCGCCCTATGACGAGCGGCTGATCCGCCCGCGCTTCGTGCCCTGGGCGATCCGCACCGCGCTGCGCTTCATCCCCAAGGGCAAAGCCGCGACGGCATGAGCAATCGCCTACGCTGGCCGATCGCGCTGGCGACCGTCTGCGGCATGGCGGCGGGGATCTGGACGCTGGGCGTGGTCGGCCTCTCCGCGCTCGTGGAGGCGGCGGCGCGGTTGGGCGCCGGGGGGTTCGCCGCGTTGTGCACGATGTCGCTGGCGCTGATGGCGGTGCTGGGCGCGGCGTGGCTGGCGGTGCTGCCCGCCGCCGGCGTCGATCGCCTCGGGCTGTTCGCCTGGGCGCGCACCGCGCGCGAGGCGTCGAGCGACATCCTACCCTTCGCTCAGCTCGGCGGGCTGGTGGTAGGTTCGCGCACGCTGACGGCGGCAGGCCTGCCGGCGGTGCCGGTCTATGCCTCGATGATCGTCGATCTCACGACCGAGATGGGTAGCCAGGCGGTGGTGACGCTGTTCGGGATGGTGGTGCTCGCCGGCCGCCTCGCGGCGGGCAACGAGGCGGCGGCGAACGGGGTGTGGATCGGCGCGGCGATCGGCATCGTGACGCTCGCGAGCTTCGCTGCCTTGCAGCGCCCGCTGCTGTCGATGGGCGCGGCGATGCTCGGCAAGCTCGCGCCCGACATGGACCTGCCGCTCGCGGCGTTGCGCGCCGAGCTCGACGGCATATACGCGCGGCGGGGACGCATCACCGTATCGCTGGCGCTGAACCTCGCGGGCTGGCTCATGAGCGCGGGCATCGGCTGGGCGACGCTGGCGATGATGGGCACGGCGGTGCCGTTCGGGCGGATGCTGGCGCTGGAAAGCCTGATCTTCGCGGTGCGCACGGCGGCGTTCGCGATCCCCGGCGCGATCGGCGTGCAGGAGGCGGCGTACCTGCTGCTCGCCGGGCTGTTCGGCATCGATCCGCACGCCGCGGTCGCACTATCGCTCGTCAAGCGCGCGCGCGACGTCGCGATCGGCGTGCCCGCACTGATCGCCTGGCAGGCGCGCGAGTGGCGGCCCCGCACCGCGTGATGGACCGAGCGTGAGCGGCGCCCCCCGTGCCATCGTCGTCATGGGCGTTTCGGCGTCGGGAAAGACCAGCCTTGGGCGCACGCTGGCCGACGCGCTCGGCTGCGGCTTCGTCGAGGGTGACGACCTCCACCCGCCCGTCAACGTCGCTAAGATGAAGGCCGGCGTGGCGCTGGACGACGCGGATCGCGTGCCATGGCTCGACGCGGTCGCGCGCGCGCTCGGCGCGGCGGAAGGCTGGACGGTGGCAAGCTGCTCCGCGCTCAAACGCGCCTATCGCGAGCGGTTGCTGGCAGCGGCGCCGCGCGCCGCCTTCCTGCTCATCGACGCACCCGAGGCGGTCCTCCGCCACCGCATCGCTGAGCGGCGCGGCCATTTCATGCCGCCCTCGCTGCTCGCGAGCCAGCTCACGACGCTGGAGAAGCCGCGCGCGCCCGAGCGCGCGCTGATCCTCGATGCGACGCGGCCGATGGAGACAAACGTCGACGAGGCGCTTGCCTGGTTGCGCTCGCTGCCGGGCTAGGCTCCCGCGTTCGTCGCGGGGCGGATCAAACCTTCCTGCGCGGCGCTCGCCACCAGCCGGCCATCGGCGGCGTAGATGAGACCGCGGTTGAAGCCTCTCGCGCCGCCCGCCCACGGGCTATCGCACGCGTAGAGCAGCCAGTCGTCGGCGCGCGGCGTCTCATGCAGCCACAGCGCGTGATCAAGGCTCGCCGCCACAACCGTATCGGCGTCCCAGAGCCCGCCGTGGACGCGTAGCGACGTGCCGAGTAGCGCGATGTCGGAGGCGTAGGCGAGCACCGCGCGATGGACTCGCGGATCCTCTGGCAACGGCGCCACGGCCCGGAACCAAGTCGACTGGAAGGGCGGCGCCCCGGGCTCCGCGTCGAACGGCTCGCACGGACGAAGTTCGATGGGACCGTTGAGCATGCGGTCGCGCGCGAGATCGTTCATCGTGCCGGGCGAACGCGCGTCGATGCGTTCCGCCATCGTCGGCAATGCGTCAGGGCGGGGTACGTCCGGCATCGGCGCGTGATGCGCGAACCCTTCCTCCGGCCGTTGGAAGGAGGCAGCCATGTTGAGGATCGGCTTCCCCTTCTGCAGCGCGATGATGCGGCGCGTCGCGAAGCTGCGCCCGTCGAAGTCGCGCACCACGCGGAACACGATGGGCCAGTCCTCATCGCCGCCGCGCATGAAGTAGGCGTGGAGCGAGTGGGCGACCTTGTCGTCCTCGATCGAGCGCGTCGCCGAGGCGAGCGCCTGCGCGATCACCTGGCCCCCGAACACTCGGCCGACGCCGCCGGGCTTGCGCGCGCCCCGCATGAGGTCGCGATCGATCTCCTCGACGTCGAGGAGGCGGACGAGCGCAGCGACACGCTCCTCAGGCGGGGACGGCGGCTGGATCATCGTGGCCATCCCTGCCATGGCGGTCGCCGCCCGCGCAACGGCGAAGCGGCGAGCACACCACCGAGACTCGCCTAATCTACGTCAAGGCTTTGAGGTATGCCGAATATTTGAGGAACCGAACAACGGCATACCGGTTCACCGGCGGTCCGGCCGAACAGGGGAGCCATCATGAGCCGTCGTATCGCCATCACCGCAGCGCTGCTGCTCGGCACGTCCGCCGCCGCGTTCGCGCAGTCGCCCGGCTCGATCGATGCCGCGCCGCCCCCGCCGCCGCCCGCATCCGCCACGCAGCCGCCGAAGCCGGCGCCCGACATGCAGGCGGTGCTCGACCAGATGATGGCGCTCGGCGCGAAGCCCATCGAGACGTTGACGCCGCTCAAGGCCCGGCTCCAGCCGAGCGCCGCCGATGCCGCGCACGCCGTCATGCACAAGCAGGGCATGTCCACCGCGCCCGATCCGGCGGTGGTGACGCAGGAGATGCCCTACGGTTCCGATCCGATGCAGTATGCGCGCATCTACAGGCCGGCGTCCGCCGCCGGCGGCGCGGCGACGCCGATGCCCGTCATCGTCTACTATCATGGCGGCGGTTGGGTGATCGCGGACATCAACACCTATGACGACACGCCGCGTGCATTGTCGAAGCAGCTCAACGCCATCGTCGTCTCGGTCGAGTATCGCCACGCGCCCGAGTTCAAGTTCCCCGCGCAGCACGAGGACGCCGCCGCCGCCTACCGCTGGGTGACGCAGAACGCCGCCTCGTGGGGCGGCGATCCGCGGAAGATCGCATTGGCGGGCGAGAGCGCCGGCGGCAATCTCGTCGTCGCCACCGCGATCTACGCGCGCGACAACGGGCTGCCGCCGCCCGTCCACGTCCTGTCGGTCTATCCGATCGCCAACAGCGACATGAACCTGCCGTCGAGGAAGGACGCGGCCAACGCCAAGCCGCTCAACACCGCGATGCTCAACTGGTTCGGTTATTACTACTCGACCACCAAGGCGGATCAGATGGACCCGCGCGTCAATCTGGTGAAGGCGGACCTTCATGGCCTCCCGCCGACGACGATCGTCAACGCGCAGATCGATCCGCTGCGCTCCGACGGCGAGACGCTGGCGGCGGCGATGCGCAAGGCCGGCGACAAGGTCGAGCAGAAGACCTTCCCAGGCGTCACCCACGAGTTCTTCGGCATGGGGAAGGTGGTGCGCGGCGCCTATGACGCCGAGAACTACGGCATCGCCCGGCTCAAGGCCGCATTCGCCCGCTGACACGCTTTTCCGGAGATAGGATGATGACCAGGTTCGCTCCCATAGCTGCTGTTATCGCCGCGCTCGCGGCCGGCCCGCTCGCGGCGCAGGTGATGACGCCCACCGAATATGTCGCCACCGCCGGCGCCAGCGATCTCTACGAGATCCAGTCGAGCCAGACGGTGCTCAAGACGACGCAGGATCCCAAGATCCGCGCCTTTGCGCAGCAAATGATCGCCGATCACGCCAAGAGCACGGCGCAGGTCAAGGCCGCCGCCGCCAAATCCAAGGTCAAGGCGCCGCCGCCGATGCTCAATCCGCTCCAGACGGAGCTCGTCGCCGAGCTCGACGGCGAGAGCGGGCCGGCGCGCGACGCACGCTACGTGGCGGAGCAGAAAGCCTCGCACAACCAGGCGCTGGCGGTGCAGAAGGCCTACGCCACCGACGGTACGGCGCCCGCGCTGAAGGCGGCGGCGGGTGGCATCGTTCCAGTGGTGCAAAACCATGTCGAGATGCTCAAGACGATGTGAGCCTTCGACCCGAGAACGAGGAGAGACGGCATGGCGGACTCGAATGACCGCCGCTTCGCGGTCGTCACCGGCGGATCGAACGGCATCGGGCTGGAACTCGCGCGCGAGTTCGTCGGCAACGGCTTCGACGTGCTGATCGCGGCCGAGGATCGGTCGCACCTTGCCGAGGCGGCGCAGACGCTGTCGACCGGCGGGGCGCGCATAGAGCAGCACGCCGCCGATCTTGCCACCGAGGATGGCGTCGCGAGCCTGCACGACGCGATCGTGCGGCTCGGCCGTCCCGTCGACATGCTCGCGGTCAACGCCGGCATCGGCCTTGGCGGCCCGTTCGTCGAGACCGATCTCGCTACCGAGCTGAGGATGATCGACCTCAACGTGCGCGGCGCCGTGCAGCTCACCAAGCTGGTGCTGCCCGCGATGGTGGCGCGCGATGCGGGCAAGCTGCTCTTCACCTCGTCGATCGCGGCGACCATGCCCGATCCCTTCGAGGCGGTGTACGGCGCCACCAAGATGTTCCTGCGCTGGTTCGGCGAGGCGCTGAGGAACGAGCTGAAGGACACCAACGTCGGCGTGACGGTGCTGATGCCGGGCGTCACCGAAACGAACTTTTTCAGCCGCGCCGACATGATGGATACCAAAGCGGGCGCGTCCGAGAACAAGGACGATCCGCGCGACGTCGCCAAGGCCGCGTTCGCTGCGCTGACGGCCGACAAGGACAAGGTCCTGCCGCTGCTCAAGAACAAGGTGATGGGCGCGATCGCAGACGCGCTGCCGGACGGCGTTGCGGCGCAGGTCCATCGCGGGCTGTCGGAGCCGGGCTCCGCCTGAGCGCGAACCGCAACGGCAGGGCGGCATCGGTACCCGGCCGGGCTATGGGCGCGGCCGAACAGGCGGCCCGACGGCCGTCGTTCAGACGTCGAGATTGGCGACCGAGAGCGCATTCTCCTGGATGAACTCGCGACGCGGCTCGACGATGTCACCCATCAGGCGGGTGAAGATCTCGTCGGCGACGTCGGCCTGCGCGACCTCGACACGGAGCAGCGAGCGGTTGTCCGGATCGAGCGTCGTTTCCCAAAGTTGCTCGGCGTTCATCTCGCCCAGCCCTTTGTAGCGCGCGATCGCGGCGCCCTTGCGTCCTTGCGCGAACACCGCCTCCAGCAGCGTGGAGGGGCGGCCGATCGCGATGCCCTTCGCGCCGGCGGGCGCGGCGTCCTCGCCTTCGCCCTCGTCGCGCCCGACATCCTTGACCGCCACGAGCCGCGACGGCTGCGCGTAGGCGTCCGCCTGCTCGGCGGCGAGCGCGTGGAGCTTGCGCGCCTCGGCAGAGCCCAGGAACGCCGCATCGACGACATGGTGGTCCGACACGCCGCGCCAACCCCGCACGAGATGGTAGCCACCCTCGGCCGATGCCTCGCCGGTCCATGCCGCCTCGGGATCGTCGCGGCCGAGCCACGCGGCCGTCGCCGCCGCCGCACTCGCGCGGTCGGCATCAGGTGCCAGCGCCCCGGTCAGCGACAGCGCCTCCACCATCATCGGCTCGTAGCGACGCGGCACATAGCCCATCAGCATGCGCATCCGCCGCGCGTGACCGATCAGCGTCTGGAGATCGTTGCCCGAACGCCGCCCCTCGGCGGTATCGAGCACCAGCGCTTCTACGCCGCTCTCGACCAGATAATCGTCGAGCGCGGCCTGATCCTTGACGTACATCTCGTGGCGCGCGCGCGTGATCTTATAGAGCGGCGGCTGAGCGATGAAGAGGTGTCCGCGCGCGATCAGCTCGGGCATCTGCCGGTAGAAGAAGGTCAGCAGCAGCGTGCGGATATGCGCGCCGTCGACGTCGGCGTCGGTCATGATGACGATCTTGTGGTAGCGCAACTTGTCGGCGTTGAAGTCGTCGCGGCCGATACCGGTGCCCAGCGCCTGGATCAGCGTGCCGACCTCCTTGGAGGACAGCATCCGATCGAAGCGCGCGCGCTCGACGTTGAGGATCTTGCCCTTCAGCGGCAGGATCGCCTGGTTGTGGCGGTTGCGGCCCTGCTTGGCGGAGCCGCCGGCGCTGTCGCCCTCTACGATGAACAGCTCGGACTTGGCAGGATCGCGCTCCTGGCAGTCGGCGAGCTTGCCGGGCAGCGATGCGATGTCCATCGCGCCCTTCCGCCGGGTGAGTTCGCGCGCCTTGCGCGCCGCCTCGCGCGCGGCGGCAGCGTCGATCACCTTGCCGACGATCGAGCGGCCGTGGGCGGGGTTTTCCTCCAGCCACTCGGCGAGCTTGTCCGCCATCAGGCTTTCCAGCGGCTGGCGCACCTCCGACGAGACGAGCTTGTCCTTGGTCTGCGACCCGAACTTGGGATCGGGCAGCTTGACGGAGACGATCGCGGTCAGCCCCTCGCGCATGTCGTCGCCGGTGAGGCTCACCTTCTCCTTCTTCAGCAGCCCGGACTTCTCGGCATAGTTGTTGAGCGTGCGCGTCAGCGCGGCGCGAAAGGCAGCCAGGTGCGTGCCGCCGTCACGCTGCGGGATGTTGTTGGTAAAGCAGAGGACCTGCTCGTAATAGCTGTCGTTCCACTCCAGCGCGACGTCGATGCCGACATCGTCGCGCTGGCCGGTGATCGCCACCGGATCGGGCATCAACGGCACCTTGGCGCGATCGAGATATTTAACGAAGGCGGCGATCCCGCCCTCGTAGAACAGCTCGATCTCCTTCTTCTCGGCATGGCGCGCGTCGACCAGGAACAGCCGCACGCCCGAGTTGAGGAAGGCGAGCTCACGGTAGCGATGCTCCAGCTTCTCGAAATCGAACTCGGTGATCTTGAACGTGTCGGGGCTGGGCAGGAAGGTGACGCGGGTGCCACGCCGGTCCGACGGACCCACCACCTTGAGCGGCGCCTCCGCATCGCCGCGCCGAAAGCGCATCTGGTGCTCCTCACCGTCGCGCCAGATGGTGAGGTCAAGCGTGTCGGACAGCGCGTTGACCACGCTGACACCCACGCCATGCAACCCGCCCGAGACTTTGTAGGCGTTGCTGTCGCTCGCGTTGTCGAACTTCCCGCCGGCGTGGAGCTGGGTCATGATGACCTCGGCCGCCGACACGCCTTCCTGCGGGTGGATGCCCGTCGGGATGCCGCGACCATTGTCCTCGACCGAAACCGAGCCGTCGGGGTTGAGCATGATGACGATGCGGTCGCAATGCCCGGCCAGCGCCTCGTCGATGGCGTTGTCCGAGACCTCGAACACCATGTGGTGAAGGCCCGATCCGTCGTCGGTATCGCCGATATACATGCCCGGCCGCTTGCGAACAGCGTCGAGGCCTTTCAGGACCTTGATGGAAGAGGCGCCATACTCGTTCTGGGGGGCGATCGGGGGGGTGTCTGCCATGTCGCCGATATAGGCGTCGCAGCGCACCAACGGAAGGAAAATGGCGGCGCCGAACGAGTGCCGGCGCCGCCTCGCGCGAATTAGATCTTCAGCTTGTTCGGCCCGCGCGCCGTATTGTCCTTCTTGTGCAGGATCTGCGCATTCGCGGCGTTCTGGCGGGCGTGGATCAGCCGCTTGTCGCGGGCGGTAAGATGGCCGCCGTGCCTCGCACGCAGGCGCGCCTCCTCCTGCCGGATCGAAGCCTGCTGCGCCTTCAGCCGCGCCGCCTCGCGGTGGGTGAGCTTGCCCGAGCGGACGCCGGCGTCGATCCGGCGCTCCTGGTTCGCCTGCCGCAGGTTGACCGGCATCGCAGCCTGCGCGGCGGTCGTCGCGGTCACGGCACCGAGAGCTAGGGCGATCATCATCTTTTGCATAGTCTGTCCTTCGCTTGGCCGCCGATCCGGACGGCGCGGGTTGGGGAACGCGCAGAAGCCGGGTTCGATCAGCCGAACTCGGCGGCGCGCCGCCCGATCAGCGTGACCTCGACGCGGCGGTTGAGCTGCCGGCCTTCGACGGTCGCGTTGCTGGCGACGGGCGCGGTTTCGCCACGGCCCGCGAGCCGGAAGCGGCCGGGATCGACCCCCATCGCCTCCAGCGCCGAGGCGACGGACGCGGCGCGATCGCGCGAGAGCTGGCGATTGCTTGCCGCCGCACCGACCGAGTCGGTGTTGCCGTCGATCGCGACACGGACGCCCGGGTTGGCGCGCAGGAAGCCCGCGAGCGGTCGCAGCCTAGCCTCAGCACCGGGACGAAGCTCGGCCGATCCGGTGCGGAACAGCACGTCGGAGACGTCGAACACCGCGCCTTCGCGGCCCTGGCGGAAGTGGTAGCCGCGCATCCCCTCACGATTCCAGCCGCCGGCATAGCCCGGCGGCGGCGGTGGCGGGGCATGCCGCGCCTCCCAGTCGAAGCGCGCGCGGTCGGCGCCGGCGATGGCGTCGAAGGCGCGATCGGCGGTCAGTGCCTCGCGCCGCGTCAGCCAACCGTCACCATCCCGATCGAAGTTGCGCGCCACGAAGGCGCGCCCCCGCCTATCCTCGCGCAGCTCCGGGTAGAGCAGGCGCACGCCCGGCCCGCGCAGGTCCCAGGCTCGCCCCGGCGGGCCCCAGTCGTAGACGTAGCCAGGCTGCGCGACGACGGGCGCGGCGGCGGCGAGCGAGAGGATGGCGGCGAGAACGGGCTTGGCGTTGCGGATCATGCGATATCTCCCTTGTCCCCACCCGCCGCCGAACTGGCCCACGGCGCTTGAACGGACGATGAGGCGAGCCGAAAGCCGCCGTTCAGGCGGTGACCGCCCCGTCCGCTACCGTCAGCCGGGTAGCGTCGCCGGGAAGCTCCATGAACAATGCAGGCTCCGTGCCCGTCATCCACACCTGTCCGCCCGTCTCCGCCAGCCGCTCGAACAGCGCGGCACGGCGGAGCGGATCGAGATGCGCCGCCACCTCGTCGAGGAGCAGGACCGGCGGTCGCCCGGTGCGCTCTGCGACAAGGCCGGCGTGGGCGAGCACGATACCGATCAGCAGCGCCTTCTGCTCGCCGGTGGAGGCGAGCGCCGCCGCGCGGCGCTTGGCGAGGTGGACGACCGCGAGATCGCTGCGGTGCGGCCCCGCAAGCGCGCGTCCCGCCGCCGCGTCGCGCGCGCGCCCGGCCCGAAGCTCGGCGGCGAGATCGCCGCCCGACCAGCCCTCCAGCGACAGCCCGGCGCGCGCGAACGGGCCCTCTGGCGCATCGACGAGCCGAGCCGCAAGCGTGGCAACCACCTCCGCCCGCGCGCGCGAAATGGCGGCGCCATGCTCGGCCATGCCCGCCTCCAGCGCCGCCAACCACGCCGGATCGGCGCCCCCGCCGAAATCATTGGCCGGCTCGGCGAGCAGCTTGTTGCGCGCGCGCATCGCCGCCTCGTAGCGCGCGGCGTGGCGGCCATGATCGGGCACCAGCGCCAGCACCAGCCGATCGAGGAAGCGCCGCCGCGCGCCCGCGCTGTCCGCGAACAGCCGGTCCATCGCCGGCGTGAGCCACAGCACCGACAGCCGCTCGCTAAGCGCGGTGGCGGGCTGGCCGGCACCGTTGACGCGCACCTGCCGCCGCTCGGGCGCCGTGGCGGTGGCGCCGGTGCCGATCTCGTTGCCGTCGCCCAGCACCGCCGCCATCGCGAAGCCACCCGGCCCCTCGCTCCGCGCCATCTCCGACAGCGTCGCGCCGCGTAGTCCCCTCCCCGGCGCCAGCAGCGAAACCGCCTCGAGCAGGTTGGTCTTGCCGGCGCCGTTCTCGCCGGTCAGCGCGACGAAGCCCGGCCCGGCCTGCACCTCGGCGGCGGCGTAGGAGCGGAAGTCGGTCAGGCGCAGGCGGCGGACGGGCATCGCGCGCAGCCATGGCCGCGAACGCGCCGCGTGGCTATGCTCGCTACCAAACAGGGGAGAGGCGGCATGGGCGTCAGGCGCGAACTCGCACAACTGGATCGCGGCCAATGGAGCGCGGTGGCCGCCGCGTTCCTGGGCTGGACATTGGACGCGTTCGATTTCTTCGTCATGGTGTTCATGCTGAAGACGATCGCAGCCGAGTTCGGCACCGACGTGAAGGCGGTGGCGGTGGCCGTCACGCTGACGCTGGCGGCGCGGCCGTTCGGGGCGCTCGCTTTCGGCTGGCTGGCGGATCGCTACGGGCGCCGCCCGATCCTGATGCTCGACGTGATCCTCTACTCGCTATTCGCCTTCGCCAGCGGCTTCGCGCCGACGCTGCCCGCGCTGATCGCGATCCGCGTGGCGTTCGGCTTCGCGATGGGCGGCGAATGGGGGATCGGCGCGTCATTGGTGATGGAGACGATCCCGGCGGGCGCGCGCGGCGTGATCTCGGGCCTGCTCCAGGAAGGCTATGCGGCGGGCTACCTGCTGGCGAGCCTCGCCTACTTCTTCCTGTTCGACGCGATCGGCTGGCGCGGCATGTTCATGCTGGGCATCATCCCGGCCTTCCTGACGATCCTGATCCGGCTGGGCGTGAAGGAGAGCCCGGCGTTCGAGGCGAGCCGGGGGGCTCAGCGCGAGAACCCGATCCGCGTGATCCTGCGCCACTGGAAGACGGCGCTGTACGTCATCGTGCTGATGACGGCGTTCAACTTCTTTAGCCACGGCACGCAGGATCTCTACCCCACCTTCCTCCAGACGACGCACGGCTTCGACACGCACCATGTCGGCATCATCACCGCGATCATGAACGTGGGCGCGATCACCGGCGGCATCGTCTTCGGCGCGCTGTCCGATCGCTTCTCCCGGCGGTGGGGGATCATCGCCGCCGCGCTGCTGGCGCTGCCGGTGATCCCGCTCTGGGCGTTCAGCCACACGGCGGCGATGCTGGCAGCGGGCGGGTTCCTGATGCAGGTGGCGGTGCAGGGCGCGTGGGGGATCGTGCCCGTCCACCTGAACGAACTGGCGCCCGACGGCGCGCGCGGCACCTTCCCCGGCTTCGCCTACCAGGCGGGCAACCTCGTCGCCTCGGCCAACGCCACCCTTCAGGCGGGGCTGGCGGAGCGCAACGGCTACCCGCACGCGCTGGCGTGGATCGTGAGCGTGACGGCGGTGGTGCTGGCGGTCTGGACGTTCGTGGGGCCGGAGCGGAAGGGCGTGGCGCTCAGGTGAGGGAGAGAATGGTGGTTTGCAGTCCGACGGCATTGAGACGATCAGGCCGGAGAGCGGACAGCGGCTTGCGGGAAGGTGCGCTCCGGAACCTCCGCTCGCTTATGGCGCAGCACCACCATGTCCTGCAGACTGAGCGAACCACGCGGGATGTAGGCCGCTATCTCCATGAAGCGGGACCAGTGCTCGAAGACATACCACGGGGAATGAAACGTGTTCTGGTAGTAGGTCGGAAAGTCGGCCGCCCACGCGTCGTCCTGCATAAAGTAGATGCCCTGCCGGTCCACCGTTCGGTACATGGTCGCGATGCGTTCATCTCGACCCGGCTCGTCGCGAGGCAGATGCTCCACCCAGAACTCCTGCGAAAAGGTGCCGTGCACCGTCAGCACGAGGACACCTCCGGAGCTAAGCACACGGCGCAGCTCGGGAAGCCAAGCGTCCTGGTGCGCTTCGTCGAGGTGCGTCAGCACCGAATGGTTGATGATGAGGTCGAACTCGCCATCAGCATAAGGTAGTGGCGGCCACTCGCCGGTAACGACGGCCCTGACGAACGGCAGATTGGCGCCGACCCACTCGACCGCTTCTCGATCGATGTCGCAGGCGTGGATCTCGCCCGGAAAATGGCCGGGCAGGTGCTTGACGGTCCCGCCGGGCCCGCAACCCCAATCGAGCAGCTTACGGAATGTGTTGAGCGGCCGACCAATGCCCGACAGAGCCCGCTTGAGATCGACTACGGCATGATGGCCCAGCTCATCGAACGATGCAGGATCGCTCGTGAGCGAGACGCGCATCCGCAGGTGCTCGGGTGGTGGATTGGTAATCGGTGGAGCATCGGTATCCATCATCTCCGCCTAGCTGGCGCCAAAAGCATCGTCGATTGACGAACGACCGATCCCAGGAAGTTCAAACACTGCGTCTGGAGTTGGGCGATGGCGGCCGTAGACGCGATAGCTGGATACGACTTGGAAAACGCGCGCTAGCGTCGGATCGGCTCCTTCTCAGCAGGTCTCTGGCAGCCGCCGGACGGGACCCGCCATACGCGTCCACTTCGTCACTTTCGCGGGCACGAGATACGTCGACTCTCCAACCGGTCCCCGCCGCGACTCGCGCCGATCGGCCGCGTCGGCGCGCCGGATGTTGGAGCCGGAGGCCTTCGCCTCACACCCGCATCGGCATCAGCACGTAGAGCGCCTGCGCGGCGTCGTTCTCGCGGATCAGCGTGGGGGCGGCGGCGTCCGCCAGGTGGACCTCCACCGCGTCGCCGTCGATCTGGCCGAGTATGTCCATCAGGTAGCGCGCGTTGAAGCCGATATCGAAGCCGGGCGAGGCATAGTCGCCGGGCACTTCCTCGGCCGCCGTGCCGTTCTCGGGCGAGGTGACCGAGAGGATGATCTTGTCGCGATCGAGCGTCATCTTCACCGCGCGGGTCTTCTCGCTGGCGATCGTCGCTACCCGATCGACGCCCTGCGCGAAGCTCTTGGGGTCGATCTTGAGCAGCTTGTCGTTGGCGGTGGGGATCACGCGGCTATAGTCCGGGAAGGTGCCGTCGATCAGCTTGGAGGTCAGCGTCGCCGAGCCCAGCCCGAAGCGGATTTTGGTGGCGCTGAGCGACACGTCCACCGAGCCGTCGACCTCGTCGAGGAGCTTGCGCAGCTCGCCCACGCACTTTCGCGGGATGATGACGCCCGGCATCCCGTCCGCGCCCTGCGGCTGCGGCACCGTCATGCGCGCGAGGCGATGCCCGTCGGTGGCGGCGGCCTTGAGCACCGCGCCGCCCTGCCCGTCCTCGGCGGTGTGGATGTATATGCCGTTCAAATAATAACGCGTCTCCTCCGTCGAGATCGCGAAGCGCGTCTTGTCGATGATCTGGCGGAGTGTCGGCGCGGGCAGCTCGAAGCTGGTCGGCAGCTCGCCCTCGGCGATCACCGGGAAGTCGTCGCGCGGCAGCGTCTGCAGGTTGAAGCGGGCCCGCCCCGCCTTCACCTCCATCTTGCCCTCGGCCGCCGAGAGCGACACCTGCGCGCCTTCGGGCAGCTTGCGCGCGATATCGAACAATGTGTGCGCCGACACGGTGATGGCGCCGGGCTGGTCCACCGCCGCCGCGATCGTCTCGACGATCTGGAGGTCGAGGTCGGTGGCCATCAGGCGCAAGCCGGGGCCGTCGGAGCCGGCCACCGCCTCCAGCAGCACGTTGGAGAGGATCGGGATGGTGTTGCGCCGCTCGACCACCGACTGGACGTGGGACAGGCCCTTCAGCAGCGTCGCGCGCTCGATCGTCGCCTTCATGCAGTCGTGACCCCGCTTATGTGCGCTCTGTCTATAGCGCGCTCGGGCGTGCGGGAAAGGGGCGGCGATCCGCCGCCCCTCGCCGTCACCGGAAGCGGACGCCGAAGCCGCCGACCACCTGGTTGCGGCTGAAGCCCTGCTCGTAGTTCGAGTAGCGATACTCGGCTTTGGCGTAGGCGTTGGAGAAGAGCTGGTACTCGACGCCCGCGCCCACCCGCACGCCGTCGAGATCGGCATGCGCGCGATCGCGAAACGTGCCGTCGTCGTAGGTGACGCGGACGCGCTCGTTGGTGTAGCCGGCCTTGCCGTAGACCATCGCATTCGGCATCACCGCCACGCCGACGCGGCCACCGGCATAGAAGTCGCGGCCGAGCTTGGCGCAGATCTCGGGATCAATCGCGGTCTGGGCGCCTTCGCACTGCTTCTGGTTGCTGTCGGAAAACTCACCCTCCACGCCGACGATGGCGCGACGATACTGGACGTCGTAGCCGGCCGCGACACCGTAGGCGACGCCGTTGGAGTGACCATGGTTCTGGAAGCGATCCCAGCCGACCAGCCCCTCGACGCGCAGGCCGGTGAACGGCGCGTTGACCGGCGCGGGGCCGTAGTTGACGGGTGGCGCGCCGGCAGGCGGGCCGTAGGAGCCGCCATATTGCGCGGCGGCGGGTACGGCCGCGAACGCGAGCGGAAGGGCGAGGATGGCAACGAGACGTGGCATATTGAACTCCCTCTGGCGCCGCCGGTCGATCTGGGGCGGCGGGACGGGATCGGATTGCGCGCGGATTGGTAAACGCCGCGTAAACCATGCCGCCGCGGCGCTCCTCCTGCTTGCCACGGCCGGGCCGCTGACCGCGAAGCGCGCGGCGATCGCCATGTTCCGCGACTGGGGGGCGTTCAGCGACGAGGCGCCGGGCCGCTGCTTCGCGATGGCGGCGCCGCCGCCCGGCACCGTCGCCGACCCCGCGCCCGCTTACGTCGCGGTGACGAGCTGGCCCAATCGACGCGTTCGCGCCCAAGTCTCCGCGCTTCTAAGCCACGGCCATCGTCGCGGCGCGCCCGTCACGCTAACGATCGGCGACAGCGGCTTCGCGATCGTCGCCGACGCACGCACCGCCTGGGCACGCGATCGCCGGCAGGACGCCGAGATCGTCGCGGCAATGCGATCCGGCAGCTCGATGAGCGTCTCGACCGTGTCGCCCCGCGGCCATGCCTATGCCGACGTCTACCGGCTGCGCGGCGCCGCGAGCGCGATCGACGCCGCGATGCTCGCCTGTCCGCCGGGGCGCTGATCGCGCACCCGAACGCGACGGTACGGCGTTTGGCACGCGCTCCACGAAAGGATCAAGCGATGAGCCTGTTCGGCACGATCATGCAGAAGATCTTCCACCACGGCGCGGCGAAGCCTGCCCCCGCCCCGGCGGCTCCCGCGCCCGCCGCGACGCCCACCGCCGTCCCGCCCCCGCAGGCGGCGCAGCCCGCCCCGCAGCAGGCAACACCGCAGGCTCCCGTCGACGTCGAGGCGGTGCTGAGCGAGATGGCCGGGCAGAAGGGCGGCGGCGGCAACTGGCGCACCTCGATCGTCGACCTGCTCAAGCTGCTCGATCTGGATTCAAGCCTCCAGGCGCGCAAGGGACTCGCCGACGAGCTCGGCGTGCACGCGGGCGCGGACGGCAGCGCCGAGGAGAATATCGCGCTCCACAAGGCGGTGATGCGCAAGCTCGCCGAGAATGGCGGCAAGGTGCCCGCCGGCCTGAAGGACTGACGCGGGCCGCCCAAGCTGGTGCGGGCGGACATGGTCGCCTATGTGGCGGCCATGTCCGACGCCGACGCTCTGATGCCGATCCCGGGCGCGATCGATCCCGTGCCCGTGCCCCGCGCCGCGCCGGTGCGCGAGGATGCGCGCGTCGATCTCGTCGGCCTGTCGCGGGACGCGGTGCGCGAGGCGCTCGCCGCCGCCGGCTTGGAGCCCAGGCAGGCGAAGCTGCGCGCCAAGCAGCTCTGGCACTGGATTTACAATCGGGGCGCCACCGACTTCGCCGGCATGACCGACATCGCCAAGGCGCAGCACCCCTGGCTGGCCGAACGCTTCGTAGTCGCGCGGCCGGAGGTGGTGACGGCGCAGGTCTCGACCGACGGCACGCGCAAGTGGCTGCTCCGCTCGCCCGACAGCCATGATTACGAGATGGTGTTCATCCCCGATGCCGACCGGGGAACGCTGTGCGTTTCGAGCCAGGTCGGCTGCACGCTCAACTGCTCCTTCTGCCACACCGGCACGATGCGCTTGGTCCGCAACCTGACGGCGGGCGAGATCGTCGGCCAGGTGATGCTGGCGCGCGACGCGCTGGGCGAGTGGCCGTCGCAGCCCGAGGGGCGCATGCTCACCAACATCGTGCTGATGGGGATGGGCGAGCCGCTCTACAATTTCGATGCGGTGCGCGACGCCATGCGGATCGTGATGGATGGCGACGGGCTCGGCCTCTCGCGCCGGCGGATCACGCTCAGCACCTCGGGCGTGGTGCCGATGATCGCGCGCGCGGGCGAAGAGATCGGCGTCAACCTCGCCATTTCGCTCCACGCCGTCACCAAGGAGGTGCGCGACGAGCTGGTGCCGTTGAACCGCAAATATGGCATCGACGAGCTGCTCGCCGCCTGCGCCGCCTATCCGCGCGCCAACAACGCGCGCCGGATCACCTTCGAATATGTGATGCTCGACGGCGTGAACGACAGCGACGCTGACGCGCGCGAACTGGTGCGGCTGCTGCGCGCCTACAAGCTACCGGCCAAGGTGAACCTGATCCCGTTCAATCCCTGGCCGGGCGCCGCCTACGCCTGCTCGCCGCCGGATCGGGTGCGCGCCTTCTCCAACATCGTGTTCGAGGCGGGCATCTCGGCGCCGGTGCGCCAGCCGCGCGGCCGCGACATCATGGCGGCGTGCGGGCAGCTCAAGTCCGCGGCCGAGAAGAAGAGCCGCGCCGAACTCGATCGCATCGCGGCGGACAAGCAGGCGGCGCTCGGCTGATCCCGTAACGGCTTGCCAAGCCGCGCCTTACGGCGTCTTATCCACAGGTCTCCCGCGCGGACGACCCTGGCAAACGGGGCGCCGCGCATTGTCCGGAGGCGCACTGGAGGGATTGCCGATGATCGTCGTCTACGCCGCCATCGCGTGCGGATTGCTGGCCGTATTGTACGGGCTCTTCACCAGCCGGCAGGTGTTGGCGCTCCCCGCCGGCAACGCCCGGATGATCGAGATCGCCGGTGCCATTCAGGAGGGCGCGGGCGCCTATCTCGGCCGGCAATACCGCACCATCGGCATCGTCGGCGTGGTCGTCGCGGTCATCGTCTTCTTCGCCCTCGGCGCCGTCTCGGCGGCGGGCTTCGTGCTCGGCGCGGTGCTGTCGGGCGTCACCGGCTATATCGGCATGAACATCTCGGTGCGTGCCAACGTCCGCACCGCCGAGGCCGCGCGCGGATCGCTGCAGGGCGGGCTCACCGCCGCCTTCCGATCGGGCGCTGTCACCGGCATGCTGGTAGCCGGCCTCGGCCTGCTCGCGATCTCGATCTTCTTCTGGTATCTCGTCGGTCCGGGTCACCACGTGCCCGGCGATCCGGCGGACCGCACAGTGGTCGACGGTCTGGTCGCGCTCTCCTTCGGCGCGTCGCTGATCTCGATCTTCGCGCGTCTCGGCGGCGGCATCTTCACCAAGGCGGCGGACGTAGGCGCGGATCTCGTCGGCAAGGTGGAGGCCGGTATCCCCGAGGACGATCCCCGCAATCCCGCCGTCATCGCCGACAATGTCGGCGACAATGTCGGCGACTGCGCGGGCATGGCCGCCGACCTGTTCGAGACCTATGTGGTGACGCTGGGCGTGACGATGGTGTCGATTGCGCTCGCCGCCGGCGCGGGTGGGCTCGCCGGCGGCGAGGCGACGCTGCGGTTGATGGCGCTGCCGCTGGCGATTGGCGGAGCGTGCATCGTTACCTCGATCATCGGCACCTACATGGTCAGGCTGGGCTCGGGCTCGATCATGGGCGCGCTATACAAGGGCTTCTGGACGTCGGCGCTCCTCGCCGTGCCGGCGCTGTGGCTGGTGACGGACTGGGTGCTGGGCGACATCTCAGGTCCGATCCTGCCGGGCGCGGCCGTCACCGGCAACGCGATCTTCGCGTGCATGGTGGTGGGCTTGGCACTCACCGGCGCGCTGGTGTGGATCACCGAATATTATACCGGCACCAACTACCGCCCGGTGAAGTCGATCGCGCTCGCCTCCGTCACCGGCCACGGCACCAACGTCATCCAGGGCCTCGCCGTCAGCCTGGAGGCGACCGCGCTGCCAACGCTGGCGATCGTCGTGGCGGTGATCGTCGCCTTCCAGCTCGCCGGCCTGATCGGCATCGCCTTTGCCGCCACCGCGATGCTGGCGCTAGCAGGCATGGTCGTCGCGCTCGACGCCTACGGCCCCGTGACCGACAATGCCGGCGGCATCGCCGAAATGGCGGGGCTGGAGCCGGACGTGCGCGAACGCACGGACGCGCTCGACGCGGTGGGCAACACCACCAAGGCGGTGACCAAGGGCTACGCGATCGGCTCGGCCGGGCTCGCTGCGCTGGTGCTGTTCGGTGCCTACACCACCGATCTGCGCACTTTCTTCCCCGATCTGCAGGTCGATTTCACGCTGGGCAACCCGTACGTGATCGTCGGGCTGCTGCTGGGCGCGCTGCTCCCCTACCTGTTCGGCGCGTTCGGGATGACGGCGGTGGGCCGCGCGGCCGGAGCGGTGGTCGAGGAGGTGCGCGCGCAGTTCCGCGACAATCCCGGCATCATGCAGGGGACGGCGCGGCCGAACTACGCGCGCACCGTCGATCTCGTGACGCGCGCGGCGATTCGCGAGATGATCGTGCCCTCGCTGCTGCCGGTGCTGACGCCGATAGTGGTGTTCTTCGTGATCCGCCTCGTCGCCGGCGTGCAGGACGCGTTCGCGGCGCTGGGCGCGCTGCTGCTCGGCGTGATCGTCTCGGGGCTGTTCGTCGCGATCTCGATGACCAGCGGCGGCGGCGCCTGGGACAATGCGAAGAAGTACATCGAGGACGGCAATTACGGCGGCAAGGGATCGGACGCGCACAAGGCTGCGGTGACCGGCGACACGGTCGGCGATCCCTACAAGGACACCGCTGGGCCGGCGGTAAACCCGATGATCAAGATCACCAACATCGTGGCGCTGCTCCTGCTCGCCGCACTCGCGGGCCACTCGGCGGGGTAGGCTCTACCGCCCTGGCTTGACTTGGCCGGGCCGCCCCGCGCAGTCCGGCCTCGTCATTTCCGGAGGGGCCCCATGTTCCGCACGATCGACGAGACGCTGTTCGTCGCCGGCCAGATCACACCAGAGGACGTCGCGGAGGCCGCGCGGCTCGGCATCCGCACCATTGTCAACAACCGCCCCGACGGTGAGGAGCCCGGCCAGCCGACCGGAGCCGAGATCGAGGCGGCGGCGCGGGCGGCGGGGCTGGAGTATGTCGCCATCCCGGTCGATCACGCCGGCCTTTCAATGGCGCAGGTGGAGGCGACGCGCGCGGCGCTGGCGAAGCCCGGCCCGACGCTAGCCTATTGCCGCTCGGGCACGCGCTCGACCAACCTGTGGGCGGCGACGCGCGCGCTCGACGGCGGCGACAAGGGCGAGATCGCGGCGAACGCGGGTAACGCGGGCTACGACGTGCGCGGGCTGTTGGCGTCGATCGGGTAAACGAGTCTTACGATGCACTGGCGGAGATTAAGCCTCATCGCCTTCGCGCTGGCATTGGCGTTACTCATCGGGGTGGGTAGCCAACTCGGCCAAGGCTGTGGTCGCCTCTACGGGCGTGTCGGCGGATACCCGGCGCCGCCTCCGAGCCTGCACTGTCCGCGTCTTATGATACTCGGCCAGGACCTCCTGCAGTAGGACAAAAAAGACCGGCGGGTTTCCCCGCCGGCCAGGTCTTCGCAGGAGGAAGCTCGTCAGTAGTGATAGGCCCGCTCGCCATGCTCGGCGATGTCGAGGCCCTCATGCTCGATCTCGACCGGCACGCGCATGCCCCAGGTCTTGTCGATGATGAGGAAGAGGATGGTGGCGCCGATCGACGACCAGGTCAGCGTCAGGATCACGCCCTGGAGCTGGATCCACAGCTGTCCCAGCATGTCGTAGGTGCCCGCCTGCAGCGTGCCAGGCTTGGACGCATAGTCCGCGATGCCCTGCCCGCCGAGATAGGGCGCGTCGAGGATGCCCGTCATCAGCGCGCCGGTGATACCGCCGATGCAGTGGACGCCGAACACGTCGAGCGAGTCGTCGTAGCCGAACTTCTGCTTCACCGTGGAGACGAAGAAGAAGCAGATCGGCGAGACGAGGAGCCCCAGCACCACCGAGCCCATCGGCCCGGCGTAACCCGCCGCCGGCGTCACCGCGACGAGGCCGGCGACCACGCCTGAGGCGGCGCCGAGCAGCGAGGGCTTGCCGCGCACCGCCTGCTCGACGAGCAGCCAGGAGAGGCCCGCCGCCGCCGTGGCGACGAAGGTGTTGATGAAGGCTACCGCCGTCACGCCGTTCGACTCAAGGTTGGAGCCGGCGTTGAAGCCGAACCAGCCCACCCACAGCAGCGAGGCGCCGATCATCGTCATGGTCAGCGAGTGCGGCGGCATCGGCTCCTTGGGGAAGCCCACGCGCCGGCCGAGCAGGATGCACATCATCAGGCCCGCGATGCCAGCGTTGATGTGGACCACGGTGCCGCCCGCGAAATCGAGCGCACCCTTCTGGAAGAGGTAGCCCGCATCCAGGTTCTGCGCGGCGAGCGCGTCGGCGCCCTTGATCGCGGCGTTGGCGATCGCATCCGGGCCGCCCCAGTACCACACCATGTGCGCCATCGGGAAATACACCAGCGTCAGCCACAGCGCGGTGAACAGCATCAGCGGCGAGAAGCGCACCCGCTCCGCCACCGATCCGATGAACAGCGCGGGCGTGATGCACGCGAACGTCATCTGGAAACAGATGTACGCATATTCGGGGATGTAGACGCCGTTGGAGAAGGTCGCCGCCTGGCTGTTGGCGTCGACACCCATCAGCAATGCTTTGGAGAAGCCGCCGAAAAAGGCGTTGCCGCCGGTGAACGCCACCGAGTAGCCGAACGTGATCCACAGCAAAGACGCCATGCACACGATCATCAGCGTCTGGGTCAGCACGCTCAGCATGTTCTTGGTGCGCACCAAGCCGCCATAGAACAGCGCCAGCCCCGGCACCGACATCATCAGCACCAGCAACGTGGAGACGAGCATCCACGCGGTATCGCCCTTGTCGACGGTGGCAGCGGGCACCTGCCCCGCCACCGCGCCCCCCGGCGTCTGTGCCAGCGCGGGTGCTGCGATCAGCAGCCCTCCCGCCAATGTCGCCAGGCCGAGGCCTAGCGCGGTCGATCGCTTCATCGATTGCCCCCTTGTTGCTGTCACAGCGCGGTGTCGTCGGTCTCGCCGGTGCGGATGCGCACCGCCTGGCCGAGATCGAGCACGAAGATCTTGCCGTCGCCGATCGCGCCGGTGTTGGCGGCTTGCTGGATCGCCTCCACGACGCTCGCCACCGCACCCTCCGAACAGGCGACCTCCACCTTGATCTTGGGCACCATGTTGGTCGAGTATTCGGCACCCCGGTAGATCTCGGTCTGCCCCTTCTGGCGGCCGAAGCCCTTGACCTCGGTGACGGTCATCCCGGTCACGCCCACGCCGGACAGCGCCTCGCGCACCTCGTCGAGCTTGAATGGCTTGATGATCGCGATGACGAGTTTCATGCCGCCTCCCTACCGCTTCCCCGGCTGAGAGATTTGCAACCTGCGTGCCAAATGCCGGCACGAGGGCGGCGCGGCGGACTCCGGCAGGAACGCCGCCCGCTTGTTAAGCAATGATGAAGGTCTGCCTGCTTTTCAGGCAGCAGGAGTCACGCGGCGGCGGTGCCGCCCACCGTTAGCCGATCGATGAGCAGCGTCGGCTGGCCGACGCCGGCCGGCACGGATTGCCCACCCTTGCCGCAGATGCCGACGCCCTCGTCGAGCGCCATATCGTTGCCGATCGCCTTCACGCGGGTGAGCACCGACGGACCGTCGCCGATCAGCGTCGCGCCCTTGATCGGCGCACCGAGCTTTCCGTTCTCGATGCGGTAAGCCTCGGTGCAGGTGAAGACGAACTTGCCGCTGGTGATATCCACCTGCCCGCCGCCGAAGCTCTTGGCGAAGATGCCGTCGCGCGCGCGCTCGATGATCTCCTGCGGATCGTCGTGGCCGCCGAGCATGAAGGTATTGGTCATGCGCGGCATTGGCGCGTGAGCGAAGCTCTCGCGCCGGCCGTTGCCGGTGGGCTCGACGCCCATCAGCCGCGCGTTCAGCCGGTCCTGGATGTAGCCCGTGAGGATGCCGTCCTCGATCAGCACGTTGCGCTGCGTGGGCGTGCCCTCGTCGTCGATGGAAAGCGAGCCACGGCGACCCTTGATCGACCCGTCGTCCACGACGGTAACGCCCGACGCTGCGACGCGATCGCCGATCCGGCCCGCGAACGCCGACGATCCCTTGCGATTGAAATCCCCCTCCAACCCGTGCCCGATCGCCTCGTGAAGCAGCACGCCCGGCCAGCCGGGGCCGCACACCACCGTCATCTCGCCCGCCGGCGCGGCGACTGCTTCGAGATTGACGAGCGCCTGCGCGAGCGCTTCGTCGATGGCACGATCCCACGTCACGCGCTCGAACAGCCGGTCATAAAGGTAGCGGCCGCCGAGCCCGTAGGAGCCGGTCTCCCGTCGGCCGTTCTGCTCCGCGACGATCGAGACGTTGAGCCGGACAAGCGGGCGCACGTCGGTGGCGATGAAGCCGTCAGGTCTCACGATCTCGACCACCGACCAGCTTCCCGACAGGCCGACCGACACCTGCGCCACGCGCGGATCGCGCGCACGCGCGAGCGCATCGATCTGCTGACAAAGATCGACCTTGCGGGCGAACGGCACCAGGCCGAGCGGATCGGCGTCGGTGTAGAGGTGGCGGTTGGTGCGCTTGGGCGCCGGCGCCGGCCCTGCGCTCGCCGGATCGAGCAGCCGCATCGTCTCCGACGCGCGGCGGATCGCGGCCTCGCTGATCTCGTTGGCGTGCGCGAAAGCCGTTGTCTCGCCCGACACGCCGCGCAGCCCGAAGCCGCCCTGCGTCGTGAAGTCCGCGGTCTTCAGCCGGCCGTCGTCGAAGCCGAAGCTCTCCGACACGGCGTGCTGGAGGTAAAGCTCGCCATCGTCGCAGCGGCCCAGCGCCTCGCCCGCAAGCCGGACGGCGGCATCGGGATCGAAGCCGTCACGATAGAGGAAGGATCGGGGATCGGAGAGCGTCGCCATGTCAGCGATATAGGCGCATGCCCGCGTCGCGCCACCTCCACGCCGGCAATCAGGATGCCTGATCGCCGCCGTCGGCTGGGCCGCCGATCAACACGAAACGGCGATCGCAGTATCCGCAGTCGACGGCGCCCGTCTCGTCGATTTCCAGCCATACGCGCGGATGCCCGAGCGCCGCGCCGGCAGCAAGATCGGTCGCGCCGTCGCACACCACCCGGCGATTGGGGACACGGATGATCTCTGGCGGCGCGCTGGACACGTGCGCCGCGTAGCAAGGCCGGCCCATACAGGCAATCGGCCATGGCACCACCGCGCCCGAGCCGCTATCCCGCACGCCATGATGCAGGCGGCGATCGATATTGAGGCTCTGGAGAAGGTCTACCAAGGAGGGAAGCGCGCGCTCGACGGCGTCACCTTTCAGGTGCCGCGCGGATCGGTGTTCGGGCTGCTCGGCCCCAACGGCGCGGGCAAGTCGACGCTCATCAACATCCTCTCGGGCATGGTGCGCAAGACGGCGGGACACGCCGCGATCTGGGGCTTCGACATCGACGAGCATCCCCGAAACGCCAAGCGTTCGATCGGCATCGTGCCGCAGGAAATCCTGTTCGATCCCTTCTTCACGCCCGCCGAGGCGCTGAACATCCAGGCGGGCCTATGGGGCGTCCCAGTCGCAGAGCGCCGCACGTTGGAGTTGCTCCGCGCCGTCCACCTGGAAGACAAGGCCGACGCATACGCGCGCACGCTGTCAGGCGGCATGAAGCGGCGGCTGCTCGTCGCCAAGGCGCTCGTCCACCAGCCGCCGGTATTAGTGCTCGACGAGCCGACCGCCGGCGTCGACATCGAGCTTCGCCAGCAGCTCTGGACCTATGTGCGCGAGCTCAACGCGGCGGGCACCACGGTGGTGCTGACGACCCACTATCTTGAAGAGGCGCAGGAGCTCTGCGACCGCATCGCGATCATCAATCATGGCCGGCTCATCGCCAATGAGCCCACTTCGGTGCTGCTCGCCAAGGCCCGCGAGAAGATCGTCGAGGTGACGGTGGATCGCGACCTCGACGGACCACCCTCCGCCTCCTGTTTTCAGAAGGTGGAGCTGAAGGGTGATCGGACGGTGGCGATCACCTATGACAAGGTCGACGTCCATGCCGGCGACGTGCTCGGCGCGCTTTCCGCGGCCGGCCTGGGCGTGGTCGACGTCTCGACGCGCGAGGCGGACCTGGAAGACGTCTTCCTGAGCCTCACCCGCCAGGCCGCCTGATGGCCGCCCGCGCCTACGACGTCGTCATCGTCGGATCGGGCGCCGCCGGGCTCACCGCCGCGCTGACGCTGGCGACGCGCTTCCGCGTCGCGGTGCTCGCCAAGGGCGGGCTGTCCGAAGGCTCCACCGCCTGGGCGCAGGGCGGCATCGCGGCGGTGCTGGAGGAAGGCGACAGCTTTGAGGCGCATGTCGAAGATACAATAGTCGCCGGCGCCGGCCTCAACGATCGACGCACCGTCGAGTTCGTGATCGAAGAGGCGCCTGCCGCGATCGCCAAGCTGATCGAGCTCGGCGTGCCGTTCGACGCCGAGGGGAACGCGCTGCACCTGACCCGCGAGGGCGGCCACAGCCACCGGCGAATCGTCCACGTCCACGACGCCACCGGCCAGGCCGTGCAGCGCGCGCTGGAAACGGCGGCGGTCAGGCACCCCAACATCACGCTGGTCCCGGAAATGGCGGCGATCGATCTCGCGACTTCTCGTCACGGCGAGCGCTATCTCGGCGACGGACGCGTGTGGGGCGTCTACGCGCTCGATCGCACGACCGGGCAGGTGGAACTGTTCACCGGCCGCGCCACCATCCTCGCCACCGGCGGCGCGGGCCGCGCCTACCTCTACTCGACGGCCCCGCGCGGCGCGACCGGCGACGGCATCGCGATGGCGTGGCGCGCGGGCGCGCGCGTGTCCAACATGGAGATGATGCAGTTCCACCCGACCTGCCTCTATAATCTGGAAGTCAAGAACTTCCTCGTCACCGAAGCGGTGCGCGGCGAGGGCGGCCATCTCAAGCTGCCGCCGGGCGTGCCGGGCGCCGGCCACCGCTTCATGCCCGATTTCGACGAGCGTGCCGAGCTGGCGCCGCGCGACGTGGTGGCGCGCGCGATCGATCACGAGATCAAGCGGCTCGGGCTCGACTATGTCCATCTGAATATCAGCCACATGCCGGCCGACTTCGTGCGCGGACACTTCCCGATGATCCACGCCAAGCTTCTGGAGCTCGGCATCGACATCACCACCGATCCGATTCCGGTCGTGCCGGCTCAGCATTATACCTGTGGCGGCATCATTGTGGACCTCAAGGGCCGCACCGACCTGCCCGGCCTCTACGCGGCGGGCGAATGCACCCAGTCGGGCCTGCACGGCGCCAACCGCCTCGCCTCCAACTCGCTGCTCGAATGCCTGGTGTTCGGCGAGGCGGCGGCAGGCCATGTCGGCCGTCACTTCGACGAGATGCCGGAGCCGCCGCCAATCCGCCCGTGGGACGAGAGCCGCGTCACGGACTCGGACGAGGAGGTGATCGTCCAGCACAACTGGCGCGAGATCCGCCGCTTCATGTGGGACTATGTCGGCATCGTGCGCACCACCAAGCGGCTGGAGCGCGCGCAGCACCGCATCCGCATGCTCCGCCGCGAGGTGGAGGACTATTACGGCGAGTTCCGCGTGACCGCCGACCTGATCGAGCTGCGCAACCTCGTCGAAGTCGCCGACCTCATCGTCCGCTGCGCGCTCGCCCGCCGCGAGAGTCGCGGCCTACACTACACGCTCGATTTTCTCGAGACGCTGGCCGACGCGCGCGACACGGTGCTGGTGCCCTAGTTGCCCTTCGCGGCCGCGCTCGCTCCCTGACCGTACCGGCAACGGGCCGGCCTGTCGCCATCGCGGCGGCGCGCTGCTAGATCGCGGACATGGCCGCCAACCACCTCTACCTCGTCGACGGATCGAGCTACATCTTCCGCGCCTATCACCGGCTCCCGCCGCTGACCAACCGGCACGGCGTGCCGGCGGGCGCTGTGTACGGCTTCACGACCATGCTGTGGAAGCTCATCCAGGATCTCTCCGGTCCGGAAGGGCCGAGCCACCTCGCCGTGATCTTCGACAAGGAGTCGAAGACGTTCCGCAACGAGATGTACGATCAGTACAAAGCCCACCGCCCGCCCCCGCCCGAGGATCTCGTTCCCCAGTTCCCGCTGATCCGGGACGCGACGCGCGCCTTCTCCGTGCCGTGCATCGAGGAGGCGGGGCTGGAAGCGGACGACATCATCGCCTGCTATTCGAAGGCGGCGCTGGCCGAGGGCTGGCAGGTGACGATCGTGTCCTCCGACAAGGACCTGATGCAGCTGGTCGAGGACGCCAAGGACGGCGGACCAGGCCTCGACATGCTCGACACGATGAACGATCGCCGCATCGGCGAGGCGTACGTCGTCGAGAAGTTCGGCGTCGGGCCCAAGCTGCTCGGCGACGTGCTCGCGCTGATGGGCGACACCGTCGACAACGTGCCCGGCGTCCCCGGCATCGGCCCCAAGACGGCGAGCCAGCTCATCCAGGAGCATGGCGACCTGGAGAGCGTGCTGGCGGCGGCCGAGACGATCAAGAAGCCCAAGCTGCGTCAATCGCTGATCGACCATGCCGACATGGCGCGGCTCTCGCGCCGGCTCGTCGAGCTGGAGTGCACCAGGCCGCTGCCCGAGCCGCTCGACGGCCTCGCGCTTCAGGGCATCCCGCCCGATCCGCTGCGTGCCTTCCTGGAGGAGATGGGCTTCCGCTCGCTGATCGCGAAGCTCGGAGCGATCGAGGTGCAGGCGCCCGTCCCCACCGCCGCGATGCCCGACGATCCGCCCTTCGTCCACGAGGAGTACGAAACGGTCGTCAAGATGGAGCAGCTCGATCGCTGGATCGCGGAGGCGACCGCGCAGGGCCACGTCGCGATCGACACCGAGACCGACCATCTCGATGCCATGCGCGCCGAGCTGGTCGGCGTCAGCCTCGCGCTCGCGCCGGGCCGCGCCTGCTACATCCCCATCGGGCACAAGGGCGAGGCCGAGGGCATGTTCGCGGAGCTGCCCGTCCAGCTCCCGCGCGAAACCGTGCTGACGAAGCTGAAGCCGCTGCTCGCCGACCCGGCCGTCCTCAAGATCGGCCAGAACCTCAAATTCGATATGCTGGTGCTCGCGCGCGCAGACGTCGATCTCGTCGGTTGCGACGACACGATGCTGCTCAGCTACGATCTCGATGCCGGGCGGCAGAACCATGGCATGGACGATCTGTGCAAGACGCATCTCGCCCACACCACCATCGCCTTCAAGGACGTGTGCGGCGCCGGCAAGAACCAGGTAACGTTCGATCGCGTCGCGCTGGACCGGGCCACCCACTACGCCGCCGAGGACGCTGACGTGACGCTGCGCCTGTGGCGCCGCCTGCGGCCGCGGCTCTCGGCGGAAGGCGCGACGCGCGTGTACGAGCAGGTCGATCGCCCTCTGGTACCGGTGATCGCGGCGATGGAGCGCGAGGGCATCCTCGTCGATCGTGCCGTGCTATCCGATCTTTCCGCCGCCTACGACATCGAGATCAAACGGCTCGAAGGCGAGATCCACGAGGCCGCGCAGGGGCCGTTCACCATCGGCAGCCCCAAGCAGCTCGGCGAGGTGCTGTTCGAGCGGCTGGGGCTGAAGGGCGGGCGCAAGGGCAAGTCGGGCGTCTATTCCACTGACGTCACCGAGCTGGAGCGCCTCGCCCGCGACGGCGTGGAGGTCGCGCGCATGGTGCTGGACTGGCGGCAGCTCACCAAGCTCAAGACCACCTATACCGACGCACTGCAGGAGCAGATCAACCCGGAGACCGGCCGCGTCCACACCAGCTTCAGCCTCGCCGTCGCGCAGACTGGGCGGCTGTCGTCCACCGATCCCAACCTCCAGAACATCCCGATCCGCACCGAACTCGGGCGGCGCATCCGCGATGCCTTCGTGGCGGCGCCGGGCAACGTCATCCTGTCCGCCGACTATTCGCAGATCGAGCTCAGGCTGGCCGCGCACATGGCCGACGTGCCGCAGCTTCGTGACGCCTTCGCCAATGGCGACGACATCCACAGCCTGACCGCGCAGGAGCTGTTCGGCACGGTGGACCGCGACACGCGGGGCAAGGCAAAGACGATCAACTTCGCTATTCTCTACGGCATCTCGGCGTTCGGGCTGGCCGGGCGGCTGTCGGTCTCGCGCGAAGAGGCGCAGCAGATCCTCGATCGCTATTTCCAGCGCTATCCCGGAGTCAGCCGCTACATCGCCGATACGGTGGCGCTGGTGCGCGAGCGCGGGCACGTCACCACGCTGTTCGGCCGCAAGACGTGGCTGCCCGGCATCCGCGGCAAGACACCCAACGAGCGGCAGGCCGCGGAGCGGCAGGCGATCAACGCGCCGATTCAGGGTACGTCGGCGGATCTCATCAAGCGGGCCATGGTGCGGATGAGGCCGGCGCTGGCCGCTGAAGGACTGTCCGACGTGAAGATGCTCCTCCAGGTCCACGACGAACTGGTGTTCGAGCTGCCCGAGGGACGCATAGAGGCGGCCTCCGCCGTCATCCGCCAGGTCATGGAAGCCGCCGCCGGACCCGCCGTGACGCTGTCGGTGCCGCTCGGCGTCGAGATCGGCACCGGGCCAAGCTGGGGCGCGGCGCATTGAGAACCGGCGTGGACGGCGACGGCCCGGGCGATATCGCCGCGCTGGCGAAGGGAGGCCGCACCAACTTTCTCGGCTTCCTGCTGCGCCTTGCCGCGCGGCTGCCCTTCCTGTTCATCGCCGGCCGCCTCTACGGCGCGGACGTGCTCGGGCGCTTCGCCTACGCGACGATCATCGTCGAGTTCGCGGGCCAGATCGCCACGCTCGGCCTCAAGCGCGGGCTGGCGCAGCAACTCTCGCTCACCGAGCGGCCGCACGTCCACGTCGTCTGGGACGGGCTGCTCGTCGGGCTGATCGTGTCGGTGATCGCGTCCGCCGTGCTGATGGCGTTCCCGTTGCTGCTGTTTCCCAATTCCGAGGTGAACCCGCTCGACTGGCTGCTGCCGCTCACCATCTTCGCGTGGGCGGGATCGGATATCGCGCTCGCCGGCCTCGCCTACCGCGGCGACATCGGCGCCACCGTCACCGCACGTTCGATCATCGAGCCGTGGACGATCAGCATCGCCGCCGGCGCGCTCGCCTTCTACTCGCTGAGGGACGGGCTGATCCTCGCCTATGCGCTGTCGGCGGCAGCGGCGCTCATCGCCTCCATCTGGCCGTTGATGCGGAGCTACGGTCGGCCGCGCGGCTGGCGGCCGATGCCGCGCCGCGTGTTCAAGACGATGCGGCGCAACTGGCCGCTCGCCGGCGCCGACGCGATCGAGTGGGGCTCGCGGCGGCTCGACATCGCCATCCTCGGCCTGTTCTTCTCGCCCGCGATCGTCGGCATCTATTACGTGGCGCAGCAGGTCGCCTCGCTGCCACAGAAGCTCAAGACGAGCTTCGATCCGATCCTAGGGCCCGTCATCACGCGCGATCTCGCCAACGACGACAGGGCGGCGGTGGCGAAGCAGGTGCGACAGGTCGGCTTCTGGATCATCGCCGCGCAGGTGGGGATCGCGCTGGCGCTGGGGCTGCCCGGCGGCGCGGTGATGGGCCTCGTCGGGCCGCGCTTCGCGGGTGGCGCGGGCGCGCTCGGCGTGCTGCTGGCGGCGGAGGCGATCGCCGCGACGGCAGTCGTCAGTGAGGCCGCGCTGATCTACGTCGCGAGGAAGCGCAACCTGATGATCTCCGTGGCGATGATCGCCGGGCAGGCGCTGGCCTCGATGCTGCTGATCCGCGCGATACGCGCGATCCATCCGGTGGCCGACTGGAAGAACGACGCGATCGCCGCCGCCGGCCCGGCGATCGCGCTGTTGCTCGCGCTGGGTGCGGCATCGGTGGCCAAGTCGCGGCTGCTCGCCCGCCTGCTGGGCACGCGCGTGTCGGGCTGGCGCTGGGCGCTGGTGCCGGCGTCGCTCGCCGGCGCGGGGGTAGGCGCGGTGGCGATGCTGCTGCCCGAGTGGACGGAGCTGGCGCTCGGCGTGCCCGCGATCCTCGCCGCCTATGGTGCGGTGATCTGGTATCGCGGCTTCGGACCGGAGGACCGGATGCTGTTCCGGCTGAAGGAGGGCGAGGCGCCGCCGCCGACGCTGGCGACCGCCTAGCCGGCCCTCAGTGCCGGAAGTGCCGCATGCCCGTGAACAGCATCGCCAGCCCCGCTTCGTCGGCGGCCGCGATCACCTCATCGTCGCGGATCGAGCCGCCCGGCTGGATCACCGCCGTGGCGCCCGCCTCCACCGCCGCGAGCAGCCCGTCGGCGAAGGGGAAGAAGGCGTCGGACGCGACCGCCGAGCCCACCGTGCGCGACTCCGCCCAGCCCGCCTTGTCGGCGGCGTCCTTCGCCTTCCACGCCGCGATGCGTGCGGACTCCAGCCGGTTCATCTGGCCCGCGCCGATGCCGGCGGTCGCGCCACCCTTGGCGTAGACGATGGCGTTGGACTTCACATGCTTGGCGACGGTCCAGGCGAAGACGCAGTCCTCCAGCTCGTCGAGCGTCGGCGCGCGCCGCGTCACGACCTTGAGATCCTCGCGCGCGATGCGTCCGAAATCGCGCTGCTGGACGAGCGAGCCGCCGGCGATGATCGTCGTCAGCAGCCCCATGCGTTGCGGATCGGGGAGTTCGCCGGTCAGCAGCAGCCGCAGGTTCTTCTTGCGCGCGAACACGGCGCGGGCCTCGGCGTCGGCGTCGGGCGCGACAACGACCTCGGTGAAGATCGCCGCCATCGCCTCTGCCGTCGCGCCGTCCAGCGTGCGATTGGCGGCGATGATGCCGCCGAAAGCGGACACGCTGTCGCACGCCAGCGCCGCGCGGTAGGCGTCGGCCAGCGTGTCGGCGGTGGCGACGCCGCACGGATTGGCGTGCTTCACGATCACCACCGTGGGCGGGCCGTCGCGGAACTCGGCGACCAGCTCCAGCGCGGCGTTGGCGTCGTTGTAGTTGTTGTAGCTGAGTTCCTTGCCCTGAACCTGCTCCGCCTGCGCGATGCCGCGCGCGGCGGCCGAGTCGGCGGCGTAGAGGGCGGCGAGCTGATGCGGGTTCTCGCCGTAGCGCAGCGTGGAGACGAGCGTGCTCGCCATCACGCGCCGCGCCGGGAAGGCCTCGCCCTGATCGAAGCCCGAGAACCAGCCGGAGATCGCCGCGTCGTAGGCGGCGGTGGCGGCGAACGCCTTGGCGGCCAGGCGGCGGCGTGTATCGAGCGCCGTCGCGCCGCCGCTCGCGTCCATCTCGGCGACGATCGCGGCATAGTCGGCGGGATCGGTGACGATCGCCACGAACGCATGGTTCTTGGCGGCCGAGCGCACCATCGACGGGCCGCCGATGTCAATGTTCTCGATCACCTCGTCGCGCGACGCGCCCTTCGCCACCGTCTCGCGGAACGGGTAGAGATTGACGACGACGAGGTCGATCGTGGCGATGCCATGCTCCGCCATGGCCTGCTGGTGCGCGGGATCGTCGCGCACCGCCAGCAGCCCGCCATGCACCATCGGGTGCAGCGTCTTGACGCGGCCGTCCATCATCTCGGGGAAGCCGGTGAGGTCCGACACGTCACGCACGGCGAGCCCCGCCTCGCGCAGCGCCTTGGCCGTACCGCCCGTCGAGACGAGTTCGACGCCGTGCCGCGCCAGCGCCGCGCCCAGCTCCGGGAGCCCGGTCTTGTCGGACACGGACAGCAGCGCGCGCGTGATCTTCCCGTCCGACATGATTTCATCCGAGCTGCGCCAGCCCTCAGCCCGCGCGTTTGAAGGTCCAGGAGACGCTGGTGCCGCCCGCCGGCGCCTCGCCGGTGACGACGAGCTGCGTGGCGGGTGTCGGCCGGCCTGCGCCGTCGATCCACAAGCCGTCCTCGATCGCGAGCGCTCCCCCCCGGCAGCGGAACTGCCACGGCGGGCCGCCGTCCACGCGGAGCAGCGCGGCCATGCCGTCCGCCGTCGCGGTGGCCTCGACGCCGGGCGCGAGGTGGAAGCGCGCAGCGAAGGCGATGGGCAGGCCGGGCCGGCTGCCGCGGCCCTCGTTGCGGGGCAGCAGCACGTCCTCTCCGGCCAGCTCGCGACCGTCGGCGGCGAGCGACAGCAGGCGTCGGTGGACGAAGCCGTGTCGGCGGACATAGCCGTCATGGCTCGCCTCGATGCGGCTCGCCGCTTCCTGCTCCTGCCGGTCGAGCTCGACCAAAGTGACCCCCCGGCCCAGCGATCCATCGGCGTGGATCGCGGTGGAGTTCGAGTCGGCGAGGGTCAGCGTCGAGTGGGCGGCGGTGGTACGCAAGCCGGCGGCGATGCCGCGGGTCAGCGTGCCCCAGGGCTGTCCGCCGCCGCAGTTGACGACGATACGGCGCGGCCCGTCGGCGAGCTCGAAGGCAAGCGTGGAGGCGCAGCCGCCGCGCGCGAGACGGCTGGCGGGCGGCGGCGCGCAATCGATCACCGCCACCGTCTGCCCTGCCGACAGCCGCTGGAACCCCCAATCGCGCGATTGACGCTGCGGACGCGTGCGGATGCCCGACCCCGTCACCACGCGCGCGACGCGACCCGCGTCGAGCGGCCCGCCACCCTGCCAGCTCGACAATTGGCCGTCGCCGAGCATGACGCCGAGCAGCGCCGGCACCGCGCGCGCCAACGTCGCCGTCGCCATCCCCGGCGGCTCGCGGCGACGTTCCTCGTAAACGGCGAGCAGCGAGGCGAGGAGTTCCACGAGATCGAGCAGGTCGACGGGCGAGCGGCTGACGACGCCGCCGTCCGGCATGGTGCCCTGGCGCAGCGCGCGCGCGAGCCCCTGCTCGCCGATCGCCACGCGGGGATCGCCGCCCGGGATCAGCAGGCCGGCGACGATGAGCCCGGCATAAGCGGCGATGCGCGGCACGCCCACCGCCGCAGTGTCCGCCGCGCGATCGAGGTGGCGCGCGCCGCGCGCCAGCGTGTTGAGCACGGCGCTGCGATAGGTGACGTCGCCCGATGACAGGATCAGCGGGGCGTGGAACGTCCAGGCCAGGATGCGCCGGCCCCAGAGATCCGGCCGCCATGCGACGTCGTCGACGCGGTCGGCATGGGCGTGGAGCCAGCGCGCGAGCACCGCCTCCGCGACAGGAGCGGTGACCTCGCGCGGGCCCGCCACCGGCAGGTCGCGCAGCCAGGCGAAGGATTGGACGTGATCGACGAACCCCCGACCGTGGCGCGAATCGGCAAAGTCGAGCGTCGCGAGATCCGCGCGCACCGTGCCCCAGACGATCTCGCCCTCGATCAGCTCGGCGCCGGCCCGCGCGTCGCCCGCCACCGGATCGCGCGGCACGCCGAGCAGCTTCAGCGGATGACGTCCGCGCAGCCGCATCTGGTGAAGCGGGGTACGCCACGTCAGCCGGTGGAACTGGCCGACGACGCGCTCGGCTAACGAGGCGCCACGATCGGCGCCGACGCGGACGAGGCTGCGCCCCGGCGCCACCGCCTGCTCGGGCGGCGGCTCCTCGCGTGGCGCCTCCGGCGGCGCGGCGCGGTTTGAGACGGCCTTCCTCGTAGCGACAGGACGCGGCGCGCTCATCCGGCCCTCAGCGCGGCGATGTTGGCGGCGTAAGCGGCGGCCCCGCCCTTGAAGGTGGCGGTGCCGGCGACCAGCGCGTCCGCGCCGGCTGCGATGCAGCGCGGCGCCGTCTCCGCATCGACGCCGCCGTCAACCTCCAGATCGATGTCGCGGCCGGTCTGGTCGATCATGCGGCGGATGCGCGCGATCTTGGCGAGCTGGCCGTCGATGAAATGCTGCCCGCCGAAGCCGGGATTGACCGTCATCACCAGCACGAGGTCGATCGTGTCGAGCAGGTAGGTGAGCGCGTCCTCGGGCGTGCCGGGGCACAGCACCACGCCGGCGCGCTTGCCCAGCTTCTTGATCGTCTGCACGGTGCGATGGACGTGCGGCCCGGCCTCGGGATGGACGGTGAGGCAATCGGCGCCGGCCTCGGCGAACGCCTCCAGAAAGCCGTCCACCGGCGAGATCATCAGGTGGACGTCGAAAGGCTTGGCCGTGTGCGGCCGCAGCGCCTTCACGATCGCCGGCCCGATCGTGATGTTGGGCACGAAGTGGCCGTCCATCACGTCGACGTGGATCCAGTCCGCGCCGGCGGCGTCGATCGCGCGCACCTCATCGCCCAGCCGCGCGAAGTCGGCCGAGAGGATCGAGGGAGCGATGCGGACGGGCTTGGCCACGGAGCCGGCGCCTACCCCCCGGCGGAGGCCCGCTCAACCCTTAACGAAGCGCGCGATGAAGAACCCGTCGCAGCCGCCGCGATCGGCGAGCGCGCCGGGCGGCACGCGGAGGAAGCCTTCCGCCGACGGCGCGAGGCCGGCGGGCAGTTCGTCGGCGCGGACGGGTTCGGTCGCGAGGCCGTACGCGGCAGCGGCGCGCACCGCCTCCTCGCCCTCCTGCTGCTCCAGCGAGCAGACGGCGTAGACGATGCGACCGCCGGGCTTCACCCAACCGGCGGCGCGCGCGAGCATCGCCCGCTGCGCGTCCGCCAGCGCGGCGATCGCGGACGCGCGAACGCGGTGGAGCACGTCCGGGTGGCGGCGGAAGATGCCGGTCGCCGAGCAGGGCGCGTCGAGCAGCACCGCGTCGGCGGGAGCGGCGGGCGCCCAGTCCATGGCGTCGGCGACGATCGTCTCCATCGCCAGCCCAGTGCGTTCGCCGTTGTCTGCGAGGCGGGCAAGGCGGGCGGGATCGCGCTCCACCGCCGTCACCCTCCAGCCGGCGGCGGCGAGCTGCAGCGCCTTCCCGCCCGGCGCGGCGCAGAGATCGAGGACCGCGCCGTCGCCGCGTCCCAGCAGCCGCGCGGGCAGCGAGGCGGAGAGGTCCTGCACCCACCACGCGCCTTCGTCGTAGCCGGCGAGCGCCGTCACGTCTGCGACCGCGCCGAGGCGGACGTGGCCCGGCGCGAGGCTCTCGCCGCCGAGACGCTCGGTCCAATGCTCGGTCGCGCCCGGGTCGCGGAGCGTAAGATCGAGCGGCGGTCGCCCCAGGAGCCCGGTGCGCGCCCCGTCCACCGCATCCCCGCCCCACGCCTCGCACCAACGCCGCGCGACGTCTTCCGGAAAGCGCGGCGGCTCGGCCAAAGTCGTGCCGGCGCGCATCAGCGTGCCGAACACGCCGTGGACGAGGCGGCGCGGGCCGCCGTCGACCAGCGGCAGCACGGTCGCGATCGACGCGTGCGGCGCCACCCCCATCGCCAGCGCCTGCACCAGCGCGATGCGGAGCGCGAAGCGCGCCTTGGCGTCGGGCGGCAGCGTCAGGCGCGTGGCGCCGTCGATCAGCGCGTCGAGGTCGGGCAGCCGGCGCAGCGTCTCCGACGCGATCGCTCGCGCGAGGCCGCGATCCTCGGTCCGGACGAGGCCGCTGGTGGCACGCGGAAGCTCGGCCTCCAGCGGTAGTCCTCGCCGCAGCACGGCGTCGAGCAGCCGCAGCGCGGCGCGGCGCGCGGGAACGCCGGGCGGATCGGGCGCGCGCGTGGCGGGTTGTCTCGCCATGACTAGCGAACCTTCCCGCCGCCCGGCCTCGTCGACGCCGCCCGCCCATCTCTCGCCCAGCCCGCCGCTGCCGCAGCCCTCGTCGGACCTCGATCCGGCGCGCGGCGAGACCGCCGATCGTCCCGCGCCGACGCGCTACGGCGACTGGGAGCTGAAGGGGATCGCGGTGGACTTCTGAGCATCATCGCCGCTCGACGCCAAGCGGGCGATTGAGCAGCCGCTCGACGACGTTGGCGACCGAGGCCTCGCCGGCGAGCAGCGTGCCGACCGCCTCAGCGATCGGCATCTCCACCCCCGCCGCGCGCGCCGCCTCCACCAGCACGGGCGCGGTCGCTGCGCCTTCCGCGACGGTGCGACGCGTGGCGAGCAGGTCGGCGGCGCGCTCGCCCCGGCCGAGCCCCAGCCCCAGGCTGTAGTTGCGCGACGATGCCGACGAGCAGGTGAGCACGAGGTCGCCGAGCCCCGCCAGCCCCGCCAGCGAGACGGCGGACGCGCCGCGCGCCGCGCCGAACCGCGCCATCTCCGCGAAGCCGCGCGCGATCAGCGCGGCGGCGGCATTGTGGCCGAGCCCGTAGCCCGCGACCACGCCGCAGGCGATCGCCAGTACGTTCTTGACGGCGCCGCCGATTTCCGCGCCGATCACGTCGTCGCTCAGATAAGGCCGGAAGCTCGCGCGGGCGATGCGGCGGGACAGCCGCTCGGCGACCGCCGCGTCGCCGCACGCCAGCGTGACGGCGGTGGGCAAGTCGACGGCGACCTCGTGCGCGAAGGTCGGCCCTGAGAGCACTGCGATTGGCGAGGACGGGCGAAGCTCGGCCGCGACCTCGGACATCAGCAGCCGCGTGCCGGCCTCGATGCCCTTGGAGCAGAGCAGCAGCGGGCACCCGCTCTCCGGCATCCCAACGAGCACGCCGCGCATCGCCTGCGCCGGCGTCGCTAGCAGCAGCGCGTCGCAGCCGGCGAGCGCGTCGGCTTGCGCCGTGACGCGAATCACGGGGGAGAGCGCGACGCCCGGCAAATAGGCGTCGTTGCGGCCGGTGGCGGCAATGGCGGCGGCGCGTTCGGCCGAGCGCGCCCACAGCGTCACCGGGCCGTTGGCGGCGGCGAGGTGGGCGAGCGCCGTCCCCCAGGCGCCCGCACCCACGACGCCAAGATGCCTCATGCCTTGACGCCCGCGCCGCGCACCGCCTCGCCCGCCGGATCGAGTGGCCAGCGCGCCCGCGCCGGCACGTCGAGCGGATCGGTGAGGCCGGCGGCGAGGCGCTCGGCGCCCGCCCAGGCGATCATCGCGGCATTGTCGGTGCACAGCCACAGCGGCGGCGCGACGAAGCGCAGCCTCGCCTCCCCCGCCAGCGTCTCCAGCGCGGCGCGCACCGCGCCGTTGGCGGCGACGCCGCCCGCCACCACCAGCGCCGTCGCACCCGGCACCCGCGCGAGGACGCGCCGCGTCCGGTCGATGAGGCAGTCGACTACCGCCTGCTGGAAGGACGCGGCAACATCCTCGGCGCGATGGCGGCCGGAGTCCCGCGCGCGCAGCACCGCGCTCTTGAGCCCCGCGAAGGAGAAATGCGGCTCGGTCGAGCCGACCAGCGGGCGGGGTAGCGGCACGGCGATCGGATCGCCGTCGCGCGCCGCCTGCTCCACCTTCGGTCCGCCGGGGAAACCGAGGCCGAGCAGCTTGGCGGTCTTGTCGAACGCCTCGCCGGCCGCATCGTCGATCGTGGTGGCCAGCCGGCGGTAGCGGCCCACCCCCTCGACCGCGAGGAGCTGGCAATGCCCGCCCGAGACGAGCAGCAACAGGTAGGGGAAGGCGAGCGTCCGATCGGCGAGCCGTGGCGACAACGCGTGGCCCTCCAGGTGATTCACCGCGATCAGTGGCTTTCCCGCCGATAGCGCCAAGCCCTTGGCCATCGACAGGGCCACCATGACACCCCCGATCAGTCCCGGCCCGGCGGTCGCGGCGACCGCGTCCATGCCCGCCATCGTCACGCCCGCGTCGGCGAACGCCGCCTCCACGAGCGGCCCGAGCGCCTCGACATGCGCGCGCGCCGCGATCTCGGGCACGACGCCGCCGAACGGCGCGTGCGCCGCCTCCTGCCCGGCCAGCCGGTGCGCGAGCACGCGGCCGTCGCCGTCCACGATCGCGGCGGCAGTCTCGTCGCAGGAGGATTCGAGGCCGAGGATCAGCGTCATGTCCCGCTTCCCTGCACCGGCGAGCGCGGCTAGGGCAACCGCGTCATGCCCCCCCTCCGTCTCGGCACGCGCGGATCGCCGCTGGCGCTCGTCCAGGCGCGCATGGTCGCGGCCGCGCTGCGCGACGCGCACGGCTGGGATGCCGACGCCGTCGCGATCGTCCCGGTCCGCACCACCGGCGACCGTGTGCAGGATCGCCCGCTCGCCGAGATCGGCGGCAAGGCGCTGTGGACCAAGGAGCTCGACCAGGCGCTGCTCTCGGGCGCGATCGACTTCGCGGTGCATTCGATGAAGGACGTCGAGACGATCCGGCCGGACGCGATCCGCATCGCCGCGATGCTGCCGCGCGCCGACGTGCGCGACCGACTGGTCGGCGCGACCTCGATCGCGGCGATATCGTACGGCGCGCGCCTCGGCACCTCCTCGCCTCGCCGCGCTGCACAGGTGCGTCATCGTCGGCCCGACATCGTGGTGGTGCCGTTTCGCGGCAATGTCGACACGCGTCTCGCCAAGCTCGCGGCCGGAGAGGCGGACGCGACGCTGCTTGCCGCCGCCGGGCTGCTGCGGCTCGGCCGCGACGATGTCGGCCACGCGATCGAGACGGACGAGATGCTGCCCGCCCCTGCGCAGGGCGCCGTGGGCATCGAGGCGCGTGCCCGCGACGCGACGACGCTCCGCCTGCTCGCCCCGATCGATCATGCCGATACCCACGCCTGCATCGCAGCCGAGCGCGCGCTGCTCGCCGCGCTGGGCGCGGACTGCCACTCCCCCGTCGCGGCGCTGGCGCGGATCGAAGGACGCAGGCTCGCCATCAACGCGGAACTGCTCGACGAGGGCGGCGCGCACCACGTCTGCGATACGATCACCCTGGCGGGCCCGGCCGAGGCGGCGCGGCTCGCCGACATGCTGCTCGCACACGCCCCCGCGCCGATCGCCCGCCTGTTTGCAGGGCGATGACGCGCCCGCTGCTCGTACTCCGTCCGCAGCCGAGCGCCGATCGGACGGTGGAGGCGGCACGCGCGATCGGGCTTGAGGCGGTGGCAGCGCCTTTATTCGAGCTTCGCGCCGTAGCGTGGCGGCCGCCCATCACGATGCCACAGGCGGTGCTGATGACAAGCGCCAGCGCCGCCCGGCTCGGCGGCGACGGGCTCGGCGCGGTCACGCACCTGCCGCTCTACGCGGTCGGCGACGCCACCGCCGAGGCGGCGCGCGCCGCCGGCTTCGCGCACGTCGTGATCGGCGGAGGCGACGCCGCCGCGATTGCCGCGACCGCCGCTGCCGACGGCGTCACCTCGCTGCTCCACTTGGCGGGGCGCGAGCATCGCGTTGTGACGATACCCGGCCTGGGGATCGAGACGCGCATCGTCTACGCCGCCGACGCGGTGGAGGCGCTGCCGCGCGTCGCCCGCGCCGTGCTGCCGGATGCGGTGGCGCTGCTCCACTCGGCCCGCGCCGCCGCCGCCTTCGCGAGGCTGGCGCCGGAGCGCGCGCGGATCGCGGTGGCGGCGATCAGCCGCGCGGCGCTCTCCGCCTCGGGCGGCGGCTGGCGCGCGGCCGCCGTGGCTTCGGCGCCGACCGACGCCGCGCTGCTGGCGGCGGCCGCCAAGCTGTGCGATCACTGAGCGCATGGCGACGGCCCGGTACGACGAGGAGGATCTCCCCCGGCGGCGGCGCTGGCCGTGGCTGCTGCTCCTGGCGCTGCTGCTGTTCGCGGCCGGCGCGGCGGCGGCGGGTTATGCGATCGCGCGCCTGCCGCGCCTCGCGGGCGCGCTCGGCCTGGTCTCCCACGACGAAGCCCGAGCTGACATCCTCGCGACGCGCATCAACACGCTACGGTCGATCCCACGGCCGCCGCCCGCGCCCACGCCTGTCGTCGCCGCTCCGGACCCGGAGACGACCGGCGCCATCGCCGAGCTGCGCGAGAAGGTCGGCGACATCGAGACGCAGGCCCGCGCCGCAACCGGCGATGCCAGCCGCGCGGAGGGGCTGCTCGTAGCGTTCGCGGCGCGGCGCGCGCTCGATCGCGGGTTCGAGCTCGGCTATATCGAAAGCCTGCTCCGCCAACGCTTCGGCCGCAGCCAGCCCGCCGCCGTCGCCACCATCCTGTCAGCGTCGCGCACGCCGGTGACGCTCGCCGATCTGCAGAACGGGCTCGACGCGATCGCGCCGCAACTCGCCGGCGGCGACGAGCAGGGAGGCTGGTGGCAGGCCTTCCGCCGGGAGATCGCCGGCATGGTGACGATCCGCCGCGCCGACGTGCCGTCCACCGTGCCGGCCGATCGCGTCGCCCGCGCGCAGCGTATGCTGGAGGGCGGGCAGGTCGACGGGGCGCTCGCCGAGGTGCTGCGCCTGCCCGCGCGCGACGCCGCGCAGCGCTGGATCGTCATGGCGCGGCGGTATCTCGCCGGGCGAGGCGCGCTCGACCGCATCGAGACGGCGGCGCTGCTTGATCCCGGCGACGCGCCCGTTGCGACCGGAAACGGGACCGTTACGCCCAGCGATAACGCAGACTGACTCGACAAGCCGCTCCTCGCCGCTAACCTCATCGGGATAGGGCGAACGGGGGTCCGCCGTGGAGCATTGGGTGGTGCTGGACGCCGCCGCGCGCGAGCTTGCGCTCTTCGCGGCGGTCGGCTTCCTGATCGGCGGGCTGGACGATCTCTGCATCGATCTGATCTGGCTGGCCCGCACGGCGTGGCGACGGATCACCGTCTATCGCCGCCATCCCCGCGCCACCGCCGCCACGCTCGCGTCGCCCAAACCCGGGCGGCTCGCGATCTTCGTGCCCGCGTGGCGCGAGGACGCGGTGATCGGGCAGATGATATCGCGCGCGAAGGCGACGCTGCGGCACCGCGACTGGGTGCTCTACGTCGGCTGCTACCCCAATGACCCCGCCACCATCGCCGCGGTGGAGGCGGCGACGCGAGGCGACGAGCGCGTGCGCCTCGTCATTGGCGATGCGGCCGGCCCCACTACCAAGGCGGGCTGCCTCAACTGGCTGTGGCAGGCGATGCGTGTCGACGAGGCGACGGAGCACCGCCACGTCAAGGCGGTGATCCTCCATGACGCGGAGGACGCGGTGCATCGCGACGAGCTTGCGGTCTACGACGCGCTCATCGACCGCTTCGATCTCGTGCAGCTTCCGGTTGCAGCGGTGCCGGTCAGCGGACGTGGCTGGTGGGCGGCGCTCGTCTCGGGCTCCTACTGCGGCGAGTTCGCGGAGGCGCACGGCAAGCAGGTGGTGGTGCGCGAGGCGGTGGGCGCCGCCGTGCCGTCCGCCGGCGTCGGCTGCGCGATCGGCAGGCGCGCACTAGCGCAGGCGGCGCGCGGACGCGACGGGCCGTTCGATCCGGGTACGCTCACCGAGGATTACGAACTCGGCCTGCGCATCGGCGCGGCGGGCGGGCGCGGCGCCTTCGTGCGCGTCCGCGCCGCCGACGGCGACGGCATCGTCGCGGTGCGGGCCTGCTTCCCCGAAACGCTTCCCCAAGCGGCGAGACAGAAGGCGCGCTGGATCACCGGCATCGCGCTCGCCGGCTGGGATCGGCTGGGCTGGGAGGGCGGGCTCGCCGAACGCTGGATGCGGCTGCGCGACAGGCGGACGCCGATCGCCGCGATGGTGCTGGCCGCCGCCTACGCCGCGGTCATCCTGTGGGGGATCGAGGCGATGGCAGGTCTGCTCGGTCTCGCAGCGCGCCCCACCTCGCCGCTGCCCCCGTGGACGATGTGGACCAACCTCGGCCTCGTCGCCTGGCGCGCCGCGTGGCGCGCGGCGTTCACCGGGCGCGCGTGCGGATGGCGGATGGCGCTGCTGACCGTGCCCCACATGGTGGTGGGCAACCTCGTCGCGATGGCGGCGGCGGTGCGCGCGATCGGGCTTTACGTCGGCATCGTCCGAAGCGGCCGAGTGCGTTGGGACAAGACCGTGCACGTCTTCCCCGCCTGATGCTGGCGCGCGGACAGGCAGCCCCGTTACGCTTCCTAGTGACGGTGGTGCTGCTGTGGGTGGCCGTGCGCGGCGCATCGCTAGAGGGATGGCGGCCGTTCGCGCCGGCGCGGTTGCGGCTTGCCCCCCCGCCGGGATGGCTGATGGGGCACTGGCCGGTCGCCGCCGCCGCCGCCGCGACTCCGCCGCCGGCACGCCTCGCGGCAGCGGCCGGGCCAGCGACGGCGCGCGTATCGTCGCCACGGGCCACGCCACGCCCCGCGCCCGCCCCCAAGCAGAGCGCGCCGAACGATATGATCCGCGAAGGCATCCCCATGGATGTGGACCAGCTCCGCCTGATCGCCGTGAACGCCGACCAGCCGACCGGCGAGCGCAGCTACGTGCGCGAGACGGGCATCGCCCACGCGGCCGAGGCTTCCGGCGTTCCGGACGCCCGAGCGGCGCTGCCACGCTGGTCTGGCTCGGCCTGGGCGTTCCTGCGCGGCGGCGGTCACGCACGGCCGCTGTCGAGCGACGGGCAGATCGGCGGCGGCCAGGCGGGCGCGCGCGCACTCTACCGACTCGACTCGAGGGGCAGGATCGGGGCCTCCGCGCGTCTCTCGCGCACGATCGACGGACCGAGACAGGCGGAGGCGGCGGTAGGCGTGGACTGGCGGCCGCTGCCGGCGCTGCCGGTCCACCTGATGGCCGAGCGTCGCGTCGCGCTCGATCGTGGCGGCCGCGACGCCTTTGCGATCGGTGCGGCGGGTGGCGCCTACGACGTGCGGCTGGCGGACG
The DNA here is from genome assembly GCF_965200105.1 of Sphingomonas sp. Taxonomy (GTDB): domain Bacteria; phylum Pseudomonadota; class Alphaproteobacteria; order Sphingomonadales; family Sphingomonadaceae; genus Solisphingomonas. The sequence continues at coordinate 1,570,269 of NZ_CBDATN010000002.1, forward strand.
GCTGGCGGCTCGACGGCTATGCAGAGGCGGGCGTCGTGGGTGCCAAGCGGCGCGACCTCTACGCCGACGGCGCGCTACGCGGCGGCCGCGAGCTCGGCCTCGGCGACGGCCGGACGCTGACGCTCGGCGCGGGGCTGTGGGGCGCGGCGCAGCCGCACGCGGCGCGGATCGATGTCGGTCCGTCGGCGGTGGTGCGCCTGCCCGTCGAGGATCGCACCGTCGCCGTGGCGCTGGACTATCGCGCGCGCCTCGCCGGCGACGCGCGCCCGCACTCGGGCGTGGCGCTGACGATCGGCGTGGACTTCTGACCGCGCGCGGCTAGCGTCGCGGGCGCGATGCACATCTACCTGCCGATCGCCGGACTGTCGGTGAACATGCTCGTGATCGTGGCGCTCGGCGGCGGCGTCGGGCTGCTGTCGGGCATGTTCGGGGTGGGCGGCGGCTTCCTAACGACGCCGCTGCTGATCTTCTACGGCATCCCGCCGACCGTCGCCGTGGCCTCGTCCGCGACGCAGATCACCGGCGCCAGCGTCTCGGGCGTGCTCGCGCAGGTGAGGCGCAACGGCGTCGACTTCCGCATGGGCGGCGTGATGGTCGCGGGCGGCATCCTCGGCTCGGGCGTCGGCGCGCTGGTCTTCCGGCTGCTGGAGCGGCTCGGCCAGATCGATACGGTGATCGCGCTCACCTACGTGGTGCTGCTCGGCACGATCGGCGCGCTGATGGCGCGCGAGGCGGCGAGCACCATCCTGGCGAAGCGGCGCGGCACCCGACCGAAGCGCGCGCCCCGGCGCCATAATCCGCTGGTCGCGGCGCTGCCGCTGCGCTGGCGCTTTTATCGATCGGGCCTCTACATCTCGCCTTTCGCGCCCTTCCTGCTGGGATTGCTGACGGGCATGCTGACGGTGGTGCTCGGCGTCGGCGGCGGCTTCGTGATGGTGCCGGCGATGATTTACCTGCTCGGCATGTCCGCGCAGGTGGTGGTGGGCACCAGCCTGTTCCAGATCCTGTTCGTGACGGCCGCGACCACGATGATCCACGCGATGACGACGCAGGCGGTCGACATCGTGCTCGCAGTGCTGCTGCTGGTGGGATCGGCTTCGGGTGCGCAGATCGGCACGCGCTTCGCGCAGAAGTTCAGCCCCGAATGGCTGCGTCTCATGCTGGCGATCATGGTGCTGGCGGTCGCCGTCCGCATGGCGCTGGGGCTGACGTGGCGGCCGGGCGAGCTCTACTCGCTCGCGGCGGGATGAAGGCGCCGCTGCTCCTGGCATGCACGCCGCTGCTCGTCGGCGCGACCGCGCCGCGCCTCGTGCCCGACGTGTCGGACGGCGAGGTGCGGATCGTCTACAGCTTCACCGGCGCCGAACTGCTGCTGTTCGGCGCCATCCTCTACCCGGAGGGACGCGCGCCCAACCGACCGGCCGACGTCGTGGTGGTCCTCAAGGGGCCCACCGAGCCCGTCCTCGTCCGCGCCAAGCGCCGCATCGCCGGCATGTGGGTGAACGCGGACAGTGCGCGCTTCCGCTCCGTGCCGAGCTTCTACGCGGTGGCGAGCGCGCGGCCGCTCGCCCGCATTGTCGATCGGCGCACCGCCGCGATCTACGAACTCGGACTCGACGCGCTTCAGCTCTCGCCCACTTCGACCGCCGCGCCACGGGCGTTCGAGGACGGGCTCGTCGACATCAAGCGCCGCGCCGGGCTCTACGTGGAGGATAAAAGCGGCGTCTCGGTGCGCGACGGCGTGCTGTACCGGGCACGGATCGCGGTGCCCGCCCGCGTGCCGACGGGCCGCTATGTCGCCGAGACGTTCCTGGTGCAGGACGGCAAGGTCGTCGCCGGCGCCGTCAGGGACGTGCGCATCGCCAAGTCCGGCTTCGAGCGTTTCGTCGCGATCGCGGCGCGGCGCCACGCCATCCTCTACGGCATCGTCGCGGTGGCGGTCTCGCTCGCGCTCGGCTGGGCGGCGGGGGCCCTGTTCGGCCGGCGGCAGGCACCCGCGCGGATCAAATCTTAACGCTTGGATGGATATCTGCGCCTCTTCGAGCAGGGGAGGCGGTGCATGGACGCGACGGTGTGGAGCGGCTTCGACGAGGACGTCTCCGAGCCGCGGCGGACGCCCGCGCCGGAGGTGCCGGAGGCTCTGCCGTCGCCGATCGGCCGCATGGTGTCCATCGCGGGCGGCTCGGCGCGCGTCCTGCTCGACGCCGCCGCGCTGCACCGGCACCACGCCGACGAGACCCGCACCGACAGCGGCGCGCGGGCCGGCGAGGTCGGCTCGCTCGTGAAGATGCGGATCGGCCGCTCGTGGCTGATCGCGACCGTACGTGCGCTGGCGCTCGACGACACTGGCGGCCAGGCGATGATCGCCGACATCGACTTCCTCGGCGAGGGGCTGGAGGCGGCGTCGGGCGCGCTCACCGGCTTCCGGCGCGGCGTCACCCGCTATCCGCTGCCCGGCGTCGACGTGCATCCGGCGGGCGACACCGACATGCGCCAGATATTCGCCGCCGACGAGCGCGCGCACGTCGAGATCGGCACCGTCTATCCGACCGCAAATGTGCGCGGCGCGCTCTACATCGACGCGCTGCTCGGCCGGCACTTCGCGCTGGTCGGCTCGACGGGCACCGGCAAGTCGACCAGCCTCGCGCTCATCCTCCACCGCATCTGCGAGGCCGCGCCCGAAGGCCATATCGTGATGATCGATCCGCACGGAGAATATCCGGCGGCGTTCCAGGGCTATGGCGAGCTGTTCGATGCCGAGAACCTGGCGCTCCCCTACTGGCTGATGAACTTCGAGGAGCATGGCGAGGTGCTCGTCACCTCCGAAGGACCCGACCGACAGCGCGACATGGACGTGCTCGCCCGCTGCCTGCTCGCCGCGCGCTGCAAGAACCGCGCGGCGGAAGGCGTGGCCAAGGTGACGGTGGACAGTCCGATCCCCTACCTCCTCTCCGACCTGATCGCCTTCGTCGTCCAGGACATGGGCAAGCTGGAGCGAGCGGGCGACACCGGCCCGCACATCCGCCTCAAGACAAAGCTGGAGGAGCTGCGCACCGATCCGCGCTACGCCTTCATGTTCTCCGGGATGCTGGTCGGCGACACGATGGCGTCCGCGCTGGCGCGGCTGTTCAGGCTGCCTACCGTCGGCAAGCCGATCTCGATCATCGACGTGTCGGGCGTGCCCTCCGAGATCACCTCGGTCGTGGTGGCACTGCTGTCCCGGCTGGTGTTCGACTATGCCGTGTGGTCGCGGCACGAGACGACGCGGCCGATCCTACTCGTCTGCGAGGAGGCGCACCGCTACGTACCCTCCGATCGCGTGACGACGGGCGCCGCCGTGCGCCGCGTGCTCGAACGCATCGCCAAGGAAGGCCGCAAGTACGGTGTGTCGCTGGGCCTGGTGACGCAGCGGCCGTCCGATCTCGCCGAGGGCGTGCTCTCGCAATGCGGGACGATCATCGCAATGCGGCTCAACAACGATCGCGATCAGGCGCGCGTGCGCGCGGCAATGCCCGAGGGCGCCCGCGGCTTCATGGATACGATTCCCGCGCTCCGGAACCGCGAGTGCGTGATCTGCGGCGAAGGCGTCGGCGTGCCGATGCGCGTGGCGCTCGACACGTTGGAGGCGAACAAGCGGCCAGCGTCGGGCGATCCGTCGTTCTCCGCTCTGTGGCGCGAGAGCGGCGGCGAAGGCGCGATGATCGAGCGCGTGATCGGACGCTGGCGGCGGCAGGGGCGGTAACGCGCAACGGCCGCTAGCGGGGCGGCAGCGCCGTCAGCCTTGCGAGCCGCGCACGGAACGCCGCGAGGTCCGCGCCCGCGATCCGCGGGGTGGCGGCGAAGCTGGCCGCGGCCGGATCAATCGCGACGCCGTGGTGGAACACCTCGAAGTGGAGGTGCGGACCGGTCGATAGGCCGGTCGATCCGACATAGCCGATGACTTCGCCCTGCGACACCTGCTCGCCCGGCGTCGCGGCGATGCGGCTCATGTGGCCGTAGCCAGTGGAGAGGCCGCCTTCGTGGGCGACGAGCACATAGTTGCCGTGCCCGCCGTGCCAGCCCGCGAAGGCGACGCGTCCGTCGCTTGCCGCGACGATCGGCGTGCCGGCGGGCGCCGCGAGATCGATGCCCTGATGCATTCGCGAATAACCGAGGATCGGGTGGAAGCGCAGGCCGAAGCCCGAGGTGACGCGGCCGGCGACGGGCATGGCGAAGCCGGTACGGTTGGCGCCGGCACCGGCGGCGTCGAACCAATGCTCGCGCCCGGCGAGCGTCCAGCGCAGCAGGCGCAGCGGCCTGCCGGCATGGACGAGGCCCGCGTAGAGCAGCCGTCCAATTTCTATCTCGCCGGTCTCGGCGCGCCGTTCCTCGAACGCCACGTCGAAGCGATCGTCGGCGCGGATCTCACCGACGTCGACATGCGGTTCGATCGCGCGGAGATACTCGGCGAGCACGGCGAGCGGCACGCCCGACGCGCGCGCCGCGCGGTAGAGGCTGAAGCCGACGGGACCCGCGATGCGCGCGGGCGTATCGTCGACGGCGATCGCCTCGCGCGCGATCACCAGCCGCCCTGCCTCGCGGTGGAGCGACACGGCAAGATCGATGCGGGCGCGCAGCGACAGTGCGTCGAGCGGCCGCGCGACGCTGCGGTCCGGCCGCCGCCCCAGCGCGATCGCAACGCGGGTGCCGTCGGCAAGCCGTGGCGCGACCGAGGAGACGAGCGCGGCGGCGGTGGCGGAATCGGCGGCGGACGCGCCCTCGCGCTCCAGCAGGCGGGCGAGGCCGTCGCCCTCCGAGAGGCTGGCGACGAGATCGACGCGGGGGCGCTCCGGCATCGCGGTCAGCGGCTCGGCGAGGAGTCCGGGTGCCACCGCGCGCCCGCTGTCGCCGCCGAGCGCACGCGGGGCGACGCCGATGGCGGCGAGTTCGCGCTGCTGGGTAGGCGTCGGAGCCGGCGGAGCGGCGGTCGGCAGCGGGGCGAGGCCTGGCGTCAAGCGAACGAGCGTCGCCACGGCGATGGCGAGCGTCGCGACGCCGCGCCACCAAACAGGCGAGCCGATGTCGCGGCCGAGATCGACCACCGGATCGAAGCGCGGCCGGCGCGGCGCGGTGTCGAGGCGGCCGAAGGCCGGCGGCCGCCACGCCGGCGCAGCGAACTCGGCGGCGGCGCCACCGGCGAACTCCGAGGCGCGGGGCTGATACAGGGGCGGGTCTCCTCGGCGATGCCTGCCCCATGCCGGATCGAGGTTAAGGCGCGCCTAACCGCGCTTGCCATCCTCCTCCCGGCACGCCACCTTGGTCGTAGGATGGGCGTCGCTTCGGATGGCCGGCTCACCGCCGTGCTCGGCCCGACCAATACGGGCAAGACGCATCTCGCGATCGAGCGGATGTGCGCCCACTCCTCCGGCCTGATCGGCTTCCCGCTGCGCCTGCTGGCGCGCGAGGTCTATGATCGCGTGGTGGCGCTGAAGGGCGAAAAGCAGGTCGCGCTCGTCACGGGCGAGGAGAAGATCGTGCCGGAGACGGCACGCTACTTCCTCACCACGGCGGAATCGATGCCGCTCGGCGGCGGCGCGCACGATGCGAGCTTCAACGCGCACGATCGCGAGTTCGCCTTCGTGGCGCTCGACGAGGCGCAGCTCGGCGCCGATCCGGAACGCGGCCACGTCTTCACCGATCGGCTGCTGCGCGCGCGCGGGCGTGAGGAGACGATGATCCTGGGCGCCGAGACGCTGCGCCCGATGCTGCGCGCGCTGCTGCCCGGGATCGAGATCGTCACCCGGCCGCGCTTCTCCACCCTCTCCTATATCGGGCCGAAGAAGCTCTCGCGCCTGCCCAAGCGATCGGTGGTGGTCGCCTTCTCGGCGGACGAGGTCTACGCCGTGGCCGAGATGCTGCGCCGCCAGCGTGGCGGGGCGGCGGTGGTGATGGGCGCGCTCTCGCCGCGCACACGCAACGCGCAGGTGGCGATGTATCAAGCGGGCGAGGTCGATTACCTCGTCGCCACCGACGCGATCGGCATGGGCCTCAACATGGACGTGGCGCACGTCGCCTTCGCCTCGCTCCGCAAGTTCGACGGGCGGCGTAATCGGCGGCTGACCGTGTCCGAGATGGCGCAGATCGCGGGGCGCGCCGGGCGCCATCATCGCGACGGCAGCTTCGGCACGCTGGGCGGCGAGGGCGCGGCGTTCGAGGCGGACGAGGTCGCCGCGATCGAGGGTCACCACTTCGCTCCGCTCGACCATCTCTACTGGCGCTGCGGCACGCCCGACTATGCCAGCGTCGAGCGGCTGGTTGCGAGCCTGGAGGCACGGCCCGAGCTGCCGGGTCTGCGCGGCGCGCCGCAGGCGATCGACCTCGCCGTCCTCAAGCGCCTCGCCGCCGAGCCGGAGGTCGCCACGCGGGCCAAGGGCGCGCGGATGACCCGGCGGCTGTGGGACGCCTGCGGCCTGCCCGACTTCCGCCGCACCGGCGCGGAGCACCACGCCCGCCTCGTGCTGCGCGTGTTCGGCCATCTGAGCGAGGGCGACGGCCGCGTGCCCGCACGCTGGTTCGCCGACGAACTCGCGAGGCTGGACAGCGTGGCTGGCGACGTCGAGACGTTGGCCGACCGCCTCGCAGGCGTGCGCACATGGGCCTATATCGCCAACCGCGCCGACTGGCTCGCCGATCCCCGCCATTGGGCGGAGCGCACGCGCGAGCTGGAGGAGAAGCTATCCGACGCGCTGCACGATCGGCTGACGCAGCGCTTCGTCGATCGCCGCACCTCGGTGCTGCTGCGCGATCTCTCCGCGCGTGGCGCCGACGCGCTGCCCGTCGCGATCGACGAAGCGGGCGCCGTATCCGTCGCGGGGGAGGCGATCGGATACCTCACCGGCTTCCGCTTCGAGGCCGACGCCGCCGCGCGCCACGCCGACATGAAGCGGCTCCTCGCGGCCGCCGAGCGCCGGCTGGGTGACGAGCTCGCCCGGCGCGCGCGTGCGCTGGCGGCGGACGGCGACGAGGCGTTCACGCTCGCCACCGACATCGGGCGGCCGGTGGCGATCTTCTGGCGCGGCGACGTGGTGGCGCGGCTGGGGCGCGGTCGATCGCTGACGCAGCCGCGCGTCACCCTGCACCGGACGCTCGATCCCTTGAGTGCGACCGACCGCGTGGCGGTAGCCGCGCGCCTGGAGCGCTGGCTTGGCGGAGAGGTTGCGCGGCACTTGCCGGCGCTTGGTCCCATTGCGGCGGCATCGACGGACGAGGCGACCCCACCGCCGCTCCGCGCCATTCTGGCGCCGCTCGTGCAGGCGGGTGGCGTGGTCGCGCGGGAAGCGGTGGCGGCGACGCTGCCGACGCTCGATCCGGCGGATCGCAAGCGGCTGGCGGCGCTCGGCGTCAGGATCGGCACGCTCGACCTGTTCGTGCCCGCGCTGCTCCGCCCGGCCGCGATGCGCTGGCGCCTCGCGCTCGCGGCGGCGCGCGCGGACGCGGCGATGCCGCCGCTGCCGCCTGCGGGCGCCGCGTTGCTCGATCGGCCCGATCCGCTGCTGGCCGCCGCCGCAGCCCGCGCCGGCTTTCGCGCGCTCGGCGAGCAGATGCTGCGAGTCGATCTCGTCGAGCGGCTGGCGCGCCACGCGCACGACGCGCGCAAGGGGCGCCGCCCATTCGCGCCCGATCCGTCGCTGTCCACCTCAATCGGCCTACGCCCACCGGCCGTCGCGCGGCTGATGCGTCAGCTCGGCTTCGCGCGGACGGAAGGAAGCGAGGGTATGGTCGCCTGGGCGTGGCGCGGCCGGCGCGAGCCGGTGCCGCCGCCTGCCCGCCCCACTTCGCCCGGCAACGCCTTCGGCTCGCTCGCGACGCTCTTCCCCGGCGCCCAGCGGACGCATGGCTGAAGGCTCGATCCGGCTCGACCTGTTCCTGTGGTTCGCGCGCTTCGCCAAGACCCGCGATCGTGCGCGGCAGATCGCCTGCGAAGGCCATGTCCGGATCGACGGGCGCCCCGTCAGCAAGCCGTCGGCGGCGGTGCGCGTAGGGCAGGTGCTTGGCCTGCCGATCGGGAACGCGGTGCGCATCGTGCGCGTGGAAGCGCTGCCGGCGCGACGCGGGCCGGCGCCCGAGGCGAGCGCCTGCTACACGGAACTCGGGGGTGCCCCGCCCGGTTGACCCCACGGGGCACTGCCACTAGCAGGGCGCCCCGTCGACTGCCCCCTTGGCGCCGCCTGAGAGTCCTTCGAGCATGACCTACGTCGTCGTCGACGCCTGCATCCGCTGCAAGTATATGGATTGCGTGGAGGTCTGCCCCGTCGACTGCTTCTACGAGGGCGACAACATGCTCGTCATCAACCCCAACGAGTGCATCGACTGCGGGGTGTGCGAGCCCGAATGCCCGGCCGAGGCGATCCTGCCCGATACCGAGGGCGGGCTGGAGAAGTGGCTGGAGCTCAACACCACCTTCTCGGCGCAATGGCCCAACATCACCCGCAAGCGCGATGCGCCGGCCGACGCCGACGCGCACAAGGGCGAGGACGGCAAGTACGACAAATATTTCTCGCCCGATCCCGGCCAGGGCGACTGACGCCCGAACGCTTCGTGGGCGCACCATATCGCGCCGGCGAAAGCCTACACTTTTCCGCTGAAAGCTGCTAAACGGCTCCGGTTGGGCGCCGTTCTTGCGCCCGCTTCTTCGATGCAGGCGATCGCGCGGTCGCCGACGGTCGCGCCAGGCGCGCGCCGCTTGGGTTCGTGCGGTCGCCAAGATCCGGAAAGGTTCATCATGGCTGCCAAGGCGCTGAGTTTCGACGTCGGCGATTACGTCGTCTATCCCAAGCACGGCGTCGGCCGCGTGATCGAGCTTCAGAGCCAGGAAATCGCGGGCGCGAAGCTGGAACTCTACGTCCTCCGCTTCGAAAAAGAGCGCATGACGCTACGCGTGCCGACCAACAAGGCGGAGAGCGTGGGGATGCGCAAGCTGTCCTCCTCCATCACGCTGCAGGAGGCGCTCACGACGCTGAAGGGCAAGCCCAAGGTGAAGCGCACGATGTGGTCCAGGCGCGCGCAGGAATATGAGGCCAAGATCAATTCGGGCGACTTGGTCTCGATCGCGGAGGTCGTGCGCGACCTCTTCCGCGCCGAGGATCAGCCTGAGCAGAGCTACTCCGAGCGCCAAATCTTCGAGGGCGCGACGTCCCGTCTCGCGCGCGAGCTCGCCGCGATGGAGGAGACCGACGAGCCGCGGGCACAAGAGAAGATCCTGGAAATCCTGCGAGAGGCGGCAGTCCAGTACGCCAAATAAGGCGAGGCAGTCGTCGGATGAACGAAGGGCGGCTGCGGCCGCCCTAATCGTTGGCGGCTCAACTCGCACGACTCCTGCCGCCATCTCATGGCGATCCAGCCGAGCCATCTTCGATCCATGACGAGCGTGACTTCAAGCCGATCAGGCAACGAGACAACGCGCAGGTTGGCCTTCAATCAGGATCGCCTCCTGCGCATTTGGCACATGCCGGCGTCGCCCGGCTCCCGCAGACGACTGGCGCCCGGATCATGCCGGCTAATTCCTGGTCACGATGCCGGACGCCCCCCCGTCCGGCCGCAGCACGTTGATGGCGGCGTGGACTCTGGCCTCGGCTTCGCGGCGCGGCAGTCCGGGCGGGATGGGTTCGCCGATGCGGAGCCGGATCGTGCCGGGATGCTTCACGAGGCCGCGCGGCCACAGCGCGCCCGCGTCGGTGGCGATCGGCACCACCGGCAGGCCGAGGCGCGCGTAGAGCCCGGCGAACCCAGCCTGAAGCGGCGGCGCCTCGCCATGCGCGACGCGCGTGCCCTCTGGGAAGATCAGCACGCTACGCCCGGCCGCCTTGGCGGCATCGGCGGCACGCAGCATCTGGCGGAGCGCGCCCGCGCTGGCGGTGCGGTCGACGGGAATCGCGCCGTGCCGCACCATCAGACGGCCGAGCACCGGCACCCGCGTCAACTGGCGCTTGAGCACGATCACCGGGTCGTCGACCAGCAGCAGCAGCGCGAGCGTCTCGTACGCGCTCTCGTGCTTGGCCGCGACGAGCACCGGCGCCGGGGGCATCGCACCCTCGATGCGCAGGTCGATGCCGAGCAGCGTGCGCGACAAGGCTCCGTGCAGCCGACCCCATTGCGTGACGTAGCGCGCCAGCCGCCGCCGCCCCGCAAACGCTACGGGCACCCCCGCGATCGTCATGACCGTGGTGGCGCCGTTGAATGCGGCGGTGAACAGGATCGCGCGCAACAGCCTCATCGACGATTCACTCAGTAGCCGAACGGCGCTGCGGCGCTGCGCAGCAGATACTTGTTATACTCGGCGAACAGCGTCGCGAGCCCCGGCTCGCTGGGCACCGGATCGATTAGGATCGGGAAACGGCGAGGCAGCGCGGAGGCGAGTTCGCGATGCGCGCGCGGCATATGCCAGTCGGTGGTGATGAGGCGCAGGCTGCGGTAGCGGTGTCGCGCGATCCACCCCGCCGTCTCGCGCGCGTTGGAGCGGGTATCAACCGATTCCTGGCCGAGATCGACGCAGCAGTCGAACAACGCCATCGGCCGGCCCGTCTCGACGGCGAGCTCGCGCTTGCGCACGGTGCGGTCGGCGCCCGATACGAACAGGCGGAGCGCGCGGTGCCGAGCGATGAGATCGAGCCCCCGCTGCAGCCGCCCGGCGCCCCCGGTCAGCACCACGATCGCATCCGTGGCGGCGGCGGCATCGGCGGGGCGTGGTAGCGTCGTCGCGTAGACCACGAAGCCCAGCGCCCAGCCTATGCCGAAGATCGCCAACAGCCGCGCGATCACAGCGTCCGCCCGAGCGCGCGTACCACCGTCAGCCGCGCGGCGGCGAGGGCGACCACGCCCGCGGCGACCGGCAACATCAGGAGCAACAGCCAGCCCCCGACGCCCAGCCCCAGCGACCCGACGAGGCCCGAGCCGATCTCGTCAATACGGCGGCCAAGCGACAGCAGCACCGCGATCGCCCCCGCGAAGCCGACGCCTGCCCCGAACAGCGCGTCGAGCGCGAGGCGGCGCTGGAACAGCCGCGCGATCTGCACGTCGGTCGCGCCCATCAGGTGCATGACGTCGATAGTCGAGCGATGGGTATCGAGGGCGGCACGCGCCGCGAGAACGACGGCGGCAGCGGTCGCCCCCGCCATCAGCGCGACGATGCCGCCCGCGAGGACGCCGAGCGAGCGGACCAGCGACACCAGTGGCCCAATCCATCGCGCGTGATCGTCCAGCCGCGCGGCGGGCGCGGCGGCGCGCACCGCGTCGGCGATCGCGCCAATGCGCAGTCGCGCGCCTGCGTCAAGTTCGGCGTCGATCATCGCGGGCAGCGGCAGGTCACGGTCGAGCCCGGCGTCGCCCAGCCATGGCTTCAGCAGCTGCTCCATCTCGGTGGCGCCGACCCGGCGGATCGCGCTCACCCCCGGCTGGTGGGCGAGCGCCGTCGCGGCCGCGCCGGCCTGCGCGTCGCGAACCCGGCCATCGGCGGCGATCACCTGCACCGTCACCTGCCGGTCGAGCCCGTCGCCCAGCCGGTCGGCGGCGGCGCGCATCGCCAAGCCGGCGGCGGCGGCGAGCGTCGTCAGGAACATCATGATCGCGATGACCCACGGCATCGGACCTGCGAGCCGCCCCTCGGGCAGCAGGCGGCGATCAGCGGCAGTCGGCTGGATCACGAGCGTGGCCCGCCGTCGCGCAGCGGCGGGAAACGCAGCGCGCCGGTGGGGTCCGCCAGGCGGCCATCCTCGATCCGCATCACCTCGGCCTTGGCGACGCGGCTGAGCAGGTGAATGTCATGGGTAGCAACGACGATGGTGGTGCCCAGCGTGTTGAGCGCGTCGAACAGGTGAAGCAGCCGCGCCGCCATCTCGGGATCGACGTTGCCGGTCGGCTCGTCCGCCAGGAGGACCTCCGGACGTCCGATCACCGCGCGGGCGATCGCGACGCGCTGCTGCTCGCCGCCCGATAGCGTCGCCGGCCGCGCATCGGCGCGCTCGCCCAAGCCGACCCAGGTCAGCATCTCGCGCACCGGCGTCACGAGGTCGCGTTCGTCGACGCCCGCGATGCGGAGCGGCAGCGCGATGTTGTCGTAGGCGGAGAGATGCGGGATCAAGCGGAAATCCTGGAAGACGACGCCGATCCGCCGTCGGAAGCCGGGCAGGCGGCCACGTTGAAGCCGCACCACGTCCTCGCCGAAGAGCCGGATGCTGCCGCGCGTCGGACGCTGCGCCAGGTAGAGCATCCTGAGCAGCGACGTCTTGCCCGCGCCGGAGGGCCCGGTGAGGAAGTAGAAGCCGCCGATCCCGAGCGTGAAGCTCAGGTCGGACAGCGTCTCCTCGCCATGGCCGTAGCGCAGGCCGACATCCTCGAACTGGACGATCCCCGCCATTCTCCGCGCGCCGCCGGCCCTCGCCCGACGACCCGACCGTCGCCAATGCCGCTTTCGCACAGGCACGCCGGGCGCGGCAAGCGTCGCCGCCCCACGCTTCGTCGGGCATCTCGCCTCGTCGCGCGCCGCTTGCCAGCGCGTGTCCGAACCGCCTAGACCAAAGCGGGGTAAGGGTTCGGGCGAGGGGCGCCGCTGGCATGATCTTGAGCTGTCCGGCGTGCGGCACGCGCTATTTGGTTCCCGACAGCGCGGTCGGCCCGGAAGGGCGGCAGGTGCGCTGCGCGTCATGTCGGCACAGCTGGTTCCAGGATCCGCCGGTGGTGGATCCTGCGGCGCCACCGACGTCCTTCGCGCCGCCGCCGACCGCCGACATTGCGCCGCCTCCTGCGGGGGTGCCGTCGCGCCCGCTGCCAGCCGGCGCCATCTCGTCCGACATCCGGCCGAGTGCCGTGCCCTCCGAAGCCTATGCCGCGTTCGAGCCGCCGTTCCGCGCGACGCCCAACCGCCTCAAGATCTACACCTGGGCGGCGGCGACGGCGGCGGCCGTGCTGCTCCTCGCCGCGCTGCTGCTCGTGTGGCTGGGTCCACGCTGGTCGGCGGCCTCGGGACGGAGCGCGGGCGACAGCCCTCTGATGCTCCAAGTCGTGCAGAAGCCCGATCGGCGGATGATGGCCAGCGGTAACGAGCTGTTCGCGGTCTCCGGCCGCATCGTCAACCCGACCGCGACGATGCAGACCGTGCCGGACATCCGCGCCGAGTTGCGCGACGCCGCCGGCCATGTCGTCTACGGCTGGACGATCGCGGCACCCGTGCGCGCCCTGGCGCCAAAGGCGAGCGCCGACTTCGACAGCGCCGAGGTCGACGTGCCGCGCGGATCTAAGGCGCTCAACCTCAGCTTCGCGGGCGATGCCGACCGCTGATCGGGGCGCGCCTCCCAAGCCGCTTGCGCCCTCCGCGACCCCTTGCTAGGGGCACCCGCCTACCGGCCTGCCGGCCCTCCTCAGGGAGCTTCGACGGGCGAGCATCGGCGTGCGGTCGTGGCGGAATTGGTAGACGCGCAGCCTTGAGGTGGCTGTGGCCGAAAGGCCGTGGAAGTTCGAGTCTTCTCGACCGCACCACTCCCGAGCAGAAGAGGGCCCCATCCTCCTGACGCCGGTTTGACCTTGCCGACGGCCGAGTCTGGCCTGTTGGTCGAGCCGGAGATGCGAGTGCATTTCTGGTCGACCGCGACCTCCGAGACGAATAGCGCCACATAGGCGTTGCTCGCTGTCGGAATCTCACCGCGGAGGCGGTCGCGGCGAGCGACGTGAAGGCGTCCGCCATCTCGGGCGTGACCTGCCTGGGCGGCGAGGTCTGAGAAGTCCTCGCGAACCGGGGACCTCCACCGACCGTTTGGATCCAATCTGACGCACCGCCGCGATTGAGCCTTTCAACCGTCGGCAGCGAACACGCCGCGTCAGGTGGCGCTGACCGCTGATGGGAGACCAGCCGCGCACGAACCATGCTCGCGATAACCTGCGACCTTCGCTCACGAAGCCTGACGGGCGGCATTGCGCGCCGCCGCTCAGCGGTGCAGTTCGCGCTTGCCACGGGGCTCGAGCAGTCCGGCATGCGCCTTCACGGTGGCGGTGACCGCGTCACGCAGGCACGTTCCGTCGGTGTCGGTCGGCGTTGCCTCTATCAGCGGCTCTAGGCTGCCGGGGCTTGCGAAGGCACCGGCCCAGCTTGGCGATTACGGTGGTGGAAGCCGAAGAGGTGCCAGACCATGCCGCAGCCGAGGAGCGGATCCGCCCGCGATATAGGCGCTGTCGGCGAAGACCTCGCCGGGATCGTCTGGCAGCGCGTCGGGGCCGGCGCGCCCGTCGTTCACGTTGGCCGGCGCGACCGCCTCCTCTCGACAAGTGCGGTGTCCGCATCGCAGTCGACATGCGCCGTGAAGTCGTGCGTTGCGCGCTTGCCCCTGTGTTTCACCAGAGACTGTGAGCATCATCCTCGCTAGCGGACGGGACGATCGTCGCATCGACGATAGTACCGATCTTTGCCGTGATCGCCCTCGCGGTGAGCTGAGCCGTAACGGCATCAATCAATGCACAGTTCAGGCGTTGAGCGACCAGCAGCCGACGCAAGCGAACGAACGCCGTGCGCTCCGGCGTCGCCTTAGTGCGCGAGGAATTGCACAACCGGTGGAGCGAGGCTCAATCGTCCAGCGCATCGGCCAGTTTCAAGTCCGACAGGCCATGCCACACCGCCAGCAGCCGCGCCTCAAATGATGTCACCGGCGGCCAAGCCGCTCGCCTTCGGTCGCCGGGTAGAGCTGACCCAGCAACGCCGCGATCGACTCCCAGGCAACCAGCGCGGCGATTTTGCCGAACGTCGATCGCGGCCGCTCCCGTCGCGCAAAGCCGAACCCATCCTGTCCGATCGCCCGCTGCGCCGCGCAGGCCTCCACCACCAGAGGCGCTATGGAGTCACGTGCGACGCTCGCCGTCTACAACCACCCGCGCAGAGGTCTGCTAGGGCACGATAAGCCTGGACCACCCAAAAAGGGCTGATCAGCCTCGCAAGGACATTAGTCGCTTGTTAAGCAATAATCCCTATTTTTATGAACGATGAGGATAAGTCTCGCAAGCTCCAACTTCGTCCTGACGTTTTGCCAAATTCCAGCATGCCGGTGAGGATAGAAAATGCTTACTTGGTTTCAAAAGCATGCGCCGATCCGTAGCAAGTTCAAAGTTCTTCTTTGCATGCACGGCGCGGTCTCGGCCTCGGGTGTGGCGACAACATATCTCGCTGCTCGGGCTCGCCGGAACAGTATCACATCTATGTCGGACTGGCTTGTGCGCTCTTCCTGCTCACGCTGTTCGCGGTTCGGGCCAGCGGTAAGCTGATCTCGGATCCCTATGTCGCGACGGTGCTTCGAATGGAGGCGCTGGCCAACGGCGAACTCGACAGCGAGATCCGGTTTTCGGAACATAAGGACTGCGTTGGCCGGATGGCACGCGCCATGGCCGTGTTTCGCGAGAACGCTCAGCGAGTGGTAGCCGCCGAACGCGCGAGGGAAGCACAAGAAAACCTTATCGTCGATAGCGTCGGCACCGCGATGTCCGCTCTAGCGAATGGTGATCTCACCGCACGCATCGGCTCGGGTTTGGAAGGGGCGTTCGCCAACCTCACGAGGGACTTCAACGCGGCCATGGAGACCGTGTCCGACACGATGTCCGCAGTCGTCGAAGCCGCCTCGGGCATCAATAATGGTGCGGGCGACATCCGCCAGGCCTCGGACGATCTCTCGCAACGTACCGAGCAGCAGGCGGCCAGCCTTGAGCAAACCGCGGCGGCGATGGAGGAAATCACCTCGGCGGTGCGCGAAACGGCGGCGGGCGCCAACCGCGCCAACACGGTCGTCGGCGAGGCGCGCATCGAAGCGGAGCATTCGGGAGACGTAGTGCGCCGCGCGATGGACGCGATGAGCGGGATCGAGCGTGGCTCCACGGAAATTTCCGAGATCATCACGGTGATCGACGGGATTGCATTTCAGACCAACCTGCTGGCTCTGAATGCCGGCGTCGAGGCGGCCCGCGCGGGAGACGCCGGCAAGGGATTTGCGGTAGTCGCCTCCGAGGTGCGCGCCCTCGCCCAGCGTTCGGCGGAGGCTGCAAAGGACGTGAAAACGCGCATCCTCGCAAGTTCCGAGCAAGTCGATGTGGGCGTTGAGCTCGTCAGCGAAACGGGCAAGGCGCTCCAGCGCATCATCACGCGCATCGCGGAGATCAGCACGCTCATGTCGGCGATCGCGTCGTCGGCGGAGCATCAGGCAACCGGTCTGCAACAAGTCAACACCGCCGTCTCCGAAATGGACGGCGTGACGCAGCAGAACGCCGCGATGGTGGAGCAGGCTACGGCCTCCGCGCGCAGCCTCTCCAGCGAGGCAGAAGCGCTCGCCCGCCACGTCGCGCGCTTCAAGCTCGCCGCCACCCAGGACCAGCCTGCGAAGCCTGCTAACCCGGTCCGCAAGCTGCAGGATCGCGCCGCCGTCGCGGCGCGCCGGATTGCCAGTACGGCCTCCTCGCGCGGGAACGCGGCGGTAACGCTCGCCAGGGACGACGACTGGTCGGCCTTCTGATCCGTCTCGGCTGAAGGTTCACTGCATGATCGTCGTCCATCCTCTTGAGGCGAGGCTCGACACTGCGGCGGCGGCCCCCCTCCACCGCGAGCTGGTGAGCCGGCTAGAACTCGGCCGCCCCCTGCTGCTCGACGGCAGCAAGGTCGACCACAGCGGCCTGGCCTGCCTGCAGCTCCTCACGGCTGCACGAGCCGCAGCGGCGGAGGCCGGTCTCGCCTTCGGGATCGCCGAAGCAAGCAAGCCGCTTCGCGACGCGGCGACGCTCGCTGGCCTCGCCGCCGTCCTCGACCCGACCGATTAAGGACGGCACCATGGACCTTGACGAGATTCAGCAGATCTTCTTCCAGGAGTGTGACGAAGGTCTCGCGACGATCGAGGCCAGCTTCGCCGAGATCCGCGCCGGCGACACCGATCCCGAGACGATCAACACCGTGTTCCGCTCGGTACACTCGATCAAGGGCGGCGCGGGTGCCTTCGGGCATGAGGCTCTTCAAGCATTCACGCACTGCTACGAAACGCTGCTCGACCTAGTGCGCAACGGCACGCTCGCATTGGACCCGGCGCTCGTCGGCACGATCATCGCTGCCTTCGACATGCTTGCCGATCATGTCGCGACAGCGCGCGACGGCGGCGAGCCGCCCGCAGACGCCGCCATGCTGGCGCGCCTCGCCGAGGCGGCGGACGTCGGCGGCGGGCAGGCAGCGATCGAGCTTGCCGGGGTCGCGCCTGCTACCGGCACCGCCACATCGTTTGAGGACGGCTTCGACGGACTCTTCGACCTTATCGAAGGGGGTGGCGATGCCGTGGCCGAAGACGATGTGTGGACCGTCGAGGTCCGGCCCGAAGCGGGCGCGTTCGATAATGGCGCGGAGCCGCTGCTGTGGCTGCGCGAGCTTGCGGCGCTCGGCGGGATGGTGATCGAGGCGGACACCGGCTCGATGCCTTCGCTCGCATTGCTTGATCCCGAGCAGAGCTACCTCCGCTGGACGATCTCCGTTCCGGGATCGGTGGCCGAGGCCGACATCCGCTCGGCGTTCGACTTCATGAGCGGCGGCGAGCTTGTCGTGAAGAAGGAGTGTGCGCAGCAGGTTGCGCCGTCGGACCTGTTCTTTGACTTGGAACCCGTGGCTCCCGTCCCGGCCGAGCCCGCGCCCATGACGGCGTGGCAAGCCCCGGCGCGGACCGCCGACACCCCGGCACCGGCGCAGACTGCCGACACCGCGGCCCCGCCGCCGCGAGCGACCGCTCCGGCCGCGACTCAAACGATCCGCGTCGATCTCGATAAGCTCGATCGGCTGGTGAACTTGGTCGGCGAGCTCGTGATCACGCAGTCGATGCTGGCGCAGTGCCTCTC
Organism: Sphingomonas sp.; assembly: GCF_965200105.1. Classification (GTDB taxonomy): domain Bacteria; phylum Pseudomonadota; class Alphaproteobacteria; order Sphingomonadales; family Sphingomonadaceae; genus Solisphingomonas. The sequence goes on from NZ_CBDATN010000002.1 coordinate 1,588,137, forward strand.
CCAACACGGGCTGACCGGCGTCTCCGAGCTTTCCGACCTCGATCTCCTGACGCGTGAGCTTCAGGAGAGCACCATGGCGATCCGCGCCCAGCCGATGAAGACGGTGTTCAGCCGGGTTCCCCGCATCATCCGCGAGCTCGAAAGCGAGACCGGAAAGCGCGTCCGTCTCGAGGTCGAAGGCGAGATGACCGAGGTCGACAAGACCGTCGTCGAGCGCATCGGCGAACCGCTCACCCATCTCATCCGCAACGCCGTCGACCATGGGCTGGAAGGCCCGGCGGAGCGCGGGGAAGCCGGCAAACCCGAGGAAGGTGTCGTGCGCCTGTCCGCCGCGCACCAATCCGGGAGGATTGTCATCACGGTCGCCGATGATGGGCGCGGCATCGACCGCGGGCGCGTGCGCGCTAAAGCCATCGAGCGCGGCATTATTCCGCCAGATGCAAGCCTTACCGACGAGGAGACGGACAATCTGATCTTCGCGCCGGGCTTCTCCACGGCAGCGACGATCACCAATGTTTCCGGCCGCGGCGTCGGCATGGACGTGGTTCGAAAGAACGTCCAGGCGCTCGGGGGCCGCATCGGCATCCAGTCCGAACTCGGTCGCGGATCCAGCTTCTCGCTCAGCTTGCCGCTGACGCTCGCGGTGCTCGACGGCATGATCGTCACCGTCGGCACGCAGACCTTCGTGATCCCGCTCGGCCATATCGTCGAGAGCCTGCGACCCGAAAAAGGCCAGGTGCGCCGGCTCGGCGCTCAGTCCGCGCTGTTCGACGTGCGCGGAACCTACGTGCCCATGCATCGCGTCGCCGATCAGCTCGGCATCGCGGATGCCGCCGCCGACCCTACCCAGGCGGTTCTGATCGTCGTTGAAAGCGACGACGGCCAAGCGGTGCTCATGGTCGATACCATACAGGATCAGCGGCAGGTCGTCGTGAAGAGCCTTGAGGCCAACTATCAGGCGATCCACGGCCTTGCGGGCGCGACGATCCTCGGCGATGGGCAGGTCGCGCTGATCCTCGACATCGACGCGCTGATCTCCCGCTGGCGACGCGAGCAGCGATGCGCCAGCCCGCAGGAGCGTGCGGCGTGAGCGCGGCGGCTTCAGCAACCCGCGTGGACAGGTACCAGTTCGGTGCCGGCGAGCACGCCGCGATCGCGCGGCTCGCCTTCGATGAGGCGGGCATCGTGCTCGCGCCCAACAAGGCGCAGCTCGTCTACGGCCGGCTGGCTCGCCTAGTGCGCGCGTGCGGGCTCGACAGCTTCGCCGACTATGTCGTGCGGATCGAGGAGGACGCCGACGAGCGCGCCCGCGCCGTCGACGCGCTCACCACCAACCACACCGGCTTCTTCCGGGAGAGCCATCATTTCGATCACTTCGTCGCGGAGGTCTGGCCGACGCTGCGCCGCCGACTCGCCGAGGGCGGGCGCGTGCGCCTCTGGTCCGCGGCGTGCTCGAGCGGCGAGGAGCCCTACACCTTCGTCATCGCCGCGCTCGGCCGTGAGAAGGGCTTGGCGCGCGAACTGGCGAGCCGAGACTTCCGCGTGCTGGCGACCGATCTCTCGCAGACCATCCTAACTGCCGCGCGGGCGGGCCGCTACCCGCAGGACGTGGCGTCCACCATCCCGGCGGCGCTGCGCGCCTTGTGGACCGAGCCCACGGAGGACGGCTTCGCCATCGCCGAGGGGGCGCGCGCACCGATCGCGTTCCGGCCGCTCAACCTTCTGCGTCCATGGCCGATGCGCAACCGCTTCGACGCGATCTTCTGCCGCAACGTCATGATCTACTTCGACGAGGCCACCAAGGCTCGACTTCAGGCGCGCCTTGCCGACCAGCTCGCGCCCGGCGGATTTCTTTATATCGGCCACTCGGAGCGCCTGGCCGCCGACGTCGCGCCGCGCTTCGCGAGCATCGGACGCACCATATATCGGAAGGTCGACGCATGAGCGCCGTCCGCGCCCTCGTCGTTGACGACTCCCCTTCCATGCGCGCGATCATCAGCCACGCGCTCACGCGCGATGGCGGCATCGAGGTCGTCGGCACCGCCGATTGCCCGGCGCGCGCGCGCGAACTCATGAAGACGCTGGACCCCGACGTCGTCACGCTGGACATCGAGATGCCGGGGATGAACGGCCTCGATTTCCTCGAAAAGATCATGCGACTGCGCCCGACGCCGGTGGTGATGATCTCTACGCTGACGCAGCGCCACGCAGACGCGAGCATCCGCGCGCTCGAACTCGGCGCGTTCGACAGCATCGGCAAACCCGTCAACGGCGCCGCGGTGACGGGCGAGTATTCCGCCGAGGTCGCGGCCAAGGTGAAGGCGGCGGCGCGCAGCCGGCACCGGATCCGCACCCGGCTGCCGGGGGCCGCAACGGCCGCGGGCGCCGCCCCCAGCTACCGCCCACGCGAGGGCACGATGCTCGCAGTCGGCTCCTCCACGGGCGGCGTCGAGGCGCTCATCGAGCTGCTTGCCGGCTTTCCCGAGACCTGCCCGCCGACCGTCATCGTGCAGCACATGCCCGAGGCCTATACCGGCACGTTCGCGGCACGGCTGGATCGGCTGTCGCGGCCCCGCGTCGAACTGGCGCGACACGGCGGGCCGGTGCTGCCCGGCCACGTGTATCTAGCGCCCGGCGGAGAGCGCCACCTCGAGATCGCGGGCGATGGACCTTGGCGATGCCGGCTGGTGCCGGATGGCAAGGTGAACGGGCACCGCCCGTCGGTCGACAGGCTTTTCCACAGCATCGCGCGCGCGGCAGGCGGGCGCGCCGCCGCCGCGATCCTGACCGGCATGGGCAATGACGGCGCCAGGGGCATGAGGGCGATGCGCGACGCCGGCGCTTTCACCATCGGGCAGAACGAGGAGAGCTGCGTCGTCTACGGAATGCCAATGGCGGCGCGCAAGGCGGATGCCGTGGCCATCGAGCTGCCGCTCTCCCGCATCGCCGGGCGGCTGCTCAGCGAGCTGCGGGCATGATGGCCGCGCGTGCCAAGCCGCGTCGCACCGCCGGTCTTCAGGGCGAGACGCGGGAACCGAAGGACCGTTTCATGGCTCGCACCATCATGATCGTGGATGATTCGCCGAGCATGCGCATGCTGCTCCGCCTCGCGCTCTCGGATCTCGGCTACGACGTCGTGGAGGCCGAAGACGGCGTCGACGCGCTGGAGCGGATCGAAGACGCGGGCCCGGACCTCCTCATCACCGACATCAACATGCCACGCCTGGACGGGTTCGGGTTGATAGACGAGGTGCGTACGCGCTCCGAGCACCGCGGCCTGCCGATCCTGGTGCTCACCACCGAGAGTTCGGACGAGAAGAAGGAGCGCGCGCAGACAGCGGGCGCCACGGGGTGGATCGTCAAGCCGTTCGACCCGGACAAGCTTGCCGCCGCAGTCCGGCGCGTAATGTACTGACCCGTTCGAGAAGGAGACCGACCTTGCCCCGCCAACTCATCACGTTCCAGCTTGGCGAACAGATCCTCGGCATCGACATAATGACGATACGCGAGATCCGAGCCTGGTCTCCCGCTACCCCGCTGCCCAACGTGCCGTCGCACGTCAGGGGGGTCGTCAACCTGCGCGGCGTGGTTCTGCCGGTGCTCGATCTGAAGCAGCGGCTCGGTTGGGGCGTGACCGACCCGAGCGCGCGCCACGTCATCATCGTGGTGCGCATCGCCGACCAGCTCCAGGGCCTGATCGTCGATGCCGTGAACGATATCGTGGAAGTGCCCGCCGACGAACTGCAGCCGCTGCCCGACCTCACGGACGCGGCCGCGGCGCAGTTCCTGGAAGGGCTCGCCACCATTGACGATCGCCTCGTCCTGATCCTCGCTCTCGATCGCCTGATCGAGACCGGTCCCGCGCTTGCCGACGCCGCCTGAAGGCGCTCGCAAAAAGGAACCTCTTCCATGGCACTCGTCACCAAGGTCCTCGTCGTCGACGATTCGCTGACGATGCGCGCGCTCATCTCCGGCGCGCTGGAGAAGATCCCCGGCGTCAAGATCGTCGGCCTCGCCGACGGGGCCGCCGAGGCGCGCAAGCTAGTCGCGGAGCATAATCCGGACGTCATCACGCTCGACGTCGAGATGCCGGGCACCAGCGGCATCCAGTATCTCGCCGAAGTCATGGAGACGCGGCCGATCCCGGTTATCATGTTCTCGACACGCACCGAGGCCGGCGCCAGCGAGACGATCGAGGCGCTCCGGCTGGGCGCGATCGATTGCTTCCCCAAGCCCAAGGTCGCGTCATCTGCGGAACTGAACAAGATCATCGAGAAGCTCGGCAAGCGTATCAAGTCCGCCAAGAGCGTCGAGGTCCGCAAGGCGGCGCCCGCCGCCGCCGCGGTGCCTGCGATTGAGTGGAACGGCCGCCTTGCTGCGATCGGCGCCGATGCAGCCAATACCAAGGCGCTGTTCGAGCTGTTCGCCGGTTTCCCGGCGAACTGCCCACCAACGCTGGTGGTTCAGCATCTCGGGCCGGGGCTGGTCGCAAGCATGGTCGCCAAGCTCGCCGGCCAGTCGGCGGCGCGGGTCGTGGTCGCGGAGGACGGCATGGCGGTCGAACAAGGCACCATCTATTTCGCGCCGCAGGGCGACGCGCACATGATCGTGGACGCCTGGCCCGACGGGCACATTCGGCTGCTTCGGCGTGATCCCGTATCCGGCGAGCGTCCGTCGATCTCGGTACTGTTCGCATCACTGGCCAAGGCGGCGGGTGTAGCGGGGCTGGGCGCGCTGATTGCGCCCGAAGACGATGACGGCGCTGCCGGGCTGAGTGCCCTCGCCGCCGCCGGCGGCGCCACGCTCGCGCGCGAGAAAGACGGCTTTCGCCTCACCCGCCGGCAAAGCTCGCAACTGGTTCCCGCCCCCTTCCTGGGTCAGGCCATGCTGAAGCTGAGCGCTCGGTGAGCCAAGTAGCCGGCGGAGCGGCAGCGCCTGCGGCGTGTATGCTGGAACGGCCGCTCGCACTAGCGCTCGCGGATGCGCTGACCGCCCTGACAGACAAGCTGGCCGATCTCGCCTGCGATCTGGGCCGTGATGCAGACACGCTCCGCCGTCATATGGCGAGCGTCCAATCGGTGGATCTCGTGACGCAGAGCCTGCTTGCCATCGCCGACGTCCTTCGGTCCGAACGAGCGACGTGCGAGAGACCGGAAGCCGTAATGGTCGAGGCGCTCGCAAGGCAGCTTCGCTCCAGCTACGAGCGTTACCAAGCGGCTGCTGTTGCTTAGGACATGATGGCGTCCGCTCCTGATCACGGCGCCCGTTAGAGCGATTTTCGAGCGGGCTGAATCGGCTGGGATTCACACGGCTAGGATTTTCTGATTCATGATCCATGCTGGCGGAGGAGGCTGGCATGGATGGGTCGAGCCTTATCGCGTGATCTTCGGGATCGTGTCGTTGCTGCCGTTGAAGGTGGGATGTCGTGCCGGCGAGCGGCCGAGCGGTTCGGCGTCAGCGCGGCGAGCGCGATACGGTGGCGGCAGCTGGCGGTGCGTCATGGCGTGCCGGCGGCCAAGCCGCAGGGCGGAGATCGTCGAACGGCGAAGATCGAGGAGCATGCGTCCTTCATCCTGGACGCAATCGAGCAGCAGCCCGATCCGACCTTGGCGGAGTTGCGCGAGATGCTGGTGGCGCGTGGCGTGAGCGTCAGCATCGCCACGCTGTGGCGCTTCTTCGCCCGGCACGGGATCACGCGCAAAAAAAGACCGGCCACGCGAGCGAGCAGGACCGTCCCGACATCCTGAAGCAGCGCGGGAAATGGTTCGACGGCCAACTCGACCTGGACCCCGAGCGGCTGGTGTTCATCGACGAGACCTGGGCCAGCACCAACATGGCGCGGCGCCATGGCCGCTGCCGGCGGGGCGAGCGCCTGCGCGCCGACATCCCGTTCGGTCACTGGAAGACAGCCACCTTCGTCGCCGGCCTGCGCCGCACGGGCATGGTTGCGCCCTGGGTACTCGACGCACCCATGAACGCCGACGCTTTCCTCGCCTACGTCACCCGTGTCCTCGTGCCTGAACTCGGACCCGGCGACGTGGTCATCATGGATAACCTGTCGAGCCACAAGGCGCCGGCCGTGCGCGACGCCATCGAGAGCGTCGGCGCCAGGCTGCTCTTCCTCCCGCCCTACAGCCCCGACTTCAACCCATCGAGCAGGCCTTCTCCAAGCTGAAGGCGCACCTGCGAAAGGCAGCCGAGCGCACCATCCATGGCCTCTGGAACGCCATCGGCCGCATCCTCGACCTCTACTCGCAACAGGAACGCACCAACTACTTCGCCGCCTGCGGCTACGATGCAGACTGATCGAAAACCGCTCTAGTCGCTCTGCCGAGCGTGGCAGGCGTTCAGCGAGGAGGTCCATCAGGGTGTCGGACGTCATCGCCGCCGCGGCATTTAGCTCGCCGACGGGATGGCCTTAGACGGTTAATGGATGATAACGGCAGCGCACCGGCACAGCGGCAGCTTTCGGTACCGGCAAAGCTTGATCAACGCTCCCATTGCGGCCTCATTCCGAGTTATCGACGTCCTGGGGAGATGGACTTGACCGGCGAGCGCACGACCGACCAGCCGAACCGACAGCAGCTTCACCGGATTGTTGCCGGGCTTAGCGACGGCGTCATCCTGATCGAACCCGACGGGCGCATCGTGTGGGCGAACGATGCGGCGCTGGCGATGCACGGATGCTCCGAGGTGTCGGACCTCGGCAGGACCACAGCGGGCTATCGTCGCCACTTCCGCCTCGCCTATCGCGGGGGCCGCGCCGTGCCCGCCGACGCCTATCCGATGGACCGGCTACTCGCCGGCGATGCCTTCGAGGATGTGGTTCTCGACGTCTGCCGAACGGGGCATCCTGAGCCTGACTGGGTGCACCGCGAGCGGGGCTTCATCCTGAACGACGCCGACGGCAAGCCCGACTGCCTTGTCCTCGTCATCTGCGACGCGACAGAGGCCTACGAGGCGGAGGAGCGCTTCGAGAGCATGTTCAACGCCAACCCGGCGCCGGCGCTGATCGCGCGCATCGACGATCTGCGCTTCGTCCGCGTCAACGAGGGATTTCTCGAACTCTCCGGCTGGCGCGAGGATGAGGTGGTCGGCCGCACCATATACGAGCTCGACATCCTCGCCGGTGCCGTCAGGAAGGAGGAGGCCAAGGCTCTGTTCGGCAAGGGCCGCACCGTGCCGCAGATGGAGGCGGAGCTGCCGTTGCCGAGCGGCGGCGGCAAGCTCGTGCTCCTTGCTGGCCATCCCGCCGAGATGCAGGACAATGAGCCATGCATGATCTTCACCTTCGCCGACCTCGAGCCCCGCCGCCGCGCCGAGGAGGCGCTGCGCCAGAGCGAGGAGCGGTTCGCCACCGCCTTCCGCTTCGCGCCGGTGCCGATGCTGCTCTCCAGCCTCGACGGGCACCGCATCCTCAACGCCAATCACGCCTTCCTCAACCTCACCGGCTGGAGCTACGAGGCAGTGATCGGCCGCCGGCCCGCCGATATCGAGCTGTGGGAGACGAGCGCGACACGCCGCGAGATCGAGCGCCGGGTGAGCGAGAGCGGCAGCTTTCGCAATCACGAACTGCGCTTGAAGACCAAGGACGGCGCGCTAGTCACCTGCCTCGTCTCGGCCGAGACAGTCACGATCAACAGCCAGCACTGCATCCTCGCGGCGCTCCAAGACATCTCGGAACGCAAGCGCACGGAGCTTGATCTTATCGCCGCGATCGAGGGTGCGATGCAGGACTCGTCATGGCTCAGCCAGAAGATCATGGACCGGCTTGCCGCGTTACGCAGCCCCGAGAAGACCGACGTGGCGGCCGTCAGCCTTACGGCACGCGAAGGCGAGGTGCTGGCACTCATCAGCCGGGGGAAGAGCGATGCCGCGATCGCCGACACGCTTTCGCTGAAGCGCACGACGGTGCGCAACCACGTCGCCCGGCTCTACGCCAAGATCGGCGCCCACAGCCGAGCCGAGGCGATCATCTGGGCGCGCGACCGCGGCCATCAGATCGGCGCTGGTACGTCTGACTGAGGCGTTCACTAGTGCCGATGCACCCACGCGGCGGGTGCACCCGCATCTTTGGCGACGATTACCGACTCCTTAGCTCCCGTTTCCATCGGACCCCGTCCGAGGACATTAGGAGACGGACTATGTCGATACTCGCTTGGATTATCCTCGGCCTGATCGCAGGCTTCATCGGCAGCAAGATCGTGAATCGCACCGGCGAGGGCGTGCTGCTCGACGTCGTGCTCGGCGTCGTCGGCGCGGTCGTCGGCGGCTTCCTGTTCAACCAGTTCGGCGAGGCCGGCGTCACCGGGCTCAACCTCTACAGCCTGCTGGTGGCGGTGGTCGGCGCGGTCGTCGTCCTGTTCCTCTACCACCTCGTCATCCGCGGCACGGCGCGCTGAACCGCCGGCATCCGGTCCGCCGAGGCGGCTCGCCAGCAATCGCGACAAGGAGAGCATCATGACCCAGACACTCACCGGCCAAACACTGACCGGACTCTTCGACCGCTACGACGACGCACGCCGCGCCGTGCAGGACCTCGAAGCCGCCGGCGTACCGCACCGCGACGTCAGCATCGTCGCCAGTAACGGCCGTGGCGAGCATGCCGCCGCAACGGACCCGGCGGGCGACGCCGGCGCGGGCGCAGGGATCGGTGCCGCGATCGGCGGCGCGGGTGGGCTGCTCGCCGGCCTCGGCCTGCTCGCCATCCCCGGGCTCGGCCCCGTAGTCGCGGCGGGCTGGCTGGCAGCAACGGCGGTCGGCGTCGTAGGCGGTGCCGCGATCGGCGGGGCGGCCGGCGGCCTCGTGGGCGCGCTTACCGACGCGGGCGTGCCCGCCGACGACGCGCACGTCTATGCCGAGGGCGTGCGGCGCGGCGGCACGCTGGTGACTGCGAAGGTCGACGAGAAGCTGGTGCCTACCGCGCGCGCGATCCTCGGCGACCAGCGCGCGGTAGACGTCGGCGAGCGTCGCGACCACTACCGTCTCGAAGGCTGGACCGCGTTTGACGAGCACGCGCCCGCTTACACGCCCGAGCAGATCGATGCCGAGCGCGACCGCTACGACCGCGTGACTCGCTGAGAGGAGGACGCACTATGACCATGACCATCCGCATAGCTGCTGCCGTCACCTTACTGGCGTTGGCGCTCCCTGTTGCCGCTCAGCCCGTGGCGAAGAACAACAGCGCGACGAGGACTGTGCACACCGTTGACGACGGCGGTGCGCGAACGGGCGCGAACTCTTTTACCGAAAAGCAGGCACAAGACCATATCGCGAGATCCGGCTTCACGAAGGTTTCACCGCTCAGAAAAGACAGCAATGGCGTTTGGCGCGGCACAGCTGTCAAGGACGGCCGTACAACGCCCGTCGGGCTCGACTTCAAGGGCAATGTGTCGACTGCCGGGTAGCTCGCTCAACGACATCGTGTCCGCCGCCGCGAATCCAGTGTTCGTGGCTGCGGACACGATCATGCCATCTCGGCTCAGCGGCTTCCGCTTAGGTCGGAAGACGCCGGCGGCCTAGCCTATCTCGGCGCTCGACTAGCTCTCGCTCGCCCGGCAGCGCGATCAGCTCTCACCTACGGCAAATCCTCTACCTCGACTAACACGTGCACGGGCTTGCCCTGCGGGTCGTCGGGCGGCGCTGTCACCGACTTGCCATCTTTCGATACTTTCGGCGTGCCCGCCACGCCGATCTCCTGGAGCACCGACTGAACGACGGTCGCAACACCTTTGGCATCTGCCATGCTGGTTTTCTCGGATGGGCTGGAGCGAAGTTATACCCCGCCCCGAGATGCTACATCATTCGCCGTGAGGTATTACAAGGATCAATGCCAAGCACGCGATCGATCTTAGCCGTTGATCGGATAGCCAGTTTGTGAAAAACTCTTTGGCGAGGTCTAGCTCCGTCGCCGGTACATGATCGTTCAGGAGGGGGGCGATGGCGGAGGCGGCGCGATCCGAACGTGCCTGTGGGGCCAAGCGTGGGCGTCGGGGCCGACGATCAACGTCGGCAAGTCCGGGGACGAGGTGAAGCCATTTGCCAATTTGGCGGACAAGGCGAACAAACTCGCCGAGGCGCACGGCACCGACCGCGAACGCGCGATGGTCCACGCGCTCCAGCTCCGCTACGAGGAAGGCGGCGGTGGCAAACCCGGCGCCCTCGCCTTGGCCAAAGCGATGACCACGCTGGCGGGCCAGTACCCCGCCGACGACGAGATCGCGGTCATGGCGGCCGATGCCTGGTTGATGACGGACGACAATAACGAGGAATGGAAACTCAGCGCCGGCATGGCGATGCCGCTGCTAGAGGTCGTGCTGACGCGTCGCCCGGACTATACGCCCGCGATATACTTCTACATCCACGCGACCGAGATTGCCGACCTGCCGGCTGAGGCTGAACCCTACGCCGATCGGCCAGCCGCGCTGGCGCTGCGCGCCAGCCACCTCATCCACATGCCGAGCCACACCTACTACTGGGTCGGCCGCTACCAGGACGCCGCCGATACCAGCGTGTGCTTAGTGGCGCTCGACGTCAAGAATGCGCACGCGCTGGGCCTGCCCCCGCCCGATGCCGTATGGAGCCTGTCCTACCACGCGCACAACGTCACCTACGGCCTTGGCGGCGCGTTGGAGGCGGGCGACGCCACCACCGCGCTGATGCTCGGCCGGCCGCTCGTCGGGCGCTCGCAGAAGCGCGACGCTGCCGGTCTGTTCAGCCAATTCCTCGCCGCGAACGGCTATTTCGGGTTGGCGCGCTTCGCGGATCCTGCGGAGGTGCTGGCGCTGCCCGTGCCCAAGCTGCCGATCCTGACGGCGGCGTGGCACTACGCGCGCGGCGAGGCATTGGCGCGCAAGGGCGATGACGCCGGTGTGCGCCGCGAGGCCGGCGCGATCGAGGGGATCAAGGGCAAGCTCTCCGCCGACGACGGCTCCGCGCAGGCGCAGCAGATGACGTTCATCGCGCGCGACGTGCTCGCCGGGCGCGCGGCGATGCTGGAGAAGCGCCCCACCGAGTCGGCGAATGCGTTCACGCGGGCGGCCGAGCAGCAGGAAGGCGACGACTTCTCCGCCGTGCCCGATCCGCCCGCCTGGTATTATCCCGTTGGGCGAGCCTATGCCCAGGCGCTGCTCGCGGCCGGCGACCGCACGGGTGCGCGTCGGAAAGCGGAGGCCGCGCTCAAGTATCGCGCCAAGGATCCCGGAACGCTCGCCCTGCTGCGCGGCATGGACGAGACGATGGCGACGCGCCTGTGATCGACAGACGGCAGGTGATCGGCTGGGCGGCGGCAGCGATGGCCGCCGGACCCGCTCCGTTGCGCGCCGCCCTCGCCCCTACTGCCGTTCGCAAGCCGCCGAGATTACGGCAGGGCGACGTCGTCGGCCTGATCGAGCCTGCCTTCTTCCCGGACGATCCATACGACATGCGCTTCGTGCAGGAGACGATCCGCGCGATGGGGCTGGTGCCGAAGCCGGGGCGGCACGTCGGCGATCGCTACGGGTATCTCGCCGGCACCGATGTCGATCGCGCCGCCGACATCAACGCGATGTACGCGGACCCCGAAGTGAAGGCCGTTTTCGCGATCCGCGGCGGCTGGGGCTGCGCGCGCGTCCTGCCCTTTCTCGACTTCCGCACAATCACGGCCAATCCCAAGCTGCTCGTCGGCTTCAGCGACCTTACCGCGCTGCACCTCGCCTTTGCGGCGCGCGCCGGGTTCGTGACGGTCCATGGCCCGAATGCGTCGAGTTCGTGGGGCAAAGACTCGTGGGAGCCGTTCCGCGCGCTCGCCTTCGATGCAGCGACCCCCACTTACGCTAACCCACAGGCGCACGACGATCGGCTGGTTCAGCGGAGCTGGCGGACGCGTGCAATCCGCGCTGGCAAGGCGAGGGGCAAGCTGCTCGGCGGCAACCTGTCGGTGCTCGTCTCGCTGCTAGGCACGCCGTACCTGCCCGACTTCACCGGAGCGATCCTCTTCGTCGAGGACACCGAGGAGCCGGAGTACCGCGTTGATCGCATGCTCACGCAGTTGCGGCTCGCGGGCATACTCGGCCGCGTCGCGGGCGTCGTGTTCGGCCAGTGCACCAAGTGCCAGGGCGACGGCCAATCCTACGGCGGCTTCACGCTTTCCGAGGTCTTGCAGCAGAACCTCGCGCCGCTCGGAGTCCCCGTCTACGAAGGCGCCGCTTTCGGCCACATCGCCAACCAGTTCAGCCTGCCGGTAGGCGTCCGCGCCGAGATCGACGCCGAAGTCGGGACGATCCGCATCCTCGAGCCCGCCGTCAGCTAACAAGCAAATTATCACCGTTGGAGCCAGCGTAATGGGGTCCGGCCGAATGCGCTATAACTATGAGCCTAGATGCCGACCGGCAGCGCGTAGCTGCCGCGCGATCCCGTTGAAGCTGGCGGTGCAGCCCCGCGCCCGGCCGATGTCGTTATCTCGAGCGGCCGCATCCCAGAACATCGTCAGCGGCCAACGCTCGGGACAATGGCGCAGCGGGGATCGCAGCGCTAGCCGTACCGGGAGCGTGTCGACGCGCACCTCGGTCGAAGGCAGCATGGCATCGCGCAAGATGCGGACCAGAGGCCGATGACCACTCGGCTCTGGCGCGAGAGCGGCAGCACCTGCAATCAGCGGAAGTTGCGGTCCTTGACCCGCACGACGGCATCCTTGGGGTCCATGCCGTCGGCGTGCGGCGGCCAGTAGCAGTCGCGCGGCCGCGGGCTGGCCTTGTCGCCTCGATCCGGCGCACCCGGCGTGCTTGGCGCCATCGCCGCGCCCGGTGTGGTGCGGTGCGGTGCGGTGCGGTGCGGTGCTAGAATCCATGTCGCCGACGCGGCGGAGCATGTCGGGCGTGGTTGACGGTCGTCTCGGAGACGAGGTGGATCACCTTGCCCTCGACGCGGCCACGGATCCCGATCATCACCGCCGACATGACGATACGGCGCTGCGCCTAGAGGCGTTCGGGCCAGATGATGCCGTCGGCGATGTCGGTCTCGTCCTTGATCGTCAGGACTAGCACACCTTGGCCGATTCGGGCTCTGGCGACGAGGATGATGCCCGGACCTCAATGCGGATGCCATCGCGGACCTGCTCGAGTTAGGCGCAACGCTGAACCAGTTAAGCGCTACGCGCCTTCGGCATGAGTATCCGCAAGCCCCACACCCCGAGATCGAGCGCATGGAACAGCGCCACGTCATTGATCAGCTGTCGCGCTGGTTGTGTCCGTCAAACTGGTGTAACTTCGGGTGTGGTCCCGGGCCGCATCTGGTCAGGCGGCCTTGGGTGTAATCTGTAGCTGGGCGACCTCCTCGATCTGCGGTGTGGCGAGGCGCGCCGGCGGCCGGCTCGCGAACTGCTCGAACCTTCCCCTGTCCCAGGTCTAGCCCATGAGATGGGATCGCTTGAGACTGCGTGGCGCACCAGTCTCTACTGATTGCATCAAAGAATGCCGGGGTGGCGTAAGTCTGTGCCGTGCCTCAGAGGTGGCTCGGTTTGTCTGCACAGGCTCGCGGCTCGGATAAGTGGACTGCCGCTGGTTGATCATGCCGCTGCGAGAAGCGGGTGGTTGAAGTATATCTGGTCGGGCGTTCTGCCGCCTAGCGCCGAGTGCGGTCGGACGGCATTGTAGAAGCCGAGGTAGCGGCCGATGCCGTCGCGAGCCTCGGGGACCGACGCGTAGGCGTGGAGATAGACCTCCTCGTATTTCACCGAGCGCCAGAGGCGCTCCACGAACACGTTGTCGCGCCAGCGACCCTTTCCGTCCATGCTGATGGCGACCTTCTCGCGGTGCAGGACGGCGGTGAACGCCGTGCTCGTGAACTGCGCGCCCTGGTCGCTGTTGAAGATCGCCGGCCTGCCGTGGCGGGCGATCGCCTCCTCCAGCGCCTCGATGCAGAACGCGATCTCGAGCGAGATCGACACCCGCCACGCCAGCACGCGCCGGGTGAACCAGTCGACGATGGCGACGAGGTAGACGAAGCCGCGAGCCATCGGGATGTAGGTAATGTCCGTTGCCCACACCTGGTTCGGCCGCGTCACCGCCAGCTTGCGCAGCAGGTATGGATAGATCTTGTGCCCCGGTGCCGGCTTCGACGTGTTCGGCCGCCGGTAGATCGCCTCCAACCCCATCCGCTTCATCAGCGTCGCGACATGCAGCCGACCAACGCTCACGCCCTCCTGCCGGAGCAGGTCGCGCAGCATCCGGCTGCCGGCGAACGGATAGAGCAGGTGCAGCTCGTCGATCCGCCGCATGATCGCCAGGTCAGTGCCCGGCACAGCGCGTGGCAGATAGTAGATGCTGCCGCGGCTGATCCCGAGCTGCCGCACCTGGGCAACCAGCGGCAGCGCATGACCACGGTCGATCATCGCTTTGCGCTCGGCAACAGACCGGCCTTGCCGAGCGCACCGGCCAAAAAATCATTCGCCAGCGTCAACTCGCCGATCTTCGCGTGCAGCACCGTCACATCGACGGTTGGCTCTGTCGCTGTGGGCTCCGACCCGAACACGTCCGCTGCCCCCTCAAGCAGCCGTGCCCGCCACTGGTTGATCAGGTTCGGATGCACGTCATACTGCTGCGCCAGCTCGGCCAGCGTTTTCTCGCCCTTCACGGCAGCCAGCGCCACCCTGGCCTTGAACGCCGGGCTGTGGTTCCGGCGCGGTCGCTTGCTCATCTTGCCTCCTGCTCGCGGCCAGCATGGCCGCTGTCAGATCGGCAATCCACTTATCCCCGCTGTGCAGATTCCCCGAGCCACCTCTCCTCTTCGCGGCGGAGGCGTCCTTGGCCCGTGGCGCCGCCGACCAGACGCGCGCTTTCGGAGCCGTCATCAGGCGACCACGCTTCCGGGTTTCGAAGGCCCGGCCAGGATCAGCAACGCTTTGTCAAACCATTCCTAAGGTCATTCTGCTTTACACGAGGATCGGCGCCGTCGAGCGCAGGAGTTGTAGGCTTTCACACCTAAGCTTGTGTTGGATAGGGCGAGTGGATCTCACTGCCGCACTTACGGACGCGTACGACGTCCGGGATGCTTGGCTCTTTACCTCGGCAAACGCATCGGTATCTGCGGAACATCCTCATCCCCAACGTTTTGAAGCGCCATGGAAGCCAGGCCACTCACCCCCTCCGATTTCCACCGACCCGAGGTTTTGCTGTCCGGCACCGTCGATCAGGTGATGTATGCCGAGTTCCGTCGCCAGCTCGATGCTTCGTCGGAGGAGGGCTTGTGCGTGATCGAATTGTCCACTTTGGGCGGTGACCCGGAAGTCGCGCGCCTCATGGGCGAGGACGTGCGGTTTCACAGTGACCTCAAGCCCGGGCGCCGGTTTATCTTCCTGGGAAAGGCGGCGATATACTCGGCCGGCACGACCTTCATGAGCTTCTTCGCGCGCGCCAACCGCTATCTTACCCGCGGGACGCGGCTGATGATCCACGAGCGGCTGATGGCGTCGACGCTCCCGATCAACGGACCACTCACCACCTGCGTCGCGGCGGTCGAGGCCAAGCTCAACGAGATCAGGGCATCGATCGCGATACAGGACGAAGGCTTCGACAACCTCGTCCGTGGATCGCAGGTATCGCTCGACGAGGTGCGCGAGCGTGCCACCAGCAACTGGTATATCGAGGCTTCCGAGGCGCAGGCGCTCGGCCTGATCGAAGGGGTGCTGTAGCTCAGTCCGGCGCCAGGAAGGGGGGCTGGGGGATGGTGGCCCGCACCTCGTCGAGCAGCATGGACCAGCGCATCGACAGGTCGTCGAAATAAATGTCGCGCACCTCGATCCGCCGCGAGACGACCGGCGCCTCGGCGTCGGCGGGAATGACCATCAGATCAAGCGGTCGGCCCACCGACAGGTTCGACCGCATCGTCGAGTCGAAGCTGATGAGCCCGATCTTGACCGCCTCGTTGACGGGCATGTCGTGGCGCAGCGAACGGTCCAGGATCGGCTTGCCATATTTAATATCGCCGATCTGGAGGAAGGGCTTGTCGCGCTGGCATTCAATGAAGTTACCCGCCTCGTAGAAGAGATAGAGCCGCAGCCGCTCATGCCCGACCCTGCCTCCCAGCAGCAGCGACACGCCAGTCGCGATCCCCTGCGCCGCCAGCCCCGCCGCAACCCGGTCCGACGCGATCGCCATCGCCTCGCCGACGAGATGCGCGGCGCGGAACATCGAAGGCACGTCGCTCAGCCGACGCGGCGGAGCACCCTCCTCCGCGGGCGGCAGTCCCTCCGCGAGCGTCGCCAGGATGCGCTGCGTCATCGAGAGATTGCCGGCGCTCGCCACCACCAGCAGGCGGTCGGGGCCGCTCGCGACGAGGTGGAGCTTGCGGTAGGTCGAGATGTCGTCAACGCCCGCGTTGGTGCGCGTGTCCGCGATCATCACCAGTCCATCGTCGACCAGCATACCGAGCCCGTACGTCACCGCAGCTCTCTCCTTCAGCTCGGTCGTTGCGCGTCGGCTTGCGTCACGGACACGGCGACGTCGAGCCGTTCGTCGCCCGCACCGGTGCGCGCGCCGGCGATCGGCGCCGCCTCGCGATAGTCGAGGCCAACCGCGACGCGGACATAGGCCTCGTCGGGCGAGATGCCGTTCGCGCCGTCGAAGCCCACCCAGCCCAGCTCTTCGACGAACGCCTCCGCCCAAGCATGCGCGGCGGTCTGCTCGTCCGCGCCGTCGCGGCGGTAGAGGTGGCCCGAGACGTAGCGGGCGGGGATCTCCATTTCACGCGCCGCGGCGACGAAGATGTGCGCGAAATCCTGGCAGACGCCGTGCCCGCGCGATAGCGCCTCGGCGGCAGTGCGGCGGACATCCATGCCGCGCGCGTCGAACCGTATCGTCCCGGCGAGCCCTCGGGCGAGCGCGTGGAGCCGCGGGAGCGCCGTGTCGCCCGCTGCAAGCGCGTCCGACGCCAGCGCGGCGATCGCGGAATTGGCCTGGGTGAGCGGCGTCGGGCGGAGGAAGGCGGCGGGGGGCAGCGGCTCGGTCGTGCCCTGAACGATGCCGGAGCGATCCTCAGTCAGCACCTCGCCCGTGACTTCGATCGTCAACGACTCAAGCGGGCCATCGACATAGATCATGGTGGTCTCATTGCCGTAGCCGTCGCGTGCCCGCCGCAGACGGGCGTCGCAGTCGACGCTGATGTCCCAGCCCGTGACCGCTTGGCCGGCGAAGCTCGGCGGTGTCAGGCGCGCGAGCTGGACCAGCCGCTGTTGAGGCTGATCGAAGCGATAGGTCGTGCGGTGGCGTACGTGCAGCCGCATCAGGTGAACCGGAACTGCTGCGAGATCGCGCGGTCAAGCTCGGCGATCTCACCGAGGAAGCGGTCCAGATACTCGTGGAGACCGCCCTGAAACAGCGCGGCGGCGCTGGTCTCCCGCATTTGTCGGCGTTGAGCCCGCGCCAATCGGTCTGCCTCGCCCTGCCATCCGGTGCGCTGGGCTATGCGCGTCAGCAGCGTCCCGATGCGTTCGATGGAGTTCGTCAGCGAGCGCGGCAGTTCGTCGCGCAGGATCAGGAGCTCGGCGACCAGCCACGGCTTCAACCCTTCGCGGTAGAGCCAACGATAGGCGGTGACGGCTGAAACGGTGCGCAGGATGCCCGTCCACTGATCGCGATCCACCGCCCCGCCGACCGGCTCGCCCTCGGGCAGCAGCAGGTGATACTTGACGTCGAGCAGGCGCGCGGTCCCGTTCGCGCGCTCGACGGCAGTACCGAGCGCGATGAACGCGCGCGCCTCGTTGTGGAGCATCCGGTTGAGCGCACCTTCGAAGCCGCGCGCATCGGACTTCACCTCCTCCACCAGCGTCAGGATTTCCTCGGCATTGCCGAGTTGGAGGCGCTCGCGGACGCTGATCCACGCGCGGTTGATCGAGATCCACGCCTCTCGCGACAGCGCGGTGCGCACTGCACGCGAGTTGTGGCGCGCAGCCTCGATGCAGGAGCGGATAGAGCTTGGATTGGCAGTGGACAGCAGCAAGTGTCGCGTAACGGCGGCAGGATCCATCCGCTCGCCCGATGCGGTGAAGCCTCCATCGGCGGACGCGACCGCCAGTGCGGACGCCCAGGCGTCGCTTCCCGCCGGGCGCGCGGCGAGTTGATCGAGGCGCAACGTCGCCTCGACCAGCTGGGCGGTGAATTCCGCCCGCTCGACGTAGCGGCCGAGCCAGTAGAGCGAGGCGGCGGTGCGCGACAGCATCAGCCGGCGCCGCCGCCGGGCGGGTTGAGCTGGAGGTCGGGCAAGATCTGGCTCTGGTGCATACCGTCCAGCGACTGGGACTGGCTCATCCACGGCGCACCCAGCACGAAGCTGTCTTTGGTGCCGCCGCCTTGGCTTGAGTTCACCACCAGCGAACCCTCGCGCAGCGCCACGCGGGTGAGCCCGCCCGGCGTGATGGTAACACCGTCGGCGCGGGAAAGCACGAAGGGGCGGAAGTCGATGTGGCGCGGCATCAGGCCACTCTCGGTCAGCGTCGGACAGGTGGAGAGCGCGAGAGTCGGCTGCGCGATGTAGCGGTGCGGTTCGGCCTTCAGCGCCGCGCGGAAATGATCGACTTCGTCGCGGCTCGCAGTCGGGCCGACGAGCATTCCATAGCCTCCCGATCCGTCGACAAGCTTTACCACCAGCTCGTCTAGGTGGTCGAGCGTGTAGCGGAGCGCGTCGGGCTCTCGGCAGCGGAACGTCTCGACGTTGGGAAGCAGTGCGTCGCCGCCCGAGTAGTAGCGCACGATCTCGGGCATGTAGCTGTAGATCGCCTTGTCGTCGGCGATTCCGGTACCCGGCGCATTGACCAGCGCGACATTCCCCGCCCGATAGGCGGAGATCAGCCCCGGCACGCCGAGCAGCGAGTCCGCCCGGAAAATCAGCGGATCGAGGAAATCGTCGTCGATGCGCCGGTAGATCACGTCAACGCGGACCCGGCCCGAGATGGTGCGCATCCAGACGACGTCGTCGGAGACTTCGAGATCGGCCGCCTCGACGAGTTCGATGCCGAGATTGTCGGCGAGGAAGCTGTGCTCGTAGAAGGCGGAATTGAACGGCCCGGGCGTGAGCAGCACGCACACCGGTTCGCGGCTGGACCGATCGGGCGCGACGGAGCGCATGGCCGACAGCAGCGCGTCCGGATAGCCGTCGACCGGCAGTACGGGAAACAGCGTGAAGAGTTCCGGGCACAGCCGTAGCATCGCCTCGCGGTTCTCGATCATGTACGAAACGCCCGACGGCGTGCGGACGTTATCCTCCAGCACGAAGAAGTCGGTCGGCCCCGTACGGACGATATCGATACCGCAGACATGAGCGAAAATGCCCTTGGGCGGCCGAATGTCCGAGATGGGAGCGGCGAACTGCGGGTTGCGCAGGATCAGGTCGGCAGGGATTACGCCGTCCTTTAGTATGCGCCGCTCGCCATATATGTCCCGGAGGAAAGCGTTGATCGAGAGGACGCGCTGCTCGAGGCCGCGGCTGAGCGTCGCCCACTCGGGCGCGCTGAACAGGCGCGGCAGGATGTCGAAAGGGATGATCCGCTCCGCCGCCTCTTCCTCGCCATAGACCGCGAAGGTGACGCCGATCTGCCGAAAGGCGAGTTCGGCCGCGTCCTGCCGCCGTTTGAAGTCGTCGATCGGCATGCGCGCGAGCCACTCGGCCAAGGCCGCGAATTCCTGACGAGGCGAACCATCCGCCCCGAAGATTTCGTCAAATGCACCGCCGGCCCGCATGGCGCCTCCAGATCGTCAGAAGCAATGGTGCAATGAAATGGTGCGCCGCACAAGCCATTCCAGGGCGTGGCCCGTTCGCGCGAGCCGACTTCAAGAACTGACGTTGAACCACTCGCGGATCACCCGTCAGACTCCGTCTCCGGAAACCTGGTCGTCCCGCCGCTCGTTAGGCGGATCTCTGTCAGACCAGTGGCACCAAGCCTCCGATCCAGGTACGACGAGCAGCGGCCGCCCATCTGGTCGTGCAAGGCAGAGTGGTCTGAGATGGACCGCGACCTTGCCGAGGCTTTTGCACCGGAGCGGCCTCGACCCGCCACGACCCGGTGAAGCGTCCCGCATGAAGTACTCGTTCACAGCCGCCGGACCCGTCCGAGATCGTCCGTCTCGCCCAAATGCGATCAGGCTAGGCTGGGCGACGCCCTCAAGTGGCTCAGCGCGGCCGTTGGCTGGTCTTCGCAGGATCCTGGAGCGGGCGAGTAATTTAGACCTCAAACCCTAGCCTTATTAGGTAATTACATATTCTGATGCATCTATGTGCGCTTGCGTAAGCTAATCCTCTGTGATCACGCGATTGCGTTTGCATGCGTGAGCATGGCCGAGCGCCAATACTTGGCCCCTTGTTACGCGGCTTTACACAGCGAGCATCAAGGTTGGGGTCAGGAGGTTGGGGGGTCAGAGAAATAAAGCTGACGCAGGCGCTCGCAAGAGGCGATTTGCCGCACGCTGGGCACGCATGCGCACGTTTCTGGCCCGTTGCCCGCCGCGAAGATCAGGGCCGACTGCGCAGCCCTCTTTCTGGAGAGCACAGACGTTAGCCGTGCATCGCTTAACCGACAAGTGGCTTCAGGAGTCGAGCATAGTGCCCGACGGCGGCCGGCGAGACGTCGTCAATTTGCCCTGTCCCGGCTTCCGTCCCGGAAGGCAGTCAACAAACATTCCAGCGAATAATGACGGCATTAGTCTGACGCCGCGTAACACTCAGGTGCAAGCTATAGCGCCCTTCAGCATCGGTCAGATCTACCGGATGTTTAAGGCCCGCACTTTTCTCGATCTATTCTATTTGGTCATGGCCGCGTCGCCTAGGTTGAGAACCTGCACAGATTGTTGTGGTGCTGCGATAATAGCTGCTTCTGATGGGTTCGGGCAGGAGCGGCTATGGCACGGCATCTGTTCTGGCTGTCTGATGGGGCGTGGGCGGCGATCGAGCCTCATCTTCCGCATGGGCGCCCGGGCAAGCCGCGGGTGGACGATCGCACGGTGATCTCTGGCATCCTGCACGTGCTGAAGACCGGACGCCGGTGGCGCGAAGTTCCGGCTGCCTATGGGCCGCCGACGACAACCGCTATAACCGGTGGGCGTCGCGCGGAATCTGGCAGCGCCTGTTCGAGAAGACAGCCGGTGCCGGGCCCGTGCCTGGCGAGCTGTCGATCTGCACCTTCTCGGACGGCAAGCTGAAGCTTGCCGGGGGACAACGATTACGATCCAGACGAACTTAATAGAAGCGATGAAGTTCCCGAAGAATCGGCGCGTATGTCGAGCCACTCGACGGCACCATCGAGCTGGTCAACGTCAAGACGATCCGTTGATTTCGTCCAGGTCGCTGGGTACATCGCAGCCTCGACAACGCCGGTCTCGGGATCACCGGGTCATCGGCAGCCACCTCGTCCGTGCCACTGCTTCTCAACATAATATTTGACGCCACGGTAGTCCGCCTCGGGACCGAACGCATCCGCCGCTGGAGCCGGTACGGCACCGGGCGTACCGTCGGGTTCCAGAGACGTGTAGCGGATGATGAAGCGGGCGCGACAACGGCCCTCGTCGACGACTTGCATCGTCGTGGATCCGGGATGGAAGTTAGCAGAGTAGACATAAACAAGGTAACGGGCTTTGTTGTCGACGTGAACAAGCGTCTCGTCAATCGATGTGGGGATAACAAAGTTCGGATCGCCGACTTCGGGTGGAGGAATCAATCCCTTCATCTTCGCCGGGTCAAACAGGCACCGGCGGGTCCGCGGAATCTGCCGCTCGGTCTGACCGGCGACGAGGCTGCAGCTCAACATCGGCGCCTTCGGCTTTCCAGGCACCGCCACCCACCACTTCATCACGCCACCCCAGTCCGTCAGCACGCTCCACAAAGCGGCGGCCGGGGCGCTCACGACACCTTCCTGCTGTACTGCCCGTTGCACGTAACGAGGTGTGACGCCACTATGGCTGGCTGCCGACGCCGGCGATGCCAAAAGCGGCGCAGGCGCCGCTATGAGCATGAGTCCCAGCAGGCCGGCCGCGGCGGTTGCTACAGGAGAATGAGACATGGCGCTTCACCCGATCGTTGCGGCGAGGACGAGACCCTAGGGAGTGGGCTCGAGAAGCACAACATGCGCTGCCATAAGCAGGACGGCGCTGTCGGGCCCTGCCGGTCGGGTTCATTGTAGCCGGGAAGACGTTGGCCGACTTGATGCGGCAATAGGACGTGCACCCGAACCTCGGCCACCGGTGCAGTCGCGGCTGCTAAGGCGTATTCTGCCTTAGTTGATGGCGTACTGTGAGTTTTGCGGATAGTTCCGTAACTCAGTCGAGCGGAAGGCATCGAGCAGTTGGCCGATGCTGGTTTGGACGGCCTCGCGGTTGGGGCGACGGCCTTGCGGAGCAGCGCCTCGAGCTTGAGAAAGACCTGCACGATGGGGTTCAGGTCGGGAGAGTATGGCGGCGAGTAGAGGATGCTGGTGCCGATAGCCCGCACCGCTTCGGCGACGCCGGTGACCTTGCGGGCGGAGAGGTTGCCCATCGCCACAACGTCGCCGGGCTCAAGTTCGTGCGCGAGGAACTGGCGGACGCACGCGAACAGCGGTACCGGCTGGCTGCTTCATCTTCCGGTGGAGGCTATGGCGCAGCGTGCGGGCTGATGCCAGCCGCCCTCCCCTTGAGATGAAAGCCAGCGTCTTCAGACGTCGCCAACGGCCCGTCCGAGTGCGGGATCAAGCTTGGCGCGCAACGTCGCAATGAACGCGCGGACCGTCGGCAGCGGGTGGCGTTGCTGTGGGCAAACGGCCCATATCAGTTGATCTCGCGGGGCAAAGTCGGCCAGCAGCATTTCCAGCCGTCCGTCTCGGATCGCCTCCAGGACTTGGAAGTCGGGCAGCTGGCATAGTCCGAGTCCCGCCACCGCCGCCTCGAAGACCGCATCCCCGTTGTTGCACCGCCAGCGCCCCTCCGGCCGAAATGAGCGCTCGGAGCCGTCGACCTCAAAGCGCCATGTCGACGCCGTGCCGAGCAGGCAATCGTGCCGGGCCAACTCGTCCAGAGCGACGGGACGTCCCGCCCGAGCCAGGTAGGCGGGGGCGCCGCACAGACAGAGGCGGCGCGAGGAGATGCGAGTGGCGGTGAGGCTGGAGTCGCTCAGCACGCCGGTTCGTATCGCGAGGTCATAGCCTTCGGCAACGAGATCGTGGACGCGATTCGACAGGTCCAGCGTAACCGCGACCCTGGGATTGTCCAGCAGGAAGCCAGCCATGATCGGCGCGACGTAGCGTGATCCGAAGGCGGTCGCGCAGGTAATGCGGAGTTCGCCGTGCGGCTCTTCCGTCTCCCCAACGAGTGCGAGGGCTTCGTCGCGCTGGCGGGCGGCATCCTGGCAGCGTTGGAACAGCGCGCGGCCGACGTCGGTCAGGGCGACCTGGCGGGTGGTACGGTACAAGAGCTGCACTTGAAGCCGCTCCTCAAAAGCGGCGATGGCGCGGCTAATCTGCGAGGTGGAGGCGCCGAGCCGGCGTGCGCCGCCGACGAAACTCCCAGCTGTTGCGACGGCGACGAACTCATCAATCCCATCCCATCTTGGTCGCACGCGTTATCCCAAACATGCAATAATTCATTGCTCAATCGCACGTTTCGACAGCAAGGACTATGAGCTAATTATCACCCATGAAGACGCGTGCAGCGGTGGCGTTCGAGGCGAAGCGCCCGCTCCAGATTGTGGAGCTTGATCTTGAGGCCCCCCGCGCGGGCGAAGTGCTGGTCGAGATCATGGCGACGGGCATCTGTCACACCGACGCCTACACGTTGGAAGGGCTCGACTCCGAGGGGCTTTTTCCGTCGATCCTCGGTCACGAGGGCGCGGGCATCGTGCGCGAGGTGGGGGCGGGGGTGACGAGCGTCGCACCCGGCGATCACGTAATTCCGCTCTACACGCCCGAGTGTCGCCAATGTAAGAGCTGTCTCTCGGGCAAGACCAACCTATGCACCGCGATCCGCGCCACTCAGGGCAAGGGACTAATGCCCGATGGCACCAGCCGGTTCAGCTACAAGGGCCAGCCGATCTTCCACTATATGGGCTGCTCGACCTTCGCGAACTTCACCGTGCTGCCGGAGATCGCGGTTGCGAAGATCCGCGAGGACGCGCCGTTCAAGACCAGTTGCTATATCGGCTGCGGCGTGACGACAGGCGTCGGCGCGGTGGTCAACACCGCCAAGGTCAAGGTTGGCGAGAACGTCGTCGTGTTCGGTCTGGGCGGAATCGGCCTCAACGTAATCCAGGGCGCCAGGCTTGCCGGCGCGAGCCGGATCATCGGCGTCGACATCAACCCTGATCGCGAGGAATGGGGCCGCCGGTTCGGCATGACCGACTTCCTCAACACTAAAAGCCTGTCACGAGAGCAGACCATCGCAGAGCTCGTCGAGCTTACCGGTGGCGGTGCCGACTACACCTTCGATGCGACTGGAAACACCGAGGTAATGCGGACCGCCCTGGAGGCGTGCCATCGCGGCTGGGGCACCTCGATCATCATCGGCGTCGCCGAAGCGGGCCGCGAGATCGGCACGCGGCCGTTCCAGCTCGTGACGGGGCGTAACTGGCGAGGCACAGCGTTCGGCGGGGCCAAGGGCCGCACAGACGTGCCAAAGATCGTCGACTGGTACATGAATGGCCAGATAGAGATCGATGCCATGATCACGCACGTCCTCACCCTCGACGAGATTAACAAGGGCTTCGATCTCATGCGTAAGGGCGAAAGCATTCGCTCGGTCGTGATCTACTAATGCCGTGGCTAACCGTCACGACGCGTGAGGGCGGGACGCATGACGTATAAGGCCGGTTTTTCGGTGATGGGGTGATCCGCGACGCCGTTTTCGACGAACTGCTCGCACTTTGTAGAGGCTGCTGCTCCTGCGTGACCTGCCACGTTCGTGTCGCGCCAGAGTGGCTCGGCCGGCTGCCTCCGATTAGCGATGACGAGGACGATCTGCTCGACAGCTCCTCGCATCGCGATTCAACCTCGCGCCTGTCGACCCTAATACCAAGTCCCTGAGGTCATGACGCATGAGCTCAGCGGCGCAGGCCGAGGGCCATGGTGCGCCAGGGCTGGTCGATCAACTTGTTCCAGGCATGGCAGCAATGGTCGAGGATGTCGGCGTAGGAGCCGAACACACGGTTTGAGAGCCAGTTGTCGCGCATGAACTGCCAGACGTTCTCGACGGGGTTGAGCTCGGGCGAGCGCGGCGGCAGCGGCATGAGGGCGATGTTGTCGGGCACGACGAGGTTGCGCGCGCCATGCCAGCCGGCCTGGTCAAGCAGCAGCACGGCGTGAGCGCCGGAGGCCACCGCTGTAGAGATCTCGGCGAGGTGGAGCGTCATGCCCTCAGTGTTGCAGCGGGGCAGGACGAGTGCCGCCCCCTTGCCCTCGGCGGGGTAGATCGCACCGTAGATGTAGGCGGACGCGGTGCGCTGATCTTACGCCGCCGCCGGCCGCGTGCCGCGTCTCGCCCATCGCCGCGCGATGCCGTTCTTCTGGCCGACGCGTGCCTCGTCCTGCCACCACAGCTCTACGGCCGTGCCGTAGGGCAGCCGCGCGCGGATCGCCGCCAGCTTGGCTGGGAAGTCTTTTAAAAAACGGGGATGATGTCTGCATCCTGAGCTTGGTGGCGCGGCCGTGCCGACAGCTTGCGGTAGCCGAGCGCGCGCAGCTCGCGGCTCAGCGTCTGCTTGCTGATCGACAGCGCGAACTCATCCCACACCCACTGTGCCAGGTCGATCAGGCGCCAGCGCACCACGCCATGCACCGCCGGGATCGGACCTGCCTCGACCATCTCCGCCAAGGCACGGCGCTGGTCGGCGCTGAGCATCGGGCGGCAGCCCGGCGGCTTGCGGTCGATGAGCCCGGACGGACCCTCGGCGTTGAACCGCACCACCCAGTCCCGCACGATCTGAAGCGTGACACCGCCGACCCGCGCCGCCTCGCTGCGGCTCTCGCGCTCGTAGATCGCCGCAAGCGCCAGCAGCCCGTACCTGCTTCGCATCGCGGCTCGTCCGAGCCAGCTTGCGCAACGCCGCCCCATCGAAGTCCCACCGCAACTGCACCGCCGCCGCCACCGCGAACCTCCCTCAGCCCGCGATCTTGAATCATGCCAACGGCCGCTCGGGAAGCCTGCCGTGAGTCAGCCCCCAGCGACTTGGTATCAGGCCGTCCGACCGTGCGGCCCTCCCCAAACGCCCGCAAACCTTGACATGGGACGTGGTAATCAGCTCGCTTCCGGCATTCAGGCGCTTGAGCCGTTCGCCGAGCCGTTGCCAACACCTCTTGTTCTCCCGTCGCGAACTATCGGAGCAACCGACCATGGACCTGACCGCCTACCGCGTGCTTGGCCGATCAGGCCTCGAAGTCAGTCCCTTGGCACTCGGAACCGGCCGCTGGGGCGGGGGAGATCGCAGCGCGCTCCGGGCGATGTACGAGATCTACACCGACGCGGGCGGCAATTTCGTGGACACTGCCGACGTCTATGGCAGCGAGGAGATGCTAGGCGACTTCCTCGGCGCCGGCATCCGCGACCGGATCATCTTAGCGAGCAAATGCGGCTTCGCGTCGCCTGACGGCACGGGCGGCAACGGTGGTCGCCACATTCGAGCGGCACTTGAAGGATCGCTGAAGCGGCTACGGACGGATCATCTGGATCTCTACTGGATCCATATCTGGGATCAGGTCACCCCCGTTGAGGAGGTGCTCGGCACGCTCGTCGATCTCGTCAAGGCGGGTAAGATCCGTCATTTTGGCCTGTCCAACGTGCCGGCGTGGTATGTCGCAAAGATGGCCACGCTCGCCGGAGCGCACGGAGTACCTGGACCGGTCGCGCTGCAACTCCAATATTCGCTCGCCGAACGCGGCATCGAACTTGAGCATTTCGATGCGGCCGAAGATCTCGGTCTCGCGATCGTTCCGTGGAGTCCGCTTGGCGGCGGCCTGCTCGCGCGGCGCGAGCGGACTGACGACGCGGCTACCGCATCCCACGACTACGAGGAGAGCGGCCCGTTCGGCCTGCTTAAACCGACCGCACGCAACGCGCTCATCCGAAAGGTTGTTCTCGCGATCGCAGACGAGTCCCGTGCTACGCCCGCGCAGGTTGCACTGGCGTGGGTCGTCGGGAGGCAAGGTGTCGCCTCCACTCTGATCGGTGCCACCCGCGCGGCACAGATGGTCGAGAACGTCGCCGCGCTCAAAGTCGTGCTGACGCCGGAGCAGCAGGAACGGCTCGACGTGGTCAGCACTGTCGGACGACGCTATCCACACACGCTGTTCACCCCGGCGATGCGCGACACGGTATTCGGCGGACAAGGGGCGCCGGCAGGAGCGAGTTAAGCAGCCCGACACCCAGACTGGATCAGGTCCTGGCCGCCGAAGCTGATGGGCGGCGAGCGCGGCCGTGCCACTGTCTCTCCACATGATGTTTGACTTCGCGGTTGCCCGCATCGTGCCGCAAAGCATCCGCGATCCCGCGTCGGACGCTGAAGCCGGTTCGGCCAACAGCGCCGCAGGCGCCGAGAACTGTAGCGGATTACGAACCCGACGCGACATCGTCCCTCATCGATCACCTGCATCGTCGTCGAACCCGTATGAAACCGCACGCCGACCTCGTACGCAGGAGCTGACCGATCATTAAGACGGTAAGGATCGGGCCGCCTACGACCAGGCCTATAGCGCGCGACATGACAGCCCGCGTACCGCGATTGAGGGCGCCAACGCCCGAAAGCTCGGGCTCGCATGGTTTCGAGATCTGGTGCCGGGTAAGTGGGTCACCGCCCCGATCGAGGTTGACGGCGTTCCTTAGATGGCGACCGGCTACGGCATCGTGCGCGCCCTCGGTCCCGGCGCCGGCTGCATGCTCTCGGTCTCTTGGTTCGAAGGCTGTGGAACTCGCCGGCTCAAGTTGCGCGACCGCCCGAGCATACGCGGCCTCGCCTGGTGGGCGGGACGCATCCTGGTCGGCGCGCCGGACGGCCGGCTGATCGCCATCGATGCGCGTAGCGGCCAGCCGCCTGGAGCCCTATGGCCGTCGAAACGCACGACTACCGCTTCGTCAACAAGCCCTGCGGGGATTTGATGATGCGGTTATCTGCCATGGCGGCGCCTACGGCTGCGACACGCGCGTTTATATGACTGCTTTCGAGGGGGCGACCGGGAAGCAGCTCTGGCGCATTCTCACGTCCCCGGCGATCCCTCAAACGGCTTGGCGGACGCGACCAAGGCCGTGGCGGCGAAGACCTGGCCGGGTAGTGGTGGAGACATGGCAGCGTTAGCACCACCTGGAGCGCGTCTCCCATGGCTACGATATAAGACGTCCTTCGTCGGCAGCGACAGCGGCGCCCTATGCCATCGGCGCGGCCACGGGCAGGGTGCCGTGCCCGGCGGCCTGGCGCCGGACCTCCACCACTCGTCGATATCGACGAACGCAGAGGTGTTCGACTCGGGTGTTCCCCGAGGCACGCCGGTTTCGGTCGGCGTGCCCGGCCTCCGCCGAGTTCGACACCGGCCATTCGTTAGTATCTGCGAAGCCGGGTGGCCGCCAAGCCAGACGCGACAAGACGTCGCATGATCGTTCGCGCCGCGAGAAACCCCGCGTAATCGTCGCCTTCGAAGGAAGACAGGAGACCGGGCGCATGCATCGACGCGGTTGGCCATCAGGAAATGGGAACATGGCTGAAGAAGCTGTATCCGCCGCTAGCCGGCCCGGTCGTAGTCCGCGTGCTCCCTATATATTTGGGTCCCTTCTGATCCTGCTCGGTCTCGCGATGGCGATCGGCGGCGCGCAGCTCGCCCTCCTGCACGGCTCGGTTTACTATCTGCTGGCCGGCGTCGCGCTCATCGCGATCGGCGTGCTTTTCTGGCTACGCTTCGCTGACGCGGCGCTCGCCTACGGGCTGTTTCTCCTTGCGACGATCGTCTGGGCGGTTTTGGAACCGGGCTTTTTCCTCTCGGCGCTTGGCTGCTGCTCCCTTTTTCCCGCCACAAGTTGAAAGCGCGAACATGGCCCGGCTCGCCGATCGCCAGGATCGCGATCGCGCTTGTCAGCGTCGGGGCGACGGCGGGGACCGGCTTGGCGCTGCACCAGGCGAGCGGTAACGGGCAGTTCGATCCGATCTTTGCGCGCGGCGTTGCCGGCCCGGTCGCACCGATCAACAAGCAGTCCGCGGCTGCGGGATCGGAGGATTGGCGCAGCTACGGTAACGACGTCGGCGGTTCGCGCTTCAGCCAGCTTGCCGACATCAACCCAGGCAATGTCGCAAAGCTCACGAAGGTTTGGGAATACCGGGTTGGGCCCGGCAGCGACGGGAAGGTCGGTGGCCTCGAAGTGACGCCGCTGAAGGTGGGCAACAGCCTCTACATTTGCACCGCTTACAACGACGTGATCGCGCTCGATGCGGAGAGCGGCAAAGAACAGTGGCACTTCCGTTCGAACATCGATCGTCACGGGTTGCCCTACAGCAACTGCCGCGGGGTCGCCTATTCTGGGCGTTTACGTATTTCGCAAACCCATGCGCCATCGAGAGGTGGCGTGCCGCAAGGCTAATCGCGAATACCTCTCCTTGCCTGATCAGCAATCACATTGCCGTGTCCAATGATCCCGCGCAGCGTTTCTAGCTGCTGGCTGATTTGGTGTAGGTACAGGATCACGATGACCAGCAGCACCAGCACCCCAATGCCGATCGCGCCCAATGCGTCGGCGCTCACTCCGCCTTCTCCCCCGGTTTCCGCTTCACCAGCTTCTTGACGCGCTCGTCAAAGCGCGCGTCGTCGTCGTCGCATTCAAGCGCGCGGGCCGCTTCCTTGAAACGGTCGAGCTGGGATTTAGAAGGGGACATTTTCCTCGATCTGCTTGAGAAACACGTTACCATCTTGGTCTAGAACAAATACAACGGTAAGCGCGGCAATTTTGCCTATTAGAACAGTTTTAGCGTACCGAAAACTAAAATGCTCACTATCAAACCTTGCAAAACCTTCCGGATCACGCATCAGGCCGTCCATGATTGTATCTAGCGCGACATCAATCCTTCTGGCGCCGCCAAGCTGGCGAACTTGCTCAGTGAATTGCGGATCTTCAACGATTCTCCGCATGTTAGTAAGTGTGCCAGTTGTTCTCTGCTGCTAAGCGGCCAAAATATCTCTCTTCCCAGCTATCCAGCTTATCGTCTGATAAATAGGATAGCTCGTAAGGCATGTCATCGCCGTTCTCACGAGTAGACCAAGCCACTCCGTGAGAGTGATCGCTTGCCTCTGTGCCGGTAAAATCCCAATAGAAGCGTATCGCTCTGTCCAAAAACGCTAGATCAGCAGGACTAAAGTTACGATATGGCAAAGCTACTTTGGGTATGACACGTTGTTCGACAAGCCCGGCAATTGGCCTACGTTCAATCTCAATGTCTTCATCGTAGAGCATATCATTTAGAAGCGGCCGCATCTCATAGGGGACAGGGCCATCTTTCTGACGCTTGTACTGACGACCCGTAACTGGCTGTTGACGTTCTCTAAACGCGTCAAAATCAGCCTTCCAAATCGTCTTGTTTAGCTTGACGAGCCCGAACCGCTCTGCGTCTCGGTATTTGTCCGCAACATACAAGATAGCGTCCCGCAGCCGGCCTTGGCCGCCAGGAAGATTGACCTTGTAGGTCAGTCGGGGGAGGCGCTCAAAATCCATATCGCTCTCTGAGCGATTCTACCTCTTCCGCGAACGTTTGCCTAGAGCCTGCGCTTCAAGCCTTCAGGGTGCCGAACTTCTTCAAGCCTCCGTAGTGGGGCGGTAGGTCACGCGCTTGCCGACAATGCCGCGCAGCGCCTGCTCCCCGCGCATCGCATCGTTGAAGCCGGTGCGCTCCCGGTGCGTGTAGCGAAACTCGAACTCGGCAACGTAGCGGTGCAGGTGCTTCTTCGCACAATGCTGGTAGGTGCCCTTCATACCACGCTTGAAGATGGAGAACGCGCCCTCGATCGTGTTCGTGTGGATCGTGCGGTCCACCAAATCGACGTACTGGCCAGCGCCGTGACGGGTGTAGCCGTGATCGGCGAAGTGGACGCCGAGCGAACGATACTGGCCAGCCTCATCGGTCATCACCCGCGCCTCGGCGGCGATGTTTGCCTTGAGAATCGGCACCACGTCCTCGGCTTTGAGGCTGTCCACCACCATTGAACGCTGACGGCCGGTCTCGCGATCGACCAGCGACAGCACCTTGTGCTTGTGCGCGTAGCCGCGACCCTTCTTCTCGCCCTTGGGCTTGATGGTCTGATCGTGGCCGATGAAGGTTTCGTCCACCTCGACAACGCCGCCACCGGAGCCGAACGGCGACAGGTCGCCGGAGCGCATCGCCTCACGGATACGGTGCGAGAGGAACCACGCGGAGTTATACTGCACCTCAAGGATGCGGCTAAGCTGGTGCGACGAAATGCCCTTCTTGCTGCTCATCATCAGATGGACGGCCTGTAGCATCTTGTGCAGCGGCAACTTCGCGTCCTCGAACACGGTGCCGACCTTGGCGGTGAACTGCTTGCGGCACTCGCCGCACTTCTTGAGGCCGTAGCGGATCGCGCCTTCCGGGTTCTTCTTGCTCGGCTTACCGCGCACGCCGTCCAGCTTGTAGACCCGGCCACCGACGACGCCACAATGCGGGCACGTCACGCCGTCGGCCCAGATCATCGCCTCTAGGTAGGCGAAGGCGGCGGATTCGTCGTGAAAGCGGGGCTGGGACAGAACGGACATCGGCTTGCTCCTTGCCGTTCGTCCTACCGGCAAAACGTGGGTTTGTCAACTACGCAATCGCCCTATTTTGAGGTTCCAAATGCGCAGGGCGAATGCGCTAAGCGCGTGATCGCGACGATGATGGACGGGCGGCTCATGGCGCTTGGCGCGGCGACCGGCCGCCCTTGCAGCAGCTTCGGCAGGGGCGGCGCGGTCTCCCTTCTCGAGGGGATGGGCGACGTGCCCGACCAATATTTTTTCATTACCTCAGCGCCGACGATCGTCCGCGGCATCTTCGTGCTCGGCGGCTTCGTCGCGGACAATCAACGTGTCGGCGAACCCTCGGGCGTTATCCGTGGCTTCGATGCGGTAACGGGCAAGTTCGCCTGGGCGTTCGACGCTGGCCACCCGGAGCGCCAGACCGCGCCACCGCCGGGTGAGTCCTATACACGCGGCACGCCGAACAGTTGGGCGCCGATGAGCGGAGACGAAGCTCTCGGACTCGTCTACGCGCTGACCGGCGGCGCCACGCCCGATTACTATGGCGGTCAGCGGCGGCCGTTCGATGAGCGATATTCGGGTTCGGTCATCGCGATCGACGTCAGGACTGGCAAACCGCGCTGGACGTTCCAGGCGGTTCATCACGACCTATGGGACTATGACGTCGCGTCGCAACCGACGCTGGTCGATGTGCCCGATGGCAAGGGCGGGGTGCAGAAGCTCTTGGTGCTGCCAACCAAGCGGCCAGTTGTTCCTGCTCGATCGCGTCACCGGCAAAGCCGCCGCCTGGATCGAGGAGCGAAAGGTTCCGGGCGGCGGCGTGGCTGGCGAGCGCCTTTCGCCTACACAACCCTTCTCTGTGGGAATGCCGTCACTCGCCGGCCCTGCGCTTTCGGAGCGCATGATGTGGGGCATCACTCCCTTCGACCAGTTATGGTGCAGAATCCGGTTCCGTTCGGCGCGCTACGACGGCCCGTTCACGCCGCCGAACTTCGTACCGAATAGCCTTTATCCGGGTTTTTCGGAGGAATGGATTTGGGCAGCGTCGCGATCGCCGTCGATCGACAGCTGGTGATCGTGAACTCGAACCGCATGGCCGTGATCGATCGACTGCTCACGCGCGCCGAGGCGAACCGGCGTGGGCTCACTTCGATGACAGAGGCGAACGGCGTCAGCCTGGGCGGCCCGTCCGGGCAACAGGGTTTGCCTTATGCCGTCGATGCCGCGCCGTTCATGTCGCCGCTCAGCGTGCCCTGCCGGCAACCGCCGTTTGGCATGATCAGTGCGATCGATCTTCAATCGCGCAAGGTTGTGTGGACCCGGCCGTTCGGCACCAGCTTGGATAGCGGCCCGAAGGCCTATGCATCGCGTCTGCCGCTGCCCATGGGGGTTCCGAATGTCGGCGGATCCGTGATGACGCGCGGCGGGCTGACCTTCATCGGCGCCACGCAGGACGCCTACCTGCGCGCGTTCGAAACCGCGACCGGCAAGCTGCTCTGGCAGACGCGGCTGCCTGCCGGAGGCAATGCCATCCGGTGACGTATCGCTCTGCGGCGAGCGGGCGACAGTTCGTGGTCATCGCCGCATCCGGCCACTACGCAATCGCGTACCCGGTCGGCAATTACATCATCGGTTACGCCTTCCAGCAACGGCGCGGTGGCGGCGCACGGCGTGCAATGACGGATGGTCTTGCAAGAGAGTACCGGGCTTATTAACGGCGGACGGCATCGAAGGCAGTGATGACAAGCTGACGAGCGAGCGAACGGCGAAGCGGCTATCGCGGGGCCGAGCAGGTTCTCGGCGGCAGCGTCGCCCGCGAGGAGCAGAACATCCGCTGGCGGAAGTAATGGTTCGTCGACAGTGAAACGCCCCGCCGGCTCGTCGGCACTGAGAGCAGCCTCCACATCCTCGCCTACAACCTCAAGCGCGCCACCGTCCTTCTCGACCTCTCAAACACTGACGGCCGCGATGCACGCCTGAGCCGTCGCGCTCGCCCATACCATCCGATCAACGCTATCGGGCCGTTCTCACGCACCCCTCACCGCTTCTGACCGCTTACGCCACTCCGCCTGCGTTCACTCGCTCGGCTCAGGCCCGAGGTCGGGATCGAGGTCCCGAGGGCGGACGAAGCGCACCAGGTGGCCGCCACTCTCGGCGACGTCCGCCCAGCTCTCCACGTCGAAGCGCAGCTCGGCGATGCTGGCGGTGGGATATTTATCCTCGATCGAGCCGCGCGCCGCAATCTCCTCCTCGCCGGCGTCTGTCGAGAGCAGCAGCACCAGTTCCTCGATGCTGGGATTGTGGCCGGCGAGCATGAGCGTACCCGCCTCGTCCGGCGCCTCCTGAACAACCTCGAGCAGCGTCTCGGGCGTCGCGAGATAGACACGGCGATCCCAGTGCGGCTGCGCGATGTCGCCATAGCCCTCGATCATCGCGTCGAGCGTCTCGACGACGCGAACGGCGGGCGACGCGATGACGAGGTCGAACGTCATGCCCGCCTCTCGCATGTGCTCGCCCATCATCCGCGCGGCGCGCTTGCCGCGATCGTTGAGCGCGCGATCGAAGTCGCGCCGTGCGGGCTGGTCCCAGCCCGACTTGGCGTGACGGAAGGTCACCAGCCGCTTCATGCCCCCGCCGCTCCCGCCAGCCCCGCGTCCTGATGCCCGACGCACGCCGCGTTGGGAAGGCCGGCGGCGATCCGCGCCACCGCCTCGTCCAGCGGCCCGCGCAGGATCGGCACGCCGGCCGGAAACGCGTCGAGCAGCCGCGACGGGGTGGCGGCCGACAGCAGCACGAAGCGCCCGCTGTCCGTCGCGGTGCGGATCAGCCGTCCGAACGCCTGCGCGAGCCGCGCGCGGACGATCTGGTCGTCGTGCTTCGATCCGCCGTCCACCGCGCGCCGAGCGGCGTGGAGCACGGTGGGGCGCGGCCACGGCACCTGCTCCATCACGACGAGGCGGAGCGAGTGACCGGGCACGTCGATGCCGTCCCTCAATGCGTCGGTGCCGAGCAGCGAGGCGTGCGGATCGTCGCGGAAGATGTCGATCAGCGTGCCGGTGTCGATCGGATCGACATGCTGCGCGTAGAGCGGCAGTCCGTCGCGCGCGAGCCGGTCCGCGATGCGCGCGTTCACCGCCTTCAACCGCGCGATCGCGGTGAAGAGGCCGAGCGTGCCCCCCTGCGACGCCGCGATCAGCCGGTAATAGGCATGGGCAAGCTGGGCCGGATCGCCGCGCGGCACGTCGGTGACGATCAGCACCTCGGCGTGCGCGCCATAGTCGAACGGGCTCGATGCGGCGAAGCGCTCGATCGCGGTATCGAGGTGGCGGACACCCGAGCGCGCCTCCGCTCTCGCCCAACCGGCTTCCCCGTCGGTGCCGGAGCCGCGCAGCGTAGCGGAGGTGACGAGCAGGCCCTGCGCGGGCGCCAGCACGGTACGCGCCAGCGGCACGCCGGGATCGAGCCAGTGGCGGTGCACGCCGACGTCCCACTCGCGCGCCTCGACGCGATCGACGGCCAGCCAATCGACGAAGTCCGGATCGGCCTCTCCCCCTAGGCGACCGAGCATCGCCACCCACGCCGCGATCGTGCGCGCGCGGAGCGCCAGCCCGGCGGCGGCGCCCTCGACGCGGGCGCGCGCAGGGCCGTCGAGCCAGTCGGGCGCCTCCTCGATCACCGCTTCCAGTCGCGTGGCGAGCGCCGTCATCGGCCGCATCAGCGCCTCGAACGCGCGCGCCGCGACGCCTGCTGCCTCGACAGTCGCGCCGTCGAGCGCGGCGGCCTCGGTCTCGATGCCGTAGCCGGCGTCGGCGGCGGTGGCGCGGGCGAGCACCAGCGCGCGTACGGCGGCGAGCAGCCGCTCGACGGGGCCGAGCGTCGTTCCGTCGGCGATGCGCGCGAGCCAGCCGTCGGCGGGGAGCGCGTGGCTCGCCTCGACGATCTCGCCGAGCGCCACCGCGCCCGCCTCGTCATAGGAGCAGACGTCCGCGAGTCGGGCGGCGAGGCCCCGCCTGCGCCCGCGCGTCGCGCGCTCGGGGCCGGCGATCCAGCGACGCAGCTCGATCGCCTCCTGCCCGGTCAGCGCCGCCGAGAAGGTCGAGTCAGCGGCGTCGTGGAGATGATGGCCCTCGTCGAACACGA
This sequence comes from Sphingomonas sp., assembly GCF_965200105.1. Lineage (GTDB taxonomy): Bacteria > Pseudomonadota > Alphaproteobacteria > Sphingomonadales > Sphingomonadaceae > Solisphingomonas. Next base: position 1,623,977 of record NZ_CBDATN010000002.1, read on the forward strand.
TGCGGCCGATCGCGCGCCCCTCCGCCTGCCGCCGCTCCGCCACCAGCATCACCAGCGCGTGGTTGGCGATGACGATGGCGGCGCCGTCGGCGCGGCGCACCGAATGCTCCACGAAGCAGCGCCGCCAGTGCGGGCAGCCGGCGTAGACGCACTCGCCGCGGCGATCGGTGAGCGCGGTGGAGCCGGCGCGGCGGAACAGCGTCGCCAGCCAGCCGGGCAGATCGCCGCCCACCATGTCGCCGTCGCGCGTGTAGGCCGCCCAGCGCGCGACGAGCTGCGCGAGCACCGCCGCGCGACCCGCGAAGCCGCCGTGCATCGCATCCTCCAGGTTGAGGAGGCAGAGATAGTTCTCGCGCCCCTTGCGCACCGCGATCCTGGCGCGGCGCTCCGCGGGATCCGGAAACAACCGCGCCGTCTCCCTGTCGAGCTGGCGTTGGAGTGCGCGCGTGTAGGTGGAGATCCAGACCGTGCCGCGCGCCGCTTCCGCCCACAGCCCGGCGGGCGTGAGATAACCGAGCGTCTTGCCGATGCCGGTGCCGGCCTCCGCCAGCAGCACGCGCGGGCGCCCCTCCACCATGCGCGGGCCGAAGGCGTGCGCGGCAGCGGCGGCGTAGGCGCGCTGGCCGGGCCTCGCCTCCGCGCCCCTCCCCGTCAGCAGGTCGAGCCGCTTCAGCGTCTCGGCCTCGCCCAGCGTCACCGTGGCAGGCGGGGGCGAGGGCGGCGCCTCCTCCCACTCGGAGAGCCCCGCGAAAAGCCCGCGCTCGGGCCGCTCGGGCGGTACCATGCGGGCGAGCACGTGCTGCGCCCACGGCCAGCGCAGGCGGGCGAGCGCGTTGGCGCGATCCCAGGCGCCGGCGCGCTCCTCCCACGGGGCGCCGAGGGTGGCGAGCAGCGCGTCCGCGCAGGCGATCAGCGTCGCGCCCGCCTGCGCGTCGTCGACCGGCGGCGCCAAGCCCAGCGCACGCGCCAGGCCGGCGGGCGTCGGCACGGCGAAGCGCGCCGGCCGTACGAAGGCGAACAGCTCCAGCAGGTCGAGCCCCGAAAGCTCCGCATGGCCGAGCCGCTGTCCGGTAAGCGGCGCGTTGAGGAGCAGCAGCGGCCGCTCGGCGGCGAGCGCCACCGCCTCACCGCGCGCGAGGCTCGCCACCCGCCCGTCGCGCGTGGTGAGCCAAGTGCCGCCATGGGTGGCGACCAGCGCGTCGAACGGCGTCATCGCGCGGATATAGGCCCGCGCGAACGGAAGGGAAACGAGTACGCATCGTTGTGAACCCGCACGCCGGGGCTTATCGCCGCCGCATCATGACCGATCCCGCCGACATCTGCGCCGCCGCCCTCGCTTCCAAGGCCTGGCCCTACGATGAGGCGCGCAAGCTGATAAAGCGCTGGCCCGACGGTAAAGACGGACCGATGCTGTTCGAGACCGGCTACGGCCCCTCGGGCCTGCCGCATATCGGCACGTTCACGGAGGTGGCGCGCACATCGATGGTGCGCAACGCCTATGGGGAGATGACGGGCGCCGCCACGCGCCTGATCGCCTTCTCCGACGACATGGACGGGATGCGCAAGGTGCCCGGCAACCTGCCGCAGCAGGATATGCTCCGCGAACATCTCGATCGCCCGCTGTGCCGGGTGCCCGATCCCTTCAGCACGCATGCGAGCTTCGCCGATCACAACAACAACCGGCTGCGCGAGTTCTTGAACGCGTTCGGCTATGAGTATGAGTTCGTCGCCGCCTCCGAGGCTTATGCCGACGGCCGCTTTGACGAGACGCTGCGCGCGATCCTCAGGCACTACGACGCGATCATGGCGGTGATGCTACCGACGCTGGGCGAGGAGCGGAGGCGTACCTACTCGCCTGTTTTCCCCATCCACCCGGAGAGCGGCCGCGTGCTTCAGGTGCCGATCGAGGTGGTGGACGCGGAGGAAGGCATCATCGCCTACGCCGATCCGCAGACGGGCGCGCGGCGCGAGCAGTCGGTGCTCGGCGGGCAGGCCAAGTGCCAGTGGAAGGTCGACTGGGCGATGCGCTGGGTGGCGCTGGGCGTCGACTACGAGATGGCGGGCAAGGACCTGATCGATTCCGTCACGCAATCGGGCAAGGTCGCGGGCGTGTTGGGCTCTCGGCCGCCGGACGGCTTCAACTACGAGATGTTCCTCGACGAGGCCGGCGCCAAGATCAGCAAGACCAAGGGCAACGGCCTCACCATCGAACAGTGGCTGGAATATGGCCCGATCGAGAGCCTCGCCTTCTACGTCTATCGCGAGCCTCGCAAGGCGCGGTCGCTCGGCTTCTCGGTGATCCCGCGCGCGGTCGACGAATATTATCAGTCCCTCGCCGCCTACTCCGATCAGCCGATCGAGCAGAGGCTCGGCAATCCGGTTCACCACGTCCATCTCGGCCGCGTGCCGGCGGTGGACATGCCGGTCAGCTTCGCGCTGCTGCTCAACCTCGTCTCCGTAGCGGCGACCGACGACGCGCGAGTGCTGTGGCGCTACGTCCACCGCTACGCGCCGCAGGCGGCGCCGGAGACGCACCCCGCGCTTGACGCGCTGATCGGCTACGCGATCGCCTACTTCCGCGATTTCGTGGCATCGACACTGGTCCGCCGCGCCCCGGACGCCCGCGAGGCGCTGGCGCTCGCCGACCTCGATCGCCGCTTCGCCTCGCTCGCGCCGGATGCCGATGCCGCAGCGATCCAGGAGGAAGTCTACGAAGCCGGCAAGGCTGCGCGCTACGAGCCACTCCGCGAGTGGTTTCGCGTGCTCTACGAGACGCTGCTCGGCTCCACGCAAGGCCCGCGCATGGGCAGTTTCGCGGCGCTCTACGGCCTCGCCGAGACGCGTGGACTGATCCATGAGGCGATTTCGCGAAAACTGTAGCTTTTCGGCGACACCGCTCCTCGCCGGTCGTGCGTTTCCCCACACGGTCCACCCCCTTTCGGACTGGTGCCGCGCGCGTAATTGCGTGAGCGCCGGCCGCGCCGCAGCTTCCGCACGGCGCGGCCACCGGGGGGGGAGCGGGCTGCCGGTTCCGTCCGGGTTCATGTAGCTTGGTCGAGAGGACGGGCCATGCCTTCCAATACGCCTTTCCTGGCGGTCGCCGCTCTAGCGTGCGTGGCGGCCGCTCCCGCCCCGCGCGACACGCTGCTGCGCGCCGCCTTCCTCACCCACGACAAGGCGCAGGCGCTGGCGCTCGTCGGTGACGCCTATCAGCAGACCACCGCTACGCTGGCTGCCAGTCCGGGCGACAAGGAGGCGCGGCTCCAGCAGGCGCTGGCGATCGGCTACCGCGGACAGCTCAAGCGGTCGCCCGCCGACGCCAAGGCGACGCGCGACGCGCTCACCGCGCTGGTGCGCGCCTACCCGCGCGATCCGGAGGTGGAGATCGCCTATGCCGGCTGGCACCTCACGGCGGTGGACCAGCTTGGTTCCTTCCTCGCACGGACGGTGCTCGGCGCCGACAAGGCGACGGGGCTGGCGGCGCTGGACAAGGCGGTGGCGCTCGGCGGCAATCGCGCCTTCTTCCCGGCGTTCGCGGCGATGATCCGCGTGCGCCTCGATCCCAAGGACACCGCTGCCGCCGCGTCACTGGCCGACCGCGCGGCCGCAGCCGCGACGCCGACCCAGCTCGACCGCGTCATGCAGCGCGCCGCGCAACGCATCGCCGTGCCGCTTCACGCCGGCAATGGCGCCGGCGCCGCGGCGCTCGCCAAGCAGCTTCTGCCGTTCGGGACGATCGCCTAACTCAGCCGCATTTCGGTTTCGCCCGCACCATTACGCCGCGGCCGTCCGGCCGCTTGATCTCGAAGCCGCTGGCGCGCTCCACCAGCGTCACCAGCTTGGCCGATCCGAAGGTGCGCGGGTCGAAGTCGGGCGCGAGCGCGAGCAGCCGCTGGCCGACGCCGCCCAGCGTCACCCACCCACCCTCGTCCTCGTCGAGCTGCGCGATCGCGCGCCGGATCAGCGGCGCGGCTGCGGATGGTGGACGGGCACCCCCACCGGCGCTCTCGACGGCCGCAGGTGCGGCAGAAGCCGCGGCCTCCTCCGCGTCGCGCGCGCCCGGCAGCAAGTTCTCGGTGTAGACGAAGCGGCGGCACGCCTGGCGGAAGCTCTCGGGCGTCTTGCGCTCGCCGAAGCCGTAGACGTCGGCCCCCTGTTCGCGCAGCCGCGCCGCCAGCCGCGTGAAGTCGCCGTCGGACGAGACGATGCAGAAGCCGTCCATCCGCTCGGCGTGGAGCAGATCCATCGCGTCGATGACGAGTGCGATGTCGGAGGCGTTCTTGCCCACCGTGTTGGCGAAGTTCTGGTGCGGCAGGATGCCGTACGCGGCGAGGATGCCCGCCCAGCCCTTCAGATTGTCGCGCGAGAAGTCGCCGTAGATGCGGCGCACGCTGGCCTCGCCGATCTGCGCGATCTCCTCGAACAGGCCGGCGGCGATCTTCGGGCTGGCATTGTCGGCGTCGATCAGGACGGCGAGACGCGGCGCGCGGGGCTCGGCCATCGTCAGCGCGGTCCCCCCGCGGCGATCCAGTCGTCGAGCTTGCGCTCCAGCACGGGCATCGGCAGCGCGCCGGTATCCAGCACCTCGCGGTGGAAGGCGCGCGGATCGAAGCTGGCGCCCATCGCCTTCCGCGCCTTCGCCTTTTCGCGCAGGATGGTGAGCTGGCCGACCTTGTAGGCCAGCGCCTGGCCGGGGATGGCGATGTAGCGCTCGACCTCCGCGACGACGTCGGCGCGCCCCATCGCGGAGTGATCGAGCATATATTGGATCGCCTGATCGCGGCTCCAGCCCTTGGCGTGGATGCCGCTATCGACCACCAGCCGCATCGCGCGCAGCATCTCGTCGTTCAGCCCGCCGAAGCGCGCCGCCGGATCGGTCTCGACGCCCAGCTCGGGCCACAGCGTCTCGGCGTAGAGCGCCCACCCCTCGACATAGGCGGTGTTGCCGCCGAAGCGCATGAAATCGGGCAGCGCGGCGTTCTCCTGCGCGATGCTGATCTGGAAATGATGTCCCGGCACCGCCTCATGCAGGTAGAGCGTGTCCATGTCCCAGGTGAAGCGCGTCGGCAGATCGTAGCCGTTATAGTAGAAGACGCCCGGCCGCGACCCGTCGGGCGTGCCCTGCATATACTCGCCGCCCGCCGAGTTCTTCTCGCGGTAGGCCGGCGTCGGGCGGATCTCCAGCCGTGTCTTCGGCACCAGCGAGAACTGCGCCGGAATATGCGCGTCGATGGTCGCGCCGATCTGGCGATAGCGCGTCTCCAGCCAGGCGCGCGACGGTGGCGCGAACTTGAGATCGCTCGACATATGGCGGAAAAAGGCGGGCAGATCGCCTTGGAAGCCGAGCTTCGTCTTCACCGCCTCCATCTCGCCGGTGATCCGCGCGACCTCGGAGAGGCCGAGCCGGTGCACCTCGTCGGCGCTCAGCGGCAGCGTCGTGTTCTGCTCGATCAGGTAGCGGTAATCGGCGGCACCGCCGGGCAGCGCGCCGAGCCCGACCGTCTCGCGCGCGTGCGGCAGATAGTCGTTTCGTAGGAAGTCGCGGAGCCGGACGAGCGGCGGCAAGACGTCGTGCTCGATCGAGCCGCGGTAGGCGGCGGCGATCGCCGGCGTCGGCGCCGACTTGAGCGGCCCGGCGTAAGGCGACGCCTCCACCCCGCCCTTCGTCTGCGCGTCGAGCTGGTCGATCATGTTGGCGACGACAAGCCGTGGTTCGACGACGCCCTTCGCCAATCCCTTGCGGAACTGGGCGATCACGACATCGACCTGCGCGCCGAAGGCCGCGTTGCGCCGCGATGCCGCCTGATAATCGGCAACGGTCTTGTAGGGCGCGGCGCCTTGCCCCGACGACAGGTCCGCGTAGCTCTGCGGCAGGCCGTAGAAGTGGTTGATCGGCATGACGGACGAGACCGCCAGCAGGCTGGGGGCGTAGCCGGCGAGGTCGATCCGCTTGGCCGTCTCGAACGTGTCGTAGGCGATGCGATCCGTGGGGTTCAGCGTCGCGCGATCGATCGCGTGGAGACGACTCAGCTCCGCCTCGTCGGCGGCCTTCTCGGCCGCGTAATGCGCGTCGGAGTAGCTGTCGCCGATCTGCGCGAGGAAGCGGCGGTCGCCCCGACTGATGCCTTCCACGGGATTGCGCGCGAGCATGGCCTCGTTGCTGTCGCGGAAAAGCCTGGCGAGCGCGTCGTGCGGGCTCGGCGGCGGCGCGGCGGCGACGAGGAGCAACGGGAGAGCGAGGGCGGCGATACGCAAGCGAGAACCTCCGGAGCGGATTGCTCCGGAGGCGTAGGCGTCGGGCCGGTGCCCGGCAAGCGGGCGGGCGGCGTCTAGAAGAAGAAGCCGTTGTAGACGGTCAGCACCCGGCCGGTCGCCACGTTCACGAGCACGACATCGTTGCCGTAGCGGACCCAGCGTCGATCGGGCCCGTAGGCCGGCAGGCGATAGCGGACGGGATCCACCCAGTAGCGCTGGCCATAATAAGCCGGCTCGAATCGGGTGCCCACCGCGACAGGGCGGTAGCGCCAGCCCGCGCGCGGGGCCGCGTATGCCGGGCCGCGATAGACGTCCGGATGGCTGCGGCGCCAGTCGCGCCAATCCTCGCGGCGCTCGGCGCGATCTTCGGCAAGCTCGCGGCGCGCATCGCGCACGTCGTGGCGATCGCCATAGGCCCTGGCGTCACGCAGGTCGCCGCGGTCCTGCCGTACCTCGCGGTTGTCGTGGCGGACCTCGCCCCAGCTCTGCGCCATTCCGGCGGCCGGCATCAGCATCGCAACGGTCGTGGCCGCGAGAAACGATCTGCGCATGATCTTGCTCCTTCTCCCTACCCGTCGACGCGGGCGATGACTCTTCCTGCGCCAGCGCCGCTGAACGCGCCGGGAATGGCTTTGTCAGCCGGCCTTCATGATCACCAGAAGAAGCCCGGGATCCTATCGGCGACCCTCCCGGAGTAGACATCCACCAGCAGGGCATCGTTGAAGTAGCGCACCCAGCGATAGGGGCCGTAGGCTGGCGGCAGCCGGTAGCTGTAAGGGTCGGCGATCCAGTAATCTTGCGCGAAGAAGGCAGGCGCGATCACCGCGCCGATGCCGTAGCGGCGATAGCCATAGCCATAGCCATAGGGCGCGCGGTAGCCGGGCCCGCGGAAGTGGTCGCCATGATCCTGCCGCCAGCCGCGCCAGTCGTAACGACGGTCGTCGCGCCAGCCTCGGTTCCAGTCGCCGCCGGGGCGTCCCCCGGTCCGGCCGCCGACGTAACGCGGGCGATCGGGGCCGCGGTTCCAGTCGCCTCGCGGCCGATCCCCGTTCACATCGCCGACGAAGCGCGCGCGATCGGGTGCGGAGTACCAGCCGCTCCTGCCCGGACCAGGCTGATCGCTAGGCCGATCCCGGTCCCGACCGTCAAAGCCGTGACCCGAACGCGGATCGCCGGGACCGCCATCGAAGTTCCCGACAGGCCGATGCCCGCCGCCGCGCCAGTCACCGCCGCCACCCCGGCGGCCTCGATCGCCGCCGGGCGGATCACCGGCGCGACCGGACGGAATAGCAGGCCGCGCACCACCATGATCGGTGCCGCCCGGCCGACCGCCCGCGCCCAGGCCATAGCCACCGCGATCATTGAATTGGTTCACGACCGGACCGCGATCGAACCCTGGACCGCGCCCAGGTCCACCATTGCCGCCGAAAGGCATTCGGTTGGCATCCGGGCGGCCGACGGCCGATGGATCGCGATCGGAGCCAGGCGCCCGACCCTGCGGGCGCGGTCCGCCGCCGGCTCCTCGATCGCTATCGGGGCGCGTCGCCGGTTCCGGACGCTGGCCGGGCGGCTGCGCCGATAGCACGGTCGCCCCCAATCCGACGCCGATCGCCAGGCTCGTCATCCAACGTCGCATCGCGTGTCTCCTCGCGTCGCGGTCACGGGCGCCGCGTAGCGTGGCCCTGATACGGCGGAGCAGCTGTCGAAGCGCTGAACCCCTTCGTCAGCGATCAGACAGAAGGCGCATCGCGGGAACCACGCGCGCGGCATCGGCCGCCGTCATGCCCGGCGGCGGCAGCGCCGAGATCCTGATCTCGCCGCGCGCCATCGCCGCCGCGCGCAGCACGGCGCGCACCACGCGCGGCTGGATGCCGCAGCGACAGAGGTTGGTGAGCGCGGCGACGATGTCATCGCGCGTCGGCCGGGGATCGGCGGCGATCAGCGCGGCGGCGGCCATGACGAAGCCCGGCAAGCAGAAGCCACATTGCACGAGGCCGGCTTCGGCGAACGCCTGCTGGACGGGATGACCGCGATCGCTCGACAGGCCCTCGATCGTCGTCACCGCCGCACCCTCCACGGCCGATAGCGACACGCGGCAGGATCGCGCCGCACGGCCGTCGACATGGATGGTGCAGGCGCCGCAGTCGCACGTCCCGCAGCCATATTTGGTGCCCGTGAGATTGGAGACGTCGCGTAGCGCGTGGAGCAGCGGCGTATCGGGCGAGATGCGGTAGCGGACGGGTTGTCCGTTGACGGTGAGATCGGTCACGGGCGGCGGCTAGGCCCGGCCCTTCGCCGCGTCGCCGATCGCCTTCGCCGCCTCCAGCAGCTCGACGGGCAGCATCGCGATCACCGTGGAGTTATGCTCGACGCCGATCTCGGTCAGCGTCTGGAGACGGCGCAGTTCCAGCGCGCCCTTCGTCGAGCCGATCGTGCCGGCGGCGTCGGCGAGCTTCTGCGCGGCCTCCAGCTCGCCTTCCGCCTTGATGATCCGCGCGCGCTTCTCGCGGATCGCCTCGGCCTCGCGGCCGATCGCGCGCTGCATGGCTTCGGGAATGTCGAGGTCCTTCATCTCGACCGCGTCGACCACCACGCCCCACTGCTCCACCGCCTTGGAAAGCATTCCCATCAGCCGCTGGTTGATGACCGCGCGATCCTTCAGCAGCTGATCGAGATCGGACTGGCCGATCGCATCCCTCAGGCCAGTCTCGGCCGCCTGCGTGACGGCGCCCTGCCACTGCTCGACAACGGTGAGCACGCGCACCGGATTGGTGGCGCGGAACCAGAGCACCGCGTTGACGCGCACCGCGACCCCGTCGCGGGTGATCGTCTCCTGCGTATCGAGCGCCAGGGTGACGGTGCGCGTGTCCACCTTCACGGCGCGGTCTACGAAGGGCACGAGCCAGTACCAGCCCGGCCCCTTGGGCTCGATGACGCGACCCAGCCGGAACACGACGGCGCGCTCATATTCCTGATTGATCCCGAACGTCTTGAGCGCAGTCGTCAGCAGGAAGAACAACAGCACCGCGACGAAGATCAGCATACCCGTCATGCCCGTCCCCTCTCGCGTTGCAGACTAGCGCGTCGGGCGTGGCGACCGCAACGCGGATGCGAGCGCGAGCCCGCCGGCGATCTGAATGAGTCCATAGCCGCGCCGCAGCGTCGGCTTGCCATCGAAGCGATCGACCAGCGCGTCGACCGCGCGCACGTCCGATCGCCACAGCTTCACGTGACGATCGGGCTGGAGCAGCCCGAGCATGCCGTCGCCGATCATGAACACCGCCGCCATCTCGGCGGTACGGCGGAGCGAGAGGGTCTTGTCCATAAGTGACGAACGGGCGGACGGATGGCGGGGTTGCCTCGCTATCCGCGTCGAAAACCTTGGATCACGTCGAAATGGATGCGCACCCAGGCGCCGATCATCGGGCGCGAGTTGACGCGCGGCGGCAGCACCTGGAACTGCCATGCCGCTTCGCGCAGCGCGCGCGCGATGCCCGAGCCCGGCGACTCGCCAATCTCGCGGCAATCCTCGACGCGGAAGCGCGGCGCGGTGCGGCAGGCGATCTCGCCCCAGCCCGAGCGCGCATTCACCTGTTGCAGGTAGGTCGACATCTCGACGTCGCTCGGCCGGCGATACCAGTCGGGATCGTAGAGCCGGTCGCCGCCCGCGCCGCCGCCGCCCGCCGACCCGGCATCGCCGTCGTCCGCACCCGATCCGGCACCCGCGGTCTGGCCTTCGCCACGATCGCGGTGGGTGGCCATTGCGAGGTCCAGCGCGGCGAGTTCGTCGTGGCCGACATGGAGGATGTTGAGCGACGGCACCGGCGACGGGTTTGCCTGCACCCGTGACGGTGCGGGCTTGGTCGTGGATGCGGCGCGGCGTCCTGCCGCGTGCTTGGGCTCACGCACCACGCGCGCGCGCTCCGCGTCCTGACCCTTGAACGACAATGTGACGAGCGCGGGCGCGCCGGCGGGCGCGAGGGACGGCAGCACGCCCAGCCTTAACAGCATCCAGAGCAGCAGCAGCGGCAGGAGGATCGCCGCCAGGAGGGCCGCCATCCGGTCGCGCGGACGGCCACGAGGATCGTAGGACGACGGCTCGGCGATCAGGGCGGCCATGGCGCCGACGCCTACAGGCGCACGCGCTGGCGGGGCAGACCGGACGCGCGACATGACCGAAACATCATCTTGCCCGCGTGCGTGCCGAAGACGCGAAAGGCCCGGCTCCCACGCGGCGACCGCGGGGAGCCGGGCCTTCCGGTCTGTTGTTACTGAACGCTCTGGAGATTGACGGCGGCGTACTTGCCGCGCCTATCGACCTCGAGCTCGAACTCGAGCCGGTCGCCCTCGTTGAGCGTCGTCATCCCCGCGCGCTCCACGGCGGAGATGTGGACGAACGCGTCGGGCTGCCCGTCGTCGCGCTGGATGAAGCCGAAGCCCTTCATCGCATTGAAGAACTTCACCGTACCCGAGGAACGTTCGCCGGTGAGCTGTCGTGCCGGCGCGCGCGGCGCATCGGCGACCTCCATCGGCTCGCCCTCGATCTTGAGCTCGGTGGCCGAGACGCGGCCGCCGCGATCGACGAGCGTGAACTCCAGCGGCTGGCCCTCGGCAAGGCCGGCAAGACCCGCCTGCTCGACGGCGGAGATATGGACGAACACGTCCTCGCCACCGTCGTCGCGGACGATGAAGCCGAAGCCCTTCTGCCCGTTGAAGAACTTGACGGTGCCCTTGGCGGTGCCGACGACCTGCGCCGGCATCCCGCCGCCGCCGCCACGACCGCCGCCGAAGCCACCGCCGCCACCGCCGCCGCGAAAGCCGCCGCCACCGCCGCCGCCGAAGCCGCCACCACCGCCACCGTAACCACCCCGGCCGCCGCCGCCGCCGCCGCCGCCGCCGCCGAAACGATCGCCGCCGCCAAAGCCACCGCCACCACCGGCATAACCGCCGCCGCCGCCGAAGCGATCGCCGCCGCCAAAGCCGCCGGCACCGCCACCATAGCTGTCACCGCCACCGCTAAACTCGTCGCCGCCGCCGAAGCCGTCGCGCTTGTCCCTGCCGCCGCGCTGCCCGCGCCGCCCACGATCGAAACTCATAGAAAAAATGTCTTCCCGTCCGCGCCCCATCCCTGCGAGACAACCGTGCGCGACGCGCCACGCGGCAATCCCAGGCACGATCGCGTACGCACCCAGTGCTTGCATAGCCGATCTATCCACAGGCGGCGAGCCATTTCATCGCCCCGTCCGCCCGGCCCGCCGATTATCGTTCGGGCGAAGCGGTCGACGCCGACTTGCTTGAAAGCCTGCCGGCGGGCACGATCCAGCGGATGCCCGACTTCGCCGCCCTGCTTACCGACCCGTCCGTCTGGGCGGCGCTCGCCACGCTGATCGTGATGGAGGTGGTGCTCGGCATCGATAATCTCGTCTTCGTCTCGATCCTGTCGAACCGGCTTCCGCCCGAACAGCAGACCAGAGGGCGTCGCCTCGGCATTGGCCTCGCGCTGGTGCTGCGCTTGGTGCTGCTCTCCACGATCGCCTGGCTGACGGGACTGACCGCGCCGGTGATCGACCTCGGCCTCCACGGCCCGCTCGTGGATGGCCATCCGGCGTTCGAGACGGCGTTGTCGGCGCGCGACCTCATCCTGATCGCGGGCGGACTGTTCCTGATCTGGAAGGCGACCCGCGAGATCCACAACACCATCGATCCCGAAGCCGGCCGAGAGGACGGTGCGGGCGCGCCGCCGCTGTCGTTCGGATCGGCGATCGTGCAGATCCTCGTGCTCGATATCGTCTTCTCGATCGATTCGATCCTGACCGCCGTGGGCATGACGACGCATCTGCCGGTGATGATCGTGGCGGTGATCGTCGCGGTGGGGCTGATGCTGATCGCCGCCGATCCGCTGGCGCGCTTCATCGGGCGCAACCCGACGGTGGTGATGCTGGCGCTGGGCTTTCTGCTGATGATCGGCGCGGTGCTGATCGCGGACGGTTTCGGCGTCCACGTGCCCAAGGGCTATATCTACGCGGCGATGGCCTTCTCGGGGCTGGTCGAAGGGCTCAACATGGCGGCGCGGCGGCGCAAGCCGAAGGCCACTTCAGGGCATTGAGCGGCGGCGCGCGCCGCCCTATGCCGCGCCGATGACAGTGCATCTCCACGAGGAAGACCTGCCCGGCGACTTGTTCGCTCCCGGCGCCGCCATTGCCGTCGATACCGAGACCATGGGGCTCGTGACGCCGCGCGACCGGCTCTGCCTCGCTCAGCTCTCGGACGGAGGCGGCGACGAGCATCTCGTCCGCTTCGCCCCCGGCAGCCGCTACGACGCGCCGAACCTGAAGGCGGTGCTCGCCGATCCGGAGCGGGTGAAGCTCTACCATTTCGCGCGCTTCGATCTCGCCGCGCTCCGCCACTATCTCGGCGTCGTCGCGGCGCCCGTCTACTGCACCAAGATCGCCTCGCGCCTGGTGCGCACCTACACCGATCGCCACGGCCTGAAGGAGCTGGTGCGCGAGATCATCGGGCAGGATATCTCCAAGCAGCAGCAATCGTCCGATTGGGGGGCGCCAACGCTCAGCGACGCGCAGAAGGACTATGCCGCCTCCGACGTGCGCTTCCTCCACCAGCTCCGCGAGAAGTTCGACGAGCGGTTGGCGCGCGAGGGCCGCACGCACCTGGCGCAGGCCTGCTTCGATTTCCTGCCGACCCGCGCCGAGCTCGACATCGCCGGCTGGCCCGAGACCGACATTTTCGCCCATGCCTGAGTCTGCTCAAAGGAGTCGCGCGGAGGCGCGTCCTCGGGCGGACAAAGGTGGCTGATCCTCGCGGCGGCGCGCGGATCGCGGGTCCGCTGTCTGACGCCGCGCGCGCCGATCGCCGCGCGCGGCGCGCCTGGGCGGCGCCGGGCTCCTCGCACGATCGGGTGGTGACGATCGCGCGCGTCGGGCTTCCCGCCGCCGGCCTCGTGCTCGCCGTCCTGCTCGCGGTGACGCCGATCACGTCGGGACGCGAGATCAGCTTCGTGCTTTCCAAGAACCGCGTCGATCGCGCGCCCGAGCGCATGAAGGTGACGCGGGCGCTGTACCGGGGCGAGGACAATAGCGGCCAGCCCTTCGCGCTCTCCGCCGCCTCCGCCGTGCAGGCGCACTCGGCCGATCCGGTGGTGAAGCTCCACACGCTCAACGCGCGCATGGGGCTCTCGGGCGGGCCCGCGATGCTGACCGCGCCGGGCGGCGACTACGACATGGCCAACGAGAAGGTCGCGCTCGCCGGGCCCGTCGCCTTCCGCTCGGCGGACGGCTATCGCATCGACACGCGCGACGTCGATCTCGACATGAAGACGCGCACGCTCGCCAGCCGCTCAGCCGTCGACGGTACCATGTCGCTCGGCCGCTTCCGCGCCGACCGGCTCGCCGCCGATCTCGACAAGCGCACCGTGGTGCTGACCGGGAAAGCGCGCTTGCATATCGTCCAGCGAAGCGGCAAGCCGCCGCGATGATCCCACGCGGCGCCGCCCTCGCAGCCCTCGCGCTCATCGCCGGGGGCGGGATCGCGCTCGCGCAGAGCGCGACCGCTCCCGGCTCGAAGCACGACAGCAACGCGCCGATCGACTGGGAGGCCGACCGTATCGAGGTGCAGGACCGCGATCACAAGGCGACGCTCGTCGGCAACGTGCGCGTGCGCCAGCAGGAGATGACGCTCACCGCCGATCGCACCACCGCGCTCTACTCTGGCAGCATCGCCGCCGGTGACGGGGGCGGAGGCGGGGCCGGTCCGAAGGTGCAGCGGCTGGACGCCAACGGCCACGTCGTCGTCACGCGACCCGGTGAGGTCGCGCGCGGCAACTACGGCATCTACGATCTCGATCGGAAGCTCGTCACGCTGATCGGCAACGTCAGCCTCGATCGCAACGGATCGGTGGTCCACGGCGGCCGCCTCGTCATCGATCAGAACACGAACCGCGCGACGGTGGACGGATCGGCGATCGGTGGGCAGGGCGCGGCGGGCACGGGCGGTCGCGTCTCGGGCCGCTTCCTCGTCGACCAGGGCAAGGGTGCGCCCTCGTCCTGAACGCATCGGCGCTTGATCGCCATGCACGAAACCTGCCAGACGTGCGCGCCATGAACGACGCCGCGCTCCACACCCGGGCCGAACCGCGCCCAGCGGCGGGCGAGCACGGGCTGTCGATCGTCTCGATCGCCAAAGCCTATGACAACCGCCCCGTGCTCCAGGACGTGAGCCTGGAGGTCGCGCGAGGCGAGGTGGTCGGCCTGCTCGGCCCAAACGGCGCGGGCAAGACGACCTGCTTCTACTCGGTGATGGGCTTGGTGAAGCCGGATGCCGGCCGCATCCTCCTCGACGACGAGGATATCACCGGGCTGCCGATGTACCGCCGCGCCGTGCTCGGCCTCGGCTACCTGCCGCAGGAGACCTCGATCTTCCGAGGGCTGACTGTGGCGCAGAACATCATGGCGGTGCTCGAGATGACCGAGCCCGACAAGACCGCGCGTGCCGAGCGTCTGGACCGCCTGCTCGCCGAGTTCCACATTGAACGGCTGCGCGACGCGCGCGCCACCGCGCTGTCGGGCGGCGAGCGACGGCGCTGCGAGATCGCGCGCGCGCTAGCCGCCGAGCCTTCGATCATGTTGCTCGACGAGCCGTTCGCGGGCATCGACCCGATCTCGATCGCCGACATCCGCGAGCTGGTACGCGACCTCAAGCGCCGCGACATCGGCGTGCTCATCACCGATCACAATGTCCGCGAGACGCTGGAGATCGTCGATCGCGCGGCGATCATCTACGACGGCAAGGTGCTGTTTCAGGGCTCTCCGCAGGCGCTGATCGCCGATCCCGACGTCCGGCGGCTCTACCTTGGCGAAGGCTTCGCGCTGTGATCTGCGGTCCGGCTGAGCCGGACCGGGCGTGAGCGGATCGAGAAGGTGAGCCTCGCCCCCCGCCTCGATCTGCGCCAGTCGCAGTCGCTGGTGATGACGCCGCAGCTCCAGCAGGCGATCAAGCTGCTGGCGCTCTCCAACCTCGAGCTCGAGGCGGCGGTCGCCGAGGAGGTGGAGAAGAATCCCCTACTGGAGGCGACGCGAGAGGACGGCGAGGACGACCCGCCGCCGGAACCAGCCACGTCGGCATCGGACGAGACCGCCGACGCCACTTCCGGCGAGGGCGAGCAGGCGCTCGACACCGATGCCGCCGGCGAGACCTTCCAGGACTCGGCCGCCGACATGATCGGTGCCGGTACCGCAGGGGGTGACGAGGCGATCGAGATCGACGGCTTCGCGGCGCCGCCCGAGACGCTCGCCGACCATCTCCTCGCGCAGGCCGGCGCGCTCCTCTCGGGCGTCGAGTTCGTCGTGGCCACGCACCTGATCGACGCGATCGACGAGGCTGGCTACCTGACCGTCACGACGGCGGAGATCGCGGAGCGGCTGGGCGTCGCCTCCACGCTCGTGGAGCGCGTGCTCGGCATCGTCCAAGGCCTCGATCCCTTGGGTGTCGGCGCGCGTGATCTCGCCGAGTGCCTGGCGATCCAGGCGCGCGAGGTCGATCGCCACGACCCGGCGATGCAGGCGCTGATCGACAATCTTCCCCTTCTCGCGCGCGGCGATCTCGCGCGGCTGCGGCGCCTTTGCGGCGTCGACGAGGAGGATCTGGCGGACATGATCCGCGAACTGCGCGGCTACGATCCCAAGCCCGGGTTGCGCTTCGCCGCGTCCGACGCGCAGCCGGTAATCCCCGACCTGTTCGTGCGCGCGGGCGCCGCGGGCGGCTGGTCCATCGAACTCAACGCCGCGACGCTGCCGAAGCTGCTCGTCGACCGCCGCTATCATGCCGAGCTCTCGCGCGGCGCCACCGATGCCGCCAGCAGGGCGTGGCTCGCCGAGCGGCTGCAATCGGCCAACTGGCTGGTTAAGGCGCTCGACCAGCGCGCGCGCACGATCGTGCGCGTCGCGACCGAGATCGTGAAGCAGCAGGACGGCTTCTTCTGCCACGGCGTCGAGCATCTGCGCCCCTGCACCCTCGCCCGCGTGGCGGACGCAATCGGGATGCACGAATCGACGGTGAGCCGCGTCACCTCCAACAAGTACCTGTCGTGCGCGCGCGGCCTGTACGAACTCAAATATTTCTTCACGAGCGCCATCCAGACTGCCGACGGCGGCGAGGCGGCGTCGGCGGAGGCGGTGCGCAGCCATATCGCCCGCCTGATCGCGGAGGAGCCGGCGGATGCCATCCTCTCCGACGATGCGCTGGTGAAGCTGCTCGCCGATCGCGGCTTCGACATCGCGCGGCGCACCGTGGCCAAATATCGTGAGGCCATGGGGCTTGGTTCGTCGGTGCAAAGGCGGCGCCAGCGGCTGCTCGCGGGGTAGACGCAAGACGCCAGGCATCGGTCGAGTTGTCGCGACAGGACCAGGACATGGCCGCTCCAGTCGCAAGCGGGAGATGCGTCAGCGTCCCAGGATGCGCCGATAGAGCGCAAGATAGGCATCGGCCATGCCATCGACGCCGAAGCGACGGACGGCGGCGGCGCGACAGGCGGCGCGGTCGATCTCGCCTAGGCGCGCCACCGCCGCCACGGCTTGCGCGGCGTTATCGACGAGGAAGCCGGTGACGCCGTCGTCGATCAGTTCGGGCATCGATCCGCGCCTGGTCGCGATCACCGGCGTGCCGCACGCCAGCGCCTCGACCACGGAGAGGCCGAACGGCTCGTCGAAGTCGATGAGGTGGAGGAGCGCGCGTGCCCGGCCCAGCGTTCGCGCCCGATCTGCGCCGCCGACCGCGCCAATGTAGCGCACGCGCACGCCATCGACGTGCGGCGCGACGTCGCGCTCGTGATGGTCGCGATCCTGGACGATCCCCGCCATCACCAGCGGCAGCCCGGCCTCGCGAGCGACGCGGATCGCGTGCGCCGGCCCCTTATCCGGGTGGATGCGGCCGAAGAAGAGCAGCGCGTCGCCTCCCCGCTCGTCGACGGGGAAGTCCTCAATGCGGATGCCGTGATGGATGGTGGCAGCGTAGCGCAGGCGCGGGTGGCGATCGGCGTCGCTGATCGCGACATAGTGCACCCGATCCTGATACGGTTCGTACATCGGCAGAATGCGATCGGACGAGAAGCCGTGGATCGTCGTCACCATCGCCGTGTCGACCAAGCCTGAAAAGGCGTGGGCGGGGAAATCCGCCTGATTGTGGATGAGGTCGAACTCCCGCGCGCGCCCGAACAGGTGAGCGAGGTGGCGATGCTCCCACACCTTGGCGTCGATCGACGGATCTTCCGAGTAGGGCGCGGGGACCACGCCGGCGAGCGTGCCGCCCGTCTCGCTGTCGAGCGTCGCGAACAGGGTGACGTCCACGCCGCGCGCGACCAGCGCCTCGGTGAGCAGGCTCGTCACCAGCTCCCAGGGCCCGTAGTGGCGCGGCGGCGTCCTCCACGAGATCGGCGCGAGCATAGCGATCTTCACGAGGCGAAGCTCCGATCGAGGAAGACGAGGCCCTCGTCGGCTAGGAGCCCATCGCGCGACGGCCGATCCAGCGTGGAGAGGAGCGGCCGCCAGTCGCCCGGCGGTGGCGTGAAGGACTGCGGCGTCGCGCCGAGGTTGAGCGCCACGAGGATGCGCTTGCGCTCGCCCCGCCGCTCGAACGCGACGACGTCGCCCCCGCTCTCGACCATCGTCAATGTTCCGGTCGCGAGCGCCGGGTGCGCGCGCCTGAGCGCGAGCAGGCGGCGGTGGAGCGTCAGCATGGCCGGCTCCGCCGCCACGTTGCGCGTCGCGACGTCGGCGTTGAGCGGCAACCATGGCGTGCCGGTGGTGAAGCCGCCATTCGCCGAACCGTCCCACGGCATCGGTGTGCGCACCGGGTCGCGGCCGAGGCCGAGCCCCGGCTCGCGCAGTTCCCGCGGATCCTGCACGCGATCCGGCGGGATCGCCACGTCGGCGAGACCGATCTCGTCGCCATAGTAGATCGTCGGGGTGCCGCGCAGCGTCAGCAGCAGCATCGCGGCGACGCGTCCCTGGGCCTCGCCGACACGGCTCGCGATGCGCGGGCGGTCATGATTGCCGAGCACCCAATTGGGCCACGCGCCTTCGGGCAACGCCGCCTCGTAGCGCGCGATCGCCTCGCGCACGGTGGCGGCGTCCCAGGCGCTCTCGACGAGCTGGAAGTTGAAGGGAAGCTGCACGCCCGGCTTGCCCACGCCATAGTAGCGGACCAGCCGCTCGACCGGCAGGTAGATCTCGCCGATCAACAGGCGATCCCCATAGGCGTCGGCGATCGCGCGCATCTCGGCGGCGATGGCGTGCACCTCCTCCTGGTCGGTGCTGTTCGTCTGGCGCACGCGCGCCATGTCGGGCATGCCCGCCCGCCAATCGGGATTGGGCGGGTTGTCACGGAAGGCGGCGTCTTTCACCATGTGCCACAGCACGTCGATGCGAAAGCCGTCGATGCCGCGATCGAACCAGAAGCGCAGCACGTCCATCATCGCGGCGCGCAGGTCTGGATTGCGCCAGTTGAGGTCCGGCTGCTCCTTCAGGAAAGCATGGTAATAATATTGTCCGGTCGCCTCGTCCCATTCCCAGGCCGGGCCGCCGAAGTCGCTGATCCAGTTGTTGGGCGGGCCGCCATCCGGAGCGGGATCGCGCCAGATGTACCAATCGCGCTTCGGATGATCGCGCGACGAGCGGCTCTCGACGAACCAGCGGTGCCGATCCGACGAATGGTTGGGCACGAGGTCGAGCAGCACGCGGAGGCGCAGGTCGTGCGCCCGAGCCACCAGCCTGTCGAGGTCGGCGAGCGTTCCGAAGCGCGGATCGACATCGACATAGTCCGCGACGTCGTAGCCGAAGTCCGCCATCGGCGACGGGAAGATCGGCGACAGCCACAGCGCGTCGACGCCGAGATCGACGAGGTGACCAAGCCTAACCGTGATCCCGTTCAGGTCGCCGATCCCATCGCCGTCGCTGTCCTGAAACGAACGCGGGTAGATCTGGTAGATCGTCCCCGTCTCCCACCACGGTCGGCTCATGCGAACCGGGCCTTGGGGATGAAGCTCATCCGGCAGGCGAGATCGGCTTCGCCGCTCGCCACGATCCAATGGTCGCCGCCGTCTGCGATGCCGGTCGAGAAGACGACCGGGCTCGGCAGGTAGAGCCGGTCGGCGATCGGTGCCGTAAGCGCGGGCGACGCCTCCAGCAGCGGCACCTCGTCGTCGCCACCGACGATGCGCCACGGCTCGTGCGCGTCGAGCAGAGCCCAGAAGCTGCGGTAGACGCCGACCGCGCCTCTCCGCTCGACCCCATGCCAGATCGTCAGCCAGCCCCCGTCGGTCAGCACGGGAGGCGTCCCGCCGCCGACCTTCATCGCGAAGGGCGAGCCGGCGCGCGGCCGGATCAGCGGCTGCTCCAGCGGCTTCCAGTGCAGGCCGTCGGGCGAGCGCGCGAGATTGATCGATGGGCCGCCGGCGAAGGGGCTGCCCGGCGGCTCGGCGAACCACAGTTCCCCCAAGGGGCGGGTGAGCGCCATGACCATCCCGCCGATGCGGCCTTCGAACAGCACCATGTCCTTGTTCTGGTGATCGAGCACGAGGCCCTGCGGCATCCACGCGATGCCGTCCTCCGACACGTGCAGCGCCGTCCCATGCCGCTCCGACCCGACCACGCAGCTCGTCATCCAGTAGCGCCCGTCTATGCGGCTGATGCGCGCGTCCTCGATCCCGAATTGTTGCCACGAGGCGACTGGTTCGATCGCGCGATCATAGTGGACCGCGACGACCTGCCGCCCATCCGGGGAAAGCTCCACCGGCAGCAGCCACGAGAGCGAGGTGAGCGCGAGCATGCGATGAGCGCGACCGGGCAGCTCGAACTGCCGCGGATCGGTCATGTCCACCTGGTCGAGCGGCCACGCGTCGAGCGTGTACCCGTCCGGCGTCCAGCGGATCGAGCGCACCGCGCCGCCGGCGACCGGCTCGGCCAGCGCCTCGGCGACACGCACCATGAGCAGCAGGTTGCCGTCTGGCAGCCGCACGAGCCCGGGATTGAACGCGCCGAGCACCAGTGTCGGCTCCGCGATACCCCGCCGGAGCGGCGAGCGCGCGAGGTCGACGTCGTCGGGCCCGAAGATCAGGATATCGTCGATGGCCGATCCTCCCGGCTGCGCGAACGTGGGCGCAGCAGGCGGGTTCCGGCTCGATGCGAGATCGGCCGTCCTCGGTTCGGCCGCAACGGCTCTCTACGCCGTTGCCGCTCCCGCTAGATCAGCGCGAGCGCGGCGAGTTCCGCGGCGACCGCGCTCGGCAGCGCCGCCAGCCCCTCCGCCTCGCCGTCACCGAGATCGGAGGGCGCGGCGTCGGCGGCAAGGTAGCGCCAGCCCTGGTGCGCGCGCTTGGGTGTCGCGCGAACCGGGATCAGCTCGGGCGCCACCCGGATGCGGATGCGGCGCGCATCTTCGGGATCGTCGCCGAAGCCGAGGATCGTGCTGCGCGCCACCAGCCGATGCCGGACGATCCAATAGAGCGAGCCGCCCACCACCTCCGCGTGACGCGTCGGGCGATAACGCGTGCCGACCCAGCTCTCACCCTCTGCCACCCGACCGAGCAGGCGATCCCTCAACGCATCGGCATCGCCGCAGCCGACCGCGACCTTGGTGAGGTGGAGCATGGCCGGGAGATGGGGACGGCCGCGCCCCGCCTCAACGGAGGAACAGCGTCGCGAGCCCCAGGAAGCTGAAGAAGCCCATGCAATCGGTGCACATCGTCACGAACACCGCCGAGGACACCGCCGGATCGACGCGCGCGCGATCGAGCGTGATCGGGATCAGCACGCCCGCCGTTCCCTGCCATCAGGTTGTTGATGAGGATAGCGGCGCCGAACACGATCGACAGGTCCGCCCGCCCGTAGATCAGGTAGGAGCCGATGCCGATCAGCACGCCGAGCACCGCGCCGTTGCTGGCCGCGATGCGGAACTCGCGCCAGATCGTCCGCCAGGTATTGGACGAGGTGAGCTGGTTGGTGGCGAGCGCGCGCACCACCACCGCCAGCGTCTGCGTGCCGGCGTTGCCGCCCATGCCGGAGACGATGCCCATCAGCGCCGCCAGCACCGCGAACCTGGCGATCTCCGCGTCGAACAGGTTGACGACCGATGCCGCGATCATCGCGGTGCCGAGGTTCACCACCAGCCACACCAGCCGGGTGCGGACGGTGAAGCGGATCGGCTCGTTGATGTCGCCGTCGCCCGCGCCGGAGAGCGCCAGCACGTCCTCGCCCGCCTCCTCCTGGATGATGTGGACGACGTCGTCGACGGTGATCATGCCGACGAGCCGCCCCGATCCGTCCACCACGGCGGCCGAGATCAGCGCGTATTTCTGGAAGCGGAGCGCCACCTCCTCCTGGTCCATGTCCACCGGGATCAGCGTCTGTTCGCGCTGCATGACGTCGCCGAGCGGGATGCCCGCGGGCGTGCGCAGCAGCCACGACAACATGCAGGTGCCGACCGGGTGGTGGCGCTCGTCGACGACGAACACCTCCCAGAAGTCGGTCGCCAATGCGTCGCCGCCCCCCTGGAGATAGGCGAGCACGTCGCCGACACGCCAATGCTCGGGCACCGCGACGAGGTCGCGCTGCATCAGGCGGCCGGCGGATTCCTCGGGGTAGGACAGCGCCTCCTCGATGGCGGCGCGATCGTCGGGATCGAGCGCGCGCAGCACGGCGCGCTGCTCGTCCTCGTCCATGTCCTCGATGATCGCGACGGCGTCGTCGGTATCGAGCTCGGTGGCGAGCGCCGCCACCTGCGCGGGTTCGAGCGCCTGGAGCACCTCGTCGCGCACCCAATCGTTCATCTCGGCGAGAACTTCGCCGTCGAGCAGCTCGGCGAGCGCGGTGGCGAGCTCCTCCCGCCTGTCGCCGCGCACCAGTTCGAACAGGTCCGCTATGTCGGCGGGGTGGAGCGGACGCACGAGATCGCGCGCGCCCTCGGCATCGCCCTCGTCGAGCTGATCCAGCACCGCGTCGACGAAGTCGGGCGTCAGCCGGTTATCCTCGTCGTGGTGGGGCTCAGCGCCGCTCGGATCGAGGCCGGGCTCGATCTCGGGACGGGTATCGATATCGATGTCGCTCACGGATCGCCTCCCCCCTGGCCCGCGCCGGCTCTACGCGGGTCGCCGCCGCGTGCAAGCACGCCACGCCCTTTCGCCCGGTGAAGGCCGCCCTACATCCGCGTCATGACCTATCGTCTCTCGGTGCTGGACCAATCCCCGATCGCGGCCGGCTCCGATGCCGCGCAGGCGGTGCGCGACACGATCGACCTCGCGCGGACCGCCGACCGGCTGGGCTATCATCGCTACTGGCTGGCCGAGCACCACGCCTCGCCTGCGCTGGCGGGTGCCGCGCCCGAGGCGCTGATCGGGCCGGTGGCGCTCGCCACGCACAGCATTCGCGTCGGCTCGGGCGGGATCATGTTGCCCCACTATTCGCCGTTCAAGGTCGCCGAGACCTTCCGGCTGCTCTCCGCGATCGCGCCGGGACGAATCGATCTCGGCATCGGGCGTGCGCCGGGCAGCGACGGCCGCGCCGCGCTCGCGCTCCGGCAGGATCGGAACCGGGGGTTCGGCGCGGAGGATTTCCCGCAGGCGCTCGCGGAACTACTCGCCTATCTCGACGAGCGGCCCGACGGCGGCTTGCCCGCCGGCCATCCCTTTGCGATTCTGCGCGACACGTTGCCGGCGGGCGGCGGCTCGCCCGAACCGTGGCTGCTCGGCTCCTCGCCCGACAGCGCTCGGCTCGCCGGGGCGATGGGGTTGCGCTACTGCGTGGCGCACTTCATCAACTCGGACGGCGCGCCGCTCGTCGAGCTCTATCGGCGGAGCTTCACACCCTCGCCCGGCCTCGGCGCGCCTCAGGTGGCGGTGGCGGCCTGGGCGATCGCCGCCACGGACGCGGAGGAGGCGCACCGGCTCGCCGCGCCGTCGATGATGATGTTCGCGCAGCTGATGCGGGGAAGGTTGGTCGCAGTGCCGCCCATCGAAGAGGCGGTGGCATGGCTTGCCGCCAACCCCCAGCCGGCGGTTCTTCGCGTACGCATGTCGCTCGGCACGCCGCGTGAGGTGCGCGCCGGCATCGACGCGGTCGCTGACGCATATGGCGCGGACGAGGTGCTCCTTGCCAACATCCTGTTCGATCACGCCGCGCGCCGTCGATCCTACGAACTCGTCGCCGCCGAATACGGGCTGGCGGAGTTGGAAACCGCCGCCTAGGCAGAGCCGAACAGAAGGAGAATTACATGGCCGACGATCCCGAGAACACGCTGATCCTCACGCTGGAGCCGGGCGACGTCACCATTCGCTTGCGCCCCGATCTCGCGCCCGGCCATGTCGAGCGGATCAAGGAGCTGACGCGCGAGGGCTTCTACGACGGCGTCGTTTTCCACCGCGTGATCCCAGGCTTCATGGCGCAGGGCGGCGATCCCACCGGCACCGGCATGTCGGGCTCGAAGAAGCCCGATCTCAAGGCGGAGTTCTCCAGGGAGCCGCACGTGCGCGGCATTTGCTCGATGGCGCGGACGAGCGCGCCGGACTCGGCCAACAGCCAGTTCTTCATCTGCTTCGACGACGCGACCTTCCTCGACAACCAGTATACAGTTTGGGGCGAAGTCGTATCGGGCATGGAGCATGTCGACGCACTGCCCAAGGGCGAGCCGCCGCGCGCGCCCGGCAAGATCGTCAAGGCCAGGGTCGCCGCCGACGCCTGAGCGTCAGGCCGGGAGCCCCTCGACAAGCCAGTCGTGGAACAGCTTGACCGGCCGGCGTTGCAGCGCCGGCCGGCGGCACACGAACCAGTAGCTGACCTGACTGTCGACGGCATTGTCGAACAGGCTGACAAGGCGCGAATCCTTGGCACCTTCGAGATGGAGATCGAGCATCAGCGCCACGCCCAGCCCCTCCGCCGCGCTCTCCAGCATGAGCTGGCCGGAGTCGAAGTGGTCGATCGCGCCGGGCTCCAGGGCCGGGATGCCGATGGCTTCCCGCCAGAGCTGGAAGTTCAACGGCATGTCGCGGTGCAGCAGGATCGTCGCGCGGGCGAGATCGCTTGGCTCGCGGATGGCGCCGTCCCCTTCCAGCAGCGAGCGTCCGGCGATGGCGACCACGCGGTTACGGCTCAGCCGACGGCTGTAGACGGCGGCCTCGATCTCGGGAGCCAGCACGATCGCCGCGTCGAGTCCGTCGTTCAGACGGGCCAGACCATGGGCGGCGGTATCGACGTCGATGTGGAGGTTGGGATGACGCGCGCGCAGCTCGGGCAGGCGTGGGATGAGCTGCCGCGAGGCGTAAAGCGGCAAGACGCCCAAACGGAGCCGCATCGCGTCGGGTTCGCCGCGCACCTGATCGACCGCCACCGCGAGCGAATCAAGCGCCGGCGCGATCCGCGATAGCAGCAGCTCCCCATCCGGATTCAGCGTCATGGCTTGGTGGCGGCGCGTGAACAGCGGCCGACCAAGGAACCGCTCCATGGCTTGCACGCGACGACTGAGCGCCGGGGAGGATAGCGACAAATCCTCGGCGGCCGCCTTGATCGAGCCCAGTCTGGCGACCTGAACGAAAGCCTCGACGGCGGTAAGTGGCGGCAGTCGCCTCATCGAACATGCTCCGGGTGCCGGTCCCCGAATGAGAGTAAGTTGCGGTGCACATATTGCAACTGCGATAAGCGGTGTTCGCACTTGCACAATAGGCTGTATCGGCACAGAAGGATCGGGCCTTTCAGGCATCCTCTCCTAACCTCACAAGGGTCGGCCTTCGGGCCGGCCCTTTTTTTCTGCCGACGCTCGCACCTTAGCGAGAGCGCGGGCGTTGCCACTCTCTCGTCACGCCGACGGAGCGAAACATGGCCGACGCCGAGCCTCAGAACGATCAGAAGAACCGCCGCCTCCAGGTCGCCAATGCTCGATCGGAGGACAGTGGGCACGGCCTTGCCCGGCTGTCGCGCGCGGCGATGCAGTCACTGGGCGTCGTCGAAGGCGACGTCGTCGAGATCGTCGGCAAACGCGCGACACCCGCGCGCGCGGTGCTGCCCTATGCCGAGGACGAAGGACTCGACATCCTGCGCCTCGATGGCCTGCAGCGCGCCAACGCGGGCGTCGGCTCAGGCGACTTAGTGGAAGTGCGCAAGGCGGATTCGAAGCCGGCTACGCGCGTCGTGTTCGCGCCCGCACAACAGAATCTGCGTCTCCAGGGCTCGGGCGCGGCGCTTAAGCGCTCGTTCCAGATGAAGCCGCTGAACGCTGGCGACGTCGTTGCAACCACCGGCCAGCAACGCGTGGCGTCGGAGGAGCTGCCGCCG
The DNA here is from genome assembly GCF_965200105.1 of Sphingomonas sp. Classification (GTDB taxonomy): domain Bacteria; phylum Pseudomonadota; class Alphaproteobacteria; order Sphingomonadales; family Sphingomonadaceae; genus Solisphingomonas. The sequence goes on from NZ_CBDATN010000002.1 coordinate 1,649,560, forward strand.
CAACTTCGCCAGATGCTCAACCGGCCGGCCTATTCGCTGCAGGAAATCCGGCTGGTCGTGGTGTCGACGACGCCCAAGGGCATCGTCCACATCGACCAGTCCACCGAAGTCGAGCTGCGCTCCGAATATGAGGAGCCGCGCGAGGCGCGCCGCGCCGACGTCACCTACGACGATCTCGGCGGCCTGGGCGACACGATCGACCAAGTGCGCGAGATGGTCGAGCTGCCGCTGCGCTACCCCGAGCTGTTCGAGCGGCTGGGTGTCGAGCCGCCCAAGGGCGTGCTGCTTCACGGCCCGCCCGGCACCGGCAAGACCAGGCTCGCGCGCGCGGTCGCCAACGAGAGCGACGCCGAGTTCTTCATCATCAACGGTCCCGAGATCATGGGCTCCGCCTACGGGCAGTCCGAGCAGCAGCTCCGCGACGTGTTCGAGCAGGCGGCGAAGGCATCGCCTTCCATCGTGTTCATCGACGAGATCGACTCGATTGCCCCCAAGCGCGGACAGGTGCAGGGCGAGGCGGAGAAGCGGCTGGTTGCCCAGCTCCTCACGCTGATGGACGGGCTGGAGAAGCGCGCCAACGTCGTCGTCATCGCCGCCACCAACCGGCCGGAGGCGATCGACGAGGCGCTTCGCCGGCCCGGCCGCTTCGATCGCGAGATCGTCATCGGCGTCCCCGACGAACGTGGGCGTCGCGAAATTTTCGGCATCCACACACGCGGCATGCCGCTCCAGCAGGATGTCGACCTTCAGGAGCTTGCGCGCACCACCTACGGCTTCGTCGGCGCGGACGTGGCGGCGCTGGCGCGCGAGGCGGCGATCGAGGCGGTGCGGCGTATCATGCCCAAGCTCGACCTCTCCGAGCGCACCATCCCGCCCGAGGTGCTCGACGAGCTGCGCGTCACGCGAGACGATTTCCTCGCCGCGCTCAAGCGGGTGCAGCCGTCTGCGATGCGCGAAGTGATGGTGCAGGCGCCCAATGTGGGCTGGGACGATGTCGGTGGCCTCGACGAGGCGCGCGAGCGGCTGCGCGAGGGCGTCGAACTGCCGCTCAAGCACCCCGACAGCTTCCGCAGGCTGGGCATCCGCCCGGCCAAAGGCTTCCTGCTCTACGGCCCGCCGGGCACGGGCAAGACGCTGCTCGCCAAGGCGGTGGCGCGCGAGGCGCAGGCCAACTTCATCGCCACCAAATCCTCGGACCTGCTGTCGAAATGGTACGGCGAGAGCGAGCAGCAGATCGCCCGGCTGTTCGCGCGTGCGCGGCAGGTGGCGCCGACGGTTATTTTCATCGACGAGCTCGACAGCCTCGTGCCCGCGCGTGGCGGCGGTCTGGGCGAGCCGGCGGTCACCGAACGCGTCGTCAACACCATCCTCGCCGAGATGGACGGGCTGGAGGAGCTGCAATCGGTGGTCGTCGTCGGTGCCACCAACCGGCCCAACCTGATCGACCCGGCGCTGCTCCGCCCCGGCCGCTTCGACGAGCTCGTCTATGTCGGCGTACCCGACGAGGCCGGGCGGCGGCGCATCCTCGGCATCCACACCGCGTCGATGCCGCTCGCGGAGGACGTGGATCTCGACGAACTCGCGGCGCGTACGGCGCGCTACACGGGTGCCGACCTGGAGGACCTGACGCGCCGCGCCGGGCTCACCGCGCTCCGCCGCTCGCTCGATGTCGGACAGGTGACGATGGCGGACTTCGAGGCGGGCCTGGGCGAGATGCGCGCCTCCGTCACCTCGGAGATGGAGCGCGACTACGAGCAGATGGCGGCGCGGCTCAAGCAGGACGCGCTGGCGATCCAGCCGATCGGCTTCGTGACGCCGGGCACGCGCGAGTGACCGATGCCAAGCATGTGCTTGCCAACCGCACCCGCAGACGCCAACGCTGGCGAAGGGCCATGCGCCCGGACGGAGACAGCATGACCGGATTTCCAGCCGAGCGCAGCGCCGATCGATCGCGAGGTCCACGCCGCGCACCCAGCCCGATGGCGATGTTCTTCAAGGGTTTCCTGAAGCATCCGGTGATGGTCGGCTCGATCATCCCGTCGTCACGGCAACTCATCCAGCGGATGCTGGCGCCCGTAGATTGGCAACGGACGCGGGTGTTCGTCGAATATGGTCCCGGCGTCGGCACGTTCACGCGCCCGATCCTCGATCGGCTGGGCTCGGCCGCGACGCTGGTCGCGATCGACACCAATGCCGATTTTTGCGATTACCTGCGCGCCGCTATCATCGATCCGCGACTGAAGGTGGTCCACGGCTCGGCGGCGGACGTCGGCGCGATCCTGAAGCGGCTGGGCCTCGCGCAGGCGGATCACATCATCTCCGGCCTGCCCTTCTCGACGCTGCCGCCCGGCGTCGGCACGGCGATCGCCGACGCGACGGCGGCGGCGCTGCGCCCCGGCGGCAGCTTCCTCGTCTACCAGTTCCGTCCGAGCGTGCGCGACATCATCGCGCCCTCCTTCGATCGCGTCGAGCACGCCTTCGAGCCGATCAACGTGCCGCCCGCGCAGCTCTGGTGGTTTCACCGGGATTGACGATCAACCCGCGATCTCGTCGCTGCCCGACGGCAGGTTGAGCCGCCGCGTAACCGAGAAGTCCACCACGGCGACGAGGAAGTAGGCGGCGCTCCACCGCGCCCGCGTGACCGGACCGGCGGCCTTGCGCAACCGTTCGCGCGTCGCCTCGCGCGAGCGGGCGATCTCGCCGTCGATATAGGCGCGCATCCGGTCGGCGAAGCCGGCGTCCTCGATCCGCAGCATGATCTCCAGGTTGAGGAAGAGACTGCGCATGTCGCAATTGGCGGAGCCCAGGTAGGTGGCGTCGTCGATCACGAACAGCTTGGTGTGCAGCTTGCCCGGCTGATACTCGAACACGCGCGCGCCGTGGCGCAGCAGCCGGGGATAGGTGTGGCGCGCGGCGGCGATCGTGGTTTCGTTGTCGGACTTGGCGGCGGTGACGATCCTGACGTCGCCACCCCGCGCAAGCCGCCCGATGCGGCGCAGCACGCCGAGACTCGGCGCGAAATAGGCCGCCACGATGTCGCCGCGCCGCCCGCGCTTGATGTCGGCGCGCAGCGCGTTCGCCCATGGGCTCAGCCGCCGCGTCGGGCCGCCGAGCAGCCAGCGCAGGCGGCCCTCATCCTGGCTCTTGTCGACGATCAGGCGATTGAGATCGCGGATACGTCCGGCGGGACGACCCGCCCACTCCGTAAGCGCGTCGAAATAGCCGGCGAGGTGGCACGCCGCAGGACCCTCCACGATCAGGCCGAGATCGCGCCAGCCCCTGTCACCTTCGGCGAAATAGTCGTCCTCGACGTTGAAGCCGCCGATCAGCGCCCTCATCTCGTCGGCGAGCGCCAGCTTCTGGTGGTTGCGCAAGAGGTAGCGGCGCCCGACGCGCGGGCTGAACCGGCAGGCGCTCGCGCCCGCCTCCTCCAGCGGCTTCAGGAAATCGTCGCCAAGATCGCTGCCGAAGCCGTCGACGATCAAAGCCACGTCCACGCCCCGGCGGCAGGCCGCCACCGCCGCGTCGCGCACCCGCCGCCCGGAAGCATCGTCGGCGAGAGTGTAGTAGAGCAGGCGCAGCGACGTGCGCGCGTCGTCGATCGTCGCGATCAGCGCGTCGAGCTGTTCCGGCCCTTCCGTCAGCAGCGTGAGGCGGTTGCCCTCCACCTCCGCCGCGATGCGTTCCCGTTCCGCCATGATGCCGCCTTGTCGAGACGCGGCGCTCTCGAGGCAAGCACTCAGCCGGCTACTCGGGACGCCGGCACGCCCAAAAGCACAGATCAGCACCTGCGCGCCCGAGGCGACGCGGCGACGGCGGCATGAGTTCGGGCTGGCTTGCCAAGCCTGAACGGCGAGCGACGCGGGGCGAGCAGGTCGGGTGCGTCGGTCGTGCCGCCGCGCGACCGTCTGCTCGGAGACACCTAAAGCCAGCAACCCGCCGGCGACACGCACCGGCTTCCCGCCGCACCCGCACGCCGACATGGAGATCGTCACCTATGTTCGCGAAGGTGCGATCACGCACCAGGAGTCGCTCGGCAACACCGGCCGCACCGGAGCGGGGGACGTGCAGGTGATGAGCGCCGGCTCGGGCGTCCGCAACTCCGAGTACAACCGAGAGGACGAGACCACCCGGCTCTTCCAGATCTGGATCGAGCCCCGCGGCCGGGGCGGCGCGCCGTCCTGGAACACCAGACCTTTCCCGCGCGGCGAGCGGTCGGGCCGCTTCGTCACGCTGGCGAGCGGCTTCGCGGGCGACGAGGACGCGCTGCCGATCCGCGCCGAGGCGCGCGTGCTCGGCGCCACGCTGAAGGCTGGCGAGAGCGCGGACCATGCGATCGGCGTCGGCGCCACGGCTACCTCGTGCCCGCCGCCGGGCACGTCGAGGTAACGGCGTCGCGCTGGCGCCGCGCGACGGTGCCGCCATCGCCGACGAGGCGACGATCCGCGTCACTGCGCTCGATGATGCCGAGATCGTGCTGGTGGACGCCGCCTGAGCGGGCGCGAAGCGTTCAGGCGGTGCCGATCACCTGCGCCGCGAACTGCTCCATCTCCTCGGCCTGCGGGCTCATCTGGAGCAGCAGCAGGTCGAGGCCGGCGCCCTCGTAATCGGCGATGCGCTGCCGAATCTGCTCGGGCGTGCCGACGAGATCGGGACGCAGGCCGCGGTTCGATACCGAATATTCCTGGATGCGCAGCTCGCGCTCCAGCTCGGTGCCGGACAGCCACTGGTCGAAATTGGCGTAGCCGGAGGGCAGCTCCTTCACCTCCAGGATCCGCGCCAGCTCGCGCCGCGCCTCGGCCTCGCTGTCGCGCACGATCGCGTAGGCGGCCATGCCGAAGGTCATCGGCGCACCGCCCGCCGCCGCCCTTCGCGCGCTCATGTCGGCGATCTTGGGCGCGATCGCGGCGACCGGATCGCCGTGCATGACGTAGGCGTCGCATTGGCGCGCGATCATCGCCTTCGCCGTCTCGCTCTCCCCACCCGCGTAGACGATCGGGCGGTGCAGCGGCTTGGGCGCGCAGATCGCCTCCTCGGTGCGGTAGAAGCGACCCCCATAGCTGAAGCGATCCTCGCTCCATAGGCCGTTCACCACCTCCAGCCACTCCGCCGTGCGCGCGTAGCGATCGTCATGCTGGTCGAACTGGAGGCCGTACTGGCGCGCCTCGTCCGCCCACCAGGAGGAGACGACGTTGAGCGACAGCCGCCCGCCCGCGATGCGATCGATGTTGGCCGCCGCCTTGGCGAACAGCGCGGGCTGGTGGAAATTGGGCCGGACGGCGACCATCAGCTCCTGGCTCGTCGTCACCGCCGCGATCGCCGCCGCCGTCGACCAGGCGTCGAGCGCGGGCGCGTCGGCGCCCTTGATGTCGTTGAGGTTGAGTTCGGCGATCAGCGTCAGGTCGTAGCCGATGCGCTCGGCCCGCACCGCGAGATCGCGGACATAGGCCCAGCTCGCTTCCATCCGCTCGTCGGCCACGTTGCGCAGCCAGCCGCCGAACACCGGCATCCAGTAGCCGTACCTCATGCGCGCCGCTCCACCATCGTCTCCAGCCAGTCGACCAGCCGCTCGTGCGGATCCCAGCCGAGCACGTCCAGCGGGTTGGCGACGAAGTTCGAGAAGCCGTTGACGTCGTAGAAGCGCGGGGTTCCGTCGCGATCGTCGATCATCACCTCGACGCCGCCGATGTCGATGCCCGCTGCCTTCGCGATCCGCTCCGCCGCCTCGATCAGCGCGGGCGCGGGATCCGCGCGCGCGATCGTGACGGCGGGCTTGCCGGGCGCCGCGAGGCACGCGTCGGCGGGGCACAGGTCGAAGCCGCCGCCGCCGTCCACGTCGATCGCGTAGAGGAAGCGGCCGCCCATGGTCTCCAGCCGCGTGATCCTGCCGCCACGGACAGGCACATACTCCTGCACCAGCCACACGCGGTCGATGCTGTCGGGCACCATGCCTTCCGCCGCCATCGCGCGGAGCTGCTCCAGGTCGTCATAGCGGATGATGCCCGCGCCCGATCCGCCGATATTGGCCTTCACCACCAGCGGAAAAGCAAGTTCCGCCGCCGCGCCCGCGATGTCCGCCCGCCTGTGCACGACGCGCGTCGCGGGGACGGCCAGCCCGAGGCGCGCGATCAGCGAGAGCTGCCGCGCCTTCGATGCGTCGATGGCGAGCGCGGCCGCGCCGTTCAGCACCCGCGCGCCGGCATCCGCCCAGTGCGCCATCAGCGCCTGCGCGTAGAAGATCGGGTGATCGCCCTCACGCAGGAAACTCGACATCGCGATGCGGTTGAAGATCAGCGGCGCGGGGGCCACGCGACCGGCGGGATCGAAGCCGTGGCCATCAGCGTGGATCGCGGCGTAGGCGATGCCGCGCCGATCCAACGCGGCGAACAGCGGCGCGAGCCACTGCGGATGCTCGTACAGCAAGGCGAGACCAGCCACGCGAAACCTCATGTCGCGACGCGCGGGAGGGCGCCGACGGACGGGCCAACGCACCGGATGGCAAAGCGCCGCCTTCCGGCGGACCGAACGCGGTTCGGGCGCGCCGCCCCGAACGCGTGCATCATGCCAGGATCGGCGCGCGTGCCGGCCCGTCCGCCAGCCACGCCACTGTCGCACTCTCGCGGTTGACGAGCTCGCCGCCGAACATCCAGCCTTCCCACGTCAGCCGGTTGCCGAGATCGAAGCCGCGCATACGCACCGACCGGCCGCGCCATCGATCAGCCGGGCGCCATCGGCACGCCATATCGGACCGCGACGGCGTCAGACTGGAACGCCGCCGCGAGCAGCACGAACGCGACGGCGAACGGTCCGCGAGGCATCACGGCGCTTCCACGGCGGATCGGCGTTAAGCGCGCGGCGAACCCGCTGTGAACCGACGCGCGGCCACCGCAACGGGCCCGCGACCGCTTCGTTCGCACGCCATGCCGACGAGTATCTTGCCCGAGCGCGCGATGGCGGCGCTCGCCCGCCTGCGTAGCCTGATCCCCGATCGGTGGCGGCGCGACGGCGTGCTGGGACTGCCCTTCACGCCCGAAGGACGCGTGGTGCTCGTCCGCCACACCTATGTCGCGGGATGGTATCCGCCGGTGGCGGCCGGCGGCGCGGTGAGGCGCCCCGCGCCGCGGTGGAGCGCGAATTGCGGGAGGAGATCGGCCTCACCTCCTACTCGGCGATCGAGCGGGTGGCGACGGGCGAACCCGGTCTCGCCGTCTTCCTGCTGCGCGACGTCCGCTATCGCCCCAGGCGATCGCTGGAGATCGCGGAGATCGTCGCCTGCGATCCGGCGGCGCTGCCGGCCAGCGCCAGCCCCAGGCTGCGGCGGCTGCTGTGCATGGTGGGTGCTGTTCCAACGTGAGGCGAACGCAACGGAAGCGTTCCGATCGGGTTCTGTTCGACGATGGGAGCAGCGAGACGAGGGCGAGCCGTCGCGGTCGCCATTCCGGTGCGGAACGAGGCGGACGGGCTGTCCGGCTGCCTCGCGGCGTTGGACGTCGCGGCCGCCCTTCATGACGGGCCGGTCTCCGTGCTGGCGCTCGCGAACGGCTGCACCGACGCCAGCATCGCGATCCTACGCGCGGCGCGGCCCCGGCACCTGTCGCTCGGCTGGCACGAGACGGTGTTGCCGTCCGAACGCGCACATGCCGGTTGGGCTCGCCGGCTGGCGCTCGATGCCGCCGCCGACCTGCTGCGCGAGCCGGACGACCTGCTGCTCTCCACCGACGCCGATACCCGCGTCGACCCGCGCTGGATCGCGGCGACGATCGCGCACGTCGATGCGGGCGCGGACGCGGTCGCGGGGCGCGCACTAACCCGGCGCGCGGATCGCGCCGCGCTGGGCGCCGCCGCGAAGGCGCGACTCGACCTGCTGACGCGCTACTTCGTGGCGATCGATTGGCTGCGTGCGCGCACCGCGCCACCCGCCGATCCGTGGCCGCGCCATTACTACGAGGGCGGCGCCAGCATCGCGACGACGCTCGCCGCGTACCGGGCGACCGGCGGCGCGCCGACCCCGCCGGTGGGCGAGGATCGCGCGCTGTTCGCCGCGTTGGCACGCACCGGCGCGCGCGTGCGCCACCCGACCGACGTGCGCGTCTTCACCTCGTGCCGCACCGCCGGCCGCGCGGCGGGCGGCATGGCGGACACCTATGCGCGGTGGATCGCGCAGGACGAGGACGCGCCGATCCACGGCGCATTCCGGCTCGATGCCGCGCTCGGCCCGACCGAGCCGGGTGACGCGGACCGGCTCAGCTTCGCGACGCTGCCGGCGGCGCTCGGCGAGGCACGGCGGCGAATCCGCGCAGGCTCAGCGCATCCGCCACAGGTCGAGCCGGTAGCGGTCGTGCCGGTCGGCGCGAAGCCGCTCGACTGCATCCCCCATCAACCCGGCGAGGCCCTCCACCGCCTCGTCCCCGCCGAGCGGATAGTCGGTGTCGCCGGTCCAGTGGACGAGCAGCACGTCGCCGCCTGACGGCACCGCGTCGCGGAGCCAGGCGGCCGCGCGCGCCAGATCGTCGCGATCCCAGTAGTAGATGATCTCGGAGAGCAGCACGAGGTCGAAGCGGCCCTCGGGCGTCTGCGCTGGAAGCTGGAGCGTCTCGAAGCGCACCTGCGGCAGGCCGGCGCACCGGCTGCGCGCTGCGGCGAGCGCGGTCCCGGACACGTCGGCGGCGAGCACCGCGTCGCACCGCTCCGCCAACCTGGCGGTGAAGATGCCGTTGGCGCAGCCCGGCTCGAACGCGCGCGCGTAGCGGTCGCGCGGCAGCGCGGCGAGCGTGGCGTCGTACTTGGCCGCCTCATAGTCGCTGGTCTCGAACTGCCAGGGATCGGGATCGTCGCGGTAGAGCTTCTCGAACCAGTCGGGCGGAATCGACTTGTCACGGCGCATGAGCGGCCTCCAGCAGCAGGGTGAGCGGGCGATCCACCATCCGGCGCATCGCAGGCGGCAGGCGGAAGCTCGTCCCGCCCGCGATGCGCCCGCCGCGCTGCGTCGCGTGCGCGTCGAGCGCGCGGCGCAGCGCCGGGCGGTGGCGCCGGATGTCGAGTGCGAGGACGCGGGCGGGCGGCATCGCGCTCCGCCACCCCCACACCGGCGTTTCATAGACGGCGAGCCGGCGATGCCGGGCCACCGCCGCCGCGAGCAGCGACGCAGCCTCGTGATCGCAGTGCGGGTCGCCTCGCCAGGTGGTCACGATCGCGCGCACCCGCCGCCGCCGGCAAAGCGCGAGCAGCCGATCGCGGGCGCGTAGGAAGGCGGTGTCGCCCGGCGCCTGCGGCGCGGCGTCGGTCCAGCCCAGCCACAGTGGCGGCGCGGTGACGCCCAGCCTGCGCAGCGCCGCCCTCGCCTCGCCGCTCCTGGCGGCCGCCACGCGCGCCGGGCTCCAGCCGGGCGCGCCGACGTGCGAGCCCGATCCGTCGGTCAGATAGGCGACGACCGGCGGCGTGCCCGCCGCCGCCAGCGCCGCGATCAGCCCGCCGGGGCCGAGCGTCTCGTCGTCGGGGTGCGGCGCCAGCGCGAGCCAAGTCCCGGCCCTCGCCAGCGCGCCCGCATCGACCCGTCGCGCGCGCCGCGCGAGCGCGCGCCACTCGCCATCGCTTCCGCCTACCACCAGGGATCGTCCCCCCAGCGGTCGCGCTCCAGCCAGGCGGCGGCAGCACGGTCGCGCGCCTGATCGGGCACCGGCTGGCGGAGGTAGAGGCCGAGGTCGCGCGAGATTCGATCGATCCGGCTGTCCTCGAAGAAGGCGGCGGTGCCGACGCCACGCGCGGCGGCCTCCATGACGCCGAGCGCCGCCTCCTCGACGACGCCGCGCGCCATCAGCGTGAGCGGGATCGCGTCGGCGTCGCCCGCCTCGGCGCGGAGCGCGGCGCGCTCTACCCAGGCACCGGCGCCGCGCACGGCGGCGACGCAGCCGGCGAAGCGCGCGCGCTGGATCGGCTCCTCGCGTTTTCCGCTCGCGACGAGGTGATCGCGCAGGTGACGGACGAGCGCCTCCGCCGCGCCGAGCTGGACGGCGGCGAAGCGCCACGCGCCGGCGCTGAAGCGGGGCTCGCGCTCATAGTCGCCGGGCGCGCCGATCAGCGCTTCGGATGCCACGACGAGGCCGTCGAAATCGAAGCGCCCGCTTCGCGTGCCGCGCATGCCGCGCACTCGCCAGCCGGCGTTATCGGCGCGCTCCCGGTGATCGCGAATGTCGACCACCACCATCTGCTTGCCGCCGTCGGGCAGCCGCGCGGTGATGAGCGCGGCGTCGATGTGGCCGGCGCCCGTCGCGAAGCTCTTCGCGCCGGACAGTCGCCAAACATCGCCTTCCCGCGCGATCGTCATGCCGGGCGCGGGCTCGGTGTTCCAGACGCCGAGCACGCGGCTTCCGGCCTCGACCGCGGCGCGCTGCGCGGCGTCGCCATAGGCGTCCACGAGCTGTGCCGCGTTGACATGACCCTCCCAGATCCTCCCGAGGCTCAGGTCCGCGCCGCCAATCCGGCGCAGCGCGGCGTACAGGGCGCGGACCGCGTGCTCGTCGGGCAGGCGCGTGAAGGCGGTGAGCCCGCCCGCCCGGGCCACCGCCGCCAGCCGCTCTGCCGGAAAAGCCTCGTCGCCGTTCGCCGCGTCCCACGCGCGAGCGAGCGGGCCGAGCGCGCGTAGGAACGAGTCGGGCGGGGTCGGCCCGTTCACGCGACCACCCGCACCGTCCGCTCGCTGGGGTCGGTCGGATCGAGGAAGAAGGCGCCAGCGTCGCGCGAGCCGGCGAGCCAGGCGGCGTGCGCCTCGCCGATCCGCTGGCCGGGTACGAGCCTTGGCACGCCGGGCGGCGCGGGTGCGATCAGCTCCGCCGCGATCCGTCCGGCGGCGGCGGCGATCGGCACCCGCTCGGCCGGCGCGAAGAAGGCCTGCGTGCCGGGCATCGCCATCTCGACCGCCAGCTCGGCCATGCCGGGCAGGTTCGGCGCCGGTGCCAGCGCCAGCGTGCCGGCGCGCAACCGGCGCACGCCATCGCCGAGGCCCCGCGCCAGCGCGCGCACGTCCCCCGCAGTGGTGCCCGGCGAGACGATCGCGAGCAGGTGGTTGGCGCCCGAAATCGCCACGCTGACGCGATGCTCGGCGACCAGCCAGTCGTCGAGCGCGTAGCCCGAGACGCCGAGCGCGGAGCAGTCGATCAGCAGCTTGCTGCGATCCAGCTCGCAGTTCGGCGGCAGATCGTCTTCGCACAGCATCGAAAGCCCGTCGATGCGGGCGAGGCGGCGGCGGAGATCGTCGGCGCTGTCGAGCACGCGGCCCCAGATCGCCTCGCCGTCGATCGCGTGATCGCGCCGCACCGCGTCGAGACTGGCCAGGATCGGCACCGACGGGCTCGTCGTCTCGAACAGCTCGTAGGCCATCCACAGTCGCTGGCGGTCCACGCGGTCGCCCTTGGCGAGCAGCGCGGAGCCTTGCGTCAGCGCGCCCATCGTCTTGTGCAGGCTGTAGACGGCGATGTCGGCGCCCTTGGTCAGCGCGTCGTGGGGCAGCCGCTCGCAGAAGGCGAAGGCGCCGCCCCATGCCGCGTCGCAGATCAGCGCCACGCCGCGATCATGGCAGAGGTCGGCCAGCGCGGCGATGTCGCTGGTGACGCCGTAATAGGTGGGCGACACGAGCACGAACGCCTTGGCGTGCGGATGCGCGTCCAGCGCGGCGGCGAGCGCCTCCGGCGCAACGCCATGCTCGATATCGCGATCGGCGTCGACGATCGCGGGTACGATCGCGGCCTCGATCCCGGCGGCGAGCGCGTAGGCGCGCTCGGCCTTATGGACGTTGACGGCGAACAGCACGGTATCGCCCGGCCCCGCGACGGCGGCTAGCGCCGTATGCAGGCTCTGCGTCGAGCCGCCAGTGACAAAGCGGCAGAAATCGGCGTTCCACGCCTGCGCCGCAATCTCGTGCGCGCGCTGGAGAGCGTGGGCGCCCTCGGTGCGATCATCCAGCCCCTTGGGGGTGATCACGTCGGCGGCGAACAGGCGGCGGCCGAGCAGGCGGAGCAGCGCCTTCGACACGCCCGCGCCTTGATGATGTCCGGGCGCGCCGAAGCCGTGCGGCGGCCGGCGTTCGACGGCGGTGAGCGCATCGAGGAGAGGGGCTTCGCGCTGGTCCACCGCCCGACCAACCGCCCGGAGCCGCGATCGTTGCAAGCCCCCCGCGCGAGCGGATAGGCCGCCCCGATGCCGGACGGCGCGCTCCTCGCAGCCTGTCGCGGCGACGCCGTGTCGGTCGGCGCGAGGACGCGCTGGAGCCTCGTCGCCGACGCGCCTGCGATGCGATACTGCGACGAATTTAATCGGGCGGATTTCCGGAGCCGAAATCCGGCTTGGCGCGCCACGCCGCTCGCGTCCGTCTCGCTCGTCTGCGACGTCTGGACGCTGGACGGCCTGGCGGACGCGAGCCTCGACTGCCTCGTCGCCTTCCGCCTGTTCGCCCAGGCCGAGCGCGCCGCCGCGGGCCTTCGCGCCGCCCGGCGCGTGCTGCGCCCGGGCGGCACGCTGTTGCTGCCCGCGCCCGACGCACGCTATCGCTCCGGCGTGGCCGGCGACGAGGAAGCCGCGCTATACGCAGGGATGGACGCGGTAAAGGCGGCGCTACTGCCCGGCCAAGATGCAGCCGGGAAGGATGGACCATGCCACGCGCGCTGCGCCTGCTCGCCTCGCTCCCGGCGGAGTGGATGAGCATACGCGGCGCCGGCGAGGACGCCGACGCGATCCGCGCGCGACTGCTGCCCGCGATCGGGCGACGAAGTGGACCTGCGCTTCATCGCCACGTCTGCCGCCGACGGTCTGCCGCAGGGCACCACGGTGCTGCCGGACGATGCCGTCATGCTGGACGCTGTCGACGGCATCGGGACCGATCACGTCGCGCTGGTTCGACGGCGCGGCACCTCGGAGTCGAATGGCTGGCCGAACTTGCCGGCTCCTCGCGCTCGATCCCGCGATCGCGGCTGCCGGCGGCAAGGCGCTCGATCCATGGCTGCGCGTGCGCAACGCGGGCGCGCTGATCGGCGCGGACGGCTATCGCATGATCGACGGCGGCCGCGCGGACTACAGCCCGACGCAGTGGTTCATCGGCGAGGTCGTCTCCGACGTCGACGCGCTGCCCACGCCGCCGATCGCAGCGCGTCGCGACCCGCTGCTCGCGGCCGGCGGGTGACGCCTTCACGCCGACGGCGACGCCGCCGGGCCCGCATTCGCCGCGGCCACCCGGGCGGTCGGGCTGCGCCTCGCCTACAATCCCGCAGCCGTCTTGGTGTACGATGCCCGCATGTCGGTGCTCCGCGCTGCCCCGCATCTACGGCACGCGGCGCGGGGTAGGCGAAGCCTCGCCCTTCGCCTAAGGCTCGCGGCGCCTATGACGATGCATCTCATCACCGGCGGCGCCGGCTTCATCGGCGTCAACCTCATCCGCCGGCTTCTCGCCGGCGGGCAGGAGGTGGTCGTCGTCGACGACATGTCGCGCGGGCGGATCGAAAACCTGGGCGAGCTCGAGGCCGATCCCCGCGTCCGCGTCGCCACGCTCGACTGCGCCGACGCGGACGGGTTCGGCGCGTTCGTGGCGGGGCTGGACGGGCGGGTCGACGACGTCTGGCACCTCGCCGCCAATTCCGACATCCCGGCCGGCATCGCCGATCCGGCCATCGACCTGCAACGAACCTTCCTCACCACCTTTGGCACGCTCGCCGTCATGCGCCGTTTCGGCATTGGCCGGCTTCACTTCGCGTCGAGCTCGGCGATCTACGGCGACTTCGGCGAGACGGTGATCCACGAGGATATCGGCCCGTTGGAACCGATCTCCAACTATGGCGCGATGAAGCTCGCGTCCGAGGCGCAGATCCGGGCGGCGGCGGAGGCGTGGCTGCCCTGCGCGCGCATCTTCCGCTTCCCCAATGTGATCGGCGTGCCCGCCACGCACGGCGTCATCCTGGATTTCGTGGAGAAGCTGCGCGCCACGCCCGACCGGCTCGACGTTCTCGGCGACGGCACGCAGCAGAAGGCCTATCTTCACGTCGACGACCTTGTCGACGCGATGCTGCACATCGCCGCGCTCGACGGCCGCTACCGCGTGTTCAATATCGGGCCGAGCGACGACGGCATCACCGTCCGCCGCATCGCCGAGACGGTGCGCGACGCCGCCTCCCCCTCCGCCGCCATCGCGTTCGGCGAGGGCAATCGCGGCTGGGTCGGCGACGTGCCGCGCTTCCGCTACTCGGTCGATCGCCTGCTCGCCACCGGCTGGCGGCCGAGGCTAGGTTCGCAGGCAGCGATGGAGCGCGCCGTCGCCGAGATCGTGGGGGCACGCGCATGATCATCAGCCGAACGCCATTGCGCATGAGCTTCGTCGGCGGCGGGAGCGACCTGCCCGCCTTCTATCGCCGCCACGGCGGCGCGGTATTGTCGACCGCCATCGACAAATATGTGTACGTCAGCGTCAACCCCAAATTCGACGGCGGCATCCGCCTCGCCTACTCCAAGGTGGAGGAGGTGCAGCGGCTCGACGAGATCGAGCATCGCCTGTTCCGCGCCACGCTGGAGCTGCTCGGCATCGACGGCGGCGTCGAGGTGACGACCACCGCCGACATCCCCTCGCGCGGCACCGGGCTGGGCTCGTCGAGCTCGTTCACGGTGGGGCTGCTCAACGCCGTCTCCGCCCATCTCGGCCGCCACGTCTCGGCGGACGAGCTCGGCCGCCGCTCCTGCGAGGTCGAGATCGACCGCTGCGGCGAGCCGATCGGCAAGCAGGACCAGTATGCCGCCGCCTTCGGGGGCGTGAACCTCATCGAGTTCAACGCCGACGACAGCGTCGCCGTCTCGCCCGTCATCATGAGCCGCGGGACGCGCAAGCGGCTGGAGGACGGCATCGTCTGCTTCTACACCGGCATCACGCGCAGCGCGTCCGAGATCCTGCGCGCCCAATCCGCCAATTCGCAGGAGAGCGCGAACCATCAGGCCACGCTGAAGCGGATGGTCGCGCTCTGCTACAGGCTGCGCGACGATCTCGCGCGCGGCGATGTCGACGCGTTCGGCGATATCCTGCACGAGAATTGGGAACTTAAAAAGACGCTCACCGCCGGCATCGCCACGCCGCAGATCGACGGCTGGTATGGGGCGGCCAGGGAAGCGGGCGCACTCGGCGGCAAGCTGCTCGGCGCTGGCGCGGGCGGGTTCCTCATCTTCTACGCACCCGCCGATCGGCACGAGGCGATCGCGCGCGCGGTCGGCCTGCGCCGCATCCGCATGGGATTCGAGCCGCTGGGCAGCCGTATCCTCTTCTACAACCCGCAGTAGCGCGCGACCGCCGCCTCGATCATCGCGAGCCGCTCCGGCGAGGCCGTGATCGCGGCGAGCACCGCCGCACGTGAGGTGCCACCGGCGACCGTCGCGACGAAGGGCCTCTCCTCAAGCGGGTTCGGCTCGCGTCCGAGCGATCGGCGGCAGGCGATCGTCACGAATAGCGCATCGTCCGGCGGCCGCGGCAGCATCGCCGTCCAGCCAAGAATGCGGATGGCCTCGATCTCGGCGCGGCGCGATCAGACAGAAGCCCGCTGCTAGCAGCGCCTGCCGCGCCTCGCCCTCCTGGTCCCGCCAGCGGATGACCAGCGTCAGCGTGCCGCCCGGCGGGATGGCGACGGCCCAGCCGAGCAGCCGCTGCGTGAACGCCGGGCCGGTGGGCGCCGTCGCTCGCGCGTCGAGGCGCAGCCGCGCCGCCCTCTTCGTGGCGGATCGCCCAGCGTCACCTCGCACCGGAGCCGCGGCCAGCGGCCCACACCGCCGTGGCATGGGACGACGAACAGCGCGGCGATGATCGGCGCGGCGTCCCCGGTCGTCCGGTCCCCGCCGACGCCGAAGCGCGCAAGCGTCGCCGCCCGCTCGGCCGCCGCGCGCGCCGCCTCCGCCTCGCCGGCGGCTTCGCGCGCGAGTTCGCACTCGTGCATCGCCTCATCGCGCGCGCGGGCGGACTGGTCGCGCCGTGCCTCGGCCTCGGTCACGCGGCGGCCGCCTCGTCTGAGCGCTCGGCGGCGACGCCGACCTCCGCCTCGGCGCGCTGCGTGGT
The DNA here is from genome assembly GCF_965200105.1 of Sphingomonas sp. Classification (GTDB taxonomy): domain Bacteria; phylum Pseudomonadota; class Alphaproteobacteria; order Sphingomonadales; family Sphingomonadaceae; genus Solisphingomonas. The sequence goes on from NZ_CBDATN010000002.1 coordinate 1,665,629, forward strand.
GCGGAGCGCCACCAGCCGCGCCTCCCGCGCCGCGCAGCGAAGATAGCCGAAGCGCGCGATCGCGGCGTCGAAAGCGCTGGCGAGCGCGGCGGCCGCGTCCACCCAGCTCTCTGGCGGATAAACGGCCTCCACCTCGCGCGCGTCCCACGCCGGCGGTGGGGCGGCGAACGCCGCCATGTCCGCGCTGTCCGCGACGAGGTGAATGTTGGCGCATACCGCGTTCTCGCCGCGATCTCGCGCGCCGGCGGCAGGTCGCGCGAGACGATCGGCCTGCCCGCCGCCAGCGCGTGCAGGATCGGCAGGCCGAAGCCCTCATGGTGGCTCGGGAACAGCACGACGTCGGCGGCTCGATAGTGCGCCGCCAGCGCCGCCTGCGGCGGGTCGCCGAGCGAGTGGCGCGCGACGGCGTCGTTCCAACCCGCCTCCACGCCGAGGATGCGGATCGCCGGCCGCTCGAACCGTGCGCGGAGCGCGCCGAAGGCGGGCGCGACATGCTCGTGCGGGCATGCTCGAAGGTGCCGCTGAACGACGCGCGGACCATACGGCAGTCGAACAGCAGGTCGGTTGCGACCGTCGGGGCCGGGCGTCAATGCGGCGGCGAGCGTTTCCGCTCGCGCGGCGGATCCCTCGCGTCGGCGTGTGATCGGCCGCTCCAGCGTCGGATGCCGATCGCGGAACAGCGCGGGGTCCGCGTCGCACATCGTCGGGAGGGGCGGCAGCGCCACGGCGGCGCGGTGCGCGACAAGGCTTTGATAGCCGCACCGGTTCGCCCGCGCCGAGAAGTCCGCTCAGGCGGCGTCGAGGCCGGCGAACGCCTCGTCGAGCAACCCGAACTCGGCGAGCATCAGGCGGCGGACGAGCAGGCACCCGGGTGCGGCGCGGGCGGTGTAGGCCATGCGGGGAGGCCGGCCGGCGCCCGCCGCGTCACGGGCGAATTGGGCGAAGCCCGCCAGCGGGTCGAGCCCGACGACGGCGGCGATCTCGGCCAATGCGCCCGGCTCCGGACGCGCGCGGGCGTCGAGCAGCAACACGTCGCGGCCGAGCGCGAGCCGCGTGCCAGCGCGACGTTGGCGGCACGCACCGCGTCCGCAGCGGCGCCAAGCCGGCCGTCGCCTGCCTCGCCCGGGATTAGCGGTTCGGCACCCAGCCGCGGCCTCTCCGGCGACGGCCCCCAGCGCAACGTCCGCCTCTTCCTGCCACCCGGGAAGAACGGCGATCAGCACCGTTCGGTCAAGCGCGGCTTGATCCGCGTGCGTGACATGGCGAGTCCTCCCGGAGCGCATCGGGTACGCCGTCGCCCGAGCGACCGTCTATCGATCCTCTGGCTGCGGCTCGTCGCTCTCATCGTCGTGATCGTGGCTGGGGGTGCCGGACAGGCGCACCCCGTCCGCGCCGACATGCACCGAAACGTCGCCCACGCCGAGATCGCCGAGCAGGCCGTTGCCGAGATCGAGGTCGAAGCCCGCCACGCGGCCGGCGTCCGGATCGACGTTCACGGGCGTCGGCGCCGCGTAGGGCCGGGCGCCGGTCGCCTGCGTCATGAAGCGCCGCCAGATCCGCGCCGGGACGCCCCCGCCCGCCACGCCGGGCAGCGGCTTGTTGTCGTCGCGGCCGATCCACACCGCCGTCACGATCCCACCGGAAAAGCCGACGAACAGCGCGTCGCGCCCGCCCTGGGTGGTGCCCGTCTTGCCGTAGGCGTCGACGTTCAGGCGCGCGGCGCGCGCCGTCCCGCGCGTGACCGTGGCCGACAGCAGGTCGAGCAGCATCGCGCGCTGACGCGCCGGCATCGCGCTCGGCCGGTTCCACAGCCGGTCGAGCCAGCCTCGTGGCGGATCGGAGAGGCCGCGCGCCGCGATCGGGTAGCGCCCCGCCGCCACTGCCGCGTAAGCGCTCGCCAGTTCCAGCAGCGTCACGCCCGAGGTGCCGAGCGCGATCGAAGGATCGACGCGCAGCGGGCTGCGGATGCCGAGATCGCGCGCCGCCCGCGCCACCGCTTCGGGCCCGACCTGCCGCGCCAGGCGAACGGCGGCGACGTTGCTGGATCGCGCGAAGGCGTCGCGCAGCGTGATGCTGCCGCGGTACCGGCGATCGGCGTTGACCGGAGTCCATCCGTCGATGGTGATCGGCCGGTCCTCGACATGATCGTCGGGGGTCAGGCCGGCGCGGATCGCGGCCAGATAGACGAACAACTTGAAGGTGGAGCCGGGCTGGCGAAGCGCCTGCGTCGCGCGGTTGAACGGGCTCTGCGCGTAGCTGCGCCCGCCGACCATTGCGAGCACGCGCCCGTCGGGCCGCATCGCCACCAGCGCCGCCTGCGCCGGCCCCAGCCCCGCGCCCGCGATCGCGCGCTCGGCGGCGCGCTGCATGTCCGCGTCGAGCGTGGTGGCGACGCTGCGTTCCGAGTAGCCGTCGTCGTCGCCCGCGCGCGCGGCGGGCAGCACCCAATCGGCGAAATAGGTGCCGCTCGGCGCGGCGCGCGTGCCCGCCAAGTGGAGCGTGGCGGACCGCACGCGAGCGGCGCGGGCGCGATCGAGCAGCCCGGCATCGGCCATCGCCGCGACGACCACCGCCTGCCGCGCCTTGGCGCCGGCGAGGTTGGTGGACGGCGCGAGCCTCGACGGCGCCTTCATCAGCCCCGCGAGCATAGCCGCCTCGCTCACCGTCATCCGCTCGGGCGGGTGGCCGAAATAGTGGCCCGAGGCGGCGCGCAGGCCGTAGACATTGTCGCCGAAATAGGCGTCCGACAGGTAGCGCGACAGGATCTCGCGCTTGGTGAGCCACGCTTCCAGCCAGAAGGCGATCAGCACCTCGCGCGCCTTGCGGCCGGCGGTGCGGTCGGCCGACAGGAACACCATCTTGGCGAGCTGCTGCGTGATCGTCGAGCCGCCCTCGCGGACATGGCCGGCACGCAGATTGTGCCAGGCGGCGCGCGCGATCCCCTGGGGATCGATGCCGTGATGGCGGTAGAAGCGGCGATCCTCGATCGCCACGAAGGCATCGCCGACATATCGCGGCAGCTTCGCGACATCGACCGGCCGTTCAACGATCGCGCCCGATCGCGCGATGGTGCGGCCGTCCGCCGAGACGAGCGTGACGCTGGGCGGCGCGATCGGCCTGAGCGATCGCGACAGCGGCGCCGTGGCGGCGAGCCATCCGAGCAGCAGCACAGCCACCAGCAGCACCGCGCCCGCCACGTGCCGGGCGCGCGGACGCCAGCGGCGGCGCGGCGGCTCCGGCGGTTGCGGCAGGACCGGCTCGGACAGTTCGCCGGCATGATGGAGGGGATCGAGCGGGGTCTCGAGCATCGTGGCTGTATTACACGGCTACGACACCCATGGCGAGGGTGACGCGGAAGCCCTGGGTCGCTAGGCGACTGGCGATGGAGCGCGCCCGGCAATGCGACCTCGCGATCGTCGGCGGCGGCCTCGCCGGCGGACTGATCGCACTCGCCGTCCACCAGGCTCGCCCCGACGCCCGCGTGCTGCTGATCGAGGGTGGCGAGGCGCTCGGCGGCAATCACGTCTGGTCCTTCTTCGAGGACGACGTCGCGCCCTCCGACCGGCCGCTGGTCGACTCGCTGATCGCGCATCGCTGGCCGGATTACGACGTATCCTTTCCAGCTCGGCGCCGGACACTCCCATCCGCCTACCACTCGATCACCTCGGAACGGTTCGACGCGGCGCTGCGCTCGGCGCTTCCGGCCGAGCGGCTGCTCACCGGCAGGCGGGCGATCGGCGTCTCTCCTCGCGCCGTCGTGCTCGCGGACGGCACGCGGATCGAGGCGGCGGGGGTGATCGACGCGCGCGGCCCCGGCGACCTGTCGCTGCTGACGCTCGGCTGGCAGAAGTTCGTCGGGCGCGAGCTGGTGCTGGAGGCGCCGCACGGCCTCGATCGGCCCGTCGTCATGGATGCCACCGTCGAGCAGATCGACGGCTACCGGTTCGTCTACCTGCTGCCCTTCGCGCCCAATCGCGTGTTCGTCGAGGACACCTACTACAGCGACACGCCGCACATCGATCATCGCGCGCTCGCCGCCCGGATCGACCGCTACGCGCGCGAGCGCGGCTGGACTGTCCGCCACGTCGCGCGCGAGGAGGCGGGCGCGCTTCCCGTCCTGCTCGACGGCGATTTCGAGGCCTATTGGCGGTCGGGCGGCGCGCACGTCGCTAAGGCGGGCGCGCGCGCGGCGCTGTTCCACCCCACCACCGGCTACTCGCTGCCCGACGCGGTGAGGACGGCGGCGATCGTGGGGCGGATGCGCGACTGGCGGGCGCCCGCGCTGCACGACGCGCTCCACGCGCACGCCCGCTCGGCCTGGCGCAAGCGCGGCTTCTACCGCCTGCTCGACCGCATGCTGTTTCGCGCCGCGGCACCTACGGAGCGATACAGGATACTCGAACGCTTCTACGGACTCGACGAGCGGCTGGTCGCGCGCTTCTACGCGGGGCATTCGACGGCGGTGGACAAGGCGCGGATCCTCGCCGGCCGGCCGCCCGTTCCGATCGGCCGCGCGATTCGCGCGCTCGCCGGCGTCGGATGAAAATGAGTAAGGTGGCGTTCGGTATGCGCAGGGCGGCGGTGATCGGTGCGGGCTTCGGCGGGTTGGCGCTCGCCATCCGCCTCCAGTCGGCGGGCGTGGAGACCACGATCGTCGAGGCGCGCGACAAGCCCGGCGGCCGCGCCTATGTGTGGGAGCGCGACGGCTTCACCTTCGATGCCGGCCCCACCGTCATCACCGATCCCGCCTGCCTCACCGAGCTGTGGCGCCTTTCCGGCCGCGACATGGCGGAGGATGTCGAGCTGATGCCGGTCAGCCCCTTCTACCGGCTGCGCTGGCCCGACGGCACCAGCTTCGACTATTCCAACGACGATGCGCAACTCACTCGCGCGATCGCCGCGCTCAATCCGGCGGACGTCGATGGCTACCGCCGCTTCCTCACCTACTCGGACGCCGTGTACGAGGAGGGTTATCGCAAGCTCGGCCACGTCGCCTTCCTCGATTTCGGATCGATGATAAAGGCCGCGCCGGCGCTGCTGAAGAACCAGGCTTGGCGCTCGGTCTACTCGATCGTCTCGTCCTTCGTGGAGGACGAGCATCTCCGCCAGGCGCTGTCGTTCCACACGCTGCTCGTCGGCGGCAACCCGATGTCGACGAGCAGCATCTACGCGCTCATTCACCGGCTGGAGCGCGAGGGCGGCGTGTGGTTCCCGAGGGGCGGCACGCACGCGCTGGTGCGCGCCATGGCGGCGCAATTCGAGCGGCTGGGCGGCACGCTGCGCCTCGCCGACCCGGTGACGTCGATCGACACGCTGGGCGATCGCGCGACGGGCGTCACCTGCCGGTCCGGCTGGCACGACGACTTCGACGCGGTCGCCTCCAACGCCGACGTCATGCACAGCTACAAGGCGCTGCTCGGCCACTCGCAACGCGGCCGCCGCGCGACGCGCGCGCTGGAGCGCAAGCGTTTCTCGCCGTCGCTGTTCGTCATCCACTTCGGCGTGCGCGGCACCTACGCGCAGATCCCCCACCACTCGATCCTGTTCGGCCCGCGCTACGGCCCGCTGCTCAAGGACATCTACGATCACGGCGTGCTGGCGGCGGACTTCTCGCTGTATCTCCACCACCCCACAGTCAGCGATCCCGCGCTGGCGCCCGAGGGCTGCTCGACCTTCTACGTGCTGGCGCCGGTGCCGCATCTGGGCAAGCTGCCGATCGATTGGGACGAGGAGTTCGCGACCGCCTATGCCGACCGCATCCTCGACTATCTGGAGGAGACGCTGATCCCCGGCCTGAAGGAGCGGCTGGTCACGCGCTTCCACTACACGCCGATGGATTTCGCGACCGATCTCAACGCGCACATGGGGTCCGCCTTCAGCCTGGAGCCGCTGCTCTGGCAGTCGGCCTTCTTCCGGGTCCACAACCGCGACGATGCCATTCCGAACCTCTACTTCGTCGGCGCCGGCACGCATCCGGGCGCGGGCATCCCCGGCGTCGTCGGATCGGCCAAGGCGACGGCGGCGCTGATGCTGGAGGATCTGGCGCGGGCATGAGGGCGCTCGCCGTCTACTGCGGCTCCGCGACGCCCGCCGATCCGCGCTTCGTGGAGAGCGCGCGGCTCGTCGGCCGCACGTTGGCGGAGCGCGGCATCGCCGTCGTCTACGGCGGCGGACGGCTGGGGCTGATGGGCGCGCTGGCGGAAAGCGCGCTGGCGGCGGGCGGCACCGTTCACGGCGTCATCCCGGGCGCGCTGGTGGAGGCGGAGCTCGCGCATCGCGGCCTCTCCTCGCTCGTGACCGTCAGGACGATGCACGAGCGCAAGGCCGCCTTCGCCGACATGGCGGACGGCTTTCTCACGTTGCCGGGTGGCGTCGGCACGATGGACGAGCATTGGGAAGCGATGAGCTGGGCGCAGCTCGGCTATCATGCCAAGCCGGTGGGGCTGCTCAACGTCGCGGGCTATTATGACGGGCTGATCGCGTTCGCCGCGACGATGGCTGAGACGGGCTTCGTCCGGCCGATGCACCGCGACATCCTGATCGTCGACGACGATTGCGGCCGCTTGCTCGACCGCATGGCCGCCTACCGCCCGCACGTGCCGATTGCCGCCATGACGGCCGACGAGCTTTGAGGGGCGATGGATAGGGCGGCGCTGGTCGGCCACGCGCGCCGCACCATCGCGGCGGGCTCGAAATCCTTCGCCGCCGCCTCGCGGCTGTTCGATCCGGCGACGCGGGAGCGCGCGCAGTTGCTCTACGCCTGGTGCCGGGCGTGCGACGATACTGCCGACGGGCAGGTGCTGGGCCACGGGATGCGGCCGGTCGCCGATCCGCAATCGAGCCTGTCGCTGATGCGGACATTGACCGCGCGTGCCCTCGCTGGCGAACCGACGGGAGACCCGGCGTTCGATGCGTTGGGCGTTGTCGCCGCCGAGACGCGGCTGCCCGCCCGCTTCGCGCACGACCTGATCGACGGCTTCGCGCTCGACGCACAGGGCTGGCAGCCTCGCACCGAAGACGATCTCTATCGCTACTGCTACCATGTCGCGGGCGCGGTCGGCTGCATGATGGCGGTCGTGATGGGCGTCGACCCGGCCGACGACGCGACGTTGGATCGCGCGTGCGACCTCGGTATCGCCTTCCAGCTCGCCAACATCGCGCGCGACGTCGGCGAGGATGCGGCGGCGGGGCGCTGCTATCTGCCTGCCGCGTGGCTGGTCGAGATCGACGTGCCACCGGGAGAGCATATGCGCCCCACCTACCGCCCCCGCCTCGCCGTGCTCGGGCGCAGGCTGGCGGCGCTCGCCGAACGCTATGAGGCGAGCGCGCGGGGCGGGGCGGCGGCGCTTCCCTTCCGCTCGGCCTGGGCGGTGCTGGCGGCCGCCGGCATCTATGGCGACATCGCGCGCGAGGTGGCGCGCCGGGGCGGGCGCGCGTGGGACGCGCGAGTGACGACGGGCCGGACGGACAAACTCGGCTGGATCGTCGTCGCGGGTTGGCAGGCGGCGCGGCGTCACCGGCTGCCGGCGACCCCGCGCGACGGCCTGTGGACGCGGCCGCGATGAGCCTTTCCGCGATCATGTCCGCCTACGAGCCCGAGTGGCGGACGCTCGGCCTGCTCGTCAAAGACCCGATCGAGGAGCGGATCGCGGGCACGCGCTACGTCTCGGGCCGCATCCTGGGACGTCCGGTGCTCCTGTTCCTGTCGGGCATGAGCATGATCAACGCCGCGATGACGGCGGAGCGCGCGATCCAGCGCTACGGACCGGCGCGCCTCCTGTTCTCCGGCATTGCCGGCGGGCTCGATCCCAAGCTCGGCGTCGGCGACGTGGTGGTGCCCGGACGCTGGGCGCAGCCGCTGGAGGCGACCTTCGCGCGGGAGGGGCCGGGTGGCTTCGCGCCGCCCCGCGACGGGCTGCTCGCCTCGCCCGCCGACATACCGGGATTCGGTATGATCCACGCCCGCCAGGTCGAGGTGCCGGGCGAGCGCGGCCCGGAGTGGCGGCGGTGGTTCGACGCGAATGCCGCCCTCCTAGCCGTCGTGCGTGATGCATCGTTGCAGGCGGTGCTGAAGCATGACGACAGGCTCGGCCGGCTTCCGGCGATCCACGTCGGCGGCAGCGGCGTCTCGAGCCCGGTGTTCGTCGACAACGCCGCATATCACGATCATCTCTTCACGGCGTGGGGCGCGCGCGTGGTCGACATGGAATCGGCTGCGGTGGCTCAGGTCGCCTCCGCGCACGGCCTGCCGTTCGTGGCGCTGCGGAGTGTCTCCGATCTCGCAGGTGGCGATCCGCATCCCAATCGCTGGCACGTCTTCGCCGCGCACGCCGCCGATAACTCGGCAGCCCTCGTCACCGCGATGCTCGCACACCTTCCCTGACCGGCGCGCGCAGGCCGCTGCGCCCCCGCCGCGCGATCTCGGCCTTCAGTCGCTCGGGCGCCGGCGCCACCAAGAAGCCGAAGCTTACCGTACCCTCCTTCGTCTCGATGACGTGGTGGAGCCGATGCGCTTGCACGATACGCCTCATGTAACGCGAGCCCGGCACGTAGCGATGCGGCAGCCGGCGATGCACGATCCAATCGTGGAAACCGAAGTAGATCGCGCCGTAAGCGGCGATCCCCGCTCCGACCCAGGTGCAACCCGGCCACCAGCCCCAGCGCACCCCGCCTGCCAGCAGCAGGATCGAGGGCAGCGCGAAGATGACGGCGTAAAGATCGTTGAGCTCGAACACGCCATGCCGCGCGCGATGATGGCTGGCGTGCAGGAACCAGCCCCAACCATGCATCACCCAGCGGTGCGCCGCATAGGCGACCGCCTCCATCGCGGCGACGGTGGCGAGGAACAGGGCGAGGCCGGCGAACGGATGCACCTCGTCGATATAGGGATGCGCGGAGCGCGAGGCGAGCGTTCACTCGGCATGCAGCCACGGTGGCGCTAAGCGCCGCCATGCCGTTCCGCCGCACCGCCGCCACGTTGCTCCTGCTGGCGAGCTGCTCCGGCGTGTCCCGCGAGGCTCGAATCGAGGCGAAGCTCGCCGAGGCGGGGCTGAAGCCGAAGCTCGCGCACTGCCTCGCACCCAAGCTCGCGCACGATCTGTCGGACGATCAGCTCCACGAGCTTGCGACGGCGATGAAGGCGGAGCCCCGCGGCGGCCACGGTACCCGGATGCTGAGCCGCCGCCTCAGCGCGATCGACGATCCCCGAGTTGCCGACATCGTGTCACGTGCCACCCTCGCCTGTGCGATCATGGGTTGACAGCAGCCTGGCGCGGGGTTGCCGCCCGCCCAGGCTGACGCTACCGACGCCGGGGCATACGGGAGTCGGCGGACGCCATGAACATTCACGAATATCAGGCCAAGGAACTGCTCGCGAAGTTCGGTGTGGCGGTGCCCGCCGGCCATGCCGCGATGTCGGCGGACGAGGCGGTGAACGCGGCGACGAAGCTGCCCGGGCCGCTCTACGTCGTCAAGGCGCAGATCCACGCCGGCGGCCGCGGCAAGGGCAAGTTCAAGGAGCTCGGGCCGGACGCCAAGGGCGGCGTGCGCCTCGCCAAGTCGCTCGACGAGGTGAACGCGGCGGCGAAAGACATGCTCGGCAACACGCTCGTCACGGTGCAGACCGGCGAGGCCGGCCGTCAGGTCAACCGCCTCTACGTCACCGACGGCGCCGATATCGCCAAGGAATACTACCTCTCGATGCTGGTGGATCGCGCGTCCGGCCGCATCGCCATGGTCGTCTCCACCGAAGGCGGCATGGACATCGAGGCGGTGGCGCACGACAGCCCTGAGAAGATCGAGACGATCACGATCGATCCCGTCGAGGGCTTCCAGCCGCATCACGGCCGCGCCGTCGCCTTCGCGCTCAAGCTCAAGGGCGATCTCGCCAAGCAGGCGCAGACGGTGGCGAAGCAGCTCTACGAGGCGTTCCTCGCCACCGACATGGCGATGCTGGAGGTCAACCCGCTGGTTGAGACGACCCCGGACTCCTCGGGGGCCGCCAAGCTGCTGGTGCTCGACGCCAAGGTGTCGTTCGATTCGAACGCGATGTTCCGCCACAAGGACGTCGCCGAGCTGCGCGACCTCGACGAGGAGGATCCGATGGAGGTCGAGGCTTCCAAGCACGATCTCGCCTACATCAAGCTCGACGGCGATATCGGCTGCATGGTGAACGGCGCCGGCCTCGCCATGGCGACGATGGACATCATCAAGCTCAACGGCGCCTTTCCCGCCAACTTCCTCGACGTCGGCGGCGGCGCCAGCACGGAAAAGGTGACGGCGGCGTTCAAGATCATCCTCGCCGATCCGGCCGTGAAGGGCATCCTCGTCAACATCTTCGGCGGCATCATGAAATGCGACATCATCGCCGACGGCATCATCGCGGCGGCCAAGGAGGTGAACCTCCAGGTGCCGCTGGTGGTCCGGCTGGAGGGCACCAACGTGGAGCGCGGCAAGGAGATACTCGCCGGCTCCGGCCTCAGGATCGTCCCCGCCGACGATCTCGGCGACGCCGCGCGCAAGATCGTCGCGGAAGTGAAGCAGGCGGCCTGATCCACGCCTAGACCAACTAGACCAAAGGGACTGCCATGAAGGTTCTCGTGCCCGTGAAGCGGGTGATCGACTACAATGTCCGTCCGCGCGTGAAGCCGGACGGCTCGGGCGTCGATCTCGCCAACATCAAGATGTCGATGAACCCGTTCGACGAGATCGCCGTCGAGGAGGCGATCCGGCTGAAGGAGAAGGGCGTCGCGACCGAGATCGTGGCGATTTCCGTCGGCCCGCAGAAGGCGCAGGAGACGCTGCGCACCGCGCTCGCCATGGGCGCGGATCGCGCCATTCTCGTGCAGACCGACGACACCGTCGAGCCGCTCGCCGTCGCCAAGATCCTGAAGGCCATTGCCGACGAGGAGCAGCCGGGGCTGGTGATCCTCGGCAAGCAGGCGATCGACGACGACTCGAACCAGACCGGGCAGATGCTCGCCGCGCTGATGGGCCGGCCGCAGGGCACCTTCGCCTCCAAGGTCGAGGTCGCCGACAACAAGGCGACCGTGACGCGCGAGGTCGACGGCGGGCTGGAGACGGTCGCCATCGAGCTGCCCGCGATCGTCACCACCGACCTGCGCCTTAACGAGCCGCGCTACGCGTCGCTGCCCAACATCATGAAGGCGAAGTCCAAGCCGCTCGCCAACAAGACTCCCGCCGACTACGGCGTGGACACCGCGCCGCGCCTGGAGACGCTCAAGACGGTGGAGCCGCCCAAGCGCACCGCCGGCATCAAGGTGGCCGATGTCGACGAGCTCGTGACCAAGCTGAAGAACATGGGAGTGGCGGCATGAAGACGCTGGTCTGGGTCGAGCACGACAGCGGCTCCATCAAGGACGCGACGCTCTCCGCCGTCACGGCGGCGGCGAAGCTGGGTGAGGTCCACCTCGTCGTCGCCGGCAAGGACGTCGGCGCGGTCGGCGAGGCGGCGGCGAAGATCGCGGGCGTCGGCAAGGTCCACGTCGCCGACGCCGACGTTTATGATCACGTCCTTCCCGAAGCGGTGGCGCCGCTGATCGTCGAGCTTATGGGTCACCACGACGCGTTCGTCGCGCCCGCCACCGCCAACGGCAAGAACATCGCGCCGCGCGTCGCCGCGCTGCTCGACGTCATGCAGGTGTCCGACATCCTCTCCGTCGAGGACGAGAAGACGTTCACGCGGCCGATCTACGCGGGCAACGCCATCGCCACCGTCAAGTCGAGCGATTCGAAGCTGGTCGTCACCGTGCGCGGCACCGCCTTCGAGAAGGCCGCGCGCGAGGGCGGCTCGGGCGAGGTCGAGGCGGTGGGCGCCGGCGGCGCGGCGGTGGGCTCGTCGTTCGTAGGCGCGGAAATCTCCAAGTCGGAGCGGCCGGAGCTCACCTCGGCCAAGGTGATCGTCTCGGGCGGCCGCGCGCTCGGTGCGTCCGACAAGTTCCACGAGGTCATCGATCCGCTCGCCGACAAGCTCGGCGCGGCGGTGGGCGCGTCGCGTGCGGCGGTGGACGCGGGCTATGCTCCCAACGACTATCAGGTCGGCCAGACGGGCAAGATCGTCGCGCCGGAAGTCTATGTCGCGGTCGGCATCTCGGGCGCGATCCAGCATCTCGCCGGCATGAAGGACAGCAAGACCATCATCGCCATCAACAAGGACGAGGACGCGCCGATCTTTCAGGTCGCGGACATCGGCCTGGTGGGCGACCTGTTCAAGCTGGTGCCGGAGCTGACTTCGAAGCTCTGACGATCGAACGGTCTTCTCGCCATTGGATCAACTTCGAGGGAATGAGGAGGCCGTCAGTCGCTCGATCGTAGCCATCGCGGCCTGCGGCGCACGGACCTTCGCACCGCTGATGTAGAACAGGTACGCGTCGCGCGGCATGTCCTTGCCTGGCGTCTCGTCAGCCTTCGGGAACAGGTCGTCCCCGCGGCCCTCCGCCCAACCGCGTGCCACGTTCACCCAGTTCGCGATGGCGTCCGTAGCATAGCCGGTCGCCTCCGCCTCCACCGTCCGCATCAGCCGCGCGTAGCGAAGCGGTCCGGTGGCGTCGCCGATCGCCGGGTAGTCAGCCGAGTCGGTGTGGCAGATCGCGACGCCCGCCGCTCGGGCGAGCGCGACGAACTCGGGGCAGGCGAAGCTCTCGTGCCGCACATCGACAACATGGTCGAGCGGCACGCCGTCCCGTGACCCCGGCAGCAGCTTGAGGAAGGCCTCGAAGTCGTCGGCGGCGAACTTTTTGGTAGCCATGAACTGCCACAGGATCGGCCCGAGCCTGTCGCCCAGTTCCACGATCCCCTGCCCGCAGAAGCGCGCGATCGACTCGCCGGCCTCCGCCAGCACCTTGCGGTTGGTGCAGTAGCGCGACGCCTTGAGCGCGAACTTGAACCCGTCGGGCACCGCCTTGCCCCACTTGGCGAAGGTCGCGGGCTTCTGGCTAGAATAGTAGGTGCCGTTGACCTCGATCGCGGTCAGCTTGGAGGCGGCGTAGTCCAGCTCCTTCGCGTGCGGCCACTTGTCCGGGAAGAAGGTGCCGCGCCACGGCTCGTAGGTCCAGCCGCCGATGCCGACCCTGATCGTGCCAACCATCAGCCGTTCCGCCCCAACGCTTTGTCCAGCCACCGCCGATCGAGCCGCCCATCGTCGCGCGCCTGGGGCCCAGGCGAGGTGGGCGGCGGCGGCGGGCCGAACCAATCATCGTCCTGCGTCTGCGGCATCGGCCGGGATCCGCGACGCACCTGCACCGCGTCGGGATCGGAGGGCGCCTGCCCCGGATCGCCGTCGGCGCCGCCACTCGGCCGATCCTGCGCCACCGGATTGCCATTTTCGTCGAGCGTAGGGATGCCGTTGTCGGGCGCGCCATAGGCTTCGTCGTCGGGCTCGAGCTGCCACTCGGGCAGGGTAACGGAGGTTTGAAACGGCACGATCGGTCGGTTGGCCACTGCCTGACCCATGAAGTCGGCGAAGGCTCGCGCCGGTGCGCGACCGCCGTAGAGGCCGGGATTGGGCTTGGCATCGTCGCGGCCCATCCACACGCCCGTGGTCAGCCCCGACGAGAAGCCCAGAAACCAGCCATCGCGATTCGTGGAGGTGGTGCCCGTCTTGCCTGCCACTGGCCGGCCGATCTGCGCGGCCCGTCCGGTGCCGGTGTTGACCGCGGTCTGGAGGAGGTCGGTCATCTCGGCGGCCACCCAGGGCGCGACGAGCACGCGCGGCTCGGGTGCCGTATGCTGGTACAGGATGCGGTCCTCCGGCCCGACGACCTTGGTGATCGCATACGGAACGACCATCCCGCCTTGGTTGTCCACCTCGGCGAAGGCGCGCACCATGTCGATCAGCCGGACGTCCGAGGTGCCGAGCACCATCGAGGGATGGGTGTCGATCGGCGTGGTGATCCCGAAGCGTCGCGCCATGTCCGCCACCGTGTCGAAGCCGACGATCTGGCCGAGCTTCGCCGCCACCGTGTTCAGGGAGAAGGCGAAGGCAGTGCGGATGTTGATCTGGCCCGAGTAAGTCCGCTCGTCGTTACGCGGGCTCCAGCCGTCGATCGTCACCGGCTCGTCGACGATCGGTTCGTCGGGCTTGTGGCCCCCTTCGATCGCCGCGAGATACACGAACAGCTTCCACGACGATCCCGGCTGGCGCACCGCCTGCGTCGCGCGGTTGTAGATCGACGAGATATAGTCGCGTCCGCCCACCATCGCGCGCACCGACCCGTCGCGCTCCATCGCCACCAGCGCGCCCTGCAGTCCCTTGGGCGTATCGCGCTGGATCGCGGCGTCGGCGGCACGCTGCATCTTCGGATCGAGCGTCGTCCAGACGTCGAGCGGCTCGGATTGGTCGTCGATCAGCGTGTCGAGCTGCGGCAGCGCCCAGTCGGTGAAGTAGCGCACGCTGTTCTGGCGAGGCGCGGGCGCGAGGCGGACCGCGTGCGGGTTGGCGTCCTCGGCCTGCGCGCGGCTGATATGTCCGGTCGCCACCATCGTGTCGAGCACGACGCCGGCGCGGCCCACGGCCGCCTCGGCGTCGGCGGTGGGCGAGTAGTTGGACGGCGCCTTGACGAGCCCCGCCACGATCGCCGCCTCGGCGAGGCTCAGGTGATCCGCTCCGTGGCCGAAGAAGCGGCGCGACGCGGCGTCGATGCCGTAGCTGCCGCCGCCGAAATAGACCTTGTTGAGGTAGAGCTCGAGGATCTGGTCCTTGGAAAATTTTCGCTCCAGCGCCAGGGCGACGATGGCCTCGCGAACCTTGCGCGTGAAAGTCTTGTTGTTCGTCAGGAAGACGTTGCGCGCGAGCTGCTGCGTGATCGTCGATCCGCCTTGCGTGAACCGCCCGCGCCTGACGCGCACGTCGAGCGAGCGCGCGATGCCGATCGGATCGATGCCGGGATGCCGATAGAAGCGACGATCCTCGACCGAGACCATCGCGTCCTTCATCACCTGCGGGATCTGGTCGGAGCGCAGCCACTGGCCGTAGCTCGGGCCAAGCGACACCAGCACGCTGCCGTCGGCGGCGTGGACGCGGATCATCTGCCCGTTCTGCGAGGTCTTGAGCTGCTCGTAGCTCGGCAACGTGCCCATCGTCACGAACACCGCGACGAGGAGCGCAACCAGCGCCGCCACCGCCAGCGCCAACAGGATCTTGAACATAGTGCCGATCAGCCTGCCCGCGCCGCCCCGCCCGCGCGCGGACGGACGACCGGTTGGAGGCGGCGGAGGCGGCGCCGGCCGGGACGTCTGACGGATCGGGCGGGCCATGGATCAGCCACGCGCTTACCGCCTCGTCCGACCTGTCACAAGTTAAGCCGGATCAATCCGCCTTCGGCGCGAAATCCAGCGAGGCCGAGTTGATGCAGTAGCGCAGCCCGTTGGCGCCCGGACCATCCGGGAAGACGTGCCCGAGATGGCTACCGCAGCGCGCGCAGGTGACCTCGGTGCGCGTCATGCCGTGGCTGCGATCGACATGCTCGTCGACGGCGCCGTCCTTCGCGGGCTCGGTGAAGCTCGGCCAGCCGCTGCCCGAGTCATATTTGGTGCCGCTGTCGAACAGCTCCGCCCCGCACGCGGCGCAGACATACTCGCCCGTCTCGTGGTTGTCGTAGAGCTTGCCAGTAAAGGCACGCTCAGTCCCCGCCTGCCGGAGGATCTGGTAGCGTTCGGGCGAGAGGCGCTCGCGCCACTCGGCGTCGGTGAGTTCGAGCTTGTCCATAGGCGCCAAGATGGGTGGCGGCCCGGCGGTCGTCAATCGCCCCAGCCGATCTCGACGACGAGGCCGGGATGATCGCCGTGCGCCGTCATCCGCACCGCGTCGGCGCGGGCGCGATCGAGGATCGCGGGCGGCACGTCGGCGGCGTGGCGCACGACATCGGCGCGGGCGAGCAGGCGCGCCTCACGCAGCGTGAGCTCGTCGGGATCGGCGGAGCGCAGCCGGATGCGCTCGACGCCGCTGCCGGAGCGCGTATCAGGCTCGGCAAGCCACGCGGCGACGTCGCCCGCTCCCGAGAGCGGATCGAGAGCCCCGCCAAGATCGAGCGCCGAGTCGATCGCGCGACGTCGCTGGCCCGCTTCGGGGAAGCGCGCGCGAAGCTCCGCACGCGCCGCGTGGAGCGCTTCGGCCAGCCTACCGAGCGAGGCGGGGAGCAGCGCCTCCAGCCGCTGCCTCAGCGCCTTGGCGAGCCCGGCGGACGCCCCCCCCGTGCCGACCGCGATCAGCACGGGCGAACGATCGACGATCGCGGGCAGCGTGAAGTCGCAATGCGCGGGGCGATCGACCGCGTTGACGAGGACGCCCCGCGCCTTCAGCCGCGCGACGGCGGCGAGCGCCGGCTCCTGCTCCTCGATCGCAACGATGGCGAGCGCGGCGTCGGTCGCCTCGTCGACGATAGCCGCGCCGGCGCGGGCGAGCAGGCGGCGCTTGGCATCCGCAGCCTCGCCGGTGCCTAGGAGGATCACCGGACGCCCTTCGAGGCGCAGGAAGACGGGCAGGCTGTGCATCGCGCCTTGTCCCGCACGCTCCCTCGCTTGCCAAGCCGGGAAGCCGGCGGGTAGCGAAGAGGCCGATGCGACGGCTCGTCCTCCTCCTGCTCGCGGTCGTCGGCGTCCTCGGCCTCGCGCCCGCCGCGCCCGCGCGCGTTCACGCCCTGCCCGCGGCGCATCATGCCACGGCGCCGGCCGGCTGCCACGACGACGGGCAGGCGGCGACTCATACCTGCGTCGGTTGCGCGGTGGCGCCGGAGAGGCTGGCGATCGAGCATGGGGCGACGCTTCCGGCTGGCGCTCCGCACGAGCCCGCGCCGGCGACGCTGATCGGTCGCCGCATCGGTTTCGATCCGCCTCCTCCGCGCCGCGCCGCCTAGCGCGAGGAGCATCCGCTCCCCGCGCGATCGCGACGAGGGAGACGATCATGACCTATCGAGATCGGCTGGCGGCCGCGCTGTGTGCGCTGCCCGCCCCGCTCGTCGCGCAGCCGGCGACGAGCCACGACGACATGCCCGGGGTGATGAGGCCGGAGACTGCCACCGGCCACGACATACCGAACGCCCAACTCGACCACGAGATGGCGGGGATGATGCCCGGAGACAGCATGGCCGGCATGGCGATGGGCGACGGCACGTCCTCCTATGGCTCGGGCACCGCCCGGCTGCCGTTCAACGATCGCATGCGCGGGCTGCACGCCATGGTGGGCGACTGGTCGATCATGGCGCACGGCTATGCCTGGGGCAGCACCACCGATCAGGGTGGGCCGCGCGGCTCCGCCAGGGCGTTCGTCCAGTCGATGGCGATGGTGCAGGCATCCCGCGGACTGGCCGGCAGCACCGGCTTGACGCTGCGCGCGATGCTGTCGGCCGACCCGCTCATGGGCCAGCGTGGCTATCCCAACCTCTTCGCCACGGGCGAGACGGCGTATGGCGAGGCGCTGATCGACCGCCAGCATCCCCACGACCTGTTCATGGAGCTGTCGGCCCGCATCGATCGCGACGTCGGGGGTGGCACGCTGTTCCTCTACGGCGGCCTGCCGGGGGAGCCGGCGCTCGGGCCGGCGGCGTTCATGCATCGCGGCGCGGCGCGCTTCGATCCCGAGGCGCCGATCACGCACCACTGGTTCGATTCGACGCACATCACCTACGGCGTCGTCACCGGCGGCTACGCGACGCGGCATTGGCAGGTGGAGGCTTCCGCCTTCAAGGGCCGCGAGCCGGGCGAGAACCGCACCAATATCGAGACGCCGTGGCTCGACAGCTGGTCGGTACGCGCGACGTGGATGGCGTCGCCCGCCTTCTCGGCCGAGATCAGCTACGGCCACCTCGACAAACCGGAGGCGCTGCACCCTGGCCGCGACGAGGGGCGGCTGATCGCCAGCGCCAGCTATTCCGCGCACGGGCTGGACCTCACCGCCGCCTGGTCGCGCAAGGATCTCCAGCCCGGCCGCGTGCTGCCCGCGTGGCTGGTGGAGGGGACGTGGGCGGTCTCGCCGCGCCACGCGCTGTTCGGCCGTTTCGAGAACGTGCTCAATTCCGAGCTGTTCGAGCGCGAGGAGCAAGCCGGGATCGACGATCCGCTCGCGCGCCAGGCGTTCCGCGTGAGCAAGTTCACCGCCGGCTACGCGTACACGCTGCCGCTGGGACGCAGCTTCGCCGTGGCGCTCGGTGGCGCCGCGAGCGCCTATGCCAAGTCGATGCGGCTCGATGCGGCTTATGGGCGGCATCCGCATAGCGTCAGCCTGTTCGCCAAGCTGATGCTAGGGCGGTGAACGGTCAGAGCGACTTCAGGTAGGCGCGCAGATCGGCGGCGATGTCGTCGCGTTCCAGCGCCAGCGCGACGTTGGCCTGGATGAAGCCCACCTTCTCGCCGCAATCATGGCGCGCGCCGTCGAAGACGTGGGCGTGGAAGGGTTGCTGGCCGATCAGCCGCGCGAGCGCGTCGGTGAGCTGGATCTCGTTGCCGGCGCCACGCTCCTGATCCTCCAGCAGGTGCATCACCTTTGGATCGAGGATGTAGCGGCCGACAGCCGCCAGCCGCGACGGGGCCACGGCCGGATCGGGCTTCTCGATGAAGCCCTTCACCTCGATCGTGGCGCCGTCCACCGCACCGGGATCGACGATGCCGTAGCGACCGGTATGCGCCTGCGGCACCTCGACCACCGCGATGACGCTGCCGCCATGCGCCTCGTAGCTGTCCATCATCTGGCTGAGGCACGGCCTGGCCGGGTTCCACAGCAGCTCGTCGGGCAGCAGCACCGCGAACGGCTCGTCACCGGTCACGTGGCGCGCGCACCACACCGCGTGGCCGAGGCCCGCCATCACCTGCTGGCGCACGAACGCCGCCTGCCCCGGCCCCAGCCGGGTGCCGGCGACGAGATCGAGGATCTTGTCCTTCTTCTTGGCGACGAGATCGGCCTCGATCTCGAAGGCGGTATCGAAATAGTCCTCGATCGCACCCTTGCCGCGCCCGGTGACGAAGATCATCTGCTCGATGCCGGCGGCCAGCGCCTCGTCGATCGCATACTGGATCAGCGGCCGGTCGACGACGGGCAGCAGCTCCTTGGGCACCGCCTTGGTGGCGGGCAGGAAGCGCGTGCCGAAGCCCGCGACCGGGAACACCGCCTTCTTGACCGGCTTCGCCATGTGACCCCCTTCTATGCCGCGGTGCGCGCCCACTCCGGCACGTCATCCGCGGCGATCAACGCCTCGATCGGCAATCGGCGCCTAACGATCGCCCATTGCGATCCGCTTACCATCACCTCGGGCGTCAGCGGCCGCGAGTTGTACGTCGATGCCATCGTCGCGGCGTAGGCGCCGGCCGTCATGAACGCGACCAGATCGCCGCCGGTCACCGCGTCCATCGTGCGCCCCGTCGCGAAGGTGTCCCCCGTCTCGCAGACCGGGCCGACGATGTTGGCGACGAAGCGCTCGCCCGAAGGCGTCACCGCGCGAATATCATGCCACGCGTCGTAGAGCGCGGGGCGCATCAGGTCGTTCATGCCGGCATCGACGATCACGAACGGCGCGGCGACGCCCGGCTTCACGCGCACGACGCGGGTGAGCAGCACGCCGGCATTGCCGACGATGAGGCGACCGGGCTCGAACATCAGCCGCGCGTTCCAGCCGGCGGTCGCCCCGTCGACCATCGCGGCGTAGGCGTCGGGCGTGGGCGGCGGCGGCAGAACGGGATCGTAAGGCACCCCGAGCCCGCCGCCGAGATCGGCGGTCACGATGGTGTGACCGGCGGCGCGCAGGTCCGCGATCAGCCCGCCGATCCGCGCGAAGGCGGCGGCGAGCGGGCCGAGATCGACGAGCTGGCTGCCGATGTGGACCGCGACGCCACGCACCGCCAGGCCGGGCAGCGCCGCGGCGCGCGCGTAGGCGGCGAGCGCCTGATCGTAGGGAATGCCGAACTTGTTCTCGGACTTGCCGGTGGAGATCTTGGCATGGGTGCCGGCGTCCACGTCCGGATTGACGCGAAACGCGACGGGCGCGGCCGCGCCACGCGCGCAGGCGACGGCGGAGAGCGCCTCGGCCTCCTCCTCCGATTCGAGGTTGAACTGGCCGACACCGGCGTCGAGCGCGTAGCCCATCTCCTCGGCGGTCTTGCCCACGCCGGAGAAGATGATGCGCTCGCCCGGGATGCCGGCGGCCAGCGCGCGCGCGATCTCGCCGCCCGAGACGACATCGGCGCCGCAGCCCTCCGCCGCCAGGACGGAGAGCACAGCGGCATTGGGATTGGCCTTGACCGCGAAGGCGACGAGCGGCGCACCCATTCCGAGCCGGCCCACGGCACGGGCGAACACGCGGGCGTGTCGGCGGATGGTGGCGGCGGAATAGACATAGACGGGCGTGCCGACCGCATCCGCGATCTCGGCGAGCGCCACGTCCTCGGCGTGCATCGCGCCGCCCCTCAGCTCGAAATGATCCATCCGCGTCAGCCCGGCGGCGGCATGTCGAAGCGGTCGGACTGGAGTTCCTGGCTTTTCGTGAGAAGCTCGTTGAAGCGCGTCGGCCGCGCCTGCGCGCCCGGCGTCAGGAGCTGGTCAGGCGTCGGCTGCGCGGCAGCGGTGCGCGGTTTCACCGGCAGCGCGGCGTTGTCCGCCGGCCGGAGCGGCTGCTTCTTGCCGCAGGCGGCCACCGCCAGCGCGAGCAGCAGCGCGATCCCGATCCGCCTCATGCCTCCATCCCCAGCGCGTCGCGCGCGATCGCGATCTGCTCACGAACGCGGACGGGCGCGGTGCCGCCCTCGCTGGTTCGCGCCGCCACCGAGGCATCAACGGACAGCGCGGCGCGCGCGTCCTCGTCGATGCGCGGATCAATCGCGCGCAGCTCTTCGAGCGAGAGCTCGGCGAGCGTGCAGCCCTTCGCTTCGGCCGCCTTCACCACCGCGCCCGTGACGTGGTGCGCCTCGCGGAACGGCACGCCCGCCACGCGGACCAGACGGTCGGCCAGGTCGGTGGCGGTGGCGAAGCCGGCCTCGGCCGCCGCGCGCATCCGCTCGGTGCGGAAGCTCAGCGTCTCGACCATTCCGGTCATCGCCGCGAGCGATAGCGCGAGCAGGTCGTGCGCCTCGAACACCGGCGGCTTGTCGTCCTGCATGTCCTTCGAATAGGCGAGCGGCAGCCCCTTCATCGTCACCATCAGCGCGGTGAACGCGCCGATGATCCTTCCGGCATGGCCGCGCACCAACTCGGCGGCGTCGGGATTGCGCTTCTGCGGCATGATCGACGAGCCCGTCGACCATTGATCGGACAGCGAGACGAAGCCGAAGGGCTGCGATGCCCATAGCACGATCTCCTCGGCGAGCCGGGAGAGATGGAGCGCGCATTGCGCGGCCGCCGAGAGGTAGTCGAGCGCGAAATCGCGATCCGACACCGCGTCGAGCGAGTTGGCGGTCGGCCGCTCGAAGCCGAGCGCGTGCGCCGTCGCCCGCCGATCGATCGGAAAGCCGGTGCCGGCGAGCGCGGCCGATCCAAGCGGGCATTCGTTCATCCGCGCACGCGCGTCGGCGAAGCGCGAACGATCGCGGCGGAGCATCTCGTAATAGGCGAGCAGGTGGTGGCCGAGCGTCACCGGCTGCGCGGACTGGAGATGGGTGAAGCCCGGCATCACGCTGTCGGCATGCTCGTCGGCGCGGCCGACGAGCGCGCGCTGCAGGCCGGCCAGCCACTCGCCGACCGCGTCGATCGCGTCGCGCACCCACAGCCGGAAGTCGGTCGCGACCTGATCGTTGCGCGAGCGCGCGGTGT
The DNA here is from genome assembly GCF_965200105.1 of Sphingomonas sp. Taxonomy (GTDB): domain Bacteria; phylum Pseudomonadota; class Alphaproteobacteria; order Sphingomonadales; family Sphingomonadaceae; genus Solisphingomonas. The sequence continues at coordinate 1,687,377 of NZ_CBDATN010000002.1, forward strand.
GGAGCCGCCCCGCGACGGGACCGATAAGCTCGGTGAGCCGGCTCTCGGTCGCCATGTGGATGTCTTCGAGCGCGAGGTCGGCGGGCACGCCCTCGCGCCCATATTCGTCGGAGACGCGCTCCAACCCTTCGCCGATCGCGGCGGCGTCGGCGGGATCGACGATGCCGCGCATCCCGAGCATGGCGACATGCGCCTTCGAGCCCGCTATGTCCTGCCGCCACAGCCGCCTGTCGAAGGGAAGCGACGCGTTGATCTCACGCATCACCGCCGCCGGCCCTTCGGCGAAACGGCCGCCCCACATCGGATTGGAGCCCGTGTTGCGCCCCTCGCTGATCGCCTGCCTCCCGCTCGCGGCCGTCCTCGCGACAGCGGGGTGCGATAGGGCCAAGCCCCCGGCACGGCAACCCGAAGCCGCTGCCGGCGAAGGCCGTCCGGCAGCGCCGCCTCCGGCACCTAGCGGCGCAATCGATCGCGGCCACGCGAGGCAGGCGGCGCCGGCGCTGCCCTTCGCGGCGCCCGGAGGCGCGCCGGCGACGCTCGCCTCCTTCCGGGGCAAGCCGCTGCTCGTGAACCTGTGGGCGACGTGGTGCGGCCCTTGCGTGCGTGAGCTGCCGACGCTCGACACGCTGGCGGCGCGCGAGAAGGGCCGGCTCCAGGTCGTTGCCGTCAGCCAGGATACGGGCGGCGACGCGCAGGTCGGGCCGTTCTGGGCGGCGCACCGCTTCGCCGCGCTCACCCCCTACACCGACACGAAGATGGGCCTGATGGAGGCGCTCAAGGTCGACGTGCTGCCGACCACCATCCTCTATGACTCACACGGGCGCGAGGTGTGGCGGATGGTCGGCGACAAGGACTGGGCGAGCGCCGACATGGCCAGGCTGCTCGCCGAGGCGAGATAGCTCAGCGGCTCTTCGGCGCGGCGATCTCGAACAGCTTCGGCCAGTCCTTGCCGGTCACGTAGAGGTGGCGACCTTTGGCATCCCACGCGATGCCATTGGGCACCGCGTCGTTATTGTCGCGACCGACGCGGTCGTGCAGCGCCGAGACGTCGATCCAGCCGACGACCCGGCCGGTGTCGGGGTCGATGCGCGCGATGCGATCGGTCATCCAGACATTGGCGAGAATCTCGCCCTGCACCCACTCAAGCTCGTTGAGCATCGGCAGCGGGCGCCCCTCGGCGGTGACGGTCAACCGCCGGCGCTCCCTCAGCGTCACCGGATCGAGGAAGCGCAGCTCGGGCGTCCCGTCGGACATGATGAGCGAGCGGCCGTCGCTGGTCAACGCCCAGCCCTCGCCGGGGTAGCGCCACTCGGACAGGCGCTTGAAGTCGGCGAGCCGCCAGCGCCAGCCGCGTCCGTCGCGCCACGTCAGGCTGACGATCTCGTCCTTCCAGGCGACGATGCCTTCGCCAAAGGTTGGCGGCGGAATGTCCACCTTGCGCAGCACGCGGCCGGTCGCGGGATCGGTCACGCGGATCGAGGAGCGGCCGGGCTCGCCCGTGCTCTCGTAGAAGCGGCCGTTCAGCCAGAAGAGTCCCTCGGTAAACGCCCCCGGATCGTGCCGAAGCACGCGGACCACTCGGGCGGGCCGGACGGGCAACTCGGCCCGCGCCATCCCGGCAAGCGTCAGCAGCAGGGCGAGAAGCGCGCGCATCAGTCGCGCAGCAGCTCGTTGATGCCCGTCTTGGCGCGGGTCTGCGCATCCACCGTCTTGACGATCACCGCGCAATAGAGGCCCGGCCCGCCATCCTTGCCCGGCAGCGTGCCGGGCACCACCACCGCGTAGGGCGGCACCTCGCCGCGCGTGACGGTGCCGGTGGCGCGATCGACGATCTTGGTGGAGGCGCCGAGATACACGCCCATCGACAGCACCGCGCCTTCCCGGACGATCACGCCCTCGGCCACTTCGGAACGCGCGCCGACGAAGCAACCGTCCTCGATGACCACCGGGTTGGCCTGCAACGGCTCCAGCACGCCGCCGATGCCCGCCCCGCCCGACAGGTGGACGTTGCGGCCGATCTGCGCGCAGGAGCCGACCGTCGCCCAGGTGTCCACCATCGTGCCGTCGCCGACATGCGCGCCGATATTGACGAAGCTCGGCATGAGCACCGCGCCTCGGCCCACGAACGCACCGCGCCGGACGATCGCGCCCGGCACCGCGCGGAAGCCCGCGTCGCGGAACGCCTCGTCGTCCCAGCCGTCGAACTTGGAAGGCACCTTGTCGAATGCGGGCGCGCCCGCGGCACCCGCCTCGACGAGCATGTTGTCGTTGAGGCGGAAGGAGAGCAGCACCGCCTTCTTGAGCCACTGGTTGACGCGCCAGCCGCCGTTCCCGTCGGGTTCGGCGACGCGCAGTCGCCCGGCGTCGAGCCCGGCGAGCGCCTCCTCCACGGCGGCGCGCACCGGATCGCCGGTGGCGTGGCCGAGCGTGTCGCGCGCCTCCCATGCCTCGTCGATGACGGTCGCGAGATCGCTCATGCATCCTCCAGGATCGAGTGCAACCAGTCGCCAAGATCGGCGATGGTGAAGTCGACATAGCCCCGGTCCGGGTCGGCACCCTGTTCGGAGCCGTTGTCGATCCAAACCGTCGCCATGCCGATCGCCTTGGCGGGCTTCAGGTTGCGCGCCATGTCCTCGACGAAGCAGGCGCGCGTCGGGTCGACCCCCGTCGCCGCGCAGAAGCCGGCATAGGCGGCAGGATCGGGCTTGGGCAGGTACGCGCAGGCGTGGATGTCGTGCACCGCCTCGAACGTGTCGGAGAGGCCGAGCCTCGCGAGCACGCGGCGCGCGTAGGGCTCGTCGCCGTTGGTGAAGACGAGCTTGCGGCCGGGCAGCGCGGCGATCAGGCGGGCGAGGCGCGCATCCTCGGCGATCACGTCGAGCTCGATCGCGTGAACGTCGGCCAGGAAGGCGTGCGGATCGACATCGTGCTCGCGCATCAGGCCCGAGAGCGTGGTGCCATGCTCTTGGAAGAAGCGCTTCTGCGTGGCGTAGGCTTGCGGGTGGGGGAGGTTCAGCGCGCGCGCCACGAACGCGGTCATGCGCTTGTCGATCTGGCCGAACAGGTCGGCGGACGCCGGGTAAAGCGTATTGTCGAGATCGAAGATCCAGGCATTGATGTGGGCGAGCGCGGGCAGCATCCGCCCGCCCCCTAGCCCGAACCGATCACACCGTGAAGCTCTCGCCGCAGCCGCACGCGCCCTTGGCGTTGGGGTTCTGGAAGACAAAACCGGCGGTGAAATCGTCCTCCACCCAGTCCATCGTCGATCCGATCAGGTACAGCACCGAGCCTGCGTCCACGAAGAAGGCGCCGCCCGGCGTCTCGATCCGCTCGTCCAGCGGATCGGACTTCGCCACATAGTCCACCGAGTAAGCAAGCCCCGAGCAGCCGCGCCGCGGCGTCGACAGCTTGACGCCGACGGTGCCCTCGGGAGCCTGCGCCATTAGGCCGGCGATCCGCGCCTCGGCGGACGAGGTGAGGATGATCGCGGCGGGGCGGGTACGGAGCTTCGTTGCCATCCTACTTCCTTCTGCCCGGATCGAAGTGCCACTTCGATCCGGGTGTCACAGCATTCCCAGTTCGAGCTTGGCCTCGTCCGACATCTTCTGCGGATCCCACGGCGGATCCCAGACGAGGTTGACCTCCGCCGTGGCCACGCCCGGCACCTGCGCGACGCGAAGCTCCACCTCTCCGGGCATCGACTCAGCGACCGGGCAGTGCGGCGTCGTCAGCGTCATGGTGACGGCGACGTGCTCGGCGGCGACGTCGACGCCGTAGATCAGGCCCAGATCGTAGATGTTCACCGGGATTTCGGGATCGAAGATCTCCTTCAGCGCCTCGATCACGCCATCGTACAATGCGCCGCCGGGCTCGCCTGGCGACACGTCCTGCGGCCTCTGCGCCAGGAAGCCGTCGAGATAGTCGCGCGAGCGGCCCTCCTCCGCGTCGCTCACGCGTGCGCGAGGCGGCGTCTCTGGCGCGTGGTCCGCTTGCTCGATCCGGTAGTCGCTCACCCGAAAATCCTCGTTACTCGGCGCACGCCGTCGACCAGCGCCTCGATATCCTGCGGGCCGTTATAGACCCCGAAGCTCGCACGCGCCGTCGCCTCCACGCCCAGCGCCGCCATCAGCGGCTGCGCGCAATGGTGGCCGGCGCGGATCGCCACGTGCGCCTCGTCCAATATGGTGCCGACGTCATGCGGATGCACCCCGCCGACCGCGAAGGAGACGATGCCGGCGGAGTCGTCGGGGCCGAGCAGCCGCACCGAGTTGATGCCGCGCAGCGCCTCTCGCGCGTTGGCCACCAGCGCCGCCTCGTGCGCGTGGATGCGGGAAAGGCCGATCGCGTCGACGTAATCGATCGCGGCATGGAGCCCGAGCGCGCCGACGATATGCGGCGTTCCCGCCTCGAACCGCGCGGGCGGGGCGGCGTAGGTGGTGCGCTCGAACGACACGCGGTCGATCATCGCGCCACCCCCCTGCCACGGCGGCATCCTATCGAGCAGCTCGGCCCGGCCCCACAGCACGCCGATGCCGGTCGGCCCGTAGAGCTTGTGGCCCGAGAAGACGTAGAAGTCGCAGTTCAGCGCCGTCACGTCGACGGGCAGGCGCGGCACGGCCTGGCAACCGTCGATCAGGATTTTCGCGCCGACGCGGTGCGCGATTTCCACCGCGCGGTGCACGTCTAGGATAGAGCCGAGCACGTTGGAGACGTGCGCGAGGGAGACGAGCTTGTGCGCGGGCGTGAGCATCGCCTCCGCCGCGTCGAGATCGATGCGGCCGTCCGCCGTCAGCGGGCAGACGTCGATCGCGGCGCCGACGCGTTGCGCGGCCATCTGCCACGGCACGATGTTGGCATGGTGCTCCAACTGGCTGAGCAGGATGCGGTCGCCCGCCTTGAGCTGCGTCGCCGCCCAGCACTGCGCGACGAGGTTGATGCCTTCGGTCGCGCCGCGCACGAACACGATCTCGTCCGCGCTAGCCGCGCCGAGGAAGGCTGCCACCCGCCTGCGCGCCGCCTCGTAGGCGATCGTCATGTCGGCGGAGCGCGCATAGACGCCGCGATGCACCGTCGCGTAGGTCTCGCCATAACCGCGCGCGATGGCGTCGATCACCGGCTTGGGCTTCTGCGCGGTGGCGGCGGTGTCGAGATAGGCCCAGCCGGCCGGGATCGCCGGGAAGTCCGCGACGACGTCGAGCGGGCGTTCGAGGACGGTGCTCATGCCGACGCGCTCCCGAGTCGCGGGGCGGCGAAGTTGACGAAGTTGACGCCACGTGGGGCGTCGAACGCCCCCTCGGCCGCCGTCGCGGGGCGACGGGTGCGACGATGGGCGGACGGGGCCATGGCCGGACCATCCTGCCACGGCGGCAGGCATGTAGGAAAGCGGTTCACAGCGCCTGCTCCAGCCAGCGATCGGCGTCGGCGGCGAACGCCTCCGCTACCCGCTCCTCGCCGATGCGATCGATCGCCTGTGCGACAAAGGCGTGGGTGAGCAGCGCCTCCGCGCGTCCGGGGGGCACGCCGCGGCTGGCGAGGTAGAACAGCGCCTGGGCGTCCAGTTCGCCGACGGTGGCGCCGTGCGCGCACTTCACGACGTCGGCGAAGATCTCCAGCTCGGGCTTGAGGTTCACCGTCGCGGTGCGCTTGAGGAGCAGACCGCGCAGGCTCTGCTCGCCGTCGGTCTTCTGCGCGTCGCGCGCCACCTCGACGCGCGCGGCGAGCGACGCCACCGCCTGATCGGCGGCGACCGCGCGCCACGTCTGACGGCTCTGGCCGTGCGGGGCAGCGTGGCGCAGCACCACCGCCGCCTCCTGCCGCTGCCGCCCGCGCGTGAGAAGCGCGCCGCCGACCTCGGCATAGGCTTCCGGCCCGGCGAGCGTGACGTGCGCGTCGAAGCGCGCGTCCGCGCCGCCCGCCCCGAGCGCGATCGTCACGAGGCTGGCGCCCGCCGCGAGCGTCGCTTCGTCGCGCAGCGAGACGTAGCCGTCGTCCGCCACGATGCGGATCGATCGCATCAGCCGGGCACCGCGCGCGAGATCGATCGCCGTCAGCCGGTTGGCCCAGCCGGCGCCCGCGAACGTCTCGACGACGCTTGCCTGCGCGCCCGCCGCCAGCGCGATGCGCGCGGGGAGGTGGCTGGCGCCGCCGGTGCCGAGGTGGACGATCTCGATGGTGGCGGCGGGTGCGGCGTCGGGGCCGAGAGTCAGCGTCCAACCCTCCGCGCCCCGCGTCAGGCGCGCGAGCGCGTGGGCGCTGCCGGCCTCGACGGCGCCGACGCCCACGTCCTGCGGATCGGAGGCGGCGGCGTCGAACGCGCCGTCGACAAACACCAGGCGCGGGCCGCCGCAGCCGATCAGATACCCGGCCGGATCGGGTGCGCCGCCTTGCCGCCCGCCCGCGGCGAGCGCGGGCAGCCGATCGAGTTCCGACCAGCGCCACCCCTCCTCGCGCGTCGTCGGCAGGTCGAGCAGCATCGTCACGCCGCGAGCTCGCCCGTGATCCGGGCGTAACCCTCGCGCTCCAGCTCGTGCGCCAGCTCCGGCCCGCCCGAGCGCACGATGCGGCCGGCGGCGAGCACGTGCACGAAATCCGGCCGCACATAGTCGAGCAGCCGCTGATAGTGGGTGATGAGCAACACGGCCTTGTCCGGCCGGCGCATGATCGTGTTGATGCCGTGGCCCACCGCCTTCAGCGCATCGATGTCCAACCCGCTGTCGGTCTCGTCGAGGATCGCGAGCTTCGGGTCGACGATGCCCATCTGCACCATCTCGTTGCGCTTCTTCTCGCCGCCCGAGAAGCCGACATTGACCGGCCGCTTGAGCATCTCCGGGTCGAGCCCCAGCGCGTCGGCCTGCGCGCGCGCGAGCCGGATGAACTCGCCGCCCGAGAGCGGCGCCTCGCCCCGCCCCCTGCGCTGCGCGTTCAGCGCCTCGCGCAGGAACTGGAGGTTGGAGACGCCGGGTATCTCGACAGGATACTGGAAGCCGAGGAACAGCCCGGCCGCCGCGCGCTCGTGCGGCTCCATCGCGAGCAGGTCGGCGCCATCGAACGTCGCCGAGCCGTCCGTCACCTCATAACCCGGCCGGCCGCCGAGCGTGTAGGCGAGCGTGGACTTCCCCGCACCGTTAGGCCCCATGATCGCATGGATTTCGCCCGCGCTGACGGCAAGCGAAAGGCCGTCGAGGATCGGCTTGCCGTCGATTTCGGCGCGGAGGTTTTCAATGGTGAGCATCAATTGCGTCCACGCAGTTCGGGCCACCAGTCTTCGACGAGACAATTGTCCAGATCGAAGGGCGATGTGCCCGGCAGTTGGTCCGGCATACACAGCTCGATCAGCTTCTCGTCGCCGAAGTGCCGCAAGGCGTCTTCGTACCCGGCGGCGAGGGCGTCGCCGAGGCGCGGTCTCAGCGACGGACTTTCCCGCAACAGTCGTGCGATCCGGGTCCGCTGTCCGCGAACCGAGTTCTTCCACAGCCGCTCGCACTCCAGCAGCGTGGAGTAATGCAGCTTGAGAAGATGGATGCAGATCTCCTCCAGCCGGCTCACGATCTGGCGGTAGTCGCTGCGACCCAAGCTATCGATCTCCTCAAGGATGTTCTCGATATCGATATCCAGGTTCGATTGCTGATCGAGAAGCGTTCGCAGTTTCGCCGCCTGCTCCTGCGTCCAGCCATAGAAGTCGGAGTCGTAGAGCGTCGCCATCACCCCACGCTCCCCTCAAGCGAGATCCCCAGCAGCTTCTGCGCCTCGACCGCGAACTCCATAGGCAACTGCTGCAGCACCTCGCGCGCGAAGCCGTTGACGATCAGCGCCACCGCCTCTTCCGCCGAGAGGCCGCGCTGCATCGCGTAGAAGAGCTGGTCGTCGCTGATCTTGCTGGTCGTCGCCTCGTGCTCGATCTGCGCCGAGGGGTTGCGCACCTCGATATACGGCACGGTGTGCGCGCCGCACTCGCCGCCGAGCAGCAGCGAGTCGCACTGGGTGTGGTTGCGCACGCCCTCGGCGGTCGGCCCGACGCGGACGAGGCCGCGATAGGTGTTGTCCGACCGGCCCGCCGAGATGCCCTTCGACACGATCGTCGAACGCGAGCCCTTGCCGAGATGGATCATCTTGGTGCCGGTATCCGCCTGCTGGCGGTTGGTGGTGACGGCGACCGAGTAGAACTCGCCGACGCTCTCCTCCCCCGCCAGCACGCAGGACGGGTATTTCCAGGTGATCGCCGATCCGGTCTCCACCTGCGTCCACGACACCTTGGATCGCGCGCCCTGGCACAGCGCGCGCTTGGTGACGAAATTGTAGATGCCGCCCTTGCCCTCGGCGTCGCCGGGGTACCAGTTCTGCACCGTCGAATATTTGATCTCGGCGTCGTCCAGCGCGACCAGCTCGACGACGGCGGCGTGGAGCTGGTTCTCGTCGCGCTGCGGCGCGGTGCAGCCCTCCAGGTAGCTGACGTAGCTGCCCTTGTCGGCGACGATCAGCGTGCGCTCGAACTGGCCGGTGTTGGCGGCGTTGATGCGGAAATAGGTGGAAAGCTCCATCGGGCAGCGCACGCCCTCGGGAATGTAGACGAACGTCCCGTCGGAGAAGACCGCGCTGTTGAGCGTCGCGAAATAGTTGTCGTGCGCGGGCACCACCTTGCCCAGCCACTTGCGGACCAGCTCGGGATATTCGCGCACCGCTTCCGAGATCGAGCGGAAGATGACGCCCGCCCGCTCCAGCTCGGCGCGGAAGGTGGTGGCGACCGACACGCTGTCGAACACCGCGTCCACGGCGATCTTGCGGCCGCTGTTCGCGTTCACCGGCGAGGCATCGGCATCCTCGACGCCGGCGAGGATCTTCTGCTCCTCGATCGGGATGCCGAGCTTCTCGTAGGTGCGGCGGATCTCGGGATCGAGCTCGTCCAAGGAGGCGATCGTGGCGCGCTTCTTGGGCTCGGCGTAGTAATAGGCGTCCTGATAGTCGATCGGCGGTACGTGGAGCTTGGCCCAGTTCGGCCCCTCCATCGTCAGCCACTTGCGATACGCCTTCAGCCGCCAGTCGAGCAGCCACTCGGGCTCGCCCTTCTTGGCCGAGATGAAGCGCACTGTGTCTTCGGACAGGCCCTTGGGCGCGAAATCCTGCTCGATATCCGAGGAGAACCCCCACTCGTAGGTGGAGAGCTTCTCGGCGGCGGCGAAGGCCGCTTCGTTACGCACGTTCACGCTATCACCTCTTCATGGACGCCGGCGAGCCGATCGAGCGGCACCCCCGCGAACGCCTGCCGCACCGCGCCGTTGACCACCGCCCAATGCGGCCGGACGAGGCACGAGCCTTCCAGCGCGCAGTCGTGCCGCGCCTCGTCGACGCACACCGTGAGCGCGATCGGCCCGTCCACCGCCTCGACGATGTCGGCGAGGCTGATCGTCTCCGCCGCCCGCGCCAGCACGAAGCCGCCGGCGGCGCCGCGCTGCGTCCGCAACAACCCCGCCGCCGCCAGCCGCCCGACGAGCTTCTGCGCGGTGGGCAGCGGCACGCCCGTCTCGACCGACAGCGCGGTGGCGGACAGGCGCGAGCCCGCGCCGTGGCGCGCCGCCGCCGCCATCATCACCACCGCATAGTCCGCCAGGCTGGAGAGCCGCATCTGCGATCCGTTCGCAATTCGGACCGGCTTGGTCCGATTGGCATGTGGTGGAGGGCACCCGAGTCGTCAACCCGCTCGGGCCGCCGCTCGCTCCGGGGTGACGGGCGCGGGAAGCTGGCATAGGGCGCGGCCATGCTGTTCCGGCTCGCCCGCCCGTTCATCCACGCGCTCGATGCCGAGCGCGCGCACGCGCTCACCATCGCCGCGCTGGCCAGGTTGCCCGCGCTGCCTGCCCCACGCGCGACGAAGCGGCTGGCGATCCGGGTGGCGGGGATCGACTTTCCCAATCCGGTCGGCCTCGCCGCCGGCTTCGACAAGGACGCGCGCGCCTTCCACGCACTCGGCGGCTTCGGCTTCGGCTTCGTCGAGGTCGGCACGCTGACGCCGCTGGCGCAGGCCGGCAACGCCAGACCCCGGCTGTTCCGGCTCGCCGAGGATCGCGCGGTCGTCAACCGGCTGGGCTTCAACAATGGCGGCCAGGCGGCGGCGCTGACCCGGCTGGAGAGGCGACGCGGGATCGTCGGGGCCAATATCGGCGCCAATAAGGATGCGGCCGATCGCATCGCCGACTACGCCGTCGGTGTCGCCGCGACGGCGCCGCACGCGGACTATCTGACGATCAACGTCTCCTCGCCCAACACGCCGGGGCTGCGCGCGCTGCAGGACGCCGCCGCGCTGGACGAGCTGCTCGCGCGCGCGATCGCGGCACGGCCCGCGAACGGCCCGCCGATCTTCCTCAAGGTCGCGCCCGATCTGGAGCTGGCCGACATCGACGCGATCGCCCGCGTCGCGATCGAGCGCGGGGTGGACGCGCTGATCGTCGCCAACACCACAGTCTCGCGCCCGCCGCTCGCGTCCCGGTTCGGTGGGGAGGCGGGCGGCCTGTCGGGGGCACCGCTCCGCCCGCTGGCGCTGGCGCGGCTGCGCGACTTCCGCGCGGCCACCGGCGGCGCGCTGCCGCTGGTGGCGGCGGGCGGGATCGGATCGGCGGCGGACGCCTATGCCCGCATCCGCAGCGGTGCGAGCCTCGTCCAGCTCTACTCGGCGCTGGTCTACGAAGGGCCGGGCCTCGCGCGGCGGATCGCACGCGGGCTCGACCGGCTGCTCGCGCGCGACGGCTTCGCGACGGTGGCCGACGCGGTGGGCGCGGATGCCGGCCGGCCGAATGTTGGAGACAAGTTGGAGAGCGCGCGCTAGCCGATTCGCGATGCGCTCGCTCCTCCTCGTCCTCGCGCTGCTCGGCGCCCCCGTCTTCGCCGCGCCGCGCGTCGCGGTGCCGCCGATCGCGCCCGCGAACAGGGGCATGGTCTCCGCCGCCGACCCGCGCGCGGCGCAAGCCGGCCGCGAGATCCTGCGAGCGGGCGGATCGGCCGCCGACGCCGAGATCGCGATGATGTTCGCGCTGACGGTCGTGGAGCCGCAATCCTCGGGCATCGGCGGCGGCGGTTATTTCGTCCATCGCGACGCCCAGGGCCGTGTCGAGACGATCGACGGCCGCGAGACCGCGCCCGCCGCCGCCCGCCCCGATCGCTTCACCGGGCCGGACGGCAAGCCCCTGCCCTTCGCAAAAGCGTTCCCGGGCGGCAAATCGGTGGGGATCCCGGGCAATATCCGCCTCGCCGAGATGGCGCACGCGCGCTGGGGGCGGCTGCCCTGGGCGCGGCTGCTCCAACCCGCGATCCGGCTCGCGAGCCAAGGCTTCGCGGTCTCGGCCTCGACCAGCCGCTACGCCGGCGTCGTGGCGCCGCTGTGGAAGGACTTTCCGGCGATCGCCGCGCTCTACGCCACCGACGGCGCGGCCAAGCCCGTCGGCACGATCGTCCGCAACCCCGCGCTTGCCGCCCTGCTGCGCCAGGTCGCCGCGCAAGGCCCCGACGGCTTCTACGCCGGCGCCAACGCGGAGGCGATCGCCACCGCCGTGTCGAGCGCGCCGGTGAGCCCGGTGCCGTTCACCCGCGACGATCTCGCCGGCTATCGCGCCAGGCTCCAGCCGCCGGTGTGCGGGACATATCGCGGCTATCGCGTGTGCGGCATGGCGCCATCCTCGTCGGGGGGGGTCGCCATCCTCCAGATGCTGGGGATGCTGGAACGCTTCGACATGAAGGCGCTGGGGCCGGACTCGCCCATCGCCTGGCACCTGATCGGCGAGGCGATGCAGCTCGCCTACGCCGATCGCGAACAGTATCTCGGCGACGCCGCGTTCGGGACCGTACCCGTCGCCGGCCTGCTCGATCCGGGCTATCTCGCAAAGCGCGCGGCGCTGATCGAGCCGACGCGCGCGCTCGGCCGCTACGAGCCGGGCGCCCCCGCCGGCGCGCCCGTGCGCACGCCGGGCACCGGCGTCGACGAGCATGGCACCACCGACTTCGTCGCCGCCGACGCCGCCGGCGACGTCGTGACGATGACGTCGACGGTGGAGGGCCTGTTCGGCAGCCAGCTCGTCGCTAACGGCTATGTCCTCAACAACGAGCTGACCGACTTCTCCTTCGCGCCCGAGAAGGCCGGCGCGCCCGTCGCCAACCGGGTGGAGGCGGGCAAGCGGCCCCTGTCCTCGATGTCGCCGACGATCGTCACCGGGCCGGACGGACGGCTGCGTCTCGCGGTAGGTTCGGCGGGCGGCAAGCGCATCATCATGCACGTGCTCAAGACGCTGGTCGGCGTGATCGACTGGGGGATGAGCGCGCAGGATGCGGTGGCGCTGCCCAACATCTACTTCGACGCGTCCGCCGGCACGCTGCTCGTCGAGAAGACGCCGCGCATGGATCGGCTCGCGCCCGTGATGTCGGGCTATGGCCAGCAGGTGGTGGAGACCGACCTCGGCTCCAAGCTCAACGCGATCGAGCGGCTGCCCGACGGGCGCTGGCGCGGCGCGGCCGATCCGCGGAGCGAGGGCGTTGCGCTCGCCGAATAGCTACTTCGACGGATCGGTGTAGGGCGTGAACGCGCCCAGCGTGCAGGCGCCGAGGAAGCTGTTGGAGACCTGCTGGTAGATCTCCACGATGTCGCCGCGACAGAGCTGCACCGGCGTCTTCGTCACGAACACCATGTCCGAGGTGAAGCGCGGGCAACCTTCCGGGTGGTTGAGGTACCAGGTGGTGCCCTCGCCGCGGTACAGGATGTCACCCGACGCATAGGTGCGCGTTTCCCGGTCGCGCTGGAAGTTCGCGAGGCAGTCCCGCGCGGGGCCCGCCACCTTGCTGGCCAGGAACGGCGCGGGCGAGGGCTGGATGCGCGCCAGCACCGGCGAGGGCAGCGCGATGGCGACGGCGGCGGCAAAGGAGAGCGCTCTCATCATGTCGACAGAACGCGGTAGATGCCGCGCGGTGCCGATCAGCCCTTGAACGCATCTTTGGCGGCGCGGCGCTCGGCGAGTTCCGCCACGTTGCCCGCGCGCACGAACGGGTTGGTCGCGCGCTCCGCGCCGATCGTGGTTGGCAGCGTGGGCAGGCCCTCGCCGCGCTTCCTCTCCGCCTCCGCCAGCGCGGCACGCGCCGCCGCGTTGCCGGGTTCGACGGCGACCGCGTAGCGGCCGTTGGAGACGGTATATTCATGCCCGCAATAGACCCGCGTCGCCTCGGGAAGCGCGGCGAGCTTGGCGAGTGCTGAGTGCATGTCCGCAGGTGTGCCCTCGAACAGCCGGCCGCAGCCCATCGCGAACAGCGTGTCGCCGGTGAACGCGATCTCCGCTTGCGGCAGGTGGATCGCGATGTGCCCCGCCGTGTGCGCGCCGACGTGGAGGACGTGCCCCTCGATGCCGCCGATCGCCACCGTATCGCCCTCCGCCACGGTGCGGTCCAGCGTGGCGATCCTGTCGGCCTCCGCCGCCGGGCCGGTGATACGCGCACCGGTGGCCTCGCGGATCGCGGCGTTGCCGCCGACATGATCGCCGTGCCAGTGCGTGTTCCACACCTGCGTGATCGTCCAGCCGCGCGCCTTGGCGGCATCCAGCGCGGGCGCCGCCTCGCCGGGATCGACGACCACCGTCTCGCCCGACGCATCGTCGTGCATCAGCCAGATATAGTTGTCGGAGAGCGCAGCAACGGGAACGACTTCGATCGCCATCACCATTCTCCTGTGTTGGGCATCGACGCCCAGGGCTCGGCGGGCGGCAGGTGGCCGTCCTGGAGGAGCTCGACCGAGATGCCGTCGGGCGATCGGACGAACGCCATGTGGCCGTCGCGAGGCGGGCGGTTGATGGTGACGCCCGCCTCCATGAGCCGGCCGCAGGTACCGTAGATGTCGTCGACACGGTAGGCGAGATGGCCGAAATTGCGGCCGCCGGAGTAGCCTCCCTCGCCCCAATTATGCGTCAGCTCCACCTGCGCGTCCTCGTCACCGGGCGCCGCCAGGAAGATCAGCGTGTAGCGGCCCGCCTCGTTGTCGAAGCGCCTCACCTCGCGCAGGCCGAGCAGCTCGAAGAAGCGGACCGTCGCATCCGGATCGGAGACGCGGATCATCGTGTGGAGGTAGCGCATCGCTCCGATGTAGCGGCTCCGACGCGCGGTTCAAACTCTCGCCGTTCAGCGTCCTTGCGGCTGCGGCGCAGGCGGGATCCCGCCCGATCGGGCGAGCTCGGCGGTGGCGGCGCGGCCGGCGTCGCTGTCCGGCCCGACGGCGCGGGCGCGCGCCCAGTTCTCGCGCGCGCCGACCATGTCGTCGTGGGCGGCGGCGATGTTGCCCGCCTCGTAGAGGATGGCGGGTTCATTCGGCGCGCGAACGTCCGCCTCGTGGATGTCGGTGGCGGCGCGCGCGTCGCCCATTCGTCGGGCGAGCGTCGCCGAGAGCAGCCACGCCATCGGATCGGCCGGCACCAGCTTCAGCGCCTCGTCCATGTCGGCGCGCGCCTCGGCGAGCGCGGCGAGCGCGACGTTCGCGCGCGCGCGATCGAGAAAGGCCTCGCCCCGCATCTGGCCGGCGAGCGCGGAAGACTCGATCGCCTGCCCCAGCAGCCGCTTGGCGCGCGCCGCGTCGCCGGCGGCGAGCGCGGCGTTGCCGGCCGAAACCCACAAGGTGGGCGCGCGCGCGTCGCCCGTCTGCCCGGCCAGTTCGGCGGTGGCGGCGAAGCTGTCGGCGGCGGCGGCATCGTCGCCGGCGGCGGATTGCGCGATACCCAGGCACTGGCCGGCGGCCACGCCGCCGCCGCTGCCCGCCCAAGCCCTGGCGTCGGCGATGGCGGCCTTGGCGTCGGCATCGCTCTTGGCCACGCAGGCATCGTAGCGCGCGCGTTCGGCGGGAACGGGAGCGGCGGCGGCGAGCAGCAGGGCGAGCGCGATCATAGTCCCTCCACCAGCTCGGCGACGGTGCGGACGAGCAGCGCGAGGTCGGCCCCGCGCGACAGCCGGTGGTCGCCGCCCTTGACCAGGATCGTGCGCACGTCGGCGGAGCGCACCCGCTCGGCGATCCGCGTCGCGAGCCACGGCGGCACCTCCGCGTCCGATTCGCCGTGGAGCAGGCGGACGGGGCAGTCGACCGCGATCTCGGCGTGGGTGAGGCGCAGCGCCTCGGCCGATTGCCAGAAGCCCTTCGTGACGATCTCGGTGCCGCCATAGGGCGAGGGCTTCTGCAGCCGCCCGTCGCGCAGGATCGCGAGCTTCTCGTCCTCGGTATAGCCCCAGGCGGTGAAATCCGGCGCCGCTGCCACGCCGACGATCCCGCGCACGCGATCGGGCCGCGCCAGCGCGACGAGCAGCGCCAGCCACCCGCCCATCGACGAGCCGACCAGCACCACCTCGCCCTCGCACGCATCGATCACCGCGAGCACGTCGTCCCGCCAGCGGGCAAGCGTGCCGTCCGCGAAACGCCCGTCGCTCTCCCCACACCCGGAATAGTCGAGCCGCAGCATCGCCCGGCCGGTGCGCCGGGCCCAGGCGTCGAGCGCGGTGGCCTTGCCGCCGGTCATGGCCGACGCGTAGCCGGGCAGGAACAGGATGGCGGGCGCGGCGCCCCCGGTCATGCGCAGCGCGAGGTGGAGGCCATCGCCGCGATCGAAGCGGATCGCGGGATCAGGCATCGACAGCCTCGCCCGGGCCCAGCGCGCCTTCCCACTTCGCGACGACAGCGGTGGCGACCGCGTTGCCGATCACGTTGGTGGCCGATCGCCCCATGTCGAGGAACTGGTCCACCGCCAGGATCAGCAGCAGCCCGGCCTCCGGGATGGAGAAATGGCCCATCACGGCGGCGATCACCACCAGGCTGGCGCGCGGCACGCCGGCCATGCCCTTGGACGTCACCATCAGGATCAGCAACATGACGAATTGGCTGCCGATCGGGATATCGATGCCGTAGGCCTGCGCCACGAACAGCGTGGCGAACGTCATGTAGATCATCGATCCGTCGAGGTTGAACGAGTAGCCGAGCGGCAGCACGAAGCCGGCGATGCGGCGCGGCACGCCGAACTCCACCAGCGCCTCCAGCAGGCGCGGGAAGGCCGCCTCCGACGAGGCGGTGGAGAAGGCGAGCAGCGCCGGTGCGCGGGCGAGCGCCACCAGCGCGCCCATCCGCCGGCCGACCACCGCGTAGCCCGCCGCGATCAGCACCGCCCATAGGCAGCCGAGCGTCAGGTAGAAGCCGCCGACGAAGCGCCCGAAGGTGAGCAGGATGCCCGCCCCCTTGATCGCGACGGCGTGCGCGATCGCCGCGAACACCGCCAGCGGTGCTACGCGCATCACATAGTCGGTGACGCGCAGCATCGTGGCGGCGAGCGCCTCGATCCCCGCCACCAGCGGCCGCCCCGCCTCGCCGATCACCGCCAGCGCCACGCCGAAGAAGACCGAGAAGACGACGATCGGCAGGATGTCGTTGTCCGCCATCGCCTGCACCACTGACGCGGGCACGATGTGGACGAGGAAATCGTGCAGGTCGAACGCCGGCCGCGCGATCCCCGTGCCCTCGCCGACCGGCGGCAGCGGCAGGCCGGTACGCGCGCCGGGCCGCAGCAGGTTGACCATGACGAGCCCGAGCAACAGCGACACCAGCGAGGCGCCGACGAACCAGCCGAGCGTGCGCGCGCCGATCCGGCCGAGTGCTGCGGTATCGCCCATATGTGCGACGCCTGCCACCAGCGTGGCGAAGACGAGCGGCGCGACGATCATCTTCACCAGACGCAGGAACAGGTCGGTGACGATCGTCAGGTACGCGGCGGCGTCCTTCAGCGCGGCGGGCTCCGCGATGGCGGCGCGCAGCGCGAGCCCGGCGAGGATGCCGGCGATCATCGCGCCCACGATCGTGAAGGTCAGCCGCCGCGCCACGCGCCCTCCCTAGCGGCGCCGGCGTGCGGCAGGAAGGGCGTGCGGCGGGAGCCTTCGGGCGGCGGAGCCGTTCCGTCGGCACAACGATGATGCGCGCCTTGCTCCTCCTTGTCGCCGCGCTGCCGGCGACGCTGCTCGCGCCGCCGATCGCCGCCGCTGATCCCGACGACGCGGTGACGCGGATCGCGGCCAGGCCGGCGCGCGAGGGCTGGTTCGTGTGCGACGCCCTGGCGGGGCCATTCGCCGCCTTCATGGGCCAGCCGGACGCCGATGGGCGCGCGGTGCTGACGCTGCTCGATCGGCGCAGCGGCCGCTTCGCAAACCGCACGCTGGGCGTGGGCCGTGCCGATCCCGGCGCCGGCCAGATCCACTGGTCGCTGAGCGAGGACGCGCGCGAGGTGGGGTACGTCCACGGCGTCAATCCGGGCATGATCGAGGGCGACGGCGCGACGATCGCGCCGATCAAGGGGCTGACGCTCGGCCGGCTCTCGCTCGACTGCCGCTGGCTGTCGCACATGCGCTTCCTCGGCCTCGACGCGCGGCGCGGCGTCGTCGTCACGGACGAGGGGGGTACGCTCGTCTACCGCAGCTTCGATTTCACGAAGCGCGGCGCCCTGACGCACCCTGATGGCGTGCAGCTGAGCTCCCCCCCGACGCTGGAGATCCGCGGCGGCGCGCAGACCGACGACGGCTTCCGTTTCGAGAATGGTGGCTACGTCTTCGCGATCGATACGCGCGGCGGCCTCGGCCCGGCCAGCGTGCACGTCACGCGCGCGAGCCGCGTCGTCGGCACCGACGCGCTGGTCGGCTTCAGCTACGCGCCGCGCGTGCCGGGCTCGGACACGCTGGGGCCGGCGGCGGCGTGGGACGGCGACGGCGTCGAGGCCTGTCGCGCGCGCGGCGCCAAGCCGGCCGAGTGCCTGATCGCGCGGATGCGGATGGCCGGCGCCACCCCGGCGTCGATCGCCTTCTCCCGCCGGCTCGCGGCGCGGGGCGATGCCGGCTACATCTCCGCGTGGCGACAGGCTGGGCCGGTGGGCATCGCCACCGTCACCTATCCCTTCCGCGCCAACACCAACGAGACAGTGACGCTGGTGCCCCACACCGGAAACACGATCGCGCTGGAAGCCTGGCAACCCGCCGCCGCCGATCGTGCCCGGCCCGACTGGCAGGCCTTCGCGCGCGCTCATCCCGACGCCAGCGCCTGGGCGCCGGGCGAGGTCGTTGCGCCCAAGGTGACGGACGGCCAGCCGGTGACGATCCGCTGGCGGGTGCCGATGCAGGCCTGCCATGCCTGCGCGCGCGTCGGCGACGTGACGTTGGCCTACCGGTTCGACGCGAACGGGCGGCTGCTGCGATTAGGGATCGAGTCGGTGGAATAACCGCTCGGCTCCGCCCCTTGGCGCGCTCCGGCGGCGACGCTAAGTCGCGACCCCATGTCCGCGATGCTCAAGATCACCCTCCCCGACGGCTCCGCGCGCGAGGTGCCGGCGGGCACCACGCCGGCCGAGATCGCCGCCGCGATCGGGCCGGGGCTCGCCAAAGCGGCGCTTGCCGCGCGCGTCGACGGCGAGTTGCGCGACCTTACCCGCCCGCTGGAGGCCGACGCGCAGCTCGCGCTCGTCACCGCCAAGGACGAGAAGGACGCGCTGGAACTCGCCCGCCACGACTATGCGCACGTGCTGGCGGAGGCGGTGCAGAACCTCCACCCCGGCACCCAGATCACCTTCGGCCCGGCCACCGACGACGGCTTCTACTACGACTTCGCAGCCCCCAAGGTCGACGGGCGGGAGCGCGCCTTCACCGAGGAGGATCTGCCGGCGATCGAGGAGGAGATGCGCCGCATCATCGCCCGCGACGAACCGCTGGTACGCGAGGTGTGGGAGCGTGCCGACCTGATCGCGCGCTGGGAGCAGCAGGGCGAGACTTTCAAGGCCGAGTGGGCGGCCGAGCTGCCCCACGGCGAGGAGCTGACCGTCTATCGCAGCGGCAGCTTCCTCGACATGTGCCGCGGCCCGCACCTCGCCTCCACCGGCAAGCTCGCGCCGGACGCGTTCAAGCTCACCCGCGTGTCCGGCGCCTACTGGCGCGGCGACCAGAAGAACGCGATGCTCAGTCGCATCACCGGCACCGGCTGGCTGACGAAGAAGCAGCTCGACCAGCACCTCGTCCGGCTGGAGGAGGCGGCGAAGCGCGACCATCGCCGGTTAGGCGCGGAGATGGACCTGTTCCACCTTCAGGCCGAGGCGCACGGATCGGTGTTCTGGCATCCCAACGGCTTCGTCGTGTGGCGCGAGCTGGAGGCCTATATGCGCCGCGCGATCGACGCGGCCGGCTACCGCGAGGTGAAGACGCCGCAGATCATGGACGCCCGCCAGTGGGAGCAATCCGGCCACTGGGGCAAGTATCGCGAGAACATGTTCGTCATCCCCGACGAGGTGCCGAACGTGGAGGAGGGCGGCGCGCTCGTCTCGGCGGACGCCGACTGGATGGCGCTGAAGCCGATGAACTGCCCGGCGCACGTCCTCATCTTCCGCCAAGGCATCAAGAGCTATCGCGACCTGCCGCTCCGCCTCTACGAGAATGGCTGCTGCCACAGGAACGAGCCGCACGGTGCGCTCCACGGGCTGATGCGCGTGCGCCAGTTCACCCAGGACGACGCCCACATCTTCGCGCGCGAGGACCAGATCGTCGCCGAGGTGCGCGCCTTCTGCGACCTGGCCGACCGCATCTATCGCGATTTCGGCTTCACCTACGCGATCAAGCTCGCGCTGCGCCCGGAGAAGCGCTTCGGCGACGACGCGATGTGGGATCAGGCGGAGGCCGAACTCCGCCAAGCGGTCGCCGCCGCCGGCCTCGCCACCCCCGAGCATGGCTGGGAGGAGCTGCCCGGCGAGGGCGCCTTCTACGCCCCCAAGCTGGAATGGCACCTGACCGACGCGATCGGGCGCACCTGGCAGGTGGGCACCATCCAGTCTGATCGCGTGCTGCCCGAGCGGCTAGACGCGAGCTACGTCGGAGAGGACGGCGCGCGCCACCGCCCGGTGATGCTCCACCGCGCGATCTTCGGTTCCTACGAACGTTTCATCGGCATCCTGATCGAGCATTATGCCGGCCGCCTGCCGACCTGGCTCGCGCCCGTCCAGGCGGTGGTGGCGACGATCGTGTCCGACGCCGACGGCCATGCCGAAGCGGTGGCGGCGAAGCTGCGCGCGGCGGGGCTGCGCGTTGGGACCGACCTGCGCAACGAGAAGATCAACTACAAGGTGCGCGAGCACAGCCTCGCCAAGGTCCCCTACCTGCTCGTCGTCGGCAAGCGCGAGGCGGAGGAGGGCACCATCGCGCTCCGCCCGCTCGGCGAGGGCGCGCGGCAGGAGGTGCTGGCGCTCGATGCGGCGGTCGAGCGGCTGCGTGCCGACGCGACGCCGCCCGATCTGCACGCGCGTTAACTTCGGTCATAGGCCGCGCTAACGCTACGTAAGGAGAGCGGATCTATCGAACATATCCTGGGTGCAGGAGATGTTCATGCCGTTCGACGCCGAAGAGCAGGCGCGCCTGTCTGCCTTGAAGGGCTATGGCGTCCTCGATACGCCCAACGAGGCCGAGTTCGATGCGATCGTGAGAGAGGCGGCATCGCTCTGCCGCGCCCCGATCGCGCTGGTCTCGCTGGTCGATGAAAATCGGCAGTGGTTCACGGCGAGGCTGGGGCTTTCCGCCGAGGAGACGCCGCGCTCCATCTCCTTCTGCACGCACGCGATCCGGGGGGACGATGTCATGGTCGTCGCGAACGCCGCGCAGGACGAGCGGTTCGCGGACAACCCGCTCGTGCGGGGCGAGCCGAGCATCCGCTTTTACGCGGGCGCGCCGCTGAAGACGCCGTCGGGGAGCCGCCTCGGCACGCTGTGCGTGATCGACAGCAAGGCCAGGCCGACACTGTCGCAAGCCCAGACGGAAGCCTTGGAGCGGCTGGCGACCCGGACGGTCGAGGCGTTCGAGCGGCGCCGACACCGCGCCGTCTAGCGGTCAGCCCCGAAGCGTCGCGCCCAGCTTCGCCGCCGCCGCGACCACCCTGTCCGCGATCGCTTTCAGGCCCGCCTCGTCGAAGCTCCTGTCGGCGGGCTGGAGCAGCACCTCGATCGCGATCGATTTGTGGCCTTCGGGCACGCCCGCGCCGGTGAACAGGTCGAACACCTGCGCGTCCACGATCACGGACTTGTCCGCGCCCGCGACCGCGCGGACGAGGCGCTCGGCGGCAAGCTCGACGGGGACGAGGAAGGCGAAGTCACGCCGCACCGGCTGAAGCGCGGGCGGCGCGTAGGACGCGCGCGAGCGACTCGCCTCGCGCTTCTGCGGGATCGCGTCGAGGTAGATCTCGGCTGCCACCAGCGGCCCGGCGACGTCCAACGCCGCGAGTGTCGCGGGATGGAGCTCGCCGAAGGTCGCCAGGATCGTCTTGGGACCGAGCCCGAGCTGGCCCGAGCGACCGGGATGCCAGCTCGGCCCGCCCGCGCCGGCGAGCTGGAGGCGATCGACCGGCGCGCCGAGCGCGGCGAGCAGCGCCACCGCCTCCGCCTTGGCATCGTAGGCGTCGGCTGGCCGCGCACGGCCACCGCGCCAGTCGCGCGGGGCCGCCTCGCCCGCGATCAGCAAGGTCAGCGTCGGCCGCTCCGCCTCGACCAAGTAGCGGCGGCCGATCTCGAACAGCCGCGCCGAGCCCGTGCCGCGATCGCGGTTGCGCTGCGCGGCGCGCGCGAGGCCGGGGATCAGCGACGGGCGCATCACCTTCAGCTCCTCGCTGATCGGGTTGGCGAGCATACAGGTGCCGCCGCCGACCGCCGCCGCCTCGCGCTCGGACACGAAGCTCCACGTCACCGCCTCGTGGAAGCCGCGGGCCGCCGCCGTGCGCCGGGCGCGGCGCTCGAGCCGCTGGGCGGGCGTGGCGGTCGGCCTGGCCACGCCCTCCGCACGGGGCAGCGGCACCGACGCGACCTGGTCAAGGCCGACCATCCGCACCACCTCCTCGACGAGGTCGGCCGGCCCGTCGACATCGCGACGCCACGAGGGCGGCGTCACGCGCCAGCCGTCGTCCACCACGAAGCCGAGCCGTTTAAGGATGGCGCGCTGCTCGTCCTCCGCCACCTCGACGCCGCCGAGCGTCGCGGCGCGCGCGGGATCGTAGGCGATCGTGCGCGCGGCCAGCGGCGGTTCGCCGGCGCGCGTGATCGCGCTCGGGCGTCCGCCGCAATGTTCGAGCACCAGCCGTGTCGCGATCGCCAGCCCCTCGTCGAGGAAGGCGGGATCGACGCCGCGCTCGAAGCGCTGGCGCGCGTCGGAGGTGAGGCCGAGCGTCTGGCCGGCGAGCGCGATGCGATCGGGATCGAAGTAGGCGCACTCGATCAGCACGTCCGTGGTCGTCTCGGACACGCCCGACGCGGCGCCGCCCATGATCCCGGCAATGTCATGGACTTCGGCGTCGTCGGCGATCACCGTCATCGACGGATCGAGAGCGTATGTCTTGCCGTTGAGCGCCTCCACCCGCTCGCCGTCGCGCGCGCGCCGCGCCACCAGCGGTCCGGAGAGCGTCGCGCGGTCGTAGACGTGGAGCGGCCGGCCGAGATCGATCGAGACGAAGTTGGTAATGTCGACCAGCGCCGAGATCGGCTTCTGTCCGATCGCTTGGAGCTTCCGTCGCATCCAGTCCGGCGACGCGCCGTTCGCCACGCCCGCCACCGCCTGCGCGTAGAAGGCGGGACAGCCCTCCGCGTCGTCGGTACGGACGTCGGGCGCCGGGCCGTCGCCTGGCACCGGCTCCAGCGTGGCAACGCGATACGCCTCGGCGAGCGGCTTCAATCGGCCGAGCCCGGCGGCGGCGAGGTCGCGCGCGATGCCGCGCACGCCCATGCAGTCCTGCCGATTGGGCGTGACGCTCACGTCGAACAGCGGATCGTCGAGCCCCGCCCACGCGGCGTAGCGCTCGCCTACCGGTGCGTCCTCGGTCAGCTCGGCGATGCCGTCATGCTCGTCGCCGAGGCCGAGCTCGCGCAGCGAGCACATCATGCCGCGCGATTCGACGCCACGGATCGCCGCGACCTTGAGCGTGATGTCCGAGCCCGGAACATACGCCCCCGGCGGCCCGAAGATGCCGACGAGGCCGGCGCGCGCGTTGGGCGCGCCGCAGACGACCTGCACCGGATCTCCGCTGCCGTCGTCGACCGAGAGCAGCTGCAGCTTGTCCGCCTGCGGGTGGCGTGTCGCGGTCAGCACGCGCGCGACGCGGAAGGGAGCGAGCGCGTCCGCCGGGTTGGAGACGCCCTCCACCTCCAGCCCAACGCGGGTGAGCGCGTCGGCAACGGCGGTGGCGTCGGCCTGCGTGTCGAGATGCTCCTTGAGCCAGGACAGAGTGAACTTCACGCGCCCACTCCCCCGCTCAAGGTCGGCACATCGAGCGCCGCGAAGCCGTAGTGACGCAGCCACCGGATATCGCCGTCGAAGAAGGCGCGCAGATCGTCCATGCCGTATTTCAGCATAGCCAGCCGATCGATGCCGCAGCCGAAGGCGAAGCCCTGCCACTCCTCGGGATCGAGCCCGCAGGCGGCGATCACGCGCGGGTGGACCATGCCGGAACCGAGGATCTCCATCCAGCCGTCGGGCTCGCTGCCGCCGATCACCCGCCGGCCCTTCTCCAGCCGATAGCCGACATCGACCTCGGCGGAAGGCTCGGTGAACGGGAAGTAGGAGGGCCGCATCCTGAGCACGATGTCGTCGCGCTCGAAATAGGCGCGCACGAACGTCTCCAGCGTCCACTTGAGGTGGCCCATGTGGATGCCGCGATCGATCACCAGCCCCTCGACCTGGTGGAACATCGGCGTGTGCGTGGCGTCGCTGTCGGAGCGATAGGTGCGGCCCGGCGCGATGATGCGGATCGGCGGCGGCGACGCCATCATCGTCCTGATCTGCACCGGCGAGGTGTGCGTGCGGAGCAGCATCTTGCGCTCCGACGCCGCTTCCCCGTCGCGCGGCTCCAGGTAGAAGGTGTCGTGCATCGCCCGCGCGGGATGCGCGTCGGGGATGTTGAGCGCGGTGAAGTTGTGCCAGTCATCCTCGATCTCGGGGCCGGTGGCGACGGCGAAGCCCAGGTCCGCGAAGATCTCGGCGAGCTCGTCCATGACTTGGCTGACGGGATGCACGCTGCCGCTTGGCCCGCCGGCGGCGGGCAGCGACAGGTCGAGCGCCTCGGCCTTGAGCCGCACCTCCAGCGCGTGCGCCTCCATCTCCGCCTTGCGGTCGGCGATCGCGGCCGCCACCGCCTCGCGCAGGCCCTGGATGCGCGGCGCCTTCTCGGCACGCTCGGCCGGCGCCATTCCGCCCAGCGTCTTGAGGAGCTGCGTGACGACGCTCTGCTTGCCGAGCGCGTGGACACGGGCCTGCTCCAGCGCTTCCAGCCCCGGGGCGGCGGCGATCGCGGCGAGCAGCTCGCCCTTCAGCGTCTCGGTCAAATCCATGGCGGTAGCCCGTACGCGGGGCGGCGGCACGATCCAAGCCTTGGCGCTTGGCCCCTCCACGTCTATCTGCCGCGCGACATGGCCGAGCCCCTGATCCTGGCGGTCCCCAAGGGGCGCATCCTCGGCGAGGCGCTGCCCCTGATCGCCGCCGCCGGCATCCACCCGGAGCCCGCCTTCGCCGACGAGAAGAGCCGCGCGCTGCGCTTCGCCACCGACCGCGACGACGTGGCGATGATCCGCGTGCGCGCCTTCGACGTCGCCACCTTCGTGGCGCACGGCGCGGCGCAGATCGGCATCGTCGGATCGGACGTGATCGCGGAGTTCGACTATGCCGAGCTCTACGCGCCCGTCGACCTGCGGATCGGCCTTTGCCGCATCTCGGTGGCGGAGCCGCGCGCGCTGGCGGAGGGCGACGATCCGCGCGAGTGGAGCCACGTCCGCGTCGCCACCAAATATCCCAACCTGACGAGGCGGCACTTCGCCGCGCGCGGCGTGCAGGCGGAGTGCGTGAAGCTGAACGGCGCGATGGAGATCGCGCCCGTGCTGGGCCTCGCCGATCGCATCGTCGATCTCGTCTCCACCGGGCGCACGCTGGCCGAGAACGGGCTCGTCGAGGTCGAGACGGTGGCGGAGGTGTCGGCCCGGCTGATCGTCAACCGCGCCGCGTTCAAGACGCGCGCCGCGCAGGTGGTGCCGCTGGTCGCCGCCTTCCGCGCGGCGGCGGAGGGCCGGCGCGATGCCGCCTGAGAACGGTCCGCTGCGCCTCGACGCCGCCGCGCCCGGTTTCGCCGCGCGCTTCGATGCGCTGGTAGAAGCGCGGCGCGACGCCGACGAGGACGTGTCGCGCGACGTCGCCGCGATCCTCGCCGACGTGCGGGCGAGGGGCGACGCGGCGGTGGCCGAGCGGACGCTGGCGTTCGACGGCCACGATCTCGCGCGGACCGGCTGGCGGATCGACGCGCAAGCCTGCCGCGCCGCGCGCGACGCCCTGCCGACCGCGTTGCGCGATGCGATCGAGTTCGCCGCGGCGCGCATCCGCGCCTTCCACGAGGGCCAGCGCCCCGCCGACCGCGAGACGGTGGACGACGCCGGCGTCCGCCTCGGCGCGCGCTGGAACGCGGTGGACGCGGCGGGACTGTACGTGCCGGGCGGGCGCGCCGCCTATCCCTCCTCGGTGCTGATGAACGCCATCCCCGCCAAGGTGGCGGGCGTGGGCCGAATCGCGATGGTGACGCCGACGCCCGGCGGCGAGATCAATCCGCTGGTGCTCGCCGCCGCCGATCTCGCGGGCGTGGACGAGGTGTGGCGGGTGGGCGGCGCGCAAGGCGTGGCCGCGCTCGCCTACGGCACAGAGACGATCGCGGCCGTGGACGTGGTGGTCGGCCCCGGCAATGCGTGGGTGGCGGAGGCCAAGCGCCAGCTTTACGGCCGCGTCGGCATCGACATGGTCGCCGGGCCGTCCGAGATCGTGGTGGTGGCGGACGGCGACAACGATCCGGAGTGGATCGCCGCCGATCTCCTCAGCCAGGCCGAGCATGATCCCACCAGCCAGTCGATCCTGTTCACCGACGATGCCGGCTTCGCCGACGAGGTCGCGGCGGCGGTGGAGCGGCAGCTCGCCACGCTGGCGACGGGCGCGACGGCGCGGACGAGCTGGGAGGCGAACGGCGCGATCGTCCTCGTCCCCGCGCTCGCCGACGCGATGCCGATGGTCGATCGCCTCGCGCCCGAGCATCTCGAACTCGCCGTCGCCGATCCGGACGCGCTGTTCGCCCGCGTGCGCCACGCCGGCTCCGTGTTCCTCGGCCGCCACACCCCCGAGGCTGTGGGCGATTACGTCGCCGGCCCCAACCATGTCCTGCCCACGGGGCGGCGCGCGCGCTTCGCCTCGGGCCTCTCGGTGACGGATTTCATGAAGCGTACCAGTTTCTTGCGCTGCGACCGCGCCTCGCTCGCCCGCATCGGCCCCGCCGCTGTCGCGCTGGCAGAGGCCGAGGGCCTGCCCGCCCACGCCGCCTCCGTCGCCGCGAGGCTCAAATGAGCGGGCGTCCCGATCGCGGCCGCGCGCGCTCGGCCGCCCGGCTCGCCGCCGTGCAGGCGCTCTACCAGCAGGAGATGGAGGGCACGCCGCTCGCCAAGCTGCTGGCCGAGTTCCACCAGCACCGCCTGGGCGCGACCATCGACGATGTCGAATATGCCGATGCGGAAGTCAGCTTCTTCGACGATCTGGTAAAGGGCGTCACGGCACGGCGCGACGAACTTGACGGGCTGATCACGGCCCGGCTGGCGAGCGGCTGGACGCTGGAGCGGCTGGACAAGCCGATGCGCCAGATCCTGCGCGCCGGCGCCTACGAGCTCGTCGCCCGGCCGGACGTGCCGACGGGATCGGCGATCAGCGAATATGTCGACGTCGCCGCCGCCTTCTACGACCGGCGCGAGAAGGGCTTCGTCAACGGGCTTCTCGACGCGGTGGCGAAGGACGTGCGGGGCTGAAGCGGTGGCCGAGGCCGATTTCATCGCCCGCCTGCGCGCTCTCGCCACCCACCCCGCCGCGCGCGGGCTGATGGACGACGCGGCGGTGCTGGGCGATCTCGTCCTCACCCATGACATGATCGTCGAGGGCGTCCATTACCTCGCCACCGATCCACCGGCCGACGTGGCGTGGAAGCTGGTGGCGGTGAACCTCTCCGATCTCGCCGCCAAGGGCGCGGAACCGGTTGGGGTTCTGCTCGGCTATCCGCTGCGCGACGCGAGCTGGGACGCGGCGTTCGCTGACGGCCTTACCGTGGCGCTCGCCCGTTTCGCTGTGCCGCTGCTCGGCGGCGATACGGTCTCAGCGCCGGTGGGCGCATCCCGGATGCTGGGAATGACGGCGATCGGACGCAGCGCCGACGCGCCGGACAGGCGCGGTGCGCGCGCCGGCGATGGTCTCTGGCTGGTGGGCGCGATCGGCGACGCGGCGGCGGGGCTGGCGATCGCGCGCGGCGAACGCGACGGGCCGGACGCGCTGCTCGCCGCCTATCGCCGCCCGGTGCCGCTGCTCGAAGAAGGCCGCGCGCTCGCGCCGCACGCGTCCGCGATGGCGGATGTATCAGATGGGCTGCTGATCGACGCCACGAGGATCGCCGCCGCTTCGCGGCTGTCGGTGACGATCGATCTCGACGCGGTGCCGCGCTCGCCCGCGCTCGACGCCTTCGCGGGCGACGACCGCGCCGCGCGGCTGGCGGCGGCGACCGGCGGCGACGATTACGCGCTGATCCTCGCCGCCCCGCCGCACGCAGCCGCTGCCGTCGTCGCGACGGGCGCGATACGCATCGGCGGCTTCGTGGCGGGCGCCGGGCTGACGCTCTTCGATCGCGACGGCGCGGTGCCGCTGCCCGATCGCCTCGGCTGGGAGCATGGCTGAGGCGATCCAGGTGATTGCCCGCTCCGGACGCGCCTCCTAGAGACCGGTCCGACCATGTCGCTCGACACGTTCCTCAGCCGGACGATCCGCTCCGGCGAGTTCCTCATCACCGACGTGGCAGGCGGCACGCACCGCTACGGCGTGGCCGATCCCGCGCGTCCGCCCGTCCACGCCCGCGTCCGCGACGGCAAGGTGCGGCGCG
This sequence comes from Sphingomonas sp., assembly GCF_965200105.1. Taxonomy (GTDB): domain Bacteria; phylum Pseudomonadota; class Alphaproteobacteria; order Sphingomonadales; family Sphingomonadaceae; genus Solisphingomonas. The sequence continues at coordinate 1,715,353 of NZ_CBDATN010000002.1, forward strand.
ACATCATGCGCCGCCCGGTGCTCGGCACGGCCGAGGCCTATATGGACGGCCGCTTCACGATCGACGGCGACGATATCCTCGGCCTACTCGATCTGGTGCGCGCCAACACCGCCTACGAGGACGGCGGCGAGGCGGGGCTGCTGATCGGCGAGCATCCGCTGATCGCGCGGATGCTGCGCGCCAATTCGCTCAGGCGCGCGCGCCGCAACGTCGCGCACCACTACGACATCGGAAACGCGCTCTACGATCTCTTCCTGGATGCGGACCGGCAATATAGCTGCGCCTACTTCGCGCGCGGCAACACCGATCTCGATCGCGCGCAGGCGGACAAGAAGGCGCACATCGCCGCCAAGCTCGCGCTCCGCCCCGGCCTGCGCGTGCTCGATATTGGCTGCGGCTGGGGCGGCATGGCGCTGTACCTCGCGCGGGTCGCGAACGTGGAGGTGCTCGGCATCACGCTGAGCGAGGAGCAGCTCGCCGTCGCGCGCGCCCGCGCCGAGGAGGCGGGTCTTGCCGACCGCGTGCGCTTCGAGCTGATCGACTATCGCCACGTCGACGGCACCTTCGATCGCATCGTCTCGGTGGGCATGTTCGAGCATGTCGGCACGCCGCACTACCGCACCTTCTTCGCCAAATGCCGCGATTTGCTGGTGCGCGAGGGCGTGATGCTGCTCCACACCATCGGCCGCATGGGCCCGCCGGGGCTCACCGACGGCTTCACCGCGCGCTACATCTTCCCCGGCGGCTACGCGCCCGCCTTGTCCGAGATCATGGGGCCGAGCGAGCGCGAGCGGCTGATGCTGGCGGACTGCGAGGTGCTGCGCCTCCACTACGCGCTGACGCTGGAGCATTGGTACGCGCGCGTCGGCGCCGCGAAGGCCGAGATCGTGGCGATGTACGACGAGCGCTTCTACCGGATGTGGCGCTTCTATCTCGCGGGCTCGATCACCGCCTTCCGCCACTCCGACATGGCGGTCTACCAGCTCCAGTACGTGCGCGACCGCCACGCGCTGCCGATCACGCGCGACTACATGGCGGAGGCGGAAGCCGGGCTCATCGCGGGCGTGTCCGCAGCATCTTCTGCTTGATCGCGGCGGCAAGGCGCGCCTCGTCCGGCGTGACAGTGCCGTCGTGGTTCATGTCCGCCCCGTCGAAGTGGGCGAGCGCGGCGGCGACGAACGTCGCGCGCGGGATGCGCCCCGTGTGGCCCTGATCGAGCGCGTCGAACTGCGCCAGCGCCCTGGCCATGCCGGGGCCGTCGGCGGGCACCTTGGGATCGTAGCGCCGCGCCACCGCCAGCACCGCGCGGCCATATTCCTGGCGCGAGAGGAATCCGTCATGATCCCGGTCGCCCAGCGCAAACATTCGCGACGCGCGCGCCTCCACCCCGGCGCGGGGCACGGGCGGCTGGGCTGCCGCCGAGGCGGACAGCAGGACGGCGACGAGGACGGAGGTACGAAGCGGCACGCGCGGTCTCCTGCTTGAACGGCGGACCGGCGGATGGCAGAGGCCCGCGCGATCCGACCCCTCCAACTCCCGGAGTCCGCATGACGCAAGACGTTCAACGCGTCGTCCTCGCCTACTCGGGCGGCCTCGACACCAGCGTCATCCTGAAGTGGCTGAAGGAGCAGTATGGCTGCGAGGTCGTCACCTTCACCGCCGATTTGGGACAAGGCGAGGAGCTGGAGCCGGCGCGCGCCAAGGCCGAGCTGATGGGCGTGAAGCCGGAGCATATCTTCATCGACGATCTGCGCGAGGAATTCGTGCGCGACTACGTCTTCCCGGTGATGCGCGCCAACGCGCTGTACGAGGGGCTGTACCTGCTCGGCACCTCGATCGCGCGCCCGCTGATCGCCAAGCGCCAGATCGAGATCGCCAAGCAGGTGGGCGCCGACGCCGTCGCGCACGGTGCCACGGGCAAAGGCAACGATCAGGTTCGCTTCGAGCTCGGCTATTACGCGCTCCAGCCCGACATCAAGGTGATCGCGCCTTGGCGCGAGTGGGATCTCACCAGCCGATCGAGGCTGATCGAATATGCGGAAGCGCACCAGATCCCGGTCCCGCACAACAAGCGCGGCGAGGCACCCTTCTCCACCGACGCCAACCTGCTCCACACCTCGTCCGAGGGACTCGTGCTGGAGGATCCGTGGGAGGAGGTGCCCGACTATGTCTACTCGCGCACCATCAACCCGGAGGACGCGCCGGACACGCCCGAATATATCACCATCGACTTCGAACGCGGCGACGGCGTCGCGCTCAACGGCGAGGCCTGCTCGCCGGCGACGCTGTTCGAGAAGCTCAACGAGCTCGGCCGCGTCCACGGCATCGGCCGGCTCGATCTCGTCGAGAACCGATTCGTCGGCATGAAGTCGCGCGGCATGTACGAGACGCCCGGCGGCACCATCTACGCCGCCGCGCATCGCGGCATCGAGCAGATCACGCTGGATCGCGGCGCGGCGCACCTCAAGGACGAGCTCAGCGTCCGCTACGCCGAGCTGGTGTACAACGGCTTCTGGTTCTCGCCCGAGCGCGAGATGATCCAGGCGGCGGTCGATCACTCGCAGAGCCGCGTGAACGGCACCGTGCGGCTCAAGCTCTACAAGGGGCAGGCGTCGGTGGTCGGCCGTAAGTCGCCCGACACGCTCTATTCGGAGAAGGTCGTCACCTTCGAGGACGATGCCGGCGCCTACGACCAACGCGACGCCGCCGGCTTCATCCGCCTGAACGCGCTCCGGCTGCGGCTGCTGGGCCGTCGGGACGGGCGCTGAGGCGAGGCAACCGCCGGCGGCCGTGATCGTTGTCGGGGGGAAGGCGTCGTCACGGCGCCGCCTTCTGCCCCCCGCACGAACGACAGGAGGCCGACATGGGCCTGTTCACCAAGGACATCCAGACCTTCGAGGACCTGTTCCTCCACCAGCTCCAGGACATCTACTACGCCGAGAAGCAGATCGCGAAGGCGCTGCCGAAAATGGCCGAGAAGTCCGGCAATCCGCAGCTCGCCCAGGCCTTCGAGGGCCATCTCGGCGAGAGCCAGGGCCAGATCGACCGCCTGGAGAAGGTGTTCGCGCAGCTCGGCGAGACGCCCAAGGGCGTCACCTGCCCGGCGATCGACGGCATCATCAAGGAGGCCAACGAGGTCTCAGGCGAGATCGCCGACAAGGCGGTGCTCGATGCCGCGCTGGTCGCCGCCGGCCAGGCTGTCGAGCATTACGAGATCACGCGCTACGGCACGCTGATCTCGTGGGCCAAGCAGCTTGGCCGCACCGACGCGGTGTCGCTGCTCGAGGCCACGCTCGCCGAGGAGAAGGCGGCGGACGTGCGGCTCACCAAGCTCGCCGAGAGCCGCATCAACAAGGCGGCCGAGGCCGTCTGACCGGTTTCCGCCGCCGGCGGAGGTCGTAGGCGCCCGCCCGTCTCGCGACGGGCGGGCGCTTTTCATGCGGAGTCGATCCGATCGGGATCGTCGCCGTCCGACAGCCGAGCCGCCCAATAGCCGAACGCCTCCGCCTGATGGGCGCGGACCAGCGAGCGCGCGGCGGCACCCGTCCAGTCGGGAAGATGGCCGGTGTCGGTGCGGCCGATCCACCAGCCCTGCCCCGGCAGCCGATCGCCCTCGCGGACCACCAGCACGGCCAGCGCCGGCTCGCCCGCCGCGCGCGCCGCCTCGTCGATCGCGTCCAGCGTGCGGCACAGCGCGCGCATCTTCGGCCGGGTGAAGCGGTGGCCGAGCATCGCCAGCATGTGCGAGTAGCTGCGGTCCTCGCCCGCCCGCGCCGCTTCGATCAGCAGCGCGCGCACGCGCGGAAGATCGGCGATGGCGTCAGTCACGCGCGTCCGCGCCGGGGCGCCAGCCGGGCGCCGCGAGCGTGAAGCCCGCGAAGTCGAAGCCCGGCGAGACGATGCACGACACGAGCGCCCAGCCGCCCCGCGCCTCCGCCGCCTGCCAGTGAAAGGCGGGCACGACATGCTGCGGCGTCTCGCCGGCGAGCACGCCCGGCCCGAGGATCGTCTCGACCGGCGCATCGTCGTCACGCGGCGCGGTGGAGAGCGCCAGCGGCGAACCCGCGTGCCACAGCCACAGCTCGGTCGCGTCTACGCGGTGCCAGTGCGATCGCTCTCCGGCATCGAGCAGGAAGAGGATCGCGCTCGCCGTGGCGCGCGCACCCTCGGCATAGGGGGCGCGCCACGTCTCGCGATACCAGCCGCCCTCGGGGTGGGCGGAGAGGCGGAGCGTCTCGATGATCGCACGGGCGTCCATCCAGCCAAGGTCGCCCTCGCCTTCGCCCGGCGCAAGGGGTCAGCGCCGGCCGAACATCCAGCCGGTGGCGACGTAGGCGACGACGCCCGGCAGTCCGAGCCCGGCGACCGTAAGAAACACCGCGCCCGCGCGCACGAGACCAACCGGCACGCCGGCATAATCCGCGACGCCTCGGCAAACGCCAAGCCAGGCGCCCTGCCGACGGTCGATCACCAGCCGGCGGCGAACCTCGGCGTTCACAGGCCGAGCACCGCAGCGGTGGCGGTCTGCGCGGGCACGACGGCGGCGCCTACCAGCGCGACGGTGAGCGCGAGCGCGCCGAACAGCGAGGCGAGCGTGTCGCGGGCGGACGAGGCGAAGGTCATGCAAGGTTCTCCGATCATGCCCGCCGCTGATCGGCGGGCCATGCCGGTGATCTAGCAGGAGCCGTGCCAACTGCACTTTCGGGCATTGTCGAGGGTGAGCGCGGATGTTCGCACGGGCCGCGTTCGGAAAACCCGCCAATTCTCGCCACCACGTCCCGGAACTCGGCGTCCCGTGCCGGGAAGTTTGGGATTTGGCGGAGCGGCGGCGCATCCCTATCTGGAGCGTGATGCCGCCAGACACCTCGACCGGACCGATGCGCGAGGACGGCTTCGCCACGCTGCGCCGCTTCCTGCCCTATTTGTGGCCCTCGGGCATGCCGCTCATCAAGGCGCGCATCGTCACGGCGTTCGGCTTCGTGCTGCTGTCCAAGATCGTCCAGGTCTACGGCGCTCCGTTCGCGTTGCAGGGCGCGGTCGATCACATGGCGAAGGGCGATCGTACCGCCGCCACGCTCGTGATCGCGCTGGTGGTGGGCTACGCCGCCGCGCGCTTCGGATCGACGCTGTTCGACAACCTGCGCAACGCGGTGTTCGAGTGGGTGGGGCAGGACGCCACGCGGCGCCTCGCGGCCTCGGTGTTCCGCCACCTGCATCGGCTGTCGCTGCGCTTCCACCTCGGGCGGCGCACCGGCGCCGTCACCAGGATCGTCGAGCGCGGCACCAAGAGCATCGACACGATGCTCTACTTCCTGCTGTTCAACATCGCGCCCACCATCCTCGAACTCGCGATGGTGCTCGGCATCTTCGGCACGCGCTTCGGCGCCTGGCTGGTGATCGCCACGCTGGCGATGGTCGCGATCTACATCGGCTTCACGCGCGTGGTGACCGACTGGCGCAACGCGCTCCGCGTCCGCATGAACGAGCTCGACACCCGCGCCGTCGCGCACGCGGTCGATTCGCTGCTCAACTTCGAGACGGTGAAATACTTCAACGCCGAAGCGCGCGAGGCGAGCCGCTACGAGAGCGCGGTCTCCTCCTACGCGCGCGCCGCGACCAAGAACGAGACGTCGCTCGCCTGGCTCAACATCGGGCAGGCGGCGATCACCAACACCATGATGGCGCTCGGCATGGCGCTGGTCGTGGCGGGCTGGGCGCGGGGGCGGTTCACGCCGGGCGACGCGGTGCTGGTGTCGACGCTGCTCGCCCAGCTCTTCCGCCCGCTCGACCTGCTCGGCATGGTCTACCGCACGATCCGCCAAGGGTTGACCGACATGGCCGCGCTGTTCGACCTGCTCGACACCGCCGAAGAGGTGGTGGACGTGCCCGGCGCGAAGCCGCTCGTCGTCGCGGGCGGCCACGTCCGCTTCGAGGGCGTGTGCTTCGGCTACGACCCCGATCGCGAGATCCTGCGCGGCATCGATCTCGATGTGCCCGCCGGCACCAACCTCGCCATCGTCGGGCCATCGGGGGCGGGCAAGTCGACGATCGCGCGCCTGCTGTTCCGCTTCTACGACGTCACCGCCGGCCGCATCACCATCGACGGGCAGGATATCGCGCGCGTGGGGCAGGACAGCCTGCGTCGGGCCATCGGGATCGTACCGCAGGACACGGTGCTGTTCAACGACACCATCGGCTACAACATCGCCTACGGTCGCGACGGCGCCGACGCGGACGCGATCGCACGCGCCGCGAAGGGTGCCGCCATCGACGGCTTCGTCGAGCGGCTGTCCGCCGGCTACGACACCGAGGTCGGCGAACGCGGGCTCAAGCTCTCGGGCGGGGAGAAGCAGCGCGTGGCGATTGCGCGCACGCTGCTCAAGGATCCGCCCGTGCTGATCCTCGATGAGGCGACGAGCGCGCTCGACAGCGGCACCGAGGCCGAGATCCTCGACACGCTGCGCCTCGTCTCGCGGCGGAGGACGACGATCACCATTGCGCACCGCCTCTCCACCATCGCGGACGCGGACCGTATCGTCGTGCTCGACGACGGCCGCGTCGCCGAACAGGGCAGCCACGCCGAGCTGATCGCGCGCGACGGTCTCTACGCCGCGATGTGGGCGCGCCAGGCCGCCGAGGCCCGCGATGCGGAGGAAGCCGCGATCGCCGCCGAGTGACGCTTGCGTGACGGGGCGATCGGCGTAGCATCGGCCGGAAACGCGGGGAGGGCGGCATGGCGTCATCGATCGTCGTCGCTGGATTGGCGACGCTCGCCGCGCTGGCGCAACCCCCGGCCGCGCCACCGCCGCCAGCGGACGAACCCGACAGCACCGCGATGGCGCTCACCGTCGTCGACAACCGCATGACGGTGGCGGTGACGATCGACGGCGCGGGGCCGTTCCGCTTCCTGGTCGACAGCGGCGCCACCCGTACCGTGATCTCCGATCGCGTCGCGGCGATGTTGCGGCTGAAGGGCGACGCGCCCGTGATCCTGCACAGCGTCGGCGGCGAGGGCGTGGTGCAGACCGTCAGGATCGCGGCGCTCGGCGTCGGCGCCCTCCGCGCGCGGCCGATCGTCGCGCCCGTGCTCGCCGAAGCCGACATTGGGGCGGCGGGAATCGTCGGGCTGGACGCGCTGGCGCGCGGCCGCATGGTGCTCGACATCGCGAGGAACCGCATGACGATCGAGCGCGCCGAGACGAGACCCGCGCCGCTGGAGGCTTCCGAGATCGTGGTGACGGCGCGCCGGCGCTACGGCCAGCTCGTGCTCGCCGATGCCGACGCGGCGGGCCAGCGCATCTGGGCGGTGGTCGATACCGGCAGCATGGCCACGATCGGCAACGGCGTGCTGCGCGATCGGCTGACCGCCCGCCGCCGCGCCGAGGCGCGCGCCGTCACCATCACCGACGTTACCGGCCGCTCGATCGCCGCCGCCTACGCGCCGCTCGCCGACGTGAGGCTCTCCGCCTGGCACCTCAAGAACGTGGTCGTCGCCTTCTGCGACGCCCACGCCTTCGATCGCTTCGGGCTCAGCGAGAAGCCGTCGATGCTGCTCGGCATGGACGTGATGCGGGCCTTCTCGCGCGTGTCGATCGACTTTCGCGACCGCACCGTCCGCCTGCTCAAGCGCGACGAGGCGTAGCGGCGCGCGCCGTGGCCCGCTAACGCCGCGCGATGCGCGATCCCGCCAAGATCCTCCACGACGTGTTCGGCTTCCCCGGCTTCCGGGGCGTGCAGCACCAAGTGGTCGATCGCGTCATGGCGGGGCTCGGCACGCTCGCGGTGATGCCGACGGGCGCGGGCAAGTCGCTATGCTACCAGCTCCCCGCGCTCGCGCGGGAGGGCACGGCGGTGGTCGTCTCGCCGCTGATCGCGCTGATGCACGATCAGGTGCGCTCGGCCGAAGGGTTCGGCATCCAGGCCGCCACGCTCACCTCGGCCGACGACAACCGCGCCGAGACGATGCGGCGCTTTCGCGACGGCGCGCTCGACCTCCTTTACGTCGCGCCCGAGCGCGCGTCGGGCAGCGCCTTCCGCGATCTGCTGTCGGCGACGCCGCTGTCGCTGTTCGCGATCGACGAGGCGCATTGCGTCAGCGAATGGGGGCATGATTTCCGCCCCGACTACCGCCTGCTGCGCCCCCTGCTCGACGCCTTTCCGCAGGTGCCGCGCCTCGCGCTCACCGCCACCGCCGACGAGCATACCCGCGCGGACATCCTGGCGCAGCTCGGGCTGCCCGACGATGGCCTGATCGTCGCGGGCTTCGATCGCCCCAACATCCGCTACATGATCTCGCCGCGTGACGGCGTCGGGCAACAGTTGAAGACGCTGCTCGCCGAGCAGCCGGGTGCGGGCATCGTCTACGCCACCACCCGCGACGCCACCGAGCGGCTGGCGGCGCAACTCGGCAGCGCGGGACGCGAGGTCCGCCCCTATCATGCCGGGCTCGACGCCGCCGTACGCGCCGCCAACCAGCGCGCCTTCGTGGCGTCCGAGGACATGGTGATGGTCGCCACCGTCGCATTCGGCATGGGCATCGACAAGCCCGACGTCCGCTTCGTGGCCCACGCCGGCCTGCCCAAGTCGATCGAGGGCTATTACCAGGAGACCGGCCGCGCCGGTCGCGACGGCGAGCCTGCGGTTGCGCAGCTCTTCTGGGGTGCCGAGGATTTCGCGCGCGCCCGCCAGCGGCTCGGCGAGGTGGACGACGCCCGCATGGCGGGCGAGCGCGCGCGGCTGGCGGCGCTGGCGACGCTCGTCGAGACGTCGGAGTGCCGGCGCGCGGTGCTGCTCCGTCACTTCGGGGAGGCGCCGCCCCCCCGCTGCGGCAATTGCGACAACTGCCTGTCGCCGCCCGCCACGGTCGATGCCACCGAGGTGGCGCGCAAGCTGCTCTCCGCCGCCTTCCGCACCGAGATGCGCTTCGGCGTCGGCCACCTGGCGGACGTGCTGGCGGGCAAGGACACGGAAAAGGTGATCGCCAACGGCCATGATCGCCTGTCGGTCTACGGCATCGCCGACGAGGGCGAGCTGGCGCTCGTCCGCCCCGTCGCGCGCGCGCTGATCGCGCGCGACGCGTTGCGCGCCGATGCCTATGGCGGCCTCTCCTTCGGGCCGGGCGCGCGGCCGATCCTGAAGGGCGAGGACACGCTCGGCCTCGTCATGCCGCCCAAGCGCGAGCGCCGGCGCAAGGGGAAACCGGCGGAGGAGTATCCCCACGATCCGCTGTTCGAGGCGCTACGTGCCAGGCGGCGCGAGATCGCCAAGGAGCGCGGCGTGCCGCCCTACGTCGTCTTCCACGATTCGACGCTGCGCGAGATGGCGGGGCTGCATCCCACGACGATGGCCGGTCTGGCGCAGGTCTCGGGCGTGGGGCAGGCCAAGCGCGACGCCTATGGCGATGCCTTCCTGGAGGTACTGCGAAACTGGCGCGGCTGAAGCCAGCGCAGCGCCAGCGCCACCCACAGCAACCCGAAACCCCAGCCGACGAGCACGTCGCTCGGCCAATGCACCGCGAGCGCGACGCGGCTCCACCCCATCGCCAGCGCGAACAACGCCGCCACCGCCTGCCACCCCGCCCCGCCGCCGAGCGCCAGCACGAGGGCCAGGCCGGCGATCATCGTGCCTGCCGAGTGGGCGCTCGGCATCGACCAGCTCGTCTCCACCGCTAGACGATCCGCCAGCGGCGGGCGCGGACGGTGGACGACGTGCTTGACGATCTCGACCGCGAGCCGGCCGCCGAGCGTCGTCGCGACCAGCCACCGCGCCCGATCCGGCGCACCGCGCCGCCACAGCCACCAGGCGGCGGCGGCGATCGCCGGCGCGACGAGGGGGATGGTGCCCGCCACGGTGAACAGCCGCACCCGCCGCGCCCACGCCTTCGCGCCGTCCAGCCTTAGCAGGGCATGGAGGTGAAGATCCGTCGGCGACTGCCACCATAGCCACGACCCGGCGAGGACCAGCAGCAATCCGCACGCGAGGAGCGCGCGCTGGCTCCTCGTCAGCGCAGGAACTCGCGCACGAAGTCGGAGGCCGGGTTCGCCTCGATCTCGGCGGGGGTGGCATATTGCTCGATCCGGCCGTCGGACAGGATCGCCACCTTGTCGGCGAGCGCGAACGCCTCCTCGCGATCGTGCGTCACGAAGATCGAGGTGATGCCAACGCGATCGTGGATCTCGCGCAGCGCCGCGCGCAGCTCGCGCCGTACCTTGGCGTCGAGCGCGCCGAACGGCTCGTCGAGCAGCAGGATGCGCGGCTCGCGTGCCAGGGCGCGGGCGAGCGCCACGCGCTGCCGCTGCCCGCCCGAGAGCTGCGCCGGGTAACGCTTGCCGAGCCCCGGCAGGCGGACGAGCCCCAGCAGCTCGTCGACACGCGCCCGGATCGCGTCCTTCCGGGGCCGCTCGCGCCGCTTCATTACCGTCAATCCGAAGGCGATGTTGTCGGCCACCGTCATGTGGCGGAACAGCGCATAGTGCTGGAACACGAAGCCGATGCCGCGATCCTGCACCGGCCGCGCCGTCACGTCCTCGCCGTCGAAGCGGATGCGCCCCGAGTCCGCCGTCTCAAGCCCGGCGATGATCCGCAGCAGCGTCGTCTTGCCCGAGCCCGACGGGCCTAGTAGCGCCAGGAAGGCGCGATCCTCGACCGAGAGGCTGACGCCGTTCAGCGCCGAGCTCGTCCCGAACGTCTTGACGACGTTCTCGGCCGTGATGCCCATCAGTGCCGCCCCGCCGCGGCGAGCGCATCGCCATGATACCATTCCAGCGCCGCACGCGCCGCCAGCGTCACCAGCGCCAGCCCCGCGAGCAGCGAGGCGACAGCGAAGGCGCCGACGAAGTCATACTCGTTGTAGAGCTGCTCGACCTGGAGCGGCATGGTGTTGGTGATCCCCCTGATATGCCCCGACACGACCGACACCGCGCCGAACTCGCCCATCGCGCGCGCGTTGGTGAGCAGCACGCCGTAGAGCAGACCCCAGCGGATGTTGGGCAGCGTCACGTGCCAGAAGGTGGCAAGCCCACCCGCGCCCAGCGTCAGCGCCGCCTCTTCCTCGGCGCGGCCCTGCGCGGTCATCAGCGGGATGAGCTCGCGCGCGACATAGGGGAAGGTGACGAAGGTGGTGGCGAGTACGATGCCCGGCACCGCGAACATGATGCGGATGCCGTGGCTCATCAGCGTCGGCCCGAACCAGCCCTGCGATCCGAACAGTAGCGCGTACATCAGGCCCGCCACGACGGGCGAGACCGAGAAGGGCAGGTCGATGAGGCTGACGAGCAGGCTCTTCCCCGAGAAATCATGCTTGGTCACCGCCCACGCCGCCGCCAGCCCGAAGGCGCAATTGAGCGGCACCGTGATCGCCGCCGTGACGAGCGTCAGCCGGATCGCGGCGAGCGCGTCGGGCTCGCGCACCGCCGAGAGGAAGGCGCCCGCCCCCTTGGCGAAGGCCTGCACGAACACCGCCGCCAGCGGCAGCAGGATGATCGCGACGAGCCAGCCGAGCGCCAGCGCGATCAGCAGGCGGCGGGTGCCGCGCGTCTCCGAGACGGCGCTCGCCGCTTGCCCGCTCAACGCTGCCCGATCCTACGCCGCTCGCGCCCCTGTATGAGGTTGATGACGGTCAGCAACGCGAAGGAGGCGGCGAGCATCACCGCCGCGATCGCGGTCGCGCCCTCATAGTCGAACTGTTCGAGCTGGGTGACGATCAGCAGCGGCGCGATCTCGGACCGGAACGGCATGTTGCCCGCGATGAAGATGACGGAGCCATATTCGCCGACCCCACGCGCGAAAGCGAGCGCGAAGCCCGTCGTCAGCGCCGGCGCGATCTCGGGCAGCAGCACGCGCAGGAAGATGGCGGCGCGGCCGGCGCCGAGCGTCGCCGCCGCCTCCTCGATATCATGGCCGAGATCGGCGAGGATCGGCTCCACCGTGCGGACGACGAAGGGCAGCCCGATGAACAGCAATGCCAGCACCACGCCCGCCGGCGTATAGGCGATCTTGATGCCGAGCGCCGCCAGCGGCCGCCCGATCCAGCCGTTGGACGCGTAGAGCGCGGTGAGCGCGATGCCCGCCACCGCCGTCGGCAGCGCGAAAGGCAGGTCGACCAGCGCGGAGGCGAGCTTTCGGCCGGGGAAGTCGTAGCGCACCAGCACCCAGGCGAGCAGCAGGCCGGCGACGGCGTTGATCCCCGCCGCCGCCAGCGCCGCGCCGAAGCTCAGCCGATACGCGGCGAGCGCGCGCGGGCTGAACGCCGCCTCCACGAAATGCGCGGGGCCGAGCCCGAGAGATCGCGCCACAATCGCCGCCAGCGGCAGCAGCACGACGATGCCGAGCCAGGCGAGCGTGACGCCCAGCGTCAGCCCGAGCCCGGGCATCGCCGCGCGCCGCCGGCTCCGCGCCGTAGCCGGCGGTCGGTCCTCAGGTCCGGCCGTGGCGACGACGATGGCGGGCATCAGAAATCCAGGTGGAGGCGCGTCGCGAACGCCTCTCCCTTCGCGGTCGTTCCGAAGATGGAGACGGGCGTACGGACGAGCGGCGAGTTCTGTCCGGTGAAGCGGATGTAGTTGAACAGGATCTTCACGTTGCCGGTGAGATACCAGTTGAGCGCGGCGGTGATGGCGTGACCGTCACGCTTCAGCGGCGAGATGTCGTGGTCGGTCAGGTTAAGGCGGTCGTAGCGGCCGGCGAGTTCGAAAGCGCCCCAGTTGCCCTTGCGCGGATCGAACGGGCGGTTCGGCTTCAACCGGTCGATCACGCCGCCCTTGAAGGGTCGCGACTCGCCGGTGAGGAAGTAGGAGCCGAACGCGTACCAGCCGTCGAAATCGACGGAGGGCAGCACGTCGCCGATCCGGTTGAGGTGCATGTGGCTATATTCGCCCTGCACCGAGAAGGGGCCGTACACGCCCGCGCCTTCGAACCCGTAGAAGGTCGCGTCGTGGACGGTGGCGCCCAGCGCGGTCGCCGACTGAGTGCCGGCGAAGGCCACCGATTCGAGATTGCCGTTGTCGACGCGCACGTTCGGGCGATCGGCGATCGTCAGGTCCTTACCGGCGTAATCCTCGACATGGTAGGCGGACGCGCCGACGTGGAGGAGCCGGCCGGGCTTGTTGATCGGCTCGGCGGTGACGCGGCCGTTGAAGCCCCACACCTCGTCCGGGCCGAAGCCCTCGCCACCGGCGTTGACCGAGGCCGAGCGGCTCACGCCCTCGTTGGAGCCGTAGATGCCGCCCGTCGCGGTGAAGATCGGATCGGCATAGGCGACCGTCAAGCCGACGCGCCGCTCGCCGCCCACCGATCCGAACGCGACATTGGCCATGCCGCGTTCCATGAATTCGTTGAATGCGTCGGAGCTGTTGGCCTCCAGCCCCGCCGGCACCTTGAGCTGGCCGAGCGTGACCGTGAGGTGCGGCACCTGGGTGTAGGCGACGAAGGCGTCGAGCAGCGACACCTGGCCGCCGACATATTCGGCCTCGATGCGGTAGGCGAGCTCCTTGAACAACGTGCCGTCGAAGCCGAAGCGGCCGCGTCGGATCTGCGTGCCGTTGGAATAGTCGTAGCCGCCGCGCCGTTCGTTGAAGGCCGCGTAGTCGACGTCGAGGATGCCGCGTGGCTTGAAGGTGAAGTTGCCGTCGGGCGAGTTGAACTGCGGCACGATCGTCCACTGGAGCGCGGGCGGCGTCGCCGACGCGGTCTGCACCGTGCCGCGTCCGCCCGATGCGGCGGCGGGCAGCGGCGGGTTGATGCCGGCCGTGCCCTGCGCGTTGGCGTTGCTGGCCGAGTTGGTGCCGCCGGGCGCGGCGGCGGTCGCCTGGCCGCCGCGCGCCGCGTCGAGTTGGCGCTTGAGATCGGCGTTCTGCGTCTGCAGCGCGTCGAGCCGCTGCTCCAGCGCGTTCAGACGATCTAGGATCTGGGCGTTGCCGGCGGGCGGCTGCGCGAGCGCGGGCGTGGCGACGAGCACGGCGGCGAGCGAGGCGCCGCCGAGGAGCGGGATGCGCATGTCTGTTCCCCCTTTTGATAGGCGACAGCCGGCCCTCACCGGGGCGGGCCCGTCGCTATATTCATGCAGATACGGCTGCCGGCAAGACTTCATACCGTCCAAGCGCGACCGTAGGCCGCGCGCCACGGCACGCGGTCAATGCTTGGCGGCGGCGAAGATCTGGTCGAAGGCGGCGCCATCCGCGAAGTGCGCCTGCTGCGCGCGCGCCCAGCCGCCGAAGTTCTTGTAGATGGTGAAGAGCTTCACGCGGGGGAACTTCGCCGCATACTTCGCCGCTGCCGCGGGATCGATCGGCCGGTAGCCGTTCCGGGCGATGATGTCCTGCGCCTGCGGGGTATAGAGGAACTTGAGATAGGCCTGCGCCGCCGCCAGCGTTCCCTTGCGCCGCGCATTGACGTCAACGACCGCGACCGGCGGATCGGCGCGGATCGACACCGACGGCACGATCATCTCGAACTTGCCGCGCCCGAGCTCGTCCTGCGCCAGGATCGCCTCGTTCTCCCAGGCGAGCAGCACGTCGCCCTGCCCGCGCTGCACGAAGGTGGTGGTGGCGCCGCGCGCGCCCGAATCGAGCACCGGTACGTTCTTGAACAGCTTGGTCATGTAATCGCGCGCGCCGGCATCCGAGCCGTATTTGGCTCGCGCGTAGCCCCAGGCGGCGAGGTAGTTCCAACGCGCGCCGCCGCTCGTCTTGGGGTTGGGCGTGATGACCTGCACGCCCGGCTTGATGAGGTCGCCCCAGTCGCGGATCGCCTTGGGATTGCCCTTCCGCACCAGGAACACGATCGTCGAGTAATACGGGGTCGAATCATGGGGCAGGCGCTTCTGCCAGTCCTCGGGCAGAAGTTGCGCCTTGGTGGCGATCGAGTCGATGTCGTAGGCGAGCGCCAGCGTCACCACGTCGGCGGGCAGCCCGTCGATCACCGCGCGGGCCTGCGCGCCCGATCCGCCATGGCTCTGCCGGATGGTCAGCGTCTGGCCGGTCTTCGCCTTCCACACCGGAACGAAGGCGTCGTCGATCGCGCGGTAGAGCTCGCGCGTGGGATCGTAGGAGACGTTGAGCAGCTCGACAGCGGCCGGCGCCGCGACGGCGGCGATCGGGCCGCCAGCCACGGCGGCGGCGATGAGACCCAGCAGCAGGCGACGTGCGATCATGAGCTTTCCCCCCCGATAAGGATGCCTCCGCCTATACCTTATCCCAAACGTAGGAAATAGCTCTTTAGGCGACCCTTTCTTGGGCGGTCGATAGCCGCGCTTCGTCGAGCTCGAACGAAGCGGCCGATGCCAGCGTCGTCTCGCTCAACGTCCGTACCACCGCGTCGCGCACCACCAGTGCGGCGCGCCGGATCGCGCAGGTCGCCTCGTCGTGGCAGTCGCCGCAGGCCGCGTAGAAGTTGATGCTGGCGCACGGCACCAGCGCGATCATGCCGTCCGTCACGCGGATCACGTCGGCGAAGCTGATCGCGTGCGCGGGTTTCGCCAGCACGTAGCCGCCACCGGGACCGCGCCGGCTGAGGACGAAGCCTGCCTTCTTGAGATCGAGCAGGATGATCTCCAGGAACTTGCGCGGCACGCGCTGCCGCTCGGCGATCTCCGCCGCCGCCACCGGCCGGCCGTGCTCCGCCTCCGCGAGGTGGAGGAGCGCGCGGAGCGCGTAGCGCGTCTTCTGGGAAAGCATTGCGCGGCGTTAGGCCGGCCGGCCTTTACCGGCAATGACCGGGCCGGCTTCCCTTGCGCAGCGCGAGCGGCTAAGGGGCCACGTTTTCCGCGCCCCCCGATCCCGGCCGACGGCGCCCCGCACAGAGGTTTGATGGCGAAGGAAGAACTGCTCGAGATGCGCGGCCAGGTGGTGGAGCTCCTGCCCAACGCCATGTTCCGCGTCCGGCTCGAGAACGATCACGAGATCCTCGGCCACACCGCGGGCAAGATGCGCAAGAACCGCATCCGCGTCCTGGTCGGCGACGAGGTGCTGGTCGAGCTCACGCCCTACGATCTCACCAAGGGGCGCATCACCTATCGCTTCAAGTGATCCGGCGCCCGCGCGCCGGCGACCGCTTGCCGTGAGCGCGGACGCGGCGCGCCCGCGGCTGGTGCTGGCCTCCGCCTCGCCGCGCCGGCTCGACCTGCTGGCGAGACTCGGCGTCGTGCCGCACGCGATCGATCCCGCCGAGGTGGACGAGACGCCGCTCGCCGGCGAGCTGCCGCTGCCCCATGCCCGCCGCCTCGCCGCCGCCAAGGCCGCAACCGTCGCCGCGCGTCATTCCGGCGCGTTGGTGCTCGCCTGCGACACCGTGGTCGCCTGCGGCCGCCGCATCCTGCGCAAGGCGGAGGACGAGGCGACCGCGCGCGCCTGCCTGGAGCTGCTGTCCGGACGGCGCCACCGGGTCCACTCGGCGCTCGTCCTCGTCGATGCGGACGGTCGCGCACGCCGGCGCGATGCGACCAGCATCGTCGCCTTTAAGCGGCTGACGGCGGCCGAGCGCGACGGCTACGTCGCCGGCGGGGAGTGGCGCGGCAAGGCGGGAGGCTACGCCATCCAGGGCGCGGCCGAGGGCTTCGTGCGTCACCTCGCCGGCAGCCACTCCGGCGTCGTCGGCCTGCCTCTCTACGAGACGCGCACGTTGCTGATCGCGGCGGGGCTGCCGCTTGGCTGAGTGGCTGCTCGACGAGGGCGTCGGCGAGCATCGCGCCGCGCTCCTCGACGGGGGCGAGATCATCGAGGCGGCGATCGACAGGCTCGACGGCCGGCTGCGCGTCGGTGCCGTCGTCGCGTGCCGGCTGGGCGAGAAAGTCGGCGGCGGCGCGTGGGTGGCGATGTCGGCGGGGGACGCCATCGTAGAGGCGGTGCCCGCCGGCGTCTCGCAAGGTGGCGAGCTGCTCGTCGAAGTGGTGCGGGAGGCGATCCCCGAACCGGGGCGCGCCAAGCCGGCGCGCGTCCGCGCAACCGATAGGCCGGAACGTGCGGCTCCGCGCCTAGCCGATCGGCTGACGGGCTTTCCCGTCCGCAGGCTGGGCGGCCACGAGGGCGAGCGGCTGGAGCGCGCCGGCTGGTCCGCGCTGGTCGAGGAGGCGGCGTCGGGCGAGATCGACTTTCCCGGCGGCGCGCTGCGCCTGTCGCCGACGCCGGCCATGGCGCTGTTCGACGTCGACGGCGCCGGACCGCCGGGCGAGCTCGCAGTCGCCGGTGCGCGCGCCGCCGCTGCGGCGATCCGCCGGCTGGCGATCGGCGGCTCGATCGGCATCGACCTGCCGACCGCGCCCGCGCAGGCGCGTCGCGCCGCCGCCGATGCGATCGACGCGACACTGCCGCCGCCGTTCGAGCGGACCGCCGTCAACGGCTTCGGCTTCGTCCAGATCGTCCGCCCGCGCCCGCGTGCCTCCATTCCCGAACTCGTCCGCGCAGACCCGGTGCTCACCGCCGCGCTGGAGCTGCTGCGCCGCGGTGGCACCGGGCATGGCCCGCGCCGTCTCGTAGCGGCGCCGGCGGTGATCGCCCGGATCGCGGCGCGAGCCGAGTGGACCGAGGAACTCGCGGCGCGCGCCGGGGGCGCGGTCGCCTTGCGACCCGATCCCGGCACAGCCATATCCACCGCCTATGTCGAGCTCCTCGGCCAGATCCCGCCGGCGTAGCGCCTGCCCGGTGTGCGGGGCCTTCGCATCCGACGCCGATGCGCCCTTCTGCTCGCAAGGCTGCCGCGATCGCGACCTGCTGCGCTGGCTGGGCGAGGGCTACGCCATCCCCGGCACGCCCACCGACCGCGACGAAGAGAGTTGAGGGGCGGGACTACGCCCAGGGCCTAGACAGCCCCGCCCGCCCGCTCTAGGAGCCCGCCTCCGACGCTATCGTGCCCAGGTAGCTCAGTTGGTAGAGCATGCGACTGAAAATCGCAGTGTCGGCGGTTCGACCCCGTCCCTGGGCACCATCTATCTGCTGATCCGACCTTTGAGAAAAAGTTGGTGGCGGCTCCTTACGCGCTCTAGGACCTGCCCAGCGGCAGGCGAGAAGCGCCGCGCGAGGGTCCATGAGCGGCTCGGCGCTCATGACGTCCTAACCGTTTTGAACCATTGTCGATGGCCGAGCGGCGACTACTGCCGATCACCCGATGCGCCGCGCGCGAGCGTTCCCTGCCGCTGACGTGCTTCCAAAGGCTCTAGCAGTCATGACTGGAATTCGGGGTTGGTATGGTGCCTCTCGGGGCGGTGTTGCACACCCGCCTGGCAGCATCGGCGTCGACCACCGCCAGGATGCGAATGCGCCGGCCGCTGATCAGCGTGTCGCTGACGAGGTCGAGGCTCCGACGCTGGTTCGGCCCCCGCGGTAACGCGCTGCTAATGCCGTGCTTACGGCACACGTCGGCGCTCGCATCCCGGCCTCCTGCTCGCGCAGAACCGCGATGATCTGCTCCTCGCTGAACCTGGTCTTCTTCAGATCCGTCCCCTCACAAAGGCGGACTCTAGCTCAAATTGGAGGAGTTCAGGAGAGCAGGTCACCGGCTGCCGCGACGTAGGCGCTGCTGCGGCGCGCTACGCCTCCAGCCCTAGGGCGCTCGTGCCTTGCCTAGCGTTGGGACGCAAAGGTAGGTGACGATCTGCATGGCGCGCGCTCCCGTTAGGTGGCGTTGACGACAGGTTCGGCTGGCGGCTTCGCGTCCGCCAGCGAGAGGAAGCCGTTGCACACGGCGCCCGCCACGTAGCCCTGGCACCAGCCCTTTTCGTCAGGCCGAGCCTTGCCGTGCCGGATGTCGGTAGTCGCCATCGCGGCTATCAGCTCCGCCCGCCCGACGCCGTCGCCCCCCCCCCCGGCCATGAGCCTTACGCCGGGCGACAATCACGAGAGCCATTAGCGCGAGCACCCTCCTATCGCTTCTCCATGGTCCGGCAAAGGACATGTAGATGGGCCGGAGCTGGATCGTCGATGAATGTCAGCAACTCGCGTCGTGCCTAGCGGTGGCCGACGCTACTGCCCGCAGGTTTCATCGAAGAGCCTTGAAATACTAGGCTATCTTTTCGGCTTAGATTGTTTATAACTATCGTTGCTGACGTCGCACGCGACGGATATCGGGCCGCCTCGGCTCCCCTTTGTCCTTTACTAGCCTCAAGAAGCCGGGATGTGCCTGTTCGGCGCATGCCCGTCATACACGGACAAAGGATGTCCATATGATCACCGGAACCGTCAAATTCTTCAATGCCGACAAGGGCTATGGCTTCATCGCGCCCGAAGATGGGAGCGCCGATGCCTTCGTTCATATCAGCGCCGTGGAGCGCGCAGGGATGCACTCGCTCGATAAGGACCAGCGCGTGTCCTATGAGATGGAGACAGATCGTCGCGGGAAGACCTCGGCGGTGAACCTTCAGGCCGCTTGAGGGCAGCCTTCGGCGGAGGTTTCCGAACCTCCGCCGTTCTTCCTCACGTGCAGGAGCCCTGATGTCGCCTTCGCAATTCTACCGCGCACAAGCTGTGCAACAGCAGTCGGCCGCCGACGCCGCGATACTCCTAAACGTTCGAGACCGCTGTCAGCGCGCGGCCGATGCGTGGGGCGCCCTCGCAACCCGCAGCGAGAACACCGACACGTCGCGTGCTTTGAACAGGCTTGCCGAGGACGCTAACGAGATTCCGGATCGCGGCTCGGCCTCAGCCTGAACGGAAAAGGCTATGCACGCTGTCGCTCGAGCTGCCCTACTCCGAGGACGATGAGATGGCCAAAGGACAGAAGAAGAGCAACAAGGAAGCTCGGAAGCCCAAGAAGGAAGCGCCTGCGAAGGTGAGCGCGGCCAATCCCTCCATGAAGGGCAATGCCAAGCCCGGAGGGTGAGATTCTTCATTGCCGTGCGCCATCACCGGACGAGGCTCGCTCGCGGGCTACCGGACGGAGGATCGCATCGACAACGAGGCCTGCGGTGACGGAAGCAGGGTTGATCTGCCCGGGACGACGGCGCCCGCAAGGAGCGGTGCCAGCTATTGCGCGTGGTGTGGGCGAGACATACACCGACCGGCACAGCCCTGCTCAACGGCCGGCAGCGCAGGCATGGCTCTCGCCATTACCAGCCCGAGCTTGGGCGAGCGGTGCAAGTAGGAGTTTCGAGCCCGCGTGGCATGAGCTGAGCGGGACCAGGCGCGCCGTCGCGTCGAACTCGGTGAGAGCTCACGCGAAGGAGCAGCCGCATCGCCGGAGATGGAGGGCTTCAGCCGCTGCAACGCTGGACGACCTACCTGTCTTAGATCGCGCGGGCGTCCCTGAAGGAGATCATGCGTTCGTTCGCCTCGTCCCAGAGCGTCAGCCGCACCGTGCCGAAGCTCTCGCCTATCCCGAGCCTCCCGAGGCTGGTCAGTTCGGGGAAGGCGCGCAGCACCCTGTTCAGCCGATAGAAGGGGATCGTGCTGCACAGGTGATGGACATGGTGGATGCCTATATTGGCCGTAAACCAGCGCGCGACGGGCGGCAGATCGTAGAAGGAGCTGCCGTGGAGCGCCGCCTCGCGGTAGCTCCAGCGATCAGCGCGCCGCCACGTCGTGCCCGGAAACTGGTGCTGGACGTAGAACAGCCAGATCCCCGCCGTGGCCGCGACCAACGTGACGGGTAGCTGCACGGCGAGGAACGGCACCAGCCCGACGGAGAGGATCAACCCGCCGAACAGCGCGACGACGGCGCAGTTATTGGCCATGACGCCCAGCCAGGGCCGCCAGCCACGGCGCGCGGCGGCGGCCGGCACGCGATGCCTGACGAGGAACTGGAAGGCCGGGCCGATGCCGAACAGGACCACCGGGTTGCGGTACAGTCGATAAAGGCATCGCCGCCCCGCCGACCGCGAACGATATTCCTCGAGCGTCAGCGTATCGATGTCGCCGAAGCCACGGCGGTCGAGGTTCCCCGTCCCGGCGTGATGGAGCGCATGGCTGTGCCGCCAGTCGTCATAAGGCGTGAGCGTGAACACGCCGAGCAACCTGCCGGCCCAGGTGTTCACCCCTCGGTTGCGAAAGAAGGAGCCGTGACCGCAGTCATGCTGGATCAGGAACAAGCGGAGCAGGAAGGCGCCGGCCGGGATGGTCAGAAGCAGGCTCGGCCAAAAGCCCGCTCGCACGAGCATCGCAGCCGCGAGCCACAAGGCGAAGAGCGGTCCCGCCGTGAGCGCAAGCTCGATCATGGCACGCGCGTTGGACGCTCTCCGGAACGGCGCCAGCCCCCTGCCCAGCCGGCGACCGTCGTCGTCAAGACGCTCGGCGGCATGGTCCGCCTCGCCCGGCCCCGGACGCGAAAGCTTGTGACTTGGGATGAAAGCTGTCCTCGGCCGTCCACATCCGTACGAGACTACGGGATGCGCTTGGGCGGCAATTGGCGTGAGATCGTACATCCTGCAAGCCGGGTCAGATGTCGCGTAACGACGAAACCTGTCCATCTAGCCTACGAACCCCTTGGAGCTACCCCACTGTTATCCCGCGCACCGAGGAAGAAGCAGCGAGGATTCGAATAAGGCTGCTAAATCGCGGCCTGCGCTGCGGAAAGTCTGGAGCGGGCGAAGGGATTCGAACCCTCGACCCCAACCTTGGCAACTTAACATAACGCTGATGCATGCGTGAGATTGCGTATACTAACCCTCTATGATCAAGCCATTGCGCTCCGCCTGCGTGAGCATGGCAGAGCGGCAATACTCGGTTCGCTGTTACCCCAGCGTTACCCCGCGAGCAACAAGGTTGGGGTCACGAGGTTGAGGTCGCCATATTTGAACTGACGCATGCGCCCGTAAGAGGCGATTTGCCGGACGCTGGGCACGCATGCGCACGTTTCTGGCCTGTTGCGGCCCGCGGAAATCTGGGCCTATTGAGCAGCCCTCTTTCTGGAGGGCGCAGACGTTGGCCGTGCATCGCTTCACCGACAAGTGGCTTCAGGGGTCGAGCATGGTGCCCGACGCCGGGCGGCACGAGTTCGTCGACTCGCTCTGCCCCGGCCTCCATCTCCGCGTCTCCGCGAAGGGCACCAAGACCTTCTCGGCACTGGTTCGCGTACGCGGCGCGCTGCGGCGGGAGACCATCGGCAAGTACCCTCGCGTCACGCTGAGCGAGGCGCGCGACGCCGCCCTCGCCTCGCTCCGGGACGCCGACAACACGGCGTCCGGCCATCCGCGGCCGCCCGCCGCGACGACGACGCTGCAGGAACTGATCGACGCCTACGTCGAGCGCCACCTCAAGCCCAACGCGCGATCCTGGAAGAACATCCGGGCGTCGCTGCTCGGCTCCAAGCGGTACCCGTCGCGGCTGGCTCACCTGCTCGCCCGGCCGGTCGGTGAGATTCGCAAGATTGAAATCGTGGATTTGATCGATCGGGTCATGGCCGAGGGCAAGCCGCAGGCCGCCGTCAACCTGCTCCGGCACATCAAGATGCTGTTCAACTGGGGCGGCCGATCGCGACGTGGTCCCGGCCAACCCCTTCGAGCGCATCCGGCCTCCCGCCCGTACCCGCGAGCGTGATCGCGTGCTGACCGACTCGGAGATCGTGGCGATCTGGCGAGCGTCGTTCAGCCTCATGTCCCCGTACGGCCAGATGTATCGCATGTTCTTCCTGACGGGCCAGCGCCGGAGCGAGGTCGCCACGATCGAGTGGCACGAGCTACAGGGCGACGTCTGGATGCTGCCTCGCGAGAAGGTGAAGAAGGACCGAGCCCACGCCGTGCCCCTCACCGCCACAGCCCGGGCGACGATCGACAGCCTTCCCTGCTTCGGCGAACGCGCTTTCGTGTTCACCACCACCGGCGGCGACTCGGCGAGCAGCAACTTCGTGAAGGTGAAGCGCGAGGTCGATCGGCTCTCCGGCGTCACGGACTGGCGCATCCACGACATCCGCCGCACCGTCAGGAGCAAGCTCGCCGAGCTGGGCGTTCCCCGCGACGTGGCTCGCAAGGTGCTGAACCATGAAGACGGCAAGGTGGATCGCATCTACAATCGGCACGAGTACCTGGCCGAGAAGCGGGAGGCGTTGGCGCGATGGGAGACGAGGCTGCTGGAGATGACGGCGCCGCGCACGTAGCCGTTCCGCTCAGCCCCGAAGAACGCGACCGCATCCACGCCGAGTTAAGCCTCCTGTCGCCAGACGTTGTCGGCCCGAATGTCGATCGGCTGATCGAGTTGGTTGAGATCGCGCTTGGGATTACCACCAACGATCTCTTCGACCGAACGTATGGACCTCCAACCGATGAGGACGAGGCAGCCGCTCGCGTCGGAACCTCGTCCTTTAAGCTCGAGGAACATATCCGCGCTCTACTCACGGCAGCGCAGGAGCTCGACGAGCAGATTCGTAGGGTAGGCGCTGATGATCGAGCTATGTCGGCTTATGAAGTCATCGAAACCGATCCACTTCGGCATGCCCTGGCAGGTCTAAAAACACGCGATAGATTGTTCGTCGAAAGCGCCGCTCCTCTCATAACAGAAGCGTTGGCCAACCTGCGCTTCCTGTCGGCAAACACTGAGTCTCGATCTACGCTCCTGTTCGACGGCAGTCCCGCGTGGTGGCTCGTACGGGCAGTGATGTTCTATCGGCATGAGCAAGGTTTGCCACTTACCAACACTTGGTCCTCTGGCGACGCGCCTAAGAGGAAGTTTGCTCGACGAGGCGATCGAGATCTAGCTGCCGGATCGGCAGCGGCCAAGCTAGTTGAGGGAACAGCGAAAGTCTTCCAGGTTACGGCAAAACATGGGGCGCTCCGTCATGCCATGAACGAGTACGCCGCCGTCCTGAAAGCAAGCAACCGCTCACCGAAGCTTTCTGACTTCGACAACGTGTTCCGTCACGTCCGCTCATGAGAGCCTGCTTAAGTTCAGTGGAAACTTAAGCGTCCTCGCTGGCGCTCGGAGTTTCGCGCCCTCTAAGCACCGCCTGTCGCAGATGGGCGAAGGCCTGCGGCGAGCGCTGTCTTCCGGTGCCAAGCGGGAAGGTTCGAAGGTGCTCGGCGCAGGGAGAGCGTAGTATTGGCTACTGCGTTCTCACTCCAAGCGGAAGCGGCGACGTGTCGACCTTCGGGTCGACTGAAGCGGAACGTCCCCGGGGACTAAGAAAGACTAGGTAAGGGAGCCGAAGGCAGGAAGTTCCAAATCGCTTCAATGCTCAGGCTCCAGTTAAGCAAAGCATGGTCCATTACCGCGCAACGCTTTAATGCTGTTGCGTAAGCAAGGAGGTTTACGTGCGTGACATTCCTATTTCCGGGAGAATGTTCTATTCGCCCGACGAGATCGCGGGTTTTCTCGGCGTTCACCGCAGCACCGTCGATCGCTGGTCGCGAGAGGGCAAGCTGATCGCGCCCGAGAAGGTCGGCTCGCGTGTCCTCTACTCCGTCGCGGACTTCGAGGCGTGGGCCGCCAACCCCAGCAAGAAGGCGGCGTAATACCGGATCGAAAGCATTCTTGTCCCTGTCGGCGCCGGGAGCTTAGCTCTCGGCGCTCGGCCTTTTACGGGTACTTGCCGTGGCTTATCCCTTCGCCTCCGCTCCTACCATCGCCGAGCGCGTGGCGCTCGGGCTGGGACTAAACCGAGTGGAAGGAGGCGCGATCGTTCCTATTCCCGACAAGTGGCACCCCGACCTCATACAGCAGACGAGCACTCCGGGTGCGAAACACATGCTCCACCAGCTAGTTTGCGAGGGGTGGGCGTTCTCCCGTCTCGACTTCTACTTCGACGAGGAAGGCCGGCGCATCGCGGGCGCCTTGCGGATGGATCATCCCGAGCAGGGCAAGAAGGTGCTGCCCGTCCGCTCGTCGCGCGCGCTTGGAATGAACCCTTTCGCCGAGATCAAGGCGCTCGAAGCCCCTCGTCCTATATACAACCTCCACCATCTCGCCGCGCGGCTTGACGCCCCTGTGCTGATGGTTGAGGGCGAGAAGGCAGCCGAGGCCGGAACCGCTCTGTTCCCCGATCATGTTGTCACGACCTGGCTCGGTGGCGCGCAGGGCGTCGCCAACGCCGATCTCCGCCCCCTCGCTGGGCGGGACGTCACTATCTGGCCCGACAACGACGAGGACGGGCTCAGCGCCGCCGACAAGCTCGGGCCGCTGCTGGCAGACGTCGCCGCCGCATCCGTTCGCGTGGTAAAGATGCCCGCCTACTTTCCGCGGAAGTGGGACGTCGCCGACGCCGTACCGGACGAACAGCGTGGCTGACGGCGCTCATCCGCTTCTCATCGCGCTGCTGGCGGAGGCGGTGCCCTTCGAGACGTTCGCCGCGTCGCGTCCGCGCAAGACGATCTCTTCGCCCGGTGAAGCGAAGCCTCGGCCGGCCATGAGCGAGGGGGAGGGCGACCTCGCCGTCGGCATCGCGGCCGTTCAGTATCTCCTCGATAACGAGGAGCTGTCCATCGACGGCTATGGTGAGTGGCTGAGGGTGTGCCTCGCCTTCAAGAACAGCTTCGGCGAGGCGGGCTTCGCGCCCTGGCTCGCCTTCTCCGAAGCGGCGGAAGGCTTCACGTCCGAGGAGAAGTGCCGCAAGCAGTGGGACGCCTGCAAGCCGCGCGCCGAGGGGGCGCCGCTCACCATCGCCACCTACATCGCGCTCGCCAAGGAGGCGGGATGGAAGCCGCCGCGCCGCAAGCGGAAGGCTGACGACGACGCTGGCGGTGATGAGGCTGGCTCATCGGGCAAGCTGCCGAGGGGTACCGACGCCGGCGCGCACGTCGTCGACCTTACGATCGAGGCCGGCGACGAGCTGTGGACGGATCAGGACGGCAAGCCGCACGTCACCTATCTGGCCACGCTGCCGGACACTCGCGAAATGGCGCGCCACGCGCCGGTGGCTAGCGAGGCGTACGCCGCGGTGCTCCAGCAGCGCTTCCACGACGACGTTCCGAACAAGGTGCTCACCAAGGATCAGCTGACCCTCGCCGTCCAGCTGCTCGGCCATAAGGCGACGGAGGGCGGCGTCGAGCATGTCGCCGCGCTTCGTGTCGGCGAGCACGACGGACGCGTGTACGTCGATCTCGGACGGGCCGACGGCGCGGCGGCGGAGGTGGACGGCGACGGGTGGCGCGTGGTGCCGGCCGCCCCCGTCCGCTTCGTACGCGGCACGCGCGGCGAGCTTCCCGATCCCACGCCGGGCGGTACACTCGCTGACTTCGAGCGCCACTTCAACCTGTCTTCCGACGACCTGCTGCGCCTGCTCGGCTTCCTCGTCGGCACCTTCAACGTCAGCGGCTCGTACAGCATTCTGCTGACCGACGGCGAGCAGGGCTCGGGCAAGAGCACGCTCAACGACAAGACCGTCAGCCTCGTCGATCCGCCGCGCCAGTTCAAGGGCGCGCGCATGGCGTTCACCGCCAAGGAGCAGGATCTCCAGATCGGCGCGCTGGGGGTCCACGTGCCCTACTTCGACAACGTGTCGAGCTTCTCCGCAG
This sequence comes from Sphingomonas sp., assembly GCF_965200105.1. Classification (GTDB taxonomy): domain Bacteria; phylum Pseudomonadota; class Alphaproteobacteria; order Sphingomonadales; family Sphingomonadaceae; genus Solisphingomonas. The sequence goes on from NZ_CBDATN010000002.1 coordinate 1,741,715, forward strand.
AGGCGGCAGACGCGCTGTGCCGCCTCTCCACCGGCGGCGGCTCCGGCGCCCGCACGCTGTACACGAACACCGGCTATACAGAGATCAGCGTCATCCGCCCGATCATCGTCACCAGCATCGGCTCGCCGCCGAGCCATATCCCAGAGCACTGCGTCCGCGTGTCCTAGCGACCTCCTCTGCGGCTATCGCGCAGATGACGCTCACGACCAGCGTGATAAAGATGATCAAAGGACTTCCCTCCTAGGTGCGGCTGAGCGTCGAGAGGCGCGCTGGTGCGTGGCAGACCCGCTCGTCATTTCGCCGCCGCCTCGACGCGATACCGGAGCCCGTCACCGCCAAGCCCGAGCAACGTGATCTTCGTGTCGCGCCAGGTGACCGTCTGCGGGTACGTGCCGGTGATCGGGAAGCTGAGGTCCTCCGTAAAGGCGGGCCGCGCCATGTCGTTGGAGAACTCGCGGTAGCTCAGCCGCAGCGTGCCGGCGCTCGCTCCCTGATAGATCAGCACCGCCTGATGGTTGTTCTCGCCGAAGCCCTCCGGCACGCCCGTCACGGTGTAGGGCACCGGCTCCTTGAGCAGCTTGGTTGTGCCCATGATGGACTGCGCGGACACGCTGTCGAAGGTGCCGTCGCGATCCCGATCGGTGAGGCAGGCGCCACCCGTCTGGTTCATCATGTTGGTGTAGGTGTCCTTCGCCACCGTGCAGACGCGCAGCTTCTTCGGCGTGTCCGTCTCCGCCTTCATCGGCGAGCCCGCGCTGATCCGCACGTCGCCCTGCATGCCGAGGTCGACGTCCACGTCCCGCTCCAGGATGACGCCGGGCACGACGATCATGTTGTACCGCTTAAGCAGCGGCGAGCCGATCGTCACAACGCTATCTACGCCCGCCTCGGGTTTCTGGCCGACCTCGCGGTGCGCCAGCTGCGCGACCGCTGCGCCAGCGACGCTTGCCGCCAGCAGCGCAGCCGCCGCGATACGAGTACCGATGTTGCTTCTCACCCCGTCGCCTCCCTCTCGGCGACGCTGGCACCAGCCGGCGCCGCCCCTAGTCCATCTCGGGGCGGCGGCCGAAGCCGGATGTTCGAAACCCGCAGGAGTCCACAGGCGCATGCGCCTTTACCGTTGCCGGCTGGACATGCGCGCATGCCACCCGGCCCCAGCGTGAGCTGCGACCGGCTGACTCCTGAGAGAGGTTTCGACGCCCCACCCCCTCGGCTTTCACGAGGAGGCGGCCGAACCTTAGGTGTCGGCACGTGAAGTTGGCAAGTGACGGCGGACGGCTGGACATCCCGACGAGCGACGTGCGATCCCACACATGGGAGGGGCTGCGTGGCGAAGCTCAACAGGAAGCAGATACAGGCCCGCGCTCTGGAGCTGCTGGAGGCGACGCCCGGCGGCATCCGCTGGGGAGAGATGCTTAACGCCATCCACGCCGCCGATCCCGAGACGCCGCAGAACAGCATTCACGGCGCGCTACAGACGCTGCTCACGACCAGCGACGACATCGCCAAGGTGGCGCGCGGCACCTACCAGCTTACAAAGTATCAGGACGCCCAGGCGAGCGCAGCCATCGCGCAGGACGAGGCCGTGGCGAACGAGCCGCTGATCGTCGAGACGCCCTCGCACGCCAAGGTGACGCTCCTAGAAGCCGACTTCTACGGCAGCTTCGCCGAGTGGCTGTCGGACGTCGCCGAGGAGGTCAACGTCGCCGTCGCGCTCGGCGGCAGCATCCTGAAGGGGAAGTGGGGCACGCCGGACGTGATCGGCGTGCTCAAGCCGCGAGCGCAGGATATCCTGAAGTTCGAGCCGCAGATCGTCTCGGCCGAGATCAAGATCGATCCGGGCCAACCAGTCGTCGCGTTCGGTCAGGCGGTGGCGTACCGCCTGTTCTCACACAAGAGCTACATCGTCGTGCCGCGAACGACGAGCGAGGACGATCTAAGCCGCCTCAAGGCGCTGTGCAGCATCCACGGCGTGGGGCTGGTGACGTTCACGCTCGACAAGGCGGCGCCCGACTACACCGTCGTCGTGCTGCCGGTGCAGGCAGGCCCTGACATGTTCTACGCCAACCAGATGCTTCGGCGGCTGCTGGACAGCTCGGCCGAGCTGTTCAACAAGCTGTTCTGAAGCAACGGCGAGCGTCGGAGCTTCCGCCGACGCTCGCTGCTCGCGCTTACTGCGGCGTCGTGGTGGACGTTGCCGTCGTCGTCTTCACGGCTGCCCCGTTTGGCGTCGCGGCCGTCGAGCGGTGCACCACCTTCGTCACCTTAGGATGTCGCTTGCCGTCGTGATGCGTCACCGTGTGGGTATGGACGCTCGTCGTGTGAGTGGCGGCGACCGCGGGCGCTGTCGGCGCTGCGGGATCAGTCTGCGCGACGGCGACTGAGGAGCCGGCGACGGTCACGAGAGCGGTAAGGGCGAGCATCCTCATATTGCTTCTCCTAGCTCGGCGAAAGGCCGACGGGAGTGATGTAGCCGCTCGACCGATGCATCGTTGATGAACGTCCTGCGACGGCGGCTCGACGTCGCTACCGACCGAATCGGTAGGTCGCTGGAGCGACGAGGAGGCTCGCCAGCAAAGCGCCGAGAGACTACGACGGTTGGCGCCGCGCAGCGGACGGCATCGAGCGGTCAGGGCAGAAGCTACTGCGCGTGGTGCGGCCGAGACATCCACCTCCCGGCACAGCCCTGCTCGGCCACGGACGGCGCAGGCATAGCCACCGCAATCACGATCCCCGGCATGGGCGAGCGGTGCAAGTGGGAGCTGCGAACCCGAGTGCTGAAGTAGCCAGCATGAACGCTGCAACGGCACGGCGTCAATCTCGGCCCTTCCGCGTTGAAGCTGGACGAATGAATGTGTGAAGTCGGAGAAGCCTTGGCTTGGGATAGGATCGACAGCGTAGCGCCGCCCGTCGGGCGGCCGGTGCTGGTGCGCACGTTGGAAGCTGGCGAGCCCATCGTCGCGTTCCTCGCGCCGGACGGCGCCTGGTACGAGGGCGGCGCTCTAGTTCAGAGCGCGTCCATGCTCCTGGCCGCCGTGCCCACCGAGTGGTGCGAGCCCGAAGGCGCGGATCGCCTGTAGCTCGGCAAGCCGGGCACTGCGCCCAACAACTAAGTGGAGGACGCTCTGACCATCGGCGCAACGTCGGCCCGCAGAACAGCGGGCAGCTTCTTACTCGCCCTAACCCTCGCACTCGGCGCATGCGGCAAGCCGAAGCAGAGCGACCCGCGTGAGGTTGCGAAGGTGGAGGGGAACACGAAGTGGCAGAAGGCTGCCTGCGCGTCGCCGACCGCCTAAGATAAGCTCAAGGGACTCATCTTCGATCGGGCGATAGGCGAGCGCGCCGGTAATCGCGCGAACCTCGACACGCTGGCCGACTACTCCGTCGCGAGGATGGAGGAGCCGGTCGTCACCGGGTGGGACGCCGCGCTGGACGTGACGCGGTGCCAAGGCCGCCTCGTTCTGGAGATCCCGCCGGGTGCGGAGCGCGGGTTCGCGGGCGAGCGCCATCTGCGAGCCGACATCGGCTACACCGCTCAAGCCGCCGCCGACGGCAATGGCTTCGTTTACCGGCTGACGGGCGGGGATCCGATCGTCAGCAAGCTCGTCGCGTTCAACATGACGAGCGGCGCCTACCAGCCACCGCCGGCGATCGACGAGACGCAAGTCGCCGCGGCGGACACTGCCGCGGCGGATGAGGCGGCCGCCTCCGCGCCTGCGCCGGGCGCCGCTCCCTCCGCGGGGATGCCGAACCAGAGGCAGGCTGAGAAGCGCCGACGCACCTGACGTCAGGCGGCGCGGGCGTCTCTGAACGTGCGGAGTCGGAGGCAGCGATTGGCTTGGAGCAGGATCGACAGTGTCGCGCGCCGTTGGGCGCCGGTGCACGTGCGCACGTTGGAGAACGACGAGCCTACGATCGCGTTCATAGCGTCCGGCGGCGTCTGGTACGAGATCCGCGTGCTCTTTCAGAGCGGGCGACGGTGCTCGCCGCGGCCCCGACGGAGTGGTGCGAGTCAGCGGACGAGACGAGCCTGCAAGAATCGATAGTCTTCAGACCAGGTCGGATCACCGCTGCTTACTCTTATCACAGCTTTAGCGAAAGCGACGCGCCTCCCGAGACCGCGGCAGCGCCATTTGACAGACCTTTTGAGATGTACGTCGTGAGCCGCAAACGATCATCGGCAAGCGGAGCGGATGCGCCGAGCACGACCTCGTGGGCATCACGAATAAACCGGCTCGCGGCCCGAACATATTCGTAGTTCAGCACAAGCGAACAACGCGATCCGATCGTGTAGCCCGTACCGGCGGTGACGTCGAAGCCGTTGCGAAATTGCCATTGCCTGTTATCGCCAAAAATCCTGTAGACGGTGGATACGGTTGGTGTGAATCGTCCTATCGTCTTCGTCAGGTCAACGCCGACCGAATAGTCGGCCTTGCCCGTGGAAAGCTGGCTGGCGTTTGACGCGGTCGGCACCTTGGCCCGCACCGACAGGTCGACGTCGAAGCCGCGCGCCTCACCGTGCGGGAGAAGATAGGACGCGCCCACTGTGAGGTCGCCGAAGCCACTTCTGACACGATCGGTCATGCCGACTTTCGGCGCGACGAACAGCGGTGTCCCACCCAGGCCCGCGAAGAACGTGCCGTCGCTCCTTATCCGCATTCGCGGGATGTACGCGACGAGCCGCAATCCGCCGATCTGGTAACGCGCGCCGAACACCACCGAGACGATCTGTGTGTTGGTGGGCGCTCCGAAATGTCCGCTCCAGATCGACGCGCCAGCGGTCACCGACAGTGCGCTTGGCAGCGCGTCCGACGCCTCCTCGGCCTGCGCCGAGGCTGGTGCAGCGATCCCGGCTAATGCAAATGGCAGCGCCCACGCGTATCGACCGCCTTCGCGGAGCCGCTTTCCGAAACGATGCGGCCGTTCAATGCAAGCGGAGCGTTTGCAGCGCATCCTTCGCATCGAGACGCGCAGCCTTGATGGCCACGCCTTCCTTTCGTTCGGGCGCAGCATCCTTCTCTCCCAAGCCGTTCGCGGCGGATCGCGTTGATGGTGTCGATTGGGTCGTTAATTCAGACGATCGGCGATCGGCGAAGCGACCCTCGGGACTGCTGTGGGATGAGCGCCGGGCGGCACGTCCCTTGTTCGTGCCGCCGAGCGGCCGGTGCCTGCCGGCGCTGGAAGGATGCGGCGTTGTTTCCTGGTACGCCGCTTCGGACACGCGAACTGTTCGTGGCTTGTCGCTCGGCGTCCCGAGCGGCTCAAGCACCACCCGCTTCGCGACTCGACTACGCGCGCCGAGAAAGCCCTCGCTTTGCAGGACGCCCAGTGTACCAGCGCCGATCGCTAGCGCCAATGGCAACGCGATGATGAGGCCGGTTCGGCGACGTCGACGGATGCGTATGGCCGTGGATGCGCCGAGGATGCCGGCGAGTTGCCGATCCAGTACCTCGCGATATGGCGGGGGCGCCTGATGCCCCCTCAGCAAGGCTCAGTCTCCAACGGCGCTGGGACGTCCACCCCACGCTCGGAAGTCGCGCTTATCGACCACTGGCGGCTTCCCTCGAAGCCAACCGCGGTTAGGCGACCCGTCCGGTACGCGCCCGTATCCAGGTTGATGCGGTGGCGCAGCATCTCCGGGCCATGCTCGCGCACGCTGTGGCCATGAACGATCACCGCCTCATGCTCGACCTCGGCCGAGAGAAACTCTTCGCCGATCCAGAGCAAGTCGTCGGGATGCTGGCGCGCCAATGACGTGCCGGGCCGTATGCCGGCGTGCACGAAGTAGAAGTCGCCCGACCTGTAGGAGAATGGCAGCGCCGCCAGCCATGCGGTGACGCTTGGCGGAACCGCGCGCCGCGCGGCGGCGACTATGTCCGCCAGTTCCAGGGCAAAATCGTTGTCCTGAAAGCCCCAACTCCGCAAGGTCTGCTCGCCGCCGAAGCGTAGCCAAGCCTCGAACGAAGGCTCGTCCCCATCCAGCGCCTGGATCATCATCTGCTCGTGGTTGCCGCGGAGCACGATCACGTCACCGTCGCGACCGGTGTTGTCGTGCAGCCATTCAACGACCTCGCGTGAGCATGGGCCTCGATCGATGAGATCGCCGATGAACAGGATCCGCGTCCGCTGGGCGGGCCTACGTTCGGCATCTGCGCGGATCCGCGTCAGCAACGTGACGAGAAGGTCAAGGCAGCCATGGACGTCACCGATCGCGTAGATACGTTCGTGCCGTGCGATCCTGGGCGGCGCTCGCATACTACCGCTCGGTCCACTTGCTGAACAGCGGACGGGCGCGAACGACGCGCGTCGCGATGATTCCGGCGATGTCGGCGTTTGCGTAGGACAGTGTCGTCAGCGCCCGGCGGCTCGCGCCTCGCGGCGTAACTCGCCAGCGCAGGACGAACAGCACGCGATCGGTGAGCGACGCCAGGATTCGCGTTTCCGCCAGTCCGAGCACGGGCGCGGTGTCGAGCAGCACCAGCTCAAAGCGTGCGGCAAGCTCGGCCAGAACCGGCGCCATCAGCTTGGCATCGGACAGGTCGCGGAACGACGTATCGGCGCTATGGCGCAGGAAATGCGAGCCTGAGACATCCTGCTCAATGGCATCCGATAGGCTGGATTGATCGTCGAGGACCTGAACGAGACCTGCGGTCGAACGGCCGGGGAGCGACTTGCTGAGGATCGCCCGCCGGCCGTCGCAATCAACGACGACGGTCCTCACGCCGGACAAGGCCGAGGCCCGGGCGAGGCACAGGGCCGTCGTCGTCTTGCCCTCGGCCGGGATCGCCGAACAGATTGCGACGGTGAGCCCGCCGTTCGGGCGCAACGACAGCGACGAGAGCGCGTCTCGCAAGGAGGACAGGAGCAGCGAGCCACCATCGCCGAGGATCAGATCGGCCGGGTCGCTCGATCCCGATCGGCGCCCGCCGCCCGTCTCGGGCACCAGCGCCACCACCTTCGTTCCGAACGCCGCCTCTATCGCGCGGACGGACCGGAATCCCTTCGCCTGCATCTCGTGCACGAACAGGAGAAGGCCCGTCGCGGCGGATGTAGCGGCGAGGGCGATCAAGAGGATGAGTGGCGTCGACGGTCTGCCGTGTCGTTGCGGCGTCACGGCACGTTCGACCCGCACGACGTAGGGGAAGGGCGGCGCCAGCGCCTTCATCTGATCGAACAAGGCCACGCGACGCGCTTGCGCGGCCGCGATCGCGGCTTTGAGTTTGGCGATCAGCAACGTCACCTGCGGATTGCCTGGCGTCGCCGTCGCGGGAGGCACGGCGTCACGAGCGCGGTGCAAGCGCGCCTTGGCCTTGCGGACGTGAGCACGGACGGTCGCAAGGTCGGACGTCGCCGCCGTCAACGCGGTGGACGCGGCGTCGAGCCTGGCGCGGTCTTCCGCGATCACGGGATGCAGCGGCCCATATCGTTCCTCGAGCGCCTCGAGATCCTGCCGCGCGGCATCGCGCGCGCCGGCAAGGGTGGCAACATTCGCCTTCGACGCGGTCTCGAGACCGATCGCGTCCGTGAGCTCCTGTTGCGCTTCGGCTTGAGTGCCCTGGCCCAAAACCGGCGGCGTCGGCACCTGAGCGGTGTTGATCGTCGCGCGCACGAGCGCGAGAGCGCTGGAAAACTCGCCAACCTCCCTGTCGGCTGCCGCAAGGTCGTTCGCGAGCGCGCCACGCCGCATTCTCGACGCCGGATTGTCCGCAACTCCGTCGAGAACCTTGCCGAGTCTGGTTCCCGACACGTAGCGATCCCGATCGTCGAGCGAGACCACGAACAGCGATGTTCCGGGTTCAGGAGCTACAGTGATACGATCGTCGCCCGCCTCGACCTGATGAGCAAGGCGCTGCCTTAGTATGTCCGCCGTGATCTCGGCCGGCACGTGAGCCTGCGTCGTCAACCATTCGACGGAAACGCTGGCGTCCGACCGATACAGCCTTGGCATCAACATTAGGACGAGGATCGTCGCTGCGGCCATGGTCACCAGGAGCATGGCGATCCAGGACTTACTAAGTTGGATAGCGCCGGCTGGACGCACTGCGTGCGCCTGTGTCGCGCCAACAGGCGCTTCAACGGATATGCTTTCGTAGGACGCGGTGCGATCCCCTCTGAAAAGCCAGATAACAGAGATGACTGCCCAAGCCCAGCGTTCGTCGTAGCCTTGGTCCCAATCCTCCGCAGCCTACCGGACCACCGGGAGTTACCCCGTTGTTACCCCACGCGCCGGGCGGCAGCACTGAACGCCCTTCAGGGTCCAGCTAACTACCTATCAATGTTGTCGAAATCTGGAGCGGGCGAAGGGATTCGAACCCTCGACCCCAACCTTGGCAAGGTTGTGCTCTACCCCTGAGCTACGCCCGCTCTGGCGTCGCGCGGCGGGCATACCCGCCGAGCGAGGGCGGCCTTTACCGTGGCTTAGGGGGGTAGGCAAGCCCGTTGCCGGGTGCCGAGCGACAACGGCTGAGATGGGCTTAGAAGCTATCGGGGTAACAGCGGGGTAACTCGCGTTGGTGGGCTTCGCTGCGAGCCAGTAGCGCGTGGTGAGCCGTCGGCCTTTGGAGCAGAGAGGTTAGCTGCGTCCCCGCGTACGGTCGCAGCCGGTCACGACCTCAATTAGGTTGTGCTCCGCTCCCCGCCTTCTGACGGACCGAGGATGTCGTTCAGGCCGGCATCAACCAGCCGGCGAGATCGTCGGGAGCTTGCCCAGCGCCGGGCGGGCGTACAGGTGGCCTTGGTGGAAGCGCACTACTCTCCGGGCGGCGGCGTCTCGGATGGCGCGGTACCGGGTTCGTTGTAGCCAGGATCCGGCGGCGAGATGCCGGGCACGTCGGGGTTTGGAGCCTCGGCGGGTGAGCCGACGCCCGGCGCCTCTTGAGGCGACTGCGGCGCGATGACATCGATGCCGGGATCGGGTTGCGTAGCCATAGGGAAGCTCCTGTCGCTCGCCGGAAAGCGAGAGGCTGACGAGCGACCGAGCGAAGGCGCAGTTCCCTCGTGCGACGTTCCAGGTTGCACTCGCTTCTAGGTCGCGTCCCAGCCGATCGTGGTGGAACTTAGAGCCTGTCGCCACCTTGAGTCGTTTTCGACATGACGAGGAAGCGAGCGATGACGGAAGCGACATGGGGTGACGGCGCGCGGACGCCGACCATCGACTGGCGGATGAGCGCATCGCTGGAGAATGTCCCGCGCGGCGACGCCGACGTCGCTGAGGTGACGAGCCTGGAGGGCGCGGTGCGGGCGTGGTCGCAGCTCGACGCGAAGCATCAGGCGGAGGCGGTGCTGAAGCCGGAGCGCGCTGTCCAGATCGACGGCGTCTCGTCTGACATCTTCCACGCGGAGGGCATCGGCAGACTCGTGGAGCATCTGCCGACCGCGGACTGACGGCGAGCATCGCAGTGCTCCTTCAATTGCTCCCGACGTCCCGGGTCCGCAGCTCCCACTTGCATCGCTCCCCCAAGCCGGGGATCGTGTTGGCGGCGGCTATGCCCGCCCCGCCCGTAGCCGAGCAGGGGTGCGCTGGGAGGTGGATGTCTCGGCCGCACCACGCGCAGTAGCTTCTGCCCTGACCGCTTGGCGCCGTCGTCCACGGCAGGTTCGACTCGCGCTCACCGTCGTCCGCTTCGTAGTCCATCGTCAATCCCGGTGCGCTCCGTCCTCGCGTCAGAAAAGCTTGTTGAACAGCTCCGCCGAGCTGTCCAGCAGCCGCCGAAGCATCTGGTTCGCGTAGAACATGTCCGGGCTCGCCTGCATCGGCAGCACGACGACGGTGTAGTCGGGCGCCGCCTTGTCGAGCGTGAACGTCACCAGCCCTACGCCGTGGATGCTGCACAGCGCCTTCAATCGGCTTAGATCGTCCTCGCTCGTCGTTCGCGGCACCACGATGTAGCTCTTGTAGGAGAACAGGCGGTACGCCACCGCCTGCCCGAACGCGACGACCGGTTGGCCCGGATCGATCTTGATCTCGGCCGAGACGATCTGCGGCTCGAACTTCAGGATGTCCTGCGCTCGCGGCTTGAGCACGCCGATCACGTCCGGCGTGCCCCACTTCCCCTTGAGGATACTGCCGCCGAGCGCGACGGCGACGTTGACCTCTTCGGCGACGTCCGACAGCCACTCGGCGAAGCTGCCGTAGAAGTCGGCTTCTAGGAGCGTCACCTTGGCGTGCGAGGGTGTCTCGACGATCAGCGGCTCATTCGCCACGGCCTCGTCCTGTGCGATGGCTGCGCTCGCCTGGGCGTCCTGGTACTTTGTAAGCTGGTAGGTGCCGCGCGCCACCTTGGCGATGTCGTCGCTGCTCGTGAGCAGATTCTGCAATGCGCCATGGATGCTGTTAGGCGGCGTCTCGGGATCGGCCGCGTGGATGGCCTTCAGCATCTCGCCCCAGCGAATGCCGCCGGGCGTCGCCTCCAGCAGCTCCAGGGCCTGGGCCTGGATCTGTTTCCTGTTGAGCTTCGCCACGCCGCGTCTCCCCTTGCTGAAGGGATCGCATGGCGGTCCGCGCTGTGTCCAGCCGCCCGCCGTCACTTGCCAACGTCACTCGCCGCCACCTAAGGTTCGCCCGCTCCTTCGTGAAAGCCGGGGGAGCGGGGCGTGGAAACCCCTTCTGCAGTGCAACCGGTCGCGGGATCAATCCTGGGGCCGGGTGGCATGCGCGCATGTCCAGCCGGCAACGGTAAAGGCGCATGCGCCTTGCGCACTGCCAGGGTTTCCAACATCCGGCTTCGGCGCCGCCCCGAGATGGACTAGGGGCGGCGCCGGCTGGTGCCAGCGTCGCCGAGAGGGAGGCGACGGGTGAGAATCAAGATCGGAACACGTATCGCGGCGGCTGCGATCCTGGCGGCTTTCGTGGCAGCGTCGGCGCCCGCACAGAGCGCGCACCGCGAGGTCGGGCAGAAGCCGGAGCCTGGCGTCGAGAGCGTCGTCACCATCGGCTCGCCGCTGCTCAAGCGGTACAACATGATCGTCGTGCCGGGCGTGATCCTCGAGCGCGACGTGGACGTCGATCTCGGCATGCAGGGTAGCATCCGGATCAGCGCGGGCTCGCCGATGAAGGCCGAGACCGACACGCCGAAGAAGCTGCGCGTCTGTACGGTGGCGAAGGACACCTACACCAACATGATGAACCAGACGGGTGGCGCCTGCCTCACCGATCGGGATCGCGACGGGACCTTCGACAGCGTCTCCGCACAGTCGGTGATGGGCACTACCAAGCTGCTCAAGGGGCCGCTGCCGTACAAGCTGTCAGACGTGCCGGAGAACGCCGGCGCTAATAATCATCAGGCGACGCTGATCTACCAGGGTGCCGCCGCCGGCACGCTGCGGCTGAGCTATCGCGAGTTCTCCAACGACATGGCGCGGCCGGCGTTCACGGAGGACCTCAGCTTCCCGATCACCGATGCCTACCCACAGACCGTCACCTGGCGCGACACGAAGATCACGCTGCTGGCGTTGAGCAGCGACGGGCTGCGGTATCGGATTGAGGTGGCGAAGTGACGCGGCCTCGCCCCTTCCTCATAGCCGCACTCGCGTCGGCGGCCGGGTCGTTCGTGACTGCGTGTGGCAGCACGTCCAATCCGACTGCCTCGAACGTCAGCTGGAAGGTGGAGCGCACCACCGACCGCAAGGCCTACCGCGTTTCAGGCAGCGCGACCTATTCGAAGGGGCTTGATGGCTGGTACGCGCCGAAGCTCACGCTCATGGACGAGCTAGGCTGCACGACGGAGGTGAGCCTGCCTGATACGCAGATCGCCGACGAGCGATCCAGCGGCTTCGTCACCGCGACGTACGACCAGCAAATACAATTGCCACATCCTGTCGCCCGCGCCTCACTGCACGTCGACTACGGGGAGGCGAAGCGCTTCAACGATCCTACGAGCGTCGTGGATACGCCGGTATACGATCAGGAGCAGGTGGTAGACGCCAGCGTTCGGCCGCCGTCCGAACCTGCCGCCGGTTGCGCGGCGCGGGCGAAGGCGGCGCGGCGACGCGAGGGTAAGGCGGCGGACACGGGCGACGGGCTGGACCGTCTGCCGCGCAACAGACTGGTTGCGCTCGCCATCAACAGCGCTGGCTTTCTTTGCGCGCGCGTGACCGATCTCTACCCCGACTCGGCAGGCCAGATCATCGCGCACTGCGTGAAATACCGCACTGGCCGAGGGCGCGACGTATCGCATCGACGCGGACGGCGCGACGGTGGAGGAGGTGGACTAGGGCCGCAGCCGATGTCGGGGAGCGTCAGGCGTATGGAACGCCGGTGCGTCCCGCCGCCGCGATTAAACGCGAGCGTACATCTGCCGAGGCTGGCGCGACCATGTAACCGGATACCGTATCGCCTAACATGATCGATCTTTCGGCCGGCTCGATCCGCCAGTGCATCGCAACGGCGAGGCACAGCATGGCGTCCAGACGATCCTGATCCGCCTTGCGCGGTGCGGGCAGCTCGCCGGCGGCGCGACACCAGGCGGCGGCGTCCGCGACGCCCCAGCCATCGAACGATCTGGCGGCGGCCGCGCACACCTGGCGCCAGTCGTCCGGCCGGAAGCGACGCCGAACTGCCGGGTTGTACTTGGGCGCACCCATCCGCGTGAAGAAGCTCGGATCGAGCGACGCCAGGGCGAGCGCCGGGAACACCTCCATGAGGTAGCGTCCCGATGTCGCGGTTCGTGCGACAATAGGGTCCTCGATGGCGGACAGGGCAGCGAGGAACGGCCAAATTGGCGAGTCGTTGCAGAACATGCCGATCTTGCCCCTGTTGGCTGGCTGCACCCCGCCGCCGATCCAGCTGATCACCGAAGCCGCCACCCGCTCCACCGGCCGCATGCTCGTCGCGTTCGGCACGATCGTAGGCTGGTCCAGCGCGATAAGGGTGTAGTCGACCGCCGCCTCGTCGACGAACGCGAGCGCTTCCGAGAAGCGGACGAGCCGCGGCGCGTAGAAGACGGGCGCGGTGCCATCCTCCAGTCGCACGGCGCATATTGCACCCGGCGCCCGCGGATTGTCCGTCCAGGCAGAGTCGAAACCGACGAGGGTCTGTGCGCGCATGCCGCGAGAATGCTCGCTGGAAGCGCTTGCGCCAAGCGGAACTGAGCCGATCTAGTCCGCAGACCGCCAGCCGCCAGCGGCTTAGCAGGTGTCGTTAGCGCCGGGCATAACGGCCCCATGTGCAACCGCGCCCGCATGTCCCACGAGCCCGAGACGATCTGCGGCGCCGCCGCCACCCTGTTCGACGAACGACCGCGCGACAACCGCTTCGATCCGCGCGAGCTGCGGCCCCGCGGCCGCGCCTACGTCATCCGCGAGCAGGACGGGGTGCGCGCCTGGGACGTGCAGGAGTGGGACGTGCTCGGCGGGCAGGCGGCCTGGCCTATGACCAACGTGCGCAACCTGGGGCTGCCGCAGTGGCGGCGCCTGGCCGAGCGGCCGGAGAACCGCTGTCTGGTGCCGCTGACCGAGTTCTGCGAGTGGACGCCGGAGAAGCAAGATCTCGGCGACGGCAAGCCGCCGCTCAAGGGGGAGATGTGGTTTGCCGTGCCGGATCAACCGGTGTTCGCCGTCGCCGGCTTCTGGCAGCGCACGCGCGTGGGCCGCGGCTTCACGATGGTGACGTGCGATCCCAACGAGCTGGTGCGGCCGATCCATCCCAAGGCGATGATCACGATCCTCCCGCCGGAGGACGTGGATACGTGGCTGCGCGGATCGTACGAGGAGGTGACGGCGCTGCAGAGGCCGTACGAAGCCGGGCGGATGACGGTGCGCGGGCCGGTGTTCCCGACGAGGCGGGACGAGGCTTAGCCGGTGGTCTGCTATCGCCCAGTTGCCGACGGCAGCGTGATCGTGCAGCGTTCCTGAAAGCGGACAGGGCCGAGACGATGGTAGGATTTCTCCTTGCGGTTGCGGCGGCTCTTCCCGCCCCGCCGGCCTTAACGGCTGATGATGCGCATCGCATACGTGCGAAATGCCATGTACCGCAGTCGTGGGTGAACTACCGGAATGGTGGCGTCCACATCGCGCCGCCGCCTTCGGCGTCCGATCGGCAGATCAACTGCATCCTTGGCGAGGCGACGAAGAACTTCCCGCACGTTGGATGGGTCGGCAACGAGGCATGGTGAGAACCGGCGCGAACCGCCCATTTGCGGACATCAGGCCTCTGGGTGGGGAAAGTCCCATTTGAACCGCTGATGCTCACGTCGGCGAGGTGACCTAGCGTCAAGCGCCTCTATCTCCTGAGCCCATCGGATGAAATTTGGAATGCATTCAGTCTCTAGGAATCCGCGTATCTCGGCCACCCGCTCTGATGGCGCAGCGCCGCAAGATACCCAAAAACAGAGTTCCTCTGGCCAGCTTCCCTCGGGATAGAAGGTAGCTTCAAACGTCTCCTGCCTCTTGTAGTCCCATCTCGTCAGGCGAACCGGCAATTGCAGGCGCGCCGCACCGATAGCCTCCTCAAGCGACGAAGGTTTGAGCGGATAGCCGCGCCCCCTCGGCAGCTTCTCTTTGCGAGCGTCCATGCGGCACCTTCCGCAACATTCACTTGTCGGTCAATGTCCGCTGTCCACCACTCTGCGCCGTTCGGCTCGGCCGAAGCGGACATCAGGAGCAGCCGGGCAGAATGCGCCCATTCGTCGCCCTTCGCTTAGCCGTCAGAAGAACCTGCAAGCCATCGCTCACCGAACGCGCGATGCGGATGGCGGCGGCGGCGGCGGTGGTGGCATGTGCTCAATAATGCAGCCAAACGCTGGGTGGCAATCGTTTGGCGTCACTCCTCCAGAGTCGGGAAACATGATCTGTAACCAAATCACGGGAGCATTCTTGGACCACTTGATCTTCTGCGTCCCATCAGCGTCCAACTTGTAGAGAGTAGCCATCTTTAGAGCCGCCGCACCTACTTCCGGACGATCGGGCTCGGCTGTTACCACCTCGCAGTTCGTGACCTGTCCCTGCTTGTCCGCTGTGCATTTCAGAGCAGCTCTTGACCCGCCAGGAATTCGAGCGGCTTTGGTCGCTGCGATGTCCCTAGCCGATGGTGCCCCTGACCAGTGAGCGTCTTCTGATTGCTGAACGGTGTAGGTCAATATCGCTCTGGGGCCCATTTGGATCATTCCCGTCGCTGCGACTTCTCCCATCAGTAGAACTGCTGCGAGCATTGCGCGCTCCTCTTTCGCACGGGCCCAATCTACCCTCAGGCTGCACAATCGACAACGGCAGCTTTCGCCAGCAGCAGGCTCAAAGCCGACCGACCGCCAACCACCAAACTCCGCCGTCGATTGCTCCGCTGAAAGCTCGACGTCGAGCGTCGAGAAATTCCAATCGCGGCCACTGAACCCATAGCTTCCCCCCAGGGGGAATACCCCCTGTTGGGTCCCCTCCGCGATCACTTGCGCTTCTCTGCTCTCCTGGCATCGAACCAACAGGGAACAATCCCAGGGGAGTTTCGCACCGTGACACAAGCAGCATCCGCCGACACGCCGGCCCGTCCCAAGCTCGGCATCCGCACAGGCAGCAGCCGCAAGCTGCTGGAGCGGAAAGCGCGCGAGCAGGCGGAGAGCGCGCCCGCGGGCGAGAGGCTGGAGGACAGCTTTCCCGCGGACGCTGCCGGCGATGTTGTGTCGTCATCGGCTGACATGGCGCCGGACGCCGAGGACGCTACGGGAGACGCAAGCGAGGAGGCGCCGCCCCCGCCCGCACAGGCCTCTCCAGCGCCCGCCGCCGCGCCGCCGCCAACGCTACCCCCCGCCGCTCCGGTGTGGTCTGCCGAGGACGAGAGCGCCTTCCAGAGCCTCACCGCCAGGCGCAAGGCGGCCGGCTACCAGCGCCGCGGCCGCGACGTGGCCGATCAGATGATCACGCTCGGCGCCGTGACACCCAACCCCGGCACCATCGTCGCCGTGATCGTAGCGCTGGTAGCAGAGCGCGGTGGCAGCGTCGGGCGGGCGGAGCTGGTCGCCGCGATGGCGGGCGCCGACTTCCCGCACGGCAAGGCGCGGCCCGACGACAAGGGCTGGTGCCAGGGCTACGTGGCCGGCGCGGTGCGCAACGGGTTCCTCGCGCTGGCGGACGCCGAGCCGGCGGCCGAACCTGTCGCCGCGGCGGCCTGACGGGAGCGCGCACCATGCAGATCGTCACCTACCTCCGCGTCTCCACCGCAAGGCAAGGCGCCAGCGGCTTGGGGCTGGAGGCACAGCGCGCCGCCGTCAGCGCCTACGCCGCGGCCGCCGGCCACCGTCTCGTCGCCGAGTACGTGGAGGTGGAGTCTGGCAAGCGCGCGGACAGGCCGCAGCTGACGGCCGCCTTGGCGGCCTGCCGGCTGCACCGCGCCACGCTGGTGATCGCCAAGCTGGACAGGCTGGCGCGCAACGTCGCCTTCATCGCCAATCTGATGGACGGTGGCGTCGAGTTCGTGGCGTGCGACATGCCCCACGCCAACCGGCTGACGCTGCACCTGCTCGCAGCCATGGCTGAGCACGAGCGCGAGATGATCAGCCAGCGGACGAAGGCGGCGCTGGCGGCGGCGAAGGCGAGGGGCACCCGGCTCGGCAACCCGCGAGGCGCGGTGGCGCTGCTGGATGGCTGCCGGGCGGCGGCGGCCGTAAGCGGTACCAAGCGCACGGCAGAGGCTGGCGCGCGTGCCGCCGGGCTACGGCCGCTGCTGGAGCGCTACGCGGCAGCCGGCGCTCGCACGGCGAGAGAGTTGGCTCTCGCGCTCAACGTGGGCGGCGTGCCGGCGCCGGGCGGTGGGTCGTGGTATCCGCAGCAGGTGAGGCGAGCGCTGTCGGGATAGCACACTCGAGTTGCGGCTACTTTGCGTCTCTGGCACGGTGTCCACGGGGGGCATGCGGACTGTATGGCTGCACATGTTAAGCTCGAGTGGCGAAGCTTCACTTTCAAGGCACATGGAGTGTCAGGATGGCGCGCCTTCATAGCGGCCGCCGACGTCGATAAGGACTCTCTGGTACTCTCCGACCGCGCCGTCTACGTTATTCGTGTACAGCGACCGTTCTCATTCAGCTATGGCGAGGAGCACTCGCACGTTGCTTATATTGGGAAGGGCCAGTTCCAGCAGAGAATAACATCACACATAAAGACGTGGATCGGGCACCTTTCGAAGAGATTTCCGGATCTGAGGATAAGAGTTTACTACTGCGAGCCTCGCGTTCGACGCCATGGCACGATTTGCGAAGGCGTAGAAGCTGACCTTATTGGTAAATTCGTGCAAAGGTATGGGCGTAGACCTCTAAGGAACCGCAACACACCAACGGACTGCTACGAAAGAGTTTACCTGCCAGCAGACTTGCGCGTCCTTCATCCAGGGAAGGGCCGTGGCTACGAGTGGAGCTTGTCTCCTTTAGCTTCATCGCACTTCTACCGAACGTAAGAGAGCCGCCGCGCGTTTTCTTATTGCAGCTAAGGAGGAGAGTATGACAAGAGCGCGCGTTTTCGTGCTTCGCGAGAAGCAGGCAGAAGTGCTGAGCGCCGGCTTGTCGGCACTCTACAATGCATGGATCAGCACAGAGGATGGTCCTGATGACTTGGCTGCTCGCCAGGCTATTTCTACGCACCTCTACGATTTCTATGACGTTCTCTACTCACCTGAGCAGGTTGAGGATTGGGAGAGCGCCGAGCTTCTGGCGGCGAGCGTGGCGAGGGTGGTCCTTACCCGAGATCCGCCCAATACGAAGCCGCCTTGGAACGCACTATGGGTTTAAGGCGCCCAGCCGGGTGGTGGACGTCGAGCCGCTCCTGCGGCTGTGCGCGATACGGCGGCGGGACACCTCGTTCGTCGCGATCGGCAAGAAGCTCCGCTGCGGCCGATGTCGCGCCAAGTTCCCGATCCTGTCCGCGTCGGATCAGCCGGCCGAACATCCGCCTATCGGCCCCGCCACGGAGGCTGAGTTCCGGCGGATGGTGCGCGAGCAGCGCCGGTAGCGATCAGTGCGCGTGGAGCAGATTGTACGCGATGGCCCACAGGCCGTAGGCGCCCATCAGGCGCGAGAGCACGAGTAATCGCATGAGGCCGTCTCCTTCGAGAGTGTCGATACGGTCGCTGAGGCATCGAGCAAGTGACGGCGAGCGGTCAGGATGATCGTCGGGGGGCTGACACAGCAGCCGTAACGCCCGTTTGGGCTCGTGGGTCAGGGTGATCGTGGCAGGAGTCGGCCTTCCCGGGCGGCGTGCCAACCGGTACGGATAGGCAGCAGGTGCCGGACGGTGTCACAACCGCTCGGTTTTGACATCACTAGCAGATCCTAGGGTGAAGGCGGAGTATTGCTACTGGCGGGCCGTTTGGCAGGACGTCATTTACTTGGACCATTTGTCCAATATGAAAGTACTCACCTCACTGGATAAACCGTGCCACGCCGACGCCCCGTTTGTCGCATCGACCACATACAGCTTATCTCCAGCATCCATGGCTTTCATGACATGATCACGCGCCTGAGATGCAGTGTAAATCGAGTTGACATACCAAAATGAATATCCAACTTTTGCCCAGTTTCCGAGCTGCTTGATACTCTCTATGACACGTTGATAGCTTTGCCCCGGTGCCATCAGGTCATACGATATGTGCAAGTTATTGGCCATTATCAGTTCCTTAATAGATTAAAGGCGAAGTTAACGGACTGCCATTACTCGTTGACCGGTCCTCACTTCCCAAGTCTCTACCATACTCTTGAGCCCGCATTCTTGTAAGTCGGACGCGTCAAATGTCAGCCGGAGATGCTTTTCTACCTCTGATCGCCACGTTTGTGGAGGGCGACGGCAACCAAGGCGATCACGCAGCGCGATGCCTAAAGCCTCGATAAGATCATGCCCGTTTGTAAACTGCCAGAGATCAATTTCAGCAGCTGTGTAGCGGTCTACGAATCCACGAAGCGCTGTTTTATGCTGGTCAGTAACAAACCTTCCGGTAGAGACATGGTCGATCATTTTATCGATGTCTAAGTCGCCTCCATCGAAGAATTGAGAGACATCGATCTTGTCGAATGAATAAGCCAGAAGATGCTTCTGGTTTGCAAACCGCATCGCCGATAACGGCTTTAGTGTGGCTAATAGCTGCTCTATGACAGCGATTTTTCCGCCGCGGTTAACTATCTTCTGCTCCTCGCCCATTTCGTCCAAATATCTATGCATTGCAGACGTAGCACAGACATCGGTGTCAAAGTCGTGATGAGCGGAATGTATTATGTCGCCATTCTCGACATGATTGCCTAGCACCCTATCAAAGTCGGCGTCAGCGAAACCCAAAGAGTCACAACGACCAGAGTTCTGTTCTATATCAATGGCTCCGATTACGTTATCCTTGCCAAAGCAGTTTACAAACGAACAACTCTGGGGGTCGAAAAACTTCCTAAATCTTCGGATGTCGGTGGCTCCCTCCACCAAGGCGAAGACGCCGCGATGACGCTGGCGTTCCATCCTTAGCTGTGCAGAGATGTCCGAAGGACGAATATGTCGGGACATGGATCTCATTCTGGATCAACGTCGCCGAGTTCAACAACCAAGCTTTCCCACTCACCAACCAGCTGCGGTGAGTGCGTCGCCAATAAAACATCAAACTTGTTTAGAGAAATAATCCGTTTCAAGTCAGGTATAAACTTCTTCTGCCATCCGACATGGAGCGACAACTCTGGCTCGTCGATCAATATTAAGGCATTCTCCTGAAGCTCAAAAAGAAGCTCAAAAAACAAGACTAGCTGATGCTGCTCGCCGGACGAGAGCTTTTCTAGAGGAACGTTCACATCGCTGCTTCTCTGAACAATAAACCCGACACCCTTGTCGACAAGAACTCGCTTTGGCTCAAACCTATTATCGATTAACTCAATAAAAAGTAGTATGCGCTCTCTTAGCTGCGCGAGAACCTCAAGTTTCTTGCGAGTATCCTCTACATACACGCTTAGAACGGCGGCAACCGCCGAGTCCAACTCTCGCACAGGAGGAATAGCGTCCTCTGCTTCTTGAGCCAAGATTCCCGCTTCGGTTAGCCCTCTTCTAAGAATATCTAGTTCCTCTAGATTCTTAGTAATGTCCTCTGAAGGCTTTATAGGCCCGAGCTGGAGAACCCGCCGGGGGAAAGACCGGTCAAGCGACTGCGAGATAGAGGCGTAAGTAGCTAGCTCGCGTGCGATGATCGCCTTTAATGCTTGGGCCTTACGCGATATGGCTAAAGTCGAAGCCTGCGGTGCTCCACGGCGAAACTCATCGTTCTGAAACACAAGTAGTCGTTGAGTTTCGATTAAATGACAATCCACTTGACTAATGAGGTGACCCAAGGCGCTAGGTGGAGCGGAGCTAAATGATCTTGCAACGTGGTCGGGCAGTTGATCCCCGAATGCCTCGATAAGCTCCTGAAGATTGTATGTCTGCCGGGTAGAATCGTGGGTCAGAGGTGGCTCGGGGAATCTGCACAGCGGGGATAAGTGGATTGCCGATCTGACAGCGGCCATGCTGGCCGCGAGCAGGAGGCAAGATGAGCAAGCGACCGCGCCGGAACCACAGCCCGGCGTTCAAGGCCAGGGTGGCGCTGGCTGCCGTGAAGGGCGAGAAAACGCTGGCCGAGCTGGCGCAGCAGTATGACGTGCATCCGAACCTGATCAACCAGTGGCGGGCACGGCTGCTTGAGGGGGCAGCGGACGTGTTCGGGTCGGAGCCCACAGCGACAGAGCCAACCGTCGATGTGACGGTGCTGCACGCGAAGATCGGCGAGTTGACGCTGGCGAATGATTTTTTGGCCGGTGCGCTCGGCAAGGCCGGTCTGTTGCCGAGCGCAAAGCGATGATCGACCGTGGTCATGCGCTGCCGCTGGTTGCCCAGGTGCGGCAGCTCGGGATCAGCCGCGGCAGCATCTACTATCTGCCACGCGCTGTGCCGGGCACTGACCTGGCGATCATGCGGCGGATCGACGAGCTGCACCTGCTCTATCCGTTCGCCGGCAGCCGGATGCTGCGCGACCTGCTCCGGCAGGAGGGCGTGAGCGTTGGTCGGCTGCATGTCGCGACGCTGATGAAGCGGATGGGGTTGGAGGCGATCTACCGGCGGCCGAACACGTCGAAGCCGGCACCGGGGCACAAGATCTATCCATACCTGCTGCGCAAGCTGGCGGTGACGCGGCCGAACCAGGTGTGGGCAACGGACATTACCTACATCCCGATGGCTCGCGGCTTCGTCTACCTCGTCGCCATCGTCGACTGGTTCACCCGGCGCGTGCTGGCGTGGCGGGTGTCGATCTCGCTCGAGATCGCGTTCTGCATCGAGGCGCTGGAGGAGGCGATCGCCCGCCACGGCAGGCCGGCGATCTTCAACAGCGACCAGGGCGCGCAGTTCACGAGCACGGCGTTCACCGCCGTCCTGCACCGCGAGAAGGTCGCCATCAGCATGGACGGAAAGGGTCGCTGGCGCGACAACGTGTTCGTGGAGCGCCTCTGGCGCTCGGTGAAATACGAGGAGGTCTATCTCCACGCCTACGCGTCGGTCCCCGAGGCTCGCGACGGCATCGGCCGCTACCTCGGCTTCTACAATGCCGTCCGACCGCACTCGGCGCTAGGCGGCAGAACGCCCGACCAGATATACTTCAACCACCCGCTTCTCGCAGCGGCATGATCAACCAGCGGCAGTCCACTTATCCGAGCCGCGAGCCTGTGCAGACAAACCGAGCCACCTCTGGTCCACATCCTCGGGCCGGTGCGTGTTACGTATGGCAAGTAGCCGTCGATCCTACCGAGCCTACCAGGTGCTTCCTCAACCACACGCGGGGACCAGATCTCCCCCTCATCGGCGCTCGCGAGACGAGTGCGTAATCTGATGCCCAAAGCATCACTTACTTCAGTATCCGAGTCTGTGGTGTTAATGTGACTAACAGTAACAGTGTTCCCATTCGAGAACACATATTCCACCTCGGTGAAATCAGTGGACGAAAAGACGGACCACTGCTTGCGGAAAAGCGCATTTATAAGACGGAGGCAGGCGGTCTTGCCGAGACCGTTCGGACCGATCAGCGCTGTAACTCTATCGTTCTGGTTAAAATCTATGCGGTGGTTAAACTCGCCAAACAGCCCAGTGACTCGAAACTGGGTAAGCCGCACCAACTCCCCCGCTGTATCAGCCATCCTGAAATGCTCCCCTGAGATTGATGTGGTCCTCGCTTGCGTTTCTGCATAATGATTGTGGGGCGGAAGTCGACCTGCTCGCTGTTACGTGCGTCCCGACGCAGGGTGAATGTGTGCCTTGCAGGGTGAGAAAAATGCCTGAGATCACGCGGACTGGTGTCAGAACCGGACGGTTCTGACACCGGGGACGCGGTCGCGGGTTTTCAGAGGCTTTACAGGTGTCAGAAGTCTGCTTCACAATCGCCGCATCTGCATCAGCCACTCGCCGTCGAGTGCCGCGAGCACTGCCGGCAAGAAGGCGGCCGCGACGATCTCGATTGCGCGCGCGTTCGGGTGGATGCGATCGGCCAACGTCAGCTCCGGACGGCCAACTACGCCCGGCGGGAAGAAGGGGTGGGTCGCAACGCCATGCCGAGCGCGCATGTCAGCGTAGATATCTTGGTAGAGCGCCGCGGTTGGACCGAGGAAAGCCGGCGGCTCGAAGGTGGCGAGCAGCGCGGGCACACCGCAGCGCCCCAGCTCCAGCAGTATGGCGTCCAGGTTCGCGCGCGTGCGCTCGGGCGGCACGCCGAACAACACGTCGTTCGCACCAAGCTCCACGATAGCGAGGTCAGGCTTGCGGGAGAGGCTTGCCAGCACGCGCGGCAGGCGCCGGATGCCACCCGCGGTCGTGTCGCCGCTCACGCCAGCGTTGTGCACGATGGCGCCAGCCCGGTGCTGGCCTAGCAACGTCTGGAGTTGCGCCGGGAAGCAGGCGGAGGGCGCCAGGCCGTAGCCCGCGGTAAGGCTGTCCCCTAGCGCCAGCACGAGCGGCGCGGATGCGTTGGTCATACCCGCAATGTAGGTGCTCGCAAGCGGCCTCGGCAGAGGGGCTAGGCTTGTCGGCAACGCAGCCGCCGCAAGGACGCTACGCAGGGCCGGCGGCTCGACCAGCTACCCCGCGGTGATCGGCGTCGCTTCCAGGACAGGTGCGCTGCCGACGTGCACGCGAACGGACGCTCCTTCAGTTTGCCCTCCTGTCGCGGTGTCCGGCAGCTCGCCATGATGCACCACGACGCCGGCCAC
Source organism: Sphingomonas sp. (assembly GCF_965200105.1). Taxonomy (GTDB): domain Bacteria; phylum Pseudomonadota; class Alphaproteobacteria; order Sphingomonadales; family Sphingomonadaceae; genus Solisphingomonas. The sequence goes on from NZ_CBDATN010000002.1 coordinate 1,764,880, forward strand.
CGCCGCCGCGCCGCGATGCACGGTGACGGTGCCCACCTCGTGGTGCTGCCACCCATGCTGCCAGGGGTGCGGCAGCAACGATGGTAATGCGATGCTGTCTGCACGCTGCAAGGCACGCCGCCACCCACTATGGATGTGCCCCGCTGCGCATCGCGCTTGGACAGAGGGTGCGGCTCGTACATCCGCGACCACGCCGCCACCGCACATGCGTTTACACCGCCAATGGCCGTCACTATTAGCCGCAGCCGCAGCATAGCCCTGCCCGAGTTGGCAATTGGCCCGCGTTACCGCCTTGTGGGTGGGGGTACTCGCGTTATCCCCCGACGCGTTACGCGGCAGCTGCGGGTGGAAAAATCGTCTCGCAGCCGCCGAACGCGGGTAAACCGCGCCTGTCGCTCGCCCGAGGAGCGATCCTCTTCAAGCGTCTACCACCCCTACCAGGGTTGCCACCCCAGCAACTCAGCAATACACCTTTGTACCTGCACCTCTAATACTAATTCTCTCTTTTGTAAGTACCCCTGGTAGGGGTGGCAGAAGGGAAAAAGGTGAGCGTAGCGAGTGCTTTAGACTACCAGCGGAGTGCTGCCGGCCCTGGCAGCGGCGGGCAGCACCCCTGGCAGCTAGATGGCGGAGCGAAGCTGGGCGGGTTGCGGTGAGCGGTCGATCGTTTGACCGCTGACCTTCTCAAAGTAGGCGCAGCATGCCTCATAGGGCGGAAGCGCGAGGAACTGATCCCGCTTGCCTGCGACCATGATCCGCTTGGCGGGCAGTCCACCAGGGAGCATCTTGCCTAACTCCTTCGCCCACTCCGCCTTTGAGCGTACCTTCGCGCGGGCCTCGGGCGCATTCGCCTCGCACCAGCCGCGATAGCGCCCGTAGAGAGCGTCTTTAGGGAGGGGGGCCGACCAGTCTGTCGACTTCCCATCTGTCTCAGCCAGGACGCCGCGCTCCAGCGTTTCGCGCCACCAGACGCGCTGCAGATCACGATCAGCGTCATCCTGTGCGAGTTCGCGGAACAGGTGCGTCTTAGGTATCACCGCCGGCGAGAAACCTGTGAGATCGACCCGCAGGAGATCGTAAGCGAGCGCTTCGTAGCCGCCGTCGTCGAGTTCCGCCCACATCTGGCCGTACCACTCCCTTCGTGCAGCTTCGTCGCCGCCGAGGCGATCGGTCACTTCATAGATCGCGAACCGACGGCTATCGGCGCTGATCCGAACAAGATTACGCTCGTTCGACGTGATCGCTATGAAAAGATGATTGTCCGCTTGGAACTGCGAGAGGTACTTGTTCTCTAGGTCGAGCTTATCACCATTCACAAAATGCATGAGCCTATGATGGTAAGCCATACTTCTTCCGAGATCCATCTCCTCGGCCTGTACGAAGAGCTTATCCTGAAGCGCCGCGTTGTTCTTCCCGAGAAACTTGTCCGGATCTGACAGCGAGATGCTGTGCGGGGCGAGTAGCCGACGGATTACCTGCGTGATCGACGACTTTCCCGCACCCTGCTTGCCGGTGAAGGCAAGACCGGCAGGCACGAAACCGCTGAGGTTCTGAAGTCGATAGGCGATCACCTTCCAAAGAAACTGCCCCGTGTCGCCATTCTCGGCCATGACGGCGTCGATGTGCTCGCGCAGTAGCGTGTAGCGTCCTCCGGGGGCCGGTTGTACATCGAAGCCGCGAAACATGTTGAATTCGTCGTCGGCCACGCTGCCAACGGGCTCGAAGACAGCCTCGTGTGCGGGCAGCAGTGCGTGGTTCTGCCAGAGGTCGAAGATGTTCGTCACCTCGCCCTTGAAGTTCGGCACCTTGTATCGCCGCAGCACCGACTCAGCATTCTTTTCGCGCATCTCGCGAAGGAAGTAGGAACCATCGACGGCGCGGCGCTGGAAGGCGACCACGACGTTATCCTTGCGAGTGAGCTTGCGGTGGCTCTCCTCGAACTCAGCGAGGTGGGCGAGAGCCAGCGCTTCCGGTGATGGCTGCCAGGGTGCTCCCTCTCCCTTCGTACGGCCCCGCGCCTCCTTCATAGCTGCGCGGAACATTGCAAGAAGGGGCAGCGGGGTCGGCGGCTGAGCAACGTCGTAGGCGTCGAAGATACGGCGCACCTCACCGTCGATATACTTCCCGTGCCTGGCGGCATCGCGTTGCGACCAAGCGTCAGCTAGCCGGTAGCCAGCTTCGCCGAGGGCATGGTGAACGGCGCTCAGCATCCCCATCCACCGACCGCGCTTACAGCCGGAATCGATATGGCCGAGAGCCTGCTCGACAGCCTCCGTGACCCTCTTGTCGCGAGCGAAGATACCGTCGGGCAGCCGAAAAGGCGGCGCGTGCCTGGCGCCTCCGCGAGGTGCAAGCGCGCTCTTCACCTCGTCCCACTGAACGGGCGCCGCCTCCGTCAGGTGCCGGCGCAGATCGTCGGGCGTCATACCCGCCGGCGGCTCGTCGGCGAGGTCCCACTTATCGGGGAGCCCCGCGGGCAAGGCTACCGTGCGAACGCTTGCGGCACGGGCCGCGATGATGTGAGCTGCGACGGTGCGCTCGTACTTCGAGCCCGCCGCGTCGTTATCGCGCCAGATGGTCACGTCACGTCCGTGTAGGGGCGACCAGTCGGTACGGCTCACGTTGCCGGAGCCTGACGCCGACGTCACGACGACGTGATCGCGGAACAGCTCCTGCGCGGCATCGGCCGTGCCCTCGCCCTCTACCAGCAACACGGGTGCGATCGGCTCCGCGACGAGCCGATCCCAGCCATAGATCGGCCAGAGACCGGAGGGAAAGCGGAACACCATGTCGGCGTTGTCGCTGGCGTCTACCTCTAGATGCGCCGGTAGGAACTTCTTCCGCTCGCCGACGCGCCGCCGGAAGGTGAACATGATCGGGGCGCCGCTGGGGCCGCGATACGCGAAGGGCGTCACGTCACCGCCGCCGCTGGCCCGAAACTTACGCAGTGTTGCGCGCTCGTCGTGATCCAGGAACTGGGCGACCTTGCCGTGTACAACCGCGTCAAGAACCCGTCGCTCCGCGTCCGGGCCGAAGGAGTAAAGAACGTCGTCACGCACCTCGAACGCGAGCGGGGCAATCCTATGCAGCGCCTCACGGAGCCGAGCGATCTCGCAACCACCGGCGCACGTCAGCACGAACGGAGCGCCCGTGGAGAAGCCGGTGGCAACGGTCGCCTCCTTGCCGCAGACGGGACAAGCGAAACCGAAGGCTGAGAAGCGATCCGCCTTGGTGCCGAGCGGCTTCGCGCTGACGAGGTGGCCCGCGAGGTACGCGGTGCTGAGGTACGGGCGCTCGGCGGTGTTCATAACGCGCTGCTCGATCGGCACCGGCGTGATCGGCTCGGCGGCGTCGAGCAAGCTGTCGATGTCGTAGCTCTCTTTCTTAGTGGGCATCTCGAAGGTGTCCTGCGCGGGCGGAGTATGGTTGCCGGCGGGGAGCCGCAGTATCGGCGGCGGTTTAGAAATGGCCCGGCTATGCGCCGGGCCGAGTGAAGAGGCGTTGCTGAGTTAGCCGTGCTGCCAAACTAGCCAGTCGACTTAGCTCAGGTGACCGCGATCGAGGTGAGCCGAGTGGTGCGGTGCCACGAGCCGTCATAAGCTACGACAAAATAAATCTGGTGGCCAACCGAGTAGTCATCTCCGGCGTAGGCATCTTCCTCTCCGCGAATCAGGAGAAGCTCCTGTTCCAGGTCGCCGTTGTCCACGCGGATGATCGTCGGCGGACCATCCGTTTCCGAAAAGCGATCCAGAAACTCCAGAAATTCACCGGAGATCGTGATCGAGTTAAGATCACCCTTCTCGTCGATAATGGGGAAGGATCGCGGCACGCACGCTGGCGGCAGAGGAGCGGCCATGATGCGACCGGCAGAAGTGAAGCTCATTCCGATTATCCTTTTTATGAGTCGCCGTTACCGTTGCTAAGGCGGTTCAAACCGCCGCAGCGGCGCGGCGAGCCGCAATCCACTCGTCGAAGTCCTCGACAGCGAAACCGCAGCGCGACGGCCCGAGCTTCACCTTCGGGACGAAGGTGCCGGCCTTGACCCAGCGATCGAGCGTGCTGCGGTGGACGCCGACGAGCGCCGCAGCCTTGTCCGGCGAATGAAACTGACATTTGAGCATGTATGCCTCCCGTAAATGTGCAGTATAATACTACTGCATGCGCATGGACCATGGCTGCGTGCTACGTGCACGAGCAAATGGCCGTGGGAGACCTTAAGAGGTGCTAGCTTGTACGGCGATGACAATTAAGCCCGGCTGTCATGAAGGGGCTATTTTCGCATTTCCTTCCTAACGGCATTCATGTGCGTGCCCAGCTCACGTCCCGTTACGCTGAACTCTAGGGCGTCAAGCACCGCAAAAGTGAGCTTTGCTGCTTCAGACACAATTGGCCATTCCGGACCGTGCTCGCCCTGCTTCCGACGCGGCGCCCCGGTGTAAGCCAACCCTAGGCTACGGAAATATTGTCCGCACGCCCGCACGATCGCACGCGTCCCCTCGTCCCCTTTGGGCTTCACAGCGAAGTCACTATCATCCCTTCGCATTTCAATATTTGCAACCGCTTCAATGGTCCTTACTACCGAAGCAATCGTACGGCGGTAGGTAGCCTCAGAAGTCCCTCTCTGTAAAACGTCGCCAACGGCGTTGTGTAGAAGGCTGTAGTTTGTGTGAGACGATTGGTGTCGGAGCAGTCCGTTTGCTAGCTTTATCATCTTTGTGAGTTTATTACGCGTGTCTACACGCGCCTCGCGCTTAAGATCGTCGTAGCGAGCAAACTGGATATTGATGTACAAGCCAGCGCGGCGTTGCAGTAATTCGGCTAGGAGGGTTGGCTCGGTCGGCGGTTTGGGCAGACCTGCAAGCGCGTCAACGATACGCGACGAAGCTACGTTTGCGCCACCATCTCCAGCAATCTTGTCTCCCATCGCTCCAACGCCTCCCGCTTCTCGGCCAGATACTCGTGCCGGTTGTAGATGCGATCCACCTTGCCGTCCTCGTGGTTCAGCACCTTGCGGGCGACGTCGCGCGGAACGCCCAGCTCGGCGAGCTTGCTCCTGACGGTGCGACGGATGTCGTGGATGCGCCAGTCGCTCACGCCGGACAGCTCGTCGATCCGCTGCTTTACGTAGGAGAAGCCGCTGGCGGCGGTGGCACCGCCCGTGCGCGTGAAGATGAACGCGTCGTCGCCCCAGCGTGGCAGGGTGGCGAGCGTGGCGGCTGCCGTGGCGACCAGCGGCACCGCGTGCGGCCTGTCCTTCTTCACCTTCTCGCGCGGAATGACCCAGGTGGCGCCCTCCACCTCGCTCCATCGCATGGTGGCGACCTCGCTGCGGCGTTGCCCGGTGAGCATCAGCAGACGGATCATCTGGCACCATGGCGGCGACATCTGCTCGCACGCGCGCCACACGGCGACGATCTCGGCGTCGTTGAGCACGCGGTCGCGCTCCACGACGCGCACCGGCGGCCTGATCCGCTCGCACGGGTTGGCTGGCAGCAGCTCGCGCTCCGCCCCCCAGTTGAACACCATCTTTAGGCGGCGGAGCAGATTCACCGCTGCCTGCCCCTTCCCTTCCGCCACCACAGCGTCGATCAAAGATGCGATTTCGCCACGAGTGATCCCGGCGGCGGCACGGGTGCGCAGCGTGCGGAAGGCGGGGTGGAGCAGGCTGGAGCGGATGTCGCGCCAGGAGCGCGCGTTGGGCCGCAGATGCCGCTCGGTGTACGCGTCCACCAGCTCGGCGTAGGTTATGGCCGGAGCGGGTGCCGCCGCGGGCTCACGAGGATCTACGCCCTCCGCGGCGCCGCGCTGCATGGCTAGGGCCGCGGCCCGCGCCGCCGCTAGCGAGAGGTTGGGGTAGCGGCCGATGGTGCGACGTTGGAGCCTGCCGTTCACGCGCAGCATCGTGGAGAAGCTTTTCGTGCCTCGCCCGCTAACGCGAAGATGCAGGCCGGGGCACAACGCGTCGGCGTAGTCGGCCCGCTGCGCGCGCGGCGCCGAGCAGGACTGTATCCAGCGATCGGTGAAGCGATGGAGAGCCACGGGTAGCTGCCTGCTGCGAGGTTCGGACGCGCGAGGTAGGGCAGCGTCCAAGTCGCTTGCAAGGGGGCGTAAAGTGGGAGCGGCCTATAGATCACCGATGCCGCAGTACAGTGACGACGCCTGCGCACGATTGCGCACGCAGCGAACAGCAGAAATAAATCTCACCGCTCAATCAGCACAGAACCGGGGTAACTTCTCGGGTAACAGGCGACTGCGAATTGGTGCGCAGCGGTGCGGCAAGGTGCGCAAGCGTCGAGAGGTAGATCAGGACATCTGCTTGCGCATGCGAGCGCTTGGGTGCTACAAGGTGCCAATTGGCAAGGTTGTGCTCTACCCCTGAGCTACGCCCGCTCTGGCGTCGCATGGCGGGCGGACCCGCGCAGGCGAGGGCGGGCTTTACCGTGGGTTACGGGGGTAGGCAAGCCCGTTGCCGAGCACGGGGCGAGTGCGCCTCAATGGGCTACGAAGCCAACGGCAACAGCGGGGTAACACCCGCGGATGCGGTAGGCTGCCTGTGAACGGTTGCCTTAGCAGCAAACGCACGATCTGGGTCTCCTCGACCCCGGTTGGCTGCGCGGTGATCCTGCGGCAACCGGCGCATTGGCGTTCAGGCGGGGTGCAGCGCCGCTTCCGCAGACGAAGTGCGGGAGTCCCGACTGGAGTCCGAGCACGATGAAGCCGTTTTCCGCTTTCCTGCTTCTCGCCTTCGCGATGCCCGTAGCGGCTGAGATCGCTCCCGATCGTTCGATACGGCGCGGTGAGGTCGTCGCCGCGATCAAGCAGCAGTTCGCCGAGATCGATGCGAACCACGACGGTATCGTCACTCGAGAAGAGTTCGACCGTTTCCATGCGAGCCCGGCGGGACAGGCGGCCGGCACGTCGACCAACCCGTTCAGCCACGTCGGCGGCCACTGGTTCGAGCACGCCGACGTGGGCGGCACGGGGCGCGTGACGCTCTCGACGGCCGAGCAGCATCCGCTCCAGCTCTTCGACATGGCGGATGTGAACCACGACGGTGAAGTAAGCGTAGCCGAGATGCGGGTCGCCGAGACGATGCGCTCGCTGATGGGGCACTGAGACGGTTGGCGGATCCGGTTGCCTGCCAGCTTGGCATCCGCATCCTGGTCGACGCCGACGCATGTCCGGTGAAGGACGAGGTGTATCGCGTGGCCTGGCGGCACGAGGTGCCGGTGACGATCGTCAGCAACGCGCGTCTGCGCGTCCCGGAGCATCCGCTCGTCCAGCGCGTCGTGGTGCACGCCGGCTTCGATGCCGCCGACGACTGGATCGCAGAAGCCGCCGACGCAGACGCGATCGTCGTCACCGCCGACATCCTCCTGGCAGACCGCTGCCTGAAGACGGCGGCCGCAGTCCTCTCGCCGAACGGCAAGCCGTTCACCGCGAACTCGATCGGCGCGGCGATCGCCACCCGCGCGATCATGGCCGACCTGCGCGCCGGCGGAGACCAGATCGGCGGCCCGCCACCGTTCACGAAGACGGACCGCTCGCGCTTCCTGAGCGCTCTGGACGAGGCGATCGTGCGGCGGAAGCGAGAACGGGCGTAGCGTCAGCGGTGGCGGGTGGTTCACGGCGTGTGACGGCTGACGCTGCTCGGCCGGCTGGTGCCACTCCACAGCGGGGCGTAGCTCCTTCGCGACGAGAGTGCGCCGGGGATATCCTGGCCTCAACAGCCATTCAGCGCGCGGATCGAGCGGATCAAGCTACGGGCATCTAGGCTGACGATGGCGCTTCCGCCGCAGCGCGAGCGACCGGCGGAGTAGCGATAATTGACACGGTAGCTGCCGGGGCTGAGTGGCTTGATCTCAGTGAGGCGGATCGGTTCGGGCAGCGATCCGTAGAAGCGGGAGAGCGCCTCCGGGGAGAACGGGCCGCTCGATCTCTTCTGCGGGATGATCCGCGTTGACGCCGACGCGCCGTCTCCTACGCCGAGCGCACTGTAGAACGCGCGTACGGTAGCCTCGCCGGCTGCGCCCGGTGCGATCCGCGACGACGAGGTGCTCGGCTCAAGACCGGCGCGTTGCGAAGCATCGCCGGTCGCGAGGGTCTGCGGCGCAACGGATTGCGCCCGTCCTCGATCGGGCGTCGCTTCGGACTGAACGGCGCGCGGCAGAGGCGCGGAGGCGTTCGGCTGAATGCCGGCGGGAGCTTGCGTCTCGTCAATCGCCGGCGGCGGGCGGTAAGCGGCGGTTGTCATGTTGAACGCTGCGAGCTTGGCGACGATGGGTTCCGCGCCGCTCAGCCGGTACACGTAGCCGGCGCCGTCGGCGGCGGCCTGAGCCGTGTAAGCGATGTCGGCTTGCAGATGGCGTTCGCCGGCAAACGCGCGCTCGGCACCCGGTGGGACTTCCAGGACGAGGTGGCCTCGACAGTGCGTGACGTCGAGCGCGGCATCCCAGCCGGTGACGACGGGCTCCTCCATCCGGGCGAGAGAATAGTCGGCGAGCACGTCGAGGCTCGCGCGCTTGCCGGTGTGCTCGCTGATCGCCTGATCGAAGATCTGGCCCTTCAACCTGTCGTACGCGGTCGGCGACGCGCACGCCGTCTGCTGCCGCTTCGTGTTCCCCTCCTCCCTGGCACTCGCGTGCGCATCGCTCTGCTTCGACCTGCCGCATCCACCGAGAGCGACGGTCAGGGCGATACAGGCCGCGATCATGAAGGCTGATCTCGTGCCGGCAACACCGAGGGCATGGCGCTCCATCTTCAGAGATCTCCGCGGCGGCAGCGCTCGGCGCCCACGCCGTGCTGCTGCTCGATCAGGCCGGTTGGCATGGCTCGCGCGACGTCGTCGCTCCCGGCAACATCACGCTCCTGCCGCTGCCGCCGCGCTCGCCCGAACTCAACCCGGTCGAGAACGTCTGACAGTTCATGCGCGACAACTGGCTCTCGAACCGCGTCTTCGCCTCCTACGCAGAACATCCTCGACCACTGCTGCCACGCCTGGACCACGCTCGTCGGCCAGCCTCGGCGCATCACGCCCTCGGCTTCCGCCAATGGGCGCATCGGTCATGAACTTAAAGGCTCGATATCAGGTCCAGCAGCGTGATCCTGGTATCGCGCCAGGTGACGGTCTGCTGGTACGCGCCGGTGATCGGGAAGCTGAGGTGCTCCGTGGACGCCGGGCGCGCCATGTCGTTGGAGAACTCGCGTAGCTGAGCCGCAGCGTGCCGGCCGCCGCGCCCAGGTAGACCAGCGTCGTCTGGCGGTTGTTCGCGCCGGCGTTCTCCGGCACGTCGATCAGCTTGTACGGCGGCGTGCCCGTCGTTGTCTTCATCGGCGAGCCCGCGCTGGTCCGGATGCTGCCCTGCATGCCGAGGTCGACGTCCGCGTCCCACTCCCGCCGCCAGCGGAGACCGGCGAGAAGATGCGAAACCTGCTGGCGCCGATCGAGTGCACCCGCCTCGACCGCATGGTGGACGTGATGTTCGCCATCGCCAGGGACGTGAGGAGGGACTTGGGGCGATCGAAGAGGACTCTACCGATCTTGCGCCGGAAGACGATACGCCACGCCCCTCCGTCGGGGCGGCGCCGTCGGCCGAATAGCTATTCATACGAGAGGTGGCGGTGGCGCGCAGGCCGAACCCCGACTTGAGGCCGTACGAGATCGCCATAGGCTGACGAAGCGGGGGGAGACTCGCCCACGCACCTCGCCTACTGCGACATCGACGTCTTGGTAGCAGTTCCGGCGGGCGTCGCAATCGTCGAGCGGTGCACCACCTTCCTTGCCTTCGCGTGACCCTTGCCGTCGTGATGCGTCACGGTGCGGGTGTGCACGCTCGCTGTATGAGCGGTCGCCGCCGGGCGGGCGCGGCAGCGGGATCGGCCTGCGCGAGGGCAGCGCGACGCGGCTGTCGTCGCAGGTGCGATGAGAGCGAACATCTTCATCGTTGTTCTCCTGTTCCGGCGTCGCGGCGGTGAAGACATCTAGACGGCGAGCAGGTGGATCGTCGATGAACGCTTCCCGGAGGGGACGGACATCGCGGCGATGCCGCCGCCTCCGAAATGATGCGCAACGTTGGCCCGAAGGATGCAGAGCTTGAACAGGGGGGCACTCTGGCTTCGGCGGCACGGCGCCGCGACGTTCGGCGAGATTGCGGTGAACTTCGTGGCGCCCGTCCTCATCTACGATCGGTTCGCCCCTGCTCACGGCGACGTGGTGGCGCTGCTCGGCTCGTCCGCTCCGCCGGCGCTGTGGTCGCTCATCGAGTTCATGCGCAGGCGCCGTGTCGACGCCATATCGCTCATGGTGCTTGCGGGCATCGTGCTGTCGCTGCTCGCGCTCGTCGGCGGCGGCTCGGCGCGCTTTCTCCAGCTGCGCGAGAACCTCGTGACGGCGCTCGTCGGGATCGTCTTCCTCGGCTCCGCCGCGATTGGCCGCCCGATCATCTACCAGTTCGTTCGCGCGGGCGCCGCGCGCCACTCGTCCGACATGGCGGCCGCCTACGCCGCCAAACGCAACCTGCCGCGTTTCCGCCGCGTGATGACGATCATGACGGTGGTGTGGGGCTTCGGGCTGCTGGCGTCCACGGCGGCGGCGTGCGCGCTGGTCTACGCGCTGTCGATCCATGACTACCTGATTGTCGGCCCGTTCGTCGGCTACGGCTCGATGGGGGCGCTGGGGGCGTGGACCTTCTGGTACGCGCGGCGGGCGAAGCGGCGCGGAGAGGCGCTCGACGCCGCGGCTGGTTCGGGGCGGCTGGTTCGGGAGTGACGCCGTGCTCGTAGTCAGGCTGGCAGCCCTGCGCGCCGCCGCCGGCCGGAGCGACACCGGTTAGTAAGACAAAGGCTTGCGCGAATTATGCTTCGTCCGCGCTCGGCAAACTGGATGGCAGGCTGGCAATCGAGTGAAAACAGGCGCGCGAAGGCCGCTGACGTACTGACTGGCATTGCCGCGTCAAGCCCGCAGCGGTGGCGATCGCCCTCGACGGGCGAGCAGGAGGAGAGGCGGTTTGAGTTGGAACAGGAGCGACAGCGTGCCGCCGCCGGTGGGCCGGCCGGTGTTGGTGCGTATCGCGGAGTGCGACGAGTCGGTGGTCGCCTTCCTCGGCCCAGACGGCGTCTGGTACGAGGGCGGGGCACTCGTGCAGAGCTCAACGACTGTGCTCGCCGCGGTGCCGACGGAGTGGTGCGAGCCTCACGGGGCGGATCGTCTGTGATGCTGCGAGGCGAAGCGAAATGGCGCGACGGTGCGGAGTCCGTTCCGATCAGCGAGTCAAGACGAGGGCCGCACCTTGCCCTCGGCCGAACATATGGCGCCGTAGATGGAGGCGGATGCGGTGCGCTCTAGGGCGTGCCGTGCGGGAGACGCGCGCGGATCGCCACCATCACCGGCACGCCCGAGGCCTGTCAGCCATGCGCCACCAGCGGTGATCCTGGAGAAGCCTGTGCGCCAGCATCTTGTTCTGGAGGCGTTCAGCCGACTGGCGCCCCTTTAGCAACCGGCGTCCAACGAACTTCTTGGTGCGGCCAGCTCACCGCCGATGCGGCTTGATCCAAACTCGATTATCGCCACCCTAGGCATCAAGGTGGGGAGTGTTGCGTGCCGGCGGAGCTGACACAGCGTCAGAAGGAGTATCTGCGTCTCGTCGCACGGGGCCATACCTCGTTCGAGATCGCGCGCCTCGTATCGACACCTGACACTACCATCAGCCCCACCGCAGTCGACAAGCAGCTGAAGAAGGCGATGGCCGTCTATCAGGTCGGCGATCGCAAGGCCGCGGCACGTCGGCTCATTGCCGAAGAAGCAGGGGTCCAGGCGCTGGACCCCCCAGCCAACGGCCCTTCCATGCCCGTCCTTCAGCTGCTGCCACTGCCGCTGCCGACCGAGGCTGCACCCCGCCAGAACATGACAGGGTGGCAGATACTCGCCTGGGGTTTGATCATCGCGGTCACTGCCACAGTCGGGTTGCTGGGAGCCGTCCTGTTGTTGGACAGCCTGTCTCGCATCGTTGGCGGCCCGCGCTGACGGAGTACGCTCCGGGGCGCCAGAGGAGTGGTGCAGTGGCTACCATCGACAAGACTGCGATCGGCCTAACCATCGGAACCGACGTGCGGAGGGCCGAACGCTCGATCCAAGCCGCGATGCGTGAAGTGGCGCAGCTCGCCGTCTCCACCATCGAAGCGGCAGAGGCGCTCGACGTCGGGGCGGCATTGACGCACCCGGCGCTGGAGGGCCTCTCGAAATCCTTGGTCGGGCTTACCGAGGCCCACGGAGCTGTCGCGAGGCGCGCGCATGTGGCTCTCGAACGCGTCGGTCGGCGTATCGGGCTTACCGAAGTGAACTGGGGACCAGGTGGCGCCAAGCCAGCGATCGGCGACCAAGAGCTGGAGAGTTTTCCAGCTTGATAAGGCGGTGAGCGGGCATGACGACCGGAATGGCGCTGACCGCGCTCTACTACCTGTTGCTGATCGGAGTGGCACTTCACGCGCTTCTGCGTGGAGGAGTGCCTGAGAAGGTCGGAGCGGCGCTCAACATAGGTGCGTCGCTCCTAACTTTCGCCGTGATCCCGCCACTGCATGTTCGATGGAGATCGGTCGATCTGCCGACCTTCGCCATCGACGCTGCCGTGGCAACCGGATTCTTCGTAATCGCCAGATGCTCCGACCGGTTCTGGCCGGTATGGTGTCTTGGCTTCGCAATTGCGAACCTCTTCGTTCATTTCGCGCGCTTCACGGTGCAGAACGAGGTGCCGCTCGCCTACGCGGACGGCTCGGTGGCTTGGGCATACCTCGCGCTCGTAGCTCTCGCGGTCGGCACCTCTCACGAAGCAGGAGTCGTCGCAGGGGTCCGGCTGGCCGATCGCGTCGCGGCGAAATTGCGGAGACTGCTGGCCTCTAACGAAACCAACGAGGAACGTCAGTGACGCAAGACGACAGCCAGTTCTTGATCGAGTCCCGTGAACCGGATGCAGCATGCCCGAGGATCGGCCATCACCTTAGCGTGGTCGCCTCACAAGGCGATCCGGACTATGCGGCATACGCAGCGGCGATCATCACGAACTGGCAGGCGCTCAGCCTCAACATACCAGGTGGTATCTTCAACGACTCGGCGTTGATCATGATGCTCGATCTGTTTTTGGCGGCTGAGCGCAACGAGAAACGATACGTTACATCGGGCTCCCGCGCGGCGACGCTGCCGCATACGACCATACTGCGCTATATCGATCTCATGTCCCGCGCCGGCTTGATCACTCGCCCGCCTGATGCTCGCGGGACGCTGATCGCGATAGCTCCGAAGACCCGAGAGGATATACGAGCTTGGCTGGAGGCGACCTCGTCTATCCGGCTACGGCGCCAACCTCGGGAGCTTCAGGTCGAAGCAACATCAAAGCCTGATGCGCATAGATCGCCTCGAGACCTAGGCCGAGATCGTCGAGAATCCTGACGGCTTCCTCAAGCAGATCCTCCGCTTGCCGTCGTTTCTGAGCTGTCTCTTGCTGCACCCGCACCTCCCTGATGCCCACTGGCACGATCCTACCGGACGTCACTAGACGTGTGGAGTAGGGTACGCAAAGCCCAGCCCGGGAACATGAGAGGCGCGCAAGACAACCTCGAACCGTCAACAGCTGTTCAGCGCACGTTTCGACCGGATCAAGGCTAAGGTCGTTCGCGCTCGCGAGGCTCACGATTGCGCCGCCGTCCTAGCGCACGCAGCCATCGTCCAACCGTTAACTGGGGTTGACGATCTCATGGATCGCGCGCTGCGACCCCCGGTATAATCCCGCAGAACCTTCCGAGTGCGGTCTCACCCCTCGATGAGGCAACCCATCCAGCGCCCCCCACCAGCACTGATAGTTTATCCCATCGGCCCGTTCTCACGCAGCCCCGGTGACTGCCCGAAGCCGTGCTGTTCGTCGACAGACTTCCGCAGGATGCTACTGCAAACTCCCGAAGACCGCGTCATCCAGGGGCCGTTAGGCACCGCGCCGCTACACACGGCGCAGAGACTGAGAGTCCGACGACGTACCGACCATGCGCCCTTGCCGCAGCATGAGGAACAGCACGCGCCCGACCAGACGATGCGACCCGCTCGCCCGATCAGGCGTTCAGATAACGGTCCAGTTCGGCCAGATAATGCCGGATGCGGATTTCCTGCTCTCCGAGCCGGTAGCCTTTGAACGCGCGCGACCGCATACCGGCCTGAACGTGCGGCACGAGATGGGCGTCCTGCGCTAGAACGAAGCCGAGTTCGGCGTCGGTCGTCGGGTGCATGCGTGGCGGGCGCGGGTCGCCCGTCCACATCGTCTCGCCGCCATGCCCTTGGCCGATATTCGTGATGTCGAACATCTTGTAGTCCGGATCGTTGACCGGAAGGTTCAGGCTGATCGGATTATAAATGCTCACATTCGGGTCGTCCGGATGCGGCAGGAAACGCTGAATCAACAGCGCATTCGGGTAGATGTTGATCGTCACATTTGGGAAAATGTGGTAGTTCCACACGTCCGCGATCTGGTTGTCGGAGAGAGCTTCGAAGAAGTCGAGTCCGTTCTTCTTGCCCCAACGGCGCTTGGTGTCGACGACCGCTTGCTTGTAATCACGACCTTTTAAATGCGCATAGTCATCCGGATTACCGCCATACTCGCGAACCATCGCCTTCAGGCCCTCGGTGACAGTGTCAGTATCTGGGTTCGTATCGGGCACATACCCCATCGGCACGATCATCCGACTTATGCCACGAGGATATTGATCGTACTGGACATGATAGGTCTCGACGACCGGTCCAAGCTCGGGGTGAACGACGTCGCCATGATAAAATTCAAGGAACGCGTCCAGCGCGGTCTTCCAGTTCGCCTTCCACGTTATCTCGTCGTCTTTCGAGACGCGGAAGCGATCAATCGGGTAAGCATCCAGATGGGCCGGCAGGACGCCGAGGAACTCAATCAGAGGCGGGGCGCCGTCATCCATGCAGATGAACACCATGCCGTTCCAGACGTCGCACCGAACCTCCGCAAGCGCGGGTCGGTCACGGAAGACCTCCGGACGGAACGTCTCGGGCCGGTAGACGCTCTTTAGCTTGCCGTCCGTGGTGAAGCTCCAATTGTGGAACTTGCAATTGAAGCAATTGTCCTTGGCGACGCCGAAATCGTCCCACACGAGCCGCGTTCCGCGATGAGGACAAACGTTGTAATAGGCCTTGATCTTATCCGCCTCGGTACGGACGACAATGAACGACTCCGGACCAATTTCGTATTTGAAGTAGTCTCCCACGTTCCTGACGTCGCAGACCATCCCCGCAAGCGTCCACACCTTGGTCCAAAGCTTCTCCCACTCGAGCTCCATAGTCTCGCGGGAGGAGAATAGCTTCGGGTCGATGAGGCCAGTGCCGAGGTCGACATAGGGCGCCTTGGCCTCGATGTGCTCACCATGCGCGTCCGGGTTAACCAGCGGACCATCGATATAATTGTAGCTCGTCCTCATCCCACTCACCACATCCGCCTGTACGTTAGCGTCAACTTAGGCCGGAGCGGCGGTCCAGGCAAGATCAATGATACTAATCGGTATCTTGGGAGATCGGCCGGCTCGCCGCCGGAAGCTAGCTCCGAACGACCGAGCAGAGGCGTCCGCCGGGGGCCGACCCATTGCCGACCCTAATCCTCGTCGCAAGTCCCTCTACCCTCGACCTTGCAGGACCGTGATCGGCGGCAGCGGCGGAGCGATAGAGCTCCTCCATCAGCGGCTGGCCGACTACGGGAGACATGGCGCCTACCTTATGAGCGCCGGCGTAACTCAGAGGCCGTATCAGAACGCTGGCGTAACGGTGGGCGATCGGGTTCCGATGTGGTTCCGGCGGTTGCGAGACCAGACCTGGAAGACATCATGTGGGACCCGACCGCTATGGAAGCGATCTGACCGACGCGGAGTGGGCGATCGTGGCGCCGCGTCTGGCCAAGCCCTGCGAGCGGGGGCGGCATCGTCGATGGCGATCGCGCGAGGTGCTGGACGCGATCTTCTACGTCCTGCGGGCGGGCTGCCCCTGGCTGCTGCCATCCGACAGCTTCCCGCCCTGGCGCACCGTCTACCGCTGGTTCGGGGAGCTGCGCGACGCTGGCGGGTTCGAGGGGCTGAACGACCAGTTCGTCCAGATGGACCGGGCCAGGGTCGGGCGTGAGCCGATGCCGTCTGCGGCCGTGATCGACAGCCAGAGCGTCAAGACCACTGGAGCCGGCGGTCCCTGCGGCTATGACGCCGGCAAGAAGGTGAAAGGCCGCAAGCGCCACGCCATGGTCGACACCGATGGCGGACGCTCGAACTCCTCGTCCATCCTGCCGACGTGCAGGACCGCGACGGCGCCGTGTCCCTGCTCAAGCTATCGCGCGGCCGCCACCCGTTCGTGAAGCTCGCCTACGCCGACAGCGCCTATGCCAGCCCGCGCGTCGCCATGGCGGCCGCCGTCAACATCGAGATCGTGCGCAAGTTCGCCGACCAGACCGGCTTCGTCGTCCACCCGCGGCGGTGGGTGGTCGAGCGCACCTTCGCCTGGCTTAACCGCAACCGCCGCCTCGCCAAGGACTTCGGGCACACCGTCAGGTCCGCCACCGCCTTCCTCTACGCCGCATCAGCCATGCTGCTCTCTCGACGCATAGCTCGCTACGCATGAGATTCGGGACGGGCTCTTAGGAGTCTGCCGGACGTGTGGTCTGGGCGAGCCAGCAGCCTCGACGGTAGGATCCTCGATGTAATGTGCTGGGTCGACCGGCTCCTGTTTCACAGCGATTGCATGCAACATCGGGCAACAGCTGGTGACACGCCGCAGCGCCGAGATCCGTCTGTTATTCGGCCTCTGCGACATATGGCAACAGCATACTACAAGAGGCTGGCTGGGGCGGCAACTGTCAAATTACGATACACAAGTGTTTGTTAATGCTCATTTTGCTTCAACATCATCTGGCGAGATGCCCCCACTCGTGCCCCCAGGGTGCCTCGATGCCCGATCGAACAAGCGCATCAATCATGCGCTCGAGACGGTACCACATTAGGCTGCAGTCGCCACGCGGCTCGTTTGTTGGTGAGCGGCGATGCGCCGCATAAACCAGTGTTGAGTGTCGAGCACGAAGTTAGGTCAGAGCCGTTGAGACGGCCGGAGCTTCTAACCAGCGTCGAACCCTACTCTCGCGTGCGGAGCAGGCCAAGCCGCGCGGGCAGAACTCGCCGACAGCAGCCGAGCTATCATGAACCTCATGGCCATGCACATCGCGACTGTGCAGACGTATGAGAGATTGCGGCTTGCGTCACGCAAGCGCAGGCGGTGATGGCCGTGGGAGTTGCCTATGGCGCCAGCTCTTGTTCCCGTTCTCGACGACCCGCTGGACAGAGTGCTGCCGCTTCACGGCATCGGCGACGCCCCCGTTACAGGCATGGCGCATTCGACTGAGCTTTGATGTTCCCATCATCTGCAGGATGGCGTGGCGTTCCATAGGACCTTCCCAGGCGGTCGTAACGGGCGCAGTCGGCGACCGGCTCGCGGGTGAGCCGCAGCGCCTCGGGCGTGGCGATGCTGGCGGACGTGTCGGCTGGCGCTGGCGGGTGATTATGTCGAACGCGACGCCGCGGCTGACGGGGCCGACGGCGGGCGCCCCAGCATCGGCCGCCTCCTCCGCGTGGAGCCCGTCCATCGTCATCGCTGCCAGGATACCCACCATCTGGCTCGCCGCGGCGTATCCCGTCAATCTCCGCCTGACGCGTTCCAGCGCCACCGGCAGTGTCCAGTCCTCAAAGAGGGAGCCGGTCCTGAGCGCGCCGGGCTTGCGCGCTCACACCGGCACGTAGTGCCACGAGCCGTAGAGCGTTTGGGCTAGCCAAAGCGCCGTGCACGCCGACGACTTCGCCTCCCTGGCGGACAGCAGGCCTGATCGATTTTTCTCGACGGCCCGCTTCAACGGGACAGATTCCGCGCCAAAGATAGGTTTGTAAACCTTGGATGGCCGGAGGCATTTATGAAGCGCAGCGCTCATGTTCCCCGCACAGGCACCGCCAAACTCGCCCATTCAGCCGCCCCACGGTTCCCTATTACGCATCAAGGAGGTCCGCCATGCGCGGCTTTAGCAACATCAAACCTCTGCCACCGCGATCCGGGATTGATCCCTCGCCACGTGCGGCGAAGGCATATCTGCGCGCGACGTTAGAGCAAGGATTGAGCTGCCACTTCCGGTGTACCGAGCGATGGTGCCTAGACGCTCCAGCGTTGCGCACCGAGGCGGATATTCTGGGCGCTTCGCAGTTCAGAACCCTTCCACGCAACGCGCTTGCTTCGAATATGGGCCTACGTTGGCATGTGGGCGCGTTTGGCATCGACATGTTCGCCGAGTTCGCGGCTCAAAATCCACAGCGCCGCTTCATGCTGGTAACGCTCATCAGCGACGGCTGGCTAGCGTATGATTGCGACACCTTCATCTACCTGGGTGGAATGCAGGCCGCGTCCACAGCCTTGCTAAACCAGGCCGGCTTCGACGGCTGGGCGGCCATCGCCGAAATCCAAACCCTCGATGAGTCGAAGAAAGATCTGGGGCGAATCCTGCTGCCAAACGTCCACGCCATTGCTTGGACCATGGACCCAACCATCGAACTGGCGGCCCTTGAAAGACAACTGCAGGCATCTCCCGAGTTGAAGAGCGCCACCAGTGCTGCAACGGTAACGATCGAACATCGAGCAGACACCAGCCCTACCAACTTAATGGCCTACCTCTTGAAAAACGCTGCGTTGGCGAAGCGCCGTGTGCCTTCGCGACACAGCCTCTCTGGTCTCGCGCTCGGTGACTGTGCACTGCGGCCAGCCAGCGCAGTCCGCCAGCACGAGATCCTGTCGAGGATCTACCTCAGCGAGCTCATCTTTGCCGGCGGCGAGGGCCTCCCACTGAAGGATCAGCTCGATCACGAGGTTGATCGCTGTGCTCCATTCCATCGCGGGGAGCTGTCAACCGACGCAGCTGCGATGTTCTGGAAGCGGCTTCGGCAACGCCACGGGCGCGACGAGCACTATTACCCGGTCGCAATCGATCGGAGCCCCGCCCAGCTACCTTGCGAGTCGCCGATCTCGCTGGCGGCTTCGCGCTTCTACCGACCGACACGGTCGGCGGCGTAGAGCCGACCGCAGGCGTAGATGCGTGCCAGCCCAACTTAGCAATGCCGCGGGAGGTGTTGGAGGGCCGAGCGCATTCGTCTAGGCCTGCGGTCGACCCTAGGCCGCGCGCAGGGCTCGTCCTCGGCCACCGCGCCGAAATTGCGGTTTGTCGATGCAGCTCGCGAGCGAGGACTTCGCCGACGACGTACGAGATGTCGTACCTAGGCTGAGGGGCGTAGCGGCAGGAGGCGATTGTATTATGTGCGGACAGCGTTTGGCGTCCGCCGATCTCGTACGCTCCAGCGAGGGTGTCAACGGCGGCGTGGCCGTAGCTTTCGGCAGTTCTCGACGTTAACTGGAATTTCCCCGTGCGCATCGACGCACTCTGACGCGCTCGCCGACCGCTTAAGCAGGTTAAGGGCTACTGGTGCCAAAAAGTGATAATGTCATTAGTAGGCGTCGGAGCAATCCGGCGCCTACAGCATTTTGACCCTGCGGTTTGTTGGGCTGCTCCCAAACCACTTCCACGGCGAGGCCTCGCCCGAGCAGCGCGCGGGCGATCGCACGCCGGAGCCGCAACCGATGTCCAGCAACGCCGCGCCTGCGGGCAGCATGTCGCGGAAGCGGTCCAGCCACGCCCTTCCACCGCTCGCTCGCCGCGCAGCCCAGTTCAGGTCGCGCCGTTCCGGTCATACACGCCGAGCACGGAAACCTCGACCGGTCCGGCTATGCCCGTCCCGACGCGGCCAGCGGCTTCACCATCAACAGGCACGGCGCGTCCTCTCCCCACAAAGTCGGGAACACCTCCAGCGGATCGGTCCCGACCGCCTCGTAGAAGGCTCGCGTCCTTGCATAGTGCGGGTCGGGATGCGAGGCGGCGAGCGTCTTGACCGTCAGCCAGCGGACTCCCGCAGCCATCAGGTGCCGCTCCGCCTCGCCAAGCAGGCGGCGCCCATGATCCCGGCCGTGCCCGGCGCGGGAGACGCCCATGACGTGCACCTCGGCGGCGACGGGCGTGTCCCGTTCGAGCGTGGCGAACCCGACCGCCCGGCCGTTGGCCGAGCAGGCCACCAGCGTCGGGAGCCGCCCGGCCGCGGCCACGTAGGCGTCCAGCGCCGCCGGCCGGCCGAACCATTCGGGAAGCGCGTCCAGGACGGCCCGCCACCCGATCCGCTCCCTGCGTCACGAGCTCGACGCGGCAGCCGCCCGCGGCCGGACCGGTCATCCGACGAGCCGCTTCGACGCGCGATAATTGTGAAGCGCGACGCCGTTCAGGACGAAGTCGTTCCGGGCATCGAGCCTGAAGCTGCGCCGCATGAAGAAGCGGCGGGCGCCTTCGCTCGCTTCGACGGACAGGACGGGGATGCCCGCCTGTTCTGCGGTTGCTTCCAGCCCGGCGTAGAGGGCCGAGCCCACGCCCGTGCCGACCATTGCCGAACGCCATCAGAACAGCTCATCCAGCAAAAGGTGGATGCGCAGCTTGCGCTCGTCCACCGCGGCAACGCCGTAGCCGGCGAGCAGCGCGTCCCGGACCAACGGGTCGAACTCGCCCAGGCAGTTCCACAGGATGGCGAGGTCCTGCCAGCGGTCCGCGATCCCAACGCGGCCGACATCGATGCAGCCGACCGCCTCTCCGCCGAGCAGCAGGAGGTTGTCGAGCGAGAAGTCGCCGTGGGTCACGACCGAGTCGAGAGCGAGCGGCAGCAGGCCCACGAGTTCGTCCCAGACCTGCTCGGCCGTCCAGCCGCGGCGTTCTTCGTCGAAGTCGCCTGTGTCCACTAGGCCGGCATCGATCCGCTCGCGTGGCGGCATTGTGCGTCACCATCCTGGTCTCGGCAACGTGCCTGTTCCAGGGTGCCGCAGCCCCGACCACGTTGGCCGAGCGCCTGATCGTCACGGCAAGGGCAGATGTGTTCGTCCTCTGCTGGCTTGCCGCGGCGATCGGCAATGTCGCCCGGCTGCGTTTCTTCTCGGCCGACGACATCGCCGGCAGCGGCTCCGCGCCAACGCAATCCTGCAGAACACGCTCGAGCAGGTGGTGCTGGCCGTTTCCATCCACGTTGCGCTGGCGGGTGCTGGTTGCGTCATCGGTGCCGCTGATCGAGGCGCTTGCGGCGCTATTCGCGACCGGGTGTTTTCTCTTCTGGATCGGCTATGCGAGAGGTGCCAAGTCGCGCGCCTTGGGGTTCGCGTTGACCACCTATCCAAGCCTTGCCGGGCTGATCATCGTGGTTTTAGCGGCGGTCAGGCTACCGCTGTAGCGACAATGTGCCAGTGCTCCCGCGGCGAATGACCCACAAAGCGACATTCGGAGCTTCTTGCTGCCTCCCCAACTACGGTCATCCGTTCACCTTGAGCGACCCGTTGCCGCCGACATCCCTTTTTCTCGCCCTTCGGATTTCAGCGTCACCGCCTGAGGTGGAGCGGACCGTAGTGGAGGACAAAGCGTTGAACAGCATCGACCCTTGGCACATCGCTCGGGCTCAGGAGACCTGACGATGGCCAACGAGATTGTGTCGAGAATGTTTGGCGACGTGCTTGCCAAGCGCGTGGCGCTGGTGACCGGCGGTGATTCGGGGATCGGGGCGGCCTGCGCCAAGGCGCTGGCAGCAGCAGGGGCCGACGTTGCGATCACCTACCTACATGATGCGGACGGGGCAAACGAAACCGCCGAAGCCGTTCGCGCCTTGGGGCGGCGGGCGCTGGCGCTGCGGAGCGACGCGCGCGAGGAGACGGCGGTCGAGGCTCTGTTCGGCCAGGTCGAGCAGGAGCTTGGCACGGTCGATATCCTGGTCACCTCGGCAGGGATCAATACGTACGGCATCGAGATCGCCAAGCTGACGCTCGAGCAGTGGGAGAACATGCTGCGCACCGACCTGACCGGCACGTTCCTCGCCACGCGGCGCGGCATCAAGGCGATGCGGGAGCAGAAGAAGAAGGGCACGGTTATCGCGATCAGCTCGATCCACGCCGAGATCGTACGCTCGGGCAGCTCGGCCTACGCGGCGGCCAAAGCGGGGGTGAAGCACTATATCGAGACGCTGGCGCTGGAAGTGGCGGGCGACGGCATCACCGTGAATGCGATCGCGCCTGGCATGATCCTGACCCCAATGAACAAGACGGCCGAGGACTGGTGGATCGTGCGCAAGGCCAAAAGCGAGTTCATCCCGCTCGGCCGGCCCGGCGAGCCGGAGGAGGTTGCGAACGTCGCCGTCTTCCTCGCCTCTCCCGCCGGCGACTATTTCACCGCCTCGACGCTCACGATCGACGGCGGCCTGTCCAAGATGGTGGCGCTCGGCGCGTGATGTCGGACCTGCTCCCGACCGGGCTGCTGCGTCGGCCCGGCCCGCCCCGGCCGCTGCCGGACTGGCGAGGGGTGCAGGTCGACGATCCGCGCTTCGCCGTTGTGCTGTCGCCGGACGCGCCGCTGCTCGTGCTGCACGAAGGCACCGTTCATGGGGAGGGACCGGCATGGCAGCCCGGCAAAGGGCGGCTGGTCTGGTCGGACGTGCCCAACCGCCGCCTGCTCGGCTGGTATCCGGACGGCCGCGTCGAGGTGCTGATCGAGGGCACTTGGTTCATGAACGGCAACGCGGTGTTGCCGGACGGGACGCTGGTCCACGCCGAGCATGGCCGGCGCTGCATCAGCCGGGGCGGCAGGGACGGCACCGAGCCGGAGCCGATCGTGACTCATTTCGAGGGCAGGCGGATCAACTCGCCCAACGACGTGGCGGTGGCACCCGACGGCAGCATCTGGTTCACCGATCCGATCTTCGGCATCGTCATGCCCAACCAGGGTGCGCTGGCCGAACCCGAGCTCGACCATCGCAGCGTTTACCGCTTCGATCCCGCCAGCGGCGAGCTCGCGCGGAAGGCGGATTTCGAGCAGCCCAACGGTCTCGCCTTCACCGCCGACGGTGCGACGCTGTACGTATCGGACACTTCGCTGTCGCTGGGGGAGGTACCGGGGTTCGAGCCAGGATCGAAGCACGAGATCGTCGCCTTCGACGTGGGCGGAGACGGCACGCTGTCGAACCGCCGCTTCTTCTGCCACACCGATCATGGGTATCCGGACGGCTTCGCGGTGGATGCGCGTGGCTGGGTGTGGACAAGCGCGGCGGACGGCGTCCACGTCTGGTCGGCGGACCGGCGTAAGCTCGGCTTCGTTCCGACGCCGATGACCGCCTCCAATCTCACTTTCGGCGGCGCGGATGGGCGGCGGCTGTTCATCGCCGCGACCACGTACCTGTTGGCGATAGACCTCAGCGCGTGAGCTGGTGGAGGTGCCCGTCGGGATCGCGCACCAGCGCGTCGCGACCGGCCTCCCAGACGATCCGCGTCGCGGAGACGTCGTTGGCGCGTAGCGGGGGATGCGGTCGGCCACGGGGGTGGCAGTAACCGAGCAGCTCGAGATGAGGCGGCTTGGAGGCGGGCTGCATCGGGACCACGTCGACACGCACCCCGTCAAGCCCGTCGAGCGCGACCTGCTCAGCCCCCTCGTTCAGCGTCACCTTGCCTTCGATCAGACCGGCATCGGCGAAGAAGCGGCGGCTCGCGCCCGCATCCGCCACGGCGATGGCGCTGTGGTCAATCCCGAGCACTCCCCTGCCCGTCCAATCAGGGTTCTTGCCCGGCGGGAACTGGAGGAACTCGAGCGGGTGGCCGTCGGGATCGCGGAACTTGACCGCCGTCACCCCGCCCGACGAGGCCGGCAGCGTCACCGGGCGCTCGCGGCTGATCGGCGTGGCACCGGCGGCTTTTGCTCGCGCCCACGCCGCTGCCGCGTCGTCGGTCACCAGCGCCAGGTGCTGGAAGATCGGGTCAGCGGCGTTCGCGCCGGCGGGGTAGGACGTGCCCGGCACCTCGAAGCAGTCGAGGTCGAGCCGGCTGGGGCCGAGCGTCATGATCCGCCGCCAACCACCTCCATCGAGGCCGAGCAGGCGCGTTTCGTCTGCTGCGATCACGCGCTCGTCGCCGATCACGAAGCCTATCGCAGCGTAGAACGCCGTAAGCCTCTCTGGATCGCTGGTGACGATCCGGAAACCGGCGATTCTGGTCCAGCTCACGACAGGTGGCACGGCTCGCGTTGCGGATCACGGTGGAGCTGCACCGTCATCAGGCAGCATGGCTCGTCCCCGACCGTTCCCGACTTGTGGCCCTTGCGCCCTTCCGTCTCCGTACAGCCCTGGTCCTCGCCGAACGAGAACTCGCCCGGCCCCTGCTCAATGCGGATGCCGTCCATGCTCTCGATCCACCAGCGGCCCGACAGCACCACGATCCATTGCGGCGCCGGGTTCTCGTGCCAGTCCCCCACCCATCCAACCGGCTGGACGGTGAACACCACCGTCGCCTCGCCGCGCTCCATCTTGTTGTTCCACTGCGGGTCGGCAGGTCCGACACCCTTCGCCTCGTAATCGGTGAGGTGGCATTGCGTCTGTCGGCTGACGCCGTCCGCGTCCACGTAGAGGTGCCAATAGGGCACAGAGGGCTTGGGGCCGAGATCGCTCATGGCATGCTCCGATAGGGATGGCTGGACGCAAAGGGCGCGGCGAGGAAGGGACGCAGCCCCGAACCATCGGTGCCGACGACCAGCAGTAGGAAGCCTGCGCCAAGCGACAGGTTCTTGAGGAAGTCCCAGAACAGCGTCCGGCCCTTGCCGCCCGGATCGGACCAGAAGTCGCCGGGCGCCCAGAACCGCTTGTAGAGCAACGCCGTCGCCGCGCAGTAGCCCGCGATCACCAGCGCTGAAGCGCGGTCTGCGACCCCGATCACGACGCCCAGCGTGCAGATGACCTCGATCGAGAGGCCGACGAGCAGCACTGCGGCGGCAAGCGACGGGGGGCTGAACACCTCGCCGGCCTGCTTCACCGCTTGCGGAAAGTTGAACACCTTGTCGAGCGCGCTGAACGGCAGGAACAGCATCACCATGCCGTAGCGCACGACCAGCGCGACGAGTGCGGGTGCGCTCACAACCGGTCTTTCAGCAGATCGGCGACCCGCAGCGCGTTGGCGATGATCGTCAGCGTCGGGTTGACCGCGCCGATCGAGGGAAAGAAGCTGGCGTCGGTGACGTAGAGATTGTCCACCTCGTGCGCGCGGCAGTCGAGGTTCAGCACCGACGTCGCGGGATCGGTGCCGAACCGGCACGTGCCCGCCTGATGAGCGGTGCCCGACAGCGGGATGTCCTTGCCGAGGTAGAGCGATCGTTCCACCAGCACCGCCGGCCAGCCGATGTCGGACAAGACCTGCTTGAGCTTGGCCTTGAGTCGGCCCAGCGCCTCCTCGTTCGTCTCGGCAACATCGAGGTGGACCTCGCCGTCCTCGTAGTACACCCGGTTCTCGGGGATCGGCAGATCCTCCGTCTGCAGCCAGAAGTCCATCGAATGCCGCGCCATCTCGGCGAACGGCATGTCGGGGAGGTGCTTCATCAAACCGGCAAGCGGCGCTTCGCCCTTGATCTGGTCGGCATGGCTGGTGGCGCACATCTGGATGAGGCCGAGCGGATGCGGGAAGTCGGCATCACCGCTGTCGAAATAGAAGTCGCTGAGCGCGAGCGTCTTCTGGAACACCGTCTCGTTGACGTGCCGCATGACCGCCATGACGATCGACATCTCGTGGCGCATGTAGTTGCGGCCGACCTGATCCGACCCGTTGGCGAGCCCGTTCGGGTGTCGCTTGTTCGCCGACCGCAGCAGCAGCAGCGCGGACGACAGGGCGCCGCAAGCAACCACCACCGTACCGGCGGTGTAGACTTCCTCCTTGCCGCCCCGCGTGACGTGCACCGCATCGATGCGCCGGCCGCTCGCGTCGGTGTCGAGCTTCGAGACATAGGCGCCGGTCAGCAGGGTGACGTTGTCGTGCGCCTTCAGAATCGGATCGACGCAGATCACCTGCGCGTCGGCCTTGCCGTTGAGCAGGCAGGGGAAGCCGTCGAAGAACGAGCACCGCATGCAGGTGCTGGTCGGCGTCGCAAACCCGTCCTCCTTCTGGTCGAGCAAGATGCCGAGCGGCAGGTGGAAGGGATGGAGGCCGATCCCCGCCAGCTTGCCGGCGAGTTCTGCGACCTTGGGCTCGTGCTTTACCGGGACGAAGGGATAGGGTGCGGCGCCGGGGTCGAGCGGATCCTCGCCGCGCCGGCCGTGGACGTGGAACAGCGCCTCGGCCTCGTCATAATAACGCGCGAACGCCTCGTAACCGAGCGGCCAGGCAGGCGAAACACCGCCATGATGGCGCACTTCTTCGAAGTCGCGCTCGCGCAGGCGAAACAGCGCGGCGCCATAGACCTTGGAGTTGCCGCCGACATTGTAGTGGAGCTGCGGCTTGAACGAGCCGCCGTCGGCGTTGCGCCACGTCTCGTCGGCCTGATAGCGCCCTTCCACGAACACCGCCTGCGGGCTCCAGTTCGCCTCCTCGCGCGGCAGATAGTCGCCGCGCTCGAGGATCAGGATGCGCTTGCCGGTGGGGGCCAGGCGATGCGCCAGGCTGGCGCCGCCGGGCCCGCTGCCGATCACGATCAGGTCGTAATGCTCGCTCATTCCATACCCTTCGCGCCGGTTGTGGCTGAACGTCGGCTCCGCACCTTGTCTCCCTCACATCATGCGGGCGCGCAGGTTGAACAGGATGACGAGCGTGCCGCCGACCATCAGGATCACGATCAGCGTCGAGAACAGGATCAACTGGAGATCGTCCCGCGACGATCGCGCGAGGCTGATGTGGAGAAAGCAGCGGAACTGAACCACGACCTGCACCAGCGCGAGGGCGAGCACGACCGCGAACGTCGCGCCCGCGCCAATCGACGGCCAGCGTACCGCCGCGAACGCCGCCGCCGTCAGGGCGAGCGCGAGCAGATAGCCGATGGCGTAGGTGCGGATCTCCCTTGCGCGGCTCCGGTTCGGTCCGCTCATCGGATCAGCCCCTGCAGGTAGACGAGCGAGAAGATGCCGATCCAGACGATCTCGAGGAAGTGCCAGAACAGCCCCAGCCGCAGGATGTTGACCTTGACCCGCGCGTCCGCGCCGAAGACGAGGAGCTGCGCCATCATCACGACGATCCAGATGCTGCCGGCCAGGACGTGGAGCCCGTGGAGCGGCACCAGCGCGAAGAAGCCGGACAGGTAGCCGCTGCGCGACGGGTAGGCGCCGTCGCCGAACATGGTAGCGAAGTCGTGCAACTCCAGCCCCAGGAAGAGGAGCCCGAGCAGCAGCGTCACACCGAGCCAGCCGAGCAGCTCTCGCCGCGGCGCCCCGTGCTTCATCGCCACCGAGCCGAGGCCGTAGGTGAAGCTGCTGGTCAGCAGCACCAGCGTCTCGATGAACGCGGGGCCCATCTCATACTCGCCCGCCGGGGTCGGGCCGCCCATCGTGGCGGGCAGCATCACGCCATAGGTCGCGAACAGCAGCGCGAAGATTACCGCGTCGCTCATCAGGAAGACCCAGAAACCGAACACGTCGCTGCCCGCCACCATGTGCGTCGGCTCGTCGGTATCGCCCAGGTTGAGCCCGGGGTGACGCCCCACGCCGGCGCTCACCGGTGTACCTCCGCCAGCCCGGCATTGGCAGGCGTCATCTCCTCCTCGCGCTGCACGGGCACGGCCCGGCTCACCGCGTCCAGCCAACGCCGCTCGGTCCGCTCCACCTCGGCGGCGGGGATCTTCCGATCCACGTCGCGCGCGAAGCTGCGGGCGATCACGGCCGCCAGCACCGCGAGGCTGCCGAGGATCGCCAGCCACCACATGAGCCACACCAGCCCGAAACAGGCGGCCGCTCCCGCAATCCCGATCACCGGGCCGGTGGCGCTGCTCCGCGGCATCTCGATGGCGTGGTAGCGGCGCGCGGGGGCATAGGGTGCGTAGACACGCTTGTCGTGATGAAATGCGTCACGGCGATGGACGTGGGGAATGACAGCGAAGTTGTACTCGGGCGGCGGTGCCGAGACCGACCATTCGAGCGAACGCCCGTCCCATGGATCGCCCGCCGTGACACGGTTTGCGTCGCGCTCCCGGATGCTGACGTAGAGCTGCATGAACAGGGCCGCGAGCGCCACGAACAGGATCACCGCACCGCCTTCCGCGATGTAGAGCCACGGGCGGTAGGCGGCCTCGAATACCGCCTGCGTGCGCCGGGTCATGCCGGCCGCGCCGAGCACGTAGAGCGGCATGAACGCGGCATAGAAGCCCACCACCCAGCAGACGAACGAGATGCGTCCCCAACGCTCGTTGAGGCGGAAGCCGAACGCCTTGGGGAACCAGTATTGGTAGCCGGCGATCATCCCGTACAGCGTGCCCGGGATCAGCATGTTGTGGAAGTGCGCGACCAGGAACAGCGTGTTGTGGACGAGATAGTCGAGCGGAGGGAAGGCAAGGATGATGCCGGTGAAGCCGCCCAGCACGAACGTCATCATGAATGCGATCGAGAACAGCATGGGCGTGGTGAAGCGCACCTCGCCCCGGAACATCGTCCAGATCCAGTCGTAGATCTTGACGCCGGTGGGCACGCCGATCGTCATGGTCGCGATGCCGAACACGGCATTGATGTTGGCGTTCTGCCCCATGGTGAAGAAATGGTGGACCCAGACGGTGAAGGACAGCACCGCAATCGCCATGGTCGCGAGAACCAGCGAGGTATAGCCGTACAGCTCCTTGGAGGAGAATGCGGACACCACCTCCGAGTAGACGCCGAACGCGGGCAGGATGACGATGTAGACCTCGGGATGGCCGAACATCCAGAACAGGTTGGCATACATCATCATGTTGCCGCCGAGGGTGTTCGTGAACAGGTGGAAGCCGAGATAGCGGTCGAGCGCCAGGAGCGCGGTGGCGACGGTGAGCGGCGGCATCGCGAAGATCATCAGGATCGAGGTGCACAGGCTCGTCCAGCAGAACAGCGGCATCCGCATCAGTTTCAGGCCGGGGCACCGCTTCTTGTAGATGGTAACGGCGATGTTGAGCCCCGTCAGCGTCGAGCCGATCGAGCCGAGCGACACCGCCCAGATCCAGTAGTCGGGCCCGACGTCGGGACTAAAGGCCAGCTCGGTATAGGGGGGATAACCGCTCCATCCGCCGGTCGAGAAGCGCCCGACGACGAGCGAGATCATCATCAGCCCCGCGCCGCCGCCGGTCAGCCACAGGCTGATCGAGTTGAGCAGCGGAAAGGAGACGTCGCGCGCGCCGAGCTGGAGCGGCACGACGTAGTTGATGAGGCCGGTCAGGAACGGCATCGCCATGAAGAAGATCATGATCGAGCCGTGCGTGCTGAACAGCTGCGCGAAATGGTCGGGTTCGATGAAGCCGGGTCCGTCGATCGCGGTCGCCTGCTGGAGCCGTATCAGGTTTGCCTCGATCAGCGCGCGCGCGAGCATCACCAGCGCCACGACGACGTACATGATGCCGATCTTCTTGTGGTCGAGGCTGGTCAGCCACTCCCGCCACAGCCAGCCCCAGCGGCCGGTGACCGTCAGCAGCACCACCACGAACAGCGCGCCCGCGACGACGATGCCGCCCGCGCCCGCGCCGATGATCTCGCTAAGGCTCGGGTCCTGCCACGCGCGCACGAACGGCAGCGCCTGCCAATCGAAGCGGCCGAGCACCGCCGGCCAGATCGGGTGGTGGTTCATCGCGTCGGCCTCTGGGTCGCGGCCATGATGCGGCCGAACAGAGTGGGTGGAACGGCCGAGAAGAATTGGGGCCGGGCCGGCGTCGACCGGCCGAGCACGCTCGCCAGGGCCGGGCGCGTCAGCGGCTGGGCGGCCTTTACCCGTGCCAGCCAGCGCGCATAGGCCGCGGGCGGCAGCGCAACCACGTCGAACTTCTCCCGCTGGAAGCCCTGGCCGTTGAACTGCGTGTTCTCGCCGCGAAAGATGCCAGCCCTGGACGCCATCAGGTTGAGCTGCGTGCGCATCCCCGCCATCGCGTAGATCTGTCCGGCGAGCTGCGGGATCATGAGCGACTGCATCACTGTGCCGCTCGTCAGGCTGATGTGGACGGGTCGTCCCACGGGGATCGCAAGCTGGTTTAACGCCGCGACCCGCGCATCGGGGTAGATGAACAGCCACTTCCAATCGAGTGCGACCGCCTGCACCTCGACCGGCGCCTGCGCGGAGGGCAGCGACCGATAGGGATCGAGCTCGTGGGTGTAGTTCCACAGGAGGAAGGCTAGACCGATGACGATGCCGATCGGAGGCACCCAGATGAACCCCTCCAGAGGCCAGGAGAAGTTCCACTCAGGCTTGAAAGCATTGCCCTTGTTGCCGAGCCGGTAGTGCCAGGCGATGATCGGGGTCAGCAGCAGCACCGGCCCCGCCACGAACACCAGCACCGCGCCGACGATGACGTAGAGGTGCCATTGCTCGGCGGCGACCGGACCGGCATGGTTGACGACGCCCAGCTTGAGCGCCGCGCAGCCGCCGAGCGACAGGCAAACCGCAGTGAGCGCCAGCCGAGCCGGGCGAAAACTCACGTCGTCTGCCGAATGGTGGCGCGCTTCAGCTCGCGGTCGTTGCGGGAGTAATAGAGCCAGATCGTGCCTTCCGTGTCGACGACCGAGGCCGCGAAGGAGATGTCGCGCGGACCGTCGGCATCCGCCGGCGGCGCGATCAGCGGCCCGTCGCACCGGGCGGTCACCCGGCGCAGGTCGGGCGAGAGCGCCACCCAGCCGATGCCCCAGTCCGCGCTCTTGTTGGCGCCGTTGTAGAACATGACCGGCCGCGCAGGATCGGAGCGCAGCAGCGGCCCGGTCGACAGGTGCCAGCTGTCCCACTTTTCGGCACGAGGGCCGAACGGATCGGGCTGCTCGTCCCAGGGGCCCGCTGGCCCCGCCCCGTTGGTCAGGCTGATGAGCGAGTGACCTTCGGAGCTGTACTCGTAGAGCAGTTGCCAGCGGTCGTCCGCGCGCAGCAGCGTCGCTTCCTTGCTGTTCTTTTCACCCTTCGAATTGGGCAGTGCCACACCGCGCTTCTCCAGCCTGCGCATGTCCGCACCCGTGGCGTAAAGCAGGTGCCCGTTCTTCCGTCGGTCGACGCCGGTGTAGAGCACGGCATAGCCTGCCTCGGTCTGCACCACGGTCGGGTCTTCGCAGCCGAGCGCGTCATCGCCTTCGTCACTGGGGACAAGCACCGGCGTCTCGTCCATCCGGAACACGAGTCCGTCGCTGCCGCTCCGCCCATACCAGATACGGCCGCTCTCGTCGTCCGGACCCTTGTCGGGCGGCACCGCGCGGACCAGCGCCATCAGGCCGGCATCCTTGCCCTCGCGCCACGCAAACGGGCTCATCAGGTTTTGCTTCAGAAGCTCGGCAGGTCCGTCGAGCACCACGTCATCGATCCGCTCGACGGTGAAGCCAAGGGTCATGCGCAAAGTCCTTTGTATGGAGGCGATCGGCGCCGCTTGCGCAGGCGGCGGCAAGTCGGGTGGATCATCATCCGGTCAATCTCGACCCGATCTGGCCCAGGCTGCGCCCATGGCGTCGCGGCAACGACCGATCATTGCTGCCATGTCGCCATTGTACAGCGAGTCGGTTACGTCGTTCGAGAAGATCTCCACCACCCACGGCCCGGCGAAACCGGTGGCACGGGTCGCTGCAATCAGCCGGGCGAGCGGGATCGCGCCGTCGCCGGGCACGATCCGGTCGGCGAACGAGCGCGGGGTCCGCCAGTCGCTCGCCTGGACGGTGAAGATCCGGTCGCCTGCCCGAGCGATCGCCGCCTCGATCCCGGCGTCCTGCCAGATGTTCCAATAGTCCAGGCAAAGGCCGACATGGTCGCTGCCGCTCGCCTCGATCACATCGAGCGCCTGGTCGACCGTCCAGATCGCGCTCTCGACGTTGACGGAGGTAGGGTTGAGCGGCTCCAGCGCCATCGTCACGCCGTGATCGGCCGCGACGCGGCCGAGTTCGCCGAGCCCGGCAGCCGCGACCTTCATCGCTTCGGACATGTCGCCCTGCGGATGCGGCCCGGTATTGGTGATGAACGGCACACCGGGCGCGTAACGGGACAGCCGCTCGATGGTCGCTCGCAGGCAGGCAATCCGCTCATCGAGCGGCTTGGGATCGGGCATCATCCGGCTCGGGAAAAACGTGCGGACCTTCGGCTGCACCCCGCTGATGACGAGCCCGGCGTCACCGATCGACCGCATCTGCTCGGCGAACCGATCCTCGTCGAGCTTGGCTTCCACGACCTCGACCGCGTCCACCCCCAGCGCGGCGTAGTGCTGGACATCCTCCTCGAACGACCAGGGCATGGTGGTGAACTCGCTGATCCCGAAGGTGAAGGGCAGGTCGCTCATGGGGCAGGCTCCTCGGACGGGGACACAATGCGCGAGCATGTCGCGCGGGCTCGTCAGGTTCGGTGCGCCCGTGATCGGGAGATCGCATTCGGGCGGCGTGACATCCGAATCGCCGCGCGGCCCGGCCCGCTCCTCAAGGCGCGGGGTTCGAGGGTGCCGACCGGATCTCGATCGGCGGAAAACCAACGATGTCGTAGGTGGCGGAGGCGATGCCGATGCCGACCTTGTCGAGTTCGGCAATGATGGTGCGGCTCATCGCGTCCTTGGCGCCGCGGATGCCATGAGTATGGACGATAAAGCGCACCGTCAGCTCAAGCCAGTTGTCGGTGATGCGGTAGAATACGCGGGGCACGAGGTCGATCGGCTCTACCCCGAACCGCGCCTGCAAGCCTTCCTTGTACTCGGCCGCCAGCGAGTCCGGGTCCACGGATTGCTGCTTGGCGGCTTCCAGCATGATCGCTTCCACCCGGACGCGGTCGGCCTGGTAAGTGATCGGGATCGCCATCTCCTCCCAGATGAAGGGGAAGTCGCGGGTGTAGTTGTAGACCGGCTCGGCGAAGATCTTCGCATTGCTCACCGTCACGATGCGGCCGGTAAACTGGCGGCTCTTGACCCACACCGCCGGGTCGGCGCCCTGGACAGCCGGCGGCTCGCCCATCTCCATGATCGTCGTCTGGATGAACCCCAGCCGCATCACGTCGCCGCGCACGCCGCCCATCGAGATGCGGTCGCCGACCGTGAAGGTGTTGCCGCGCAGGATCACGAAATAGCTCGCGATCGCGGTTACGGGCTGCTGGAGCGCGAAGGCGAGGCCGGCGGACATCAGGCCGGCGGCGGTAGCCAGCCGGGTGGGGTCGCTGAACCAGATCGACAGCAGCCCCAGGATCAGGATGATCGCGGCGGCGAGGCTGATCGCCTGACGGGTCCAGAACCGCGTCTGCACGGTCGCATGGTCAACGCGGCGTAGCAGAAGGCTGACGAGACCGCGCAACAGCCTGCTCGCGAGCACCACGATTGCGATGAACGCGAGCGACAGCAGCAGCTTGCGCCCGTTGTCGGCGTTGACGCCTACCCAGTCGATGCCAAGGAAATGCATGATCGATCCTTATGGCCGGAGCTTGCCGGAGGCCGGCAGGCTTGCGGTCGTTCGAAGGCCAGCGGCCAGGTACATCATGCCGCCTTGCGCTCCAGGACGCTGATCGGCCCGATCGTCTGCATCGCGATGAAGCGCCGATGCCGTCCCTTGAGGTCATCGAGGTCGGCAGGCGTGGCAACATCGCGCTCGCCGTCGCCCAGCACCAGGTCGGCGTGTCGGCGCAGCACGCCCAGCCGTTCAGGCCGGCGTTCTAGCCCAGCGACGGCTGTCAGCACCTCCAGCATCCGGATCAGCACCGCCGCGCTCCCCGCTGCGTTCTGCCGGATCAAGTGAAACATAGCGTCGACCAGCCCATCATAGTCGATCGTGGGCACGACCAGCACGGTGCGCCCGCCGCGCTCGACCCTTCCGTGCGAGAGATGGCGCGGCACCATGTCGCACAGTGCCGCCCCCATCCGGTCGAGCACGCTCATCGCGGTATGCGGATCGTTGATGCCCGGCGACAGCGCCCGCACCGCGATCTCGACAAGCTGGCGGACCGCGAACTCCAGATCAATCCGGCTGACGCGCTGCCCGCCGAGCGCGGAGACACGCCGGATCGCACGGTCGATGCCGTCGCGCACTGGCTCCGCCAGCGCGATCGGCGCGCCGGGGAAGACGTAGTCGCCCGGGCGCACCAGCAGCTGGATCGTGCAATCGTGCGCGGCGGCCCAGTCGGCGAGCTGGTCGGCGTCGAGCTCCTGGACGTAGCCGCGGCGCGGGTCGGCGATGGCCGTGACGGCATCGGTGAAGGTCGGCGCGGCGACGGGCTTGGGCGCGTCGATGCCAGTCAGCCGGCGGATCGCGTGGGTGACGTCGTCGCTCACCAGCTCGATGACGGTGTCGACGTTGATCCGGCCCGCCATGTGGCCGACGAAGAACACCAGCACGCCGACACACAGGAACGCCAGCAGGATGCCGGCGGTCAGCGCGGCGTGGGGCACGAACGGCCCCTCGCCCTGCGTCCGCACGCTCCTGAGCACCATCAGAGCGTAGGAGAAGGTGCCGAGGAAGGCGCCGAGCGTGAACTGGTTGCCGCGATCCTTGACGAAGTTGCGCAGCAGCCGCGGCCCCATCTGCCCGGCTGCCAGCGACAGCGAGGCGATGGTGATTGAGAACACGGTGCCCGCGACGCCGATCGTTGACGAGGCGACGGCTCCCAACAGGGTCCGCGCGCCGGTGCCGCCGCCGTTGTAGAGCCACGGGCTGTCGATCAGCCACTGCGGCACGATCCCGCTGCGGTCGAGCTCGACCAGCCCGACCGCGAGCAGGATGCCGGCGACCACCAGCGCCGCCGGCAGCAGCCAGAACGTCTCGCCGATGGCGACAAGGAACTGGCGCAGGCGGGCGGTCAAGCGGATCGCGATCTCAGCGAAGTCGCGTGCCGGGCCGGATCACCGGACAGCGGGTGCCGCCCCGTTGACGATCGCAGCCTTCTGCTCGTTGCTCATCGCCCGGGTGTTGAGGTTGGCGGCATCGATCGCGTCGCCGCGCTCCTTGCCCGTTGCCCGGATCTGCTTGGCTTCGGCGTTGAGTTCGGCCGCCTGGTTCTTGAGCGCGTCGGCCTGGGCGTCGGCGTGGTTCTCGACGCGGTCGGCGAGCTTCTCGTCCCCGCTCTTGGCGCAGCCGCCGAGCCCCAAGGTCAGGCTGGCTGTGAGCAGCGTCGCGGTGATCGTCTTCATGGCTTCTCCCCTTAAAGGGAAAGGCATCGGCGCATTCGGAAGCGTTGTCGAACGAATAGCACCCAGGATCAGCCGTGGGCGTCGCATCCTCCGGCGTGGTGGTGGCCGTGATCCATCGGATGACGTCGATTGAGCACGAACAGCCAGATCGCGAGCGCCAGCGCCACGAGGTTCAGCCAGAAGGTGTAGTTGATCGCGAAGTGGCTCACCCGAGCTTCGATGCCGCCGGTCGCGTGCGGCACGATCCCGACCGCGGTGAAGCCGAGGTCGACGACCAGCGCGGCGAGCGCCATCGCCGTGTAGAACACCGCACCCATGTAGATCGCCATCCGCCAGCCATAATAGCGACGGTAGATGTCGAGCAGCGGCAAAACAATAAGGTCGGCGAACAGGAACGCCACCACACCCCCGAAACTCGCGCCGCCTCCCCACAGCACGGCCGCCAGCGGCACGTTGCCGATCGAGCACACGAAGGTGAGCATCGCCACGATCGGGCCGATCAGCGCATCTACAGGGAGGCGGACCCAAGGCGAGGCGTGGGTCAGGAACAGCCCCTGCCAGACGCTATCGGGCACGAACACGGTCAGGAAGCCGCCGATCAGGAAGCCGGCGGCGAGGTCCTTCCATAGCATCCGCCAATCCATCGCGAAGTTCTGCGCGACCCGCACCGGCGTGTCGGGGCTGCGCAGCCGCTCGCGCCAGGTGCCTCCCTCGACGGTCATGCTCATATGCTCATGACCGCCACCCTGCTCCTCATGGTGACGCGCTTCGTCCGCCAACCCCGCCGGGAGGGTGGCCTTCACCAGCAGGCTCAGCACCGCGATCAGCACCAGCCCGCCGACCCACTCGGCGAGCATGAATTGCCATCCCAGCAGCAGGTAGAGGATGATCCCCAGCTCCAGCACCAGATTGGTGGAAGCGAACAGGAACGCGATGCTGGCGACGAACGAGGCGCCCTTCTTGAACAGCGTCCGCATGATCGCCGCCGAGGCGTAGGAGCAGCTCGAACTCGCCGCCCCCGCCAGCGTGGCGATGGCGATCTCGCGCGGGCCGGCGCGGCCGAGCGCGCGGCGCATCTGGTCCGCCGGCACGATCGCCTGAAGCAAATCAGAGACGGCGAAACCCAGAACGAGGCTCCAGCCGGTCTGCCAGAACATGCCCGCCGCCATCACCAGGGCCCGCCTGACCTCGTCCAGCAGGTGTGTCATGCGTGATAGTTCCTTCGGACGAACGACGCGTGCGGCTTGCGCGCTTCAATCTCAACGTCGAAGGGCTCGCAATGGCAGCGTCGCTCGACACCTTGCTGGCCCGACCCGCGCAGATGAGAACGGCAATCGTGCCGGCCGCAGCAATGAACTGCGGTGCCGGTTGGTGATGCCGTGTACTCGGGCTGATTAAACCCTCTTTTTACAAAGGCTAGCATCGACTCCTGGTAGCCGAATGGCGATGCCGATCCGCGGCAGTTGGGCGTTCTGCCAAGCGCCGGACGAGGGGTTCGCCGCGTCAAGGATTAGGAGAAGTCGATAGGATCACCTTCTGTCCCTCAGCCGGTGCGCTCCTCGTAGCAATCCCCTCCTGCTTCAAGATAGCGCCGATCGCGAGCGCGCGCCGTTCGTCGAGCCGCGGTTTAACTGGGGTCGTCGGCGGAAGCCCCGGCACCGACAGTCCAGGTGCGTTCCATCTCTTGGCTGCCCAGGCCGAGAGATGGACTGCTTGGCGGCCTACGTCATCAAGCGCATCTACCCCATCGGGAAAGGCGATCGTCGGCAGCGGCATGACGGGAGGAACGATGGTAATGTCCCAGCCAGCGGTAGCACTCGCGACCCTGTGCTCCAGCGCGAAGTAGGTTGCCAGCGAGGCGCCCGGCAGCACTGCCGCCTGGACGATGGCGCGGTGGCGGTCCTGGTCAATAGTGACGGCGTCCGGCGCGACGCCTGCTGCCAGCGCGACGAGCTTCGCCGTGGTGTTGTCTTCCGCGACTGCCGCCTGTGCGCTTTCAGCCAGCTTCAGCTCGACGCGCTGCCGATCGATCGACTCTGCTCCCGGATTGAGCAGGACCTCGTCGATCCTCAGCGTCGCCGGTCGACCAAGCTCCTTGGCGAGCTCGGCGGCGAGGATCGTCTTGGCAATCGCACGGTCGCGCGGCGCGATAACGACCGCACGGACCACCATCGGCTTGCGCTCGAAGTCGACATCTAGCTGGGTCAGGCGGGACTGATCGCCAAAGCGGCCGGACAGGAACGATCGAACCTCGGCGACGGTGAGCGCCTCGCCGGCGATACGCCGGAGCGAGATCGCGAGCGGGATCGCCATGACGACGAAGACGATCACCAGCATGATGGTCTGCGCCCAGCTCTGATGGCTGGAGAGCGAGTGGCCGAAGCCGTAATAGCGCGCCATGATCGTGGCGGAGAGCGCGATGGTCACGAAGTTGGTGACGAAGAGCGCCAGCGCACCCTCCAGAACCGGCACGTTCCAGGTCGCCAGCCCGTACCCGACAACCGCGATGGGCGGCATCAACGCCGTCGCAATGGCGACGCCAACAATGGTCTCGCCACGACCACGGATGATCGCGAACGTCCCTGCCAATGCCGCAAATAGCGCCACCAGCAGGTCGAACAGGTTGGGTCGCGTCCGCGACAGGATCTCGGGCGTGGCTGCCTTGAGCGGTGAAAGCAGCACGATCAGCGCGGTAAACAGCAGTGCCGCGGCCGCCCCGACCAGGAGTGCGGCCAAAGCCCGCCGCATCTCGGTGAAGTCGAAGAGGGCTAGGCTAAAGCCGAGGCCGAGAATCGGGTTCATCAGTGGCGAGATCAGCATCGCGCCGATGACGACGGCGGGCGACGAAAGCAGCAGGCCCAGGATGGCGATGCCGGCCGACATCATCGTCATGAAGGCATAGCGCGGCGACCAGCCGCTTTCCTCGAAGATGCGGACGACGACCTGCTCCTGATCGACGCTCCCGACGACGTGGGATTGCCACCAGCGATACGGTAGCCATCCCGCGGGCGCTTCGGTCTGTACCAGGCTATCCGGTAAAGGAGTCATGCCGTGCCTACACCGGCGTTTTCGGCCGCGCCGCCGCTTCGTATGTGGATGTCGCGCTGCGGGAACGGGATCTCGATGCCGTTTTCCTTGAAGGACACCCACAGCCGGTTGAGAACCTCCGAGCGGACGTTGCCGACGCCCGCCTCCGGGTCGGTAATCCAGACCAGGATCTCGTGATCGACCGAGCTGTCGCCGAAATCGGTCAGCCACACGGTCGGCTTGGGATCTTTGAGGACCCGCGGTGCCGCCAGGGCCGCCTCGATCATCAGCCGCTGCGCAACCGCCAGGTCGCTGTCGTAGCCGACGCCGACCTTGATGTGCACGCGCACGTTGCGGCTGGAGTAGGACCAGTTCTCGACAGGATCGGTCATCAGCTGCTCGTTGGGGATCAGATGCTCCTTGCCGTCGCGGGTGACGACGGAGACGGCGCGCACGCCGATCTTGCCGACCTGCCCAAAGGTGTCGCCGACGACGATCACGTCGCCCGGCTTCACCGAGCGGTCCATGAGCAGGATGAGCCCGGCGATGAGGTTGCCGAAGGTCTTCTGGAGGCCAAAGCCCACCGCGAGGCCGAACGCGCCGGAGAACACCGTCAGTGCGGTGAGGTCGATGCCGAGCAGGTCGATCCCCAACAGCACCGCGAGGACGACGATGGCGATGCTCGCCAGCTTCTGGACGAGCGCGCGCTGAGACACGTCGAGCGAATGCACCCGGCCGATCGAATGCAGCACGACCCGGTTGGCGACGCGAGCGAGCGCATAGAGCACTGCCGCCACAACGACGAAGTTGACGACGCCGAGCAATGTGATCCGGTGCGTGCCGACCGTCATTCCGACGCTGTTGAGGCCGGAGACGAGCGGTTGCATGCCGCCGAGCGTGGCCGAGGTGGTAGCGACGAGCGCTGCAAACGCGAGCACGCCCGCAGTGGCGGTGCCAAGGCTTGCGGCGCGACACAGATGGTAGCCAAGCATCGCAACGGCGACGCCCAGCGCGAGTGCCACGATCATCAGCGCGATCGGGCTCAGCGTCGCGGCATTGCCGACGACGAGCAGCAACAGCGCGACGATGCCATAGTTGGCGATCGAACAAGCGAGGTTGATGTAGTCACCGTCGCGTCCGGTCCATCGGTGGGTAAGCGCGACGAGGCGCGGTCCTGCCCGGCTGCCGACGAACCAGCCGATCCAGTAGGCGCCGACGACCAGCACCACCGCCAGCAAGATGGAGCTAACGTCCGGCGATCTGGGCAGCGGAAGACCCCACTCGCTCACCAAATGTTGCCAGTTCATCCGTAGGCCTCCGCACTCATTCTCGAGTGCTGCACCTGAGCAGTCGGCATGATCAACCCTCCGCCGGAGCGCCGGCAGCCGCCGCGACGGCGCAGATCAGCCCGATCGCGGCGAAGCCGCCGCGCGCTGCCCGACCACCGGCGCCGCTCCGCAGCGACGCCCAGAATGCCAAAGCCGCCTGCATCGCGTAGAACAAGGCGAACGAGCGCGAGGCAAGCGCGACCACCTGGAACGGATCAGTGAGCCACACGATGGCAACAGAAAGGGCGCTCGATGCGAGGAAGGCGCCGCGCACGCCGAGCTTGCCGCGCGAAACCTCGATGAGCAGGCCGCCGGCGCCGATCGAGTCCGCGATCGCAGCGCTAAGCTGACTCGCGGCAGCGCCGATCAGCACGAAGATACCGAGGGCGGAGGCAACGATGGTCATGATGTCAAGGATGCCGGCGACGCCCTCGGCATGCTGCGCCTGACCGAGAAAGGGTGTGAGGAGCGCGATGAAGCCGAGGTAGATCGCCGAGGACATCAGTTGTGACAGGCGCATCGTGCGGATGCGCGTCTGCCGGCCATAGCTGGCGCCGAGATAGCGCGAGGTCTCAAAACCCTGTACGGTGATAAGGAGACCGAGCAGCATCGCCACGCTCCCCCAACCGACCCGCACCGGTGGCAGCGCGGCAGTGTCGCCGGCATGCTGCAACCACCACATGGCGAGTGCCGCGAGCAGGCCGGCGATGATCCCGATCTTGAGCGAAACACTGCCATGCGCGGCATGCTCGATCTTGCGGATGCTTCCCGAGAAGGTCAGTGCGACGAACAGAAGGATGATCGCGGTCACCACTATGTTGGCGA
Source organism: Sphingomonas sp. (assembly GCF_965200105.1). GTDB lineage: Bacteria > Pseudomonadota > Alphaproteobacteria > Sphingomonadales > Sphingomonadaceae > Solisphingomonas. The sequence continues at coordinate 1,805,267 of NZ_CBDATN010000002.1, forward strand.
CGAGGGCGTGGATCGTCTCCGGCACTGCGAGACGCTTCATGCCGAACTCGGCCAGCAGCTTCAGATAGTAGGCGACGGACACGGCGTAGGCGATGCCGAGCATCCCTTGCGCGACGCGCATCGCCCAGGCGAACGGATCATGCAGCCGCAGCGTCTCGGCCAAGGGCTCGACCACGGCGATGTTGAAGCGGATCACCCAGCCGACCGCATAGGCAAGCAGCAGCAACACCGCCATCGCGCCAAGCGCCGCCGCGCCGAACTCGCGTGCCAAAAGCGGCCCGCAGATGAGGAAGCCCGAGCCTATGATGGAAGCGAGCGGCGTGACCGTCGCCCGCCAGGTCTCGGATCGTGCGATCGGTCCGACTGTGAGCAGCAGCGTCACCACAGCCGCCACTGCGATTGCAACGATCACGATCATTGCGAATGCCTCACTCGGGTCGCTGGATGGCTGCGGGAAACAGGGAGAATAGGAGGGAAATCCATCATCCACGAGGCGTAGCATGGATGGCTGCGATGTCTGCCGGTTGAGCTTCGCTGCCAAGGGCGCAGAGAAGATGACCGTCCGGTGGCTCGCCCGTGCTAAGGTCGCTGCGCGGTAGGTGCCTTCGTCCAAGCACAACCGCCCTGAAGGAATTCATCATGCGCCAACTGTTCGCCGGGTTGCTCATCCTCGCTGCCGCCGGCTGTTCGAAGGCCAATGAGCAGATCGAGTGTCCCGCGCCCGAGAGTGGACAAGCCGCGGGAACACTGCGGGAATCGCCGGGCCAGATCAAAGCCGCTGGCGACCAGCTAGGTCAAGGCAGCGAGAACGAGATCGCCGAAGCCGCGGCGCGGATCAGGGCGCGTCACGCGGGCGCCGCAAGGAGCGAGGTCATCAATTACCTGGTCACTGCCTATTGTCCGAGGATCAACGGGCAGAGCTCGCTCGATAAGTCGGCGAAGCAGCAAGCCTTGCAGAGCTTCTCGGCCCGGGCGGAGAAGATAGTGAAGGCCGGGAGCTGAGTACGGGAAAGGCCCAGTTCTACTTAGTGAGCGGGAAGCGCACCCCTCGCCAGTGGAAAGCTGATCTCGACGCGGAGGCCAGGCTCATTGTCTGCCAGGCGCAGCGTTGCGTCGTGTAGGCGAGCCACGACCTCGACAATGCTAAGCCCGAGGCCGCTGCCTGGCACTGTCCGGCTTTCGTCGAGCCGGCGGAAGCGTTGCAGGACCTCATCGTGCCGATCGGGAGCTATTCCCGGACCGTTGTCCGCGACCGTGAAAGTCGCACTCTGGCCCTCCGGCACGAGCGCGACACGCACGCGCCCGCCGGCCGGCGTGTATTTGATCGCGTTGTCGAGCAGATTGGCGACGAGGCGCGCCAGCAACGAGCGCGATCCGAGGACCATCGCCGGCAAGACCGCGACGTCGAGCTCGATCGCCTTGTCTTCGGCGAGCGGAAGATAGAGCTCCAGCGCCTCGCTGACGATCGCGTCGAGCGCCACGGGCACGAATCCTGCGGTAGGCGTCGCTTCGGCGCTGGCGAGACTGAGCATGTCGTCGATCAGCTGCAACAGCCCGTCGAGATCGTGACGGCTTTCATCGACCGCCCGCTGCAACACTGCGGGCGGACCCTGCTGGAGGTCGGCGAGCTCGAGCCGCGCCCGGATGCGAGTCAGCGGGGTCTTGAGGTCGTGCGCCATGCCGTCGGTGGCAGCGCGGAGCGAACTGACCAGTCGCTCAACCTCGGCGAAGGCGCGGTTGATCGTTTCGGCGAGCCGATCATATTCGTCGCCGCGCGCAGAGACAGGCAGACGCTCCGCCAGATTACCGGCGAGGAAGCGGTCCCCCGCGTCGGCGACGATGCCCACGAAGGCGAGGCCGCGCCGGCTGTACCACCAACCGAGCAGCAGCCCGAGCAGACCGGTGGCCAGCATCGACCATAAGAGCGCCGACAGATAGCGCTCGCGCAGGGCGGCCTGCTCATCAGCGAAGTCCCCGACCAAAAGGCGAAAGGTGCCGTCGAGGAGCACCGCGCGGGCCTCGACGCGCCGCCGGCTGGTTGCGCCGCGCGTATTGACGACATCGGTATCGAAGCTGTGGAAGCCGGTCTGACTGACCTCTGCGGGCCAAGCCAGCAGGTTGCCGGCGAGCGACGTCCCGTCCGGCGCCGCCAACAGATAGAAGAATTCATGGATGCGGGGTACGGCCTGCTGCCGCTGGATCGCGCCCGCCACCCCATCGACTCCTTCGCTGCGATAGCGCTCGACCAGCCCGGACGTCTCGTCATCGACGGCAGCCTGCCGGCGCGCCTCCACCATCCGTGTCGTCTGGACATATTGCAGCGTCAGCGCGAAGCCGGTGGTGACCAGCGCGATCAGCGTGATCCACAGCGCACCGCGCCACGCGGCGCTACGCGGCCGGCGGTTCTCAGACGGCATCGAGGCGATAGCCGGCGCCGCGGATGGTGCGGATCATCGGCGGCTCGCCAGGTCCGTCGATTTTCGCTCGCAGTCGGCTGATGTGGACATCGACGATATTGGTACCGGGATTGAAGTCATAGTCCCAGATCGCCTCGATCAGCATCGTGCGGGTCACCACCTGACCAGCGTGGCGCAACAGATATTCGAGGAGCTGGAACTCCTTGTTGAGGAGCTCGATGGTCCGCTCGCCGCGCCGGGCGGTGCGGCCGAGTAGATCGAGCGCGAGGCTGCCGACGACCAGCCGAGTCGCCACGTCTCCGGCGGACTGCGATTGCCGGCGAACAATCGCCTCCAATCGCGCGATCAGCTCCTGAAAGGAGAAGGGCTTGGGCAGATAATCGTCGCCGCCGGCGCGCAGGCCGGCGACGCGGTCGTCGACCTGGCCGAGCGCCGAAAGGACGAGGACGGGCGTACGATTGCCCTGTGCCCGCAGCGCCCGCAGCACGGCCAAGCCGTCAAGCTCGGGGAGATTGCGGTCGAGTACCACTGCATCGTAGTTGTGAGTCAGCGCCGCGGTCAGTCCCTCTACCCCGTTCGGCGCGTGATCGCAGATGTGGCCGAGTTCGCCGAGGCCCCGCCGCACATAATCGGCGGTCTGGGCGTCGTCCTCGACGAGAAGCAGCTTCACCAGTACCCAGCCTTATCGTGACGACGGATGCGGGGATGGACGCCTTCCATCCCCGCGAGTTCCGCATTGGCGCCGGCTCAGCCGTTGCGATCGGTGCCGATACGTAGGTCGAGCGCTACCTGATGGCCGTCGCGGACGACCGTGACTGGCACCTTGGTGCCGGCACGCGCATCGGCGACCATGCGGGCCATGTCGCGGCTGTCCTTGATCGGCTTGCCGTCAAAGCTACGCACGACGTCTCCCTGCTTGAGGCCGGAGAAGAAGGCTGGACCATCGACGTCCACCTTGGCGATCAGCGCGCCGTCATGGTCCTTCATGCCCATCGCGTCGGCGATGTCGGGTGTGACGCTCTGAAGCGCGACGCCGATCCTTCCGCGCGAGACGCCGCCTTTGCTCACGATCTGGTCGGCCACCCGACGCGCCATCTGCTCGGGAATGGCGAAGCCGATGCCGACATTGCCGCCCGAGGGTGAGAAGATGGCGGTGTTGATGCCGACGACACGGCCGTTGCCATCGAACAGCGGTCCGCCGGAATTGCCCGAGTTGATCGCCGCGTCGACCTGGAGGAAGTCGTCATAGGGACCCTCGCCGATGTCGCGGCTGCGCGCCGAGACGATGCCGGCGGTCACGGTGTTGCCGAGCCCGAACGGGCTGCCGACCGCGAATACGCTGTCGCCGACGCGGATATGGTCGCTGTCGCCCCACTGGATCGGCTGGAAGTTACCGCCGCCGTTGATCCGCACGACCGCCACGTCGGTCTTCGGATCGGTGCCAAGCACCGTGCCCTTGTACTCGTGGCCGTCGCTGGTCTGCACCGTCACCTGGCTAGCGCCCTCGACGACGTGGTTGTTGGTGAGGACGATGCCCGAGCGGTCGATGATGAAGCCCGAGCCCAACGCGCCCTCCTCATGCGGCGCCTGACGCTGGAGTGCGCCGGCGCCTTGACCGCCGAAAAATTGGCGCAACTGATCTTCCATCCCGCCATCGCCGCCCGCTTCGTCACCATCGCCTTCAGGCGAGAAGGCCATCTGCTGGCCATCGACATGCTTGCGGACGCTGATCTGCACCACACTGGGTCCGACGGCCTGCACCATGTCGGCCAGCGAATGCGCACCGCCGCGCGCCGTCAATGGTGCGAGCTGCGGCGCAACAATGGCCTGTGTCATCCCGCCGCTTTCATTAATTGCGAATGCCCCCGAGGCGCCGAGCGCAGCACCGCCCGCGAGCAGCAAGGCGGCCAAGGCGGGACGCGCGGACATATGATCGTTCGGTTTCATGGGCTTGCCCGTCCATCAGAGATGATTTCGGGCCGTTGCTACTCCGGCAGTATCTAGCCAGCCTGTGATGAACGTGAAGAGAATTCCATGTAGCCATGCTAGGGCTCGCCGCGATCTGAGGCGGCTAGCCTAAACGTTTTCCTTGCAGCCGATCCGGATCAAGCCGGCAGTTGACCTACAATCAGCCCTTCGCCGTTCATTTTCAGCTCGCCAACTTCGGCCGCCCTTTCATCTTGGTTGCAAGGGCGGCGTCAGGCGTTTGACTCCGGCCGCCACGCGACCGCCTTCCCGAAAACAATGGTCTATCGGCAATGCCTATCCCACGCGGGAATAGCTCCTAGCGCGGCACAAGAGTTGACGCACAAGGTGCTGAGCTGCCGACGCGTCGTTCCTATCCCTGATCGGCGAGCGCCGCATCTATGAAGCGGTTGATCCATCCATGTCCAATGAGGGTCACGTCGCTAGTCGACGCCACCGTAGCGAGAAGGTGCGACCTGGCGCTCCATTCTCAAATTTTCGACCAAGCCCGCACGATCAATAGTCTCTGGCCGATCTCGCCGTCCGCACGTTAAAGCCCCGGACAGCGTCGATAAGAAGACAGAGACAGAGCCATGCCGACGCTTGCCAAGATGATCGACCACCACGACTGGGCCGGAACGGCTCTTGGAAACCGGGTGTCGTGGCCAAGGTCGCTGAAGACGATCCTTGACCTCATGCTCGCCTCCAAGTTCGCGATGTGCATCAGCTGGGGACCGGAACTGACCCTGTTCTACAACGACGCCTACGTGCCGTTCCTTGGCAGGCGGCACCCCGACGCGCTCGGCCGCCCCATCGCCGAGGTCTGGTCGGAGGTGTGGGCGGACATTGCGCCGGATATCGAGAGGGCGATGGCCGGCGAGCCGGTGGCCTACGAGGACCTGCCGCTGACGATGACGCGGCACGGCTATCCGGAGGAAACCTGGTGGACCTTCGCCTACAGCCCCGTCCGCGACGACGACGGCCGGGTCGCCGGTTTCCTCGACGTGGCGACGGAGACCACCTCCAAGATCCTCAACGAGCGCCGGCTGATGGCTGAGCGCGAGAAGCTCGCCGCGCGCGAGGCGGAGTTGCGCGCGCTCAACGCCGATCTCGAAGAGCAGGTGGTCGCCCGCGGCCGGGAACGCGCAACCACCTGGAATGTGAGCTCCGAGTTGCTGTCGGTGATCGATCTGACAACTGGCAGGTTCGATCGGGTCAATCCCGCTTGGCAATCGTTGGGATGGCTGCCCGAGGAGATGGAGGGCTCGTCCTACACCGAGTTCGTCGATCCGAACGACGTCGCGAGCAGCGCCGCCGCATTCGAGCAGGTGCGCTCGGGTGAGCCGGTGCCCCGGTTCGAGAACCGCTATCGCGCCAAGGACGGTTCCTGGCACTGGCTGTCCTGGGTGGCGGTGCCGTTCGAAGGCAAACTCTACAGCAGCGCTCGCGACGTGACGCTCGAGCGGCGCCAGGCCGAGGAACTGGCGAAGGCCGAAGACGCACTCAGGCAAGCGCAGAAGCTGGAGGCGGTGGGACAGCTCACCGGCGGTGTCGCGCACGACTTCAACAACCTGCTGACGGTCATCCGCGGCTCGGTCGACTTGCTGCGCCGTCCGGGCCTCACTGACGAGCGGCGTGAGCGCTACGTCAGCGCCATTTCCGAGACCGCCGACCGCGCCGCCAAGCTGACCGGCCAATTGCTGGCCTTTGCCCGGCGCCAGTCGCTCAAACCGGAGATCTTCGACGCCGGTGCCAGCATCCAGGAGGTGGCGTCGATCGTCCGTACGCTGACCGGCTCCAGGGTCGTGCTGGAAACGACGGTTCCGGCCGACGCCTGCTACGTCCTCGCCGACCGCGGCCAGTTCGACACCGCGATCATCAACATGAGCGTCAACGCGCGCGACGCGATGGACGGCGAAGGCCGGCTAAGCATCGCGATCGGCCCGGTCTCCGGCATCCCGGCCATCCGCAGCCATCCGCCCGTTTCCGGCAGTTTTGTCGCGGTCACCATCGCCGACGACGGCAGCGGCATCACGTCTGACGATGTCGGCCGCATCTTTGAGCCGTTCTTCACCACCAAGGAGGTCGGCAAGGGTACTGGTCTCGGCCTCAGCCAGGTGATCGGCTTTGCCAAGCAATCCAACGGCGACATCCGCGTCGAAAGCGCCGTCGGCAGCGGCACGACCTTCACGCTCTACCTGCCTCGGGTGAGCGCGGATGGCATGGTCGAGGAGGAGCGTAACGAGCCCGAGCAGCGGGTCGATGGCGACGGCATCTGCGTGCTGGTGGTCGAGGACAACAAGGGGGTCGGCGACTTCGCAGTCCAGGCGCTGCGCGAGCTGGGCTACGACACGATTCTGGCAGTGAACGCCGCGGAGGCGCTCACCGAGCTGGAGAGCGACTGCGACCGCTTCCACATCGTGTTCTCCGATGTGGTCATGCCGGGTATGAGCGGCCTGGAGCTTGGCCAAGAGATTCGAAGGCGCCATCCCGAAATGCCGGTGATCCTGACCAGCGGCTACAGCCATGTTCTCGCGCAGAACGGCCGCTACGGGTTCGAACTGCTGCATAAGCCCTATTCGATCGAACAGCTATCGCGCGTGTTTCGCAAAGCGGCGAACTGGCGGACGCAGAATCGGTGAACGCGCACGCCGGCGCTTGTGCGCAAGCTGCGCCGATCCGCAATTCTCTGCCGGTTTACGATGCCAACCTTGTCGAACGTTCCGCATTTCTGGGCCTGGCACGCAGACCGGAGGTGCCGGAGAGATCGCAGGGTTAGCTTTTGTTCTAGCCTACGCACGAGCGCGCGCGAGGTTGCCTTAGGTTAGACCGACGTTGCCAGGCTATCCTTCGAGGAAGCGTCACTGAGTTGCTGCTCTCGAAAATCTGCAGGAGATGTCTCCAGGAACGGCTTGGCCAGCCCGTGGTAAAGCCGCTCCCTCGATACCAGCGCGCTGACGCCGTCCGCAATCAGCGCGGTCGCGAACAAGGGCAGGATCATGCCCCGGCTGGCGGTCGTCTCGGTGATGATGATGACCGCCGTCAGCGGCGCGCGCACCACGCCAACGAAATAGGCCACCATTCCGAGCAGGACCACAGCCCCAGCCGGACTGTTTGGAAACAAGGGTGTCAGCAGGTTCCCCACCCCGGCACCGACCGCAAGCGACGGCGCGAAGATGCCGCCAGGGGTGCCGCTGAGCGTCGTCGCCAGCGCGGCGAGGAACTTGGCCGGGCCGAACCACAGCGAGCCGCCATGTCCCTCGACAAGGCCGCGGGTGGTCTCGTACCCTGTGCCCCATGTCGCGCCGGCCGTGGCGAGGCCGAGCACGGCCACCGCCAGCCCGCATGCCGCGGCGAACCGCACCGGCCGGGCTTTCATGCGCCGGAGCGCCGGATGCGCGGGCCTCGCGAAGCGGAGCACAAGGCGTGTGAACAATCCGCCTGCCAGCCCGCCAATGACCCCGGCGATCGGACTGACCATCAACACCGCCGAGACCGACAGCGTCTCTCGCATGGCGCCGAAATAGACGTAGTCGCCGGCGATCCCGAGGCTCACCAGACCCGAAATCATCACCGCCGCCATCACCAGCACCGCCACGCGTTGCTCGTAGGCCGAGGCCAGCTCCTCGATGGCGAACGCCACCCCGGCCAGAGGGGTGTTGAAAGCGGCCGCGACGCCGGCAGCACCGCCGGCGATCAGGACCCCGGCGCTGATCGGCACCTTGAGGACGCGATGGACCGCGACCATCAGGGCGGCACTGATCTGGACCGTCGGTCCCTCACGACCGACCGAGCCGCCAGCGAAGAGCATGGCGATGGTCAGCCCGAACTTGGCGGCCGCGGTGCGCAGCGACACCAGCGGTCCACGAGCGGCGACGTCCGGCGTCCGGGTCGCAGCGATGACCTGCGGTATGCCCGATCCCCGCGCCTCGGGTGACCATCGCTGCGTCGCCAGCATCACCACGGCGAAGGTGGCGGGGGTCAGCACGAGCGGGGCATAGGGGCAGGCCCCGACGATGCCGGCAAATACGTGCTGCGCCCAGTCGCCGGCTTTGGCGAAGGCCAGTGCGACCAGGCCGAGCAGGATCGCGCCGCTGGCCGTCGCGATCCGCCGGCTCAACGCCTTGAGCGGCGGCGCGAGATGGGTCGACCGCCGACGCCGCCACATGACGGTTAGCTTGCGGGCATCGTTGCGGGAGAACAGGCGCGGCATCTTACCGGATCCCTGCGCGCGATCTGAGCACCCGCTCGATCGTCCCGCCCTGGACGATGACCGAGAAGAGGACCACGAGATAGGTCGCGGCCAGCGCGAACGCGCGCGCAGGGCCATCGGGCAGCCCGAGCGCCAGTGCAACGGAGATGCCGCCCCGCAGGCCGCCCCAGATGAGGGTCACGGGAGCCAGGCTCCCCAGCGATAGAAACGGCCGAAGCGCCGCCAGCGGCACCAGTACCGAGACGCCGCGCGCCAAAAGGACGAGCGGTATCGCGGCGGCGCCGAGCAGGATCAGCCGCATGTCAGAGGGGATCGTCACGACCTCCAGCCCGATCAGCAGGAACAGGACGGCATTTAGGATGTCGTCGATCAGCGCCCAGAATTTGAGCAGGTAGTCGCGGGTCACGTCGCTCATCGCGTGGGCGACCCCGTGGTTGCCGATGATTAGCCCAGCCACCGCCATCGCCACCGGCCCGCTGACGTGCAGCCAGCGGGCGACCGCATAGCCGCCCATCACCACCGCGAGGCTGATCATGACCTCGACCTGATAGTCGTCGATCGAGTGCATCGCGCGATATGCAAGCCAGCCCGTAACGAGCCCCAACGCGATGCCGCCGCCGGCTTCCAGCAGGAACAGGTGCGTCGCATGGCCGAGCGAGAGCGGCTCGGTTCCTGTTGCGGCGGCGAGGATGATCGCGAACACGACCACGCCGATCCCATCGTTGAACAGGCTCTCGCCCGCGACGGTCGCTTGCAAGGTCGGCGGGACAGCGGCGTGGCGCATGATCGCCATGACGGCCACCGGATCGGTCGGGCTGATCAGCGCGCCGAAGACGAGACACCAGACCAGCGGGATGGAGAGCCCCATCAGCCCGGCGATGACCTGGAAGCCGATGCCGATGATCGCCGTCGAGGCGAGAACGCCGGCCGTGCTGAGAATCAGAATCGCCCATCGCCCGCGATGCATCTCGCTCCAGTCGATGTGGAGCGCACCCGCAAACAGCAGGAACGACAGCATCCCGTCCATCAGCGTCGCATGGAAGTCGATCCCGGCGATGAACGCGACGATCTCGTGGCTGAGACGGCTGCCTGGTGACAGCCGGTCGATGCCAACGACGATGAGCGAGGCGATCACCCCCATCACCGTGAGCCCGATCGTCTGCGGCAAATGGAGGAACCGCCGATTGAGGTAGCCGAGCGTCGCCGCGAGCACGATCAGGATTGCAGCTGCATCGAAGGGGGTGATGATGACGCCGTGGATCATTGCGCTGCACCCGAGGCGGCGGTCAGCGCGAAGGTCTGTCCTGCCGCAGGCGCGGGCACGACGGCCATGCCCTGCTGACGCAGGAGCGTCCCCACGGCGAGACCGCGCCGCTGGCTGAGTGCCGGCACCGTGCACGACCCGAACCCGTCGGCGTCGATGCGTTCCTTGACCACGATCGTGCAGTCCTGATGCGAGCCGAACGCCCAGTTCCTCAGCGCCGTTTTATCGAACAGGATCGCACAGATGGGGCGAGCATCGGGCCCGAGCTCGGCGTCCGCGATCGCGCCGATCGGTCCGGCGGTGTCGAGGAACGGCTTTAGCTGCGGACCACCGCCGATCCGCGCGCCTTGCACGCTACTCGGCAGCGTGGCCAAGGCAGCCTCAAGGCGGATGGAGGCAGCCTCGTCCAGCGCTTGCGCGAAAAGCTGGGCTCCACCTTCGTCGAGATTGAGATCAGCGGATCGGTCAGTTCTCGCAAGCATGTTGATCAGGTAGCCGAGACCACTGGCTGGGTCGACCTGACAGCGCTCCCCGCAGCTCGACCCATAAGGCGACATTCACGCCGCCCTCCCCGCCACCCGAAACCTGCCGCTTATTCACAATCCATTTTCAGCTCGGGTTGGCAGTTGCAGCCTCACGATTCTTGAGGCATCAGCGTTAGGAAGCGGAAGTTCGCTCGCTCCTACACCCTTCGCAGATTGACGGTGCCGACGGGCGCCACAACGGGTGGCATGCGGGCGGGGACGCTTTGGCTCGTCCTCGCGCGCGATCTGACCCCTTGCCCGCTGGCTACCTTTTCCCGCAAGACGGACTTCGTCATGGCACCGCCCTGGAATCACAATGGCCCCACCTATAAGGGCAGCTCGAAGCACAAGCGACGCCCTGGAGATGAGGTGAAGGGTACGCTCTGCCCGCAATGGTCGCACCAGACGGCGGCAAGTGGGCTCGGCACCGACATGGACAAACATGATTGGATTAAGTCAGCGGCGTCGACGTTGTTCGCAGATTCGCTTGCGCATCCGAGTGGTCTTGAGCGGCGCTATGCGACGCTGAACGGCATCGCGTTCGAGGCGAAGCCGTCGGGTGATCAGACGTGGCACGGCTATCCCGTCCCCTGGCAGTCGGTGCCCACAGCGATCGTGCGTGGCTGGAAGAAGACCGGCGCGGTCAGGACAAAGCAGATCCGCGACTTTTGGAAGGATGACGATCGCATCGACTGGGCGCTGGAGAGCGACGGATGAACACGATGTCCTTTGGGTCGCGCGAGCGCTTCGCCGTCACAATCGGTTGGATCGACGACGGCTCGCCAGCCAGGAATCGTCCGAAAGGCCATGGCTTTTCGTTGGGGTCGTTGGAGTTGGTCGTTAATGGCTATTCGCTTACTGCCCACCTAGAGGACGAGACGCGGCACGACAGCGTCCGTTGGTATCTTCTTCCGATTTTCCGCTGGGCCGCAGAAAATTGGCGTTATCTCTTCCATGAAGAGGACTTCTCGTGGCCCGAACGGACCGAGGAGCCGGGCGCGATCGCCTGTAACGTCGCGCTCGAGCGCTTTCTCCCGCCCGATCATAGCGAGCGCTTCGCGGTCTACGATCAGGTGCAAGCTTGGTGGCAACGCCATGCGTTGCGCGCAGGTGCGAGCGGCGGCCTGCTCCCGGACGTCTTTCTTCGCCGGCTGGGCGACGGCGTCGAACTGTCTTGGTCGGCACGCGAAGCGGATTTTGCGCCTCCGGGATACAAGCTCATAATCGCGCCGGGCGTGGCGGTGTTGCCGGTTAAGGATGTGGCGACGCCCCTCTGGGGGGCGTTGCGCTGGCTCCTGGATACGGCCAAGGTGCCGGACGCGGCGTCGCGCACCGAAATCGACGAGCTTTGCGCTCTGGTTGAAGGGCTGCGCGGCGCCTCGGATCGGGAGGTTCGGCAAATCTATCTCGGAGACAAGCTCGCTGGAAAGGTCGAGAATGTCTTTCGTGGTCTCGGGAAGAGCGATCTGCTCGTTTCTCAGTTCGATCGCGAGGTCCCCGTCGTCGAGGTGTTGGCGGCGCCGGTCGCTATGTTCGGTGGCGTCGATCCCAATCTCACGCTCAGAGACGTTCGCAGCCTGTCCAATATCCTCGTGACGCAGTTGCGCGAAGTCGATACCGCCGAACTCGACCGCTTCGTCGATCGCTCGGTGAGTTTCCCGCTAATAGCTGCCTACGATGAGGGCTATGAACTGGCGGAAGCTCTACTTGACGATCTGGGCATCAGCCTGTCCGAAGCAATCGACATCGAGCAAATCTTTCGGGATCTCGGGATCACGCTGCTGCAGCGACAGTTCGACACCCATACAATCCGGGGCGTGGCGTTGGCGGGGTCCGGCCTCGCGCCCACGGTCATCATTAACAAGAACAGTCCGTTCTCGCGGAACGAGGCCGGCCGCCGCTTCACTATGGCACATGAACTCTGCCACATACTCTATGACCAAAGTCGGGCGCGCCGCGTGACACAAGCTAGCGGTCCTTGGGCGCCGAGCGGTATTGAGAAACGAGCGAATGCGTTCGCGGCGATGCTGCTGATGCCGCGCGCCCTAATCGACCAACATCTCCGCCGCTATAATGCATGGAGCGAGGAGCGCGTCCGGGCGATCGCAAGCGACATGAAGGTCAGCTTTGGCGCGCTGACCGAACATCTCTATAATCTCGGCTACATCAATGAGGCCGACCGCGAGGAGCTACGCCTTCACTGATCGATCCGCGACATTCGGGTGTGCTCGAAGGGCGATTAGCAAGCCAGATAACCACGTCTAGCCCGCCTGCTGACCGGGAGGCTTCGGGTGGGCGGCATTTGAGGCACTCTGCGACAGCGCCTCGGCGGCTGGATCTCAAGAACCAAGCCCGTCGAGTTGACGTTGAGTAACAGCCTCGACCCACGATGCGCCACTCCGCGGCCTCAAAGCGTTTCTCGGTTTCAGGCCTTCGTACAGTCGTAGGATATGACCCCGAGCGTTTTTGGTTTGTTCTACTCATTCAGCGTGTTAAACTTCACGCGGGAGAACGCTATGTTTGAGATCAAGGGCCTGGACAAGCTCAGTCGAGACCTGGAAGCGGCGCAGCAGGCGTTCGCGGAACTGGACGGCGAACTCGGGACGGTTAACTTCAATGCCGAAGACCCGGAAAGCATTGAGGCGGCAATCGCGGCAGTCGAGAAGATGGTGGATGACCGCGTGGGCAGGTACTCTGACAATCCATTTGTCGGTCCGATGATCGATGAGATGAAGGAAAGCTACCGCCAGGCGATCGTCGACAAGGCAGCGGAAGCTCGAGTCGGGGGTGAGGCCGACTGATGTCGAACGATATTTTTGCTCAAATAAACAACGCTGTCCTCGATCTTCAGGCGTCCGACTATCAGAGCTACCAGCGACCGCTCCGCCAGCTCGCTCGTTTGCTGGCCCATGACGATCTGAAGGCTGCGAACGAGGCGCTCACTGCGGGCGTTGACCTCGACGCGTTCCTCCAGTCCAGCGAGGCAACACAGGGCGGCATGGTCGGCAGCGCGGAACTCCTCTGGCCCGAGGAGCCGCGGGAGGACTTGGCCCTCAGGCTGCTGCTGGTGAGTAGAGCGGGCGAAGATCCGGATTTCGCATTCCAGTTCAGTCATACGTTCTTTGCAGGCAGTAACTCGAAGGTGATGTCGAGCATCAACGCAATGACGCGCCAGCTGATCATACCATTCGTGCGTGACTACAAGGCTCACGTGCTGGCGGGCGGACGAGCGAAGGTGAAGCTAGTCGTGCCCCATTCGAAGCGCGTGTTTATTGTGCACGGCCACGATGCTGAGGCCCGGGAAACTGCCGCCCGCTTTCTCGGCAACATCGGATTCGAGCCCGTCATCCTGCACGAACAGGCTAATCGAGGTAGGACAGTTATCGAGAAGGTAGAGGCTAACAGCGACGTCGGCTTCGCGATCGTGCTGCTCACCCCCGACGATGTGGGGCGGGCCAAGGAGGCGGCAGAGTTGGAGCCCCGCGCCCGACAGAACGTGCTGCTTGAGCTCGGCTACTTCATCGCAAAGCTCGGGCGCGATAGGGTGTGCGCGCTCAAGCGAGGCGACGTTGTGATCCCGAGCGACTTCGCCGGGGTAGTCTGGACGGACTGGGACGCCGCCGGTGCATGGAAGACCGCGCTTGGGAAGGAACTTCAAGGCGCGGGCTACGAAGTCGATTGGAATACGGTGATGCGCTGATCCGCAACGTCGAGCGTGCAACCGGCGTATGGGGAGCAACGGCGGCTTTCATCTGAGGTCCGAGACTCTGCAGCTAGGACTGGACATCGAGAATGGCCGCGGATGGACCTACAGCTGAAGCGACCCAAAGCCGGGCATTCGCGGCCGCTTTGCCCATTCCCAGGTGCGGAGACTCGTTGACCCATGAATCTTGGTATTGGTCGATTCCGCCTGGCGCGATCGGCCGGCTGAACAGCACAGAGTGATGCTTGCGAAGCGGTAGCTTGTGATCTTCGGCGGAGCTGGTCCGGTCGCTGCCGACAAGCCTTGCTCATCACCAGCGGCTGTCAGAAACGGCGGCGCCACCTGACTGGAGCCCTGCCTTTGCCCACGGTGCACAACTTTACGGCCCGACGCTGCGCTGGCCTGCACGACGGCCGCGAGTGGCGGCCGAAGGACGCAGAGGGTCGCCGCTTAGACCCGAATTTTGCGATAGCCCGCGCCGGTGACAAAGCCGTGTTCAAGGCTTCCCTGCCGCGTCCGGCCCGCGCCGGTGTCGTTCGACCAGGCGGTGGCGCCCGGGCGAAAGCGCAGGAAGGACGGCCAGGCAGCTGGCTCGGGATGGTCAGGCCAAACATTGATCAGCCATTTTCGGCCATCGCGGATATCGGTGATCGGCTGAACGGTGAAGCGCTCGCCCCAATCGCTGATCTCGTCGCGCACGGCATGGACAACTGACAACCGCTCGGCCGGCCGGCGTGGCCGCGCGTCGGCTGCGGCTGCGCCCACGTCGACGCGGCATTCCCAATCGCCGAAATAGATGTTTGCCATGCAGTGGAGGTATTGATGCTGATTGAGCGCGGCGATGTCGGTTGTACGATCCGCGTCAACCCAATGGCCGCGATGCGCGACGGCGTAGACGTTGCCGTCGTACAAGATCGCCAGCAAAGCAGGCGTCAGCGGAAGGAGGAAGACAACGCCGGCGTCCTTGGCACCGAAGCTGCACTTGCCTGGCACCGGGCGCTGGAAATGAAGGCGATTGGTCAGAATCGCCGGATTGTCGGATGTGACGAAAGGAAGCCCCGTCCGGTCGCGGACGATTGAGAGCTTGAGATCATCGACGATGCACATGGTCGCGGCGTATTCCTGCATCGCTGCCTGGACCGCCATCTTGGCAAGCTTGCCGAACGACGGGGCCGGCAGGTCCGATCCAGGCACGGCGGTCATCGCCATCGCCATCTCGGCGCCGGCGATTGCCGCCGCTTCGGTCCGTAAAAACTGAAGATAGAGAAAGCGGCGGAGCACGATATCGACGCCGGGCGCGACCACGCCGTTTTCGGCCAGATGACGGACGACACTACCATACGGGCCCTCGACGGACTGGATCGCGCGCTCGAGCCGGGCGTCGTGACCGTAGAAATAATCACCCGAACATTGGTTCTTGGCCGGAACGTCTGAAATAGCTCGCGTGCGCTCGAGGTTGAACAGGTTGATCGCACGCCCTGCTCCGTCCCGGGTGAACGGCTTCAGATGCACACGAGGAACATAATGCTGGTTTCTATTGTCAGCCATTTAGCCTCTCGAGACTCGTCCGTATCGGAGCGGTGGTGCAGGTGCCGGGTCATCGGTGCGCGCGTTTATGTTGCGCGTGATTTGCGCGTGATCTCAGACAGAGCGCTCTACAGCATTGAGGTTGGCCGGGATTCTGACGTGACGCTTGACAGCCCGCAAAGTTCGTGACGTCGTGTCGACGTGCAAGGAAATCGCTGACCTCGCGAGTTGTCTCGCTGTCTCCGGCGCAATCGCGAAGACCTGGAAAAGAGGCGGTCGAAGTAGTCGTGACAACGCTCGCCAAAAATGAAGCCGCTGTGCCCGCAGGCGGAGGTCGCGCTGCGGAGCCTCCGATTGATGGTGCTGCCTAGTCATCGCCCCTCCCCCCGCGCTGCCATAGCGGGGCAGTCAGGTGAAAAATCTAAAGCGGCAGGCGTGTCCGTCGTCAGCATCTCCGGCCAATTCTCGCGTACAAGCGCATGGACCAGCTGCTCGCCACGCCGCGACAGCCGGTCGATCCATTCGGGTGGCATCGCCGAGAAATTCGTAGGGTAGCCGGCAACGTCTTCGTGGCGGACGAGGTCGTCCGGTGGGTATCTGAGCTTGTCATCACGCTGTCCCAGATAGGGTAGCAGGAACCCCTTCAGCTCTCCGGCACGAACCAGATCGTATAGACGAGTAGTGGCGAGGTTCTGCGCCCTAGCGAAAACGCTCTCGAACGCCGCGTTCATGCGCGAGAGCATGGTCGACGCCGGATCCGCCACGTCCAGTGCGTAACCGGCTCGGCAGGCGATGATCCGGTCGTGACGGCCCGTATCCAGGCTGATCGTCGGGTCCCGACCGGGCCAGAACGGTGCGAGGCCGAGATTGTCATAAACGCCGCCGTCGGTCAGGGTAATGCGGTGCCGCTCGGTCCGCCCGCTCTTCTCGAACGACATTTTCGTCTCGATCGTCGGCAGCGCGGCCGGGTAGGCTGCGGATGCGGCCACCGCGTCAGCGAGCTCAACATTTTCGGAACTGGCCGAGCCGTAACGCCAGCAATGAAGGCGCTCCGCCGTGAAGTAGAAAGCCGCCTTCGCCCTCAGCTCGCAAGCCACGATCACGAGCCGAGGACGATCCGGCCTCAGATCAGTCAGCCGGGCGCCGGCGAACATCCGGCTGAAAGTGCGCCTCAGAATGGTCGTCCGGCTGGACCGGCGAAGCACCGGCGAAGTGCTCAGCCATCCCCATGCCGGCCTCTTGCGGAACGCGGCAAGCGTGCGGCGGGCGAGGAAGGCTGCGGTCCGGTCGGTGGCGAGCAGTAGCCGGGTTCCGATCGCACGCACTCCCTCGTCCGTCGTGAGCGCGGTACGCACCGCGGGACGAAGAAACCCTTCCTTTAGCACCTCGCGTGCTCGGCACTCGAAGGCCGTGAAGTCGCCGGGATGGCTGCAGTAGATGCCGGCGAGCACGCTGCCGCCGGACACGGCTGACACCGTCGAGACGCGCTGTAGGATACCAAGGTCGTGGAGCGCGCGTAGGCAGCCGAGATGGAACGCGATCGCTCGAGATCCGCCACCGGACAGCGCTAGCGCGAGCCGCTCTTCTGGCTGCCGTTCAGGATAGACCATCGTCATGTTCCACTTACCTCCGACCCGCCCACCATCCTGCCAGACGGTCGGAGCGAGCGAAAAGTCGGTATTGCGCCAGGCCACGGCGAGCGCGGCAGAGGTGATTGAGCCCCGGACACGCTCGAATTGCCCCGCAAGCCGGGCGACATTCTAGCTTCGTGCAGCTACCAAAAGCCGTTAGCTGAAACAGTATCGCCCCGTGGCCAGCCCTGAACATCCACATCGCCTCGCCAGCCTCCACCGCCGCTCCGGCCTGGCCGTCGTTCAACGGGCTGACCCGATCCTTCGCCATTGAAACCTTACTATGCCCGACTCCGTCTGCGCCGAGCCGGAGATTAGCGCCGTGCTGAAGTTAAGGTCAAAGCCGACCGGTCGAAGCCTCCAATCCGGAGGCCTTTCACGTCAAAGCGGTTAAAAGCGTTTTGCATAACGCGTGATTAAGCGTATGCATGATCGTGCAATCGTGCGATTTAGATCATAAGGTGATCATATGGCTCGCCCCACTATCGCGGAACTCGAAGCCATCCTCGAGAGCGAGGAGCAGACAGAGATCGAGATCCTCCCGAATGGTGAGGTTCGGGCGAAGGGTCAGACGTCCTCCCACGAGCTGGGCGGAAAGAAGCCGTTGACGATGCGCGAGGATCTCGGCGGGGAATACGGAGCGAGGTGAATCCAGTGGACGTGCAGCGCATCTACAACGAGGTCACGGCGGCTAAGAACCACTTCGCACTGGTCGAGGCCCATCCGGACGGACTGGGCGGCGTTTTCGTCAAGGCTGGCTTTCAGACGTCGGCCGGCAAAACCTACTTCACCAAAATCTTGTTCGCCGGCTACCCGCACGGCATGCCGCAAGTCCACGTGACAACGCCCGCACTCGGGACGACCCCGCACCGCTACACCGACGGACACCTCTGCTACCTGCACCCCAGCATGTGGAACCCCGGTCGTCACGACCTAACCTTCGTGCTCGGCCGCGTCGCGAAGTGGCTCAACAAGTACGAGGTCTGGCGCGTCCGCGGTGCCTGGCCCGGTGCCGAGATCAAGCACTGATGCCCCTAGACTTTCGCCTCCTGTCCATGACGGAACTACGCAGCAAGCCCGGCGAGATCTTCGACCGCGTGGCCGACGACGGCGAGGCGTTCATTATCGAGAAGGGTGGTCGCCGGAAGGCCTGCCTAGTCCCACTCTCGGTATTTTTTCCCGACGTGTCGCCAACCCGGATCGCCGACGAGATCGACGAGCTGCAGAAGAACGGCGAGACGGCGCGCGTCGCGATCACGGACCAGCGCGAACTGGCGCTGCGGTTCACCTGCGACATGCCGGGCGACGACGCCGTCGAGGTCAGCATCGTGCTGCCGCACGGCTATCCCAGTACGCCGCCGCGAGTTTACGCAGAGCTCGGCAACACCGGCGACGTCGCCGTGCCCCACCGCTGGGACGACGGGGCGCTTTGCCTCTACGGTGTGATGAGCGGGTGGAACCCCGGTCGGAACACTACGCTGTCTACGCTCCGGCTCACCCGCCAGTGGCTCCAGCACTACGCGGCATGGCAGCGGGCGGGGGCGTGGCCAAAATTCGGAGACAGACCATGAGCGACGATCCAGCCTTCGCCCGCCTCGCCGGACTATTCGACGTCGGCCTGCTCAAGGACGCGCGGGTGCTCGTCGCTGGCTGCGGCTCGGGCGGCAGCCAGGTTGCCCTTCAGCTCGCCATGTCCGGCATCCGGGACTTCACGCTCCTCGACAACGACGAGCTGGAGATCGAAAACGTGATCCGCCACGCCTGCGGGCGGCGCTACCTCGGCCAGCGCAAAGTCGGCGCGGTAGCCGACTTGATCCTGGACAGGAACCCGGCGGCGGCGATCACCGAGCTCGACGTCGACCTAATGAGCGCGCCCGACCTCGACGATCAGATTGCCGCCAGCAGTGTCGTAGTGCTGGCCACCGACAACGACCAGACCCGATATCTGGTGAACCAGAAGTGCGTGGAGCTGGAGACGCCATTCGTGACCGGCCGGGTCTTTACCCGCGGGATAGGCGGGGAGGTCTTCGCCTACAATCCAGGCGTTACCGGCTGTCTCGCCTGCCTGGAAGGAGTGCTCGAGCGAACGACGCTCCGGCAGGGCATCCGCGAAATCGACCTGGTCGACGAGGACGTGCGCGAGAAGATGTATGGCATGGAGATCGCCGAGATCAAGGACTCTCCCGGGCTAAACATCGACATCGCGTTCATCACCTGCTTCCACACGCGGCTGGTACTGGACACGATAGCCCGCGGGTTGCCGGAACGGCCGAAGTTCCTCCCGCCGCTCGAACACAACTACTTTGTGTGGGGCAATCGTCCGATCCCGCCCTTCTCAAAGCACTTCGAGCTTCAGAAGATCGCGCTCAAGCCACAGGAAGGATGCCTGATATGTGGTCCCGCAAGTCACGAGTGAAGATCGCCCCGCAGGCGGCGATCCGCATCGTCATGCCGCGCGAGGCGATGATGACGGTGTTCGACGAATGCGACGCCTTCCCGGACGACGAGACCGGCGGCCGCATCATCGGCACCTATCGCGAGGCGAAGGGCGTGCTGACGATCACTGTGGCCGGGATCATCGAGCCCGGTCCCCGCGCCCGCCGCTCGCGCGTCAGCCTCTTCCAGGACGGATCCTACCAGGAGCGCGTTTTCAGGCGCGTCGAGCAGGCCCATCCGGAGATCGAGCACCTCGGTAGCTGGCACACCCACCACGTCAACGGCTTGCCCCACCTCAGCGGCGGAGACATCGAGACCTACACGCGGACGGTCAACCACGAAAACCACAACACGTCGTTCTTCTACGCGCTCCTGGTGACCGGCAAGAACCCCGGCGCAAAGGGGATCGATCGATACGAGTTTAGGCACTACGTCTTCCACCGCGGCGGCGGCGATTTCGTCGAGGTCCCGGCGAGCGACGTAAAGTTCACCGATACGGCCATGCTCTGGCCCGTCGCGGCCGCCCCTGCGGGACCAGCCACGGGCGACTCCGGGCCGCGCGAGGAGTGGCCCGGACGGGTCGCCGACCGCGACACCCTAGGGGAGCTCTATAAGAGCTTCCGGTCCTACACGTCGCAGCAGCTCGGATTCTACTGGCGGGGCAAGTTGGAGCTCGTGGACGGCTCCGAGCAGGATCTGCTGGTGCTTGAGGACCAGACCGGGAGGGAGCCCGCCTACACCGTGATGCTCCGCAATCCGCCCGAGCCGCTGCACGCCGCGGGCCACGCGATCGCCAAGCCGCAGCACAATTCCGCCCGACAGGCGCTCGCCGACACCGAACGGACCCTCAACCGCGCGCTGTTCGAGCAGCTCCGCAAAACCGTAAGATAGGAAGACGCAATGGAGGTTTTCACGCTGTATGCGGGGCAGGGCGACCTTGCCGCAGTCCGAGCGGGTAACGAGGCCATCATCGTCGACGCGCACATGCCGGCGTCCGACGACGTCACTCCACCGCAGGTGGAGGAGAGCCTCGACGTGTTCCTCACGGGCCGCCACACTCGCGGACTAGTCTTGACCGGTCTAGACAAGGACCACGCGTGTCCCGTCGGCGTCGAGTTGATCCTGACCCGCTACTCCCCCGACTGGGTGATGTATCCGACTTACTACAAGGACACCGCGACGGCTGAGGAGGTCTTCGCCATCATCGAGCGTCACGTTAAGCGCCGCGCCGGTACCGCGCGACCGCTGACACGCCACTCCGTGCGCATCGACAAAAGCGGCGGGCGCTTCCTGACGGGCCTGGCCGACCTCTTCACGTTCGAGTTCTTCGCTCCCCACATCGACGACATGGACTGCTCCAACAACTGCAGCATCGTCATGAAGATCACCGGAATGGACGCTACCGGCTTTGGCTACCTCGTCACGGGCGACACCGAGACGGGAGCATGGGACCGCATTAACGCCCGCTTCGGCGACCTGCTGTCGGCTCCCGTCATGTCCGCGCCGCACCACGGGGCGACGAGCGGATGCAACGCGGCAACGACCGTGCGGGTCGATCCCGACACGGTTCTAATCAGCGCCGGCGTCGACAACGCGTATGGCCATCCTGACACCTCGGCGGTCCGGGTGTATGCCGCAGTTGCACGGGCGGTATATTCGACGAACCAGGTCCCGGGGGGTACATGCCTGTTCACTCGGCGCGTGGGCGACAGCTACGATACGCGCCTGGTCGATCACTACCCAAGCGTCGCCGCCGCCTGACCGGCCTGGCGATCGGCAGCAGATGGCCAAACGCGTTGAACCCGCGTCGTCATCGACCTGCGAGCGCTCACACCGGATGGGGATCGTGCGAGCGTGGGTTGATGACCTCTCGCTCGAACAGAGCATCAATCGATTGGATGATCTTCGCTCGTGGATGCGAAGTGGACCCGTCAAGTTGCTGAATGAATGGCAGATATGGTTGTTTGGCTCCTCCGAAGCGGTCAGGCCGAAATCCACCAGCTTAGCCTCGAGAGCAGCCGTTAAGTTGCCATCCGCATGGGCAGCAAAGCGGCTACTTTAAGATATAACTTGACATAGCTATATCGTTCTGGTAGCGTAATGATGCTGCCACACAGCTGGCCAGCGCCCACCCACATAGCTCATCGAGACCGTCATGCCCCGACAGCCTGCCAAGGCGTTGGAGAGCGAAGACGTGCGCCGCCTGCTCGAGCACGTCTGCGACCAGCGCCACCCTGCCCGTAACCGCGTCATCATTCTGCTCAGCTTCAAGGCGGGCCTGCGTGCCTGCGAGATCGCCGGTCTCGACTGGTCGATGGTGCTGGCCAGCGACAACCGCGTAGGCTCGCATCTGCGCGTCGCCCGCTACATCGCCAAGATGGGGTCCGCCCGCGACATCCCCATGCACAAGCAGCTGGCGACCGCGCTGGGGCGGCTGCACCGCGCCGCCGGCCGGCCCCGCGACGGTCCGGTGATCCGGTCGGAGCGCGACCGGGCTATGACGGCGCGGAGCATCGTCAACTGGTTCGGTCGGCTCTACCGCGAGCTCGAGCTTACCGGTTGCTCATCGCACTCCGGTCGTCGGACCTTCATCACTGCGGCGGCACGCGTGCTCGCCGGCACGGGCGGCTCGCTGCGCGACGTGCAAGAGCTCGCCGGGCACCGCGCGCTCACCACAACCGAGCGCTACATCCAGGGCAATCGCGAGGCGCAGCGCAAGCTCATCGCGCGGCTCTAGTCCCCTACCCTTCTACCCACTCCATCATTGGAAAGGATGCTGCCGCATGTCCCGCAGCGATCAGGAAAGCTATGCCTGCAACCGCGCTGGTGCCGAGAGGCTCGACGAGCGCAAAGCCCGCATCCGCCACCTCAACGACGAGCTGCGCCGCCTGTTTGTCGGCGGCCGCATCATGGTCACGTCCGGCGTGCAGGCGCTCGCGACCGACCACCTAGCAAGGGCGCTGAGACAAGTCTCCTGCTTTGCCGACTTCAACCCCGACAACGATTCCCACGACGAGCACGACTTCGGCGCCGTCGAGGTCGCAGGGCAGCGCATCTTCTGGAAGATCGACTGCTACGACAAGCAGCTGGAATATGGCTCGCCCGACGCCGCCGACCCCGCTGTCACCGCACGCGTGCTGACCATCATGCTCGCGTCGGAGTATTGACGCGTGAACCCGCGCACCAGGCTGGCACTTGCCGCCAAAGAGCTGATCCCCCTGCGCCAGGGCGATCTCGACGGGCTCTGCGGCCTCTATGCCATCATCAACGCCGTCCGTCTCGCCATCCACCCCGGGCAGCGGCTACGGCATCCCCAGTCCAAGCGCCTGTTCGAAGCCGGGATCGTCACGCTCGGTCGGCACCGTCGCCTCCGCTACGCACTCCATGAAGGCATGACGGACGCGACATGGCGCCGGGTCTGCGAGGCTGTGCTTGCCGAGGCGGACCGCCTCGTCGCCGGCAGCGTCACCGCCACCTGGATCTTTGCGGGCGAGGCCAGGCTCGAGGTCCGCGACATGGTGCGGCGCGTGCGCCGCAGCATACGCGAGGGCAACCCCGTCCTGATCACGCTTGGCGGCTGCTATCATCATTGGACGGTCGTCGTCGGCTTCAACGGTGACCGCCTCAGGCTCTTCGATAGCGCAAGCTACCGGTGGGTGCTGATCCGCTCGATCGGCTCGGCGACCGACCACCCGCTTCGGCGGCATCAGATTTCGCCGGCGGGCGTGATCGCGCTGAGCTTCCGGTCTCTAACGGGCACGGTAGCAGCCCGCGAGACTTAGAGATCCGACGATTGGATCAGGTCCGAAAGCGAACTTCGGAGCGCAACCGCGATTCGAACTAGGTTTAGCACCGTGACATTGCGCTCACCTCGCTCAACCTTACCCATGTGAGATCGATCGAGCCTAGCAGCATCCGCAAGCGCCTCCTGAGACATACCCAGCTGCTGGCGACGTTCACGAATAGCGACGCCGACCCGGATCAAGACGCCTTCAGAATCAGCTTTGCCCGAGATGCGAACCACGGAAGACGTGGTTGAGCCTAGGCGTTTTGAGGGCCACGGCATTTACGACCCGGAGGCTCTCTGTCAGAAGCGATCCAGCACGATCGCCAACGCAAATTAGCCGTCCACAGCACCTAAAGAGGAAGATGGATCCTATGCTCGTGCTCACCGCGTTGAAGCGCTTTGCCCAGTTCAGCGGCCGCAGCGGTCGTGCCGAGTTCTGGCAGTTCATAGCCGCCTACGCCGCTACCCTAACCGTCGTCGCGGTCGTAGAGTCGGGTACCTACGCTTACCAGGCATCGGGCACTCCCACGCTCACCCTACTGGTGCTGATGGTCGGCGCCTTGCCCTCTTACGCAGTCGCGTTCCGCCGGCTCCACGACCGCGATCTGTCCGGTTGGATCATCGGTGCCCAGTGGCTGCTCAACGCCATCTGGTTCACCGTCGACCACTTCCGCAACTTCACGCGCGGGTCGATCGTCGACTTGCCCTTCGCCCTCGTCAACGGCATCGATCTCCTGCTGACGGTCGGCGTCGCCGGCTACGTGCTCTATCAGCTTTGCCAGCCGGGAGACGCGGCCGCCAACGCCTACGGTCCCCCGCCGAGCGAGAGCACGCCCGATGCGGAGGCAAGCGCGGGCAGGTCGGCCATGGAACCGCCGTTAGCACCACCCGCGTCCGACAATGATCCGCTTGCGATGATCGAGCGCCTGTCGCGACTGCGCGAGCAGGGCGTGCTCAGCCAAGCCGAGTTCGATCAACAGAAGGCTGCGCTCCTGGCCAAACTCGCAAGCTAACCGGGAGCGTACGCGGCACGGCGATGGCGTCGGCGCCGCCCTTTACCACCTCAGGGAGATGGAACGATGGATCAGGCGAGTTTAAACCGGCTCGAGCAGCTCGCGCGGCTCAAGGAGGCTGGCGCTCTCACCGACGAGGAGTTCGCGATCGCCAAGACGACTGTGTTAGAGCACAAGGTTACCGCCAATCGCGCTTCGACAACGCCACGCGCTGAAGTTTCGACATCGGCCAAAGCCGCCGAGACTCTCAGCCTTTCTGCGACATGGCGCTTTCGGTTCGACTTCCTCGATACTCATGGGCTGCCGGGTACGCCCAGCTACCAAGCGGCCTTCCGCGCACTTTCGTTGTGGAACAAAATCCGGGTGAGATCCAGCTTCTGGGGCTTGGTGTTCGGCCCATTCTATCTCCTCTACCTGGGTCTGTGGCGCGCTGCCCTGACGGTCACCGCCGGCTTGATCGCCGTCGTGGTTCTGCTCGCGCTGCTCGGCGCCTCAGACGACGCCCTTCAGCCGCTCGGCGCTGGCTTCGGTGGGCTGATCGCGAGCACGTGCGTGCCGCTCTATTACCTCAAGGTAGTCTGCAAGAAGAACCGCTGGAACCCCATCGTCTGGCGGACGGCCTGACATGCGAACACCATCGCCTCCATTCGTCTGCCGATCACAACGCCGGGCATCGGAGACCTGCGCCACCAACGGCTTCATTCCCCGACCAGAAGCCGCCCAGTGGCCGGTTTCATCTGGCCGGCTTACATCCCGCAATCGATTGCATCGCGCCGAGCGCGCCCGTGTCATGCCGAGGATCGTGCCGTTGCTCGCTGTAAGCATGTTGCTGTCGGCTTGCGGCCTCAAGTCCGAACGGACGCCCGAACCTAGCGAAACTCAGCGGGTAGCCGACCTGATCAACCGCCTTGGCACGGATCGCTCCTACAACTCTCGTACGCTGCTCTGGAACCCAGATCCCGACGGACTGGTCCTGTCGGCTTGGTTGGCCCGGCGCACCGCGACACTGAATGGCAACCTCGCCTGGGATCAGTTTCCGGCGTCGATCAATCCAGGATCTATCGGCGCAACGCTGACATGGGAACAGCAAACGGAAAAAGCGGAAAGCTTCTTGGTTGCCGACTATGGCGAATATTCGAAGGCACTGTTCTTTGCAGGCATCGCTTGCCCAAAGCTGCGAGATAGCGAACAACGTTGGCTGGACGGCGTCAAAGCAAACCGGACCGGTGGCGGCTACACATCTGCCGTCGATTGGGGCGCACGCCAAGCCACGTTCAAAGCCCGGTGTCCTGTCGAAGAGCGGGAAAATAGTGCTGAGGAAGCACGAGAGAAAGCTGCCGAAGCGGCAGAAGCTGCCAATTTTGTCCATGCCCAGGAGGAATGCCGAGCGATCTACACGCGAGCGAACGACATCTACATGAAAGCGTTCACGATCGAAACAGGGAACGCCCTGAACGATGCCTCACAGGCGATGCGAGCGTGCTTTAAGCGCATTCCTCAGTGTGCGACCTCTAACTGCTCGTGATGTAACTGCCATTTCGTCACCAGTTAGGTAAGCGAGGAAGAGCCAGGATCGTAAGGAGCAGGCCTGATGCTTAAGGGCATAGCACTGGAGAGTGCTTGGCTTCGGTGGGGCGTCGACCGAACCCTGAAGCCGGAGATCAGAGTGATCGAGGTAGGTCAGGAGATCGACAAGCGATACTTCATGAGCTGGGGCAGCCCGAACGCCGACTTTCGAATGGCAGAACCGGAGCAGCGTCTCACTCTGCTGTTCGCGAAGGCAATGGAACTAGTTCTCTACCACGGCTACGATCCAAACATCGTTCACTGCGCGCTCCTGCCGATCTATGAGTACCGAGCCTGCCTGTTCGATAACCTTGTTCTTAATGATCTGTAGCAACCCTGCGCGCGGTGAATGTTATGCTATCGCGCGGCGACATGCCAGAACATCGTCAGCGGCCAGCACTCGGGGGCAATGGCCGGCTGAGACGAGCCGGCATCCAATTCGCAACAGCTTCCGCCCCTGCCTCCAGCGCCTCTTATCGGAGCCGGCGGCTTGAGGAGGGTCGCACACCTCCGTACGATCAGCGCGCTCGCCCTCTCCTCGCTCCCGACCGCCTGCCGCCGTCAAGCCGCTGCCCGAGAAATCGTGCGGGCCCGATCTCCGCTGCAGCCACTATCGCGGGATCGCCGAGGCCGACATCACCGGCCGCTGATCGGTGCCGGGTCGGCCTGGATCGCCGAAACAGTCCGCCGCGCGGACAACCGATCGCGAACGCGACATTGGGAGGTTGTAAGGGGCGTTCCGCAGCCGGCGCGCTAAGATGTCGCCGATGACCGATCGGACGAACCCGGCGCCATGCGCATCCTGATCGCCGAGGACGACGCCGAGCTGGTCTCCTCGCTCCTGCGCAGGCTGGCCGGGGCGTGCCACGAGGTGACGACCGCTGCCACCGGGACCGAGGCCGCCGCACTGATCGGGCGGGTTTTTCGACGTGGTGGTCCTCGATCGACTGCTTCCCAATCGCGACGGGCTCGCGGTCCTCACTGAAGCCCGGGTTACAGGCCTCGCCACGCCCGTCATCATGCTCACGGCGCTCGGCCAGATCGCGGACCGCGTCGAAGGCCTGTCCGCAGAAGCGGACGACTACCTGATCAAGCCGTTCTCGTTCGACAACTCCTCGCCCAGATCAAGGCCGTCGCGCGCCGCCACGGGGCGGACGCGTCCTCCGGTCGCCTGCGATTGGGCCGCCTCGACATGGACCTGCTGCACCGCGAGGTGCGCTTCGCTCGCCGCCTGGTAGCGCTGCAACCGCGCGAGATCCGTCTGCTCGAGACGCTCATCCGCAACGGCGACACCGTCGTCACCCGCGCCATGCTGCTGGAGACGGCGTCGAGCTTCCACTTCGACCCCCAGATCAACTTGGTGGAAACCCACATCAGCGGGCTCCGCTCGAAGCTCGCCCTCGGCGGACTTCCGGACGCCATCGAAACCGTCCGTGGCATCGGCTACCGCTTCCGGACGGCGGGCGCCGCATGATCCGTAGCGCCGCAAACCGCATCGCCGTGGTCTACTCGACGGCGTTCGCCGCGTCGGTGCTGCTCCTCGGCGTCGGCGTCTATCCGGCATCAGCAACCAGACCGAGCACGACCGGGATCGCGAATCGTCAGGGTCCACGAACCTGTCCGCGCCGCTCCACCTGCTCGCCGACGACCAACTGGGAAGTCGGGGGCAAACTGCGCTTCCGCACTTCCGCCACAAGATCGCGCAGGTGAACCGCTTTTCGGTGAGCGGCGCCGGACAGAGCCTCGTCGCTTTCCAGAGCGGCGGCCCCTACACCTTCTGCGAAGACCACTACCAGATCGGCTAGCCGAGCTTGTTCAAACGTAGACGAGCGGTGGCGCGACCGGCTACGAACTCCTCCGTCGGTCCGACGAGAGGTCAGAGACATCGCGACGGGCGCTAAAGTAGCCGTCCACGCCCGGCGATCGGGACGGCGACAGTGATCGCGCATCGATCGTATTCGTGGACGCCCGCTTCAGACTGGCGGTGACGAGCCGTGAACAATCAATTCGCCGAAACCCACAACAAACTCCCTTAGGTGAAGAACAGGATGAGGCCAAAAAGGCCCCTCCTGATCAATCAGCAAGGTTACTCGGAAAGGCCAGCGTACAAACCACGCCTTCCAAACAGAGATCCATTGGCCTCAGGCCTGGAGGGAGCTTCGGCCAGATTTCAGTGAATTTCTTAACCTCACGATCAGGCACAACACCTAGATCAAGTAGAATTAGCCCCGCCTCCCGTACCGCCTCAAGGAAGCTGGTAATTGTCATCCCGTTCAGTTCGGCTCGATAAGCCTCCCACTGGCGCGGTGGCACCATCATTCGCAGCTCATCCTGCGTCATGGTGAGGTGCTGCCAAGGCCCCACTCGAAGGTGGTGCCCGTGCGAAGACAGGAAGAGAGGATCCGCAAAAATGACGATTCGCGCACCGGGAGCGGGCAGGAAACGCTGAAGCGAGGCAAGAGTGTGGGAGAGGCCACGCACATGCTCGAATACGTTGTTGGACATCACGTAATCGAACGTGCCGATCTCGCGGACATCGTGCGTCGTTGCCGCTATCATCTCGAAGGCGTCGCACCGTGCAGACAATCCTAGTCGCTGCAATGCGATCCTCAGGGCATCCGGGGCACAACCTTCGGGATCCAGACCCACAACATGCTCGGCTCCGTTGCGCAGCGCCCAGAGGATCTCAGGACCGTATTGTGAGCCGATCACCAAGACACGTTTGCCATCAACCTGCATACGCGATCCAAACCAGCGGCTAAGATGGCCATCCCACTTCATCACGTAGTCGGCGAGTTCCTCAGGGGATTTATCGGAGAGAATGTTCTTATTCCTGCTATCGGGTTGACGGCCGTCACCGGGCGGAGCCAGGCAAACGCTCCACCTTTTTCTAAGAGGCTGTGTCAGAACGGCTACGTAACGGTGGACGATCGAGCTTCAGCGTGATTCCGAGGGGTTGCGATACCATCCTTGGAAGAGCTCATGTGGAACCCGACCGCCCGTGCGCAGCATAGCCGCGCGGGGCTGCGCTATGGAAGTGACCTGACGGACGCGGAGTGGGAGATCGTCGCGCCGTTTCTGCCGAAATCGCGCCGCCGAGGCCGGAAGCGGCGCTGGGGCTGGCGCGAGGTGCTGAACGCGATCTTCTACGTGCTGAGGGCGGGATGCCCTTGGCGCTTGCTGCCCGACAGCTTTCCGCCGTGGCGCACGGTGTACCGCTGGTTCGCCGAGCTGCGCGACACCGCCGCGTTCGAGGGGCTCAACCACCATCTGGTGCAACTCGACCGGGTGCGGATCGGCCGAGAGCCGGCCCCTTCGGCAGCGGTGATCGACAGCCAGAGCGTGAAGACGACCGAAGCAGGCGGTCCGCGCGGCTACGACGCCGGCAAGAAGGTGATGGGCCGCAAGCGCCACGCCATGGTCGACACCGACGGGCGGCCGCTCGAACTCCTTGTGCACCCGGCCGACGTTCAGGACCGCGATGGCGCCGTGCCGCTGCTCAAGCGCTCCCGCCGACGACACCCCTTCGTGAAGCTCGCCTATGCCGACAGCGCTTACAACAGCCCCAGGGTCAAGATGGCCACCTCGATCGGCATCGAGATCGTCCGCAAATTCGCCGACCAGACCGGCTTCGTCGTTCACCCGCGCCGCTGGGTCGTCGAGCGGACCTTCGCCTGGCTCAACCGCAACCGCCGCCTCGCCAAGGACTTCGAGCACACCATCCGATCCGCCACGGCCTTCCTCTACGCCGCCGCGGTCATGCTCCTCATCCGACGCTTGGCTCGTTACGCATGAGATTCGAAACGGGCTCTAAGGCCGTATATAAGCGTTTGCTGCTTCGGGAAGCAACAATGAGCCCTTCAGAAAACACGAACAGGGCGATTGGCTTCGTTTACCACCAAATGCTCGGTGCCGACGCCATTCGGCTCGGCTACGCCGTCACTATCGCTCCCGTTTCGACCTTCGAGCTGGATGCCGTGCCGCAGGCGCCGCGCGAGGCCTTCTTGGCCAACTCCGCCGACATCAAGGCGGGGCTGGAGGCCGCCCGCATCGTCGCCGCGGCCGAGCTGCGCGCCGCCGACCACGGCCACGCCTGGACGCAAGGGCAGCGCGACGCCACGCGCGGCCTCCTCCTGTCCACCACCAGCGTCACCGGCGTCCAGGGCCGCCGGCACCGCCAAGACCACCACCGTGCTCGCCACCCTCGCCGAGCCCGCGCGCGACCAGGGGCTCGCCGTCCGCGCGCTGGCCCCCACCGCCACCGCCTCCGACGTGCTCGGCCGCGCGATCGGCGCCGAGCCGATGACCGTCGCCAAGATGCTCGCCGGGGACGTCGAGCACGGCCGCGTGGTCTGGATGGTCGACGAGGCCAGCATGGCTGGCACCCGCGACATGGACGCGCTCCTCGCCCGCGCGGCCGACGCCGGGGCTCGGCTCGTCCTGGTCGGCGACGTCGCCCAGCTGGCTCGGTCGAGGCGGGGCGTGCCTTCGGGCAGCTCCAGGACCATGGCATGGCGACCCTCGTCCTCGACGAGATCGTCCGCCAGACCAACCGCCACACCCGCGAGGCGGTCGAGCACATGCTCGCAGGCGACGCGGAGAAGGCCTTCGCCGCGCTCGATGCCGGCGGCGGCCGCATCGTCGAGCAACCCGACACCCAGACCCGCCAGGCCATCCTGGCGCGGGACTTCGCCGCTCTGACCGCCAAGGAGCGCGCCGCGACGCTGGTGCTCGATCCGACCCGCGAAGGCCGCCGCCAGCTCACCGCCTGCATCCGCGCCGCGCTCGTCCGCGACGGCACGCTCTGCGAGGAGGCGCTCGTCGCCACCGTCCTCGAACCGCGCGGCCTCACCCGCGCCGAAGCCAAGCGGGCGACGAGCTACCAGCCGGGCGACGTCGTGACCTTCCGCGAGCAGGAGAAGGGAAGGCCCCGGCCCGGCACCGGCTACAGGGTCGACGCCGAGACGGCACCGTGCGGCTCGTGCCGCCCAACGGCAAGCCGCACGACCGGCAGCCGGCGCGCTGGGGCGCGTCCCACGCCGAAGCCTTCGCCGAGATCGAGATGGAGGTCCGCGCTGGCAACCGCCTCCAGTTCACCCGCAACAACTACCGCGCCGGACGCCTCAACGGGCACACCGCCGAGGTGGTAGCGGTGGACGCGGGCGGCTCCAGTGTCGTCGTCGAGCGTGAGGGCGGGCGCCGCGAGATGCTCGACCTGACCCACCTCGCCGATCGCCATGCCCGCCATGGATGGGTCCGCACCATCCACTCCGCCCAGGGAGCGACGGCAGATCGAGTGATGGCCAACCTGGAGAGCTTCCGCGCCGCCACCGTCGATGCGCGGTCGGTCTATGTCGCGATCGGTCGCGCGAGGACCGGCGCCGCCCTCTACACCGACAGCCACGCCGGCCTCATCGAAGCGCTCGGACTGCGTGATGGCGCAAAAATGGAGGCAAATAGACAAACGGCACGAGAGAGTGCCGAAACTACGCACCACCACAACGCGATGGAATTATTTAATCCGTAGCAGCCTACGACCGCAGTCCGGTCACATTGACTCGCCGAAGATAGTAAATTGCGAGCAGTTTGCACTCTTATCAGGCGGGAAAGGTATCACCCCTCTACCTCTAAAACGCGCACAACCTTGGCCGAACTGGCTTGCCACTAATATTAGTAGTGCAAGGAAAGTCGCGAACAACGCAAGAGAGACTTTTCTTCTCAATGAGCTTGGACCAGCATGTATTATTCTATATCAGCTTCGCCGTTGACGCCGTCTTATCAGAACTGCGTTGTAGAGTATTGCTATCAGAACTAGAACTGAAACAACCGTCTTTGATGTTCCGTGCAGAAATACGATAGACACGATCTGAGCAATTGCCAGGACGACCAAGATTATTGGTCGGATGCTACGAGCCGTCATTCGAACACGTCTTTGATAGCAGCGGCACAAGATGTCCCCGCCAGCACGCCTCCAGCAAGGTCTTCGACCGTTGCCAGCCCTGTCACACAACCGGTTAGATCAATAAGCAAGTCTTGAGATCGATTGATTTCCTCACGTAGGTCCTTCTTCTTCGGTGGGCTAAGCCGCGGCGTCGGTGTAGCAGGAAACGTTCCGCACTGGGCTCCGAAGCAGACGGTCACCGGCGCAATCCGAACCGGAGGCACCTGCACGTTATTGTTCGGCCGCCGACCCGTGACGGTGATGCACTGTTTCGGGTCTTTAGCGCAGGCATCGTCCCCATCCCCATTTTGCGGCGAGGTAGGCAGCTTTTTCGCGAACGCGCTAATTTTGTCTTTATTAGCCACCACTTGCCCGACAGCATAAGCGATGATGTAGCTAGCATCAATCGAGCCGATGTTAGTAGCATCACCACCATCCAGTGAAAACGCTCCGTTACCGCTACCACCGCCAGTGGGAGCATCCACCACGATTGCGCCAACTAAACCCGAGGGATCGCTCAGGCTCGGCCTGCGCAAGCTCCCCTGATCGGCTCCCTTCTGAGTGGTCAATCGTCTATGGCAGTTCAAATTTAGTCGCAAGATCACGCGCGGCAAGCTGCTCGGCTTCTTCGCAAGCCACCCGTAATGCGTGGTGGCGCTGGAGACGACCATGCGCATCGCAGCCCTCCAGGTTCCAGGATTGCGCCTCGCCGCCACGCTGGCGGACGAGGTCGACCTGCCAGCGCGAGCGGCCGACGCCCGCCACCGGGAGGCGTGCGGACGGCAGGCAGCCGATCCGCCAGCGCGCAGCCGCCGTTGATGGCCGAAAGCGAGTCGACGCAGGCCTTGGCTGCCTTCTCAGCAGCAGCACCGGCACGCCCGCCTCACCGGCAACGAGCTGCAGCGTGCGGGTCGCGACCATGGAGGCGGCGCGCACCTCGCCGATCACGGCGGCGGGCGTGCCATCGCGGATGGCGTCCTCGACGACGGCGAGCAGCGCCGCGTCGTCTTGCGCCTCGGCGTAGAGCACCGACGATGCTGGCAGATCAACCTGCTCCAGCCCTGGCGCGTAGAGATCGAAGCGGTTCAACGCCCAAAGCACCGGCACACCCGCGGCCAGAGCGCGGCGGGCCACGATGCCGGCCAGGAACAGCGTCGCGGCGGCATCGTCACCGAGGGCCGAGGATGCCGCGGCACCGTCGCGCAGCCCGCCTCGAGCCAGACTGCGCGCCACGAGTCGGTCATCGACGGCCGCCACGCCAAAGGGAAGAACCGCCGACGGCTTACCGATGCTGGATGCGGCGACGATCGCCCTCAGCTCGGCTAGCGGGGTTGGCGGAGCGGAGGAAAGCATGAGAGACTCGGCTCGTGATGTTTCCCAAATGTTATTGCCGTGGTTGATGATTGGTCGACCGGGTAACGTTGTCCTGATGCGAGACCCTCAACGCCTGGTCGACGCGTGGCGACGCTGCCGGTAGCCGCCTGCCGGCGCCTCGCTAGCGAGGTCTAGCGGGCCGCGCTCCCAACGAGGAACGATCAATGTGCAACCTCGCGCGCATGCCTACGGGCCTGAGACCATCTTCGGCGCCACGAGCGCGCTGTTCGACGAGCGCCCGCGTGACAACCGCTTCGACCCGCGCGAGCTGCGACCCCGCAACCGCTCCTACGTGATCCGCGAGGAGGCCGGCGAGCGGGCCTGGGACGTGATGGAGTGGGACGTGCTCGGCGGCCAGGCGGCGTGGCCGATGACCAACGTGCGCAATCTCGCGCTGCCGCAGTGGCGCAGGCTGGCGGAGCGGCCGGAGAACCGTTGCCTCGTGCCCCTGACCGAATTCTGTGAGTGGACGCCCGACAAGCACGACCTCGGCGACGGCAAGCCGGCGCTGAAGGGCGAGATGTGGTTCGCGGTGCCGGAGCAGTCGGTGTTCGCGGTCGCTGGTTTCTGGCAGCGTACGCGCGAGGGCCGCGGGTTCACGATGGTAACATGCGATCCCAACGAGCTGGTGCGGCCGATCCACCCCAAGGCGATGATCACGATCCTGGCACCCGAGGACGCCGACATCTGGCTGCGCGGCTCCTACGAGGAGGTGGTCGCTCTCCAGAAGCCGTATGATGCCGCTGACATGACGGTGCGCGGACCGCTTTACCCCACTAGAGCATAGAAACATCGTGACCTAGCCAGGCTCGTTCCTGTTGAACCCATTTTCTGAGGCTTGGCGAGACAACGCGAGCTTGACGCGCTTGCGAAGCGCCGAGCGGTCTCTATGCCGGCGTTCCGCGGCCTCCTTACTAATCGCCTGCTCCGTCGCCCGGTCGAGCGGACCGGCAAGCTTCTTCTGCTTGAGCAGATGTTCGTTTAGCTCTCGGAGATGCGTAAAGCCAAGAGCCTCCGCGTACTTCGCATTGCACGGTTGCTGGTAAGCGTCGGTCGTCGTGCCAGCGGATGCAAGCAGCTTGCATACAGAGCCACGTTCGAAGCGAGACAAAGCACTCGTACTAACACCTGCAAGACTCGCGCACTGCGCGAGGCTGAGACCCCGATTTCTGCGCAGTTTCCGGAGCGATGCTCCCAAATTCGGGTAGGCGGACCTGTCGGCCGCAGCAGACTGCGGTAGCAGATCCCTTAGCTCGAGTTGCAGGGCCTCCACGATCTTATCAATCGTCGATCGGTACGCCTTCCGGCCGGCCTCAAGGCGACAGATTGTCTCGCGGCTGACGCCAATCTTTCGGGCTAGCAGCTCCTGAGTCATCGCAGGCAGGCGACGGCGACGCGCCTCCCGGACAGCGCTGCCGACCCTAGCCGCAGCATCAGAATCAAGTTCAACATCGCTCATTTCAGATTTGTGTGACGTCTTTGCCGAGGGTGTAAACCCGCCCTGTGAAGCGCTGGGATGAAGCACAAAGCACCCCCGCCGCTTCCGCTCGACGGCCACGCCGCCGCCCCGGAGCACCGCACCGTCGCGATCGCCGACATTGTCGTCGATCGCTCCATCCACCCGCGCATGCTCGTAATGCGAGGCCACGTCCATAAACTTGCGCGCGCCCTTGCAGAAGGAAGTGAGCTGTTACGGCCGATCGTTTTTGATGATCGAGGCGAACTGATTCTTTCAGATGGGTTCTACCGGCTCGCGGCGCACGATCGTGTCGGTCACAAAACGATCGACGTCGAGGTGCGGCGCGGCAATCATCACGACGCCAAGATCTTCGCGATCACCGCCAATGCATACCACGGGATGAAGCTGACCTCGCACGAGAAGCGTCGGGCGGTGAACACGTTGTTCAACGACCTAGTCTGGAGGCGCCGGAGCGATCGCGAGATCGCGGCAGTGTGCGGTTGCAGCCCCCCGACGGTGGCGAAGATCCGGAAGCTGCACCCTCTCACTGAAAATATTGGCAGTGACGAGGTTCGCGAGGTCCGCAACAAGCATGGCGCGCGTGCGCCTATGAAGATCGACGGTTTGCGCCGTCCACCGGTGGATCGCCAGGAAGGCAATCACACCGGCATCCTTCCAGACACGAAGCGGGATATCCGGGCCGCCAAGACGGCCGAGGACGCATCAGTCGACGTGGCTAGGCGAGCTCGCCGTAGCCGCGAAAGGACCGTGGATCGCGTGCAGACGGCGACAGCGATCGTCGAGGCTCTTGAAGCGGTTAGGGCACAGTACGGCAACGCCATAAGCATTGCGGACGCCATTCTCGCTTCGCGCGATGATGCTTTGATCCGGCGCTTCAACAAGGTTTCGGTTACGTTCCGCGTCGCTTCCCGGAAGACCCGCGTCAAAGGGAAAAGCAACCGGGACCAGGAGGCCAGCAATGACCGCTGAACTGTTGGTCCCTCTGATGCCCGCTGGCAACGTGGAGCTCCCGCAGGCTGAAGCAGCGAACATCCATGTTGCAGCACAGGCCCGTGCCAGCGCCGCTCGCCGGACCCGCACGAACGAGCGGCTGGTCCGGATCGGCGAGGTGCTGCACCGCGTCGGCGTCCACCGCGGCACGATCTACAAGTGGATTAAGGAAGGTCGCTTCCCACGCCAAATCTCCCTCGGGCTCAACAGCTGCGCGTGGTACGAGAGCGACATCGATCGATGGATCGCTGATCCAACCGGTTGGAGGGCACCTGGTCAGTCTTGACCGGGTGCCAGGAGGTCGGCCCACTCCTGGCCCAGCTCGCGCCGCCGTTCCATGTGCTCGGAACGGTTGTAGGCGGCTTCCGAGCTAGACAGGCCCGTCGGCACGTGGGCCAACATCAGGTCGATCACTGCGCGATCACCGGGATGCCCATGATGCCGAGCGCGCTCGTTCATGATCGTCGAGAAGGTCGACCGCCAGCCATGTGGGACGTGCTTGCCGGTATAGCCCAGGCGCCGGTAGAGGACGCCGAGCGTGTTGTTGGAGATCGGTTTGGCGGTGCTCCAGTGCCCCGGGAAAACGAAGGGGCTGTACGAGCTGAGGCTGCGCGCCTTGCGGAGGGCAGCCACCGCCTGTCGGGAGAGCGGCACGAGCTGGTCGAAGCCGTCATCATGCTTCCGCTCCAGCTCTAGCTTCATGCGTCCCGCTGGGACCCGCCAAACAGCCGCTGGAGCAGGCTCGGAAGGATGTGACCAGTCAATGGCCTCGAACTCGCTCCAGCGAGCGCCCTGTGCGATGCCTGGCCGGACGGCCGTTAGCGCTAAGAGGCGGGAAGCGATCCTAGTGCCGACGTCTGCCGACGACTGGTCCACGTCCGACATGAGCTGACGAGCATCGTCGATCCGGGTGACTGCCGGCTGCTTCCGTTTCTTCACCAAAGGCCTGAGCGCCCTGCCGACGCTTGCCGAGGGATCTGTTACCGCGACACCCTCTGCGATGGCGTAGGCGTACACCGACGAGATGAACTGGCGGATGCGCTTCGCACTCTCGATCGAGCCGCGCGCTTCGATCTTCCTGAGCGCCGCCAAGATCAGCGGGGGATGAATCGAGCCCAAAGGAAGTGACCCCAACTCTGGAAAAATGTCGCGCTCCAGCGAGCGAAGGATCAGGGCGGCATACTGAGGGACCCACCGCGGCGCTTGAGCCTCATGCCACGCCCGGGCTTGCGCCTCGAACGTAAGCGCCGCCACGGCGTCACTTGAGGAGCGAAGCCGCTTGTGTTCTACGCCCGGGTCGACACCCTCT
Organism: Sphingomonas sp.; assembly: GCF_965200105.1. Taxonomy (GTDB): domain Bacteria; phylum Pseudomonadota; class Alphaproteobacteria; order Sphingomonadales; family Sphingomonadaceae; genus Solisphingomonas. The sequence continues at coordinate 1,842,407 of NZ_CBDATN010000002.1, forward strand.
CGTAGCCATCGTCGCGCTGCGTCTCGCTGCTCTCGCGCCTCGGCGAGCGAGATCTCCGGGTAAGGCCCGAAAACTAGACGCCTTTCCTTGCCTGCAAAACGATATTTCAGCCGCCAGGACCGGAACCCCGTCGTCGTGACGAACAGGTAGAGGCCGCCCGAGTCGGCAAGCTTATAGTCCTTGCTTGCTGCCTTCGCCTTGCGAGCTTGCACGTCCGTAAGCATCGATGCCCCCAATCATACGAGTTGGTGCCCCCGACGTGCCCCCATGCTGCAGCGATCGCATGCGACATGACGCAACAGCCGGCGACACCGCGCTTGCCGCAGATGCCGGAATCTCTGCACTTCTGCGACGTTTGGCAACAGCATACTACAGGAGGCTGGCTGGGGCGGCAGGATTCGAACCTGCGAATGGCGGTACCAAAAACCGCTGCCTTACCACTTGGCGACGCCCCAAGGCCGGGCAGCTTCTAGCCTCGGCGGCGGGGCAGCGGAAGCCCTGCTTGCCCGCCGGCCCGCACCGGCTTAACCGGCGCCATGTCCGGCGTGCCCGCTTCCGCTTCACCCCTGTTCCTGCGCGAGGCGGAGGTACGACGCGGGATCGAGTTCCTCTTCTTCGGTCATGCCAGCCTGTTCCGTGCGGTCGACGCGCGGCTCGCGCACGAGGGGATGGGGCGGGCGCATCACCGAGCGCTCCACTTCATCGCGCGATCGCCCGATCTCGCGGTGGGCGACCTGCTCGCGCTGCTCGGCGTGACCAAGCAGTCGCTCGGCCGCGTGCTCGCCGAACTGACGGAACGCGGGCTGATCGAGACGCGGGTCGGACGGGACGATCGGCGGCGGCGGCTCCTGCGCCTGACGCCGGCGGGCGCGACGCTGGAGGCTGAATTGTTCGAGCCGCTGCGCGCAGCAATGGCGACGGCTTACGGCGAGGTTGGGCCGGCGGCGGTCACCGGTTTCTGGCAGGTGCTGGAGAGGTTGGTCTCACCTGAACAGCGCGCGGCGATGACGGTGCCGGGCCGCCGCTAGCGCGCGCCTGCTCACGCCTAGCGTGCGGCAGCCGCCATCTCGGCATTGCGGCGTCGTGCGGCGGCCAGCGTTTGAGCGAGGAGCTTCCGGAGCGCGAAATCGTGGTCAAGCACGTCCAGCCCGGCGCGCGTGGATCCGCCGGGGCTCGCGACCCGCTCAGCGAGCAGCGCCGGTGCCTCGCCGGACGTGACGGCCAGCGCGGCGGCCCCCTCCACCGTGGCGAGCGCGAGGCGCGTGGCGCTCGCCACGTCGAGCCCGTCGGCGGCGCCGGCAAGCGCGAGCGCATCGACGAAGCGGTAGAGGAAGGCGGGCCCGCTGCCGGCGAGCGCCGCCGCCGCGTCCATCGCGCGCTCGTCCGCCAACCACTCGACGAGGCCGAGCGGCGCCATCAGCTCGTCGATGCGCGCGCGCACCTGCAGGAAGATCGGGGCCGGCGGCCAGCGTCACCACGCCCCGGCCGATCGCAACGGGCGTGTTGGGCATGGCCCGCACCACCGCGCCGGCGCGGGGAAGCGTCGCGCCAGCGCGACGCGCTCGACGCCAGCGAGGATCGACAGTAGCACCGTGTCCGCGCCTGCCGCGCCGGCGAGCGGGAGAGCCGCCTCGTCGAGCTTCTGCGGCTTGCATGCCAGCATCAGGAGCGCAGGCGGCGCCTCGCCCGCCGGTGCGAACGGCACCACGCGCACGCCATCGGCCACGGCGTGACCCGATGGGCGGATCACCGTCACCCGGGCGGGATCGAGCCCGCACGCCAGCCAACGCGACAGCATCGCGCCGCCCATGTTGCCGCACCCGACGAACCAGATCGCGCCCTCGCCCGTTCCGTCCGGCAGCGGCGTCACGCCTCGCCCTGCGTCTCGATCATGGCAGCGGCGATCGCGTCGGCCGGGCTCTTGTCGCCCCACAGCACGAACTGAAAGACCGGGTAGAAGCGGTCGCACTCGTCGATCGCGCTCTCGACCAGCGTCTCGGCCTGATCAAGCGAGAGGCCGGAATCGCCGTCGATCAGCATGGCGTTGCGGTAGAGCACTATGCCGGACGACGCCCACAGTTCGAAGTGCCCAAGCCAAAGCTGCTCGTTGATGAGACCGATCGCCTCGTAGACGGCGCTACGCTTGTCGGCGGACACGCGAATATCGGGCAGCGCCAGGAATTGGAGCACGCGATCCTCGCCGCGCCAGATGCCGCGCAGCTCATATTGCGCCCAGCTTCCCTGCACGCTCGCCAGCACCTCGTCGTCGCCGATCAGCTCGGGCGACCAGCCGTGCGCGGCGAGGTAGCTCTCCAGCATCTCGATCGGCGCGCTCTGGTCGCTCTCCGTCTCGTCGTCGTCGAGCGTCATCGCAGGCCCTCCGGCGCGCGATGTGCCGCGCGCGCGAAGACCGGGCAAGCCACGGACAACGGAAAGCTGTGGATGACGCTCAGGTGACGGGCGGGAAAGCGGCGGGCGACTCGGACGCCGGCGTTGCCGGATCGTAGGAGGTGGGCGCGTTCGACTGATGGACCTTGCCGTCGAGCGCGTCGAGCCGCGCCCTCAGCGCGTCCACCTCATCGCGCGCGGCCGCCGCCATCGCCTTCACCGCCTCGAACTCGTCGCGCGAGACGAAGTCGCTTCCACCGAGGAAGCTGCGCACCCGCTCGCGGAACTGCCCCTCGGCCTCGCGGCCGGCGCCCGCCATCGTGCCCGCCAGGCCGTTAAACAGCTTGGCCATGTCGTCGAACAGGCGGTTCTCGGTCTGCATCGTGCGCTCCTTCCGGCTCAGAGTTCGACTTGGGTGCTGCCGCGCCCCGGTGCAAGCGCGGCCGCATCGGGGTTCATCACGTCGATACGGTGGTTGAGCCAGGCGGCGAAGCACAGCCAGGCGAGGTAGGGCAGCATCGCCCACGCGGCGCGGCGGCGCACGCGCGCGAAGGCGAGGATCGTCGCGATCGTGAAAAGGATCATCAGCAGGATCACGCCGAACGCGATCGCGACACGATGGCCGGCGAAGAAGATCGGCGACCAGGCGAGATTGAGCGCGAGCTGCACGACGAACAGACCGACCGCGAGGCCCCGCCCCGGCGCGCCGCGCGCGATGACGACCGCCGCGAACGCGAGCCCGATCAGCACGTAGAGGATCGACCAGACCACCGGAAAGGCCCAGCCCGGCGGCGTGGCGGCCGGCTTGGCGAGATCCGCGAACCAGGGATTGCCGTCACCCGAGCCCGAGAGCACGCCCGACGCGATGCCGAGGAACAGGATCAGCGGCACGATCGCCAGCGCGGCGCGCGCGTAGGACATGCGAAGCTGGCCGGCGGACGCGATCTCGGTCATCCAATATCCCGTCGGTCGAGTACGCGCCTGTGCGTAAAGCGGCCCGGCCCCGCGTCAACCGCCGTCTTGTGCGGGTTCGCCGGCGACTGCCCCGATCAGGAACTCGACATTGCCTTCCGGCCCGGTGATCGGGCTTCGCACCAGGTCCGCGACGTGCCACCCCTCGCCCGTCAGCCAATCCGCCGCCTGCGTGCACACGCGGGCGTGGATTTCGGGGTCGCGGACGACCCCACCCTTGCCGACCTCGCCGCGCTCCGCCTCGAACTGCGGCTTGACGAGCGCCACCAGCCGCGCGCCCCGACAAGCCAGCGACAGGGCCGCCGGCAGCACCTTGGCGAGCGCGATGAAGCTCGCGTCGCAGACCACCAGGTCGACGGGCTCGGGCACCTGCTCGCGAGTGAGCGCGCGCGCGTTCATGCGTTCCAGCACCACCACGCGCGAATCCTCGCGCAGCTTCCAGGCCAGTTGGCCGTGCCCGACGTCGACCGCGTAGACGCGCGCGCATCCGCGCGACAGCAGCACGTCGGTGAAGCCACCGGTCGAGGCGCCGACGTCGATCGCCGTCGCGCCCGTCACGTCCCAGCCGAGATGCGCGAGCGCGTGATCGAGCTTGAGGCCGCCACGCGAGACCCAGGGATGATCGCGGCCCTTGACGGTGAGCGGAGCGTCGGGCGCCAGCGGCTGGCCGGCCTTGTCGATGCGCCGATCGCCGCTGAACACGAGACCGGCGAGGATCAGCGCCTGGGCGCGCGTCCGGCTCTCGGCCAGCCCGCGGTCGGCGACGAGCTGATCGGCGCGGATGCCTGTCATGCGCCACCTCTGCGCGACATCGGGATATGCAAGCGGTAACGCATTCTTCGCAGCTGCAGCATAACAGGCGCGATCACATCTGGCGCGTCAGGAACCTACCGCGATACGGCTCGACTGACGTTAGAAGGACATGATCATGCACAGGTTCGAGAATGCGGCGATGTTCGCCGCCGTCATCGGCACACAGGTGCTCGCGGTCAGCGCCTTCTTCATCCGCTGATCGCCCCGTGCGAGCGAGGCATGATGCGGCCGTAGCGATTTGCGCGGCGGATGGCGTCACGTCAGGCGCGCGCGCCCTCGGCAATGCCGAGCGAGTTGAGGCGTAGCGCCTTCGCCACAGCATCCACGATCGCGTCGGCGTCGAGCCCCGCCTCGGCATATTGCCGCTCGGGCTTGTTCTGCGCTTGGAAGGCGTCGGGCAGGCGCAGCGTACGGATCTTGAGCCCGGCGTCGAGCAGGCCCGCGTCCGACGCCAGCGTCAGCACGTGCGCGCCAAGGCCGCCGACGGCGCCTTCCTCGATCGTCACGACGACCTCGTGGCTGCCCGCAAGATCGCGAATCAGCGCCTCGTCGAGCGGCTTGGCGAAGCGCAGGTCGGCGACCGTCGTGGAGAGCCCCTGCGCATCGAGCCGATCGGCGGCCTTCAGCGCCTCGGCGAGACGGGTGCCGAGCGAGAGGATGGCGATCTTCTTGCCCTTACGCACGATGCGGCCCTTGCCGATCGCCAGGCGTTCGGGCGCGGCGGGCAGCGCGACGCCGGTGCCATTGCCGCGCGGATAGCGTAGCGCGATCGGGCCATCATCGTGGACGGCGGCGGTGTGGACCATGTGGACGAGCTCGGCCTCGTCGGCCGCCGCCATCACCACCATGTTGGGCAGCGTCGCGAGATAGGTGATGTCGAACGATCCGGCGTGCGTCGCGCCGTCCGCGCCGACGAGGCCCGCGCGATCGATGGCGAAACGGACGGGCAGGTTCTGGATCGCGACGTCGTGGACCACTTGGTCGTAGGCGCGCTGCAGGAAGGTCGAGTAGATCGCGCAGAACGGGCGCATGCCCTGCGCCGCCAGTCCGGCGGCGAAGGTGACGGCGTGCTGCTCGGCTATTCCTACGTCGAACATGCGATCCGGGAAGCTGGCCTCGAACTTGTCGAGGCCGGTGCCGGACGGCATCGCGGCGGTGATCGCGCAGATCGTCTGGTCGCGCTCCGCCTCGGCGGTCAGCGCGGCGGCGAAGACGCCGGTGTAGCTTGGCGGGCCGGCGGGGCCCTTGTCCTGCTTGCCGGTGAGGATGTCGAACTTCTGGACGCCGTGGAGCTTGTCGGCGGCGGCCTCGGCAGGGCCGTAGCCATGCCCCTTCTTGGTGACGACGTGGACGAGGATCGGGCCCTGCGCGGCGTCGCGCACATTCTCCAGCACCGGGATCAGGTGATCGAGGTTGTGGCCGTCGATCGGGCCGACATAGTAGAAGCCCAGCTCCTCGAACAGCGTGCCGCCCGTCGCCATGCCGCGCGCATACTCGTCGACCTTGCCGGCGGCGTCGGCGAGCGGACGGGGCAGCTTGTTGGCCAGCTTCTTGGCAAGATCGCGCAAGCTGAGGAACGGCCGCGACGAGACGATCTGCGCCAGGTAGGCGGACAGTCCGCCGACCGGCGGCGCGATCGACATGTCGTTGTCGTTGAGGATCACGACGAGCCGGTTCCCGGCCTGCGCCGCGTTGTTCATCGCCTCGTAGGCCATGCCGGCGGACATCGCGCCGTCGCCGATCACCGCGATGCCCTTGCCCGGCCGATCGGCGAGCTTGTTGGCGATCGCGAAGCCGAGCGCCGCCGAGATCGAGGTGGAAGAATGCGCGGCGCCGAACGGGTCGTACTCGCTCTCGGCGCGCTGGGTGAAGCCCGAGAGCCCGCCGCCCTGGCGCAGCGTACGGATGCGGTTCCGCCGGCCGGTGAGGATCTTGTGCGGATAGGCCTGATGGCCGACGTCCCAAATCAGCGTGTCGCGCGGCGTGTCGAAGACATAGTGGATCGCGGTGGTCAGCTCCACGACGCCGAGGCCGGAGCCGAGATGGCCGCCCGTCACCCCCACCGCCGCGATCATCTCGCGGCGAAGCTCGTCGGCGAGCTGGCGTAGCTGGCCGGGCTTCAACCGGCGCAGGTCCGCCGGCGTATCCACCGTATCGAGCAGAGGGGTGTCGGAACCGTTGGACACTGGAAACTTCTCCTGCGGATCGCCCCGTCTACGCGCGGCGGAGCGACCGTCCAATCGCGAACTTAGCGGCCGGCCGCCGGTTCCGGGCTTTGCGCGCGGCAGGTGGCGCAAAGGCCACGCACCTCGATCACCGGCCGCTCGGGCGCGAAGCCGGCGCGGGCGGCGGCGTCGCGGACGTCGGCCGCCACGCGGTCGTTGTCGAGGTGGAGCGTCGCGCCGCAGCGATCGCACACCAGGAAGATGCAGTCGTGGACGCAACCCGGATGCGGGTTGGCGATATAGGCGTTGGCGCTCTCGATGCGCTGGGCGAGGTTGGAAGCGACGAACAGGTCGAGGATGCGATATACGCTGTTCGCCGCCACCCGCCGGTCCTCGGCGCGCGACACGCCGTCGGCGACGTCGTAGGCCGAGGCCGGGCGGCCGGCATCGCTCAACACCGCGAACACCGAGGCGCGCAGCGCCGTCCACTGCTCGCCGCGCGCCTCCAGCGCGGCGCGGGCGGCGTCGGCGAGGGCGGCGCCCTGCTGGTGCGCGTGGGCGTGAGCGGAAGCAGCGGGCATGACGCCGCGAAGCTAGTGTTCGCGACCGACCTCGACAAGCGACCGGCGCCCGGCGTTGAGCCGGTGCGCGAGCGCGAGCAGCGTCACGCCCGCCACCGTCGCCCCGATCTCACCCGCGCCGTGCTCCACAACCAGCCCCGACGCCATCAGCGCGAGCCCGGCACCACCGAGCCCCAGCGGGCGCGCATCGCGATGAAGCGCGTAGCCGCGGCCGAGCGCCGCCGCGCCGATCAGGATGGCGAGCGTGAACCCCGCCTCGTGCCACGCCGGGTCGGCGAGCGCGGCACCGGCGGAGGCGAGCGTCGCGGCGAGCAGCACGGTGGCGATGCAATGCACCACGCACAGCCCGGACAACGCGATCGCCAAGCGATCGAGCCGGCCGACGCGGCGCCGTTCGCCGGAGGGGGAGGAGCTGGCGGTGACGGTCATCGCGTCGCTATGGCGTCGGCGCGCGCATGTTACAACATCTCACGGGGATGTCGTGCCGAATGTTGGATACAAGTTGGAAAGGCGCGGCTACCACGCGGCCGCCATGGCACTCAGCAGCTCCACCATGCTCCGCCAGCCTGCCACCCCGCGCCCGGCACCGCGCGCGCTGTCGCGCTGGCTGTTCCTGGTCGCGGCGATGGTATTCGCGATGGTGGTCGTCGGCGGCATCACGCGATTGACCGAGTCGGGGCTGTCGATCGTCGAGTGGAAGCCGGTGTCGGGCACGCTGCCGCCGCTCACCCACGCCGATTGGCAGGCGGCGTTCGACGCCTATCGCCGCACGCCGCAATATCTGCTCGTCAATCGCGGCATGACGCTGGCCGATTTCCAGCAGATCTTCTTCTGGGAATATGTCCACCGCCTGCTCGGCCGGCTGATCGGCACGGTGATGGGCGCGGTGGTGCTGGTCGCGTGGGCCCGCCGCGCGATCCCGCCCGGCTACGGCTGGCGCATGGTCGCGATCCTGGCGCTCGGCGGATTGCAGGGCGCGATCGGCTGGTGGATGGTGAAGTCCGGCCTGCAGGATCGCACCGAGGTCAGCCACGTCCGCCTCGCCGTTCACCTCGTCAACGCGCTGCTCATCTACGGCGTGCTGATCTGGACGGCGCTCGATCTCGCGCGGCTGGCCCGCGATCCCGGGTCGCGACCGGCACGGCTGACCGGGCTCGCCGCCGTGGCGCTGGCCGTGCTGGCCTACCAGATCACGCTCGGCGCCTTCACCGCCGGGCTGCGCGCTGGCTACGCCTTCTCGTCCTGGCCGAAGATGGGAGACGACTGGTTCCCGGCGGGCGGCTGGAACACCGGCCTGTCGACGCTCGCCAACCTCGTCGACAATCCGATCGCGGTGCAGTTCGTCCATCGCTGGTGGGCGTGGGTGACGGCGGCGGCGGTGTTGACCGTCGCCGCCGCCGCGCGCCGGCGCGGTGCCGGCCCGGCGGCGGTGGCGATCGCCGCCGCCGTGACGGCGCAGATCCTGCTCGGCATCGCGACGCTGCTGTCGGGCGTGGCGCTGCCGATCGCGGTCGCGCACCAGGCGACGGCGACGCTGCTCGCCGGCGCGGTGGTGTGGGGCGCTCACGCGATCGGGCGGGCGCCGGCGCGGCCGTGAGGCGGGCGGCATGATGCTGATCGCCGCGGCCGCCGCCGCGCTGACGTTGCCCTTCGCGCCGCCGCTCGACCATCCGCTACGCTATGAACTGGTGGAGACCACGCCCTCGCCGGGTGGCGGCGAGTGGCGCTTCAGGCTCGTCGAGGAGGCCCGGTTCACGCGCGAGGGCGCGGGCTTCGCGCTTGCCCTGCGCGCGCGCAGGGTCGCCGCGAACGGGCATTCGGAGGGCTCGGCTACCCTGGACGCGGCGGTCCGGCCGACGATCGGCGTTCCCCTGGTGCTGCGCGTCTCCGCTGGCGGTGTCGCCACCGACGTGATCGAAGGTGGGGCAAAATGACGGCGCGACCGAGGGATTTCTGATCAGGTATTATGTTACCTTGCCGCAAAGCCGCACTTTTGCTTGACTTGCGCGGTGCGGATCGTCATTGCAGCCGCCGTGGCGTCGCCCTGCCAAGGGCGGCGCGCTTTTGTTTCGAGACATATCGGAGGTCGGGGCCATGAAGGCGCTGATGAAGACCACCAAGTCGGCGACGCCGTACACGGTGGAGAAGAAGTGGCTCCTGATCGACGCCGACGGGCTCGTGGTGGGCCGGCTGGCGTCGATCGTCGCCAACATCCTGCGCGGCAAGCACAAGCCGAGCTTTACCCCGCACATCGATTGTGGCGACAACGTCGTCATCATCAATGCGGAGAAGGTGCGCTTCACCGGCAAGAAGCTGCAGCAGCAGACCTATTACAAGCACACCGGCTATGCCGGCGGCATCAAGGAGATCACCGCCGACAAGGTGCTCGCCGGCCGCTTTCCCGAGCGCGTGCTTGAGAAGGCCGTCGAGCGCATGATTCCGCGCGGCCCGCTCGGCCGCCAGCAGATGCGCAACCTGCGCATCTTCGCGGGCACCGAGCATCCCCACACGGCGCAGGATCCGCAGCCGCTCGACGTCGCGGCCATGAACCGCAAGAACAAGGTTGGTGCGTGATGACCGACAATCGCCAATCCCTCTCCGATCTCGCCGCGCTCACCGGCGGCGAGGCTCCCGCTCCCAGCCAGGGCGGTGCCGCCTCCAGCCCGCTGGGCGACTTCGTCTCCGCCGCCCCGTTGCGCGAGAAGCAGGTCGACGCGCAGGGCCGCGCCTACGCCACCGGCCGCCGCAAGGACGCCGTCGCCCGCGTGTGGCTGAAGCCGGGATCGGGCAAGATCACGGTCAACGGCCGCGATCAGGAGATCTACTTCGCGCGGCCGACGCTGCGCCTCGTCATCAATCAGCCGTTCGGCGTCGCCGGCCGCGAGGGCCAGTACGACGTCGTCTGCACCGTCTCGGGCGGTGGCTTGTCGGGCCAGGCGGGCGCGGTGAAGCACGGCATCAGTCAGGCGCTCACCCGCTTCGAGCCGGGGCTGCGCGCGCCGGTGAAAGCGGCGGGCTTCCTCACTCGCGACAGCCGCGCGGTCGAGCGCAAGAAGTACGGCCGCGCCAAGGCGCGCCGCAGCTTCCAGTTCTCGAAGCGCTGATCGGCACGCGGGCGGCGCCTTCGCGGCGCCGCCCCGCCTCCTGTTCCGGGACGGGGACGGCGCGCAGGCGCTTCCCTTGCGGTATGGCGGTCGCGTAAGGCCACTCCGGTGCTGGCGCCGCCCGATCCCTCACCGGCCACGGGCTGGAGCGCTCCCGCGACACGCCGGGCAAGCCTGTTGGCGCTGGCGCTCCTCGCCTCCCTGGTGCTGATCGTCTTCGGGCTCAGCGGCTCTCCCTCCGCTGTCGGCCGCGGCGCGGTGCGCGCACGCCCCGCCGGATCGGCGCTCGCCGCCGCGCCGACCCCGCCGCCGCCGGTCGCGCCCACCATTCTCGCGGACCTCACGCCCGAGCAGGCGCGTGCGGACAACGCCGCGATCGGCTTCGCCGACGAGAAGCCGAAGCCCGCGCCGCCCTTCCTCTTCGCCGGCACCGATGTCGATCGTGCGGAGGCGCGCGCGTGCCTCGCCGCCGCCGTGCTCTACGAGGCGGGCGACGATGCCAGGGGCGAGCAGGCGGTGGCGCAGGTGGTGCTCAACCGCATCCGCCATCCCGCCTTTCCCAAGACGGTGTGCGGCGTCGTCTTCCAGGGGTCGGAGCGGTCGACGGGCTGCCAGTTCACCTTCACCTGCGACGGCGCGCTCAATCGACCGCCTCCGGAGGCGGCTTGGGGCCGCGCGCGCAAGGTCGCCGACGCCGCGCTCGCTGGGCATGTCGACACCGAGGTCGGCGCGGCGACGCACTATCATGCCGACTATGTCGTGCCCTACTGGCGCGACACGCTGACCAAGCTCGCCCAGGTGGGCGCGCACATCTTCTATCGCTGGCCGGGCTGGTGGGGTTCGAGCGCGGCGCTGACCGGCAGGCTCCAGCCGTTCGAGCGGCTCGATCCGCGTCTCCTGGCGCTCGCCGGGCCGGAAGCAGTGGCGGCGGCAGCGGCGGCGGCGCCAAGCGTCGCGGACCTAGGTCCCGACGCTCCGCCAACCGCTCCGGCTGCCGCCCCGCTCCAGTCGCTGGGCGTCGACGGCGTGCCCAAGGCGGCGCTCAAGGGCAGCATCGTGCGCGCCAAGGACGAGGCGGTGGCGCAATATGCGCTCCAGCTCGAGGCGGGCTCATTCCCGGGAAGCTGGGCGGTGATCGGCTTCTCAATCTGCGCCGACCATCCGGATTGCATCGTGCTCGGCTGGACGTCGGAGGAGCTGACGCCGCGCGTGCTGCCGATATCGCCGCTGTCGATGCGGACGCTGGCCTTCATGTACCGCAAGTCGACCGCGCTGGACGTGACGCAGCCGTCATGGGACTGCCGCCGCTATCCGCGCGCCGATCGCAAGCAGTGCCTGCCGGGCACGGCGCCCGCGCCGAAGCCGCCCGCCGCGTCCGCCGCCGTCGCGATCAAGCCGCCGCCCGCTCCCGAGTCGCACTGAAGCGCACCTGCGGGCTGCGTTCGGCGACGTAGCCGACCTCCCACTGATCGCGCGCGAGGAAGACGGGCGCGCCGTCGCGATCCTCGGCCATCGCCCCGCCCCGTCCCTCCGCGAATGCCTTGAGCGCGGCGGGATCCTCGGCCGACAGCCAACGCGCGGTCTCGAACGGCGCGGGCTCGAACTCGGCGGCGACGTTGTACTCCGCCGCGAGCCTGGAGATCAGCACTTCCAGCTGGAGCTGGCCGACGACGCCGACGATCCACTGGCTGCCGACAAGCGGCTTGAAGAGCTGCGTCACCCCCTCCTCCGCCATGTCGACGAGCGCGGTGCGAAGCTGCTTGGTCTTGGTGGGGTCGAGCAGCCGCACGCGGCGCAGGATCTCGGGCGCGAAATTGGGGATGCCGGTGAAGGTCAACTGCTCGCCCTCGGTCAGCGTGTCGCCGACGCGCAGCACGCCGTGGTTGGGGATACCGATGATGTCGCCGGGCAGCGCCGTCTCGGCGAGCTCGCGGTCTTGCGCGAAGAAGAAGATCGGCGAGTTGATCGCGATCGTCTTGCCCGTCTGCACCTGGCGGAGCTTCATGCCGCGCCGGAACTGGCCCGAGCAGACGCGCAGGAACGCGATGCGATCGCGGTGCTGCGGGTTCATGTTGGCCTGCACCTTGAAGACGAAACCCGAGACCTTGGGATCGTCCGGCGTCACGGCGCGCGGCTCGGCGGGTTGGCGGCGCGGCGGGGGTGCATGGCGCGCGATCGCGGCGATCAGCGTCTCGACGCCATATTCGCGCAACGCCGAGCCGAAATAGACGGGCGTCTGGTCGCCATCGCGATAGGCCTGCTCGTCGAATGCGCCATAGCCGCCCAGCGCCAGCTCCGCCTCATCGCGGAAGGCGGCGGCGCCCTCGACCAGCGTGTCGAGGCGGGGATCGTCGAGCCCGGACAGCCGCTCCTCCGCCTGCCCCGGCCGCATCAGCGTGTCGGCGCGCAGGTCGTACAGCCCCTCGAAGGTGCCGCCCATCCCAACCGGCCAGTTCATCGGCGTGACGTCGAGCTGGAGGAGGTCGGCGATCTCGTCGAGCAGCTCGTAGGGGGGCCGGCCCTCGCGATCGACCTTGTTGACGAAGGTGATGATCGGCACCGATCGCAGCCGGCAGACCTCGAACAGCTTCCTCGTCTGCGCCTCGATACCACGCGCCGCGTCGATCACCATCACCGCCGAGTCGACGGCGGTGAGCGTGCGGTAGGTGTCCTCCGAAAAATCCTCGTGCCCCGGCGTATCGAGCAGGTTGAAGGTGAGCCCGCCCAGCCCCTCGAAGACGCGCTCGAACGTCATCACCGACGAGGTGACGGAGATGCCGCGCTGCTGCTCGATCTTCATCCAGTCCGATCGCGCGCGGCGATTGGCGCCCCGCGCGCGCACCTCGCCGGCGAGGTGGATCGCGCCGCCGGCGAGCAGCAGCTTCTCGGTGAGCGTGGTCTTGCCCGCGTCGGGGTGGGAGATGATCGCGAATGTGCGGCGGGATGAGGCGTCGGTCATGCCGCGCGCCTTAATGCCGCTTGCCACGGGGGCAAAGCGGCACTGCGCGAGTCACGGTTCGGGCGGCGGGACGCCGCCCTGCCGCGCTGATCAGAAGTTTGGCAGCTTGAAGCCCGGCGGCAGCGGCAGGCCGGCGGTCAGCCTGCCCATCTCGTCGTTGGAGGCGGCGTCCGCCTTGCTGCGCGCGTCGTTGAAGGCGGCGGCGATCAGATCCTCCAGCATCGCCTTCTCGGAGAGCTGCACCAGGCTGTCGTCGATTGCGATCGACAGGATGCGGCCCTTGGCGGTGGCGCGCACCTTGACGAGCCCGCCGCCCGAGGCGCCCTCGACCTCGATCTTCTCCAGCCCCGCCTGCGCGGAGGTGAGCTGCTCCTGCACGTTCTGCGCGGCCTTCATCAACTGCTCGATGTCCATGTCAGCTCCTTGCGTGTTCGACGAGTTCGGCACCGGGGAACGCGGCCATCGCCGCCGCCACCACCGGGTGATCCAGGATCGCGGCGTGCGCGTCCGCCTTGGCCTTGAGCTCCTGCTCGCGCAGCGTCGGCTCGCCGGGCTCCTCCGATAGCGAGACGCGCCAGCCGATGTCCGCGACCGATTTCAGCGCGGCGGCGAGATTGCCGTCGAGCGGGCGACGCGGGTGGAGCACGAGCTCGGGCGGCGCGTAGCGGACGGGGCTGGCATAATCGTGGAGCTGCTGCGCGAGGTGCGCGTGCCGCCGGTCGAGCGCCGCCACCAGCGCAGCGAAAGTCTCGGGCGCGGCGGGCGGCGGGGCGGCCGACGGCGCGGCGCTGGGGGCGCCGGGTGCGGGCAGGCCGCCCTCCAGCCGCCGCGCCAGCTCGCCGGGATCGGGCATCTGGCCGGCGTGGACGATGCGCAGCAGCGCCATCTCCGCCGCCTCCTGCGGCATCGTGCCGGTCTCGACCTCGGACAACCCCTTGAGGAGGAGCTGCCAAAGCCGGTGCAGCGTGGCGTGGCCAAGCCTATCGGCATAACCCGCCATCGCCTCGCGATCCTCGACGGAGTGGGCGGGATCGGGCGCGGCGCCCGATTTCGCGAGCGTGACGCCGTGCACCGCCTCCAGCAGCCCCCGGATCAGCCCCGCCGGATCGACGCCGAGCGCGTGCTGTTCCGCCAGCGCGGCGAGCACGGCGGGCGCGTCGCCCTTCAAGATATCGCCGAACAGCCGGCGCACGGCGCCGCGATCGGACAGGCCGAGCATGTCGCGGACCTGCGCGGCGGTGACGCCGCTCTCCTCCATGCCCGCATGCGCGATCGCCTGGTCGAGGATCGACAGCCCGTCGCGCGCGCTGCCCTCCGCCGCGCGCGCGATCAGCGCCAGCGCCTCGGGCTCCGCTTCCGCGCCCTCCGCCTCGACGACGCGCGCGAAGTGGGCGGCGAGCAGGTCGGCCCCGATGCGGCGCAGATCGAAGCGCTGGCAGCGCGACAGCACCGTCACCGGCACCTTGTTCACCTCGGTGGTGGCGAACAGGAACTTCACGTGCGGCGGCGGCTCCTCCAACGTCTTGAGGAGCGCGTTGAACGCGTTGCGGCTGAGCATGTGGACCTCGTCCACGATGTAGATCTTGTAGCGCGCCGACACCGCCGAGTAGCGCACCGCCTCGATGATCTCGCGCACGTCGTCGACGCCGGTGTGGCTGGCGGCGTCCATCTCGACGACGTCGATGTGGCGACCCTCCGCAATCGCGCGGCAGGGTTCGCAGACGCCGCAGGGATCGATCGTCGGCCCGCCCGCGCCGTCCGGCCCGACGCAGTTGAGCGCCTTGGCGATCAGGCGGGCGGTCGACGTCTTGCCGACGCCGCGCACGCCGGTGAGCAGGAAGGCGTGCGCCAGCCGATCGCGCTTGATCGCATTGCCCAGCGTCTGGACCATCGCGTCCTGCCCGATCAGCTCGGCGAAGGTGCGCGGGCGGTATTTGCGCGCCAGCACGCGGTAGGGCTGCGCGGCTACCGGTTGCGGCGGCTCGCCAAGATCGAGGGAGTCGGGCATGCCGCGCGAAGATAGGGGCATGGGCGGCGGCGGTCGAGGGCGGAGCGGGTGGAGCGCGAACGGACATGCGAGCCGCCGATCCTCCCGGCGGCGCTGGCGGAGCGGATCGCCGGCCGCGCCTGGTCGCGCGACACCGTGGGCGAGGCCGGTTGCGCGGTATGGCGGCTGCACCGGCCGGGCGCCGCGGACTACTACCTGAAGCAAGGCGACGGTGCCCGAACCGCCGACATACTCGACGAGGCCACGCGGCTGCGCTGGCTCGCCGGGCGCCTGCCGGTGCCGGCGGTGCGCCACCTGACGGTGGACGGCGACGCGGCGTGGCTGCTGACCGACGCCATCGCGGGGCCGACCGCGTGGCAGGCGCTCGACGCCCGGCCCGGCCGGCGCGGCGAGGTGGTCGATGCGCTCGCCGACTTCCTGAGGCGCATCCACGCGCTCCCCGTCGATCGCTGCCCGTTCGAGGCGGGCCACGCGCTGCGGCTCGCCCACGCGCGCGATCGGCTGGAGGCGGGAGAGATCGACGAATCGGACTTCGGCGAGGACCATGCGGGATGGAGCGCCGCGCGATTGTGGGAGGAGATAACCACGCTGCTGCCGTTCGATGCCGGGCGGGTGGTGACGCACGGCGACTATTCGCTCGACAACATCGTGATGGCGGAGGGTGGCGTCGCCGGCTGCCTCGACGTCGGGCGGCTCGGCGTCGCGGACCCTCATCAGGACGTCGCCATCCTGTGGGAGTGCCTCGGCGAGTTCGACGCGGAGCTGCGCGAGCGCTTCCTGGCGCGCATCGGCATCGCGGCGGTGAACGAGCGGCGGCTGCGCTTCCACCTCATGCTCGACGAGTGCTTCTAGAAGCGCCGGCGTGGGGGGCGGTGGGAGCCGGAACGACCCGGTACGGAATCGTTGCGGCTGCTTCCTTCCGGACCTGACCGGGTTGGCGACGGCACCGTCCGCCCGACTCCCGCGGGCGCTATGCGCGAAGCCGCGCCGCCTCGCAAGCGCGCGCTAGGCGCCCTCCCCCCGGTAGCGGCGCCGCGTCGCCTCGCGCAACGCGTCGAGCGAGGCCGCGTCCCCCGCCTCCATCAGCGCGCGCAGCCGCGCCAGCCGACGCTCGTGATGATCCATGACGAGCGCCTGCACGAAGGCCTCGGCATCCGGGTAGCCGGCGTGCGCGACCTCCTGGCGCACGAACGCCGCCAGCTCGTCGGTCAGGTGCAGGACGATCTTGGGCATGCCGTGGCGTCAACGCCGCGTCATGTCGCGAGCGGTGCCGGGCATGCGGACCGTCAGCGTGGCGAGATCGGGGGCAAGCATGATCTGGCAGGCGAGCCGCGAGGTGCGCGTCGCGTGCGCGGCGAGATCGAGCAGGTCCTCCTCCATCTCGGAGGCGGGCGGCAGCCGCGCGAAATCGGCGGGATCGACGATCACGTGGCAGGTCGAGCAGGCCATCTGCCCCTCGCACGTGCCCTCCAGCGGCTGGCCCGCCGCCTGCGCGACGTCGAGCAGCCGGGCGCCGGGCGCCGCCTCCACCTCGGCGGAGAGGCCGCCGCCCGTGTCGAGGAAGCGCACGCGCGTCACGCCCAGGCCCGCTGCGCGTCGGCGGCTTGCGCGATCGCGGCGACCGCGACGTCGACCTCGTCGGCGGTGGTGTAGCGGCCGAAGCCGAGCCGGATTGAGCTGCGCGCCTCCGCGTCCGTCAGCCCGATCGCGGCGAGCACGTGGCTCGGCCGCCCCGATCCGCTCGCGCAGGCGGAGCCGGCGGAGAAGGCGACGCCGCGCACCTCCGCCATCAGCCGGGCGACGTCGAGCCCCTCGCGACGGAGATTAAGGTTGCCGGGCCAGCGCGGGTTGGCGGCGCCGTTGAGCATCCAGTCGCCACTCAAACCCTCGCCCACCCGCCGCCACAGCCGCGCGACGTGCGCGGCGTCGTTGTCGATCCGCGTGCGCGTCACCGCCGCAGCCGCGCCGAAGCCCGCGCACAGCATCGGCGCGAGCGTACCCGAGCGGCGCCCCGCCTCCTGTCCGCCGCCGTGCAGCAGCGGTTCGATCGCCACGCCGTCGCGCAGCCACAGCGCGCCGATGCCCTTAGGCCCGTGGATCTTGTGCGCGGAAACCGCGATCAGATCGCACGCCGCCGCCGGAATCGCGACGCGGCCATAGCCCTGCACCGCGTCGCACAGCATCACCGCACCCGCCCGGCGCGCCATCGCGCCCAGTTCGGCGATCGGCTGGATCACGCCGATCTCGTTGTTGACCAGCATCGCCGCGACGAACGCGGTGGTGTCGTCGATCGCGCGCGCCGCCGCGTCCAGGTCGACGAGGCCCTCGCCGTCGACCGGGAGGACGACGACGTCGCGGCCCTGCCGTGCGAGCCAGCCGGCGGTATCGAGCACGGCGGCATGCTCGGTGGCGATGGTGACAATGCGCGGGCGGTCGGGGCGCGCGGCGGCGACGCCCTTCATCGCCCAGTTGATCGCCTCGGTGGCACCGCTGGTGAAGACGAGACGCCCGCCGGCGCCGAACGGCGCCGCGACCTGCGCGCGCGCGAACTCCACCGCCGCCCTGGCCTCACGGCCGGGGCGGTGCGCGGAGTGCGGATTGCCGAAACCCGCACGTTCGGTCTCGTCCAGGAAGGGCAGCATCGCAGCGCGCGCCTCGGGCGCCAGCGGCGTCGTCGCCTGATAGTCAAGATAGATCATGCCGCGCGCGCCCGCACGTCGGCGGCGATGGCACCCCACGCCGCGAGGAAGCACTGGACGTCGCCGTCGGTGGTCGTGCGGCCGAAGCTGACGCGGATCACCTCGTCGGGGTGAGGCACGCCCATCGCGGCGAGCACCGGACTCGGCTTCATCGTGCCCGACGAGCAGGCGCTGCCCGCCGACACCGCGATCCCGGCCAGATCGAGCCGCACGAGCTGCGCGGCGGCCGATACGCCAGGCATCCGGTAGGAGGCGATGGTCGGCAGGCGCGGGCTGGCCGCTGCCACGATCTCGCCACCCGCCGCCCTGATCGCCGCATCGCACGTGCCGCGAAGCTCGGCCACGCGCGCGAGCCAGTCGCGCCCTTCGTCCAGCGCCGCCGCCATGCCGGCGACGCCGGGCAGGTTCTCGGTGCCGGCGCGGTAGCCCTGCTCCTGCCCGCCGGTGGCGGCGAGCGTCGCCAGATCGCGCACGAGCAGCGCGCCGATCCCCGGCGGGCCGCCGAACTTGTGCGCGGAGAGGACGAGGAAGTCGGCGTCGGGCAGCGGCATCTTGCCCGCGCCCTGCGTCGCGTCGCACAGCCACAGCCCGCCCGCCGCACGCACCGTGCCGCCGATGCGTTCGACGTCCTGCACTACGCCGGTCTGCGGGTTGACGAGCTGGATCGCAACGAGAGGGCGCGGCCCCGCCGACGCCATCGCGGCGGCGAGCGCCTCCGGATCGGCGAGACCGTCGGCGTCGACCGAACAGGTGACCGCGCGTTCGCCCGCGATCCGCGTGACCGCGTCATGCTCCGCCGCCGAGACGACGCGACCGCCGGCCACGACGCGCGCGAACACCGCCGCGATCCCCTCGCTCGCGCCGCCGGTGAAGAGGATGGCGTGCGGCAGGCCGAGCGCCGCGCCGATCCGCGCCCGTGCCTCCTCCAGCGCCGCGCGCGCGGCGCGTCCCTGCGCGTGCGGCGACGAGGGGTTCGCCCACCGCTCCATCGCCTCCATCACCGCCGCCCGCGCGCGCGGCAGCACCGGCGTGGTGGCGGCATGATCGAGGTAGACGCGCGATGCGACGGCCAAGCGGGGACACTCCTCCTCGCACCCGCGATTGCGCGAGGGCGGTGCGGCTCTATATAGGCCGCCGCTCCCCGGCGCACGCGCCCGTCTCCAGGTTTTCCGCCGAAACTTATGCCCGAAGTCATTTTCCCCGGCCCCGAAGGCCGTCTCGAGGGGCGGTTCAGCCCCGGCCCCCGGCCCCGCGCGCCGGTCGCGCTCATCCTCCACCCGCATCCACAGGCGGGAGGCACGATGAACAACCGCATCGTGCAGGCGCTCTACCAGACGTTCGTGCGGCGCGGCTTCGCGACGTTGCGCTTCAACTTCCGTGGCGTCGGCAAGTCGCAGGGCGTGTTCGACAACGGGGTGGGTGAACTCTCGGACGCGGCCTCGGCGCTCGACTGGGTGCAGAGCTTCCACCACGAGGCGAGCCAGACCTGGGTCGCCGGCTTCTCGTTCGGCGCGTGGATCGGGATGCAGCTCCTCATGCGGCGGCCCGAGGTGCGCGGCTTCATCTCGATCGCGCCGCCTGCCAACCTCTACGACTTCACCTTCCTGGCGCCGTGCCCGTCATCGGGGATCATCATCCAGGGCGATCAGGACGAGGTGGCGACGCCGCCGGCCACGCAGAAGCTGGTCGACAAGCTGCGCACCCAGAAGCACATCACCATCCATCACGACACCATCCCGCGCGCGAACCACTTCTTCGCCGACGAGATGCCCGAGCTGATGGCCTCGGTGGACGGCTACCTGGACATGCGCCTGAAAGGATGATCGTCGCGCGTCCTCAGCGGGGCGGCCGCCGCCACAGCGCCACCGCGTAGATGATCGCCGCGATCGCGGCGAACAGGAACCACTGCACCGCGTAGGCGAGGTGATTGTTCGAGACCACCGCGACGTCCGGCCTGGCGCTCGGGACGAGGCCGGGCGCTGCCTCGTCCGCCACCAGCAGCACCTGCGCGTTGCGATCGGGGCCGATCGTGCCCGTCACCCTGCCGCCGCGCCAGCCGCCGGGCGCCTCCGGACGATCCGACCAGCCCATGTCGATCGCGACGCCCGGCCCTTCCGCGCCGGTGCGGCAGTCGGCGACGTGGCGATAGCCGGAGCGACCGGTACGATCGCGCCCGGCGCTCGCGCGCCAGGCGGTGGGCTGCAGGCAGAAGACTTCGGAGCGGCGGAACAGGAGCGACTGGTCGGTCGGCACACGCGGGAAGCCGACCGGCGGCAGCGTCGCCGCCGCCTCGTACCGCGCGATCAGCGCCTCCTTCCAGCGGAGCCGGTGAAGCTGCCACACGCCGAGCGCGATCATCGCCGCCACCGCCGCCGCGACCAGCAGCGTCGGCAGCACCGGGACGCGCCTCACCGCCGGCTCACTCCCCGCTGGCGCGCGGGCTCAAGCGGCCCTCGCCGGCGCGATTGCGATATTCGGATGCGATCAGCATGCCCTTGGCGACGCGCAGCATCGCCAGGACCAGCAGGATCGTCACCGGCACCCACAGTATGATGTGAACCCAGAAGGGCGGATCGGCCGCAAGTTGAAGGATGATCGCGCCCGCCGTCACGATGGTGCCGACGATCAGCGTCAGGAACGCCGCCGGCCCGTCGCCCACGTTGAACGCCGTGAGATCGAGCCCGCAGGCGCGGCAGCGGCGCGCGAAGCGGATAAGGCCGTCGAACAGCGTGGGCGCACCGCAGCGCGGGCAGAGGCCGCGCAGGCCGACGGCGACGATCGTCGGAGGCTCGCCGTCGGTCATGGCGTCCGGCGGCACGTGGCCGCCGGTCGGCTCCGCTTCCGGATCAGGAGGCGTAAGTGCCACCCCAGCCGCCCCAGACGTAGATCGTCAGGAACAGGAACAGCCACACGACGTCGACGAAGTGCCAATACCAGGCGGCCGCCTCGAACCCGAAGTGCGCGCGGGGCGTGAACTCGCCCTTGTAGGCGCGGATCTGGCAGGCGATCAGGAAGATGGTGCCGATGATGACGTGGAAGCCGTGGAAGCCCGTCGCCATGAAGAAGGTGGCGCCGTAGATATTGCCCTTGAAGGCGAACGGCGCGTCGGCATACTCATAAGCCTGGATCGAGGTGAACAGCAGGCCGAGCAGGATCGTCGCCCACAGCCCGGTCTTCAGACCCTTGCGGTCGCCGTGGATCAGCGCGTGGTGCGCCCAGGTGACCGTGGTGCCCGAGCACAGCAGGATCAGCGTGTTGAGCAGCGGGAAGTGGAAGGGGTTGATGACCTCCATCCCCTTCGGCGGCCAGACGCCGCCGACCACCTCCGCCGCCTTGGGGAACAGCGAGGCGTCGAAATAGGCCCAGAACCAGCCGACGAAGAACATCACCTCGGACGCGATGAACAGGATCATCCCGTAGCGCAGGTGGAGCGACACGACGGGGGTGTGGTGGCCCTCCTTGCCTTCCTTGATGACGTCGGACCACCAGGAGCACATGCACAGCGTGACGAGCGCCGCGCCGATGGGCAGCACGATCTTCCCGAACGGATAGGCGTGCATGTACATGATGAGGCCCGCGGCCATCACCAGCGCGGAGAAGGCGCTCAGGATCGGCCACGGGCTGGGCGGCAGGATGTGGTATTGATGGTCTTTGGCGCCGGCCATGTCCGTCCCCGTTGTCCTCTGTCGCCCGTGCCTTAGCTCGCGGCCTTGGCCGGGTCCACTGGATAGAAGGTGTAGCTGAGCGTGAGCTCGCGCACGCCGTTGTCGTCCGGATCCTTGAGGAAGGCGGGATCGACGTAAAACACCACGGGCATGCGCTGGGTCTCGCCGGGTTGTAGAGTCTGCTTGGTGAAGCAGAAGCACTGCACCTTGACGAAGTACTGCGCGGCCTGATCGGGGGTGATATTGAACACCGCCGATCCGGTGAGCGGCTTGTCGGTCAGGTTGGTCGCATCGAAATAGGTGAGCTGGCGCGCGCCGATCGCGACGGACTTGCTCCTGGCCTCGGGCTCGAACCGCCAGCCGAGCTTGTCGGACACGTTGGCGTCGAAACGCACCGTGACGATGCGCCCGGTATCGCCCGGCGCGTGCGCGGCCTCGTCGATGCGCGCGGTGCCGCCATAGCCGGTCTGCTGGCAGAAGATGCGGTAGAGCGGCACGGCGGCGAAGCCCATGCCGACCATAGAGCAGGCGACCGCGCCCGCGATCAGCCCGGTGCGGATGTTGCGCGTGGCGGTCATCGGGCGTTCGGCGGTCGCCCGGCTCACATCATCTTGGCTATGCTGATCGCGTAGAACAGCACCACCAGCCCACCAAGGATCAGCGCGGTGACCAGCGCGCGGCTCTTCTGCCGCTGCCGGATCGCAGCGTCGCGGCGCAGCTCGCGCTCCTCCTCATAGTCGTGGCGCGGCATCAGGCGAGCAGCCGGTCGACGACCAGCATGCCGAAGCTCGCGAACAGGTAGAGGATGGAGTAGCCGAACAGCCGGCGCTCGGCGCGCATCTTGGTGGCGTCGGGTTCGCCGCTGAAGCCGACGCGTGCCGCAAGCACCACGAAGACGATGTTGAGCAGGACGGCGGCGACGCCGTAGATCGGCCCGACGAGGCCCATCGGCCAGGGGGCCACCGCCACCGCGGCCATCGGCAGCGAGTAGAGAAAGGCCTGGAGCCGGGTGGAGCGCTGCCCCGCGACCACCGACATCATCGGCACGCCGGCGGCGGCATAGTCCGAGTTGACGAATAGCGAGAGTGCCCAGAAATGCGGCGGCGTCCACAGGAACACCTGGAGGAAGAGCAGGATCGGCAGCGCGTCCACCCGTCCGGTGGCGGCCGCCCAGCCGATCAGCGCGGGGAAGGCGCCGGCGGCTCCGCCGATCACGATGTTCTGCGGAGTCCGGCGCTTCAGCCACATCGTGTAGACGACGACGTAGAACAGGATCGACACGCCGAGGATCGCGGCGGCGAGCGCGTTCACCGCCAGCCCCATCAGCACGACGGAGGCAACCGCGACGCCGACGCCGAACTGCAGCGCCGCGTCGGGCTCCATGCGGCCGGCAGGCAGCGGGCGGTTGCGAGTCCGCTTCATCTTGGCGTCGAGGTCCGCCTCGTACCATTGGTTGAGCGCACCCGCCGCGCCAGCGCCGAGCGCGATGCACAGGATGGCGGTGAGCGCGATCACCGGATGGACGTGGCCAGGCGCCGCGAGTAGCCCGCAAAGGCCGGTGAACACGACGAGGCGCAGCACGCCGGGCTTGGTGAGCGCGACGAAGTCCCGCCAATCGGCGGGCAGGCCGTCGATGCGATCACCTTCGCCAGCGAGATGGGTCAACACGGTCGCCATGGCGTCCAAACTCGCGAAAAGCAGCGGCCGGAGCGGTAGCACCGCCCCGGCCGCCCGTCACCTGAAAGCGCCCGATCAGTCAATCTTCGGGAGCTGCTCGAACTGATGGTACGGCGGCGGGCTGGACAGCGTCCACTCCAGCGTGGTCGCGCCCGGACCCCATGGATTGGCCGACGCCTTCTTCCCCGCGATCAGGGACCAGGCGATGTTGACGAAGAACACCGCCATGCCGAGCGCCATGATGTGGTAGCCCGTCGTCGCGACGCCATTCCAATGCTCGAATGCATCGGGATAGTCGGGATAGCGGCGCGGCATGCCCTGAAGCCCGAGGAAGTGCATCGGGAAGAAGAGCGTGTTCACGCCCACGAAGAACAGCCAGAAATGCACGTGGCCGAGCAGCTCGTTGTACATCTTGCCGCTCATCTTCGGGAACCAGTAGTAGAAGCCCGCGAACAGCGAGAACACCGCGCCAAGCGACAGCACGTAGTGGAAGTGCGCCACGACGTAGTAGGTGTCCTGCATGTAGTTGTCGATGCCGCCATTGGCGAGCACGACGCCGGTGACGCCGCCGACGGTGAACATGAAGATGAAGCCGAACGCCCAAACCATCGGCGTCTTGAACTCGATCGAGCCGCCCCACATCGTCGCGATCCACGAGAAGATCTTGATGCCGGTGGGCACCGCGATCACCATGGTGGCGGCGGTAAAGTACATCTTCGTGTTCACGTCGAGGCCGGTCGTGTACATGTGGTGCGCCCACACGACGAAGCCGATGACGCCGATCGCCACCATAGCATAGGCCATGCCGAGATAGCCGAACACCGGCTTGCGGCTGAACGTCGCGACGATTTGGCTGATCATGCCGAAGCCCGGCAGGATCATGATGTAGACCTCGGGGTGGCCGAAGAACCAGAAGAGGTGCTGGTACAGGATCGGATCGCCGCCGCCCGATGCGTCGAAGAAAGCGGTGCCGAAGTTGCGGTCGGTCAACAGCATGGTGATCGCGGCGGCGAGCACCGGCAGCGCCAGCAGCAGCAGGAAGGCGGTGACCAGCACCGACCACACGAACAGCGGCATCTTGTGCAGCGTCATGCCCGGCGCGCGCATGTTGAAGATGGTGGTGATGAAGTTGATCGCGCCGAGGATCGAGGACGCGCCCGCGAGGTGCAGCGCCAGGATCGCCATGTCCACCGCCGGGCCCGCCGAGCCCGAGGTGGAGAGCGGCGCATAGACGGTCCAACCGGTGCCGGCGCCCTGCCCCGTGCCGCCGGGCACGAAGACCGAGCCGAGCAGCAGCATGAAGGCCGGAATGATGAGCCAGAAGGACACGTTGTTCATGCGCGGGAACGCCATGTCCGGCGCCCCGATCATGATCGGCACGAACCAGTTGCCAAAGCCGCCGATCATCGCGGGCATCACCATGAAGAACACCATGATGAGGCCGTGCGCCGTCACCATCGTGTTCCACAGGTGGAGCATGGCATCATTGCCGGCCGGCCCGCCGAGCAGCGAATGGACGAGCGGCAGCACCTGGATGCCGGGATGCGCCAGTTCCTCGCGCATCACGCCGGAGATGGCGCCGCCGATGATCCCCGCGGTAATTGCGAAGATCAGGTAGAGCGTGCCGATGTCCTTGTGGTTGGTGGACAGGAACCAGCGGGCGAAGAAGCCGGGCTTGTGATCGGCGTCGTGATGATGCTCGTGCGCCTCGTGCGGCTGGAAGAAGCGGGCGTCGGCGGCGGTATCGGTCATCTGTCCGGCCTTCAGTTGTTCGTGGCGCGCTGGCCGTAAGGCTGAGCCTTCGCGGTCGCGTCGATGGTGGCGGCGCCCTCGACGCCTTCGCCGTAGGCGCCCGGCTTGGCGGTCGCGGCGGCGGGGTTGCTGACGGGCGAGTTCTGGGTCGCGTCGGACGAGGTTGCCTTGCCGCCGATGGTGCCGCCGCGCGCGGCGATCCACTGGCGCCACTGCGCGTCCGTCACGACCTCGACCGCGATCGGCATGTACCCATGGCGCGCGCCGCACAGCTCCGAGCACTGGCCGTAATAGACGCCGGGGCGATCGACCTTGAACCACGTCTCGTTGAGGCGGCCCGGCACCGCGTCCATCTTGGTCCAGAAGGCGGGCACCGCGAAGGAATGGATCACGTCGTCGGAGGTGGTGATGACCTTCACCACCTTGCCGGCCGGCACCACCATGCGCTCGTCGACGCCGAGCTGGCGGGGTTCGCCCTTCGCCTTGTCTTGTGCATCGGTCAGGATGTTGGAGACGACCTCGAAGTCACCGTTATCGGGATATTGGTAGGACCAGTACCACTGGTGGCCGATCACCTTCACCGTCAGGTCGGGCTTGGGCGTGTCGTACTGCGCGGCGAGCAGGCCGATCGACGGCACCGCGAGCAGCGCTAAGATCAGCACCGGCGCCACCGTCCAGGCCACCTCCAGCACGGTGTTGTGCGACGTGGTAGACGGCGTGGCGTTCACGCGGCGGTTGAAGCGCGCGACCAGCCACAGCAGCAGGAACAGCACGAACAGCGAGATGACAACGATCACCGGCAGCAGGATCGCGTCGTGGAAATGGCGCGCGCGCAGGCCGAGGCCCGTCTCCTGCGGCTGGAGACCGATCGAGTCGGTCGGCTGGCCGATGCCGGGAGTAGGCTTGTAGAATTGCGGGATGGGCTTCTTGGCGGCGGCGGCGGCCGGCGCCGTCGCGGGAGCGGCCGCCGCGCCGGTGGCGGCAACAGGAGCGGGCGCGTTAGCCGACGTCACCGTTGGCGGAGTAGCGCCGGCGGTCGAATCGGTGCCCACGGTCGTCGGCGAGGCGCTGGTGATCGGCTGCGCCGAGGCGGCGCCGGTCAACGCCAGCGCCGTCAGCCCGATCGCCGCCAGCATCCCCTTGATCCGTGTCATCGCCACCCTTTCACCCGCCCCGGTGGGGCGTCAAGCAGCGGCCTTATAGCAACAGGCGCCCGCCGCTCAAGCGCCGCGCCGCACCAAAACAATGCAGGTTCCGGACGTTGCGCCCCATGCCCGGCGGCCGCCATTGAAGGGGGCGGGTCGGCACCCTATCAGCGCGGCACGGGTAGCTTGAGGTACGCACGCGATGACCGACGAGGAAGTGCTGACCGAGTTCCGCGCCGCGGACGCGCTGCTCGACGGCCACTTCATCCTGTCCTCGGGGCTGCGTTCCGCCACCTACCTCCAGTGCGCGCGCGTGCTGATGGACCCCCGGCGCGCGGCGCGGCTCTGCGCGGAGCTTGCCTCGCGCCTCTCGCCCGCCGTCCATGCCGGCGTCTCGGCGGTGGTGTCGCCCGCGATGGGCGGCGTGATCGCGGGTTACGAGATGGCGCGTGCGCTGGGCGTGCCCGCGATGTTCGTCGAGCGGCCGAGCGGCACGTTCGAGCTCCGGCGCGGCTTCGCGCTGGAGGCGGGGCAGAAGGTGCTGATGATGGAGGACGTCGTCACCACCGGGCTCTCCAGCTGCGAGGCGATCGCCGCGATCGAGGCGGCGGGCGGCCGAGTGATCGCGGCCGCGTGCCTCGTCGATCGCTCCAACGGCCGCGCCGACGTCGGCGTACCGCTCACCGCGCTCGTGCGGCTCGACGTGCCGACCTACGCGGCGGACGCGCTACCGCCCGAACTCGCCGCCATCCCCGCGATCAAGCCGGGCAGCCGCGCCCTGAACCACGCGGGGGCGGCGGCGTGAGGATGGCGGTGGCGGCGCTCGCGCTCGCCGCCGCGGCGTCGCCCGCCGCGCCGCCGTCGCTGCGGCAGGTGGTGCGCGAGGCGGGGTTCGAGGGCGTCGCGATCGCCGGCGGCGGCGCCACGCCCTCAACGGTGATCGCCACCGGGCTCGCGGCGCCCGGCGTTCCCAACCGCGCCACCGCGACGTGGCGCTGGGCGTCCGTCACCAAGCAGATCACCGCCGTCCTGGTCCTGCAGGAGGTCGCCGCCGGTCGGCTCGCACTCGACGAGCCGATCACGCGCGCCTGGCCCGACTGGCCGCAGGTGTTCGCCGACGAGGTGACGATCCGCGAGCTGCTCCAGCACACCAGCGGCATAGCCGATCCGAACGAGCCCGATCCCGCGCAGCCAGCGGCGCTGCCGGCTTTCTACACGCCCGCGAACGGCGCCGGCACGATGCAGTATGAGGCGACGCATTTCTGCGCCGAGCATCCGCTGAGCCGGCCGGGCGCGGGCTTCCACTACAGCAACTGCGACTACATCGTGCTCGGCGCGCTGCTGGAACGGGTGACGGGCAAGCCGTTCGCGGCGCTGGTCCAAGAGCGGATCGCGCGACCGCTCGGCATCCGCATCGGCCTCTTCCGGCCTGGCGTGCCCGCCGCCGCGCATGTCGGCGGGCGCGATCGCCACGGCCGCCCCGACGTGATCGGCGATCTCGGCGTCTATGGCGCGGCCGGCTCCGCCTACGGCAGCCCGCTCGCGCTCTACGCCTTCGATCGCGCGCTGCTGGAGCATCGCCTGCTGCCGCCTGCCGTCACCCGGCAGATGTGGACGGGGGATCCGAGGCTCGGCGCAGCGGCGCTCGGCCAATGGGCGTTCGAGGCGCCGCTCGCCGGTTGCGCGGCGCCGGTGTCGATCGTCGAGCGGCGCGGGCAGATCGGCGGCGTGCAGGTGCGCAACTATATCCTCCCTGCCGGCGGCCGCGCGCTCGTGCTGTTCACCGCCCGCGAGGCGTTCGACTTCGGCGAGGTTTGGCAGGGGCGCGGCTTTGCCTATCGCGCGCTCTCCGCCGTGGCGTGCGCGGCATGACGCCGCCGCTGCGCCTCGGCGTCAACATCGATCATGTCGCCACCATCCGCAACGCGCGCGGCGGGCTGCATCCCGATCCGCTGCGCGCGGCGCGGATGGCCGCCGCCGCCGGCGCCGACGGCATCACCGCGCACCTGCGCGAGGATCGCCGCCACATCGTCGACGACGACATCGCGCACCTGATCGGCGGGATCGCGCTGCCGCTCAACCTGGAGATGGCGGCGACGGACGAGATGGTGGCCATCGCGCTCCGCCATCGCCCCCACGCCGCCTGCATCGTGCCCGAGCGCCGCGAGGAGGTGACGACCGAGGGCGGGCTCGACGCGGCGGGACAGCACAACCGGCTGAAGCCGCTCGTCACCCGGCTCGGGGAGGCGGGGATCCGCGTCAGCCTGTTCGTCGAGCCCGATCCACGCCACATCGAGGCGGCGCTCAGCCTCGGCGCGCCCGTCGTCGAGCTTCACACCGGGCGCTACGCGCACGCGGAGGGCGAGGTGCGCGAAATGGAGCTGCGCCGCTTGTCCGATGCCGCCGCTCTCGCCGCCAAGAACGGCATCGAGGTCCATGCCGGTCACGGGCTCACCACCGACAATGTGGCGGCCGTCGCGGCGATCCCGCAGCTCGTCGAGCTCAACATCGGCCACTATCTGGTCGGCGAGGCGATCTTCGTCGGGTTGGAGGAGGCGATCCGCCGGATGCGCGCGTCGATGGACGCGGCGCGGTGATCCTCGGCATCGGCTCCGACCTTTGCAGCATCGAACGCATCCAGGCCTCGCTCGATCGCTTCGGCGAGCGTTTCGTGCGGCGCTGCTTCACGCCGCAGGAGCGCGCGAGGGCGGAGCGCCGCACGCTGACCCGGGCCGCCACCTATGCCAAGCGCTTCGCCGCCAAGGAGGCCTTTTCCAAGGCGGTGGGCACGGGATTCCGCCATGGCGTGTTCCTGCGCGATATCGGCGTCGTCAACCTGCCCTCGGGCGCACCGACGCTGGCGCTCGCCGGCGGGGCGCAGGAAGCGCTTGACGCGTTGGTACCCGAAGGCCACGCCGCGACGGTCCACCTGACGATGACTGACGACCAACCCTGGGCGCAGGCTTTCGTGGTGATCGAGGCGAGACCCTGCCGTTGACCAAGGACGCCCGCGTGACCGACACCGCCGCCACCGCGACCGCGCGCGAGAGCACGCCCGAGGGCGGCCCCGCCGCGCCGCCCCCCGCCCCCGCCACGCCGACAAAGGCCGGCACCGACTGGTGGGCGGAAGCCAAGGGGCTGTTCTGGCTGGTGCTCGCCGTGCTCGGCTTCCACTCGCTGATCGCCAAGCCTTTCTATATTCCGTCTGAATCGATGATGCCGACGCTCATCAAGGGCGATCGACTGGTGGTGAGCAAGTTCCCCTATGGCTGGAGCTACGTCTCGCCATCCTTCCACGTGCTGCCCTTCATGCCGGGTCGGTTCTTCGGCCATATGCCCGAGCGCGGCGACGTCGTGATCCTGACGCCGCCGGGCGAGCAATCCGATTACATCAAGCGCGTCATCGGCCTGCCCGGCGACACGATCGAGGTCCATGAGGGCGTCGTCCGCCTCAACGGCCGCGATCTGCCGCGCGTCGCCGAGGCGCCTGCCGCGATCCCGATCGACGCCAACGTGCCGTGCGATCACGGGCTGGAGGCGCAGTACCGCGTCGTCGAC
Source organism: Sphingomonas sp. (assembly GCF_965200105.1). Taxonomy (GTDB): domain Bacteria; phylum Pseudomonadota; class Alphaproteobacteria; order Sphingomonadales; family Sphingomonadaceae; genus Solisphingomonas. The sequence continues at coordinate 1,871,893 of NZ_CBDATN010000002.1, forward strand.
GCGAGCGGCCATGGGGTGTGCGCGCTGCCGCGCTTCCGCGAGACGCTGCCCAACGGGCGCAGCTACGACACGGTCGACATGGGCTACATACCCGGCTCGGGCGACGATTACGGGCCGGTCACCGTGCCCCCTCGACGGGTCTTCGTGATGGGCGACAATCGCGACGAATCGGCAGACAGCCGCTACCCGACCGAGGAACTTGGCCTGGGCGGACCGGTACCCTGGGAGAATCTCGGCGGCCGCGCCGACTTCATCACCTTCTCGCTCGACGGCCGGTCCGAGTGGTATAACCCGATCTCGTGGCTTACCGCGCTGCGCGGCGGCCGATCGGGGATCAGCCTGCACCCGGCGCGCAGCACCAAGGACGACAGGCGATGAGCGACGACACCCGTATCGAGGCCGGTGCCCGCGCCGAGGCGCAGGCGCGCGCGATTGAGGCGCCGAGCCCGATGGAGATGCGCGATCCCGGGATGCGCGCGGAGCTGATGCGCGCGATCATCTGGGTGTCGGTCGTGCTCGCGATCGTGCTGCTCTACGTGCTCGCGCAGCCGCTGCTGCTGATCGTCGGAGGGCTCGTCTTCGCCGCCATGCTCGACGGCGGCGCGCGGCTACTCGGCCGCGTGCTGCCGATCGGACGGGGCTGGCGGGTGGCGCTGGTCGCGGTGTTGGCGCTGATCTTCCTGGTGGGCGTGATCTTCTATGCCGGGCTGACGCTCGTCTCGCAGTTCACCGCGCTTAAGACGCTGGTGTTGGCGCAGGTGACGCGCGTCGAGGGATGGGCGACGCAGCTCGGCGTCATGCCGCCGGGCGGCGCCGGCGGCGGCATCGGCGAACTGGGCAAGCAGCTCATGGGCTCGCTCGGGCAGCTCACCAGCGCGGTGGGCACCGCGCTCGGCGGCGTCACGTCGGGCGCGATGATCGTCGTGCTCGGCCTGTTCTTCGCCGCCGAGCCGCGCATTTACGAGCGCGGGCTGGCCTGGCTGATCCCGGAGGACAAGCGCGCCGCCTTCTTCGAGACCAGCCGCGACATGGCGTCGACGCTCCGCCGGCTGATGGCTGGCCGTCTGTTCGGCATGGCGTTCGAGGGCGTGGTGGTGGCGATCACGCTCTCGATCGTCGGCGTGCCGTTCGCGCTGCTGCTCGGCGTCATCACCGGGCTGCTCGCCTTCCTGCCCAACATCGGCGCGATCGTCTCGGGCGCGCTCACCATCCTCGTCGGCTTCTCGGCAGGATCGACGACCGGGTTCCTGGCGATCGGCGTTTACGTGATCGTCCAGATCCTCGACGGCTATATCGTCGTGCCGATCGTCGCACGACGCGCCGTCGACCTCGCGCCGGCGCTGGTGCTGGGCATGCAGCTGCTGCTCGGCGCGCTGTTCGGTCTGCTCGGCCTGATGTTCGCCGACCCGATCGTCGCGATGACGAAGGTGGCGCTGGAGCGGAGGAGCGGTATCGATCCCAAGGAGGATCAGAAGTCCAAGCCGACCGGAACGCTACGCCAGTAGCCCGGGGACGCCCGCGCGATCACATCGCGCCGGCGCCACCCATCCCCGCGACGCCGCCGCCCGGCTGCTGCGGCGCGATCTCGTGCAGCGTCACGTCGAACTGGAGCACGCTGTTCGGCGGGATCACCCCGTCGCCCGCGCCCTGCGCGCCGTAGGCGAGCTGCGGCGGGATCCAGAAGCGGTAGCGCGCGCCCCGGCTCATGAGCTGGAGCCCTTCCGAGAAGCCAGGGATCGAGCCGGCCACCGGCATGACGGCGGGCGAACCGTGTTGCGCCGTCGAATCGAAGGTCGATCCGTCGAGCAGCTTGCCGTCGTAATCGATCAGCACGATGTCGGTGGCGCCCGCCTTCGCCCCCGCCTGCCCCGCCGTCAGGACCTGGTACTCCAGTCCGCTCGCGGTGGTGTGGACGTCATGCTTCTTCGCGTTCTTGGCAAGGAAGACCGACGGCGGCTGCCCCATCGCCACCTGCTTAGCGGTGCCCGCCCAGGCGAGCCCCGCCCCCGCCAGCGCCGCGACCGCGACGCCGATCCAGACCTTGGTGACGGTGCCCTTCGCGACGGGGCGGAGCGGCACGGCGGTGACTTCGGACATGCGGGCGGTTCCCTCAGGCTGACGCAAGGTTCATGGCGACGCCGCGCCTCGCCGTCCAGCGCCAAGGCGAAGCGCGGAAACGGCGAGGGCCGGCATCCGGAGACGATCCGGATGCCGGCCCTCGCCAGTCGCCAGCGAAGTAGACCGATTACCGGACGCCGTCGCGCTCCATGCGCTTGCGCTCCACCTTGCGGGCGCGGCGGATCGCGGCGGCCCGCTCGCGCGCGCGCTTCTCCGACGGCTTCTCATAATGGCGGCGCAGCTTCATCTCGCGATAAACGCCCTCGCGCTGGAGCTTCTTCTTGAGAGCCCGGAGCGCCTGGTCGACATTGTTGTCGCGAACGATGATCTGCATAAACCTCTGGTCTCCACGGGCAAGCGGCGGCCGGAGCCATGCCCCGCCGCAGGAAAGCGCGGGCCCTAGCAGGCGGTGCGATTCGGGACAAGCACGTAGCTTGCGCGCCGTCAGCTCTTCTTGGCCGCCGCCTTGCCGCCCTTCTTGCCGAGCTCGGCCTGCGCGGCGGAGGATTTCCGGGGGTTCTTCTCGCCTTCCTTCGCCGCCTTCGCATTGGCCTTCTTGGCCGTGTCGCTGCCATGGCCCTTCTTCTCGGTCATCTCCGTCTCCTCCGTCGGGATCATACGCCGAAGCGTGTCGATCAGGTCCGCCTCGGCCGCCGGCTTGTCCCGCCTGAGGCGCGCGATGCGGGGAAAGCGCATCGCCAGACCGGACTTGTGGCGCTTCGATCCGTGGATCGAGTCGAAGGCGATCTCGAGAACGAAGCTCTTCGCCACCTCGCGTACCGGGCCGAAGCGCTGCACGGTGTTGTTGCGCACGAAGCGGTCGATTTCGCGCAGCTCCTCGTCGGTGATGCCGCTGTAGGCCTTGCCCACAGGCAGCAGCTCGCCGCCTTCCTCTGGCGGCGCGGTCCAGCAGCCGAAGGTATAGTCCGAATAGTAGCTCGAACGTTTTCCGTGACCGCGCTGCGCGTACATGACGACGCAATCGGCGACGAGCGGATCGCGCTTCCACTTGTACCAGAGCCCCGCGCGCCGGCCCGCGACGTAGGGCGATGAGCGGCGCTTGAGCATGACGCCCTCGATCGCGGCGTCGCGCGAGCCGAGCCGGATCTCGCCGAGCGCGGCGAAGTCTGCCGCCTCGATCAGCTGCGAGATGTCGAAGCGATCGACGGGCAGCCTCGCGGCAAACGCCTCAAGCCGGATGCGGCGCTCGGTCCACGGCAGCGCCCGCACGTCGTCGCCGCCGACGAACAGCGCGTCGTAGAGGCGGACAAAGGCGGGATAGTCCGCCATCATCCGCGTCGTCACCGCCTTGCGCCCGAGCCGCTGCTGAAGCGAGTTGAAGCTCGCCGCGCCGCCGCCATGCTCGTCGCCGCCCTGGCCCAGCCCGCGCACGAGCAGCTCGCCGTCGAGCACCGCGTCCTCGGTGGCCGCCTCGCCGAAGGCGGCGGCGACATCGGGGAATGTGCCGGTGATATCGTCGCCCGCGCGGCTGTAGAGCCGCACCTCGTCGCCAACGCGGACGAGCTGGACGCGGATGCCGTCCCACTTCCACTCGGCGGCATAATCCGCGAGGTCGACGGTGCCGTCCTCCAGCGGATGGGCGAGCATGAACGGGCGGAACACCGGGAGCGCGCCCGCCACCGGCCGCTCGCCGCCGCGTGCCGCCCAATCGAACAGGGAGGCATAAGGCGGGGCGAGTCCGTGCCACAGCTCCTCGACCTCGTCGACGTCGAGACCGAAGGCCTGCGCCAGCGCCGTCTTGGCGAGCCGCGACGAGACGCCGACGCGCAGCTCTCCGGTGGCGAGCTTGAGGAGCGCGTAGCGGCCCGAGGCGTCCAGCCGGTCGAGCATGTCCGCCAGCAAAGCGGGCGCCCCGGCGCGCGGCGCCTCGTCGAGCGCAGCCAGGGCGGCGGCGAGGCCGAGCGTGCCATCGTCGATCTCCTCGCAAGCGCCTTCGGGCTTGGGCCAGAGCAGCGACACGGTCTCGGCGAGATCGCCCACGAAGTCGCGGCTCATCCCGAACAGCACGGGATCGATGCGCTGCGCGACGAGCGCGTGGATGGCGGCGGGCTTCACCGCCTTCAGGTCGACTGCGCCGGTCAGCGCGGCCATCGCCCAACCGCGATCGGGATCGGGCGTGGCGCGCAGATAATCGCCGATCAGCTTCAGCTTGGCGTTGCGGGAGCGCGTGTAGACGAGCCCGTCGAGAAGCTGCGAGAAGGCGCGCAACCCCGCGCCCGCGCTACAGCCTGTCGGACACCGCGCGCCCGGCGAGCAGGCCGAGCACCAGCAGCACCACGAACACGATGAGCGCGAGCACGAACAGGAATTTGGCGATGGTCACGAAGGTGCCCTCCGCGCCGGTAAAACCGAACGCGCCGCACACCAGCCCGAGCACGAGGAAGATGATCGCCCACTTTATCATCGCGCCATTCCCCCGACCTGCATGCTCCCGAAACGAAGTGGGCGGAGCGCCGTTCCCGACGCCCCGCCCGCTCTATGGAGCCGTCTTCCGGCTCAGTTCGTGCGCGCGGCCTCGAACAGGAACCAGGCGCGGCGCTCGGCCTGGTCGATCCAGTCGTCAATCATCGACGAAGTCGGCGTGTCGCCGGCATCCTCGCACTTCTCGCGCGCCTCGCGGAAGTGGCGCACCACCTCGAGATTGTCGTCACGCAGCTCCTTGAGCATGGCGAGCGGCTCGACGAACTCCTGATCGTTGTCGCGGATCGTCTGGCGGCGCGAAATGTCGCCGATCGAGCGCAGCGTGAGATTGCCGAGCTTGCGCATGCGCTCGGCGACGTCGTCCGTGATCGCGAAGATCTGGTCCGCCTGCTCGTCGAGCAGCAGGTGATAATCGCGGAAATGCGGACCGGACATGTGCCAGTGGAAGTTCTTGGTCTTGAGGTAGAGCGCGAACAGGTCCGCGAGCACGCCGTTCAGCGCGTCGGCGGCCGTCTCGGTGTTCTTGGCGTCGAGATCGGTCGGGGTGTCGAGCGCGGGCGCGGGGGCGTCGGCCATAAATGGATGCTCCTCATCATGTTTCCTCGGTCGCCAGCGCAACGATGGTGCGGAGCATGAGTTGCTTGGCGTCGCGCGCGAAAACCCGATCGGACTGATCGGATCAGGCGATCTCCAGCGCCGACAGCGCCACCGCCGCGCCGGCGAGCATCAGCAGCACGCCCGCGCCGACGCGCGCGGACCGCAGCGCCGGCAACGCCGTCCAGCGATCGGCGAACAGGGCGGCGGGCGCGCAGGCGAGCAAAATCCCGATCGCAGCGCCGATGCCCGTCTCGACGGGCGCGCCGCTCGCCGCCGAGAGCGCCACCGCGACGAACACCGCCGACTCGCCGAAGCCGAGGATCAGCGCCGCGCCGAACGAGGACAGCAGCGATCCCAGCCGCCAACGATCCACGGCGGGGGCGGGCGTGGGCCGGAAGAGCGCGCCGCCGCCGGCGAGCAGCAGGGCCACGCCGACGAGCAGCCGCGCCGCGCTGTGCGGCACCTCGCGGCCGAGCGCGACGCCCAGCGCCGCGCCCATGCCCATATTGGCGATCGCCGCGAGCAACAGACCCGCGAGCACCGGGCCGACGCGCCCGAAGCGCCGCGCGAGCAGCACCGCCAGATGCTGCATCCGGCCGGCCATCTCGGCGAGCCCCGCCGCGACAAGGGCGGGGATCAGTGCCTCCACGCGATGCTCAGCCGGTCAGCCGCACCACGACGGAGGAGAGCCACGAGGTCTCGGCGCCGGTGTCGGCAGCCTCGCAGCCGATCGCGTCGCGCAGCCGCTCGATCCACGGACCGACCGCCGCGCCGCGCCCGCCCGACTCCAGCGCCACCGCCAGCCCCTCGGCCAGCCGCACCGCCGGGCGGAAGCCGTGCTCGCCCGCGATCGCGCCGATCTCGGCGGCCTCGGCCGCGAGCCCGATCGGACCGCGCGCGGCGAGCGCCGCCTCCAGCCGTTCGAGCCTGCGGCACAGGTCCGTCCGCACCATCTGCGCCGCGTCCTTCGCGTCCCGCATGCCCTGTCTCCGATCCTCTACGAAGAAGCGTAACGCGCGATGGTTGCGATCGTGTGAAGCGGATGGCCGGCCGACGCACTTCTTGACAGCCGCGGCCGCTTCGCGCAGGAGCGCCGGCGTTCACGAGCGGCGGCGACGCCGCTCTTTTGCTTTCATCGATCCGCAGGACGGCCGGGCGCCGGACGGATCGTGCCGATCCGGAGCGTGCCATGGCGAAGCCCACCACCGTCAAGATCAAGCTGGTATCGAGCGCCGACACGGGCTTCTTCTACGTCACCAAGAAGAACCCGCGGACCAAGACCGAGAAGCTGAGCTTCAAGAAGTACGATCCGGTCGTGCGCAAGCATGTCGACTTCAAGGAAGCCAAGATCAAGTAAGGCTCAGGCGGGAGGCGATCCCGCCGCCAGCGCCTCGATGGCATCGATGAAGCGCATCACCGAGATCGGCTTCGACACGTAGGCGGCGGCGCCCGCCGCCCGCACCCGCTCCTCGTCCTGCGGCGTCGCGTAGGCCGTCACCGCCATGATCGGGATGCGCGCGAGCGCGGGCTCCGCCTGCATCGCGGCGATGATCTCCAGCCCGCTGACATGGGGTAGCTGGATGTCCATCACGATCATGTCGGGCGCGAACTCGCGCGCCGCGGCGAGCGCGTCGCGCCCATCGCGCACCGCGCGCGTGTCGTGGCCGTGGACCTCCAACAGGTCGCAGAACAGCTTGAGATTGAGTTCGTTGTCCTCGACAACGAGCACCTTGCCCACCAAATGCCGCTTCCCGCCCTGAACCGGCCGTCGAGATAGGCGATGCGCGCGTACGACACAAACACGCCCGATCCCCACGCCCTGGCGCTCGCCGCGCTGGCGTGGACACTCGCCGACGATCAGCGTGCCGAGCGCCTGCTCGCGCTGACCGGGCTAGACGCGGCGGGCTTGCGGATGCGCGCGGCCGAACCGGCGCTGCTCGCCGCCACGCTCGGCTTCCTGGCGGCGCACGAGCCCGACCTCGTCGCCTGCGCCGACGCGCTGGGCACCGAGCCCGCCGCGCTGATCGCCGCGCAACGCGCGCTGGAGGCGGCATGAACGCCGACGCAACCGGACGCCCGCTGCTCGTCTCCGACTGCGACGAGGTGCTGCTCCACATGGTCGCGCATTTCCGCGACTGGCTGTCGGACGAGCACGCCATCGATTTCGCGCTCCACGAGGAGAATTGGGGCGAGGCGCTGGTCCGCCGCGACACCGGCGCGATCGTGCCGGGCCCCGAGATCTGGCCCTATCTCGACAGCTTCTTCGACACCGAAATGCGCCGCCAGACGCTGGTGCCGCACGCGCTGCACGCGCTGGAGCGGATCGGCGCGCACGCCGACATCGTCATCCTCACCAATCTCGGCGATTACCGCCAGGCGCCGCGCGTCGAGCAGCTTCGCGGCCATGGCATCGCGCACCGCGTCGTCTGCAACCAGGGCGGCAAGGGGCCGGCGCTGCGCGCGCTGCTCGACGAGTTCCGGCCGTCGGCGGCGGTGTTCGTCGACGATCTCGCCTTCCAGCAGCAGTCGGTGGCGGAGCACTGCCCCGAGGTGTGGCGGCTGCACATGATCGCCGAGCCGCAGGTGGCGGTGCGCCGCCCGCGCGCGCCCGACTCGCACGCCCGCATCGACGACTGGCGCGAGGCGGCGGAGTGGATCGAGGCGCGCTTCGCCGAAGGTCCCGCCCCGCTCCCCGCTCCCGCCTTGACCGAGGCGGAGCGCGGGGCGTAGCGGCCGCGCGATGGACATCGACGCCCGCCTCGCCGAACTTGGCCTCACGCTTCCCAAGCCCGCCGCGCCCGTCGCCGCCTACGTGCCCGTCGTCGAGGCGGCCGGCCTGCTCCACGTCTCGGGCCAGCTTCCCTTCGACGAGGCGGGCGCGCTGATGACCGGGCGGCTGGACTCTGCGGACGATGTCGAGCGCGGGCAGAAGGCGGCGCGGCGTTGCGCGCTGATGCTGGTGGCGCAGGTCAAGGCGGCGCTGGGCGGATCGCTCGACCGGGTCGAGCGCGTGGTGAAGCTCGGCGCCTTCGTGGCGAGCGGGCCGGACTTCACCGATCAACCCAAGGTCGCCAACGGCGCCTCCGAGCTGATGGCTGATCTGTTCGGCGAGGCCGGGCGCCACGCGCGGTCGGCGGTGGGCGTGCCGGTGCTGCCGCTCGGCGCGGCGGTCGAGGTGGATGCGATCGTCGCCGTGCGCGCCGCCTGATCGCCAGCGAGCGTCGTGACCGAAGTCACCGCCCGCCTCGGCGACGGCGTCGGCTCGATCCCCGCGGCGGACTGGGACGCCTGCGCGGGCGACGCCAATCCCTTCGTCAGCCACGCCTTCCTCTCCGCGCTCGAGGACTCGGGCAGCGCCACCGCGCGCGCCGGCTGGCAGCCGCTGCCGATCGTCGTCGACGGCGGCGATGGCCGCCCCGCCGGCATCCTGCCCGGCTACGCCAAAAGCCACAGCCAGGGCGAATATGTCTTCGATCACGGCTGGGCGGACGCGTGGTCGCGCGCCGGCGGCAGCTACTATCCCAAGCTCCAGGTGGCGGTGCCGTTCACGCCGGTGCCAGGCCCGCGCCTGCTGCTGCGCGATCCCGCCGCGGCACCCGCGCTCCTCGCCGCCGCCGAGGCGGTGGTGCGCCAGCACGATCTCTCCTCGGCGCACGCGACCTTCGTCGAGGAGGCCCAGCTCGCCCACTTCGAGGCGGCGGGCTGGATGATCCGGGCGGGCAGCCAGTTTCACTGGATCAACGACGGCTATCGTGACTTCGCCGATTTTCTCGACGCGCTGGCGTCGCGCAAGCGCAAGGCGATCCGCAAGGAGCGCGAGGCGGCGGTGTCGGGGCTGGAGGTGCGCGCGCTGGCCGGGCCGGAGATCGGGGCGGCGGAGTGGGACGCCTTCTGGGCCTTCTACCAGGATACCGGCAGCCGGAAGTGGGGCCGGCCCTATCTCACCCGCCGCTTCTTTCCGATGCTGACCGAACGGATGCCCGACAAGGTGCTGCTGTTCCTCGCCTATCGGGCCGGCAAGCCGATCGCCGGCGCGCTCAACCTGATCGGGCGCGACGCACTCTACGGGCGCTACTGGGGGACGACCGAGGAAGTGCCCTTCCTCCACTTCGAGCTATGCTATTACCGCGCGATCGAGGAGGCGATCGCGCGCGGCCTCTCGCGCGTCGAGGCGGGCGCGCAGGGCGAGCACAAGCTAGCGCGCGGTTATCGGGCGGTGCCGACCTACTCCGCGCATTACATCCCTCACCCTGGCTTTCGCGCTGCGGTGGCGGACTTTCTGGAGCGCGAGCGCGATGCGGTCGCGCGCGACATCGAGATGCTGGGAGAGCTCGCCCCGTTCAAGCGGGGCTAGCCGCTCAGGCGGCGCGCCGCTGGCTGAGCTGGAGCCAGGCGCGCGCCTGCTTCTGCGCCTCGACGATCTCGCGCGCGGTCATCTCCTCGGCGATCTCGGCGCGGCACTCCTGCGCGCGCTCGTCGCCGGCGACCGAGGCGAGATTGAACCACTTGTGCGCCGCGACGAGGTCCACGTCGGCGCCGCCGCTGCCCGTCGAGAAGGCGATGCCGAGATCGTAGAGCGATTGCGGATCGTCGAGCGAGGCGTGCGGAAGCCTGCTCTCGATCATCATGGCGGCGGCGTGAAGGCTGATTCCCATGTCCGGTCTTCCCCTGTCATGCGGGAGACTTGGCCGCCGAACGGGAAAAAGTTGGTTAACGTCGGCGCCGTTTACTTCGGTTCGATCGCGATGTTGTCGATAAGCCGCGCCTTGCCGATCCGCGCCGCCGCGAGCAGCCGCGCGGGACGCCCATCGAGCGCGTCGACCGGCCGCAGCGTCGCGGCATCGGCGAGCGCGACATAGTCGACCGTCGCGAAGCCGCCCCGCGTCAGCCGCTCGGCCGCGAGCGCCACCACGACCGCCGCCGGCTCCCCCCGCGCGATCGCGGTCGCCGCCTCTTCCAGCGCGCGGGGCAGCGCGCGTGCCGCCGCGAGTTCGTCAGCCGTCAGATAGGCGTTGCGCGAGGAGAGCGCGAGGCCGTGCTGGTCGCGCACGATCGCCACGCCCGCGATCTCCACGGGAAGATCGAGGTCGGCGGCCATGCGGCGGACGACGGCGAGCTGCTGCCAGTCCTTCTCCCCGAACAGGGCGACGTCCGGGGCCACTTGGTTGAGGAGCTTGCACACCACGGTCGCCACACCGTCGAAGTGGCCGGCGCGCGCGGCGCCCTCCAGTGGCTCGGATACGCCGGCCACCGCAATCGTGGTGGCGAAGCCTTGCGGGTACATCGTCGCGGCGTCGGGGGCCCACAGGATCGCGCAGCCCCGCGCCTCCAGCATCGCGGCGTCCTCCGCCTCGCGGCGGGGATAGCGCGCGAGGTCCTCGCCCGCGCCGAACTGCATCGGGTTGACGAAGATCGACGCGACGACGGTGTCCGCACGTCGCCGCGCCTCGTCCACCAACGCCATGTGGCCGGCGTGGAGCGCACCCATCGTCGGCACCAGCGCGACCCGGTCGCCGTGCCCGCGGACTTCGGCGACGGCGCGGCGCAACGCCGTCAGGTCACGGATCGTTTGCACCGGCGACTCGGCTCCGATATGACTGGCGACGGCTTCATTGCGGTGACGGATGACCCGGATCAAGGGCGCCCGATGCGCGAGCCCAGCAACGAGAGGGACAGAGCCTTGGCCCGCGCGCATATCATCGTCTTCGCAAACGAGAAGGGCGGCACCGGCAAGTCGACGACGGCGGTGCACGTCGCCGTGGCGCTCGCGGCGCAGGGTCGCCGCGTCGCCGCGATCGACCTCGACACCCGCCAGAAGACGATGGCGCGCTACTTGGAAAACCGCACCGCCACCTGCAGGCGCGAGGCGCGCGAACTCGTGACGCCGCGCTTCGAGGTGTTCGATCCCTCGCGCGATGCCAATATCGAGCGCCGTCTCGACGAGATGAGCGAGGACGCCGAGTTCATCGTCGTAGACACGCCCGGCCGAGACGATCCCTACGCGCTCAAGGCCGCCGGCCGCGCGGATACGCTCGTCACGCCGATCAACGACAGCTTCATCGACCTCGATCTCATCGGCCAAGTCGATCCCGACACCTACAAGATCAAGCGCCCGTCCTTCTACGCCGAGGTGGTGTGGGATGCGCGCAAGGTGCGCGCCAAGGCGGACGGCGCCACCGTCGACTGGGTGGTGCTGAGGAATCGGCTCCAGCACCTCGCCGCGCACAACATGCGCCGCGTCGGCGTGGCGGTCGACGAACTCTCCAAGCGCGTCGGCTTTCGTGTCATCCCAGGGCTCGGCGAGCGCGTGATCTACCGCGAGCTGTTTCCGAAGGGGCTGACGCTGCTCGACATGGGCGCGATCGAGAATGCCGGCATGAGCCACGTCGCCGCGCGGCAGGAACTGCGCGAGATGGTCTCCTCGCTGGAGCTGCCCGAGGCGGCCGAGCTGCTGGAGCGCGAGCGCACCGCCGCCTGAAGGCCGGACGTGGTGAAGCTCCTCGTCGCGCTCGCCATCATCGTAGGCGTCTGGTGGCTGGCGCAGCGCCGCCGCCCCGCTCTGTCGCCCGACGAGGCGCGTGCCCTGCTCGGCGTATCGCCGGGGGCTACGCGCGACGACATCGCCGCCGCCCATCGCCGCCTGATCGCGCGTGCACCCCGACGTGGGCGGCTCGGCCGCGCTCGCGCAGCGCGTCAACGCGGCGCGCGACCTGTTGCTGACGCAACCGTAATAATCGTCAGCCATTGAGACGCGAACCGCTACCGGAGACCCTCATGACCCACCGCTTCGATCCGACGTCGCTTCGCGAGTACGACATCCGCGGCATCGTCGGAAAGGCGCTCGGCCCCGCCGACGCGACCGCGATCGGCCGCGGCTTCGGCACGCGGCTACGGCGCGCGGGCGGCACGCGTATCGCGGTCGGCTATGACGGGCGTACCCACTCGCCGATGCTGGAGGCGGCGCTGATCGAGGGGCTGACGGCGAGCGGCGTCGACGTCGTCCGCATCGGGCTCGGCCCCACGCCGATGCTCTATTATGCCGAGGCCACGCTGGAGGTGGACGGCGGCATCCAGATCACCGGCAGCCACAATCCCGGCGATTACAACGGCTTCAAGATGGTGCTCCAGCACAAGCCCTTCTTCGGCGCCGACATTCAGGATATCGGCCGCCTTGCCGAAGCCGGCGACTGGGAAGAAGGCCGGGGCAACGTCTCCGATTACGCGATCATGGACGATTATGTCGGACGCCTGATGGTGGGGTTCACGGGCGGCGCCTTCCGCATCGGCTGGGACGCCGGCAACGGCGCCGCCGGGCCGATCGTCGATCGCTTGGTTAAACTGCTGCCCGGCGAGCACCACACGCTCTACACCGAGGTCGACGGCACCTTCCCCAACCATCATCCCGATCCCACGGAGGAGAAGAACCTCGCCGACCTGAAGGCGCTGGTCGCCGAGAAGGGCTTGGATTTCGGCATCGCCTTTGACGGCGACGGCGATCGCATCGGGGCGATCGACGGCGAGGGCCGCGTCGTGTGGGGAGACCAACTCCTCGCCGTGCTCGCCGAGCCGGTGCTGAGGGCGGTGCCCGGTGCCACGATCATCGCCGACGTGAAGGCGAGCCAGGCGCTGTACGATCGCATTGCCGAGCTGGGCGGCACGCCGCTGATGTGGAAGACCGGCCACTCGCTCATTAAGACCAAGATGAAGGAGACGAACTCGCCGCTCGCGGGCGAGATGTCGGGCCACGTCTTCTTCGCGCACGATTATTACGGGTTCGACGACGCGCTGTACGCCGCGATCCGGCTGATCGGATCGGTGCGCGTGATGGGCGGCTCGCTGACCGCGATCAAGTCGGCCATGCCCGTGATGGTGAACACGCCCGAAATGCGCTTTCAGTCGTCCGAGGACCGCAAATTCAAGGTGGTCGACGAGGTGCTGGCGCGGCTGGAGGAGGCCGGCGCCGAGGTCAACCGCACCGATGGCGCGCGGGTGAACACCGCCGACGGCTGGTGGCTGCTGCGCGCGTCGAACACGCAGGACGTGCTCGTCGCCCGCGCCGAGGCGAAGGACCAGGCCGGGCTCGACCGGCTGATGGCGCAGATCAACGATCAGCTCGCCCGGTCCGGCGTCGAGCCGGTGCTCGCCGGACACCACTGATCGCGGCGATGCGGCGCGAAGCGGCGCGCGCCTGGCGGATCGCCTCGCCGCACACGCGAGCGATCCTCGTCGCCGCGATCCTGATCGGGCTTGCCGAGCGCATCGGCTGGGCGCTGGCGCGGCGCACCCCCTTTGCGGTGGGCGAGGCGGCGGAGGTCGCCATCGCGCTCGCGCGCGGTCGTGGCTTCGCGGATCCCTTCTTCCCCGGACAGGGCGCCACCGCGCACCTGCTGCCGACGACGCCGGCGATCGCGGGCGTCGTATACGCGCTGCTGGGCATCCGCAGCCCGGCGGCGGAGGCGGTACTGCTCGGCTGGGCGCTGGTGCTCACCTTCGCGGCCTACGCGCTCACCTGCCTCGCCGCCGCGCGCATCGGCGTGCCGCGCCGCGCCTGCTTCTGGGCGTTCGTCCTACTGGCGGTGGCACCCGTCTACACCACCGACGAAGCGTTCGAGTGGCGGGTGTGGGAAGGCGGGCTGGGGCTGACGCTCGCCACCGGCTCGCTCCTGCTCCTGCTGCGGGCGGAGGATGGCGCGCGGCTGCGGGGTTTTCGGGCGTTGCAGGCGCTGCTTCCGGCGCTCGCCTTCTTCGTCAATCCGGTGATGGGGGTGACGGCGTTCGCCGGCTGGCTGCTGTTCGCGTGGCGGCATCGGATGCGCGACGGGCTGGTCCGCCCCGCGCTCCTCGCCGGGCTGTCGCTCGCGCTGCTGATCGGACCGTGGACGGTTCGCAACGTGGTGACGATGGGGCGACCCATTCCGCTGCGCGACGATCTCGGGCTGGAACTCGCCGTCGCGAACCATCCCGCCGCCGTGCACCCGGCCGACTTCGACCGCGTGTTCCTGGACAGGCTGACTGCGATCCAGCCCTATATCCACCCGCAGGCGCAGCGGCGGATGATCGCGGCGGGCGGCGAGATCGCCTACTCGCAGGCACTCGGCCGCGCGACGATCGCGTGGATGCGCGCGCACCCACGCGCCGTGGGCACCCTGTGGGCGCGCCACCTGCGCGAGATGCTGTTCACCCGCAAATGGCTGTTCAAGACCGCGCACGGCCAGCAACTGCCGCTGATCCGCGCCACGACCGTCTCGGCGCTGGCGACACTCGCGCTCGTCGGGCTCGCGATGGCAGCGCGCCGGCGCGATGGGCGCTACCTCTACGCGGCCGCCTATCTGTGGACACCGACGCTGCTCTACGTGCCGTTCCAGCCGGTGATCCGCTACACTTGGCTGATCTGGCCGATCGTCGCCTGCCTAGCCTGCGACGCGATCGCCCGCGCCTACCGCCTGCGCCACGTCACGAGCGTGGACGCCGCGAAGTTCCAGAGCGAGCCGACCACCGCCCCCGCCACGCCCGAGACCCACCAGCGCTGATGATGCGCGAACAGCACCGCGCCCGCGCCGACATTGGCAAGCGCGCCGAGGCCGCACACCGCGTAGAAGCTGGCGAGCCCGGCGACGAGCCGCCATCCCGACAGCCGCCGATCGCGGAAGGTGACGGCGTTGTTGGCGACGAAATTGAACGCGATCGCGACGGCCACGGCCACCGCCTGCGCGCGCGCGAAGCTCGGCTGCGCGGCCAGCATCGCGCGGAGCACGCCCAGGTGGATGCCGAGGCCGAGCGTGCCGACGCCCGCGAACATCACCAGTCGCGACGGGAGGTAGCGGCGGACCAGTCGATCGAGGATCGTCACCAGATAGTCGATCGCGACCGCGGGGCCGAGCTTGCTGTCGCCATGCTCGCGCAGGCGGAACCGGTAGGGCAGCTCGACGATGCGCAACGGCTCGGGCGCGGACGTCAGCAGATCGAAGAGAATCTTGAAGCCGCGCCCCGACAGCCTCGGCAGCAGCGCATCCACCGCGTCGCGCCGGATCGCGAAGAGGCCGCTCATCGGATCGGCGACAGGGGTCCGCAGCACCAGGCGCGAGAGGCGAGTCGCAGCGCGGCTGGCGCGCAGCCGTCGCTCGTTCCAGACGCCGGTGGACCCGTCCGCGCAGTAGCGCGAGCCGATGGCCACGTCGGCGGCGCCATTCGCCACAGCCTTGTGCAGGCGCGGCAGCAGCCGTTCGTCGTGCTGGCCGTCACCGTCGATCACGGCCACCACCGGCGCCATCGTCGCCATCATCCCCTCGACGACCGCCGAGGCGAGCCCGCTGCGACCGAAGCGGCGCAGCACGCGTATGTCGGCACGGCCCCGCGCCAGCTCGGCGATCGCCGCGGCGGTGCCGTCGGTCGACCAATCGTCGACGAACAGGATCTCGAAGCGCGTGCCGCGAAGCGCGACGTCGAGCGAGGCGACGATCCGCGCGACGTTGCCGGCCTCGTTGCGCGTCGGAACGACGACGGCGAGATCGTAGCCGCCGGACACGGCTACGGGCTCGGGCGCGAACTCCTCGGGCAGCTCCGCGAACCTGGTGGCCATGGCTTCCCCGCCGATCGGCCGTTCGCCGACGAGACGGCCCTGCGCGCCGGCCCTTTAAGGTTCGGTGAAGCCGCTCAGTCGTCCTCGTCCTCGTAGCCGACGAGCGCCAGCGACCGCGCGCGCATCTGCCTGGTCATGCACCAGTGGACGAGCGCCTCCTCGCGGCCGTGCGTCACCCACACCTCTTCCGGTGCGATCTCGGCTAGCGTGGCGGTCAGCTCGTCCCAGTCGGCGTGGTCGGAGACGATCAGCGGCAGCTCGACATTCTTCTGCCGCGCGCGCTGGCGCACGCGCATCCACCCGCTCGCCATCGCGGTGATCGGATCGGGCAGCCGGCGCGACCAGCGATCGTTGAGCGCCGAGGGCGGGCAGAGCACGATGCGCCCGCGCAACTGCTCCTTGGGCGCGGCGGTGGCGAGGACGAGTTCGCCCAGCGCCACGCCATGATCGGCGTAGAGCGTGCAGAGCCGTTCCAGCGCGCCGTGGATGTAGATGGGATCATGGTGGCCGCGTCCGCGCAGCTCGGCGATCACGCGCTGCGCCTTGCCCAGCGCATAGGCACCGACGAGAACGCAACGATCGGGATTGGCATGGAGCGAGGCCAGCAGCCGGTCGATCTCCTCCCCCGCGTCGGGATGGCGGAACACCGGCAGGCCGAACGTCGCCTCCGTCACGAACACGTCGCAGGGCACCGGCTCGAACGGCGGGCAGGTGGGATCGGCGCGGCGCTTATAGTCGCCCGAGACGACGATGCGCTCACGCCCGTGCTCCAGCACGATCTGCGCGGAGCCGAGCACGTGGCCGGCGGGTACGAAGGTGGCCGAGACGTCGCCCAGCCGAACTGTCTCGCCATAGCGGACCGGCTGGCCGTTCTGGTCGCCGTAGCGCGCGCCCATGATCGCCAGCGTCTCGGGCGTGGCGAGCACGGCACCGTGGCCGCCGCGCGCGTGATCGGCATGGCCGTGCGTCACCAGCGCGCGGGGCTTCGGCTGCGACGGATCGATCCAGGCATCGGCGGCGGGCAGGTAGATGCCCTCGCGGCGGGGATCGATCCAGTGTCCGAGGCGCGGCATGTCGGGCGGGGAAGCGGGCGATGGCGGCGCATGGTTCCTTCGGCACCGGACGCCGCGCGCGAGCGTTGGCAAGTCAACTCGCGTCGGAAGGATCTATCATGGGTTGGGTGCCGTATATCGGCGGCTTCGTGCTGCTCGCCTTCATCATCATCGTGACACTGAGGAACCGCAGCGCGAAGAACGTCGCGGAGGCCGATCGCAATACCGAGAAGCTGTACCGCGATCTCGCCCAGAAGGAGAAGGATCGCGGCGGCGCCTGAGCCTTTGCTCGGGGTGCGCGACGCGGACGCGCTCCCCGCCGCCCTCACGGACTGGTTCGCGTCAAAGGGCTGGCGGCCGCGCCGCCACCAGCTCGCGATGCTCGACGCGGCGCGTGCAGGGCGTTCGGCGCTGCTCGTCGCGCCCACCGGCGCGGGCAAGACGCTCGCCGGTTTCCTGCCGAGCCTGGTCGAGCTGATCGAGGAGGGTTCGTCCGGCCTCCACACGCTTTACGTCTCGCCGCTCAAGGCGCTGGCGGTCGACGTGCAGCGCAACCTGCTCGCCCCCGTCGAGGAGATGGGGCTCGACGTCCGTGTCGAGACGCGCACCGGCGACACGCCGTCCGATCGCAAGGCGCGGCAGCGGGTGAAGCCGCCCGACATGCTGCTGACGACGCCCGAGTCGCTCAGCCTGCTCATCAGCTATCCCGATTCGGCCGCGCTGTTCGCCAACCTGCGGCGCATCGTCATCGACGAGGTCCACGCCTTCGCGCCCACCAAGCGCGGCGACCTGCTGGCGCTGGCGATGGCGCGGCTCCAGCGGCTGGCGCCGGCGATGACCCGCGTCGCGCTGTCGGCCACCGTCGCCAGCCCCGACCTGTATCGCGGCTGGCTCTCGGGCGATGGCGAGATCGACCGCGTCGCGCTCGTCGAGGGCGAGGCCGGCGCGGATCCCGACATCTCGATCCTGCTGCCCGAGGGCCGCGTGCCGTGGACCGGCCATTCCGGCCGCTACGCCGCCGCACAGGTCATGGCCGAGATCGCGCGCCATCGCACCACGATCATCTTCTGCAACACGCGCAGCCTCGCCGAGCTGATCTTCCAGGATCTTTGGGCGGTGAACGAGGCGCACTTGGCCGTCGGCATCCACCATGGATCGCTTGACATCGCCGCGCGTCGGAAAGTCGAGCAGGCGATGGCGGACGGGAAGCTGCGCGCGCTCGTCGCCACCGCCTCCCTCGATCTCGGCGTCGATTGGGGCGACGTGGACCTCGTCGTGCAGATGGGCGCGCCGAAGGGCTCGTCGCGGCTGCTCCAGCGCATCGGCCGCGCCAATCACCGGCTCGACGAGGCCTCCAAGGCGCTGCTCGTGCCCGGCAACCGCTTCGAGTATCTGGAGGCGCAGGCGGCGCTCGACGCGGTGGAGGCGGGCGAGCGCGATCCCGACATCTTCCGCCCCGGCGCATTGGACGTGCTGGCCCAGCACGTCATGGCGATGGCGTCCGCCGCGCCCTTCCGCCGCGACGATCTGCTCGCGGAGGTGCGCGAGGCGGCGCCCTATGCCACGCTGTCGGACGAGGTGTTCGACCGCGTGCTCGGCTTCGTCGCCACCGGCGGCTACGCGTTGCGCGCCTACGACCAGTACAAGCGACTGACGGAGGGGCCGGACGGGGTGTGGCGCGTCACCAAGCCGGGCTTCGTCACCCAGTTCCGGCTCAACGCCGGCATCATCGTCGAGGCGGCGATGCTCACCGTACGTTTCCGCAACGGCCGCTCGCTGGGCCGCGTCGAGGAGGGGTTCGCCGCACAGCTCAGCGCCGGCGACACCTTCTTCTTCTCCGGCCTCAGCCTGGAGGTGGAGGGCGTAAAGGGCGAGGACCTGTTCGTCCGCGCCACCTCCCGCCCCGCGCGCATCCCGACCTATGGCGGATCACGGATGCCGCTCTCCACCAATCTCGCCGATCGGGTGCGCACCTTCCTGTTCGATCGCAGCCAGTGGCGGCGCTTCCCCGACGACGTATCCGAGTGGCTCCAGTACCAGGAGCTCCGCTCGATCCTGCCGGAGCCCGACCGGCTGCTCGTCGAGACCTTCCCGCGCGAGGGCCGGCACTATGTCGTCATCTACGGCTTCGAAGGCTGGAACGCGCACCAGTCGCTCGGCATGCTCGTCACCAAGCGGATGGAGGCGCAGGGTCTCCAGCCCATCGGCTTCGTCTCGTCGGACTACGCGCTCGCCGCCTTCTGCCTGAAGCCGATACCCGATCCCGCCTCGCTGCTCTCGCGCGATCTGCTGGAGGACGAGTTCGTCGAGTGGGTGCAGTCGTCCGCGCTGCTCAAGCGCGCGTTCCGCGAGGTGGCGGTGATCGGCGGGCTCGTCGAGCGCCAGCATCCCGGCAAGCGCAAGACGGGCCGACAGGTGAGCTTCTCCACCGACCTCATCTACGACGTGCTGCGCCGCTACGAGCCCGAGCACCTGCTGCTGCGCGCCGCGTGGGACGACGCGCGTGCTCGGATGACCGACGTGGGACGCCTCGCCAACCTGCTCGATACCGCGCAGGCGCGTATCGTCCACGTCGCGCTAGATCGCGTGTCGCCGCTGGCGGTGCCGGTGCTCGTGCTCATCGGGCGCGAGCGGATCGCGACGAGTTCCGGCGACGACGCTCTGCTCGTCGAAGCAGAAGCGCTGGTCGCCGAAGCCACCGCCGGAATGACGCTGCCGTTAACGCCCAAATAGGCTGCGGCGAGTAGACGACGATTTGTTCGGGGAGCGACCGACGAGGGGGCAGCCGAGTGTTTCGCAAGCTTTTGCTTTCCATTCTCATGGCGTGGTCGGCGGTGCCCGCGCAGGCGGCCAACCTGCCCGACATGATCGACGGGCGCATCGGCACCGGCCTGGAATGCGTGCCCTTCGCGCGCGAGATGTCGGGCATCACGATCTTCGGCAACGCCTGGACGTGGTGGGAACAGGCTTCCGGCCGCTATGCCGAGGGCAGCAGCCCGAAGGTCGGCGCGGTGCTGGTCTTCCGGCCCCATGGTCCGATGAAGCTCGGCCACGTCGCGGTGGTCAGCAAGATCGTGTCGACACGCATCCTGATGGTGACGCACGCCAATTGGTCTCGGATCGGCGGCGTGCGCGGGCAGATCGAGCGCGACGTGACGATCGTCGACACCAGCCTCACCGGCGACTGGAGCCGCGTGAAGGTGTGGTGGAACAGTAACAAGAGCCTCGGCGGCACCGCCTACCCGGTATACGGCTTCATCTACGGCACGCCGGCGGCCTCCGGCGTCGCGGCGGCGCGGCCGAGTCCGCGCCTCACCACCAAGTCGCCCGACATCGTCGGCGCGGTGATCGACTCGCTGGGCGCCTGACCGCTCGTTCTTGACCGCGCTGGCGGCGTCGTTAGAGCGCCCGCCATGGTTCGCTTTTCGTTCGCCGGCACCGAACTCGCCGCGCTGCCCGGCGGCGTGCTGTGGTGGCCGGCGCGCGCCGCGCTGATCGCGGCCGACCTGCACCTGGAGAAGGCGAGCTTCCTCGCGCGGTTCGGCCAGATGCTGCCGCCCTACGACAGCGAGGCGACGCTCGCAGACCTGTCGGCGCTGCTCGTCGCCACCCAAGCCCGCGAGGTATGGTGCCTGGGCGACAGCTTCCACGACGCCACCGGGTGCGAGCGGCTGTCGGCGGCGGCGCGCGAAACGCTGCGCGGCATGACGTCGGCCAGGCGCTGGACGTGGATCGTCGGCAATCACGACGCCCGCGCCACCGCGCTGGTCGATCATTGCGGCGGCGCGCTCGTCGACGAGGAGGAAGTGGACGGGCTGCTACTCCGCCACGAGGCGCGGGCGGACGAGCGCCGGCCCGAGCTCTCCGGTCACTTCCACCCCAAGCTCCGCCTGACGGTGAAGGGCCGCCGCGTCGCGCGGCGCTGCTTCGTGATGACCGAGGGCAAGTTGATCCTTCCCGCCTTCGGCGCGCTCACCGGGGGGCTCGACGTCGACAGCCCGGCGATCCGCCGCGCGATCGGCCCTCGCCCCGCGCAAGCGCTGGTGCCGCTGACCGACCGGCTGCTGCGCTTTCCGATCGCCGCCTAGCGGGCGCGCCGCGCCGGCCTTATCTTCCCGTCATGGCGCTTCCCCAACGCTTCAACGTCGCCGCCGCCTTCCGCGACCTAACGGCTTTCCTGCGCGCGCGGGAGCGGCACGAATATATCTTCGCGGTGCTGGCGGTCGCGATCACCGGCTTCATCGTCTTCGCTTTCAACCACGACAGCAAGTTCACGCAGGCGCCGCAGATCGTCTACGTCGAGAGCTGGCCAGCCACCCGCTCCGACGCCGAGATCAAGCGCGACATCACCGCCGATCAGGCCGCGCGCGACAAGGCCAAGGCGGAGCGCCAGGCCGAGTTCAAGAAGATAGACGACGGATTGAAGGCTTGGGGGATCTGAGCGACGCGGCCGACGATCGCCGCTGGATGGCCGCCGCGCTCGCGCTGTCCGAGCGTGGTCGCGGGCGCAGCTTTCCCAACCCCAATGTCGGTTGCGTGCTGGTCCGCGACGGCCACGTCGTCGGGCGGGGCTGGACGCAGCCGGGGGGGCGGCCCCATGCCGAGGCGATGGCGTTGAAGCAGTCCGGCGCGGCGGCGGCGGGCGCCACCGCCTACGTCACGCTCGAACCGTGCGCGCACGCCAGCCCCCGCGGCCCCGCCTGCGCCGACCTGCTCGTAACGGCGCGGCCGGCGCGCGTCGTGGCGGCGCTGACCGATCCCGATCCGCGCACCGCCAAGCGCGGCTTCGCGCGGCTGCGTGCGGCCGGGATCGAGGTGGTCGAGGGCACAGCCGAGAGCGAGGCCACCGCCGCCATGGCAGGATGGCTGACGCGCGCCGCGCTCGGCCGGCCGCACGTCACGCTCAAGCTCGCCACGTCGCTCGACGGGCGGATCGCGCTGCCTTCGGGCGAGAGCCGCTGGATCACCGGGGCCGACGCCCGCGCCCATGCTCATCTCGAACGCGCGCGTGCGGATGCGATCCTCGTCGGACGCGGCACGCTCGACACCGACCGGCCGGGCCTGAACGTACGGCTGCCGGGGCTGGAGGCGCGTTCGCCCGCGCGCGTCCTGCTGTCCCGCGGGCCCGACGTGCCCGGCTGGACGCGGATCGCCTCGCCGACCGACGTCGGCGGGCTGGCGGCCGACTGGCTGCTCGTCGACGGCGGCGCCGCCACCGCCGCCGCCTTCCTGGCCGCCGACCTGGTCGACAGGCTGCTGCTCTACCGCGCGCCGATCCTGCTCGGCGCCGGACGGGCGGCGCTGGACGCGATCGGCCTCGAGACGCTCGCCGATGCGCACGGCCGCTGGGAACTTCGCGATACGCGCATGCTAGGCGCGGACCGACTCGAAATCTTCACGCGGCGGCGCTAAGGCGGCATCCATGTTCACCGGCATCGTCACCAACATCGGCACCATCGCCCGTATCGAGCCGCGCGGCGACCTGCGCGTCGAGATCGAGACCGGCTACGACACCGACACGGTCGCGCTGGGCGCCTCGATCGCCTGCTCGGGCACCTGCCTGACGGTGGTCGACAAGAGCCCCGGCCGGTTCGCGGTCGACGTCTCCGCCGAGACGGTCGAGCGGACCGCCGATCGCTGGCGCGCGGGCGCTCGGCTCAACCTCGAACGCGCAATGCGCGTCGGCGACGAGCTCGGCGGCCACATCGTCACCGGCCATGTCGACGGCGTCGGCACGGTGATCGCCGTCGAGCCCGAGGGCGCGTCCACCCGGCTGACGATCGCCGCGCCGCCCGCGCTCGCCGCCTATATCGCCGCCAAGGGTTCGATCGCGATCGACGGCGCATCGCTCACCGTCAACACCGTCGAGGACGCCGCCGACGGCACACGCTTCGGCATCAACATCATTCCCCACACCGCCGCCGAGACGACGCTGGGCGCGCTGACGCCCGGTGACCGCGTCAACCTGGAGATCGACGTGCTCGCGCGTTATCTCGGCCGTATGGAGGAGTTGCGTCGATGACCGTCCGGCCGATCGCGGTGCCGCGGCACGCCTATCTCTCCTCGATCCAGGAGATCGTCGACGAGGCGCGCAACGGGCGCATGTTCATCCTGGTCGACGACGAGGATCGCGAGAACGAGGGCGACCTCGTCATCCCCGCGCAGATGGCGACGCCGGACGCGATCAACTTCATGGCGACGCACGGGCGCGGTCTCATCTGCCTCGCCCTGACGAAGGACCGGGTGGACCAGCTCGGCCTGGAACTCATGAGCCGCAACAACGGCACCCGGCACGAGACCGCCTTCACCGTCTCGATCGAGGCGCGCGACGGCGTCACCACCGGTATCTCCGCGGCGGACCGCGCGCGCACCATTGCCGTGGCGATCGACGTGGGCAAGGATGCGGCGCACATCGTCACGCCCGGCCACGTATTTCCGCTCGTCGCCAAGCCGGGCGGCACGCTGGTCCGCGCCGGCCATACCGAGGCGGCGGTGGACGTCGCGCGGCTCGCCGGGCTCAACCCGTCAGGCGTGATCTGCGAGATCATGAACGCCGACGGCACGATGGCGCGGATGGACGATCTCGTCGCCTTCGCGCAGAGCCACAAGCTGAAGATCGGCACCATCCGCGATCTCATCGGTTACCGCCGCCGCCACGATCATCTCGTCGAGCGCGTCTCCGAGGAGCCGTTCGCGTCGGACTATGGCGGCGACTGGAAGCTGGTCATCTACCGCAATCGTGTCGACGGCACCGAGACGCTGGTGCTGCAAAAGGGCCGCGTGGTGCCCGGCGAGCCGACGCTGGTGCGCGTCCATCCCGTTTCGCTGCTCGACGACGTGCTCGGGCGGCCGGGCGGCCGCAAGCGGCTGCTCCAGCGCACGATGGCGGCGGTGGGGCTGGCCGGCGCCGGCGTGATCGTGCTGATCGGCCGCGCTACGCCGGCCCGCTTGTCCGGGGCGGTGCGCGGCGGCGACGAGGGCGTCGACATCCGCTCCTACGGTATCGGCGCGCAGATCCTGGCGGACATGGGTGTTCATGATATGATCCTCCTCACCAACTCGCACCACACGTTGGTGGCGCTGGCCGGCTACGGGCTGGATATCGTCGCTGAGCGCCGGATCGACGAGGAGAGCGGCGCCTAATGGCGCGCGTGCTGATCGTGGAGGCGCGCTTCTACGCGCACCTGAACGACCTGCTGATCGCGGGCGCGCGCGCCGCGATCGAAGCGGCGGGACACGAGCATGAGACGATCACGGTGCCCGGCGCCCTGGAGATCCCGGCCGTAGTGGCGCTGGCCGCCGAGCGTTACGACGCGTTCGTGGCGTTGGGCGTCGTGATTCGGGGCGAGACCTACCATTTCGAGATCGTCGCCGGCGAGAGCGCGCGCGCGCTGATGGCATTGACGCTCGACGGCCTTGCGATCGGCAATGGCATCCTGACCGTGGAGGACGAGGCGCAGGCGCTGACCCGCGCACAACCTACCGAGAAGGATAAGGGCGGCGAGGCGGCGAAGGCCGCGCTCGCGCTCCTCGATCTCAGGCGCCGCTTCGGCTGAGCGTCACTCCGCCGCGATCGCCTGCTCCGCGAGCGGATAGTCGGTGTAGCCGTGCGGTCCCTGCGAGTAGAAGGTCCCGTAGTCGGGGTCGGTCAGCGGCCGCCGCTGCGCCATACGGCGCACGAGATCGGGATTGGCGATGAACGGCCGCCCGAAGGCGATCGCGTCCGCTCCGCCCGCGTCCAACGTCGCCTGGCCCTTCGCTCCGTCATAGTCCGAGTTGAGGACCAGCGGGCCGGAGAAGACCTTGCGAATCGACGGCGCGATCGCCGGATGGTCGGCCGGCGAGAAGCTGCTGTCGAAGTCGGGCTCGCGCAGCTCCAGCCACGCGACGCCCGCCTGCGCGAGCGCGGCGGCGGCGGCGGTGAACAGCGGTTCGGGATCGCTGTCGTTGTTGCCTTGCGACTCGCCGTTTGGGGAGAGCCGCACGCCCGTGCGCGATCCGCCGACGACGTCGCGCACCGTCTCCGCCACCTCGCGCAGCAGCCGCACGCGGTTCTCGATCGGCCCGCCATAGGCGTCGTCGCGCTGGTTGGCGCCGTCGCGCAGGAAAGTGTCGATCAGGTAGCCGTTGGCGGCGTGGATCTGCACGCCGTCGAATCCGGCCGTCATCGCGTTGGACGCGGCGCGCGCGTAGTCGCCGAGCAGGCGCGGCACCTCGTCCACCTCCATCGCGCGCGGCGTCGCGTAGGGCGCCTTGCCTTCGTAGGTGTGGGCGTGCGCCGGCGCGGCGATCGGCGATGCGCCGAGCGGCGGCCGCCCGCCGAGGAAGCTCGGATGGACGAGCCGCCCCATGTGCCAGAGCTGCGCGACGATCCGCCCGCCGGCGCGATGCACGCGCTCAACGATCGGCTTCCACGCCTCGACCTGAGCCGGGTTCCACAGGCCCGGCGCGTAGGGCCAGCCGAGCCCCTCCTGGCTGATCCCCGTCGCCTCGGAGATGATGAGGCCGGCGGACGCGCGCTGCTCGTAATAGTCGCCCATCAGTCCGGTGGGCACATGGTCGCGGGTCCCGCGCCCGCGCGTCAGCGGCGCCATGAGGATGCGGTTGGGCAGGTCCAGCGCGCCGAGCGTCAGCGGATCGAGCAACGAGGGCATAAGCAAGGCTCCTGGGACGGCGACAGGCCGGCCGCGCCGCTATATGGGGCGCCATGGCGACGCTTCCAGACACGCCTCCGCCCGTCTTCGAGGAGGAGCCGAGGTCCGCGCCTCCACCGGCGGGGGGTCCCTCCCTCGGCGGGTTAGCCGCGCTGGTTCTCGGCAACGCGATCCTCGCCGTCGGCCCGTGGCTGGTGCGGCTGTCGGGCGTGCCGCCGGTCGTGTCGGGCTTCTGGCGGCTCGCGCTGGCGCTGCCCTTGGTGCTGCTGATCGCCGTCGCCCGTCGGCGCACGGCCCCGCCCGTCACCGCGCGCGCGCTGCTGGTCGCGGGGGCCGGCGGCCTCTTCTTCGCGCTTGATCTCGCTGCCTGGCATTCCGGGATCGTCCGCACCCGCCTGGCCAATGCGACGCTGTTCGGCAACGTCACCAGCTTCTTCTTCGTCGCTTACGGCTTCCTGGTGACGCGCAGCCTGCCCGACCGGGTACAGGCGACGGCGATCGGGCTTGCCGTCGCGGGGGTCGCGCTGCTGCTCGGCCGCTCGTTCGAGCTCAGCCGCGCGCACCTGGCGGGCGATCTGCTGTGCCTCCTCGCCGGCGCCACCTACACGGGCTACATGGTGGCGGTGGACCGGCTGCGCGGGCGGCTTGGCACCTGGGCGACGCTCGGCTCGGCGACGTTCGCGGCAGCGGCGGTGCTGCTCGCCCTCGTCGGCGTCGAGCATGCGCCGCTCTGGCCGCGTGACTGGCGGCCGCTGCTCGCGTTGGCGGTCGGCAGCCAGGTGATCGGACAGGCGCTCATCATCTTCGCGATCGGCAATCTGCCTTCGATGATGGTCGGACTGGGGCTGCTGACGCAGCCTGTCGTCGCCTCCGCGATCGGCTGGATCGCCTATGACGAGCGGCTGGGCATCGTCGACCTCCTCGGCGCGCTCGCCATCGCCGCCGCGCTGGTGCTGGTACGCCGGCGGGCCGCCGGCTAGCATGGCGGCCATGCTCGACACCGCCCTTCCCTCCGACCCGACGCTTGACGAGATGCGGGCGGCGCTCGGCCCCGCCATCGCGGCGGAGGCGGCGTTCGATGGCTGGGGAGACGTGGCGCTGACGGCCGTCGCGATCCGGCTCGGCATCGATCCAGGCCACGCCCGGCTCGCCTTTCCCGACGGTGCCGCCGGCATGATCGACGCCTGGTACGCCGCCGTTGATGCCGCGCTGGCGCGTGACTTCCCGGCCGAGCGCGTGGCGGCCCTGAAGGTGCGCGAGCGTATCGCGGCGCTGGTCGAGGCACGGCTCGCGCTGATGCGGGCGGACCGCGAGGCGGCACGGCGCGCGTTGACCGTGCTCGCCCGACCCGGGAACGCCGCCGCCGCGGCACGGCTCGGCTGGCGCGCGGCCGACACGATGTGGCGCATCGCCGGCGACACCGCGACCGACCTCAACCACTACAGCAAGCGCGCGACGCTGGCGGCGATCTACGGCGCGACGATCCTCGTCTGGCTGAACGACGGCAGCGCGGATGGCGAGGCGACGCGCGGCTTCCTGGCGCGACGCATCGATGGACTGATGCGGTTTGAGAAGGCGAAGGCGGCGTTCCGCGTCCCGGCAGCGCGCCGGTTCAGCGTGACGCGATTGCTAGGACGATTGCGGTATCCAGCGACCTAGCCTTACGCTCGCAATATTGATAATCAGTCGCGTGAACGATCCGGACTCCGCCCGTGAACCTCGCCGACCTGCCGCTCAACCGCCCCGCCCGCGTGCTCGGCATCGCCTGGGGAGAGCTTGCCGAGGCCACCGCACGCCGCCTGCGTGAGCTTGGTTTCGATGAGGGGGTGACCGTGGAGACGATGCACGCGGCGCCGTTCGGCCGCGATCCGATCGCCTGCCGCGTCGGCCGTATGACGGTGGCACTGCGCCGCGCCCAGGCGCGCGCGATCGCCGTGATCGAGATCGCGGCATGAACCCCGCGCCGATGGTGGCGCTGGTCGGCAATCCCAATGCGGGCAAGTCCGCCTTGTTCAACGCGCTCACCGGTGCGCGCCAGAAGGTCGGCAACTATCCGGGGGTGACGGTGGAGCGGAAGGCCGGCCGCATGAGCCTGCCCGACGGCCGCCCGATCGAACTCGTCGACCTGCCCGGTACCTACAGCCTCCAGCCCGGCTCCCCCGACGAGCAGGTGACGCACGACGTGCTGTTCGGCCGCCAGGAGGGCGAGCGCCGTCCCCACGCGCTGGTGGTGGTGGTCGACGCCACCAACCTCGACAATCATCTCCGCTTCGCGCTCCAGCTCGTCGGCCTGGGCCTGCCGGTGGTGATCGCGCTCAACATGATCGACATGGCCGAGCGCGACGGCCTGAGGATCGACACCGCCGCGCTGTCGCGCGAGCTCGGCGTGCCCGTGGTGCCGACGGTGGCGGTGCGCAGGCGCGGCCTCGACGAACTGCGGGATGCGTTGGCGACGCTGACCGGCGATGGATCGCGCCAGCCTGCCAAGCTCAACGCGAGCCGCCACGATATCGCCCTTCTCCAGCGCCGCGCGCGCCAGATCGCGACGGCCGCGACGACCGAGGAGCACGCCCGCAGCCTGCTCACCCGTCGGATCGACACGGTGGCGCTTCATCCCGTCCTCGGCCCGCTGTTGCTCGCCGTCATCCTGTTCGTCGTTTTCCAGGCGGTGTTCGCCTGGGCGCAAGCGCCGATGGACGCGATCGACGGGGGCTTCGCCTGGGCAGGCGGCTGGATCGATCGCGAGCTGCCTGCCGGCTTCGTGCGCGATCTGCTGGCGGAGGGCGTCATCAAAGGCGTCGGCGCGGTCGTCGTGTTCCTGCCGCAGATCCTGATCCTGTTCGGCTTCATCCTGCTCTTGGAGGCGACCGGCTACATGGTCCGCGCCGCCTTCATGATGGACAGGCTCATGGCGCGCGTGGGCCTGTCGGGCAGCGCCTTCATCCCGCTGCTCTCCAGCTTCGCGTGCGCGGTGCCCGGCATCATGGCGACGCGGACGATCAACGATCCCAGGGATCGCCTCACCACCATCCTGATCGCGCCGCTCACCACCTGCTCGGCGAGGCTGCCCGTCTACACGCTCATCATCGGCGCCTTCATTCCCGCGCGCGCGGTGCTGCCGGGCGTGGGCCTGCAGGGGCTGGTGCTGTTCGGGCTCTACGTGGCGGGCACGGCCGGGGCGATGATCGCCGCCTACGTGCTCCGGCGTACCGTGACCAAGGGTGTGAGCCAGGGCTTCCTGATGGAGATGCCGCGCTACCAGATGCCGTTACTGCGCGACGTCGCGATCGGGCTGTGGACGCGCGCGGCCATCTTCCTGAAGCGTGCGGGCACGATCATCCTCGCTTCCAACGTGATCCTGTGGGTGCTGGCAAGCTACCCGCAAGCGCCGGCGGGCGTGAAGCAGTCCGAATATTCGATCGCCGGACGGATCGCGTCGGCGATCGACGTCGTCGTGCATCCGATCGGCTTCAATCACGAGATCGCGCTGGCGCTGCCGCCGGCGATGGCGGCGCGCGAGGTGGCGGTCTCCGCGCTCGCCACCGTCTACGCGATCGATCAGGGCGACGCGGAAGGCGCGGTGGACAACCCGTCCGACGATCAGCTCGGCGTCCGCATGAAGGCGAGCTGGCCGCTGCCCACCGCACTCGCCTTCCTCGCCTGGTTCGTGTTCGCGCCGCAATGCCTCTCGACGATCGCGGTGACGAGGCGGGAGACCAACGGCTGGCGCTGGCCAGCCTTCATGATTGGCTATCTGTTCTTGCTCGCCTATGTCGCCGCCGGAGCGACATACTGGCTCGCCACCTGGGCGGGCCTCTAGGGAGGCGAGCGAATGGCAGGCAGCGTGAACAAGGTGATCCTGGTCGGCAATCTCGGCCGCGACCCTGAGTCACGTAGCTTTCAGAATGGCGGCAAGGTGGTGAACCTGCGCATCGCGACGTCCGAGACGTGGAAGGACCGCCAGTCGGGCGAGCGCAAGGAGAAGACCGAGTGGCATTCGGTGGCGATCTTCAACGAAGGCCTCGCCAACACCGCCGAGCGCTACCTTCGCAAGGGCTCCAAGGTCTATATCGAGGGCAAGCTCCAGACCCGGAAGTGGCAGGGCAATGACGGGCAGGACAAATACTCCACCGAGGTGGTGCTCCAGGGCTTCGACGGCACGCTGGTGATGCTCGACGGGCGCGAAGGCGGCGGCGGCAGCGGCAGCGGCGGCCGGGATTTCGGCGGTGATGACGATTTCGGCGGAGGCCAGGGCGGTGGCGGCTATGGCGGCGGCTCGTCCGGAGGGGGCTTCGGCGGCGGCCAGCGCTCCGGCGGCGGCGGCAAGCCCGGCGGCGGTGCCTTCGACAGCGATCTCGACGACGACGTGCCCTTCTAAGGCCTGCGACCTCAGTCGCGCTTCAGCACCTTGAGCGCGGCGAACGGGCTCGCCTCCCGCCGCGCCTGCTCGGCCTCCTCCTCGCTGAGCACGCCGGCGGCGCGCAACGCCGCGTCGGCACCAGCGGAGCGCGGGAACGGATCGAGCGCCAGCGCGAACCCCTGCGCCGCTGCCTCACCGAGGTCGATCGCACCGCCCAAATAGGGCAGCGTATCGAGATCGTCCTCGTCGAGTTCGATCTCGTCGCCGTCCTCGCGCGCGGGCACGAAGCGCAACGCGAACGGCTCCTCGACCCGCGCCGGCACGGGCTCGCCGGTCGCGACGCAGGCCTGCGTCGCGGCGCCCACGATACGACCCTGCGCGCGCACCACGTCGCGATCACGGACGAGGGTGGCCTCCACCTCCAGCGAAGCGAGCGCGAGCAGCCCGAAGCGCGCCGCCAGCGCGCGCCGCTCCGCTTCGTCGGCCTCGATCCGCACAGCGCGCGGCTCGGCGCCGATCGTGTCGAGGCGGATCGGCCGTGCGAACTCGGGCGCGGTCATGCCGTCGGCCATCGCCCTGCCAGCAGCACGTCGAGGGGCGTCGCCATGATCTGTCCGCCGAGCGCGCGCACGCCGCCCTCCAGCGTCTCACGTGCGGCGTCGGTCGCACCGGGACCGCGGTGGACGTTGCGGTCCAGCGCGCCGGCGAGATCGCCGCCGGGCGCCAGCCCATCCCGGTAGGCGGCGATGCGGCCGCCCAGCGCCGCCATCATCCGGCCGACATGCTTGCCGACGACGATGTCGCCGATACCCTGCTGGCGAAGTTGGCCGTCCATGTCATCGACGAACAGCTCGGTCACGCGCGCCGCCGGCTCGCGGCCGTCGTCGCCCGCCGCCTCCAGCCGGATCAGCACCAGCGCGAGTACCCCCGACACCATGTCGAAGCGCCCGTCGAGAGTGTCGGCGACGCCGCCTGCGCGATACCAGCGCGGATCACGCGCCGCCGCCACGATCGCGGCGTAGAGCGGTGCGTACGCGCTTACGCGATCCTCGCGGCCGAACCACCGCCTCCACAGCCCCACGCACCTGCCTCCACCACGACGCCTTGTGCGGCACCGGAGGCGCGCATATTGAGCGGGGCGAGCGGGGTTGCAATGCTGGGTGAGGGAACGAGATGATCGCGATCGGGCGGTGTAAGCGCGCGACACTCGCCTGCGCCTCGCTGGCCGTGCTCGCCGGCGTCTCGGGCTGCGCGCGCACGCGCGGACATCAGGGCTACGTCATGGACAATGCTCTGGTGGCCTCGGTGCAGCCCGGCGTCGACAATCGTGCTTCGGTCTTGAAGACGCTCGGCGATCCGAGCTTCGCGGGCGAGTTCGACTCCGCGACCTGGTACTATGTGTCGCGCACAACGCGGCAATTCTCCTTCGGCCTGCCCAAGCCGATCAACGAGACGGTGCTGGCGGTCCATTTCGATCCGCGGGGCGACGTCAGCGGGGTCGAGCGTACGGGGCTCGAGCGGGTCGTCCCGATCTCGCCCGTCGGAGAGACGACGCCGACGCTGGGCCGCAAGCGCGGCCTGGTTCAGGAGCTGTTCGGCAACATCGGATCGGTCGGCGGATCCGGCACCAACGCGCCCACCGCCGACAATCCCAACGGACGGACCGGACCTTAGGCACGGCTCGATCAGCGTCGGAGCCGGGCGCTAGCGCGCGATCCCGGCGCTGGCGAGCACCGCCAGCGTGACGAGCTCGGACGCGGTCGACGTCATCGCGGCGATCTGCACCGGCTGCGCCATATTGACCAGCATCGGCCCGATCATCGAGTCGCCACCCAGCTCCTTCAGCAGCTTGGCGGACAGGTTGGCGGACTGGAGGCCCGGCATCACCAGCACGTTAGCCGGGCCGGAGAGACGGCTGAACGGGTAGAACTTGGCCATGGCCGGGTTGAGCGCGACGTCGGCCGCCATCTCGCCTTCATATTCGAAGTCCGCGCCGCGCCTGTCGAGCACCGCGATCGCGTCGCGGATATTCTCGAGGAAGCGACCGGGCGGGTTGCCGAAGGTCGAGTAGCTGAGGAAGGCGACGCGGGGCTCCTGCCCCATGCGGCGCGCGACGGCGGCGGTCTGCTCGGCGATGTCGGCGAGCTGCTCGGCGGTGGGCCGCTCGGTGACGGTCGTGTCCGCCAGGAACACCGAGTGGTTGCGCCCGACGAGCAGGTGAATGCCGAACGGCGTGTGCCCCTCCGCCGGGCCGATCACGCGGCGCACCTCCAGCATCGTCTGGCGGAAGGGGCGGGTGATCCCCGTCACCATCACGTCGGCGAGCCCCATCTCCATCATCAGCGCGCCGAACACGTTGCGGTCGCGATTGACCATGCGCTCCACGTCGCGGCGCATATAGCCGTGCCGCGCCAGCCGGGCGTAGAGCGAATCGACCATCGCCGGCACGTGCGGGCTGTGGCGGCTGTTGTGCAGCTCAAAGTCTTCGGGGTCCTCGACGCCCAGCGCGCGCAGCCGCTCGGGCACGTCGTCGCGGCCGACCAGCACCGGCACGCCGTAGCCGCCGTCGCGGAACTGGATGGCGGCGCGCAGCACCACCTCCTCCTCGGCCTCCGCGAACAGCACGCGCTTGGGATTGGCGCGCGCCGCCTCGTAGGTGGAGGTGAGCACCGCCGTCACCGGGTTGAGCCTGGCCTTCAGGCTCTCTCGGTACGCCGCCATGTCCGCGATCGGCTTGCGCGCCACGCCGGTGTCCATCGCCGCCTGCGCGACCGCCGGCGGCACGACGTCGACCAGCCGCGGGTCGAACGGCGTGGGTATGATGTAGTCCGTGCCAAAGCTGTGCGTGACGCCGTAGGCGGCCGCCACCTCCTCGGGCACGCGTCGGCGGGCGAGATCGGCGAGCGCGCGCGCGGCCGCCACCTTCATCTCCTCGTTGATCGTCGTCGCGCGCACGTCGAGCGCGCCGCGGAAGATGAATGGGAAGCCGAGCACGTTGTTGACTTGATTGGGATAATCCGATCGCCCGGTGGCCACGATGGCGTCGGGCGCCGCCTCGTGCGCCTCCGCCGGCGTGATCTCGGGATCGGGATTGGCCATAGCGAAGATGATCGGCTTGCGCGCCATCCGCTTGACCATATCGCCGGTGAGTGCGCCCTGGACGGAAAGGCCGAGGAACACGTCCGCGCCCTCTAACGCTTCCGCCAAGGTGCGCGCGGAGGTCTCCACCGCGTGGGCGGACTTCCACTGATTCATGCCTTCGGTGCGGCCGCGATAGACCACGCCCTTGGAATCGCACATGATCACATTGTCGGACGGCACGCCAATCGCCTTGGCGAGTTCGGTGCACGAGATGGCGGCGGCGCCGGCGCCGTTCACCACCATGCGCACGTCCCCGATATCGCGGCCGGTCAGATAGCAGGCGTTGATCAGCCCGGCCGCCGCGATGATCGCGGTGCCGTGCTGGTCGTCATGGAACACCGGGATGTTCATGCGCTCGCGCAGCGTTTGCTCGATGACGAAGCACTCGGGCGCCTTGATGTCCTCAAGGTTGATGCCGCCGAAGCTCGGCTCCATGATCTCGACGGCGGCGATGAAGCGGTCGACATCCTCCGTCGCCAGTTCGAGGTCGATCGCGTCGATGTCGGCGAAGCGCTTGAACAGCACCGCCTTGCCCTCCATCACCGGCTTGGACGCGAGCGCGCCGAGATTGCCGAGCCCCAGGATGGCGGTGCCGTTGGAGATGACGGCGACGAGGTTGCCCTTGGCGGTATAGTCGTAGGCGGTGGCGGGATCCTCCGCGATCGCCTTCACCGGCACCGCAACGCCGGGCGAGTAGGCCAGCGCCAAGTCGCGCTGCGTCGCCATCGGCTTGGTCGCGACGATCTCGATCTTGCCGGGGCGGCCGTGGCTGTGGAACAGCAGCGCCTCGCGCTCCGAGAATATCAGCCGCTCATGCGCCATCGATCCGTTCCCCGCCGCTTCCGCGACAGGTCATGCGGCATCGTCGCCGGGGCAGCAAGCGCGCGAAAGCGGTTCCCCGCGCCCTTGCCGTCCCCTATCCCGCCGTCATGTCAGCGTCGCCCGACACCCCGATGTTCGCGCAATACCGCGCGCTCAAGGCCGAGGCGGCGGACTGCCTGCTGTTCTTCCGCATGGGCGACTTCTTCGAGCTGTTCCTGGAAGACGCGAAGGTGGCGGCGGCCTGCCTCGACATCGCGCTCACCGCGCGCGGCGACGGCGTCGCGATGTGCGGCGTGCCGGTGCATTCGGCGGACAGCTATCTCGCGCGGCTGATCCGCGCCGGCCACCGTGTCGCCGTCGCCGAGCAGGTGGAGACGCCGGAACAGGCGAGGAAGCGCGGCGGCGCCAAGGCGCTGGTGGAGCGCCGCATCGTCCGCCTCGTCACCGCTGGCACGCTGACCGAGGAGGCGCTGCTCGACGCGCGCGCGTCGAACTGGCTTGTGGCGCTGAGCGAGGCAGGCGGGCGGATCGGCGTCGCGGCGGCGGACGTGTCGACCGGCCGCTTCGAGCTCGGCTCGGTGGAAGCGGCGGCGCTCGACGCCGAGCTCGCGCGGCTGGGCCCGGCAGAAACGGTGGCGGCGGAAGGCTCGGCCCTTGCCGCCGGGCGCGCGAGCGGTCCGCGCGCCGACTTCGCCGCCGCCGCCGGCGAGCGCGCTCTGAGACGCCGCTTCGAGGTGGCGACGCTCGACGGCTTTGGCGCATTCGATAGCGCCGCACTGGCGGCGGCCGGCGGCCTCCTCGGCTATCTCGACCATGCCGCGCGCGGCGCGGCGACCTTCCTCCAGCCGCCCGCGTGCCGCGTCGCCGGCGCGCATCTGGCGATCGACGCGGCGACCCGCGCCTCGCTGGAGATCGTGCGCACCACCGAAGGCGAGCGGCGCGGGAGCCTACTCGACGCGGTCGACCGCACCGTTACCGGGGCGGGCGCGCGCACGCTCGCCGCCGATCTCGCGGCGCCCCTCGACGATAGGAACGCGATCGAGTCGCGGCTGGCGATGGTCGCCTGGGCGGTGGACGACGGCGGGTCGCGCGAGCGGCTGCGCGCGGCGCTCCGCGCGCTGCCCGATGTCGGCCGCGCGCTCGGCCGGCTGGTGACGGGCCGCGGTTCCCCGCGCGACCTCGGCCAGCTTCGCGACGGGCTCGGCCACGCGCGCGACCTGCACGACTGGCTGGGTGGGCTCGCCACGCCGCCCGCGATTGCGGCGCTGCTGCCGGCACTGCGCGGCCACGGCGAACTGGTCGACCGGCTCGCGCGCGCGCTCGTCCCCACGCCGCCTATCGATGCGTCGGGCGGCGGCTACATCGCGGAAGGGTATGACGCCGCGCTGGACGAGCTGCGCGCCGCCGCCGGCGATGGCCGCCGCGCGATCGCCACGCTGGAGGCGCGCTACCGCGAGGCGACCGGCATCGCAGGCCTCAAGATCCGCCACAACGGCGTGCTCGGCTATTATATAGAGGTGCAGGCGCGGCACGCCGATCCGCTGATGCGGGCGGATTCGGGCTTCACCCATCGCCAGACGCTGGCCGGCGTCGTCCGCTTCAACGCGCCCGAGCTGCACGAGCAGGCGGCGCGGGTCCATCAGGCCGGCGCACAC
The DNA here is from genome assembly GCF_965200105.1 of Sphingomonas sp. Classification (GTDB taxonomy): domain Bacteria; phylum Pseudomonadota; class Alphaproteobacteria; order Sphingomonadales; family Sphingomonadaceae; genus Solisphingomonas. Next base: position 1,907,313 of record NZ_CBDATN010000002.1, read on the forward strand.
GCGCTCGCCGCCGAGGCGGCACACCTGGAGGAGCTGACCGAGGCGGCGCTCGCCAGCCGCGACCGCGTCTGCGCCACCGCCGACGCGCTCGCCCGGCTCGATGTCGCGGCCGGGCTGGCGGAACGGGCCGTCGAGGGCAGCTGGTGCCGGCCGCGGCTGGTCGAGGAGCCCTGCTTCGACGTGGTCGGCGGGCGCCATCCGGTGGTCGAGAGCGCGGTGGCGCGTGAGGGCGCCGCCTTCGTCGCCAACGACTGCTGCCTGTCGCCGTCCTCCCGGCTGTGGCTCGTCACCGGGCCCAACATGGGCGGCAAGTCCACCTTCCTCCGCCAGAACGCGCTGATCGCGGTGCTCGCGCAGGCGGGATCTTTCGTGCCGGCGAAATCCGTCACGCTCGGCCTCGTCGACCGGCTGTTCAGCCGGGTCGGCGCGTCGGACAATCTCGCGCGCGGGCGCTCCACCTTCATGGTCGAGATGATCGAAACCGCCGCGATCCTCGCGCAGGCAACGGAACGCAGCTTCGTGATCCTCGACGAGGTGGGGCGCGGCACCTCCACCTATGACGGTCTCGCCATCGCCTGGGCGGTGGTGGAGGCGGTGCACGAGGCCAATCGCTGCCGCTGCCTGTTCGCGACCCACTATCACGAGTTGACGCGGCTGGCCGAGCGGCTCGACGGGCTCACCCTGCATCACGTCCGCGCGCGCGAGTGGAAGGGCGATCTCGTCCTCCTCCACGAGCTCGCGCGCGGACCGGCTGACCGGAGCTACGGCCTCGCCGTCGCGCGCCTCGCCGGCCTGCCCAAGCCCGTGCTCGCCCGCGCGAAGGACGTGCTCGGACGGCTGGAGAAGGGCCGCGAGCGCACCGGCGGGATCGCCGCCGGGCTTGACGATCTGCCGCTCTTCGCCGCCGCCGCGACGCGCGAGCAGGCGCCCGATCCTTTGCGCGCGGCGCTCGCGACGGTGGACGCCGACACGCTGTCGGCGCGCGACGCGCTCGACCTCGTCTACCGGCTGAAGGCGCTCGCCGCCGAGGACTAGTTTGCGCGACGCGCCCGCGATCCCCATGTTGGCGGCATGGACGAAAGCATCGCCTATCTCGGCCTGATCGACGAGGACGACATCGTCCTCGATACCGCCGCGCTCGCGCTTGCCGCGCTCGACCATCCCGACACGGATACGTGCTCGCATCAGCGCATACTCGACGGGATCGCCGCGCGGCTTGCCGAGGAGGGGGTCGGCGCGATCGATGACGCCGCGCGTGCCGCAGTCCTCGCGCGCGTGATCGCGGGCGAGCATGGCTTCACCGGCGATCGCACGAGCTACGACGATCCCGACAACGCCGATCTCCTCCGCGTCATCGATCGCCGGCGCGGCCTGCCCGTCAGCCTCTCGATCCTCTACGTCGCCGCCGCGCGCCGCATCGGCTGGGAGGCGCACGCGCTCGACGTGCCGGGTCATGTGATGGTGCTCGTCGGCGACGGCTCGGTGCCGGTGATCGTCGATCCCTTCCGCGACGGCATGATCGTAGCACCCCACGCGTTCGCCGCGATCATGGCCCACGCGGGCGGCGGGGACGAGCAGCCGGCGGTGCGCCACGTCGCGGCGATGCCCAATCGCGCCGTCCTCGTCCGCCTGCTCAACAATCAGGCGACGCGCGCGGAGGCGGCGGGACGCGGCCGCCGCGCGCTCGAGCTTTACCGTCGCATGACCGTCTTCGCGCCCGCCGACGGCGCCGCCTGGTGGCAGCGGGCGCGGCTCGAGCTCGCCGATGGCGACGTCTCCGCCGCTCGCGCCAGCCTGGGCTCGATGCTGGAGATGACGCGCGACGCCGACGTACGCGCCCGCGTCAACGAGACGCTGAGCGCCTTGGCGACCGCTTGACGGCACGCCGCGCGAGGCGGACGGGCGGCACCATGCTCTCCCCTCGCCTCCTGCCGGTCCTGCTGCTGGTCGGCTCCAACCTGTTCATGACGTTCGCGTGGTACGGGCACCTGAAGTTCCGCGATCGGCCGCTGTGGATCGTCGTGCTGGCGAGCTGGGGCATCGCCTTCTTCGAATATTGGCTGGCGGTGCCCGCCAACCGCATCGGCAGCACCGTCTATTCGGCCGCCCAGCTGAAGGCGATGCAGGAGGTCGTCACGCTGACGATCTTCTCGATCTTCTCGTGGGCCTATCTCGGCCAGCGTATCGGCTGGAGTCAGGCGGCGGGCTTCGCGCTGATCGCGTGCGGCGCCTTCTTCCTGTTTCGCGGCGGGGCGGCTACCGCCTGATACTGGTTCTTCACGCCAGTGTCGCTACATCGCCACCGTGGCCTCCCGTTTCGACACCCTCCCGCAGCGCCGCCAGATCGTAGACCGGCGTGACGTTGCCGATCGCCTGGCCGCGCTTCCCGATGACGAGGCGCTGCGTCGCGCCGCGACGGCGACGCTGCGCGATGCGCTCGGAATGGGCCGCGACGAGCTCGTCCGGCGGCTGACCGAGCATCCGTCGCGCGGACTGGAGGCGGCGGCGGGCTACGCCTTCCTGACCGACCAGATCCTCCGGCTCGCCTTCGATCTCGCGGTGGAGCGGCTGCACCCGAACCCCAATCCCACCAAGGCCGAGCGGCTCACCCTCATGGCGGTTGGCGGCTATGGCCGCGCCGAGATGGCGCTCCATTCCGACGTCGATATCGCCTTCCTGACACCATGGAAGCAGACGCCTTGGACTGAGCGCGTCATCGAATCGATCCTCTACGTGCTGTGGGATCTCGGCCTCAAGGTCGGCCACTCCAGCCGCTCGCTCGACGAGATGGTCCGCCAGGCCAAAGCCGACCTGACGGTGCGCACCGCGCTGCTCGAAGGTCGTTTCGTATGGGGCGACGAGGCGCTGTACGACGAAGCGGCGCGCCGCTTCGAGGCGGAAGTGCAGGCTGGCACCGCCCGCGCCTTCATCACCGACAAGCTCACCGAGCGCAACGCGCGCCACAAGCGGATGGGCGACAGCCGTTACGTCGTCGAGCCCAACGTCAAGGAGGGCAAGGGCGGGCTTCGCGACCTCCACACGCTGTTCTGGATCGGCAAGGTCGTCCACCAGGTCCGCCTCGCCGCCGATCTCGTGCCCGCAGGCCTCCTGACGGTAGAGGAGCTGCGCCAGTTCCAGCGCGACGAGAATTTCCTGTGGGCGGTGCGCTGCCAGATGCACCTCATCGCCCATCGCGCCGAGGACCGGCTGACCTTCGACCTTCAGCGCGACGTCGCACAGCGGATGCGCTATGCCGATCGTCCCGGCCGCCCTGCGGTCGAACGCTTCATGCAGCATTACTTCCGCACGGCGCGATCGGTCGGCACGCTCACCGGGCTGTTCCTCACTCACCTCGACGAGAGCTTCGAGCGCCGCCGCAGGCCCCGTTTCAAGCTGCCCTCCGTCGGACGGAAGCGGCAACTCGATGGCTTCGTTCTCGATCACGGCAAGCTCGCCGCGCCCGACGACGGCTTCTTCGCCGCCGATCCCGTCCGGCTCCTCGCGCTGTTCGCCGTCGCCGATCGCCACGGCTTGGAAATCCACCCGCTCACCATGCGGCAGGCCTCGCGCGACGCCGGGCTGATCAGCGCCGCAGTCCGGGTCGACGCCCGCGCCAACGCCATCTTCCTCGGCCTGCTCGCGAGCGAGAACGGATCGGCGAAGGCGCTCAGGTGGATGAACGAGGCGGGGGTGTTCGGCCGCTTCGTGCCCGACTTCGGCCGCGTCGTCGCGCGGATGCAGTTCGACATGTATCACCATTACACGGTGGACGAGCACACGCTCCACGCCATCGACCTGCTGTCCCGGATCGAGCGCGGCGAGCTGGCCGGGGACCACCCGCTCGCCGCCGAGCTGATGGGGAAGATCGCCTCGCGTCGCGCGCTGTACGTCGCGGTGCTGCTGCACGACATCGCCAAGGGGCGCGGCGGCGATCATAGCGTGCTGGGCGCGGAGATCGCGTGCCGGCTGTGCCCGCGCCTGGGGCTCACACCCGCCGAGACGGAGACCGTGTCGTGGCTGGTGCGCTATCACCTGCTGCTGTCTGACACCGCCTTCAAGCGCGACCTGTCGGACTTCAAGACGATCCTGAACTTCGTCGAGACGGTGCAGAGCGTCGAGCGGCTGCGTCTCCTCCTCCTCCTCACGGTCGTCGACATCCGCGCGGTGGGACCCGGCGTGTGGAACGGGTGGAAGCGCCAGCTCCTCGGCCAGCTCTACGACGCGGCGGAGGAGGTGCTGCGGCTGGGCCATAAGCACAAGGGCCGGCGCGAGCGGATCGGCGAGAAGCAGGCCGTCCTCGCCGCCGCGCTCGGTTGGGAAGAGGCGCGCTTCGCCGCCCACGCTCGCCGCCTGCCCGACGCCTACTGGGTAGCCGAGGCGCCCGACGTGCTGGAGGCGAACGCGCGCGTCATCGCCGAAACGGATGCGGAAGGATCCTCGCTGCGGATCGCGACCCAGCCCGAGCCGGCGCACGGCGCCACGCTGGTGACGGTCTACGCCGCCGATCATCCCGGACTGTTCTTCCGCATCGCGGGTGGCATCCACGTCGCGGGCGGCAACATCATCGACGCGCGCATCCATACGACGCGCGACGGCATGGCGCTCGACAATTTCCTGGTGCAGGATCCCCTCGGCGGCCCGTTCGAGGAGGCGGAGCGGCTGGATCGCCTGCGTCGCGCCATCGAGGACGCGCTCGCCAACCGCTCGCGGCTCGCCGACCGGCTGGCGGACAAGAAGCCGGCACGCGCGCGGGCCGATACGTTCCAGATCGTGCCCGACGTGCTCATCGACGGCAAGGCGTCGAACCGCTACACCGTCGTCGAGGTCAACGCTCGCGATCGGCCGGCGCTGCTTCACGCGCTCGCCTACGCGCTGTTCCAATCCAAAGTGACGATCCACTCGGCGCATATCGCCACCTATGGCGAGCGCGCGGTCGACACCTTCTACTTGACCGACCTTACCGGCGAGAAGATCGCGGGCCCGCACCGGCTGAAGACGTTGCAGCGGCGCTTGCTCGCGGCGGCAGCGGGCGAGGTGCTCGCCGACGCCGCCTGAGTGCCCTCGGCCTATGCCGAACCTGCGAGGGGAACGTTCGGCCTGTCGGGCTCCCCATGCGGACGCTCCCGCCCGCCGCTACACGCGCGTTCGCCTCACCGCATCACTTCGGCGCGATCACCATCAGCATCTGGCGGCCCTCCATGCGCGGGAACTGCTCGACCTTGGCGACTTCCGCCACGTCGGCCTGAACGCGCTGGAGCACCTGCATGCCGAGCTGCCCGTGCGCGAGCTCGCGCCCGCGGAAGCGCAAGGTGCACTTCACCTTGTCGCCCTCGCCGATGAACTCGAAGATCTTCTTCATCTTCGTGTCGTAGTCGTGATCGTCGATGTTCGGACGCATCTTGATCTCCTTGATCTCCTGCGTCTTCTGCGACTTGCGGGCGAGGTTCGCCTTCTTCTGCGCTTCGTACTTGAACTTGCCCACGTCGAGGAACTTGCACACCGGCGGATCGGCGTTGGGCGACACCTCGACGAGGTTGAGCCCCTGCTCGCGCGCCTGCTCCATCGCCTCGCGCGTGTACATCACGCCCAGATTCTCGCCCGCCTCGTCGATCACGCGCACGCGCGGGACCTGGATGAACTCGTCGAAGCGGGGGCCGTTCAGCACGGGCGGCGCGCCCAGCGGGCGGCGCATCATCGGTGGCGGTATGGCGTCTTCTCCTGGCAGACCTGATCCGAACGCCAACCATATAGTCGATCCGTGAAGATTCCGGAAGGTCAGGCCCGGCTGATCAGGAAGATCGCGTGCTCCGCCCACAGGTTCGCGGCCGCCGGCCCGCGCAGCCGGTCTCCGGCGAGAAACCAGCTTCGCTGCGTGGCGATGCCGCGCTCGCGCAGGAAGGCACGGAAATCGTCGATCGTCAGGTGGTGGATGTTGGGCGTGTCGTGCCAACCCTCGGGCAGCGTGCGTGTCACCGGCATCCGCCCGCCCCACAGCAGCGAAGCCCGCACCCGCCAGTGCGCGAAGTTGGGGAACGAGACGAAGGCATAGCGTCCGATGCGCAGCAACTCGTCCAGCACGCACGCCGGCCTGGCGCTCGTCTGCAGCGTCTGGGAGAGGATCGCGTAGTCGAACGCGCCGGAGGGGTAGCCGGCCAGGTCCGTGTCGGCATCGCCCTGCACCACCGACAGCCCACGCGCCATCGCGGCGGCGACGTTGGCGGCATCGATTTCGATGCCGCGCGCATCCACGCCACGCTCGTCTCGCAATGCCGCCATGAGCATCCCGTCGCCGCAACCGACGTCGAGCACGCGGGCGCCGGATGGCACGTGGCCGGCGATGATCGACAGATCGGGGCGCAGGCTCATCGCATCGCCTCCAGCACGGCCACCGCTTCCTGCGACAGCCGCTCCATGTAGTTCTGGGGTCGCAGAGGCGGGTGGAAGCCCAGCGGCGCGTAGACGCCGTGCGCGTCGAGCGTGACGAGAGCGACGCGACGCAGACCCGCGAAGTCCGGATGATCGAGGAACCAGCCGACCATCCGGCGACCGAGTCCTTCGCCGCGCGCGGCTTCGTCGATCCAGACGTCGGCGATCCACGCGAACGTGGCGTAATCGGTGATCGCGCGCGCGAAGCCGACCTGCCGATCGCCCTCATACGCGCCAAGGCAGTGCGAGCCCGCGATCGCGCGCTCGACCCGCTCCAGCGCGATCCCCGGCGACCAGTAGCTGGATGCGAGCCAACCATGGATGCGTGCAACGTCGAGCCGCGCCTTGTCGTCGGATAGCGCGATCACGTCGCCGCCCCGAGGAAGCCGCCTACCACGCGATCGAGTTCGGGCACGTCCAGCAGAAAGGCGTCGTGGCCGAACGGCGAGGACAGCTCGACGAAGCTCGTCGCCGCGCCGCCGGCGTTCAGTGCCTGCACGATCGTTCGCGACTCGGCCGTCGGGTACAGCCAGTCGGTATCGAACGACACGAGGCAGAAGCGCGCGGCCGATCGCCGGAAGGCGTCGGCGAGGCGACCGCCATGTTCCTCGGCCAGATCGAAATAGTCCATGGCGCGCGTGATGTAGAGGTAGGAGTTGGCGTCGAAGCGATCGACGAAGCTGATGCCCTGGTGGCGGAGGTAGCTCTCGACCTGGAAGTCCGCGTCGAAGCCGAAGCGCTTGGCCCCCTCCGGGCTGTTGGGGCGCTTCTGGAGGCGACGGCCGAACTTCTCGGTCAGCCCGGCTTCCGACAGGTAGGTGATGTGCGCCGCCATGCGCGCGACGGCGAGCCCGGCGGCGGGAGGATCGTCCGACTCGTAATAGTCGCCGCCGCGCCACTTGGGGTCCGCCATCACCGCCTGCCGGCCGACCTCGTGGAAGGCGATGTTCTGCGCGGAGTGGCGCGCGGCGGACGCGATCACCACGGCGGCGCGCACGCGCTCCGGATAGGTCGCCGTCCACTCCAGCACCTGCATCCCGCCCATCGATCCGCCGACGGCGGCGGCCAGCACTCCGATGCCGAGATGATCGAGCAGCATCGCCTGCGCGCGCACCATGTCGCGGAGGGTGAGGACCGGGAACCGCATCGCGAATGCGCGCCCGTCCGCCGCCGCCGAGGCCGGACCGGACGAGCCCATGCACGAGCCCAGCACGTTGGCGCAGACGACGAACCAGCGATCCGTGTCGATCGGCCGCCCCGGCCCCACCATGCGGTGCCACCAGCCCGGGCGGCCGGTGCGCGGATGAACGCTGGCGACATGCTGGTCGCCGGTGAGCGCGTGCGCGACGAGGATGGCGTTGCCACGATCGGGCGCGAGGATGCCGTAGGTCTCGTAGGCGATCGTCACCGGCGCGAGTTGGGTGCCGCCGTCGAGCGCCAGCGGCCCGGGCAGGACGACGCTGCGGGCCGTTCCCATACGCTGGTCCACCAGCGGTGCGATGCGTCGCGAGGAGAAAGCTGTCAATCGCGGGCGCCGCCGCCGAGATGGCGCGCGCGACGTGGTGAGCGCCGTTCCCCTTCCCCGCCATCGCCGCTACAGCGCGGCCATGACGAACATGCCCCTTCAACCCGTGGTCAAGCCGTGGATCGACGCAATCGCGCCCTACGTGGCCGGCCGCGCGACCACCACCAGCGGTGCCGCCGCCGCCAAGCTCTCCTCGAACGAGAACCCGCTCGGCACACCCGATGAGGCACGCGCCGCCTTCGCTGCCGCCGCGCACCACCTGGAGGTTTATCCCGACGCCGGCGCCGCCGCGCTACGCGAGGCGATCGCCGCTCATTACGGCATCGAAGCCGACCGGGTGATCCACGGCACCGGATCGGACGAGGTGCTGCACCTCGTCGCCGGCTCGTTCGCCGGGGTGGGCGACGAGGTGCTCTACGTCCGCTACGGCTTCTCGGTCTACCCGATCGCGGCGCGACGGGTCGGCGCGACGCCTGTCGAGGCCGCAGACCGGGATTATGCTACCGACGTGGACGCGCTGCTGGCGTGCGTGACGGGACGAACCAAGGTGGTCTACGTCGCCAATCCCAACAACCCGACGGGCACCTACACGCGGCGCGAGGAGATCGCGCGGCTCCACGCCGGCGTACCGGCGGACGTCATGCTGGTGATCGATCAGGCCTATACCGAGTATCTCGACGCGGCCGACGACGACGGCGCACTGGAACTTGCGCGCGCGGCGCCGAACGTGATGGTGACGCGCACCTTCTCCAAGATCTTCGGGCTGGCGGCGGAGCGGATCGGCTGGGCCTACGGCCCCGCTCACGCGATCCACGCCATGCAGCGCATCCGCGCGCCTTTCAACGTCACCACCGCCGGCCAGCACGCGGCGATCGCGGCGCTGGGCGCGGATCGCTTCCTGACCGAGAGCCGCGAGCACAACCGGCGATGGCGAAGCTGGTTCGAGGAGCAGGTGGACGCGATCCCCGGCCTGCGAGCGGTGCCGTCCAAGGCCAATTTCGTCCTCGTCCTGTTCGAGGGCCAGCTCTCCGCCGAGCAGGCTTATGAGGGGTTGATGGCTGCGGGCTTCATCACGCGCTGGCTGCCCGGCCAGGGCCTGCCGCACGCGCTCCGCATCACGATTGGAACCGAGGCGCAGATGAGAGGCGTCGTTGAGGCCCTGCGCGGGATGGCCGGCGGCTGATGCTGCCCTTCGCGCGCGTGTCGGTGATCGGACTGGGGCTGATCGGCTCCTCGATCGCGCGCGCGGTGCGTGCGACGATGCCGACCGTCGCGCTCTCCGGCCACGACGCGGATCCGGCGGTACGCGCGCGCGTCGCCGAGCTCGGCCTCGTCGACGATCTCGCCGATACGGCGACGGCGGCGGTGACGGACGCGGACCTCGTCATCCTCTGCGTGCCGCCCGGCCGCATCGGCGAGGTGGCCACCGCGATCGCCGACGAGCTGCCCGCCGACGCGATCGTCTCCGACGTCGGATCGGCCAAGGTGCGCGTGCTGGCTGAGCTGGTGGCGGCGCTGCCCGGCCGAAAGGTCGTGCCCGCGCACCCGGTTGCCGGCACCGAGCGCAGTGGGCCGGATGCAGGTTTCGCCACGCTGTTCGAAGGTCGCTGGTGCATCGTCACGCCACCCGCCGACGCAGACCCGATAGCGGTCGAGCGGATCAGCGAGTTCTGGCGCAGGCTCGGCAGCCAGGTGGAGACGATGGATGCCGCGCATCATGATCGCGTGCTCGCGGTCACCAGCCACCTGCCCCACCTCATCGCCTACACCATCGTCGGCACCGCATCCGACATGGAGGAGGTGACGGCGAGCGAGGTCATCAAATATTCGGCCGGCGGTTTCCGCGACTTCACCCGCATCGCCGCCTCCGATCCGACGATGTGGCGCGACGTGTTCCTGTCGAACCGCGAGGCGGTGCTGGAGATGCTCCAGCGCTTCACCGAGGACCTGACCGCGTTGCAGCGGGCGATCCGCTGGGGCGACGGCGATGCCCTGTTCGACCTGTTCACGCGCACCCGCGCGGTCCGCCGCTCGATCCTAGAGACGGGGCAGGATGATCCGGCGCCTGATTTCGGACGCAGGCACTAGTCTGAGGTTCACGCCGACGGGGCCCGGCCACCCGAAGCGACCGGCTGGATCGCGGCGACCCTGCGAAGTCCAGGGGTGGGATGCATCGTGCGTTGGTGGTATCACAGGCGCGACGTGGAAACCTGAGCTGCGGCAAACGGAGGCATGAGATGAGTAACTATGTAGCCAAGATCGTCGAAGTCGTCGGCACATCGGACAAAAGCATAGACGACGCCATCGAAGGCGCCGTCGCGCGCGCCAGCGAGACGCTGCGCCATATTCGCTGGTTCGAGGTTACCGAGATGCGAGGCCAAGTGAAGGAGGGAAAGGTCGAGCGGTATCAGATCATATTGAAGCTCGGCTTCTCGCTTGACGAGAAGGCCAACCACGACTGATCCGCAGCAGATCCGATTGTAACGGGAACCTTCGTTCAGCGTAGAGGGCGAACCTCGTCGCAGACCGCATCACCTCGCCCCCAAAGCTGCTTGCGTGTCGCGGCCGCAGCAGCCGGGTCGTCGAGGTGATCGGCTGTTTCGCGCGGGCAATTAAAACCCTGCAGGAGTGGGATCGCAGGCCGCCGACGGCCAGGCCGCGCACGGCTATCTGGCCCCGCCGACTTCGCGAAAAGGCATCACGTCGAACTTCGAGCGGCGCGCTCGCGTCATGCAAGCCCGTCGCAGCGATCGGAAACGATCCCGAGGTAGCGGTGGCGACCTAGCGCCCGGACGGTCCCACCTCCCGAAAGTCGGGCAACTCGGCCAGCGCCAGGCCGTTGATGTCGCCGCTCGAGGTGCTTCTTCCAAGCTAGACCGTGTTTTTCCGATGTCTCAGCACGCCTGCCCATGATCTCTGCTGCCGCATCCGGCCATGCGGATGCCTGACCGACGGCATGTCGCGTCCAGTCGCCGATTTCGCTTGAGGTAGCGGAACCCTCCGCCCGGTGGCTCGCTCCCCTTCCTCTAGCGGCCGCCGCCGCCGGAAGAGGAGGACGCCGTCATGTCGACACCCGAGGATCTGAAGGACCTGTATATCGACGAGCTCAAGGACCTCTGGTCGGCCAACGACCAGATGCAGCGGCTCCTGAAGAAGGTCGCGTCCAAGGCGAGCGACGCCGATCTCAAGGAGATGCTGGCGGGATCGCAGGAGGGCATCGGCAAGCACAGCGACATCCTCAAGGAGCTGATCGCCGGCCAGGAGGAGAAGGTGTCGAAGGAGCATTGCAAGGGAATGGAAGGCCTCGTCACCGAGGCCACCAAGCACATCGTCGAGGAAGGCCCGGAGAAGGGTCCGCTGCTCGACGCGCTGATCGTCGCGCAATATCAGCGCATGTCGCACTACGGCATCGCCGGCTTCGGCACGGCGGCCGCCTATGCCAAGGCGCTCGGCCTCAAGGACGACGCGAAGCGGCTGAAGGACGCGACCAAGGAAATCTACGGCAGCGACCGCTACGCGACCAAGCTCGCGGAGACGGTCGAGGCGAGCGCGGCCTGATCGGGTGGGGCGGGACCTGGCGTCCCGCCCCAAGCGCCGATCAGCTCTCGGTCACCTCGGCGGCGTCGAACTCGGCGAACGCGGAGCGCACCTCGCCCGCCACCGCCTCGTCCTCAAGGTCGACCGAGACCGTGACGCGCCCTTCGAGTTCGCTGTCGTCCCGCTCCTCGGGGCTCGGCGAACCGGCCTCCGTGTCCGATCCCGCGCGCTCGACGCCGGCGCTGTTCTCGTCGCCCGCGGTGGCGATGAAGATGTCGGTCCGTTCGATCCCGAACTGCTGGACCAGTCGCTCCACCGTCATCTCGGCCTCGCGACGGGTGTCGAAACTCGCGGTCAAGGTCGTGCTCATGCCGTGCTCCCATGGTGCCGGCCCGCGCCGGCGTCGGACGGAAAACGCCCGACGCCGCGTTAGGGCTCAGCTCGCGATCAGGACGATCGCCCGTCCGTCGCAGGCGATGCGGGACGACCGACAGCGTGGAGCGCGGCGCCATGGCGGCGAAGCCAGGCACGGGGAACTGCGGGGTCCTGCCCGAACAGGCGCCGCTCGGCGGCCCGGAAATCCGGCCCGTGGTTCATGTGGAGACGATGCGCGACCTCGTGCGCGACGGTGGAGCGCAGCACATCCTCGGGCGCCATGACGAGCCGCCAGGAGTAGCGGATGTCGCCCGATGCCGTGCAGCTTCCCCAGCGCACACGGGGATCGCCGACCGAGACACGGCCGACCGACACGGCCGCGTCCGCCGCCACCGCGCGCGTCTCGCGATCGAGCAGCACCAGCGCCTCCGCGCGCAGCCAGGCGATCAGGCGACGCGGCAGCGCCTCGATCGTACCGCCGACCCGCAACCTCTCGCCCGCCTGCTCGGGCGCGCGGCGATGGTCCGGCGACCAGTCGATCGTCACGTCGCGGCCGCGCAGCGGGATGGTCGCGCCCGGCATGATCGGCCTGGACAGCGGCAGCGCGGCGAGCCGAGCCTCGATCCAGCCGCGATGCTCCTCCGCCCAGGCGCGGCCACGCGCCTCGGTCATCCGCGGCGGCAGCGTCAGGCGCACCGCGCCGCTCGCCGCATCGACACGCAGCAGGGCTCGCCGCGCCGAGGCGTGGCGGCGCACGATCAGCGCGTAGGCCATGGCCGCGTCACAGCTCGCGCTCGACGATGTGGTTCTCCAGGTCGCCGACCTCGTCCTCGCTCACCGTCCAGCCGCGCACCGAGATGCCGGCGCGATGCACGCTCTCGGGATCGCCGCTCACCAGCGGGTGCCAGTCGGCGAGCGGTCGCCCCTCGGCGAGCAGGCGGTAGGCGCAGGTGGTGGGGAGCCAGTCGTGCGTCGCAACGGTGCGCGCGGTCAGCCGCACGCACTCCGGCACGAAGGCGTGGCGGCGGCGATAATCCTTGCAACGGCCGGCGCGCCTGTCGAGCAGGCGACAGGCGACGTTGGTGGGGAAGATCTCGCCGGTCTCGTCGTCCTCCAGCTTGTGGAGGCAGCATTTGCCGCAGCCGTCGCAGAGCGACTCCCACTCGACGCGGCTCATCTTCTCGAGCGGCTTCTCCTCCCAGAAGCGGGACGGGGCGTTCACCGCACCCAATCCGAGAAGGTGGCGGCAACGGCATCGGCTCCCTGATCGGTGGGCAGCAGCGCGATCGGCTTATTGTCGGGGCTGAACAGCATGGCCTGGCTCATATGGTCGACCAAGTAGCCGGATGCACCCTTCGCCGGCTGCGCCTTGTAGTAGACGCCATATTCCTTGGCGGTGCGCGCGATCGCGTCGGCGCTGCCGGTGAGTCCGACGAGCTGCGGTCCGAAGGCGGCGACGTAGCGCTTGAGCACCGCGGGCGTGTCGCGCGCGGGGTCGACGCTGACGAAGATCGGCACCAGCCTGGCGGCGTCGGCCGGGTGCGCGTGCGCGAAGCGGCGAAATCCCTCCATCAGCACCTGCAGCGTCGTCGGGCAGACATCCGGGCAGTAGCTGTAGCCGAAGTAGATCGCCCGGTAGCGACCGGCGAAGGCGCGCTCGGTGACGAGGCGGCCATCCTGGTCGACGAGCGAGAAGGGGCCGCCGATCGCCGCGCCGGCCAGCGGCGCGGTGGCAGGATCGGGCGCGCGGTGGCAGCCCGCCACAAGGGCGCCGAGCAGCAGCGTCGCCGCCCACGATGCACGGACGTTCATGGCGCGGCCAGCCATGCTGCGCTACGCCTCGCTTGGCAAGCGGGAGGGCGGCGATGCGGCGGTGGCACGGCTGGGCGATGATGGCGGCGATCGTGGCGTCCGCTCCGGCGGTGGCGCAGCAGTTCATGTCGGACAGCTACGGCTTCTTGAAGGCGGTGCGCGACCGCGACGGCGCCAAGGTGCAGGAGGCGCTGGACAAGCCCGGCTCCACCATCCTGACCTCGCGCGAAAGCGCGACGGGGGAGACGGCGCTGCACATCGTCACCAAGCGCCGCGACGGCACCTACGCGCAGGTGTTCCTGTCTCGCGGCGCCGATATCGACGCGCGCGATCGCCAGGGGCTGACGCCCCTCGCCGACGCGGCGCAACTCGGCTGGGTGGAGGGCGTCCAACTCTTCCTCGGGCGCGGCGCGCGCGTCGACCTCGCCGACGATCGCGGCGAGACCCCGCTCATCCTCGCTACCCAGGCGCGCAGCCTGCCCGTGGCCAAGGTGCTGCTCGACGCAGGTGCCGATCCCCGCGCGACCGACAGCGTCGCCGGCATGTCCGCGATCGACTATGCGCGCCGCGACGGCCGCTCCGAGGCGCTGCTGCGGATGCTGGAGACGACGCCGCCGAAGCCCAAGCGCAGCATCGCGGGTCCGCCACGCTAATCGAAGGCGACCAGCGCGGGATCGAGACTGCCGAGCACGCGCCGGGCGGCGCGACGCGCGAAGCGCAGCGTCTCGGCCTTGCGGCGCGCGCCGGGAAGCGGCCGGCACGCCGCCTCGCGCAGCACCTGCGCCTCGTAGCGATCCGCGACGATCAGCCCGGCGACGGCGGGACGGAGCTGCTCGCCCTCGAACGGCGAAAGGTCGAAGCCGGGTGGCACCGCCCAGTAGAAACGATCGCAGTAATCGAGATAGTCGGGCCACTTGCCGTCGCCGAGCAGATCGGCACGCGATACCTTGATCTCGACGATCGCGATCTGGCCACGCCCGTCGATCGCCATGATGTCGGCGCGCCGGCCATTGCCGAGCGGCACCTCGCAGAGCGTCATGCGATCCGCGTGGAAGAACAGGCGCGACACGCCGCGCGCGACGTCGCGCGCCTGCGGCGGCGCATCGGCGAGGCATTCCGCTACGGCCGGCTGGTTCATGCCCGCCGATTAGAACGTCCAGCGAACGAGGGAAAGCTCAGCGGAAGAAAATGTGGTTGCCGATCGAGGCGATGCGCGACTTGCCCCAGCCGGGCGAGACGTAGCGCGCGTGGAAGAACAAGGCGGCGGGCGCGATCTGCTTCCAGAGCCCATCGCGCGCGATCCGGGCGATCGCGACGGCGCGCGACCAGGCGGAGTTGACCGCCGGCGTGGGCACCTCGCCGTGGCGCATGAAGGAGAACTGGCCAGGCTGCTTGACGACGCCGCACACGCTGTCGGCGAAGCGGCCGGACTTGGCCCGGTTGATGATCGTCTGCGCGACGGCGAGCTGTCCGGCGAGCGGCTCGCCCTTGCTCTCATAATAGACGCTGGCGGCGAGGCAGCGATCCTCGGGCGTGTCCGCCGTGTCGCCGGCTTTGGCGGAGACCAGGTCCTCAAGCGAACCGGGCGACGGCGCGTCGGCGGTCTGCGCGGTGGAGAAACCGGCCTCGGCGGCGCGGAGCCGGGCGATGTCCCCTGCAATGAGCGGGGCGGTAACTGCCGCCAGCATAGCGGTGGCGGTCGATCCGGAGCTACCGATCTCGGCGGCCATGGAAGGAGTGGCGAGACCGCCAAACCCGGCCGCGCAACAAAAGGACGCCGCCGAGAAGGCGACGCGAGCAAATCCGCGCATGATGTTTCGCAACGAGGCGGTGGATCCGACCCGGCCTCGCAACGTTGAGGCCCAGCGCTATCCCCCGACTACGGAGCCCGCCTGGAAGCATGGCGGTCGCCGTTACTGGATGACGACTCTCCCGTGGCCGGCCGATTGCCGTAGCGTCAACCCGTACTCGTCATTTCAGCGGCGAAGCGTTCCGCGTCCGGGATATCCAGTTCAAGCACCCAAAGGTCGGAGTCGATCAAACCCCGTCGCTCCAGATAATCGTTAACAACTTGTTTTTGCTCGATCTCTTCGCGCGATCGGAACTGCCAGCCGTAATGACCGCGCGAGCGTAGCACCCGCTCCAACAATCCTAGGACAGCGCCGCGCTCGGCGATCAGGACGAGGATCGCGCCGGCGTCACGCTCACCCCGGCGCAGGACGGCGGCATGGCCGCCCAGCGCCTGCGAACGACGAATCAGGCCGGATATTTCGATATGCGCCGGCAGCCTGCCACTCACTCTGCGCCCACGCCCGCGTAGCCCGGCAGCGAGGAGAGCGCGAAGCGCGAGCGCATGAAGGTGCCGGTGCCGCGCGCCACCTCCTCGCCCTCCCCGTCGACCAGCCGTGCATCCGCGACCAACACGCGCCGCCGACCGCTCACCCAGCGCCCCTCCGCCACAACCGGGCCGCCCCTGATCGGGCGGGTTAGCAGCAGGTTGAACGCGGTGGTCAGCAGGAACCGGTCGCTTACCAGGCTGTTCGCCGCGTAGAAGGCCGCGTCGTCGAGCATCTTGAAGTAGATGGTCCCGTGCGCGGCGCCGGCGGCGTGGTGGCTGCGCCCATCGACCGTGAAGCGGATACGCGCCACCCCTGCTTGCGCGACCTCCAGCCGCGACTCAAACAGGTGGTTGACCGGGGCCGCCGCGTAAAGCCGTTCAAGCGCGCGGAAATGCGCCTCCTCGCCGGCGTTCACGGTCTCGGCTGGAGCATCGTCGCTCACGCCGCGTCGCGCGCGCCGCCGTCCGCGAACAGCGCGTAGAGCGCGTCGGCCGAACCCGCGCCGCGCAGCTTGGCGACGAAGGCGCGGTCGCGAAGCCGGCGGCTGACCCGCGCCAGCGCCTTCAGGTGATCGACGCCCGCGTCGGGCGGCGAGAGCAGCACGAAGACGAGATCCACCGGCACCGCGTCGATCGCCGCGAAGTCGAGCGGCCTGTCCAGCATGGCGAACAGGCCGACGACGCGGGGCAGGCCGTCTATCTTGCCGTGCGGGATGGCGACGCCCGCGCCGAAGCCCGTCGATCCGAGGCGCTCGCGTTCGGCCAGTCGCTCGGCGATGAGCTTGGGGTCGAGCGCGAGGCCGCGCGCGGCGAGCCCGCCGACCTGCGCGAACAGCGCCTTCTTCGATCCCGCCGCGAGATCGTGGAAGACGGCGTCGGCCGCGAGAATGTCGCTGAAGTCGTCCATCGCCGGGCGAGGCGCCCTGCCTCAGCCGCCGCGGTTCGGCTCGACCCAGCCGATGGTGCCATCGCCACGCCGGTAGACCATATTGTACGCGCCCGTGCCCGCGTTGCGGAACAACAGCGCGCCGGTGTTGCGCAGGTCGAGCATCATCACCGCGTCGGACACGGTGGCGTCGGGCACGTCGACGCGTGTCTCGGCGACGATGAGCGGCGCGTCGGCGACCTCCTCCTCCTCGTCACGGCCGACGTCGAACACCGTGTAGCCGGCATTGTCGTCGACGCCGTCAGCAGGCGTGGCGCCATGGCTCTTGAGGCGCTTGGAGTAGCGCCGGATCTGCTTCTCGATCTTGGCGGCGGCCTCGTCGAAGGCGGGGTGGGCGTCGGCGCCCATGCCGGATGCCTTCATCACCAGTCCGTTCGTCACGTGCGCCACGATGTCGCAGGTGAAGCGGTTGTCGTGCGGTCCCTTGCCGAAGGTCGTCTGTGCCGAGATCGTGCGCGAGAAATACTTGTCCGCGATACCATTCAGCCGATCGACCACATGGCCGCGAAGCGCCTCGCCGGTATCGACCTGGTGGCCGGAAACGCGGATGTCCATGCGTACCTCCTCGAACTTCGGGCGGGCGGGCTAGGCCCCGCCCCGCGCCCGGTCAACCGGAAGCGGCGAACCGCTCCCACAATGGAGACACCAACGTCGCGACGAAGGCGCGGTGCCGTTCCAGCTCGTCCGTCGAAGGCGCGTGCGGGCGCGGCGGGCGCACGGCTCGCGGCGGCAGCGGGATCGCGGACGACACGTCGGCGACCGCGATCGCGGCGGTCGACGCGTCGGCGAGGCCAAGGCCGATCTGCCGCCCGCCGCAGAGCTCGACGTAGAGCTGGGCGAGGAGCTGCGCGTCGAGCAACGCGCCATGCTTCACCCGCTGGCTGCGATCGATGCCATAGCGGGTGCACAGCGCATCAAGCGACAGCTTGGCCCCGGGGTGGCGGCGCTTGGCGATAGCGAGCGTGTCGATCATTCGGGACTCGCACACCGCCGTCCGGCCGCACGCCGACAGCTCCCAGTTAAGGAAGCCGAAATCGAACGCCGCATTGTGCGCGACGAGTGGCGCGTCGTCCAGGAACGCGAGCAGCTCCGCCACGCCATCGGCGAAGCGCGGCTTGGCGGAGAGGAAGGAGAGGGACAGGCCGTGCACGCGCTCGGCCTCGCCGGGCATGTCGCGCTCGGGATGGAAGTAGGCGTGGAAGTGGCGGCCGGTCTCGACCCGGTTGAACAGCTCGACGCAGCCGATCTCGACGAGGCGGTGGCCATCGGCGGGGCTCAGCCCCGTCGTCTCGGTGTCGAACACGATCTCGCGCATGCGCGGCAGTATCGGAGCCCGTGGCGGCGGAGGCAAGCGACCAGGGCGCGGACCTGCGCGCCGGTACGATCCCGCGCGCGACCCGTCTCGATCACGAAGTCGGCGCGGCGGCGCTTCTCGGCGTCGGGCATCTGGAGTGCGAGGATGCGCGCGAACTTGGTCGCATCCATGCCGGGGCGCGCCATCACGCGTCGGCGCTGCATCCAGGCGGGCGCGGACACCACCACCACGGCATCGACGCGAGCCGCGCTCCCCTTCTCGAACAGCAGCGGCACGTCGTCAACGACGATCGGCCGCGCGGCATGGCGGGCGAGGAAGGCGGCGCGCTCGGCGTAGACGGCAGGATGAACGATGCGCTCCAGCTGCCCGAGCTTCTCCGCGTCGCCGAACACCGCACGGCCGAGCGCGATGCGGTCGACGCCGCCCCCGCCCGTCGATCCGGGAAACGCCGCCTCGATCGCCGGCAGCAGCCGCCCACCCGGCCCCTGCAGGCGGTGGACGGCTGCATCGGCGTCGAACACGGGCACGCCCTCGCGCCGCAGCATCTCCGCCACCGTCGACTTGCCCATGCCGATCGAGCCGGTGAGGCCCAGGAGGATCATGCGGCGAGCAACGTCCGGAGTTCGCCGTCGCGCCCTCGAGGCGGCGCCCGCCCGAAGAACCGCTCGAATGCCTCGGCCGCCTGGCCGATCAGCATGGCGAGCCCGTCGATCGTCGGCAATCCACGCGCGCGCGCGTCGCGTAGCAGTCTCGTCTCCAACGGCGCGTAGACGATGTCGTAGACGATGCTGCCGGGCGGCGCGTGGCTGATGTGGAAGGCGAGCGGCGGCTGGCCGATCATCCCCAGCACCGTCGCGTTGACGACGAGATCGAGGCAACCGGCGCGATCGTCGAAGGCGAAGTCGGTCGGCTCGGCAAAGTGGGAGATCGCGACCGCGTGATGCCCGCCGTCGGGCGCGAGTTCGGCGAGAAGTCGCGCTGCCTTGTCCGGATCGCGTCCCGCCAGCACGATCGTGAAGCCCTCATCCGCCAGCGCCGCCACGATCGCGCGCGCCGCGCCGCCGGTGCCGAGCACGCGCGCCATGCGGAACAGGTGCGGGCGGCCCAGCACCTCGCGCAGGGGATCGATGAAGCCGCCCGCGTCGGTATTGACGCCGACGAGCGCGTCGCCATCGCGTATGACGGTGTTGACCGCGCCGATCCGCGCGGCCTGCGGCTCCAGTCGATCGAGCAGCGGCACCACGCGCTCCTTATGCGGCACGGTGACGTTGCAGCCGCGCCAATCGGAGTCGCGACGACGCTCGGCAAGGAAGCGGGCGAGATCGTCGCCCGCGACCCGTGTCTTGTCGTAGCGGCCGGGCAGGCCCGACGCGGCGAGCCAGAAGCCGTGGATGACCGGCGACTTGGACTGCGCGACCGGATCGCCGATCACCTCGGCCCAGGGCAGGCTCATCGTGCGACCTCGCCGACCTCGCGTAGCCAGCCGAGCAGCGGCAGCAACGGCATTCCCAGCACCGTGAAGTGGCTGCCCTCGATACGATCGAACAGCTGCACGCCGCGCGTCTCGATCCGGAAGCAGCCCACGCAGGCGGCGATCGCGGGCCATTCCGCGTCGAGATACTCGTCGAGGAACGCATCGGAGAAGGCGCGGACGTGGAGCGTCGCCACGTCGATCGCGCGCCACACCGCCATGCCGTCGCGCGCGGCCACCGCTGCGCTGACGAGGCGGTGTCTGGCACCGCGCATCCGGCGGAGCTGCTCCGCCGCCGTCGCGCGATCGGCGGGCTTGTCGAGCGTCTCACCGTCGGCGAGCGCGAGCACCGAGTCGCTGCCGATCACCACCCGCCCCGGCCGCCGCCGCGACACGGCAATCGCCTTCAGCTCGGCGAGCGCGTCGGCGAGCCCGCGTGCCTCGACGCCTTCCGCGCGCAGCGAGGCCTTGGCGCCCTCCTCGTCGACGCGTGGCGGCTCGACCTCGAAGGACACGCCCGCCGCCTCCAGCATCGCGCGTCGCGACGCGCTGCCGCTCGCCAGCAGGATCATCGCGCCGCCACCGGCGCGAGCGGCGGCGACTCACGGCGCTCCGTCACGAGGTTGATGATCGCCGCCGCAGTCTCCTCGATCGAGCGACGGGTGACGTCGATCACCGGCCAGCCACGATCCGAGAACATCCGGCGGGCGAAGGCGAGTTCACGCGTCACCCGCTCCTGATTGACATAGGCGGTCTCGGGCGCCTGATTGAGCGACAGCAGGCGATTGCGGCGGATTTGGATCAGCCGCTCCGCGCTGGTGGTCAGGCCGACGACCAGCGGCTTCTCGAGCGCGAACAGGCTTCTCGGCGGCGGGCTCTCCACCACCAGCGGGATGTTGGCGACGCGGTAGCCACGATTGGCGAGATAGATCGACGTCGGCGTCTTGGACGAGCGCGAGACGCCGGCGAGCACAATGTCCGCCTCCTCCCAATCTTCCGCGCCGACGCCATCGTCGTGCGCGATGGTGTAGTGGATCGCCTCCACCCGCGCGAAATAGGCCTCGTCGAGCGCGTGCTGGCGGCCCGGGCGGCTGATCGTCTCCTGTCCCAGCAACCGCGACAGCGCGTCGATTACCGGGTCGAGCGCGGACACGCAGGACAGGCCGATCGCTGCGCACCGCTGCTCAAGCTTCTGGCGCACCGTCGAGTTGACCAGCGTATAGATGATGAGGCCTGGCTTGGCGGCGATCTCGATCAGCACGCGATCGAGATGGCCTTCGGAGCGCACCATCGGCCAGAAATGCTTGATCGCCTCCACGCCCTCGAATTGCGCGAGCCCTGCCTTGGCGACGTTCTCGAGCGTTTCGCCGGTCGAGTCGGAGAGGAGGTGGAGGTGGAGCCGCATGGCCGCCGGCAAACCCTGTGGAAAACAGCGTTCGAAGCGCTAGCGGATCGGGTGCCCGTGCGGCAAGCGTCCCGCCGCCCCCGCTGCCGGCCAGGGCATCGACCATTTCCTCCACAGCGCCATCCCAGCGCCCCGCACTTGTGGATAGCGGGGTCCGTCGCAGCGACTCGCGGCAGGACGGAGCCGGGGCGCGGCGTCAAGCTGTTGGCAGAAGCAGGCCGCGTGAATAAACCCCGCTCCCAGCCCGCCTACTACCCCTCACAACCTCTTTAAGAATCCTTAAGGTATAGAGATGGAATCCAGCTCGACCGGCTCGCCGGATCCTGTCGATCGCCCGCTGCTCGCCGTGCTGCGGGGGCAACGGCGTGATCCGCCACCCGTGTGGCTGATGCGCCAGGCCGGGCGCTACCTGCCCGAGTATCGCGCGCTTCGGGCCGAGAAGGGCGGTTTCCTCGCGCTGTGCATGGATCCGGAGGCGGCCGCCGAGGTGACGCTCCAGCCGATCCGCCGCTTCGGCTTCGACGGCGCGATCCTGTTCTCCGACATTCTGATCGTGCCCCACGCGCTGGGCCAGGGGCTGAGTTTTGGTGTCGGCGAGGGACCGCGCCTGACGCCGGCGCTGACCGACGCCTCGCTCGCTGCGCTGACGCCCGCGCGCGAGCGGCTGGAGCCGATCTACGCGACGGTGCGCCGCGTGGCGGCCACGCTGCCGCCTACCACCACTTTCCTCGGCTTCGCGGGATCGCCCTGGACGGTCGCGACCTACATGGTGGCAGGCGAGGGATCGAAGGACCATGCCGCGGCGCGTGCGTTGGCCTATCATGATCCCGTCGCGTTCGGCACGCTGATCGACGGCGTCGTCGAGTTGACGGTCGAGTACCTCGCCGGCCAGATCGATGCCGGTGTCCACGCCGTGCAGCTCTTCGAGAGCTGGGCGGGCAGCCTCTCGCCCGCGCAGTTCGATCGCTGGGTGGTACGGCCCAACGCCGCGATCGTCGAGCGGCTGCGCGCTCGTTGTCCGGGCGTGCCGATCATCGGCTTCCCCAAGGGCGCTGGCGGCAAGCTGCCAGCCTATGCCGCCGGCACCGGCGTCGACGCGCTGGGGCTTGACGAGACGGTCGATCCTGCCTGGGCGGACGCGGTGCTGCCGCCCCGATTGCCGGTGCAGGGCAATCTCGATCCCCTTGCGCTGCTCGCCGGCGGCACGGCGCTGGAGAGCGCGGTGACGTCGATCCGCGCCGCGCTCGCGGGGCGCCCGCATATCTTCAATCTCGGTCACGGCATCACGCCCGAGGTGCCGGTGGCGCATGTCGAGCGGCTGCTCGATCTCGTGAGGGCCCGCTGATGGTGGGATTCCTGGGCCTCGCCTATCCGTGGGTGAAGGCGGCGCACCTGATCTTCGTCATCTTCTGGACGGCGGGCATGTTCATGCTGCCGCGCTACGCCATCTACCAGGCGGAGAGCGCACCCGGATCGGCGGAGGATGCTGCGTGGACGAAGCGGTGCGCGAGCCTGCGTCGCATCATCCTCACGCCCGCGATGATCGCGGTGTGGCTGCTGGGGCTCGCGCTGATGCTCGATATTGGCGCCCTGTCGATGGGTTGGTTCCACGCCAAGCTCGCGCTGGTGCTGGCGCTGTCGGGCTATCATGGCTGGGCGGTGGGCGTGTCGAAGAAGCTGGCGCGCGGCTGGCGGCCGGGGGGAACCGGCAAGCTGCGGCTCTTGAACGAGGTGCCGGCGCTCGCGGCGATACTGATCGTCGTCCTCGTCATCGTGAAACCGTTCTGAGTGCGAGTGCTTGACTTGTCCGCGCCTCCCGACTAGCTGGCGCGGCAAGGCCCGCCGCCCGTCCGGGTGGCCTGCGTCCCTCCGACATGGACGCCCAGTCGTCCTACCCGTCGCGACTCCTCCCCTGCCGGACTCTCCATGCACCTCAAAGACCTCAAGAAGACTCCCCCCGCCGAACTCGTGACCATGGCCGAGGAACTCGGCGTCGAGGGCGCTTCCACGCTGCGCAAGCAGGACCTGATGTTCGCGATCCTGAAGGAGCAGGCGGAGCGCGGCGACCAGATCATGGGCGAGGGCACGATCGAGGTGCTGCCCGACGGCTTCGGCTTCCTGCGCTCACCTCAGGCCAATTATCTCGCCGGCCCCGATGACATCTACGTCTCGCCCAACCAGGTACGGAAGTTCGGGCTGCGCACCGGCGACACCGTCGAGGGCGAGATCCGGGGGCCGAAGGACGGCGAGCGCTACTTCGCGCTCACGCGGCTGGTGTCGATCAACTTCGACCAGCCCGAGGTCGTCCGCCATCGCGTCAACTTCGACAACCTGACGCCGCTCTATCCCGAGAGCAAGCTCAGCCTCGACACGCTCGATCCGACGATCAAGGATAAGTCGGCGCGGGTGATCGACATCGTCAGCCCGCAAGGCAAGGGCCAGCGGACGCTGATCGTCGCGCCGCCGCGCGTCGGTAAGACGGTGATGCTCCAGAACATCGCCAAGGCCGTGACGGACAACCACCCCGAGGTCTTCCTGATCGTTCTGCTGATCGACGAGCGGCCCGAGGAAGTGACAGACATGCAGCGTTCGGTGAAGGGCGAGGTCGTCTCCTCCACTTTCGACGAGCCTGCCACCCGCCACGTCCAGGTCGCCGAGATGGTGATCGAGAAGGCCAAGCGCCTCGTCGAGCACAAGAAGGACGTGGTGATCCTGCTCGACTCGATCACCCGCCTCGGCCGCGCCTACAACACCGTGGTGCCGTCCTCGGGTAAGGTGCTGACCGGCGGCGTCGACGCCAACGCGCTCCAGCGGCCCAAGCGCTTCTTCGGCGCCGCGCGCAACATCGAGGAAGGCGGCTCGCTCTCGATCATCGCCACCGCGCTGATCGACACCGGCAGCCGCATGGACGAGGTCATTTTCGAGGAGTTCAAGGGCACCGGCAACTCCGAGATCGTGCTCGACCGCAAGGTGGCGGACAAGCGCATCTTCCCGGCGATGGACGTCGGCAAATCCGGCACGCGCAAGGAGGAGCTGCTCGTCGCCAAGGAGAAGCTCTCCAAGATGTGGGTGCTGCGCCGCATCCTCATGCAGATGGGCACCACCGACGCGATGGAGTTCCTGCTCGACAAGATGAAGGACTCCAAGACCAACGAGGACTTCTTCGCGTCGATGAACCAGTAGGAGTGATCGCGCTACCCGCCTTCGATTTCGGCGAGATCTTCACCGGCCCGGGATTTGCGGCGCTCGGACAGGTGCTGGCGATCGACCTCGTGCTCGCCGGCGACAACGCCATCGTCGTCGGCGCGCTCGCCGCCGGCTTGCCGCCGGCGCAGCGCCGCCGGGTCATCCTCGTCGGCATCGCCGCCGCCCTGGTGTTGCGCATCGTCTTCGCGCTCGGTGCCACCGTGCTGGTCGAGGTGCCGGGACTATTGCTCGTCGGTGGGCTCCTGCTGCTTTGGGTTTCCTGGCGCTTCTGGCAGGAGCTGCGTGCCCATCCCGATCACGCCGGGGACGCCGCCGAGGCGCAGAAGCGCGCACCCAAGAGCTTCGCGCGGGCCGCCTGGGCGGTCGCGCTCGCAGACGTCAGCATGAGCCTCGACAATGTGCTCGGCGTCGTCGGCGCGGCGCGCGAGCATCCCGCCGTGCTGGTGATCGGACTGGTTGTGTCGGTGGCTTTGATGGGCTTGGCCGCGAACCTGATCGCGCGCGTGATCGACCGGCAGCGGTGGATCGGCGTCGTCGGCCTGCTGGTGATCCTTTACGTCGCCGGCCGCATGATCTGGGACGGCGTGCAGGACGTCGGGCCGAAGCTCGGCTTCGCCTAACCGCGCGTGCCGAACAGCGCGGTGCCCACGCGGACGTGAGTCGCACCCAGCATCGCGGCGGTTTCGTAATCGCCCGACATGCCCATGCTGAGATTGGTCACTCCGTGGTCGCGGGCCAGCTTGGCGAGCAGCGCGAAGTAGGGCGCTGGCTCGATGTCCGCTGGCGGCACCGCCATCAGCCCGATGATCGGCAACCCGGCCGCGCGCGCCGTTTCGAGAAGGTCGCCGAGCGCGCTGATCGCGACGCCACCTTTCTGCGGTTCCTCGCCAATGTCGACCTGCACGAAACAGGCAGGTCGCTTGCCCTCGCGTTCCATCGCCCGCGCCAGCGCGACCACCAGCGAACTTCGATCGACTGAGTGGATCACGTCGAACAGCCGGACGGCGTCGGGCGCCTTGTTCGACTGGAGCTGCCCTACGCAATGCAGCTCGACGTTCGGGTAGCGCTCGCGCAGCGCGGGCCACTTCGCCTGCGCCTCCTGCACGCGATTCTCGCCGAACATACGCTGACCGGCGTCGAGCAACGGCACGATCGCTTGAGCGGCGTGGGTCTTCGACACTGCGACGAGTCGTACTGACTCGGCTGGGCGGCCCGCTAGCGTGGCGGCGCGGGTGAGGCCGTTGCGAATCGTGGCGAGACGGCCGGCGGCGGCTTGGGCGTCGTCCATCGGCGGAGCTATAGGAGCCGCCATGCCCCCTCGCCATCCCCGTCTCTGGTTGATGACCGATGAGCGTATGGGTGACGGGCTATGGCGCGCGCTCGAACGCCTGCCGAGGGGCGCGGGCGTGGTGTTCCGACATTATGGTCTGCCCACCGTGGACCGTCGGCACTTGTTCGCGGAGGTACGCGCCGTCGCCCGACGGCGCCGGCTCGTGCTGTTGCTGGGCGGTACGCCTCGCGAGGCGATCGGCTGGCGGGCGGACGGCTCGCACGGGCGCTCGCGCCACCGCTGGTCGGCGCGCCCGCTGCTGCGGAGCGCGCCCTGTCATGGTCGTCGAGCTCTGATCGCGGCCCGCCGCGATGGCGTCGCGCTGCGGTTCGTGTCGCCGCTCCATGCGACTCGCTCGCATCCCGGTGCGCTACCGCTTGGAAGGGTTCGCACGGGGCTAGCGATCATCGGCGAGCGACGCGGCTTGATCGCGCTCGGCGGCATGACGGCCCGCCGCTTCGCCGCGGCTCGCGAGCTGGGCTTCCAAGGGTGGGCGGCGATCGACGCGTGGTCGGCTTGACGAATCAGAAGCGGAAGGCCGTGCCCACATAGACAGCTTGGCTGTCGCGGCGATCGTCGGTGAGCATCTGCACCCCGTCGAAGTCGCGCTTGTAGCGTAGGCCGCCGGTGACATCGAGGCGATTGCTGATCGAGTAGGATCCGCCGAGATCGACCGAGACGTTGCGATCCCGCTCGATCAGGCGCGGCACCTCGCCGAGCGCATGATCCGCGGCGAGTGCGAGTCGCGTGCTCCAGCGGTGGCCGGCGAAGCTGACCGCAACGTCCGCGCTCTCTCGGCTGCCCGGTACCGGCCCAAGGTCGACCTTGGCATAGTCGCTGGTGATCGCGAACCGCTTCCAGCCAACCGCCACGCCGAGGTTATAGGCGGACTGACCGATTGCGCCGCTGCCGCCGGCACTGGCGATCCGCTCGGCCTCGGCGGGTGTCGCGGCACGGGCGCGTACCGCAACCGTCACGCGACGGCTGGCACCCGGCGCCACGGCAGGCGTGAAGCGGAATCCGGAGCCGCCACCAAGTCCGCCGCGCAGCAGGCTCGATGCGAGACGCGGGTCGGCGGCGGCCGGCGTGAAGGAGCCGATGCCGCCCGCCAGCGGTGCGGCGAAGGGTGGACGAACGACGCGCTTACGATGCAGGCCGGTCGCGGACGCGGCGGAGGCGAGCGCAAGCGCAGCCGCTAGCCCCGCGCCCCACCGCACTCCCTTGCCGATCCCAAGCATGTCGGTCCGTAACCCCCAGTTCCCGCCGGCCTAACATGCTCGTAACGCGTCGACCACGAGCACGCCGCCATCGTGTCGGGGGCCATCCCGAATCTGCTACGTTGTTGCAATGAGCCCACAGCTGGTGTTCGGCTTGCGGGGCACGAGCGAGCCTCTATAGATGCCGACGTGACGTCGAGAACCTCCCCCATGGCCGTTTACCTTCCTGTCCGCCGCCTGCGCGGAACCGTTGCGACTGCCGCCCTCGCGGCGTCGCTGCTGCTTGCGGGCTGTGGCCACAAGCGTGCGAAGACTAGCGGCGACGTCGCGGCGTCACGCGTGACGCGCATCGGTGTAAACGCCTATCTCTGGCGTGCGACGCTCGACACCTTGTCCTTCATGCCTCTGGCGCAGGTCGATTCGAACGGGGGCGTGATCGTCACCGACTGGTACGCCAATCCCGCCACGCCCGGCGAGCGGATGAAGGTGACCGTCGCCATCCTTGATCAGGATCTCCGCGCGGATGCGGTGCGGGTAGCGGCTTCGCGCCAAGTCAATCAGGGCATGGGCTGGGTTGATGCGCCTGTCGCCGCGCAGACCGTGCAGCGGCTGGAGGAAATCATCCTCGGTCGCGCCCGCGACCTGCGCCGCGGCACCAACCCGGGCTAGGTACGTCTCGATGGAGCGACGCTTCGATCCGGCAGTCGCGGACGCGCGCTGGCAGCGGGCGTGGGACGAAGCGGGCAGCTTCCGTGCTGACGACAACAGTCCCAAGCCGAAAAGCTACATCCTAGAGATGTTCCCCTATCCATCGGGGCGCATCCACATGGGACACGTCCGCAACTACACGATGGGTGACGTGCTCGCCCGGTACAAGCGCATGACAGGGCATGAGGTGCTCCACCCGATGGGCTGGGACGCGTTCGGCATGCCGGCCGAGAATGCCGCGATGGAGCACGGCGTCCACCCGCGCGAGTGGACGCTCGCCAACATCGAGACCATGCGTGCCGAGCTGAAGCGGCTGGGCTTCTCGCTCGATTGGAGCCGAGAGTTCGCGACGTGCGATCCCGAATATTACGGGCACGAGCAGGCGCTCTTTCTCGACATGCTGGAGGCGGGCCTCGTCTACCGTAAGGAGAGCGAGGTCAACTGGGATCCCGTAGACCAGACCGTACTCGCCAACGAGCAGGTGATCGACGGCCGGGGCTGGCGATCCGGGGCGCTGGTCGAGCGTCGGGAGCTCGCGCAGTGGTTCCTCCGTATCACCGATTTCGCGGAGGAGCTGCTTGACGGCTTGGACGGTTTGACTGGATGGCCCGAAAAGGTTTGCGCAATGCAGGCGAACTGGATCGGGCGCAGTGAAGGTCTGCGATTTAGCTTTCGCTTGGCCGAGACCTTTTCGGGCATTGATCATGTCGAGATATATTCGACAAGACCCGATACGATCTTCGGAGCAAGTTTTGTCGCGATCGCGCCAGACCACCCACTGGCATTGGCTCTGGCCGAAACCGATGCCGACCTAGCCGCATTCGCTGCGGGATGTCGGCATACTAGCACCGCGGCGGAGGCGTTCGAGAGTGCCGAGAAGAAGGGCTATGATACTGGCCTCTCCGTCGTTCACCCGCTGGATACGGCCTGGACCTTGCCCGTATTCGTCGCAAATTTTGTCTTGATGGGCTACGGCACTGGAGCCGTTATGGGCGTGCCGGCGCATGATCAACGAGATTTAGATTTCGCGCGAAAGTATTTTCTCCCGGTAACGGCGGTTATCGAACCAGAGGGCGACGATGCGGCCTTTGTGGACGATATTGCATATACGGGCGCGGGCGCGCTCAAAAACTCTTCGTTTCTTGACGGGCTGACGGTGGCAGACGCGCAGAAGGAGATCGTCCGAAGAGCGACCGCCGAGGGTTGGGGGTGCGGAAGCACGGTTTGGCGCCTCCGGGACTGGGGGGTGTCGCGCCAGCGTTATTGGGGTACGCCAATCCCTATCATTCATTGCGGTGCGTGTGGGCCGGTGCCGGTTCCTCGAACCCGTCTTCCCGTACGCCTACCAGAGGATGTGTGCTTCGACGTTCCTGGTAATCCGCTTGAGCGGCACGCTGCCTGGAAGAACGTGCCTTGCCCACTTTGCGGGCGGCCCGCTTCACGTGAAACAGACACTCTCGACACGTTTGTTGATTCTAGTTGGTACTTCATCCGGTTCGCCAGCCAACCTGATCATCGGCCGTTCGACCCAAATCTCGCGACAGAGTGGCTTCCCGTCGATCATTATATCGGCGGCGTTGAGCATGCGATCCTTCACTTACTCTACGCCCGTTTCTGGACGCGAGCCTTGGCTAAGCAGGGCGCGTTCGACCTTCTTGAACCATTTACCGGCCTCTTTACTCAAGGGATGGTGACGCACGAGACATATAAGGATCAGAACGGTGCATGGCTTGCTCCTCATGAGGTGGAAGGAGGGCATTCCGTAGCCACGGGCGAGCGGGTGCTCGTCGGTCGCACCGAGAAGATGTCGAAGTCACGCCGAAACACCATACCGCCGGGCCCGATTTTAGAGCGATACGGTGCGGACGCGGTGCGGTGGTTCATGCTCTCGGATAGTCCCCCTGATCGTGACCTCGAATGGTCCGAGTTTGGCATCGAAGGCGCTTGGCGGCTTGTTCAACGTGTCTGGCGCGTCGCCTCAATAATAGAGTCTGAGGAAGTCGCATCGGACAAGACCCTCGAGCGGGTGGCGCACGGCACGACTATCGGAGTTGCGGCAGACATAGAGGCTCTCGCCTTCAACAAGGCGATCGCCAAGCTTTATGCACTCATCAGCGCCATTGAACGATCTTCGCCTTCCGCAACGAAGTCGTTCGCGATCGACACCTTGCTGCGGCTGGCGGCTCCGATGATCCCGCATGTTGCGGAGGAGGCCTGGCGGGCTCGCGGCAAAGCCGGGCTGATTGTCGATGAGCGGTGGCCGGACGCAGATCGATCACTGCTGGTCGATGATGACGTGACTATCGTCATCCAGGTCAATGGGAAGCTTCGCGCGACCGTGAATGCCCGTCGAGGTGCGAGCGAAGAAGAATTGCAGACTCTTGCTACAACGTCAGAGCGCGTGTTGTCGTTTTTGGAGGGGCGGTCGCCCCGTAAGATCATCGTCGTGCCCGGTCGCCTCGTGAACTTGGTGGTATGAGACGGCTCTTCCCGCTGTTTCTTCTTCTCGGAGGATGTGGCTTGCATCCGCTATATGGCGGTGGACCTTCGAGCGCAGCAGGGCGTCTCCTCGCGACGGTGAGCGTTGACCCGATCGATGGGCAGGCAGGTTGGTTGGTCCGTCACTCTCTAATCGATCGCTTAGGGTCGGCTAGCAGAACGTCAGCCGAATATCGCCTTGAGGTCGAACTCGACGATCAGATCGTTGGACTTGGGATCAACGATCAGAACACCGTCACACGCGAACGACGGACGCTACGAGCGCGCTACCGTCTTGTGGACACGAGCCGCGCTGGAGTTGTCGTTGTTGACGCCACCGCGGGCGCAGATGCGGGCATAGACGTGACCAGCTCCGATTATTCAACGCTCGCCGCCGAGCAAAAAACCCTTGAGAACGTTTCGGACGAGATTGCGGACCAGATCGTTGCTAGACTGGCGTTGTACGCTCGACGGGCCGGATAGCCGGAAGAAATGATCGCCACTAACAGCCGATTAGATCCTGCCATTCGACCGGGTCTGAGATGTTCCCTCTTCTACGGCAGCGACGAACCAGCTTCTCGCGAACTCGCGGCCGGGTCGGTCAAGGCCCTGGGATCTGCAGTCGAGCGGATCGACCTTCACGCCACGCAGCTCAAGAGTGATCCATCGCTCCTGGTCGACGAGGCGGCAGCGCTCTCGTTGTTCGGAGCTGCACGTTACGTTCGCGTTGATGGAGTAGTTGAGGACTGCCTTCCGGCCATCGAGGCGCTGTTGAGCGCACCCCAAGTGGGTAGCCCGGTTATTCTGGTAGCGGGAGCACTGAAGAAGAACTCGCAACTGCTGCACGTTCTCGGAAATGATCCTCATAGCCGGGTCATAGCCAGTCACCCGGTTGAAGCTCCCCATCTACGCCGGCTTGCGATTGCGCTCGCGGCCTCCCACGGCCTTCGCATTGATGATGACGCTGCGGAGTCTCTGGTGGAGATGGTGGACGGCAATCGTGAGCTGCTGGCGCGAGAGATTGAAAAGTTGTCGATCTATGTCGACGCCTCGTCGGAGACCCCACGACGGGCAAACGAGGAGGCAATCGCCGCCATGTCGATCGACCAACGCGGCGCGAACATCGGCGTTGTCGTCGACGCCTTCTGCTCGAGAGACCTGCGTTCCCTTTTATCAAGCGAGGCGCAGCTCTCACGCGACGGTTCAGATGATGTGCTTTTGGTGCGGTCCTTGTTGAAGCGTCTCGTCGCGATGGCAGCTGCAAAAGCCGAAATTGGGCGTGGGGCAAGCGCGCGCTCCGCGATCGATCGCGTCACGCGCGCGATGTTCTGGCGCGAGCGCGAGAGCATCGCGGCCGACTTACCTGAATGGACCTGCGATCGTTTAAGTTGGGCGATCGAGTTGCTAGGGAAGGCCGAGAGAGCGTTGAAGTCCGGCCGCGGAGCAGGTTCGGTCGGCTTGCGCCAACTTATCGCCACAATTGCGCGGAGTACCCGGCAAGGTGACGTCAGAAGCGCTCGCCGCTAAGACGCTGGCAGATCATGTCGAGTTGATCGAGGCTTGAGTAGTGCAGCGTCACGGTTCCGCCTGACTGCGAGTGGCCGATCTCGACTGCGAGCCCAAGCATGTCTGCAAGCTGGCGCCCAAGAGCCGTAATATCGGCGTCGGGTGCTAACTCCGCCGGCGTTCCCGCGCCACCACGCTCGCGCGTTGAAGTCGAACGGCCTTTCTCGCTACGAGCGAGCCGCTCTGCATCTCGCACGGACAATCCGCGTCGTAGTACCTCTTCCGCCAAGCGCTCCGGATCACCGGATGCGGCAACAGCCCGCGCATGGCCCATGCTCAACGCGCCGCTCGCGACCGAAGCGCGAACGGAGGAAGGGAGATCCAGGAGTCGCAGCAAGTTAGCGACGTGGCTCCGCGACTTGCCGACGAAGCGCCCCACCTCCTCCGGGCTTCGACCATGATCGCTGATCAAGCGACGATAGGCCTCCGCCTCCTCAATCGCGTTCAGGTCGGCACGCTGCACATTCTCGATGATCGCGACCTCAAAAGCGGACCTGTCGTCAAGCGTCCGGACCAGCGCCGGTAGCTCGTGGAGGTGTGCCCGTTGTGCGGCTCGCCAGCGGCGTTCACCTGCGACGATCTCAAAACCGGCCTCGGTCTGCCGAACTACGATCGGCTGAAGGACGCCTCTGACCTCGATAGACCGTGCCAGTTCGTCGAGCGCATCCTCGTCGAAGTAGCGCCGGGGTTGCTGGGGATGAACGCGAATATCCGCTACGGCAATCATACGGACGTCGCCGTCGGCCGGCGTCGCGCTCTCGGCGGCTCTTGGGGCGTCGCGCTCCACGTCGCCGAGGAGGGCGGAAAGCCCACGGCCAAGGCCTCCGGCGCGCCGACGGGCGAGTGGATTGTCGTCACTCATGCCGCCACCTTTTCCATTTGAGGCAACCGCGCGATCAGCTCGCGAGCGAGCGCGATATAGGCTTCCGAGCCGGAGCAACGATGGTCGTAGATAAGCGCCGGTAGACCGTGGCTAGGTGCTTCGGAGAGGCGAACATTGCGCGGGATGACCGTCTCGAAGACCAGCTTGCCGAGGCAGGCCCGCACATCCTGCGCCACTTGCTCTGAAAGCCGGTTCCGACGATCGTACATGGTGAGCGCGACACCCAGGATCTGCAGGCCGGCATTAAAGCGTTCTCTCACGCGCTCGATCGTCTGCAGCAGCTGGCTCAACCCCTCCAACGCGAAGAATTCGCACTGCAACGGAACGAGCAGCGCTGACGCCGCCGTCATCGCGTTAATCGTGAGCAAGCCGAGAGAAGGGGGACAGTCGATGAGCACGACGTCCCACCGCGAGTGCCGTACATCGGACAGGCTCATGTCGAGGCGATAAGCTCGCCGGTCTATATCGACCAACTCGATTTCCGCCCCGGAGAGATCGACCGTCGAAGGGATGAGCTCAAGCTTCGGAACACGAGTTGGGATCGACGCCTCTTCCGCACTCGCCGTGCCGACCAAGATGTCGTAGCTGGATCGGTCGCGTGCGGACCGGTCGATCCCTAGCCCCGTCGATGCGTTACCTTGCGGATCGAGATCGACGATCAGCACGGACGATCCGGATGCAGCAAGCGCTGTCCCGATGTTGATCGCCGTCGTCGTTTTTCCCACTCCGCCTTTCTGGTTGGCAACTGCAATGCGGATCACTTCCTTCTCCGACCAATATGACTCGCGACGACAATAGAGGCCGAGGGATCGGTCGCGCTGCCGACGAGCTGGAACTCTCCTTGCCACGACTGTTGGGCGGCTTCCAGTTCCATCCGGGCTGATCGGCCTTTTGGGAGAACCCAGCGAGCGTCGGGCGCGGCAATGTGGAACGTGATGGAGAGAAATGTATCCAAGCTCGCGACCGCCCTCGCAACAATGTTCGACGCGTTGAGCCTGCCTACTCTCTGGACGTTTGCTCGATGGACCGTCACCCGATGAGCGAGTTCGAGATGCTGTATGGCTTGCGTCAGAAAAGCGACTCTACGGGCGCGAGGTTCAATGAGGTGAAAGACGCGCTCGCACGTGCAAGCGAGTACGAGGCCCGGTAAACCGGCGCCTGAGCCGACATCTACGACGTTACCTGGTGCCAGCAAGGGGAGAAGCTGCAGCGAGTCATTTATATGCCTCGATCGAAACTGCGGGATCGTGCTTTCGGCTATAAGGTTTTGACGTTGAGCTTCTGAGAGGAGGAGCTTGGTGAGTTCATCGAGCCGCGCCTCCGCTGAGCCAGGCAGAGAAGGAATGAACGTGACATCTGCGGGAACTTGGATGCGATGTTCCACGTGAAACGGTCAGCCAGACTTTGGCGAGCCGAGTTGGTCGAGCATCTGCTTCCACAGAGAGACGCCAGCATCGCCCATTGGCGTCCACGCCTGCATTATGCCGGCGACTGTGTCAGGCGTAAGTCCCTGTCCAAGCGCCTGCCGGAGGTGATCGACGTAGGCGTGATGAAGTGGTGACAGGTCCGGCAAACCCATCACGCGCCGCGCTTCCTCTGGCGTACAATCGAAATCAATAGTGATCTTCACGCGAAACCCTCCACTTAATCTTCTCCGTGGACATCAATTAACGAGGAACTGCCGAGCAGCCTAAGAAGATTGTGCATCACTGGTGGAGAGACGGCGATACATCCTGCGGTCGCACCTTCTCCGACGAGGTGAAGAAAGATAGCGCTTCCAAGGTCACCAATTGGCGGAGCGTCATTATAGCCCAAAATTACCAATGCGTCATAACGATCATCGGCTCGCCATAGTTGCTCCGCAGAACACTCGGCCGGCAAGCGAATAGGACGGTTGTAAGTGCGCGAGCCGGGATCATCGCACCAGCCGTCACAGGGGCGGCACCATCGCCAAGCCACATTTGGGGGCGGCGCATAGTCACGATCCGGGCGCAAGATTACTCCTCGTACCTTCCACCGTCCGATGGGGGTAGAACCGTCGCCTTCACGTTTCGAGGCGGCAGGCACGGCGCCGCATCTCCCGATCTCGCATCCATATACCCCACCATCGAAGCGGATCGTCCGTTTGAGACTATCGACGCTCACGATCATAGTAGATGACCGGTTCGCACGCGCTTAGTGTCGAGATAAGCCAAGTTGTGCGGATTCGCGGTAACGACGTGGGACACCTGCTCAACCACTTCAATCCCGGCGTCCCCCAGCCCTCGCACCTTGGTGGGATTGTTGGTGAGCAGCCGAATGCGAGACTGGCCGAGCAATTCGAGAATACGCGCCGCGATGCTGAAGTCGCGAGCGTCGACATTGAAACCCAGCCGCAGGTTTGCATCTACCGTGTCGAACCCCTGATCCTGTAACGAGTAGGCGCGCAGCTTGTTGACCAACCCGATTCCGCGCCCTTCTTGTCGTAAATAGAGGACGATGCCCCAACCAGAGTTCGCGATACGCTCCAGAGAGTTGTTTAGCTGGGGTCCGCAATCGCACTTGAGCGAACCGAACACGTCTCCCGTCAGACACTCGCTGTGAAGGCGGACGAGCGGGACTTGGCCGTTCGGCTCTCCAATCAGCAAAGCGACATGCTCTACCGCCTCGTCCGCTGACCGGAACGCGACGATTTCGCATTTTTCCGTCGCGTCGATCGGTAGTCGCGCGCGCGTGACAAGCGACAGGCGGGAAGGGCGATCGTAGGAGAGGATCTCCTCCGCGTCAGGCATGGGCGTGTCGTCATCGTGGCCGCCGTCTCTCACGAAGAAGGCGGGCAGCAATCCGGCCAAGCGCGCGAGCTTCAGTGCGGCGTTGGCAGCTTCTTGTGCGGCCAAGCTCGCAACCCGAAATGGACCCTTAAGCGGCGTAGCGAGGTCCTGGGCGGGATCGGCCAATGCTGTCGCCGTGTCGAAGTCGAGCCAAGGCGTATGGGCAATGCGGACCGCCCCCCCGCCGGCCGCGCCCCGCTGATTGCCCAGCATCAATACCGCCGCACGCTCGGAGGAGAGAAGGATATCGCTGCCGCCGCCGAAGTCCGCGAGTCGTAAGGTGTCGGCGGTTTCGACGGAAAGCAGCGTCAGTGTCCCGCCGCTGCCCCGGACGGCGACGGGCCAACCCCGCCGGCAGGCATCGATCGCGCGCGCGACAAGCCGCGCGCTCACCATTCGAACTCGGTGAGGATCGGGACATGGTCCGATGGCCTGAGCCACGAGCGGCAGTGCTGGAACACGCGGTGATCGATCGCAGTCGCCGCCAAGGCGGGACTCGCCCACATGTGATCGAGCCGGCGGCCACGATCCGATGCCGCCCAGTCCTTGGCGCGATAGCTCCACCAAGTGTAGAGCCGCTCCGGCGGCGGCACGAACCGGCGGCCGAGATCGACCCAGTCGTGAGCGGCGCGAAGCCGTTCCAACGCCGCGATTTCTACCTGCGTATGGCTGACCACGTCGAGCAGCTGGCGGTGGCTCCATACGTCGCATTCCAGCGGTGCGATGTTGAAGTCGCCGACGATCAGCGTCGGCTCGTACAGCGCTTCGGACCAGCGCGTCATCCGCTCGACAAACGCCAGCTTCTGCGCGAACTTAGGATTGAGCGACGGATCGGGCACGTCGCCGCCGGCGGGCACGTAGACGCACTCCAGCCGCACGCTGTTAGGGAGACATGCGCCAACATGCCGCGCCTCGCCGTTGTCCTGCCAGTCATGCCGCCCATGCGCCGTAAGCGGCAGGCGGCTGAGGATGGCGACGCCATGATGCATCCGCTGTCCGGCAAGCAAGCGATGCGCGTAGCCCTTCGCCGCGAACATCTCGTGCGGGAATGATCCGTCCTCCACCTTGGTCTCCTGCAGACACAGGACGTCGGGCGACGCCTCGTCCAGAAAACGGGCGACGATATCGATCCGTGCGCGGATCGAGTTTATGTTCCAGGAGGCGATGCGGGTGCCGCTCATGCGCGCCACGATGTAGCGTGCTGATCCCGGCTTCGCCAGAGACGGAAAGGCCCCCGCTCCGGGGGCATGGAGCGAGGGCCGACCCAGCGTTCGTCACGCGAGGCGGATCACGGATACATGCCGGACAACAGGGGGGAAATTCCGACACGAACCGCGACCGCAAGACGGCTCTACGCCAGGGTTACTGTCGCCTGGATTAACAGAGAGCAGGTGATTAAACGCGCGTTTTCGGGCCATCGTCTCGGCAACACGGCTCGTCATCCCCGCGGTCCCTGCCGGCGTGGGTCGCTCCAGCGGAACTGATCGTCGGAGATGGCGACGTTGAGTTTCTGGCCGGAGAGACGCACCGTGGTTCGGTTGTTCTGATTGTCGGTCACGGTCCAGCCGGCGAGCATCAGACCGCCTGGCGCATCGGCGGAGCGCTGGAAACCGACGACGATGCTGCCATATTCGCGATGCTTGGGATCGGCCCCGGCGAG
The DNA here is from genome assembly GCF_965200105.1 of Sphingomonas sp. Classification (GTDB taxonomy): domain Bacteria; phylum Pseudomonadota; class Alphaproteobacteria; order Sphingomonadales; family Sphingomonadaceae; genus Solisphingomonas. The sequence continues at coordinate 1,944,322 of NZ_CBDATN010000002.1, forward strand.
CAGCAGCAGCTCGGGGCTTCCGGACGGGATGATCCTGGCGACCGTCGCGATGTCGCGCGAGGGATCGAGCAGCAGCCCGAGCGGGGTCTTGCCGATCGGCCAGCGCGAGACCTGGCGCACCTGATAGTCGATCATGGTGAGCGCGCCTCCGTCGCCGACGACGAGCAGCGGCACCCCTTTCTGATACTGGAAGCGCACCTTGCCCGGTCGCTTAAGCAAGAGCGTGCCCGTGACGCTGCGTCCCTTGGCATCGGTCTGCATAAAGGCAGCGGTCATCGTCTGCACGGCGCGCAGATGCTGCTGCACCTGCGCCAGCTCGGGCGAGGGGGCCGCCGCGGCGAGCAGCGGAACGGCCGCGAACGGTATGAGGGGGCGGAGTAGGGTCATCATGGCTCCGGGAAACGATGGCCGGTCGACTGACCGCGAGGCATTGAACGACCGCTGAACCCGGCTCGATCCGCCATGCTGCCGCCGCAATGTGCAGGGGCGTTGGCCCGCGGCTCCGATCGTCCCGCTCCTCGCGCAGGTCGCGACGGTGACGGCGCCACTGGCGGAGATGGTGCTGCCGGCGGCGGCTGCGCGGCATCGTCATCCGAGATCGTGGTGTGCGGCCGTCATACGGATAGTGATCATTGTCGGCTGCCACTCCGTGGCGAGCGTACCGAGGCGAACGATCTGCTCCGCGCCGAGTGGGGGCTTGGACGGGGCGTCCAGCGGGCATGGCGGCGTCGCAGGGGATCATGCCGCAAGGCGCGATCAGCCAGCGGGTGATGGGCGACGGTGAAGCTGTCGCTTTAGAGTGCGGCGCACGCCGCGGCCGAACCGTCGACGGCCAGCCTGCCGCCGATCAGGCCGGCTGGCCGTCGCGATCGATCAGCACCTCGCGGCGACCGACATGGTCGGGCGCGCCGACCTTGCCCTCCTTCTCCATGCGCTCGATAAGGCGCGCGGCGGAATTGTAGCCGATGCGGAGCTGGCGCTGGACGTAGCTGGTCGAGGCTTTCTGCGATTCGGCGACCACTTGGCAAGCCTTGCGATACAGTGCGGCGTCGGGCGAATCGTCGTCCGCCGGCGCGCCGTCGAGCGCGAAACCGCCATCCTCGGGCTCCTCGGTGACGGCGGAGACATAATCGGGCCGCCCCTGTCCGCGCCAGTGGTCGGCGATCGCGCGCACCTCCTCGTCGCTGACGAACGGCCCGTGGACGCGCGCGATCTGCTTGCCGCCGGGCATGTAGAGCATGTCGCCCTTGCCGAGCAGCTGCTCGGCGCCCTGCTCGCCCAGGATGGTGCGCGAGTCGATCTTGGAGGTGACCGAGAAGCTGATCCGCGTCGGCAGGTTAGCCTTGATGACGCCGGTGATCACGTCCACCGACGGGCGCTGCGTCGCCATGATGAGGTGGATGCCCGCCGCGCGCGCCTTCTGCGCCAGCCGCTGGATCAGGAACTCCACCTCCTTGCCCGCCGTCATCATCAGGTCGGCAAGCTCGTCGACGATGACGACGATCTGGGGCAGCGTTTCGAAATCGAGCTGCTCCTCCTCGTAGAGGGGATGCCCGCTCTCGGCGTCGTAGCCGGTCTGCACCCGCCGCCCGAGCTTCTGGCCCTTGCCCTTGGCGGCGCGCACCTTGTCGTTGAACGAGGAGAGCGAGCGCACCCCCACCGACGCCATCATGCGATAGCGCTCCTCCATCTGCTCCACCGCCCATTTGAGCGCGCGCACCGCCTTAGGCGGATCGGTGACGACGGGGGAGAGGAGGTGCGGAATGTCGTCGTAGATGCTGAGTTCCAGCATCTTGGGATCGATCATGATCATCCGGCACTGCTTGGGATTCAACCGGTAGAGCAGCGAGGCGATCATGCAGTTCAGGCCCACCGACTTGCCCGAACCGGTGGTGCCGGCGACGAGCAGGTGCGGCATCGGCGCGAGATCGGCGACGACGGGATCGCCGAAGATGTTCTTGCCCAGCACCAGCGGAAGCTGGCCCGACTCGTCCTCGAAGGCCTCCGACGCGATCAGCTCGGCCAGCATCACCGATTCGCGCTTGGCGTTGGGCAGCTCGATGCCGATCACGGTGCGGCCCGGGATCGTGGCGACGCGCGCGGACAATGCCGACATGTTGCGCGCGATGTCGTCGGCGAGCGCGATGACGCGGCTGGCCTTGATGCCGGGCGCGGGCTCCAGCTCGTACATTGTCACGACAGGGCCGGGGCGCACCTGGGTGATCGTGCCCTTTACGTGGAAATCCTCCAGCACGGTGTGGAGAAGCTGGGCGTTGCGCTCCAGCGCGGCCTTGTCGATCGTATGGCCCGTCGCCGGCGGCGGCGGTGCCAGCAGGTCGATCGAGGGCAGACGATAGTCGTCGCGCAGGTCAAGCGAAGTCTGGCCGTCGCCGGCCGCGCGCTTGGCGGCGGAGGGTCCGCGATCGGCGATGACGGGCTTGGGCGCGGGCGCCGGCGGCGTCTTGGGCGCGGCGGCGGCACGCGGCGACGCGATGCGCGGCACGGCCTGCTCCTCGCTATCGTCTTCGTCGCCCTCGCTGTCCCTACGCGCCGTGCGACGCAGCGGGCGCGCGGTGGCACGGCCGGCTTCGGCCAGCCACGCCCGTTCGCTCGCCTCCAGCCCGATCGCACGCAGCCACAGGCCGACACCGCCCGCGCCGAGCAGCGCTACCGCGGCCCAGCGTAGTGGGGCGGCGAAGCCCGGCGCGTCGACGGCGGCGATCCCCGCCTCCACGCCCGCCGCGCCGCCGAAACCGAACAGCCCGCCCCAACCCGCCGGCAGCGTCAGCGACGTGCTCTCCCGCGCCAGCGCGGCGGCGGTGGCGGCGAGCGCCATCGCGACCAGCGTCAGCAGAGCGGCACGCTTCCACGCGCCGGCGTCGCGGCCACGCGCGATCCGCACGCCGGGCACCAGCACGATCGGCACCAGCGCCGCCGCCGCCGGGCCGAACAGGGTGAGCGCCAGGTCGGCGATCCATGCGCCGGGCAGCCCCGCCCAATTGCGCGTTACGCCGCCGGCGGCGGTGTTCAGCGCGGAGTCGTTGCGCGTGTAGCTCGCCAGCGCGATCGCCAGCGCGAGAGCCGCGACGATGAGCGCGATGCCGCCCGCGACCGCGCCGCTGCGCGCCACGGCCGCGCTCGTCCGCCCGCGCCAGGCCGGGGTTCGCATCGCCGCGCTGCTCGCCATGTCCACCCGACTCCCGTTAACCATCATGGTTCGTACCGGCAATGTTCCAACATTGCAATCGCCCGATCGCCGCCGCAAGACGCGGAGCATGAGCGACCTGCGCAGCGACGTGATCATCCTCGGCGCCGGCCTCGTCGGCTGCGCGCTGGCGGTGGCACTGGCGCAAGGCGGCGTCACCAGCATCCTCGTCGATCCCGCCGATCCCGCGGCAATCCGCGACGCGGGGTTCGACGGCCGGGCGTCCGCGATCTCGTCTGCATCGTGGCGCATGTTCGGAGCAACAGGGGTTGCGACACGCTTCGCAGGACACGCGAATCCGATCGCCCGTATTGAGGTGGGCGACGGCGGCGCGCGTGGACTGCTCGCCTTCCAGCCGGACTTGGAGAAGGACGGTCCGCTCGGCCTGATGGTGGAGAACCGGCACCTCCGCCTCGGCCTCCGCGAGGCGGCGGAGGCGGCCGACGGCGTCACGCTGCTCATGCCTGCGGCACCGGCCGCGATCGAGCGCGACGCGCACGGCGTGACTGTGACGCTCGCCGACGGACGCACGCTCCGCGCCGCGCTGTTGATCGGCGCGGAGGGCCGCCGCTCGCCCACGCGCGAGCGGGCGGGCATCCCGGTGGCACGCTGGGAGTATCGCCACCGCGCGATCATCGGCATGCTCGATCACGAGGCCGCGCACGGCGACGTCGCGCACGAGCTCTTCTATCCCGCCGGCCCGTTCGCGCTGCTGCCGATGGCGGGCGGGCGTCGTTCGGCGCTGGTCTGGACGGTGGCGGAGGCGGACGCGCCCGCGATGCTGTCGCTCACTCCGCGTGCCTTCCTCGCGGAAGCGGAGAAGCGGATGGGCGGGATGCTCGGCCACCTTTCGCTGGCCGCGCCGCTGTCGAGCTACCCGCTCGGCTTCCACCATGCCGGGCGCATCGTCGACCAGCGGCTGGCGCTCGTCGGCGACGCCGCGCACGGCGTCCACCCGATCGCGGGCCAGGGGCTCAACCTCGGCTTTCGCGACGCCGCCGCGCTGGCCGAGGTGCTCGTCGACGGCGTTCGGCTGGGGCTCGATCCCGGCGACGCGCAGCTCCTCGCGCGCTACGGCCGTTGGCGCTCGCTCGACACCTTCCTGGTGGCGCTCGCCACCGATGGCTTCACCCGCCTGTTCGGTATCCCCGGCCGTGCCGCGCATCGCGTCCGCAGCCTGGGGCTGGGGGTGGTGGAGCGCGTCGAGCCGCTGAAGGCCTTCTTCATGGCCGAGGCACGCGGCGAGTCGGGGGAGTTGCCGAAGTTGCTGCGCGGCGAGGCGCTCTAGCAGGGCGCTGATCGGCCCGGGGGGAAAGGGCGGAATGGCGCGCAAGCTCAAGGTCTACCGGACGGCGATCGGCTTCCACGACGCCTATGTCGCCGCCGCCAGCCAGAAGGAAGCGCTGGGGGCGTGGGGCGCCAAGGCGGACCTGTTCGCGCGCGGCGTGGCCGAGCAGGTCGACGATCCCGAGCTTGCCCGCGAGCCGCTGGCGAAACCGGGAGAGGTGGTGCGCCGGTCGCGCGGCACCGCGGCGGAGCAGCTCGCGGCGCTGCCTCCCGATCCGCCCCGCGCGAAAGCCAAGCCGCGCGAGGCCGAACCTGCCGCCAAGCCGCCCACGAAGCGCGAGCCGCCGCCCCGCCCCTCCCGCGCCGCGCTCGACGAGGCGGAAGCCGAACTCACCGCTGCAGAGGCGCGCCATGAGGCGGCGCTGGCTGACATCGCCCGCCGCGAAGCCGAACTCGCGCGCGAGCGGAAGGCACTGGAAAAGGCGCAGGCGGACGAGCGCGAGCGGCTGGAGGATGAACGCGATCGAGCGCACTCCCGCTACGACCGAGCGATGGCACGGTGGCGCGGCTGAGCGCTACCCGACCTGCTCGGCCATCGCGCCGATCAGCGCCCGCGCGCGGGCCAGCCGCTCGGTGGGATCCTCGATCCGCTCGCGTAGCAGCAGCCTGTCGCCCTTGGCTTCAAGGCCCAGCGCGTCGGCATCGAACCTCGTCTTGCCGCGCGGCTCGACCGCGATCGCGCCGGGTCCCGCCGCCACCCGTGCGATCCCCGCCTCGCGTGCCGAGATGCGCAGCCCGGCGATCGCGAGCAGCGTCGCGGCCTCGGCCGGGATCTCGCCGAAGCGATCCTCGATCTCGTCCTCGAAGGCGGCGAGCGCCTCCTCGTCGGCGATCCGCGCGAGGCGGACGTAGAGGTCGATGCGGGTATCCTCGTCGGGTATCCACGACGGCGGCAGCCGCCCGCCGACACCGACGTCGAGATCGGGCTGCCAGCGGTCCACCGCCTCGCCGCGCGTGGTGCGGAGCGCGCCCTCGAACAGCGTCTGGTAGAGATCGACGCCGATCAGCTTCATGTGCCCGGCCTGCGTCTCGCCCATCAGGTCGCCGGCGCCGCGCATGTCGAGGTCGCGCGCGCTGATCGCGAAGCCCGCGCCGAGCCGGTCGAACGCCTCCAGCGTGCGCAGGCGCTTGAGCGTGCGCGGCGCGATCGCGTGCTCGCCGTCGGTAAACAGCAGCACCTGGCCGCGCCGGTTGCCGCGCCCTACCCGCCCGCGAAGCTGGTGGAGCTGCGAGAGGCCGAAGCGGTCCGCCCGCCAGATCGCCATGGTGTTGGCGCGCGGCACGTCCAATCCCGCCTCGATGATGTTGGTGGCGAGCAGCACGTCGCCCTCGCCGCGCCCGAAGCGCACCATCGTCTCGTCGAGATCGGCCGGCGGCATCTTGCCGTGTGCCTGGAGGATCTCGAGCTCGGGCACCGCCTTCGCCAGTGTGTCGGCGAGGCTGTCCATGTCGGCGATGCGCGGCACCACCACGAAGCTCTGCCCGCCCCGGCTGCGCTCGCGCAGCAGCGCGGCGCGCAGCGTCTCGGGCGCGAAGGCGGAGACGGCGGTGCGGATCGGCTGCCGCCGCGCCGGCGGCGTCGCGATCACCGAGAGCTGCTGCAGGCCGACCAGCGCCGATTGCAGCGTGCGCGGGATCGGCGTGGCGGTGAGCGTCAGCACATGGCCGGCGGACAACGCGCGCAGCCGCGCCTTGTCGGCGGCGCCGAAGCGCTGCTCCTCGTCGACCACGACCAAGCCGAGATCATGGTAGGTGATCCCCTTGCCTGCCACCGCCGCCGTGCCGACGACGATGTGGACCGATCCGTCGGCGAGCCCGGCGCGCACCGCCTTGCGCTCCGCCGCGCTCGACAGCCGCGAGAGCCCGGCGACGACGAGCCCGGTGTCGGCGAAGCGTGCCCGGAACGTCTCCAGATGCTGGCGCGCGAGCACGGTGGTGGGCGCGGCGATCGCCACCTGCCGGCCGCCCAGCGCGGCGATCGCGGCGGCGCGTAGCGCGACCTCGGTCTTGCCGTAGCCGACGTCGCCGACGACGAGACGGTCCATCGGCCGGCCCGACGCGAGATCAGCGCGCACCGCCGCGATCGCGCTCGCCTGATCGGCGGTCTCGGTGAAGGCGAAACCCGCCGCGAACCGCTCATAGGCCGCGGGATCCGGTTCGAACGCCGGCGCCCCCCTGCCCTCGCGCTCGGCGGCGAGCCGGGTCAGCTCGCGCGCGCTCTCGGCGATGGCGGCGTCGATCTCGGCGCGGCGCTTGGTCCAGCTCGATCCGTTCAGCTTGTCGAGCGACACCGCGTCACGCTCCGCGCCGTAGCGCCACAGCCGGTCCGCCTCGTCGACGGGCACGAGGCGCACATCCTCGTCGGCATATTCGAGGCGGATCGCGTCGCCGCTGTCGACACCCTCGCCGCTCGTCAGGGCCTCGATGCCGACGGCCACGCCGATGCCGTGATCCTCGTGGACGACGACGTCGCCGAGCCGCACCGCGCCCATCCCCGCGAAGCCGCCGACGGCGGCGTCCGTGCCCGCGTCGTCGCGGAGCGCGCGGCTGCCGAGCAGGTCGGCGGCGGCGACGGCGAGCAGGCCGGGCCGCGCGAAGCCGCGATCGGCGGGCATGGCGAGCGCGAGCAGCGCGCCCGCCGGCGCGGCGAGTATGGCGGCGAGATCGTCGACGCGCGCCGGCGCCTCACCCAGCGCCTTGGCGAGGCGGCGGCCAAGGAAGCGCAGGTCGCGCTCGGCGCCCAGCAGCACCACGCGGTCGCCGGCCTCGCGCGCCGCGCGCGCGACCTTGGCGAAGGCCTGGACCGGCCGTCTGCCTTCGACGAAGCGGGCAGGCGGCTCGCCCGCGCGCCGGACATCCACCTGCTCGCGCGTGGACGCGACCTTCGCCCAGGCCTTCTCATCGAGCACGTCGCGCATGGCGCGCTTGGGCAGCCGCTTCGCCAGGTCGGCGGCGAGCGCGAGGAAGCGCCGCCGCCGCTCCTCGGCCTGCGGCTCGATCATCAGGCGCGCGTCAACAAGATGATCGGGCAGCGCAACGCCGTCGTCGCCGATCGGGGGTTCGCCGACGCGGCCGAGTTCCTGCTCGTCGAGCGGATCGGTCGTTCGCTGGGTGAGCGCGTCGTAGCCCGCGATCGTCGCGACCCGTCCGTCCGCCACCTCGATCCGCAGCGGGCGGGCGGCATCCACCGGGAAGACGTCGAGCACCACGCCGCGTAGCGCCACCTCGCCCGGCTCGTCGACGCGATCGTCATCGACGTAGCCGAGCGTGCAGAGCTTCGCGTGTATCGCGTCGAGGTCGAGCTCCGCGCCGACGCGGACCAACGGCGGCGCGGTATCAAAGGCGGCAGGCGGCGGGGTGCGACGCGCCAGCGCCTCTCCGGTCGTCACGCAGGCGATGCGTGGGCGATCGGCGGCGGAGGCGAGGACGCGCAGCCGGCGCAGCGCCGCCGCGCGCTGGCCCGCATTGGCTGGCGAGGCGGGCGCGTCGTCACCCGGCAACGCGTCGCTGCCGGGCACGAATAGCACGGTCGTTCGCTGGTCGGCGGCGGCGATCGCGCGGGCGATCGCGGCGCCGCGCGCCTCGTCCGCAGCGGCGAACAGCATGTCGCCTTCCCCCAGCATCTCGGCGATGGCGAAGGCGGCTTCGGCGATGCCGAGCGGCTCGGCGATCATGGACCCGGCGGCAGATCCCTTGTTCTCGCCGGACTTCCGCAACATGATCCTCCCTCGACAAGGCTGGCGGCGAACGAGCCGTGGCGGGCGCCGTTCCGGCGGCGTTCGGGCTCCCGCCCTTATTTGCCGGCGGAGTAACATCCGATGCCGGCCCTGATCCCGCTTGTGCGTTGTGGCGGCATCGCATCGTATGAGAGGCTTCCATGGGCGGACGGCAGGACCTGCGCATCGTCATCACCGGCGCGTCGAGCGGCATCGGCGCCGCCACCGCCATCGCCTTCGCGCGCAACGGCGGACGGCTGATGCTCGCGGCGCGCGGCGCGGACGGGCTCGACGACGTCGCGGCGCGCTGCCGGGCGGCGGGCGGCGAGGCGCACGTCCACGTCGCCGACATCGTCGAGCCCGGCGCGTCGGCAGCGCTGGCGGAGGCGGCGCAGGCGGCGCTCGGCGGCATCGACCTGTGGTTCAGCAACGTCGGCGTCGGCGTCGTCGGCCGCTTTCATGAGGTGCCGGCGGATGTCCACGCGCGCGTCGTCGTGGCCAATCTGGTGGGCCACATGAACGACGCGCACGCCGTCGTGCCGATCTTCCTGGGCCAGGGCCACGGCACCTGGGTGAACATGATCTCGGTCGGCGGCTTCGTCGCGACGCCGCACGCCGCCGCCTACTCGGCGAGCAAGTTCGGGCTGCGCGGCTTCAGCCAAGCGCTGCGCGGCGAGCTGTCCAAGCATCCTCAAATCCACGTCTGCGACGTCTATCCCACCTTCGTCGATACGCCTGGCGTCGATCATGCCGGCAACTGGTCGGGCAAGCGGCTGTCGCTGCCGCCCGGCGCGCTCGCGCCCGAGACGGTGGCGAAGGCGGTGGCGCGCCTCACGCGCCGTCCGCGCGACACCACGGTGGTCGGCGCGCCCGCCCCTGCCTTGGTGCTCGCGCAGGCGCTGACGCCGAACCTCGGCGCGGCGGTGATGAACGGGTTCATGGACGTGTGGGAGAAGCATGGCGAACGCGCCGGCGACACGCCGGGTACGCTGTTCGATCCGCCGGGGGCGAGCGGCATCGACGGCGGGCGCCGCGATCCCGCCAAGCGCCGCGTGGGGGTGGCGATCGCTAGCGTGGCCGCGCTCGCCCTGGCGGGCGTCGCGCTCGGCCGTGCCCGCCGCTGACGCGCGGGCGATCGCCCGCCGGCCGCGCGGCCTGCCGCGCCGGCTGTTGCTGACGCGCGCGGCGCGCGGGCACGCGCACGGCCTCGCCATGGCGGAGCGGGCGGCGGCGCTCGGGCTCGACGTGGTCGAGCTTGCCGGCGACCGCGTTACGCTCGACCTGCCGGAGGATCCGCGCCGCGCCTATCGACAGGCCAAGGAGACGCTGGCGGTGACGGTCGCCCCGCCCTCCAAGCTCAGGCTGCAGCCGATCGCGCCCAGCGCCGATTGGCGCGTCGATCTTGCGGAGGGTTGCCCCGCGCACTGCGCCTATTGCTACCTCGCGGGGTCGCTGAAGGGGCCGCCGATCACCCGCGCCTACGCTAATCTCGACGAGATCCTGGCCGCGCTCCCGGCCTATCTCGGCACCGGCCGCATCACCTCGCGCAGCCGCGTCCGCGCGCACGAGGGCACCACCTTCGAGGCGAGCTGCTACACCGATCCGCTGGCGATCGAGCCCGTCACCGGCAGCCTCGCCGCGACGATCGCGCACTTCGGCGGCTGGAACGAGGCGGTGCAGCTCCGCTTTACCAGCAAGTTCGCGGACGTGGGGCCGCTGCTCCCGCTCGCGCATCACGGTCGCACGCGGATGCGCGCTTCGGTGAACCCGGCTGCCTATGCTCGCTTCGAGGCGGGCACCGATCCGGTCGCGGAGCGGCTCGCCGCCCTCGGCCGGATCGCCCGAGCGGGCTACCCGGTCGGGCTGACGATCGCGCCGATCATCGCCGCCGAGGGCTGGCGCGAGGCCTATGGCGCGCTGATCGCGCAGGCCGCCGCCGTCCTCGCCGGCATCGCCGGGCTCGATCTCACCGTCGAGCTCATCACGCACCGCTACAATCCCGGCTCCAAGGCGGTGCTGGAGAGCTGGTATCCGGGATCGCGGCTGGACATGAGCGGCGCCGGCCGCGCCACCAAGCGCACCAAGTTCGGCGCAGAGAAGCAGGTCTACGACGCGGACACGATGCGCGCGCTCAAGGTCTTCTTCGAGGCGGAGATCGGCGAGCGGCTGCCGGAGGCGCGCATCCTCTACTGGACGTGACGCTCAGGCGCCGCTTTCGAGGAAACGCAGGATGCGCGCGTTGATCCGATCCGGCTGCTCGATGTGCAGCCAGTGTGTCGCGTCTTCCACGAACTCCAGCCGCCCGCGATCGCACAGCGCGAGCCCCGCCTCGGCGACGTGGCGTTCCAGGAAGCGATCGTCCGCCGCCCACAGGATCAGCGTCTCGGGCGAGAGCCGTGCGGGCCCGCCGCTTCTCGGCCGTTCGCGGAGCGCACGATAATAGTTGAGCATGGCGGTGAGCGCCCCGGGCCGCGCCCACGCCTCGGCATAGCGATCGAGCGCGTGCGGCTCGAAGCTGCCGGCGCGCGCACTCGCCTGCATCATCGCCTTGAGCCCGGCGAAGTCGAAGCCGCCGAGCGTCGCCTCGGGCAGCCAGGGGAGCTGGAAGAACGCGACGTAGGTGCTGCGCAGCGCCTGCGTCGGATGCTTGAGTGCTTGGCGGGCCCACACGTCCGGATGCGGCCCGTTCATCAGCACGACGCGCTCCAGCCGGTCGGCGTGGCGGGCGGCGACCCACCAGCCGATCACCGCACCCCAGTCATGGCCGACGAGGTGGACGCGCGCCGCCCCGAACGCGTCGGCGAGGCCGATCACGTCGGCGGCCAGCACATCGAGCGTGTAGGCGGCGAGCCCGTCCGGCTTATCGCTCAGATTATAGCCGCGCATGTCGGGCACCACGACGTGGTAGCCGGCTGCCGCCAGCGGCGTGATCTGGTGGCGCCAAGCCCACCAGAACTCCGGAAAGCCGTGGAGGAGGATCAGCAGCGGATCGCCCTCGCGACCGGCCTCGACGACGTGCAGGTTCACGCCGTTCGCCGGCCTCACGCCTTCGCGCCAGCCCGGCTGCAACAGCGGCGCGCCCGCCGTCACGTCACGCCACGATCCGCACCGGCACCGCCTTGGCTGCCGGCGTCTTCGACTCCTCGTCATGCCACCACAGCGGAATCAGCGGGTTGAGTTCCGGGTAGTAGCCCGCGATGCAGCCGGTGGGCAGCAGGAAGGGCGTCACCTTGAGCCCGCCGACCTCGCGATGCACGTCGTCGCCGGCGTCCGAGCGCAGCCCGACCGTCTGCCCGGCGACGAGCCCGGTGCGCGCGATGTCCTCCGGGTTCATCAGCAGCACGTCGCGCGTGCCCTCGATGCCGCGCAGCCGGTCCGAATAGCCGTAGATGGTGGTGTTGAACTGGTCGTTTGAGCGGATCGTCATCAGCCGCCAGCGGCCCTCCGCGTCCTCGCTGCCCCAGGCGGTCATCGTCTTGGGCACAGTGAAATGCGCCTTCTTGCTCTCGGTCTTCCAGATGCGCTCGCGCGCCGGGTTGCCGCGATAGAAGCCGCCGGGCGTGAACACGCGCTCGTTGAAATCCGCGAATTCGTCTGGGTAGGTCGCCTGGATGAGGTCGCGGACATTGTCGTAATTATCCGTCCACTCGTCCCACTTGAGCTTCGGGTTGGGGGCGAGCGTCGCCTTGGCCATCCCGGAGACGATCGCGAGCTCTGACAGCAGATGCTCGCTGGCGGGCGTGTTGGTGCCGAGCGAACCGTGGATGCAGGATAGCGAATCCTCCATCGTCACCTTCTGCGGGCCGGACGCTTGCATGTCCTGCTCGGAACGCCCCAGGCAGGGCAGCAGGTAGGATGCCTTGCCGTGGACGAGATGGCTGCGGTTGAGCTTGGTCGCGATCTGCACGGTGAGGTCGAGCCGGCTCCACGCCGCCTCCATCGCCTCGCGCTCCGGGATGGCGCGAACGAAGTTGCCGCCCAGGCCGACGAACGCCTTCACATCGCCCGACAGGATCTTCTCGCAGGACTCGACGGTGTTATGGCCCTTGGTGCGCGGCGGATCGAAGCCGAACAGCCGCTGGATGGTGTCGAGCGGCACCAGCTCGGGCTTCTCGGAGATGCCGACGGTGCGCTGGCCCTGCACGTTGGAGTGGCCGCGCACGGGGGAGACGCCGGTGCCGTCGCGGCCGATATTGCCCTTCATCAGCGCCATGTTGACGAGCGTGGCGAGGTTCTCGAAGCCGTGGACCTGCTGCGTCAGCCCCATGCCGTACATGAAGATCGTGCGGTGCGCGGAAATATAGACGTCCGCCGCCTCCTCCAGGTCACGCCGCGCGAGGCCGGATTCGCGCTCGATCTCGTCCCAGCCGGTCGCCTCGATCTTCGCCTTCACCTCGTCCCAGCCGACGGTGTGCTGCTCGATGAAATCGACGTCGAGGACATGCTGCTGCTGCTCAGCCCAGCGCTTCTCCTCGACGACCAGGATGTGCTTCATCATCCCCATGATCGCGGCGATGTCGCCGCCCGCCTTCACCTGCAGGTAGAGCGTGGAGATCTGCGTCGCCTTCGGCGTCAGCATCTCGATCGGGTTTTGCGGGTTCTTGAACGTCTCCAGCCCCTTCTCGCGGATGGGGTTGAAGGTGACGATCTTGCAGCCGCGCTTCACCGCTTCCTGCAACGGGTGGAGCAGGCGCGGCGAGTTGGAGCCGGTGTTCTGCCCGAAGAAGAAGATCGCGTCGCACAGCTCGAAATCGGCGAGCACCGAAGTGCCGACGGGCGAGCCGATCACCTTCTTCAAGCCGACGCTCGTCGTCTCGTGGCACATGTTGGAGCTGTCGGGCAGGTTGTTGTGCCCGTAAGCGCGCGCGTACAGCGCGTACAGGTACGAGGTCTCAAGGCTGGCGCGGCCGGAGGCGTAGAACACCGACTGCTTGGGGTCGATCGCCTTCAAGCCTGCGCCGATATCAGCGAAAGCGTCCTCCCACGAACAGGGCACGTAGCGATCGCTCGCCGCGTCGTAGCGCAGCGGGTGCGTAAGCCGGCCCTGCTGCTCCAGATCGAAGTCCGACCAATCGCGCAGCTCGCTCACCGTGTGCGCGGCGAAGAAATCGGGCGTGCAGCGGCGCGTGGTCAGCTCCCAGAGCGTCGCCTTGGCGCCGTTCTCGCAGAACTCGGCGACGTGTGGCTTCTTGGGCTTGGACCAGGCGCAGGAGACGCACATGAAGCCCCCGGGCTTGTTCTGCCGCGAGAGCGTCTTCAACGCGCCGGGCGTCGGCCGTTCCCTGAGGGCGGTCTCGGCGATGCCGCGCAAGGATCCCCAGCCGCCGGTCGCGTGATCGTAGTGAACGGTGTCCTTCTCGTCGGCCATACTCGCCTCCTGATGCACGCACGTCTGTTTCGCGCCTGTCGGCTCGGGTCGAAGCTAGAGCAAGGGCTTCCGCACGGCGGCGCCCGGCCCGCCGGCGAGAATCTCGAACTCCACCGCGTCGTGCGCGCAGAAGATGCGGACCTCGTCGCCATGCTCCAACGACAGAGCGCGCAGCCTCTGCTGGTTGTCGATCCGCGCGCGGCGATCCACCTCCATCAGGGCCTGATAGCCGCGCAAGGCGGGCGTGCAGGCGTAACGCTCGGACCCGATCTCGCCCCGGTGGAAATAGGCGTCGGCGGCGTGGAGCAGCCAGCCGTCCCCTGAGCGCACCGCGACCCCGGCATGGCCCCAGGTGTGTCCGGCCAACGGGACGAGCAGGATCTCCGGCGGCAAGCCGTCGAGATCACGCACCGCGTCGAAGCCGAACCAGCGCTCGCCGCCTCCGAAGGGGTAGAGCCGCCAGTCGCCCACGCCGTTCCACTGCTGCGGGCGGTAGCGCCGCGTGCCGACGAACAGCCCGCCGTCGCGCACGTCGGCGACCTCCTTCTCGCGGGCGGTCAGGTGGACGGTGGCGTTCGGAAAATCCTCGATGCCGCCGGCATGATCGAAATCGAGGTGGGTGACGACAATGTGGCGTACGTCCGCCGGGTCGAAGCCCAGGCGCCGCACCTGCGCGTGCGCCGTCTCCTCGCTTCGGAGTTGTATGTTGTTGAGCGTCAGGAAGAAGGGGGAGAGCCGGCGCTTGGGATGGTCGATATCCTTGCGGCCGAAGCCGGTGTCGATCAGCACCAGCCCGGCATCCGTCTCGATCAGCAGGCAGTGGCAGACGAGGTGGCCGAACGCGCCGTCGCTCTTGCCGTCGAACAGCCTTCCGCCGACCGGGCAGCAGGTGCCGCAATTGAGGTGGTGGACGCGCATCGTCATGCCCGTATCCGCCCGGTGGAGCGGAGCCGCTCCTGCGTCCGGGCGGTGAGGCCGGGCTCGCGCAAGCGATCGAGCAGCCACCAACCCGCGACGGCGGTGGCGATGCCAGCGGGTAGCCACCGAGATCCAATGTGGCGCCGTTGCGGCTTGGCGAATGGCGCGACCGGCTTGCGGCGCCGGCGCGGCTTCAAGGCTTTGGACATCGTCGGGCTCCCGTCGCGTTATAACCCCGGCGAGCGCGGAGTTCTCCCTCGGATCCGTATACGCTTTCGAGAAAGATCGGTGCTGAGGCATGTTAACGACCAGCCGAAGCTAGGATCGCGTTTTCTTGACTTGTCGGTCGTGCCCGGCTAGATGCGCGCGCTTCCGGCAATTTGCTGACAAGCCCGAGAAACGGAGCCCCTATGGCGCGCGTCACCGTCGAGGATTGCGTCGACAAGATCGAGAACCGTTTCGATCTGGTGCTGCTCGCCGCGCACCGGGCGCGGCAGATCTCGGGCGGCGCGGAGCTGACCATCGACCGCGATCGCGACAAAAATCCGGTCGTGGCGCTGCGCGAGATCGCCGACGAGACGGTCACGCCGATGCAGCTCTCCGAATCCGCCGTCACGGGAATGCAGCGCGTCCAGATCGACGAGGACGACGCGATCGACGAGATGGGCTCGCTCGCCCAGTCGGCGGAGGCGCTGCGCCTCACCGCCGCCGCCCCGGCGCGCAACCAGAACAGCGGTTCCGACTACGAATAGCCGCGCTTCGCGGTTGCGCTGACCTGCCCCCGCGCCACATGATGGCGTGGTGATGAGGCAATATGAGCTGGTCGAGCGGGTACGCCGCTACGACCCCGACGCGGACGAGGAGCTGCTCGACCGTGCCTATGTCTTCTCGCTGAAGGCGCACGGCACGCAGAAGCGGGCGTCGGGGGATCCCTATTTCAGCCACCCGATCGAGGTGGCCGGCATCCTCACTGACCTCCGCCTCGACGACGAGACGATCGCGACCGCGATCCTCCACGACACGATCGAGGACACGGTCGCCACCTACGAGGAGATAGAGCGGCTGTTCGGGCCCCGCGTGGCGCGCATGGTCGACGGCGTCACCAAGCTCTCGAAGATCGAGGCGCAGTCCGAGAGCGAGCGCGCGGCGGAGAACCTGCGCAAGTTCCTGCTCGCCATGTCGGACGACATCCGCGTGCTGCTGGTCAAGCTCGCCGACCGGCTGCACAACATGCGCACGCTCCACCACATCGCCAATCCCGAGAAGCGGCGACGCATCGCGCGCGAGACGATGGATATTTACGCGCCGCTCGCCGAGCGGGTGGGCATGTACGAGTTCATGAAGGAGATGCAGACGCTCGCCTTCCGCGAGCTCGAACCCGAAGCCTATGAATCGATTACGCGGCGGCTGGAGCTGCTGCGCGACGACAGCGGCGACAGGATCGCGCGCATCTCGTCGGGCATCACGCTGCTGCTCGGCCGCCACGGCATCCAAGCGGAGGTGACGGGGCGCGAGAAGCATCCCTACTCGATCTGGCGCAAGATGACCGAGCGCCACATCAGCTTCGAGCAATTGTCCGACATCATGGCGTTCCGCGTCGTCGTCGCGGATACCGAGCAATGCTACCGCGCGCTGGGCCTGATCCACGGGCGCTGGCCGATGGTGCCGGGGCGCTTCAAGGATTACGTCTCCACGCCCAAGCGCAACGGCTACCGTTCGCTGCACACCGCCGTCATCCACTCGGAGACGGCGCGGGTGGAGACGCAGATCCGATCGGAGGCGATGCACGCGCAGGCCGAATATGGCTATGCCGCGCACTGGGCCTACAAGCAGGGCACGCCCGCCGACACCGGCGGCACCAAGGAGAGCTGGATCCGCGACCTCGTCGAGATCCTCGATCATGCCGAGAGCCCCGAGGAGCTGCTCGAGCATACGCGGATGGCGATGTACCAGGATCGCATCTTCGCCTTCACGCCGACGGGCGAGCTCATCCAGCTTCCCAAGGGCGCGACGCCGATCGACTTCGCCTATGCTGTGCATACCGCGCTCGGCAACCAGGCGGTGGGCGCCAAGGTCAACGGCCGGCTGGTGCCGCTGCGTCACCCGATCGCAAACGGCGATCAGGTGCAGATCCTCAAGTCCGCCGGGCAGAAGCCGCAACCCGAGTGGCTGGGCTTCGTCGTCACCGCCAAGGCCCGCGCCGCGCTCCGCCGCTTCGTCCGCAACAAGGAGCGCGAGGAGATGATCGTGCTCGGCCGCAAATTCTACGACGAGATCGTCGCGGGCCTGCCTGCGCCGCTCGGCGCCGGCGCGATGCGCGAGGCGCTCAGGCGGTTGCACCTGCCGAACGAGGACGCCCTGATGGAGGCGATCGCGCGTCGAACCGTCGACGACGAGGCGGTGGCCGACGCGCTGATGCCCGGCGTGCGCGGCTCCGGCGCCGCGCCGCCGCGCCCGCTGCCGCATCGCGATGCGGTTTCGATCCGCGGCCTGACGGCAGGCGTCGCGTTCCAGCTCGCGCAGTGCTGCCATCCCGTGCCGGGCGACCGCATCGTCGGCGTGCGCCGGCCCGACGCACCGGTAGAGGTCCACGCGATCGATTGCCCGGCCCTCGCGAGCGAGGGGGACGATGCCGAGTGGGCCGATCTCGCCTGGGGCGAATCGGACGGGGGCACTGCGCGGCTGCACCTGATCCTGCGCAACGAGCCCGGCTCGCTCGGCGCGATGGCGGGGATCCTCGGCGCGCACGCGGCCAATATCCTCAACCTGTCGCTGATCCACCGCGACCGGAGCTTCCACACCTTCCTGATCGACCTGGAGGTGCGCGACCTCGCCCATCTGATGCGTATCCTCGCGGCGCTGCGCGCGGCGGATGCCGTATCCTCCGCCGAGCGTGTGCGCGAGGACGAGGAAAGGTGGGAGGCCGCCTAATCCTCGATCGGCCGCGCATCCGTCACCGCGCCGTACGGGATCGGACCGTAGACGTGAGGGAACAGCGCGCCGCCGCGCGCCGGCTCCCAGCGCACGGTATCGCCGAGCGCGTCGAGGTCGATCTCCACCAGCATCAGCTCGGACAGGCCGGCGAACCACTTGGCATGTGTCTCCGCCACCTGCTCGGCTGCCGACAGGTGAATGTATCCGTCGGCGAGATCGACGGGCGCGCCGGAGAACATGCCCGCCGCCTGCCAACCAGCCCACTGCCCGCGCGTCAGGATCTTGTACGCCTTGCTCGCCATCGGGATCATGGGTGGAGGTTGTCGACGCGGCACGGCGCCGCCTCGGTCTGCAAGGTGACGTGGCGCACGCCGAAGCGCTCGGCCAGCATGGCGGTGAGGCTGCGGCACACCGGCTCGGCATCGGCGATGTCCGCAACCTCGACGTGCGCGGTCAGGCTGGCGTCGTCGCCTGCCAGCGACCAGAGGTGGAGATCATGGACGCCGGCGACGCCGGGCGCGCCCGCCAGCGCCTCGCGCACTTCGGTGAGCGACAGGCGGGCGGGCACACCTTCCAGCAGCACCTGCGTCGTGTCGCGGAGCAGCGCCCAGGTGCGCGGCAGCACCCACAACGCGATGCCGATGCCGACCAGCGGATCGATCCACAGCGCGCCCGTCGTGCGGATCAGCACCGCGCCGGCGATCACCCCGAGCGAGCCCAGCGCGTCCGCCCAGACCTCCAGATAGGCGCCGCGCACCGTCATGCTGTCGCCGCGGCCGCCCGCCAGCACGGCCATCGCCGCGACGTTGGCGACGAGCCCGGCGGCGGCCACCGCCATCATACCCAACGACTGGACCGGCTCCGGCTCCAGGAAGCGACGGACGCCTTCCACCAGCACGATTGCGGCGACGACGAAGAGCAGCACGGCGTTGAACGCGGCTGCCAGGATCTCGAAGCGGCGATAGCCGAAGGTGCGCTTCTCATCCGCCGGCTTGCGCGCGATCCGCAGCGCCGCGAGCGCGATGCCGAGCGCGGCCGCGTCGGTGAACATGTGCGCCGCGTCCGAGAGCAGCGCGAGGCTGGAAAAGGCCCAGGCGCCGGCCAGCTCCAGCCCGAGCACCGAGAGGTTGAGCGCCAGCGCAACGCCGATCCGCCCCGCCGACGCGCCGGCGGCGTGATCGTGGTGGTGATGGCCATGATCGTGGCGGTGCACATGGTCCCGGTCGTGCGGATGAGCGTGGATGCTCATGCCGATCTCCCCACGTGGCCCCGGACCCGGCCCGCTGCCAACGACAGGACACGCGCGGGCGCGTGCCGGCGAGGCATCGGACCCGCGGCGAGGGCGGGGCCGGAACAGGGTCGGCGTGTCACCGGACGCCGCGTCAACCCGCCGCCCAGTGGATGTCGATCGGCTGCTCGGCGTCGGCCAGCACGCGGCCGATCGGGTATTCGGACTTGTTGCCCTGCTCGATCGCCTCCTCCAGCACGCGCTTCTTCTCGTCGCCCTCGATCGTAACGAGCAGCGCGCGCGCCGAGAGGATCGCCGAGCGTGTCATCGTCACGCGTGCCACCGGTGCCTCGGGCGGCAGCGGATCGGGGGTGACGCCGACCGCGCGCTTGGTGGACGACAGCGCCTCGTCGAAGTCGGGCCCGTGGAAGATCGACGCGGTGTGACCGTTCGTGCCCATGCCCAGCCAGACGAGGTCGGGCGGCCAGTGCAGGTCCGCGAGCCGCGCGTCGGCCGCCTCGCCCGCCTGCCGGACGCCGAGCTTGCCCGCCGTCAACGGCACCACCCGCGCGCCCAGCGGCATGAAGTGGCGGGCCAGCAGATTGGCGTTGGACAGCGGATCGGTGACGTCGACGAGCCGGTCGTCGCCGGGCACGATCGTCACCTTCTTCCAGTTGAGCTTGGCCGCCTTCAGCTTCTCGAAGATCGGGATCGGGCTCTTGCCGCCGGGCAGCGCCAGCACGCAGTCGCCGCGCGCGTCGAGCGCGCTCTCCACGATGAAGCCGATGTCGCCGGCGACGGCGTCCGCCATCTCGGACGCATCCTCATAATCCCACCACTCGGCCTCAATCATGCCAGCTCACTCCGTCACGTTCGGTGAGCGCAATCGCGGCAGAGGGCCCCCAGGTTCCCGCCGCATAGGGGCGAGGCTGCACGCCGGCCGCCGCCCAGCCGTCGCGGATGGCGTCCACCCACTGCCACTGCGCCTCCACTTCGTCCCGCCGGACGAACAGCGTGGGATCACCCTCGATCAGATCGAGCAGCAGCCGCTCGTAAGCGATGCGCCTGCGGAAGCCCGCGAAGGCGGTGGTCAGCGAGAGGTCCAGCGGCACCTCGCGCAGGCGGATGCCCTCGCGATCGAGACCCGGCTCCTTGGCCATGGTGTAGAGGCTGATGCTCTCCTCGGGCTGGAGGCGGATCAGCAGCTTGTTGGACTGCAGCACCGCGCCGCGCGATCCGAAGATCGAATGCGGCACCTGCCTGAATTGGATGTAAATCTCCGAGTGGCGGTTGGGGAGCCGCTTGCCGGTGCGGAGATAGAAAGGCACGCCCGCCCAGCGCCAGTTGTCGACATGCGCCTTCACGGCGACGAACGTCTCGGTGGCGGATGCGCGGCCGAGCTCGTCGGCGTAGCCCGGCACCGCCTTGCCCGCGACGGCACCCTCGCCATACTGGCCCGTGACGGAGTGGGTGGCCGCCGTCGCGCGGTCTATGGGCCTGAGCGAGCGCAGCACCTTCACCTTCTCGTCGCGCACCGATCGCGGGCCAAAACGCGCAGGGGCCTCCATCGCCACCAGCGCGAGCAGCTGGAGCATGTGGTTCTGAAGCATGTCACGCAGCGCGCCGACACCGTCATAATAGGAGACGCGGCCTTCGAGGCCGACCGTCTCGGACACGGTGATCTGGACGTGATCGATCCCTTCCGCGTTCCACAGCGGCTCGAACAGCCTGTTGCCGAAGCGCAGCGCCAGCAGGTTCTGCACCGTTTCCTTGCCGAGATAATGGTCGATCCGGAAGGTCTGCTCCTCGGTGTAGGCGGCGGCCACCGCGTCGTTGATCGCGGCCGAGGAGGCGAGATCGTGGCCGAGCGGCTTCTCCAGCCCGATGCGGACGTTGGCCCCGTCGAGGCCGGCGGCCTGGAGGCCCGCGATCGTCGATCCGAACAGCGACGGCGCGGTGGAGAGATAGATCGCGGTCGGCTGCTCCTCGCCCGCGCCCACCGCTTCCGCCAGCGACGCGAAGCCGGTCGGATCGGACGCATCGACCGCCACGTAGCGCAGGCGATCGAGGAAGGCGGCGATCGTCTCGTCGTCCTTGAGGTCGGCGGGCAGGTAGGTGTCGAGCGCCTGCCCCGCGATCGCGCGGAAAGCGTCGTCGTCGAGGTCGGAGCGCGCGGTGCCGACGATGCGCAGGCCCGGCGCGATCAACTTCTCGGCGTGCAGCGCGTAGAGCGAGGGCAGCAGCATGCGCTTGGAAAGGTCGCCCGTCGCGCCGAACAGCAGCAGTCTCGTGGCGGGAAGGGGGCGGGCGGCGCCCGACGGCGTCTCGATCAAGGGGCAGCTCCCGAGCTTTCCGCCCCGCTTAGCCGCAAAGCGCGTGACGAGGCTAGCGGAGAGGGACGCGTTCGGGTCAGCGCCGTTGCGCCACGCTCTCCTCGCGGGCGGCGCGGAACTCGCTGCCGTCGTTCCACGTCGGCCAGGCGCGCGAGTTGGCGAGACTCCAGCCGACCGTCCGCAGCGCTTCTATGTCGGCGACCGCGCCGCGCAGATCCCAGTCCGGCGACCAAAGGTCGCAGGTCTGGTGATAGCAGTGCGCGGTGTAGTCGCTCACCCACTTGTCGCCGCCCGCGCGGCCGCCGTTTAAGAGATCGACGCCCCCGCCCGCGCCCATCAGAAGCAGCGTCGGCACGCCGCGCTTGGCGAGCGAGAAATGGTCGGCGCGGTAGAAGAGCCCGCGCTCGGGCTTGGCATCGGGGGTGACGGTGCGGCCCTGGCGCGCGGCGGCCGCTGCCAGATCGCGCTCCAGGCTGTCCTGCCCGGCGCCCACCAGCACGATGTCGCGCGAGGGCCCGGCGGTCTGGAGGATGTCGATCGTCAGGTTGGCGACGGTGGCGGCGATCGGGAAGGCGGGGTGGCGGGCGTACCATTCCGAGCCGAGCAGCCCGCGCTCCTCCGCGGTCCAGAAGCCGAAGCCGATCGTGCGATCGGGCGCGGGGCCGGCCTTGAAGGCCTTGCCGAGCGCCAGCAGCGCGGCGACGCCAATGCCATCGTCGTTGGCGCCGGGACGGATGGTGCGGCCACGCGCGTCCGGCTTGCCGACGCCGTAGGCGTCCCAATGCGCGCCGTAGAGCACGGTTTCCTGTGGATGGCCGGAGCCCGGCAGCTTGGCGAGCACGTTGTGGCTCTCGACCCGCTCGGACGACACCGGCATGTCGATCGAGAGCGTCGCGTCGCCGATCGGCACGGGGCGGAAGCCCGCGCTTCGCGCCTTGACGGCGAGCGCGGCGAGATCGAGCCCCGCCGCCCGGAACAGCCGCTCCGCGAACGGCCCGCTGATCCAGCTCTGAAGCGCGACGGGCTGCGGCTCGCCCGGCCCGACGGGCAGCGCGTAGGTGCCGCCCACGCTGTTCCCCGCGACGTTCCAGCCATAACCCGCCGCCGCCGGCTCGTGGACGATCAGCGCGCCGATCGCGCCGCGCCGCGCGGCCTCTTCATACTTGTACGTCCAGCGTCCGTAATACGTCATCGCCTGGCCGCCGAAGCGACCGAAAGCATCGTCGCCGGGCTTCGCCGCGAAATCGGGATCGTTGACCAGGAAGACGGCGATTTTGCCGTTCAGGTCCACGCCCTTGAAGTCGTCCCACTTCCGCTCGGGCGCGGCGACGCCGTAGCCGACGAAGACCAGCGGCGCGCCCTCGATGCGCACGCGATCGGCCGCGCGCGCCGTGCCGGGGGCTATGTCGGTGCCGACCGCGATCGGCACCGGCTTGCCGCCAGCCGTGACGGACAGCGCGCGGGGCGTGCCCGCGACGTCATGGATCAGCGGCACCGCTTGCGTCCACCCGCCACCCGGCGCCGCCGGCTGGAGCCCGATCGCCTTCAGCCTGCGGACGAGATATGCGATCGTCCGCGCCTCGCCCGGCGTTCCGGGCGAGCGGCCCTGATAGGCGTCCGACGAGATCTCCTTCACGGTCGCCGAGATCTCGGTGGGCGTGATCGGCGCGGGTGTGGCGGCGAGGAGCAGCGGCGCGAGCGCGAGGACGACGCGCATCACGACGCCCTATAGGCGGCGAGCATGTCGAGGCGGAGCGCCGCCCCGCTGTCCGGCCGCGCGTAGAACATGTGCCCACCCGGGTACATGCGAAGGTTGACGCGATCCGCCCGCCCGTAGCCCGGAAGCTGCGCCGCGATCAGCCGCGAGGCGAAGTAGGGGCAGGAGAGGTCGTCCCAGCCGTGGACGATCGTGACCGCCATCCTGGGATCGATCGCGATCGCCTTCCGGAGATCGGATACCGGCGTGTCGCTCTGGTCGCGATCCCAGTCGGCGTTCACGACGTCGCTGAGCGCCTCGTAATGCGCGTCCACCTTCCACCCGACTTGGTTGGTGATGAAATCGACCATCGCGGACGTCGTCGGCGCGATCAGCGTGTCGAGCAGCGGATCGCGATACTGCTTGGTCGCGCTCGCCGGAAAGGGATCGAAGGCGGTGACGTTCGAGTCGTAGCGCGAACCGACCTCGCCCGTCGATCTGCGGATCTCGCGAAGATAGGTGTCGACGTCGACGCGGCCGTTCAGCCGGCGGACGAGCGCGGGATCGAGGCCGGTATATTCGGCCACCTTGGCGGATAGACGGTCGGTCGCCGCCTTGTCCTGCGGCCCGGCGAGCAGGTCCGTCACGAAGTCGGTACGGGCGTACTGCTCGACCGGGCCCAACGTCGCCATGTCGAGCGGCTTGCCCTGCCGCTCGAACTGGCCCGCCGCCATCGACGGCAGGTTGATCATCCACGGCAGCGGCGACAACGCGTCGTCCTCGCCGATCGCCGGCGGATCGAGATAGGGCGAGACCATGGTGATGCCCGATATGCCGACTCCAAGCTTCGTCTGGAGTTGGAAGGCGAGGCGCGGCACGCGATAGCCGCCATAGCTCTCCCCGACGAGATACTTGGCCGACGTCAGCCGCCCGTTCCTGGCCAGCCAGTCGTACACGACGCGGCTGAGATACTCGATGTCGGTCTTGGCGGTGTAGAAGCTCTTCTTGGTGCGCTCCTTGTCGACGAGGCTGCGCGAGAAGCCGGTGCCGATCGGATCGATGAAGACGAGATCGGTGAAGTCGAGCCAGCTCACCGGATTGTCGCGGAGGATCGGCCGGTCCGACGGCGCGTCACCCTGCCGCCCGAACTCGACGCGCTTGGGTCCGATCGCGCCGAGGTTGAGGTAGACCGACGCGGCACCCGGCCCGCCGTTGAAGGCAAAGGTGACGGGCCGCGCGGCGGGCGTGCGCCCGGCGACCGTGTAGGCGGTGAACACCACCTCGCCGATCGTCTTGCCCTTGTCGTCGCGCACCGGGATGGTGCCCACCGTCGCCTTGTAGTCGATGCGCCTGCCGGCGATCACGGCCTGTTGCTTGATGCTGCGATCGGCGGGCAGCGGCGGCAGGTCGATATCGGTCTTGGCGGCGTCCTTCGCCTTGTCGGTCGCCTCGTGCCCCGATGCGGGCGTATCATCCTTGGCGACGGCGGGGGCGGACAGGCAGGCGAGCGCCACGCAGGCGAGGGCGGAAG
This sequence comes from Sphingomonas sp., assembly GCF_965200105.1. Classification (GTDB taxonomy): domain Bacteria; phylum Pseudomonadota; class Alphaproteobacteria; order Sphingomonadales; family Sphingomonadaceae; genus Solisphingomonas. Next base: position 1,968,598 of record NZ_CBDATN010000002.1, read on the forward strand.
ACGGTCGGAACACGCGCGATTTCCCGTTTCTACCCCCCGGCTGCGCCTGTAGACCACGCCTCAGGGCGCGCGGCAACCCGGCCGTCACCTTCGCGATTGCGGAAGACACGGTTTCGTGCTGACAGGCCTGCCCTATGCGTAAAGGACAGGGCCGCCGATGACCGACGATCGCACTGGCGAGCCGCCGACCGACGGGCGGGAGGGATTCCGCGACGGCTATCGGCGGGGTTTCCACGACGCGCGGGAGGATCGCGACGACGGGGAAGACGCGCAGGACGGAGGCGAGGACCAGGAGGGCGAGAGCGGCGGCGAAAAGGACGATGGCGACGAGGAGCGGAAGCCGCCGCCCTACAAGCGCCCGATCTTCTGGGTCGTCGTCGCCGTCATCGCCATTGTCCTGATCGTGGGAGGCATCCTCTACTGGCTGCATGCGCGGCGCTTCGTGTCGACCGACGACGCCTTCGTCGACACCCATATCGTTCGCGTCTCCGCCGAGGTGCAGGGCAAGCTCACTCACGTCGCCGCCGCCGACAACCGCCACGTCGAGGCGGGCGCGCTGCTCGCCACGATCGAGCCGCAGGGGCCGCAGGCGAACCTGGCGCAGGCTCAGGCGGGCGTCGCCCAGGCCGATGCGCAGATCCAGCAGGCGCAGGCGCAGCTGATTTCCGCCCGTGCCCAGCGCGCGCAGGCGGTGGCGAACGCGCGCGATCCGGAAGCGCAGGCGATCCGCGCGCACCGCGATCTCGATCGCTACCTGACGCTGCGCCGGCTGGATTCGGCGGCGGTGTCCGGAACGCAGATCGACCAGGCGCGTCAGCAGGCCGAGAGCGCCGACGCGCAAGCCGCCGCCGCGCGCCGGCAGGTCGACAATGGCGACGCGCAGATCACGGTCGCCGGCAAGCAGATCAAGGCCGCGCGCGCGCAGCGTGCCTCCGCGCTGGCGCAGAAGCGCCAGGCGCAGGTGACGTTCGGCTACCTGGCGCTGCGCGCGCCGGTGTCGGGGCAGGTCGTCAACCGCTCGGTGAACGTCGGCTCCTACGTCAGCCAGGGCACGCAGCTCCTCGCGATCGTGCCCGACCAGATCTGGGTGACGGCTAACTTCAAGGAGACGCAGCTCGCGCACATGCGGCTCGGCCAGCATGTCGACCTGAAGATCGACGCCTTTCCGGACGTCGCCTTCGAGGGTCATGTCGATTCGATCCAGCGCGGCGCAGGCCAGGCCTTCGCGCTGCTGCCTCCGCAGAACGCCACGGGCAACTACGTGAAGGTGGTGCAGCGCGTGCCGGTGCGCATCCTGTTCGACCGGCCCGATCCGCGCCGTTACGCGATCGGCCCGGGCATGTCGGTGGTGCCGACGGTCACGGTGCGCTGACGGTGGCGAGCGCCGCCCAAGGTTCGCATGGCCGGGCCAAGCCTGTGGGCGCCCGCCGGCGAAAGCTGGCATCCGAGCCGAACAAGGGGGGCGCGGGCGGCGGCGGCTGGACGCCGGCGCGGTCGGCGGCGGGGCGCCACAATCCGTGGCTCATCATCCTCATCATCAGCCTGGCGACCTTCATGGAGGTGCTGGACACCGCCATCGCCAACGTGGCGCTCACCCATATCGCCGGCAGCCTCGCGGTCTCCAACGACGAGGCGACCTGGGTGCTGACGAGCTACCTCGTCGCCAACGCGGCGGTGGTGCCGATCTCAGGCTGGCTGTCGGAGGTCGTGGGCCGCAAGCGTTTCTACATGATCTCAGTGGCGCTGTTCACCGTCTCCTCCTTCTTCTGTGGCGTGGCACCGAGCCTCACCTTCCTGATCCTGGCGCGCGTGGTGCAGGGGATCGGCGGCGGCGGTCTCGCGCCCTCCGAACAGTCGATCATCGCGGACACCTTCCCGCCGGCCAAGCGTGGGCTCGCCTTCGCGGCGTACGGAGTGGTGGTGGTGGCGGCCCCCGCGCTCGGCCCGACGCTCGGCGGATGGATCACCGACAACATCTCGTGGCACTGGATTTTCCTCATCAACGTGCCGGTCGGCATCCTGTCGCTGGCGCTGGTGCAGACCTTCGTCGCCGAGCCCGACGTGCTGAAGAAGGAGCGGCGCGAAAAGCTAAAGGGCGGGCTGCGCGTCGACTATGTCGGCTTCGCGCTCGTGGCGCTTGGCCTCGGCTGCCTCGAAGTGACGCTCGATCGCGGCCAGCGCGACGACTGGTTCTCGTCGGGCTTCATCCTGGCGATGGCGGTGATCGCGGCGGTGTCGCTGATCCTGCTGGTGGTGTGGGAGCTGCTCCACGATGAGCCCATCGTGGACATCCGGCTGTTCGGGAACCGCAACTTCGCGGTCGTCTGCTTCATGATGTTCGTCGTCGGCGTGGTGCTGCTCGGCTCGACGCAGATCATGCCGCAGATGCTGCAGGAGGTGTTCGGCTACACCGCCACCCTGTCGGGCGAGGCGCTTACGGTGGGCGGCATATTCGCGGTGCTGGCGATGCCGTTTGCAGGCCTCCTCGTCGGCAAGGTCCAGACGCGCTACATCCTCGCCGGCGCCTTCGCGCTGCAGGCGGTGGCGATGTGGCACTTGACGGGGATCGACACCGGCGCCTCCTTTTCTCACCTGGCCGAGGCGCGGCTGTACCAGGCGATCGGTTTGCCCTTCCTGTTCATCCCGATCACCAATCAAGCCTATGCCGACCTGAAGCCACAGGAGACGGGGCAGGCGTCCGCGCTGCTCAACGTCATGCGCAATCTCGGTGGCTCCTTCGGTATCTCGCTGAGCCAGGCGCTGATCCTCCGGCGCGAGCAGTTCCACCAGTCGCGGATCACCGAAGGACTGAGCCCGATCAATCCCGACTATGTGCAGGGGCTCGATCAGGCGCGGCAAACGCTGGGTCAAGCGTCGCCGGGCGACAACGCGCCGGTAAACGTCATCTATCAGCAGGTCACCGGGCAGTCGGCGATGCTCTCGTACATCGACGCCTTCTGGGTATTGGCGATCGTGGCGGCGATCGCGTGCGTGATGGCGGTGCTGCTGAAGCCCGCGGCGGGCGGCGAGGGCGGGGGGCATTGATGCGCAGGCTCGCACCTCTCGCGGCGGCGCTGGCGCTCGCCGGCTGCACCGTCGGCCCCAACTACAAGGCTGGGACGCCGGCGCCGCCGTCCGCCTTCGCGGGGCCGCAACGGGTAGGTCCGCCACCCGAGGTCGATCTCGCGCGCTGGTGGACGGCGTTTGACGATCCGGAGCTTGCCCGCCTGATCGCGATCGGCCTGCGCCAGGCGCCCGACCTCCAGACCGCCGCCAGCCGCGTGCGCCAGGCGCGTTTCGCGATCGTGCAGGCGCGTGCGCTCGGCCTGCCGCAGATCAACGCCAGCGCATCGCCGACCTATACGCGCCTCAGCAAGAATGCCGGTTTCTCCAGCCTCGCCTCGAGCTTCGGCGGGGGTGCGATGGGGGGCGGCGGCGCGGCGGGCGGCGGGGCCGGCGGCGGCGGCGCGAGCGGCGGTTCGGGCAGTTCGAGCGGGATCGGGCTGCCGGGTTCGGGGTTTGGGACCTACTCGCTGGGTTTCGACGCGAGCTGGGAAATCGACCTGTTCGGCGGCGTCCGCCGCCAGGTCGAGGAGGCGCGGGCGAACCTCGCCGCCGCCGAGTGGGACGCGCGCGACGCCCGCGTCCAACTCGCCGCCGAAATCGCCTCGGATTATCTCCAGTTGCGCGGCTATCAGCGCCAGGCCGCGATCGCGCGGGCTGAGGCGGAGCGGCAGGATCGCTCGCTCCAGCTCATCGCGCACACCGCGCAGGCGGGCCTCACGCCCGACCAGGACACGATCCGCCAGCGTACGCAGCTCGCCACCTCGCGCGCCCGCGTCGCGCCGCTCGAGGCGCAGGCGCTGGCCCAGATCGACGCGGTCGCGGTGCTGCTCGGCATGGCGCCGGAGGAGCTGATCGTCGAGCTGAAGGTTGAGCGGCCGCTGCCGCCGGTGCCGCCCCTGGTTCCCCCCGGATTGCCCGCCGATCTCGTCCGGCGCCGCCCCGACGTGCGCGCCGCCGAGCGCCGGCTAGCCGCGCAGACCGCCGCGATCGGCGTCGCGGTCGCGGATCTCTATCCGCGCCTCACGCTCACCGGCATGGCGAGCCTCGTCTCGACCGCGCTCGGCAACCTGTTCCAGGGCGACTCGCTGATGCTGACCGCCGCCGGCCAGGCGACCTTCCCGATCCTCGATTTCGGCACGCGCCGCGCGCAGGTCGACATCGCGCGCGAGCAGCGCGAGCAGGCCTATATCCAGTGGCGGCAGACCGTGCTCGGCGCGCTGCGCGACGTCGAGGACGCGCTCGTCCGCTTCGAGGGCGAGCGGCGATCCAATGTCGAGCTGAGTTCTGGCGTGGCGGATGCCGGCCGTTCGCTGAAATCGGTCGAGGCGCAGTACCGCGTCGGCCTCATCGATCTCCAGCCCGTGCTCGACGGCCAGCAGCAGCTCCTCACCGTGCAGGACAATCTGGCGCAGAGCGACGTCCGGCTGCGGCAGGACGTTGCGGCGCTCTACAAGGCGCTCGGCGGCGGCTGGTCCGACGCGGACCCGCCGCCCCTCCGGCCGGACATCGTCGATCAGCCGAAGGGAGGACGGCATGACTGACCTCTCGCGCTTCGTGGAGGCGCAGGCGGACGGCCTGTTCGAGCAGGCGCTGGGCGAGATCGAGCGGGGACGGAAGACCAGCCACTGGATGTGGTTCGTCTTCCCGCAGATCGCCGGGCTCGGCCAATCCCCTACCGCGCGTCATTATGCGATCCGCTCGATAGACGAGGCGCGTGCCTATCTCGCCGATCCGGTGCTCGGCGCGCGGCTGCGGCGCTGCCTCGTCGCGTTGGCCGCGCTGCCCGATCCAGATCCGCAGGCGGTGTTCGGCGGCATCGACGCCGTGAAGCTGCGCTCCTCGCTGACCCTGTTCGAGGCGGCGGGGGGCGGGGAGGCGTTCGGCGCCGCGATCGATCGCTGGTATGGCGGCGAGCGCGACGTAGCGACCACCCGGCTGATCGGATGAAGGCCGCCGCGTTCGCGCTGCTCCTCACCGCCGCTCCGGCGCTCGCGGATGCGCCGGTGGCCCTGCTCGTGGCCGGGGTGTCGCGCGGCGCGGACGGCGTCACCGTCGATGCGGTAATGCTCAACGACGGCGACGTACCCGTCCGGCGCGTGGTTCCCGCCACGATCGAGGCGAGCGCCCCGGCGGGTGACGGCGCGGCGCCGGTCATGCTCCGTCGCGCGGCTGGCCAGGCGGAGGCGGTCATCGTACCCGCGCACGGCTTCGCCCGCGTCCATTATCTCGGCCCGGTCGGGTTGGCGGCAGGTTTGACGCTGAGCCTGCCTGCTCCCGCTCAGGCCGCGGCGCCGAGCGCTGTCGCGAGCGCCGCGTCCTTCGCCGCCGAACCCGCGCCGTACCGCTCCGCGGACAATGACGGCGGCAATCACTTCCTCGCCAATCTCTCCGCGTACGAGCCGATCTACGCGGTCTACGGCCCGGGCACCGACAGCGACGCGCGGCTCCAGATCAGCTTCAAGTACCAGCTCCTCGGCCAGGCCGGTAAGATCGGACCGGGCAGCCCCTGGGCCAACGGCATCCACTTCGCCTTCACGCAGCGGCTCTACTGGAACCTCGGCGCCGAGAGCTCGCCCTTCCGCAACGTCGATTATCTCCCCGAGCTGTTCTACCTCGTGCCCGCCCGCTCGGTGACGGATCGCATCGCGATCGGTGGCCAGTTCGGCTTCCGCCACGAATCGAACGGGCGGGCAGGAGCGGATTCGCGCAGCTTCAACACGATCTACGTGCAGCCGGTAGGCACGATGCCGCTCGGCGACTGGAAGCTGGCGATCGGGCCGCGCCTGTGGGCCTATGTCGGCAGCCGCGAGGATAATCCCGACATCCGCCGCTATCGCGGCAACGCCGGCCTGTTCGCCGAGGTGGGGCAGGACGAGGGCTGGCGGCTGAGCCTCACCACCCGGCTCAATCCGGGCAGCGGCAAGGGCGCCGTCGACGCGCTCGTCTCCTACCCGCTCGACCGGCTCGTCTGGCGCGAGCTCAAGCTGTACGCCTTTGGCCAGGCGTTCGCCGGCTATGGCGAGAACCTGCTGGACTACGACCGGCGCACGACGCGGCTGCGCGTCGGCGTCGGGCTCGTGCGCTGACCGCGATCGTCACCGCGCCTTGCGCGTAGACCATCGGCGCAAGGATGCATGCCGCCGGACGTCGGAAAACGCGAGCGCCGCTCGGCCCGATGACACCGTTCATCGCGCCCACAGGGTGACGCCGTACATGAGCGCCATTCCGATCAGGCTTGCTAGGCTGGTCCGCATCCTCGGATCCAGCGCATGGCTGCGCGGCATCAGCTCGCATGCGCCGATGTAGAGGAACGCACCCGCGAAGAAGGCCAGGAGCAGCGACAGGGTCGTGGCCGGCAGGTGAATGGCCGTGCCTGCGAAGGCGCCCGCAATCGGCGACAGCGCGTCGGCCGCCAGCCAGAACCGCGCCGCTTTCCTGCGATCGGCCGCGATGCAGAGGCTCACGATGTTCACGCCGTCGGCGACGTCGTGCGTGAGAACCGCGATCGCGACCAGCCAAGCGATCTCGGGCGAGACATGGAAGGCGAGGCCGATACCGAGCCCGTCGATGAAACTGTGCAGCGCCAGGCTCGCCGGTCCGAGATGCGCGCGCCATGAACGGGGCGTTCCGCCCGCGCCCAGAGTGCGATCGAGCAGCATGTAACCAACCAGCCCGGCCGCCACCCCGACGAGGATCGTGCCGCCGCCGAGCGCGTCGCCGACGCGAAGCGCCTCGGGCAGAAGGTCGAACAGCGCGACGCCCAGCACCACGCCCGCCGTCAGGCCGAGGACGAGCGTGATGCCGCGCCGGAGCCGAAGCGCCAGCACGCCACCCGCAAGCGTCGCGGCGCCCGCCGACGCCGCCAAGTCGAGAGGCGTCGTCGCGATCACGGGCGTGACGTCGTCACGCGCGCCAAGAGGCCCGGTATGGCGCGGCAGGCGGCTTGCACGGTCATTGCTCTCACTTCCGTCACCCCCCCTTGTCAGCGAAGGGGCGCTATGCCCCTCGCGAAGACGTGATACAATGTCTCATGAGAAACACTCCCGCCAGCCGCGAGCCGCGGCACCGCACGCCATCGCTGCTGGCCCGTATGGCCAGCGTCGGCCTGCTGCTGGTGGCGGCCTCACCCGTCCCGGCGCGAATGCCGACGGATCGAGGGAGCGTCGTCGCGCTGACGTTCGACGACCTTCCGCTGTTCGGGCGCTACGCAAGCGCGGACGAGGCGCTACGCGTCACGACGCGGCTGTTCTCGGGGCTCAGGCGCCATCATCTGCCCGCGACCGGCTTCGTCAACGAGATCCAGCTCGAAGGGCCGGATCGCACGGCTCGCGCGGCGCTCCTCGCGCGATGGCTGGACGCGGGCATGGACCTCGGCAACCACACCTACTCGCACCTGTCGCTCGACCGCGTGTCCGTCGATGCGTACATCGCCGACACCGCGCGCGACGAGACCGTCACCCGGCCGCTGCTTGCCGCACGGGGCAGGGGAGAACGCTGGTTCCGTTATCCCTATCTCGAGACCGGACCGACCGTCGCCGCGCGCGACCGCTTTCGCGAGTGGCTGTCGAACCATGGCTACCGCATCGCGCCGGTGACGATGGAGAACGCGGACTGGCGGTTCGCGCCGGTTTATGACGAGGCGGTCGCGCGCGGCGATCCCGCGCGTGCCCGCGAGGTTCGCGCGGCCTATCTCGCCTTCACCGACCACATCGTGGGCTGGTATCAGGAGGCGGGAACTGTGCTTTTCGGCCGCGAGCCGGCTTTCGTCTTCCTGCTGCACGCCAGCCGGCTGAACGCGGCGGCGATTGATGATCTCGCCCGCATCCTCTCGCGCCATCGGCTGCGCGGCGTGACGCTCGACCAGGCCACCTCCGATCCCGCCTACGCCACGGCGGACGATTATGCCGGTCCGGACGGGGAGGGGTGGCTCTCCCGCTGGTCGCTCACGCTGCACCGGAACCTGCCCTGGCCGTCGCTGCCGCAGGTGCCACCGGACATCGTCGCCGCCGATCAGCGCATCGACGCGGGTGCGAGCGCCCTGCCGGCGTCCTGAACCCCGCTTCCGTCGCCGCCCGGTCTAAGGTGCGCGCGCCTGCGCGACGACCGGCTCGGCGGCGGCACCGCCGTCGTCCGCCACGATCGGCAGCAGCACGGCGCTGGCGTGCGCGCCGCCGTGATAGATGCTCTGGGTCGCGGCGCGATAGCTGTCTCTCGACGCGTTGAAGATGTTGGGCACGAAGGTCTGCGGGTTGCGGTCGTAGAGCGGGAAGAGCGTCGACTGGACCTGCACCATGATGCGGTGGCCGGACAGGAAGACGTGATCGACATTGGGCAGGCCGAAGCCGTAGCGCTCGACCGCGCCGGGGGTCAGCGCCGCCGGCGTCGCGAGGCCGTGGACGTAGCGGCCTCGGAAGATCTCGATCCCGATCGGCAGCTCGTAGCCCGCCATCGACGGCCGCACGCCCTGCTGTCCGGCCTCGGGCGCGTCGCCCGGCATGACGTCAATCAGCTTCACCACCCAATCGCTGTCGGTGCCGCTCGTCGCGGCATAGAGCGAGACCTGCGGCGCGCCCATGACGTGGACCGGCTTCGTCAGCGGTTCGGTGCGGTAGGTGAGCACGTCCGGTCGGCCGTCGATGAAGCGCTGATCGCGGACCAGCCACGTCGTCCACTGCTCGCTGGTGGAGAGCGACACCGGGCGCGGCGAGAAGGGCACCGGCTTCATCGGATCGGAGAGATAGTCGTCGTGCCCCTCCGCCTGAGGCGCGGCGAAGCCCGCGCGAAAGCCGGCATCGAGGTAGAGCGGGGTAGGCGTCCCTGCCGGCCACTGGGCCGACACCTCCCAGCGGTTCGCGCCGGTGGCGTAGGTGAGCACGGGTGGCGTCTGTGGATCGGGCGCGTTCTTCAGCCAATGATCGAAGAACGGCTTCATGTACCGCACCCGGAACTCGCGTGCGGTGTCGCCCGTGAAGCTGAGCGCGCCGAGATCGTAGCCATAGTGATTGACGCCCGAGTGCCGCCACGGCCCGATCACCAGCGAGACCTTGTCGTTGCCCGTGTCCTTGGGCTCCAGCGCGCGGTAGGCGGCGGGTGCGCCGTAGCTGTCCTCCTGGTCCCACTGGCCGACCACCAGCATCGTCGGCACCGTAAGCGGGCGTGTCGCCAGCCATCTGTCTACCGCCTGGCCTGACCAGAAGCCGGAATAGGCAGGGTTCTCCATCAGCTTGCGGACGAAGGGCACCTGATCGACGCCCCACTGGCGTGCGAAGTCGCCGACGGAACCGGCGGCGAGATAAACGTCGTAGTCGTCACCCGATCCGCGCGGGATCTTGGCCCCGGTCTCCGCCTTGCCGGTGCTCTGCTCCAGCGCATAGTCTAGGCCGGAGACGCGGAACGCGCCGTTGTGGAACCAGTCGTCGCCCATCCAGCCGTCCACCATCGGGCTCTCGGGCACCGCGGCCTTGAGCGCGGGATGCGGATCGATCTCGGCGGCGAGCGAGGTGAAGCCGAGATAGGAGGAGCCGACGATCCCGACCTTGCCGTTGCTCTCCGGCACGTTCTTCACCAGCCAGCCGATCGTGTCGTAGGCGTCGGTGGATTCGTCGATCTTCGTGGGGTTGAGTGGCCCGCGGATCGGGCGGTTCATCACGAACTCGCCCTCCGAGTGGTGGAGGCCGCGAATGTCCTGGTACACGCGGATGTAATGGTCGTCGACGAACTCGGCGTCCATGACGGGCAGCACCTCGGTGAGGGTCTGGCTGTCGTTGCGCGACGTCGATGCCTTGGCGTCGTAGGGCGTGCGCGAGAGCAGGATGGGGGCGTTGGCCGTGCCCTTGCGCATGAAGATAACCGTGTAGAGCCTGACGCCGTCGCGCATCGGCACCATCGCCACCCGCTTCACATAGTCCGCCTGCGGGCGAACCTCGTCGTAGCTCTTCACGACGTCGGGCGTCATCGGCGTCACCGGCCCGGTCGCGGCGCTAGGGGGCGCCGCCTCGGCGTAAGCCGGCGCGGCGAAGGCGGCGAAGGCGGCGATAAGGCCTCCGGTGCGATAGAGGCGAGCAGTGCGACGTCGGCTTAGGGGCGGACCGGACGGGCGAGCGTCCCCGATCAGCATGCTCGACAAGGTAGGTCCTGCTGCACGAGCCCGACCGAAGCGATGTCCAAGGTTCCGCCGCGCCATGATCCCGAACTGTCTCCCTCACCCGTTCGACGCCCCGCCGCGCGTGCGACGAAGTCTTTGCCGCATTAGGCTCATCGAACGGCGACGAGCTATGCGCCAGGCACAATGATGGTACAATGTCTCTGCCGCGAGTTTCGCCCGGCATGGTCGGACCTCCCGAGCACGCCGATGTCGTCTTGGGGAGGGCGGGAGCTCGCGTCCGGCTTCCGGCTTAGAAACAGCTTGCGGCCGGGTAACTTTATATCATAGCGAGGCTCGGCGCGACGGATCGCGCTTGGCTGGGATCGGATCATTGTCGCTCGCCCTGCGCCAACGCGCCAGCGCCTCCGCGGCGGGATCCGCGCCGGTAAGCGAGCCACCGGTCGCGCGTCGCTCCGGTCGCCTCCTGGCGTTTGCGCTCGCGATCCTAGTCCTCGTCTGGCAGAGCCTGGTCGTCCAGACGCATGTCCACGCGCCGAGCGTGCCAGCGCCCGCTCTTGATCATGCGCCGACCGTCGCCACGGCGTTCCTCGTGGCAGGGCCTGGGCGGGACGACGCACCGGCGACCTGTCCCCTCTGCCGCGAACTGGCGCAGGCAGGCAGCTACGTCTCCCCCGGCGCGACTGTCATCGCCGCGTCGGGATCGGCCTTCCATCCGCCGGCGACGGCGACGCTCGCCGTTGAGGCCGAGCGGCAGCTCTCGCACGCGTGGCTTGGCCGAGGGCCTCCGTCTCTTCGACCCCCGACTTCGACATAACGGGCGGCATGAGCCGCCGGCCCGCCTCGCTTGCCGAGCCGGCGCCTATCCAAGGTTCACGGAGATACCCATGCGTTACGCCTACCTCGTGGGCGCGGCTACCGCCGCGCTCTTGCCCGCCGCTGCCCAGGCGCAGCCGAGTTCCGCCGTGCCGCCCGACGACCGCAACACGATCGTCGTCACCGCCTCGCCTTTCGCCACCGCCGCCGACGACACGCCGACCATCGTCGCCAAGGTCGATCGCGAGACCATCCGCACCACCGGCGGCGCCAGCATCGCCGACTCGCTCGCCAACGTGCCGGGCGTCTCGGCAACGGCGTTCGCGGCGGGCGCCAGCCGTCCCATCATCCGCGGGCAGGACGCCAACCGCGTGCGCCTGCTGGAGGACGGCGTCAGCAGCTTCGACGTGTCGGACATCGGCCCGGATCACGGCATCCCCATCGATCCGCTCGCCGCGCAAAGCATCGAGGTGGTGCGCGGCGCCGCGACGCTGCGCTACGGCAGCCAGGCGATCGGCGGCGTGGTCAACGTGCTCAACAACCGCGTGCCCACCGCGCTGCCGGACAAGCCGCTCGCCGGTGAGGTGAACGGCAGCTATGGCACCGTGTCGGACGTCGGCGAGGCGGCCGTGCTGGCGGACGCAAAGGTCGGCAGCTTCGCGCTGCACGGCGACGCGTTCGAGCGGCGCGCCGACGACTATGACACGCCGCTCGGAACCCAGGTGAACAGCTACTTCCGCGGACATGGGGGGTCCGTCGGCGGCGCGTATATCGCGGGGGACACGCATCTCGGCGCCGCCTACACGCGCTACGACGCGAACTACGGCATCCCGAGCGACGACACCCATATCGTCATGCGGCAGAACAAGTTCCTGACCCGCGATGCGATCTCGATCGAATCCGGTGTGCTGAAGGAGTTCGACCTTTACGGCGGTTACGCCGACTACAAGCACAGCGAGGTCCAGCCCGACGGCGAGATCGCGACCACCTTCCGCAACAAGGAGTGGGATGGCCGCGGCGAGCTGCTGTTGAACCCGATCGGGCCGATCGCGAACACGGCCATCGGCGCGGAGGTGCAGCGCCGCCGCTTCTCTGCGGTAGGCGAAGACTCGAGCTACCTGTTTCCAACGCTGACGCAGAGCTACGCGGGGTATATCTTCACCGAGCTGCCGCTCACCACGGCGCTGAAGGTGCAAGCCTCCGGCCGCGTGGAGCATACGCGCGTCCGGGGTACGCCGGCCGGCTTCGACACGCGCGTGAAGACTGATTTCACGCCCGTCAGCGGATCGGTGGGCGCGCTGCTGAACGCGACGCAGGCGATCAAGCTCGGCCTCACCTTCTCCTCGACCGGCCGCGCGCCCGCGCAGACCGAGCTGTTCGCACGCGGCGGGCACGACGGCCCCGACACGTTCGAGACGGGCGATCCCGACTTGAAGATCGAGCGCGCCAACTCGCTCGAAGGCTCGTTCCGGCTCAACTCGGGCAGGCTGCACTTCGACGGCAGCGTGTACTACACCTGGTTCCGCAACTACATCTTCGGCGACCTGACGGGGCGTAGCTGCGACGACGACGGCGTCTGCGTCGAGGGCGACGGCGAGGATCTGCGCGAGCTCGACTACCGGCAGGGCGGCGCCCATTTTCGGGGCGCGGAGGGCGAGGCGACCTACGATCTCGTGAGGACCGGCTCGGGCGGGAGGCTGTCGGCCAACGCGCTCGCGGATTATACCCGCGCGACGCTGAACTCCGGCGGGAACGTGCCGCGTATCCCGCCCTACCGCGTGGGCGGCGGCCTCACCTACAAGAGCAAGCCGCTCGATGCCAGCGTGCTCTACCTCTACGTAGGACGGCAGGATAAGTTCGGCGTGTTCGACACGCCGACGCCGCACTACAACCAGCTCAACGCCCAGGTGGCGGTCAGGCCGTTCAGCGCCTATCCCGGCATCGAGCTGGCCGTCGTCGGGCAGAACCTGACCAACGACGTTCAGCGCGCCGCTACCGCGCTCAACAAGGATGTGGTGGTGCTGCCCGGGCGCAACGTCCGCTTCGTCCTGCGCTTCGCCTCCTTCTGACCGGCCCCGCCGCCGTCCGGGCTCCGGGCGGCGGCGGAGTGGGCCATCGGGCGCCGCCTGAACGGAGGCTTATATGCGAGACGGCGCCCGCCGTCGCGCGGCGGGCCGACCAGCTCGGCGCGACGGTTCTGCTGCAGAGCGTGAAGCAGGCGCGCGAGAGATCAGGTCTCACTAGCCGAAACCGCCACATCCTGCTTCGCGTGCATGCATATCTCGCTACTTCTCGGCCGCCAGTTTCGTTACGCATCGGGTGAGACCGCCAGCTACGGCGGCAGCGAGGAAGCGAGATGAGCGGCGAGGCGGACGAGCGGCACGAGGAGACACCACTTCCCTGGGAGACGGAGCCGAGTGGCCTCGGCACAGCCCACTGCGAGTGGTGCGGGCGCGACATCAACGCGCCGGCGCTGCCCTGCTCGGCGACGGACGGCGAGGGCATCGCTTCTGCCGCCACGACGCCGGGTCTTGGAGAGCGCTGCAAATGGGAGCTACGCGTTCGCGGCTTCGGCACGTAGCCGGTGGCGGAGCTTCGCGTGTCGTCGGGGCGTGGTACTCTCCGCGATAACGATCCAGGCTGCGGCACGGCCGCCGGCTCTCCGTATCCGGGTCAGGAACTGGGCGTCGGCGCCGATCGAGCGGACATGAAGATGCGGCGGCTTGAGTTCGGCCCCGATCGGGTTGCGGCACGATGAGCGCAGCACCCTTCGCCGCCTGGAACATCGCGGGGGCCACGAGCACCGACCCTTTCGGGTCCGCAGTCCGGGCTGATGTCGGCGGATTGGCCCGGGCCATTGCGGCGCCGGACGCGAGGACCGCTGCGGGCGAGACGATGCCGAACCTCATCAACTTTCCTCCAGCTATCGCATCCCGCGACCGCTCCCGTTGGAACGGTCAACCAACCGATTGTTAAGGCTCATCGTCCAGGTCCTGTACTCAGCCGGCCTGCAGTGGAGCGGCGGAGTTGATTCAGGGTTGCCGGAGGTGATCCGGCGATGGCGCGATATGATCGGAGCGAGGCGCAGTGGCGGCTGGTGGAGCCGCTTGCCGCCGGGTGGGCGCAGGCCGGCGCGGGTGGACGCCCAGGCCGCCGTCGCAGACCGTGGCTACGACAGCGATGCCGTCCTTGCGCTCGTCCAACGGCGCGGATCCGCCGCTCACATCCCCAGCACCTCGCGCCGCATCGTCCGCCGCTCGGTCGACCCCGACCTCTACCGCCAGCGCAGCATAGTCGAACCTACTTCTGCAAGCTCAAGCAGTTGCGCTGCGTAGCCACCCGCTTCGACAAGCTCGCCCGCAACTTCCTTGCCGCCGCCATGCTCGCCTCAACGCGCAACTGGCTCAGAGCGGTTGAGACCACGCCTTAGCACTACTTTGGCAGGTTAGAGGAGCCGGCTGGGATCGTCGTTGATTCTCGTGTGTCAGTGTAGGCTGACGGATCGATGGCGATGGTGGTGGACGAGGGCTGGCGAAGCGATCTGGAGCGATGGCTTGAGCCGTTCCTGGCGGGGCTGTCGCATCCAGCGCGACGCAGGATGTGTCCGCAGTATGTCGCTGGTCTGATCGGTCCCGGCGATCGCAAGAGCGTGCAACCGATGGCCGCTCGTGGCGGTGAGGCCGGCTATGACCAGCTCCACCACTTCGTCGCCGCGGGTGTCTGGGACAGTGCACCGCTCGAGGCGGCGCTGCTGAGCGAGGCCGACCGGTTGGTGGGTGGCGCCGGAGCCTTCCTCGTCATCGACGATACCGCCATGCCGAAGAAAGGGCGGCACTCGGTCGGCGTGGCGCCGCAATATGCCTCGTCGCTCGGCAAGAACGCGAACTGCCAGACGATGGTGTCGGTGACGTTGGCATCGCGCGAGGTGCCGGTGATGGTGGGCTTGCGCCTGTTCCTGCCGGAGAGCTGGACCGGCGACCCGGGACGCATGGCGAAGGCGAAAGTGCCCGCCGACCGGCAGGCTGCCCTGACCAAGCCGGAGATCGCCATCGAGGAGATCGACAAGGTAAGGGCCGCGGGCGTGCGCTTCGGCTGCGTGCTCGCGGACGCCGGCTACGGGATGAGCGCGCCGTTCCGCCAGGCGCTGAGCGAGCGTAGCCTGTCCTGGGCGGTCGGCATACCGGGGCGACAGAAGGTATATGCGGCCGATGTCGCGATGATCTTCCCGGTGGCAGGCCACGGGCGGCCTCGCCAGCACCATATCCCCGACAGCAAGTCCGTCGCTGCCGAGACGCTGCTGGCCGGACAGCCGTGGAAACAGGTCAGCTGGCGGCGCGGCACGAAAGGTCGGCTGGCCGCGCGCTTCGCGGCCTTGCGCGTGCGCGTAGCCGACGGTCCGACCCAGCGTATCCGTGACATGGGCAACCAGCATCTGCCGGGCGAGGAAGTATGGCTGGTCGGCGAGCATCGCTCGACCGGCGAGCGCAAATACTATCTCTCGAACCTGCCTGCCGACACGTCGATCAAGACGCTCGCCGGCGCCATCAAGGCACGATGGATCTGCGAACAGGCGCATCAGCAGCTCAAAGAGGAACTCGGCCTCGACCACTTCGAGGGCCGGTCGTGGACAGGGCTACACCGACATGCGCTGATGTCGATGATCGCCTACGCCTTCCTCCAGTCCCGCCGCCTCACGGCAGCGGGACGGAAAAAAAAGAGTCGGGGGACCACCACCGCAACCGAGCATGCCGGCCGTCAGGCAGGCCATCCTCGACATCTTCGCACGACCGCCACCGACACACTGCCCCCATTGCAATAAGCCGCTTGCGACAACCTCAACTACAAAAATGCCAAAGTAGTGCTAGGTTGTGGATTCATTTGATCTACTCGGCCACGGTGGCGGCGAGCGCGACGCCGGCGAGGTAGTTGCTGGCGTGTCGGTGGCATTGCGTAGCGATGCGGCGCCAGTTCTTGAGGCGGCAGAAGAGGCGCTCAACGACGTTCCCGCGGCGATAGATGCGCCTGTTCAGTAGGTAAGGCGTCCGGCGCGAGGCGGTCGAGGGAATGACGGCCCTGATGCGCCGCTCGGCGAGCCACAATCTGATCTGATCGAGCGCGTCGCCGTCGCCGGAAGTCAAAGCCGCGGATTGACAGCGTGCCGCCGGCCGAGCCGAACGGATTGTTGTTCTGGGAGCTGACGCCGGGCAGCAGGTTGATGATGTCGTCGCTCGACTGACCGGGCGTCTGCCGCTGGATCAGCACCGAGTCGAGGGCGCCCTTGGCCTTCGGTGGGCGGATTGATAATGCCATCGACGTCGTGGATCGCCTTCGATCGAGTAACGACGATCGTCTGCCGGTCGAGAACCTGCGAGCCGGTGGACTGGCCCCGTGCCGCCGTCGCGAGCGCCAGGGTGGACGCGCAGACGTAGGCCGACAACTCATACGCGTGGTTTGGAACGCTCCCAGAGTGGCGCGCGACATCTACCCGGCCGCGCTGCTGTGGCACGGCTAGGCGCGGTGCACGCGGCGTTTACCGCGCTATGATCCGCGTATGACGTTGCCGTGGAACGCGGTCAGGCGCGCTCCAGTCCCGGCTTGCCCGCCGCCACCGACCAACTCGCCGCGGTGCGGATCGGCAGCCCTTTGGTGGTTACTGCGTCGAGCGTGCGGAAATGCCCCGTCCACGCCTCGCGCGTCACGTCGCAGGAGAGGTAGCCGCGTCGATCGTTGGTCCAGCGCACTTGCGGGTTGCGCGCCATGATCGCCTCGTTGCCCGGCCGCATGTCGTAGCCGTCGCCGCCCGAGGTCATCGAGGTCGCGACATATTCGGACGCGACAGCGCGGCCGCCTCGCATCAGGTCATTGGCCCAGTTCTGATGCTCGTCGCCGGTGACCACCACGACATCCGCGCGCATGGCTAGGATGTCGAGAAGGCGCTCGCGCGGGCGCTGATAGCCCGCCCAGCTATCCATGTTGTAGGTGGCGGGACCATCGGCGGTGCGCGTGCGGTCCACCGGGCACACCATAACCTGCTGTGCCACGAGCTGCCAGCGTTGGCGGCTGGCGCGAAAGCCGTCCGCCAGCCAGCGCTCCTCCTCCGCGCCCATCATGCGTGCGGTCGGCGACGACACCGCCGGGCACACCTCCTTGAAGCCGTCGTCGCAGGGCTGCGGCGTGCGATCGAGCCGCGAGTTGAGGAAGTGACCGCGCATCAGGTCGCCGAAATCGGCGCGCCTGCGGCAATCGACGCGGCCGTCCGCGCCGGGCAGCGACGCGCGGCGGAGGGGCATGTGCTCGTACCAAGCCTGCAGTGCCTGGGCGCGGCGCAGGCGGAACAGTTCGGGCGGGGTGCCGTGGCGATCGGTGTCGCCCGCCCAGTCGTTCTGCACCTCGTGATCGTCGTAGGTGCAGAACCACGGGTGCGCCGCGCGCGCCGCTTGAAGATCCGCGTCCACTCCCTCCTGCGCGTAGCGGCGGCGATAATCGTCAAGCGTATAGGGCTCGGGGCCGACGTAGCGGCGCACCGGCTCGATCGGGCGGTAAAAGGCGTCGAGGACGAAGCCGGGGCTGTATTCATAAATGTAGT
This sequence comes from Sphingomonas sp., assembly GCF_965200105.1. Lineage (GTDB taxonomy): Bacteria > Pseudomonadota > Alphaproteobacteria > Sphingomonadales > Sphingomonadaceae > Solisphingomonas. The sequence goes on from NZ_CBDATN010000002.1 coordinate 1,986,168, forward strand.
CGCCATAGTGGAAAACGAAATCGAGCGGCTCCTCGGCGACGTGGCGATAACCGGTATACCAGCCCGCCTCGTAATGTTGGCAGCCGACGGCGGCGAAGCGGACGCGATCCACCGCGGCACCCGGCGCGGGTAGCGTCTGGGCGCGTCCCTCCAGGCTCTTCTCGCCCGCGCAGCGGAAGCGGTACCAGTAGCTCCGTCCTGGCTTCAGCCCGCCGACTTCGGCGTGGACGCTGTGCGCGAGCTCGGGCCGCGCGATCTCCTGCCCCTTGGCGACGATGCGCTTGAAGGCGTCGTCCTCCGCCACCTCCCAGTCGACCGGAACGGCGCCCGCCGGCATTCCGCCGCGCGGCTCCAGCGGCCGTGGCGCGAGCCGCGTCCAGGCGACGAAGCCGACCGGGGTGGCATCGCCCGCCGCGACGCCCAGCGAGAAGGGGTAGTCGCCGAAGCCGAGCTGCGCCCCGGCTCTGGTGGAGAGGAGGAACGGCGCAGCCGCCATTCCGTGTAACACGCTTCGCCGCGAGGGGGAGCGAGGGCGCCCGGCGACCTCGATGCCGGCCCTCCGACCGGGCCGTCCAAGACGATCGTCCATGATACCACGCCACATCGTACAGCCACCAGCTGGGGGCGTGGCATCGCATGATGACGGAAAGAAGACGTTCGACACGGCCCGACACGCCGCTGGCGGGGAGTGGCGCTCGCCGGCCGCGCACCTGCACTAACAAGTTTTAGGCGGATTAGCCGTCAGCGACGCGGAGCCGCAGCCGCTTCCAGCGTTATAGCCGCTTCAACCAACGGGGCTCGTGCCATGGCCACCACCTATCCGCCACGCGCTGTCATGCGCACGCATCCGGTACACGGGATCCTCTCCGCCTATCCGCTCGCCTTCTTCACGGGCGCGTTCGCGACCGACGTGATCTACGCGCGGAGCGCGAACATGATGTGGGCGAATTTCTCAACCTGGATGATCACGGCGGGACTGCTGATGGGCGTGTTCGCCGCCGTCGCCGGGATCGTCGACGCGGTCACGTCGCGCGGCCGGGCACGACGGACGCGGCGTCCTTGGCCGCACAGCGTAACGACCGGGCTGATGATGGCGCTCGGGCTCGTCAACGCCTTCATCCACAGCCGCGATGCCTGGACGTCGGTGGTGCCAATCGGCCTCGTCCTCTCTGCGGTCGTCGCGGTGCTGGCGCTGGTATCGAGCTGGCTCGGCTACAGCCTCGAAGCCCGGCAGGAGGCGGCATGATGCGCACGACAGCCACGCTCCTCGCGACCGCCGCGATGCTCACCGCCTGCGGCGGAGGCGGCGGTTCGCCCGCCGCGCAGATCGGCGCGGGTCCGCCGCTGCCAGGACAAAACCAGTATCTGTTGCCGCCAATGCACATCGCCAAGCCGGCGCCGTGGAACGGCGCGCTCCCCAGCGTGCCGGCAGGTTTGAAGGTGACGGCGTTCGCCGACGGCTTCGCCAACGCGCGCTCGGTGTTCACGCTGCCCAACGGCGATGTGCTGGTGGTGGAGCCCAAGGGACCGCCGACGGTGGTCTTCCGGCCCAAGGACATCCTCGCCAGCTGGATCAAGGGCTTCGGGCACAGCAAGACGAAGGGGGGCGATCGCATCACGCTGCTGCGCGACGCCGACGGCGACGGCAGGCCGGAACTGCGCACCGTCTTCCTCGATCACCTCCACTCGCCGTTCGGCGTCGCGCTGGTGGGCGGCGACCTCTACGTCGCCGACACCGACGCGATCCTGCGCTTCCCATACCAAACCGGCACGACCAGGATCACCGCGCCGGGCGCGGTGCTGACTGAACTCCCCGCCGGTGCGATCGACCATCACTGGACCAAGAGCCTCGTCGCCAGTCCCGACGGCAGCAAGCTCTACGTCGGCATCGGCTCGAACAGCAACATCACCGAGAACGGCATCGACGCCGAGCAGGAGCGCGCGCGCATCTGGGAGGTGGACCGCGCAACCGGCGCGCACCGCCCCTACGCGACGGGCTTGAGGAACCCCAACGGGCTCCAGTTCGAGCCGCAGACGGGCAAGCTATGGGCCGTCGTCAACGAGCGCGACGAGCTCGGGCCCGATCTCGTGCCCGATTATCTGACGTCGGTGACGCCCGGCGCCTTCTATGGCTGGCCGTGGAGCTATTGGGGTCGGCATGTCGATCCGCGCGTCCGGCCCAAGCGGCCGGACATGGTCGATAGGGCGATTTCGCCCGATTACAGCCTGTCTTCGCACGTAGCGCCCCTCGGCATGGTGTTCGATACCGGCGCCAGCCTGCCGGCACCGTATCGCGGCGGCGCCTTCGTGGGCGAGCATGGCAGCTGGGATCGCGGCAATCTCAACGGCTACAAGGTCGTGTGGGTGCCCTTCACCGGCGGCCGGCCGAGCGGGCCGGCCAAGGACGTGCTGACGGGCTTCCTGGACGGGCAGGGCCATGCGCGCGGCCGTCCGGTAGGTTTGGCGCTCGATCGCACGGGCGCGCTGCTCGTCGCCGACGATCTCGCCAACGTCGTTTGGCGGGTGACGGCCGCGGCTTCGTAGGTGGCGGCGGACGGGCTCGACGCGGCGCCGGCGCTGAAGGGCCCCGGGTCCAGATCGTCCGCATCGGCGAGGAGCGCACCGCGCTGTGCGTAGACGACGCGAGGTGAGAGGCGCCATCGGCGTCGGCCCGCTCGCACTGGCGGCACTGCTCTCCGGCGGTCCGCTCGCCGCGCGGACCGTGCCGACGATCGATACCGAGGATGCCGATCTCGGCAGCCAGCAGGTCGGCGACCGGCGCTTCCACCCCGTCATCGGCGCCGACGTGCGCAACGGCGACTTCGCGCGCGGCAGCTACGACGACGATGCCGCCAGCCTTGACCGCCTGCCCGTCCACGCGCAGCTCGGCTTCGGCTGGGAGCTGCACCGCGACACCGAGAGGAGGGCCGACGCGTGGCTGGTCGGCACCTCGTCTAACGGCTTCCACGCGCCCGCCTCCTCTGAGAGGACCTCGCCCCGTGGCTGGTACGAGAGCAACAACCTTCTCGGCGTCGTGATCGAGCCTGCCAAGGGGCTGAGGGCGGGCCTGGCCTACGCGATCAAGACGAGCCCCAACGGCGTTTCCGCCACTACGCACGAGGCGAGCCTGACCGCCGCCTACGAGGCCGAACATGGCCTCGGCATCCTCCACCCCAGCTTCGCGGCGACGGTGCGGCCAAAGGGCGGCCACGGCGTCTTCACGCAGGCCGGCATCGAGCCCGGCTTCGCGCTCTCCGCCGGCGAGCAGGCGGCGAAGCTGAGCGTGCCGTTGCGGTTCGGCGTGGGATGGCGCGGCTTCTACGAGGCCGGCAGCGGCGACGTGACGTACGGCAGCGCAGGGCTCGCGCTGTCGCAGCCGCTCGCGCTCGGCGGAACACGATGGCAAGTTCGCGCCGAGGCGCTGGCCGTGGTGCGGGACGGCACGCTCCGACGCCTTGGGAGCGCGGATGCCGAGACCTCGACCGTCGTGCCGCTCGTCACCATCGGCGCCGCGCTGGCGCTCTGAGCGCCGGGAGCGGCGGCCGCAGGCTCGCGGGGCGACTAAAGCCGCCGCGCCTCGTCCACCAGCATCACCGGCATGCCGTCGCGGATCGGATAGGCGAGCCCCGCCGCCTCCGACACCAGCTCGCGCGCGTCGTGATCGTAGCGCAACGGCGTCCGCGTCGCCGGGCAGACGAGGATACGCAGCAGGTCCGGATCGATGCCGCCCTCGATCCTCATCGCGCCGGCCTCATCGCATCCCTCATTGCAAGGTCGCATCCTCACCGTCGTCGCCCAATCGGAAGAAGCGCAGGAACTGAGCCACCAGATCGGCGCGCTCGGCCAGATCCGGCGCCTCCAGCAGCGCCTGCTTGGCGGCCGCGTCGAACGGAGCGACCTGCGCGACGGCGTTGACCAGCGACTCGTCGTCCAGCCGGCCGACCGCCTCCCAATCGATCGCGTAGCCCCGCGCGTCGGCGAAGCGCCGCGCCTCGCGCTCGATCTCGGCGCGCACCACCGACGCCAGCGGATCGGGATCGTCGGCGTCGTCCCCGAACATATCGAGGTCGGCGTCGATCTGGCGGAACGGTGTGGCGACGTCGAGTTCGGTGACGAGGCGGAAGCGGCTCCTGCCCTCCAGCACGAGATTGAAACGACCGTCGTCAAGCGCCTGCACGTCGACGATGTGGCCGACGCAGCCCACGTCGAACAAAGCCGGCGGCCGGCCCGCGCTCTCCGCCTCGCGCGGCTGGATCATGCCGATCCGCCGGTCGCGCGCCATCGCGTCCGTCACCAGCGCGCGGTAGCGCGGCTCGAAGACGTGGAGCGGCAGGTGCGCGCGCGGGAACAGGATCGCGCCCGCCAGCGGGAAGATCGAGATGCGTGCCACCCGCGGCCGATCAGGTGAACAGGACCGCGGAGAGCCGGCGGCGCTGCGCCGAAACCCACGGATCCTCCAGGCCGACGGCGGCGAACAGCGTCAGCAGCCTCTCCTTCGCGGCGCCCTCGTTCCACGCGCGGTCCTCGGCGATGAGCGCGAGCAGCGTGTCCGCCGCCTCGTCGCGTTCGCCCGCGGCCATCAGCGCGCCGGCGAGATCGTAGCGCGCCTGCATGCCGCCGCCGGCAGCCGCCGCGCGCGCCGCCGCGAGGTCGCCGCCGCCGCCCGCCGAGGCAAGCCGCACCGCCGCGCGTGCCTGATCGAGCGCCGGGTCCTTGCGATCAGCAGGCACCGCATCAAGCAGCGCCTGCGCCTCCTCCGCGCGGTCGAGCGCGAGGAGCGCGCGGGCGCGGAGGGCCAGGGCGCCAAGGTGATCGGGTGCCATCTCCGCCACCTGCTCCAGGATACCCAGAGCCCGCGCCGCGTCACCGGCGGCGAGCACCTCGTCCGCCAAGGCCAGATACTGCGCGACGTCCTCCGCGCCCGGATCGCCGCCGGCCTGGATCGGCAGCTGCGCGAGGAGCTGATCGAGCAGGCGGGTGAGCTGGCCTTCGGTGCGCGCCTGTGTGAGATCGGCGACGGGTTGGCCCTGGAACAGCGCGTAAACGGTCGGGATCGACTGGACGCGGAACTGGGCGGCGATGAACTTGTCCTTGTCGACGTCGATCTTGACGAGCCGCACGCCCTTGCCGGCATAGGCATTGACGACCGTGTCGAGGATGGGCCCGAGCTGCTTGCATGGCCCGCACCATTCCGCCCAGAAATCGAGGATGACGAGTTCGGTCATCGAGGGCTCGACCGCGTCGCGCCGGAACGCCTCCACCGCCTCGCGGTCCGCCGCACTCATTCCCAAGGTCGCCACGCGCGTCTCCTCCTGTCCGAAGCCTTATGTGGGCTCGGAGGTGCCGCTGCCAAGCCCGCAGACGCAAGGGCGAGTGAGGCTTGCCTTTCCCCTCGCTGGAACGACACCTCTGTTGGAAACAAGGTCAGAAAAGTGGAAAACTACCGCTTTGGGGGGGGGGCTACGGTCCCTTTTCTTGGCCCCGCCGAAGTACGGGCGCGGATGAGAAGAACCGCAGAAATCTGCCGATGTTGGAGCGTGCTCGGCCGTGCTGTGACGCATGGAGTAACGCATGACTGACGCACGAGATGACGCCGAACCCGACCTGCTCTACGGCCTTGAGGCCATCGCGCAGCACGTCGGGCTAACGATGCCGCAGGTGAAATTGGCAGATAACGAAGAGCGGCTGGCCGACCTTCGAGCAGGGCGCGATCGTCTGCGCCCGGCGCTCGACGCTGGCCAAGCACTTCGCCGCGCAGGCCGCCGCCGCGAAGGCGGGTCGCTGATCCCGCTATGGTGGGCCGCCTCACCGCCAAGGGGCGCAAGCGCCACACGCGGTATACCCGGATCGACCACAGCATGATGGAGACGGCGGCTTGGCGCGATCTCGCCGGATCGGCGGTGAAGGTGCTGCTCTACGTCGCAGCCTGGAGGACGGCTCGAACAACGGCGAACTGCGATGCGGCGTGCGCGAGGCGGCGGCGGCCACCGGCTTGAGCAAGACGCCGCCGAGCGTGCCTTGGGAGAGCTACAGGGCCACGGTTTCATCGCGGCGACGATCGCCGGCCATCTCGCGGTCAAGATGCGCGTGGCGACGTGCTGGCGGCTCACCTAGGCGGCATGGCGCGCCGACAAACGACTTCCGCGAGTGGCGGCCGAAGTAAAATCTACAGCCCCCCTTTTCGGACCGCCACGGCCCCCGAAAAAGAACCGTCATCCGCGTAAACACTATTACCTATCGCAGAACCCGCCAACTACTTCAACTTCTGCGGCCACGAGCCAGACCAAACGAACCCGCTCCGTGAAGCGGCGATCCAGCTATGGACCTCCTGAACAACTTCTGGCTAAGGGACGGCGGACAAGATCATCTTGATCGTCCCCGCCGGCCTTGCCGCTTGCCGATCCTGGAATCAGCGCCATTCCTCTTCTACGAACAAGCGGGTGAGATGCGTACGCTGGATCCGCCACACGCCATTGGATTTGACGTAATCCTCGTGGTAATGACCATAGCCAACGAAGGCGCAGGTCGGAAAAAGCAGGTAATCGCGCATGGCCCAAACGCCTCTAGCATGCGTCTCGTCAATGATTTCGATCTCTGGCGCGTAAACGGAGTGTACGGTTGGAATGTTTTGAAGGTTGGCGGCGGTGCCGTCCGCTACCGACTTGCGGCCGGCGACGTGCGCGACTTCAGGTTCATCCTTACTGGCGCGCGGCATCCCGTCGTACTGCCCGGTGAAGTCCTCCGCCAAGCAATCCCCGAAACCGTCCCAGTCCTTGGTGTCAAGCGTCCGACAATAACGCGCCTTCAGCGCCGTGATCGCAGCAAGATCTTTAGCAATGGATGCCTGCATCATACTCTCTCCGATAGTGCCGTCGAATGCGGTCCATACTAGTTGGCACGCTTTGGCGGAAGGGGCTATGGGCCCGGTTCCACACGGCGGGCCCGTCCGACCGGGCGGTCATTCAAATGATACCGCGCGGGAGTGAGGAGAGCTGAGGGCGCTCGCCGGCCGGTACGGGATCAGCCCGACGAGCATGCGGAAGCGCGCGCTCGGCTATCACCGGTTCGTGATCCAGTGCAGGGACGCGGGCGCGTTCGTCAGCGCGCAGTTCGGCCATGCGCACGCGGGTGCTATCCTCGGCGTCCACCTGACCTTCCCTATCCTGCCCGGCGTGCCGAATGACGCGGGCGACCCCCCGCCGACTTCACCGAGACCGAGAAGAAGATGGCGGCGGGCGACGCCGAACGCGGCAAGACTGCGCAGATCCACACGCTCGTGAACGCGATCAGTTTGCAGACGCTCGCCTGGGCAATGCACGACGGTTCGGTCGGACTGGCCGCCTGAACTTCCAGGAAGGCCGTTTGGTTTGCCTGAAGTACAGGCGATGAGCGATGTCAGGAAGGTCCGCGACCTTTTCCAAAGCATCTCGGGACGCGGTTCCGCGCTCGTCACCGCCCCCTCGATCCGACGCGCTGCGTCGAATGCGATCCCAATATCGGCGACAGCGTCGATGGCCTGATCCGCTACGACGCCGAGCCGGACCTCGCCGACTGTCTGACGCTGGTCAGGGGGTTCGCGGACGGCGCGCATGTCACCGCACTGGCTGACGGCGGGTTCGCGGCGACAGGTTTTTCTACTCCCTTGCGTCTTGAGGTCGTTGGCACCGGCACGTCACATCCGATCGTGTGGCGCAAGGCGGCTCGAGATTTGCAACGCTCGGCGAGGTGATCTTTGTCCCAATTCGCCGGGCGCGGAGGCCCGCCTCTCCTGCGCCGATCCGCTTGCTCGGGCGCTGACGGACGGGTTTCCGCGCTCGATGGAACCGGCTTCAGCGCAAGGACAATGTCTCGACTCGCAAGGTTCCGGCTGACGCGCCGATCGCCAGGGCCGGCGTGACGCACCCCAGGTGGCGACCCGGACGATCCCGATCCAGCACGTGCAAAGCCACCTCGACGATGATCGCCGCGGTCGCGGTATAGCCTGGGTGGCCGGTGCCCTCCAGGCTGCTCGTGCCGATCCGACCATCCTTGGCGGTCGCGCGCGCCTCGACCCTCCAGGCCCAATCTTCGAGGAACCGGTTGGAAGGTCCCGTCCCCGCTTCGGGCAATACCTGGCGCAGTCCCGCGGCCGCCGCCTGCCGCACCGCCAACGGCAATCCGGTCGCCGCGACCGCTAACTGCTGTAGTTCGCCTTTCGCCTTCGCCTTGAGCTGGCGGCCGAGAGCAGCGGCGAGCGTCGCGCCACCCATGTCTTCGCCCTCGACGTAACTGGCGGCGCTGTAGGGAGCGTTCCGGCCGGCTGCGAGCAGGGCCGCCGTGCGACGGATGATCGGGGGATTTAGGAACGCCACCGGCGGCACCGGTCCCAGCACGCGTCCCTGCGCATCGCTTGCCCCGAACCGGAGCCGATCCGCCTTGCCGCCGCCCGTGCCGTCCGGCAGCAGCGCGTCGGCATGACCAACCAGGGCAGCGTCGGGGTCGTCGAGCATGGCGACGACGCTCGCCATTGTGCCGGCCGAGACCTGCTGCCTAAACGGCACGCCGCCCTCGGGGCGCCGCGTGAAGGTCACGGACACGACCACCTCCGCGATCGGGTCGGCCGCGCCCGGGCCGTCGGCACCAGCCTCGTCACCGACCGCGCGCCGGCACGCGACCAGCGTGGTCAGGTCGGCCGGCATCGCCTCCCACCCGGCCATCTGCACCACCTGCACGCCCGCAGCTCGCGCCGACGCATCGAACCGGTCGATTACTCGGCGCAGGAACGGGATCTCGCCGCTCAGGTCGACATAAGAGGTGCCTGCCTCGACGCAAGCCTCGATCAGGCTCGCCGCCTTCTGCGTATAGGGACCGGCGAGGTTCACGACGGCGGTCGTTCGCCGCGCCAGGGCCTGCAGCGATGCAGGCTGGTCGAGATCGGCGACCAGGATGTCGACGCCGTCCAGCTCCAGCTCGGCCAGCATTTGGGTGACCTGCTCGCGGTTGCGACCCACCGCGGCCCAGAGCCGCTTCCCGTCCGGCCCGCGCGGTTGCGCGTCCATTCCCGCCAGCTGTCTCACCACAAGCCGACCGGTGAGCCCGGTCGCGCCAAACACCGCCAGATCGTATTGGCGGGGTTCGTGGGAGTTGCCGGTCACCATGTCCATCACGTCGCTTAGACGAACTTCGTTCTTGCGCCAAGGGATCGGATGGGCCCGGCCGGCATGGGGGCGGAGGGCGTTCGCATCGGCCCGACATCATGCCGGTTAGATCGATGCAGCCGCTCCGTAGCATGGCCGTCTCTCGCCCCCTGGCGCGCCTCCGGTTTAGTTGAAGGCGTCGAGCAGTTGGCCGATGTTGGTTTGGACGGCCTCGCGGTTGGCGCGACGGCCTTGCGGAGCAGCGCCCCGAGCTTGAGAAAGACCTGCCCGGTGGAGTTTAGGTCGGGAGAGTATGGCGGCGAGTAGAGAATCATCGCCCTCATCCGCGGGGTCCAGGAGGAGGCGACGTGGTCGGCGGTCGCGGCTGAGGCGTTCACGTCGCTCGTGGTAGCGAAGTTCTGCGCGATCTAGTTACCATGTAGACGAGCCGGTCCAAACGTCCATTCGGCTGCCACCGCCGGCTCGTCGTGACGTTTCGACGCGACCGGCGGGCGAGCTCCTTGTAAGCCTCCTGCCATTGGTCGGGCCGTTGGAGGGCGTCACCTGACCGCCGTCACCTTGTACGCGGGACAGTTGGTGACCCGATCAGAGAAATCGAGGTGACGACGTTCGCTTGCGTGTCCTGGTGGGAAGGTGGTGTAGACCACGCCTGGCGTCACCCGGTTGGTCACCTTCGCGCGCAGGGTTCTCTCGCCCGGTCGGCTGGCGCGCCGCACCCAGTCGCCGGTGTCGAGACCGCAAGTTTGGGCATCTTGCGGGTGAAGCTCCAGCATGTCCTCGGGATGCCACGCGACGTTCTCGGTACGGCGGGTCTGGCCGCGATCTCGTCCATGATCTCGGACGGATGACGGTGGTCCCAGCCGAGGCCCAACGCATTCGCCACCAGCTGCACGATCTACCAACCGGCATGGCCATTGAGCGCCTCCGTCACGCGGCGGACGCGCTGGATGCGCCCGCCCGGCATCGGTGAAGGTGCCGACCTTCTCCAGGAAGGTGGAACCCGGCAGGAAGACATGGGCGTAGTTTGCCGTCTCGCCGTCTATTGCGTCGGATACATGGGTTTTCTGAGATGCCGTTGCCGGGAGCATGGTCGGCATCAGTCGCCGCATGATGGGCTTCGCGCGGCGACCTCTCCAAGGTTCAGGACGCACTCCGATGCCCTGAGGCGCCGGATGCAACGAACGTCGCGGAGTGGGTCGGCCCTACGTCCCGGCAGGATGTCTCGCAGCGCCTTGCGACGCGGGCGAGCCGGGTATTAGGCTGTGGCGAGTGTCTCTCTAATCGGTTCACCGGTGATCGGCATGCTGTGCATGGTGACCGCGAGCTTGCGGGCGACCGCGACCGCGGCGCGCTTAGGCCGAGCCGTTCACGCAACTGCAGCCCCCCCTTGCGCAGATCGCACTCTGACCGGCTGCGCACGAGCAACACGGTCGCGGCCGCGTAGAGGAGCCCGCGCAGGTGACTGTCACCCCGCCGGGAAATATGCCCGTCATAGTCGATCTCGCCCGACCGGTAGCGGCGGGTCGTCAGTCCGACCCAGGCGCCCACTGATCGGGAGCGCCTGAAGTTGGTCGGATTTTCGATCGCGCTGATGAAGGAGGACGCCGTCACGACGCCCACGCCAGGAGTAGACATGAGGAGCTGGCAGGCGTCGCTGCGCCGCGCATCCGCCAGCAGCTTACGCCAAGATCAGCGGCATGAAGGCGAACGGCGTGCCAAGCCTCGAGCAACGGACGTATGATCCGATCAAGTCCGGCATTGTCGGCCAGCAGGGCCTCTATCTGGCGCTCGAACTTGCTGCCCGACGCGGGTGGAACGATGAGCCCGAACGTCTTCATCAAGCCCGGATCTGGTTCGACAGCTCGGATGCCGTTCGAGCAGCGGAGCCTGTAACGGCGGCATCTTTGAACCCGCGCGACAGATTGAGCTTTCGCATAGGCAGCCGATGGTCGCCCAACTTCCGCAGCCTATCGGTCCAGAACGGCGCCAGCCGGCAGATCCGTGAATCCTTAAGACGATGCTCCTGCCCCCTGGAAACTTCGTCTTCAGGATTTCCGCCCTTTGCCGCCGAACGATGAGCGGGTGGCTGAGGCGAGCCAAGCCGTATCGATCTCTCTCCAGTCGAGCGCGAACGACCCGGCCTCCTCAAGCAACTCGTTATGAGTTGCACCACTTCTCCGCTTCGAAGAAGCTCCCCTCGTTGTCCGGGCTACGGCGACCTGCCTGCGTAGGCGCCGCCGGGCCGAGCAGCGACAGACGACCCGCCGTGGCCAAGGTGCCGCATGCGATGCCATGCCGACCACGAGAAACGCATTGGCTCGCGGGGATGCACTACGTAGGAGTGCATTGGTCTCCGCCTCGTCGGATTGGCGCGGGACATCCTGCCGGCCGAGAGGGTTCAAAGCTTTGATCACGGTCAATCCCGTTGCCGATCGGGCCTTTCGTTCGACCCTGCGATAACATTCGTCGCGACGTCATTGTCCTGCCGTCGCCTTCGACGCCGTGGCGATACTCCCGCCGGAGGAGTAGGTGCGCTGCATCGACCATACTGCACCTACTGTTCCTCCGTAGCCCGTTACGCCAATTCTCCCGGCAGCGCCGCAAGAGGCTGCGCCTGGGCGCGACCTTCCCTCGACAGGAACTCGTCGAAATAGGCGATCGTGCTCCTCAATCCCTCCCGGAGGGGGACGCTCGGTGTCCAACCGAGTTTTGCGCGCGCCAACGAGATGTCGGGTTTCCTCTGCTTGGGATCGTCGGCGGGCAGGGGATTGTGGATGATCCGCGACTTAGAGCCGGTCAGCTTGATCACTTCTTTGGCGAGCTCCAGCATCGTGAACTCGTCCGGATTGCCGATGTTCACTGGCCCCGCGACATCATCGTCGGACGCCATGAGGCGCAGGAAACCATCGACCTGATCGGAGACGTAGCAGAAGGCGCGCGTCTGGCTTCCGTCGCCGAACACCGTGAGGTCTTCTCCGCGCAGCGCCTGGACGATGAACGTCGAGACGACCCGACCGTCGTTCGGGTGCATGCGCGGACCATAGGTGTTGAAGATTCGGACGACCTTGATCCGAATCCGGTGCTGCTTGCGATAGTCGAAGAACAGCGTCTCGGCGCAACGCTTTCCCTCGTCGTAGCAGGATCGTGGCCCGATCGGATTGACGTTGCCCCAATAGCTTTCAGGTTGCGGGTGGACGACGGGATCGCCGTAGACTTCGGATGTGGATGCCTGGAATATCTTGGCGCCCACGCGTTTGGCCAGGCCGAGCATGTTGATCGCGCCCATGACGCTGGTCTTCGTAGTCTGCACGGGATCGCGCTGATAGTGGATCGGGCTGGCGGGGCATGCCAGATTGTAGATCTCATCCACCTCAACGTAGAGGGGGAAGCACACGTCGTGACGGATCAGCTCGAAGCGCGGATGATTGCGCAGGTGCGCGATATTGGCATGCGCGCCGGTGTAGAAATTGTCGACGCAGATGACGTACGCGCCCTGCCCGAGGAGGTTCTCGCAAAGATGTGAACCGAGAAAGCCGGCGCCACCGGTGACAAGAACGCGCTTTTCGAGGTGCATTACCGTATCTGCTCCAAAACGTCGCCACGCGTATCGGGATAGTCGGGCGAAACCAGGTCCTCGTCCCACCTTGGATGGGCCTTGATGTGCCAATCCCAGGCCGACCGGATGATGGTGCCGAAATCCGAGCTGCACGGCGCGAAGCCCAGCTCGCCGACGACGAGCGGTCTCCAGCGCACGTTGCGTTGCTGCCCCAGCGGCAGATTGTCGTAGACGACCGGAGTGAAGCCTGCGGCGGCCAGAGCCTTGCACGTATGGCTGGCGATATAACCGGTGCCGCCCGTCACGAGGATCTTTGCGTTCAATGTTCCGCCTACCGGATAGTCGAGGGCCGCGCATCTCGCTGTGCGGCGTCGTAGCGTTCGAAGCAAGGACCGCCGGGCCTTAGCGAGGGGAAGCTGCGTTCGTTGCGACACGATGCTTCGTCGAGACGCGCGGGCGGGACCAGCGCGGCAAAGACGCCTGAAACGAAATCGGCATGGCGCCCAACTCTCCGGCGCGGTCAATGTCAGGCGCCGGCATCGCTCGGCGATCCTGCGATCTGTAGCGCGAGTCGTGAAGCGACAGGTAGACGATACCGTTCATCACCCGCCGATCGTCCACCCGCGCCGGCCCGCGCCGGCCCGCGCCCAACCGGCGGCAACAGCGGCTCACCAGCCGCCACTCCGCCCCGCTCAGATCATATCGCGCCATCGCCGGATCACCTCCGGCAACCCTGAATCAACTCCGCCGCTCCACCGCCGGTTGAGTACAGAGCCTGGACGCGGCTCGGGAAATGTCGGCGCGGATAGCCATGGCGCGACCACTCAGCGGGAGATCGGCCAGCCGCTGGCAGCTCGGGCAAGGGCGGAAGGGATTGGTCGACGCGCCATGACCGAAACTCATGTCGGCCCGGGGCAGGAAAGACCTGTTCGCTGATCCGCATGGCCCGTGACGGTCGCCTCATTTACAAGAGGTTCGGCCGGGCCTCGTGCCAGTCGGTGATCGCCTGCACCGCCATCGCGGCGGCCAGCACGCGCCCGTCCGCGCCCTGAGGCCCGACGAGCTGGACCGCGACTGGCAATCCCGCCTCGTCCTGCCCCGCTGGCAGGCTGAGGGCTGGCGTTCCCGCGAAGTCGAACGGCGCCACGTAGCGGATCAAGCGATGGCTTATGGTCGCGGGATCGGCGATCATCGCCGCCATTTCGGCGAGCGTCGGCACCCCGATCGGCAATACCGGGCAGAGCAGCAGATCGATCCGGGTGAACAGCTCCGCGAGGTCACCGCGCAGGGCGTCTCGAGCAAGCCCGGCGGCCGCGATGGTCGTCGCATCGACTTGCCGGAGCGCCGCAAGGCTGAGGGCGAGCTCGGGACCGTACTCCGCGCGGCGCGACGGCCAGGTGTCCCGATGGTTAGCAGCCTGCTCGGCAACCACGAGGGCGAGCCCGACCGACATGATCGCCTGAGTCGATGGCATGCTTACCCTGATGAGTTCGGCGCCGAGTTCGCGGAGCACCGCTTCGACGCGATCGAGCGCAGCCGCGACCGGTGGCGCAAGGTCGCGGCGGTTCCAGTCGTCATCCAAGCCAATCCTCACGCCGTTCAGATCGAGCTTGACCGGAGCCTTGAGACTGCCCGGCAGGCTAGTCGGATCGGCAGGATCCCGTCCGGCGATCGCGGCGAGTACCAGTGCCGCGTCCTCGGCACTGCGCGCCAGCGGACCGATATGATCCAGGCTCTGCGCGAGCGGCAGAAGGCCGGCGCGGCTGACGCGACCATAGCTCGGCTTCATGCCTGTGAGCCCGCACGCCGCAGCCGGAATCCTGACCGAGCCGCCGGTATCGGTGCCGAGCCCGGCGAAGCAGAAGTCGGCTGCGACCGCGACGCCCGTGCCCGAGGATGAGATGCCCGGCCAATGATCGAGACTCCAGGGGTTTCGCGGCGGGTCGACGGACGGATGATGGGCGACACCCGCACCCTCGGACATCTGATGCTTGCCCAAGATCACGGCGCCCGCCTCCCGCAGCAGGCGAACCGCGGTGGCGTCATTGGCCGCTGGCGGAGCGTCTGCGCGCACCGTCATGCCGCCTAGCGTCGGCTTGCCGGCTATGTCGATCAGGTCCTTGATGCCGATCGGCACGCCATGAAGCGGCCCTCGCGTTCGTCCGGCGCGGCGTTCCCGATCTCGCGCGCGAGCCTCGGCAAGCGCGGCCTCGCCGTCGACGGCGACGTGCGCGCACAAAGCACCATCATGCGCCTCGATCTGCGCCAGCGCCTCCTCGGTGAGTCTTTCGGCACTGGTTTCGCCCGCTTTCATCGCGGTGGCAGCCGCGACTATCGTGTCCGGCCGCTCCATCCTATCTTCTCCCTCCCGAGCGGGCGGAGGATGGCCGCGCATACTTATCATGGCAAGCGTTCAGTGAGGTTCACGCTTCGCCGGCTCGATCCGCACCCGCTCGGTAAAGCTTTCGGCGGCAGCCGGTGCAGCCATTATCGCCCCCTTCTCGGAGCCGTCCACCCACCGAACAACCATCGCACGGCCGCCGGGTAGTGCGATGGGCAGCAAGTGCCGAGTTGGCCGGAAGACGCAAGGGGTAGAGGCTTGGAGGCGACAGTCCAGCGTCACCGCCCGACCGTGTTGGAAAACCGCGGCGCGGCGCAAGATTATGATGGCGCTCCGCCGCGAGACGCTGCCATGCTGGACGGCGGAACCATGCTCTCCCGCGACGTGAAGGAGAAGATGATGGCGGATCTCGGCGGTCTGCCACGGCGCCGCAGGATGTAAGGCGGATCGTGGTGCCGTTTCGCGGCATTCGCCGGATCTCGCGTACTTCCATGACGGGCAAGTCGAACACATGGTGCTCTGGGACAATTGGCGGCTGATGCACAGCGCCAAGAGCGTTGCCGCCGATGATCGGCGTGTGATGAAGCGGACGACGATCGCGGGCTATTACGCGCTTGGCCGAGTGGAAGGCGGCGTGCTCTTCCCCGACACTCTTCGGATCGGCGTCTGAGTTACTTGAGTGGAGGGCGCGCTCGGCGCAGGCGATCGGCCGCTCGCGCAAGGGCTGATCGATCAAGGTCGACGCGCTCGCCGCCGTCATCGGCCGTTCCCGTGTCATCTCGGCCTCGTCACCGCGATCGCGCGGCCGCTGCGGGGGCGAGCGCCGGTGCTCGCCAATATGCTGGCCTTCGCGCGCCGCGTGACGCGCTAGGGGCGTCGTCGCACGGGCACCGGCACGTTGCACAAGTCGGCGCCGCCGGCGGGGCGCACGAAGAAGGCGTCGCGCCGGTCGAGGCGCGCGTCCACATAGGCGGCGAAGGCGGCGCCGTCGGTCCGCATCGTCTGATAGGCGGGGCGCCCGGCCGCGGGCAGGTCGGCGGCGAGGCGGATCGAGGCGATCGGGACGCGCTGTCCCGGCCGCTCGTAGACGCCGAGCGCGCCCGTGCCGCGCGGCAGCGCCGACAGCGCCTCGATCCCGTCGATCACGCGGCCGACAACCGCTATGTTGCGATCGAGGTGGCGCGGCGCGTGGCCGATCACCGCGTAGAGTTCGCGCCCGTCGCCGGTATCGGGCGGCATGTCGCGCCCGACGCCGACGAAGCCGTAGCAGTGCGGCAGCCACGCGCGGCCCTCCTCCGACGCCACCGGCCAGCCGCCCGCGAAGCCGACGTGCGCGGCGTAGGCGTCGCGAACCGGCAGCAGCGTGAGGGCGAGGCCGGCAACCGGCCGATCATATTCTGCGGCGGGTTTCGCGATGACTCCGGTCGGCGTTGCGCGCCGATCGGCGGCGTCGCCCCACTGGACGACATAGTTGTCCTGCACGCGCGTGATCGCCCGGCCATCATAGCCGCCGGCGCGTGCGAGCGCGCGGATGTTGGCGACGTGGGCAGGCGCGAAACCGGGCGCGAGCTCGATCGTCACGCGACGCCCGTCGCCGAGCGTCATCACCAGCAGCGCGTCGGCGGGAATGTCGCGCCACGCGGACGCAGGCGCGGCGGCGGCGATCTCGCCGGGGCTGCGCACCGGCGCGGGCGCGGCGGCGAGCGTGGCCGCTGCCGCCACCAGCGCGGCGCCGCGTCGCCAAGCGGACGCGACGCGCACGCGCCTCAGCCCTCGTTCTGCTCGGACTCGGGCGCGCCGAGATGCGACTGCGCAGCGGCCTTGGCGGCCTTGATCCCGCGCGGCTTGCGACCCGGCTTCACCGCGTCCACCACCGCCTCGGCGGCGTGCGCCACCGAGGCGACGACCGCGCCCGCCTCTTCGACCACCTTCTTGCGGCCGAGACCGATCTTGTGCGCGAGCCCGCGGCGCTGCTCGGCATAGGCCGGGGCGACCATCGGATAGTCCCGCGGCAGGCCCCACTTCGCGCGATACTCGTCGGGGCTCATGTCGTAGTTGCTGCGCAGGTAGCGCTTGAGCATCTTCAGCTTCTTGCCATCCTCCAGGCAGACGATGTGGTCCTGCCGGACGGACTGGCGGACCGGTACCGCCGGCTCCTGCTTCGCCGCCGCTTCGGCGGGCGCGGGCTCGCCGGCGCGGGCGAGCGCGTCGTGGACCGCGCGGATGAGCACGGGCACGTCGCCTGCGCCCACGCTGTTGTGGCTGACATGCGCGGCGACGATGTCGGCGGTGAGGCCGATGAGATCGGTATCGGACACGGGATCGCTTACTCCGAAAGCGGGAGAACAGACGGCGCGCAACTAAGACCGTATCCCGTTCCGTTCAAGTATTGGCGGCGATCTTCCGGTTCCGACGACTGGATCAGGCGGCGACGCCGCGCCGTTCGAGGGCGTGCGCCGCCTCGTCGACCAGCGTCGCGAGGATGTCGGCCAGCGGCTCCTCCTTCGTCACCATGCCGACCGACTGGCCCGCCATCAGCGAACCGTGCTCGACGTCGCCGTCGATCACCGCCCGGCGCAGCGCGCCCGCCCAGTAATGCTCGATCTGGAGCTGCGCCTCCGCCATGGCGACGCGGCCCTCGTCGAGCGCCTGCGCCACCTCGCGCTGCTTGGCGCTGAACAGATCGCCGCCAGCGTTCCTGAGGGCCCGGACCGGGATGACGGGAAGGCGCGGATCGATCTGCACCGACGCGACCGCGTCGCGGGCGGACGCGCGGACGAACGCCTTCTTGAAGGCCGGGTGCGCCACGCACTCGGTCGCGCAGACGAAGCGCGTGCCGAGCTGGACGCCCGCCGCCCCCATCTCCAGATAGCCCGCGATCGCCTCGCCGCGCCCGATGCCGCCGGCCACGAACACGGGCAGCTCGGACGCGATCGTGGGCAGCATCTCCTGCGCGAGCACGCTGGTGGAGACGGGGCCGATATGGCCGCCCGCCTCCATCCCCTCGATCACCAGCGCATCGACGCCCGAGCGGATCAGCTTCTTCGCGAAGGGCAGCGTCGGCGGGAAGCAGATCACCTTGGCGCCCGATCCCTTGATCCGCTCGATCGCGCCACCGGGCGGCAGCCCGCCGGCCAACACGACGTGGCCGACCCCATGCCGCGCGCAGACGTCGACGAGGTCGGCGAGCTGCGGGTGCATGGTGATGAGGTTCACGCCGAACGGCCTGTCGGTGAGCGCGCGCGTTCCCGCGATCTCGGCGTCGAGCAGCTCGGGCGTCATCGCGCCGCATGCGATCACCCCGAAGCCGCCGGCGTTGGACATGGCGGCGACGAGGTTGCGCTCGGAAACCCACGACATCGCGCCCGCCATGATCGCGACCTCGGAGCCGAGGAAAGCGATGCCGCGCGCCATCAGGCGATCGAGCCGGTCGCGGCCGGTAAGCCGGGCAGGGACAGGGGCGGGAGGGGAGACGTCGATGGTGGCCATGCCGCCTCCTAGCAGGCCGGCGCGCCGGCTGAACAGACGAAGCCGGATCGCGCTTCGTGCGCTCGCCGCCTTAGCGCCGATCCGGAACAGGACATTGTCTTTGATTAACCCATCCGCTTAACTGGACCTCATCGTTCGACGTGGCAGGGCACCCGCGGTCGAGCGAGGATCGCGATGTCGCGCACCATCTACCGCCCGTCGCGGGCACCGGACCGGACAGGCCCCGCGCGGTGAACGCGCCCGTCCTGCTGCGAGCGCGCGAGGCCGCGCTGCTCGCGCCGCCACTCACGACCGGAGCGGGGCAGCGTGATTTCCTGCCGCACGTCCACCGCATGCGCGGCCTGGCGATCCTGCTCGTCGTCGCCGCGCACTGCTGGCCGTGCTTCGCCTGGACGCCGGCTCAGGAGCACGCGATCCTGCTGCTGCTCGACAACGTCACCGTGCTGTTCATGTTCATCTCGGGCTTCCTCTTCCAGCATCTCTCGCCGCGCTTCCGCTATGCCGCCTACCTGAAGCGCCGGATGGGCATGGTGATGCTGCCCTACCTGCTCGTCTCGATGCCGGGGATCGCGATGGCGGTCTTCGTCGCGCATCGCGAGGATGTCTGGCCGTGGGTGTACCGCCTGCCGGCGTGGCAGCAGGTCGCTTTCTTCCTGGTCACCGGCCGGCACCTCGCGCCCCTGTGGTTCATGCCGATGATGGCGCTGTTCATCCTCGCGGCGCCGCTGTTCGTGCGCGTGGACCGGCGGGGCGGCTATGGCCTGATCCTTCCACTCGCCGCCGCCTTCGCCACCGCGACCGGGCGCGATTGGGCGCCGGGCCTCGCCAACGTGCTGAGCAAGGCGAGCTTCATGGCGCCCGCCTACCTCGCCGGCATGGCGTTCAGTCGGCATCGCCTCGCCTGCGAGGCGTGGTGCGAGGCGCACTGGCGCCTGCTGCTGGCGCTGCTCTGCGCGATCACCGCCGCGATCGCCAGCCGGTGGTTCGCGGCCGATCTCAGCCTCATCCAGAAGCTGGTGATGGCGCCTCTCGTGCTGATGCTCGCCACGCGCGTGCCGGGGGGCGGCCACGTCGACGCCGCGCTCACGCGGCTCGCGACGCTGAGCTTCGGCATCTACTTCGTCCACGGCTACGTCATCTCCGCCGCACGGATCGCCTGCGCGAATTTGGGGGCGCCAAGCCATCCGGCGGGCACGGTGTTCGTACCGTCGGCGATCGCGCTCGCGCCGACGGTGGCGATGGTGACGATCGCCTCGGTGGCGATCGTCGAGGCGGTGAGGCGCGTCGCGGGGGAGCGCAGCCGCTACCTGATCGGCGCATAGTCCCGCGCGCCACGTCGACGGAGGACCGGCATGTCGCCCTGCCTTGTCGTGCCCACGACAAGCTGCGATCCGTGACCGAGGACGCGAAGACTCGGGGGGCGGACGATGAGCGGCATTTCTTACGCAGTGGATATCCAGCGTGCGGGCGGGCGGCTCGACGTTCAGGTCGACTATGTGGTCGATGCCTATCAGGATCCCGAAACCGGCGAGACCTTCAGCGACACGAACTGGATCGCGACCTACAAGGAAGCGGGGAAGGCCGCCGGCAGCAGCTCGGGCAACGGCGCCGATACCAACGTCGTCTACCTGAACCTCGGACTGCCGACCGACGCGGCGCTCCACCGCTATGCCTTCGACTTCGTCGCGCGCAACGATCTCGGCGGCGATCCGGTCAGTCAGCACCTCGACGTCCAGGCCGCGCCCGACGCGACCACCCCCCAGACGCTGATCGGCGGCGAAGGAGTCGACATCCTGATCGGCGGCGTGTCGGACGACGCGCTACGCGGCTTCGGCGGCGACGACATCCTCGACGGCGGCGACGGCGACGATATCCTCGACGGCGGCGCGGGCGGCGACCAGCTCACCGGCGGCGCGGGCTATAACACGCTGGTGGGCGGCGCCGACGACGACAGCTACTTCGTCGGCGCGGCGACCGACACGATCGTGGAGCGCGCGGGCGGCGGGTACGACACGGTCTACTCGACGATCAGCTACACGCTCGCGTCCGACGTCGAGCAACTGGTGCTGACGGGCGGCGGCCCGCTCAGCGGCACCGGCAACGAGATCGCCAACAGCATCGTAGGCAACGGCGAGGCGAACTTCCTGTTCGGGCTCGGCGGCGACGACACGCTGGTGGGCGGCGGCGGTAACGACAGGCTGTATGGCGGCGAAGGCAATGACATACTCGAAGGTGATACCGGCCGCGACCTGATGTATGGCGGGACAGGAAACGACATCTATGTGGTGGACTCGAACTCCGACCAGATTTTCGAAGATTTGAACAGTGGCTCCGACACGGTGCGCGTCGGGAAGATAACCTCTTATTACATGCCGGCGAATGTCGAAATCTTCGAGCGGATCGGCGATAGTGCCGTTTCCGTTTACGGCGGGGCCCTCGCCGAGAGAATGACCGGTGGCGGGGGCGACGATCTGTTTTTCGGATCAAATGGCGCCGACACGCTGATCGGAGGCGCAGGAAGCGACACGGTCAGCTACATAACTTATCTTACCACAACGGGATCGGAGATTTCTGTCGATCTCGGCACCGGGCAAACCGCCGGAAACGCGGCGGGCGACGTCCTCATCGGGATCGAGAACCTGACGGGCAGCGGCTCCGCCGATACGCTCGTCGGGGACGGCGGTGCCAACCGCCTGGACGGCTACTACGGCGCCGACACGCTTCGTGGCGGCGCGGGCGACGACACCATCATCGGCGGCCCGGGCGGCGACGCGATGTTCGGCGACGCCGGGCTCGACACGCTGAGTTACGTCGGCTCGACGAGCGGCGTGATCGTCAACCTGCTGGCCGGCACGGCGAGCGGCGGCGACGCCGCAGGCGACAGCTTTTCCGGCTTCGAGAACCTGATCGGCAGCGCGTACAACGACGTGCTGACCGGCGACGGCGCGTCGAACAGCCTCGTCGGCCGCGAGGGCAACGACACGCTCAGCGGCGGCGGCGGCAATGATTATGTCGACGGCGGTCCCGGCGCGGACCGGCTGATCGGCGGCGCGGGTGTCGACCGGCTCGCCTATGGCGGCTCGTCGGCGGGCGTGACCGTCGATCTCGCGAGCGGCAAGGCCTCCGGAGGCGACGCCACGGGCGACGTCTTCTCCGAGTTCGAGAACCTGCGCGGGAGCAACTTCGCCGACACGCTGCGCGGCGACGCCGGCGCCAACAAGCTGGAAGGCCAGGGCGGCGCCGACCTCCTCGACGGGCGCGGCGGCGACGACCTGCTGACCGGCGGCGCGGGCGGCGATGGCTTCGTCTTCGCAACCGGCTACGGCCACGACCGCATCGTCGATTTCGACGTCCACGACGGCGAGGTGATCCGCCTGTCGCTCGGCGCCTACTACGACAGCTACGACGAGGTCATCGCGGTGGCGAGGGCGAGCGGCGGCAACACGGTGTTCGATTTCGGCGGCGGCGACACGCTGACGCTGGCGGGCGTACAGCTGAACCAGATATCGTCGGCGGACTTCGTGTTCGGTTGAAGCGGGCCGCGCTGAAATTCGGGTTTCGGCGGGGACGAACGACGTGCTAGTCCGCGAGGCGAGACGGCAAGGGCGGTGGGTCGGTACGAAGCCGAAGGAATCGGGACATGAGCGATATTTATGTCAGTTCCACCAGGAACCAGGATGTCCAGATAACGGAAATCCTATTCGGCTACGCGATCGGGGGATACACCGATCCGATCACCGGCCGGTATAGCGACGACACGAGCTGGACGTTGACCACGACGGATCGGAACGGCCAGTCCAGCTACTCCGGTCATGGTGGCGCGGACTATCAGCTCACGACCGGCATACCCGCTCCCGAAGACGGCCAGATGGCGGTCGCGGCCTACGACTTCACCGCTCGCAACGATGCCAGTGGCGAGACGGTGACGCTGCACGTGGACCTGCAGGCGGCGGTCGATGCGGGCGTGGAATTCCCGCCCTTTATCCCGGTTCCGCAAACTTTGACCGGCAGCGATGGCTCCGATTTCCTGGTCGGCGCCGTGTCGGACGACGTGCTGCGCGGATTGGGCGGGAACGACATCATCATCGGCGGCGGTATCTACCGGTCCATCGCCGGAGCGGACAGCATCGACGGTGGCGCCGGGGACGACCAGCTCACGGGCTCCGGCACGCTCGTCGGAGGATCGGGCAACGACTATCTCAACGGTACCGGGATGCTCGACGGCGGGTCGGGTGACGATCAGATCGTGGGAACCGGCACGCTGCTCGGCGGCGCGGGCAACGACTTCCTCGTCGCGACGGGTGGCTCCGTCAGTCTGGAGGGCGGGCCGGGCGCCGACTATCTGGGCGGCAGTTACCTCGCCTCGACGCTCGTCAGCTACGCGCACTCGCCGGGAGCCGTCGTCGTCGACCTCGCCAGCCAGTCGGCCAGCGGCGGCGATGCGGACGGCGACACCCTGTCCGGGATCGAGAGCGCGCAGGGGAGCGAGTTCGACGACAGCCTCTCGGGCGACGGGAACGCCAACCACCTGTTCGGCGGCGGCGGCGCCGACATGCTCCGCGGCGGCGGCGGCAACGACACGATCGTCGGCGGCATCGGCGCGGACACGATGGGCGGCGGCGCTGGCACCGACACGCTGAGCTATGCCGGCTCGTCCGCGGGCGTAACGGTGGATATCGCAGCCGGCGCCGCCGCCGGCGGCGACGCGGCCGGTGATCGCTTCGCGGAGTTCGAGAACCTTCGCGGGAGCAGCTTCGCCGACACGCTCGGCGGCGATGGTGGCGCCAACATCCTCTTCGGCGACGCGGGCGACGACGTGCTCGACGGCCAGGGCGGCAACGACCTGATCGAGGGCGGCGCGGGCGCGGACCGGCTGGCCGGCGGCGCCGGCATCGACACGCTCGCCTACAAGGGCGACATCGCCGGCGTCTCCATCGATCTCGTCGCCAAGGCGGCGAGCGGCGGCGATGCCGCCGGGGACGTCTTTTCCGGCTTCGAGAACGTCATCGGCGGCGCCGGCGCCGACCGGCTGATCGGCGACAGCCACGGCAACAGCCTGGTCGGCAATGCCGGCGACGACACGATCCTGGCCGGCGCCGGCAACGACTATGTCGACGGCGGCCGCGGGAGCAACGTGCTGAGCGGCGGCTCCGGGATCGACCGGCTCTCCTACTCGTCGGCGCGCAACGCCGTCTCGATCAACCTCGCCACCGGCTCCGGCAATCATAGCGACGGCTCCGACACCGTCTCGCAGTTCGAGAATCTCGTCGGCAGCCGCTTCGGAGATTATCTCATCGGTGACAACGGCAGCAACCTGATCGACGGCCTTGGCGGCGACGATCAGCTCGACGGCCGCAAGGGAGACGACGTGCTGACCGGAGGCGACGGGCGCGACAGCTTCCTGTTCCGCACCGGCTACGGCCACGATCGCATCGCCGATTTCTCGGTCGGTGCCGGCGGCGAACAGATCAGGCTCGTGCTCGGACCCGCCTATGACAGCTATCGCGAGGTGATGGCTGCCGCGCACGTGAGCCGCGGCGACACCGTGTTCGATTTCGGCGGCGGCGACACGTTGACGCTCACGGGCGTGACGCCCGCGCAGCTCTCCGCCGGTAACTTCCTCTACGGCTGATCCGGCCTTCGGATCGCTACGCCGCGTCCTCCGCGTCCAGCCCGTAGGCGGTGTGGAGGACGCGGACGGCGAGCTCGGTATAGTCCTGGTGGATCAGCACCGAGACCTTGATCTCCGACGTGGTGATCGCGAGGATGTTGATGCCGCGCCCGGCCAACACGTCGAACATGGTGGCGGCGACGCCCGCGTGGCTGCGCATCCCCACCCCCACCACCGAAACCTTGCAGACTTCCGTGTCGGGGACGAGCGTCGCGAAGCCGATCGTCTCCTTCGCGCGCTCCAGCACATCGAGCGCGCGGGTGAGCTCGGCCGCCGGCACGGTGAAGGTCACGTCGGTGGAGCCGGTGCCGTGCGCCACGTTCTGCACGATCATGTCGACGTTGATCGACGCGTCGGCCAGCGGCGCGAAGATGCCGGCGACGGCGCCCGGCTTGTCGGGCACCGCCGTCAGCGTGATCTTGGCCTCGTTCCTGTCATAGGCGATGCCGGTGATGAGCTGGTCTTCCATCTGGTCTCCGATCTCCTCCTCGCTCACCACGAAGGTGCCCGGCGCCGGCTCCTCGTCGGGATCGCCGAACGAGCTGAGCACCTGCACGCGCACCCGCTCCTTCATGGCGAGCCCCACCGATCGCGTCTGGAGCACCTTGGCGCCCACCGAGGCGAGCTCCAGCATCTCCTCGTAGGTGATCCGCCCGATCTTGCGGGCGCGGGGCACGATGCGCGGATCGGTCGTGTAGACGCCGTCGACGTCGGTGTAGATGTCGCAGCGGTCCGCCTTCATCGCGGCGGCGACGGCGACGGCGCTGGTGTCCGATCCGCCGCGCCCGAGCGTGGTGACGCGGCCCTCGTCGGTCAGCCCCTGGAAGCCGGGAACGACCGCCACCTCGCCGGCGGCGAGGCTCGCGTCCATCGCGGCCGTGTCGATGCCGCGGATGCGGGCCGAGGCGTGCGCGTCCGAGGTGCGGACGGGCAACTGCCAGCCGAGCCAGCTTCGCGCGGGAACTCCGATCGCCTGGAGCGCGATGGCGAGCAGCCCGCTCGTCACCTGCTCTCCGCTTGCCACCACCACGTCATATTCGCGCGGATCGTAGAGCGGCGAGGCCTCGCGGCAGAAGCCGACCAGCCGATCGGTATCGCCCGACATCGCCGAGACGACGACCGCGACCTGATGGCCCTTCTTCCACTCGCGCCGGACCTGGCGGGCGACGACGCGGATGCGTTCGATGCCGGCCATCGATGTGCCGCCGAACTTCATGACGATGCGGGCCACGGGCAGGCTCTGTCGGTTGGGTGGGAGGGCTTGGGCGGAATGCGGGCGACCTGATAGGGGCGGGGCATGAGCGATGCAACCACGACGCCCGCCTCCTCCATCCTGGCGCGCGAGGCCGCGCATTTCGGGGGCCTCGCGGCGGAGTGGTGGGACCCGAAGGGCTCCTCGGCGATGCTCCACCGGCTGAACCCGGTGCGGCTGCGCTTCGTGCGCGAGGCGGTGAATGCGCACTGGGGCGCGGACGCGGCCACGCGCCGCCCGCTGGCGGGGCGGAGCGCGCTCGACGTCGGCTGCGGCGCGGGGCTGCTCGCCGAGCCGCTCGCGCGGATGGGGGCGGCGACCGCCGGGCTCGACGCCGCGCCCGAGAATGTCGCGGTCGCCGCCGCCCATGCCGAGGGCCAGGGTCTGGCGATCGACTATCGTGCGGGCAGCGTCGAGGATCTGGGCGAGGACGAGCGCTTCGATTTCGTCTGCGCGATGGAGGTGGTGGAGCATGTCGCCGATCCCGCGCCGTTCGTGGCGGGGCTGGCGCGCGCGCTGGCGCCGGGCGGCCTGCTGGTGATGTCGACGCCCAACCGCACCGCGCTCTCGCGCTTGGCGCTGGTGACGGTGGGCGAGGGCGCGGGGCTGATCCCGCGCGGCACGCACGATTGGAGCCGCTTCCTGACGCCCGGCGAGCTCGGCGCGCTGCTCGGCCGCGCGGGGCTGGCGGTGACGGAGACGCGCGGCTTGTCGCTCGATCCGCGCCGCGGCTTCGTACTGTCGGACGACGTGACGATGAATTACCTGGTGGCGGCGCGGCACGCCTGACGCCCCTACCTCCGCATGAAGTCGCTCGCGCCTTCCGGCGGCGCCTCGTGAACCTCGACGGCATCGACACGGGCGTGCTCCGGCCCTTCGCGGCAGCGCTCGACCATCGCTTCGATCGCAAGGGCCTCGCCCTCGATCCACGCCTCGACCCGCCCGTCCGCAAGGTTCCTGACCCAGCCCGCCAGCCCGAGCGCGCGCGCCGCGCCGATCGTCCAGTCGCGGTACGAGACGCCCTGAACCCGGCCGGAGATGAGGAGGCGCCGCGCGATCGTCACGTCGTCACCCTGCCACACTCGTCAATCGCCCGTTAACCTTATTCGGCGATGCCTCGTTCACCGCCTCGGTGGTGCGCTTGCCGCGGACGGCGGCCGGTGCTAGCAGCTCTCACCGCGCATCGCGGCGGCGTTCCGCCCGCCGATGCCGGCGCCGGCTTCCTGCCGGTATCCCAGGTTGACGTCCATGATGCCGATTTTCTCCGCTCCCGCAGACCGCCTTGCCAGAGATGGCGGCGCGCGCGTGGCGGATGGCATCGCGACGGCCGCACTCCTTCCCATCCCGGCCGATCCCGCGCGCTTTTCCGCGCGGCGGCCCTTCGCGCGCGCCTCAAGGGGGCTGCGCGCCTGGAGACACATATATGACCCAGCGCATGCTCATCGACGCGCGCCACCCGGAAGAGACCCGGGTCGCCGTTCTATCCGGTAACCGGATCGAGGAGTTCGACTTCGAATCCGCCGAGCGCAAGCAGCTCAAGGGCAACATCTATCTCGCCAAGGTGACGCGCGTGGAGCCCTCGCTCCAGGCTGCCTTCATCGAGTTCGGCGGCAACCGCCACGGCTTCCTCGCCTTCTCCGAGATCCATCCCGACTATTACCAGATCCCCAAGGAGGATCGCGAGGCGCTACTGGCCGAGGAGGCGGAGGGCGCGCTCGACGTCGCGGACGAGGACGACGAGGAGGCGGCGGACGCCGCGCGCGACGCCGAGGACGAGGGCGACGACCTCGACGAGGCGTTCGGCGAGGAGGGCGGCGACTACGAGGAGGGCGAGGCCGAGGCCGGCGAAGGCGAGCCCGCCGCCCCCACGCCCAAGCGCGCCGGCGGCAACGGCGACGCCGATCAGGTGGACGCGTTGCGCCGCCGCCGGCAGTCGCTGCGCCGCCGCTACAAGATCCAGGACGTGATCCACAGGCGGCAGGTGCTGCTGGTGCAGGTCGTCAAGGAGGAGCGTGGCAACAAGGGCGCCGCGCTCACCACCTACATGTCGTTGGCCGGCCGCTACTGCGTGCTGATGCCCAACACGTCGCACGGCGGCGGCATCAGCCGGAAGATCTCCAGCCCGGCCGATCGCAAGCGGCTGAAGTCGATCATGGCGGACCTGAACCTGCCGCGCACGATGGGCTGCATCGTGCGCACCGCCGGCCTTTCGCGCGGCGAGGGCGAGATCAAGCGCGACTTCGACTATCTCGCGCGGCTGTGGGACGAGATCCGCGAGCGTACGCTGGGTTCCTCCGCGCCGGCACTGATCCACGAGGATTCGAGCCTTATCAAGCGCGCGATCCGCGACGTCTACACCCGCGAGGTCGACGAGGTGCTGGTGGAGGGCGAGGGCGGCTACCATGCCGCGCGCGACTTCATGAAGCTGCTGATGCCGGCGCACGCCAAGAAGGTGCGGCCCTATTCGGACGTGGTGCCGCTGTTCCAGCGCTTCGGCGCGGAGGACCAGCTTTCCGCGATGTACAACCCGGTCGTGCAGCTGAAGTCCGGCGGCTACCTCGTCATCAACCCGACCGAGGCACTGGTCTCGATCGACATCAACTCGGGCCGCAACAACCGCGAGCATAATATCGAGCAGACCGCGACGGCCACCAACTTGGAGGCCGCGCACGAGATCGCGCGCCAGCTTCGGCTCCGCGACATGGCCGGCCTCGTCGTCATCGACTTCATCGACATGGACAATAATTCCAATGTCCGGAAGGTCGAGAAGGCGATGAAGGAGGCGCTGAAGAACGATCGCGCCCGCATCCAGGTCGGCCGCATCTCGTCCTTCGGACTGATGGAGATGAGCCGCCAGCGGCTGCGCACCGGCGTGCTGGAGGCCTCCACCCGTGTCTGCCCGCATTGCGAGGGCTCGGGCTTCGTTCGCACCGCCTCCTCGGCGGGCCTGTCCGCGCTCCGCCTGCTGGAAGAGGCCGCCGCGCGCGGCCGGGGCTCGCTGCTCTGCCTGCGCACCAGCCGCGAGGCGGCGATCTACGTGCTCAACCGCAAGCGCCACGAGATCGCCGACATCGAGGATCGCTACGGCGTGCGTATCGAGGTGCTGCCCGACGGCCATGACGAGGGCGCCCGCATGGCGATCGACGTCTCCGGCCCGCCGCCGGCGCACGCGCCCAAGCTGCCGCCGCCGGTGGAGCCCGAGACCGACGACTACGACCTGATCGAGGACGAGGAGGACGACATCGTCGAGGCGGACGACGGCGACGCGGAGGGCCGCGACGCCGAAGGCCGCGACGAGGGCGATCGGTCCGGCCGCAAGCGTCGGCGCCGCCGCCGTCGCGGCGGGCGCCAGAACGAAGGTGGCGATGAGATTTCGGGGGAGGCCGAAGCCGAGGGCCCGGCCGGCGACGCGCCGGTCGACGACGACGCCGCCGCCGAGCGCGTGGTCGAGGCCTATGCCGACGCCGCCGAGCCCGGCACCGAAGCGCCGGAGGGCGAGCACGAGGCCCGCGACGAGGGCGATCGTGCCGGCCGCCGTCGCCGGCGGGGGCGTCGTGGCGGCCGCCGCAGGGATGGTGCGAGCGAGAGCGGCGCCGAGGGTGCCGAGGGTGCCGAGCCGCTGATCGTCGACGCCGGCGACGTCGGCTTCGCCGCGACGGACGTCGAGGAGGCGCCGGTCGGCGCGTCCGCCAACGCGGACTTCGCGCCCGTGCCGCAGGCGGCCGCGCCCGAGGAGCCATCCTCCGACGGCGAGCCCGCGCCGCGCAAGGCGCGCCGCCGCCCCCGTGCTCGTACCGAGGCGGAGAGCGAGCCCGCTATCGTCGCCGGGGCCGACGAGGCGATCATGCCCACTCCCGACGCGTCGCCGGACGAGGCGTCCGGCGACGACGCGCCGCGCCGCCGCCGCTCGCCCCGGCGCAAGCCCGAGACGGAGGCGGCCGAGCCCGCCGCCGAGACCGGCGACACCGCAGAGGCCGCCGCGCCACGCGCCCGGCGTGCGCGGCGCAAGCCTGCCGACGAGCTGCCGCTCGATCCCAGTCCGGCCTTCGACCCCGAGCTGTCGCCCGAGCCGGTCCCCGGCCCGTCCGCGACCGAGACGCTGCCCGAGCCGGCCTTCCCCGAGCCCGTCTCGGCGACGATCCCCGATGCAGGGGCGGAGTCCGAGCCTGAAGGAGAAGCGGCGACCCCGCGTCGCGGCTGGTGGCAGCGCACCTTCGGCGGCTGAGCGTCCCGCCCGCCGCCGCGCCGCACCGCCTTCAGCGCGGGTTCAGGGCGCGGCGGCGAGCACGGGCCATGTCCCGCCGCCGGCCGCTCCGCGCGGCGTTCCTGATCCTGCTCGCGCTCGTCGTGCCGTTGCATGCGGTGGCGGCGGACGACGGGCCGCAGATCCTGCGCGATACCGAGACCGAGCGCTTCCTCAACGGCATCGCCGATCCGCTCGCGCGCGCATCCGGTCTCGCGCCGGGCGCGATCAAGGTAAACCTCGTCCAAGATCCCGAGATCAACGCCTTCGTCGTCGGGCGGCAGGAGATCTATATCAACTCGGGCACGATCCTCGCGGCCGACAACGCCAACGAGCTTGAAGGCGTGATCGCGCACGAACTCGGCCATATCGAGGGCGGGCACGTCCCGCTCGGCGACCAGAATGCGCGGCCCGCCACGCGTATCGCGCTGCTCTCGCTGTTGCTCGGTCTCGCGGCGGTGGCGGCGGGCGCGGGCGAGGCCGGGCTGGCGGCGATGGGCGCCGGCCAATCGCTCGCGCAGGCCAATTATCTCGGCTTCAGCCGGGCGCAGGAGGGCGCGGCGGACGCCTCGGCGGTGCGCCACCTCGACGAGGCGCATCTCTCGGGCAAGGGGATGATCTCCTTCTTCGGCAAGCTGCGCCGCGAGGAGTATCGCATGCAGTCGAGCTACGCCTCGACCGACCCGTTCGCGCAGACCCACCCGATGACCGCCGATCGCCAGGCCGCGCTGCAGGCGGACCTGTCGCGCTCGCCCTGGTGGAACACGCCGATCGATGCCGCCAAGCAGGCGCGCTTCCTGCGCGTGAAGGCCAAGCTCGCGGGCTATGTGCTCGATCCCGACGTCGCGCTGAAGCGCTATCCGCTGGCGGACCAGTCGGTGCCCGGACATTATGCGCGCGCCTTCGCCTATCATCGCGCGGCCTTCCCCGATCAGGCGATGCGCGAGGCGGCGGCGCTGCTGCGGGCGGCGCCCGCCGATCCCTATTTCAACGAGCTGGACGGGCAGATGCTGCTGGAGAACGGGCATCCCAGAGAGGCGCTCGCGCCGCTGCGCCGCGCGGCGGTGGGATCGGACGAGGCGCCGCTCATCACCGCGATGCTCGGCCACGCGCTGATCGCCACCGACGACCCCAGGAATTTCGCCGAAGCCGAGCAGGTGCTGCGGCTCTCGGTCGCGCGCGATCGCGAGGATCCGCTCGCCTGGTACGCGCTGGGCGTCGTCTACGCCAATCGCGGCGACGAGGCGCATGCCAGCCTCGCCAGCGCCGAGCGCTACTCGATGGACGGGCAGGACAGGCTGGCCGGCCTGAACGCGGAGAGGGCGATGCGCGTGCTCAAGATCGGCACGTCCGACTATCTGCGCGCCGAGGATATCGCGCTCGCCAGCCGCAACAATCTCGACTGGAAGGAGCGGCGCAAGTGAGCGGTCGGCCATGAATGGGGGGTGGCGCGCCTTCGGCGGCACGATGGGCGCGGCCTTGGCGGGCGGCGCGGGGGCGGCGGCGGTGATGCTGGCGCTGGCGGGGCCGGGCCAGAGGCCCGGCGGAGAGGCGGTGCGCGGCTACCTGCTCGATCACCCCGAGGTGATCCCGGAGGCGATGCAGCGGCTGCGCGACCGGCAGGACGGGCAGGTGGTCGCCGCCAACCGCGACCAGATCGTGACGGCCTTTCCCGGCGCCGAGGCGGGCAACGCGCGCGGCGACGTCACCGTCACCGAATATTATGATTACGCGTGCGGCTATTGCCGGCAGAGCGTGGCCGATCTGGATCGCCTGGCGGCGAGCGATCGCCAGGTCCACGTGGTCTTCAAGCAGATGCCGGTGCTCTCGCCGCTGTCCGACGAGGCGGCGCGGCTGGCGCTGGCGGCGGCGCGCGCGGGGCGTTTCTCCGCCTACCACCACGCGCTGTTCGACGCGGGCACGCTCGACGAGGCGACGATGGCCGCCGCCGCGCGCTCGGCCGGCATCGACGCGGTCGCCGCCGACACGCCGGCGATCGCGCGCGAGATCGAGGCGACGCGCGCGACGGTGCGCGCGCTCGGCCTGACGGGCACGCCCGCCTTCGTCGTGGGGAACCGCATCCTGTCGGGCGCGGTCGGCTACGACGCGATCCGCGAGGCGGTGACGTCCGCGCGGAGCGGGGCCGCGCCGGCTTAGCCGGGCCGGCCGGCGATGGGCCGGCGCCCACGCCTTCAGGAAATCTTCGTCAATTTCGACGACACCATATGCGACGGCGTGTAGAGGCGTCGGGCAGGGTGACGGCGTGATCCGACTGTTCAAACATTATGTGCCCCACGCCGTGCTGCTGCTCGGCGCGGTGGACCTGTGCCTGCTGGCGGTGGCCGCCGAGATCGCGTGGGACCTGCGCGCCTGGCAGATCGGCACCGATGCCGGCCTGCTCAGCGGCCGCATCGGCCCGCTGGCGAGCTTCGCGATCGCGGTCGAGCTGGCGATGGTGGCGGTGGGCGTCTACGGCGTCGAGTCGCTGCAATCGGTGCGCTTCGCCACCGTCCGCCTGCTGGTGGCGATCATGCTGGGCATGGTCGCGGTCTCGACGCTCGGCTTCCTGGTGCCGGGGCTGACGCTGTGGCGATCGAACGCGCTCTACGCGGCGCTGATCTCGCCGACCTTGCTGGTGCTCGCGCGGCTGCTGCTCGGCAGCGTGATCGGGCACGAGGCGTTCAAGCGCCGCGTAATGGTGCTGGGCGCGGGGCCGCGCGCGGCGCGGATCAGGGCGCTGGCGGACAAGCCGGGCGCGGGCTTCTGCGTGTGCGGCTTCGTCGGCATGAACGACGGCGCCGACGCGGTGCGCGGTGCCATCAACCGCAACGCGATCGAGAGCCTGGGCGACCATGTCGTCAACCTGCGCGCGAGCGAGGTGGTGCTGGCGCTGGAGGAACGGCGCAACGCGCTGCCGCTCGCCGACCTGCTGCGCATCAAGACCACCGGCGTCCACGTCAACGAGCTGTCGAGCTTCCTGGAGCGCGAGACCGGCCGCGTCGACCTCGCCACCGCCAGCCATAGCTGGCTGATCTTCTCCGACGGCTTCTCGTCCGGCCGGCTGATCTCGGCGGCGTCGAAGCGGCTGTTCGATCTGGTGGCGAGCCTGCTGCTGCTCGTCGTCGCCGCCCCGATCATCGCGGTGTTCGCGATCCTGATCCGGCTGGAGAGCCCGGGCGGCGCCTTCTACCGGCAGAAGCGCGTCGGCCTGTTCGGGCAGGAGTTCGACGTGCTCAAGCTCCGCTCGATGCGTCAGGACGCGGAGGTCGCGGGGCAGGCGGTGTGGGCGGCGGAGAACGATCCCCGCGTCACGCGCGTCGGCCGCGTCATCCGCAAGGTCCGCATCGACGAGCTGCCGCAGGCGTGGACGGTGCTGAACGGCCGGATGAGCTTCGTCGGCCCGCGCCCCGAACGCCGCCAGTTCGTCGCCGACCTGGAGCAGCGCCTGCCCTTCTACGCCGAGCGTCACATGGTGAAGCCGGGCATCACCGGCTGGGCGCAGATCAACTATCCCTACGGCGCCAGCCTGGAGGATTCCAGGAACAAGCTGGAGTACGACCTCTATTACGCCAAGAACTACACGCCGTTCCTGGACCTGCTGATCCTCCTCCAGACGCTGCGCGTGCTGTTGTGGCCGGCGGGCGCGCGATAGGAGGTAACGTCGGATTGTGGTGGTGAGCGGACAGGCGGCTACAGCGCTGCGCGACCGTGAGGCCGCGCCCGACCTCTTCAATCTTGTCAGCCATCTCGGTCGCTCCGATCACACATCCGAACGCCGAGGCCCCAAGAACATGCCCGGCGGCCGGTGGCCGGCGGAGGTTCCGCGTGCCAGCGCAGAACCTGCGTCCGAAACGGCACTTGCGCCTCATTTGGATCATCAGGCATTCGGGTAGGCTAGATCCGCAGCGTCCTGATGGTGGAGCAAGCACGATGGCGACGTTCATTCTAGTTCACGGCGGCGCGCATGGCGGATGGTGCTGGGAGCATCTCGTGCCGGAACTGGAGAAGCGTGGCCATCGCGCGCTCGCACCGGATCTGCCCGGCATGGCCGACAGCCCACTGCCAACCGCTGCGGCGACCATACCGAACTGGGCGAAGTTCGTCGCTGAACTGGCCCGGGCACAAGGCGAGAAGGTGGTGCTGGTCGGCCACAGTCGCGGCGGCCCGGTGATCGGGGAGGCCGCCGAGCTGGCGCCCGAGCTGTATCTCGGTCTCGTCTATCTGACGGCGCTCCTTCTACCCGCTGGCAAGGCGACGGTAGATGCCTTCGACGATCCTCAGCCGCGGCTGATGGAAGGTGCCAGCCAGACGGCTGACGGAGCGGCAGTTGTCTTCAACGGCGAGTCGGCGCGGGCAGCGTTTTATCATCGCACGCCGAAGGCCCTCTCCGATGCAGCGATCGCACGGCTGTGCCCCGATCCTATCGCGCCCAACATTGCTCCCATGACGGTGACCGAGGGACGCTGGGGCAGCCTGCCGCGCGCCTTCATCGAATGTACCGACGATCAAGTCATGCCGCTATCGCTGCAGCGACAGCAGCAGGCGGCGCTACCATGCAATCCCGTGATCACCCTTGATAGCGATCATTCACCGTTTCTGTGGATGCCTGAAGCGGTCGCCGACGGTCTTGACCAAATCGTCAGAGACTTCATTGCACGAAGCACATGACGCACGTGTCAGCTTCTCCGTTATGAACGCGTTGCAGATAGTGCACGGCGAGCGTCTATGCCTTGTAGCAGCGTAAGCTGACGGCGGTGTGCGCAAGGTGGAGTATGCCTTCACTTCGAACGTCGGCCTATCGCCTTCGTCACCCGAGGCGCTACGACAAGTTCTCGACCAGGACTGCCCGATGGTCAGTGCCATCACGTCCAACGACCACGCAACGTCTGTTATCGGGATCGGCGCAATGGGTAAGCTATGTCCGCGATTGTGAAGGAAATCGGGCACCGGCAGGTGTACGATATCCTCCAAAGCAGGAAGCCGCGGGCCACGGGCGGTGAGCTATGGGATTTTCGGTTTCAGGCCGGTTGTACGGCGAGCGCGATGGCTGGTGGGCTGCGCGGCAGCCGACGATAATGAGGCTGCCGGGCACGACGTTGGCTGAGGATATCGATCAGGTCTGCGGCTTGGGACGTGCATCGGGACGGCGGCCGGCAGCGGCAGCGCGACCGACATCGTCGCCGGAAGCGCAGGATCTGCGTGGCGGGATGACGGCGAGCCATGCCGGGTCATGGCGCGATGGTGCCGGTCGTGGCGGCGCCGTCCGGAGGCGCCCGCGGCTGTCGCCAGCGCTCGAAGGTCTCGATGACGAGCATGCGCCCGCCGCAGCATGGGCACGGTGGGCGGGTGTCGTCCGGCTCGACCGGGGCATCAGGTGCGGCGGGCAGTGCGACTCCGAGCAACTGACGGGCACGTTCGAGATGCCCCTTGCGGGTGGCGCCGGCGAGCAGGCCGTAGTGGCGGATGCGGTGGAAGCCCTTGGGCAGGACGTGGAGCAGGAAGCGGCGGATGAACTCGTGCGCGCTGAGCGTCATGACCTGCTGGCGGTCGGTGCCGGCGCGGCGGTAGTCCTTCCACCGGAAGGTGACGCCGGTCTCGTCGAAGCGGATGAGACGGCTGTTCGAGATGGCGACGCGATGGGTGTAGCGCGACAGGTAGGCCAGCACCGCCTCCGGCCCGGCGAACGGCGGCTTGGCGTAGACCACCCAGCGCTTCTTCCTGACCGGGGCCAGGTGGCGCAGGAACGCGCGCCGGTCGCCGAGATGAGCGATGCTGCCGTAGAAGGCGAGCCGCCCGGCGTCGTACAGCGCCACCAGTCGGGCAAGGAACAGACGGCGGAACAGCTTGCCCAGCACGCGCACCGGCAGCAGGAACGCCGGACGCGACGCGATCCAGCGGCTCCCGTCGGGCGGCAGGCCGCCACCCGGCACGATCGTGTGGATGTGCGGGTGGTGGGTCATCGCCGAGCCCCAGGTGTGGAGTACGGCGGTGATGCCGATGCGGGCGCCAAGATGCTTCGGATCCGCGGCGATGGTCGTCATCGTCTCCGACGCCGTCTGGAACAGCAGGCCATAGAGCGCGGCCTTGTTCTGGAAGGCGACGTCGGCGACCTCGGCCGGCAGCGTGAACACGACGTGGAAGTAGCCCACCGGTAAGAGGTCGGCTTCGCGCGCGGCGAGCCAGGTGCGTGCGGCGGCACCCTGGCACCGCGGACAGTGCCGGTTGCGGCAGGAGTTGTAGGCGACCCGCCAGTGCCCGCAGTCGGTGCAGGCCTCGACATGCCCACCCATGACGGCGGTGCGGCAGGTCTCTATCGCCGACATGATTTTGAGCTGGTCGAGGCTGAGGTGCCCGGCATGCGCGGTCCGGTACGAAGGGCCTGAGGCACGGAAGATGTCGGCGACCTCGAGAGAGGCGCGCACGCGGCGTCACCCCGCGGGCGTCTTCCCCTCCATGAGCGCCATCAGCTGGTCGAGTGGGCCGGTCACCGCGCGGATCGTGCGTGTCGCGACCTTGGTGTAGAGCGCGGTGGTCTCGAGCTTGCTGTGCCCGAGCAGCACCTGGATGACGCGGATATCGACATCCTGTTCGAGCAGGTGGGTGGCGAAGCTGTGCCGCAGCGTGTGCGGGCTGACGCGCTTGCGGATGCCCGCCGCCTCGGCAGCTTCTTGAACGGCGCGGTGGAGCTGCCTGGTCGAGATCGGATCGGTGTAGCTGCGGCCGGGGAAGAGCCAGCCGTGCGGCAGCAGGACACAGCGCCGCTTGCCCTCGCGCCACCATAGCCGCAGCAGCTCGAGGAGCTGCGGCGAGAGCATGGCGTTGCGGTCCTTGCGCCCCTTGCCCTCCTCGATGCGGATCAGCATCCGCTTGCTGTCGATGTCGTCGGCCTTGAGGTGAGCCACCTCCGACACGCGCAGCCCCGCGCCATACGCCACGCCGAGCGCCGCCCGGTACTTGATGCCCGGCGCCGCCTCGAGCAGCCTCGCCACTTCGTCGACACTGAGCACGTCGGGTAGCTTCCTGGGACGCGGCGCCAGCACCAGGCGGCGCGACAGGTCCGGCCGG
The DNA here is from genome assembly GCF_965200105.1 of Sphingomonas sp. Classification (GTDB taxonomy): domain Bacteria; phylum Pseudomonadota; class Alphaproteobacteria; order Sphingomonadales; family Sphingomonadaceae; genus Solisphingomonas. The sequence continues at coordinate 2,022,922 of NZ_CBDATN010000002.1, forward strand.
TCGAGCGTCACCGTGAACAGGAAGCGCAGCGCCGACACCGTGCCGCCGATGACGGCCTCGCCCGCGCCGTGCTCGCGCTGGTGGACCTGGAAGCGCCGCACGTCCTCGGCGGTCGCGGTATCCGGCGAGCGTCCCAGGAAGGCGGCGAACGCGCGGACGTGGCGGACATAGTCGTGCTGGGTTCGCGCCCGCATCAAGCGCACGGCCATGTCGTCGAGCATCCGCTGGCGCAGCGGGGTGACGGGTCGGTCGGTGGGGAGAGAAGCCATGGGGAGTTCCTCTTGCTGAAGAAACTCCATCGTCCGCCGCCGCTCCGGCCGGACCAAACCTCAGCGCAGGCGCGCTACCTCACCGCCGAGCACCCCTGCCGCGCGAGCGGCTTCGTGCACTGGGGCGCAAGCAGACACACCTCTCCCTCCGCCCGCGCGGAAGAAGGGAGAAACGGCCGGCGCGTCCTGCCACGCGCACCCGGTTGCCGGACGACTTCAAGTGTCACGCGATGGTGATCGCGTCCGGACTTTCATGCCCCTCGGCGGTCCCGTCTCCCGGTGGTGGCCGGGACGGTTTCAGTTAGCCGAAGCGGCTGTTCACTTGCGGAGCCCCGTCTCACGAACCGGATGTCTCCGCGCCGGCCGCCGGCCTCGACAGGCTGTTGCCCGACGCGACCGGTCCCGTTCGTTCGCCGCGTGCGCATCGCGGCTCCCGAACGGCGAAGTCTATAACCAGAAGGGTTAGGAAAGTCAAGATGCGTGCGGGTGCGGCTTCAACCCGCCGCCGCGTCTCGCTATGCGGGCGTCAGCATGACCGACCCTCTCTACCGCATCGCCGCCGCGCTGGAGCGGCTGGCGCCACCGCCGCCCGCTGCCGCCGATCCCGCTTCGCACCCCGCCTATGTGTGGCGCGACGGCGCGCTGGCGGCGACGCGCGCGTTCCGGCCGCTGGCGCTCGAGCTGCTTACCGGCATGGACCGGCAGAAGGCGGCGGTGGTGGAGAATCTGCGGCGGCTGGGCGTGGGGCTGCCCGCGCACGACGTGCTGCTGTGGGGGGCGCGCGGCACCGGTAAATCCTCATTGGTGAAGAGCGCGGTCGCTCATCTTCAGGCCGGCGGCGCGCGCCTCGCGCTGGTCGAGGTCGCGCCCGACGCATTGCCGACGCTGCCCGCCTTGTTCGACCTGCTGGCGCGGACGGATCGCGCCTGGGCGCTGTTCGTCGACGATCTCGGCTTCGAGGAGGGCGGAGGCGAGCTTCGCGCGCTGCGCTCGCTGCTGGAGGGTGGGGCCGAGGCGCGGCCGGCCAACGCCCGGCTCCACGTCACCGCCAACCGCCGTCACATCGTGACGCGCGAGTTCGCCGAGGAGGAGCGGGCGGTGAACGCGCGCGACGTCGCCGACGATCGGCTGGCGCTCGCCGATCGCTTCGGGCTGAGCCTAGGCTTCCACGTCGTCGACCAGCAGGCCTATCTGGAAATGGTAGAGGGTTATGCGCGGGCGTTCGGCCTGGCCTTCGATCAGGCCGAGGCGGTGGCCTTCGCGACGGGGCGCGGCGCGCGATCGGGGCGCGTCGCCTGGCACTATGTGGTCGATCTCGCCGGCCGCGAGGGGGTGACGCTGTGACCGAGCGGGACGCGCGCGAACGGCTGGCGTGGCTCGCCGCCGAGATCGCGCGCCACGACCGGCTGTATCACGGCGAGGACGCGCCCGAAATCGCCGACGCGGATTACGACGCGCTGGTGCGCGAGAACCGCGCGCTGGAGGCGGCGTGGCCCGCGCTGGTGCGCGCGGACTCGCCCTCCGGCCGCGTAGGCCACGTGGCGCCCGGTCCGCTCGCCAAGGTGGCGCACGCGCGCGCGATGCTCAGCCTCGACAACGCCTTCTCGGACGACGAGGTGGCGGAGTTCCTGGCGCGCGTGCGCCGCTTCCTGGCGCTGGCGCAGGAGGAGCCGGTGGCGCTGACCGCCGAGCCCAAGATCGACGGCCTGTCCTGCTCGCTGCGGTACGAGGAGGGGCGGCTGGTGCAGGCCCTTACGAGAGGCGACGGAAAGACCGGTGAGGACGTGACGCCCAACGTCCGCACCATCGCCGACGTGCCCGAGCGGCTGAAGGGCCGCGCGCCCGACATCTTCGAAGTGCGCGGGGAGGTCTATATGGCCAAGAGCGATTTCGCCGCCTTGAACGCGCGGCTGGCGGGCGAGCGCGTGTTCGCCAACCCGCGCAACGCCGCCGCCGGCTCGCTCCGCCAGAAGGACGCCGCCGTCACCGCCGCGCGCCCGCTGCGCTTCCTGGCGCATGGCTGGGGCGAGGCCTCGACGCTGCCGGGCGACACGCAGCGCGACGTCATGGCGGCGATCGCCGGCTGGGGCCTGCCGGTGTCCGATCTGCTGGTGCGCTGCGACACGATCGAGGAGGCGTTGGCGCAGTACCGCCTGATCGAGCGCCGGCGCGCCGACCTGCCGTTCGACATCGACGGCGTTGTCTACAAGATCGACCGGCTCGACTGGCAGCGTCGGCTCGGCGAGGTCGGCCGCGCGCCGCGCTGGGGTCTGGCGCACAAGTTCCCCGCCGAGCGCGCCGAGACGGTGCTCAACGCGATCGACATCCAGGTCGGCCGCACCGGATCGCTGACGCCGGTGGCGCGGCTGGAGCCCGTGACCGTCGGCGGCGTCGTCGTCACCAACGCCACGCTGCACAATGCCGACGAGATCGAGCGGCTGGGTGCGCGCGCCGGCGACCGCGTGACGATCCAGCGCGCCGGCGACGTGATCCCGCAGGTGGTGGAGGTGCTGACCCGCAACGAGCCGCGCGCGCCCTACGACTTTCCGCGCGCCTGCCCCGAGTGCGGATCGGCCGTGGAGCGCGAGGCGGGCGAGGTCGTCTATCGCTGTACCGGCGGGCTCGTCTGCCCGGCGCAGCGGGTGGAGCGGCTGCGCCACTTCGTCTCGCGCCACGCCATGGACATCGATGGGCTGGGGTTGACGCTGATCGAGCGCTTCTTCGCCGACGGGCTGATCGCCACCCCCGCCGACATCTACCGCCTCGACGAGGCGCGGCTGCTCGAACGCAAGAAGTCCGGCAAGGTGTGGGCGGCGAACCTCCTCAAGGGCATCGACGAGAGCCGGACGCGCCCACTCGACCGTTTCCTGTTCGCGCTCGGCATCCGCCATGTCGGCGAGGTGACGGCGCGCGATCTCGCCCGCGCCTATCGCTCGCTCTCCGCGTTCCGCGCCCGCATGGCGGAGCTGGTGGCGATGCGCGGGGAGATCGTGGCGGCGGTGGGCGAGGCGGACGACAAGCACGCCGCCCGCGTCGCCAAGGCGCTGGCCGACGCGATCGGGGTGGCGGGGATCGGCCCCGAGGTCACCGACGCGCTGGTCGATTTCTGGGCGGAGTCGCACAATGTCGCCGTCGTCGACGATCTCCTCGCGCAGGGCGTCGCGCCGGCGGACGTGGTGCACGAGACGCTCGCCTCGCAGGTGGCGGGCAAGACGGTGGTGTTCACCGGCAAGCTGGAGACGATGAGCCGCGACGAGGCCAAGGCGCAGGCCGAGCGGCTGGGCGCGCGCGTGGCGGGATCGGTCTCCAAGGCCACCGACCTCGTGGTCGCGGGCGCGGATGCGGGCTCCAAGCTCAAGAAGGCGGCCGATCTCGGCGTCGGCGTTACCGACGAGGCGGGCTGGGCGGCGATCGTCGCGGCGGCGGGATAGGCGCGCCGCCAGCGCCGGGATCGAGTAGGCGCGACGCGGGTTGAGAGCATGTCTGTCACCTTCTCGTTCCTGTCGCGTCCGCTTTCCCCTCCTGTTCACGGATCGGCCATGGCGCGTCGCCTTCTCCTCCTGCTCACGGTCACGCTCGTCGCGGCCACGCCGCCGCCTCCGCTCGATCGGACTAAGCGTGTGCGGAGCGGCATCGCATCCTTCTACGGCCATAGCGAGGCCGGCAGGACGACCGCGAGCGGCAAGCCGCTCGACCCGCGTCGCATGACGGCGGCAAGCCGGACGCTGCCGCTCGGCACGCGGGCGAAGGTGGTCAATGAGGAGACGGGCAAGTCCGTGCAGGTGACGATCATCGATCGCGGTCCCTATGCCAAGGGCCGCGTGCTAGACGTCACGCCGAAGGCCGCCGAGCAGCTCGGCATGACGCACGACGGCGTCGCGCCGGTGATGGTGAAACCGGTGGCGCTGCCGCCGCCGCCGCCGCCGTCGCGCTGATCGCCTGCCCGGACACACCATCCGGATACAGGCGCGCGATGCGGCGTTCAGGGGTGATGCTTCGCGCCCTCATCAACCCGTTCCTCATTGGCCTGGCCGGCGGCCAGCGCGGGATCACGCCGCTGTCGGTGGTCGCCGCGGCGGCGCGCCGCGATGCGCTGCCCGCCGGCGCGCCGCTGCGCGCGCTCCTCGCCAATCGGCTGGTGGCGGCCGGCGCCGCCTCGCTCGCCGCCGCCGAGATGGCGGGCGACAAGATGAAGACGGCGCCCGATCGCACCGTGCCGATCGGGCTTGCGGTGCGCGGCGTCACCACCGCCTTCGCGGGTGCCGCGCTGGCGCCGCGCGGGAAGCGGATCGCCGGCGCGGCGCTCGCCACCGCGACGGCGCTCGCCGCCGCGCCGCTCGGCCTGCGCCTGCGCAAGCGCGCGATGGCGCGCTTCGGCCAGACCGCGACGGGCTTCGTGGAGGATGCGCTGGTGACGGCGGTCGGCCACTATGCCGGCCGCCGACGCGGAGCGTGACGGCGGTGGCCGAGCACGTCCTCGACAGCCCCCCGCCCGGTGCCGGCGCCGACTGGACGATCCCGCAGGATTGGGAGGCGTTCACGGCGGAGGAGCACGACACCTGGAACATCCTGTTCGAGCGCCAGACCGCGCTGCTGCCCGGCCGCGCGTGCGAGGCGTATCTGCGCGGGCTCGACGTGCTGCGCCTCTCGCGCCCCGGCATCCCCGACTATCGCGAGCTCAACGCCAGGCTGGGCGACGCCACGGGATGGCAGGTGGTGGCCGTGCCCGGCCTGGTGCCCGACGACGTGTTCTTCGATCATCTCGCCAACCGGCGCTTCGTGGCGGGCAACTTCATCCGCCGGCCCGACCAGCTCGACTATCTGCAGGAGCCCGACGTCTTCCACGACGTGTTCGGCCACGTGCCGATGCTCGCCGACCCGGTGTTCGCGGATTACATGGAGGCGTACGGGAAGGGCGGGCTGCGCTCGCTGGGATTCGGATCGCTCGACAAGCTCGCCCGGCTCTACTGGTATACCGTCGAGTTCGGTCTGGTGCGCGAGGCGGGCGGGCTGCGGCTGTTCGGATCGGGGATCGTCTCGAGCCGGGGCGAGAGCCTGTTCGCGCTCGACAGCGACAGCCCCAACCGTTTGGGCTTCGACCTCGAACGCGTGATGCGCACCCGCTACCGCATCGACGATTACCAGCAGGTCTATTTCGTCATCGACAGTTTCGCGGACCTGCTTGCCGCCACCGTCGAGACCGACTTCGCGCCGCTGTACGAGCGGCTGGCATCGCTGCCCGATCTCGCCCCCGACGCGCTCCTCGATGACGATGAGGTGCTGACGCGCGGCACGCAGGCGCATGCGACGGAGCGGGCACCCGCCTAACGCCGCATCCGCATCTCCAGGATCGTCCAGGCGCCGCGCTCGATCGCGCCCGCGCGGCGGAAGCCCTGGGCGACATAGGCGGTGCTGACGGCGGCGGCCTGGGGGCTCATCAGCCCCGCCAGCACCAGCGCGCCGCCCGGCGCTATGACGCTGGCGATACCGGGCGCGAGTTCGATCAGCGGCTGGGCGAGGATGTTGGCGACGACGAGGTCGAACGGCCCCATCGCCTCGTACAGCGGGTGCGCGACGCCCTCCGCCACCGCCGCCACCAGCCGCCCGCGCCCGTCGCCGATGCGCACCTGGTTGGCGACGGCGTTGTCGAGCGTGATCTCGATCGAGACGGGATCGATATCCGTCGCCAGCGCCCGCGCGCGGGGCCACAGCTTCAGCGCGGCGAAGGCGAGCAGCCCCGTCCCGGTGCCGACGTCCGCCACGGCCGCGAAGCGCCGGCCCCGCCGCTTGAGCGCATCCAGCGTCTCCAGGCAACCGGCGGTGGTGGCGTGGTGGCCGGTGCCGAAGGCGCGGTTGGCGGCGATCTCCAGCCCGATCTCGCGCGCGCCGACCGCGGCGGCGTGCGCGGGGGTGTGGACTACGAAGCGGCCGGCGCGGATCGGCTCCAGCCCGGCCTGGCTCATCGTCACCCAGTCCTGCGGCGGCACGGCGGCGATCTCGGGCTCGGCGCCGGTGGAGGCGATCAGCGCGCGCACCGCCGCCACCGCCTCCGCGTCCGGCTCGCCGAGCGTGTAGGCGTCGAGCAGCCAGTCGTCGGGCCTCGCCTCGTCGGGCTCGCGGACGTCGATCACCGGCGGCTCGTCGAGCGTGGCGAACAGCTCGGTCGCGGATGCCAGCGCCTCGGCTTCCGCGCGCGTGCAGGGCAGGGTGATCCGCCAGCTCTCGGGCTCGGCGGTCCCGGAACTAGCGGACATAGCTCGCCCCGTTGAGGTCCAGCGTCGCGCCGGTCAGCGAGGCGGGCGCGTCGAGCGCCAGCCAGCGAACCGCCTCGGCGATCTCCTCCGTCGCGGCGACGCGGCCGAGCGGGATGTCGGCAAGCAGCTTGTCCCCGCCGCGCGACGCGAGATAGTCGTCCGCCATCCCCGTCATGGTGAAGCCCGGCGCTACCGCGAAGGCGAGGATGCCGTCGCTCGCGTAGCCGCGCGCGATCGTCTTGGTCATCGCGATCATGCCCGCCTTGGAGGCGGCGTAGTGCCAGTGCGCGGGCGAATCGCCGCGATGCCCGGCGCGGCTGGCGACGTTGACGATGCGGCCGCCCACGCCCCGCTCGCGCCAGTGGCGCACGGCGTGGCGGCACAGTTCGGCGGCGGCGGTGAGGTTGATGCGCATCGTGCGCTCCCAACCCTCCAGCCAGTCCTCGGCGTCGATCGGGTTGGCCTCGAACACGCCGGCATTGTTGACGAGCACGTCCACGCGCCCGTCGAGCCGGTCCAGCGCCTCGCGCCACAGCGCGTCGGCGGCGCCGGGCTCGGCCAGGTCGGCGGGGACGGCGGCGCTGCCCTCGGCGGGGCGGCTGGCGTGGCCGACGAGGCGGACGTCGGCTTGGTCGAGCGCGGAGGCGATGGCGGCGCCGATGCCCCGGCTGGTGCCGGTGGCGAGGATGTGGACGGTCATGGCGACGCCCTAGCTGCGCCGCCGCTGCGGCACTAGGGGCGGGGAATGGCCGATCGCACCCCCGTCGCGGAGACCGGCTGCCGCTACGCGCGCTCGCTCGTCTTTCCGCAAGCCGTGGAGGTGGGGCTGGCGGTGGAGCGGCTGGGCACGTCCAGCGTCACCTACCGGCTGGGCGTGTTCGCGCGAGGCGAGGCGGAGCCGGCGGCGGAAGGCGGCTTCGTCCACGTCGTCGTCGGCCGCGATTCGCGTAGGCCGGTGCCGCTCCCGGACCGCTGGCGCGAGGCGCTCACGACGCTGCTCTAGCCGCCCGACGGCTGTAGCCGAGATACACCGCCAGCCCGATCGCGTTCCAGACGACGAAGCGCAGTTGCGTCGCCGCCGGCAGGTTGAGGAACAGATAGCAGCAGCCGATCACCGCCACGCCGCCGACGAGCGGCGCGGCCGGCGCGCGGAACGGGCGCGCCCGGTCGGGATCGCGTCGGCGCAGCACCAGCAGCGAGGCGCCCACCGCCACGAAAGCGCACAGCGTGCCCGCATTGGCGAGCGCCGCGATCTCGGCGAGCGGCAGGAAGGCGGCGATCGCCGCGACGATCGCGGCGGTGCCGATCGTCACCGCCACCGGCACGCCGCTGCGCGCCGAGACGCGGCCGAGCGCGGGCGGCAGCAGCCGGTCGCGCGCCATGACGAAGAAGATGCGCGTCTGCCCGAACAGGAAGGCGAGGATGACGGTGGGCAGTGCCACCACCGCCACCGCGCCGAAGATCGCGGCGGCGCGCGGCGCGTTAAGCGTGCGCAGCACCAGCGCCAGCGGCTCCGCGCTGTCGGCGAAGGCGGAGGGCGCCACCGCGCCGATCGCGCTCGCCGCCACCGCGACGTAGATCGCCACGCACGCCAGCATCGATCCGACGATACCGATCGTCAGGTCGCGCTTGGGATCGCGCGCCTCCTCCGCCGCCGTGGAGACCGCGTCGAAGCCGTAGAAGGCGAAGAAGATGATCGACGCCGCCGCCATCACCCCGCGCTTGGTGCCGTCCGGCCCGGCATGCTGGAAGAAGCCGTAGGGCATCAGCGGCCGGAAGTGGCCGACGTCGAAGGCGGGCAGCGCCACGGCCACGAACATCGCCAGCGCCGCGATCTTGAGCGCCACCAGCACGACGTTGAGCGTGGCGGACTCGCGCGTGCCGACGAGCAGCAGCCCCGCCACCACGGCGATGATCGCCACCGCCGGCAGGTTGACGACGCCGCCCGCCGCCGGTCCGGCGATGATAGCGGTCGGCAGCGGGTGGCCGATGCCCGCCATGAACCCGGCGAAATAGCCAGACCAGCCGACCGCCACCGTTGAGCACACCACCGAATATTCGAGGATCAGCGACCAGCCGACCACCCACGCCACCCGCTCGCCGATCGCGGAATAGGCGTAGGTGTAGGCTGAGCCCGATTGCGGGATCATCGTCGCCAGTTCGGCGTAACAGAGCGCGGCGGCCGCGCAGACCGTGCCCGCGATCAGGAACGACAGGATCACGCCCGGCCCGGCCAGCGCCGCGCCGACGCCGGTGAGCGTGAGGATGCCGGTGCCGACGATCGCGCCGACGCCCAGCGCCACCAGGTGCGGCCAGCCGAGCGTGCGGCGCAGCCGGTGGGCGGCGTCGCCCGCCGGCGGCTCGATCGGCTTCAGTCGGCCCAGCATCCCCGTCTCCTTTTCGGATGCGATTACAGGCGCGGCCGGCGCGGCACCAGCGTCGCGCAGGCTCGTTTCCCTGCCGACGATCGAGGAAATTTCGCATGAAGCTCTACTACGCACCCGGCGCGTGCAGCCTGGCCGATCACATCGCGCTCGCCGAGGCCGAGCTCCCCTACGAGCTCGCCAAGGTGGACCTGAAGACGAAGCGCGTCGAGGACGGGCAGGACTTCACCGCCGTCAACCCCAAGGGCTACGTCCCCGCGCTTGCGCTCGATGACGGCGGCGTGCTGACCGAGAACATCGCCGTGCTGAGCTATATCGCCGACAAGGCGGGCGCGCTGATGCCGGCGGGCGGCATCAAGCGCTTCCGAGCGCTGGAGATGTTGGCCTTCATCTCCACCGAGCTGCACAAGAGCTTCAAGCCCTTCTTCAAGCTCGACGCCAGCCAGATCGAGAAGGACGAGGCGGCCCAGACGATCGGAAAGCGGCTCCAGACGATCGCCGACCAGCTTTCGGGCGGCGACTTCCTGCTCGGCGACGCGCTGTCTGTGGCGGACTGCTACTTGTTCGTCATGCTAATGTGGGCGCGGAAGAATGGCCTGCCGCTGCCCGCCGGCCTGGACGGCTATTTCGATCGGCTGAAGGCGCGGCCGGGCTTCGCCAAGGCGCTCTCCGAGGAAGGCCTCTCCTGATGCCGCGGGGCGACAAGGACGCCTATACGACCAAGCAGCAGCGCAAGGCCGAGCATATCGAGGAAGGCTATGAGAAGCGCGGCGTGCCCGAGCAGGAGGCCGAGCGCCGCGCCTGGGCGACCGTCAACACGGACGACGGCGGCGGCAAGAAGTCCGGCTCCGGGCGCGGCAAGGCGGCGACGCACGAGGCATCGCGCAAGGGCGGCAAGGCGCATAAATCCGGCTCGTCGGAGCAACGCTCCGCCGCCGCGCGGAAAGGCTGGGAGACGCGACGGCGCAACGGCAAGGGCTGAGCGCGCGTCGCTAGCCGCGTGCCTCGATCATCTCCGCGAATGCCAGCAGCCGCTCCGCCTCGTCGACGTGGAGCTGCTCCACCATCGTGCCGCCGATCCGCGCGACGCCGGTGCCCGCGGGCCGCGCTTCCCACGCCGCCACCATCTCGCGGGCGCGGGCGATCTCGTCGGGCGAGGGCGCGAAGATGCGGTTGGCCGCATCGATCGTGCCGGGATGGACGAGCGACTTGCCGTCGAAGCCCAATGCCAGCCCCTGCCGGCACGCCGCCTCGAACCCGGCCGCGTCGTCGAGATCGAGGTGCACGCCGTCGATCGCTGCGAGCCCGTGCGCGCGGGCGGCGAGCAGCACCAGCGACAGCGACGTCAGCAGCGGCGCGCGATCGGGAACGTGGCGCGCGCGCAAATCCTTGGCGAGATCGTTGGTGCCCGCGACGAAGCCCGCCAGCGACGCGGACGCCGCCGCGATCTCGGGCGCGCGCAGCACGCCCAGCGGCGTCTCGATCATGCACCAGATCGGGTGCGGCGTCCGCTCGGCGGCGCCGCGCACCGTCCCGGCGTCTTCGACCTTGGGCAGCAGCACGCCGTCGAGCGGAAGCCGTTCAGCCAGCACGAAATCCTCCGCGCAGTCGGCCGCGCTGACCCGCAGGATCAGCTCGCGCGCGCCGTGCCCGCCGTCCGCCACCGCCTCAACGATCGCCTGCCGTGCCGCGTGCTTGTTACCGGGCGCGACCGCGTCCTCGAGGTCGAGGATCAGGCCGTCGGCGGGCAGCGCCATCGCCTTGGCGAGCGCGCGTGGCTTGTCGCCGGGTACGTAGAGCATCGAGCGACGGGGGCGGACGGGCGCGATCATCCGCCGCTGTTGGCGGGCGGGGCGACCGGGAGCAAGAGCCGCATGGGAAGAACGGCCAATCGCGCGAGCCCATGCGATGCCCTCTCGACCGGACGGTCCGAGCAGCGCATGATGGCGCCGCCATGAACAGCAACAGCACTCCCGATGTCGACGGTGCCACCTTCCGGCGCGTGCTCGGCCACTACCCGACCGGCGTCTGCGTCATCACCGCGATCGATCCCGGCGGCGACCCGGTGGGCCTCGCGATCGGCTCCTTCTCCTCGGTTTCGCTTGAGCCGCCGCTGGTCGCCTTCTTCCCCGATCGCCGTTCGACGAGCTGGCCGCGCATCCAGGCGGCGGGCAAGTTCTGCGCGAACGTGCTGGCGAGCGACCAGGAGGCGGTGTGCCGCCGCTTCGCGAGCAAGGGCGGCGACAAGTTCGCCGACATCAGCCACCGTGTCTCGGCGAACGGCTCGCCGATCCTCGACGGCGTGGTGGCGTGGATCGACTGCGACCTCCATGCCGTCCACGAAGCAGGGGACCACGACATCGCGCTGGGCCGCGTCAAGGAGCTGGAGGTCGAGAGCAAGGCGGGTCCGCTGCTCTTCTTCCAGGGCGGCTACGGTGAATTCGCGATGCTCGCCTGATGGGTTGTCCCGTCTGACGCGGGTTCCTCTACCCGATCCGATCCGAGTCGCCGAGCGGGATGAGGCCTCGAGCGCGGCGTCGCGACCCGCTCTGCGGGGCGCGAAGCGGCGGTTGCCCTGGGAGGGACGCCGCTGCTAAAGGGGGGAAACCACGAGGAGGATCGTGCCGATGAGCCGCCAGATCGAGATCGCCGAGCTGAACGGGCCAGGCCGCTTCGCCGCCTACGTCGCCGAGCCGCGGGACGCGCCCAAGGCGGCCATCGTCGTCATCCAGGAGGTGTTCGGCGTAAACGAGGGCATCCGCGCCAAGTGCGACCGCTGGGCGGAGCAGGGCTATGTCGCGGTTGCGCCCGATCTGTTCTGGCGAATTGAGCCGGGCTTCGAAGTCGATCCCGACCAGAGCGACGGACTGGAGCGTGGCATCGCGATGATCCAGAAGTTCGACCAAGACCAGGGCGTCGCCGATCTGGAGGCGACCATCCGTGAGGCGCGCGGGCTCGCGGGCGGCGGCAAGGTCGGCGCGGTCGGCTTCTGCATGGGCGGCAGGCTCGCCTTCATGGTCGCAACGCGCACCGATGTCGACGCGGCGGTCGGTTACTACGGCGTCGGCATCGACGGGCTGGTGCGCGAGTCGCACGCGATCGCGCGCCCCGTCATGCTGCACATCCCTACCGACGACGGCTTCGTCGCGCCCGAGGTACAGAAGGCGATGCACGAGGGGCTGGACGACCATCCCAGGGTGACGCTGCACGACTATGAGGGGCTGGATCACGGGTTCGCCGACACGTTCGGCAAGCGCCGCGACGAAGCGGGTGCGACGCTGGCGGACGGACGGACGGCGGAGTTCTTCGTCCAGCACCTCGCCCGCTAGGGATCGGCCCCCGGCGCGCCACTGGGCGTCGGCGGCGTCCTCCCGGCGGCGGCCCTGCCGCCGCGGTTTCGGGGGCGGGGCCACCACGTCACCGCCATGTCGTGGCGAGCAGCGCCTAGCGAAGTGGACGACGGTGGACACCCGCCGGCGCTCGCGCGCGGAAAGGGGTTGAGCGAGGAGCGCACCGGCGGCTGCAAAGGCCCAGCGGGGGCCGAGCGTCGGCACCGTCATCGCCTCCGCGCGCAGGTGGCCTAGGCAGCCATGACCGTGCCGGTGCCGTGGCGGCTCCGGTAGCGCGTCCTGCTTGCGGCTGCAGCCGGTGACGCGGGCTCCCGCCTCCGGCATCCAATCCGCGATCGCGCGACCGATTTTGCGACACCGGCGGCGATCGCCCGCGTTGACTCGGCGTGCCGAGACTCCACATTCCGGCGCGGCAGGCTAAGGGTGGAACGGGAGCCCGGCCGGGCAGCGCGCACTCAGGAGACAGGTGAATGGCGACGGCGATCGATGTGCGCGAGGGCGTGGGCACGGACGCGCCGACCCGTCACGAGGCGCTGAAGGCGTGGGTGGCCGACATCGCCGCCGTCACCAAGCCCGACGCGATCCGCTGGTGCGACGGTTCCGACGCCGAGTGGAACGAGCTTTCCGCCGAGCTCGTCGCCGCCGGCACGCTGATCCCGCTTGATGCCGAGAAGCGGCCCAACAGCTTCTACGCGCGTTCCGATCCCAAGGACGTCGCGCGCGTGGAGAGCCGCACCTTCATCTGCTCCGCCAACGAGTTCGACGCGGGCCCGACCAACAACTGGGCGGATCCCGCCGAGATGCGGCAGACGCTCAGTCCGCTCTTCGACGGCTGCATGGCCGGCCGCACGATGTACGTCGTGCCCTACTGCATGGGCCCGATCGGCTCCGACAAGTCGGCGATCGGCGTCGAACTGACGGACAGCCCCTACGTCGTGCTCTCGATGAAGATCATGACGCGGATGGGCGCGCAGGCGCTCGACATGCTGGGCGAGGACGGCTTCTTCGTCCGCTGCGTCCACTCGGTCGGCATGCCGCTCGGCGCTGGTCAGGCGGACGTGCCGTGGCCGTGCAACGAGACCAAATATATCGTGCACTACCCCGAAACGCGTGAGATCTGGTCCTACGGGTCGGGCTATGGCGGCAACGCGCTGCTCGGCAAGAAGTGCTTCGCGCTGCGTATCGCCAGCGTCATGGCGCGCGACGAGGGCTGGCTGGCCGAGCATATGCTGGTGCTCAAGCTCACCAGCCCCAAGGGCAAGGTTCACTACGTCACCGCCGCCTTCCCGTCCGCATGCGGCAAGACCAACATGGCGATGCTGGAGCCGACCATCCCCGGCTGGAAGGCCGAGACGATCGGCGACGACATCGCGTGGATGCGCTTCGGCAAGGACGGGCGGCTCTACGCGGTCAATCCGGAGGCCGGCTTCTTCGGCGTGGCGCCGGGCACCGGCGTCTCCACCAACAAGAACGCGGTCGACACGCTGACCGCCAACTGCATCTACACCAATACCGCGATCACCGAGGACGGTGACGTGTGGTGGGAGGGGCTGACCGACAGCCCGCCCGAGAAGCTGATCGATTGGCAGGGCAACCCTTGGTCGCCGGGCAGCGACAAGCCCGCCGCGCACCCCAATGCGCGCTTCACGGCACCCGCCGGCCAGTGCCCCTCGATCGCGGCCGAGTGGCAGGATCCCGCCGGCGTGCCGATCTCGGCGATCCTGTTCGGCGGGCGTCGTGCGTCGGCGGTGCCGCTCGTCACCGAGGCGCTCGACTGGAACCACGGCGTCTATCTTGCCGCCAACATCGCGTCGGAAGGCACGGCGGCGGCGGAGGGCAAGATCGGCGCGCTGCGCCGCGACCCGTTCGCGATGCTGCCCTTCTGCGGTTACAACATGGCGGATTATTTCGGCCATTGGCTGAAAGTTGGCGAGGCGGCGGGCAGCGACGCCAAGCAGCTGCCGCGCATCTACGTCGTCAACTGGTTCCGCAAGTCGGCCGAAGGCAAGTTCCTGTGGCCGGGCTTCGGCGACAATGTCCGCGTGCTCAAGTGGATCGTCGAGCGGCTGGAGGGCGAGGCGGACGCCAAGGACACGCCGATCGGCCGCCTGCCGACCGACGCGGCGATCGACGTCGACGGGCTGGCAATGCGCGAGGGCGCGCTGGCCGAGCTGTTGTCGGTCGATCCCGGCATCTGGCGCGAGGAGGCGAAGCTCTCCGCCGAAGATCTGCGCAAGCTCGGCGATCGCGTGCCCAAGCAGATCTGGGCGGAGCAGCAGGCGCTGGAGGCGCGGCTGAGCGCGGCCTGAGGATCGCGCGCGGGCGCGGCGTTCCCGCCGTTACCGCGCGCGGCCCAGCTTCTCAGTCATCTCGGGATAGGTGGCGAGCCGCTCGACGGCGGCGGCGTGGATGCCTGGTGCCGTCACCAGCACGCCGAACGCTTCCGCCGATGGCGTGTTGAACGCCAGCGGCCGGCCGGCCGCGTCGCTGACGGTGGCGCCCGCCTCCTCCGCGATCAGCACGGCGGCGGCGACGTCCCACTCGTGCCCCCAGCGGATCGTGGCCACGAGATCGGCCTCGCCCGAGGCGACCATCGCGATCCGCAGCGCGATCGAATTGGGGCGCGGCACCGGCACGAGATCATGGTCGCGCTCGGCGAAGCGGTCGGCGGGAACGCGCGCGCCAGCCAGCGCGTGACGCGCGGCGACCTGTACGGGCAGGCCGTTGCGCGTGGCGCCGAGCCCGGCCCGCGCCACCCAGCGCTCGCCCCGCGCCGGCGCCTCCAGCACCCCGATCAGCGGACGCCCGCGCTCGATCAGCGCCACCGACACCGCCCAGCCGGGCCGCCCGCGCAGATAGTCGCGCGTGCCGTCGATCGGATCGACCACCCATAGCCGATCGCATTTCAGTCGATCGGTGTTGTCGGCGGTCTCCTCGGAGAGCCAGCCGGCATCCGCGTCGATGCCAGCGAGGCGCTCGCGGAGCAGCGCGTCGATCGCGAGGTCGGCCTCGCACACGGGCTCGCCGCCCGCCTTCTCCCAACGCTCGACGCCGTGTGCCGCCTTGGCGAGCGCGAGCTGCCCGGCCTCGGCGGCGGCGGCCGTGACGGCATCGACCAGCGTCTCAGGCACCGGCCACCGTCATCCCGTCGATGCGGATCGTCGGCACCTCCACCGCGCGGGCGAGCTCCAGGTCGTCGGCGGGCACGGCGGCGCGGAACATGTCGCGCAGGTTGCCCGCGATGGTGATCTCGGCGACGGGCGGGCCCAGCCGCCCGTCCTCGATCAGGAAGCCCGCAGCGCCCCGGCTATAGTCGCCGGTGACGAGGTTGACACCCTGTCCGATCAGCTCGGTAATCCACAGGCCCCGCCCGATGTCGGCGATCAGCGCGTCGACCGGCAGCGATCCCGCCGCCATCCACAGGTTGCTCGTGCCCGCGCCCGGCGGGCCGCCGAGCCCGCGCGTCGCGTTGCCGGTGGGCTCCAGCCCCAGTTGCCGCGCCGAGGCCGAGTCGAGCAGCCAGCCGGTCAGCACGCCGTCGGCGACGAGATCGCGCCGCGCGGTGGACAGTCCCTCGCCGTCGAACGGCCGTGAGCCCAAGCCACGCACGCGGAGCGGATCGTCGACGACGGTGACACCGGTGTCGAACACGCGCTCGCCGAGTGCATCGAGAAGGAAGCTCGTGCGCCGCGCCACCGCCGATCCTGTGATCGCGCCGACGAGGTGCCCGAGCAGGCCGGTGCCGACGCGGCGATCGAACACGATCGGCATGGCGCCCGACCCGATCTTGATCGGGTTCAGCCGCTCGACCGCGCGCGTGCCGGCGCGCGCGCCGATCGCCGCGGCCTGTTCCAGGTCCGCGAGGTGACGCGCGGACCGGAATGCGTAATCGCGCTGCATGGCGCCGCCCTCGCCGGCGATGACGGCGGCGGACGTGCCGTGGCCGCTCGTCGCGTAGCCACCGGAGAAGCCGGCCGATGTGGCGAGCGCGATCGTGGTGCGCCCGACGCTCGCCGACGCGCCCTCGCTGTTGGTGACGCCGGCGACGGCGCGCGCGGCGTCCTCGGCGGCGAGCGCGCGGTCGCGCAGCGCCTCGGGCGCGGTCTCGCCGCCGTCGTCGCCGTCGACGTCGGGCACGGTGCCGCGCATCAGCCGATCCTCGGGCGCGAGCCCGGCGTAGCGGTCCTCGGGCGCCTCCCTCGCCATCGCCAGCGCGCGTTCGACCAGCAGGCCGAGCGAGGCGTCGGAGAGGTCGGAAGCGGACACGCTGGCGGAGCGGCGGCCGACGAACAGCCTGAGGCCGATCGTCTCGCCGTCCGAGCGCTCGACATCCTCCAGCGCCCCGAGCCGCACCGAGACGGCGGTGGACTGCGAGCGGACGTAGAGCGCGTCGGCGGCGTCGGCGCCTGCCTTCCGCGCGGCGGCGACAAGGTCGGCCGCGCGGGCCACGGCGGTATCGGAGATCGGCATCGCAGGCGAGTTAGGGACGCCGCCCGGCGACGTCAAAGCCCCGCGCTCCCGACCGCCAACGCCGCCAGCGCGATCAACAGCCCGGCGTCGCGGTTCGAGCGGAAGCGGGAGAGCGCGTGCGCCGGCGAGGCCGGGTCGAGCGTCGCCACCTGCCAGGCGAGGTGGATCGTCGCCGGCAGCAGCGTCGCCACCGCCAGCGGGTCGGGCCGCCGCAGCCAGAAGGCCAACCCCCACAGCGCCACCGCGCCCAAGTAAAACAGCGACACGCCCGCCCGGACGCGCCCGCCTAACGCGCGCGCCGAGGACTTCACGCCCGCGAGCACGTCGTCCTCGATATCCTGCAGCGCGTAGATCGTGTCGTAGCCGACCACCCAGCAGAGCGTTCCCGCCCAAAGCGCGAGCGCCGCAGGCGGCAGCGCGCCCGTCGCCGCCGCCCAGCCGACCGGCGCCGCCCACGAGAAGACGAGGCCGAGCCATGCCTGCGGCCACCAGGTGATCCGCTTCATGAAAGGATAGGCGGCGACGGGCGCGAGGCTCGCCAGCGCCAGCCCCTGCGCGAGGCGCGGCAGGCAGAGCAGCACGCCCAGGCCGACGAGGCACAGGCAGGCGAGCCAGAGCCACGCGGCGCGCGGCCTGATCCGCCCGCTCGCCAGCGGACGGGCGCGGGTGCGCGCGACGCGCGCGTCGAGATCGCGATCGACGATGTCGTTGTAGACGCAGCCGGCCCCTCGCATCGCCACCGCGCCGATCCCCAGCAGCAGGATCAGCCGCATGCTCCTGCCGGGCGGGGCGCCGGCGAGCAGCACCGCCCACGCCCCGGGCCAGAACAGCAGCCACGCGCCGATCGGCCGATCGAGCCGCGCCAGCGCGGCATAGTCGCGCGCGGCCGGCGGCAGCGCGGCGAGCAGGCCGTGGCGCTCGCTGTCGGGAACCGCGGCAGGAAAGGGGGAGGGATGCACGCCGACGTCGATGGCAGACGCCTCGCCGGCTGGAAAGCGCCGTCTGCGCCGGCGGCGCTTGTCGGGCGGCGGGCCGCCGAGCTAGACGCCGCGCGTGACCGCCACCCCGGCCTGGCCCCCGAACAGCGCGCCGCGCCTGTTCGTCGATACGAGCCTTGCCGAAGGCGCGGAGGTGAGGCTCGACGCCGCGCAGGCCAATTATCTCCTGATGGTGATGCGGCTCGGCGTCGGCGATGCGGTGCGGCTGTTCGACGACCGCACGGGGGAGTGGGCGGCGGAGATCGTCGTCGCCGGCCGTCGGGATGCACGGTTGCGCGCCGTCGCGCATCTCGCGCCGCGCGAGCCGATGCCGGACCTGTGGCTGTGTGCCGCGCCGGTGAAGCGCCAGCGCATCGACTGGCTGGCGGAGAAGGCGTGCGAGCTCGGCGTCGCGCGGCTGGTGCCGGTGCTGACCCGGCGCACCGTCGTCGACCGGCTCAACCTCGACAGGCTGCGCGCGCACATGATCGAGGCGGCCGAGCAATGCGGCCGCACCGCGCTGCCGGTGCTGGACGAGCCGGTGAAGCTTCCCGCCCTGCTGCGCGACTGGCCGGCCGACCGCCAGCTCCTCTTCGCCGACGAGACGGGCGGCGCGCCGCTGCCCGAGGTGGCGCGCGCCGGCCCGGCGGCGATCCTGATCGGCCCTGAGGGCGGCTTCGATCCGGCCGAGCGCGAGACGATCCGCGCATTGCCCCAGGCGCGCGGCCTGACGCTCGGCCCGCGCATCCTGCGTGCGGAGACGGCGGCGCTGGCGGCGGTGTCGCTGTGGATGGCGACGGCAGGGGACTGGCGCTGAGACGACGAGGGTGGCCTGGAGCGGCAGGCATTGCCTTCGGCGAGCCTGCACCACGGCTGAACGCCTCAACGGCTTCGGAGAGCGCGGCGGCATTGCGGCTTGCCCGCGCACCGCCTAGGCGCGCACGCGATGACGCAGCGCCTCGACACCGCCTCCGCCTCGCCCCCGATCGCCGGCCGCGACGAACTCATCGCGCTGTTCGCGAGCGGCGAGAAGCCGAAGCATCGCTGGCGGATCGGCACCGAGCACGAGAAGTTCGTGTTCCGCACGGCCGATCACCGCGCGCCGTCCTACGACGAGCCTGGCGGCATCCGCGACCTGCTCGACGGCCTGACCGCCTATGGCTGGGAGCCGGTGATCGAGGGCGGCAACGTCATCGCGCTGTCCGGCGCCGACGGTGGCGTCAGCCTGGAGCCCGCCGGCCAATTCGAGCTGTCGGGCGCGCCGCTCGACAATCTCCACCAGACCTGCGCGGAGACCGGGCGGCACCTGGAGCAGGTGAAGGCGGTGGGCGAGAAGCTGGGGCTCGGTTTCCTCGGGCTCGGCTTCTGGCCGGACAAGGCCCGCGCGGACCTGCCGGTGATGCCCAAGGGCCGCTACGCGATCATGCTCAACCACATGCCCAAGGTCGGCACGCTCGGCCTCGACATGATGCTGCGCACCTGCACCATCCAGACCAACCTCGACTATGCGTCGGAGGCGGACATGGTGAAGAAGTTCCGGGTCAGCTTGGCGCTCCAGCCGCTCGCCACCGCCTTGTTCGCCAACTCGCCCTTTACGGAGGGCAAGCCCAACGGCTTCCTCTCCTTCCGCTCGCACATCTGGACGGACACGGACCCGAGGCGCACGGGGATGCTGCCCTTCGTGTTCGAGGAGGGCTTCGGCTACGAACGCTACGCCGACTACATGCTCGATGTGCCGATGTACTTCGCCTATCGCGACGGGCGCTACATCGACGCCGCCGGCCTCTCCTTCCGCGACTTCATGGAGGGCCGGCTGGAGGTGCTGCCCGGCGAGCGACCGCTGCTGTCGGACTGGGTGGACCATCTCTCCACCGCTTTCCCGGAGGTCAGGCTCAAGACCTTCCTGGAGATGCGCGGCGCCGACGGCGGGCCGTGGAGCCGGATCTGCGCGCTGCCCGCCTTCTGGGTAGGCCTGCTGTACGACGACGACGCGCTGGACGCGGCGTGGCAGCTCGTGCGCCACTGGACGATCGAGGATCATCACCGCATCCGCGCGCAGGTGCCGCGCCTCGGGCTTGGCACGCAGGGGCCGCGGGGGCGCGACTTCCGCACGCTCGGCCGCGAGGTGCTCGAGATCGCCACCGCGGGCTTGCGCGCGCGCGCGCGCTTCGACGGCGCCGGCAACGACGAGACCGGCTTCCTCAATCCCCTGCGCGAGATCGTCGCCAGCGGGCGGACGCCGGCCGACGCGCTGCTCGCCGCCTACCAGGGAGAATGGGGCGGCGACCTCGGCCGTGTCTACGAGGCGATGGCCTACTGAACGGCTACTCGGCGGCGACGGGCGTCGGCGGCGGCGCCGGCCGCGCTAGCATCCGGGTGACGGGCCCGTGCGCCGCCATCCAGCGGGCGTAGGCGACGTAGACCGGATCGGCGGACAGGTGCCGCTCCTCCGTCTTCGCGCGCCACCAGTAGACCGCGTTGACGAGCGCCAGGATCGTGCAGTTGCGTACCCCGTCCGTCCAGTCGCCCGTCGTCAGGAAGGGCAGCGCGAAGCACCACCAGAACAGGTTCTTGGCGAGGTAGGCGGGGTGCTTGCTCCAGGCGTAGGGCCCGTGCGTCAGGATGCCGCGATGCGTGAGGTTGGAGAAGCGCAGGCCGAACGCGATCGTCGCCCAGGCGTAGATCCCGGTGAGCGCAATCAGCGCGAAGGCGTCGATCGCGAGCAGCAGCGGGTGGCCGGCCAGCCAATGGTCATAGTGGCCGAGCCCCGGGGAGTAATCGAGCGGGCCGCCCGCGTTCATCATCGAGAAGGGCGGGTAGCAGATCAGCGCCGCCGTCCACGCCGCCGCGTAGGGATTGGCCGAGCGGATGTGCGAATCGAGCGGGCGAAAGGTGGCGAGATAGCCGACGGTGGCGATCGTCACGTCGACCAGGAACATGACGGCGACGAGTCCGCCGCCCAGCGCCACCGGATCGCTCCACCACTTGGCGGGATCGATCGTCATCACCTGGTTCCAGTTGCCCGGCATGGCGCCCAGCATGAAGGCGGTGAAGAAACCCTTGACGGCCCAGGCGCGGGCGTGGCCCCACACCGCCTCGCGTCCATCGGCGTCGAGCTCGTGGCCGAGGAGCAGCCGGCCGAACTGCCAGCAGCCGTCTCGCGGCTGGACGATCCGCCGCTCGATCCACAGGATGTAGGGGATGGAGAGCACGCCGGCGATCGGCAGCAGCGTCGCCAGCACCTGCATCGCGAACAGGCCGGGCGGGTGCCAGTACCAGCGGCCGATCGCGTAGGCGAAGCCGATCAGCCCCCAGGTCGTCCACAATCCGGCGAGCTTGACGAGCCCGGTGTCGAGCGCCTCGCGCCACGGACGGGGCGGCGCGGACCAGTCGATCCCGGTGGTGAGGTTGCGGTGGACGCGATCGACGAGCAGCGACCAGCCGAGCATCGGGATCGCGGCGGCGAGCAGCGCCACCAGCGCCGCATACGGCCCGTCGAGCCCATGATGGTGCGCGACCACCGCCCACAGGCCGAGGCCCGCGACGCCGGCGTAGCCGACGCCCGGTGACACCGCCGAGCGCGGGCGCGCCGCGGGCACGAGGTGCTGATCCATCACGCCACGCTGCCTAGCGCGGCGGGCGTAAGCAAGCGGTGAACGCGGGTGCGATCAGCCCGCGAGCGCGGCGAGGCGGAGCGTGGAGGAGGACGCGTCCGCCGTCAGGGCGAGGGGCGCGGCACGCGCCAGCAGATCCGTGGCAAGCCCCGGTGCCGCCGTGACGGGCGCGGGCGTCGCGGACTGCGCGGCTACGAGGCGGGGCTTGACCTGCGCGGGCGGCGGCGCATCCGCCTTGCCGCCGTAGATGAAGCCGTACACCGGATAGTTGCGTTGCCCGAGATCGTGGAGCCCGCGGAACCAGACGCGGACGGACGACCAGTCCCCCTGCGCCGAGGTGTCCATCACCTCGACGTCGCGCTCGATCTGGCCGCGGACCGACCAGTTGGCGTGCGTCACCTTGACGATCCGATCGGACACGACCTGGCTGACGGTGGCGACGTGGCCCGAGCGCATCGAGCCGATTGCCTTGAACACCATTACCGCGCCCACCGCCGGGGCGCCGCCGCGCGTGTAACGCCCCACCGCCTGGCTCCACCATCCGGCCGCCGCGCCGAAGAGCTGGAGGCCGGAGAACATGCGCGCGAAGGTGGCGCACTGCCAAAACTGGCCATCCATGGCGCTGGCCGGGGCCGGCAACGCGGCGAGCGTCAGCGCCAGGGAACAGAAAGCGACACGCGACAGTTTCAACAAGCTTGTTCTCGCAACCTAGGTTGGGTTGCGGCGTGGATAGCGGTGCCGCTTCCGATCGGAAGCGCCGGGCGGCAGGTCGATGCTGCGCTGCGGCGGGCGGTGTGTGGCGAGTGTCCGCTCGTCGCCTCGACGCTTCATGGCGTCGGTTCGTCTCGGTGTACGGCTTCAGGCTTCCGCCGACTCGCTTCGCTCGATCGGCTGGCGCGGCAGCGAGACCGAGACGATCGCCAGGGCCGTCCCGACGAGCACAGCGCCGACGAGGAAGGCCGCGCCCGCGAAGCCATGTGCCGCGCCCGCCGCCAGCGACTGCGTCGCCAGCACCGGACCCACGATCGCGGCGACGCTGTTGAGGCTGCCCAGCCCCCCCTGCAGCGAGCCCTGGTGCCGGGCGTCGACCAGCCGCGACAGGATGCCGTTCATCGCCGGGTAGGCGAGCCCGCCCAGCGCGCCGGGCACGTACACCGCGTAGACGAGCCAAGCGCGATCGACGAACGCGTAGGCGAGGAGCGTCGCCATGCCGACGGCCAGCCCGAGCAGCGCCGCGCGCCGTTCTCCCAGCCGGGCGACCGCGCGCTTCACCACCAGCGTCTGCACCAGCACCGTCATCACGCCGATGAAGGCGAGCGACGCGCCGATCGCCCGCGCGTTCCAGCCGAGCACGATCGTCGCCCAGAACGCCCACGTCGCAGGATAGGCGACCGCGCCGAGCTGCCACAGGAACCAGGCGATGAGGATCGGCACCGCGATCCCCGTGCCGGACAGCGGCTTGAACGCGCCGACCACCGTTGCCTCCCGCCATCGGAATGCGCGGCGGTTCTCCGGCGCCAGCGTTTCGGGCAGCAGCGCCAGCATGGCGATCGCGTTGGTGGCCGCGAGCAGCGCCGCCACCGCGAAGGGCGCGCGCTCGCCCAGCCCGGCAACGAGGCCGCCCACCGCCGGGCCGACGATGAAGCCGACGCCGAACGCCGCGCCGAGCTTGCCGAAGGCGGCGCTGCGCTCCTCCGCGGGCGAAACGTCGGCGATCACCGCGCCCGCCGGGCCGACCAGCGCGCCCGATATGCCCGCGATCGCGCGGCCAAGGAACAGCCATCCCAGGCTCGGCGCCCAGGCCATCAGACCGTAGTCGATCGCGAACGCCGCCATCGCCAGCACCAGCACCGGCCGCCGCCCGAAGCGATCTCCCAGCGCGCCGAGCACCGGCCCGGCGACGAACTGCCCGACGGCGAACACCACCAGCATCCAGCCGGCCATGCGCGCCGCACCCTCGACGTCGAGATGACCGAGCCGGGTGACGAGCCCCGGCAACACCGGCATCACCACGCCGAAGCCGATCGTGTCGATCAGGATGGCGGCGAGCACGATCCAGACGGCGCGGCGATGCGAGGGCATGGCCCGGGCCTTAGCCGCGCCGCCGCCGCGCGGCTACCTGCCCGCCGCTTCAGGCCGGAGCCAGCCCGTCGACCTCGACGATGCCCTCGCCGATCAGCCGGCCGGCGACGCGCACGCGCTTCTCGACATGATCCACCGGCGTGCGGCCGAGTTCCAGCCGGTATCGACCGCCCGCGTCGCGGACGAGCGCGAATCCGCCGCCCTCGCGCTTCAGCATTCCGGTCTCGTCGATGTGCGATGTCATGGCTGTCCCTACCGCAGATCGCTTGCCCGACCACATCGTGGGCACTAGCGCATCCGCGGGTCCGGAGGGGATACGGGGACGTGTGGCGGGTTCAGGGGAGCGAAGCGGAGGCGGTGGCGCCTGTCCGATCGCCCTTGCGCATCGCTTTCCTCTGCTATCGTTCCGATCCGCGCGTCGGCGGGCAAGGGGTGTTCGTACGCCATGTGGCGGGCGCGCTCGTCCGGCGCGGCCACCATGTCGATATCCTGTCGGGGCCGCCCTATCCCGAACCGGTGCGCGGCGCACGGCTGGTGCCGATCCCTTCGCTCGATCTCTACGCGCAGCCGCATCACGGCCACCGCGCGCTACGCCCGCGTCACCTGCTCAGCCTTGCCGACAGCTATGAGTATATGGCGCATCTCTCCGGCGGCTTCCCCGAGCCCTATACCTTCGGGCGCCGCGTCGCGCATCACCTGCGCCGGCATCGCGCCGCCTATGACGTCGTGCTCGATAACCAGACGCTGGCGAGCGGCCTGCTCGCGGTTGAACGCGCCGGGCTGCCGGTGATCGCGATCGTCCATCATCCGATCGCGCGCGACCGCGAGCTCGCGCTCGCCGCCGAGCCTTCGCCGAAGGGGCAGTGGCTGATCCGGCGCTGGTACGGTTTCGTCGCGATGCAGGAACGCGTCGCGCGGCGGCTGCGCGGCATCGTCACCGTCAGCCGGGCGAGCGCCGATGACGTCGTGGCGCGGATGGGCGTCGCGCGCGAACGGATCACGGTGGCGCCGCCGGGCGTGGATCACGGCGTGTTCCGCCACCGCACCGATGTGGAACGGCTGCCCGCCAGGATCGTCACCACCGCCAGCGCCGACGTGCCGCTGAAGGGATTACGCTTCCTCCTCGAAGCCTATGCGGCGCTCCTCGCCGACCATCCTGCCCTGGAGCTGGTGGTGGTGGGCCGGCTGCGCGAGGACGGCGTCACCGCCGAGACGCTCGACAGGCTCGGATTGCGCGCGCGCGTCCGCTTCGTCCACGATCTTCCGGACGACGAGCTCGCCGCGCTGTTCGCCTCGGCGACGCTGTGCGTCACGCCATCGCTGTACGAAGGCTTCGGGCTCCCCGCTGCCGAGGCGATGGCGTGCGGCGCGCCGGTGGTCGTCAGCGATGGCGGCGCGCTGCCCGAGGTGGTGGGCGATGCCGGGCTGGTGGTGCCGAGAGGCGACGCGGGCGCGTTAGCGCGGGCGATCGCGGAACTGCTCGCCGATCCCGCGCGGCGGGGGGCGATGGCGGCCGCGTCGCTGGCGCGCGCACGGCTGTTCTCGTGGGACCGCTTCGCCGGACGGGTCGAGACGGTCCTGTACGACACGCTCGCGTGCTGACCGTCAGGCTCGAGCGGCTGGGATTGCGCGAGGGCGCGCGCGTCCTCGATCTCGGTTGCGGGGAGGGGCGCCACGTCCACGGGCTCGCGCTGCTGCCCGGCGTGGGCGCGGTGGGTTTGGATCCGGACGCCGCCTCGCTCGGCAAGGCGCGCGACGGGCTCGCGACGCTCCCGGCCGCCGACCCCGCGCATTTCGTGCGCGGCAGCGCCTACGCCCTGCCCTTCGCGGATGGACTGTTCGACGCGGTGATCTGCTCCGAGGTGTTGGAGCACCTCGACGACTGGCACGCCGCGCTCGCCGAGATCGCGCGCGTGCTCAAGCCCGGTGGACGCTTCGCGGCGACCGTGCCGCGCGCCTGGCCCGAACGCATCTGCTGGGCGTTGGCGCCGGGGAGCGGCGGCTACGCCGATCAGCCGGGCGGTCATGTCCGGATCTTCGACGCGCGGGCGCTGCGCCGCGCCATCGAGAGCCACGGCTTCGCCTATCGCGGCCGCCATTTCGCGCACGCGCTCCACTCGCCCTACTGGTGGCTCAAGACCGCGTTCTGGCGGCGGCGCGACGACCATCCGCTGGTCCGCGCGTGGCATCGCCTGCTGGTGTGGGATCTGATGCGGCGCCCTGCGCTGACGCGGGCGGCGGAGCGCGTGCTCGACCCGGTATTGGGCAAGAGCATCGCGCTCTACTTCGAGCGCACGGGGTGAGCGGCCCCGTGGCCGCGAGCGTCGCGCCGGCGCTCGCCGTGCTGCGCGGCGCGGCGGACCGCATCCTCGCGCTCCAATCGGCATCGGGCGCGATCCCGTGGTTCGAAGACGGCCCGTGGGACGCGTGGAACCATGCCGAGTGCGTGATGGCGCTGGGCGCGATGGGCGAGATCGACGCCATGCGCGCCGGCCTCAACCACCTCGCCGAGACGCAGGCCGCCGACGGAAGCTGGCTCGGCGGCTACGGCAACGCGCTACCGATGGAGGGGCGGCTGCGCATCGCGCGCGTGCCGGCGCCCGTCGTGCGCGACACCAACTTCACCGCCTATCCCGCCACCGCGCTGTGGCATGCCTGGCGGCTGACCGACGACGAGGCGCTGGTCCGCCGGCTGTGGCCGACGGTGCGCTCGGCCATCCGCTTCGGGCTGGCCTATCAGCATGACGAGGGCGACATCTCCTGGTCGGCGGAAGCGTACGGCACGGATGCGGACGACGCGGTGCTGGCGGGGAACGCCTCGATCCACCGCAGCATCGGCGACGCGCTGCGGCTGGCGGTGCTGGTCGGCGATCCGCAGCCCGGGTGGGAGGAGGCGCGCGGGCGGTTGCGCGCGGCCATCATGGGCCGGCCAGACCGCTTCGATCGCCGCGACACCGATCGATCGGGGTTCGCGATGGACTGGTACTACCCCGTGCTGTCGGGCGCGCTGTCGCGGGCGGCATCGTGGACGCGGCTGCGCTTCGGGTGGCGCCGCTTCGTGGAAATCGGGCGCGGCTGCCGCTGCGTCGCCGGGGAGCCCTGGGCCACCGTCGCGGAGACCGCCGAGCTCGCCATGGCGCTGATCGGCTTGGGGCGGCGGCGCGAGGCGGCGACGCTGCTCGGCTGGCAGGAACGGCATCGCACGGGCGACGGCGCCTACTGGATGGGCTGGCAGTTCGCGGAAGGCATCGCCTGGCCGCAGGAGACGCCGGGCTGGACGCAGGCGGCGATGATCCTCGCCACCGACGCGCTGACCGCAACGAGCCGGGCGCACGACGTGCTGACCGCCCGCGAGGAGCGGGGCTGATGCCCGCAACCCTCTCGCGCCCGCGACGGATTGCCGCGCCTTCACTATAGCCGCCGGAGCAGGCGCAGGCTCCGCACCGCCGCCGTCTCCTCGAACAGCCCGCTCGCCAGCGCCCGGGCGTAGACTTCGTAAGGAGGCCGGCCGCCATCGGCGGGATCGGGGAAGACGTCGTGGATGGCGAGCGTGCCGCCCGGCATGACGTGCGGGCTCCAGCCGCGCCAATCCGCCAGCGCCGCCGCCATCGTGTGCCCGCCGTCGATGAACAGCAGGGCGAGCGGCGTCGCCCAGTGCCGCGCCACCACGTCCGAGCGGCCGACCAGCGCCACGACATGCTCCTCCAGCCCCGCCTGCCGGATCGTGCGCCGGAAGTGCGGCAGCGTGTCGAGCGCGCCGGCTTGCGGGTCCCACAGCTCGGGATCGTGCCACTCCCATCCCGGCTGGTTCTCCTCCGATCCGCGATGATGGTCGAGCGAGTAGAGGAGCCCGCCCGCCGCCTTCGCCGCCGTGCCGATGTGCAGCGCCGACAGCCCGCAATAGCCGCCCACCTCCAGCATCGGCCCGTTCGGGCTCGCGGCGAGTGCTGCGTCGTGGAGCGCGCGCGCCTCCGCCGGATCGAGGAAGCCCTTGACGGTGGCGGGATCGATCGCGAGCTGCATGGCCACGCGCGCTAGCCGCCGACGAGCGCGTCGGCCAGCGCGGGCAGCGTCGGCGCGGACAGGAAGGGCTGGCGCAATGCCGGCACCGTCGGGCGGTCCGCGCTGAGATAGGCGGTGCCCAGCCCCGCCGCCGACGCGCCGTGGATGTCCCACGGGTGCGCGGCGATCAGCGTCAGCTCGTGCGGGGCGACGCCGGCCACGCGCGCGCCCTCGTGATACACTTCCGCCGCCGGCTTGGCGCGCTTCACCGCGTCGGTCGAAACGATGTGCGCGAACGCCTCCTCCAGGCCGGCATGGGCGAGCATCTCGCGCGTCGTCTTCTCGGTGCCGTTGGTGAGCGCGAGCAGCGGCACGCCCGCCGAACGCAGCCGCTCGATGCCCTCATGTGCGCCGGCGCGCGCCGGCAGCGTGGCGATGCCGGCGACGATCTCCTTCGCGCGATCGGTCGGCGGCAGCCGCTGCTCGGCGAGGATCGTCGTCAGCGACTGTTCGAGCAAGGTCGCGAAGGTCTCGTAGCCGCCGGTGAGCGCCAGCGCGCAGGCCTCGCGCTGGGCGGTGGCGAACCACAGCTCCAGCCCCGCCGGCGGCAGGCCGAGCGCCGTCAGCGACGCGCGCAACGGATCGAGCGGGAACAGCGTGCCGATGATGTCGAACGCCACCGCGCGGGGCGGTGTGCGCTTGCCCGATCCGAACATGGTCGATCTCCCTCAGTGCCGACGCCTGCGAACGCGCGGTCCCGTGCTTCGGCACCCGCGCCGCGCTGCCGCGTTCAGGCGGCGGGATCGACGAAGGAGGCAAGCGATGTTGGGACGCGACATACCCGAGGTGACGCTGAAGACGCGGGTGCGCGACGACAGCGTGGGCGGCGACAACCCGTTCCGCTGGCAGGACGTGAACACCAAGGACCTGTTCGCGGGCAAGCGCATGGTGGTGTTCTCGCTGCCCGGCGCCTTCACGCCGACCTGCTCGAACGAGCAATGCCCCGCCTTCGAGCGTTTGTACGACGAGATGAAGGCCAAGGGCGTGGACGAGGTGTACTGCATCTCCGTCAACGACGCGTTCGTCATGTACCAGTGGGGCCAGAAGCTGGGTGTGCGCAACGTCAAGCTGCTGCCCGACGGCTCGGCGGACTTCACGCGGCGCATGGGGATGCTCATCCGCAAGGACCATCTCGGCTTCGGCGAACGCTCGTGGCGCTACGCGATGGTGGTCGACGACGGCCGCATCGCCGCCTGGTTCGAGGAGCCCGGCATCAACGACGAGGGCCTCGACGACGATCCCTATGGCGAGACCGCGCCCGACAAGGTGGTCGCCTGGCTGGGCGGCAACGCGCGCTGAGGCGCGTCCGGAGCGGCGTCCGGGGGCGGCGAAGTTGACGAAGTTGACACCACGTCACCCCCCGGCCGCCTCTCCACCGGGGGGCGACCGGCCGGGGCCTCGCCCGCCGACGCGGCGGTAGCGGCGGCGTCCGCCTCGTCGAGCACGACGGCCAGCCGCGCGAACAGCGCATCGACCCGCCCGCGCGCCGCCTCCTCCTCCGCCCGCTCGCGCGCGACGCGGTCGGCGCGGGCGCGGCGCAGCGGATCATGCTCCGCCCAGTCCTCGTCGACGGGCAGCTCGGCCGGGCGCGCGGCGACCGTCGCGATCGGCTCGGCCGCGTAGGGCGGGGCGGGGGGAAGCTGCTCGCCGTCCGGCATCGCGGCGGCCTCGTCGAGCACGGCGTTGCGCGCGTGGGCGAAGCGGACGCCCGCGCCCTCCGGGTGGCCGGTATACACCATCTGGTCGAGGCTGGCGGCGTAGCGCAGCGGATCGCGATAGCGCAGCAGGAACATGGCGAGGCGATCGTCGTAGCGGCGATGCTCGCCGACCTGCTCGCCCTGATAGAAGTGCGGGATGGGCACGCCGTTGATCGCGCGCGCGAAGCAGGCGTCGGCGAGCGCGCGGATGCCGAGATCGAGCGCCGCGTCCCAGGCCATGCGGAACTGCTGCGCCTCGGGCTTCACGCGCAGCGCATAGGCGGACGCCCGCGACATGCCCACGGTGGCGCACGCCTCGGCGACGCAGCCCGAGGCGGCGAGCGCGTCGAGGAAGGCGGTGCGGCGTTCGGGCGTCCAGCCGTCGCGGCGGGCGGCGGGCGGAGCGGGAGGTGCGGGTTCGTGGCATGGGTTGTGGTGTAACCCATGTGGCACCGTGTAGGAAAGGGATTGTTGCCGCGGCGTATTGACATTGTACAGAACGTTTGACAAAGAAGCTGGATGGATACCGTCAGCTACTCCGATGCGCGGGACAATCTGAAGGCGGTGATGGACCGCGCGGTCGCCGATCGCGCGCCGATCCTCGTCACCCGCCAGCGCGGCGAGAATGTCGTGATGATCTCGGCCAGCGAGTGGGCGGGAATGGAGGAGACGCTGCACTTGATGGCGTCGCCTAGGAATGCCGAGCGCCTGCTGGAGGCGGTGCGAGGATTTGAGGCGGGCGAGCCCGGCGTCGACGAGCGGGGCACGCCGCTGCCGTGAAGGTCTCGTTCTGGCCGGCGGCATGGGACGATTACCGCCACTGGCAGGATCATGACGAGAAGATCGTCGCCAAAATTAACGGCATGATCGAGGAATGCCGCCGCCACCCGTTCAAGGGGACCGGCAAACCCGAACCCCTGGGCGGCGACCTGTCAGGCTGGTGGTCGAGGCGGATCAGCCAAGAGCATCGGCTGGTGTATCGTGTGGCGGGAAGCGGCGCGGATCAGGTGCTGCAGGTGGCGCAGTGCCGATATCACTACTAGCGGTTCGCCGCGCGACCCGTTCTCCCCCTGTTCACCCCGTTACGAGATGCTATCGTAGGCATGTCGCCGAGTCGCTTCGACGCTCAGCTTTGAGGAGGGGCCTATTCGATAAGGTATTTAAAGTGAACCGCCGCACCTCCCTTGCTGGTGACTAACGGGTTCGGGTTTAAGTGACGCCGCCGACGGGCACGTAAGGCAAATATGCCTGATACTCGACGCGAGCACTCGCTTCATCGAAGGCCCTATTACGAGCATCCGCTAGCGAAAGTGCATAGTCGCCGTCTATCTTCTGAGGAGAAGGCAGATGGAGCAGCCGCAGTGGTTCCTCCACATGGATGAGCGCTGGATGTGGCGTTGGTTTATTGCCAATCGTCGCGGACAGATGCTTGCTGTGTCGAAGAAGTGCTTCTTCCGCCGTGAAGAAGCGTTTCAGAACCTCAACGCTGCTCGCTCGGCCGTAACCGGCTCTTAGAGCGCGTTTGAGAAGGATTCCCAAGGCGGTTTTGGCGTGATTCATAGAGCGTCGGACCACCAACGCGAGCCGACGCCCGATGCCGAAGAGGAAGCCGCCTACAAGGCGGCGCTACGACACCGATCTAACCGATGCGCAGTGGGAGCTGATCGCGCCCATGATCCCGGATGCCCGTGCCGGCGGACGCCCGCGGAAGGCGACGTCGCGCGAGCTGGTCAACGCCGTCCTCTATTTTCTGCGGGCGGGCTCTGCCTGGAGGCTGCTGCCGCATGACCTGCCGCCGTGGCAGACGGTCTACTACTACCTGCGCCGCTGGCAGGAGGAAGGCGTGTGGCAGCACGTCCATCATGCGCTCGTGCTCGCCGACCGCGAGCGTTGCGGGCGGGACGCGTCGCCTTCGGCTGCGATCCTCGACAGCCAGTCGGTTCGCACCGCCGACCAAAAGGGGGCGACAAGGGCTATGATGCGGGCAAGAAGATCACCGGGCGCAAGCGCCACATCCTGACCGACACCGACGGTCGGCTACTCACCGTCCGCGTCCATGGTGCCGACGTCCAGGACCGCGACGGCGGCAAGCTGCCGCTCAAGGCCTCTCGGCAGCGCTTCCCCTTCGTCGCCCGCGTCTTCGCCGATGGCGGCTACGCCGGCCGCCTGGTGCACTGGGCCGCCAGCAAGACGCACATCACCCTCGAGATCATCCGTCGGGGCGCTCACGCCAAGGGCTTCAAGGTTCTGCCGCGCCGCTGGGTGGTCGAGCGCACCTTCGCCTGGATCTTCAAGAACCGGCGCCTCGTTCGCGACTATGAGCAGCTCACCGCCGTCGCCGAGACACTTATCACCATCGCCGCCTCAGCCACCCTGCTACGGCGGTGGGCATGATTAAACCGCCTTCTCAAACGCGCTTTTAGCGAGTAGTCATCGAAGCGATCGGTGACGGCGGGTAGCGGAAGCGCTACCCGCCAATTTACCCCGCCGCCGGCAGATAAATCTCCCCACCCGTCTCCCTGAACCGCTCGCTCATCTCCGCCATGCCCGCCTCGGCCTGATCCTCCGCCAACTGCGGGTTCGCCGCTTCCGCCGCCAGGAACGTCTCCGCGCTCGCATTCTGCTTCGCGGCGAAGTCGCGCACCTCCTGGGTGATCTTCATCGAGCAGAATTTGGGGCCGCACATCGAGCAGAAGTGCGCGGTCTTGGCGCCCTCCGCCGGCAGCGTCTCGTCGTGATACTGCTCGGCGGTGTCGGGATCGAGCGAGAGGTTGAACTGGTCGCGCCAGCGGAAATCGAAGCGGGCACGGCTCACCGCGTCGTCGCGGAGCTTGGCGGCGGGGTGGCCCTTGGCGAGATCGGCGGCGTGGGCGGCGAGCTTGTAGGTGACGACGCCGACCTTCACGTCGTCCCGATCGGGCAGCCCGAGATGCTCCTTGGGCGTGACGTAGCAGAGCATCGCGCAGCCGAACCAGCCGATCATCGCCGCGCCGATGCCGCTGGTGATGTGATCGTAGCCCGGCGCGATATCGGTGGTGAGCGGCCCCAAGGTATAGAAGGGCGCCTCGCCGCAGACCTGGAGCTGCTTGTCCATATTCTCCTTGATCTTGTGCATCGGCACGTGGCCGGGGCCCTCGATCATCACCTGCACGTCTTCCTTCCACGCGCGGTGGGTGAGCTCGCCCAGCGTATGGAGCTCGGCGAACTGCGCCTCGTCGTTGGCGTCGGCGATGGAGCCGGGGCGCAGGCCGTCGCCCAGCGAATAGGCGATGTCGTACGCCTTCATGATCTCGGTGATCTCGTCGAACCGCTCGTAGAGGAAGCTCTCGCGGTGGTGCGCCAGGCACCACTTCGCCATGATCGATCCACCGCGCGAGACGATGCCGGTGACGCGCTTGGCGGTCATCGGCACGTAGGGCAGGCGCACGCCGGCGTGGATGGTGAAATAGTCGACGCCCTGCTCGGCCTGCTCGATCAGCGTGTCGCGGAAGATCTCCCACGTCAGATCCTCGGCGATGCCGCCCACCTTCTCCAGCGCCTGGTAGATCGGCACCGTGCCGATCGGCACGGGCGAGTTGCGGATGATCCACTCGCGCGTGTCGTGGATGTTGCGGCCGGTGCTGAGGTCCATGACGGTGTCGGCGCCGTGACGGATCGACCACACCATCTTGTCGACTTCCGCCGCGACGTCCGACGCCACCGCCGAGTTGCCGATATTGGCGTTGATCTTGACGAGGAAGTTGCGGCCGATCGCCATCGGCTCGGATTCGGGGTGGTTGATGTTGTTGGGGATGATCGCGCGGCCGCGCGCCACCTCGTCGCGGACGAACTCGGGCGTGACGAAATCGGGGATCGAGGCGCCGAAATCCTGGCCGTCGCGGGGCAGCGCTTCCAGCAGGCCCTCGCGGCCGACATTCTCGCGCTCGGCGACGTAGATCATCTCCGGGGTGATGATCCCCCGGCGCGCGTAGTGCATCTGGCTGACGTTCATGCCCGGCTTGGCGCGCAGCGGGCGCTTGCGGACGTTAGGGAAGGGGACGACGCCGCCCGAGCGGTCCGGCCCCTTCATGCCATTGTCCTCGGGGCGCACGGCGCGGGCGTCGACCGCCTCGACGTCGCCGCGTGCCATGATCCACTCGCGGCGGAGCTCGGGGAGGCCGGCCATGATGTCGATGCGCGCCTGCGGATCGGTATAGGGGCCGGAGGTATCGTAGACGCGCACCGGCGGCTCGTTGGCGGTGGGCTCCAGCGCGATCTCGCGCATCGCCACGCGATGTTCGCCGACGTGGATCTTGGTGGATCCCCGGATCGGGCCGGTGGTGACCTTCATCTCGGTGCGCGCGTGGATATCGGCCATCGGTCTCGCTCCTCATGGGACGGAAGCGATCTGGCCGCTCCCTCCCTCCGCCGGCATCAACCGGATCAGGTTCGACGGGTCGCGGGCTCGGGTGCCCGCCTCTCAGCCGCGCCAGCGGCCCCCCGGGGAAGAGACGACCGTAGCCGGGATGGCGGCGTGGGGAAAGGGCGCTTGGCAAGCGCCGGCCGGCGCGGCTAGCCTGCGCGCGGGGAACAGGGGGGATGACCATGAGGAAGTCGTGCGCGCCGATGCTGGCGCTGATGCTGGCCGTACCGGGCGCGGGTCGGGCGGAGACGCTGGGCGTCGATCAGGTGGTGGCGCTGTCGCAGGCGGGCTTGGGCGACGAGGCGGTGATCGCCAAGATCCGCGCGTCGGGCAGCCGCTTCGATCTCTCCGCCGATCAGATGATGGCGCTCAAGAAGCGTGGTGTGTCGGGGCCGGTGATCGCGGCGATGCTGTCGTCGGCGCCTGCCGCGGCCGCGCCGGGTGCGACCGCCACCTCGATGGACAGCCCCGATCCGGCGGTGGCGCACCCGACCGGCGTCTACATGCTCCAGGCCGCGCCGGCGCCGCACATGGTGCGGATGAACGCCACCGTCTCCAACCAGTCCAAGACGGGCGGCATCATCGGCTACGCGCTGACCGGCGGGATCGCGTCCGCCAGCGTCAAGGCGTCGATCCAGAACGAGACCTCGCGCGTGCACGCCGCGACCGGCCAGCCCGACTTCTACTTCTTCTTCGACGAGGCCAACGCGGACGGCCGGCTGACCTCGACGTGGACGCAGGGCGACGGCGCCACCATCCAGTCGCCGTCCGAGTTCACGCTGGTGCGGCTGACGAAGAAGGACGGCCGCCGCGAGGCGCGGGTGGGCAGCTTCAACATCGGCGGCGCCAAGGCGGGCGTGATGGACAAGGATCGCCTGGGCTACGACTATCAGCTCGTCCGCCCCGGCGTGTACAAGGTGACAGTGGTGAAGCCGCTGCCGCCCGGCGAATATGGCTTCATCTACGCGCTGCGTGCCGGCGCGGGCGCCACCGGGGCGGCGGGCGCGCGGGTGTTCGACTTCACCGTGGACGGCGCCTGAGCGTCCTTGCGTCCAGTCCCGGACAGGCCGCGTCCGGGATCGTACATCGCGCGTTCAAGCGTTCCGCCCGATCGTTGCGGGACAGGAACAGGAGCTTGCCGCCATGAATGCTTTTCGCCGTCCCCTGCTGGCGCTCGCGGCGGCCGCCGCGATGCTGCCGCTCGCGGCCTGTTACGACGATGGCTACGGCCCGCAGGGCTACGGGCCGCCGCCTCCGCCGCCGCCACCGCAGGGCGGCTATTACCGCGACGCGCCTCCTCCTCCGCCGCCGCCGGGTGCGGGCGGCTATTACCGCGACGCGCCGCCGCCGCCTCCCGGCGCGGGCGGCTACTATCGCGACGCGCCGCCGCCGCGTGGCGCCGACGGCTATGATCCGCAGCGCGAATATCGCCCGCGCGCGGGCTACGACCAGCCGATGAGCCGGCAGGACTATGTCTATCGCGGCAATGACGGCCGCTATTACTGCCGTCGCTCGGACGGGACGACCGGCACCGTCGTCGGCGCGGTGGCGGGTGGCGCGCTGGGCGCGATCCTCGGCGGCGGCGGCGCGCTCGGCACGCTGCTCGGCGCGGGCGGCGGCGCGCTGCTCGGCCGCTCGGTCGATCAGGGGCAGGTGCGCTGCCACTGACGGGTCGGTGATTGGCGCCACGGAGCGGCGGTTCGCGCCGCTCCGTGGCGCGAACCGCCGCCTGAGTTGGGCGAACGGGCGCGTTCTTCCTCTATGCGGGCGGTTTGGCACGGTCCCTGCAATCCTCTCCCGGTGCGCCATTCAGGCGCGTCACGAGGGAGAAGACCGATGCTCACCACGAAGACCATCCTGACGCTGGCCGCCGCCGCCGAACTCGCGCTGACGCTGGTTGCCGCGCCCGCCTTCGCCAACGCGCCCGCCCAGGTGCGCGTCTCCACCGCCGACCTCGATCTCTCCAGCCAGTCCGGCCGCCGCGTTCTGCGCCAGCGTCTCGATGGCGCGGCAGGCCGCCTGTGCGCCGACGAGCGCCAGCTCGACACCGCCGCCGCGTGCCGCCGCGCGGTGCTCGACGACGTCGCGCAGCCGACGATCGCGTTCAACGGGAACGCCCGGTGACGAAGCGCGCGGGCCGGTGCGCCGGCCCGCGCCCGTCGCGGCGGGCCGCTACAGGAAGTAGCGCAGCCGCACCGTCTGCTCGGCGGTGCGATCGGTGAGCGCCACCGCGGCGCGCGCGAAGCTCGGCGGGCCGAACAGCAGCCGGGGATTGTTGGAGAAGCCCACGCCCTCCGCCGGGATGCCGAAGCGCGTGTCGATGCGGCCGTTGTCGTTCTCGTCGTGGAACAGCGCGACCGCATAGTCGCCGCTGGGCAGATCGCCGAAGCGCAGCGTGGCCGCATCCGCGACGGGCACCGTCATCCGCCGCGCGGCGGGATCGTCCTGGCAGCCGGGGAAGTGGCGCGCATCGGCGGTGACGCAGACGCGCACGACTCCGCGCGCGGAGCGCAGCCCCGCGACCGCGACGTCAAGCCCGGCGAGCGGCGAGGCGCCCGGCAGCGCCACCAGCGCGAGCGCCAGCAGCGGCATCGTCCGTAAACGCGCCCAGCCCCGCGTCCGTCCCGCAAAGCCGATCCCAGAAGCGGAAATAGAGGCCATAATTGCACCCGTAACGCTCGTGATGACGCTGGTGGTGGCTCGCCGTGATGAGCCAGTCGCCAGCGCGCCCCGTCACCACGCGCGCGGGGAAGAGTTCCCAGCCCATGTGGTTGGTCACCCCCATGACGGTCATTACGGTCAGCACCAAGCCCAACGCCGCGACGTGGATCGGAATCAGCAGCACCAGTGTCGGGATTGCCACGGCGCCCGTCACCGCCTCCCATGGGTGGAAGCTCATTGCCGCCCAGGCGGTCGGCGGCCGGCTGGCATGGTGGACCGCGTGCATCGCACGGAACGCGCGCGGGCGGTGCATCCAGCGGTGCGTCCAGTAGAACCACGTGTCGTGGAGGAGAAGGTAGAGGGCGATCGACACCGGCCACCACCACAGCGGATAGGCGTGCACGTCGGTATAGACGCGCGTCCACCCGCGCGCCTGCCAGCCCCAGGCGAGCACGCCCGCCGGCACGCCGTAGATTGCGGCCGACGCGAGCGACCAGCCGATCTCGCGGCGCATCTGCGGGCCGAGCCCGGCGTAGCGGCCGGGATGACGCAGCCGCGTCGCCCAGGCGAAGCCGCCCGACACGATCAGGTAGCGCACCGCGACGATGACGCTCATCGCCAGTGCCGAGAGGGCCAGCGCGGAGAAACCGAGCGCGGTCACGCGCCGGGTCCGTGCGCGTAGGGGTCGGCGATGCCGAGCATGGCCAATGCCTCGCGCTCCGCCGCCTCCATCTCGTCGGCGTCGGCATCGGAGAGATGATCGTAGCCGAGCAGGTGAAAGGTGCCGTGCACCACCAGGTGCGCGGCGTGCGCCTCGACGCTCACGCCCTTCTCGGCCGCCTCCGCCGCGCAGACCCCCTGCGCCAGCACGATGTCGCCGAGCAGCAGCTCGCCGTCGTCGGAGTTCTGGTCGACCGCGTCGAGCAGGTCGCGCTGCACCATCGGGAAGGAGAGGACGTTGGTGGGCTTGTCCTTCTCCCGATAGTCGCGGTTGAGCGCGCGCACCTCCTCGTCGGAGGCGAACTTCACCGACACTTCGGCCACCACCGGCGCCGCGACCAGCGCGGCCAGCGGCGAGTGCGCGATCGCGGCGCGCACCGCCTTGTCGGCGAGCGCCGCCCAATCGCCACCGGCGGGCCAGTCCCCGGCATCGGTCTCGACCTGGATCATCGCCTGTCTTCCCGCATCGCGCCGGCCATAGCGGATGGCGGTGCGAAAGGGATGCCGAAATCGGACGGGAGCCTCGACGCCGCTCGATCGTCCACTAGCGAGCGGCGCACGGTCCGCGAGGGGACCAACGCGATGAAGAGCGGCGACGAGGACGAAGCGTCGGACGGCTTGTCTGACGAGGATGTCGAGAGCGTCGCCGAGCGGAGCGCCGGTTCGGCCAAGGTGGTCCACGAGGTGATCCGCCTCCAGGGCGACGAGGAGCTTGGCCGGCCGTTCGCCTCGCTGCTGTTCTCCGGGCTCGCGGCGGGGGTCGCGATCAGCACGTCGATGCTGGCGCAGGCGTTCCTGGCGGTGCGGCTGCCCGATGCGCTCTGGGCGCCGCTGGTCTCAA
The DNA here is from genome assembly GCF_965200105.1 of Sphingomonas sp. Classification (GTDB taxonomy): domain Bacteria; phylum Pseudomonadota; class Alphaproteobacteria; order Sphingomonadales; family Sphingomonadaceae; genus Solisphingomonas. Next base: position 2,060,705 of record NZ_CBDATN010000002.1, read on the forward strand.
GCTTCGGCTACGCGTCGGGCTTCGTCATCGTCATCATGGGCAACCTCCAGCTCTTCACCGAGAGCACGATCACCGCCGTTCTGCCGATCGCCACGCACCCGACGGGCCGGAACCTCGCGCGGCTGCTCAGGCTGTGGCTGATCGTCTTCGTCGCGAACATGGCCGGCACGCTGCTCGTCGCGGCGCTCTGCGCGAACGCGGTGATCGTCGAGGCGGATCAGCTCGGCGCGCTCGTGAAGCTGTCGCGCCACGCGCTCGATCACGGTTTCGTCGACACGCTGTTCCTGGGGATGCCCGCCGGCTTCCTGGTCGCCGCGATCGCGTGGATCCTGCCCAACGCGCGCGGCGGCGAATTCTGGGTGGTGACGTCGATCACCTACATCATCGCGATCGGCGGCTTCAGCCACGTCGTGGTGGGATCGGGCGAGGCGTGGCTGGCGTGGCTGACGGGCGGCATGTCGCTGGGGCAGGCGACGGGCGGGCACATCCTGCCCTCGCTGATCGGCAACATCGTCGGCGGCACCGGGCTGTTCGCGGTCGTCGCCCACGGCCAGGTGCGCGGCGAGATCGCCACCGGCGGCGGCGACGGCTGAGCCGCCGGCGCGGCCCTAGATCGGGCTGGCGCCGTCTCCCTCATAGGCGTCGACGATCCGCCCGACGATCGGGTGGCGCACCACGTCCGCCGCGCCGAACCGGATCATCGAGATCGCCTCCACCCCCTCCAGCCGGCCGACCGCGTCGGCGAGGCCGGAGCGGCCGATATCGGGCAGGTCGATCTGGCGGGGATCGCCGCACACCACCATGCGGCTGTTCATGCCGAAGCGGGTGAGGAACATCTTCATCTGCGCGGGCGTGGTGTTCTGCGCCTCGTCGAGGATGATGAACGCGTCCGACAGGGTACGTCCGCGCATGAAGGCGATCGGCGCGATCTCGATCTCGCCGGACGCGATCCGCCGCTCCACCTGCTCGGTGGGCAGCATGTCGTAGAGCGCGTCGTAGAGCGGGCGGAGATAGGGATCGACCTTCTCCTTCATGTCGCCGGGCAGGAAGCCCAGCCGCTCGCCCGCCTCGACCGCCGGGCGCGACAGGATCAGGCGATCCACCGATCCCTGGATGAGCTGCTGCACCGCCTGCGCCACCGCGAGATAGGTCTTGCCCGTGCCCGCCGGCCCGAGCGCGAAGATAATGTCGTCGCGGCCCAGCGCCTCCATGTAGCGGATCTGGGTGGCCGATCGCGGCACGATCGTCTTCTTGCGCGTGCGGATCATCACGGCGGGCGGCTGGCTGACGTCCGTCCGCACGATGCCTTCCAGCACCGGCTGGTCCGCCATCGCGATCACCGCGTCCACCGCGCCGGCGTCGATCTCCTGCCCCTGCACGATGCGGTTGTAGAGGCCGGTGAGCACGTCGCGCGCGACCGCCGCCTGTTCCGCCTGGCCCTCGATGTGCAGCCTGTTGCCGCGCGCCGAGATGTAGACGCCGAGCCGCTGCTCGATCGCGATCAGGTTGCGGTCATATTCGCCGAACAGGCGGCCGAGGAGCTGTGGCTTGTCGAACAGGACTTCGAGGCGGGCGCGATCGCCGGCCTGGGCGGGGACGGGCTTGCGGCTCATGCGATCCCTTCGTGGCGAGTGACGGAACGGAAGGTGGCGTCGCGCGGCGACAAAAGCTAGCCGTCACCGCGCGCGGCCGCGATCCGCCGCTGCCCGAGGAGCCCCGTGCCGATGCGCGACTGGATGCGGACCAAGATCGGCGCAATCAAGCGCAACAGCCTGCACGCCAAGCTGGCGCGGATCGAGCGCGAGAGCCACGGCAGCCGCGCGACCTACGTGGGCAACAACCGCGTGCTCGTGAAGTGCGTCGCGGCGGGCGCCAACATCGCCTATTACGTCGAGGCGGACGACAAGCTGCTCTCGCCCTGGTTCATCATCACCGGACAGTACGAGATCGAGCCGACCAACTTCTTCCTGCGCGAGATCCGGCACGACAGCCACTGCATCGACGTCGGTTCCAATTTCGGCTACTTCACCTGCCTGCTGGCGCGCTTCTGCCCCGAGGGCAAGGTGATCGGCGTCGAGGCCGATCGTCACGTCTACGAGCTCGTGCGCGACAACATCGCGATCAACGGCTTCGCCCACGCGCAGGCGGTGCACGCGGCGGCGGGCGACTCGGACGGCGAGGTCACGCTGTTCCGCCGTCACTCGCGCTCGGGCAATACCAGCATCATCGCGGCCGATCGCGGCTTCACCGACCTGCTGGGCGAGGAGCCGGCGCAGCCGTTCACGGTGCGCTGCGTCCGGATCGACGACCTCGCCGACAGCATCGGCGGCCGCGTCGACCTCATGAAGATCGACGTCGAGGGCTCCGAGCCGCTGGCGATCGCGGGCGCCGAGCGCACCATCGCCGCGAACCCGGGGCTGTCGATCGTGATGGAGTGGTCGCCCGGGCAGATCCAGGGGGCGGGCTTCGACGTCGGCGATTTCCTCCGCGTGCTGGAGGCCAAGGGTCTTCGCGCCTTCGAGCTGACCCGCGACGCGATCGTGCCGCTCCCCTACGAAAGGCTCGCCACGCTGTCCTACCGATCGGGGATCGTCCTGCGGCGCTGAGGGGCGCGCGTCAGGCGTCCGCGCCCGCCGCGAAGGTGTCGCAGCGCGACGGATCGCCGCTGTCGAGCCCGCGCTTCAGCCACTCCATACGTTGCGCCGCCGAGCCGTGGGTGAAGCTGTCGGGCACGACGCGGCCCTGCGCCTCCTGCTGGAGCGTGTCGTCGCCGATCTGGTGCGCGGCGCGCAGGCCTTCCTCGACGTCGCCGGGATCGAGGCGGTCGCGGTTGGCGGCCGCCCACACGCCAGCGTAGCAGTCGGCCTGGAGCTCGATGCGGACTTGGAGCGCGTTGCTCTCGGACGGGGAGGCGTGCTGCTGCTCGGCCGAGACCTTGGGGAGGATGCCCGTCAGGTCCTGCACATGGTGGCCGACCTCGTGCGCGATGACATAGGCCTGCGCGAAGTCGCCCGGCGCGCCGAACTTCTGCTTGAGCTCGTCGTAGAAGCTGGTGTCGAGATAGACGCGCTTGTCGGTCGGGCAGTAGAAGGGGCCCATCGCCGATTGCGCCGCGCCGCAGCCCGACATGCCGTTGCGCGCGTAGAAGATCAGCGCGGCGGGCTCGTAGCGTTGCCCCTGCTGCTGGAAGATCTTGCCCCAGGTGTCTTCGGTGGAGGCGAGCACCTGGCAGGAGAATTTGCTGGCGGCATCGACGCCGCATGCCTTGGTCGCACCCTGGTGGCTGACGGCCGGCTGGCCGACGTTGGTGCCGACGCCCCCGCCGCCGCCGAGCAGCGACAGCGGGTTCATGCCGAACAGCATGGCGCCACCCACCAGGATGAGGATGCCGACGATGCCGAAGCGGCTGGCGACGAAGCCGAACAGCAGGCCCAACCCGCCGCCGCCCCCGCCGAACCCGCCGCCGCCTCCGAAGCTCTGGCCGCGCTCGTCGCCGACATTGTCGCTTTCCCGATAGTCGTCGAGGCGCATCGCCATACTCCCGTGTGCAGCCGCCCTAATGCGCCGTCCCCGCGCCGGTTGCAAAGCGAGCGGGCTTGGCCGATGCGTGGCGTCATGCTGCTCCACGGCAAGACCGCGCTCGTCACCGGCTCCACCTCCGGCATCGGGCTCGCCGTCGCGCGCGCGCTGGCGGCGGAAGGCGCGGCCGTCATGGTCAACGGCTTCGGCGAGCCCCAGGTGATCGCGGCTATCGTCGCGGAGCTGGCGTCCGCGTCGGGCGCGGGTGCGCTGCACGACCCGGCCGACATGGCCGATCCGGCGGCGATCGCCGCGATGGTGGCGCGCTGCGCCGCCGAACTCGGCGGGCCCGACATCGTCGTCGCCAATGCCGGCATCCAGCACGTCGCCCCGATCGAGAGCTTCCCGGTGGAGCAGTGGGATCGCGTGCTGGCGATCAACCTGTCGTCGGTGTTCCATCTCGCCCGCGCCTGCGTGCCGATCATGCGGAGCAAGGGCTGGGGGCGGATCGTCGCCACCGCGTCCGCCCACTCGCTCACCGCCTCGCCGTTCAAGGCGGCCTACGTCACCGCCAAGCACGGCCTCGCCGGGCTCATCAAGACGATCGCGCTGGAGTGCGCGCGCGACGGCATCACCGCCAACTGCATCTCGCCCGGCTATGTGTGGACGCCGCTCGTCGAGGCGCAGATCCCCGACACGATGCAGGCGAGGGGGATGAGCCGCGAGCAGGTGATCGAGGAGGTGATGCTGGAGCGGCAGCCGACCAAGCAGTTCGTGACGGTGGAGGAGGTCGCCGCCGCAGCACTCTTCCTGTGCCGCGACGAGGCGCGGCAGGTGACGGGCGCCAACTGGTCGATCGACGGCGGCTGGACGGCGCAATGAGGCGGGCGGCGGCCCTGCTGCTGGCGCTCGCGCTCGCCGGCTGCGCGTCGCACCGCGTGTGCCTGCCCGACGGCGCGGCCGCCGCCGGCCCGCCGCCGCCCGACTGGCGCGACGCCGCGACCGATCCCGATCATGCCAAGCTGCGCGGCGTCCGCCAGGCCTTCCTCGAAGGCCTCGCGGCGGCGCGCGCGGCGGGCTTCGACGGCGCGATCGCCGCCGAGGGGCGCCTGTTCGATCCCGATGCCGGCGAGGACGGCGCGACGCTGGCGCCCGGCGCGTACCGCTGCCGCAGCTACACGCTGGGCAGCACGATGCCCGGCCGCCCCGCCTTCGTGGCTGAGGCGCCGCAGCCCTGCGGGATCGAGGCCGACGGCATGCTGCAGCGGCTGCGCGAGCAGGGCACGCCGCAGCGGCTGACCGGCCGCGTCTACCCCGACAGCCCCGCGAGGACGGTCTTCCTCGGCACCCGCGTGCTCGCCGACGAGGCGACCGCCCTCCACTATGGCCGCGATGCGGACCGCGACACGGCGGGCGCGATCAACCGCGTCGGCCCGGCGCGCTGGCGGCTGGCGATACCGCGGCCGGCCTGGGGCGCGACGATCGAGCTGGTGGAGATCGTGCCGGAGTAAGGGAGGAACCGGCGCGCCTGCGGACCCGGGGTTGCGACGGGATGCGGCCTGGTGCGATGCCGCACCGCCGCCACTTCCGAGTGCTTGCTCCCAACCACATGAAGTAAGTCCCTTTAAGTTTCCCGGAGAGTACGATGGGTAGCGTGCGACTGCAGGTCTCGGATGGCGGGCACGGCTGTGTCGTCGATGGCCAGGATTGCGCCCGATCCGGAACCGGCCCCGAGGCGTTCATCGCGCGCGGCCCCAACGAGCGCAGGAACGCAGGGCAGTTCACCGCCGAATTCATGATGCGCGTGGCCGGTCACCCCGACGTCCTCGGCGATCCGCTCGTGGCGTTGCTTCAGGTGGCGACCAACGGCGGAGCGACCATCATCCGCGAGGAGCGCCTCCTGCTCTCCCACCTCGAGCAGGAGTTCACGCGCTTCTCCGTGCCGTTCACGCTGCACGAGGCGCGGGATGTCGAGTACCGCGTCTATACGACCGGCCAGGTCGAGCTTCTCGCCCAGCTGCACGTGGAGATCCACAAGCAGCGGCGCTCCGGCTATCCGCCCGTCGCGTGCGCGATCGATCGGGAGTGGAAGAACGAGCGGGAGTATCTCGACGGCTACCTCCGCAACGTGACCGGCGTCATCCATGTCGGCGCCAATACCGGGCAGGAGCGGCGCTATTACTGGCTGCTGGGCGTCGACGTCGCCTGGGTCGAGGCCATCAAGGAGGTTTACGAGGAGCTGGTCGACAACCTCTCGGACTATGATCGCCAGCGGCCGATCCACGCGCTGCTCGCCGACGTCGATGGCCGGACGTTCGATTTCCGGATCGCCAACAACAAGGGGGCGTCCTCTTCGGTCCTGCCGCTCCAGGACCACGCGACCATCTTCCCCGATATCGAATATGTCGAGACGCGGACCATGCGTGGCATGACGCTCGGCACGATGATGAGGCGCGAGGGGCTTTCCAGTTCGATCTACCAGGCGCTGACCCTGGATGCCGAGGGAGCCGAGGCCATGATCCTGAACGGCGCCAAGGACGTGCTCCGGGGCTTCCGGTACATCAAGTGCGAGGTCGCGGACTTCCCGGCTCGCACCGGCACGCCCACCGTCGCCGAACTCGACGCGATACTGGCGGAGGTTGGCTTCGCGCAGCTGATCCGGCGCATGTTCGCGCATGGTCCGGACAGGCGCGGCACCTACTGGGACATCGTCTGGAAGCGGATCGAGCCGGGCGTCCCGCTCAACGAGCCCGGCCTGAAGCTGCCGCTGGTGGCACACGCGCAGGACGTCGCGGGGTTAGAGAAGCTGCCGGGCTAGCGTCCTCCGGCGCGCTTCCGGGGTCCGGCTCCCGGAGCGATCGTGGCGCCGTCGCCGCGATCTTGCGCCCGGCGGCCCGTCACGCGCGTTCATGACGATCTTGCCGGTGGGTGGGACGGGTATCGCTCCCGACGCCGGCTGATGCAGACAAGCAGGAGATCATCATGCGCACGATCATATTGGCGACCGCAATGCTTCTATCCGGCACCGTCAACGCGCAGACGGCTGCCGGTTCGCACAACCCCGCGCTGAAGGACGGTTCGCCGCACCCCACCGCCGCGGCCGCCGCCGGTCGCAACTCCTTCACGCAGGATCAGGCGAAGGGCCGGCTCGCCAAGGCGGGCTACACGGGCGTCGGCAAGCTCGTGAAGGACAAGGACGGCGTTTGGCGGGGCACCGCCATGAAGGACGGCGCGAAGGCGAACGTCGGCGTGGACTATAAGGGCGACGTGGTCGTCCATTGATCTGACTGGAGAATCCACCATGACCAAGACCATCACTCGTCTCTACGACGATCATGCCGATGCCACCGCCGCCGTCTCCGACCTGGAGGCGCTCGGCATCCCGCACGACGACATCAGCATCGTCGCCAACAACGCGCACGGCCAGCATGGCGCGCATGACGGCGTCAACGATCATGGCGACGTCAGCCGCGGCACCTCCACGGGCGCGCTGCTGGGCGGCGCCGGCGGCCTGCTGGCGGGGCTGGGCCTGCTCGCCATCCCCGGGCTCGGTCCGATCGTGGCGGCCGGCTGGCTCGCCGCCACCGCCGCGGGCGCGGGCATCGGCGCCGCCGGCGGCGCGGCGACGGGCAGCATCGTCGGCGCGCTCAAGAATGCCGGCCACTCGGAGGACGAGGCGCAGGTCTACGCCGAGGGCGTGCGGCGCGGCGGCACGATGGTGAGCGCGCGCGTCGACGACAGCGACGCCGCGCGCGTCGAGGCCGCGCTCGATCGCGCCAGCAGGGTGGACGTCGCCGCGCGCGGCGCGGCCTACCGCCAGTCGGGCTGGACCGGCTTCGACGAGAACGCTCCGGCCTACACGACCGCCGAGATCGACCGCGAGCGCGCGGGCTACCGCTCGTCCGCCGATCGCATCTGACGAGGCGCCCCGGGCCGGCGCGCGCCGCCGGCCCGGGGCGAGTTCGGCGCGCCCGTGCGCGTCAGTCCACCCAGCCGAGCCCGATCTCGCCGTACAGCCCGCGATCCTCTTCCCAGCCGGGCGCGACCTTGACGTGGAGGAAGAGGTGGACGCGGCGGCCGAGCAGCGGCGCGAGCTCGGCGCGCGCGCGCGATCCGATCTGCTTGAGGCGCTGGCCGTGCTCGCCCAGCACGATCGCGCGCTGGCTGGCGCGGCCGACCAGGATCTGTTGGTGGATGGCCACCGATCCGTCGCCGCGCTCCTCATACTTCTCGGTTTGCACGGCGGCGGCGTAGGGCAGCTCAGCGTGGAGCTGGAGGTAGATCTGCTCGCGCGTCACCTCGGCGGCCAGCATCCGGTCGGTGGCGTCGGACACCTGGTCCTCGGGGAAGTGCCACGGGCCTTCCGGCACCCGATCCGCCAACCAGCGCTTGAGGTCGGGCACGCCGTCGCCGGTAGTGGCCGACACCATCATCACCGCCTCCGGCTGGAGCCGTTCGTGGAGCGCGGCCGCCAGCGCCAGCAGCTTCTCCTTGGGCGTCGCATCCACCTTGTTGAGGACGACGAGCTTGGGCTCGGGGCGCGCCGCCACCGCATCGACCAGCGGGGCGACGCGGCGGGTGAGCCCGGTTTTCGCGTCGACCACCAGCGCGAGCAGGTCGGCGTCGGCCGCGCCCTCCCACGCCGCCGCGACCATCGCGCGATCGAGACGGCGCTTGGGATCGAACACGCCCGGCGTATCGACGAGCAGGATCTGCGCCTCGCCCTCGATCGCGATGCCCATCAGCCGGGTGCGCGTGGTCTGCGCCTTGGGGCTGACGATCGCCACCTTCTGCCCGACGAGCGCGTTGACCAGCGTGGACTTGCCCGCGTTGGGTGCGCCGATCACGGCGACCAGGCCGCAGCGGCTCACCTGACGCGCTCCAGCAGCGCGCGGGCGGCCGCCGTCTCCGCCTCCTGCTTGGACGATCCGCTGCCCTCCGCCGCGTGGCGGCCGGGGATCTCCACCGACACGGTGAACTGCGGCGCGTGGTGCGGGCCCGATCGCCGCGCGAGCGCATAGGTGGGCGGGCGCCACTGCCGGCTGGCGGCGAGCTCCTGCAGCTCGGCCTTGGGATGCTTGGGCGCGCGATCCACGGTGCTGACGCGATCGCCCCAGGCGCGGCGCACGAAAGCGCGCGCGGCGGCGAAGCCGGCTTCCTGGAACAGCGCGCCGATCAGCGCCTCGACGACGTCGCCGAGCACGTTGGTGCTGTGCTGCGCGCCGTCGTCGCGCGCCTGCTTGCCGAGGCGGACGTGCGCGGGGACGCCGATCTCCACGCCGATCGCGGCGCAGGCCTCGCCCGAGACGAGCGCGTTCAGGCGGCGCGAGAGCTTGCCCTCGGGCTCCTGCCCGAACGTCTCGAACAGCCACTCGGCCATGGCGAGGCCGAGCACGCGGTCGCCCAGGAACTCCAGCCGCTGATAGCTCTCGCCGGCGTGGCTCGGGTGGGTGAGCGCCGCGACGAACGGCGCCGGATCGGCGGGAGCGTGGCCGAGCGTCGTCGCCAGCCAGCGTGCGAGATCGGCGTCGCTCATCCCGCCGCCCGGCCGACGCGCGAGGGACGTAGCCCGGCAAGCCCGGCCGCCGTCGAGAAGAGGATGTGTCCGGCGCGCCCCTCCACATTCTCGGCCGGCACCAGCCCGACGCCGCCCGCCGAGACAGGGAAGCGGCTGTCCTCCGACAGATCGCGATTGTCGCCGAGCACGAATAGACGGCCGGCGGGCACCGTCACCGTGGCCATGTCATCGCCCATCGACCAGCCCTGATCGATGACGGCGTAGCGGCGGCCGCCGGGCAGCGTCTCGACAAAGCGGGGCAGGCGGCAGGTGGCGTGGCCGTGCGCGACGATGCGGCCGTAGGGCGGCAGCGCGATGCCGCGACAGCCCTCGTCGCGGCCGAGCGGCAGCACGAAGTCGGCCGTCGCCGCGCGCGGCACGACGCGGCCATCGAGCACCAGCCGGCCGGCGCGCATCGCCACCGTGTCGCCGGGCAGGCCGATCACGCGCTTGATATAGTCGCCGCCGCCGCCGGGCGCGCGGAACACCACGACGTCGCCGCGCGCGGGCAACGCGCCCGCCAGCCGCCCGTGCGGCCACGGCAGCGCCAGCGGCGGGCTGAACCGCGACCAGCCATAGGGCCATTTCGCCACCGCCACATAGTCGCCCGGCACCAGCGCCGGCATCATCGACTCCGACGGGATCGAGCGCGGCATGACCACGAAGGTCCGCAGCGCCAGCGCGACGAGCAGGAAGGCACCGAGGATGCGCGCCGCCTCCGCCCACGCCGGCGCGACCTCGCGGCGCGCGCGGCGGCGCCGTGCGGGGCGGAGGCGGGACGCGCGGGCGGTCACGCCGTCGCTGTCGTCCGGCGTTCCCACCGGGTCAAGCGCGAGGCGGCATTTGCCGGCTCGGGGCGGCACGCCTACATCCGGGCCGCACGGCGGAGCCGACGACGGGGAGAGGCAGTTGAGCGAGTTCGATTTCGACCTGTTCGTGATCGGCGCCGGATCGGGCGGGGTGCGCGCCGCGCGTGTCGCCGCCGCGCACGGTGCGAAGGTGGCCCTCGCCGAGGAGTATCGCGTCGGCGGCACCTGCGTGATCCGCGGCTGCGTGCCCAAGAAGCTGCTGATCTACGGCGCGCACTTCGCGGAGGACCTGCGCGACGCGCGCCGCTTCGGCTGGCACGTGCCCGATTGCGACTTCGACTGGGCGACGCTGCGCGACAACGTGCTCGCCGAGGTCGATCGGCTGGAGGGGCTCTACTGCAACACGCTGTCGAGCCACTCGGTCCACCTGATCCGCGAGCGCGCCGAGGTGCGCGGGCCTCACGAGGTGGAGACGGCGGGCGGCGCGCGCCACACCGCCGCCACGATCCTGATCGCCACCGGCGCGCGGCCGGCGGTGCCGGACTGCCCGGGCGCCGAGCTGGGCATCACGTCGAACGAGGCGTTCCACCTGGCCGAGCTGCCCAGGCGCGTCGTGATCGCGGGCGGGGGCTATATCGCCAACGAGTTCGCAGGCATCTTCAACGAGCTCGGCAGCCGCGTCACGATCGTCAACCGTTCCGGCGAGATCCTGCGCGGTTACGACGATTCAATCCGCGACCGGCTGCTCAAGATCTCGGTGGAGAAGGGCATCGACTTCCGCTTCCACGCGCCGTTCGAGCGGGTGGAGCCGAGGGAGGGCGGGGGCGTGATCGTCCATGTCGGCGGGCAGGATCCGATCCCGGCCGACGTCGTGATGTTCGCCACGGGCCGCGCGCCCAACACGCAGGGGCTGGGGCTGGAGCAGGCGGGCGTGACGCTCGACGCGATGGGCGCGGTGCCCGTCGACGAGGACAACCGCACTCCCGTGCCGTCGATCTTCGCGGTGGGCGACGTCACCAATCGCGTGCAGCTCACCCCCGTCGCGATCCGCGAGGGCCACGCCTTCGCCGACAGCCAGTTCGGCGGCAATCCGCGCCGCGTCGACTATCACTGCATTCCGTCCGCCGTGTTCAGCCACCCGCCGCTCGCCGGCGTGGGGCTGACCGAGCGGCAGGCGCGCGAGCGGCACGGCGACGTCAAGATCTACCAGTCGGATTTCCGCGCGATGAAGAACGTGCTCGCCGGCCGCGACGAGCGCGCACTCTACAAGATGATCGTCGACCCGACCGACGACCGCGTGCTCGGCCTGCACATGATCGGACCCGACGCGCCCGAGATCCTGCAGGCGGCGGCGGTGGCGGTGAAGGCCGGCCTCACCAAGCAGGCGTTCGACGACACGGTGGCGCTGCACCCGACGATGGCGGAAGAATTGGTGCTGCTGAGGTAGTGAATGGCTGGAATGGTGGAGGCTGTGTGAGAACGGCCTGCGAGCAGTGGTTGAGCGGGGGCGGGCGAGCGCGAGGGTTTAGGCCTGCATCGCTGCCATGAGCTTGGGAGTGCCGAGGAGGGCGATGGCAGGCTTGATGTTGTAGGCGAGGGTATGGAGGCTCGCCTCGGTTGCGACGTTGTTCAGCGTCCGCGTTTTGAAGTGGCTGCGGCCCATCCAGTCCTTGAGCGTGCCGAACACGTGCTCGACCGTGCGTCGTCGGACGCGCATGGCATCGGGCCAGCGATCGAGGCGGGCCTGCATGGCGTCGATCACCTCCTCGTGTTCCCATCGTTTGATGCGCCGTTCGATGCTGGCGGTGCAGTTCACTTTGATCGTGCAACGGGAACGGCACGCAGGCGTCGCATAACCGTGCAGCGTCATACCATGCGCAAGGGTAGAGAAGCGTCGGGTCATCGTCTCGCCGGCCGGGCAGCGATAGGTGTCGCTCTCCGCCTGGTAGACGAAGTCCTGCTTGCCGAAGCGCCCGTCCGCCTTGGCGCCGGAGGTGAGCGGCTTGGGGCACACGGCCGTGATGCCGGCTGCCTCGCAGGCGAGCACTTCCGGCCCTGAGAAGTAGCCGCGATCGGCAAGCACGGTGAGCGCCTGCGTGCCGGTCGCCTCCGACGCCTGCCGCCCATGGTCGCCAGCGACGTGCGATCGTGGCTGAGGTTGAGGACTTCGTGCGCGACGACGATGTGGCTCTCGGTGTCGACCGCCGTCTGCAGGTTGTAGCCGACCGTTCCTGTGCCGGTGCCGGCGGACGCCATCGCGCGCGCGTCCGGGTCGGTAAGCGAGACCTGCCGGTCGGGCGATGCCATCACCGCCTCTTCCATCGCTTCCAGCTCGCGCATCTGCCGCCGCAGCTCGCCCAGTCTCGTCGTCAGCCGTGCGGTGCGCAGCTCGGACGCCTCGCCCTCCTGCCGGTCGGCGGTGTCGAGCATGCCGAGATAGCGCACGATGCTGGCGTCCACCTGCTCCATCCGGCGGCGGATCGTCACCGGCGTGAAGTTGCGGTCGCGCGCGTTCACCGCGCGCAGGCGGCTGCCGTCAACCGCCACCGTGCCACAGGCGATCAGCCCGAGCCGGCGGCACAGCAGCACGAAGCGGCGACACGCCGCCTGGATCGCGGCGCCATGGTCGCGGCGGAAGTCGGCGATGGTCTTGAAGTCGGGCGCGAGCTTGCCCCTCAGCCACATCAGCTCGACGTCGCGGCACGCCTCGCGCTCCAGCCGCCGGCTCGACTGCACCTGATTCAAGTAGCCGTAGACGTAGAGCGTGAGCATCGTCGCCGGATGACAGCCCGGCCGCCCCGTCGCCGCCGCGCCCTCGAAGCCGAGCGCCGCCAGCTCCAGCTCGTCGACGAACACGTCCACCACGCGAACAGGGCTGTCCTCGCCTACATGGTCGTCGATGCAGTCGGGCAGCAGCAGCCTCTGCCGCCGGTCGCAACCCTCGATGAACCGGCTCATCCCAGCCTCCATCAGCACCGGAACACTACCACATCACGGCGTTTCCATACAGCCTCGGTGGTGAGCGGTCACATGGCGGCGCGGGTTCTCGCGCGTTTCATTACGGCGATTGAGTTGATCGCCGCTCCCGCCGCGATGCCGGTGGCTAGGTGTAGAAGTAGAAGGATGATCGCCGCTCTAAGAAGTATCGGCGTTACCAACCAGCCGGCTATGAAACTCACGATGCAAACGAGGAAGAGAAAACCGACCGAGAGTAGCAACGCCAACTTAAATACGAGCCACGTGATGGCAGTTCTACCCCTAAGACTCACTTTCTCTGTTCGGCCGACCATTAGCCGTAGAGCAATATCGGCCCCGAGACTCCACACTATGAGCGCAGCCCAAAAGGCAAGTTCCCCGGAGGACGCAACGAGGTCAAACGGCGTCAGCCTGTAGCCACAGCAAAAGGCTAGAGCGGATAGAGCGAGCAGAATCGCTCCTCCGACAATCGCCGATAGTGTTGACCTTGTCCGGTTCCTTGCGTTCATGCGCAGTGGATGGCATCCATGGCGGATGTCCGCAAATGGGCGCCAGCCGCCCGGCCCCTCACGCCGCCGCGCGGTCCTGCCGCGCCTCTAGCGAGGCCCTGATCTCGCCCTCGTCGGGCACTCGCTGCTCGATGACGCAGCGCAGCCCGAGGCCGCCGAAGCCGTGGACGGGAATCGCCGTCGCCTGCGCGACGATCAAGGCGTCGCGCGTCTGGACGAGGCGGCCGCTGCCAGCCGGCGGCGCGGCGACCGCCATCTGCTGGCCGAAGACATGGTCGCCGGTGGTGGCGAACACGGTGCCGCGCGGATCGACGATGCTGATCGCGGCGTCGCTGCCGCCGACATGCGCGGCGGCGAGCATGGCGGCGACCTGCCCCTCCCAATCATATTCCAGGTAGCAGACGCCGACCACGCGGCCGTCCTGGCGCACCGGCGCCACGAAGATCAGCACGCGGCGATCGTCCGACCAGGGGTTCTCCCACGGCTCGTCGGTGAACCAGTCGTCGGGCGACCGGCTGTCGAGCGCGGTCATATATTGGGGCTCGCGGCTGAAGTCGTGGCGGCGCACCGCCGCGTTCTCGTTCGCGGAGACGGCGATGCGGCCTTGATCGTCGCAGACGAAGGCGTTGATGAAATAGGGCGAGAAGTGGAGCAGCGCGCGCAGCCGCTCGCGCGCGCGGCGCTCCACGTCGCGGTCGGCGAGGCCTTGCGTCGCCCCGGCCACGATGGTGGGATCGGTGGCGAGCATCCTGAGATCGATGGCGCGATCGTGGAGCGCGCGCGTGATGATCTGGATGATCGACTGGGCGAGCTCGGCGAGCCGCGCGCCCTCGATCTCGCCGACCAGCTCGTCGGCGATGCCCGCGCCCTGCGCCAGCCTGTCGAGCACGCCCGCGCGGAACGAGGCGGCGGAGGAGCGCGCCTGCCCGGCGAGCGCCTTCACCTCCTGCGCCACCACCGAGAAGCCGCGCCCCGCCTCGCCCGATCGCGCCGCCTCGATCGTGGCGTTGAGCGCGAGCAGGTTGGTGCGCCCGGCGATCGCCTGCGTCTCGGCGGCGTAGTGCTGCACCTCCTCGCGAAGCGTCGAAAGGAGGGAACGGATACGACGCGGCATGGGCGATACTCGGCTGGTAGCGGTCGCTCCGGTGCTAGCCGGGCAGTGTAAACGAAGCGTTGACCAAATGTCGCGGGACGGCCGGCATCTCGCGCGCGGTCGTCCGGCTGTCTCCCGTTCACGCCTCCCCTCCCGCTCGGGGAGGCGCGGAGCCGAGCGTCGCCCGCGCACGTCCTCGGCGACCGCCCGCGACGGTCCGCTGATCGGGCTGGCCCCGGCGGCCGAGCAGCCGCGCCCCGATGCTCCGCGTCGAAGCCTGGGGATCTTTCTCGCACGCCTTCTAGGTCGATCGGGCGGGCCGTTGATCGTCGCGTGGGCCGCTCCAGCGCTTTACGATTTTGCTAACCATTGCTGTGCGACAGCCCAAGATCGACCGTGATGAAGATAACCGCACCCTTCAGGAACAAGGCCGCTCTGGCCACTTCCAATCGCGTCCGGCTCTGGTCGTGCGCGCTGCTGTTCGGCGCGCTGATCGGCCTGCTGCACGTGCCGGAGACGGGGCTGCGGTCGTTCCGGTCCTGGGCGCGCAGCCACAGGGTGACGAGCCACGTCACTGTCCTTGCGATCGACGACAGGTCGCTCGCCGCGATCGGCCAATGGCCGTTCCCGCGTAGCGTTCACGCGCGTCTCATCGACCGCTTGTTCGAGCTCGGCGCGCGGCGAGTCTTCTACGTCGTTAACTTCTCGTCCGCCCAGAGCCCGGAGGAGGATCGCGCGCTCGCCAACGCTCTTCGCCGCCACCCCGACCGCGTCTTCCTTGCGACTCGCGCCGTCGACGGGCGCGATGGCGCGCTGCACATGGTTCGTCCACTTCCTGGGCTTGCTTCTTCGGCGCACCTGGCGAACGTCGGCTATTCTATCAGCGATGACGGCAGCGTTTCGACGCTTCCGTACGCCTACGCATTGGAGGGGGAGCGCTTCGATGGAATTGCGTCGATCCTCGCCCGACAAACGAGGTCGAAAAGTTCCAGTTTTCCGGTGGACACTTCGATCCAGCTGTCGTCGATCCCGGAGCTGAGCATGTCGGAGGTGCTCAGCGGCCACTCCGACGTTAGGATCCAAGATCGCGACATCCTCGTCGGTGCGACAAGCGACCAATTACAGGACATCGTGCTTGTCCATCCTTACGGTCGCATTCCTGGAACTCGTCTTCTCGCGCTCGGTGCCGAGACGCTTTTCGAAGGTGATCCTCGCGAACTCGGATGGCTGCCGGCTCTCGCTCTGGCGGCGCTCGTCGGCTTCTTCTCGCTCAGCCGCAGGAGTCGTCGGGACCGGATCGGACTGTTGGCGCTGTTCGCGGGCGTGCAGCCGCTGGTTCCGTTGCTGCTCCCCACTTACCTTTTCATGGACGTCCTGCCGGCGCTTGCGATGCTCCTCTTTGCCACAGCCGCCGAAGCGCGCAACCTTCTCAAGGACAGTCTACGCGAGCGTTCGACGGTCAACCAGATGTCCGGTCTGCTCAATCTCGTCGCGTTGCGCCAGCTTGGGCCCCAGAGTGACCACCGCCTCGTCGTAGCGCGTATCCATAACTTTGCGGAGGTGAACGCCGCCCTGCCGCCAGAGGACGAGAAGGCGCTGACTGCGCAGATCGCGAGCCGGCTGAAGCTCGGCATGATCGGTGCCAACCTCTATCACGGCGACAATGGCGTGTTCGCTTGGCTTGCCCCAGACGATAAGGTCGTGCTCGGCGAGCGGCTGGATGCATTGCACGCGCTGTTCCGCAGCCCGGTCACCGTATCATCGCAGAACGTCGATCTGGTCGTCACCTTCGGCCTCGACGGCGAAGACGATCGCTCTGTCGCCAATCGCCTCGGCAGCGCGCTCGTCGCCGCCGCAGAGGCTTACGCGGAAGGCGTCAGGTGGCGTGAATTCGACAAGGCGAAACTTGCCGACGCGGCGTGGAAGCTGTCGCTGCTCAGCCAACTCGACACCGCGATCGACGAGGGCGACCTGTGGGTCGCCTACCAGCCCAAGCTCGATCTCGTCACCCGCAAGCTGATCGGCGCCGAGGCGCTGGTGCGCTGGACGCACCCTGAGAAGGGCGCGATCAGCCCGATCGAGTTCGTCGCCGCCGCCGAGCAGCACAACCGGATTGAGAAGCTGACGATGCACGTTCTCGATCGCGCGGTGCTCGCCTGCGCGACGATCAACGCGCACGGCATTTCCTTCAGTATCGCGGTTAACCTTTCAACGCGCCTGCTCGAGAACCGTGCGATCGTGGACGCGGTTGCCTCCACGCTCGCCGATCACAGGCTCGACGCGGCTAAACTGACGCTGGAGATCACCGAGACCGCGACGTTGACGAGCGCGACCAGCCTCGACGTGCTTGCGGAGTTGCGCGCGCTCGGCTTGCGCATTTCGATAGACGATTATGGCACCGGCCTGTCGACCTTGGACTATCTGAAGAAGATACCCGCGAGCGAGATCAAGATCGATCGCAGCTTCGTCCATTCGATGTTGTCTGGAGGCAGCGACCTGCTGATGGTCAATTCGACGATCCAGCTCGCGCACTCGCTGGGCCACGTCGTCGTTGCCGAGGGCGTCGAGTCCGATGAGGTGCTGACTCGCCTAACGGAGCTGCAGTGCGATATTGCGCAGGGCTATCGGATCGGCCGCCCGATGACCTTCCAAGACCTAGCGCGCCGATTGTTGGCGGAGCGCCGCCGCGCCGCTTAACAGTAACCATTAATCGCTTGCTAACCATCGTTAATCGTGACAACTGTTAACCGCATTCGATTCGGATGCGAGCGAACAGGGGAAGCGACATGGCAAACCGCGATTGGGTTTCGGGCGCCGGCGTGAAGGGCTGAACGCCCACGGACGACCTGAACTTCCGCTACTCGGCGGAGCAGAGAGCCACCCGGTAACGGGTGGCTTTTTTGTTGCTGCGGGCGATCGCGAGGTCGCGTCGGCGGGACGTCGCCGCTAGAAGGAGGGCGGAGACCAGCCTTGACCGACGTCGCTCACGATTTCCGCTCGATCCACCATCATGGTCTCGTCCGTGTCGCCGCTGCGACACCAGCTGCAACCACCGGCGATCCCGCCGCCAACGCGCGCTCGACGATCGCGCTCGTCCGGCAGGCGTGGGACGAGCATGTCGACCTGATCGTCTTCCCCGAATTGTCGCTGTCTTCCTACGCGGTTGACGACCTCCACCTTCAGGACGGCTTTCGCGATGCGGTGCTGGAAGCGCTCGCCGCCGTGCTCACGAAGACGACCGATATTCCCACGGTGATCGCCATGGGCGCGCCGCTCGCGCGCAACGGGCGGCTCTACAATACCGCGATCGTGGCGGCGCGGGGACAGGTGCTGGGCGTCGTGCCCAAGATCTTCCTGCCCAACTATCGTGAATATTACGAGAAGCGGTGGTTCGCGAGCGGCCATGGCCTCGCCGGGCTGGAGTTGGACCTGCTCGGCGAGCGGGTGCCGTTCGGTGCCGACCTGCTGTTCGCCGCCGACGACGTGCCCGGCTTCGTTCTGGGCGTGGAGATCTGCGAGGATTTCTGGGCACCGACACCGCCGTCCACCACGCTCGCGCTCGCGGGCGCGACCGTGCTCGCCAACCTGTCCGCCTCCAACGTCGTGATCGGCAAGGCGCGCGAGCGCGCCCTGCTCTGCGCCTCCCAGTCGGGCCGCACCGTGTCCGCCTACATCTTCTCCGCAGCCGGGCCGGGCGAGAGCTCGACCGACCTCGCCTGGGACGGGCAGGCGACGGTTCACGAACTCGGCCGCGAACTCGCCGCCTCCTCCCGTTTCTCGCGCGAGGCGGAAATCACCGTAGCCGACGTCGACGTGGGCATGCTGACAGCGGAGCGGATGCGCTTCGGCACCTTCGGAGACGCGGCTGCCTTCGCCGGCCATCCCGAGACGCGGGTGCGGCGTATCGGCTTCACCCACGGTGTGTCGCGGGCGGACGTCGGGCTGAGGCGCGACGTAGCGCGCTTTCCGTTCGTGCCGGCGGTGCCCGCCCGCCTCGACGAGGATTGCTACGAGGCGTTCAACATCCAAGTGGAGGCGCTCTCCACGCGAATCGCGGCGGCGGGGGCGAAGCGGCTGGTGATCGGCGTCTCGGGCGGGCTCGACTCCACGCACGCGCTGATCGTCGCCGCCAAGGCGTTCGACCGGCTCGGGCGCCCGCGCGCCGACATCGCCGCCTTCACCATGCCCGGCTTCGCGACCGGCGAGACCACCAAGGGCAATGCCTGGTCGCTGATGCGCGCGCTGGGCGTGACGGCGGAGGAGATCGACATCCGGCCGGCGGCGCGCACCATGCTCGCCGACATGGGCCACCCGTTCGCGGGCGGCGAGCCCGTCTACGACGTTACCTTCGAGAACGTGCAGGCGGGGCTTCGCACCGACTATCTCTTCCGCCTCGCCAACCAGCGGGAGGGGCTGGTGCTGGGCACCGGCGACCTGTCGGAGCTGGCGCTCGGTTGGTGTACCTATGGCGTCGGCGACCAGATGAGCCACTATGCCGTCAACGCCGGCGTACCCAAGACGCTGATCCAGTACCTGATCCGCTGGTGCATCCGCTCGCGCCAGTTCGACGAGGCGACCGACACGGTGCTCGACGCCATTCTCGATACCGAGATCTCGCCCGAGCTGGTGCCGGCGGGGGCGGACGGCGCGATGCAGAGCACCGAGGATCGCATCGGCCCCTACGCGCTCAACGATTTCTTCCTGCACCAGATCGTGCGCTGGGGCGCGTCGCCGGCCAAGATCGCCTTCCTCGCCTGGCACGCATGGCGCGACGTGGAGTCGGGCGAGTGGCCGGTCGGCGTGCCGGAGGCGGCGCGCGTCGCCTATGATCTGCCCGAGATCCGGCGGCGGCTGGAGGCTTTCCTCCACCGCTTCTTCCAAATCAGCCAGTTCAAGAGATCCGCCATTCCCAACGGTCCCAAGGTTTCGGGCGGCGGCGCGCTCTCGCCGCGCGGCGACTGGCGGGCGCCTTCGGATGGCACGGCGGCGGCGTGGCTTGCCGGCATGGCGGCGATCCCCGACGCATAGCTGCGGATAGCTGCCACACTGCCGATAACAGTTGCTTACAATAGGTTGGGCTTGCGAGGCGCAGGCCTGACGATAGACCTGCGGGTGGCAAAAACGACGAAGTGAACACGAGTGGCGGCTCGTGCCGGACCAGCAGAGAGGACGCCACGATGCGAAGGAGCCGGTCGCGAGGCTAGCACGACCCGCCGGGCGCGTGTCCAAGATCCCGGCGGGCGACCCGGCCCGCGCTACTCCTCCGCGCCGTCCGCCAAGTCGTCGTCCGTGTCGGCGCCGGGCACCGGATCGACCGCCGGCTCGGCGTCGGTGAGCACGGCCTCGGCCTCTTCCTCGGTCTCCTCGATGCGCGCCGCGGCGACGACATGCTCGCCTTCCGCAACGTGGAAGAGGCGCACTCCCGCCGAGCCGCGACCGATGACGCGCGTGTCGCCCACCGACATGCGGATGAGCTTGGCCTGATCGGTGACGAGCATGAGCTGCTCGCCGTTATGCGCCGGGAAGCTCGCCACCACCGGGCCGTTGCGGCGCAGATTGTCGATGTTGGTGATGCCCTGGCCACCGCGCCCGATGCGGCGATACTCGTAGGCCGAGGATCGCTTGCCATAGCCGTTGGCGCAGACGGTGAGGATGAACTCCTCGCTCGCTTCCAGCTCCGCCATCCGCTCAGCCGGCAGCGTCACCTCGCGTTCGCCGTCCTTCCACGATGCGGCGCGGAGATAAGCCTCGCGCTCCTCGGCGGAGGCGTCGACGCCGCGCAGGATCGACAGTGAGATCACCTCGTCGCCGTCCGCCAACCGAGCGCCGCGAACGCCGGCCGAAGTGCGGCTCTGGAACTCGCGCACGGCGGTGGCGGCGAAGCGGATCGCCTTGCCCTCGCGCGTCGCCAGCAGCACGTCGTCCTCCTCCGTGAGCAGCGTGACGCCGATCAGCCGGTCGCTGGCGTCGTCCGCCTCCTCGCTCTCGGAGAAGCGCATCGCGATCTTGCCCGCCGTGGGCACGCGGGTGAACTGGTCCATGCTGTTGCGTCGTACCAGGCCCTTGGCGGTGGCGAAGAGGATGTGGAGCTTGGCCCATTCCGCCTCGTCCTCGGGCAGCGGCAGCACGGTCGAGATCGTCTCGCCCGCCGCCAGCGGCAGCAGGTTGACCATCGGACGGCCGCGCGCCTGCGGTGCGCCTTCGGGCAGCCGCCACACCTTCTTGCGGTATACCTTGCCGGCGGTCGAGAAGAACAGAACGGGCGTGTGGGTGGAGGTGACGAACAGCCGCGTCACCGCGTCCTCGTCCTTGGTGCCCATCCCCGAGCGGCCCTTGCCGCCGCGCTTCTGCGCGCGGAAGGCGTCGAGCGGCGTGCGCTTGATGTAGCCGCCGAGCGTCACGGTGACGACCATGTCCTCGCGCTCGATGAGGTCCTCGTCGTCGATGTCGTCGCCGGCGGCCGCGATCTCGGAGCGGCGCGGCGTGCCGAAGGCGGCGGCAACCGCGTCCAGCTCCTCCACCAGCACCTCGTAGAGGCGGGCGCGGTTGCCGAGGATTCCCAGCAGCTCGCCGATCGAGCCGGCGAGGCCCTTCAGCTCGTCGCCGATCTCGTCGCGGCCTAGCGCCGTCAGCCGATGGAGGCGCAGATCGAGGATGGCGCGGACCTGCGCTTCCGAGAGGCGGTAGGTCTCGCCGAGTCGCGCGTCCTCCACCGCCTCCACCAGGCGGATGTAGGGCGCGATGTCGCCGATCGGCCACTCGCGCGCGAGCAGCGCGGCACGCGCCTCGGCGGGCGAGCCCGAGCCCCGGATCATCCGCACCACCTCGTCGAGGTTGGACACCGCGACGACGAGGCCGAGCAACAGGTGCGCGCGCTCCCGCGCCTTCGCCAGCTCGAACTTGGAGCGGCGGGTGATGACCTCCTCGCGGAACTGGACGAACGCCTGGATGATGTCACGCAGCGCCAGGAGCTCGGGCCGGCCGCCGCGGATCGCCAGCATGTTGGCCGCGAAGCTGGATTGCGCGGGCGTGTGCCGCCAGAGCTGGTTGAGCACCACGTCCGGCGTCGCGTCGCGCTTGAGGTCCATGACGATGCGCACGCCCTCGCGGCTGCTCTCGTCGCGGATATCGGCGAGGCCCTCGATCCGCTTGTCCTTGGCGGCCTCGGCGATCTTCTCGACCAGCCCGTTCTTGCCGACCTGATAGGGGATCTCGGTGAGCACGATCGAGCGCCGATCGCCGCGTCCTTCCTCGACGACGTGGCGCGAGCGCAGCAGGATGGAGCCGCGCCCGGTGGCGTAGGCGGAGCGCGCGCCGGCCTGCCCCAGGATGATGCCGCCGGTCGGGAAGTCCGGCCCCGGCACGATCTCCATGAGGCGCTCGGGCGTGATCGCGCCGTCCTCGATGTACGCCTTGCAGGCGGCGATCACCTCGACAAGGTTGTGCGGTGGCACGTTGGTGGCCATGCCCACCGCGATCCCGCCGGCGCCGTTGACGAGCAGGTTGGGGAAGCGCGCGGGCAGCACGACAGGCTCGCTCTCCGAGCCGTCATAGTTGGGCTGGAAGTCGACCGTGTCCTTGTCGATGTCCTCCAGCAGCGCGGTGGCCGATCGCGCCAGCCGCGCCTCGGTGTAGCGCATCGCCGCCGGCGGATCGGGGTCCATCGAGCCGAAATTGCCCTGGCCGTCGATCAGCGGCAGCCGCATCGACCAGTCCTGCGTCATCCGCGCCAGCGCATCGTAGATCGAGCTGTCGCCGTGCGGGTGGTACTTGCCCATCACGTCGCCGACGAGGCGGGCGGACTTGCGATAGGGCCGCCCGGCGACGAACCCGCTCTCCTGCGCGCCGTAGAGGATGCGGCGGTGGACCGGCTTGAGCCCGTCGCGCACGTCGGGCAGCGCGCGCGCGACGATCACCGACATCGCGTAATCGAGGTAGCTCGTCTTCATCTCGTCGACGATCGAGACGGGCGAGATATCGGCGGTGTCGGGGGGCGGGGGCGCGCTGGCCAAGGCGATGATGTCCGATCGTCAGGGTGGGCGCGAAATCGCGCCGACGGTCCGCCGGTCTAGTGCCGAAAGCGCGTACGCGCCACCCCCGCGCGCGTACGCACGCACGCGAGGGCGGTTCCCGGCTGGCTCAGCCCTTGCACACCTTCTTGTTCATGTTGCCCTTCTTGGAGCAATCATAGGTGATCTTCTTGCCGCTCTTGGTCGTGGCGGACGCCATCCTGCCGGTCCTGGTCGCGGGCGAGCCGCTCTGCGCCGCCTTGGGCTTGGTGACGGGCGCATTCGGCTTGGGCGTCGTCATGGCGGTCTGCGCGACGGCGCCCGTGGCGCCAAGCGCGATCGCGGCGGCGAGGGTGAGGATCGTCTTCATCGGCATGTCTCCCAGGGAGCCGCGAGAGGCGGCCACCCCTAGAGGATCATGCCGGGCCCCGTGGCGACAAGGGCGGCAGCGATGAAGTTTCGGTAACCTCAGCCCCGCACGAAGCGCCAGCGTCGTTCGTCGGATCCGGCGGCGTCGAAGCGGTAGCCGTCGCTGTCGAAATGCTTGAGGCCGGCGGGATCGTCGATGCGGTGCTCGCACAGGAAGCGCGCCATCATGCCCCGCGCGCGCTTCGCGGCGAAGCTCTCGAAACGCGGGCCGTCGGGCTTGGCCTGCAGGAAGTCGATCGTCAGGATCGTCGCGTGTCGGGGCGGGGCCGCCCGCACCGCGCGCCAATATTCCTGGCTGGCGAGATTGACGATCGTGCGCGAACCTTCCGCCCGCAGGTCGCGCGAGAGCGCATTGGCGACGCGATCGCCCCAGTAAGCGTAGAGGTCGGGCGCGTCCGGCCCCCAGCGCGTGCCCATCTCCAGCCGGTAGGGCCGGATCGCATCGAGCGGGCGCAGCAACCCGTACAGGCCGGAGAGGATGCGGACATGGCTCTGCGCGAACTGGACCGCAGGCTCGTCGAGCGAGCGCGCCTCGAAGCCCGTGTAGACGTCGCCCGCGAACGCGAAGAGCGCGGGTCGCGCGGGCGCGCGCCGGAAGTTCTTGAAGCGGGCGGCGTTGAGCGCGGCGAGCTTCGGGCTGATCGCCATGATCCGCTCCAAGTCCGCGGCGGAGAGCCGCGCCGCCGCGCGGGCGATGCGGCCGGCCTCGCGCGTCAGGCGCGGCGGCTCGCTTTCCACCCAGTCCGGCAAGATGCTGTCATAGTCGAGCGTCTTGGCAGGCGAGAGGACCGCGAGCATGTGGGCGGCCGGTAGCGAGCGCTTCGGCACCATGCAACCGGCGCGTTCAACACGGGTTCAGCGCGTGGGCGGAAACGACCATACGCCAGGGTTCGCGTTTCTTGAACCGGGAGAGGCGGGGGAATAGTGGTATGTCCGTACGGCATCCCCGGCCCGTAGGAGGAGAGACCCCATCATGAAGTTCGCCACCACGACCGCCGTCGCCGCCGTGCTCGCGCTCGGCCTTGCCGGCGCCGCCGCGCCTGCCCTCGCCAAGAAGAAGGAGGACGCGCAGCAGGCCCAGGGCAAGGCGCAGTTCAGCCCCGCTTTCCGCCAGGCCGCGCAGCCGCTGCAGGCCGCGGTCCAGGGCGGTGATGTCGCCGCCGCGCAGGCGGCGTTGCCGGCCGCGCAGCAGGCCGCCTCGACGCCCGACGACAAGTTCAACCTGGGCATCATGATGTTCTCTCTTGGCCAGAAGACGAACAACCAGGATCTGCAGCTGCAAGGCGCCGACCTCTCGATCCAGAGCGGCAAGGCGCCGGCCGACACGCAGGCGCAGCTCATCAACGCCAAGGGCGTGATCTCCTACAACAAGGGCGATCTCGCGGGTGCCGACGCGGCATTCACACAGGCCTTCCAGCAGAACCCCAACGATGGCGACAACGCCATCCTGCTCGCGCAGACCAAGATCCGCGAGAAGCAGCCGCAGGCGGCGCTGCCGATCATCGACAAGGCGATCCAGGCCAAGAAGGCTTCGGGCCAGCCGGTGCCGCAAGATTGGTATCAGCGCGCGCTCGCCGTCTCGTACGACGCGAAGGACGCCGTCGGCACCGTCAAGTACGGTCAGATGCTGGTCGCGGCCTATCCCTCGACCACGACGTGGCGCACTGCCGTCCAGACCTATCGCGACGTCGGCGCGCTCGATCAGCAGTCGCAGCTCGACGCGCTGAGGCTGATGCGCGCGGCGGGCGCGCTGGCCGGCGAGCGAGACTATTACGAGTATGCAAACCTCGCCAACGACCGCGGCTATCCTGCCGAAGCCAAGGCGGTGATCGACGAGGGCATGGCGTCGAGCATGGTCGACAAGGCGGCGGTCGCGGTGAGGAACAGCAAGGCGCTGGGCGAGATCAAGCGCATCGCCACCCCCAAGATTGCGGCCGACAAGGCGTCGCTGCCCGCGCAGGACAAGGCGGCACGTGCCGCCGGCGACGGCAAGAAGGCGCTGAACGTCGGTGACGCCTATCTCGGCTACGGCATGTATCCGCAGGCGGCCGAGCTCTTCAAGCTGGCGGCGCAGAAGGGCGGCGTCGACGCGACGGTCGCCAACCTGCGGCTGGGCGAGGCGCTCGCGCGATCGGGCCAGAAGGATGCGGCCGATCAGGCTCTCGCGAGCGTGACCGGGCCGCGCCAGCCGCTGGCGCAATATTGGACGATCTGGAACGATCAGGGCGCCAAGCCGGCGTCCGCCGCCGCCGCTCAGGCGCCCGCCGCCGCCCCGGCGCAGTAAGGCTGACGGGCGCGTTTCGCGCGGGGGACGCGCCCGTCACGCCGGATCGACCGGTACGCCCGGCTCGTCCTTCGAAGTGCGGATGGTGAGCGACGTCTTGACGCTGGCGACGTGCGGGGCGGTCGTGAGATGCGAGGTCAGGAAGACCTGGAAGCTCTGAAGGTCGTGCGCGACGATCTTCAGGATGAAGTCGATCTCGCCGTTCAGCATGTGGCACTCCCGCACCTCGGGCAAGGTGTCGACGTGCGCCTCGAACGCGCGCAACGCGTCCTCGGCTTGGCTCCTCAGGCTGACTAGCGCGAAGATCGCAATGCCGTAGCCGAGCGCGCCGGGATCAAGCCTGGCGTGATAGCCACGGATCACGCCGTCCTGCTCCAGCGCACGCACCCTTCGGAGGCAGGGTGGCGCGGTCAGCCCCGCGCGGGCGGCCAACGCGACGTTGGTGATTCGTCCATCCGCCTGGAGTTCTGCCAGGATCGTCCGGTCAACAGGATCGAAAGGCGGCAGGATCCTTGCCATGCCATTTTCCTTCGTGACGAACCTCGCGGATATAATATAGTTACCCGCCTTGGCAATTGTCCCATGATGCGACGTTTGCCCGCGACGACGCTAGGCGGACGATTCCGCACCCGGTAGGTTGCGCCTCAGCCGGATGAAGGCCGTCGCTGTCGGCGTCGCGGGAGGTCGGGTTGCGCTTCGACGACAAACTGGCGACGGTGCTCGGGCGAAATCCCGATCGGGAGTCGGCGCGCATCAGCCAGTGGCGCCAGCTCCTGGATCTGCTCGCGCAGCATCGCGACGGCGATGACCCGATGACTGCTCGCGCGGTGGAGCGGTTCGCGGAGCTGCGCGCCCGCGTGCCGGTGGAGGCGCGACGCGAGGCGGTGATCGCCATCGCCGGGCGGCCGCTCGTGCCCGGACTGGTGGCGATGCTGGCGGCGGACGTGCCGGCGGTCGCGGGCGCGCTGCTCGCCCGCGTCAGCCTCGACGAGGCGGCGTGGATCGATCTCTTGCCTCGCCTGACGCCGACGGCGCGCGGCTTCGTTCGCCACCGCCGCGATCTCGGCATGCGCGTCGGGGCCGCGCTCTCGGGTTTCGGCTCTACCGACTTCACGCTCACCGGCACGATCGCCGCCGCTCCCGCTGCCGCGATCGAGGCGGTCACCGCGCGCATGGACGAGGAGCCCGAGCTACCCCTCGCCAAACCGACGCCGCCCGCCGCCGCCGCGTTGGAACCGGGCGCGGGCGAAGGGCAGATCCGCGCCATCATCTCGCGCATCGCACGCTTCCGCAGCGGCCACGACGAGCCGCCTGCGCCGCCGCCCGCACCCACGACCTTCCGCTTCGAGACGAACGCCGTCGGGATCGTCACCTGGGTCGACGGCGTGCCGCGCGGGCCGCTGATCGGCGAGACGATCGCCAGCCCCGCCGATGGATCCTACGGCGTCGATGCGCAGGCGCCGGGCGCCTTCCGTAGCCGCGCGCCGTTCCGCGACGCGAGGCTGACGGTGGCGGGCACCGGCATCAGCGCGGGCGAGTGGCGGATCGCGGGCGTGCCCGCGTTCGCGCCCGCCGACGGTCGCTTCCTGGGCTATCGCTGCACCGCGCGCCGCCCGCGCGCGGGCGAGCGCGCACAGGCGGCGATCGATCCCGACACGCTGCGCCAACTCGTCCACGAGCTGCGGACGCCGATCAACGCGATCGGCGGCTTCGCGGAGATGATCCGGCGCCAGATGCGCGGCCCCGTCGCCGAGCCTTATCGAGACCGCGCGCGCGGCATCGTCGACGAGGCGGCGCGGCTGATGACGGCGGTGGACGACCTCGACGTCTCGGCGCGGCTGGACAGCGATCGCCTGGGATTGCAGCGCGCGGCGGTGGATCTTGCGAGCATCGCGGACGCCGTCGTCGCCGAGCATCGTGACGTGCGCGCCGGTGCGGCGGCCTCGGTGCGGACGGTCTCGGCCGATCCCCCGCTGGCGCTTGGCGATGTCGCCGCGATCCGCCGCATGGTGGCGCGGCTGGTCGCGGCGACGACGGCGCTCGCGGACGTCGGCGAGGCGATCGCGATCACGATCGATCATGGCGCGGGCGACACCGTGGAACTCGCGCTGCCGCGCCCGGCGCGGCTGGCCGGTATCGCGGAGGCCGAGCTCCTCGATCCCGGCTTCGACGCGGCGGGAGAATGGCCCGACGCGCCGTTGCTCGGCCTCGGCTTCTCTCTCCACCTGGTGCGGCGGCTGGCGGCGGCGGCGGGCGGAACGCTGGTCGTCGAGGAGCACCGCCTCGTGCTCGGGCTGCCGGCCGTGGCAGGCGACGACGCCCGGCTCGGCTGATCGCCCTTCCCATCGGTTCCGGCGGGTTCTAGCCAGACGCGGTGCAGGGGTGGGATCACCAGGCGGGACGGATCGACGAGCCGGCGGCAGCGGCGGATCGGGTGACCCTGCCCGCCGATCTCGGCCGCCGCTTCCTCGTCTTCGTCGATACCGAAGAGGAGTTCGACTGGACGGCGCCGCGCCGCCGCGACGCCGTCGCGACCTCCGCCGTCGCAGCGCTGCCAGAGGCGCACGACCGCCTCGTCGGCCTCGGTATAAAGCCCATCTACCTCGTCGACCATCCGGTCGCGGCATCGGCACGGGCGGTCGAATGCCTGCGCCCGCTGCTGGACGCCGGCGGGTGCGAGGTCGGCGCCCAGCTCCATCCGTGGGTTAACCCCCCCTTCGAGGAGCCGCTGACCGTCGCCAACAGCTTCGTCGGCAACCTGCCCGAGGCGCTGGAGCGCGCCAAGTTATCCGCGCTGACGCAGCGCATCGAGGATGGCTTCGGGCGCCGCCCGATCGTCTACCGGGCCGGGCGCTATGGCGTCGGCCCGAACAGCGCACGGCTGCTGGAGGAAGCGGGCTACAGGCTCGACAGCTCCGTGCGTGCGCTGTTCGACTATTCGGGGGAGGGCGGGCCCGACTTCTCCCGCCGCCCGCTGGAGCCGAGCTGGGCCGGCCCCGCGCGCCTGCTGATCGAGCTGCCGCTTAGCGCCACCTTCACCGGCTTCGCGCGGCGTTCCGGAGCGGGCCTGTACGGGATGGCGGGTCGGGTGCCGCGCCTGCGCGGGCTGCTCGCACGGGCCGGCGTGATGAGCCGCGTCGCGCTGACGCCCGAGGGTACGCCGCTCCCCGACGCGCTTGCCGCCATCGATGTGCTGGTGCGCGAGGACGTGCGGCTGCTGTCGATCTCGTTCCACTCGCCGTCGGTCGAGCCCGGTCATACCCCCTATGTCCGCGACGCGGCCGACCTGGCCCGGTTCTGGGCATGGTGGGACGGCGTGCTGGCGCGGCTCTCGCGCCACGGCTACCGCGCGATCGGCGCCGAGGCGCTGGTCGCCGCCGCCTGGGCCTCGCGAGATGTGGGGCTCTCGCTTGCCAGCCGCGCCGCGCCGACCTAGTCGAAGCGGGCTGGGGGCCTGTAGCTCAGCGGTTAGAGCTGGCCGCTCATAACGGCTAGGTCGCGGGTTCGAATCCTGCCGGGCCCACCAGCGTCCGGTATTACGCTGTTGCATACGTCGCAGAGGCCTTGGAAACGAGGCGTTCGGCGCCTTGGCGCGTCGTCAGCTGTCGTCCGATGTTGCATGCAATCGCTGTTACATGGGGGCACTGCTCGGAGCGGCTCAGATACCATATTGCGGGCAAGGAAAAGCGCTTGGTCCTCCGACCCTACTCAGAGATGTCGCTCGCTGAGGCACGCGGGAAGCGGGACGCGGCGCGACGGCACTTGCGAGAGGGACTCGATCCAGGACTTTAGACGGCCGGGCGACAACTGGTCCGCCTTTCGAGGCTGCATAGGAGCCCGCGCGCACTCGGAAGCAGTAAGTTGTTCGGCTAGTGTCCGCGGTCGTGGTGTAATTTACCGGTGGCGTATCGTTGGTCACCGGGCTCATCGGTTAAGGGTGAAGGTGTCGAAGCCGCACCCAGCCGAGGGGTTGTTCCCGATGATTGACGACGGGCTACCCCTGACCGAGCTGCTGCAGATCATCATGGAGGCCGACGTCGACGCCTGATCGGCGCCGGCCGGCACGAGCGATCCGGCGAGCGCAGCACGTGGCGCGACGGCTACCGAGACCGGGCGGTCGACACCCGGCTCGGCACGCTCAACCTGAAGATCCCCAAGCTGCGGACCGGCGCCTACGTCCCGAGCTTCCTGGAGCCGCGCAAGACGGTGGAGAAGGCGCTGGTCAGCGTCATCAGGAGGCCTGAACCGTCGGCGTCAGCACGCGGCGCGTCGACGAACTGGTCCAGGCCATGGGGTTGAGCGGGATCAGCAAGTCGTCCGTCAGCAAGTTGTGCAAGGACATCGGCGAGCGGGTGAACGCTTTCCTCAAGCGCCCGCTCGCCGGCGAGTGGTTCTATCTCTGGCCGGACGCCACCTATCTCAAGGCGCGCGAGGGCGGCCGCATCGTCAGCGTCGCCGCCATAATCGCCGTCGCCTTCACCACCGAGGGCAAGCGCGAGATCGTCGGGCTGCACATCGGCCCGAGCGAGGCGGAGCCGTTCTGGTCGACCTTCTGCGCGATCTCGTCCGGCGTGGGCTGAAAAGCGTGAAGCCCGTGAGCTCCGACGCCCATGAGGGCCTCAAGGCGACCATCGCCCGCGTCGTCGGCGCCACATGGCAGCGCTGCCGCGTCCACTTCATGCGCAACGCGCTGGCGCACGTGACCCGCAGATCGAGGAAGCCGCTCAGCTACAGATTACACCCAGGGCCGCCTGACCGATGCGGCCCGGGACCATACCCGAGATTACACCACGTTGACGGACACAACCCTATTCGTGTCGACCCACATGCTAAGGGGTGCGCTATGGCCGACCGTGCGGCAGCGTCAGACGAGCGTCTTCGTCAATTCCACCGAGTAGGCCGTCAGATCGCGAAATCTGCGTTCGCGCACCTTGATCGCCCAATCCGGGTCGGCGATCATCGCGCGTCCGACGGCGACGAGGTCGAACTCGCCTCGCTCAAGCCGCTCGGCCACCCCTTGGATCGTGGCAGGCGTCGGTGCCGAGAGCTCGTTGGTCTCGATGTCCGTCATGACATCGGTCGCAAGTCCGATTGAGCCGACAGTCATCGTCGGACAACCCGTAAGCTTCTTGGTCCAGCCGGCGAGATTGAGGTCGCTTCCGTCGAACTCGGGCTCCCAGTAGCGGCGTTGAGAACAATCGAAGATGTCCACTCCCGCGTCCGCCAGCGGTTGCACCCATTGTTCGAGCTCGGCCGGCGAGTGGACGATACGGGCATCGTACATCTTGGTCTTCCACTGCGATATGCGGAAGAGCAAGACGAAGTCTTCCCCTACCGCCTCGCGAGTCGCCCGGATCGTCTCCGTTGCGAAGCGAGCGCGCTCGCCGATGCTTGCCCCGCCGTAGCGATCGCCACGCTTGTTCGTCGCGTCCCAGAAAAACTGATCGAAGAGATAGCCATGGCCGCCATGAAATTCTAGCGCGTCGAACCCTCGCGCCTTCGCGTCCACCGCCGACCGAACGAAAGATGCCGACGCGTCGGCTATGTCCTCCTCCGTCATCTCGCGCCCACCGAGTACCTCCGGCCCGTAGAAGCCGGACGGGCTCTCCAGATCGTCGCTGAGCTTCGCGTCCGGAAAGGTAAAATCCCGCGCGCCGCCGGGATGCCAAATCTGTGGCGCTATAGCGGCGCCGCTTTCGTGAACGCCGTCCACGATCTTCTCCCACGCCTCGCGTCGCTCGCCATGAAACCAGGGGATATCGTCGTGATTGCGGGCGACTTCTCGATCCGGAGAAAGGGCTTCGGTGACAATCAGGCCAACGCCGCCCCGGGCGCGCCGCAAGTAATACTCGGCGACGTCGGTTGTCGGATGGCCACCCGGCGAGAAATACCGCGTCATCGGTGCCATTGCCAGCCGGTTATGCAGCTTCAGCGACTTATACTCGAACGGCTTGAACAGAACGTCGATCAGATCGGTGAACATAGGCCAAACCTTCCGACACGGAGTGGGTGAAACATGGGGGCGACACTCTGACGCGCCGCTCGCGCCCGCGTCGTTCTAGGCCTAACGTCGCAGTCTGTCTTTATCGGCATCCGACACAAGTTCTATCATAGCCGCGTACGACGCTCCGCTTCGAGCCGGCGTTCGTCCTCGAACCTGTCGCCTCTCGCGCCTGCGAGGGCGACGTGGGCGCTCCGCGGCCGATGCGGAGGCTTGGAACGGGCGTTAGCCTGCGGGTGCAGGCACGCCGTAGCCACCCGAGACGCGCCCGACTCCCGCAGCCGCTGAGATGGAGCTAACCGGCACGGTCGCTGCGCCAGGCGGGCACGTCCGCTCCGCCGAAGATGCTCCTGCGCACGCCGGCACCGAAGGCGCTCCACGGAAAGGCGAGCGGTGCCGCGCTGGCCGCTTCGAGGTCCGCGAGTTGGTCCAGAGAGAGGCTCAGCTCCAACGCAGCGATGTTCGTCTCGACCTGGTCAAGCCGGCTGGCGCCGATCAGGACGCAGTCGACCCCCGGCCGCGACGCCGCCCACGCAAGCGCCACCTCGGCAGGACTGCGCTCGACCTGCCCGGCGATGCGCTTCACGACATCGAGGATCGCCCAGTTACGATCGTTGAAAGGCGTTTGGCCGAGCGGGTTATCGCCCGTGAGGCGCCCCTTGCCGGCCGAGAGGTCGCCCGCGCGCTCGTACTTGCCCGACAGGAAGCCACCGGCAAGCGGGCTCCAGGGAACGATGCCGATGCCGAGCTCGCGCGCGGCGGGGCCATGCTCGTAGTCGGCGGACCGTTCGACCAGCGAATATTGCGCCTGGAGCGCGATCGGGCCCGGCAGCCCACGTTCCGCCGCCAACGTCGCCATGCGAGTCATGTACCAGGCGGGCACGTCCGACAGGGCGTAGTACCGGATGCGGCCGGCGCGGACGAGGTCTGCAAGCGTCAGGAGAACCTCTTCGACCGGGGTCACCATGTCCCAGAAGTGCAACCAGTAAAGGTCTATATAGTCCACGCCTAGCCGCCGGCAGGACGCATCGAGCGCGCGATGGATGTTCTTGCGCCCGTTCCCGCCGGCGTTCGGATTGCCGGGGTGCTGGTTCCAGGTGAACTTCGTCGCGAGCACGACCTGGTCACGCGCGCCCGTATCGGCGATGAAGCGGCCCAGCATCTCCTCGCTGCGGCCCTTAGCGTAGATGTCCGCGGTATCGACGAAGTTGCCGCCGGCATCGCGGTAGGCGTCGAAGATCGCCCGAGCCTCGTCGCCCGCGACCCCCCAGCGTTCGGTGCCAAACGTCATCGCGCCGAGCGCCAGCGGGCTGACGACGAGACCGGAGCGGCCGAGCGGGCGATAAGACGAGAGGTTCATGGAAGTGTCCTTGCGTACAGGCCCGGAAGCGCGACCGCCGTCGATGCACGGCGATGCGACGGCTGACTGGAGCCGATGCCGGCCGCAGGCGGGAGCCGCGGGTGGATAATCGTCGAAGAGGAAGCCCGCGCACCATTTCCTCCCTGCGAAGACGTAGGTGGGCGCACGGCCGATCCGCGACTAGGAGCAGTTTTCGGCATAGTCGGATGAGGAGAGCTCAACAATGATGCGTGGCTCGCTCGACGACCTCGCCGCCTTCGCAGTCATCGCGCGCGAACGCGGCTTCACGCCGGCTGCGGCCAAGCTCGGCGTATCTCCGTCCGCGTTGAGCCACGCGATGCGCGGGCTAGAGGAGCGACTTGGCACCCGGCTGCTCGCTCGCACGACGCGCAGCGTTGCGCCGACCGAGGCGGGCGAGCGCCTGCTGCTGTCGCTCGGGCCAGCGTTGGCCGGAATCGAGGCAGGGTTGATCGAGCTGCGCGATGCCCGCGAAACGCCGTCTGGCACAGTTCGGGTCACCGCCGTCAAGCATGCCGTACAGACCCTGCTCATGCCGATGTTGCCCGCGTTCACCGCCGCCTTCCCGGACATACGGCTGGAGATCGACGTCGACGATCGCTTCGTGGATATTGTCGCCGGGGGCTACGATGCCGGTATCCGCTTCGCCGGCAGCGTCGAGAGGGACATGATCGCGGTCGGGGTCGGCGCCGAGCTGCGCACCGCCGTGGTGGCGGCACCGGCCTATTTGCGCGCACATACGCACCCATCGAGCCCGCGCGACCTCGCCGATCATCGCTGCATCGTCCACCGCCGTGCCGACGGGGACATCTATCCCTGGCCGTTCCGGGGCAAGGGCAGGATCCAGCAGGTGCGTGTGGAAGGTGCGGTGCTGTTCAACGACGGCGATCTCGTGCTCGCCTCCGCCCTGGCCGGCCAGGGCCTGGCCTGCGTATTCGAGGATCGCGCGGCGCCGTTCATCGCGGACGGATTGCTCGTCCGCCTCTTGGAGCGGTGGACCGTCGCCGGGCAGAGATACGCGCTCTACTATGCCGGCCGCCGGCAGAACCCACCCGCCCTGGCGAGGTTCATCGAGGCGGTTCGCAGTCTGCCGGGCTAGGCTGTATCGCACGCCGACGTCGTCGATGGTCGCCGGGAGAACGGCGTTGCGATCCGCTACGCACCTTGTGCATGTTCCGGCCGTATTGCGCATGGCGAGCGTCTTGCCGACGCCACGGGCCGGACGGCACACGATACCGCAAAGGGCAGAACGAGGAGCGGAGATGGACGGCGGAACCGGGACCACCTTGCTGCGGCGCTACACGATAGTGGGCGACGAGTGGGAAGCCTTCCTCGACGTCTGGCGGCGCATCGTGGCCGTTCGCAAGCGCCACGGGTTCGAAGTGCTGTTCGCGCTCGTCGATCGCGAGGAGAACATCTTCACCTGGGCGATCCGCCACCCGGGCGACATCGATGCGGCGGCGGAGGTCTACTACAAGGATCCCGAACGCATCGAGCTGGAGATCGTAGGACGCTACGTCACCGACTGGTCGGTCTCGACGGTGACGCAGGAGCCGATACCCTGACCCATCCGGTAGCCTCCATCGAACAGACCGGGGAATTCGCGCGTGAAGTTCGGTCCACCCCTGCCGACGCTTACCGGCTTTCCGCGCGAGACCGGACCGCGTGGCCGCGACTGGCGGACGCGCTGGGCGCGCAGCTTTGAGATCGTCGTGCTGGCCGAGGATCTCGGCTTCGAGCGCGGGACGGTTGGCCACCACCGCTTTACCACGGAGCGCATCGCTTCATCCCAGCCGATGTTCGCGATCGCGGCGCTCGCCGCCCGGACCACCACGTTGCGCGTCCTGACGAACATCCTGATCCCGCCTTCCCGCGACCCGATTGGCATCGCCGAGCAGGTCGCGATGGTGGACGAGCCCTCCGACGGGCGCGTCATGCTCGCGTCGCGATCGGCTATCGGCCCTACGAGTTCGAGCAGCTCGGGCTCGTGTTCAAGGAACGGGTCAGCCGCGTCGAGGAGGGCATCGCCTTGCTGCGAGGCGCTTGGGGCGACGAACCGGTCACGTTCCAAGGCAAGCATTTCACCGTTATGGGCGCGAACGTGACATCCAAGCCCGTCCATAGCCGCTATTCGCGGACGCGGGAGCCGACCATGATCGAACTGTTCTTCTGCACCAGCGTCAATGTCTACAAGGTCGCAATCGCGATGGAGGAGATGGGGATCGAGTACGAGCATCGCCTGATCGACATCAGCAAGGGCGAGCAGCACGATCCCGCCCTGCTCGCCGGTTCGCCGACAGGCAAGCTGCCGGTGATCCGCGACCTCGATCCGAAGGACGGCGGTGAGCCCGTGGTGGTGTTCGAATCCGGTGCGATCCTGATGTACCTGGCGGAGAAGGCCGGCTCCTTCCTCCCCGCCGACGAGCGGGCGCGGCGGTACACCTTGCAGTGGCTGTTCTGGCAAGTCGGCAACCTCGGTCCGCTAAGCGGGCAGGCTTGGCACTTCCTCGCCTTCGCCCCAAAGATCGCGCCCGATGTCAATAACAGCTATCCGCACAGCCGATACTTCCGCATGATGGCGGATCACTGGCGAGTTCTCGACAAGCAGCTGGCGGCCAACTCCTATGTCGCCGGCGAGGAGTATGGGATCGCCGACATGGCCTGCTACCCCTGGATCATCTACTTCGATCCATTGGAGGGCATGGACGCTTTCCCGAACATAAAGCGTTGGCGCGATCTGCTTGCCGCCCGGCCCGCGCTGCGGCGCGCCTACGAGCGCGCTCGGCAGCTGAAGACGGGTTACGAGATGAACGACAAGAACATGACGCTGTTTCCGTGGGAAGACATCCAGCGCAACATGATCGTGAACTGACCGTCGCGCCGGTCGACACGCGACCGGAGAACGTGCGGCGAGTGCCGGCTTCGAGGGCGCGAGCGCCCGGCTCGAACGGTTCCTGACCTGCGGCACTCGCGGGACGGCGAGAACCTGATCCGCGACGATCGCAGCGCGCGATCGCTCCCGATCCGTCAGACCGCCGTGTAGCCGCCGTCAACGGGCAGCGTCACCCCGCTGATGAAGCGCGCATCGTCGCTGGCCAGGAAGGCGACCGCGGCGGCGATATCCTCGGCGGACGCCGTGCCCGGCATCGGGTTCATGTTCGTGAGGCCCTTTTCGAAGCCAGCGGGGTCGTCCGTCTCGAGCGCGGTGCGC
This sequence comes from Sphingomonas sp., assembly GCF_965200105.1. Taxonomy (GTDB): domain Bacteria; phylum Pseudomonadota; class Alphaproteobacteria; order Sphingomonadales; family Sphingomonadaceae; genus Solisphingomonas. Next base: position 2,096,480 of record NZ_CBDATN010000002.1, read on the forward strand.
GCGTTCATCGGGGTCCACACGCCCGTCGGCGCGACGGCGTTCACCCGAATGCCGTAGCGGGCATACTCCACCGCCGCTTCCCGGGTTAGCTGCGACACGCCCGCTTTGGCGGCGTTGTACGGTGGCAGTTCAGGGAAGGCGACCATCGCGGCGATGGAGGACAGGTTGACGATGACGCCGCTGCCCTGCTCGACGAAACGCGCCAGCGCGCTTCTCATGCCGTAGAATACGCCGTTCAGGTTCACGTTTATCACGCGATGCCAGTTCTCCAGGGTGGATGCGTGGATCGGTGCGCGAAGCGACGCCACCCCGGCATTGTTGACGAGGATGTCGAGGCGGCCGAGCTGCACGACCGTCGCAGCGATGGCCTGTTCGAACGAGGCGACATCTCCGACATCGAGTTGGACGAAGGGCATGTCGCAGACGTCCGCGACGGCCTTGCCGGCGGCTGCGTCGATGTCGGCGATCATCACGCGCGCGCCCTCGGCGACGAACCGCCTCACGATGGCTTCGCCGATGCCCGCGCCGCCGCCCGTGACGAGGACCGTCTTGCCGCCCAGGTTACGCATCTCACTCTCCCTGTTATCTCGCCAACCGGCAGCGTATCCGTGCCGGCGCGCCGCGCCACCCCGCGGCGACGCACAAGCCCCGCATCGGCTAGCAAATGCGCACTTGCGAACAGTTTCGCCGGCGGCGACCCGGAAGGCGCCCGGTTATGCTGGGCCGGACACTGGAGAATAGACATGAGCTTCGTCGAAGAACCGGTTTCCGTCGGCGGAGTGAAGGGCGTTACCTTCAGCGACCCGGAAGTCCGGCGCTGCCCTTTTCCCACCTACCATCAGCTGCGTGCCGAGTGCCCGGTCTATCAGGATCCGGTCAGCGGCAACTATGTGCTGACGCGGTACGAGGACGTGCGGCGGGCGGTCCTCAACAAGTCGCTGTCCGCGAAGACCGGCGTGATCCAAACCCGCAAGTCGAGCATCAGCGATCAGGTGGATCGGATGTACGAGGAGCAAGGCTACCTGCCCGTCGACACGCTGGTGACCAACGATCCCCCCTCCCACCGGCACTTCCGCGTGCTGGTCGACAAGGCCTTCACGCGCGAGAAGGTGACGGGACTCGATCCGCAGATCGAGGCATCGGTCGCGGAGCTGATCGAGAGCTTCGCCGACGAGCCCGAGATCGACTTCTTCGAGCGCTTCGCGATGCGCCTGCCGATGACCGTGTTCACGGACATCTTGGGCACGACGGACCGGGATCTCGCCAAGTTCAAGCGATGGACCGAGATGTCGCTGGAGAGCAGCAACCCAGTGCTGACGCCCGAGCGCGAGCTGCAGATCGTGCCGCACGTCATCGAGCTGCAGCGCTTCCTGGCGGCGAATGCCGAGCGGGTGATGGCGCAGCCCGACGACAGCCTGCTCAGCACGATCGCCAACGCGCAGGTCGACGGACGATCGCTGACCATGCAGGAGCTGGTCAGCATCCTTTTCCTGCTCTTCCTCGCGGGCGGCGAGACGACGGCGAACGCGCTCTCCGGCGGCATTAAGCTGCTGATCGATAAACCCGAGCTGGCCGACATGATCCGCGACGATCCGGTCAAAATGGACGCCTTCATCGAGGAGACTCTCCGGATCATGGCACCCGCGACCGTGATGTTCCGCCGCGCGACCGAGCCGCTGACGATCGGCGACGTCGCCATCCCGGAGAACGCCATCATTGAGACCCGCTTCGGCGCGGCGAACTTAGATCCCGAGGTCTTTCCCGATCCCGAGGCGGTGAACCTGGAGAGGCCGAACGGCCGCGCGCACCTCACTTTCGGCGCCGGCATCCACATGTGCATCGGCAACCAGCTCGCCCGCGGTGAACTGCGCGCCGCGTTCGGCCAGCTGGTCCGTCGCTTCAAGAACTTCCGCGCGTCGCGCGGCGAAGCCAGTTACGAGTATACGACGACCTACGTCGCTACGGCCTTACGAAATTGTGGATCAGCTTCGACAAACGCTGATCGCCGCGCGACGGGCGGTAGCCGCCCCTGTGTGATGAGATCGCAACCTCGCTCGAGGTCGCAGCCACGAGACGGCTGGGTCTCGCCGCATCACGCGACGCCGCCCGCTAATTCCCCTGTCAAGCTCGGAGAGCCTTCATGAACATGCAAAACACCATCCGTCCGGAAAGGCCCGCCTTCCTCGACGGGACACCTAAGAAGCTGCTGATCGGCGGCGAGTGGGTCGAGGCGCAGTCTGGCAGGAGTTTCACGACGAAGAACCCCGCTACCGGCGAGATCCTGGATGCGGTGGCGGAAGGCGACGCCGCCGATATCGATCGCGCGGTGGCGGCGGCCCGGCGGGCGTTCGAAGGGCCTTGGGGACGGTCCAAGCCTGCCGAGCGTCAGGCGCTGATGCTCCGCATCGCCGATCTGCTGGAGGCCAACATGGCGGAAATCGCGATGCTGGACACGCTCGACATGGGAATGCCGCTCGCCTTCTCGCGCTACATAGCGGCGGGGCCGGTCGTGGCGACGTTCCGCTTCTGCGCGGGCCAGGCCGTCGCAATTCACGGCGAGACGCTCTATCCGTCGCTGCCCGGCGATGTGCTGGCCTATACGCTGAAGGAGCCGATCGGCGTGGTCGGCGGCATCGTGCCGTGGAACGGCCCGGCGTTCAACGCGACGTGGAAGATCGCGCCGGCGCTGGCGGCGGGGTGCACGCTCGTCCTGAAGGTGGCAGAGCAGGCGTCGTTGACCGCGCTCCGGATGGCGGAGCTGTGCATGGAGGCCGGCCTTCCCGCGGGCGTGCTGAACGTTGTCACCGGCTTTGGGGAGACCGCGGGGGCGGCACTTGCCGGACACCGGGACGTCGACAAGGTTTCGTTCACCGGGTCAACGGAGACGGGACGCCACATCATCCGCGCCTCCGCCGGCAACATCAAGAAGCTGACGCTGGAGCTCGGCGGCAAGTCGCCCAACATCGTGTTCGACGATGCCGACATGGAGCACGCGGTCCCGGGCGCCGCGATGGCGGCGTTCGGTAATTCGGGCCAGGTCTGCCTGGCGGGCACGCGCCTGTTCGTGCAACGTGGGATCTACGAGGAGTTCACCCAGCGTGTGGCGGATTTCGCCAAGGCGCTGGTCGTGGGCGATCCGCTCGATCCAGCGACGATGATCGGGCCGGTCGTCTCCGAGGAGCAGCTCCATCGCATCTCGGGCTACCTCGCCGCCGGGACGACCGAGGGCGCGACGGCGATGGCGGGCGGAGCGCGGCTGACCGAGGGCGCGCTCGCCGATGGCTACTTCGTTCCGCCCACGCTGTTCTCCGGCGTTCGCGACGACATGACGATCGCGCGGGAGGAGATCTTCGGTCCGGTCATCTCCGCGATGGCGTTCGACGACGTCGACGACGTGATCGAGCGCGGCAATGCCACAGACTTCGGGCTGGCCAGCGGCGTCTGGACCAGCAACATCCATGTGGCCAACAAAGTCTCCAGGCGCCTGCGTGCCGGCACGGTATGGATCAACGGCTACTCGCTGATGGATCCCGCGGTGCCGTTCGGCGGCTACAAGATGAGCGGCTACGGCAAGGAATCCGGCAGCCACCACATTGAGGAGTATCTCGCCAGCAAGTCGGTGTGGATCAGCACGCACTGACCGCGATCGTCACGCCGCGCCGGAGCGCCAATAGGCGAGAGTGTTCCGGCCGGCGCGGCCCCAACATGATCTCGATCTCGCTGAGTAGGCCGCGTCGATATTGCTGTCCCCCGTTAAGCGACGGCTGCCCTAAATGACACATCGCTTTAAGCCCGTCCCGCTCGGGGGAAGCGAACTCGGCCAGTTCTCGATCAGCCTGGAAACTGCGCCATTCCTGCTTCGGGCTCGCTCGATCTGAGCGGACGCGGGCGCAACGGCACTCGTCCCAACGTGCTATCAGCGTCGCGTGCCGTAGCGATGACATCGCCTTTCAGAGCTATGGGCGCGTGCTGCCCAGCTCGATCGGCAGCCCAGCTGCAGTAAGTGGCGGCTAGCAACGCCGGCTGCCCCCATTGGCAACTTCGCCCGCGCTCCCAGCGAACCTAAAGGCAGTCGCCCATCGGCCTGCCTAGGCGGCTTCCCTGACGCGCGCGGGTTCGTTTCTCGGACGCTTGCGGAACGCGTCCGGGATCAGCCCGTCCAGATCCGCCTTGATGAGTAGCGCCAGCCGCTCCGATCCCGGGCGCATCTGGTTGATGCCGCCGCCGTTGAACCAGAGGCCACGCTGGCCGGTTTGGCTCCACATGCTTGCCCATTCTCCCTCGGCATCGAGCCGCGCGATATCACCGACGCGCTCGGCAACGTCCTCGCCGAAGGCGGTGGCGACTTCGGTCTTTCGGTTTTGGTAGCCGGTCGCGAGCACGATCAACTCCGCCTCGACGATCGTGCCGTCGTGCAGCCTGGCGCCCTCGGGCACGAACGTCTCGATGTGCTCGAATTGCTCGATCTTGATGCTGCCATTTGCGATCAGCTCGGACGTGCCCGTGTTGAGATAGTAGCCGCCGCCGGTTCGGAGAAACAGATCGAGGAAGCCCTGCCCGTCGACCCCGTCGCCGAGACGGAGTCCCGCAGTCGCCAGCCTGTCGAGTAGGTCGCGATCCTTCTCCTTGGCCATCTTGTGATAGGCTTGGCTCGCGCGTTCGCGCAGCGGATTGATAAGGCCGATGCCGTAGCGAAGGTCGACTAGAGCGGTCGGCGTCTCGGGATCGAGGTAGCCGGCATAGGCGAGGTTCGCGGTCGCGACGTTGGTGATGACCACCGGCCCGCGCTGGAACATCGTGACTTCGACGCCGCTTTCCGTCAGGTCGCGCGCGATATCGTGCGCGCTGGTCGCCACCCCGACGATGATGGCCTTCTTGATCTTGTGATCAGCCACCTTGGTGTATTGCGACGAGTGCAGGACGGGGCCCGAGAAGGTGTTCAGGCCCGGAAGCTGCGGAAGGTGCGGCTTGCCGCCGATCCCACCCGTCGCGAGGACAATGTGCGCCGGACGTAGTTCGCGCTCGGTGCCGTTGGCGTGACGGACCGAAGCGGTCCAGCGCCCGTCTCGATTATCGAACCGCGCGCCGCAGAACTCGGTCTCGCTCCAGACGTTCAGGCCCATGTAGCGGGCGTAGAGGTCAAGCCACTCACCCATCAGATCCTTGCTGAGATACTCCGGGTAGTGGGGCGGAAAGGCGAGGAAGGGAAAGCCGTTCATCTCGACGGGATTGTGCAGCGCCAGCGCATCGTACCGCTTGGCCCAGCTGTCGCCGACCCGTGGATACCGATCTATGACGAGCACACTGACGCCGAACGTGCGCAGGTGCGCCGCGGTGGTGAGGCCGGACTGGCCCGCACCGACGATGATCACGTCGGGCTCGCGATCCTCGTGCAGGCGCAACGCATCGCGATGTTGCTTCCAGGTCTGCCCAGGGAACGCCTGCGTGTAGCCACGGCCGCGGGGGTGCGGGACGTGCTGCTCGATCGAGTTCAGGCCTTCCAGCCGAGTGAAGATCGCGCGCGCCTTCATGCCGCCCGGCGCATCGGCGACCGGAACGGCGTTCATGACCAGCACGCCCGAGCCGTGCCGCGTGTCGAAATCGAAAAAGGCTTCGATGTATGCCGTCTCGCCCGTTTCCATGAGGTGCGGCGCCGGCCACTTTTCCGACAGGCGGAAGTTGCGCGGCCTGATCTCTCCGGCAATCGAGACGAGCGTCGACGCGACCGCGTCAAGGCCATGGAATTGCCGGTAGTCCCAGGTCAGCGCGCCATTGTCGCGCAGATAGGCAGGGTCGCAGAGCAGCGCCTTCAGTCCGGCCTCGTCGGATGCTTCGATTGCCTTCTCCAAAGCCGCGATCCAGTCACGCGCGCCAGCTTTGATTCCCGTCTCGTCCATTTCCATACCTCTACCCGCAAGGCACACCGCGCAGTCTCAGCCATTAGCCCGGTGGCGCGGTCCTAGGGCAGGGATGACACCGTCTCAATCATGTCGACCCGAATGCCCGCTATCTGAACGTCATCGTCAGATTTATTAAGTAGCACTGCCGACGAGCTGCTTTTCCAAGTCCATCTTTCCGAACTTAGTTGCGCTCACGAACACGAGCAGATTACCGCAAGTCCGAATCAACAGTTCCGGAGCGCGAAACAGATGGAGCAGGTCGTCTATCCGAGCCTTGCGGGCAAGGTCTGCTGGATTTCGGGCGGCGCCAGCGGGATCGGTCGCGCCATCTCGCTCGCCTTGGCCGCGAGCCGGGCGACGGTGGCCGTCGCCGACATCGACGAGGCGGCGGCGGCGGCGCTGGCCGAGACGCTGTCGGCGGCCGGCGTGAAGGCATCGTCCGGCCGTGTCGATGTTCTCGACGATGCCTCCGTTTGCACGAGCATCAAGGGTGCCGTGGCGCAGCACGGTCGGCTCGATCTGGTGGTGAACTCAGCGGGACGAACGAGCACAGAGTCGTACGACGATTTCGAGCGCAACGTCGATATGTTCCTGTTGTCGACGTGGCGCGCCATGCGTGCGGGTTTGCCGATCCTCCAGCGGTTCGGCGGTGGATCGATCATAAACATCGGCTCCATCGCCGGCGTGACGGGCTCGATCGGGCCGAGCGGCTACGGCCCGTCCAAGCACGGGGTGATCGGGGCGACGAAGGATGCCGCGCTGCGCTACGCGAAGGACGGGATCCGGGTGAATGCGGTCTGCCCCGGCTACATCACCACGCCGATGACCGCGCGCTTCCAGCCCACGCCGGAGGAGAGCGATGCGCTGATCAACGAGCGCCTGCGGGTGCCGATGGGGAGGTGGGGACAGCCCGAGGAGATCGCCTCCGTCGTCGCGTTTCTCGCGTCCGACCAAGCGTCGTTCATCACCGGGCAGGCGATCGTGGTCGACGGAGGGTTGACGGCGCGCTGACCGCGGTCAGTCGACGGCCAGCCTCTTGCGCTCCTCCCAGTTGACGAGCGCATCCTCAATGCGAGACACACAGGTTCGAAGCTTGACCAGGTAACGGTCGGCCGCTTGTTCCGGCGTCATGACGCTGCGGAAGAAAACGACGTTGATCGCGCCCGCGACCGTCCTGTCCGGCGCCAACACCGGTACCGCGATCGCGCTGATTTTGCTCTCCGTCAGCCCGGCCGCGCTCGCATAGCCACGCTGGCGCACCGATTGCGCAATGCTGTGCACCGCGTCGCGATCGTGGATGTCGTCGGCGTTGGGGCCGCCGAGACGCGCCACGACATCCAGTGAGGCATCGAGCGCCTCGACCGACATGGCGGACAGGATCGCCATGCCGAGCGCGGATCGCGTCAGGAGCCGCTCCTTGCCCACCATCGCCCGGTGGATCGACATCGGGCTGATCTTGTGCGTCGACAACCGGATCAGGACCTTGCCGCCTTCCAGACTGGCGAAGTCGCACGGCCAGAGCAGCTCCTTGGTTAGCTCGAAGAGGTTCGGCCAGGCGAACTGGGTGACGACGTCGTCATCACGGAGACCTTCGGCGAGATAGGCGAACCTGGTGGTGAGCGCGACCGCGCCGTCCTCGCCCCGTCGCGTAACGTAGCCGAGCTGCTCGAGCGTATGGACGATCCGGTAGGCGGACGATCGCTCTATCCGCGCGGCTTCGCTCAGCGGCCCGATGCGGGCCCAGCCGAGCTCGCTGAGCGCCTCGACAATCCTTAGGCCGCGTACCAGCGACTGCACATCCTTGTAGGGCTTGTCGTCTTTGGTGCTCATGGCAGGAAGCCTGTTCGCTAGACGAACATGCCTGCATTCGGCGTTGCCAGATTGCAAGCCCGTTCCGATAGCCCGGCGGCAGCGGCGCCTGCCTTAAGCCAAACGCGACGAGACGCATTTTCGGGAGCCAACATGATCGTCGGATCCGTCTGCCTGTCGCATAGCCCGCTAAAGGATCGCAATCGAGCCGATCCCGCGGTCGAGGCGAGGTTCGATGCCTCTGTCCGGCAAGCCGCGGAGTTCGTCGAGGCGGCCGGCCCGGACGTGGCTGTCATCTTCTATCCGGATCACGTCAACGGCTTCTTCTACGGAATGCTGCCGCCCTTCTGCGTAGGCATCGAGGCGACCTCCATCGGCGACTACGGCACGGCGGCGGGCGCGCTGGAGATACCGGAAGAGCGCGCGCTGGATCTGGCTGAGTCGGTGCTCGGGTCCGGCGTGGACATCGCTATCTCGTACAGCATGAAGGTCGACCATGGCGCGGCGCAGCCGCTGGAATGGCTGTCAGAGCGACATCCGCTCGCGCGCGTCATACCGATCTTCGTCAACTGCGCGGCGCCGCCGCTGCCGACGTTCCAGCGGGTACGAGCGCTCGGCGCCGCCGTCGGTGCCTGGGCCGAGCGAGCGCCGGAGCGGGTGCTCATCATCGGTTCGGGCGGCCTGTCGCACGACCCGCCCGTCCCCGCGATGGCGACCGCGCCGGCCGACGTGCGGAGCAGGCTGATCGCCGGCGGTTCGCTGAACCATGCCCAGCGCTACCAGCGCCAGAACCGGGCGCACGGCGAAGGCAGTGCGATGGCGCGCAAGCAGTCCAGCCTGCTGCCCGCCAATCCCGATTGGGATCGCATGGTACTCGACGCGCTCGCGGCGGGCGACCTCGCCGTCCTGGACGCCGCCAGCCACGCGTCGATCACCTCGGTCGGCGGGCGCGGCGGGCACGAGGTGCGCACATGGATGGCGGCACTCGCCGCGCTCGGCCCCGACTATGCGGCGACCGAACTCTTCTACGAGGCGGTCGACGAATGGATCACGGGCATGGGCGTCCTGCAGGCCGTGCCGGCCTGACCGCGCGAGCGTTCATCCCGAAGATCATCGGAAGCAGCAACATGTCCGATTCCAAGCCGTCGATCTGGTCCGACCTCACGGGCGCATCCTTCTCGCAAGGGTTCCTGGATGCAGGTGGCGTGCGAACGCGTTTTCTAGCCTCCGGATCGCCCGACAAGCCGCTCCTGCTGCTCCTCCACGGCACCGGCGGACATGCGGAGGCCTATACCCGCAACCTCGCCGCGCACGGGGAGCACTTCCACACCGTCGCGGTGGACCTGATCGGCCACGGCTGGAGCGACAAGCCCGACGGTGGATACGAGATCGCCGACTACGGCGCGCACGTCCTGGCGATTTTGCGGGCGCTTGGGCGCGAGCGGGCGCACTTCTCCGGCGAGTCGCTCGGGGGCTGGGTCGCAGCCTGGCTCGCGGTGCACCATCCCGAGAAGGTCGACCGGCTCGTCCTGAACACGGCAGGCGGGTGGACCGCGCATCCCGTCGTGATGGAGCGGATCAAGCGTCTCTCGATGGAGGCCGCGCGCGATCCGAACCCGGCGCGGATCCGTACTCGGCTGGAATTCCTCATGCACGATGGCTCCAAGGTGAACGACGACCTGGTCGAGACCAGGCGGGCGATCTACGCGCAGCCGGGCTTCCCGGCGGTGATGGAGAAGGTGCTTTGCCTTCAGGACATGGACGCTCGCCGGCGCAACATGTTCTCCGACGAGGAGACGGGGCGCATCGCGGCGCCGACGCTGGTGTTGTGGACATCGCACGACCCTACGGCGACCTCGGAGGAGGGCCGGCGGATCGCCGACCTGATCCCGGGTGCCCGCTACGAGGTGATGAACGGCTGCGGGCATTGGCCCCAGTTCGAGGACGCAGCGACGTTCAACGAGCTGCACTTGAACTTCCTGCTGAGCCGCTGAGGACAGGCGCCTATGCTCCGTTCTGATGCACGAGGGTAAGCAATGAAGCCTAAAGCCGAGCTTGACGTCTTCGACGTCGCCATCGTCGGCGCCGGCCCCGTCGGCCTGACGATCGCCAATTACCTGGGTTGCATGGGTATCCGCACGCTGGTGCTAGAACAGCGCGACACGCTGATCGACTATCCTCGCGGCGTCGGCATGGACGACGAATGCCTTCGCAGCTTCCAGGCGATCGGTCTGGCCGACGCGATCGCGGCGCACACCATCCCCGGCCAGAAGATGCGCTTCCTGACTATGACGGGAAAGACGTTCGCGTTGATAGACCCGCAGACGCGCGAGTTTGGATGGCCGCGGCGCAACTCCTTCATCCAGCCGATGATCGACGAGATCCTGTTCGACGGGCTGAAACGCTTCGACGGCGTGGCCGTCGAGTTTGGCGCCGAACTCCAATCCTTCGAAGAGGAAGGAGAGCGCATCCACCTGCAGGTGGGATCGGCCGGACGCACGCGGCGCGTATCGGCGCGGTGGCTGGTCGGCTGCGACGGCGGACGAAGCATGGTGCGCAAGGCACTCGATATCGACTTCGTCGGCATCACGGACGCAACCCGCTGGGTGGTCATCGACCTCAAGAACGATCCAATCGGCCTGCCCGATTCCTACCTCTATTGCGTGCCATCTCGGCCCTACGTCTCGATCGCGCTACCACATGGTATGCGCCGGCTTGAATTCATGGTGTTCGGCGACGAGACGGAGGAGGAGCTCTGCTCGCCGGCGGGGGTGCAGGCGCTGCTGGCACGCGCGCTGCCGCATCCGGAGCGCGCCGACGTCATGCGCAGCCGGGTCTACACGCACAACGCCCGTCTCGCCTCGCATTTCGGCCGCGGGCGCGTGCTGATTGCAGGGGACGCCGCTCACCTCATGCCGGTATGGCAGGGGCAGGGTTATAACAGCGGCATCCGCGACGCCACGAACCTCGCGTGGAAACTTGCGCTGGCGGTCCGCGGCGACGCCTCCCCTGACATCGTGCAGAGCTACGAGCCGGAGCGGCGCGAACATGCCAAGGCCATGATCGACCTGTCGGTTACCGCGGGGCGGATCTTCGCGCCCACCAACAAGGCGATCGCCTGGCTGCGCGACAGGGTCGCGCTGGGACTAAACACGTTGCCGCCGGTCAAGCGCTACTTCGTTCAGATGCGCTTCAAGCCGATGCCCAGGTTCGTACGCGGCCTCGTGCTGACCGGAGCGGACGGCCAGCCGCAGGGCCGCGCGACCGGCAAGTTGTTTCCGCAGCCCGATGTCGTGACAGCGGACGGCGGGACGCGGCGCCTCGACGACGCTATCGGGCTCAGGTTCGCGATCCTGTCCTGGGGCTCCGATCCGCAGCTGCACATGACGGAGGAGGTCCGGCGCTACTGGGCCGACATGGGGGCGGCACTGCTCGCGGTGGTGCCGACGACGCAGCTCTACAGCTTCCGCGGCGAGATCAGGCCGGGAACGGTGCTGATCGGGGATGCGTCCGGAGCGCTGCACGACTGGTTCGCCGGGCAGGAGGGCGATGGCTCGATCGTGGTGGTGCGGCCCGATCGCGTCGTCGCGAGCATCGTGCCGCCGCAGCGGCTGGAGGAAGCGAGCCGCACCCTGCGCGCGCTTATCGGCGGACGCTTCTCCGCCGGGGAGCCCGCCATGCGAGAGCGGCCGTCGCCGCCGACGAATTTTGATCGCGGTCTCGGGAAGGCGGCATGATCGGCGAGGCCGCCATCGCGGACTTCGCCGGCGAACTTCACCGCGCCCTTCGCGAGGCGCGTACCGTGCCGGCGCTCCGCGATCGTGCGGCGCTGTCGATCGACGATGCGTACGCCGTTTCGCTCGCGCTGCTGGCGAAGCGCGAAGCCGAAGGCGAGCGGGTGATCGGCAAGAAGATCGGCGTGACGTCGAAGGCGGTCCAGGACATGCTCGGGGTAGATCGGCCCGATTTCGGCTTTCTGACCGACAGGATGCAGGTGAGGGGGGAGCCCGTCCGTATCGCGGGACGGCTGATCGCGCCGCGTGCCGAGGCGGAGATTGCCTTCATCCTCAAGGATGATCTGATCGGTCCGGGCGTGGGCGACGGCGACGTCCTCGCTGCAACCGAGACGGTGTGCGCCTGCTTCGAAATCGTCGACAGCCGCATCGCCGACTGGAACATCCAGATCGTCGACACGATTGCGGACAATGCGTCGTGCGGCGTGTTCGTGCTCGGCGAGAAGCGCGTCGACCCACGCGAACTCGACCTGCCAAACCTGCGGTGCGAAGTGTTCAAAAATGGCCGCCAGCTATCCGAGGGCTTCGGCTCCGCCGTTCAGGGCTCGCCGCTCACCTCGGTCGCGTGGCTCGCCAATACGCTGGGGGCGTACGGCGTTCCCCTGAAGGCTGGCGAGATCATCCTGTCGGGCTCGCTCGTCCCGCTTGAGCCCGCCGCCGCGGGTGACGAGTTCGTGACGAAGATCGACGAGCTGGGCAGCGCCGCAATCCGTTTTGCCTAGACCGGCTTGTTCGCAGAACGAACACTCGGTTCATGGAACTTGGTAACGAGCGGGGCGGGCAGCTAGTCCCCGACCGGGGCGGGGGAGAGCCGACGGATGTGCGATGATCATCACGGCGTGACGGGTGACCAGTCCGCGGACACGAGCCGCCTGCTCGCGACATCGCCGAGCAACTGGGGGCGTTGGGGCGAGACCGACGAGGTCGGCTCGCTCAACTTCCTGACGTCTGCGGAAGTGATGCGGGGCGTCCGCTCGGTTCGGCAGGGCAAGGTCTTCACCTGCGGGGAGGTGATCGGCAGCGCGAGCGGTGATCCGTTGTGGCCGGGTCGGATCCACGCGAAGCGCGAGACCGTCATCGACAAGGCGAGCTACGTGCGTGGCGACTTGTCCAGCCTGCCCGGCGGCGCCGAGTTCGCCGACGACAAGATCGAGATGTTCCTGCAGGGCTCCACCCAGTTCGATGCGCTGGGCCATGTCTGGTACGACGACATGCTCTGGAACGGCTATCCCGCCACCGACACGAACGGCGGCATGAAGAAGGCATCGATCCTGCCGATCGCCGAACGCGGCGTCGTCGGGCGCGGCGTACTGCTCGACATGGCGAGGTTTAAGGGCAAGGAGTATCTCGAGAAGGGCGACCTTCTCGGCCTCGACGACATCCTCGGCTGCGCGGAGGGGCAGGGCGTCACGATCGAGAGGCACGACATCCTCTGCCTGCGGCTAGGCTTCCTGCAGCTCCTGCACATCCAGGGGCCGGACGTCTTCTATAGAGACTTCCTCGAACCGGGCCTGACCTACTCGCCCGCGCTTGTCGACTGGTTCCACCGTATGGAAATCCCGTGCCTATCGACCGACACGATCTCCAACGAGACCGAACTCGATCCGCGCGTCGGCGTCCAGATACCGCTCCATTGCGCGCTGATGCGGAACCTCGGCATCGCCTTTAACGAGATCTGTAATTTCGAGCGGCTGGCCGAGGATTGTCACGCCGACGGACAGTGGGACTTCCTCTACGCCGCGGCGCCGCTGAAGGTCGCCGAGGCGACCGGCGCGCCGACGAACGTGCTGGCGATTAAGTAGGCCGTCGGTGGTGGATCAGCTTTTCGATATGGTCGTCGCCGGGTCCGGCGCGGCGGGGCTGGCCGCCGCGGTGGTCGCTCGATCGATGGGGCTGCGCGTCCTCGTCGTCGAGAAGACCGGCTTGATCGGCGGGACGACCTCCTATTCCGGCGGTGTCGTCTGGGTGCCCAACAGCCGCCAGATCGTCGAGCGCGGCGGGCTGGACAGCCTCGAGCGGGCCGAGGAATATCTCGACGCCACGATCGGCAGTCTGCACGAGCGCGAGGCGCGCCGTCAGTACCTGCGGCGCGGTGCCGAAGCCTTTGCCTACCTGGAGGACGTGACCGGGCCGCTGTTCTACGTGCGTGCGAGCAACTCGCCAGACTACTATCCGGACGCGGAGGGCGCGTCGCAGCAGGGGCGTGCGATGACGCCGCTGACCTTCGACGGGCGGCTGCTTGGCGAGCACTTCCGCGACGTGCGCGCGCCGCTACCGGAGTTCGCGCTGTTCGGCCGGCAGATGCTGGAGCTAATGGACGTCCACCACCTGCTCAACGCCCGCCGATCGCTGCGTTCCGCAGTCCACACGGGTGGCCTGTTGCTCAGGGACGTTCGCGACCGCCTGCTTTACCGCCGCTTCGGGCGCGGAACGCGGCTGACGGGCGGCAACGCCCTGGTCGGCCGGCTCTACAAGTCCGTCCTGGATCTTGGCATAACCGTCGAGCGCGACGCGCCGCTGGTGGACCTGGTGAGGGACGATGCGGGTGTGAAGGGCGTGGTGATCGAGCGCGACGGCGAGAGGCACGCCATCACGGCCGCTCGCGGCGTCATCCTCGCGACCGGCGGGTTCCCATGGGGCGAGGCGCTCAGGCGACAGCGTATGCAGGAGGTGCCGCTCGGTTATTCGGCGACCAGCCCGGAGAGCCAGGGCGACGGCATCGCGATCGCGATGGCGCACGGGGCGGTGTTCGATCGCGAGAATTCGGAAGGCGCGTTCTGGGCGCCGGTGTCGGTGACGAAGCGAAAGGACGGATCGCTTGCCCGGTTCCCGCACCTGATGGCCGATCGCGCCAAGCCCGGACTGATCGCGGTGAATAAATCTGGCAGGCGCTTCGTCAACGAAGCCGAGAACTACCATGACTTCGTCCGCGCGATGATGGGCCGCGACAGGAACGAGGATCAGCAGCCCGTTCACCTGATCTGTGACGCTTCGTTCCTGCGCCGGTACGCGTTCGGGGCCGTTCCGCCGCTCGCGTCGGAACGGCGTCGGGCGGTGCGGTCCGGCTACCTGATCGAGGCTCCGACGATCGCGCGGCTGGCAGCCGGGATCGGTGTTGAGGCGGCCGCGCTCGGCGAGACCATCGATCGCTTCAACCGTCAGGCCGTTGCAGGGGAGGATCCGGACTTCGGCAAGGGCGAGAGCCTCTACAATCGCTACCTGGGCGATGCGGGTCAACGGCCGAACCCCTGCCTGGGGCCGATCGCGCGCGGGCCATTCTACGCGATCAGGGTCCATGTCGGCGATATCGGGACCACGCACGGGCTGTCCGCCGACGTGAACTCGCAGGTGCTGGACGATCGCGGCGATCCGATCTGCGGCCTCTACGCCTGCGGCAACGACCGAAATTCGATTATGGCGGGCTCGTACCCGGGCGGTGGCATCACGATCGGGCCGGCCATAACCTTCGCCTACCTGGCCGTTCTGCACGCGACCGGAGCGGCGGCCGATCGCGCGGCGAGCAAGTCGGCCTGAGCGCGGCGCGCGGCTGTCGACATGCCCGAACGAATGGACCAGCCATGAACCGTGACGAACCGCCACTGCCTTTCCGCCGACACGAGATCCTCGTCGACGGGTTGGAGACCAGCTTCCTGGAGGCGGGCTCGGGTGCGCCGGTCGTCCTGCTGCACGGCGGCGAGTTCGGCGGTGAGGCCGAAATTTGCTGGGAGGCGACGATTCCCGCGCTCGCCAGGCACTACCGCGTGCTGGCACTCGACCTGCTGGGCTTCGGGCGCACGGCGAAGGTGGTCGACTTCGTCGACGGGCGGATGCGGCGGCTGCGCCATCTCGCGCGCTTCGTGGAGGCGGTAGACGCCGTCGGCGCGCCGTGCATCGGCAACTCGATGGGCGGCATGTTGCTGCTGTTCGATGCCGGATCGGAGCGGCCGCTGCTCAAGCCCGGCAGCATCGTGACCATCGCGGGCGGCGGCGCGCTGTTGATGGACTCGCCGCATGTCGCCGCGCTGTTCTCCTACGACGGATCGATCGATGCGATGCGGCGGATCGTCAGCGCATTGTTCCATGGCGAGGCCTGGTCGCGCGACGATGCCTATGTCGAGCGACGGCGCGCGACCAGCCTGATGCCGGGAGCCTGGGAGGCCGTGGCCGCTGCCCGCTTCCGGCGGCCCGCCGAGCTGCAGCAGGCTCGCGCGCCGTCCGGCATCGCGTACGGTCGCATAGCGACACGGACGCT
This sequence comes from Sphingomonas sp., assembly GCF_965200105.1. Classification (GTDB taxonomy): domain Bacteria; phylum Pseudomonadota; class Alphaproteobacteria; order Sphingomonadales; family Sphingomonadaceae; genus Solisphingomonas. Next base: position 2,112,235 of record NZ_CBDATN010000002.1, read on the forward strand.
GATCGTCGCGGGCGAGAAGGACAAGATTAAGCCCGGCGGCTGGTGGCAGGAGCTCACCAGCCAGATGCCGAGGGCCGAGGTCGTGGTGGTCCCCGACACCGGCCATTGCCCGCAGATCGAGGCGCCGGAGATCGTGAACGAAGCGCTGATCCGCTTCCTTGCCGATGGCGATGCACCCTGATCGCCGCCTCTGCAGAGACGTTTCGGGCCGGTGGTCGACATCGGATGCGCGTCGCGACCGAGCGGGCGCGCAAGCGCGGAAGCCTTTCCCGCCCGGAGTGGCGGTAGCGACCGAAACGGGGACGAGTTGCTTGACCGAACACCTCCGATCGGAGCCTTGCGGGCGACGATCGCCGCGGAGGATCGACCGCGCGATCCGCCGGCCATGCGCGCATGTAGCGCGTTTTATGTTGTTCGATCCGGATCGGGGCGTTCGCCGCGCGAGGATCATTGAGGTATCACCGGCTGAAGCCGGTCGGCCGGAGGAACACCATGGCTCAGACGATGACGTGCAAGCTGCTCGCCCGGGCTTCGGGAAAGCCCAGCGTGGTTCCGGGCGACGCGGTGCTCGCCCGAATCAGCATGATGACCAACCTGGACGGCACGACCTTCATCGACAGCTTCGTCGAAAAGGGGCTGCGAGTGTGGGACCCGAGCCGAATGATCTTCTGCTTCGACCATATGTTCCAGCCCGACTGGTTCCCGCAGCAGGCGGCGAAGGAGCATCCCAAGATTCGCGCCTTCGCCCGCGAGCAGGGCATCCCGGCGGAGAACGTCTACGATCTCGGCCGCAACGGCATCTCCCACCAGATCCCGGTCGAGCAAGGCTGGGCGTTGCCTGGGACGGTCTGCATCGGCGCCGACACGCAAAGTTCCACCATGGGCGCCGCGAACTGCTTCGCGCTACCGGCCCTGTTCGGTGTCGACCCGATCGTCCTCACCGGCGACATCTGGATGATCGTGCCCGATGCGATCCGCATCGAACTGACGGGCGAGCTTCCGCGAGGCGTCAGCGGCAAGGACATCGTCTACCACCTTATCCGCGACCTTGGCGAGCGGGTTAGCGGCAAGGTGCTGGAGTTTTCGGGCCCCGGCGTCGCGACGCTGCCGATGGACGTGCGCCTAGCAATCGCGAACGGCGCCGTGCAGATCGGCGCGCTCACCATCATGTTCCCGTGCGACGAGATCCTGCTCGACTATCTCAATGGTCGCGCACGCGAGCCGTTCGAGCCAGTCGCCGCCGATCCGGACGCCAAGTATGTCGAGCTGATCGCTTACGACCTTGCCGCTATCGAGTGCCTCGTCGCCGGGCCGCACGAGATCGAGCTCGTGCGCCCGCTGGGTGCGGTGGTCGGGCAGCCGATCGACGCCGCCAACATCGGCTCGTGCTCCAGCGGCCGGCTGTCGGACCTCGCGCTCGCGGCCGAGGTGCTCAGGGGCCGCAAGGTGCATCCCGGAGTGCGGCTGGTGATGACCCCGATCTCGGCCGACACCGCGCGCGAAGCGGCTGCCGCCGGCATCACCCAGATCTTCCTCGACGCGGGCGCCATGGTGACGCAGCCTGGTTGCGGCGGCTGCTACAGCGGCAACCTGTCGCCCCTGAAACTCGGCGACGGCGAGCGTTGCATCTCGACATCGGTGGAGACGCTACGCGGACGCATGGGGAGCCAGCAATCCGAGGTGATCCTGGGCAACGCCGCGGTCGTCGCGGCGTCGGCGGTCGCGGGCTGCATCGCCGATCCGATCGCGTACCTGGCCCGTGTTCCGGAGCCCCAGTCGTGATCCTTACCGGGCGCGTGTGGAAGCTGGACCGCAACGTCGGCGCCACCGACCTGCTGCCCGCCCGCTACGACAAGCAGGGCATGAGCCGGCAGTGGCAGGACTGCGCGAAGCACATCCTTGAGGACGCGCGGCCGGGCCTCGCCGAGCGCGTTCGCCCGGGCGACATCGTCGTCGCCGGCGAGGGCTTCGGAGCGGGCCACGCGCACTACTACTCGGCCGCGGTGATGGGCTGCCGGACCGCTGGCGTGGCGGCCTTCCTCGTCGACGGGATCGGCGGGCTGTTCCAGCGGGCCTGCATCGATTTTGGAATGCCTGCCTGGGCCATGTCGGGCATCTCCACCTTTGTCTCGGAGCATGACGAACTGAGCATCGACCTGGCGACTGGCGACGCCACGAACCTCTCGACCGGGGCGGTCACGCGGTTCGAGCCGGTGGCGCCGCTGATCCTCGATATCCTGGGGGCGGGCGGCAGCGAGCCCTGGGCGCTGCGCCGCGTCGGCGCCGGGGCGGCGGCCTGACCCGTGCGACGGCCGGGCTGCCGCCGTACGAGCGTCGCGCGGGCCGCGATCACGCCCTCGCGGCTAGACCCGGAGAGCTAGCGCATGGCGACGACGCACCAGACCTTCTGCCGAAACTGCACCCATAGCTGCGGTCTGCTGGTCACGGTGGAGGCCGATCGGGTGCTCGACGTGAAGCCGGATCGCGACCACCCGATTACCGAGGGCTATTTCTGCATCAAGGCGCTGGCCAACGCGGAGCTGCACGGCGGCGGGGGCGGGCGACTGGCTCACAGCGTCCGGCGCGGTGCGGACGGCTCGTTCGAGGCCGTCGAGGCATTTGCGGCGATCGCGGAGGCGGGCGATCGGCTCCGCGCCATCTTGGACGAGCACGGCCCGCGTTCTGTCGGCATCTACATGGGCACCGGCGGCTACTTCAACTCGCTGGTCCAGCCGCTCGCCAAGGCGTGGCTGCACGAGGTCGGCAGCCCCAACTTCTTCACCTCGTCGACGGTCGACCAGTCGGCGGGATGGGTCGCCATGATGCGCATGGGCTTCGTCGCGTCCGGCAAGCCGAACCCGGCCGAGGTCGACGCGCTGATGATCGTCGGCGCGAACCCGCTGGTGTCGCACTGGCTGCCCGCGTTCAACCCGTCGAAGCGGCTGCGCGAATGGGGCAAGCGCGGTCAGAAGACGATCATCGTCGATCCCCGTCGCTCCGAGACCGCGCGGATGGCCGACATTCACCTCCAGCTTACGCCCGGAGAGGACGTGACGCTGTTCGCGGGCATGGTGCGGTTGCTGCTGGAGCGGGGCTGGGAGGATCGCGCCTTCTGCGAGCGCTACGTCGGCGGCACCGAGGCGCTCCGGCGGGCGGTGGAGCCCTACTCGCCCGGCTACGTCGAGGAGCGTGCCGGCGTGCCGCGCGACCTGCTGGAGGAGGCCGTGCGCGTGTTCGCGACGAGCGGCAGGTCGCTCGTCATCACGGGCACCGGCATCTGCATGGGGCCGCGGTCCAACCTCGCAATGCATCTGGCGACCGCGCTGAACGTGCTGTGCGGCGGGCTGCGACGTCCGGGCGACCTCGTCGACAATCCCGGCGTGATGATGCCGCGCCGCTTCACGGACGCGGTGGTCGCTCCGCAGCGGCCCTGGGCGTCGGGCATCCAGTGCCACGGCGTCCCGACCGGCCGGATCTACGGCGAGATCCCGACGGGCGCGCTGCCGGACGAGATCCTGACGCCCGGCCCGGACAAGCTCCGCGCGCTGATCGTGCTCGGCGGCAACCCGGTCAAGGCCCTGGGTCAGCCGGCGAAGACGCTGCGCGCGTTCCGCGATCTGGACCTGCTCGTCAGCGTGGACGTGCGGCTCAACGATACCGCCAGGCTCGCCGACTACGTGATCGCGGCGGCGCTGCCGTTCGAGCGCCATGACGTGCCGTACATCTTCGACGGGCTGAGCTGGGCCAGCAAGCCGTTCGCGCAATATGCCGCGCCGCTGGTGGCGCCGCCGCCGGGCGTCATCGATGAGACGCTGTTCTTCTGGGCGCTCGCGCGCCGGATGAGTCTCTCGCTCGAATACCGCAGGATCGGACTATCCATGGCCTACGAGGATGCGCCGCCCGGCTTGGCCCTCGACATGAAGAGCCCGCCCGATCCGGAACGGTTCGCGCGCTGGTGGCTGGACGGCAGCACGGTCGACTTCGACGCGCTCAAGGCGGCGCCGGGAGGGATCGTACCGGACCTGCCCGAGCAGAGGGTGGAGCCAGCGCCCGATGACGGCACCCGCCTCGATCTCTGCCCTGCCGATGTGGCGGAAGAGCTCGCGGCGGCGCTCGCCGACCGGCGCGATCCCGCCCGTCCGTACCGGCTGGCGACGCGGCGGCTGCTCGAGACGATGAACAGCGCGTACCGCGATTCCGCATCGGCCGCGCGACGCTGGGCGACGAACCCGGCCTTCATGAACCCCGACGACATGGCGGACGAAGCCCTGTCGAACGGCGATCGCATCGAGGTCGCGTCGCGGCACGGCGCGCTCACCGCGCGGGTGCAGGCGGACAAGGGCGTCCGCCGGGGGATGATCGCGATGGCGCACTGTTGGGGCGAGGCGGATGCCGTCCACGATCCGCAGCAGCGGCGGGGCGCGTTTACGGGGCGGCTGGTCTCGCTGGACGAGGACATTGAGCCCATCAACCGCATGCCGATCCAGACCGGTTTTCCAGTGAGCATCGAGCGCTGCGCCAAGACGGCGGCGGGGCCGGCATGAGCGCGCGGCAATCGGCCCGGCTCCGCACGCTGCTGGCGGGCGAGATGGTCGTGGCACCCGGCGTCTTCGACGCGCTGTCGGCGCGGCTGGCCCAGCTCGCCGGCTTTTCCGCAGTGCACATGACCGGGCTTGGCGTGGAAGCTTCGCAGCTCGGCGCGCCGGATCTCGGGCTCATGACCATGACCGAAATCGCGCAGCACGCCGCCCGCATCGCCGGCGCGATCGACATCCCGGTGATCGCCGACGTCGACACCGGCTTCGGCGGCGTCCTGAACGTTCAGCGCACGATCCGCGAGATGGAGCGCGCCGGCGTCGCCGGCGTCCATATCGAAGACCAGTCCCTGCCCAAACACTGCCCGCTGCTGGCTGGCCGCAAGGTCGTGTCGCGCGCGGAGGCAGTGGACAGGGTCAAAGCCGCGCTCGACGCACGCTCCGATCCCGATTTCGTGATCGTCGCCCGCAGCGATGCCGATACCGTATCGTTCGGCGAGCTTATCGAGCGGTGCAACATGTTCCTCGCCGCGGGCGCCGACATGGCGATGCCCGTGCTGATGAACGTGGACGGCGCATCGCTGTTCGCGCTACCGCCCGACGAGCAGATGGCATGGCACCGCAAGCTCGTCGCCGCCATCGACGGCCCCGTGATGGGTATGGGCGCCGGGGCGCCGCGCGGCTACACGCACCGCGACCTCGCCGCCGCCGGATATCGGCTGATGATGTATTCGGCCGACGCGCTCGGCGCCGCCGCCAACGCGATGGCGGCGCTGTTCGCCGAGATCGCGGCGACGGGTTCGGCGACGGGCTATGCCGACGCCAATCCCGGCCCGTACACCGATCCGCTCGCGCTGATGCGTGCCGCGCGGCTCGACGAATATGTCGAGGCCGAGCGCCGCTACGCCGCCAGCCTGGCGAGCTGACGCTCAGGCGGCGACCAAAGGCTTCGTCGGCGCCGCGAATTCGCACACCGCCTCGCGCGGCACGAGATCGAGCACGAAGGTCATCTTGGCGGCTCCGATCAGCACCGCCGCGACCATCGCCATCTCCACGATCTGCTCGTCGCTGAAGCTGCGCCGGAGCCGATCGTAGAGCGGCCGGTCGAGCGACCCGTCCTGGTTGGTTAGCACCATCTGGTCGGTGAAGGCGATAACCGCCAGCTCCGCTTCGTCGAAGAGATCCGCAGAAGGCTCGTCCTCGAAGAATGCATCGACCTGTGCCTCGCTCAGCCCGAGCGCGCGCACCTCCTCCTCGTTGGCGCGATTGCACAGCGCGCAGCCGTGTCGCTTCGAGATGCGCAGCCGCATCACCTGCTTGAGGTGCTGGTCCACCTTCAGGCCCGGCCGCTCGTTGTAGAACATCTGGCGGTAGAAAGTCTGGAAGTAGAAGTCGGTCGACGGCATCGAGTGCGCGAACACCTGGATGGTCGTCGCGTCGCCGACCAGCCGGCTCATCATGTCCGCCGTCTGGCGGTACTCGGCCGGGATCTCCTCGATCGGCACCGGCGGGATCACACCACGGATCATCAGCGACTCCTCCTCGTCTGCTTCCAACGGAACCATAGATGCCGGCGACGAGCGCGTGGAGCGCGAAGGCTTACGGGAACCGAGCGCTAATCGGGCCGTGGTGGCTTGCGATGCGGGCTCGGGTTAGCCAGCCCGCCGGATAGGCCACATTCCGCAGCAAAAGCACGTTTTGCAACGCACGGCGACTTTGCGCTTCGTCCGCGCAGCCACTCATGGTTGCAGCGAGGATGCCGAGCTTCCGCTCGGCAGGCGCACCGCGCGATTTCTTCTGATGGAGCGTGTATGCCGAGAACGGTGAAGGCGGCCATCATCGGCTCGGGCAACATCGGCACCGACCTGATGATGAAGCTCGTCAAGTTCCCGCAGAACATGGAACTGGTGGCAGTCGTCGGCATCGACGAGGCGTCCGAAGGGCTCGCCTTGGCGCGCGAGCGCGGCGTCGCGACGACCCACGAAGGCATTGCGGGCCTACGCGCGATGACGATCTACCCGGAGATCGGCATCGTCTTCGATGCGACGTCCGCCTACGCGCACAAGGCGCACGATGCCGCGCTGCGCGCCGACGGCAAACAGGTGGTGGACCTGACGCCGGCGGCGATCGGCCCGTTTACCATCCCGCCGGTCAACATGGAGGCGCATCTCGATCAGCCGAACGTCAACATGGTGACGTGCGGCGGGCAGGCGACGATCCCGATGGTCGCCGCGGTCAGCCAGGTCGCGACGGTCCATTACGCCGAGATCGTCGCCTCGGTCTCATCGCGGTCAGCCGGCCCCGGCACGCGCGCCAACATCGACGAGTTCACCCGCACCACGACGAACGCGATTGAGCAGGTTGGCGGAGCCGCGCGGGGAAAGGCGATCATCATCCTCAACCCGGCCGAGCCACCGATGATAATGCGCGACACGGTCTTCACGCTGTCTGAGGGCGCCGACGAGGCCGCGATCCGCGACTCCGTCGAGGCGATGGTGGCCAAGGTACAGGCCTATGTCCCCGGCTATCGCCTGAAGCAGGACGTGCAGTTCGAGCGATACGGCGACAACAATCCGCTGACGATCCCCGGACGCGGGACGTTCACCGGCATCAAGACCTCGATCTACCTCGAGGTCGAGGGGGCGGGCGACTACCTGCCCAGCTACTCGGGCAATCTCGACATCATGACCGCGGCCGCCAAGGCGACCGGCGAGCTGCTCGCTGCGCGCATCCTGGCGCGCGACGTCGTGGAGGCTTGAGATGGCGAGCTTCGACGCGACGGCGACCAAGCTGTACATCCAGGACGTGACGCTGCGCGACGGTATGCACGCCATACGCCACATGTACGCGATCGAGCATGTCCGCTCGATCGCCGCGGCGCTGGACGCGGCCGGCGTCGACGCGATCGAGGTCGCGCACGGCGACGGGCTGAACGGCGCGAGCTTCAACTACGGCTTCGGGGCGCACACCGATTGGGAGTGGCTGGAGGCGGTGGCGGACGTGCTCACACGCTCCGTGCTGACGACGCTGATCCTGCCAGGGGTCGGCACGGTCGAGGAGCTGCGCCGGGCCCACGACATCGGCGTGCGATCGGTTCGGGTCGCAACCCATTGCACCGAGGCTGACGTTTCAAGGCAGCACATCGGCATCGCGCGCGACCTCGGCATGGACGTGTCCGGGTTCCTGATGATGAGCCACATGATCGAACCGGATGCTCTAGCCGCGCAGGCGCTGCTCATGGAGGGGTACGGCGCGCAGTGCGTCTACGTGACCGACTCCGGCGGCGCGTTGGATATGGACGGCGTGCGCGACCGGCTGCGCGCCTACGATCGCGTGCTGAAGCCCGAGACGCAGCGGGGCATGCACGCGCACCACAACCTCTCGCTCGGCGTGGCGAACTCGATCGTCGCCGCGCAGGAAGGCGCCGTGCGCATTGATGCCAGCTTGGCCGGCATGGGCGCGGGAGCCGGGAACGCTCCACTGGAGGTCTTCGTCGCCGCAGTGGACCGCAAGGGGTGGCACCACGGCTGCGACGTCAATGCGCTGATGGACGCTGCGGAGGACCTGGTACGACCGCTGCAGGATCGGCCGGTCCGCGTCGATCGTGAGACGCTGAGCCTCGGCTATGCCGGCGTCTACTCCTCGTTCCTCCGCCACGCGGAGAAGGCATCCGAGACCTACGGCATCGACACGCGGACGATCCTGGTTGAACTCGGCCGGCGCAAGATGGTCGGCGGCCAGGAAGACATGATCGTCGACGTCGCGCTCGACATCATTAAGGCGCGAGAGTCGGCCTAGACCCGGGAGCATAGGACGTGGAGGGAACGGTCTCTCTGGATGGCAAGAGCATCGTCGTCACCGGCGCGGGCTCCGGGATCGGCGCGGCGGCCGGCCGCATGGCCGCTGCCGCAGGCGCGCGCGTGATGCTCGCGGACCGCGACCAGGCGGCGGGTGAGGCCGTGTTGGCCGGGATAGTCGATGCCGGAGGAGAGGCGCGGTTCGCGCGCTGCGACATCGGCGACGAGGCGGCGGTCCGCGCGCTGGTGGATGCCGCGGTGGAGGTGTTCGGGCGTATCGACGGCGCGTTCAACAACGCCGCCCGGCCGAGCTTCAGCCACACCGACGTCGCCAAAGCCTTGGCCGACATGCCGAACGAGGCGATGGAACGCGCGATCGCCGTTAACGTCATGGGCACCTTTTACTGCCTCAAGCACGAGATCGCGGCCATGCTCGGCACCGGGGGCGGCGCGATCGTCAACACCGCGTCGAACGCGGGCGTGCTCGCGATCCCGAATGCTGCGGATTACGTGACGACCAAGCACGCGGTGATCGGCCTCACCAAATCCGCCGCCCTTGATTACGCACGGGCCGGCATTCGCGTCAACGCGGTGCTGCCGGGCGTTACGCGCACCAAGATGATGGAGGAGAGCTTCGCGCGCAATCCCGAGCTGAATGAATGGGCAGCGGAAGTCCAGCCAAACGGCCGGGTCGGCGAACCGGAGGAGATAGCGGCGGCGGCGCTGTGGCTCCTGTCCGATGCCGCGTCCTTCGTGACCGGCATCGCCATGCACGTCGACGGCGGGTACGCGATGACCTGACGGTCAGCCGCCCGGCGACAGCGGCACAATTACCAGCCGAAGTCGCGTGAGCCGAAGCGAAGCGATCCGCCAGCCAACCGGGGTGCGGACGTAGGTCTCGTGATAATGGCCTGAGCCGATCGCGGACGCGAACGGCGCCCGCGGATCGTCTGCGTCGAAGTAGCGCTCGTCGCTCATCGCCCAGATGCCGCTCGCGCTCCCTGGGCCGTCCAGATCGATTTCGGGCATGTGCCCGTGGTGGATGGTGACGCAGCGGCCATAATTATCCCGCAGCAGATCGGCGAGTTCGCGCGGGGTGAACGGGTCGGCGCGCGCCTCCTCGATCACCACCGATGCGTCCGGCATGAAAAGCCCTTCGAGCGCGTCCCACGCCTTTGTATCGACGAAGCGGAAGTAGCGCGCCTTGAGCGACCTGATCTGCTCGATCGCGTCCAGCCGCGCTGATGCCGCCATATGCTCCCCTTCGCGACCGAACCCGTCGATGCCTAGAAATCGACGTCCAAGGCGACGCCCCAAGTGCGCGGCGGCGACGGGACATAGGCGAAGCCGAGCGGACCCTGATAGCTGGCGGCGCCGGCGATAATTTTCTCGCCAACGAGGTTGCGCCCGAACACCCGTACGGCGTAGTTCCTGCTGACCTTCCACCGCACCTGCGCGTTCACGAGTTCGTAGGACGGCTGATGGAGGAGATTGTCGGGTTCGAAGAAATAGCCGCTATTGTGATACCAGTCAGCGGTCAACGTAACGTCGCCGGCGGACGTCTCAATCGTATAGTCGGCTCCGACGTTGAACGTCAGCTTGGAGGCGAGAGGTGTGCGGTTGCCCTTGGCGTCGATGCCGCCGGGAATAGGCACGGAACCCCCGTTCACCAGATCCGGGATCGAAGATGGCGCTCCAAGATAGTCGGTATACTTTGAGTCCAAGTACGTCGCGCTCGCCCGCGCGGTTAAGCCCCGCACGATCGCGAACTGCGCATCGGCCTCGGCGCCCTTCACTCTCGAACCACCAGCGTTGGAGAAGAAGATGGTATTGGTCGCGAGATCGATCAGCGCCACCTGCGGGTTCGAAATGTCGTAGTAGAAGAGAGCGCCGTTCAGGCGGACATGGCGATCGAACAATTCGGTCTTGAGGCCGACCTCGTAGGCGTCAATGCCTTCAGGCCTCGTCGGCTGCGCGCGGTTATAGGTCAGCAGGCCGTAGTTGCCTGACTTGAAACCGCGACTGAATGACGCATAGCCGAGGATGTTGCTTGAGAATTGGTAGTCCGCGGCAGCCTTGAAGGTCACCTTGCCGATCGAGTTCTCGCCGGGTGGCGGAACGCCGAGATCGAAGCCGTTGAACAGCTGGAAGATGCCTCGCGCGGCCAGATGGTCGTGCGTGTAGCGGATGCCGCCGGTCAGCTTGAGCTTTGGCAGCACCTCGACGGTCGCCTGCGCGAACCCGGAGATCGAGCTTGTCTTCTGTCGCGAGTCCGCTCGGATGCCAGGCCCGAACGCCGGCCCGGTGAACTCGAGATCGTTATAGCCGGTCCTGTTGTGGTAATAATAGGTGCCGACGATCCAATCGAACGGTGAGCCCGGCTTATTGGTGAGCTGCACCTCCTGCGAGAAGACGTTCGTCGGGCCACGGCCAATCACGTTTCCATCTTCGGTCGGAAGAAAGTCGAAGTCGAAGTTCGATCTCTCGACTGTCGTCGAGTAGGAAGTGATGCTCGCTAGGTTGGCGAAGCCGACCTGCTGCTCGATGCGCAGCGAACCGCCTCCGACACGGAACTTGTTGATGTTGTCGGGGTTCGATGTGCCGTCGTAGAAGCTGATGTCCTTGGAATCGAGCACGTAGACGGGCGGGAAGTTGGAGCGGCTGGAGAAGCCGGGAAATGCCGCACGCTGGTGGCTCTGCTTGGAGTCCGAGTAGAAACCGGACAGCAGGATGCGGGTTGTCTCCGCAGGCGTCCAGAGCAGTTTGGACCGCACGAGGATGCTGTCCTCGAACCCGTAGCGATGGCCGGTCGCGATATCGTTGCCGAAGCCATCGCTTGTTTTGCCGCTGACGGCAAGGTCGATGGCAAGGTTTTGGGTGAGGCCGGTCGTGACATAGGCGTCGCCCTGCACGGCGTTGAATCGACCGTAGCTCACGCTCGCCGACATTGCCGTCCGCTGGGACGGATTGCGGGTGATGACGTTGATGACCCCACCTGTCGAGTTGCGGCCAAACAAGGTACCCTGCGGACCCTTGAGCACCTCCACCCGTTCTAGGTTCTTCAGGTCGAAAAAGGACGAGACGACGCGCGGGAAGTAGACGCCGTCGATATAGGTCGCGACGCTGGGCTCGTTGCCGGCCGCGTTGCCGGTGTTGCCGATGCCGCGGAGGAACGGCAGCACGATGCCGTTGACGCGCTGGAATTCCAAGCCCGAAACCGAGGTGCCGAGGTCCGTGACCGTCTCGATGCCCCGCGTTTTCAGGTCTTCCCCGCTCACGGCGGCCACCGCGATCGGCACCTTCTGCAGGTTCTGCGCGCGCTTCTGCGCGGTGACCACAATCTCCTGCAGCTGGGTGCCGTCGCTCGCCACCTCGGCGCTCGTCGCCGGGCCGGCGACGGGGACGGCTTGGCCTGGGCGATCGGGGGAAGCGGTCGTCGCCTCGCGGGCGGACTGCGCCGACGTGTCGCTGGTGCCGACGCCGGTGGACGGCGTCGTCTGCGCGTCGGCCCGGACGGTCGTCGCGATCGACAGGACTGTCGCGGAGCAGCCGGCCAAAAGCAACTTCGTAGCGTAGGTCAATCGAGTCCTCCCTTGTTCGAGCGTCAGGCCGCTTCGGACCCTTGTTGCCGCCACCATCATTGTTCGTCCGGTGGCTTCGCAACAGCGGCCACACCTGACGAGATCGTGCTTTTTTTAGCGTTAAGTTGACGGCCGTCGATCCGCGCATGTGGCAGGTCGGCTCATTCTCGCAAGCGAACCTCGCTAACTGCGATCGATCGGCCTCGTACTACTGACGTCCGCTCAGTACGGTATACGGCATGGACCGCATAATCGCCGGGCTGCCCGGCGACTATATGTCCCCCTGCATCTTCGAAGGGACTGTCATGACGACCATTGCCGACGAGCCGATCTCCATCGCCCATCCCGACAAGCTGTTCGTGGATGGCGCGTGGATCGACACCGCGTCCTCGCGACGCCTGGACCTCGTGAACCCGGCGACCGAGGGGGTCTTCATGTCAGTGGTGGCTGCCGATGTCGAGGATGTTCACCGGGCGGTGGCGGCCGCGCGCCGGGCGTTCGACAAGGGCCCTTGGCCGCGCATGAGCCCGCAGGAGCGGGCGACGACGCTCGACGCGCTGGCGGCTGCGTTAACGGAACGGACGCACGAGCTGGCGCACTGCTGGACACGCCAAATGGGTGCGCCGTTCGCGATGGCGCAGCAGGGTACGACCGCGGGGATCGGGTTCATCGGTATGAACACGGGGCTGATCGATCAGGTCCAATGGACCAAGGAGATGCCGACGGTCTTCCCCGGCAGTAAGGGAATGCTGGTCGCCGAGCCGGTCGGCGTGGTCGCCGCAATTGCGCCGTGGAACGGGCCCCTGTTCCTGATGCTCGTCAAGATCGCGCCGGCGCTGCTGGCCGGATGCACCGTCATCCTGAAGCCCGCGCCGGAAACGCCGCTCGAAGCGTATATCCTGGCGGAATGCGCGGAGGCGGTCGGGTTTCCCGCAGGCGTGATCAACCTGCTTCCCGCCGAGACCGATGTTGCGAACGAGTTGGTGCTCCACCCTGACGTCGACAAGGTAAGCTTCACGGGCAGCACCGCGGCCGGCCGCAAGATCGCATCGGAGGTCGGCGCGCGTATCGGTCGAGTGACCTTGGAACTCGGCGGGAAGTCGGCGGCGATCGTGCTGGACGACTATGACATGGCTACCGCCGCGCAGAACCTCGCATACACGATCGCCAATCTGACCGGACAGTTCTGCACCAATTTGACGCGCATACTTGTGCCGCGTGCGCGCAAGGACGAGTTCGTCTCGGCGATGGCCGCAGCGATGCGCGGGCTCAAGGTCGGTGATCCCTACGATCCCGACACGTACCTGGGGCCGACTGCGGGCAAGCGACACCTGGACAAGGTCATGTCCTACATCGAGAAAGGCAAGAGCGAGGGCGTGCTCGCGGTCGGCGGCGGTCGTCCGGAAGGGCTGGATCGCGGCTTCTACGTCGAGCCCACGCTGTTCGTCGACGTCGATAATTCCGCCGTGATATCGCGAGAGGAGATATTCGGGCCGGTCGCTTGCGTGATCACCTACGAGACGCTGGACGAGGCGATCGAGATTGCGAACGACACGATCTACGGCCTCGCGGGATCGGTGTTCACCAACGATGCCGAGGCGGCCTATCGCGTCGCCCGCGGCGTTCGCACCGGCACGATCGCGCAGAACGGGCTCAAGTTCGATTTCTCGATCGGCTTCGGCGGCTTCAAGCAGTCCGGGCTCGGCCGCGAGGGCGGGGTGCGCGGCGTCGAACACTATCTGGAATACAAGACCGTCATCCTCGACGACAAGGAGGCCGCATAAGCGCAGCGCGTTGCCGGTCCGCTATCAGCGTGGACCGGCGATCGCGCGGCGCAGCGCAGCCTGCCAAGCGGCGGTGAACCGCTTCGTGACGCCGGCGTCCGGCGCTGCAAGATCGAAGCCGTGGTACGCGCCGGGCACGACCAGCAGCTCCACCGGTAGTCCCGCCGCCATCAGGCGCCTGGCATAGGCGACGTTCTCGTCGACGAACAGGTCAAGCTCACCGCAACCGATGAACGTGGGCGGCAGGCCCGACAGATCGTCGACGCGTGCGGGAGCCGCGAGCGGGGGGCGTGTCCGCGGCACCGGCGGCACGGCCCAGATAGCTGCTCCAGCCGAACCGATTCGACCCGCGCGTCCAGACGTAACGCCCGATATGGTCGGCCGGATCGTGACCACTTCCGACGCGATCCTCCAGCATCGGGTAAATCAGCAGTTGGAGGGCGATCGCGGGCCCGCCACCGTCCCGCGCGGCGATCGCGAGCGCGGCGGCGTGGCCGCCACCGGCACTCTCGCCGCCCACGGCGATCCGGCGTCGATCCATGCCGAGCGCATCCGCCTCCGCAGCGAGCCAGCGCAGCGCGGCGTAGTTGTCGTTCAAAGCGGCGGGAAACCGCCACTCGGGCGCCAAGCGATAGTCTACGGCAACCACAACGATATCGTGGTCGATAGCCAGTCGCTGCAGCGCCTCGGGATCCCGGCGGCGTCAAACATCACGTAGCCGCCGCCATGCGTGTAGACGAGCGCACCGCGACCCGTCCGGCCGGGTGAGGGATCGACCAGCACAAGTGCGACGTCGGGCTCGCCCAGCCGGCCGGGGACCCTCCGGCGTTGCAGAGCCGGCGCGGGGGGTGGCAGGGGCCCGGGCGAGCGAGACGGGAGCGAGCGCCAATCCATCAGCGTCGTGGCATCCACGTCGCCCGTGGGGCACTGCTCGAGTGCGGCGACGAGTTCCGGATCGATCGGATGCGCCATGCTCAGCCCGCGTCGGCCAGGTGCTCGGAACACTTCACGAGGAAGCCGCCGTCGATGGCCAGCGCATGACCGGTGGTGAACCGGAGTTCGGGCCTGCGAGATAGAGCGCGGCCCCGGCAATCTCCACCGAACCGAACCGACCCGGCCCAGCACGCTTTGGCTTTCGAGATCGCGCCGCCACTCCGGATTCGTCGTCGGATGCGTGATCCCGGTCAGGATCGTGCCGGGGTTCATGCTGTTGGCAGTGATCCCGTACCGGCCGAACTCCACTGCGAGGCTGATCGTCAACCCGGCGATGGCGTGCTTGGTCACGGTGTACGGCCCGAAACCGCTCCGCACCCGCGCGGCGCTGACGCTCGCGCTGTTGACGATCCGGCCGGCGCCGCACGCCCTCAACGCCGGCAGGACACGGACGCACGACCGCAGCGAAGCTTCGAGGTTGATTGGCAACATGCGGCGCCAGGCGGCGAAATCGAGCTTGTCGAGCGGGAGGAGCTGGAAGACGCCGGCCGCATTAACGAGCATGTCGAGCCGGCCGAACCGCTCGAGCGGCGTGTCGACGAGACGATCCGCCGCATCCTCGGCGGTGGTGTCCGTCGCGACCGTGGCCACCCTGTCACCGCCCGCGAAACCGGCCCGGAGCCCGGCGCATGATGTCGGTCGCGATCACCCCGGCCCCTTCCTCGCAAAACCGCCGAGCGATGCCCTGACCCATGCCGTCGCCGCGCCGGTGACGATCGCCACCTTTCCCGCAAGCTGTCCCGAAGACCTCCTCGACGCTTCGGACCGCGGCTGGCGCCGACCGGCATAGTAGAGACCTACTCGCACTTTAGCGCGCACGTCCTCGCGAGAGCATGGAAATGTCCGCACGCTCCTCAGAACGTGACGTAGGAGCGTATTCCTTCCCCGCGCTTCTGGATGTCATAGCCGGCATTGATCTCCTCCACCGGCAGGTGGGCGGTGACCAGGCTGTCGATGTCGAGTTTGCCGTCCATCATCAAATCGACGAGCTGCGGGATGTGCACCATGCCGCGCGCCCCGCCCATTGCTGCGCCCTGCAGCCGGCGGCCGGTGATAAGCCCGGTGGGCGACAGCGCGAGCAGGTCGGCATCGGGCGCGATGCCGATGATCGTGCAGGTGCCGTAAGCAAAATGTGCGGTGTCGAAGGCTTGGCGCATGAGGTTCACGTTGCCGATTGCCTCGAAGGTGAAGTCGGCACCGCCGCCGGTCCTCTCGTTGAGGTGCCCGACCAAGTCGCCGTCGACCGACCGCGGGTTGACGAAATCGGTGGCGCCCATCCTGCGCGCCATCTCCTCGCGCGACGGATTGATGTCCACCCCGATGATCATGGCCGCGCCGGCGAGGCGCGCGCCCTGGACGACATTCAGGCCGATGCCGCCCAAGCCGAACACGATGACGCTGGATCCCGGCTGGATGTCGGCCTTGAACAGCGCCGAACTAAGCCCCGTCGTCGCGCCGCAACCGAAATAGAAGAGCCGGTCGAACGGCGCGTCCTTGCGCACCGGCACCAGCGTGAAGTCGCGAACGACCGAATACTGGCTAAACAGGCCGAGGCCGAGGAAGGGATGGATGCGGCGGCCGTTGTAGCTGAAGCGGCTCGTGAGCCCCGCGTCGACGAAGCTGGCCTCGCAATTGTTCGTTCGGTCGGATCGGCAGCAGGCGCAGTCGCCGCACTCGGGGATGAACGGCACGACATGGTCGCCCGGCTTCACCCGCGTGACGCCGGGCCCGACCTCCAGAACCACGCCCGCGCCTTCGTGGCCCATCAGCCCGGGAAAGCCGGAGTTGAAGTTCCAGTGACCTTCGATCGCGTGCATGTCGGAATGGCAGAGCCCGGTCGCCTTCAGCTCGATCAGCACCTCGCCCCGCTGCGGCGGATCCACATCGATCATCTCGATCTGAAGCGGCGCGCCGACTTCGAACGCTATCGCCGCCTTGCTCTTCATCGCCGTTCCATCCGCTGATTCGGCGACCGTAGTAGCCGCGGCTGGCAGCACAAGTGGCGGTTGCCCCTTGCAAAAAGCGGGTTTGGCTTACGGTAAGCTGTGCGACGCGCGGCGGTCGCTACCGATCGCGCACTAGCGTCGCGGCGGCACCGTCGCGGACGTCGCCGCGATACTCCGGACCGCCGAGCGCCGCGCGCCGCTCGGGATCAAACGCGTCAGTACCGATCAGCCGCGCCGCCGCGACCGCGGGGCGCTGCGCCATGGCATCGAACCAGCGGCGGACGGCCGGAAACCCGTCGAGCGACTGCGCGTGCATATGGTGGAACCACACCCAGCCCCAAGTCGCCATGTCCGCGATGCCGTACTCCGTTCCCGCCAGCCACTCGCCTGTCGCGAGCCGCCGGTCGAGCACGCCGTAGAGCCGTGTGCACTCCCTGACGTAGCGTTCGACGGCGTAGTCGTTGCCAGACGGAGCGTAGCGCAAGAAATGGTGCGCTTGGCCGGCCATGGGCCCGAGGCCGCCGACTTGCCAGAACAGCCACTCGAACGCGGCCGTTCGGGCGGGGCCGTCCGCGGCCAGGAAACGACCGGTCCGTTCGGCGAGGTGGAGCAGGATAGCGCCCGATTCGAAGATGGTGCGCGGCCCGGTGGTCACGTCGTGATCGACGATGGCAGGCACTCGGTGGTTCGGGCTGATCGCACCGAACGCGGGCGCGAGCTGCTCGCCGCCGGTGATGTCGACCAAGTGGACGCTGTACGGCAGCGCGCACTCCTCCAGCATGATGCCGACCTTCCAGGTGTTCGGCGTCGGATAAGTGTGGAACTCGATCAAGTTCAGAAATCCAGTGGCAGGCCGATGTGATGGCGGTAGATGAAATCCCGGTGCGCGAGCAGCGCGGGATCGAGCGCGGCCGCGACCGCGGGATCGAGCGCACCGTAACCGTCACGTATGGCGTCCGGCATCGGCGCATCGGCCGGTGGCAGCGGTGCGACCATGTTGGAGAAACATGACCAGTAAAGGTCGCAAGCGGTAAGCCGCTCGCCGACGAGATAGGGCGACGAGGAGGCGCGCTGCCGATCGAGCTGGGCGGTCAGCGTCCGGAGGATGTCGGCCATCCTTGCCGGCGCGTTCGCCACCGCCGCGGCGCCGTAGCCGTAGCGCCGGCAAGCTGCGAGGATCGATGCCGGCGTCCCCGGCGGCGGATCCGCCCCGCCGAAGCGGCTGCCGAGCATCAGCAACCGTCGCGCCCACCCGAAGCCGTGCGGCGCGCAGATCTCCGCCGACAGTCCCAGAACGAGCGCCCGGTCGGCCGATCCGTCGGGTAGCAGAGACGGGCCCTCGCCCAGGCGCTCCGCAAGCATGAGCAGGTCGAGCCAGCCCGCGACCGGCGGCTCGTCGTCCAGCACTGCGATCGGCGCGTTGCGATGACCGGTCCAGGCGTGCAGATCATCGTTGTCGCCGAACACCTCCTGTGCCACGGGCTGCACAGCGACGCCGCGTACCGCGAACACGGCCTTGGCCGCCTCTCCCCAGGGTCCGGGAACATGCGCCGAGAGCACGAGACGCAGGCCCGATCGGGCACGCGCCTCCGCCACAGTCAGGTAGTTCATACGGTCCCCAGCTTCCCGCCCGCCCTTATCGGCATCGGCTGCGGAGCGCCATCGGCCTGCACGGATCGGGCAAGCGCTGCTCGCGACAGGCAACAAAGCTCCCTCCCGGCGTCGTTCGCCGCCGTCTAGCAACGATGGCACAATCCATCCGGGACCGCAGTCATGGCCATCGACACCAGTCCGTTGTTCCAGCCGCTCCGGCTCGGCGAGCACATGACGCTCAAGAACCGCATCGTGATGGCGCCGATGACGCGCAACCGTTCGCCCGACGGCGTCCCGGGGCCGGATGTCGCCGCCTATTATCGCCGACGTGCGGAGAACGACGTGGCGCTGATCGTGACGGAGGGCGTCGCGGTCGCGCATCCCTCCGCCGTCGGCGACGCGGGCCTCGCCGAAGTCGCGGTGCCTGAGATGTTCGGGGAAGCCGCGCTCGATGGGTGGCGCCGCGTGGTGGAAGAGGTGCACGGAGCCGGCGGACTGGTGTTCCCGCAGCTGTGGCATCAGGGCGTGATGCGGCGCGAGGGCAGCGGGCGTTATCCGGACGCGCCGTCGATGCGCCCGTCCGGCCTGTGGGGGCCTCCCGGTCGGCGCACCTCGTCCGCCGAGGCCTACCTGGCCGATATGAGCGAGCCGACCCGGCCGATGACGGATGCCGAGATCGCCGACGTCATCGCCGCCTTCGCAAAGAGCGCCGCGGCCGCCAAGTCGGTCGGGTTCGACGGGATCGCGTTGCACGGTGCTCACGGCTACCTGTTCGATACCTTCTTCTGGGCGGAGACGAACCGCCGCGATGACCATTTCGGCGGCGACATCGTCGGCCGGTCGCGCTTCGCCACGGAGGTGGTGCGAGGCATCCGGGAGGCGGTCGGGCCGGAGCTCCCGATCATGTTCCGCTTCTCGCAGTGGAAGCAGCAGGACTTCGATGCGCGCGTCGCGGGCACGCCCGCGGAGCTGGAGCGGTGGCTGGGCGTGCTCGTCGATGCGGGCGTGGATATCCTCGATTCCAGCACGCGGGTGTTCGATGCGCCCGCGTTCGAGGGATCGGACGTCAGCCTCGCCGGCTGGACGCGCAAACTCACCGGCCTGCCGACCATGGCGGTCGGCAGCATCGGACTGGAGAAGGATCTTTACGCACAGATGAGGCCGGACGAGGGCATCTCCGCGAGCAATCTAGATCGCGTCATGGCCCGGTTCGATCGCGGCGAGTTCGATCTGGTCGGCGTCGGGCGCTCGCTGATTGCCGATCCCGCATGGGCGGTCCGCGCGCGCGAGGGCAAACCGTTCGAACCGTACACGCTCGAGGCGCTGGCAACGCTGCAATGATGCGGCGAGCATGAGCTGGGAGAAGTACGAGGCGCTGGGCGCGAAGATGGCCGATCCAGCGATCGGGCCCCGCGTCGCCGAGGACGAGGCGCGTTTCTTCGGTCGCAACTCGATGATGATGTTCCTGGTCGACGAGCGGGGCACGTCGCCGGAGGACCGCACCGCGGGAGCCAAGCGCGCCCCGGCCTGAGCAGGGCGCGTCTGCCGATCCGCTTGGCCGGCGGCCCCGCCGCTGGCCGTCATTGTCGCCTTCCGGCGCCGCCCAAGCGCCCGTGCCAGCTCGGCGCGTTCGCCATGCGAACAGAACCGTCCACCGTGTTGATACCTCGCGACGCGCGGATTATTGATTTATCCGCGTAACAGATAACTCCGTCGAGCGGAGAGAGGAGAGGTATGAACCAGCAGGTGGACTGTTCGGTCGTATCGGAGATCAGGACAGCGGGTGCGACGTTCCAAGTCGCCGATTACCACTGGGATGCGGGAACGGAGATCCTCGAACGAGAGGAGACGATCCTGCTGCGCTGGCGTATGCGGCCCTACCGGATCAAGACCAAGGCGTGGCTCGATCCGGGACAGGAGGCCAGCTTCGGGCAGTTGATGCTCCATCCGGCAGGCGTCGCGACGCACGCCTATGCGGCCGATGAGCAAGAGGACGTCCGGTGCCTCGACTGCCACTTCGACCGCGACTGGATACAGGACGTGACGGGCACGAATTTTGATCGGATCGACGGCCCGCTAACCTCCAGCCTCGACCTGCGCAACGCGGACCTGGATCATTCCATGCGCCGTCTGATGCGCGAGATGGTGGAGCCGGGCTTCGCCAGCGTCGTGCTGGCCGAGTCCCTCGGCTCGTCGATGGCCGTGGACATCGTCCGCCAGTTCGGGATGCAGCGCCGTGCCGACGAAGTTTTAAGCGACGCCAAGGGCGGGCTGTCGCCGGGCCGTTTGCGGCAGATCCGCGACTACATCATATCGTTTCAAGAGGGTTCGCCGACGCTCGCGGGGGTGGCCGCACAGTGCGGCGTCAGCGTCGCCCATCTCCGGCGCATGTACAAGTCGACGACCGGGCACACCTTGCACCAGTTCATCGAGGAGCTGCGCGTGTCCCGCGCCAAGGCGCTGCTACTCGACACCAACCTTCCGCTGAAGGTGATATCGCACAAGCTTGGCTTCTGCCATCCAAGCGCCTTCTCCTTCGCATTCAAGAAGACGGCGGGCGAGTCGCCGCGGGCGTTCCGGCATCGTTGCGCGACGGGTGTGACCTCGGTCGACTGAGCTCCTCGGTTCGCCCGCGCAATACGCACATCGGGTAAGCGCGACGCGTTGCCGCGGGGTGCGCGCGCACCTAGGCCTCTATTGCAACGCTGGTGAGAGATCGGGATGACCGCCGAACTGCGGCTCGACGGCAAGGTGGCGCTGGTGACCGGCGCGGGCCGCGGACTCGGAAGAACCTATGCGCTGCTGCTCGCCGAGCGGGGAGCAAGCGTCGTGGTGAACGACCTCGGTGCCGAGCTCGACGGTGCCGGGCGAGATGGCAGCTTCGCCGCGTCCGTCGTCGCGGAGATCGAGGCGGCAGGCGGGCGGGCGGTCGCGAACGTCGACAGCGTCGCGACCGAGGCGGGTGCCCGGTCCATGGTGGAGCAGGCGCTGGACGGCTTCGGCGGCCTGCACGTCGTCATCAACAACGCAGGCAATTTCACGCCGGCCAAGCCGTTCCTGGACACCAGCAGCGACAGCTTCCTCGGCGTGCTGCAGGTCCACCTGCTCGGCACGGTCAATGTTGCGCGCGCGGCCTGGGACCACCTAGTCCGGCAGGGCTACGGCCGGATCATCAACGTGGGCTCGCACACCGGGTATTTCGGCCATCGCGGCCGCTTCGAATATGCGTCGGCGAAGGGCGCGGTGCACGGCTTCACCATGTCGCTCGCGATGGAGGGGGAGGCACACGGCATCGCCGTCAACCTGCTCGCGCCGGGTGCGGGCACCCGGCCGGTGCGCTCGTGGGACGACCAGGCGATCTTCTCGACCGACGCATTCGCGCCGGAGCTCGCGGCGCCCACCGCGCTGTGGCTCGCGCACGACAGTTGCGACGTGAGCGGCCAGGCGATCGGGATCATAGCCGGCGCCAGCTCACGGATCGTCGTCGCCGAGACGAAGGGGTATCAGAGTCGCTCCCCGACGCCGGAAGCGATCGCGGCGCATCGCGACGCGATCATAGAGCCCGGCGACGTGAGCGGATCGAACCTCGAGCTGCCGACGAGCGCCGTCGCGCGCGGCATGGAGCTGGTGGAGCGCTTCCAGGCCCTCCCGTCCGTCTGATCGGATCGAGCCGGCTGAACGCCCCTCAGCGTGGTGCGGCGATTGGCGCAGTTCATCGTCTCTCCGGCACCCGACAAGCCGAAAAGCGATCAACGGACAGCGCTGCCTAGTTCACTTTGCGAACATTGCGGCGAATGCATGTTGCGGTGGTGAAGCCGGTTGTCCGCGAAGACGGTGCGCGGCGAAGCGAGCGAGGCCACCGATCCAGCGTTACTGCCGCGGTCCGAAGACCGGCCCCGGTCAGAGCCGTTGGCGCTCGCCCGTATCGGCGGCGCGCACCACCGCGGCAAGTAGCTCGTGCCGCCGGACGCCGTGATCGAAATCCGTCGCGCACGGCGTTCCGCCTACGAGCGAACGCGCGAAGTCACGGTACATGTGCGCCACGTCGACCGGCTGGCCGCGCGGCACCGAGGCGGGCACGCGATCGTAGCTCGCCGGCACGGCGAGCGGCGCGAAGGCTTCTCCCAGCGCCGGCGCACCGTAGAGGGCCAGGTTGTACGGGACGCCGGGATGCCGGGCGGCGGGCAGCAGGTCGTCGGCCGTGGTGATCACCAGCGCGCCGCGCGATCCGCTAATCTCCAGGTGGAAAGGCCGGTAGGTCGGCGAATTCTGCTTGAGCGTGGCCGACACGATCGCATGCCCCGCCAATCGCCCCTGCAACACGATCTGGTCCTTGTGGCGCACCGTCGCGCGCTCGCCCGTGGTGAGCCGCAGCTCCTTGAGCCCGATCTCCATATAGGCCTGGATGTCGACGAACTCGCCGACATAGGCGGCGAGCGTGTCCAGGCCGTGACCACCAAGGATGCGGAGACCGGCGTTAGCGCGCTCCAGGAACTCGAGATACTCGGGCGTCACGTCCTTGCGCGCGGTCTGGTCGTTGGCGCGGTTGAAGATGGTCGACCATAGCTCGCCAACGTACCCCTGCGCGACGAGATCGCGGACATAGGCGACCATCGGCGCGTAGCGCGTCTGCAGGCCCACCAGCGTGCGGACTCCGCGTGCGCGGGCGGCGTCGCGCATCTCCACCGCCTGCGCCATAGTCTCGCCGAACGGCCACTCGCAGAACACGTGCTTGCCGGCCGCGATGGCCGGCATGACGAGGGCGTGGTGGTGGATCGAGCTGGTGCTGACGCAGATCAGGTCGATGTCGGACTGGCCGATCATCTCGGCATAGTCGCCATAGGCGCGCAAGATGCCGTGCGCGGCGGCGGCGGCATCGGCGTTGGCCTGGTTCCGCGACGCGACCGCGATCAGTTCCAGCTCGGGCAACGCCTTCAGCGCAGGTACGTGCGCGGTCGACGCCCAGGCCCACGGGTCGGCGCTCGCGCCAACGATTCCGACCCGGATTGGCGCGCCGTTTCCCGTTGCCACCGCGCGATCAGCCAAGGGTATCGTGCGACAGCCGGGTGCCTGGGGCGAAGGTCGCGGGCATGTTCATCCAGCCGTTGATCGTGCCGATCGAGCGATACCGCTGCGCCCGATCGATATCGATGCGGTAGTTCGGCATCCGCGACAGGACCTGCTTGACCATCTCCTCGAACATCACGCGCGCGACGAACGATCCGATGCAACGGTGCGCGCCCGCGCCGAAGCCGATGTGGCGATTGGGAAAGCGCGCCATGTCGATAAAGTCGGGCTGCTCGAAAACCTCGGGATCGCGGTTGCCGGCACCCCACGGCATGTAGATGCGATCACCGGCGGCGATCAGCACGCCACCGACCTCGACATCGCGCGTGCAATTGCGGGCGACCGCGTGCTGGGGAGCGAAGAAGCGCACGAATTCCTCGCGCGCCGTGGGCAGCAACGCGGGATCGCCGATCAGCCGCTGCCGCTCGTCGGGGTTGCGCCACAGATAGACGAGGACGTTGGTGGTGAGCGCCGTGGTGGTGTCCACGCCGCCGGCCAGAATGTTGTTGCAATAGCCGAGAACCTCGTCGTCGGTGAGCGGTCGACCCTCGAACGGCTCGTGTGCGAAGACCGAGAGCAGGTTGTCCTCGGGCGGCAGCTCGCGATAACGGCGGAGTTCGACCAGGCAGCGGTCGAACATCTGCTGGAAACGGGCCGCGACATCTGGGAACTCGGCGGACTCTTTGGGCGTGTAAACGATCTCGTGCAGCGGCTCGGCGAAGTCGCGCCAGTCGGCGAGCGGCAGCCCCATCAGGTCCATAGTGACGATCGCGGGCAGCGGGCCGGTCAGGTCGGCGATGAAGTCGATCTCACCCGTCTCGATCACCTGATCCAAGAGCCGCGACGCGTGGTGCCGCGCAAAGTCGCGCCGCGCCTCCGCCGCCTTCGGTGCGAAACGGCGATTGATAAAGCTTCGATATGCGTCCCAGACGGGTCTGTCGGTCTCGATCGGGTAAGCGGTCGGAAACGGGATGGCGGGAATCAGGACGCCCCCGCTCACCGCGCCTGTCGCGGCGTCGAACGTCTTGGCGCTGGAGAAGGTTTGCGAGTCCTGGGCGATGGCGACGATGTCGTTGTAACGGCTGGGCACGAAATAGCCACCATGAGCGCCGGACCAAGCGATCGGGCACCCGCTTTCCCGGATCGTCCGGTACTGGTCAGTCCACCGTGCCGCATACTCGGCCGACTCGTGGTCGAAGTCGATCGGGTTGGCTTTGGCGCCGATCGGAGCCGCGCCCGCATCGGCGTTCACGCCGTCGCATCCACGACGATGGCCTGTTCCGGGCAGCTGCGTTGCGCCTGATGGACCGCTTCGTCGAGGTCGGGCGATACCTCCTCTGAGGAGACGTAGGCGTGGCCGTCCTCGTCGCTGAGCTGGAAGACTTCCGGAGCGGCGAGGAAGCACATCCCCTGCCCGACGCAGCGTTCGCCGTCGACGCGTACCTTCATGGACCAGCTCTCCCGCACTACACCTCCCGACACTCTGACGACGCCGACGCGGACGACAATCGGCTCCCCTTGTGCAAAGCGAACAAATGACGAGAAATGCGGCGCGCTAGGGTGCTGGCGGCAGGGCCGCTCGCCTCTCGGCAGGAAAAGCGCTTCGCGCGACGCGTGCAGGCGTCGGCACGGCAGTGCACCATCTGGTCCGGCGGCCACGGGAAGCGGACGGACGCGGATCGGGATCATCGGCGGCACGGAGGCGCTGGGTTCGGGACCGGCGATGCGCTGTGCGCGGCCGGCCACAAGGTCGTGACCGGAACGCGCGACCCGGGCCGGGGTACCGCGGTCGCGTCGGCACTCCTCGCGAAGCTTGGCGAGAGGGGGGAGGGCCGCGACGCTGCGGGCCGGCGGCAACGTGGAGGCCGCGGCTTGCGCCGACATGGTCATCGTCGCGGTCCGGTTCGGCAACCAGCGCGAGACGCTCGACGCCGTCCGCGACGCCGTCCAAGGCCAGATCGTGGTGGACACCACCATGTCGCTGGTGCCGCCCAGGGTGATGCGCGTGTAGCTGTCGAAGGGCGGATCGGCTGCACAGATCGCGCAACGCGCGCTGGAAGAGGGCGTTCGCGTCGTCTCCGCCTTCCAGAGCGTGGCTGCGCATCATTTCGCCGCCATGGGCGAGGTTTCTTGCGACACGGTGTGGAGCGATCAGGCCTTCATCGTCGGCAACTACTCCGTCGCCGACATGGCCTGCGCGCCATGGCTGTACGCCCATCAACGGCGCGGACAGCTCGACCTGGACGGATTGCCGCACGTCGCGCGCTGGTATGCCGATGTATGCGAGCGACCAGCTTTCCTGCGCGCGTACGAGATCCTTGCCGGCGGGGCCGGCGGTCCGTACGTCGCGAACCGCTCGATGCTCCATGCGGAAGCGCGACGCATCCTGTTCGGACGCACGCGGTGGAGTAGCGGCGACAGGTCGGCGCAAACCCTGGCCGCGATTGCGGTTCGCGCCTCGTCGATCTGCAGCGCGCAATCATCGTCGCACGGCACCGATCAGATGGATGCCGGTGTGGTCGGGCGCTCCAAGCCGCCCCACCGCTCTCTCCCGACCAGACCGTGTCGGCAGCACGCAACGCGCGGGCTCGCCGTGTCCGAAGCCGGTCGCCGCGATCGCCCGAGCCTTGCCGATGCCGGCTCCGGCCTAGCGTGCATGGCCGGTCATAGATGAGAGGACGATCGTTTTACGACAGCGACGATCATGTCGAGCCGTTCGAGCCTCTTGTCGACGGATCGCCACCGCTGCAAGCCGCTCGCGTCGGAGAAGATCGCAGCCGTTTCGGGACGTGCCGGAACGTAGAGCATGGTCGAGCGAGCGAAGAACGGTGGCGGCGTACAGATGAAGGTAGCTGTTCTGGCTGAGCGTATTGTTGGCGAGCGTCGTGTTGCGGCGGTGCCGGAGACGGTTCGGAAGCTTGTTGGTCTTGGGGCGTCGGTGTCGGTGGAGGCTGGCGCTGGTCTGGGGGCATCGGTTGCGGACGGGGCGTTCGTTTCGGCCGGTGCCGGGGTGGGCGATCGGTTGGCGGTGCTGGCCGGGGCGGAGCTGATTCTTGGCGTTCAGGGTCCGGATCCGGCCTCGCTCGCGGGTGCCCGGCCGGGTGCGTGGCTGGCGGCCGGTCTCAACCCTTTCGGCGCCGGTCCCGAGGGCGGGCGTGCGAAGGTCGACGGCTATGCGGCGGCGGGCATCGAGGCGCTGGCGATGGAGTTCATGCCGCGCATCACGCGCGCGCAGTCGATGGACATTCTCTCCTCGCAGTCGAACCTGGCGGGCTACAAGGCGGTGCTCGACGCGGCGGCCGAATATGGCCGCGCCTTCCCGATGATGATGACGGCGGCGGGCACGATCTCGGCCGCGCGCGTGTTCGTGATGGGCGTGGGCGTCGCGGGCCTGCAGGCGATCGCCACCGCGCGCAGGCTGGGCGCGCAGGTATCGGCCACCGACGTGCGATCGGCCACCAGGGAGCAGATCCAGTCCTTGGACGCCAAGCCGATCTTCGTCGAGAACGTGGCGGGCATCGAGGGCGAGGGATCGGGCGGCTACGCGACCGAGATGAGCCCCGAGTATCAGCGCGCGCAGGCCGAGCTCGTCTCGGGCCACATCGCCAAGCAGGACATCGTGATCACCACCGCGCTGATCCCCGGCCGCGCCGCGCCGCGGCTGATCTCGGACGCGCAGATCGCCTCGATGCGGCCGGGCAGCGTGATCGTCGATCTCGCGGTGGAGAGCGGCGGCAATGTCGAGGGCGCGGTGCCGGGCGAGGTGGTGGAGCGGCACGGTGTGAAGATCGTCGGGCACAGGAACGTGCCGTCGCGGCTGGCGGCGGATGCGTCGGCGCTGTTCGCGCGCAACCTGTTCAACTTCCTCGCCGCCTTCTGGGACAAGGAGCAGGGTCGCCCCGTGCTCGACGCCGAGATCGGCGACGCGATCCGGCTGACCCGAGGCGGCAAGGTGGTGCACCCGAGACTGTTCCAGTAACCGATCTGGTAAAAGTCGTTGACATGAGCGGCGCGCCGGGTTAGCGCGATCCTGCCGGGGAGGGCTGAGCGCCGTGGACTTCATCTCGATCCTGTCGATCTTCGTGATGGCCTGCTTCGTGGGCTATTACGTCGTCTGGTCGGTGACGCCGGCGCTGCACACGCCGTTGATGGCCGTGACCAACGCGATCTCGTCGGTGATCGTCGTCGGCGCGCTGATCGCGGGGGCGGCGCCGGCCTTCGTCGGCGCGGGTGCCGCGTCGGCCACGTCGAAGTGGCTGGGGCTGCTCGCGGTGGTGCTCGCCTCGGTCAACATCTTCGGCGGCTTCGCGGTCACCGAGCGGATGCTCGCCATGTACAAGAAGAAGGAGCGGCCGGCGGCGAAGTGAGCCGCACGCCGGTGCCGACGACGCGTTCGAGGGGGTAGGAATGCACGAAGCAGTCGCGACGCCGGCCTGGGCGATGCTGGCCTACCTGATCTCCGGCATCTGCTTCATCCTGGCGCTGCGCGGGCTGTCGAGCCCGGAGACCAGCCAGAAGGGCAACCGCTACGGCATCTGGGGCATGGGCATAGCGGTGGTGACGACGCTCGTCACCCACGTGCCCGTGCTCGCCACGTTGGCGGTCGTGCAGACGCCGGCCGGCGACTACACCGCGCTCCTCGCGCGCATCGACTGGGTGACGGCGCTGGAGATCCTCGCCGCGATCGGCCTCGGCGCGGCGATCGGCCTCGTCACCGCCAGGCGCATCAAGATGACGGACATGCCGCAGCTCGTCGCGGCGTTCCACAGCCTCGTCGGCCTGGCGGCGGTGCTGGTGGCGGTGGCGGCCTACGCCAACCCGGCGGCGTTCGGCATCCTCGATCTCGTCACCGGCCACATCCACCAGGTCTCGCGCATCGAGATGGGGCTGGGCATCGCGATCGGCGCGATCACCTTCTCGGGCTCGGTCATCGCCTTCCTGAAGCTCAACGGCAACATGGGCGGCAAGCCGATCCTGCTGCCCGCGCGCCACGTCATCAACCTGGGCACGCTGGCGGCGATCCTGCTGCTCATCGCCTATTTCGTCACCGACGACGCGCTGCCGGTGTTCGCGGCGATCACGGTGCTGAGCTTCGCGATCGGCTTCCTGCTGATCGTGCCGATCGGCGGCGCGGACATGCCGGTCGTCGTCTCGATGCTCAACAGCTACTCGGGCTGGGCGGCGGCCGCGATGGGCTTCACGCTGCACAACTCGGCGATGATCATCACCGGCGCGCTGGTCGGCTCGTCGGGCGCGATCCTGTCCTACATCATGTGCCGCGCGATGAACCGAAGCTTCATCAGCGTCATCGCGGGCGGCTTCGGCGCGGTGTCCGACGGGGGCGCCGGCGGTGATGCCAGGGAGCAGCGGCCGTGGAAGCGCGGCTCGGCGGAGGACGCCGCCTTCCTGATGAGCCAGGCCGAGCAGGTCATCATCGTGCCGGGCTACGGCATGGCGGTGGCGCAGGCGCAGCACGCGCTACGCGAGATGGGCGACGTGCTCAAGAAGGAGGGCGTGCGCGTGAAATACGCCATCCACCCCGTCGCGGGACGGATGCCGGGGCACATGAACGTGCTGCTCGCCGAGGCCAACGTGCCCTATGACGAGGTGTTCGAGCTGGAGGACATCAACGGCGAGTTCGCGCAGACCGACGTCGCCTTCGTGATCGGCGCCAATGACGTCACCAACCCCGCCGCCAAGACCGACAAGAGCTCGCCGATCTACGGAATGCCCGTGCTCGACGTCGAAAAGGCCAAGACCGTGCTGTTCGTCAAGCGATCGATGGGCGGCGTGGGCTATGCCGGCGTCGACAACGACGTCTTCTACATGGACAACACCATGATGCTGCTCGCCGACGCCAAGAAGATGGTCGACGATATCGTCAAAGCCATGGGTTGAGGGGCGGGAAGGCGGGCGCCCGCTTCAACGCGGCGCCGGCGGCCTCCATGTAGCCGGGAAGCTGGCTGAGCGCCTACTTACGGCTTTGGGTCTGCCGCTCGAGCAAGCGAGATCCAGATTCTCAAAAGCGAGACCGCCGATGGACCCGGCAATCTTCAAATACTTAGATTGTGAGGACGGGGCCTGATTACTTCTCGTTTTAGGAGTCTTCTTATCAGTCGGTCCTCAAGAATACGACCAAAGATGTAAAGAACAGCAAATCCACCGGCAAATACATAGGCAGAGGTGGGTTTTGGCTTCTTGTCACGTCCAGGCTTGTCTGGGTCCTTCTTGCTGCTGTCGGGTTCCGGGGCGCCCAGCGCCTTGTCGATCGGATTGAGCGGCACGTCCGGCTTCTTAACGTCCGCTTTCTTCGCCGCGCTCTCCGGCTTGGATAGTCTGCCGAGCTCGACGGTGAACTGGGCGATGGCCAGGAACATGAAGGGCATGAGGAAACAGAAAAGTAGCGCTCGGCTGAACAGTCGGTAGCGCAGCACGGGCCCGTTGGGGCCTGACTCAATCCGCAACGTGCCGCGATCGAAAACGGACATCTTGTCCTGCGCGGCTTGGTCCTTCTTGCGGAAAGTCAGCGCGTCGACCGTCCGCTCGTGGCTCGTGCCGGCTACCCGAAACAGGGGCTCAAGCGAGTCGAAGGCCTCCTCGTGCGTTTGTCCTGGCGCGAGCGCCATGCTGCCCGTGACGTGCCAGATCCAGTCGACGTACCGCAGGTTCACCCGATCACCTGTCGCAACGGCAGTCCTACGGGCTCGATGCGGCGGGCCGTAACCGGACGACCCGTGACGGTGTCGGAGCGATGCAAGGATCGCTCAGGCCGGCGAGGCGACTATGTCGGTCGGCAACGCACGATCGCGGTCGCGACTTTGCTTCATCGTCTTCCAGCCTTCGGTGAAGGGATGCGTCATCTGCTCGCCGATCGACATGCGGCGCCCGCTTTCCATCCCCAGCAGCTCGGCCTCTCCGTCGATGCAGGTGCCGAACATGCGGTCGATGAAGATGTAAGACCCGGCATAGTTGCTCCGGCTGGATTCATAATCCTGCGAATGATGCAGGCTGTGGTGCTCGGTGGTGTTGAACAGGAACCGCCACCACCTGGGTGAATCGAAGCGGACATTGATGTGCTGGTAGGTTCCGATCGCCAGGCCGAAGGCCCCTGAAAGGAGGAAGGCGCGCGGCAGGAAGTCGAAGAAGCCGCCGATGCCGAGCCCGATCAGGAACAGCTCCACCGGATTGCCGACCGCGCCCTTGTTGATGTTGAGTTGGGTGATGTAATGATGGACGGAATGCGGCAACCATAGCGGATACCAGTTGTGCATCCCGCGATGCATCCAATACTGCCCGAAATCGAAGATGAACGAGATCAGGAACGCCTGCACGAGCAGCGGCAGGCTCGTGAACCAAGTGAACTTGTCGTATTTGAAGAAGTGCTGGATGCCGGCGATCATTGCATCGCCGCCGATATAGTATTCGACGATGTTGAGCAGCGTGTAGCCCAGGCCCACGTAGAACAGGTCGGTGATCAGCTCCTTCCAGGTCAGCCGCCAGCTCGCGTAGCGCGGGTTCACCCACTCGAGCGCGAGCAGTAGCACCTTGAAGCCGATGCCGATGTAGATGGCGGTCGAAGCCTTGGCGATCGAGTTCGGCGCGTAGTACCAGAAGGCGAGCAGCGCGAAGAGCATCGTGGGCTGGAACCAGGTGAAGACGAAACGCTTCATCGGGCCGCCCTGTACCTTCGGGATGTTCTCCCACCCCACCGTCACGGGCGCTTGCGTGCCGATCACCCGCTTGCCGACGCGGATACCTTCCATCTCGTCCCCGCGAAATCTGTTGTCGCAGCGGCGGTACCGGATCGGAGGCGGAGACGTCATACGTCATCGGACGTAGGACGTGCCCTTCATGTCGCGGGCTTGGGCGGACGCGGGTACAGGATGAAGTCGGTGTGGCGGTCGATCTCCGGCCGCGTTCCCGCGCGGCCGGCGGCCTGCCGGAGCTCGGCGATCGCCGCGGGCGGCAGCGGCAGCGCGTGCTCCGAGGGGTGTGTGGCGGCCTCGAAAGGATAGTCTTTGCCGGGCGTCGTGGTCATCTCGACATGCGCGCCGAGCAGCGCGCGGATCGGGTGGGTAGCAGCGAACGCGGCCAGCCGGTCGGCGCTCGCGCGGAACTCGCCGAAATGGTCGGTCGGCACATAAAGCCGCCCAGGATATAGCATGTCGCCCGAGAACAGCAGCCGCGTGCGCGCGTCGTAGATCATGATATGCGCCGGCTCATGGCCGGGCGTGGGGAGCACGTCGAGCACGCGGCCGCCGAGATCGAGATGTCCGGTGCCGCGCGGCCAGTCCGCCACGCCGAAGAAGGCGGCGACCTGCGCGGGCGCGAGGCCGACGACGTCAGTATCCGGCCGGTCGCGGAACTCGCCGTCTCCGGCGTGGTGATCGCCGTGGCCGTGCGTGTGCGCGACGACGAGGTGGATCGGGTGACCGCCGTGCCTCGCCTGCCAGTCGCCGATCAGCCGGTCGACGGTCGGCCGGATCGCCAGCCCTCCCGCGCCGGTGTCGAGGAGCAGCGCCCGATCCTTGCCGAAGAGCAGGTAGAGGAACGGCGCTTCGAAGTTGGTCCGCACGGACTGGCGGAGGACGATGGTGTCCGGATCGACCCGCTGCACCTGCAACTCGGGTTCGTCCGCCTTCGTGCCGTCAGTCCAGGGTGCGAAGGCGGGGAACGCCGGCGGCGCGGAGCCGGCGGCAAGGCACAAGGCGCCGGCGAGGAGCAGACAGGCGACGCCCGTCCGGCGGCGGAAAGAGCGGTAAGCGAACGGCATGATCGGTCCTGCTCCTCAGGGTGTCGGGAGTTCGTCGGGCGCGCCGCTCGGCCTCCGCTCCAGCGAGTGTCGGTCAGCGCGAGGTAGACGCTGTCGTACCATCGATCACCGACGAGCAAAGTGCGGTCCGCCCTCCCGGTCTCGCGAAAGCCGAGCCGCTCGAGCAGGCGACGCGAAGCGGCGTTGCGCGGATCGACGTCGGCGTCGACTTCGCGCAGGCCGTGAACATCGAAGCCGCGCGCGATCACGGGACACAGCGCCTCCGCCGCGAGGCTGACCCCAACTCTCGCGGCGCAGCTCGATCCCAATCTCTGGGAAGCTATGAGGCCCGGCCTTGCCGATGATCCGTCCGCCTTGTTCCAGCACGTAGTCCTCGCCCTCGGCGGGATCGATATCGATCACGGGCAAGATCCACCGTCGCGTCTTCGCAGGGGCGGCGTGCGCCGGTGTCGACCAGTAGGCTATCACCGCGGGATCGCTCACGATGGCGTGGATCGCCTCGGCATCGCTCGCCCGCGCGCGGCGGAGGAGCAGGCGCTCGGTGCGCAGCACCGGCATCAGGCGATCGCCGGCAATCGGTCCAGCAGCTTGTCGAGCGTGATCGGGTAGTCGCGCACGCGAACGCCGCTGGCATTGTGGACGGCGTTGGCGATCGCCGCGCCGACGCCGCACAGCCCGAGCTCGCCGACGCCCTTGGCCTTCATCGGGTTCGCCTTCTCGTCCGCTTCGTCCAGGAACAGGACGTCCTGGTGGGGGATGTCGGCGTGGACGGGCACCTCGTAGCCGGCCAGATCGTGATTGACGAACAGGCCGAAGCGCCGGTCGACGGCAAGCTCCTCCATGAGCGCCGCGCCGACGCCCATCGTCATCGCGCCGATCACCTGGCTGCGCGCCGCCTTGGGATTGATGATCCGCCCCGCCGCGCACACCGCAAGCATCCGGCGCACGCGCGTAACGCCGGTGCAGGCGTCGACGCCGACCTCGACGAAGTGCGCGCCGAACGTCGAGATCCGGTACTGCTTGTCGAGCGTGCCGAACGCGATCCCGTCCTCCGCGACGAGCTCGCCCGCGGCGGCGGCGTCGCGCAGGCTGGCCGATCTCCCGCCGCTCGACACCCGGCCGCCGGCGAAGTCGGCGGCGGCAGGATCGAAGCCGAGCCGCCGCGCCGCCGCCTCGCGCAGCGCGACGCAGGCGGCGTAGACGCCGGCGGTGGCGTTGGCGGCGCCCCACTGGCCGCCCGATCCCGCCGAAACCGGAAAGGCGGAGCTGCCCAGCCGCACAATCACCGTGTCCGCCGGCGCGCCCATCATCTCGGCGGCGGTCTGCGCGACGATCGTGTAGCTGCCGGTGCCGATGTCGGTCATGTCGGTCTCGACCGTCACGACGCCGTCACGCCCGAGCCTGACGCGCGCGGCCGAGGGCCGGTTGACGTGGTTGCGGAAGGCCGCCGCCACGCCCATGCCGACCAGCCAGCGTCCGTCGCGCACCTGCCCGGGCACGGCGACGCGCCGCGACCAGCCGAAGCGCTCGGCGCCCTCGCGCAGGCAGCGCACGAGCTGGCGCTGCGAGAAGCGGCGGGCGGGCTGTTCCGGATCGACCTGCGTGTCGTTGCGGACGCGGAAGTCGATGGGATCCATGCCCAGCGCCTCGGCCGTCTCATCCATCGCGATTTCGAGCGCCATCAGCCCCGGCGCCTCGCCCGGCGCGCGCATCGCATTGCCCTCGGGCAGATCGAGCACGGCAAGCCGCATCGCCGTCAGCCGGTTGGCGCCCGCGTAGAGCAGCTTGGTCTGGTTGACCGCCGTCTCGGGATCGCCGCCGGGCAGGTCGCCCGATCCGCTCTCGTGCGCGATGGCGGTGATCGTTCCGTCTTGTTGGGCGCCGATGCGGATGCGCTGGCGCGTGGCGGGACGGTGGGTGGCGTTGTTGGCCATGAGTGGCCGCTGCATCGCGATCTTGACCGGCCGCCCCGCCGCCCGCGAGCCCAGCGCCGCCAGCACCGCGTCGGCGCGCAGGAACAGCTTCCCGCCGAAGCCGCCGCCTACATAGGGGGAGAGCAGGCGGATCTTCTCCTTGGGGATGCCGAGCGTCGTCGCGAGATCGCCGCGCCCCCAGTCGATCATCTGGTTGGACGTCCAGAGCGTCAGCCCGTCGCCCTGCCACGCCGCGATCGAGGCGAAGGGCTCCATCATCGCGTGGCTGTGATTGGGGGTGCGGTACTCGGCGTCGATGCGGACGGGTGCGGCGGCGAACGCCCGCTCGAAGTCGCCGACCCGGTCGGCGGCGGGCGCGGCGCTGCCCTCGCCGCTCGATCCGCCGGCGAGCGGCGCCGTCTTCAGCGCCTCGTCGAGATCGAACCGCCCGCCCCTGTCGCGCGCATAGTCGACGCGCACCAGCCCGGCGGCGGCGCGCGCCTGCTCGAAGGTCTCGGCGACGACGACGGCGATCGCCTGGTGATAGTGCTCGATCGCGGGGCCGCCGAGCAGCCTGGCGGTGTTCATCTTGCCCTTGCCAAGCGGGCCGGCGTTCGTCGCCGTGACGATCGCCAGCACGCCGGGTGCGGCGCGGGCCTCCTCCAGCCGCATCGCGACGATGCTGCCCTTCGCGATCGCGGCGCCGACGATGTAGCCATAGGCGGGGTTCGCCACCTCGGCATGATGTTCATAGGCGTAGGGGGCGGTGCCCGTTGTCTTCAACGGGCCGTCGATGCGATCGTGCGCGCGGCCGACGACGCGCATCCGGTCGATCGGGTTGGTGCCGGCGGGCGCGTCGAACTTCATGACGTGGCTCGCCCGATCGCGGCGGCCAGCGCGCGGGTGGCGAGCGGCAGCTTGAAGGCGTTGTCGCGCGTCGGCGTCGCGCCCCGGAAGGCGCAGGCGGTGACGGCGGCGGCGCCCTGCGGCAGCAGCGCGTCCGCCTCCTCGACCCGCCACGGCCGTGGCGCCACGCCGCCGAAGGCGACGCGGCCGCTGCCGTCCGCCTGGATCACCGCCGCCACCGACACGAGTGCGTAGGCGTAGGAGGCGCGGTCTCGTACCTTCTCGTAGACGTGCCGTCCGCCGAGCGGGCGGGGGAGCGTCACCGCCGTGATGAGCTCGCCCGGTTTGAGCACTGTGTCCTGCTCGGGATGATCGCCCCACAGGCGATGGAAGCCAGCGATCGGGATGGTCCTGCATCCGCCGTCCGCATTGACCGTCTCGATCGTGGCGTCGAGCACGCGCATCGCGACGGCCATGTCGCCGGGGAAGGTCGCGATGCAGGCGTCGGAGACACCGATCACCCCAAGCTGGCGCGACAAGCCGCCGATCGCGGCGCAGCCCGAACCCGGCCTGCGCTTGTTGCAGGCCATGTTGGTGTCGTAGAAATAAGGGCAGCGCGTGCGCTGGAGCAGATTGCCCGCAGTCGTCGCCTTGTTGCGCAATTGGCCGCTGGCACCCGCCACGATCGCGCGGGTGAGCACGGGGTAGTCGCGGCGCACCCGCATGTCGGAGGCGAGATCGCTGTTGGTGACGAGTGCGCCGATGCGCAGGCCGCCCTCCCGCGTTGCCTCGATGCTGTCGAGGCCGATGTCCTGCACGTCGACGAGATGCGCCGGAGCCTCGATCTCCAGCTTCATGAGGTCGAGCAGGTTGGTGCCGCCCGCCAAAAACTTGACGCCCGGCCGCGCGGCGGCGGCGCGCGCGGCGGCGACGGGATCGCGCGCGCGCTCGTAGGTGAACGCCCTCACGACGGCACCCCTGCCACCTCGGAGATGGCGTCCGCGATGTTGGAGTAGGCGCCGCAGCGGCAGATGTTGCCGCTCATCCGCTCGCGTAGCTCGGCGTTGCTCGGGCGGGGAGGGGCGACGACGTCGGCCTGCACGTGGCTCGGTACGCCGCGCGCGATCTCGTCGAGCACCGCCACCGCCGAACAGATCTGGCCGGGCGTGCAGTAGCCGCACTGAAAACCGTCGTGCTTCACGAACGCCGCCTGCATCGGGTGGAGGCGCTCGGGCGTGCCCAGTCCCTCGATCGTGGTGATCCTGTCGCCCTCGTGCTGGACGGCGAGGCTGAGGCACGAGTTAATGCGCCTGCCCTCCACCAGCACGGTGCACGCGCCGCACTGGCCGTGATCGCAGCCCTTCTTGGTACCGGTGAGGTGGAGATGCTCGCGCAACGCGTCGAGCAGCGTGGTGCGCGTGTCCATCATGAGCTCGCGACGCTCGCCGTTGACTTCGAGGCGCACCGGCATCTGCGGCGGCCTGGCCGCCGCCGCGCCGCCGCCGGGCGGATCGGCCGGAATGGCGGCGACGGCGGTGGTCGCGGCGCCGCCGATCAGCACGCCCCTTCGGGTGACGGTCACGATCCGGATCTCCGCCTGTCGCCGGCGGCAGCGCGATCGGCTTGCATCGAACCCTCGCCCGCGAGCCACCGCTGGGGCGCACTCAGGCCACGCGAGTGATCGGGATGGTCGAGCGTCGAGAGCAGCAGCTTCATGTTACGGCCGTGCAGGCCCAGCCGTCGGACATCCGCCTCGATCGATGGCGCCGCCGCCGCCGTCGCGCCGTCGATCAGGATCGCGTCTGCGAGTTTGGCGAACAGGAGCACGACGTTTTCCGCAGGCGCCGACTTCGTACATATCGCCGAACATGCGGATTCGGTACACCCGTTTTTGCCCGCGCACTGCGACCGAAGCTCGGTCACGCTCGACCCAGGCGCTCCCGGGGCAGCAGGGAGGGGCGCGTCGGCCTGCGCAGCCGTCGCGCTCAGCGCGAGACCAGCAGCCGCGAGCGCCGCGCGCGGGAGAGCCTTCATCTCGCTGGACTCCACCCGCGCGCGGGGCGCGTCAATAGTGATAGCGGAGCTCGACGCCGACGCGCCGCGGCGTCAGCACCGTCTGCGCGTAGTAGCGTTCGACCACGCCCTCCCCCGCCACCGAGCCGAAGGCGTCGCGGACGCGGTTGAGCGAGCTGCGGTCGTTGCCGATGGAGGTGATCGCGTACTTGTCGAGGATGTTATCGGCGAACACGCCGACATCGAAGGCGTCCGTCCGGTAGGTGAGCGAAGCGCGGTGGGTGACGTAGCTCGGAATGCGGGTGCCGAACCCGCGCAGGCCGACGCGCGAGTAGACGCTGCCCGTGTACGTGGTCGCCCAGTTCGCCTCGATCGCGCGGCCCTCGCCCAACGGATGGGTGTAGGTCGCCTGGATACTGCCCGAGTTCTTGGTGGAGCCGGGCAGACGATCGCCGGGCTCGCCGTCGAACAGGTTGCTGTCGTAGCCGGGGCCCGGATCCTGCACCACCACCAGCGCGGGGGCGCGCTGCGTCAGGTGCGCGTCGACGTAGGAATAGGTGCCCTGGACCACGAGCTGGGGCGTGATCTTGACGGTGCCGGTGAACTCCAGGCCCTGCGAGACCGCCTTGTTGCCGTTCTTGGTGATGCCGATCGCGCCGTTGATCGTCGTGCTCGGCACCTGAATGCCGCTCCAGTTGACGTGGAAGCCTGCGAGCGTGAGCTGCACACGCTTCTGGAACAGGGCGGCGCGTACGCCGATCTCGGCATTGCGCGTCTTGTCCGGACCGAAGGAGAGCTCGTCAGGCAATGCGCAGAGAGCCTGGCCGCCCGCCGCGATCGTGGCGAGCTGGTCGTCGGTGCAGCCGGGCACGCGGTTGACGCCGCCGACACGATAGCCGGTGCTGTAGGTGCCGTAGGCGAGCAGGTTCTCGCTGAACTTGAAGGAGGTGTTCGCCTTCCACACGACGCCGTCCGAGCCGGTCGTGCCGGTCCGGACGCGGTTCGGGGCGAAGTTGCTCGTGAAGTCCGGGTCGAGCGGGTAAGGCACGCGCGTGGTGAGCAGCGGCAGGTCGGACCCGCCGGTCGCGACGACGTCGTACTTGTAGTAGCGGATGCCGCCCGTAACCTGCCATGCCTTGGTGACGTGCAGGGTCGCCTCGCCATAGACCGCCTTCTCGACGTTCTTCTGGTTCACGAACGAGATATATTCCAAGTCGTCGGGGCGTTCGATCCCGGCGAAGGCGGCAAAGCCCGGCACATGTTCCTGCCGGTTCGATTTGAAGCGGAGCCGGTTGTAGAAGCCGCCGAGCACCCAGTTGATCGGCCCCCCGTGCGTGGAGACGAGGCGGATCTCCTGGTTGAACTGCTTGTAGCGCTGCTGGTTATCCGCGAAGGACGAGAACTCCGGGAACGCTTCGTAGCCATAGTTGAGATCGAGCAGCAGGTCGGTGTTGTCGTCGGTGTTGCGGTTGTCCTGCTCGGTATAGGCGGTGGTGCTGGTAAACTGCGCGATGTCGAACAGGTTGACGTTGAGCTCGGCCGCGTAGAGGTCCGCCTTGCGCTTGAACGGCTCCTCGTAGCGGAACGGGGCCTCGTAGCGGTCGGTGCCGAGCACGCCCGCGATGTTTGCCTGTCGCCCGTCCGTCTTCGTCGTCTGGTGTGCGTAGGTGAGATAGAGCTTCAGATCGGGGTTATACTCCAGCAGCAGCTGGTTGCGCGTCGTGAAGGTGCGCTCGTAGTTCAGATCCTTCTTCGCGCGGAAGTTCGCGGCATAGTCCGCCGGCGTGCCGAACGACGCCTGGTTCGCGTCGGTGCTGCGCACCGGCTGCGGATTGGAGACGCCGGGCTGCTGGAGGATGTAGTTGTCGTCGATGAATCCGGCATTGTGGTAGTAGCCGGTGGCCGTGCGGAAGGCGACGTGATCGGCCACGATCGGCACGTTGACCGCGACATCACCGACACCGCCGAAATCGTCGCTGTGCGACTCCGCATAGCCGCGGGCGTGGACGTCGATCGAGAAGCGGTCCGTCGTCGGCCGGTTGGGGATGTAGCGCACCGCGCCGGCCAGCGTGCCGAGGCCGTAGAGCGTGCCCTGCGGCCCTTCGAGAACCTCGACGCGCGCGATGTCGATCAGCTTGAAGTCGAGGTAGAGCGGAACCTCGCCCAGGTAGACGCCGACCGTGTTGTTGGTGTTGTCGCCGGCGCTGGAGGTGTCTCCCGAGTTGATGCCACGCAGCACGATGTTGCCCGTCCCGGTCGGGCCGGTATCAAGCACGGTGAGGCCGGGGGTGAAGGCGGCGAGCCCGCGCACGTCGTCGATACGCTGCCTGTCGATCGTGTCCGTCGTGACGGCGCTGATGTTGATCGGCGTGTCCTGCAAAGTCGTCTTGCGGCGGCTGCCCGTCACGACGATCTCGTTGCTGCCGGCCGCCGCCGCGTCCTCCGTCGGCGTCGATGCGGACGCGTCGGCCGGGGGCGCCGTCTGGGCGGCCGCCATGGTGGCCGCGATCCCGGACAGGATGGTCGCGCCCAGCAGCGCCGCGCGAGAAAAGGTTCCTACCACTCCGAGCCCCCCGTTAGATCGAACAAGCACCTCACCTTCAGGTCCGCCCCCGTGATCGCCGCGTCTCTGCGGACGCGTTCCTCGGGTATTACGATTTGGTGAATTCGTGTTCGTCGCCATGAGGCGTTTGACGTAGCGGGAGGTAACGGCGTCGGGGCGATCGCGCCGACGGCGGTGCGGCGGTGCGGCGGTGCGGCGGTGCGGCTGGGCTACGGGCGCTCGGCCGGGGTCGTGCTCCACCACGTCAGCGTGTGGAGATCGTGCGCGGTCGTCCACAGGCCGCTGCCGGCGTAACGCAACGCGCCGCTGCCGGACGGCTTGCCCACGCGCGCGACGATCCGCAGCGATTGGGGGTCGATCACCACGAACGTCTGGTCGGCGGTGGTGCGGAGCCACACTGCGCCGCCGGCGGCGTCGATGTCGCCGTAGAGGAGATCGCGGCCCACCTTGACGCGGCCCGACACCGCGCCCGTAGCCGCATCGACGCGAGCGACCGTGCCGTCACCCTGTTCCTGCACCCACACGGCGTCCTCGCCCGCCGCGAGGAAGCCGGGCTGCCTACCCAGCGCGATCCTTTTAACGACGGCGTTCGTCGCGGGGTCGATCTTCTGAAGCGAGCGGCTCGCGCTGCTGACCGCCCACAGCGAGCCGAAGCCGAAGGCGAGGTAGTAGCTGCCGGCATCGACCGCTACGGTGGCGACGACGCGGTTCGTGGCGGGATCGACCTTCGCGATCCGGCCGGCGTCGTCGCTCGCCACCCAGACCGATTCCGGGCTGGCGACAACGTTGAGCTCGCCCTTCGGATTGGCAATGCCCGTGGCCACACGCGCGACGATCCGCGCGGTCCGCGGATCGATCCGCACGAGCGTGCCCTCCTGGCAGTCGGCCACCCACAGGGCGCCGAACCCAAGCGCCATCGCGCCGCAGGGATGCGACATCGGAACCGTGGCAACGAGGCCACGCCGTGACCAGCGCTCAACGCGACCCTTGTTGGTCGCCCACACGGTGTCGCCGTCGACCGCGAGGAAGTCCGCGAAGCCGGGCACGACGAGCGTCTGCTCCTCGCGTGCGGCCGAAACGGGGAAGGCCGCGGCGTCCCTGGCGATCAGCAGGACCAACGACGCCAGGAGCCGGTGCACGAGGCTCGAGCGACGGCCAGCGTATCTGCCGCTCCTCCCGTCACGTTCGCCGACTGCCCTCATGGTCGGGGTCAGGCCCGCGCCATCGCCCGCTCGACGGCGGGCGAGGGACGGCCCGCGACCGCTCCGGCAGGCAGCGCGGCGAGCACCGCCTCGACATGCTCGCGCCGCGTCTTGATCCGGGCGATCGCGGGGTGGAACGGGAAGAGCATCTGCTCGACGATGCCCAGCCGCCGCCGTTCGTCTTGCCCTACGGCTTCCGCCTCGCCGTCGCGATAGGTGCCGAAAACGCGGTCGAGCAGGATCAGCGAGTTGCCGTAGTTGCAGCGCGTCTCGTCGTAGCCGACCGAGTGGTGAAGGCTGTGGTTGCGGATCGTGGTGAAGATATAGGCGTACCAGGCCGGCGGATCGAACCGCGTGTTGGCATGTGCGAAGGTCGACACGATGCCGAGGATCGAGAAGGCGCAGAACAGCGCTGGCACCGGCAGATCGAACAGCGCGACAACGCTGAGGCTGATGAGGAACAGCTCGATCGGGTTGCCGACCGCACCCTTCGCGGCGTTCAGCTGCGTGAGGTGGTGGTGCGGCGCGTGCGTCGACCAGAACAGCGACTGGTTGTGCATCAGCCGGTGCATCCAGTATTGCCCGACTTCGACCAGGAAGACGACCAGCGCGACCTGCGCCACGAAGGGCGCGTGCATCGCCCAGGGCGTTGCGATGCCGAGCGCGTGCTTCGCCGCCTTCAGCGGATCCTCGGCGAGCGTCGTCGTCAACCACGAGATCACGGTCGAGCTCAGCACGACGTAGAAGAGGTCAGTTAGGAACTCGCGCGCGTTCATCCGCCAGCTCGCGTGCCGTTCGTTGGCGAGTTCAAGCCATAGGATGAAGAGCGTAGTCAGCGCGGACGTGACCACGATCGTCCATGGGTTGGTTGTCAGCGCCGTCGGCGCCAGCGACCAGAACAGCAGGGCGCCGAGCACCATCGCGGGCTGGAGGCAGCTCGCGACGACGTGTCGCAGGGTGCGTCCGGCCAGCGGCTCTCTCCGTACGTCGGCGCTCAGGTGCGGCTGCGCGCAGGAGACTTCGGCGGAACCCGCTCGGCTCACCGCCTCGAGACAAGCCAAGTCGACCATGATCGCCTCCATTGCGACCGGCCGATTAGGGTGACGCCCGCGTTCGCGCAGGTGGGCGAATGACGTAGGGCGCCTTGCGACTGAAAGGACGATCGACCCGCCGTCGAGCGGCGGGGCGACCGGTTCTCAGCGCGCCGAGGCGAGCTGGACCGCGTGGGCAGGGGAGGCGGCGGCCACGCGCGACTCGATCTGGCCGCGGACCTGCTCGGCCACATCGGCGCGACATGCGCGGGCGCGCGCCTCAAGATCGATGTGCACCGTGGCGAGGCTCTCGCCGCAGACGGCGCGGGCGGCTTGATCCACGCGCACCGCGAGACGCTGCTGCCCGCCCGCGGTCGCGAGATCGATGCCCTTGAGCGACAGGGTGGCGCTGTTTCTGCCGAAGGGATTGTCGATCGTGCCGGCGACGGCGGCGGACCCGAGCGAGGCGGCGGCGATCACCGCGACTGCGATCTTCATGGCATTCTCCTGCGATCACTTCCCGCCTCTTCCCGGGCGGCAGCGTGTATCTAGTGTCGCAGGTCGGTTAGGGCAATCGGGATACAGCGGGCATGGCGACAGACGGCACAGGCATGAACTTGCGCCGTGTGGGAGAGGTCTGTTGTCGGAGGGACGGCCGGGCGATCGTTCGCGCTTCTCCCCGCTACCGAGCGCGTACGGTCAGAGACGCCAGCTCGATCCTGTGGGCCAAGAGCCCGACGGGGAGGCGCACGGCCTCGTCTTCCACGCGCGCGCCTGTCGGTTCCTCGATGGCAATCTGCAGCGTGCGGGCGAAAGGGGTGGACCAGTCCCGGACGGTCGCGAGCGGCAGGGTTACCTGCCAGGCGCCTTCGCCCGACGCCGCGACCGGGTGGCCGTTGATCCGGACTGCGGCTCGCGGCGACGCTCGACGACCCCGGACGAGCAGACAATCGTCCGCGCCGCATGAGACGAGGCGCGTGGTCGCGACCGGGCGGGCCACGACGGGCGAGGCCGCCGCCGCAGCGAAGAGAAGCAGAGCCGCCTGAGACCGACCGATCATGACGCCATCGCTGGGCCGCGCAGGCCGCGCTCGCCATGAGGCGTTTGACGTAGCGGCACCTGCCTCAGTCTGGCGCGATGCCGTGGGCCTCGAAGAAGGCGCGGACTGGCGTCATCGCGTCGGCGTGCGTTCGCCAGCGCGCGATCGACGTCCCGTAGATCGGTTGGCGGACCTGCGATGCGCTGGGCGTCGACACTGCGCCGCCGTGGTTGTGGAACTCCAGGCAGGATCCCGACCAGCCGAGCCCGCAATGCGCGAGCAGCCGGCGCGTCTCGCCCTCCTGGTCGGTGACCAGCGTCTCGTAGCCGAGTTCCAGGATGCGGCCGGGCAGCGCCGCTCGCCAGAAAGCCATCAGCCGATCGAAGCGATGATAGTAGCGGGCGATGTCGAGGAGGTCGTAGCTGTAGTCGTAGTAGCGTGATCCGATCGCGAACAGGTTGCGGAAATTGGCGAGCACCGTGTCCATCGGGCTGCGGCGCAGGCATATGATGGCGGCGTTTGGCAGCGCCCGCGCGGCGATGCCCGCGTAGAGGACGTTTCCGGGGAACTTGTCGACGAAGCGGCGCTCGGGCTGGCGGCGATGGTGGGCGGCGCGGGCGAGGTAGTCGCGCCCGATCGCCGCCGGATCGGCGGCTGCGGCGGCAGCGATCGTCTCGGGATCGAGGACGGTGCGGCTGTGCGTCCCCGCCGCCGCCTTGACCGCGAGCGGCAGCGCCTGAAGCTCGCCCGCGCTCTCAACCTCGGGGTGGGAAGCGAGGATGCGATCGACCAACGTGGTGCCGGTGCGCGGCATCCCGACCACGAGGATCGGGGCTTCGGCGGACGGCGTGCCCGACGGCGCGCGCGACATCGCCGGCCAAGCCGCCTCCACCCCGTCGAACAGCGCCGCGTCGCGCGCGAAGTCATAGGCAAGCGCGACGCGATGCGCGGCATTAGCGGCGGCGAGCCGCTCGAAGGCCTCGTGCGGCCGCCCGATATCCTCCAGTTCCTTCACGAGTGCGTAGCCGGTCAGCAGGCGGTCGCGACCGAGCCGCGCGCGGTCGTGCGCGGACTGCAGGCGCTCGACGTGGTTGCGCGTCTCTGTCTGCTTGCGCAGCCCCGCCAGCAGGTGGTGAGCGCGCGCGTTGTCGGGCGAGCGCGCGAGGATCGTC
This sequence comes from Sphingomonas sp., assembly GCF_965200105.1. GTDB lineage: Bacteria > Pseudomonadota > Alphaproteobacteria > Sphingomonadales > Sphingomonadaceae > Solisphingomonas. Next base: position 2,156,083 of record NZ_CBDATN010000002.1, read on the forward strand.
TCCAGCGCGGCGTCGGCCTGCTCCGCGCGGCCAAGGAAGCTGAGCGTCGCCGCCAGATTGTAGCAAAACGCGTCGTTGCCCGGCGCCAGCGCGGTGGCGGCGAGAAAGTGGGGGAGGGCGGCGTCATGGTCGCTGAGGCGCGCATAGACGCACCCCATCGTGTCGCGGCCGAGCGCATCGGCGGGCGGCGCTCGCTCGGCAGCGCGCAGCATCGCTGCGGCGTCGCCGTCGCGGTGGACGAGCGTGTAGAGGCGGGCGAGCTGGGCGCGATACTCGCCGTGCGGCGCGATCGCCACCGCCCGCTCGATCCGCGCGATGCCGTCGCGCACGCGCCCCTCCTCGGCGTCGGCGATGCCGAGGAGGAACTCGCCCTCGGCGGCGCCGGCCGCCTCGCGGAGCCGCACCGCCCCCAGCTTGCGTGCGCCGTCGAGATCGCCGGATTCCAGCGTGGCGCGCGCCGTGGCGCTTAACGCCGCTCTCGTAACGGGGCCGGGTGGACGGGCAGGAGAGCTTTCAGGTGGCACGGCGTCTCCTCCTCGTCGTCGACGCGCTCGCCGATGCTGGGCGCCCGGGCGGCGGCCAAACCTACGTCAAACGACGCATTACCGGTCGTGAGACGCGCTCACTACCACCCTCCATCATGGCCTACCGCGACAGTGTGCCCACGGCGATCGCGGTGGCGGACGCCCGGTTCTCGACGCCCATTTTCTCAAAGATCTGCTCCAGATGCTTGTTCACGGTGCGCGGGCTGATCTTCAGGATCGCGCTGACCTCGCGGTTCTGCTTGCCGCGGCTGATCCAGAACAGCACCTCGGCCTCGCGCGAGGTGAGGCCGTGACGTGTCGCGAGGCGCCGCTCGGCGTCGCCTTCGCGCGTCTCGATAAGCCGGAAGAGGTGGTCGCCGCCGGTCGCGCGGTGCAGGAAGGTGCATTCGACCACGCTGTCTCCGACCTCCAGCGACGCGTGCGTGCCTTCGGGCCCGTTCGCGCTCAGCAGGCGGCGGACCGCGGTCGCCAGCGGCCCGGGCAGGGCGGCATCATGCGCGCGCCAGCCCGGGAACAGCCGCTCGATGGTGCCCGCGGCGAGCGGCGTCAGCCATGAGGTCGCGCCCGCGTCGTCGACCGCGAAGGACGGGCGTCCCGACGTGTCGAGCGCGAGCTGGCTGCCCCGCGCGATGCGTGCGTTGGCGAGGTGGACCGCCACCCGCGCCAGCAGCTCGTCGACCACGATCGGCTTGTGAACGTAATCGACCGCGCCCGCCTGAAGGCCGCGCACGACATGCTCGGTCTCGCTCAGGCCGGTCATGAAGATTACCGGCAGGTGGCGGAGCCGGCCGTTCGCCTTGATCCGACGAGTCGTCTCGAAGCCGTCGAGGCCCGGCATCATCGCGTCCATCAGCACCAGGTCGGGGGTGGCGTGGTCGAGCAGATCGAGCGCGGCGAGGCCGTCGACCGCGATCAGCGCGGTCATACCGGCATGTTCGAGCGTGGCGGTGAGGAAGCGCAGCGAGTCTGGCGTGTCGTCGACGACGAGGATGGTCGCGCCGCCGCCGCTGCGGGGGGGATCAGCCGACATCGTCGAGCATCCGGGCGAGCCCGCGCAGATCGAAGGCGTCGAGCAGGCGCCGCATCTCGGCAATCGTCGGGGCGCTCGCCGGTGCGGCGGCCTCGAGGTCGGTCAGCGCGTCGTCGATGCCCCGCACATGCCCCGTCCTGACGAGGCCCCGCAGCGTGGCGATATGGGCGAGGGCCGCTTCGGGAAGAGGAGCGGATCGCGGTGTCTCGGCGCCGACCGCCCCGTCGCCGGCGCTGATCCAGCCGAGATCGAGCTGACGGCCGATCGTCTCGAGCAGCCCGTCGAGCTCCACTGGTTTGGAGAGAAAGGCGTCGTGGCTGCTGCGGCCGTCACCGCCGGCCTGGAACTCGTGCGCGTTGGCGGAGACGATGACGATGCGCAGCTTGCCCCGGCAGACGCGGCGCAGCCGTTCGGCGACCTCCCAGCCGCTGAGGCCCGGCATCTGGATGTCGAGCAGCACGAGGTCCGGGCAGCAACGCTCGGCGAGCGCCAATCCGTCCGGTCCGTTGGACGCCAAGAACACCATAAAGCCGAGCGGCCGCAGCAGGTTCTGCAGCACCGCGATCTGCGCGGGATCGTCGTCGATGACGAGAAGCGTCCGCCGCTCGCCATGATAGCCGGTCACTCGCTCGTAAGCCGAAGCCCTCGGCGGCGCGACCATCGGCTCGGGCAGCATCATGCGAAGCCGGAAGCGGCTGCCGCGTCCGGGCTCGCTCGACGCCGTCACCTCGCCGCCGAGCACGCGGGCGAGCGCGCGGGTGATCGCGAGGCCGAGCCCGATGCCTGGTTGGGCCGCGGCATCGGGCGAGCTGCCGCGCTCGAAGGGCTCGAAGATCCTCTCGATGTCGTCCGCCGCTATGCCGATGCCGGTATCCGAGACCTCCACCAGCGCCATCTGGCTGCGGTAGGTGATCGCGAGGGTAGCGCCGCCCTCGCGCGTGTATTTGATCGCGTTGGACAGCAGATTGATGAGGATCTGCCGCAGCCGCTTCTCGTCCGTCCGCACGAACGGCGGCAACCGGCCGTTGACGACATAGTCGAGCGAGAGGCCCTTGGCCGCCGCCTGCATCCGGAACATGTCGACGACGTGATCGACGAGCGCGGGCAGGCGAACGACGTCCTGCCGCACCTTGAGCACCCCGCTCTCGATCCGCGAGATGTCGAGCAGGCCCTCGACCAGGTTGGTGAGATGCTCCGCCGCACGCCGGATCACGCTTCCCGCTTCGGCGGGCGGGATGGCGCCCTCCCGTTCCAGAAGCTGGGCGTATCCGTAGATCGCGTTCAGCGGCGACCGGATCTCGTGGCTGACGGCCACGAGGTAGCGGGTCTTGGCGGCGTTGGCGGCCTCGGCGGCCTCCTTGGCCCGGCGCAGTTCGTCGTTCGCCGTCACGCCCGCGGCTCCGTCGCTGCCCGCGCGCTCAGCCATGCCCGACCTGACCGCCGAGGTACACGCCGGGTACCATTTCTGCCGCAGCGCAAAACAGGATGACAGCCGCCATCCGCTCGATATATTGGTTATTACTGAGTTGTTCAAACGTAATATCGGGTGCATCGTCGCTTAGCGGGAAACCAGGCTTTCAGCACCCGAGGACGTGATCGAGAAGGGGCAAACATGGCTAGCTGGCTGACGAAGACGCGGGTCGCGATCGCAACTGCCGCGATGCTCGCCACCGCCTCCTGTGGCGGCGGTGCACAACAGGCCAAACGGACGGATTTCTCGATCGGCTGGTCGATCTACGCCGGCTGGATGCCGTGGCCCTACGCGCAGCAGGCCGGCATCGTGAAGAAGTGGGCCGACAAGTACGGCGTCAAGATCAACTTCGTGCAGGTCAACGACTATGTCGAATCGGTGAACCAGTTCAACGCCGGCAAGCTCGACGGCGTGACGGTCACCAACATGGACGCGCTCACCATCCCGGCGGCCGGCGGCAAGGACACCAGCGCCATCATCCTCGGCGACTATTCGGACGGCAACGACGGCATCGTGCTCAAGAACGCGTCGAGTCTGGCCGACATCAAGGGCCGCACCGTCAACCTCGTGGAACTCTCGGTCTCGCACTACCTGCTCGCGCGCGGCCTCTCGACGGTCGGGCTCAAGCTCAGCGACGTAAAGACGGTGAACACGTCGGATGCCGATATCGTCGGCGCCTTCGCCAATCCCAGCGCCACCGCCGCCGTGACGTGGAACCCGCAGCTCACCGAACTCGCCAAGCAACCCGGCGCCAAGCTCGTCTTCGATTCGCATCAGGTGCCCGCCGAGATCCTGGACCTGCTCGCGGTGGACACCGCCACGCTCAAGGCCAATCCCAATCTCGGCAAGGCGCTCGCCGGCATCTGGTACGAGACGATCAGCCTGATGCAGCGCCAGGACGCGGCAGGCGCCGCCGCCCGCGCGGCGATGGCCAAGATGGCGGGATCGACCCCGCAGGCCTTCGACGCGCAGCTCAAGACCACGCACCTCTACGGCACGCCCAAGGACGCCGTAGCCGCGATGACGTCGCCCGCATTGCCGGCCACGATGACCAAGGTGCGCGACTTCAGCTTCTCCAAGGGCCTGTTCGGCCAAGGCGCGAAGTCCGCCGACGCGGTGGGCATCGGGTTGCCGGGCGGCAGGACGCTGGGCGATGCCGGCAACGTGAAGCTCCGGTTCGATCCGAGCTTCATGGAGCAGGCGGCCGCCGGCAAGCTCTGAGAAGGCGGCGGCGATGCGCTGGGTCAACGTCAGGCCGGGGCGCCGGAACTCGATCCTGCTCGGCGCGATCCCGCTGCTGGCGATCCTCGCGGCGTACATGCTCGCCGCCGCCTCCCGCCACGCCGCCAATCCTTCGGACAAGCTGCTGCCCACGCCCGCCGCGATGTTCACGGCGATGCACGGCCTGATCGCCGAGGTCGATCCGCTGAGCGGCCGGCTGGTGTTCTGGGCGGACACGCTGGCGAGCCTGGAGCGGCTCGGCATCGCGCTCGGCATCTGCACGCTCTCCACGCTGTTCGTCGGCATGGTGCTGGGCGTGCTGCCCGCCGCGCGCGCAACGCTCGGCGGGCTGGTGACGGCCATCGCGGTGATCCCGCCGATCGCGCTGCTGCCGATCCTGTTCATCGTCTTCGGCTTGGGCGAGACCGCCAAGGTCGCGCTGATCGTCATCGGTGTCGCGCCCTTCCTGATCCGCGATCTCGCCGATCATGTCGCCGCGATCCCGCAGGAGCAGCTCGTCAAGGCGCAGACGCTCGGCGCATCGAGCTGGCAGCTCGCGTTGCGGGTGGCTCTGCCGCAGGCGTTGCCACGCCTGATCGCCGGGCTGCGGCTGTCGCTCGGGCCGGCGTGGGTGTATCTCATATCGGCGGAGGCGATCGCGTCGGACGTCGGCCTCGGCTACCGCATCTTTCTCGTCCGCCGCTACCTGTCGATGGACGTCATCATCCCCTACGTCGCGTGGATCTCGGTCCTCGCGATCGCGATGGACGTGGCGCTGGCGCAGCTCAGCCGTCGCGCCTTCGCCTGGGCGCATGGGCACCGCCGGTGAGCGCGCTGCTCGCTCTCGACAATGTCTGGCTCGAATATGGCGACAAGGTCGTGCTTGAGCGCGTCGACCTCGGCATCGCGGAGGGCAGCTTCGTCTCGATCGTCGGGCCTTCGGGGGCTGGCAAGAGCAGCTTCCTGCGCCTCGTGCTCGGCCAGGAGGCGCCCAGTCGCGGACGCATCCTGCTCGACGGCAAGCCCCTCGTCGCGGAGTGCGGGCCGGATCGCGGAGTGGTGTTCCAGCGATATTCGGTGTTCCCGCACCTGACCGTGCTGCGCAACGTGATGTTCGCACGGGAATGCGCCGGCGCCCGCTTCACCGCCCGCCTGTTCGGACGTGCGCGCCGCGCCGCCGCCGAGGAGGCCGAGGCGATGCTGGCGGAGGTGGGCCTCGCCGATGCGTTAGACGCATATCCCGCGCAGCTCTCAGGGGGGATGCAGCAGCGCCTCGCGATCGCGCAGGCCCTGATCGCACGGCCCCGCGTGCTGCTCCTCGACGAGCCGTTCGGCGCGCTCGATCCCGGCATCCGGCAGGACATGCACGGCCTCATCCTCCGCCTGTGGCGCGAGCACGGGCTGACCGTGCTGATGGTGACGCACGATATCGGCGAGGCCTTCAAGCTCGGCACCCGCCTGCTCGCCTTCGACAAGCGCCGCATCGATCCGCACGCGCCGCACCGCTTCGGCGCCACCGCGATCTACGATCTCGCGCTCAAGGCCGCGCCGACGCCCGATGCGATCGACGATCAGGCAACCGGTATTACGATTGACAGCATCGGTAATAATCATGAGAAATGATCCCGTGAAGGATGCGCCGCCCACCAACCTCGCACGGCTCAGCATGAGCCTGCCGTCCGGCCTCTCCCGCCAGCTCGACGCGATGGTGGAGGAGCGCGGGTTGCCGTCGCGCTCGCAACTCATCGCCGAGCTGATCCGCAACGAACTGGCCGAGCATGGCGCGGCGGTGCGCCCGGATGCCATGCTCGCGGGCACGATCACGCTCGTCTATCGCGGCGACATGGGGCGCGTGCGCCACCAGCTTTCCCAGATGCAGGGTGATTTCCTGAAGGAGGTCATCTCCTCCCAGCATGTCTTCCTGGAGGATGACCAGTCGCTGGAGGTGCTGCTCGTCCAGGGGCCGGCGACGCGGCTGCGCGAGCTGTGCGACGCGCTGCGCACCGTGCGCGGGGTGCGCCAGCTCAGGCTGTTCACCACCACCGCGCTGCTGCCGCCGCTGCACGAGCAGGAGCGGGGCGCGCCGCTCGCGGCGGGCAAGGCGGCATGAGCGCGCTCGCCGATCCGAACGCGGCACGCGATCATGCCCGCGCCATGGCCGGCACGACGGTCGAGGCGATGCCGGTGCTGCCGCCCCGCGCCGACGATCTGCCGGAGGGTGTCTGCCCCGACGATCTGGTCTGGGAGGAGACGATCGCGGGCGGCGGCTATGCCTCGCGCGTCCTCGCGCGCGGCGCGCGGCTGCGGCTGATCGACCTGCGCGGCGATGCCTGCGCCTCGCTCAACCTCTTCAATGCCGCGATGCCCGGCGAGCGGCTGAACGTCGCGGATACCCTCAAGGTGCAGTGGAACGCCTATCTGTCGGCGGGCAGCGTGCTGCTCTCCGACATGGGCCGCGTGCTCGCCAGCATCGAGGCGGACGACGCGGAGACGCACGACGCCTTCTGCGGCCCCTCCACCGCCGCATCCAACACCCGCCGCTACGGCGACGGCCGCAATTCGGGCGAGCATCCGAGCGCGCGCGACCGGCTGCTGCTCGGCGCGGCCAAGCACGGCCTGGGCGCACGCGACGTCCATCCCTGCATCAACCTGTTCAAGGGCGTGCGCATCGCCGCCGACGGCACCGTCGAGCCCGAACTCGGCCCCTTCGCAGCGGGCCGATCGCTGATCCTGCGCGCCGAGATGGATGTGATCGCCGTCATCGCCAACTGCCCGCATGTGCTCGACGCGCGGCCTTGGAGCGTGACGCCGCTGCGCGTCACCGCGTGGCGCGGACCGATTGCGGCGCAGGACGACCCGATCCGCAACGCGACGCCCGAGCGGCAGCGCGCCTTCCTCAACACGGAAGACCTTCACCGCCGATGAGCCATGACGATCCCCACCTCGCCGGCTTGCCCGGCGCCGTCGTCCATGACGAGATCGTGCCCGCGCGCGCCCCGTGGCTACACCGGGTGAGCGCCGGCGAGACGCTCCGCATCGTCGACCTCGAAGGCAACCAGGCAGTCGATTTCCTGGCCTACGCCGCCGCCGACGATGCCGAACGCTACAGCGCGCAGGACACGATCGCGGCACAGGCCAACATCTTCCTGCGCACAGGCTCGGTGCTGCTCTCCAACGAAGGGCGGCCGATGATGACCATCGCCGGCACGTCGGTGGAGTATCACGACACCATCGGCGGCGCCTGCTCGTGCGAGTCCAACTCGCTGCGCTACGGGCACCACACCAAGGCGCAACACGCCTGCGTCGACAACTTCCTCGAAGCGAACCTGCGCGACGGCCGGACCAAGCGCGACATCGTATCGAACGTGAACTTCTTCATGAACGTGCCCGTCGAGGCGGATGGCGCGCTCGGCATCGTCGACGGCATCTCCGCGCCCGGGCTGACCGTCGACCTGCACGCCGAGATGGACGTGATCGTCGTCGTTTCCAACTGCCCGCAGATCAACAACCCCTGCAACGGCTTCAATCCCACGCCCGTGCGCATGATCGTGGCGGCGTGAACGTGCGAACCGTCCTGATCGCCAATCGCGGCGCGATCGCGTGCCGGATCATCCGCACGCTGAAACGCATGAGGATCCGCTCGGTCGCGGTCTTCTCCGACGCCGACGAGGCCTCGCGCCACGTCGCCGAGGCCGACGTGGCGGTGCGGATCGGGCCGGGGCCGGCCGCGGAGAGCTACCTCGATGCGGAGCGCATCCTCGCCGCCGCACGCGAGACGGGGGCGGACGCGATCCATCCCGGCTACGGCTTCCTCTCCGAAAATGCCGGCTTCGCGGAGGCGTGCGAGGCGGCGGGGATTGCCTTCATCGGGCCGACGGCGGACAACATCCGCGCCTTCGGCCTCAAGCACAGCGCGCGCGCGCTCGCCGAGGCCGAGGGCGTGAAGCTGGCGCCGGGCACCGGGCTGCTGGCGAGCCCCGAAGAGGCGATCGAGGCGGCCGCGCGCGTGGGCTATCCGGTGATGCTCAAGGCGACGGCGGGCGGCGGCGGCATCGGCATGCGCGTGTGCGCCGACGAGACGGCGGTGCGCGAGGGCTACGCGGCGGTGGCGCGGCTCGGCGCGGGCAATTTCGGCGACGCCAGCCTGTTCCTCGAACGCTTCGTGCCGCGCGCGCGCCACGTCGAGGTGCAGATCTTCGGCGACGGGGCGGGGCACGTGGTGGCGCTCGGCGAGCGCGACTGCTCGCTCCAGCGCCGCAACCAGAAGGTGATCGAGGAGGCGCCCGCGCCCAACCTGCCGGAGCATATCCGCGCGGAGTTGACGCAAGCGGCGGTGCGGCTGGGCATGGCGGCGCGCTATCGCTCGGCGGGCACGGTCGAGTTCCTCTACGATCCCGAGCGGGAGGACTGGTTCTTCCTGGAGGTGAACACCCGTCTGCAGGTCGAGCATGGCGTCACCGAGGAGGTGACGGGCGTCGATCTCGTCGAGTGGATGGTGCGCGGCGCGGCGGGCGATTTCGCCTTCCTCGACACACCCGTGCCCGCGCCTGTCGGCTGGTCGATCCAGGCGCGGCTCTACGCCGAGGATCCGGCGATCGACTTCCGCCCCGCCGTGGGCACGCTGACCGATGTCGCTTTTCCGGCCGACGCGCGCGTCGAGACCTGGGTGGAGAGCGGCGCCGAGGTCTCCTCCTTCTACGATCCCATGCTGGCCAAGCTGATCGTGCGCGGCCCTGATCGCGCCTCGGCCGTGGCGGCGCTGCAAACCGCGCTCGACGCGACGCGCCTCGCCGGCATCGAGACCAACCTGCGCTGGCTGCGCGACGTGGCGCGCAGCCCCGATCTCGTGTCCGGCGACGTCTCCACCGGCTCGCTCGCCCATGTCGAGCATCGTCCATGCAGCGTCGTGGTGCGATCGGCGGGCACCGCGACGAGCGTGCAGGACTGGCCCGGCCGGATCGGATCGTGGGACGTCGGCGTGCCGCCGTCCGGCCCGATGGACGCGCGCGCGTTCCGGCTGGGCAACGCGCTTCTCGGCAACGATGCGCGCGCATCCGGCCTCGAAGTGACGGCGACCGGCCCGACGCTCCAGTTCAACGTCGCGACCCGCGTCTGCATCACCGGCGCCGACTTCTCCGCCACGCTCGACGGCGAGCCGGTGCCGCGCAACGTGCCGGTAGCGGTGGGTGAGGGGCAGACGCTGGCGCTCGGCCGCGTCGGCGGCGGCGGAATGCGCGGCTACCTCCTGTTCGCGGGCGGGCTCGACGTTCCGGCCTATCTCGGCAGCGCGGCGACCTTCGATCTCGGCGAGTTCGGCGGCCATGGCGGGCGCCGCCTGCGCGTCGGCGACACGCTGCACATGACGCCGCGCGCGTCCGCCGCGGTTGCGGGCGGGCACGAGGTGGATCAGCTTGCGTTCGGCCCCGACTGGACGATCCGCGTGCTCTACGGCCCACACGGCGCGCCCGATTTCTTCGCCCCCGAGGATATCGACACGATCCTGTCGGCCGCGTGGCAGGTCCACTACAACAGCAACCGCACCGGCGTGCGGCTGATCGGCCCCAAGCCGCGCTGGGCGCGCAAGGACGGCGGCGAAGCCGGGCTCCACCCCTCCAACATCCACGACAATCCCTACGCGATCGGCGCGATCGACTTCACCGGCGACATGCCGATCATCCTCGGCCCCGACGGGCCGTCGCTGGGCGGCTTCGTCTGCCCGTTCGTGGTGATCGCGGCCGATCTGTGGAAGGTCGGCCAGCTCAGCCCCGGCGATCGCATCCGCTTCGAGCAGGTGGGCCTCGCCGAGGCGGAGGCGGCGAGCGCCGTCGAGGAGGCGTTCATCGCGGGCGGCGCCGCGCCCGCCGCTCCGGCCGTCACCGGTGGCGGAAGGGACGCGATCCTCGCCGATCTGCAGGCGCAGGGCCGCCGCCCGCGCGTGCTCGTGCGCCGGCAGGGTGATCGCAACGTGCTGGTCGAATACGGCCCGATCACGCTGGATCTCGAATTACGGCTGCGCGTCCACGCCGCCACCGGCGCGCTGCGCAAGGCGGCGCTGCCCGGCATCCTCGACATCGTGCCCGGCATCCGCTCCTTCCAGGTCCATTTCGACGGCGTGTCGCTGCGCGAGGGGGCACTTCTCGATCGATTGGCGGCGATCGAGGCGCTGCTCGGCGAGCTCGACGACTTCACGATCCCGTCGCGCATCGTCCACCTGCCGCTGAGCTGGGACGATCCCGCGATCCACCAGACGATCGAACGCTACATGGCCGTCGTGCGCGACGATGCGCCGTGGTGCCCGAACAATATTGAGTTCATCCGTCGCGTGAACGGGCTGGCCGATGCCGACGCGGTGCGCCGCACCGTGTTCGACGCCAGCTACCTCGTCTACGGGCTGGGCGACGTCTATCTCGGCGCGCCGGTCGCGACGCCGATCGATCCGCGCCACCGGCTCGTCACCACCAAGTACAATCCCGCGCGCACCTGGACGCCGCCCAACGTCGTCGGCATCGGCGGCGCCTACATGTGCATCTACGGCATGGAGGGGCCGGGCGGGTACCAGCTCTTCGGCCGCACCATCCAGGTGTGGAACACCTACCGCCAGGGCGGCGCCTTCGTCGACGGCAAGCCTTGGCTGCTGCGCTTCTTCGACCAGATCCGCTTCTTCCCCGTCAGCCACGACGAGCTGACCGAATGGCGGCGCGATTTTCCGCTCGGCCGCCGCGCGATCGAGATTGAGGAGACCGAGTTCCGCCTCGCCGACTATCGCGCCTTCCTGGCCGACAACGCCGGCTCGATCGCCGCCTTCGAGGAGCGCCGCAACGCCGCCTTCGCCGCCGAGCGCGCCGATTGGGAGCGGCGCGGCGAGTTCGACCGCGTGGCGAGCCTCGTCGAGGAGGCGACCGGCGAGCCGGCCGACGCCGTCGAGATGCCGGTTGGTTCCGAGCTCGTCGAGGCGCCGTTCGGCGGCAGCGTCTGGAAGGTGATGAAGGCGCCGGGCGACGCCGTGGCAGCGGGCGAGACGATCCTGGTGGTTGAGGCGATGAAGATGGAGTTCCCGGTCGTGAGCCCTGCCGCCGGCACGATCGCCGCGCTGTTCGTGGCCGAGCGGCAGGCGGTGGCGCCCGGTGCGCCGATGCTGGCGCTGGTGCGGGCATGATCGCGCTCGATCGCCTGTCCGTCGTGCGGATCGCGGACGACGTGCAATCCGGGCGCCGCAGCGCCGTCGCGGTGATCGAGGAGGTGCTGGAGCGGCTCGCCCGCTACGACGCGGTGCAGGACGCGGTGTGGATCTCGCGCTTCGACGCGCAGGCGCTCCGCGCCGCCGCCGCCGCCGTCGACGAACGTGTCGCGCAGGGTGAGGTGCTGCCGCTGGCCGGCGTGCCGTTCGCGGTGAAGGACAATATCGACGTCTTGGACCTCGACACCACCGCCGCCTGCCCCGCTTTCGCCTACGCGCCCGATCGCTCGGCGACGGTGATCGAGCGGCTGGTCGCCGCCGGCGCCGTGCCGGTGGGCAAGACCAACCTCGACCAGTTCGCCACCGGCATCAACGGCACGCGCAGCCCCTACGGCGTGCCGCGCAACGCCTATAATCGCGCGTGGATCAGCGGCGGATCTAGCTCGGGCTCGGCGGTCGCGGTGGCGGCGGGGCTGGTGGCGTTCGCGTTGGGCACCGACACCGCCGGTTCGGGGCGCATCCCGGCGGCCTTCAACCACCTGATCGGCTTCAAGCCCTCGAGGGGACGGTGGAGCAGCCGCGGCCTCGTCCCCGCCTGCCGCACGCTCGACTGCATCACCGTTTTCACCGGCACCGCCGAGGAGGCGGGACTGGTAGACGCGGTGGTCGCCGGCTTCGACCCGCAGGATGCCTTCTCGCGCGCGCTGCCGGACGTGCCCCGCGCGACCCGCCGCATCGGCATTCCGCGCGCCGATCAGCGGCCGTGGTTCGGCGACATCGAGTCGGGCTTCCTCTACGATACAGCGCTGGCTACGCTCGATGTCGAACTGGTCGAGATCGACATGGCGCCACTCGCGGAGGCCGCGCGCCTGCTCTACGACGGACCTTGGGTGGCCGAGCGTACCGCCGCCGTGCGCGACCTGCTACGGGACGATCCGGACGCGATCCACCCCGTCGTTCGCGAGATCGTCGAGCAGGGCCTCTCGTACGGCGCGGTCGAAGCCTTCGAGGGACAATATCGTCTCGCCGAGCTCGCCCGCGCCGCCGAGGCGATGTGGCGCGAGGTCGACCTGCTCGCCTTCCCCACTGCGCCGACCTGTTATCGCGTGGCCGAGATGCTCGTCGCGCCGATCGCGCTTAACGCGAACCTCGGCGCCTACACCAACTTCGTGAACCTGCTGGACATGGCGGCGATCGCGCTGCCCGCCGGGCGCTATGGCAGCGGAGTAGGCTTCGGCATCACGCTCATCGGGCCGGCCGGCACGGATCGCGCGCTCGTCGATGCCGCCGACGCTCTTTTCCCCGCGCCGGCATCGCCGCCGCCGCTCGATCTGGAGGGACGGATGGAGACCGTGAAGCTGGCCGTGGTAGGCGCCCACCTCAAGGACATGCCGCTCCACTGGCAGTTGACGTCGCGCGACGCGCGCTTCCTGGGCGAGGCGAAGACCGCGCCGACCTACAGGCTCTACGCGATGGCCGACAGCGCCCCGCCCAAGCCCGCGCTGGTCCATTCCGAAAATGGGGGCGCCATCGCGCTCGAGCTCTACGAACTCGATCTAGCGGCGTTCGGCAGCTTTGTCGCCGAGGTGCCGCCGCCGCTGGCGATCGGGACGGTCACCCTGGAGGACGGCAGCTTCGTCAAAGGCTTCGTCGCGGAACCGCGCGCCCTGACGAACGCCGAGGACGTCACGGCGCTGGGCGGTTGGCGGGCCTATGTTGCACGAGGAGCAGACTGACGGCGTATGGTTTGCGCGGTGCGAACCGTGCGAGGATCAGCATCGTGCCTTACCCGGAAGCTGGCCTACAAGGTCGCCGGGATCCGTGATGCGGACACCCGCCGCTACACTCAGCTCCTATGATTGTCGCCTGCGTTCCCGGCCTAGACTCATGGAGATGGCGTTCGCCAAGCTCGAGGCGCTGTTGCGGCAGGAACCGGTCCGCATGGCTATGGCGAGGATGGCGGCGGGAGGTTCGCCGGCGTCGTCCGGTTTGTGCTGCTTGGCGAACTTACCTGACAGCCTGTTCCGCGGCAACCGCATTGCACCGCACCGCGCCGGATTTCGGTGAGCAGGCGACATCGAACCCCATTGCCGCGACGCCTTCGCGGAGGAGTTCGGGGGCATTGGGACCGGCGCGGTCTCACCTTCAGCCCGAGCTGCCGCACGTGACGCGGGCGTGCGCCGACGCCATTCTCGTGCGTGGAGCTGGAGAATGAAGAAGTCGAGGTACAGCGAGGAGCAGATCGCGTTTGCGCTGAAGCGGGCGGAGACGGGCACGCCAGTCGCGAAGGTCATCCGCCAGGCAGGCATCTCGGAGCAGACCTTCTACCAATGGAAGAAGGTGCATGGCGGCCTGGGTGGCGACGCGAGCTCGTCGCGCACGCCAGGCGTCGGCGAAAGTCGCCATCCGAGGCGTGCCTCGAGAGGCTCCAGTCTCCGTAGGCGCCCCGCCGCCCGCTGAGTTCGACAGAGGTCTGTTTCGAAGCGAAGTTCACCACCGACAACGCCTTGTTGAGCCACGAGACGCTCTCGTAAGCGATGTCCATGAGGAGGAGTGCGTCCGCGTAGCCGGAGATCCCTATCCCGATCTTGCGCGTCCGCGTCATCACTGCCGCTGCCGTCCGAGTGCAAACGCTTGTGCGCCGAATGCCGTCTGAAGGGGCTGGCCAAGAACACGCCGGAACGGCTCCGGATCGAACAACTCTATAAGCGGTTGACGGAGCACCGGACGAAACCGGCTAGCTAGGCAGCAACGAGCAGCCGCCTCTCGGGGCCTGTGCGCGCGGCGCGATGTCCGGATATGGGATCGGATCCAAGGGCGCGGCCTGATCAGCGTTGCTTCTTGGCTGTGGTCGCGCTGAAATCGGGATCCATGTTCGCGACCCAATCGACGAATTTGCGTACGTTGGGGTTGGCTGCCGCCGCTTGCTCGAGCCTCGCCGCCTTTAAACGGCTTTCCACCATCTGCGGACCAGTTGACTGTCCTATCTTCCTGACGTTTCGCTCATCACGCTTCGACCCTTACCGCGTATTGCCGAGCTGAAAGCCGACAGCCTAGACACGGCCACATAGCTCGAATTCCAAACCTGAATGAGTGTTTAATTCCGGGAAGCGGATCAGCAGCGCGAACGTCCGGGAATGGGTCGAGCCACCGCAAAGCTACCGGCTCACAAGCGCAACGCATCGGGACGCGTCCATCAGCCGGAGACAGTGGTCGGTTTTCCATCTTCGTTCAGCGCGACGTAGCGGAAGACGCCTTCCGTCACCTTGTGCGGCGCATCGCTCGTTCGAGCCCGCGCCCACACCTCGATGGCGACCGCAATGGACGTGTCGCCCTCCTGGTCCAGGCGGCAGAACACGCTGACGTCATCGCCAACCGACACCGGCTTGAGGAACTCGACCGCCTCCACTCGTACCGTCACCACCCGCCTGCCCGAATGGACCGCGGCGAAGGTGCCGCCGGCCAGGTCCATCTGCGACAAGGTCCAGCCGCCGAAGATGTCGCCGCTAGCATTGGCGTCGCGAGGTAGTGCCACGGTGCGGAGGTGCGCACCGCCAGCCGGTTGCGGAAAGTCGTCGCTCATGTTCGGTGCTCCTGATGCGGTAAGTGTCGGGTCACGCTTCGCCGAGCGCGCGGCGGACCTGCTGCTCCTCGAGATCGAGCTCCGCGCCGAGCGCGCGGTGGGCGTCGGCTTCGATCTGGTCGGTCTGCTCGACTAGCCTCTCGCGCGCCGCCTCGATCGCCACCAGACGGAGACGCTGCTGCGCTACGAGCTGCCCGGTCTTGGTCTCGACGTCCTGGCCCTCGATGCTCGCCCGCTCGGCGCGGACCTTGTACTCCTCGACGAGTTCGGCTGCCGCGTCACCGTGCTCTGACGCGTCGTCGTCGAGATGCTCCTGCACCGCATCGAGCGAGGCCGTGGCGAGCTCCGCGCGCGCTTGCGCGGTGTCGGACTCGGGGAGTGCGGCCTCATCCTCCTCAAGCCCGAGTCGGCGGATCAACCAACCCAGCGTCGTGCCTTGCACCACCAGCGTCGCGAGGATCGCGCAGAAGGCCAGGAACACGATGAGATCGCGCCCCGGGAAGCGGAGCGGCAGCGCCAGTGCGGTGGCAAGGCTCACCACGCCGCGCATTCCTGCCCAGGAGAGCACGGTTGGGTAGGTCCACGGCGGCATCGGATCGCGTTCCCGGAGGCTAGGCGACAAGGCGCGCGGCAGCCATACGGCCGGGAAGGTCCAGGCGAAGCGGCTGACGATCAGCGTGGCCGAGACCGCCAGGGCGATCAGCGCGAGCCTCGCGGGGTCATCGCCTTCGAGCCGCCCGACGATGCCACGCAGTTGTAGCCCGATGAGCATGAACACGAGCGCGGTAAGCAGGAACTCGATGAAGCTCCAGACGGTGGCCAGACCGAGCCGGCTCTCGCCGGTGAACTCGGCATGCTGCTTTCGGCCGAGCACCAGGCCGCACGCCACTGCCGCCAACACGCCCGAGGCGTGGACCTGCTCGGCGAGGATGTAGGCGAGAAAGCCGGCGAGCAGGCTGACGGTGATATCGAGCAGCGTGTCCTCAAGCAGCGCGAAGATCCACATCGCGACGCGCCCCACGAGCCAACCCGCGAAGGCGCCGCCGAGCGAGGCGCCGAAGAATTGGAGCACGCCCTGGCCGAAGCTGAAGGTGCCGGCGAGCGTGGCGGCGACGGCGCACCGGTAGAGCACCAGCGAGGATGCGTCGTTGATGAGGCTCTCGCCCTCGAGCACCGTCACGATGCGTTTGGGCAACCGGACCTGCTTCAGCACTGCGGCCGCCGCTACCGCATCGGGAGGCGCCACGATCGCGCCGAGTGTGATCGCCGCCCACCATGGCAGGCTGGGCACCAGCAGCCTGGCGACAATCGCGACTGCGGCGGCGGTGAAGAACACGGCTCCGAGCGCCAGCAGCAGGATCGGCCGCAGGTTGAAGCGGAACGCCGGCCAGTCGGTGCGGTAGGCGCTGGCTTGGAGCAGCGGCGGCAGGAAGAGCACCAGCGCCAGCTCGGGATCGAGTTCGACGGTGCCGATGCCCGGCACGAACGCCAGCGCGATCCCGCCGAGCACCAGGGCCACGGCCAAGGGGATACGCAGCCGTTCAGCGGCGTAGGCCAGCGCCACCGAAGCGGCGATCAGGATGAGAAGCAGCTCAAACGTGTGCACGGCCCGACCTTTGCGATGGAGCGAGCCGATGACGGCGTATGTAGGTCGAACCCGCCCAGGAGCAGCTCCGTTCCGCCGAACGCGCCTTCCGCTTGCCTCGTCGACAACCTGCTAGCTCCAGGCTGAAGGAGCCGTATGCCTCCTCAGGCTCGTACTCAATTCTACCATGCTCATCCAAGTTGCGACCCAAGCCAGCCCATGCCGCTCACCTTGCTCCTAGATCGTTGTTCCGGCAGCCCCAGCCACTGGATTAACCGCTGGCGGCTGAAAACCTTTTCTATTGTGTAGAGCAAGGAGGCATCGTCATGCATGTGGGGCACGGTGGGGCATTGGAGCTTGAGTAAACCCTATATTCCGCTGTTCTCACAAACGCCTAGGCACCGTAATCCGACAGTTGCCGGGCCCGCCAATGTCACTGTCACGGCGCTGGAGAACGTCGCTTCCGATGTGGAGCGGTGCGCCGGCCGGCTGCTGAGGTGCCGCAGTCGTATCGACGAGGGCGCGGTGGCGCCGACATATGGTTGGCGTCGCTCATCGGGCGCTGCATTTGAGCTGACCGAGCCTGCTTGGGGGCTGGGCTTGACCCGCCTTCGCGCCAGCTCGGTCTTGTCGCGGACTAGGAGACGCTCGTGACGCCGCTGGATCGTGCTGCCGCCGCCCTCATCGTCCACAAGGACGATCCGCTCAATGCCGAGCCCGCGCCGTGCGAGCTGATCGCGGAATATTTGACGCCGCAGCGGCTGTTCTACGTACGCTCGCATGGCCAAGTGCCCACGCTCGGCGAGGATCACGCCTTCGTCCTCGACGGGCTGGTGGCCGAGCCCGCGCGCTGGACGCGGGCGGAGCTCGCGGCCCGCTTTCCCGTGCGCACCGTCACCGCCGTGCTGCAATGCGCGGGCAACCGGCGTGCGCACCTGCGGGAGGTGGCGGAGACCAGCGGCGATCCGTGGGACGTGGGCGCGATCGGCAACGGCGCGTGGACGGGCGTGAGCCTAATCGACCTGCTGCGTGCGGTCGGGCTCGACGAGGCGCGCTGTCGCTTCGTGCGCTTCACCGGCGCCGACGAGGTCGAGGTGGAGGGCGAGACGGCACCGTTCGGCATCTCGCTGCCGATGGGCAAGGCGTGCGATCCGGACGTGCTGATCGCCTGGGCGCTGAACGGCGAGCCGCTGGCGCCGGAGCATGGCGCGCCGCTCCGGCTCGTGACGCCCGGCTATGCCGGCGTGCGTAGCGCCAAGTGGCTGACGCGGATCGAGGCGACGGATGAGCCGTCGCAGGCCCCGGTCCAGCAGAGGGATTACAAGCTCTTCCCGCCGGACGAGAGCGGCGCGAAGCCGGACTGGTCTGCCGGACTGACGATCGAGGAAATGCCGGTCAACGCCGCGATCTGCTCGCCTGCCGATGGCGGCAGGGTGGCGCCGGGCACGGTCCGCGTCGCGGGCTACGCCACCGCTTACGCGCGCGGCGTGGCGTGGGTGGAACTGTCCGCCGACGGCGGTCTCACGTGGCGACAGGCGGTGATCGAGCGCTGCCCCGACGCGCGCTGGGGCTGGGTGCGCTGGTCCGCCGATATCGAGCTGCCGCCAGGCACGCACCGCCTCGCCGTGCGTGCCGTAGACGGTGCCGGGCAGCGTCAGCCCGCTGATCCCGCGCAGGTGTGGAACTATGCCGGCTATCTCTCGTCGGCGTGGCATCGCATCGCCGTGCGGGCGGAGTAACCGTTCGACCGCGTCGCGGACCCTGCGCGGTTGCGTATGAACCGGAAGCTTGGCCAAGCGTCTCGACGCGATAACGAGGAGAGCGGCGATGCGGCTTGCGGACAAGGTTGCGATCATCACGGGCGCCGACAGCGGCATCGGGCAGGCCACCGCCGCCGCTTGCGCCGAGGCCGGCGCGGATGTGGCCATCACCTACCAGACCGATGAGGACGGCGCCCGCGAGACCGCCGCGCGCATCGAGGCGGCGGGCCGGCGTGTCGTCGTCTGCCGGACCGACATCACCGATGCCGGCTCGATCGAGGCGCTGTTCGCCGCCACCCGCGATGGGCTCGGCGTGCCGGACGTGTTCGTCGCCAACGCCGGGCGCGGCATGAGCGGCATGGCCGTCGCCGAGATGGAGGAGGCGCGCGCGATGGAGATCCTGCGCACCGACCTCGTCGGGCCTTTGCTGTGCGCCCGCGCCTTCGTCCAGGCCCGCAAGGCGGCGGGCGGCGGCGGGCGGCTGGTGTTCATCGGATCCGTGGCGGGCCACCTTCCGACGCCCGAAAGCGCGCCCTACGGCATGGCCAAGGCCGGCGTGAACTCGCTGGTGCGCAGCCTCTCGCGCGAGGTGGCGGCCGATCGCATCAACGTCAACGCGGTGGCACCCGGCCTGATCGCGACGCCGATGACGCAGAAGCGGCTCGACGACCCCGACGCGCGGAAGGCGGCGATGAAGAACATCCCCTGGGGCCGCCCCGGGGCGCCGGAGGAAATCGCCGGTTTGGCGCTGTTCCTGGCTTCTGACGCGGCCGACTACGTCACCGGCCAGACCTTCGTGATGGACGGCGGCCTGACGATGAATTGGGGCGGCGCTTAAGCGCCGACGACGCGCCGATCTCGCCGCAGGCATCGCCGCCGCGGACCTCGCGCCGGCGCGGTCCTGAAGGAGCGGTTCGGCGAGACGACGTGATCCTCGTGCGGCGAGATGGCGAGGTCTGCTACGCCCGCTTCGACTTAGCCAGCGGCGTGGCGATTGCCCCCGCCTTCAATCCGCTCGCCGTTTGCGGTGTCGCGGAGCATGAGGGCCGGGTGCGTCACCGGGCGCCGGGAGCGCGCCATCGGGCTTCCGCCCACCCGCTCGCCGGGCCGGATGGTGATCGTCGTCGGCGGCGCGGCCTGCCATGCCTGCGCCGAGCTGCTGGTGAGCCACGGGCGTGGCGCGGCGGTGACGGCGGCCAGCGACGATCCCGCCCCGCCTTATGACCGCACCTGCTGCAAACAGTATCTGATCGGCATGGTGAAGCACGACGAGACGACGCTTGCCCGACCGGACTTCTACGATCAGCGGGGCGGGCCTGTCCCGACGACGACGAGGTCGGCGGCGATCTCGTCGCCGTCGTCGAGGCGGACGCCCTTCTCCTTGTGCAAACCCCGGATCACGACGCTGATCTCGGTGCCGAGCAGCCTGCCCAGCGGCACCTCGTCGGGCGCCACCACGACCACCTCCTCGGCCGCCGCATCCGCGTCGAGCACTGGGTGACGGCGGAGCGCCACGGCCAGCACGTCGCGCGCGTGCTGATTGGGCTCGTCGACGCTACCAGGAGACGCCGTTCTTCTGGAGCGCGCACTTCGACACCGGCCTGCGCTACCTCGGCCAAGCCGGTCCAGGCACCGCGCCCGAGATCGAGGGATCGACTGACGATCGCCGCTTCGTCGCCCGCTCCGGAAGCGACGATGCGACCGCGACGTGCAACCGGCACAGGACGCGCTGGCGATCGGCCGCGAGTTCGACTGGACGGTCCATGCTCCAGCGCCTCTCGTGTGACGAGACGCCGGCAGGCCTCGCCCGCCGGCTGCGCGTCGCAGCGCCCGACGAGCGCAAGGCTGGGCGCACAACGGCCATATCGGCGACGCGCGTGCGACGACATCGGGAGGCGCGGGGTGAGCCCGGTATCGGCCAGCAGGGGCGCGACCGCCTGAACGGCGACAGCAGGCTGATCGGCCTCGGCATCCACGCCGGCACTGTCGTGGCGGCGACCGGCCGGGCGGCGACATGGATTGGTTGAACGTCTTCTTGAGGCCGCAACTATACGTAACGCCAGACGCGCCGGAGAGAATCGTGAACGTGGTGAGATCGGTGCCGGTGCGGGTCAGCCATCGGCGAGACGGTGTCGACGGCCATAATGATCGACGCGAGCGGGTCGAGAATGGTGTCGATGCCTCGGCGAACAGGCAAAACGGCGCGGCGTAGAACCTCATCCGCCGGGTGAGCAGACGCCGTGCCCGCGGCAAGCGCGTCACGCCGCCTCTGCGGGCTTCGCCCGGCGAAGCAGGATCGGCATCGTCGCCCCCTGTACGAAGATCGAGAAGGCGACGACGGCAAAGGCGACGCTGACCAGTGCGTCGTGCTCGGGTAGCGCCACGGGCGCTGCCAGCGCCAGCGCCAGCGCCAGCGCGCCGCGCAGCCCACCCCAGAACAGGATATGGCGGGTCAGCCCGTCGATCGCGCCGCGGCTGCGCGTGAACAGTCCGGCGATCGGATAGATCGCAGCGGCGCGCCCGGCGAGCACCAGCAGCGTTGCCACCGCCGCAGGCCAGAGGAAGGTGAGCAGCGGCTGCTCGGCCTCGCGGCTGCCGATCAGTAGGAAGACCATCGAGTTCGCCAGGAAAGCCGCGAAATCCCAGAAGCGGATCAGCGCCTCGCCGCCGCGCTCCGTCAGCGAACGCGCGGGCCCGAAATTCCCGACCAGCATCCCGGCGGCGAGCGTGGCGAGCACGCCCGAGACGCCGAGCTCCTCCGCCAGCAGGAAGGACCCGTAGGCGGCAAGCACCGTCAGCGTCAGTTCGACAAGATGATCGTCCGAGCGGCCCGCGACGAGCAGCAGGCCGCCCGCCACGACGGCTCCGCAGAGCACCCCACCCGCAACCGTCGTCGCGAAGGCTTGGCCAATCGTTCCCGCGTCCGTCGGAGCGCCGGCGATCGCTGCGGCGACGAGGCCGAACAGCACCGCTGCCGCGCCGTCGTTCAGCAGGCTCTCCGCCTCCATTATGAAGCGCAGCCGCGGCTCCGCGTCCTGCTCCTTCATCATCGACACGACCGCGACGGGATCGGTGGCGGCGATCAGCGATCCGAACAGCAGCGACGCCTGCCATCCCCAGCTCACGGCCCAATGCATCCCGGCCGCGACCACGCCCGCGGACAGCAGCGTGCCGACGAAGGCGAGGCTCAGCACCAGCGACGCCTCCTCGCGGAACCGCTGCCACCTCAGGTGCAGCGCGGCCTCGAAGACCAGCGGCGGGAGCAAGACCGTGAAGATCAGCTCCGGCGTGAGCACGATCCGGCTGCGATAACCCACGAAGCTGAGCGCGATCCCGGCCGCGACCAGTCCGATCGTGTAGGGCCAGCCAATCCGGCGGGTGACGATCGCGACGAGGCAGGCCACGAACAATAGCAGTCCGAGTTCGACGATGTTGACGTGATTCATCCAAGGCCCCGCGAAACGCTTCCCGCCGACCGGAGCCGGCCGACACCTCATCATCGCCGAACCGCCCGCGGCACCCGATGGATGCGGCAAGCTCCACGATCGCGCCGGCCCCGACAATCCCCGCGATTGCCTCGCCATCGATAGTGGCTTCGCCCGTCTCGGAAACGTCCAGTCGAAGGCGATGCGGGGACGGACGCCTCATCGCCTGTCCGGCACGATTTCCGGGGACCATCGCGGCGCTTGGGGCGGGCGGCAGGTGGCGAGATCCCGGAACGGAGCGACGATGGATGGCCGCGGTCGGCCCGGGCTGCCGCTTCGCCAGATCGTCGTGGCGCGCGAGTAAGTCGGCGATCAGGGTGCGGCCATCGCCCCCAATGTCTCGCTAGCGGGGGCGCGTCATGGTGGAGGCAAGCGCGAGCGGCGGCATCGCCGAGCCTTAGCCGAGCGCCGCCGCCGCTGCCACGTTCCGTCTCAGCCGACCTGCATTGCCAGCGCGCCGTCGCCCTCGTCGACGCTGACGCGCGCACCGTCCGGCACTCCGCCCTGAAGGATCATCTCGGCGAGAGGGTCCTGGAGGTGGCGCTGCACCGCGCGCTTGAGCGGCCGCGCGCCGTACACGGGATCGTAGCCGACGCGGCCCAGCCACGCCCGCGCGCCGTCGGTGAGCGACAGCGCGATCTTGCGGTCGCGCAGCAGCTTGGCGATCCGCGCCACCTGGATGTCGACGATCGGCGCCATGTGCGCGGCCGCCAGCCTGTGGAACAGGATGATGTCGTCGAGCCTATTCAGGAACTCCGGCCGGAAGTGGCCGCGCACCACCTCCATCACCTGCGGCTCCACCGAGGCGGTGTCCGCCTCGTCGCTGAGGTTCGCGAGATACTGCGAGCCGAGGTTCGACGTCAGGATGATGAGCGTGTTGGTGAAGTCCACCGTGCGACCCTGACCGTCAGTCAAACGACCGTCGTCGAGCACTTGGAGGAGGATGTTGAACACGTCGCCGTGCGCCTTTTCCACCTCGTCGAACAGGATCACCTGATAGGGGCGGCGGCGCACCGCCTCGGTGAGCACGCCGCCCTCCTCGTAGCCGACATAGCCCGGCGGCGCGCCGATCAGGCGCGAGACGGCGTGCTTCTCCATGAACTCGCTCATGTCGATCCGCACCATCGCGGCGTCGTCGTCGAACAGGAAGCCGGCGAGCGCGCGGGCAAGCTCGGTCTTGCCGACGCCGGTCGGCCCCAGGAACAGGAAGGAGCCGAGCGGACGGTTGGGATCCTGTAGGCCGGCGCGGGCGCGGCGGACGGCGCGGGACACCGCTTGCACCGCCGCCTGCTGCCCGATCACGCGCGCGCCGATTGCCTGCTCCATCTGGAGCAGCTTCTCGCGCTCGCCTTCCAGCATCCGGTCGACGGGTATGCCCGTCCAGCGGCTGACGACGCCGGCGATGTCCTCGCCCGTCACCTCCTCGCGCAGCATCGCGTCCTCGGTCGCGGCCTCGACCTCGGCGATCTGGCGTTCGAGGCCGGGGATGACGCCATAGCTAAGCTCGCCCGCGCGCCCGAGGTCGCCCTGGCGCTGTGCCTGATCGAGCGCGACGCGCGCCTCGTCGAGCTGCGCCTTCAGCCTTGCCTCGCCGGCGATCTTGTCCTTCTCGCCCTGCCAGCGCGTGGTGAGCGCGTCCGATTCTGCCTCCAGCCGCGCGAGATCGCCGTCGAGCGTGGCGAGGCGATCCTGCGAGGCGCGATCGGTCTCGCGCTTCAGCGCCTCGCGCTCGATCTTGAGCTGGATGATGCGGCGGTCGAGCGCCTCGATCTCCTCGGGCTTGCTCTCCACCTCCATGCGCAGGCGGGAAGCGGCCTCGTCCATCAGGTCGATCGCCTTGTCGGGCAGGAAGCGATCGGTGATGTAGCGGTTGCCGAGCGTCGCCGCCGCCACGATCGCGCCATCGGTGATGCGCACGCCGTGGTGGAGCTCGTACTTCTCCTTGAGCCCGCGCAGGATCGAGATGGTGTCCTCGACGGTAGGCTCGCCGACGAACACCGGCTGGAAGCGGCGCTGGAGCGCGGCGTCCTTCTCCACATACTTGCGATACTCATCGAGCGTGGTGGCGCCGATGCAGTGCAGCTCGCCGCGCGCGAGCGCGGGCTTCAACAGGTTGCCGGCGTCCATCGCGCCTTCGGATTTGCCGGCGCCGATCAGCGTGTGCATCTCGTCGATGAACAGCACGACCTCGCCGTCCGCGCCCTTCACCTCGTCGAGCACGCCCTTCAGCCGCTCCTCGAACTCGCCGCGATATTTCGCGCCCGCGATCAGGCTGCCCATATCGAGCGCCATCAGCCGGCGGTCCTTCAGCGTATCGGGTACGTCGCCGTTGACGATGCGCAGCGCGAGCCCCTCCGCGATGGCGGTCTTGCCCACGCCCGGTTCGCCGATCAGCACGGGATTGTTCTTGGTGCGCCGCGCGAGGATCTGGACGGTGCGGCGGATCTCCTCGTCGCGGCCGATCACCGGATCGAGCTTGCCCGCACGCGCCGCCTCGGTGAGATCGCGTGCGAACTTCTTGAGCGCGTCGTAGCGATCCTCCGCGCCGGCGGTGTCGGCGCTGCGGCCGCCGCGCAGCTGGTTGATCGCGGTGTTGAGCGCGTCCGCCTTCACGCCGGCCTCCGCCAGCGCCTTGCCGGCGGCCGTGGTGGTGGCGAGCGTGCAGGCGAGCAGCAGCCGCTCGACGGTGACGAAGCTGTCGCCGGCGGTCTTGGCGATCTGCTCGGCCTGGTCGAGCAGGCGCACCGCGTCGTTGTCGAGCCCGGGCGGCGTGTTGGCGCCTCCGCCCGATACTCTGGGCAACCGAGCGATCGCGGCATCCACGCTGCGGGTCGCGACGTCGGCCGAACCGCCGGCGCGCGCGATCAGGCCTGATGCCATGCCCTCCTTATCCTCCAGCAGTGCCTTGAGGATATGCTCGGGCGCGATGCGCTGGTTGTCGTTGCGGATCGCCACCGTCTGGGCGGACTGGAGGAAGCCCTTCGCGCGATCGGTGAAGAGGTCGAGGTTCATAGCGTCCCCTGTGATCTGGTCCGACCGAATATGGTGTTGCTCAAATGACACACAAGGTGCGCGAGCTTGCACGCGTTGGTGTCCTTCGCCAAACCTTTGGTATGCGTATCCCGTTCTCGCCGCTCGTCGCGTTCGTCCTCGTCGCGTCGCCGCTGGCCGCCGCGCCGCTGGCCAAGCCTGCGTCGCTCGACACGATCGCGCGCCAAGCGAACATTCCTTTCGATCAGTTCACGCTGCCCAACGGGCTGCGCGTGGTCGTCTCCACCGATCATTCGGTGCCGCTGGTCGGCGTCTCGATCTGGTATCATGTCGGATCGAAGGACGAGCCCGCCGGCCGCACCGGCTTCGCCCACCTGTTCGAGCATCTGATGTTCTACGGATCGGAGAACAACCCCGACGGGATGCTCGGCCCGCTGGAGAATATCGGCGCCACCGATCAGAACGGCACCACCTACTTCGATCGCACCAACTATTTCGAGACGGTGCCGACACCCGCCTTGCCCTACACGCTGTTCCTGGAGAGCGACCGCATGGGCCACCTGCTCGGGGCGGTGACGCAGGAGCGGCTGAACCGTCAGCGCGGCGTCGTCCAGAACGAGAAGCGGCAGGACGATAACCAGCCTTTCGGCCTCGTCCAATATGCCGAGCTGGAGGCGCTGTTCCCCGCCGGACATCCCTATCACCACACCACGATCGGCTCGATGGCGGACATCGATCGTGCTTCACTGGAAGACGTGCGCGCCTGGTTTCGCGGCCATTACGGGCCCAACAACGCGGTGCTGGTGCTCGCCGGCGACATTGACGTTGCGACAGCCAGGACGATGGTGACGAAGTATTTCGGAGACCTGCCGCGTGGGCCGCAGCCGGTGCCGACGCCCGCCGCCGTGCCGACGCTGGTGGCGCCCAAGGTCGAGACGCTGCACGACGAAGTCGCGACCAGCCGCGTCTATCGGGAGTGGACGACGCCGGGGCTCACCGACCCCGACACCGTGCCGCTCGACATCTTCGCCAGCGTGCTCGGCGGGCTCGCCTCCTCCCGTTTCGACGACATCCTCGTCCGCAAGGAGAAGCTCGCCGTCTCCGCCTCGGCGCAGCTCGAACCATTGGAGCGCGTCGGCAGGTTCGAGATCCAGGCGGACGCGCGGCCCGGCGTCGATCCCAAGCTGCTCGGCAAGCGCATCGACGAGATCCTCGCCGATCTGATCGCGCACGGCCCCACCAGGGACGAGATCGAGCGCGCGGTGACGGGCGAGGTCGCCGGCCGCCTGTTCGCGCTCCAGAATGTCGGCGGCCAGTCCGGCCGCGCGGTGACGCTGGCGGAGGGTGCGACCTACGCGGGCGATCCCGGCTTCTACGGCAAGCAGCTCGCCCAATATGCCAAGGCGACCCCGGCGAGCGTGACGGCGGCGGCGCGCAAGTGGCTGACGCGGCCGGTCTACGCGCTCACCGTCTCGCCGGGGCCGCGCGAGCCCTATCAGGAAGCGAAGGCGGCGCAGGGCGGCCCGGCGGATGCGTCCGCCAGCGCCACCACGACACCCGCCAGCGGCGCGCCGCCGGCCGCCAAGCCGACACGGACCGCGCCGCCGGTGGGCGAGATCGTGGCGCTGAACTATCCGCCGATCACCCACGCCAAGCTCTCCAACGGCATCGAGATCGTCTACGCGCAGAGAAAGACGCTGCCGCTGACCTGGGCGACGCTGAGCTTCGATGCCGGCCACGCCGCCGATCCGCGCGACGCGCTCGGCACCGACAACCTGATGCTGGAACTGCTCGATCAGGGCACCACCACGCGCAGCGCCGCCGACATCGCCGCCGATCAGGAGCGGTTGGGCGTCGCCATCGCCACCACCGCGTCGATGGACCGATCGACGATCGCGTTCGCCGGCCTCTCCGCCAACGTCGTGCCTGCGCTCGACCTGCTCGCGGACGTGACGCTGAACCCGAGCTACGCCGATATCGAGCGCGTACGCGTGGCCGAGCTCACGCAGATCGACGGCGAGATCAAGGACCCCTCCGGCCTCGCCGCGCGCACGCTGCCGCCGCTGATCTACGGCGGCTACCCTTACGGCGTGCCGGGCGGGGGATCGGGCGATCCGGCGGTCGTGAAGCGGCTCACCAAGGTCGATCTCGCCGCGTTCAAGGCGCGCTGGGTGCGGCCGTCCACCGCCAAGCTCTTCGTCGTCTCCGACAAGCCGCTCGCCGAGTTGCAGCCGCTGCTGGAGGCGCGGTTCGGGACGTGGAAGGGCGCGGACGAGCCCGCCGGCACCAAGCGGTTCGACGCGCCCGTGCCCGCCCCCCGGCCCCGGATCGTGCTGCTCGACAGGCCGGGCTCACCGCAGTCGGTGATCTACGCCGGCCGCGTGCTCGACAAGACCGGGATCGACGGCCTCGTGCCGCTGGTCGCCGCCAACGATCAGCTCGGCGGCAGCTTCACCAGCCGCCTCAACCTCGACCTGCGCGAGACGCGCGCCTGGTCCTACGGCGTGCAGAGCGGCGTGTCGCAATATGTCGGCCGCTCGCAATGGTTCGTGGTGGCGCCGGTGCAGACCGATCGCACCGGCGCCTCGGTGCGCGCCATCGTCGACGACATGAACGCCTATCTGGGCGCCAGGCCGATCACCGAGGCGGAGCGGACGCGCACGGTGGAACGCTCGATCCGCGAGCTGCCCGGCCAGTTCGAGAGCGGATCGGACCTGATCGGCGCGATGCAGCGCAACGACCGGCTGAAGCGGCCGGACGACTTCTACGTCCACCTCGCCGATCGCTACCGTGCGCTCACCGCCGCCGACCTGAACGCGGTGGCGCGCGCCAACTTCCAGCCGGGGCAGCTCACCTGGGTGGTGGTGGGCGACGCGGCGAAGGTGCGCCCGCAGCTCGCGACGCTGGGCATTCCGATCGAGGAGGCGAAGGCGCCGGCGGGGGCGAAGTAGCCGCCTAGCGGCCGACGCGGGTGACGTGGCCCATCTTGCGGCCGGGTCTTACCGTCTTGCCGTAGAGGTGGAGCTTGGCGTCGGGCTCGGCGAGGAGCGCGGGCCAGCGCCCGGCCTCGTCGCCGATCAGGTTCTCCATGGTGGCCGCCCGCCCCGCGAGGCTGGTGGCGCCGAGCGGCAGGCCGCAGATCGCGCGCACATGGTTCTCGAACTGCGAAGTGACGGCGCCCTCGATCGTCCAGTGGCCCGAATTATGGACGCGCGGCGCCATCTCGTTGAAGACCGGGCCGTCGTCCGTCGCGAAATACTCGGCCGTGAGCACACCGACATGATCGAGCCGGTCCGCGATCGCGCGCGTCATCGCGACCGCATCAGGGATCAGGCGCTGCACCGCCTCGCCTGACGGGACCGTGGAGGTGGCGAGGATCCCGTCGCGGTGGACGTTCTCGGGCACGTCCCACACCACCGACCGCCCGTCCGTCGCCCGGCAGAGTATCACCGAGAACTCGGCCGCGAAGGCGACGCGGCCCTCCAGGATCGCGGGCACCTGATCGCCCGCCGTCGCCGGCGCCCCGATCGCCGCCCAGGCCGAGGCGCCGGCGTCGTCGTCGTCGATCCGCGCCTGGCCCTTGCCGTCATAGCCGAACAGCGTCGTCTTGAGGATCGCGGGCGTGCCCACCGTCGCGAGAGCCGCCGCCAGCGCGCGCCCGTCGGGGACGGGAGCCCAGGGCGCGGTACGGCCGCCGAGTTCGGCGACGAGCGTCTTCTCCGCCGGGCGGTAGCGCGAGACCTCCAGCGAGCGCGGCGAGGGATGGACCGCCACGCGCTCGCCGACGCGCGCCACCGCGCGCGGATCGACATTCTCGAACTCGTAGGTGACGACGTCGACCGCGTCCGCGAAGCGGGCGAGCAGCGCCTCGTCGTCATAGGCGCCCTGCGTCCAATGCGCGGCGACTTCGCTCGCCGGCCCGCTCGCGCCCGGCGCGTAGATATGCGCGCGATAGCCGAGCCGCGCCGCCGCCATCGCCAGCATCCGGCCGAGCTGTCCGCCGCCGAGGATGCCGATCGTGCCGCCAGGAGGGACGATCACTCGGGCGTCTCGGCGACCCGATCGGTCTGCTCGGCGCGCCAGTCCGCCAGCCGCGCGGCGAGCGCCTCGTCGGAGCCGGCGAGGATCGCGGCCGCCAGCAGCCCGGCGTTGACCGCGCCCGCGCGTCCGATCGCGAGCGTGCCGACGGGCACGCCGGCGGGCATCTGCACGATCGAGAGCAGGCTATCCATGCCGCTCAGCGCCTTGGATTCCACGGGCACGCCCAGCACCGGCAGCGTCGTCATCGCCGCCGTCATGCCGGGCAGGTGCGCGGCACCGCCCGCGCCCGCGACGATCACCTTGAGGCTCCGCGCCGAGGCACCGCGCGCGTAGTCATAGAGCCGGTCCGGCGTGCGGTGCGCGGATATCACCTTCGCTTCGTAGGGCACGGCCAAGGCCGCCAGAGTCTCGGCGGCGTGGCGCATCGTCTCCCAGTCGGAACGCGAACCCATGATGATGCCGACGAGCGGTGCGGTCATCGTCACGCTATGCCCCGGCGATCAACGCTCGGAAAGATAGTAGCGGTCGAGCGCGTTGAGCTCGCCATCGAGCTCGTAGACGATCGGCTGGCCGGTCGGGATCTCCAGTCCGGTGATCTCGTCGTCGGGTATGGCGGAGAGATGCTTGACGAGCGCGCGCAGCGAGTTGCCGTGCGCGGAGATGACGACGCGCTCGTCGCGCAGGAGCGCGGGCGCGATCGCCTCCTCCCAGTAGGGGAGCACGCGCGCGATCGTGTCCTTCAGGCTCTCGGTGGCGGGGATGGCGATGCCGTCGTAGCGCCGATCCTGCGCCAGATCATAGGGGCCGCCCGCCTCCAGCGGCGGCGGCGGCGTGTCGAAGCTGCGGCGCCACACCTTTACCTGCTCGTCGCCATGCTTGGCCGCCGTCTCCGCCTTGTCGAGCCCGGTGAGGCCACCATAGTGGCGCTCGTTCAGCCGCCAGTCCTTGGCGACGGGCAGCCACAGCCGCCCCATCGCCTCAAGTGCCAAGTTGAGCGTCTTGATCGCGCGCGTCTGGAACGAGGTGAAGGCGCGATCGAAGTCGAGCCCCTTGGCGGCCATCAGCTCGCCCGCCGCCTTCGCCTCGGCCTCGCCCTGCGGCGTCAGCGTCACGTCCCACCAGCCGGTGAAGCGGTTCTCCAGGTTCCAGGCGGACTGGCCGTGGCGGATCAGCACCAGGCGGGGCATCGCGATCTCCCAATGTCGAGCGACAGTCCCTATGGGCGGGCGCGCGATCGGTCCAGCGAGGATGAACGGCGATGAGGACGCAGACGGTAGCCTACGAGGTGGACGGCACCCGCTTCGAGGGTCTCGCCGTGTGGGACGACGAGGATACGGGTGCGCGCCCCGGCGTGCTCGTCGCACCGACGGTGATGGGCCGCACCGCGTTCGAGGAAGGAAAGGCGGAGGCGCTGGCTCGGCTGGGCTATGTCGGTCTCGCGCTCGACATCTACGGTGTCGGCGTGCGGCCCACCGAGATGGACGAGGCGCGCCGCCACATGGACTCATTGAATGCCGATCGTCGGCTGATCGCCGCGCGGATGGCGGCGGCGCTCGCCGCGCTGCGCGGGCTCGACGGGGTGGATGCGGCGCGGACGGCGGCGATCGGCTTCTGCTTCGGCGGCAAGTGCGTGCTCGATCTCGCGCGGAGCGGCAGCGACCTGCTCGGCGTCGCCACGTTCCACGGCCTTTTCGATCCGCCGGGCATATCCGTCGCGGATCGGATCACGGCGAAGGTGCTGGCGTTGCACGGCTGGGACGATCCGCTCGCCAAGCCCGAGGACGTGATCGCGCTCGCCCAGGAGCTGACCGACAAGGGCGCGATCTGGGAACTCGATGCCTATGGCCATAGCGAGCACGGCTTCACCGCCCGGCATCGCCCGCAGATGTATCGCCCGCTCGCGGACGCGCGCTCGTGGACGCGGCTGACCGGCTTCCTGGCCGAGTTGTTCTAGAACTCGCCGATCACGTCGTGGAGCGCCGCGAGGCACGCCTCCGCGAGCCGCATCGATCGGCCCGGCGACCAGCCGAAATCGGGATCGGGCAGGTCGTCATTATCCTTGAACGGCATCTCCAGCGTCATCGCCACTGCGCCGAAGCGCTCGGCGACCTGGTTGGTCGCCATCGACAGATTGCCCTTGCCCGGCTGGCTCGACGGGTAGCCGTGCTTCGACTGAAAATCGGGCGTGCGGCGGACGAGCGCGTCGGAATAGGCGCGGTAGAGCCGGGTCTGGCGCTCGGTAAGCGAGGGGATGCCCTCGAAGCCGGCGATGAAGACGTACGGGATCGTCTCGTCGCCGTGCGCGTCGATCGCGAAGTCGACGCCGGTCGCGTCCATCGCGGCGAGCACCGCCTTCACCTCCGGGCTGCGATCGTCGCTCGGCGCGTGCCACTCGCGGTTGAGGTTCACGCCGGCGGCGTTGGTGCGCAGGTGGCCGCGCGCGCTCCCATCCGGGTTCATGTTGGGCACGATGCGGAAGGTGGCCTTGCGGCGCAGCGAGCGGGCGATGGCGTGATCGGGGTCGGTCAGCACCGTCAGTGCGCCGTCCGCCCACCACTCGGCCATCGTCTCGCCGGGATGCTGGCGGCAGAAGAACCAGACGGAGAGCGGGCCCTCGCCCAGCGTCAGGCATTCGATCTCGCGCCCGTCGAGCGTGCGGCCGAGCGTCTCCAGCGTAACGCCGGGCGAGGCGGCGGCGCGCGCCACCAGCGCGAGGTGGCGTTCGGTGGAGTAAGGCGCGAAGTAGGCGAAGCGCACCTCGTCGCCCGCCGCTTCATGCGCGAACCGCAACGTGCCGTCGGCGTACGACGTGTCCGCGACGCGCCGCCACGTCGCCCCGTCCGTCGACCAGCAGGCGCGATAGTCCGTCCAGCCGCCGGGGAAGGCGGCGCCGCCGGCGTTGACGATCTCGTACGTCAGCCGCCGCCCGCGCGCGCCCAGCACGCGGAAGTGGAACCACTGGTAGAAGTCAGACTGGCGATCGGGTGAGATCTCCAGTGTCACCCGATCGTCGTCGATGCCGAGGACGCGGATGTTGCCGCTGTCGAGCGCGGCGGAAACGGTGATCCTCATCTGACCGTGATCGTGCGACCCGACTCGCCCGGGAAGCCGGCGAACAGCGCACGGGCGAGCTTGGCGACGGCGACGTCGGGCTGCGCATCGGGGCTCTGCGCCTTCGCCTCCGTCTGCGCGCGGCCCTCCCAGACCACCGTGCCCTCCGAGCGGCGCTTGATCTGCACCATCAGCCGAGTGCCGGTGACGTAGCGGGGACGGTTGCCCCCGACGGGCACCGTCACCCCCGCGCCGCCGCCGATGGCGGTGCCGCCGCCGTGGCGGTAGCCGCCGCCGCCGAGCCCGAGGCCACCCAGCCCGAAGCTGAACCCGCTCTGCCGCGCCGCGAGATCCTCGCGCGCGCCGCGATCGACGGTAACGGTAGCCACCAGGTCGGCCTGCGCGATCGTCGGCGCCTGCGTGAAGCCCAGCCGGGTGAGCTCGCCCGCGACGATGCCTTTGTAGCTCTGGCCCTCGAGAGTGCCGCCGCCCAGTGCCTGCGGCGCAGCGATGCCCGCCGGCACGCCCTGCTCGATCGCGAAGCTCGACGGCGCGATCGGCGTCGGCAGGTGGAAGCGCGTGACCTCGACCGGATTGCTGGTGGCGCAGCCCGACACCGCCGCGCAGAGGGCGGCGCCGGCGGCGAGCGGGAGGATACGCGCGAACGACATCGGTGCTGTCTCCAAGGATCGGATCAGGTGCGTAACGTCCGAGCGCGGGGAAACGCTCCGACGGTCCGATCCGGCAGCTTGACTCGGCGGTGGGCGTCCCATAGGCGGGCGCCTCGCTTTTTCCGGCAGATTACGAACAGGTACGGGCGCGCGCCATGAAGATACGCAACTCTCTGAAGTCGCTCAAGGGGCGCCACCGCGACAACCGCGTGATCCGTCGTCGCGGCCGCACCTACGTCATCAACAAGACCAACCGCCGTTTCAAGGCGCGCCAGGGCTGATCCAGCCCGCCGGCGTAGAGCCGGCGACAGTAGGCGCCGTCGTCTTCGACGTCGGCGACGTGCTGGTGCCGTGGGATCCGCGAGGTTTCTTCGCCACGCTGATCCCGGAGGAGGCGCGGCTCGACTGTTTCCTCGCGCATATCGCCACGCGCGAATGGCATGCGCAGCATGATGCAGGCCGGCCGTTCGCGGAGACCTCCGCCGAGCTTATCGCGCTCTATCCGGACGAAGGCCCGCTGATCCGCGCTTGGGGCGAGCGTTTCGTCGAGCAGATCGGCCCGCCGCTGCCCGCCATGCGCGCGATCCTCTCCGAACTCGCAGCCGCGCACGTGCCGCTCTACGCGATCACCAACTTCAGCGCGGAGTTCTGGCCGCCGTTCGCGGCACGCGAGGCAGCGCTCCTTGCTCCGTTCCGCGAAATCCTCGTGTCGGGCGAGGCGGGGATCACCAAGCCCGACCCGGCGATCTACGCGCTCGCGCTCACCCGCTTCGGTCTCGCGCCGGGCGAGGCTCTGTTCGTCGACGATCGGGCGGAGAATGTCGCGGGCGCCGAGGTGGCGGGCTTCGTCGGCCACCTGTTCGCGGGCGCGGAGCCGCTCCGCGATGCGCTGGCGGGGCATGGCTTGCTCTGAGCGGCCGCGCGGCTAGCATCAGGCCATGCGTCTCCTGCCGGTCTTCGCCCTGCTCTTCGCCGCGCCGACCTCCGCGGCGCTCCACCCGCTTGACCCCGCCGACAAGGCGGCGATCGACAGGGCGGCGGCTGACGTCCTCAAGCGTACGCAGGTGCCGGCCGCCTCGATCGCGGTCGTACAGGACGGCCGTATCGTCTACGCCAAGGCCTATGGCGAGCAGGCGGCGGGCGTGCCCGCGCGCACCGACGCGCGCTACCCGATCGCGTCGATCTCCAAGCAGATCACTGCCACCGCGATCCTGATGCTGGCCGACCGGCATCGGTTGACGTTGGACGATCCCGTGGCGCGGTGGGAGCCGACGCTCACGCAGGCGAACCGGATCACGGTGCGCCAGATCCTCAGCCACACCTCCGGCTATCGCGACTACTGGCCGCAGGATTACGCGTTCGCGGCGATGGAGCGGCCGACGACGCCCGACGCCGTCCTCGCGCGTTGGGCCAAGGTGCCGCTCGATTTCGCGCCGGGCAGCCAGTATCAATATTCAAACACGGGCTACGTGATCGCCGGCCGCATCGTCGAGAAGGCGTCGGGCCAGCCGCTCCTGCCCTATCTCGCCGCCCACATCTTCAAGCCGCTCGGCATGACGAGCGCGGTCGATGCCGACACCGGCATGACGTCCGCCGATGCGCACCCGCACGGCCGCTACGCGCTCGGCCCGGTGCGAGAGGAGAAGCCGGCGGCGGCGGGCTGGCTGTTCGCGGCCGGCGAGCTGGCCATGACGGCGTCGGACCTCGCGCGCTGGGACATCGGCATGATCGACCGGCGGCTGCTCTCGCCCGCCTCCTATGCGGCGCAGCGCACGGCGGTCGCGCTCCCCGGCGGGCAGAAGAACGACTATGGCCTCGGCGTCGACATCGATACCGTGTCGGGCCACCGCCGGCTCCATCACGGCGGCGAGGCGGTGGGCTTTCTCTCCGAGAACCGCGTCTACCCGGACGACCGTGCCGCCATCGTGGTGCTCGACAATGCCGATTTCGGTAACGCCGAGACCGCGATCGCCGACAGGATCGAGGCGATCCTGCTGGGCGGCGACGGGGGCGGCACGGCGCGCGCGAGGTCGCTGTACGACGCGCTGCGGCGCGGCACGCTCGATCCGTCGCTGCTCACCGCCAACGCCCGCTATTACTTCAAGCCCACCGCGCTCGCCGACTATCGCGCCAGCCTCTCGGCGCTGCCCGAGCCCGATGGCGTCACCCGGATCGCAAGTGCGCTGCGCGGCGGCTTCACCGAGGAGGTCTACCGCCTGCGCTTCCCCGGCCGCACGCTGGTGGCGGTGCTGCGCGCCGAACCCGGCGTGCGCGGCCGCGTCGAGCAGTTCACGATCTTTCCGGCGGACTGACCGCCGGAGCCTACCCTTTCGCCACGTAGTTGCGCAGTTCGTCGCCGCTCAGCCGGACGACGTGGAGCACGTTGGTCGAACCCGGCGTCCCGAACGGCACGCCCGCCATCAGCACGATCGGATCGCCGCCCGCCGCCACCTTGGTCCGCAGCGCCATGCGCTTGGACTTGGCGATCATCTCCTCGAAGCTGCCGACGTCGCGGGTATGGACGGCGTGCGTGCCCCACACGATGCCCATGCGCCGTGCTGTCGCGAGCTTCGGCGTCAGCGCCAGCATCGGCACGCGCGGCCGCTCGCGCGCCACGCGGCGTACCGTCGACCCCGAGTTGGTGAAGCACACGATGGTGGTTGCCGACACCGTGTCGACGATCCGGGTCGCCGCCGCCGCGATCGCGTCCGCCGTGGTGGCGTCGGGCGGCGTCTCGGTGAAGTGGAGGCGCGCCGCGTAGTCGGGGTCGTTCTCCACCGAGACGGCGATGCGGTCCATCATCGCCACCGCCTCCTCGGGCCAGTCGCCCGCTGCGCTCTCCGCCGAGAGCATGATCGCGTCCGCCCCGTCGTAGATCGCGGTGGCGACGTCGGAGACCTCGGCGCGGGTGGGGGACGGGCTCTTGATCATAGATTCGAGCATCTGCGTCGCCACCACCACCGGGCGGCCCATCGTGCGCGCGGTGGAGACGATGCGCTTCTGGATCGGCGGCACGCGCTCGGGCGGCAGCTCGACGCCGAGATCGCCGCGCGCCACCATCACCGCGTCGGACAGCTCGACGATCTCGTCCAGCCGCTCGATCGCGGCGGGCTTCTCGATCTTGGCGAGCAGTGCCGCGCGGCCGCCGATCAGCCGCCGCGCCTCGCTGAGATCCTCGGGCCGCTGCACGAAGGAGAGCGCGATCCAGTCCACGCCCTGATCCAGCGCGAAGGCGAGATCGGTGCGATCCTTGTCGGTGAGTGCGGCGAGCGGCACCACCACGTCGGGCACGTTCAGGCCCTTGTGGTTGGACAGCGCGCCGCCGACCTCGACGCGCGTGATGATCGCGTCGCCCGCATTCTCCGTCACGCGCAGCACGATCTTGCCGTCGTCGAGCAGCAGCCGCTGGCCCGGCCCCAGCGCCTCGTAGATCTCGCGGTGGCGGAGGTGGACGCGGGCGGCGTCGCCGGGCGTTGCGTCGCGGTCGAGGCGGAAGGCGTCGCCGGTCTTCAGCGTCACGATGCCGTCGGCGAAGGTGCCGACGCGCAGCTTGGGGCCCTGCAGGTCCGCCAGGATGGTGGTCGGCCGGCTGAGCGTCTTCTCCAGCGCGCGGATCGCCTTCACGCTGGCGGCGTGGTCGGCGGGCTCGCCGTGGCTCATGTTGAGCCGAAAGGCGTCGGCGCCGGCGCGCATCAGTGCCTCGATGATCGCGGGGTCGCGGCTGGCGGGCCCGAGCGTCGCGAGGATGCGCACCTTGCGCCGACGAGGGCCCATCGCGCTCGTCTTGATCGACATGCCGGCATCCTACATCGGGCGGGAAGCCCGAACCCTTAGGCGCTCAACATGGTTAAGGAAACACGACATGGACATCGACGCGATCGATGACGCGCACGCCGCCGCCGCCTTCCGCCGGCTGG
Source organism: Sphingomonas sp. (assembly GCF_965200105.1). Classification (GTDB taxonomy): domain Bacteria; phylum Pseudomonadota; class Alphaproteobacteria; order Sphingomonadales; family Sphingomonadaceae; genus Solisphingomonas. The sequence goes on from NZ_CBDATN010000002.1 coordinate 2,192,611, forward strand.
TGCGCCACCTGCGCCACCGCAGCGACGCCGAGAATATCGACCTGATGGGGCTCTCCGGCTTCTGCCGCAACTGCCTGGGCGACTGGCTGGCGGAGGCCTCCGGCCTCGACAAGGCGGTTGCGCGCGAGGCGGTGTACGGGATGCCGCAGGCCGAGTGGAAGGCGCGGCACCAGGGCGAGGCGACGCCCGAGCAGCTCGCGCGCATGGCCGAGAGCATGAAACTCAACCCGACGGCTTGAGGCAGCCCTCCGCGCCGCCTATCCCGCCGCCCTTCTCAAGGGAATCGGGGGAACGGACATTGAGCGAGGGCAACGTCGCGGCGGACCAGCTTCGCCTCTTCATCGAGCGCATCGAGCGGCTGGAGGAGGAGAAGAAGGGCATGCAGGACGACATCAAGGACGTCTATCTGGAGGCGAAGTCCGGCGGCTACGATCCCAAGACGATGCGCACGATCGTGCGGCTGCGGAAGATGAACAAGGACGACCGCGACGAGGCGGACGCTCTGCTGGAGACGTACAAGTCGGCGCTGGGAATGGGGTGAGGCGGCGGTTGCGCCCCGGCCGCGCCGGGGCCTAGACCGAGGCCACGCGAAACAAGGACGAGAGACGGCGATGGCCGGCCATTCCAAGTTCAAGAACATCATGTACCGCAAGGGCGCGCAGGACAAGAAGCGCTCCGCGCTCTTCTCCAAGCTCAGCCGCGAGATCACCGTCGCGGCCAAGAGCGGGCTACCCGATCCGGCGATGAACGCGCGGCTCAGGTCCGCGATCATCGCGGCGCGCGCGCAGTCGATGCCCAACGACAACATCAAGCGATCGATCGACAAGGCGTCGGCGGCGGACGGCGCCAATTTCGAGGAGATACGCTACGAGGGCTTCGGCCCCGGCGGCGTCGCGCTCATCATCGAGACGCTGACCGACAACCGCAACCGCACCGCCACCAACGTGCGTCTCGCCGTATCGAAGAACGGCGGCAATCTGGGCGCGCCGGGTTCGGTGAGCCACGGCTTCGACCGGCTCGGGCTCATCTCCTACCCCGCCAGGGCGGGCGAGGCGGACGCGGTGTTCGAGGCGGCGCTGGAGGCGGGCGCGGAGGACGTCTCCTCGTCCGAGGACGGGCACGAGATCTGGACGGCGGCGGATACGCTGCACGAGGTCGCCAAGGCGATCGAGGCGACGCTGGGCGAGCCGGAGGGCACCAAGCTCGCCTGGCGCCCGCAGACGCAGGTCACGCTCGCCAGCGTGGACGAGGCGACGCAGCTTATGAAGCTGATCGACCAGCTCGACGAAGACGACGACGTGCAGACCGTATGGGGCAATTACGACGTGCCCGACGAGGTGATGGAGCAGGTTTCCTGATCCTACCCGCCACGCGGCCGCCATGCTGATCCTCGGCTTCGATCCCGGGCTCGGCTGCACCGGCTGGGGGGTGATTCGCGCCGAGGGCAGCCGCCTCGCCCACGTCGCTGACGGGCAGGTGCGCACCGATGCCTCCATGCCGCTCGCGCGCCGGCTCCAGCTCCTCCACGGCGCGCTCGTCGAAATCGTACGCGCGCACCGGCCCGATGGCGCGGCGGTGGAGGAAGTGCTCGGCAACGCCAACCCGCAGTCGACGCTCAAATTGGGCCAGGCGCGTGGAATGGCGCTGCTCGCCGCCTCTCAGGCGGGGCTGGTGGTCGGGGAATATCATCCGCTCACCGTCAAGAAGGCGGTGGTCGGCACCGGCGGAGCCGCCAAGGTGCAGGTGCAGGCGATGATCGCGCGGCTGCTGCCCGGCGCACGACCGAGCGGCGCGGACGCGGCCGACGCGCTGGCGGTGGCGATATGCCACGCGCATCACGGCGCCGGCGCGCTGGCGCTGATGAGGCGGGCGTGATCGCGCGGCTTTCCGGCCGGCTTGCCGAACTGGGCGTCGACCATGTGGTGGTCGACGTTCATGGCGTCGGCCTGCTGGTGCTGCTGTCGGCGCGCACGCTGGCCGCGATCGGCGGCATCGGAAGCGACGTGCTGCTGCTCACCGAGTTCCACGTCCGGGAGGACGCGCTCACGCTCTACGGCTTCGGATCGGGCGCCGAGCGTGACTGGTTCCGGCTGCTGACGGGCGTGCAGGGGGTGGGCGGCCGCGTCGCGCTCGCCATCCTGTCGGTGCTTGCGCCCGACGAGCTTTCGCGCGCCGTGGCGGCAGGCGACAAGGCGATGGTAGCGCGCGCCAACGGCGTGGGCGCGAAGCTCGCCACGCGCATCGTCACCGAACTCAAGGATCGCGCCGGGCCCGCCCTCGGACCTGCGGCGAGCGGCTCAGGGCAACCCGTCGGGGGAGTGGAGGCGGACGCGCTGTCTGCGCTCGCCAATCTCGGCTTCCGGCCGGCGGAGGCAACCGCAGCAGTCGGCGCGGCGATCGCGGAGCTAGGTGGCGAAGCTGGTCTCGACGCCGTCGTCCGGATCGCGCTACGCAAGGCGTCACGCGCATAAGCACGAACTCGGCATGGCCGCGACGGCCATGCGAGGCGCGGATCGTGTCGCGCGAAGCCGGGCCGGCGATGCGGGCGCTTTCGGAGCGCCCGCGATCGCACCGCCTTACGCCGTCAGAGCGTCACCTCGGCGATCTTGTCCTTGTAGGTGTCCTTGGGATCCTTGCCGAACAGCCGGGTGATCGCCGCGCCGATCGAGCTGCCGCCGAGCCAGATCTCGGCCTTCTCCGTATCGAGGCGAAGCAGCGCCAGGTTCGGGTCGGTCTTCCCACCTTCGTACCAGGCCGCGACATGCGGGTTCCACAGCCGATCAATCGTCGTCTGGTCGGAGTCGACCGTCAGCGCGCCATGAACGCTGGCAAACACGTCGTGACCCTTGCTGGTGAAGGTCGCGATGGCGCGGTGCGACTCGCTGAGCGCCTTGGTAAGCGAATTGTCCTTGGTCGCGAAGAACCAGACCGGGCCGTGATCGCCCTCGGTCTGCGCGGTCATCGGCTGGGTGTGGCCGTCGCGCGCGCCGTCGAGGCCGAGCATCATGAAGGGCGAAGCCTTGAGCGCCTTCCAGAACTTCGCCTCAATCTCGCTATCGTCCGCCATGATCGTCTCCCATATGTCGGAAGCAAAACCGGCGGAGCCGCGCGACTGTTCCCTCGCGGGGCTTCGCGTGGATCGGGTCGCCCGCTAACGGAGGTGGCGATGTTACGCTCGATGGCATGGATGCTGCTGGCGGCGGCGAGCGCGGCGGGTGCCGAGGACGCGCCCGCCACGGAGCCGCCGCCGACGCTTTGCGACGCGCTGCCCGCCTTTGCGGCGTGGGTGCGCCCGGCCTCGATCGTCGCCGCGCCGCGCGCCGATCGCGGGCCGCTGCCGCGCATGACGATGGGGCAGGCCGCCGCCGTCACGCTCTCGCCCGCGCAGGATCTGGTGCCGGTGGTCGCGCCGCGTCGCACCGGGGGCCCGCTCGCCTATGCCGGGCTGCTGCGCGTCCACGCGCCCGTCACCGGCACCTACCGCTTCGCGCTGAGCGGCCCCGTCTGGCTCGACGTCGTCGATCGCGGCGTATCGGCGGCGTCGGTCGCGCACGGCCACGGGCCGGAATGCGGGCCGATCCGCAAGCTGGTCGACCTGCCGCTCACCGCCGGCGATCACGTCGTCCAGATCGCCGCCGCGCCCACGCCCAACGTCGAGATCATGGGCGTGCGGGTCGTGCCGTGAGCGAGGACCGGCTGCTCGCCCCCGATCGCGCGCCCGAGGACGTCGACGCGGCGCTGCGCCCGCGTACGCTCGACGATTTCGTCGGCCAGAAGGCGGCGCGCGAAAACCTTCGCGTGTTCATCCAGGCCGCCAAGGCGCGCGGCGAGGCGATGGACCATGTCCTCCTCTTCGGCCCGCCCGGCCTCGGCAAGACGACGCTGGCGCAGATCGTGGCGCGCGAGCTGGGCGTCGGCTTTCGCGCCACCTCGGGCCCGGTGATCGCCAAATCGGGCGATCTCGCCGCGCTGCTCACCAACCTGGAGGAGGGCGACGTCCTCTTCATCGACGAGATCCACCGCCTCCAGCCGGCGGTGGAGGAGGTGCTCTATCCCGCGATGGAGGATCGGGTGCTAGACTTGATGATCGGCGAGGGGCCGTCGGCGCGATCGGTGCGGATCGACCTGCCGCGCTTCACGCTGGTCGGCGCGACGACGCGACAGGGGCTGCTGACGACGCCGCTGCGCGATCGCTTCGGCATCCCGGTGCGACTGCAATTCTACACCGTCGACGAACTCACTCACGTCGTCACGCGCGCGGCGCGACTGCTGATGCTGCCGATCACGCCCGAAGGCGCGGGCGAGATCGCGCGGCGGGCGAGGGGGACGCCGCGCATCGCGGGGCGGCTGCTGAGGAGGGTTCGCGATTTCGCGCATGCCGCCGGCGATCCCACCGTCGACCGCAAGGTGGCGGACGCGGCGCTGCTCCGGCTGGAGGTGGACGCGCTCGGCCTCGACGCGATGGACCATCGCTACCTGCTGATGATCGCCGACATCTATCGCGGCGGCCCGGTCGGCGTGGAGACGCTCGCCGCCGGCCTCGCCGAGCCGCGCGACACGGTGGAGGAGGTGATCGAGCCCTTCCTCATCCAGCTCGGCCTGCTCGCGCGCACCGCGCGCGGCCGCTGCCTGACAGGCCGCGCGTGGACGCATCTCGGCTTGCCGCCGCCCACTGGCACGCAGGAGGGGCTTGCCCTCGAATAGCCTTCCGCTATCCCGTCCCGGATCATGGTTAACGACGCGACCGACCTGCCGCCGACCGGCCGCCTCGTCGCGGGCGCGCATCGCTATCCGGTGCGCGTCCACTGGGAGGATACCGACCAGTCGGGCGCGGTGTACCACGCAGATTATCTGCGCTTCCTGGAACGGGCGCGCTCCGAGATGCTGCGCTGCGCCGGCATCGATCAGCGCGCCGCCATCGCGGAGGGGACGGGCAGCTACACCGTCGCGGACCTGCGCGTGCGCTATCGCCGTCCGGCCCGCTTCGACGACGCGCTCACCGTCGTCAGCCGGGTGACGGCGGCGCGCGGCGCGTCATGCGCCATTCAGCAGACGGTCATGCGCGAGGGCGAGACGTTGGCGGAGGCGGACGTCACCGCCGCGTTCGTCGCGCCCGACGGCCGGCCGCGCCGGCAGCCTGCGGCGTGGATCGCGGCGATAAGACGGCTGCAAGGGGAGCCCATTCAGCAATGACGCCCACCATCGCCACCGATGCGACGATGTCGCCGATTTCGCTGTTCCTCCAGGCCGACATCATCGTGAAGATCGTCATGCTCGGCCTTATCGCGGCGTCGATCTGGACGTGGTCGATCATCATCGTCCACGGCCTGCGGCTGCGGCGCCTGCACGCGCGCACCGTCCGCTTCGAGCGCGACTTCAAGGGCGCCGAGGACATCGACAATTTCTACACCGCCAATCGCCAGTCCGATCTGCCCTCCGCCAAGGTGCTCGCCGCCGGCGTCGGCGAGTGGCGGCGCTCCACCTCGGGCAAGGCGATCGATCGCGACGGCACGCGAACCCGGCTGGCGCAGGCGATGGCGACCGCCGCCGACGCCGAGGTCGATCGGCTGTCCGACAGGCTCAACATCCTCGCCACGGTGGGCTCGGTCGCGCCCTTCGTCGGGCTGTTCGGCACGGTGTGGGGCATCATGCGCGCCTTCACCAACATCGCGGCGCAGCAGAATACCTCGCTGGGCGTCGTCGCGCCGGGCATCGCGGAGGCGCTGTTCGCCACCGCGCTCGGCCTGTTCGCGGCGATCCCGGCGGTCATCGCCTACAACCGGCTGACGCACGGCGTGAACCGAATCGAGGCGCGGCTGCACCGCTTCGCCGACGGTTTCCACGGCACGCTCAGCCGCGAGCTGGAGGCCGAATAGGTGGCGATGGGGGGGATTCCGTCGGGCGGCGGCGGGCGACGCCGCTCGCGCGCGCCGATGGCGGAGATCAACGTCACGCCGATGGTCGACGTGATGCTGGTGCTGCTCATCATCTTCATGGTGACGGCGCCGCTGCTGATGTCCGGCGTGCCGGTGAACCTGCCCGACAGTCGCGCCAAGGCGCTGGAGCAGCCCAAGAAGCCGGTGCAGATCTCGATCGACGCCAAGGGCGGCACCTATGTCGACGACCAGCCCGTCGACGACGCGGCGCTCGCCGCGAAGCTGGATCAGATCGCGGTACGCAGCCCGCCGGGCGATCCTACCCAGATCTTCCTGCGCGCCGATCGTGCGGTCGATTACGGCAAGGTGATGCGCGTGATGGGCGAGCTCAACAACGCCGGGCTCAACAAGGTGTCGCTGGTTTCGGTCGCCGAGCAGGGCGGCGGGTAGGGCCTGAGCGATGGAGCGGGCGGAGAAGCGGGGGCTCGCGGTCGCGACGGCTGGCCACGTCCTGCTGTTCGCGCTGCTCTCGCTCGGGCTGTTCCAGGCCAAGGTGCCCAAGCCCGAACTCGCCGACACGATGGACGTGACGATCGCGCAAGAGGTCGGCGCGCGCTCGGCCGCGCCCGAGGCCGCGCAGGAGGCGCCCGAGGCCGCGCAGGAGGCGCCCGACGAGGGAAAGCCCGAGGACGCAGCGCCCCCGCCGCCCGCGCCCGAGCCGGAGGCCGCGCCACCGCCGCCACCCGCGCCGAAGCCCCAGCCTGCGCCGCCGAAGCCCGTGCCCGCGAGGCCGACGCCACCCAAGCCCACACCGCCGGAGCCGAAGCCGCCGGAGCCCAAACCGACGCCGCCCAAGCCCGAGCCGAAGCCCAAGCCCATCCCGCCCAAGCCGGTGACGAAGCCCGAGCCGAAGCCAGTTCCCAAGCCGATCCCTAAACCGGAGAAGCCGAAGCCCGAGCCCAAGCCGCAGAAGCCCGCGCCAGCGAAGCCGGCCAAGCCCGAGAAGGCGAAGCCGGTCGAGAAGCCTGCGCCGCCCAAGCCGACGCCTTCCAAGCCGACGCCCGCCAAGCCCGCGCCCGCCAAGCCAGCGCCGACGACGCCGGCCAAGTCCGCGCCCGCCACGTCGGCGAAGTCGACGACCGCCACGTCGTCCAAGTCGACCTCGCAGAGCGCGATCCCGTCCAAGGCGGAAGGCAAGGCGACGCCGGCGAAGAAGGCGCCCGGCCTGCCGTCCGACTTCCTCAAGGATCTTCCCAAGGATGTCGGCACCGGCAAGTCGCAGGGGCAGGCCAAGCCTCGGGGCTCGCGCATCGGCAGCGATTTTCTGAAGGGCCTCAGCCCCGACAAGGCGCCCGCCAAAGGGCCTGCCCCCCACGCTGCGCAGGTGAGCGCGCAGTCGATGGCCGGCCTCGTCGGGCTGATCGCGGCCAAGGTGAAGCCCTGCTACAACCCGCCCGCCGGCGGCGCGGACGCGGGCACCATCGTCACCACCCTGTCGATCCGAATGCGCCGCGACGGCACCGTCGCCTCGGTGACGGCGGGCCAACAGTCCGGCGTCAACGGCCAGAACGGTGCCTATGCCCGCCAGATGGCCGACGCGGCGCGGCGCGCGGTACTGCGCTGCTCGCCGATCGGCGGGCTGCCCGCCGATCTCTACGAGGGCGGCTGGGACGATTTCGACTTCCGCTTCCGACCGGACAGGATGTGATGACCAGAACGCCCGCGATCCTCGCCTTGTTGCTGATCCCGGCGGTTGCCACCGCGCAGGTTCCCGCCACGCAGGCCGCGCCCGGCGCCGGCCCCGCGCCCGGCCAGCGCCTCGTCGTCGACATCACCGGCGGCATCTCCGAGCCGATGCCGATCGCGATCCCTGCGATGCCCACCCCGCAGGCGCAGGCGACGGCCGCCGGGCAGACCGACGCGCTCGGCCGCCAGGTTGCGCAGATCGTCACCAACGACCTCAAGGGCTCGGGTCTGTTCAAGCCGGTCTCTACCGATCACGCGGTGGCCTACCCGCAGGTCTCCGCCCCCGATTACGGCTACTGGACGACGACGGGTGCGTCCGCGCTGGTGCAGGGCTTCGTGCAGGCCAATGGCGACGGCACGCTGACGGTCGGTTGCTACCTGTACGACGTCTACAGCAAGAACGAGATGGCGCGGCAGGGCTTCGTCGTGACGCCGCAGTTCTGGCGCCGCGCCGCGCACAAGTGCGCCGACACGGTCTATACCCGGCTGACCGGCGAGGGGCCGTACTTCGACAGCCGCGTCGCCTACGTGTCGGAAACCGGCCCCAAGGCGCACCGCACCAAGCGGCTGGCGATCATGGACCAGGACGGCGCCAACCACCGTTTCCTGACGAACGGCCAGTCGATCGTGCTGACGCCGCGCTTCGCGCCCAACCAGCAGTCGATCGTGTACATGAGCTTCGAGGGCAACCGCCCGCGCATCTACACCTACGATATCGGCTCCGGTCGCAATCGCCTGGTGGTCGATCGCGCCAACCTCACCTTCGCGCCGCGCTACTCGCCCGACGGACGCTCGATCGTCTTCTCGATGTCGACGGGCGGCAACACCAACATCTATCGGGTCGCCGCGTCGGGTGGCCAGCCGCAGCAGCTCACCTCCGCGCCCGGCATCGACACCGCGCCTTCCTACTCGCCAGACGGATCGAAGATCGTGTTCGAGAGCGATCGCTCGGGCGGGCAGCAGATCTACGTGATGAACGCGGACGGTTCTGGCCAGCATCGCGTCAGCTTCGGCGGTGGCCGCTACGCGACGCCGGTGTGGAGCCCGCGCGGCGACCTCATCGCGTTCACCAAGCTCTCCACCTTCAACGTCGGCGTGATGGCGCCAGACGGTTCGGGCGAGAAGATCCTGACGCATGGTTGGCAGGACGAGGGGCCGACCTGGTCTCCCAACGGCCGCGTCATCATGTTCTTCCGGACGGGCCAGGGATCGGGCAAGGCGGACCTGTGGTCGGTGGACCTGACCGGCGTGAACGAGCGCGCGATCCCCACCCCGCTCGATGGATCGGACCCGAGCTGGTCGCCGCTGCTGCCGTGAGCAGGGTTGACCGCGCGGGCGTCAGTCCGCACGTTTCGGCCGTCATGCGGGGGCGCCCCAGTCTACGCCGTGAGGGAGAAGATTATGTCCGCACGTACCGCCACGCGCACCGTTACGATCGTGGCGCTCGCCGCCGGGCTGGCCGTCGCCGGCTGCTCCAAGAAGAAGCCCAAAGAGCTGCCGCCGCCGCCGCCTTCGTCGAGCAGCCCCGCCGATGGATCGGGTGGCGCCGGCGGCTACGGCAATGGTGGGGTCGGCCGCGACGGGCTCACCGGCCAGCGCGCGGACTTCATCGCGCAGGCGGGCACGGACACCGTCCACTTCGCCACCGACAGTTCGGATATCGACGGCGAGGCGCAGGGCATCATCACCGCGCAGGCGCGCTGGCTGTCCGCGCACCCGGCGGTGCGCGTGACGGTGGAGGGGCATTGCGACGAGCGCGGCACGCGAGAGTACAACCTGGCGCTCGGCGACCGGCGCGCGAACTCGGCCAAGAACGCGCTCGTCTCGGCGGGCATCTCGCCCGATCGCATCAGCGTCATCAGCTACGGCAAGGAGCGGCCGTCGGCGACGGGCTCCGACGACGGCGCCTGGGCGCAGAACCGCCGCGCCGTGACAGTAGTGCCGCAATAAGGCTCCGGTCGGGCGGCGCGGGCTTGCGGGATCGCCCGCGAGCCCCGATCTTCCGGGCCTGATCGGAGACCCCGCTTATGCGCCTGCCTGTCCTCGCCACCGCCGCCGCCGCCGCGATCGGCCTCGCCGTCGTCGCCGCGCCCGCCGCGGAGCCCGTGTTCAAGGCACCGCCCGCGAAACTCGACCCGCGCTCCGACGCGCCGACCGAGACGGCGGTGTTCGCGGGCGGCTGCTTCTGGGGCGTGCAGGGCGTCTATTCGCACGTGAAGGGCGTGAAGGGCACGGTGTCGGGCTACACCGGCGGCGCGCAGAAGGATGCCGAGTATGAGACGGTGTCGAGCGGCACGACAGGGCATGCCGAGTCGGTCAAGGTCACCTTCGATCCACGCGTCGTCAGCTACGGCCAGTTGCTGCGCATCTACTTCTCGGTGGTCGCCGATCCGACGCGGCTGAACGCGCAGGGGCCGGACGAGGGCACGCAGTACCGCTCCGCGCTGTTCCCGCAGAATGCGCGCCAGCTCGCCGTCGCCAAGGCCTATGTTGCGCAGCTCTCCGCCGCGCACGTCTATGCGCGCCCGATCGTGACGCGGATCGAGCGCGCGCAGGGCTTCTACCCGGCGGAAACCTATCACCAGGATTTCTACGCCCTGAACCCGACCTATCCCTACATCGTCGCCAACGACCGGCCGAAGGTGGAGGCGCTGAAGCGGCTCTATCCGCTCTCCTACAAGGCCTGACGGTTGAGCCCGAGGCGGAGCCCGGCGGGCGGCGGCGCGTTGCCGCCGCCATGACCCCGATCAACACCGCGGACGATCGCGATCCGCGCGTCCCGCTGCTCAGCCTCGTCTTCGGCTACGGCCCGATGCTGCCGGTCGTCGCGGCGGCGATCGTGGCGTGGACCGCGAGCCGGGCGTGGCCGTACGTCGCCACCTCGCTCGCCGTGTGGTGGGCGGGCGCGCTGGTGATCTTTCTTGCCGGTGTGCGGCGCGGGCTCGCCTTCCGCACCGCGGGTGGCGAGAATATCGCGCAGATGGCGACGATGCTTTGGCTGTTCGTGATCGGCGCCGCCGCCTTCGTGGTTCGGACGCCCCAGGCCGCGCTGGGGCTGTGCCTGCTCGGCTTCGTCAGCATCGCCGTCCTCGATCCGATCGCGGCGCGGCGCGGCGAAGCGCCGGCGCACTTCGCGCGGCTGCGCCCGCCCCAGATGGCGGTAGGGGCGCTGGCGCTGGCGGCTCTGATCGCGTGGCACATGCGCGCGGGCGGGGTGATCGCGGCCTAGACGGCGGCGAGCCGCCGCAGCGTCCGCTCGCGCCCGATCAGCGGCAGCAGCGCCGCCATGTCGGGGCCATGCTCACGCCCGGTCAGCGCACGGCGCAGCGGCAGGTACAGCGCGCGGCCCTTGCGGCCCGTCTCCGCCTTGAGCGCGGCGGTGAGCGCGAGCCAAGGTGTGTCGCCCCACTCGACGGTCGCGGCGACCTCCGCCGCATGCACGACATAGGCGTGCTCCGCTTCGTCCAGCGCGGGCGGCACGGGATCGTCGGTGACGACGCGCCACCAGTCCGCCGCCTCCAACAACCGTTCGATGTTAGGCCGGATCGCCAGCCAGCCGGGCTCGTCCATGCCTGCCGGCAGTCGTTCCGTCACCGCCGAGAACGGCAGCAGGTGGAGCGTCGTGCCGTTGACGCGCGCGAGCTCGGCGGGATCGAAGCGCGCCGGCGCGCGCGCCCACGCATCGAAGCTGAAGTTCGCGATCAGGTCCTCCGCGCGCGCCACCGCCACCACCGGATCGCGCGTGCCCAGCCTGGCGAGCAGCGCCAGCAACGCCACCGCCTCGATCCCGCCGTCGCGGATCGCCTCGACGCCGACCGCGCCCTCGCGCTTGGAGAGCTTGCCGTCCGCAGCCGTCAGCAGCGCCAGGTGCGCGAAGGCGGGCGGCGGGGCGCCCAACGCCTCGAACATCTGCCATTGCACCGCCGTGTTGGCGACATGATCCTCGCCGCGCACGACGTGGCTCACCCGCATGTCGATATCGTCGATCACGCTCGGCAGCAGGTAGAGCCAGCTCCCGTCGGCGCGGCGGACGACGGGATCGGAGAGGTTCGCCGCTTCGAAGCGCTGCTCGCCGCGCACGAGATCGCGCCAGCCGATCGCGCTCTCCTCCAGCCGGAAGCGCCAGTGCGGGCGCACGCCGCCGCCCTCCAGCGCGCGGCGCTCGTCCGCCGACAGCCGCAGCGCGGCGCGATCGTAGACCGGCGGCAGCCCGCGGCCGAGCGCGACGCGGCGCTTCACCGCCAGCTCCTCCTCGCTCTCGTAGCAGGGATAGACGCGGCCGGACGCGTGCAGGGTCTCGAATGCTTCCTGGTAGAGCGCGCCTCGCGCCGATTGCCGCACCTCGCCGTCGGGCAAGAGGCCGAGCCAGGCGAGGTCGGCGCGGATCGCCTCGACATGCTCCTCGCGCGAGCGTTCCGCGTCGGTGTCGTCGAGGCGCAGCATGAACGCGCCACCCGCCGCCCGCGCCGCCAGCCAGCAGACGAGCGCGGTACGGATGTTGCCGACGTGCAGCCGCCCGGTCGGCGAGGGCGCGAAGCGGGTGACGGTGCGGACGGCGGCCATGTCCCGCCGCCTAGCAGGAAAGCGGCTGGCGGGAAGCGCCCCCCGCCGCTAGACGCCGCCCGTCTCACGCCCGCACCGGGGAAACCACGATGAAGCTGCTCTCGGGCAACTCCAACCTCGCTCTCGCGGGCGCGATCGCCGACTATCTCGACGTCAAGCTGACGGAGGCCAGCGTCCGCCGCTTCGCCGACGAGGAGGTGTTCGTCGAGATTCACGAGAATGTCCGCGGCGAGGACGTGTTCGTGATCCAGTCGACCGGCTACCCGGCCAACGACAACCTGATGGAGCTGCTGATCTGCATCGATGCACTCAGGCGCGCGTCGGCCAAGCGGATCACCGCCGTCATCCCCTATTTCGGCTACGCCCGGCAGGATCGGAAGCCTGGCCCGCGGACGCCGATCTCGGCCAAGCTCGTCGCCAACATCATCACCGGCGCGGGCGCCGACCGGGTGCTTTCGGTGGATCTCCACGCCGGGCAGATCCAGGGCTTCTTCGATATTCCCACCGACAACCTCTACGCGGCGCCCGTGATGTCGGCGGACATCCGTGCGCGCTTCGCGGGGCGCAACCTGATGGTCGTCTCGCCCGACGTCGGCGGCGTGGTGCGCGCGCGCGCGCTGTCCAAGCGGCTCGACAACGCACCGCTCGCGATCGTCGATAAGCGCCGCGAACGGCCCGGCGAATCGGAGGTGATGAACATCATCGGCGATCCCGCCGGGCGCTTCTGCATCCTGGTCGACGACATCGTCGATTCGGCGGGCACGCTGTGCAACGCGGCCGCCGCGCTGCGCGAGGCTGGCGCGGAGGACGTCGTCGCCTATGTCAGCCACGGGGTTCTGTCGGGCGGGGCGGTCGCGCGCGTCGAGGGATCGGTGCTGACCGAACTCGTCGTCACCGATTCGCTTGCGGCGCCGCCGGGCTTCGCCGAGGCTAGGCGCCTGCGCCAGCTCACCATCGCGCCGCTGCTCGCCGAGGCGATCAAGCGCATCGCGGACGAGAGTTCGGTTTCCTCGCTGTTCGACTGAGGGCTTGCGGGCGCCGCCTCAACGCTCGGTCAGGCGGGGCATCAGCTCGACGAAGTTGCAGGGGCGGTGGCGAATGTCGAGCTGGTCGCGCAAGATGCCGTCCCAGCCGTCCCTTACCGCGCCGGTGGAGCCCGGCAGCGCGAACAGGTAGGTGCCGCGCGCGACGCCGGCGCAGGCGCGCGACTGGATCGTCGAGGTGCCGATCTTGGCGTAGGACAGCCGGCGGAACAGCTCGCCGAAGCCCTCCACCTGCTTGTCCCACACCCGCGCGAACGCCTCGGGAGTTACGTCGCGGCCGGTGACGCCGGTGCCGCCCGTCGAGATCACGACGTCGACCGCTGCATCGTCGATCCAGGCGTGGAGCTGCGCGACGATCCTCTCCACGTCGTCGACGACGATCGCCCTGTCGGCGAGCAGGTGCCCCGCCGCCTCCAGCCGCTCGACCAGCGTATCGCCCGAGCGATCGTCGGCGGGCGTGCGGGTGTCGGACACGGTCAGCACCGCGATGCGGACGGGTACGAAGGCGCGGCTCTCGTCGATGGGCATGGGCGGCGTGTAGCCTCTCGCGATCGGGTGAGCGATCCCCGGGCGCACGGGGATCAAGGCGGTCGGCTTTCTCGATCCCTGCGGCTACAAGCCGCCGTTCACGCGTCTGGACCGCCGGGATACGAGATGAACGACGACAGCCAGCATCGCGTGCGTCGGCACGTCCGGCGCGGGCAGGTGCTGCTGCGTCGACACGGGCCGACCGCGCCGCGATGGCGCAAGCGGGCGGCGATCTTCGGCGGCGCCGTCGCGGTCGGCCTCGTGGCGATCGCCTTCGCGTGGATCGCCGACCGGGCCAGCGGACTGTTCTCGGCACTTGTCTCGCGCGCGTGGTGGGTGCCGATCGTCCTGACGCCGTGCGCCTACGCGGCGATCGCGTGGTTCACGCGGCGGTTCGCACCGGCGGCGGGCGGCTCCGGCATCCCGCAGATCATCGCCGCCAAGGCGACGCCCGAAAGTGCGACGGAGGATCTCGCTTCGGCCAGGACCTCTCTCGTGAAGATCGTCATGACGGCGGGCGCGCTCGCGGCCGGCGCATCGGTCGGCCGTGAAGGGCCGACGGTGCAGGTCGGTTCCACCGTCATGGCCTACGCCCACCGCATCATGCGCGTGCCGCTGACGTCGTCGGTGCTGGTCGCGGGCGCCGCGGCCGGGGTGGCGGCGGCCTTCAACACGCCGCTCGCCGGTGTCGCCTTCGCCATCGAGGAACTCGCCGCCGCCTACGAACAGCGCATGACGCTGCTCGTCATGACGGCGGTGCTGATCGCGGGCATGATCAGCCTCGGGTTTGCCGGCGACTATGTCTATTACGGCATCGTCGGCCAGACGCTCTCGGTCGGCGCCACGCTGCTGATCGCGCCGGTCGCGGGGGTGGTGGGCGGCCTTGCCGGCGCCTGCTTCTCGCGCGCGATGCTCTGGTTGTCGCGCGGCGGCGTCGCGCGGCTGTCCGGCGGCAGGCCGGTGCTCGCTGCGGCGGTGGCCGGCATCGTTGTGGCCGCGATCGGCATCGCGACGGGGCTGACCTGGGGCACGGGTTATCAGGCGGCGCGCGACATGATCGGCGGCGTCCACGCGCCCTTATGGTATGGACCCGCGAAGTTCGTCGCGACGCTCGCGACGGCGGCGGCCGGGTTGCCCGGCGGCATCTTCGCGCCCAGCCTGTCGACGGGTGCCGGCCTTGGTGCCGCGCTCCACCTGCTGTTCCCGCTCCAGCCGATCGGCGCGGTCGTCCTGCTCGGCATGGTCGCCTATTTCGCGGGGGTGGTGCGCGCGCCGCTCACCTCCGTCATCATCCTGTCCGAGGCGACGGGCAGCCGCGGGCTGATGATGCCGCTGCTCGCCACCGCCCTGATCGCGGACGGGACCGCCTCGCTGATCTCGCGCGAGCGCCTGTACCACGGGCTCTCGGAGGCGTTCGCCCGGCGCGGCTGACTGCGCGGGCTTAGCGGCGCACCCGCCGCCTCAGTTCGCCGACGTCACGCCCTGCAGCGCCGCCGTCCGCGCGCCCGTCGCGCCGCCGGCTCCGGGGAAGCGCGGCCATTGTCCCTGCGCCAGCGCGGTGAGGCTGGGGCGGAGCTCGCCCGCCTGCCCCTGGTACATCCAGTAGTTCCTGAGCACCATCGTCACGTAGCCCCGCGTCTCCGCATAGGGGATTGATTCGATGTAGAGCAGCGGGTCGTTCTCGGCCCGGTTGTTGATGTTCCAGCGCGCCACCGCGCCCGGCCCGGCATTGTAGGCGGCGATCACCTTGGGCAGCAGCCCGCCGGTGCCGGCCGTGTCGCGCAGCCGCTCCAGATAGGCCTGGCCATAGGCCATGTTGACCGCCGGCACGACCAGCGACCCCGCCGCCACCGGCTGGCCGCCGCGCTTGCGCTCGATCAGGTCGGCGGTGCCGGGCAGCACCTGGAGCAGGCCGTAGGCGCCCGCCTTCGACTGCGCGTCGGTGCGGAAGCGCGATTCCTGGAGCGCGTGCGCGAACACCAGCGCCTTGTCGACCTGCCAGCCGCCCTGCGGAATCCAGCTCGGCCGGGGATAGCGCGCGGACGCCTCCACCACCTCGCCTGCCGGGCAGTTGTGCGCGAGCCAGACCTGCGTCGCGGGCAGGTCGAGCTGGGCCGCGAGGTGGAGCAGCGCGCGATGCTCGCCGTCGTCGCCGATCTTCGCCTGCCACCGCAGCATCTCGTCGGCGAGGCCGTACTCGCCGACCTCGACGAGTGCGGCGGCGCGGCGGATGTCGGGGTGCGGCGACAGCCGGTTCCACTCGTCGCTGGTCAGCGCGGCGCGGGCGTCACCGGCGCGCGGCTGCGTGCCGAGCATCCGCGCCGAGATCAGGCCGTAGAAGGTCTCGGGCACGCGCGCGGCCTGGCGCAGGCGGCCCTGCACGCGATCGAAGCGGCCGCACGCCATCTCGGATCGCGCGGTCCAGAACAGGCCGGCGGCCTTCATCTCGTCGTCGCCGGCATTAGCGGCGACACGGCTGAAGGCATCCTCCGCCGTCTTGCAGTCGTGCGTGCGCCAGGCGGAGAGGCCCGCTACCCAGCTCGCCTGCGTTGCCCACTCCCCCGGCCCACGCGCGGCGCTGTCGGCGAGGCGGCGGGCGTTCGCGTCGTCGCCGTTCAGGTAATAGCTCCACGCGACGCGCTGCTGCCACTCGGTGCGCGACTCGGGCGCGAGGCTCGTGTCGGCACCGGTGAGCAGCGCCTCGGCGGCGGCGGGCTGGTCGGACTTGAGCAGCGGGCGTGCCTGTTGCGCGAGTGCGGCGGCGGCGACGTCGTCCGCCTGAGCGCGCGCCGCGACGCGGGTCGGCGCGCCGTTCACCCAATCCAGGTCGCGTGGCGCGGGCAGCGTCGGCAGCTCGGTCGCGCCGCGCTTCTTGGCGAGCGCGAGCAGTTGCGGCGCCTGCGGCAATTCGGGCGCGCGCGCGACGAGCGAGAGGATAGCGTCGCGCTCGACGCGCGGCGAGTTCTTGGCGAGCATCAGCTCGGCCTCGGCGACGGGCGCCAGCACGCTGTCCGGATTGGCGGCGATGCCGGCGCGGGCGGCGGCCCAATCGCCGGCGCGCATCGCGTCGAACACGGCGGCGTAGGCTTGGCGCTCGGCGGGGCGCAGCGCGCCCGACGAGGTGCGCGTCGCCCCGTCGCGAACGGTGTCGCGAGCGCCCGCCATACCGTCCGACGCCGCTGCCGCCGGGGCGGGCAGCGCCACGGCGGCAAGGAGAAACGCGAGAAGCGGGCGGCGGGTACGAATCACTGGGCAAGCACTCCGAGTATCTGTCGCATCGCCGCCCAAGCGTCGGCCTTGCACGCCGGCCGGCGCACGAGGATGCGCGGGTGGATGGTCGCGATGGCCGCCACCGTGCCGCCATCATAGTTAACGGATCGTAAAGTGGCGCAGGCTTCGGCGCGCTCGACGCCCATCAGCGCGCGGCACGTCTCCTCGCCGAACAGAAGCAGCGCGGAGGGCCGCGCGAGGCCGATATGCGCGCGCATGAGCGCGGCGAGCCCGTCCGCTGCTGCCCCGATCCGCCCGCCGGTAATGCGGCCGGGGGAGAGCGGCGCGAGGTAGACCGAGGCGCGCGTCAGCCCCATCGCGGCGAGCATCGCGTCGAACAGCGCCGACTCCGCCGAGAGCAGCCGGCGCGCACGCAGGTCCGCCTCGTCGGGCATGTCGGTGACGATCATCAGTCGGGCGCCGGCCTCGCCCTCGGCCGCGACGCGGCGCTGCGGCGGCGGCGCGCCGGGAAGATAGGCATTGCTCGCCAGCATCGCGCGGAAGGCGGCGAGATCGGCCGGGGGTGCCGCCGCCGGCGGCGCCTGGCTGGGCGCGACCTTGGGCGCGGGCGGCGCCAGCCAGTCGCGCCGGTTCTCGTCGGCAAACGACGTCACCCCCGCCTCGGCCCACCAGCCGATCAGGCTCGCGATCTCGTCGCGATACCGTTGCGCGCCCCCGTTCAGCACCCGATATCCCCGCCGCAGCTTGACCTGCGCGTCAATGTCGGGGCACCGCCGCGGGGTCGAAGCGTTGTTACGTTGCGGCGGCCCGCCGCACGAGCCCGGAACCGATCGCGCCGGCCGGGCTCGCATCGCCTAAGGAGTGGGCATGTCCGATCGTGAGTCGATGGAATATGACGTCGTCATCGTCGGCGCAGGCCCGGCCGGCCTGTCGGCGGCGATCCGGCTCAAGAAGCGCGCCGAGCAGGAAGGCCGCGAGATCAGCGTCTGCGTGCTGGAGAAGGGCTCGGAGGTCGGCGCGCACATCCTGTCGGGCGCGGTGATCGATCCCAAGGCGCTGGACGAGCTGATCCCCGACTGGAAGGATCTCGATAGCCCGCTCACCGTGCCGGTTATCGAGAACCATCATTGGGTGCTGGGCGAGAAGAGCAAGTTCGAGCTGCCGCACTTCATCATGCCGCGCTTCATGTCCAACAAGGGCACCTACACCTGCTCGCTCGGCAACGTCTGCCGCTGGCTGGCGGGGCAGGCGGAGGCGCTGGGCGTCGAGATCTTCCCCGGCTTCGCGGCGGCCGAGCTGCTGTTCGACGAGAAGGGCGCGATCCGGGGCGTCGCCACCGGCGACATGGGCGTCGCGCGCGACGGCACGCGCAAGCCCGACTACCAGCCCGGCATGGAGTTGCTGGCGAAGTACACGCTGATCGGCGAGGGCGCGCGCGGCCACCTGACCAAGGAGCTGAAGCGCACCTTCGATCTGGAGCGCGATTCGCAGCCGCAGGTCTACGGCATCGGGCTGAAGGAGCTGTGGGACGTCGATCCTGCGAAGCACGTCGCCGGCCGCGTGATCCACACGCAGGGCTGGCCGCTCGACGACGCGTGGGGCGGCGGCTTCATCTACCACCAAGCCAACAACCAGGTGGCGATCGGGTTCGTCGTCGCGCTCGACTACAAGAACCCCTGGATGTCGCCGTTCGACGAGTTCCAGCGATTCAAGCAGCATCCCGCGATCCGCCCCCTGCTGGAAGGCGGCAAGCGCGTCTCCTACGGCGCGCGCGCGATCAACGAGGGCGGCTGGCAGTCCGTGCCCAAGCTCGCCTTCCCGGGCGGCGCGCTGATCGGCTGCTCGGCGGGCTTCGTGAACGTGCCGCGCATCAAGGGCACGCACACCGCGATGAAGTCCGCGATGCTCGCCGCCGACGCGGTGTTCGACGCGATCGGTTCGGGCCGCAGCCATGACGAAGTGGCGGACTATCAGGCCAACCTCAACGAGAGCTGGATCGCGCGCGAGCTGAAGGGCGTGAAGAATGCCGAGCCCGCGGTCGCCAAGTTCGGCGGCACGATCGGCACGGCGGTGGCGGGCGCGGACATGTGGATGCGGCTGCTCCGCGTCGGCCTGCCGATCACGCTCACCCACAAGAAGCGCGACAACGAGAAGATCCGCCCGGCCAACGCGCAGACGAAGATCGCCTATCCCAAGCCCGACGGACAGGTGAGCTTCGATAAGCTGTCGTCGGTATTCCTCTCGGGCGTGAACCACGAGGAGGATCAGCCGATCCACCTCACGCTGCGCGACGCATCGGTGCCCACCGACGTTAACTGGCCGGTTTATGCCGGGCCCGAGACGCGCTACTGCCCCGCCGGCGTCTACGAATATGTCGGCGTGGAGGAGGGCGAGCCCCGCCTCCAGATCAACGCCCAGAACTGCGTCCACTGCAAGACGTGCGACATCAAGGATCCCACCCAGAACATCAACTGGGTGGTGCCCGAGGGCGGCGGCGGCCCCAACTACCCCAATATGTGAAGGCGTCGCTTCCCATGTTGGAATGGGCCGGCTAGGCTCGCGCGATGCTCAGTCTCCCGCTCGTGCGCCGCCGTGCCTTTACTGGTCGGCGGACGGGGAGGCGATCCCCCCCCGCTGTGGCGTCAACTTCGTCAACTTGCGTGTCCCCGGCTCGCGCGTTGGTCCTCGCCTCGCTGGTCGCGGCCGCGCCCGGCTGGACGGTGCCGCGCGTTACGCCCGACCGGCATGACGCGCTCGCCGACTATGTGCGCGGGCGCGCCGCCGACGATCTCGGCGAACTCGACGTCGCGGCGCGCAGCTTCGCGTCGGCTTATCAGGCCGACCCTGGCGACTCGACGCTGGCGTTGCGCACATTCCGTCAGGCGGTGACGGCGGGCGACATGGCGCTCGCCTTCCGTACCGCGCACGCGCTCGACGCGACGCGCTCGCTGCCGCCCGACGGCACGATGCTGCTGTTCGCCGAGGCCGTGCAGCGCAAGGACTGGAAGCGCGCGGACGCGCTCGCCTATCGCATCGACGCGCAGAAGCTATTCGCCTTCTCCACGCCGGTGCTGCGCGCGTGGATCGGCTTGGCCCGCCGCCGGTCCGATCCCGCCGCGCTGATCGATCGCGCGCAGGCGAGCCCGCTCGCGGCGAGTTACGCCGTCGAGCATCGCGTGCTGCTGCTGTTCGCCGGCCCCGATCCCACGGCCGGGGTGGCGGCGCTGTCCGCGCTCAACCTGCCGCAGGGTGCGCGCGTGGTGCGGCTGCGCATCGCCGCCGCCGCCGCGCTGGCCAAGCGGGGCAAACGAGACGACGCGCAGAAACTGCTGGTCGGCGACGATCCGGCGACGGCGCGCGCGCGCGAGACGCTCGCCGCCGGCCGCAAGCTGCCCGGCGCCATCGACACCGCGCAGGCCGGCATCGCCGACCTGTTCGCGCGCATCGCCACCGACGTCGATCGCGAGCAGGCCGGCACGCTGGCGCTGGAGTTCGCGCGGGCGGCCACCTTCCTCGATCCCGCCGACAGCGCCGGCTGGCTCGCCACCGCCAGCTTGCTCGTCGGCAAGGGTGATACCGACGCGGCCCTGGCGGCGCTCGCCCGCGTGCCCGCCGACGATCCGTTCGCGGGCACCGCCAGCGATGCGCGTCTCGCGCTGCTCGTCCGCGCCGGCCGCAAGGACGAGGCGCTGGCCGAGGCGAAGGCGGCGGTGGACGCCGCGAACCCGCGCGCCGCCGACTGGTCGCGCTATGGCGACATGCTGTCTGAACGCCAGCGCTACGCCGACGCGGCGCAGGCCTATGCCAGGGCGGTTGCGGTGTCGGGGCCGGGGATCGCGCCCGGCGATGCCTGGCCGCTGCTCCTCCAGCAGGCCAATTCGCAGCTTCAGGCCGGTGACTGGCCGGGCGCGCGCGTCACCGCCGGGCGTGCGCTCGCGGTCTCGCCCGATCAGCCCGCGACGTTGAACTTCCTCGGCTATTCCGAGCTCGATCATGGCGGCGACGTAACCGCCGCGACGGCGCTGATCGCCAAGGCGAGCGCGCTAGCGCCCGACGATCCCTCGATCACCGATTCGCTCGGCTGGTCCTGGTACCTGCGTGGCGATCTCGCGCGTGCGGTCCCGCTGCTAGAACAGGCGGCGCGCGGGGCCCCCGCCGAGACCGAGATCAACGAGCATCTCGGCGACGCCTATTGGCGCGCCGGCCGCCGGCTGGAGGCCCGCTACGCCTGGCGCGCCGCGCTCGTCGCCGCCGAGCCCGACCGCAGGAAGCGCATCGAGGCCAAGATCGACGGCGGCCTCGCCGCGCCTGCCCCGCTGCGATTGTGAGCGACGCGGAGACCGCCTACGCCAAGCTCAACCTCGCGCTCCACGTCCGGCGGCGACGCGAGGACGGCTATCACGACATCGAAACGCTGTTCGCCTTCTGCGCCGACGGCGACGAACTGAGCGCCGAACCCGCCGACGATCTGACGCTGACGATCGAGGGGCCGTTCGCGGGAGGGCTGTCGAGCGGCGCCGACAACCTCGTCCTGCGCGCGGCGACGGCGCTGCGCGACGCGGCGGGTATCGCGGCGGGCGCGGCGATCCGGCTCGACAAGCGGCTGCCCGTCGCCTCGGGGGTCGGCGGCGGATCGGCGGACGCGGCGGCGGCGCTACGCCTGCTCGCCCGGCTGTGGAGGATCGATATCGCGCCCGAGCGGCTGCACGCGCTCGCCGCCGCGCTCGGCGCCGACGTGCCCGCCTGCCTCGCCTCGCGCACCTGCCGGGGCGATGCGCGCGGCGATCGCCTGACGCCGGTCGATGGCGGTGCGCTCGCCGACACGCCCGTCCTGCTCGTCAACCCTCGCGTGGCGGTGCCCACCGGGCCGGTGTTCGCAGGCTGGGACCGCGAAGATCGCGGCGCCTTGGCGGGAGGCGATCCGCTCGCCGCCGCGCTCGCCGGCCGCAACGACCTCGAACCGCCGGCCCGTGTGCTCGCCCCGTTGATCGCCGAGGCGGTGGCGCTGCTTGCGGGCGGTACCGGCCTGCGCCTCGCCCGCATGTCGGGTTCCGGCGCCACCTGCTTCGCGCTCTACGTCAGCGACGAGGCTCGCGACGACGCCGCCGCCCGCATAGCCGGGGAGAAGCCGCACTGGTGGCGCTCGACGACGCGTCTCTTGTAGGAGGGGCGCTCACGCCAGCATCGCGATATCGCGTTCGATCAGCGCGAACGGGCGCGCCCCGCCGGAGAGCACGGCCTGATGGAAGGCGCGGGTGTCGGCGTGTTTGGCCGTGCCCCTCGCTTGTTCCCGGAGCGACAGCAGGCGGTGCAGGCCCAGCGTCTCGGCGGCCGCCTCGCCGGGCAGCGCGACGATGCGGTCGATCGCGGCGGCCTGCGGCGCGCCGGTCATCGCAGTCATCTCCGCCTCCGCTCGCTCGCGCGTCCAGCGTTGCTGGTGAATCCCGACATCGACGACGAGGCGCGCGGCGGCGGCGAGTTCGTCCGCCAGTCGCGCGATGTCGCCCCAAGGGTCGCGCGCGAACAGCCCCGCCTCGGCGGACAGGCGGGCCGCATAGCCGCGCCATCCCGCCGTGATCGCCGGCCATGCGCAGAGCTTCGCGAGGAGAGGACGCACGGCGGTGTCGCTGGCACTGGCCAGCAGATGCTCGCCGGGCAGACCCAGCCGACAGGCGAGCGGCGACACGCCGGGGATCGGCAACGCGTAAACCGAGCGGACGTCGAGCCACAGCGTGGCCTCGCGTCCGTAGGCCGCGCGGCCGTAGGAGGATCCCGCCGGCCACATCCGCCCCGCATCCGGCAGCGGCGCGACGCCGAGCGGCGGCGTCGCGGCGAGCGCGGGCGGCACGATCCGGCCGAGCACCGCGTGCGCCGCCTCAATGCGCCCGCGGGCGGCCGAGACGAGCGCGGAGCGCCCTTCCTCGTCGTCGCCCGCGACGAAGGCGGGCCGATCGGCGAAAGCGGCGGCGATGCGAGCATCGATCGACCCGTCGCGAAAGCCGCGTACCGCCAGCCGGCGATCGAGCAGCGCCGCGATCCTCGTCACCTCGTCGCGCGCATAGCCCTGCGCCGCCTCGGTCGACAGCCCGGTGTCGCCGGCGCGCGCGAGGTTGGCGGCATGGAGCGCCTCGCCACCCGGCTGGCGCCAAACGCCCTGATCCTCGACACCCCGCCGGGTGAGCGCCGCCACGGTATCGCGAAGCAGCGCGGCCGCCGGCTTGACGCGGCGGGCGAGGATCTCGCGGGCACGCGCCGCGACGGCGGGATCGGCGAGGAAGCGGACGAGAGGATTGGCGCCCGGCGTGGTAGCGGCGATAGCGTCGAGCGTCGCGAGCGCGCCGCGCCCGACCGCGACCGGCGGCAGGCAGCCCGCCGCCTCATCGGCGCGGAGCGACTCGGCGGCCCGCATCAGCGCGTCGGCATGGCCATCGAGCCGGGCCAGCCAAGCCTCGGCCGCCTCCGGCGTGTCGGCCGGCTGCACGAGCGCCAGCAGTCGAGGCGTCTCGATATGCGGTCCTGCGAAGCCTGTGATGCGATAGGGGCGGTGGATGGCGGCGGTGGGATCGTTGCGGCCATAGCGGAGGTTGCGGGTCGCGTCGGCGGCGGCGAGCGGCGCGCGCGCGATGCTCGCGGCATCCCAGACGCAGCTCTGCGGGATCGCGGCGAGCGCCGCCGCCGTCGCGAGCGCCAGCGCGGCGTCGCCGTCGGTCGACTGATCGTCGAGGAGGGCGAGCGCGTGCCGGTCGGCGACGCCCGCGCGGGTCGCCGCCTCGGGCAGCAGCGCCACGAGCGGGGCGCAGGCGGCGTCGATCGCCTCCGGCGACGGGCAGGGCCCCTGCGTCGCGCCGCGCGCCGGCCAGGCGAGCGCCGCTGCTCCCATCACCAGGGCCTCGCGCCGGCTCAGCCTCATGCTTGCTCCCGCTCCGGGGGTGACAGCCGCGCCGCCATCCGCCACAGACGAACCCGATGTCCAGGCTCGAACGCACCGATGGCGTCGCGCGCGTGGTGATCGATCGCGCGGCGAAGCGCAACGCCGTGGGGCTTCACGACTGGAACCGGCTGCGCGAGGTGTTGGCGGCGGTCGGCCTCGTCGAGCTGGTCGACGCGGTTGTCGCGCAAACCGCTGTCAACGCGCCCACGAGCCTCGTACCAGTCAAGGCTGGGCTATGCGGCGAAACGGGCGGTGACGCGCGCTTCGATGACGCCTTCGCCTCTGCCGATACCGCGGAGGGCCTCGCCGCCTTAGCCGCGCGCCGCGACCCGGCGTTCGCGCGATGAGCGAGGCGGCGGAGACGATCGCTGCCGCGCGCGACACGGGCGTGCTGATCGTCGCCGACCATGCGTCGGCGCGGGTGCCTACCGACATCGTCCTCGGGATCGAGGAGGCGGCGCTTACCAAGCATATTGCGGTCGACATCGGCGTCGCGCCGCTTGCCGCCGCTTTGTGCGGGGCAATCGGCTGCGGCGCGGTGCTGGGCGGCGTCTCCCGCCTCGTGTGCGACTTCAACCGCGAGGAGGAGGCGGCCGGCGTGGTGCCGGCCGAGAGCGACGGCGTGGTCGTACCCGGCAACACGCTCGACACCGCCGGCCGGCGCGCCCGGATCGAGCGCTTTCACCGGCTATACCACCTCGCTGTGGAGCGGGCGATCGCGGTCGCGCGGCCGACCCTCCTCGTCTCTCTGCACAGCTTTACGCCGTGCCTTGCCAGCCGGCCGGACGAGGCGCGGCCGTGGCAGGTAGGCGTGCTCTACAACCAGGACGATCGCGCCGCGCGGATCGGGCTGCCGCTGCTCCGCGCGGCCGGCGTCGTCGCGGGCGATAACCAACCCTACTCGGGCGCCGTGCTCAACGCGACGATGAACCGCCACGCGGAAGGCGCGGGCATCGCTTATCTAGGGCTGGAGGTGCGGCAGGACCTGATCGGGGACGAAGCCGGCGTGGCGGCGTGGTGCGCCCGGCTTGCCCCGTTGATCGTCTCGGTACGCGACAAGCTGGTGGCGGGGGCGGCATGACGGTCGCCGTTCCCATGGCTATGCCGCCGGCCATGCGCCACGCTCTCCTCCTCCTGCCGCTGCTCCTCGCCGCCTGCCACAAGGCGCCGAGCCGGGCGATCGTCGATCAACCGGAGACGGCTGGCCGTAGCGAGGCTGCGCCCGCCCTGCCGACGATCCCCTGCACGCTTCAGGGGCACGCGCAATCGTGCACGGTCGAGCGCATCGAGGCCCCGGATGGGCTGGTGCTGCTCGTCCGCCACCCCGACGGCGGCTTTCGTAGGTTGTTGGTGACGGAGGACGGGCGAGGCGTGGCCGCCGCCGATGGCAACGAGCCCACGCGCGTGACCGTGGCGGGGCCGGGCGAGATCGACGTCGTCCTGGGTGGCGAACGCTATAGGCTGCCCGCGACCGTAGGCGGATGAGTGGCCGCCCGATCCTGACCGCCGCCGAGACCCGCGCGGCGGAGCAGGCGCTGTTCGATCGCGGCCTGTCCGTCCATACGCTAATGGAGCGTGCGGGCCGCGCCGCCGCCGACCTGACCTGGGATCGCTTCGGCCCGCTGTCGGCGCTGGTCGCGTGCGGGCCGGGCAACAATGGCGGCGACGGATATGTCCTCGCGGCGCGCCTGCGCGAGCGGGGGGTGGCGGTGCGCGTCGCCGCCTCGACCGAGCCGGCGACCGATGCCGCGCGCGGCGCTCGCGCGGTGTGGGGCGGAGAGGTGGAGCCGCTGGCGACGGCGGCGGCCGCGCCTCTGTTCGTCGACGCGCTATTCGGCACCGGTCTCTCGCGCCCGCTCGACGAGGCGGTTGCCGGCGCGGCGCGGCGGCTGGCGGAGGCGGCGCGCGCGCGTGTCGCGATCGACCTGCCGAGCGGGATCGCCACCGACGACGGCGCGGTGCTGAGCGAGCCGCCGCGCGCCGACCTCACGGTCGCGCTCGGCGCGCTCAAGCGCGCGCACCGGCTGATGCCGGCCATGGCGCTGTGCGGCACGGTGGTGGTCGCCGACATCGGCGTCGCGGCGACGAGCAGAGTCGTCGAGGTCTCGCCGCCGGCGGTCGCCCGGCCAGGGTTCGAGAGCGACAAGTATAAGCGCGGCAAGGTCGTCGTGTTGGCAGGTGCGATGCCGGGCGCCTCGCTGCTCTCCGCGCTGGCGGCGCAGCGCAGCGGCGCGGGCTATGTCGAGCTGCTGGGTGCCGGGGGCGAGGCGCCGCCGCACGCGCTCGTCCGCCGCGCCTGGGACGCCGAAGCACTCGGCGATGCACGGATCGGTGCGATCGTGGCGGGGCCGGGGCTCGGCACAGGCGATTTGGCGAAAGACCGGCTGCGGGCCGCGCTCGCCACCGATCGGCCGCTGGTGGTCGACGCCGACGCGCTCAACCTCCTCTCCGAGAACGGCATCGAGGAGCTGCGCGAGCGGAGGGCGCCGACGGTCCTGACCCCGCATATGGGCGAATTCGCGCGCCTGCTGCCCGACGCCGCGGGTACCGCGCTCGACAAGGCGCGCGCGGGTGCTGCCGCGGCGGGCGCGGTATTCGTGCTCAAGGGCGCGGCGACGGTGATCGCTGCGCCAGACGGTCGCGCCGCGATCGATCCGCCCGCGCCCCCCTGGCTGGCGAGCGCGGGGACGGGCGACGTGCTGTCGGGCGTGATCGCCACCATGCTCGCGCAGGGCATGGCGCCCTTCGCGGCGGCACAGGCGGGCGTGTGGCTGCACGCGGAGGCGGCGCGGCGCGCGGGTCCGCTGCTGATCGCCGACGATCTGCTTCCCTGCTTGCGCGAGGCAGTGGCGGCGTGCCTGGCGCGCTGATCGCCGGCGACCCCATCGTGCGCATCGCGGCGCGCGGCGACGGCGTGAGCGAGCGCGGCGTCGCCGTTGCGCTCGCCGCCCCCGGCGACACGCTGCTCGACGACGGCCGCGTCGTGCCGGGCCAGCACCGGCAGGCGCCGCCCTGCCGCCACTTTCCGACGTGCGGCGGCTGCGTGCTCCAGCATGTCGACGACGCCGCCTACGCGGCGTTCCTCGCCGACCGTATCGTTTCGGCGTTGCACGCGCAGCGGCTGGATGCGCCGGCGATGCGGCCCGCCCACCTCTCGCCGCCGCGCAGCCGCCGGCGCGCCTCGTTGCGCGCCGAGCGGGTGGGCAGGGTCGCGATCGGCTTCAACGAAGCGGCGTCGCGCCGCATCGTCGACTTGGCGGAGTGCCACATCCTTCACCCGGCGCTGTTCGCGCTGGCGGGGCCGTTGCGCGCGCTGCTCGGGCCGATGCTCGCCGAGCGGCGGCAAAGCGAGATCATGATGACGCTCGCCGATCAGGGTATCGACCTGCTGCTCGCGGGTGTCGACGCCGACGGGCTCCGGGCTACGGAGGCGCTCACCGCCTTCGCCGAGCGCCACGCGCTCGCGCGGCTGACGGTCGACGCCGGGATGGGTGCCGAGACGCGGTGGGAGCCGCGTCCGGTTACGGTGACGCTGGGCGGCGCTGCGGTCGCGCTGCCGCCGGGCGGGTTCCTTCAGGCCACGGCGGACGGGGAGGCGGCACTGGTCGCGAGCGTGATCGAGGCGGTGGGCGACGCCGCCACCGTGGCGGACCTGTTCTCCGGGCTCGGTACCTTCGCGCTGCCGCTCGCCGCCGGCGCGCGCGTGTTGGCGGCGGAGGGCGCGCGCGACGCCGTGCTGGCGCTGAAGGCGGCGGGCGCGGGCCGCATCGTCGCCGATCACCGCGACCTCTTTCGCCGGCCCTACGCGGCGGCCGAGTTGTCGCGTTTCGAAGCGGTGGTGCTCGATCCGCCGCGCGCCGGCGCGAAGGAACAGGCGGCGGAGTTGGCGGCGGCCACTTGCCGGCGGATCGCCTACGTCTCGTGCAATCCCGCCACCTTTGCGCGCGACGCCGCCACGCTGGTCGCCGGCGGCTGGCGGCTGGACTGGATCGCGCCAGTCGGGCAGTTCCGCTGGTCGACACATGTCGAACTGGTCGCCGCCTTCGCGAGGAGCTGATGCCCACCCCCACCTGCCATTGCGGCGCCGTCCGCATCGAGGCGGAGCGCGCGCCCGACGCGCTCAACGAATGCCTCTGCTCGATCTGCCGTCGCTATGGCGTGCGCTGGGCCTATTATCGCACGGCCGAACTGCGTCTCCCGGAGCCGCAGGCGACGCAGACCTACGAGTGGGGCAGGCGCATGATCGCCTTCCACCGCTGCCCGACCTGCGGCTGCGTCAGCCACTGGACGTCTAACGACCCGGCGCGCGACAAGGTGGGCGTCAACGCTCGCCTATTCGATCCCGACGATCTCGTCGGCGTGCCCGTCCACCAATCGGACGGGCCGCCCTGAGGCTCAGGCGTCGAACATCCTGGCGAAGGCGCGCACGGCGCGGTCTTTCCAGTGGCCGCGATGATAGGCATCGGACGCGATCAGCGGCATGACCGAGGTCGCCTCGGCATAGACCATCTGCTCCATCGCGGTGGACACTTTGCCCCACGACGCCGCCTCCTGCAGCGTGGAGGAGGAGCAGGCACCGTCGCGCACGTCCGCGACCGTGATCTGTATCGCGTACTTATGGACGTCCACCTCGTGGCCCAGGATCTCGGCGCAGACCACCGTGTCCTGCACGAAGTTCTTGGGCACGCCGCCGCCGATCATGAGCAGGCCGGTGACGCCCGCCTTGATCTTGATGTCGGTCAGCTCGCGGAAGTCGGCGATCGAATCAATCGTCAGGTAGGGCTTGCCCGCCTTCATGCTGTCGACCTGATGCTTGACGAGGCCGAAGCCGGCGGACGAGTCCGTAAAGGCCGGGCAGAAGATCGGCACGTCATGCTCATAGGCGAGCTTGACGAGGCTGTTGTCCTTCTTGCCGTAGTCGACGAGATACTTGCCCATCTCGCGGATGAAGGCGCGCGAGGAGTAGGGTTTGGGCGCGAGGCCCTCGGCGATCTCGAACACCGTGTGGTCGACGTTCTGGAGCGCGACCTCGTCGATATAGGTGTCGTAGATGCGATCGATGTAGAGCGAGCGCAGCGTGTCGTCGTCGGGGATCTCGCGCGCCTGATAATGGGTGTGGCCGAGGCCTTCGAAGAAATCCATGTCGACGATGGTGGCGCCGGTGGCGACGATCGCGTCGACCATGTTGTTGCGGACGAGCTCGGCATAGAGGTCCATGCAGCCGCCCGCCGAGGTGGAGCCGGCGATCACCAGGATCACCGAACAATCCTTGTCGGCGAGCATCTGGTTGTACATCTCGGC
The DNA here is from genome assembly GCF_965200105.1 of Sphingomonas sp. Lineage (GTDB taxonomy): Bacteria > Pseudomonadota > Alphaproteobacteria > Sphingomonadales > Sphingomonadaceae > Solisphingomonas. The sequence goes on from NZ_CBDATN010000002.1 coordinate 2,221,830, forward strand.
GGCGCGGCCGGTGTCGCGCGAGGTGAAGCTCATCTTCTTCATGGCGTCGACGATCGGGCGCGCGTCGAAGGAGCGGATGTCGATATGCTCGACGGGGGTGGAGAGCAGCTCCGCCTTGCGGGTGTCGTTGATCTTGGTCTCGGTGTTCATCGCATCGCTCCAGCCGCTGGACGTCGGCGGGGGTCGCGAGCACGCGCTCGCGACTCCCGTGGAATGGATTACCTGAAGGGAAGCGCGTTACAGCTTGACGACGCGGCCCACTACCCGCCGCTCGGGCTGGGTGACGTAGAGGCTCGCCATCGGCTCGTCGCCGGCCATCACAGTCTCGTTCGAGCCGAAGCCGTTGAAGTCCGTCCGCATCGCCGAGCCGTAGGCGCCGAGCATCCCGATCTCGATATAGTCGCCGGCGGTCACGTCGGCGGGTAGCATGAACGGGCCCGCCATATGGTCCATGTCGTCGCAGGTCGGGCCGTAGAAGCTGAACGGCTGCAAGCCCGCCCGGCTCGCCTCGTCGCGGATGAGCGCCACGGGAAAGCGCCAGCCGATGTGCGCCGCGTCGAACAGCGCGCCATAGGCACCGTCGTTGATATAGAGTTCGTCGCCGCGGCGCCGCTCCACCCGCACCAGCAGCGATGCGTATTCGGCCGAAAGGGCGCGGCCCGGCTCGCACCACAGTTCGGCCGAGTAGCTGACCGGCAGCGCCTCGAACGCCTCGTGGATGACGCGGAAATACTGCTCCAGCGGGGGCGGCTCCATGCCGGGATAGGAGGAAGGGAAGCCGCCGCCGACGTCGATCACGTCCACCGTCACCGACGCCGACACGATCGCCGCGCGCACGCGCGCCATCGCGTCCGCATAGGCCGCCGGGCTCATCGCCTGGCTGCCGACGTGGAAGCAGATGCCGAGCGCGTCGGCCGCCTGCCGCGCCGCCATCAGCAGCGGCGCCGCGTCGGCGAGGTCGCAGCCGAACTTGGAGGCGAGGCTGAGCTTGGAGTGATCGGACGAGACGCGCAGCCGCACGCACAGCGTCAGATCGTCCGCGCCGCCCGTGGCGCGGACGATCTTCTCCAGCTCGTCGACGCCGTCGAGCGAGAAGGTGCGCACGCCGTGGGTGAAGTAGGCCTCGGCGATCGCCTCCTCCGCCTTCACCGGGTGCATGAAGCACAGCGTCGCTTGCGGGAGCGTGCGCGCCACCAGCCGCACCTCCGCGACCGAGGCGACGTCGTAGTGGGTGATGCCGCTCGCCCACAACGTCTCCAGCAGCGCCGGCGACGGGTTCGCCTTCACCGCGTAGAGCGACTGGCCCGGGAACTTCTCCGCGAAGAACCGGGCGGCACGCGCTGCGGCGTGGGGACGGACGAGTGTCACCGGCTGAACCGGCCGCCGCCTTGCGATCTCAATGCCGCCGATCGAAGAGCCGGCAGCCTTGTAGGGGATGGTCGCTACCCCCAGCGCGCGATGATGCTTGTGCAATTCAAGGGACCTCCAAGTGGCCGTGGCCGTCGTCAGAGCTGCCTTGCGGTTGGAAGTCCCATGGGGCAGCGGGAGGCGGGCATATAGATACGGGTGCCCCCCCTGTAAACCCTTACCCGAAAGCCGCGGAGAACTGCCGTTTCCACGATCGAATCGGAGCCTTGCGCAGGCCCACGGCATCCCACCGCCGCCGGCGTGACGGCGGCGGCCCGCGCCCTGTCGCTCGTCTGCCCCGAGACGCCGCTGCTGCCGGTCGAGATCGCCGGCGAGACAGTGTTCGCCAAGGCCGAGTCGCTCCAGCGCACCGGCAGCTTCAAGGCGCGCGGCGCGTGGTGGCGGCTGTCCTCGATCCCGGAGGAGCGGCGGCCCGCCGGCGTCGTCGCCTTCTCCTCGGGCAATCACGCGCAGGGCGTCGCGTGGGCAGCGGCCCGGTTGCAAATGCCGGCGACCATCGTGATGCCCGCGGACGCGCCCGCGGCCAAGATCGCCGGCACGCGCGCGTTCGGCGCGGAGATCGTCTTCTACGATCGCGCGACGCAGAGCCGCGAGGCACTCGCTGCCGCGCTGGCGCAAGCGCGCGGCGCGGTTCTCGTGCCGTCGTTCGACGATCCGTGGATCATCGAGGGGCAGGGGACGTGCGGGCTGGAGATCGCCGGCCAGTATGCGCGAGCCGTCGGTGCGGCGCCGGCCAGGATCGCGATATGCTGCGGGGGCGGCGGCCTCTCCGCCGGCATCGCGCTGGCGGTGGCGGACGCGGAGATCATCGTCGTCGAGCCCGAAGGGTGGGACGACATGGGCGAGAGCCTGGCGTCCGGCACTATCGTGGCGGTCGGCCCCTGCCCGCCCGCGACCGCCTGCGACGCGCTCCAGACCCAGCGCGTCTCGCCGCTGACCTTCGACGTGCTGCGCACGCGGGGCGCGCGGGGCGTCGCGGTCAGCGAGGCGGAGATCGCGGCCGCGATGCGCTTCGCCTTCGAGCGGCTGAAGCTGGTGGTGGAACCGGGCGGTGCGGTGGCGCTTGCCTCCGTCCTGGCTGGCCGGGTGCCGGCGGCGGGCACGGTGGTGACGCTGTCGGGCGGCAACGTCGATCGCGCGCGGTTCGCCGCCGCGCTGGGCTAAGGGAGGGCTCCGAACCGCCGCGCCCGCGTTGGCGTCGGCGAGGAAGATGGCGTGCGGACGGATACGAAGGACAGGCTGATCTCGGGTGCCGGTGCGGTGGCCGTCACGGGCCTGCTGGGCGCGATCCTGGTGGCGGGGCTCACGGTCTCGCCGCAACGGGCCGCGCAGGAGGCGCTGGCGGTGCTCGATCTGCCGTTGCCCAAGCCGCCGCCGCCACCCAAGCCGCCCGAGCTGGTCCACCACTACCGCGCCAGTCGAGCGGCCGGCGCGCCCGCGCCGCGCGCCAGGGCGACCCCCGTGGTGGCGCCGCCGCCCGTCGTGCGGCTGCCGCCCCTCGTGCCCGTTGTCGTGGCAGCGAAGCCGGATGTCGGCGCGGCGGCGGCCGACGGCGCCTCGACGCGGGGTGCGGGTACGGGGGCCGGCGGCGAAGGCGAGGGCCCGGGCGGCGGCGGACAGGGCGGAGACGGCGACGACACGCCGCCTCGCCAGGTCGCCGGCGAACTCCGGTTCTCGGACCTGCCCCCGGATCGGCGGCAGTCCGGCGCGCACTGGCTGGTCGGCGTCCGCTACCATGTCGGGGTGAACGGGCGCGTCCACGCCTGCGGCATCACGCGCACCAGCGGCGATCCGGAGGTGGACGCAGCAACGTGCGCCGCGATCGCGCGCCGCTATCGCTTCCGACCGGGTCTCGATGCCGCGGGGCGGCCGTTCGACGCCACCTTCGAGGAAAACCAGGAATGGACGATCGAGCGGGAGCGCGGCGACGACGAGCCGCCGCGCTGAACCGCCCGATACCCGTCAGCAGCCGTTGCGGCGGTTCTGCGCGGCGTCGTGCTTCTTGTCGAGGTGACGGCCGAGCAGCGCACCACCGCCCGCACCCGCGAGCGTGCCGAGCGTGCCGCCGCCGAGCAGGTTGCCGGCGAGACCGCCCGCGACGCCGCCGGCGACGAGCCCGGTCGTCCCGCTGGAGCGCTTGCAATGCTCGTAATAGCGGCCATTGCGGCCGTGATAATAACGGTCGTGGTCACGTGCCATCGCGGGCGCGGGCACCAGCATCGGCGCCGCCACCATCGCTGCCAGGGCGGCCTTCGCGAGCTTCGTCTTCATGGTCACTCCTCCTGGATCGTATCGACGCCACGAAAACAGGACAGGCCGGCTTTCGATCCCCGCGCCGTAGCAGCGCCAAGCTGAACCGCCGGTGGCGCGATCGTTGTGATGGCGAAAGCCGTCCGGCGCCTTGCCGCTGCCCGTCGCGGCGGCTACCGGCCGGCGATGCGCTATCTCAGCACCCGGGGGCAGGCGCCCAGGCTGGGCTTCGCGGAGGCGACGCTCGCCGGCCTCGCGTCGGACGGCGGCCTCTATGTGCCCGAGGACTGGCCGTCCTTCTCGCGCGAGGACATCGCCGCGCTGACCGGCCTGTCCTACGCCGAGGCGGCGGCGCGCGTGCTCGCGCCTTTCGTCGACGATGCGATCGACGAGGCGGCGCTGCTCTCTCTGTGCGAGCAGGCCTATGGCCGCTTCGGCCACGCCGCGGTGACGCCGCTCGCGCAGCTCGACGAGCGGCACTGGCTGCTTGAGCTGTTCCACGGGCCGACGCTCGCCTTCAAGGATGTCGCGCTCCAGCTTCTCGGACTGCTGTTCGAACGATTCTTGGAAGGCACCGGCCGGCGGCTGACCATCGTCGGCGCGACGTCGGGCGACACCGGATCGGCGGCGATCGAGGCGGTGGCGGGTGCGGCGCACGCCGACATCTTCATGCTCTACCCCGAAGGCCGCGTCTCCGACGTGCAACGCCGGCAGATGACGACGGTGGACGCCAGCAACGTCCACGCTATTGCCATCGACGGCGACTTCGATACCGCGCAGGCGCTGGTGAAGGCGGCGTTCGCGGATCGCGCGTTCGCCGAGCAACGCTCGCTATCGGCGGTGAACTCGATCAACTGGGCGCGGCTGGCGGCGCAGGTCGTTTATTACTTCTACGCCGCCGTCCGGCTCGGCGCGCCCGATCGCGCCGTCGCCTTCTCGGTTCCGACGGGCAATTTCGGCGACGTCTTCGCAGGCTATGTCGCGGCGCGCATGGGGCTGCCGGTGGAGCGGCTGATCGTCGCCACCAACGTCAACGACATCCTCGCGCGCGCGCTCGCCAGCGGCGACTATTCGGTGGGCGCCGTCATGCCTACCGCGACGCCGTCGATGGACATCCAGGTCTCGTCCAATTTCGAGCGGCTGCTGTTCGATATGCACGGTCGCGACGCCGGCACGCTCTCCTCGGCGATGCGGGGGTTCGAGGCGACGCGCGCGATGCGCATTCCGGCCGACGCGCTGTCCCGCGCCGGGCTGTTCGCGCCCGCGCGCGTCGACCACGCGGCGATGACGGAGGCGATGCGCTGGGCGCAGGCGCGGGCGGGGCAGGTGATCGATCCGCATACGGCGGTCGCGCTCGCCGCCGCCCGCGCCGCCGACCTGCCGCGCGACGTGCCACTCGTGACGCTGGCCACCGCGCACCCCGCCAAGTTCGGCGATGCGGTGGCTGCGGCGACCGGCTTCCGCCCCGTGCTGCCCGAGCGACTCGCCGGGCTGATGGACCGCCCCGAGCGGATCGAGCGGCTGCCCGCGACGCTCGCGGCGCTCCAAGGCTTCATCGCCGAGCGAGGGGCGGCCACGGCGTGACCGCGCGGCTCCACCGCCTCGCCAACGGGCTCACCGTCGCGGTCGAGCCGATGTCGCATGTCGAGACGGCCGCAATCGGCCTCTACGCCGACGTCGGCAGTCGCTCCGAGCCCGACGGCCTCACCGGCCTCGCCCACATGGTCGAGCACATGGTGTTCAAGGGTGCCGGCTCGCGCGACGCTCGCCAGCTCGCCGAGGCGATCGAGGATGTCGGCGGCCAGCTCAACGCCTGGACCGCGCGCGACCAGACCGTCTTCCACGCGCGTGTCCTCCCCGGCGACCTTCCGCTGGCGGTCGACCTCGTTGCCGATCTCGTCCGCGCGCCCGTGTTCGACGCGAAGGAGCTTGAGCGCGAGAAGCAGGTGGTGCTGGCCGAGCTCGGCGAGGCGCGCGATACACCGGATGATATCGTCTTCGATCACCTCGCCGCCGCCGCTTATCCCAGCCAGGCCTACGGCCGCCCGGTGCTCGGCACCGAGCAGACGATCGCGGCGATCGACGTGGCGCACCTGCACGGCTGGCTGGCCGATCAGTATCGGCCCTCCGGGCTCGTGCTCGCGGCCGCCGGCGCGGTCGACGAGGAGGCGCTGCTCCGCCTGGCCGAATCGCGTTTCGGCGATCTCGCGGCGGGCAACCCGCCCGCGCCCGCGCCCGCCACTTTCGCCAGCGGTAAGGCAACTGACGCGCGCCGCTTCGATCAGGTGCACATCGCCTTCGCGCATCCGGGCGTGGATCAGTGCCATCCCGATCTCCACGCGCTGTCGCTGTTCGCGGGCATTGCCGGCGGCGGCATGTCGTCGCGGCTGTTCCAAGAGGTGCGCGAGGTACGCGGGCTCGCCTATTCAGTCTACGCGTGGGCGCAGGCGACGGCGGACACGGGCCAGCTTGGCGTGTACCTGGCGGCCGGCAAGGCGGACGCGCCGCGCGCCTTCGCGCTCGCCCGCGACGTGCTGGCACGCTGCGCCGAGACGCTGGACGAGGCCGAGTTAGCGCGTGCGAAGGCGCAGGCGCGCGCCGGGCTGCTGATGGGGCTGGAGGGCGTGCAGGCGCGCTGCGACCATCTCGCGCGTACGATCCAGGTCCACGGCCGCATCGTGCCGCCCGCCGAGACGGTGGCGGAGATCGACGCCGTGACGATCGCGCAGGCGCGGCGCGCGGGCACGGCGGCACTGTCGGGCGGGCTCGCTACCGCCAGCGTCGGCGGCCGGCTCGCCAAGGCGGCGTGACCCTTCTCACGCTCGTCGCCGAGCCGTGGCGCGACTACGCGCTCGTCGATTCCGGCGACGGCCGCAAGCTCGAACGCTACGGCCGCTTCCGCTTCGTGCGGCCCGAGCCGCAGGCGATGTGGTCCCCCGCCTCGGCCGATTGGCGGCACGACGGCGAGTTCGTCGGTGCCTCCGACGAGGAGGGAGGTGGGCGCTGGCAGCTCGCGCGCACCGTACCGCGCGATTGGCCGCTGGCGTGGGAGGAGCTGCGCTTCCACGCCACCAACACGCCCTTCCGGCACCTCGGCTTCTTCCCCGACATGGTGCCGCAGTGGGCGTGGATGCGCGGTCGCGTTGCCGAGGGCGACGAGGTGATGAACCTATTCGGCTATACCGGCGTCGGCAGCCTGGCGCTCGCCGCCAAGGGCGCGCGCGTGACGCACGTCGATGCTTCCAGGAAGTCGGTGGAGGCGGGCAAGGCCAATGCCGCGCTCTCCGGCATCGGCGATCGCCCGATCCGGTGGATGGTGGACGACGCCGCCAAGTTCGCGGCGCGCGAGGTCCGGCGAGGACGGCGCTACGCCGGGATCATGCTCGACCCGCCCAAGTTCGGGCGCGGACCCGAGGGCGAAGTCTGGCGGCTGGAGGACGGGCTGCCCGGCCTGATCGCCGACTGCGTGCGGCTGCTCGACGAGCGTTCGCGCTTCCTCGTGCTTACCGTCTACGCGGTGCGGATGTCGGCGCTGGCGATCGCCGAGCTGCTCGCCCAAGCCACCGCCGCGCTCGGCGGCACCGTGGAGGCGGGCGAGATGGCGGTGCGCGAGGAGGCGCGCGGCCTGCTCCTCCCGACCGCTATCTTCGCGCGCTGGTGCCGCGTTCAGTAGACCAGCACCTGCCCCGTCATCCCGGACGCGACATCGAGCGCGACCGACGACTTGAGGTCGAACGGCCTTGCCACGCGCGGCGTGACATAGAGCGACACGGTGGACTGCGAGGGCACCGGCAGCACGCCGTCGCTGAACGGCGCGCTGGCGTGGACGTCGTCGCACGCGTCGAGGAAGCCCTGCGCATCGAAATTGTGGCCGCTGACGTCGCGGTTGACGAGCACCATGCGCGTCGGCCGATTGCGCGTGAGCTGGATCACGTTGGGTCGGAAATGGCGATCCTGCATCACCACCGTCACCGTCACGATCTTCGGGCGGGCGGCAGCACGCGGCGGCGCCGGCGTGGCGGAGGAAGGCAGCGCGGCGGCGAGTGCCAGCGCGAGTGCGGCGAGTTTCATATGTCCCTCCGTGTCAGTCGCGAAGGCTGCGTAACGCCGCGCCCGCCGCGAAGGGTGCGCCGAAGGTGAGGAGCAGCGACGTGGCGCCCAGCAGCTTCATCGCGCCCGTGCCGCCGTCGTCGGCGGCCCCGGCGCCGAAGATCAGCAGCGGCACGGCGAGCGGCAACATGACGAGCCCGGCCAGCGCGCTCGCCTGCCGCAAGCCCACCGTCAGCGCCGCCACGGTGACGCCCAGCGCCGCCAACGCGGGGGTGCCGATCGCCAGGCTCGCCTCCAGCCGGCCGAGCACCGCGCCGTCGAGCCCGAACAGCGCCGCGCCGGGCAGCGCCGCCAGCATCAGCGGCGGGCCGAAGCCCAGCCAGTGGCTCGCGATCCTCGCCGCTGCGACGACCTCGTCGGCGATGCCACGCGTCGCGAGCTGATCGAGCACGCCGGCTTCCGCATCGGGCGCCACCAGCCGATCGATCGGCAGCAAAGCGGCGAGCAGCGCGGCCAGCCACAGCATCCCAGCGCCCGTCTTGGCGAGCACCCGCGCGTCCGGCCCGACCGCGAAGGGGAACAGCGTCGCGGCGATCAGGAAGAAGGCGACCGGCAGCCCAGCGGCGCGCAGCCCGCGCCCGAGATCGCGCGCGATCAGCGCGGCGATCATGCGGGAGAGCGCCCCAAATCAAGCGTGACGGCGTCGTCGAGCGCGAGCGGCAGGTGCGTCGCCGCCAGGACTGCCCCGCCGCGCGCGCGGTGCGCGGCCATCGCGGCGGTGAGCCGCTCGCGGCCGTCCGCATCGAGGCCGTTGGCGGGCTCGTCGAGCAGCCACAGCGGCGCCGCCCCCGCGATCGTCCGCGCGATCGCGGCGCGGCGGCGCTGCCCGGTGGAGAGGTAGCGGACGGGAACGGGGGCGAGGTGCGCGATGCCCATGTCCACCATTGCCGCCTCCATCGCCGCCGGCGTCGCGCCGTCGAGCCGCGCCCAGAAGCCGAGCGCGGCTACCACCGTGCGCTCTCCGCCGAGCGCCGCCTCCTCCCCGAGCCAGCTCGCTCGCGCGCGTTCGGCACGTCCCGCCGAGGGCTTCAGCAGGCCGGTGGTGATGCGCAACAGGCTCGACTTGCCGACGCCGTTCGACCCCGCGACGATCGCCGCCTCGCCCGCGCCGAGCGCCAGCGTCACGCCCTCGAACAGCAGCCGGTGCCCGCGCAGGCAGGCGATGCCGTCGAGCGCGAGCAGGCTCATGCCGTTTCCTCCACAGCGGCCATGTCCATGGCGCGGAGGTCGGAAGGCTGGCTGTTCTCGTGCGTCACGACGTGCTGCACGATCCCGTCCCGCCGCATGTCCGCCGGTACAAGGCCCTTCTCGACGCCGCGCCCATATCCTCTTCGCCGCCGCTCATCGCGCCTCATATCTCGACTTCGTGCCGATCGCGACCGATACCGGCGGCATGGCGACGCAAGGTCCGGAGATCCGCTTCGAGGGCGTGACCAGGCGCCACGGCGAGCAGGTCGCCGTCGACGGCGTCACGAAGACGATCGCGAGCGGTTCGTTCGTGGCGCTGGTCGGCGGATCGGGCGCGGGCAAGACGACGCTGCTGCGCATGGTCAACCGCCTCGTGCCGCCCGACGAGGGTCGGGTGACGATCGCCGGGCGCGACGTCGCAGAGGGAGCGGCGCCAGCGCTCAGGCGGCAAATCGGCTACGTCTTCCAGGATGTCGGCTTGATGCCGCACATGACGGTGGCGGAGAACGTCGCGCTACCCGCGCGCGTGGCCGGTGCCGTCGCGCCGGACGTTGCGGCGCTGCTCGCGATGGTGGAGCTGCCCGCCGGCTACGCAGATCGCGCGCCGGCCGCCCTGTCGGGCGGTGAGCGGCAGCGCGTCGGCGTCGCGCGCGCGCTGGCGACGGGGGCCAAGGCGATGCTGCTCGACGAGCCGTTCGGCGCGCTCGATCCCGTCACCCGCGACGCGCTCGCCCGCCGCTACCGCGCGCTGCACGATCGGCTGGGGCTCACCAGCCTGATGGTCACGCACGACATGGCCGAGGCGCTGCTGCTCGCCGATCGCATCCTCGTCATGGCCGCCGGCCGCATCGTCGCCGACGCCACGCCCGCCGACATGCTGGCCGGGCGCGCGGGCGCGGAGGCGGACGCGCTCGTTGAGGTGCCGGCGCGCCAGGCGCGCGCGATCGCGGCGTTGCGGGGATGAGCGACGTGCTCGCGCAGGTGCCGGGGCTCGCCGCGCACCACCTGCTGCTCGCCGCCGCGGCGCTTGCGCTTGCGCTGGCGATCGCACTGCCGCTCGGCCTCGCCGCCGCCTCGCGGCCCCGGCTGGCGGCGATCGGCGTGGGTGTGGCGGGCACCATCCAGACGATCCCGGGCCTGGCGCTGCTGGCCCTCTTCTACCCGTTGCTGCTGGCGGTGGGGCACGGCGTGCCCGCGCTCGGCTTCCTGCCGGCGTTCGGCGCGCTGACGCTGTACGCGCTGCTGCCGATCCTCCGCAACGTGATCGCGGGGCTGCGCGGGCTCGATCCGGCGGTGGTGCGTGCCGCCGACGGCATCGGCATGACGCGCGCGCAGCGGCTACGGCTGGTGGAGGCGCCGCTCGCGGCGCCCGTGGTGATGGCCGGCATCCGCACCGCCGCCGTGTGGACGATCGGGGCCGCGACGCTGGCGACGACGGTAGGCGCGCCGAGCCTCGGCAACCTCATCTTCTCCGGCCTCCAGACGGAGGATTGGCCGCAGGTGGTGGCCGGCTGCCTCGCGTCCGCCGCGCTGGCGATCGTGGCGGACGCGGCGCTGGCGCTGGTCGAGCACGGGCTGGCGCGGCGGCGGCGGGTGCCGCTGTGGAGCGGCATCGCGATCGTCGCCGCCGGCCTGGCCCTCGCCGGGGCCGCGCTGGCGAGGCCGGCTCGGCCGACAATCGTGATCGGCGCCAAGAACTTCTCCGAACAGTTCATCCTGGCGCGCGTGATCGGCGATCGGCTGACGGCGGCGGGCTACGCCGTCTCCTTCCGCGAGGGGCTGGGCTCCGGCGTGGCGCTGCACGCGCTCCGGGGCGGCGACGTCGATGTCTATGTCGACTATTCGGGCACGATCTGGGCGGATGCCATGCACCGGAGCGACGCCGCGCCGCGCGAGACGATGCTCGCCGGCATCCGGCGCTTCCTGGCGCCGTCGGGCGCGACCGTGCTCGGACCGCTCGGCTTCGAGAACGCCTATGCGCTGGCGATGCGGCGCGATCGGGCCCGCGGGCTCGGCGTCGGCGACCTCGCCGATCTCGCGCGCGTCGCGCCGCGCCTCACGCTGGGCGCGGACCTGGAGTTCCTGTCCCGGCCCGAGTGGCGCGCGGTGACCTCCGCCTACGGCCTCGCCTTCGCCGCCACCCGCGCCTATGCGCCGAGCTTCATGTACCGGGCGCTCGGCGGCGGCCAGGCGGACGTGATCTCCGCCTTTTCCAGCGATGGCCGCATCGCGGCGGACGATCTCGTCGTGCTCGGCGATCCGAGGCATGCGCTGCCCGGCTACGATGCCATCCTGCTCGTCGACGGCGCGCATGCGCGCGATCCGCGGCTGGTGGCGGCGCTGCGCCCGCTGATCGGCGCGATCCCGGTGGCGGCTATGCGCGTCGCCAACTACATGGTGGATCGCGACGCCGGCAAGCGCCGCCCGGCCGAGGCGGCGCGGTGGCTGGAGGCGCGGGCAGGGAGGCCGTGATGGCGGAAATCGTCAACCTCAATCACGCGCGCAAGGCGAAGCGGAAGGCGGAGGCGACCGCCCAGGCGGAGGCCAATCGCACGCGTTTCGGCCGCACCCGGACCAAGCGCGAGGCCGACGCCGCCGATCGCGCCCGTCGCGACGCGCTGCTCGACGGCGCGCGGCGCGAGGATTAGGCGGAAGCGATGCGGATCTTCCTGCTCCCCGTCCTCGCGCTCCTCACGGCACCCGCCATCGCGCAGGCGCCACCCGCCGCCTCGCTGCAGGGCGGGCCGGACTTCATCAGTCCGATGGGCCAGCCCTTCCGCTCGCACGATCAGCTTCCCGGCGCCGAGCACTGGTTCGAGCAGGCGGACACGGATCATGACGGGCGCCTCACCGCCGCCGAGATGCGCGCCGACGCTGATCGCTTCTTCAAGATGCTCGACACCGATCACGACGACGAGCTCGGCCCCGACGAGATCAGCCACTACGAAACCGAGGTCGCGCCCGAGATTGCGGTGGCCAGCACCTACGGCGATCCCAACCTCGCCAAGACGGACGATAGCGGCAACGTCACCCCGCCGCCCTATCCCACGCGGCTGGGCGCCGGCCGCTTCGGCTATCTCGACATGCCCGAGCCGGTGATCTCCGCTGATGCCAACATGGATCGCGCGGTCTCGCGGCAGGAGTTCGCGGCGGCGTCGGCACGGCGCCTGCGGATGCTGGATACGGACGGCGACGGCGCCCTCACGCGGGCGGAGCTGCCCAAGCTCTCGGCGGTGAAGGAGGATCGGCAGGATCGCGGAGGCGGGCCGCGCTGATCCCAGGACTCTACGGAGCGGTGGGCAGTGTCCCGTCCAGGAAGCCGATGATCGCGGAGAAGTCCCTCGCGCCGCCGCCGGTGTTGGCGAAAGCCTGGTAGAGGCTCTCCGCCGCCGATCCCATCGGCACCGCCGCGTCCGCCCCGTGCGCGGCGGCGATCGCGAGCTTCAGATCCTTGAGCATCAGCGCGGCGGCGAACCCGCCCTCGTAGCCGCGATCGGCCGGGCTCTCCGGGCCGACGCCCGGCAGCGGACAGTAGCTCGTCAGCGACCAGCTCTGCCCCGAGGCCTTCGACGCGATGTCGTAGAAGCGCTGCGGATCGAGGCCCAGCCGCCTGGCCAGCGCCAGCGCCTCGCACGTCGCGATCATGGTCGCGCCCAGGACCATGTTGTTGCAGATCTTGGCGGCTTGGCCCGATCCGGCCTCGCCGGCGTGAATCACCGCCTTGCCCATCGCCTGGAGGATCGGCTCGGCGCGGGCGAAGGCTTGCGAGGTGCCGCCGACCATGAAGGTGAGCGTGCCGCCTGCCGCCGCCGCGATCCCGCCGGACACGGGCGCGTCGACCATGGCGTGGCTTCGCGCCTCCGCGTCGGCGGCCACGGCCTTCGCGGTGGCGACGTCGATCGTGGAGCAATCGATCAGCAGCGTGCCCGCCGGCACCGCCCCGAACAGCTGGTCACGGTAGACGGCGGCGACGTGGCGGCCGGCCGGCAGCATCGTCACCACAGCCTCGGCACCGGCCACCGCCGCGCCCGCGTTCGCAGCCGCCGAGCAGCCGCCGGCGCAGGCGCGCGCCAGCGCGTCCTCCGCAAGGTCGAACGCCACCACCTCGTGCCCGCCCTTGACCAAGTTGAGCGCCATGCCGCCGCCCATGTTGCCGAGGCCGACGAAACCGATCTTCATGTCATATCTCCGTCACCCGAGCGCAGGCCGGGTGTCATGAGGCCGGGGGCCGCGTTCCCTATCGGGGGAATCCGGCCTTCGCCGGGTTGACGCGGCAGTGTGTCAGTGCCCCTTCCACTCGCCGGAACGCTTGGCGACGAAGGCGCTCATTCCCTCCCTCTTGTCCTCGGTGGCGCAAAGGCCGTTGAACAGCCGGCGCTCGTAGGCAAGCCCGGTGGCGAGCGTCGTCTCGAAGGTGGCGGCGACCGCCTCCTTGTTGGCGATGATCGCGAGGGGAGGCATCGCGGCGATCGCGTTCGCCGTCTTGAACGCTTCGTCCAGAAGCTGGTCGGCGGGCACGACGCGGCTGGCGAGGCCCGAGCGTTCCGCCTCTTCCGCACCCATCATGCGGCCGGTGAGACACATCTCCATCGCCTTGGATTTGCCGACCGCGAGCGTGAGCCGCTGCGATCCGCCCATGCCGGGGAGGACGCCGAGCTTGATCTCGGGCTGGCCGAACTTGGCGGTGTCGGCGGCGATGATGATGTCGCACATCATCGCCACCTCGCAGCCGCCGCCCAGCGCGAAGCCCGCCACCGCCGCGATCATCGGCTTCCTCGTGCGCGCGAACCGCTCCCAGCCGGCGAAGAAGTTCTCGCCGTACATCTGGGCGAAACCCTTCTCTTCCATCTCCTTGATGTCGGCGCCGGCGGCGAACGCCTTCTCGCTGCCCGTCACGATCATGCAATGCTGCGTCGGATCGGCGTCGAACGCGTGCGTCGCCGCGATCATATCGGCGAGAACCTGGGTGTTCAGCGCGTTGAGCGCCTGCGGCCGGTTGATCGTCAACAGCGTGACGGCGCCGCGCGCCTCGATCAGGATGGTCTCGTAGTGGCTCATTGCCTCATCATCTCCCTGGCGACGATCATGCGCATCACCTCGTTGGTGCCTTCGAGGATGCGGTGGACGCGGAGGTCGCGCCAGAAACGCTCCACCGGATAATCCTGGAGGTAGCCATAGCCCCCGTGCATCTGGAGCGCGCGATCCACCACGCTCGATCCGGTGTCGGTGGCGAGCCGCTTGGCCATGGCGGCGAACTTGGTGCGATCGGGCGCCTTCGCCGTCACCTTGGCGGCGGCGAGGTAGAGCAGCGCGCGCGCCGCCTCCAGCTCGGTCGCCATGTCGGCGAGCACGAACTGGGTGTTCTGGAAGTCGATGATGCGCTGGCCGAACTGGCGGCGCTCGGTGGTGTAGGCCTGCGCGTCGTCGATGCAGCGTTGCGCGCCGCCCAACGAGCAGGCGCCGATGTTGAGCCGCCCGCCGTCGAGCCCGGACATGGCGATCGAGAAGCCCTGGCCCTCGGCGCCGACGAGGTTTTCCGCCGGCACGCGGACCTCGTCGAAATTGACCTGCGCGGTGGGCTGCGAGTGCCAGCCGAGCTTCCTCTCGGGCGCGCCGAAGGAGACGCCGGGCATGTCCTTCTCAATCACCAGGCAGGAGATGCCCCTGGGTCCATCCTGCCCGGTGCGGGCCATGACGACGTAGATTTCGTTGCTCCCGCCGCCCGAGATGAACGCCTTGGAGCCCGAGACGACGTAGGTATCGCCGTCCCTGACCGCACGCGTCTTGAGGGCGGAGGCATCGGAGCCCGAGCCGGGTTCAGTGAGGCAGTAGGAGCCGATGCGATCGCACGTCACCATCGAAGGCAGGAACTTGGCCTTCACCGCGTCCGAGCCGTAGGTGTCGATCATCCACGACGCCATGTTGTGGATCGAGACGAAGGCGCTGGTGGAGGGGCAGCCATAGGCCATCGCTTCCATGACGAGCGCCGCCTCCAGCCGACCGAGGCCGATGCCGCCCGACGCTTCGGACACGTAGAGCGCGCCGAAGCCGAGGTCGGCCGCGGCCTTGACGACGTCCCGCGGGAAGATGTGCTTCTCGTCCCACTCGGCGGCGTGCGGCGTGATCGCGTCGGCCGTGAAGCGCCGGGCGAGATCCTGGATCTCGCGCTGGTCGTCGGTGAGTTCGAACTGGGTCGTCATATTTCCCCCTTCGTCATGTCGGACTTGATCCGGCATACAGGGCCTCAGGCGCGGTGCTCAAAGCCACGGATGCTGACTCTCGTCAGCCTGACGGATGGGTGAGGTACGTCCATCCTCACCCCATCGTCGGGATGACGAAGCTGTCGCCCAGACGCGCCGGGCCGCCGTCCTCGCTGCCGCGCGGCAGGTCGAAGCCGCCGTCGGGCCAACGCGCGGTGACGGTCTTCACCTTGGTCCAGAACCGGACGCCCTCCATGCCATGCTGGTTGTGATCGCCGAAGCCCGAGCGCTTCCAGCCGCCGAACGAGTGGTACGCCACCGGCACCGGGATCGGCACGTTGATGCCGACCATGCCGACGTTCACCCGGCTCGCGAACTCGCGCGCGGCGTTGCCGTTGCGCGTGAAGATGGCGACGCCGTTACCATATTGGTGCGCACTTGGCAGCTCCACCGCTTCGTCGAACGTCTTCGCGCGGACGATCTGGAGGACCGGGCCGAAGATCTCCTCCTTGTAAGTGGTCATCTCTGTGGTGACGCGATCGAACAACGTCGGGCCGACGAAGAAGCCGTCCCCGTGGCCTTGCAGCTTGAACCCGCGCCCATCGATCAGCAGCTCGGCGCCCTCGTCGACGCCCATCTGGATATAGCCCTCGATCTTCTGCTTGTGCGCGGCCGTTATCACCGGCCCGTAATGCGCGTCGGGATCGCTCGACACGCCGACGCGCAGCGCCTCGATCGCGGGGATGAGCTTGGCCTTCAGCCGCTCGGCGGTGTCCTCGCCTACCGGCACGACGACGGGCAGCGCCATGCAACGCTCGCCCGCTGATCCGAAGGCAGCGCCGCACAGGTCGTTCACCGTCTGGTCAAGATCGGCGTCGGGCATGACGATGCCGTGGTTCTTGGCGCCGCCCATCGCCTGCACGCGCTTCCCGGCCGCGGTGCCGCGCGAGTACACATAGTGCGCGATGTCGGACGATCCGACGAAGCTAACCGCCTTGATGTCGGGGTGGTCGAGGATCGCATCGACCATCTCCTTGTCACCGTGGAGCACCTGGAGGATGCCGTCCGGCAGCCCGGCCTCGCTCATCAGTTCGGCGAGCCGCACCGGTACCGACGGATCGCGTTCGGAGGGCTTGAGGATGAAGGCGTTGCCCGTGGCGATGGCGGGGCCGAACATCCACATCGGGATCATCGCGGGAAAGTTAAACGGCGTGATGCCCGCGCAGATGCCGAGCGGCAAGCGCATGGTGTAGATGTCGATGCCAGGCCCGGCGCCCGTAGTATATTCGCCCTTCAGCGCGTGCGGGATGCCGCAGCAGAACTCGATCACCTCCAGCCCGCGCTGGATGTCGCCCTTGGCGTCGGCGACGACCTTGCCGTGCTCTGAGGCGAGCAGCTCGGCGAGGTTCTGCATGTTGGCCTCGATCAGCTCCTTGTAGCGGAACATGACGCGGGCGCGGCGCTGCGGATTGGTCGCCGCCCACGCGGGCTGCGCGGCGAGGGCGGCTTGCATCGCTTGGTCGAGCTCCGCCTTGCCGCCCAGCGCGACGCGACGCTGCACCTGGCCGGCGCTCGGATCGAAGATGTCGGCGGTGCGCGCGGGCTCGCCTCCGGCCTCTCTGGCGATGCGGTGGCGGACAAGGGTGGCGGCATCGGTCACGAGCGGCTCTCCATTTGGTCTCGCGGATTTCAACCCTTGGACGGGCGGGTTCAACCCCGCCTTCCCGCATGGCTATCCTGCGTTTACGCAGGCCGGGTGACGAGAGGCATTGCGACGTCTGGCCTGAACTGGGACGATCTGCGCGTCTTCCTGGCGATCGCGCGCGGCGGATCGCTCACGGCGGCGGCGAGACGTGTTGGGCAGGATGCGACGACGGTGGCGCGGCGGCTCCAGCGGCTGGAGGCGGCGCTCGGCGCGACGCTGTTCGAGCAGGGGCTCGCGGGCCATGTCGCCACCGAAGCAGGCCAAGCGCTCCTTGCGCATGCCGAGATCATGGAGTCGGGGGCGCAGGCGATCGCGGAGTCGCTTGACGCGGAGGGCGGCCTCGGCGGCTCGATCCGGGTGAGCGTGTCGGAGGGGTTCGGCACCTTCTTCGTGGCACCCCGGCTTGGCGGCTTCGCCGCCGCCCATCCCAGCGTCGCGATCGACCTCATCGCCGCGACGGGCTTCCTCAACCCGTCGCGGCGCGAGGCGGATGTGGCGATCATGCTGGCGCGGCCGCGCGGCGGCCCGGTGATCGCGGCCAAGCTCACCGACTATCGGCTGGGCGCCTACGCCTCCCTCCGCGCCATCGAGGCGGAGGGGCCGATCGCGGACGTGGCGATGCTCGGGCGGCGCCGGCTGATCGGCTACGTGCCCGACCTTATCTACGCGCCCGAGCTGCGCTACCTCGCTGAGGTGGACGAACGGCTGGCGCCGTCGCTGCGCAGTTCCAGCATCGCCGCGCAGGCGCGGCTGATCGCGAGCGGTGCGGGATGCGGGATACTGCCCTGCTTCATCGGCGATGCGACGCCCAACCTCGTCCGTGTGCTGCGGAGAGAAGTCGCAATCGAGCGCAGCTTCTGGCTGGTCGTCCACCGAGACC
This sequence comes from Sphingomonas sp., assembly GCF_965200105.1. Taxonomy (GTDB): domain Bacteria; phylum Pseudomonadota; class Alphaproteobacteria; order Sphingomonadales; family Sphingomonadaceae; genus Solisphingomonas. The sequence continues at coordinate 2,239,591 of NZ_CBDATN010000002.1, forward strand.
GGCGGCACGTCGCGCGGATCGCGCGCTTCATCGCCTGGCTTCGCGGCGAAGTGGCGGCCGCTAAGCCGCTGCTGCTGGGTGCTTGACTGCGGCGTCCGCCACACTTGCGAGGCGCGTCCCCGTCGCGGACAGGACCGCTCGGAAAAGTGGGGCGCGAGCTGCGCGTGGCTCAGCTCTCCGGCAGCCGACCGGTCTCCTTCAGCGTCCGGCGCGCGCCGCCCTGACGCTCGAACATCCAGTCCGGATATTCGCGCGCCAGCGCACTCGCTTCGGCCAACGCCCCAAGCTCCGCCTCGTCCAGCGTCACGTCGACGGCGGCGAGGTTGTCCGCGAGCTGGTCGAGCCGCTTGGCGCCGACGATCACGCTGGTGACCACCGGCTGGTGGAGCAGCCACGCGAGCGCGACCTGCGCCACCGACACGCTCTTGCCCTGCGCGATCGGCCGCATCGCCGCCACCACCGCGTCGCCGCGTTCCGGGTCCAGGGGCGGGAAGTCGAAGGTCGTGCGGCGGCCGCCCTCCGTCTCGCCGCCGCCCGAATATTTGCCCGACAGGAAGCCGCCGGCGAGTGGGCTCCACACCATCAGCCCGACCTCCTCGGACGTCAGCATCGGCACGATCTCGCGCTCCAGCTCGCGCCCTGCCAGCGTGTAATAGGCCTGGAGCGAGGCCGGGCGGTGAAGCCCGGCACGCCTGCTTGGTGGTGGCGTGCTCCTGTTGCACTTGCTCGAAGCCGTCGGCCATCCGGTCCTCGGCGAAGCGCACGAGGTTGAAGGCCGCGTCCATGCTCGGCGACTTGGACGAGGACGGCGGCCCGACCTCAGCACACCATAGGATTGGCGGCTCCGACCACGCCGTACCGGCCTGGGGCCAGCGCACGTTGGCGATGGTGGCACCGACGCTGGCGAGTAGGGCTACCGCTACATAGTCCACCGGCGCGGACGCCCCCTTGGCCTTGCGCTCGCACCACCCAGCCCAAGGGCCGAGCAGGTGGAGAGGGAAGGCCGGCGGCGAGCGCCGACCGGTGCCGAGCAGACTCAGGTCGGGATCGGGCCAGGAACCAGACCCCTCTGTGCCGATAGTGCCGTTGGCGCCGTTAGGTTTGGCGCGATCACCGTGACGGTGGTCATCGGCGGCTGAGCCGAGGCGGGACACCTCGGCGGCGAAGTGCTGCGCCTTCATACGCGCGCCTCCTGATTTGAGTGGGGGTCTTGATGCAGGCACGGGCTGCTGCCGCTGGCGCTCGCGTTCCAACTGCTCGGTCAGATCACCGAGCAAGTTGAGGGCGGCACGGAATTCTGCCGCCGCGCACTTCATCGCGTACCGCATCCCCGGATCGTCGCGCAGGAACGCATAGTCGCCGACCATGCTGGCCCGCATACTGACGCCGGCCATCAGCTCGGCGATGTGCGCCCGGAGCTTGTCCGGGTCGCCGTAGGCGTAATCGTTGGGATTGAGGGTGGGGGCGCTCATGCGCGCCTCCAGTTCTCGGGCAGTTCGTAGGCGTGAGCCGCGATGACTGCGGCGACGGCCGGGCTGCATTTCAGGCGCGCGGTGATCCGGCGCGCTTGAAGGTCAACGTGGTGTGGGTTATCTCTGAGATCGTCAGCCGCCAAGCAGACATTTCCCAGAGCCCTCGGCGTACCAGCGCCGGGGGTTCTGACGTTGTAGGCCATGATCTATGCGGCCTCCGTCATCGTGCTGACGGACATGCCGAGCAGCCGCTCGAACGGCGCCACCGGCACTCGGATCAAGCGACCAATCTTGATCGTGGGGATCTCGCCGCGCGCAGCTGCCTCGTAGGCAGTATTCCGGCTTACCCCGAGCCATTTGCCAGCTTCTTCAACGCTGATCGTCATTGCGCCAGTCCGTCCCAGTCCAATTCCGCTCATCATCCACGCTCCCAATTTGGCTTCGGGCCACGCATACAAATTGCTCCAATCCTTGACCGTCGCAAGCCATGCGACTACGTTTGCGAAGACAAATTCGGGAGCGATTATGCCAGGGAAGCGCGGGCGTCCGCCGACAGGGGCGATCTCAGGAAAAGCATCTGTATTCACCACTCGTATTCGCCCTGATCTAAGGGCAAAGCTCGATGAGGCAGCGAAAAAGTCCGGCCACTCTCTATCTCAGGAAGTCGAAATCAGACTTAGTGATAGCTTTACCGAAGAAGGTCGCATGGAAGACGTCTTTGGCAGCCCAGAGAATTACTATCTTATGAGGATAGTCGCGGCTTCCATGCAAGATACTCGAATTCCATATAAAAAGTCTGATAATTGGAGGACTGATCCGGACCTTTTTGATGCAGTGGTACGGGTCGTCAACAATGTTCTTGAAGCATTGCGTCCGGGACCACCAAGAATAAGAACGAACAAGGATGAGGTTATTTTTGAATGGCTTGTTAGGCAGATACCGATAGCAGTTTGGCAAACTATACAACAAGCCAACCCATCGCTGCCTATCAGCGAAGGTACGCACGCTGAGCATGTTGTAGCGAAGCTGAAGCGGAAGTTGGGTAGCATCGTAGATGATGCGCTGGAGAAAGCTCGTGCGCAGATGCCGGAAGAAGATGAATGGAGGCGGCGCGCTGACGCTGCATTGACTAAAGATTTAACTGAATTTGAGGCCAGCAAGTCGAAGAAGAGGGTGCCATGAAAGGCCACATCCGCGAGCGCTCGCCAGGAAACTGGGCGATCATTCTCGATGTCCGCGACCAGGAAACTGGAAAGCGCAAGCGAAAGTGGCATTCTTTCAAGGGGACGAAGCGAGCAGCGCAGAAAGAGTGCGCGCGGCTCATCACCGAAATCCAGAACGGCGGCTATGTGGAGCCGAACAAGATCCTGATAAGCGACCTGCTGTTGCGCTGGATTGACCATGCGAAATCGCAGGTGACGCCCAAGACGCACGAGCGTTACACCGAGGTGGTCAAGAAAAACCTGATCCCCGCGCTGGGTGGAGTGCATCTCACCAAGCTGCGGCCGGCTCAGATTTCTGCAGCGTACATCAAGGCCCTTGCGAGCGGGCGTCGTGACGGCAAGGGCGGTCTCGCACCCGCGACGGTCGTCCTTATGCACCGCCTGCTCAAGAAGGCTCTCAAGCAGGCTGTCCGGTGGGAGCTGACGGCTCGCAACCCGGCTGAAGCCGTCGACCCGCCTGTGGTCGAGCCTAAGGCGATGAGCACCTACGACCTCGATCAAACAATCGCTCTCCTGGATAACCTGGAGAAATCCCGACTGCTGATCCCAGTGATGATCGCTGTCCTCTGTGGGCTGCGGCGTGGTGAGATCATCGCGCTCCGCTGGCGGCACATCGACATGGCGAACGGCCGTCTGACCGTCTCGGAGAGCATCGAGCAGACCAGAGAGGGCGTTCGCACTAAGCTGCCCAAGTCGGGCAAGGGCCGGGTAGTCACGTTGCCCGCAATGCTCACCGCTCGTCTTCGCCTGTTTCGTGTTCAGCAGTCCGAGGAGCTGCTGGCGATCGGCGTGCGCCAGACCGCAGCGACCTTCCTCTACACCCGGGAGGATGGCGAGCCGATCCAGCCCCGTACCCTGACCCAGGCCTGGCGCAAGCTTGCGGCATCGAGCGACTTGCCCAAAATCCGGTTGCACGATCTCAGACATGCCCATGCGACCCACATGCTCGCGAAGGGTGTGCACCCGAAGGTGGCATCCGAGCGGCTTGGGCACTCGCGTGTCGGCATAACCATGGACCTCTACAGCCACGTGCTGCCGGGCATGCAGGAAGAGGCCGTCGCCCGCGTTGACGAGGCCCTATCGCAGGCGCTAGAGAAGCGTCCGCGGAGCATTGGGTAGCAATCCGGTAGCAAGCAGGGTTTACAACCGACCTGCAAAAGCGCCGATTTTGCAATGATCTCAAGGCTTTGGAGAGGTGGCAGAGCGGTTGAATGCACCGCACTCGAAATGCGGCATGCCTGCAAGGGCATCGGGGGTTCGAATCCCCCCCTCTCCGCCAGTCTTGCTAAAAGCTCAATCATTACGCTAAGTTGCTGACCCGCAACGGTTTCGTACGGCCCGTCTGGTACAAAACGGGTGGTACAAATGCCTCTGGCGATGGCCCGTCCCTTCAAGCATCACAATGGCGTCTACTACGCCCGCAAGGGCGTCCCGGCACACCTGCGCCCACTTGTCGGCAAGTGGACGGAGATGGTGAGCCTTGGCACCAAGGATCCCGAGGAGGCGCGGCGTCGCCACCCCAAGGCGATTCGCGAGATCGAGGCGCGGTGGGCGGCGCTCGAAGCAGGTCCCATAAGCTTGAGCGAGCGGGAAGCACACGAACTCGCCGCGCCGGCCTGCGACCGTTGGATCGCGCTCCATCGCGATAACCCGAGCACGAATTTCTGGCGGACGGAGCTGTTCCCGCGCTTGTGGCTGAGGCGTCGGGTCGGGTTATGGGGGCGCTCAGACGTTGTCCATCAGGTTCTTCACGGTGCGTACGCCGACCGCGGCGAAGATGAGATGGAAGCGTGCTGCCTCAAGCAAGCCGACGTACTCATTAAAATGAAGGGGCTGCAGCTCGACGAGGACGGGCGCCGTGTGCTCGCCAAGGCCGTCTCTGCGGCCATTCAACGGGCGAGCCTGACGCTGGAGCGATACGCGCTCGGCGATATAAGTGAAGAAGCCTTTGAGACGCGGGTGCAGCCCACCGCGCGGACGATAGCGCCACCAAAAACGACGAAGGTGTCGACTGTCGCTTTCGACGACCTCGTGAACGGCTGGTCGGCCGAACGGAAGCCGGCCGAGAAGACGCTCTACGACTGGACGCGCGTCATGGCGCAGCTCGGTGATTTTGTTGGCCATCGCGACGCAGGCAAAATCACAGGCGAGAATTTGGTTGCCTGGAAGGACAGTCTCGTCGCGTCCGGCTTGGCCGCTAAAACAATCCGCGAGAGCCGCTTGGCACCCGTACGAGCCATCCTAAGGTGGGGCGTCGATAACCGTCGGCTTGCGGAGAACGCCGCCGAGCGCATCACGATTAGTGTCAAACAAAAGCCGGGTCAGGGTAAGCGTGGTTTCAAGGACGTCGAAGCCGCTCAGATCTTGGAGGCGGCTGCCGCCGAGCGCGATCCGGTTAAGCGGTGGGTGCCGCTGGTATGCGCCTACTCGGGCGCGCGCCTATCGGAAGTGTGCCAGCTCCGCGTGGATGACATCGGCGAGGATGAAGGCATCGCCGTGATGCGCTTTACGGCCGAAGCGGGCTCGCTCAAGAACGTCGGGTCCGAGCGGACCGTGCCCCTGCACTCCGCGATCATTGCAGCGGGGTTCCTGGAATTCGTTCGCAGTCGGAAGGCTGGGCCATTGTTTCCAGAGCTCCCGCCGGACAAATTCGGCAAGCGCGGCGGTAATGGAACTAAGATCCTCGGCCGATGGGTGCGCGGCCTTGGGCTAACGGACCTGCGGCTCGCGCCAAATCACTCGTGGCGCCATCGATTCAAGACGCTAGCGCGTAACTACAGCTTAGCTGGGGATGTGACCGATGCCATCACCGGACATGCACACCGCTCGGTCGGGGATCAATATGGCGATTACGACGTGCGGGCCATGAAGAGGGAACTTGAGAAAATCCCTCATCTTTTGCTGAACCCATTGAACGGTTAGGCGTTCGTAGGCTTTCGTCTCCGCCACTCATGTGGCCTAAGTTACTGTTATGGCATTCAAAATTGGAACGACTGGGGCAGCCAACCCACGTTGCGCCCCCCATTTCGAAACGGCTTGTACCGGACTTTATCGGACGTTGTGGTCTCGCGCGCGCGAGGGCGAAACTCGCTGGTCGCTATCATCGCCAACGCCGATATCGTTGAGAGCCACTCTGGTAGCTCAGCCGGAGTGAGGACCCATTCGGCGACGGTCATGCTCAATGGCGAACACATGACTGTAAAGGTTGGCCACCCAGCTCCGCCCCTCGACCGTTAGATCGAGAAAGCGGACTGCATCCCCGATGACCGGCTCGATCTTGCCCCAGAAGAACGCCGGGTACCGCTCCGCAAGGTCGGCTGGGCCGGCGTAGCCAAGCTGGTGGTCGAAGCCGACCTCGGCAAACTCATAAAATAGCGCGTTCAGTTTGCGCGGGTAGAGCGGATCGCCGAGTTGCCCGATCAGGTCCGCCGCGCGCATCAGGCCGGCTTCGGTCCCAGTTTCGCGGTGCTCATCGTCCGCGGGCACGGGGAAACGGGTCAACTCGATGGCCCGCATCACCCGCTGCGCATCGACGAGATCATGCGTGCCGAAGCGCTCCTGCACCGCCAGCTTCGAGCGTTCGATGTGGTAGGGCGCCAACGCCGCGTCCGAGGCGCCGCGCGGCAGACCGATGGTCGTGCCCTGCGCGTCGATGACGAAGGCGTTCGCCCGGTCACCTGAGCAGACACCGCGCACGTAGCCGATGTCGTGATACAGGGCCGCCAGGATCATATGCAGCCAATCCTCCGGCGTGATGCCCTTGTCGAGGAACCGGCCGCGCAGGATGTCCTGAGCCACGAGGGTGACGAGGGCGGTGTGGTCGCCATCGTGGTAAAGCGCATCGCTGCCGACGATGCGCTCGATGGTCAGACGTGCGGATGCCTCGATCACCTCGGCGAAACGTGGTTCACGACTGCCGAAGGTGCGCTGGTAGGTGAGCGCGAGGTGCTCGCCCAACGCGTCGGCCAGCATCTTCGTCACGTCGAACATGACTGGTCTCTCACAAATCGAGCAAACGACCACACAATCTGCTGTGTCGATCAGCATCATGACATCAAGTGAGCGGCGGCCCATATTGAGCAAAGCGCCCGGCGAAATGTCGGGGCGTCAGACTCCGGGGCGGGCTCGTAGGATCTCATAGCCGTCGTGGCTGCGCGCGCATTCCCCGGCTCGGCCGGTCCCGAGATCGAGGCGCTGGCCGGTACCATTGAGCGCGTCACCTTCCACAGCACCGAGACCGGCTTCTGCGTGCTTAAGGTCCAGGCTCGGGGCAAGCGCGACCTCGTGCCGGTGATCGGTCATGCCCCCGCCATCGCGGCCGGCGAGTGGATCACCGCCACCGGCATTTGGCACACGGATCGCCAGCACGGCGTGCAGTTCAAGGCTGATACCCTCAAGGTCACGCCGCCCACCGGGGTGGAGGGCATCGAGAAGTACCTCGCCTTCGGCCACATGCGCGGCATCAGCTCGGCCATGGCCAAGCGCATCGTCGCGGCGTTCGGCGAGGGCACGTTTGAGATCATCGAAGCCGAGCCAAAGCGGCTGCCCGAGGTCGCCGGCATCGGCCCGAAGCGTGCCGCTCGCATCATCGCCGGCTGGGCCGAGCAGAAGGCCGTGCGCGAGATCATGCTGTTCCTGCACGCCCACGGCGTCGGCACAGCGCGGGCGGTGCAGATCTTTAAGACCTATGAGCACAATTCGATCAGCGTCACGACCGACGATCCATATTAACGGACGCAACACTTGCGGCATCGGCTTCAAGACTGCTGACGCCATCGTGGTGCGGCTCGGCCTCGAATCATCCGCGTTACCGTGGCTACGGGTGGCCGTTCTTAGGCGCTACAGACTGGGACCGGCGGTGGGCATTGAGACCTCCCGGTATTCGAACAGGAGATCGTCGGCGACAAAGCCTGCGCCCTCCCGTGATCATGCCGCTACCTCACCCAGAAGCGTTGATGTTTGGGGTAGCGGCGCTCGCTTGTTGGGGTACGCTCACCCCTCGCAATAGGGGAAGCTGATGCTCTCAGAAGCCTTCAGGGATCGCGTCTTGAACGACCTGCTGCCGGCATTTTGCAACGACCCTAAGCGCGGTTACGATATTGCCGGGTTCCAACAAAAAAGCCTCAAGCCTATACAAAACGTTGATGCTGAAAATTTCATAAAGGGCCTTGATGCCGGCCTCGTGCAAGTTGATGGAAATATGTACCGAGCAAGACGAAGTAGCGCTCGCGAACAGCTATTTACAGAAGGATGGAAATCGAATACGCCGAGGCGCATAACTGTTTGGGCCGAGTCTGTCATCATCATAGCAACGCTGGCGCGACTGCATTTTTCCTATTCCTGGCCCGCAGATCTCTTAGGGACGCAATCGAGAGATGGCGCCTTTGACATAATGACATTTGTTCCGCCAGATTTCGCAAACGAGTTCATAGCGTGCGAGGTAAAGAAATCGACTAGAGAACTGGCAAAACTTATACAATGGATGAATGAATTTGGCGCCGAACCATCACGCAAGTTCAAGAATGACGCGGAGGAAAACGCCTTCAACAAGGTTGTGGGGCTCCGTTTGCGGCACGCTCCGATCTTTTGGGCAGTAGGTCCTGGCGGCACCGGCACGGTATTCAAAGTTTCCTACACAGAGGATGGGCAAGTAAATTTCGAAGAAGCACCCCTGACAGTGCTTCAATACGCTTATTGAACTGCACTCCTGCAGTGCGGGGAACGAGCGGCGAGATGGCCGGTTACAGGCGTTAAAAATCGGTTGGTTAAGTTCTGACGCATAATAGAGCCAGACCCAGTAGAACGTAGGATACCACCCCGCGAGGTCAGCCGGGCCGGCGTGGCCAAGCTAGTCCACAACGCCGTCCTTTGCGAAATTATAAGACAGCGCGTTCAGCTTGCGCTGCTAAAGGGATCGCACAGTTGCTCGGTTAGGTTCGTCGCCATGTTTTTGTCGGACCACAGCTCACTACTCAAAATGATCCCCCATGGCTGGCCTCAAGGACAAGCGTAGCTTCATCGGTAAGGACCGACTCGATCTGGCGGAACGCAAAGCTGTCGAGTTCTAAATGAAGCGGTGTGTCGTCACGCCGGAGCAGCTTACGACGGCACATCGCAAGGTCGGTCGAATGACGAAAGACCTCGCCGCCGAGTTAGGCAAAAAGAGTTAGGGGCGCGCTCGCCTCAACGGGACAGCTCGTCAGATGACATCGTCGATGGTGAGGCCGTCGCACCTTTGATCGTGTTCGGACCAGTGCCCCGGACTTTTGGTTGGTCCGGAGCGCCATCGCCTGCGTAGCTGGCCTGCAGTTGCTCGTTGTGAATGATTTCTCGCTCAGACCCCGCTGGCTCGCCCCAATGCGCGAAATCGCGCTGCTGGTGCCTCTCTCAGCCACCACGGCGTAGAAAATGCCTTGGGTAGGCTGAATGCCCATCTGCGAACGTATGGTTCCCGTGTACATAGGCAGCCGCCGAGTGTTAAATTCGCATATCACTCCATCATCTTAGAGCGACCATGCCGCTTTTGTTCCCCAGACGCTTTAGGCCGGACGAAGTATTCACACCTCGATCTCCAAGCGTTAATCAGGAAATGTATGTTAATCGTACAGATCTTGAGCGCTCTTTGTCTAATGCCATTAAGGGATCGAAAAATATAATCGTATCTGGTGAGAGCGGGAGCGGAAAGACGTGGCTTTATAAAAACGTATTTGAGACAGAAGGGGTGACCTTCGAGTCCGTGAATCTTTCGAATGCGTCCTTGAAAGGATCGCTTGATGCCGCTTTTAAAGACAAAAACGATAGGCTTGGCGAAGAATTAGTCGTAGAGATCACCAAGACGGGCAACGCGAAGGTTGCGCCGTCGGGAATAGGTGTCGAAAAAGGAGGTTCTGAAAAACGGACTATTGGCCAAAAAGGGCCGTTCGAGACTTTACTTGCTAACATCAGGGCAAAATCAAGGAAGGGCGGCAAAGCCATCCTTGTTTATGAAAATTTCGAACAGATTATTGATAACGAACAGGTGCTGCGCTCTGTATCAGACACAATTATTTTGCTTGATGACGACGATCTATCTCAGTACGATGTCAAACTCTGCTTAGTTGGAGTCCCAAACGACATCAAGCAGTATTTATCGAGAGCATCAAAGAATATAACAACAATTGCAAATCGTATAGTAGAGGTGCCTGAAGTCGCAAGGTTGTCTCTTGGAGAAGCGAAATCTCTGTTGCGTAGAGGATTCGAGGAGAAATTGAGGTACAATTTCTCGTTAGACGCCGAAGATTTTTATAAGAATGCTTGCTGGAAAACCGACCGAATCGCACAGCATATTCATGAATATGGTCTCTCAATTGCACATGCGGCGCAGGAGAACGGAAAAATAATTGATGACGCCGTTATCGCAAAGGCTGAGGCTGAATGGTTGTCCCAAACTCTCAGCGCCGACTATGCGACAATTGAGAACAAAATGAATGCACGCGACACAAAGGCCGGCAGACGCAATCAGGTACTATATAGTCTCGGACAATGCGATCAAGAAAACTTTAAATACACCGACATCGAACGAATTGTAAGATCCGAGTTTGCAAAAAATACAAGAGAAGTTAGTTTAAATATTGCAGGAAATCTCTCGGAATTGTCGACCGGTGACAAACCTATAATCAGACGAACTCCGAAAGGAGACGCATATCGTTTTACCAGCCCAAAATACCGTATGTGCCTAAGAACAATGCTTAGAAAAGCCGCGGACGAAAGGGTTGAAAAAATTGCGCAAGGGGAGATTTGACATTTTCCAGCGGGCGCCTTGAGATACTGTAGTATTTGTACCATTCGGGTATACTCCGGCGTTACATCAGTCCGTAGGCTCAGAGATGTCACGTCAGGGTGAGCTAGCCCATTCGCCGTTACGCCTTCGACCCCAGGCCTAGAGGATGTTATGAACCGCTAGGTTGGTGTGGCGTTGTTAGCTGATGAGCCTGGATCGCCGCGCCTATGCGTCTGACGTGTCCGATGAGGAATGGGCGCTGGTGGCGCCGTATCTGGCGTTGTTGTGGGAGAGTTCGGGTCTGCGTGACCACGAATTGCGGGAGGTGTTCAACGGGTTGCGGTTCATCGTAAAGACGGGGGCGCCGTGGCGGTTCATGCCGCACGACCTGCCGCCGTGGGCGGCGGTGTATCAACAGACACAGCGCTGGCTGGCTGCGGAGTGCTTCACCGATGTGTCCGGGGACCTACGGGCGGTTCTGCGGATGGCGGGGGACCGGGAGCCGGAGCCGTCGGCGGTGATCCTGGACCGCAGGACGCTGCGGTCCTCGCCCGAGAGCGGCAGCGGCCGAGCGCGAGCCGCCCGCATAGATCGCCGACAAAGCCAGCACGCGCCGTGTTTGAGCGGAATCACGGGCGCACCTGGCCAAGGTGCGCAAACCGGTAGCGTCAAAATCCGACTGCAGCGGTACGGTAGCAGCCATGACATCCTCCTCGGGCTCCAAACCCGAAGACAGAACCACCCCTCAGCCGCTGATGCTACCCCGCAAGTCCCGCTTACAGAAGGTTGGTATAATTCCATGAAAATCCGAGATAAACATTAAGTAGCAAGTCGTCCGACAACGTTATTAGGAATATATTCTTGACATCGGCCGACGATACGGTCATGCTGACGGTGTCAGTCGGCGAACCGGTGCGCCGCAGCGGTGGCGACTGGCGTGCAGCAAAAGAGGCTTTCCGTGACTGGAACAGCACGACCATGGTGGCGTGAGCCGCCCCCGCGACCGGACCAACGCACCCGCTCAACCGCACCTCCTCGGAAGGCCCCCATCACGGGGGCCTTCGTCGTTTCAGGAGCCTTCCATGACCGCTAAACCTGCCGCCCGAACCACCCCACCGGCGTTCGTCGGCGAAACTCCGTTCGCCCCGCAACAACCTTCGCTCGTGTTGTTCGGCCGCGACGGTGCCGGCCGTCCCCGTGCAGCTTGGTTTGCCGACGCCGACGCCGAGGCAGCCAGCGCCGCCGCCGGGATTATGCGGCTGCGCGCCCTGCCGCTCACCGACGAGCCCGGCCGAGATCTCGCCGGACAGCTCGCCCGTGGACGCGTGCTGCCCAGCGGCCGAGCGCATGTGCCGTTCGCCAAGCGCGATCTCGTCGCTCGCATCATCGCTCTGGCGGGCGACGAGATCGGTCTCAGCGTCGCCGTAGGCGGGGAGACCGGGACCGCCGGCAACACCGGCCGCGCGGGGCTTGGCATCTTCACGGGCCCGGTCCCGGCGAGCACGCCTGCCGACCCGCCCGAGAAACCGACCGCTCCCCGCCCTGGTGATCGGGCGTTCGTCGGCTGCCCGCACCCAGGCAGCCGGGAAGAGATTGGACTGGGCAGCGTCGTTCTCGCTCACGAAGGGCCCGAGGACGGCTGGTTTGAAGCCGAGGTCATCGGAGTCAACGGCCCGGTGTTCGCCCTGCGCTGGCAGGGCTGGCCCACGGACCCCACGATCCTGCGCAAGGCCGGCGAACTCGCCCTCCTGCCCCCCGGCGAGGCTTAGGATCACCGCCCGCTACGCCATGCCCGGGGCGGCCCTTTCCGCCCCGGCGACCCTAAACGCGGGGCCCTCGCACGACAGCCCCGCCACAAACCGCGCCCCCATCCTCCGAGGTTTCCATGACCGCCGTCCTCGACGCGGACCGCGTCCGCGCGCTCAACGACACCCTCCGCCGCACCCTGTCCGGCGGCACCCTCGTGCTCACCGCTGGCGTCGTCGCGCTCGGCCGCGAGTGCCAACGGAGTATCCTCGACGGGGTCGCCGCCCACGACCGGTTCGATGCTGACGATGGCCCGCACGGCGAGCATGACTTCGGCGCGGTCGAGGCGGCCGGCGAGCGGGTGTTCTGGAAGATCGATTACTTCGACCGCACCGGGCGCTCCGCTTCTCCGGACCCGGCCGACAGCAGCGTCACGCGCCGCATGCTCACCGTCATGCTCGCCAGGGAGTATTGAGGTGGCCGGCTGCGCCGACACCCCACCCGATGGCGCCGCGCCCCCGGCGGGCGGGTCACCGACCCGGCGGCGCCTATTCGCGCTGCTGGGCGGCTTGCCGATGTTGGGAGTGCAGGCCGCGAGGGGCGAGCGATACCGGCCCGGTGCAGCCTATGTCGGCCCCGGCGCCAACCCGATGCCGCAACTGTTCGCCGAACTTCAGGCGCTGCTCGGCCGGCATGACGTCGCGCTGGCGGCGTGCGACCGCGTCGAGGCGGCGCTGTTGGCCGAGGTCGGGTACCCACGCGTGCGGCTGCCCCGCGGCGCCGACGGAACGCCTCGTTACGCGGCCGACGCCGCGACCATCGCCGAAACCGTACCGCCGGGCCGCCGTCGGGATCGCCTGCGGTGGGTTCTCCGGTGCCGGCAACGGCGCTGGGACGCCGCGGCCTGTCGGACCGGCTTCACCTCTGCTCAGGTGGACGAGGCCGCCCTCGACGGGGCCGTCCTCGACGCCAGCGACGCCCTCCTGACCACGCCGGCCTGGACTCGCCAGGCGGTGGTGCTGAAGCTGCTTGTCCTGCTCACCACGCAGGAGCCCGGGCCGTCCGCGTGCGAGACGTCGCCGTGGCGGGAGCTGCGACTGATCCTCCTGGATCTCCGCGGCCTCGCGACAACTGACCAGGCCGTGCGATGACCGCCCGGCTACGACGCGCGCTTGCGACCGGCCGGCAACGGCATCGGCCGCGGGGCATCGGGGTCTGGCTCGGTCAACAGGATCGCGACCGGCACAGACAGGGCGGTCGCCATCGCCTCCAACGTCGTGATGGTAACGTTCTCCGAGCCGCGCTCGACCCGCCCGACGTAGGCCCGGTCAATCCCGGCCGCGAGCGCCAACCGCTCCTGCGAGAGGCCGCGCTCGACCCGCAGCCGCCGTAGGTTCCAGCCGATGATCGTCCGCGCGTTCATCACGCGACAGGACCCGATCCACGGCTTGACAATCGACGGACCGACAGTCCCTCAATTCCATAGCTTCGGGGTGTTGAGCGGTGCGCTCGCGCCCGGGACCATCACCCGTTCCACGAAACAGCAGGAGCTTATGGAACTCATGAACGAAACCGACGGACTATCACTCTGGCCGATCCTCGGGATCGCCGTGGTCGCGGCCGTCGCCGCCTGGGACCTGGCCAAGCGCAAAGGCCTGAACAAGCGCCGCTGGGCGGCGACGTGCTTCTTCTTCGCCCCTGCACTGATCGGCTTGGCCCTGGCCAAGTCGCAGCAGCGCCCCGGCGACACGCAGGCGTTCCGCAACCGCTGGACCTCGCTCGCCGCCTACGATCCCGAGATCAAGGCGGCGGTCGACAGGCTCGGGGCGCTCGGACCGGCAGCCGTGGAGCGGTTCCGCATGGCCTACGGCGATGTGCAGACGAAGGAGGCGATCCCCCTCATCGTCGCCGACATCGAACGGCGCTGGGCCGCAGGCGACCGCCTCAAGGGCAAGTGAGCCGCCACCACTCCGCTCTGCGCTTCGGTCGCGCGGTGGCGATGCCGCCCCGCGCGGCCCGATCCATTCCGTCAAGCTTTGCAGATTGCCATGACAGACGCACGCCGCTTCCCCGCCGATAGGGCCTTTGCGCCCGCCGTCCCCGCGTGTCCGGGGGTAGGCCGTCTCGATGCCCTGCACCTCGACCGAGCGAGGCCGTTCCATCGATCCGGCTGGCTCGTCGGACTCGCCCTCGGAGCCATCCTCGCGGGCCACGATGGCGCCCGGGCGCAGGCCGGGGCGGTCGCGATGACGCCGCCGAGCTGCGAGGTCTACCAGCGCGAGCGCCCCCGCGGCGGCTTCCGCGAGCAGCTCTCCACGCTGTTCGGCTTGTCGATCTATCGCTGGGACGAGGCCGACTACGCCCGCTACCGGGCCCTACTGCTCGACTGCAAGCGCACCCTGCCGGACTTCGGCGCCGACATGACCGGGCCGCAGTGGCAGGACGTTGTTGAGAAGAGCGTGGCGGACATCAAGTCTTACACCGGCTACGTCAACCGGCTGGGCGAGCCGATGGCCGGTCAGCGCGGCCCGCGACCGGGGCGCGGCGAGCCCGACCCCACATTCGCGTTCGAGGCGGTGTCCTGCGACCGCTTCAGCCAAGCGACCATCGGGGCCTGGGGCCGCGGCGGTGCGCCGGGCTACGGACCGGAGGCGCCATTCGGTGTTCCGGTGGCGGCGTGGGCCTACGAGGTGTGGCGGGCCTTCGAGAACCGGGTGATCGCTTGCGGTCGGCAGTTCGGCTCGCCCGCTGAGGCCGATGCGGACTGGATGCGCGCGGTCGTCGTCGGCATGGAGGGACGAGCGGCGAGCGACATCCGGCAGGCCCGGCAAGACGCAGGTACTCGCGCCACGAAGGTGGCCAGCATTCTGGCGCGGCTGGCCGAGGCGGAGCGGCTGACCGGGGCGGACGATCTCGTGGCCACGCTTCAGACGTCTGAGGCGCTCGCGGCATCCGGCCCGAAGCTGACGCGGGCAGACGAGGAGCAGGTCGCGGCGATGCGGGAGCGTGTCACCGCCCGGCTTCGAATGGCGCGCACGGCGGAGGCTGCGGCATGGGAGCAACGCCGGCCGGCTCGAGAGGCGCGGGCGCGGGCGCAGGAAACGGAACTGGCCGATCTACAGCGGCAGAACCGCGAGCGCGGGGCGGAGGCGGCGGGCGAGCGCGAGCGGGCCGCGCGGATCGAGGCGGAGCGGCAGGCGGGGGCCCGGGCGCAGGCCGAGCGGCAGGCGTTGGAGGCCGAAGCGCAGCGCAAGCGTGACGACACCCAGCGCGTCGTGGACCGGCAGGCGCGTGAAAAGGTCGAGGCCGAGCAGGCGGCCCAAGCCCGGCGCGAGGATCAGGCACGGCTGGCAAGCGACCCCTGCAACCAAGTCGCGATGCGCCGGCAGATGATGGAGGCAGCCAACGCGACGGACCGGGCACGCTATGGTGGGAATCGGCTACTCGACCTGACGGACGGGCGCACGTTGCCGGAGGCTACCGCAACGCGTTCCTGCCTGTACGTGGCGGACTGGTCGTCGGGCCGGCGTGGGCTCGTGACGATCACGGTGCGCAAGAACTCGTTCGGTGACGACCTGATCGAGGTTCGGCCGTACTGAGGCTACGGGCGGGGGGACGCATGAGGTCGAAGCGTCAGCGCGCCCGGTTCGCGGCCCTCATCCAGCACATCCCCGCGTTCGCCGATCCTGCCACTCCAGTGGGCGCGTGGCACCAGCCGGAGTCTGAGCCTGGCTGCTTCTCGGTGGCGTCGTTCCTGCTGAATGCGAATGCCGAACGGTTTGTCGAGGACTGCTACGCGCACGGCTGGGTGCTAGTGGTGCGAGTCTAACACTTGGTGCCCGCGCTTCGCGGCCTGGATGATGCGATCCGGGTCGGCGGTCCAGACGAAGGGCTTCGGGTCGCCGTTGCTCTCGGCGATGAAGCGTTTGATGGCGGCCTGCACCTCGATCAGCGATCCGAACACGCCGCGTCGGAGCCGGCGTTTTGCGAGCTTGGCGAAGAAGCCCTCGACGGCATTGAGCCACGAGGCTGAGGTCGGGGTGAAGTGGAAGGTCCAGCGCTGGGTGGCGGCCGAGCCAAGCACGGACCTTCGGGTGCTTGTGGACGGCATAGTTGTCCAGGATCGCGTGGACGATCTTGCCCTCCGGAACCGCCGCTTCGACCGCGTTGAGGAAGCGGATGAACTCCTGATGTCGGTGGCGCTGCATGCAGCGGCCGATCACCTTGCCCTCCAGCACGTCCAGAGCGGCAAACAGGGTCGTCGTCCCGTGGCGCTTGTAGTCGTGGGTGCGCGTCGTCGGGTAGCCCGGCTTCATCGGCAACGGGGCCTGCGTGCGGGCGAGCGCCTGGATCTGCTCTTCTCGTCGACCGAGAGGACGACGGCATGAGCGGGCGGATCGACGTAGAGCCCGACGACGTCGCGCAATTTGGCGGCGAAGGCTGGGTCGGTGGAGAGCTTGAACTGCCGGACCCGATGCGGCTGTAGGCCGTGCCCCCGCCAGATCCGCTGCACCGACGAGACGCTGATGGCCGCGGCCTTGCTCATGGCGGCGGCCGTCCAATGCGTGGTCTCGCCGGGCGGATCTCCTTGCGTCAGAGCCACTACGCGCGCCGCCACCTCCGGCCCCAGCGGCGGGATGCGCGCCGGCCGCGTCTTGTCCCGAAGGAGTCCGTCGACGCCCTCCTGCGCGAAGCGGTCCTGCCAGCGCCAGACCACCGTCTTGGACACGCCTGCCTCACGCATGATCGCGTGCGTCCCGAGTCCATTGGCACTCAGCAGCGCGATGCGGCGCGCCAGACGTGCTTCTGCGACGTGTTTCGATCCGCAACGAGTGCTTCGAGCCGAAGGCGATCCGAGGTTGAGAGCGTGAAAGATATACCACTGCGCATCCCGCTAGACTCGCAGGATGGGCCTCAAACCGAAACCCCACACGGACTCAACCGTCAGGGCTCAACCACTAGAGAGGTTTGATTGGGCGGCTTGGGCACAAACCGAAGTGGCCCGGCGCCTGCGCGACCAGCCAGGCGCGCTCGCCAGCGCCAGTGAGCACCAGCTGGCCCAGCTGCTGACGGTCGCGATCCGTCACCGTTTTGTCGAGGGCGCCCAGCGATTTTGGTGGTTCGGTAAAGTAATTTTGTGCTTGCACACTGCCGGCTTGCTTGGAAGCTGCCACAAGACGGCGCGCGGTACTTGGCGCAGAGCTGCGCGTCTTCGGGCGTGCAAATGTTTAGGTGTGTCGAAATAGAGCCAATTGAGCACACCGGCTCGATGAGCAGCAGCTCACTGAGCATGACCCCCAGGAGAGCCCCCTCATTCCCCCAACCCCCTAAGGCTCACCCCCTCCAGAAGACCCAGGTATGACCCCAACCCCTCTGATGAACCTCTCCCGCAGTGATCAAATCAATCAACTGACGTGGGGCTACGGCCACATTGCCCTCGACCTCGTCGCCGCGGGCTGGTTTCCCTACCTTCTTGTCCTTAAGTTTCACCACCTCGGCGGGCGCCGGAACACGGTCATCGCCCAAATGCACCGCGAGGCCGAGCGGGCTCACCGCTGGCTTTGTGAGCGGGTGTGGCGCAACGCGAGCGCGCCGAGCCGCAGACCCTGGACTCCCCACTGGATCCTCGCCCCCGACTTCCCCGTCGCGAAGGGTGCGAAGGTCAGTGCCCGCTCCGCGCTGCATAATCTCGTGCCCAATGACGGGCTGCACCTGCAAGGACTTGCGGTGATGCCGCCGGGGGGCCGGCTCCGTGAGCCGCTGGATGAGCACTTGGGGCCATCGGGCGCCCGGTACTGCCCCCGGGGCGGACCTCTCCTGTCGCTCACCGCCACCCCCATAACGAGCGACCTCGGTTACGTGCACACCTACAACTTTAAAGCCCTAATGCGGGGCCGGGCGAGCTTCGACGACATTCTGATGCTCCCGCGGTCCTCATCCGAGCTCGACAGCAAGCCCAGGCCGGCTCAGGACCCCTGGCGTCACCCTGTTTTGGTGCGGGATTGAGGAGCGGGGGCAGCCTCGCCGCCCCAACCCGGGCTTATCAGTGGATTAACTGGGAACGTGCCGCGGGCCACTGGAACACGTGCTTGGCTCGCAGTCGCACCCACCCGTCATCCTGATCGTCGCCCTCATCCGACCCCTTGCACTCGATCCGCAGCACCGCTCGCTCGCCGTTTTTGAGACCGAGCAGCCAAGCTTGCATCTTCGCGGGCACCTCAATTTCGACCGTCGGCCGGCCGTTCGGATCCTCTCCCCGCTTCAGCACCAGCCCTTCGCCCGCTTCGGTATCAGCGCCCTCAAGCTGTAGCGAATCCTCCAAATCGACTTCGATTTCGCCCATGTCCTTGGGCTGCGCGTTCGAGTCATCGTCGAGTCCGTCCAAGCTCCAGTCCTGGGCCGGTGTTTTGGATGCCTTACCGCCCAGGTGCACAGGCTCATCATCGATCAAAAAGTCCGGATCGGGTCCCTTCGACGGGCTACGGTGGCGCTTCAACCGGGCCGCCTCTGTTTCGATGCTGATTTCGTACAGCTTCTCAATCCCACCATCTGCCTTAATCTGTTCGGCCACGATGTGAGCCGGCATTCCCATCTGCATGTAATCGCTCAAGCCAGCCGCGTACTTTCCGGTCCGTTTGCGCGCCGTGCCGCTTGTCGCGTTGAACACGTAGTTCATCACGTGCCGCAGGGCGTTTTTATGCTGTTTTGAAGCCTTGAACTTTCGCTTGCCGTCCTGGAAAAACCGCAGATCGTAAAATGCCTTGAAAGACTTGAAATCCATGCTGAAGTGCCGGGCGATTGCGTAGGCGTACTGCAATCCTTGATAGAGTTCATTTCGGAAGCTCTCGTGGGTTTTCTGGACCTGCTCCGCGCATTCGAACACAGCCGTCATCGGATTTTTGGCGACCCGGCGCTGCAGTTTGGAACTGTCGGGTGGAAATGCGCCGGTGTGGCTGTACGGGTGTTCGAGAATGCTGATCGTCATCCACTCGTCGTTCGCGTCCCGCCCGGCTTTCTGCTTCTTACCCATTAGCTTTGGTCCTTCTCTGTCCGTTTGTGCGCGAAAATCTCGTAACGAGAGTTTCAAGCGCCGCTTTTGTTGACCGTTCGATTGTCAATGGTCGCTGTCGTCCCCGCTGTTGATGAAAGACCGTATCGAGTCGTAGCCTGAGGCGGACCGGCAGCTCGGAATTGTCCGAGCGCGGGCCGGATCAGATGGATTTGTGGAGGCGGAGCGAATGAAGGCGGCCTGCGTGGGGTTTTACTGGACGCTACCGATCACTTGGGCCGACTTCCGCCGGCTACCCATCGATATCGAAGGTGCAGCCGGGGCCAGCCGCACGATTCGGTACCAGCGCGAACGAGTGCGTCAGTGGGCCCGGGATGAAGCGGTCAGCCTCGTCGGGGAGGTTGCCTTCATGGACGTGCGCACCGACCGGGCGACCCAGTTGGTGCGGGATGCCCTCGTTGATGCCCGCCGCCTCTGTGCCTACCAGCACGCGGTGCTTGCTTATGTCGCCTTCGAGGAACGCAACCTGTGGCGGAGCAATCCTCATCTGCGCCGCCAGGCCGAGGAACTTGGGCTCGAATTGGTTGCACTGTCACCCGATCCAATTACGGTCGACGGGCGTCGCTTCGACCCCATCGCGCATTTCAAGGCGTTTCGGGTGGCGGAACGGGAGCGGATGGGGGAGTTGCGCCGGGAAGCCTATGCGGGGCTCGAACGAGCGCTGTTGGCCTTCCCAGAGGGAGTTGGCCGCTGGGAAGCCGTTGCTGAGCGGTTAAACGGCACTGGGGTGCGCAGCCTCAAGGGTAGTGCTTGGACGCCGGAAAACGTGCGCAAGGTCGTAGGGCGTCACCGGGATGCCTTCGGTGCTTGAGACCGGCAGTAGCGCGGCCTCATATGGAGCCAGTTCCTTTGCCTAACTGGCTGTTGGCCCGGGCACGAGGGAAGTAGGTGTAGAA
>NZ_CBDATN010000003.1:0-874688 GCF_965200105.1 Sphingomonas sp.
GGTGGTGACGATCATGGGCCATGTCGATCACGGCAAGACGTCGCTGCTCGACGCGCTGCGCGGCACCGACGTCGCGGCCGGCGAGGCGGGCGGCATCACCCAGCATATAGGCGCCTATCAGATCACGGTGTCCACCGGTGATCGCGTCACCTTCCTCGACACGCCGGGCCACGAGGCGTTCAGCGACATGCGCGCGCGCGGCGCCGACGTGACCGACATCGTCGTGATCGTGGTGGCCGCCGACGATGGCATCCGCCCGCAGACGATCGAGGCGATCAACCACACGCGCGCGGCCGCCAAGCCGATGATCGTGGCGATCAACAAGGTCGACAAGCCCGGTGGCAATGCACAAAAGGTGCGCGAGGCGCTGCTCCAGTACGACGTCCAGGTCGAGAGCATGGGCGGCGACGTGCAGGAGGTCGAGGTCTCCGCGCTCGCCAAGACGGGCTTGGACGAGCTGATCGAGAAGATCCTGCTCCAGTCGGAGCTGCTCGAACTGCGCGCCAATCCCGACCGCGAGGCCGAGGGCTCGGTCATCGAGGCCAAGCTCGACAAGGGTCGTGGTCCGGTGGCGACGGTGCTGGTGCGGCGCGGCACGCTCAAGGTCGGCGACATCTTCGTCGTCGGCGCGGAGAGCGGCAAGGTACGCGCGCTGATCGACGACAAGGGCGCGCAGGTGAAGACGGCGGGCCCATCGCAGCCGGTGGAGATCCTCGGCCTGTCGGGCGTGCCCGGCGCGGGCGATCCGCTGTCGGTGGTGGAGAACGAGGCGCGCGCCCGTGAGGTCGCCGAGTATCGCGCCGGCGTGATCCAGCGCAAGCGCACCACCAACGCGCCGGCATCGCTCGAGTCCATGTTCTCGCAGTTCCGCGAAAAGCAGGCGCAGCAATATCCGGTGGTGGTGAAGGCGGATACGCAAGGCTCCGTCGAGGCGATCGTCGGGTCGCTCAACAAGATCTCGACCGATCTCATCCAGGTGCGCATCCTGCACTCTGGCGTCGGCGGCATCACCGAGAGCGACGTCACGCTGGCGGCGGCGTCCAAGGCGCCGATCATCGGCTTCAACGTGCGCGCCAACGCCAAGGCGCGCGAGATCGCGACCCGCGATCAGGTCGCGTTGAAATATTACGACGTGATCTACGATCTGCTCGACGAGATCCGCGCCGCGATGGCCGGACAGCTCGGGCCGGAGGCGATCGAGACGGTCGTCGGCCGCGCCGAGGTGCGCGAGGTGTTCTCGGCGGGCAAACACGGCCGCGCGGCCGGCCTTCTGGTGGTCGAGGGCTTCATCCGCAAGGCGCTGCGCGCCCGCATCACGCGCGAGGACGTCATCATCTACAACGGCACGATTGCCTCGCTGCGCCGCTTCAAGGACGACGTCCCCGAGGTCCGCGCCGGCCTGGAGTGCGGCGTGACTTTCGAGAGCCACACCGACATCAAGGCGGGCGATTTCCTGGAGACGTTCGAGGTGGAGATGCGCGAGCGGACGCTGTGAGATACTCCCTCTCCCGCACGCGGGGGAGGGTCGGGGATGAGGGCGTGAGCCGAGCTTCCCTCCGCCAAGTCCGGATCGCGCCCGCCGGCGCGGCCCCTCACCCCACCCCTCTCCCCGAGGGGAGAGGGAGCTTAGGTGATGCGCCACAACGATACCGCCGGCGATCGCTCGGTCCGCCTGCTCCGCGTCGGCGAGCAGGTACGGCATGTGTTGTCGGAAGTGCTGATGCGCGGCGACGTGCATGACGAGACGCTCAGCCAGCACAGCGTCTCGGTGACGGAGGTGCGCATGTCGCCCGATCTGCGCCACGCCACCGTGTTCGTGAAGCCGCTGCTCGGCGCCGACGAGCCTGCCGTGCTGAAGGCGCTGCGCACCAACACCGCCTACCTCCAGCGCGAGGTGGCGGCGCGGGTGAACATGAAGTTCGCCGCCAGGCTCAAATTTGTCGGTGACGAGAGCTTCGAGGAGGGCAGCCACATCGACGCGCTGCTCCGCCGCCCCGACGTGGCGCGCGACCTCGACGGCGAATGACGGCGCACAACAGGGCGCCCCGGCTTGGTCCTGCGCTCCACGGTTGGCTGGTGATCGACAAGCCGGTCGGGCCGGGATCCACCGACATCGTCTCGCGCGTCAAGCGCGCGCTGCGCGACGGCGGCTACGCCAAGGTGAAGGTGGGCCACGGCGGCACGCTCGATCCGCTGGCGTCGGGCGTGCTGCCGGTGGCGCTTGGTGAGGCGACCAAGCTGTGCGGCCGCGCGCTGGACAGCGACAAGGCCTATGCCTTCACCGTTCGGTTCGGAGAGGAGACCGACACGCTCGACGCCGAGGGCGCGGTGATCGCGACCAGCGACGTGCGGCCTGCGCTCGCGCAAGTGGAGGCGGTGCTGCCGAGCTTCACCGGCGCGACCGAGCAGGTGCCTCCCGCCTACTCCGCGCTGAAAGTGGAAGGCCGCCGCGCCTACGATCTCGCGCGCAGCGGCGAGGCGGTCACGCTGGCGAGCCGGCAAGTGACGGTACGCGATCTTCGATCCTCCCCTTCCAGGGGAGGGGAACCGCGCGAAGCGTGGTGGAGGGGTAGCGACGCTGCGCCGCACCCCTCCACCGCCTGCGGCGGTCCCCCTCCCCTTGCAGGGGAGGATGACGTCACGCTCGAAGCCGCCGTCTCGAAAGGCACATACATCCGCAGCCTTGCGCGCGACATCGCGCACGCGCTCGGCACCGTTGGCCACGTCACGATGCTCCGCCGCACGCGGGCCGGCCCTTTCGGGCTCGCCGAGGCGATTTCGCTCGACATTTTGGCCGAACTGGCTAAGGCCCGCGCACTTGAACAGGCACTCCTGCCGCTGAGTGCGGGGCTGGACGACATCCCGGCCTTCGCCCTCACCCCCGATCAGGCAGCGGCGCTCCGCCAAGGGCGCCGGGTGATCGGGACGCCAGCGCCACCGGGCCCGTACCTCGCGACCGACCGCTCTGTTCCGGTCGCCCTCGTCGATCACGACGGGACGGGGATGACGGTGGTGCGCGGCTTCAACCTGTAACCCGATGTCGAAGGACTGACACGAATGTCGATCACGGCGGAGCGCAAGAGCGCGGTCATCGAAGAGAATGCGCGTGGCTCGGGGGATACCGGCAGCCCCGAGATCCAGGTCGCGATCCTGACGGAGCGCATCAAGAACCTGACCGAGCACTTCAAGGGCCATGCCAAGGACAACCATTCGCGCCGCGGCCTGCTGATGATGGTCAACAAGCGGCGCACGCTGCTCGACTATCTCAAGAAGAAGGACGTGCAGCGCTACGCGGACCTGATCTCCAAGCTCGGGCTGCGCAAGTAAGGATTTCGGAACGGCCCGCTCACCCGGCGGGCCGTTTCGCATGGGGGGCCCGGCAATCCGGCCGCATCGCCTCCGGGAGCCGCGACAACAGGCTCCGAACCGACGCGGGCCGGATAGCCCGCAGATGAGGCCCCGCGACGCATAGGGCGCGCGGTCTGAAGGAAAACGAATGTTCGATACCCAGAAGGTCGAGATCCAGTGGGGCGGCAAGCCGCTGACGCTGGAGACCGGGCGCGTGGCGCGCCAGGCCGACGGCGCGGTTCTCGCGACGCTCGGCGAGACGGTGGTGCTGTGTGCCGTGACGGCCGCGCGCACCGTGAAGGAGGGGCAGGATTTCTTTCCCCTGACCGTCCATTATCAGGAGAAGTATTTCTCCTCCGGTCGCATTCCGGGCGGCTTCTTCAAGCGCGAGCGCGGCGCCACCGAGAAGGAGACGCTGGTCTCCCGCCTCATCGACCGGCCGATCCGCCCGCTGTTCCCGGAAGGCTTCTACAACGAGATCAACGTGATCTGCCACGTTCTCTCCTATGACGGCGAGAACGAGCCCGACATCCTGGCGATGGTGGCCGCGTCCGCCGCGCTCACCATCTCGGGCGTGCCCTTCATGGGCCCGATCGGCTGCGCACGCGTCGGCTACAAGGACGGCGAGTATCAGCTCAACCCGACCGACGCCGAGGTCGCGGGGGGCGAGCTCGACCTCGTCGTCGCCGCCACGCAGGACGCGGTCATGATGGTGGAATCGGAGGCCAAGGAGCTTTCCGAGGACGTGATGCTCGGCGCCGTCGTGTTCGCGCACGAGGCGAGCCGCACCGTGATCGACGCGATCATCCAACTCGCGGAGAAGGCCGCGAAGGAGCCTTGGGAACTGGCCCCCGTCGCCGACAAGTCGGAGTCGATGGCCAAGCTGCGCGCCGCGATCGGCGACGATCTCACTGCCGCCTACAAGCTCACCGACAAGCAGCAGCGCCAGAACGCGGTCAACGCCGCACGCACCAAGGCGCGCGAGGCGTTCGCGAGCCTGAAGGAGAGCGATCCGGCGCAGTATCTCGGCACCTTGAAGCTCGTGAAGAAGCTTGAGGCCGATATCGTACGCGGCGCGATCCTGAAGGACGGCCGCCGCATCGACGGCCGCGACACCAAGACGGTGCGCCCGATCGAGGCGCTCGCGCACTTCCTGCCGCGCGCCCACGGCTCGGCGCTGTTCACGCGCGGCGAGACGCAGACCATCGCTACCTGCACGCTCGGCACCAAGGAGTCCGAGCAGATGATCGATGGCCTGAACGGGCTGCGCTACGAGCACTTCATGCTGCACTACAACTTCCCGCCCTACTCGGTGGGCGAGGTCGGCCGCTTCGGCGCGCCGGGCCGCCGCGAGATCGGCCACGGCAAGCTCGCCTGGCGCGCGCTCCACGGCGTGCTGCCGACGAAGGAGGAGTTCCCCTACACGATCCGCCTCACCTCCGACATTACGGAGAGCAACGGCTCCTCGTCGATGGCGACGGTGTGCGGCGGGTCGCTCGCGCTGATGGACGCCGGCGTGCCGATCAAGCGGCCGGTCTCGGGCATCGCGATGGGCCTGATCCTGGAAGGCAAGGACTACGCGATCCTGTCCGACATCCTCGGCGACGAGGATCATCTCGGCGACATGGACTTCAAGGTGGCGGGCACGTCGGAGGGCATCACCAGCCTTCAGATGGACATCAAGATCGCCGGCATCACCGAGGAGATCATGCGCGACGCGCTCGCCCAGGCGAAGGGCGGCCGCGACCACATCCTCGGCGAGATGGCCAAGGCGCTCGACCAAACGCGCGGCGAGTTGTCCGCGCACGCGCCCCGGATCGAGAGCATCCAGGTGCCCAAGGACAAGATCCGCGACGTGATCGGCACCGGCGGCAAGGTGATCCGCGAGATCGTCGCCACCACCGGCGCCAAGGTGGACATCGACGACGACGGCACCGTCAAGATCTCGTCTTCCGATCCCGCGCAGATCGAGGCCGCAAAGGCCTGGATCATCGGCCTCACCGCCGAGGCCGAGGTAGGCAAGGTCTATGACGGCAAGGTCGTCAACCTCGTCGATTTCGGCGCGTTCGTGAACTTCATGGGTGGCAAGGACGGGCTCGTCCACGTCTCCGAGATCAGGAACGAGCGCGTCGAGAAGGTGGCGGACGCGCTTACCGAGGGCCAGGCCGTGAAGGTCAAGGTGCTGGAAATCGACCAGCGCGGTAAGGTCCGCCTGTCGATGCGCGTCGTCGATCAGGAGACCGGCGCCGAGTTGGAGGACACGCGTCCGCCGCGCGAGCCGCGTGAGCCGCGCTCCGATCGCGGCCCGCGTCGCGATGGCGGCGGTGGCGGCGATCGCGGCCCGCGTCGCGATGGTGATCGTGGTCCCCGCCGTGACGGCGGCGATCGTGGCCCGCGCGGCGAAGGCGGCGATCGCGGGCCCCGCCGCGATGGTGGGCCGCGTCGCGATCGCGGCGAAGGCGGCAACGAGGGCCCCGCGCCCGAGTTCGCGCCGGCCTTCCTCACCCGCGACGACGACTGATCCGGCCCACAGGCCTGACCGAGAAGGGCTCCCGGCGACGGGGGCCCTTCTTTGTTGGGAGCCCTTCTTCGTTGCGGCGTGAGCGGTGTCGGCGCACCTCCAAGGCCCCATGGCCAGTGGCGGCCCGGTGTCGCCAGGCTTGATCGGGAGGCCACCGCCCTCTCCGATCGACAGGGCCGACTGATGCGCCACGCGCCCTACCGGACCGGACCGCCGCTACCCATTCTCGCAACCACCCGGTTCGGGCTGAGCCTGTCGAAGCCCTGCCCTTCCTGGACGAAGGCAAGGCAGCCCTTCGACAGGGTCAGGGCGAACGGCTAGGAGGTCCGGCGCAGTGCCCGGTACGTCGCCGCAGCTCGTATCCTGGAATTGATCCGGCAGGCATCCCGCTGCGTCTGGCCGTGAGAAGCTGGACCCCTGATCCAGTCCTGGGTGACGGAGTAGCGCTATAGGAAGGTGGGGGGTTTCTGTTGCCCGGCACCCCCCGTGCCGCTGGATACCGCTTCTGTTGCCCGGTGCGGACCAACCGCGCTCTGGTTGAAGTAACTTATCCGTTAGGACTTGTTACGCGGCCAGGGCAAGCGCCTCGTTGTCGTTGGCACTTGTGGATTTGATCGGTTTAACGGCTCAATCAGGCCGGGCAAAAATATCGTCTTTGAATACACGTCGATCCTGGTTCGGCCCCGTCAGAAGCCCCGTTGCCGGCGCTTTTGGTGGAGCCGCCGGGTACTGCCCCCGGGTCCGCTGCATCTATTTCACGACACCGTTTATCACCATAGCCGCCGAAGCAAGCGAGAACGATATAGACCTGCCAGGCTCCGGCCGCAACCTCGTCACCGGCGTCGCAGCTCGTCCCTGATCTCGCGCAGCAGCACCACGTCCGCCGCATCGGGCGCGGCCGCGATCTCGACCGGCTTCTCGTGGAGGCGGACCAGCCTGTTCACGGCTCGCACGATCAGGAATACGATAAAGGCGACGATCAGGAAGTTGACCGCCTGGGTGATGAACTCGCCGTAGCCGAGCAGCGGCACGCCCGCCTTCTTGAGCGCGGCATAGTCGCTGGAGCCGGCGAGCGCGGACGGCACCTTGGCAGGCGCCAGCACGAGGAAGTAGCCTGAGAAATCAAGCCCGCCGAAGACGCGGCCGATCACCGGCATCAGCACGTCTTCGGTGAGCGAAGTGACGATCTTGTTGAACGCGGCGCCGATGATGACGGCGACCGCGAGATCGAGGACGTTGCCCCGCATGATGAACTTCTTGAACTCAGACAACATTCCTGGCCTCCCCTCGCCGCGTCCTTTGCTGAGCGTATCATCTGGTTTCGACCCCGCAAGCGCCGTTGCGACCAGCCCGACGCGAGTGTATTGCCTCCGCCAGACACCTGGGGAGCCACCAAAGCCATGATCCGCTCGCGCCTCGTCCTCACCGCGCCCTTCGCCACGCTCGCGCTCGCCGGCTGCGGGGTCAACGCGATCCCTACCGCGGAGGAGAACGCCAAGGCCAAGTGGGCGGACGTCGAGAACCAGTATCAGCGGCGCGCCGATCTGGTGCCGAACCTCGTCGCGACCGTGAAGGGCTACGCCACGCACGAGCAGTCGACGCTGGAAGGCGTCACCAACGCGCGCGCCAAGGCAACCTCGGTGACGCTCAACGCCGACGACCTCTCCGATCCCGCCAAGGTGAAGGCCTTCCAGGACGCGCAAAACCAGCTCTCCGGCGCGCTCGGGCGGCTGCTGGCGGTGCAGGAGGCCTATCCCGATCTCAAGGCCAACGAGCAGTTCGTGGCACTCCAGTCGCAGCTCGAAGGCACCGAGAACCGCATCGCGGTCGCGCGCTCGGATTACAACCAGGCGGTGCAGGACTATAATACGCGCATCCGCACCTTCCCCGACGCGATCGGCGCCAAGCTGATCTACGGCGCCAAGCCGATCACCCCGTTCAAGGCCACCGCCGCCAACGCCGAGGAAGCGCCCAAGGTGAGCTTCTGAGGCGGGCGTGACGCTCGCCCGCCCTGTCCGGGTCGCCGCCGATCCGCGCTTGCTGGCATGGCTAGTCGCGCTCGCGCTGCTGCTGATTGCCGGAGCGGCGCGCGCGCAGGAGTTTCCCAAGTTCACCGGGCTCGTCGTCGATGCGGCGAATGTGATCCCCGACGATCGCGAGGCGGCGCTGACCGCGAAGCTGCAAGGCCTCCAGCAGCGCACCGGGCGCCAGCTCGTCGTCGCCACCGTGCCGACGCTCGGCGGGCAGGACGTACAGCAATATGGCGTGGCGCTGCTGCGCGCCTGGGGAGTGGGGTTGAAGGGCGCCAACAACGGCACGATCCTGCTCGTCGCGCCCGCCGAGCGGAAGGTCGGCATCGAGACTGGCTACGGCGTGGAGGGTGTGCTGACCGACGCCTATTCCAGTATCATCATCCAGACGAAGATCCTGCCGGCCTTCAAGGCCGGCGACATGCCCGGCGGCATCGATGCCGGCGCCGACGCCATCGCCGACATCCTTTCGCAGCCCGACGACCAGGCGCGCGCCAAGGAGCAGGCGGCGATCGCCGCGTGGAACAAGGCGCACGCGCGATCGGGCGGCGACGGCGTGCCGTGGGGCCTTGTTTTCTGGCTGTTCGTGATCGGCTTCGTGGTACTGAGCGGCCTCAGACGGCGGGGCACGCGCTACGGCGGCGGGGGCGGCGGGCTCGGCCCGATCCTGATGTGGTCGGCACTCGATGCACTGTCTGACAGCCGGCGCGGCGGCTGGAGCGGCGGCGGCTTCGGCGGCGGCTTGTCCGACGGCGGCGGCGGCTGGATGGGCGGCGGCTTCACCGGCGGCGGCGGCGGATCGGGCGGCGGCGGCGGCGCCTCGGGGGGCTGGTGATGCTGAGCGATACCGAGCGGACACGCGTCGCGGCCGCCGTCGCCGCCGCCGAGGCGCGGAGCGACGGCGAGATCGTGACGGTGATCGCGCCCGAGTCCGATGGCTATGGCGACGTGGTCGCGCACTGGTCGATGCTGCTCGCCCTGTTGGGGCTGGCGCTGGCGGCGGCGTCGCCGGGGCCGTGGGTCGCGCTGCTCGCCGGTGTGCGTGGCGGTTGGAGCGTGCCGACGCTCGGCGAGCTGCTGTTCGTGCTGCTGTTGCTGGCGACGCTGCTGTTCGTGGCCGGGCGGCTGCTGTTCGGCGCGCCGGCGGTGCGGCGCGCGATGATCCCCGCCGGCACCGCCACGCGCCGGGTGCGCCGCCGTGCCATCCTCCTGTTCCGCCTGAGCGTGGAGAGCCGCACGCGCGCAAGGACGGGCGTGCTCGTCTACCTGTCGCTGGCCGAGCGGCGCGCCGAGATCGTTGCGGATGCGGCGATCAACGAACGGGTGGCGCCGGAGACGTGGGGCGCGGCGATGGCGCTGCTAGTCGCCGGCGTACGCGATGGCCGGCCGGCCGAGGGCATGATCGACGCGGTAGAGCGGATCGGCGCGGTGCTGGCCGAGCATTTCCCGCGTTCTCCGGACGACACCAACGAGCTTCCTGACAGACTGATCCTGCTATGACCGACCCCGCCCACGACCCCGATCGCGACGCCCCCGTCGAGACGCGCTGGGAGGGGCGCTTCATCAAGGTCCGCCAGCAAGGGCGCTGGGAATATGTGTCGCGCGCGCGGGGCATCCGCGCTGCCGTCATGCTCGCGATCCACGACGGCCACGTCCTGCTCGTCGAGCAGTATCGCGTGCCGATCGGGCGCGATTGCCTGGAGCTGCCCGCCGGCCTGATCGGCGACGAGCGGGAAGGCGAGAACGTGATCGACGCCGCACGCCGTGAGCTGGAGGAGGAGACCGGCTATCGCGCCGCCACGATCGAGGAGCTGGGCGAGTTCGCCTCCTCGCCCGGCATGGTCTCCGAGACGTTCACGCTGGTACGCTGCTCGGGCCTCAAGAAGACGGGCGACGGCGGCGGCATAGAGGGCGAGGGCATCACCGTCCATCGCGTGCCGCTCGGGCGCGTCTCCGCGTACGTGGCGGAACGGCGCGCGGCGGGCGCGATGATCGACGTCAAGCTGCTGCTGCTGCTCGGTGCCGGCTTCCTGGCAGAGGCCTAGTCGCCGGCGGGCGTGATCGGGCCGACGATGAAATTGTCGGCATAGGCTTGGATCTGCAGCTTGCGCTCATGCCCGGGGATCACCGTCGCCGGGATGCCGTGATGATCCGCGTAGCCGGTCGCCGCCTCCAACGAATCGAAGGTGATCCGCACCTGCTCGCGGGTATCGCCCGATCCCGCCCAGCCCGTCAGCGGATCGGCGCGCTTGGCCTCCGCGGGCTCGAATTCCAGCGTCCACTGGCCGACGCGCCGCTTACCCGACTGCATCGTGCTCTTGACCCGTTGATAGATGCGCGCCGCCATGATCCGACCCCAACGCTGGAACCCGCGCGAGCGATGCCGCAGCCGCTCGAGTGACGTCAAGGGCGCTGCGCGGCGCGCTTGGTGCGCAAGGTCGGGTCGGCGGCGGCGGGATTGTCGGGCCAGGGGTGACGCGGATAACGGCCGCGCATCTCGCGCGCGACATCGGCCCAGCTCCCCGCCCAGAAGCCCGGCAGGTCTCGCGTGGTCTGGATCGCGCGCCCCGCCGGCGAGGTGAGCGACAGGACGAGCGGCACGCGCCCGTCTGCCACCGTCGGGTGGGTGGCGAGCCCGAACAGTGCTTGCGGGCGCAGCTCAACGGTCGGGCCAGCGTCGGCCGCATAGTCGATCTCGTGCGTGCTCCCAGCCGGGCTGGCGAAGCGATCGGGCGCGAGCCGGTCGACGGCACGCCTGCCCTCCCAGCCGAGCGCTGTGTCGATCGCACCGCCGAGCGCCGCCGGGTCGATCGCGCTCAGCCGGCGCACGCCCGCGAGCAACGGCGGCAGCCACTCGTCAAGTCCGGCGAGCAGCGCCGCGTCGCCGAGATCGACGATCGACGCATCGAAACGCCGCGCGAAGGCGGCGCGCTCGCGCAACCGCGCCGTCGCTTCCGGCCAGTCGACCAGCGTCAGCCCGCCCGCGCGTACGCCATCCAGCAACGCTCCCGCGATCGCCGCCGGATCGGGCGCGTCGTCGGCCCCGCCCGAGAGGCGTAGCGCGCCAAGCCGCCGCTCGCGAATCGCAACGACGCCGCCGGTCTCGGGCACGAAGCGGACGTCGCGATGCTCGACGATGCGGGTCGCGAACAGCGCCTCGATCTCGATGCGGTCAATCGCGGCGGCGGAGAGGATGCGCGCACCCGCGGCCGATCCCGCCGTCTCCGCCACCGCCAGCCACTCCGCCCGGGCGAGCAGTACCGCGGGATCGAGGCGGAAGCCGCGACCGCCGGCGCTCACCCATGCCTCCCCCGTCGCATCGCGCCGACGCGCGACGCGGTCAGGGTAAGCGAGCGCCACGCAGGCCGCGACGCTGCCTTCGCCCGTTCGCGGCGGCACGAGCTTGGCCCAACGTCGGGCGAGGCCGCGCGCCGCCTCCGCCCGCCCACCCCGCTCGCGCCGCCAGCGGTCGAGCCGCTCGGCGAGGTCGGCCGATGGCCCGCCGAGCCCACGCTCGGAGAGCAGCACCGCCACCTCCGCCGCCAGCGCCGGATCGGGCGCCGCCGCCAGCATATGCCCGAGGCGCGGCGGCAGCGGTAGCCGCGCGATCGAGCGGCCGTGCGGCGTCGGCCGCCCGTCGGCATCGAGCGCGCCGAGCGATGCGAGCCGCGCCCGCGCCTCGGCCACGGCGGCGGCTGGCGGCGGATCGAGCCAGCGTAGCGCCGCCGGATCGGCGACGCCCCAGATCGCGCAGTCGAGCAGCAACGCAGAGAGGTCCGCCTCCATGATCTCGGGCGGATCATAGGCGGGCAGCCCAGCGGTGGCCGCCTGCTCCCACAGCCGATAGACGACGCCCGGCGCCTGTCTGCCGGCGCGGCCAGCGCGCTGATCGGCGGCGGCGCGGCTCACCCGCTCGGTGGCGAGCCGGGTCACGCCGGCGGCGCGATCGTAGCGCGGTCGGCGCGCGAGGCCCGAGTCGATCACCACCGTCACGCCATCGATCGTCAGGCTGGTCTCGGCGATGGCGGTCGCCAGCACCAGCTTGCGCGCACCCGGAGCGGCGGGCGCGATCGCGGCGCGCTGCTCGGAGGGATCGAGACTGCCGTGAAGGCAGTGGAGCGCGACGTCGGGTGGCAGCGCGTCGAGCCGCTCGGCGGTGCGCTCGATCTCTGCGACGCCGGGCAGGAAGACGAGCACGCCGCCCTCCCCCTCGGCCAACCCGCGGCGGATCGCGGCGGCCACGGCGTCCTCGATCCGCGCGCCCGGATCACGGCCGATGTGGCGCATCTCTATAGGATGGGCGCGGCCCGCGCTTTCGATCACCGGCGTGCCGTCGCCCATCAGCCGGGCGAAGCCGGCCCCGTCGAGCGTCGCCGACATCGCCAGCAGCCGCAGATCGGGACGGAGCGCGCCCTGCGCGTCCAGCGCCAGCGCCAGGCCGAAGTCGCTGTCGAGGCTGCGCTCGTGCACTTCATCGAACAGCACGGCAGACACGCCGGCGAGTTCGGGATCGGCCTGGATGCGTGCGACGAAGATGCCCTCCGTCATCACCGTCACCCGCGTCGCCGCCGAGCGCCGGCTATCCAGCCGCGTCGCATAGCCAAACGTGTCGCCGACCGCCTCGCCGGCCTGCCCCGCCATCCGCTCCGCCGCCGCGCGCGCGGCGAGACGGCGCGGGCTGAGCAGCAGCACCTCGCCCGCGCACCAAGGCTCGCGGAGCAGCGCCGGCGCCACTTCCGTCGTCTTGCCCGCGCCGGGCGGCGCCACCAGAACCGCTGTGGCGCGCTGGCGTAGCGCGGCGAGAAGATCGGGAAGGACGGCGTCGATCGGCAGCACCGCCCTGCCCTAGCCCCCCGCGTCGCGCCCGTCAGCGCCGGATGGTCAAGCCCAGCGTCATGGCGTGGCGCGATACGCCATCTGGGTAGCGCGATGCCATGAGGTCGAGGTCGATGCGACCCCTGTCCACCGTCCAGCGCAGGTGCGCCTGCTGGCCGATCGGGCCGCCACCGACCACGAACGTCTCGATCATCAACTCGGGACCCTTCGGCGGCTGATAGACCGCCTGAGTACCGGCGGTGATGCCGAGACCGTGGACACCGCGCACATATTGCGTGCCGATGTTGGCGTTCACGATCCAGCGCGGGCCGATCGGCAGCGTGAACGGCACCATCGCGGTCACGTAGGCGGGCTTGCCCCGCGAGGCGTCGATGGCGATCGAGCCCTCGATGCCGATGCCCAGCCCGCTCGCCGCAGGCCGCAGGTTGATCTTGGGCCCGAAGCCGATCGCCTTCGATGCTTGGCCACGCACCGGATCATAATGGGTGAGGAAGCCGTCGATCTCCAGCCACGGTGTTCGCTTGGGCGTGCAGGCAGGGGCGAGATTGTAGAGGCTGCCACCGGCGGGTAGGTCGGTCGCCCACGCTTCCAAGTGGCAGTGACCCGGCGTCTCGACTTCCGAGTCGTCGACGACGTCCGCGCCACCCGACGCACGCGCCCGCGCCGCCGCCGTGGCGAGCATCACCGCCGCCGCATATCTCCTCGCCCGTGCCCCCACCGCGTAGCCGTTAGCGCGTGCGTCGTGGCGCGACCATGACGAAGGTCTGTCGGCGTCAGTAGGCGCGGCTGGTCGCAAACTCCGCCGCCTCGATCAGAGCCGCCTTCGCGCGTCCGTCGGGGAAGCGGCCGAGCGCGTCGATCGCACGGCGGCCGTAATGGCGCGCGCGGGCGAGCGTGTCGTCGACGGCGCCGGTGCGCTCCAGCAGGCCCATCGCTTGCACAAGCGCCCCCTCGTCGTTGCGGACACCCGTGATCGCCTCGCGCCAGAACGCGCGGTCAGCCTCGTCTCCGCGCGCGTGCGCGAGGATGACGGGCAGCGTCACCTTGCCGTCGCGGAAATCGTCGCCGGCATCCTTGCCCATCGTCCCTCGGTCGGACGCATAGTCGATCGCGTCGTCGACGAGCTGGAAAGCGATGCCGAGATTGCGACCATAGGCGTCGAGCGCCTCCTCCTCCGCCTCGTCGCGCTCGGCGACGACGGCGGCGATGCGGCAGGCGGCGGCGAACAGGGCCGCCGTCTTGGCGTCGATGATCGCGAGATAGCGCTCCTCGCCGGTGTCGATGCGACGCTGCGCGGTGAGCTGCGCCACCTCGCCTTCGGCGATGATCGCCGAGGCGCGCGACAGGATCTTGAGTACGCGCAGGCCGCCATCCTCGACCATCAGCTCGAAGGCGCGGCTGAACAGGAAGTCGCCGACCAGCACGCTCGCGGAATTACCCCAGATGGTATTGGCGGTGCGCCGCCCGCGCCTGGTGGAGGAACTGTCGACGACGTCGTCGTGGAGCAGCGTCGCGGTGTGGATGAATTCCACGGTGGCGGCGAGCAGGTGGTGGCGGGTGCCCTGATAGCCGACGAGCCGCGCGCAGGCGAGCGTCAGCATCGGCCGCATCCGCTTGCCGCCGCCCGCGATCAGGTGCCCGGCGAGCTCCGGGATGAGCGGCACGTGGCTCTCCATCCGGGTAAGAATAACGCCGTTCACCTTGTTCATGTCGGCGGCGACGAGCGACAGCAGCGGATCGAGCGAGGGCGCGCGGCCGGGGCCGCGCAGGGGATGGACGGTCGCGATCATGCGCGGGTGCATTGGGGGCTGGCGCGGGCGATGGCAAGGCTTGCCAGCGTCCTCATGGATGGCGATGAGGCCCGTTCAGGGGGTACCGATGGCCGACGACGTTCTGGACGGATACCGCCGCAGCATCGACAATATCGACGCGGCGCTCGTCTACCTTCTGGCCGAGCGCTTCAAGGTCACGCAGGCGGTCGGCCGGCACAAGGCGGAGGCCGGACTCCCGCCCGCCGATCCCAGCCGCGAGATGCGCCAGATCGAGCGGCTGCGCGGGCTCGCCGCGGATGCACGGCTCGATCCGGACTTCTCGGAGAAGTTCCTGCGTTTCATCATCGAGGAAGTCATCCGCCATCACGAGCGGGTGCGCGACCGCTAGCGGCAAGGTCGGCCTCGAACCCGGCCGATCAGTCCTCGACCAGCTTGAGAAGCTTGCGCTCGACGGGCGCCAGCACTGGCCCAAGCTCGTGTCCGCGCTTCACCACCGCGCCATGCTCCGCGACGAGCGCCCACTGGCCCTGGCGAAGGCGGAGCGCGGGACGCTTCTCGATCCGGAACTCCGGCCGCTCGGCGGTGCGGCGGAAGGCTGCAAAGACGGCGGCGTCTCGGCCGAGATCGATGGCGTAGTCACGCCAGTGGCCGGCGGCGACCATACGGCCGTAAAGATCGAGGATGCGGGCCAGCTCGGCCCGATCGAAGCCGATTTGCGACGGCGCCGCGCCCCCGCGAGGAAACGGGACTACCGCGCTCACGCGCTCTCCCGATCCGCGTCGCGGGCGCGGCCGCGCTCGATGGGCTCGACGTCCCGTTCCCGGATGAGCTCGTCTATGCGCTTCCTCAACTGCTCAATCTCGCAACGCATGATCTCGAGATTCTGCGTCGCCGGATCGAACATCTGCCCGCACGTGCCGTAGGGCGTGAAGCGCTGCGTCTCCGCCGCGTCGACCAGCGTCGAGCGCGCGGGGATTCCGACCATCGTCGCGCCCGCCGCCACGTCGCGCGTGACCACGGCATTGGCGCCGATCCGCGCTCCCTCGCCGACCGTGATCGGGCCTAGTACCTGCGCGCCCGATCCGATCACCGCCCCGGAGAGGATCGTGGGGTGGCGCTTGCCCGCCACGCCGTTCACCGGGTTCGTGCCGCCCAAGGTCGCGTTCTGGTAGATGGTCACGTCGTCGCCGATCACGGCTGTCTCGCCGATGACGCTGAAGCCGTGATCTATGAAGAAGTTGCGCCCGATCGTCGCGCCCGGGTGGATATCGATCCCCGTCCGCGCGCGCGCATAGTGGTTGACCGCACGCGCGAGGAAGAACAGCCGCCTGCCGTAAAGGCGATACGCGATCCGGTGCCAGAACAGCGCCCAGACGCCAGGATAGGTCAGCACCTCCCAGCGCGTGCGCGGCGCAGGATCGCGCGCCGCGATCGAGTCGAGGTAGGCGATGAGCGACATGGCGGCTCCGTCCGGTTACATCACGAGGTAGGCACAAGCCCGACGCTTTGCCAGTGTCGCGCCGCGTGTGCGCCCACGGTCAGAGCGTCGCGTGGACCGTCGCCACCGCCTTGACGATCGCGCCGACACGCGCGCCGGCCTGCACCACGTCGGTGCCGACGCCATGCGATTTCAACACCTTCTCGTGACTGTCTATGCACATCCCGCAGCCGTTCATCGCCGAGACGGCAAGGCTGAACAGCTCGAAATCCGCCTTGTCGATGCCGGGATTGCCGATCACGTTCATGCGCAGCTTGGCCGGCATCGTGCCGTAGTCCGGGTTCGAGACCAGGTGCACGAAGCGATAGTAGACGTTGTTCATCGCCATCACCGCCGCCGCCGCGCGTGCCGCGTTGGCAGCCTCGGGCGACAGCTTGCCCTCGCATTCCGCCTCGGCGGCCTCGACCATCGGCTTGTATGCTGTGCCGTGCGCGCAGGCGAGAATCAGCCCGTACTTGCGCTGATCGCCTAGCGACTGATCGTTGAGCAGTGATCCCATGTTGAGCCGCAGATCCTTCGCATAATCCGGAAGAGCCTCGGCGAACGCCTTGAGCGACATGATCTTTCCTTTGCCGACGTAAAACCGGGGCGTGCGAGCGCGGCCCGCACGCCCCGGAAAACCTGCCGAAGGCGTTACGCCGCCGGCTTCAGCACCTCTTCACCCTGCGACCAGTTGCAGGGGCAGAGCTCGTCGGTCTGCAGGGCGTCGAGGACGCGGAGCGCCTCCTGCGGGTTGCGGCCCTGGTTAAGGCCGTTCACCGTGACGTGCTGGATGACGTTGTGCGGATCGACGATGAAGGTCGCGCGATAGGCGACGCCCGCATCCTCGGCGACGATCCCGAGCGCGGAGGCCAGCTTCTTCGAATTGTCCGCGATCCACGGGAAATCGCAGTTTGCCAGCCGCTCGTCGGACTTGCGCCATGCGAAGTGGACGAAATCGGTGTCGGTTGACGCGCCGATCAGCACCGCGTCGCGATCCTCAAAGTCGGACTTGAGCTCGCCGTAGCCGATGATCTCGGTCGGGCAGATGAAGGTGAAGTCCTTGGGCCAGTAGAACACGACCTTCCACTTCCCGCCGGTCTCGCCGGTGTCGATCGTCTCGTCAGCCGGAAGCGCGGAGGTGCCCTGCTGAACGGGGAGGGTAAGCGAAGGAAACTTGTCGCCGACGGTGAGCATTGGGGGCACTCCTAAAGGGGGGGGGTCCACACCCTCTTGCAGGAAGCTCGGTAAAAGCACAAATCGATTATTCCACCGCCAGTGATCGAGTAAGGCTCTTTTTGATGAGCATTTACCTGCCGACGCTGAAGCAGCTCCAGTATCTGGTGGCGCTTCACGAGCATGGGCATTTCGGGCAGGCGGCGGCGGCCTCGTTCGTGACGCAGTCGACCCTGTCGGCGGGCTTGCGCGAACTTGAGTCGCTGCTCGGCCTTCCGCTGGTCGAGCGGACTCGGCGAGTAGTACGCTTCACTCCCGTCGGCGACCGCATCGCCGGTCAGGCGCGGCGCGTGCTCGCCGAAGCCGAGAAGCTCGCCGATCTGGCGCGCGCGGCGGGCAAGCCGCTGTCGGGCGACCTTCGGATGGGGGTCATCCCGACGATCGCACCCTTCCTGCTACCGCGCCTGCTGCCCAAGCTGCGCGCCGACTGGCCCGATCTCAAGCTGTACCTGCGCGAGGAGGTGTCGTCGCAGGCGTGCGACTCGCTGGCGCGCGGGCGGCTCGATTGCGTCCTCCTCGCCCTGCCCTTCCGCTGCGGCGACGTCGAGACGGTCGACCTGTTCGAAGACCGGCTTCAAATCGCCATGCCCGCGCGCGAAGCGGGGGCCAAGAGCGTGTCGATCGCGCCCGACGAGATCGACGAGACGCGCCTCCTCCTGCTGGAGGACGGGCATTGCCTGAAGGACCACGCGCTCGCCGCTTGCAACCGGCCCGAGATGGCGAGCGAGGCGGCGATGCTCGGCACGTCGCTCCACACGCTCGTCCAGATGGTCGACAACGGGCTTGGCCTCACGCTCCTGCCCGAGATGGCGATCCAAGCCGGCATCCTGAACGGCACCGACGTGGTCGCGAGGCCGCTCGACGCCGAGCACCCCGCGCGCCGCATCGCGCTCGCGTGGCGCAAGGGCAGCCCGCGCGCCAAGGAGTTCGCACTGCTCGCCGACGCGCTGCGCGACGCCGCCTAGCGCCAGGCAGCGGCCGCCGCCTCGTCCTCGTGCCTGGCCTCCACCCAGCGGGCGGTGCCGTCCGCCCACTCCTCGCGCTTCCAGTAAGGCGCCTTTGTCTTCGCCCAGTCGATCAGGAAGGCGCAGCCGTCGAGCGCCGCGCTGCGGTGGCGCGCGGCGGTGCCGACGAGCACGATGCGCTCACCCACGGCGAGGCGTCCATGGCGGTGGATCAGCGTCGCGCCGAGCAGGTCGAAGCGCGCGACCGCCTGCTCCGCGATCGCCGACAGCGCGCGCGCCGCCATCGCCGCGTGCGTTTCCAGCGTCAGCGCGACGAGGTCGTCGTCGCCGCGCACCACGCCGGTGAAGCTCGCCACGCCGCCGCCGCCCAGCCCCTCCAACGCGGCGAACTCGTTCGAAACGTCGATCGGCGCGGCCGTCGAGACGGCGCGGATCACCCGCCCGTCACCGGCGGGAAGATCGCCAGCTCGCGCACGCCGGCGAGCGGATGATCGGCACCTACGAACGCCTCGTCCGCAGCGTAGCGCAGCCGCGAAAGGTCCCCCAGCGCCTGCCGCCAGCCGCCGCCGCGCGCCGCCAGCCAGCCGACCAGCGCCGCGACATCCTCGATGCCGTCGGGCACGTCCACCTCCTCGCGATCGAGGCCGACGCGCTCGCGCACCCAGGCGAAGTAGAGGAGTTCGATGCTCATGCCGCGTCAATCCATGTGCCGGAGGCCGATGCGCAGATAGTCCCACCCCGTCACCAGCGTGAGCGCCGCCGCGCCCCAGAGGCAGGCCAAGCCGACGATGTGTACCCAAGGCGCGTGCGGCGTCGCGCCCGCGAGGATCAGCGCGCCCAGCGCCACCATCTGGAACGCCGTCTTCCACTTGGCGAGCCGCGACACCGGCACCGATACCGAAACGCCGGCGAGGAACTCGCGCAGGCCGGAGACCGCAATCTCGCGCAGCAGGATGACGAGCGCCGCCATCACGTGCCACCCGGCCACCACGGGGTGCCCGCCCAGCGCCTGTTCGGTGGATATCAACATCACGATCACGGCGGCGACCATGATCTTGTCCGCGATCGGATCGAGGAACACGCCCAGCCTGGACACCGCACCCTGCGCGCGCGCGAGATAGCCGTCGAGATAGTCGGTCACGCCCGCCACGCAGTAGAGCAGGAAGGCGAGGATATAGCCGAGCCAGCCCGGATGCCACAGCAGCGCTACCAGGATCGGCACCGCGAAGATGCGCGACAGCGTGAGGATGTTGGGCAGCGACAGCATGGCCGCCCCCTGCCTAGCCCGGATCGGACGGCGTTTGAACCTCGCAAGGCGAGGCGATCCCGCCAGGCGATTGGCGGAGCGATCCCGTCGCGCTATGCGGGGCGTCGGGGCAGACAGGGTTCTCGGTTCCGAATGCAGGCTTCCTTCCATCTCCTGGCGCGGCGGCGCTTCCTGCCGCTGTTCGTCACGCAGTTTCTCGGCGCCTTCAACGACAACCTGTTCAAGACGGCGATGGTGATGCTCGTCACCTATCGCGTCTTCTCCGATCCGCACCGTGAAGCCGCCTTCAATGCGCTGGCCAACGGCTTGTTCATCCTGCCGTTCTTCCTGTTCTCCGCGCTTGCCGGCCAGCTCGCGGACTGTCGCGACAAGGCGATGGTGACGCGCTGGGTAAAGACGCTGGAGATCGTCATCATGCTCGTCGGCGCGGCCGGGCTGATGATCCAGTCGGTACCGGTGCTGCTGGCCGCGCTGTTCTCGATGGGGATGCACTCCACCTTCTTCGGACCCATCAAGTACGCGCTGCTACCCCAGCACCTGCGCGCCGACGAGGTGCTGGGCGGCACCGGCCTCGTCGAGGCGGGAACCTACACCGCCGTGCTGCTCGGCATCCTGGTGGGCGGAATCATTCCGCCATCCGCGGCGGCCGCCGGCGTCCTCGGTGTCGCACTGATGGGGCGAGTGGCGGCGACGCAGATCCCCGCGGCGCCGCCCGGCGAGCGCGGGAAGCCGCTCGATTTCCACGTCGTACGGGCTTCGATACGGCTGGTGTCGGAAACGCTGCACGTGCCTCGGCTGCTGCTCGCCGTCCTGGCGATCAGCGCCTTCTGGATGCAGGCGGCGGTGCTCTCCGCGCTGTTCGTGCCGCTCGTCAAGAATGTGCTCCAGGCCGACCAATCGGTGGCGACGCTGTTCCTGGCGATTTTCTCGATCGGCGTCGCGTGCGGATCGCTCGCGATCAACCGCCTTCTCGGCGGCACCGTCTCGGCGCGCTACGCGGCGGCGGCGTCGATCCTGATGGGGTTGTTCCTGGTCGACCTGCGCAACGTGTGCGGGCATTGGCAGGCGCTCGACGACGTCGCGGATATCGCCCGGTTCCTGCGGCGGCACGAGGCGGTGCACCTGCTCGTAGACCTGTTCGGCCTGTCGGTGTTCGGTGGCATGTTCGTGGTGCCGCTCTACGCCTTCCTGACCACCACGGTGGACAAGCTGCACACCGCACGCACGGTCGCGGCGAACAACATCGTCAACTCGGGCGCGATGGTGGCGGGATCGCTGCTGTTCGCGGGCGCGGTGCGGCTGGGCGTGCCGGTCGCGGACACGCTGTTCCTGGTGGCGGCGGGCAGCGTGGCGGCAGCCGCCATCGCGTGGCGGCTGCACCGCGCCTGCGACGGTGCGCTCAGCTCAACATGACGAGGAAGACGATCAGCCCCGCCAAGTAGCAGATCAGGAAGAAGCGCAGGTCGGCGGCGAGCGTCGCCCAGCGCGGCGTGCCCTCCTGCGGCTCGACGACGGCGTCGGCGACAAGCACGGGTGGTGCGATGGCGGCTGCTTCGATCATCATGGTAGATTAAACGTCAGGAAGGACGATCGGCGCCTGTCACTTGGCGACCCATGTCCCGGCGCGGGACGGAACCGCGAAGACGCCCGCGCGCTCACTCGCCGGTGACGGGAGAGACGATAATGGCGGACGTGAAGAAGGGCGACAAGGTGACGTGGAAGAGCCACGGCGGCACCGCCCACGGCACGGTCGAGAAGAAGGTGACATCGGACGTCACCATCAAGGGCAATAAGTTCAAGGCATCCGAGGACGACCCGAAGGTAGTCGTGAAGACGGACAGCGGCGCCAAGGCCGCGCACAATCCTTCGACGCTGAAGAAGGGCTGAGCCGGCGCTCAGGCGAAGAGATGCTCGACCTCCGCGTCGGGCAGTGCCTCGTCGATCAGCACCTTTCGGTGGCAATGCGCCGGCTCGCGCTCGAAGCAGAGCAGCGCCGAGGGCATGTCCGCCGCTAGGTCACGCAACCGCGCCGCTGCCGCGAGCGCGTCCGGATGGGCGAGCGTCGCGCGGTAGATCGTCGCCATCTCCTCGTACCGCCCACGCCGCGCCGCCTCGCGCCCGGCGGGTGGCGTGCCGAGCGCGCGCAAGTGTATGTAGTCAATCCCGTGCTCCGCCAACGCCAGCCGGAGCGGCGTCTTAGAAAAGCCGGGGCGGCGCGACAGCGGCAGCTGGCGGACGTCGACCAGCCGGCGCACGCTCGCCCGCTCCAGCGCCGCGACGAGATCGGCCTGCGTCGCGCCCTCATAGCCGATCGTGAACAGCCTCACGCGAGCCGGCGGAGCTGCATCGCGGTCGCGATGGCCACCACGCCCGCGATCATCAGGCTCAGCCCCACGAACAGCCCGATCACCTCGATCGCGGGGAACGGCCAGGAGGCGAGCAGTGCCGCCGCGAGCAGCAGGTTGACCAGACCTGCCACGATGAGGAGCGTGC
The DNA here is from genome assembly GCF_965200105.1 of Sphingomonas sp. Lineage (GTDB taxonomy): Bacteria > Pseudomonadota > Alphaproteobacteria > Sphingomonadales > Sphingomonadaceae > Solisphingomonas. The sequence continues at coordinate 21,946 of NZ_CBDATN010000003.1, forward strand.
GGATACGCCCCTGCCCCGCCCGCGTGGCGCCGACAAGCTCGGCCAGCCCACGCACCGCCAGCCACAGCGCGAAGCCGAGCGTCAGCGCCGCCGTCGCGCTGGCGGGCTCCAGTAGCGCCACCAGCCCGATCGCCAGCGACGCGGCCCCGTAGACGAGGTCAAGCGAGCGGCGGTGCGCGGTGTGCGCGCGCAGCCCCATGACGATCCCGGCGACGCCCAAGATCGTCAGGATCCATCCAAGCGCGATCGTGACGACGAGCGAGGTGCCGATCGGCGCCGCCAGTGCGACGATGCCGGCCACCACCATCGCCACGCCGCTGGCGAGCACCCAGCCCCACGCCGATGGCGGCGCCGCGACGCTGGCGACGGTAGGCGTGTCGACGGTATCGGCCGTGGTCGCTCTCCCCTGTCGCCGGCCGAACGAGCCCTCTGCACGGCCGGTTCCGCCCGGTGTCGCGCTGCGCTAGGGGGTGGCGATGCACGATATCCACGTCATCGGCGGCGGCCTCGCCGGATCGGAGGCCGCATGGCAGCTCGCCGAAGCGGGCCTGCGCGTCCGGCTGTCGGAGATGCGGGGCGTGGAGGCGACGCCCGCGCACCATGGCGATCAGCTCGCCGAGCTCGTCTGCTCGAACAGCTTCCGCTCGGGCGACGCGGAGCGCAACGCCGTCGGACTCCTCCATGCCGAGATGCGCGCGCTGGGCTCGCTGATCCTGGCGCAGGCGGATCGTCACCGCGTACCCGCCGGATCGGCGCTGGCGGTCGATCGCGACGGCTTCGCGGAGGGCGTCACCGCCGCGATCGCGGCGCACCCGCTGATCGAGCTCGTCCGCGAGCGCATCGACGCGCTTCCCGACGGCCCCGCGATCGTCGCGACCGGGCCGCTTACCGCCAGCGGCCTCGCCGGCGCGATAGCCGCCGAGACGGGTCGCGACGCACTCGCCTTCTTCGACGCAATCGCACCGATCGTGCACCGCGACACGATCGATATGGACGTGTGCTGGTTCCAGTCGCGCTGGAACAAGGGCGAAGGCCACGACTACATCAACTGCCCGATGGACCGCGACCAATATGGTGCGTTCGTCGACGCGCTGCTTGCCGGCGACAAGACCGAGTTTCGCGAGTGGGAGCGCGACACGCCCTATTTCGACGGCTGCATGCCGATCGAGGTGATGGCGGAGCGCGGGCGCGAGACGCTGCGCCACGGGCCGATGAAGCCCGTCGGCCTCGACGATCCGCGCACCGGGCGCTGGCCGCACGCCGTGGTCCAGCTTCGCCAGGATAATGCGCTGGGCACGCTGTGGAACATCGTCGGCTTCCAGACGAAGCTGCGCCATGCCGAGCAGGTGCGTATCTTCCGCACCATCCCCGGGCTGGAGAAGGCGGAGTTCGCGCGACTGGGCGGGCTGCACCGCAACACCTTCATCCGCTCGCCCCTACTGCTCGACGGCGAGCTCAGGCTGCGTTCGCGGCCGGCGATCCGCTTCGCAGGCCAGATCACCGGCTGCGAGGGCTATGTCGAGTCGGCGGCGATCGGCCTCCTCGCCGGGCGCTTCGCGGCGGCGGAGCGCCACGGCCGCGCGCTCGCGCCGCCCCCGGCCGAGACCGCGCTGGGCGCGCTGCTCGGCCACATTACCGGCGGCGCGCAGGCCGAGCACTATCAGCCGATGAACGTCAATTTCGGCCTGTTCCCGCCGCTCGACGGCCGCGCGCGCAAGGCCGATCGCAAGACACTGATGACAGCGCGCGCCACGCAGGCGCTGGCGGAGTGGCGAGCGGGCGCGGAGGCGGTGCCCGCCTAGCCCCTCGATCAACCCTCGTCGGCGTCGTCCCGCGCGGGCGACGTGGCCTGCGCGGGCGGGCAGCGCGGCTTGGCCTTGCGGACGACGCGCGTCGTCGCGAACTCGGCGGCGTCGAGCGCGCCGGACTTGTCGGCATCGGCGCCGGCGAACTTGGCTCCCGCCTTCGCGGCATATTCGTCGAACTGCAGCACGCCGTCATGGTTGAGATCCAGCCGCGCGAACGCCTTGCGGCGAGCGGCGAGATACTCTTCGCGAGAAACCTTGCCGTCGCGGTCATGGTCGTAGCGGTGGAAGCGCTTCTCCTCGCGCGTCGCCTCGGTTGCCTGCGGGGCGTCCGCCGCGGTCGGCGCTTCCGGTCCGGCGGCCGCCACCTGCGCCAACGGCTGCGGGAGCGCGGGGGCGGTGCCGTCGCGAGCAAGCGCGCGCCACAGGAAGAAACCGGCCGCCACCAGCAGCAGCGCCGACGCGACGCCCGCGAGATATCGTGTCAGGCCGCTCCCCATCGGACGCCAGGGTAATGCGCGTCGCCGCCGCCGCCAAGCCTTCAGCGGCCCGTCAACTGGTGGCGCAGCACGCGAAGCGCCCGCGCCCGACCGGCAGGCGGGGAACCGCCGCAGTCGGCGAGCGCCAGCGCCGCGAGCTGGCCGAGCGGCCGCAGCCGACGCGGCCACCGCTCCGCCATCGCGCGTTCCAAGGCTGCGACGGCACCCGCGCGGATCGCCGCCGCGCGCGCCGTCCGCCCGAGCCGCCGCGCGCAGTCGACCCGCGCCCAGCCATTGCCCGCCGCACGCAACCGCTCCTCCTCAGCGTGGGCGGCACCGATCAGAGCACCCGAGAGGAGGAACAGCCTCTCGCCCCGTTCGACGGCGTGGGCGGCGACGGCGGCGTCGCCGGTTTCTGGATTGTCGAGCAGTGCCTCCCACCCGGCCGCCGTCGCGGCCAGCGCGGGCCCGTCGAGCCCGGCCGCGGCGCAGGCGGCGAGCAGCGGCTCGCCACCCGGCGCACCGGCCGCCAGCGCGTCGAGCGCGTCGCGCCACCAGACCAGCCGCATCAGCCCCAATGCCGGCTCGCGCGTCGCCGCCACGATCCCTGCCAACCGCTCGTCCAGCGCCCACAGCACCGCCACCGCCTGCCGCGTGGCGGGCGGCACGGTGGCAAGCGCCAGCGCGCGATCGGGATCGGACAGGTCGGCCATGGAAGATTCCTTAACCCATCGCCCGCTACCGGGATCGACGATGTTCCGGAAAGCTCTATCGCGGACGAAGACGGCTGTGGCGACCGCGCGCGCGCGCGCCGGCGCGCTGTGGCGTTCGGAACGCGGGGCGAGCCTACCGCTGGTCGCGGCCAGCATCCTGCCGATGATCGGCGCGGTGGGCTCGGCGACGGATCTCGGCCGCATCTACATCGCGAAGAGCCAGATGCAGGCGGGCGTCGATGCCGCGGCCCTGGCCGGGGCGCGCGCGTTCAACAACACCGACGGCACGTCGAGCGATCGCAACCATCAGGTGAGCGCCTACTTCACGGGCAACTTTCCCGACGGCTACATGGGCATGCCGACGATCTCGCCGACGCCGCTGTTCCAGACGGTGGCGGGCGTGAACCAGACCACCGTCACCGCGCAGGGCGATCTGCCGATGGCGTTCATGCAATTGTTCGGCAAGCGCACCCAGCGCATCTCGGTCATAGCGAAGGCGTCACTTCAGCCGCGCCCGCTGGAAGTGATGGTGGTGCTCGACAATACCGGCTCGATGGCGAACATGCTGGACGGCACCAACACCAGCATGGACGCGCTCAAGACGTCGATGCACAACTTCATCACCGCGCTATACCAGGGTTCGACCACGCGCTCGGACTTGGCGATGGGCATCATCAACTATACCGTCACCACCAACGTCGGCGACATCCTGAAGAAGTACGGCGTGTCGGTGAAGGAGCTCATCGGCTTCACCTCCGCTGGGCCATATTCCGGACAGGTCAATTTTACCTGGCCGAGCCAGCCGCTCGCCTGGAAGGGCTGCGTCGCGGACGATCCGACACATGTCGACATGAGTTCAAATCTTTCCGTCAAGGAAAGCGATGCCTACGACATCCAGCGCACGCTGCCCGGCGAGGGCAACATGCCGGCGATCACCCCCTTTTTCTATCCCCCGGTGTACCTGCCCTACAGCCTTAACAACGCGAACGATCCCACCAGCAACTACTATAAGGTCCTGCCGGGCATGGACATCGCGAACAACATGTTCCTCATGGATGCGGGCTATGGCAGCAGCATCTTCGACTTTGTGGCGAATCAAAATTACGCTAAACCATATTTCTACAAGTTCTACATCGGACTAAACGACGGGTACGCAGGCGTCGGTAATGATGTGGTGGTAACCAACAACACAAACGACGCGAGTAACACGACAACTTACTGGGCACCGGCGTCAAACTTCGATCCGGCCGCTCCTGGCAACCTTGCCAAGTATAAGATCGTGACTTCACGCATCCCGCACGTGTCCGAGACTTCCTATTGGAGGCAGCCGTCGGCCTACCAGGTGCAGGGTAGCAAGAGCAGCTCCGGCAATTGGCAGGATACCGCACCGCCGTCGCCGAACTTCCAATGCCCCGAGGCCGGCATGGAGGTCGGCTATGGCCGCACCAAGAGCACCTACGACAATTTTATCGACAACAAGGTCGCGCCCGTTACCCCCGCGATCGGCACCATGCACCATATCGGCTTCCTGTGGGGCTACCGGCTGCTGGTGCGCGACGACGTGTTCACCCGCACCAATCCGACGACCGAGAAGCCGAAGCGCGCGATCGTGTTCATGACGGACGGTAGGACCGACCTGATCCAAGGGAACAACTATAATGATCGCTTCTACACCGCCTATGGCGCGACGGTCGACAAGACGTTGATCAACGACACGGACTACTCGAAGTTCAAGTCCGCCGAGGAGCTGCGCTTCAAGAAGACGTGCGAAGCGGCCAAGGCGGAGACCAACCCGCCGCTGATCTTCATCGTCGCGCTCAATCGCGGCGGCAACGACATGAATTCGGATACCCGTTCCATGTTCCAGGGCTGCGCGACCGGCGGTTATTTCGAGACGACGAGCACGACCGCGATCAACTCGGCCTTCACCACGATCGCGCAGGAGCTCATCGACCTGCATCTCACGCAATGACGCGACGCGGTCTCCGGCGCGATCGTCGCGGCACCACGACGATGGAGTTCGCGCTCATCGCGCCGGTGCTCATCACGCTGATCTGCGGCACGATCGAGTTCGGCCATTTCTACATGGAGCAGACGTCGCTCAACGGCGCGCTGCTGGAGGCGGCGCGCGCCTCGTCGGCATCGCAGGAGTCTTCGGAGACCGCGCGAGACACGGCGATGCGCGCCTACGTCACGCGTGCGATGGCGGACTATGCGATCGCGTCGGGGCGGTCGCTCGCCATCTCGACCACGGTCTACGCCGACTTCACGAGCTCGCAACCCGAGCCCTTCGTCGATCGCAACGGCAACGGCGTCTATGACGCGGCGAGCGGCAACCAGGCCGCCGAAACGTTCACCGATCGCAACGGGAACGGTCGCTGGGACGCCGCAATCGCGAAGAGCGGCACTGAGGGCGGCACCGGCGATGTCGTCAGCTACACCGCCACCTTTCCCGGTGCCTACCTGTTCACCTGGATGAGCAGGATCACCGGCAAGACCTACCAGTCGCTGACCGCCACCGTCGTCACGCGCAACGAGCCGGTGAAGACGTCGTGATCCGGCACCTCGCGCGCGACAATCGCGCGGTCGCCTTCGTCGAGTTCGCGCTTGTCCTGCCCGTGCTGCTCGCACTGATGATGGGCGGGCTCGAGATCGCCAACTACGAGCTTGCCACCAACAAGGTGCAGCGCATGGCGACGATGCTGGCGGACCTGCTCGCCCAGAATGGCGACGGCCCGATCGCGGCGACCGAGACGCAGGTGTACGACCTGTTCACGGCGCTCGACGTTTCGGCCAAGCCCTACGACATCCGCAACGCCGGCCGCGCGGTGCTCACCGTCATCAAGGGCGTCGATCCCGACGGCGACGGCGTGGTGGCCAACCAGATCATCAACCAGCAGTTCGACGGCGCGCTCATCGCCGCGGCGCCGGTGCTGGGCTGCGCCACCACCAGCACGACGCCGGTCTACGCGCGCACGCTCACCAAGGACGAGGTGATGATCCACGCGCAGGTGAGCTACCGGTATGCCGCGCTCTTCCCGCTTCGCATGAACGAGCTGCTGCGCCTGCCCGCCACGATCACCCGCACCGCCGCCTTCCGGGCGCGCAGCAAGGACTTCAACGTCTCGCCCGACGCGACCCATCCCAACAAGGGCAACTGCACGACCGCCAACGGGTTGTGAGCGCCGGCTCGGATCATGAGCCGCGACCGGCGTGGCCCAAATTGGCCTTGCGCACCGATGCCGGGGATCGCGACGGGGATCGGCGACGACTGCTCGGGATCGGACGCGCGCGCCGCCGCGTTTGCAGGAGGATGAGCGACGCTCCCCTCCGCCAGGCCTCGACCCGCTTCACGATCGAGACGCGCGGCAAGGGCCTCGTCGAGTTCACCGAAGAGGTGGCGCGCTGGCTGGCGGAGAGACGCGTCGACGAAGGGCTGCTGACGCTGTTCTGCCGCCACACCTCGGCATCGCTGCTCGTTCAAGAGAATGCCGCGCCGGCGGTGCGACGCGATATCGCCGCCTATTTCGAGAGGCTGGCGCCTGAGGGCGCCGGCTACGAGCATGACGACGAGGGGCCGGACGACATGCCCGCGCACCTGCGCACCGCGCTAACCGCGACGAGCCTCGCCATACCCGTCGCGGGCGGCCGCATGGTGCTCGGCACCTGGCAGGGGCTCTACCTGTTCGAGCATCGGCGGCGGCCGCACAGGCGCGAAATCGCGGCGCACCTGATGGGAGCCTGAGGTGGCGGACGATGCGTTCTTCGCAGGCGTCGAGCTCGGCGGCACCAAGACGGTGGCGGTGCTCGGCCGCGATCGCGACATCGTCGATCGGCTGACGGTGCCGACGACCACCCCGGCCGAGACGCTCGCTGCGGTGGCGGACCGCCTCGCGGAGTGGCGGCGCGACCGCGCGCTGGCGGGGCTGGGCGTCGCGAGCTTCGGCCCCGTCGCGCTCGACCCGGCGTCGGCCGAGCACGGGCGGATGCTGGCGACGCCCAAGCCGGGCTGGGCGGGAGCCGACGTGCTGCGCCCCCTCGCCGAAGCGGCGGGAGCGCCCGCGCGCCTCCACACGGACGTCACCGCCGCCGCGTTGGCGGAAGGGCGCTGGGGCGCGGCGCGCGGCCTCGCCGACCATGCCTATGTGACGATCGGCACCGGCATCGGCGTGGGGCTCGTCGCGAACGGGGCGCCTGTCTCGGGGCGGATGCACCCGGAGGCCGGGCACCTGCGCGTGCGGCGACTGGCGGGCGATGGCTTCGCAGGGAGCTGTCCCTTCCACGGCGACTGCTTGGAGGGCCTCGCCTCCGGCCCTGCCATCGCTGCGCGTGCCGGCCGCCCGGCCGACGCACTGCCGCCGGACGATCCGGCCTGGTCGCTGGTTGCAGACGCGCTGGCTGAGGGCTTCGCCGCGCTGCTGACCACGCTCGCCCCCGCCGCGATCGTGGTCGGCGGCGGCGTCGGGCTTGGCCAGCCGCAGCTCCTGCCGCTGGTGCGCGCCGGCATCGTCGCCAAGCTTGGCGGCTACCTGCCCTTCGTCACCGCCGAGACGATCGCGACGATGATCGTGCCGGCGGCGCTCGGCGGAGACGCGGGTCCTCTCGGCGCGCTCCTGCTGGCCGCCCTCGCGGCCGGACCGGCGACCGCCTAGCCGACGCGATCCGTGGCTTGCAAAATCCGCCTCGACATGGCCTCTACGCGGCAGGATCGGGGACGGGCGATTGCGCGGCTGGAGGACTCTTGGCGGGATGGTTGGGGCGGCGCTCGCCTGCGCGCCCGCGCATGCAGGGGGCAATCTGCCGACGGCCGGCGTCGCCACCGGGCTCGGCCTGACGGGCGGCGAGCGGGAGCGTGCGCTCCAGTGCCTGGCGCAGGCGATCAGCTACGAAGCGGGCCACGAACCGCAGGCGGGGCAGGAGGCGGTGGCGCAGGTGGTGCTCAACCGGCTGCGCGACCCCGCTTATCCCAAGACGGTGTGCGGCGTGGTGTACCAGGGTTCCGAGCGACGCACCGGCTGTCAGTTCACCTTCACCTGCGACGGCGCGATGGCGCGGTGGAAGCCGGGCGCGAGCTGGGCGGGCGCGGTGCGCATCGCGACGCTGGCGATCGACGGCGGGCTGCCAGCGTCGGCGGTGGGCACCGCGCTCAACTACCATGCGGGTTACGTGCATCCTGGTTGGGCGGCGCGACTCACGCGGGTGACGCAGATCGGTCAGCACATCTTCTACGGCGCGGGCGGCGGCGCGGCGGTTGCGGCAGCCGACGGGCCACGCGACGCGCCCCGCACCGCGACGCTGTCGGTTTGGGGTCTGACGGCGGCGGTGCTGACGCCGGTGGCGGGCGGCGGCGTCGCGGTGCGGACGAATTGAGCTACTCCACCGCGCGCACCAGATAGGCGGGATCGCGGCGGCCGGTGAGCTGCACGATCTCGGCCTTGCGGTAGCGGCCGCCCTGCCCGTCCCGCGCCTCGACGCGGATGGTGATGCCGCGCCCGACGAGACTCTCCACGGCCTGAAGCGGCAGCACCGGGCGCTCGCCCGCGATCTCACGCTCTCGCTCGATCGCGCTCGCGGCGCCCACCCCCATGACGCCGAGCGCGAGCGGGTGCGCGTAGCGTTCGTCGAAGCCCTCGCCTTCCGCCCCGATCACCGTCACCGCCGACCGCAGCCGCGCGACCATCGCAGGCGTCACGCCGCGCACGCCACCGAGCTCGTCCATCGAGCGGAACGGGCCGTTGCGCGGGCTCCGGCCGAGCCCGACATAGGCGGCCGCCTCCGCGCCATGCGGGCGGGGGTTGCCATCGGGATCGCGCCAATCCAGGAAGGCGTCGCTCACCGCGTCCAGCGCCTCGCCTTCCGCCCCCGCCGCCTCGAACATGCGGCGTGCCTGCTGCTCGTCGATGGCGTTGAGCGGGATCTTGCCGCGCTCGTCCTCCAGGCTCACGTCGATCTCGATCCCGTCGAAGCGCAGCCGGTGCCGCCCGTCGGGCGCCCAGCGCCGCTCGCGCTCGGTCATCGACAGCGCGCGGACGGCGAGCACCACGCCGGCGTCCGCCGCCGCCTCCAGCCGCGCGCGCTGCCGCTCGGCGCCCGCGATATCGAGCGTGCCGCGCGTCGATGCGATCACGCCCGCCGCCACCACCGCGATCAGCGCCATCGCCAGCACCGCGACGAGGAGCGCGAAGCCGGCCTCGGGATCCTCGCCCTCCTCCCGCGACCCGGCGGAAGGCGGCCCGCCGATCACGGCAACGTGCGCGTCACCGGCTGCACAGTGCGGCCCCGGATCGGCTCGACGCTGCGGATCTTGGAGCGGAGCTCGTCGGTGATCGCGCTCGCATCCTCCGGCGTGCGGACGACATGCGGCTTCAGCAGGACGAGCAGCTCGGTGCGATCCTGCAGATTGTCCTGCCGCCCGAACAGCGCGCCGACGACGGGGATGCGCGAGAGGTAAGGCAGGCCGTCCCGCCCGCGCGTCCGGCTGTCGCGGATCAGGCCGCCCAGTGCGATCACCTGCCCGTCCTGCACCGCCACCGAGGTGGAGATACGACGCGTGGAAATGGTCGGCGAGTTGCTGGTCGCCGAAGTCGTAGTCGAAGCCGGGCTGACGGCGCTCACCTCCTGCGCGACGTCGAGCAACACCAGCCCGCTGGCGTTCACGCGCGGGGTGATGCGCAGGATCACGCCGGTGTCACGGTATTCGATCGAGTTGACGATCGCCGAGTTCGACGTGACGACGCCGACCGCCGATTGGGTGGCGACGGGCACCTGATCGCCCACCTGCAACGCCGCCGTCTGGTTGTTGAGCACCATCAGCTTGGGCGCGGAAATGACGTTGATGTGGGTCCGTTGCTCCAGCGCGTTCAGCGTCGCGGAAATCGAGTTGCCGCCGTAGAAGTAGGAGAAGCCGGGGAACTGGCGCACCGGCGCCGCCGTCGTGCCTTCCGTGAGCGCGAAGTTGTTGCGGCCGGTGTCGAAGCTCCACTGAACACCGTAGCGCATGTTGTCGTTTAGCGTCACCTCGGTGATCGCCGCCTCGATCATCACCTGCTGCGGCAGGATGTCGAGCTTGCGCAGCGCATCCTCGATCACCGCGAAGTCGCGCTGGGTGCCGAACACGACGATCGAGTTGTTGGCCTCGTCGCTGGTGATCGTCGCGTGCACGCTGTCGTCCGCCGGCGTGGCGGCCGGGGCGCCGGCCACGGGCGGCGCGGCGTTGGCCGGCTGAGGCGGCGCGAGCGGGTTGACGCTCTGCGGCGGCGGCGAGGGCTGAGCGTCGCCGGGGCCGCCCGGCGGCACGTCGGCGACGGGTTGATCGCCGGTGCCGGTCGATCGGCCGAAGGCCGCGTTGATCGTCCGGACGAGATCCTTCGAGCGGCCGTTCTGCACGCGGTAGACCCAAAGCCGGCGCTCGTTGGACTCGCCTTCGCGATCCAGCACCTCGATGAAGCGGCGCACGTCCTCCAGATACTGGCGCTGCTGGGTGATCGCGAGGATGCCGTTCAGCCGCTCCATCGCGATCAGGCGGACGAGACCGGCTGTGGGCGCGCCGGGCGCATTGAGCAGCCGGTCGAGTTCGGGCACGATCAGCCGCGCGTCGGTGCGCTGCGGCACGAACAGGCCGAACGTCATGTTCCTGAGCCAGTTGACGTCGAACTGGCGGAGCAGGTCGCGGACATTCTGACGCTGGCCGGTGGTGCCCGACACGGTGATGCTGTTCTGCGTCGGATCGGATGCGGTGACGACGCCGGGCAGCACCGGCTCCAGCAGCCGCCGCATCTCGTCGGCGGAGACGAACTGGAGCGGGATCACCTCGGTGCCGAAGCCGGGCACGCCGGGCGAGGCCGGCCCTGCTATCGTCCGCGCGGCGTCGATCGGCGCGACGACGAAGGTCGATCCGTCGCGCACCACTGCCAGGTTGCTGGCGCGTAGCGCGTCCTCGAACAGCGCGAAGACGGCGCTCCGCGCGACCGGGCGCGGCGTCACCAGCGTCACCGGGGCGGTGGGGCCCGGCTCGACGCGATAGGGCAGACGCAGCACGTCGCCGAGCACCGCCTGCGCCACCGCGCGCGGATCGGCGCCGGGAAAGTTGAGCGCGACGTCGCCAGACTTGAGCGCCCGCACCGGCGGCGTGGAGGCCGGCGTGGGCGGCGTGCCCACGATCACCGACGAGCGGACGACGCGATCTCCTTCACCGCTGGTGCCGGCGGCGGGCGGCGGCAGCAGCATCGGTGTGCCGCCGGTGAACTCGGGCATACCCGGCCGCGCCGCCTCGCTCATGCTCGTGGGCGGGGCCTTGGGCGTGCACGCCATCGCCGCCACGCCCAGCAGCACGGCGCCGCATACTCCGCCCGTCCGCCTCATCGCCCGGCAACCGGCGGTGCTGGGAGCGGCTGCGTGGGCGAAGCGCCCGCCGTCACCGGCAACGTCGCGGTCTCGCCGCCGCGCCGGAAGAGGAGCACCGTCGCACGCACGCCGACCAGCCGCCAGCCGCGGTAGCTCGCACCCGGCGCCAGCGAGACGACGGTTCCGTCCGGCGCTTGCACGAAGCCGTTGCGCGCGCCACCACGCACCACCACACCGATCGCGCGCGCCCCACCGACCGGTCCCTCGACCACCGCCGGGCCCGCCGCGACGCGCGCCGCGAACAGCGGCCGCGCGAGGATCGCGGCATCGGGCGCGAGCGCGGTGAGCCGCGCCGGCTCAAGCGCGAACGGACGCACCACGCCCGGCTCGGGCAGCGTTACCGCGCGGGGCACGACGAGCTGGAGCAGCAGCATCGCCGCCAGCACCGCGGCGGCGAGCGCGGGCGGCAGCGTGCCGTCATCGCGGCGTGGTCGAGGAAAAGGCAGCCGATACTTCAAGGCGGACATCCAGTGGCCGTGCGGTCGGCTCGTCGGCGGCATCATGCGCGACCAGGTCGGCGGCGTCCACCAGCAGCAACGGCGGCGTGTCCTCCAGTCGCGCGATCAGCGCCACCGCCTGCGGCAGCGCCATCGCCGCCTGAACGCGCGCGCGCGCGATGCCGGGTGGCCCGCCGAGATCCTCCACTCCGCGCATCTCGCCGCCGGCGCGCGCGACCTCCGCCGCCAGCCGCTCGGCGAGCATCGCGGCGGCGGCGGGCTGATCGGCCGCCGCCATTCGGAACAGCCCGGCACGCCCGCGCTGCGCCGCCGCCGCGCGGCCGATGGAGGCGACCTGCGCCAGCGCGCGCTCATCACGGGCATAGGCCGAAAGCAGCTCGCGGCGGCGCTCCGCGCGATCCTCGAAGCCGCGTACGATCGGCGCGACGATCAGCACCCAGCCGAGCACGAGCGTGAAGGTCAGCAGCGCGATCGCCGAGAGCCGCCGCTCGCGGGGCGCCAGCGTCCTCATCGCCGCGAAGGCCAGTCTAAACCGATATCGAAGGGCTGTCCCTCGGGCGTCGCCGCCAGCACCTCGGCGGTGGCGTTGCGGACCTGGCGATAACGACCACCGGCGCGCATCGCGCCGAGCACGTCGACGTCGGCGCGGCGGACGCCGGCGACGCGGATGCCCTCTGGCGCGATCGCCAGCCGACGCACGCTGGCGCCCGGCGGCATCTTCCGGCTTATGTCGGCGACGATCGCCAGCGGATCGCGCGCGACGCGGCGGGCGAGCATCGCGTGGCGCGCCACCTCCTCGTCGAGCACGCGGCGGCGCGCGCGCCGCACGCCGTCCGCCGCCTGCGCGTGGCTCCCCACCAGCCGCTCGACATTCCGGAGCGCCAGCATGTCGGCGGCGATCAGCAGGAGGATGTTGAGCGCGAACAGCGCGGCCACCAGCCGCCACCACGCCCGCCGCCCGGCGCGCGGATCGCGCTCGCCCCGCGCGGCACGTAGCGCGGGCAGGAAGTCGTAAGCCACCCCGCCGTCCGCGCGCCGCGCGCCGAGCTTGATGGGCGTGAGCCCCGCCCCGCGCACCGCCGCCTCGGCCTCGACGGCTTGCGCCACCGGCAGCGCCGCCACCGTCGCGGTGCGCGCGCCGTCCGTCACCGGGCCGGGCACGATGTCGGTCAGCGCGGAGCCGGGCGGGAACGGCATCAGCCGATCGAGCTGGAGCGTCACCAGCCGACGCAGATCCTCGTCGCCCAGCGGCGGCAGCGACAGCGTGCGGACGAGCACCTGGCGCTCCGGCACCGCCGCGATCACCGGCGTCCCCGCCGGCACCACTACCGGGCGACCACCGCGCGTCACCGTCACGCCACCCGCCGCGTCGATCAGCGCGATTGGCCCGCGCAGCTTCCGCCGCCGCCAGCGGGCCGGCACCATCGCCGCGAGTTCGCCCGTCCACCAGCGCCAGCCCTCGCCGATCCAGCGGCCCACCTCGCCCATGTCGGCGTCGAGCACGCTCACGCGCAGGTGCCCCGCTCGGGATCGACCTGGCAGGCGGCGGCGGCGTCGACGCCGACGCGCACGACGAGGTCGGGCCAGACGCGAAGGTCGCCGCCGGCGAAGCGCAGCCGCAACCGGACGAGGCGCGGCGGATCGGCGCCTGTCCAGGCGGATCGCCAGCGCGGCACTGGATCGTTCGCCGCCACGCCGAAGTAGGACAGCGCGATGGCGGCTACGCCGTCGAGCACCGGCAGCCGCGACAGCATCAGCCGCCCGCCCGGCGCGAGCGCCAGCGTCGTGCGCCCGATCGCGCCCGTGCCCTCTCCGCCTGCGGGCGGCGCCAGGAAGGCGAAGCGTGCAGGCGTCGCGACCAAGGCGGTGCCGCCGGGCGCGTTGGCGTCCTCCGGCGCCAGTCGCTCGATCCGGTCGCGCAGCAGCGCCTGCGCCGCCGCCACCGTCTCCCCCGCTCCGGCCACGGCGGCACCGCGTCGCCACGCCGTGCCGCCCGACCACAGCGTGGCGGAGAGCAGCCCCGCCACCGCCGCGATGATCGCGAGCGCGACGAGCAGCTCGACGAGGGTGAAACCCTCTTCCCGCTTCACCCGCCGATCCTCAGGCTGGTCAGCGTCGCGAGCGGCACGCGCGCGCGCAGATCGCGGACGGAGACGGTGACGCGCGAGACGGGATCGACGTCGCTGGCACCGTCGCCCTCATAGGGCTCCACCGCCACGCGCCAGGCGAGGTCGCCGTCGCGCCCCTCGACGATGCCGGTGGCGAGCGGCGTCTCCACGCCGGCGGCGGCGAGCCGCGAGCGGGCGACGAGCAGCGCGCGTTCGGCCTCGGCGACGCGGCGGCCGGTGCGCGCGTTGGCGGCGACCGTCTCGAACAGCGTTCCCGCCAGAGCAGCGACGATCAGCGCCGCGACCATGGCCTCTATGACGATCGATCCCTCCTCGCGGCTCATCGCGGCGCCGGTCTCGCGATCCCGGTGCGCGAGACGGCGTAGCGGTAACCCGCGCCCTGGCCGGCGACGTCGACGATGCCGCCGGTGGACGAGCCGTCCGGGAAGAAGACGATGCCGGCGGACGGCATCGTCGCGATCGTCACGCCGGTCGACTGCGTGCCGAAGCCTGCGGACGGGAGCGACACCGTCGCATCGGCGCGTATCGCCTTCGCCCGCGCCGCCGCGAGCGTCGCCGCCGCCCCGCTCGCGGCGGAGCGTAGCGCCTGGCCGCGCGATCCCGCCGCCAGCGCCGGCCACACCAGCCCACCGATCAGGCCGAGGACGGCGAGCACCACCAGCATCTCGAACAGCGTGAAGCCGCGCTCACCAGCTTCCGACATCGGCGGCCTCGCCCGTCCCGCCCTCGACCCCGTCCGAGCCCGCGCTCCACACGTCGACCTCGCCATGCTTGCCGGGCGCCTGAAAACGATAGGGCTTGCCCCACGGATCGACGAGCGCGCTGACCTGCGGGAGGTACGGCCCGTTCCAGCCGACCGGCGGCGGCACCGGCTGCGTCACCAGCGCCTGCAAACCCTCCTGCGCCGTGGGGTAGCGACCGACATCCAGTCGGTAGAGTTCCAGCGCGGAGGCGACGTTCTTGGCCTGCACCTTGGCGGTCTGCGTGCGCGAGGAGCCCAGGTAGCGCACCACCGGCGGGCCGACGATGGCGGCGAGCAAGCCTAAGATGGCGAGCACCACCAGCAGCTCGAACAGGGTGAAGCCTTCCTCGCCGTTCTTCCTGCGGACTGCCATGCCTTATCCCAGCGCGAGGTCGTTGAAGCCGAGGATCGCCGTCATGATCGAGGCGATCACCGTGGCGACGATGCCCCCCAATAGCACGGTGATCGCGGGCGTCAGCACCGCCACCAGCCGCTCGATCCTGAGCCTCACCTCACGGTCTAGCACGTCCGCCAGCCGATCCAGCATGGGCCCCAAGCTGGACGTCTCCTCGCCGGTGCGCAGGAAGCCGACGGCGAGGCGGGGCAGCACGCCGGTGGCCGCCAGCGGCGCGGTGAGCCCGCCGCCTTCGCGCAGGGTGGTGGCGGCGCGATCCACCGCCGCGCCCATGTGGCGGTTGCCGATCGAGCGCCGCGCCATCGCCAGTGCCACGGGCAGGTCGACCCCGCCCGTCACCAGCACGCCCAGCGTGCGGGCGAGCTGCGCCGTCTCGGCGTAGCGCACGATCGTGCCCACCTGCGGCACGTCGAGCAGCATGCGATCGACGCCCGCGCGCACCCGCTCGGCCCGAAGCGCGCGTACGCCCAACGGCACCGCCAGCACGAGCAGCAGCAGGATCACGAGGCCGTAATCGCGCGTAAAGCGGCTCGCCGCCATGATCGCCAGCGAGGCGGCGGGCAGCTTGGCGTTGGGGGTGGAGGCGAACACCGTCTCGAACTGCGGGATCACGAACAGCAGCATCAGCAGGATCACGCCCACCGCGATCACCAGCAGCGCCACCGGGTAGACGGCTTGGCCCACGATCATCGAACGCATCTCCTCGCGCGCCTCCAGCGTGGCGGCGAGCCGCGCCATCGCGTCCGCCAGCCGGCCGTTGGCCTCGCCCGCCTCGATCATCGCCTGCGCCATCGGCGGGAACAGCTCCGCCGCCTGGCCCAGCGCGCGCGACAAGGGCACGCCTTCGCGCACCTGGCGCAGCGCCTCCTCCAGCCGGGTGCGCGTTGCCGCATGCTCGATATTGTCGATGGCGAGCGCCAGCGCGCGGTCGATCGGCAGCCCGGCGCCGAGCAGCACGCCCAATTCGCCGATCGCCTTCACCGCCGCGCGCCGTCCCGCTCCACCGATGCGACTCCGTGACTTCGGCGCGGCGCCCTCGTCCACCGCGATTGGCATGAGGCCGAGCGCGCGCAGATGGGCGAGCGCCGCCTCGCGGTCGAGGGCGTCGAGCGCGCCGGCGGAGGTGCCGCCAGCGGCGTCCACCGCTCGGTAGCGGTATGCCGTCATGCCGCCTCGCCGCCGTCGACGCGCGGCCCATCGGCCACCGCTGTCGGGCCCGCCGCGCCGGCGCGTTCGCCGTCGACGAACAGCCACGCCCTCACCGCTGCCGAGCCAGCCCTACGGTCCTCAGCGTGGAGCACGCCCGCCCAGGTGCCACCCGCGGCAGTCACCGCGCGACGCCGCGACGCCGCGACACCGCCACGCCGCCGTAGCGGACCACCTCGCTCTGCGAGGACGGGCCGGCCCCCCTGGCGGGGCCGCCGGCGACGATCAGCCGCATCTTCGCCGCCAACGGCGACGGCGTAGCGACGCCCCGTCACGCCGTGTCCGCGCTGACGACGCGCAGCACCTCGTCGAGCGAAGTGAGCCCCGCCGCCGCCTTGGCGAGCCCGTCCTCGACGAGCAGCCGCATCCCCGCCGCCGTCGCCGCCCGCTCGATCTCGCGCGCCTCGGCGCGGGCGAGGACGAGCGCCGCCACGCACTCGTCCATCACAAGCAGTTCGAGCAACGCGATACGGCCGCGATAGCCGGTGCGCTTGCACGCCGGGCAGCCCACCGGCCGCCGGAACGCACCTTCCGCGTAGGCCATGCCGTGCCGCCCGAATGCCGCGAGCGCGGAGGGCGGCGGCGCCCACGGCTCGGCGCACTCGCCGCACAGCCGCCGCGCGAGGCGCTGCGCCAGCACCGCGTTCAGCGTCGAGTTGATGAGGAACGGCTCGGTGCCCATGTCGATCAGCCGGGTGATCGCCGCCGATGCCGAGATGGTGTGCAGCGTCGACAGGATGGTGTGCCCGGTCAGCGCCGCCTGCACCGCCACCTGCGCGGTCTCGCCGTCGCGGATCTCGCCGACCATGATGACGTCCGGATCCTGGCGCAGGAAGGAGCGCAGCGCGGCGGCGAAATCCAGTCCGATGGCGGGCGCCGCCTGCGTCTGAACCACACCGGGCAGGCGGTATTCGATAGGATCCTCGATCGTCAGCAGCTTGGCGGCGGCGCTGTTGAGCTCCGCCAGCGCGGCGTAGAGCGTCGTCGTCTTGCCCGAGCCGGTCGGCCCCGTCACCAGCACGATGCCGTGCGGGCGGTGGATCACCGGCAGGAAGCGTTGCGCGATCCCCTCGTCGAAGCCGAGCGAGGCGAAATCCAGCGGCAGGCTGGCACGATCGAGGATGCGCAGCACCACGCTCTCGCCCTGGATCGAAGGCGCGGTGGCGACGCGCAGGTCGATCTCCTGGCCGCGCACCGCCGCCCGCATCCGCCCGTCCTGCGGCAGGCGCTTCTCCGCGATGTTGAGCCCGGCCATGATCTTGATGCGGCTGACGAGCGCGTTCCGCATCTGCACGGGCAGCGCCTCCTGCTCGGCGAGCACGCCGTCGATGCGGAAGCGGACGGATACGCGATCGTCCGTCGGCTCGACGTGGATGTCGGAGGCGCGCTGCTCGACGGCGGCGGCGATCAGCCGGTTGACGGCGCGGATGGCGGGGGCGTCGGACGAGAGGTCGGCGATGCGCTCCAGGTCCGCCTCGTCGGCGATCGCCTCGCTGCCGGCGCGGCCGGCGGCGGCGCCGTGCAGCCGGTCGATCGCCGCCTCGATGTCGCTGGCGCGCGCCAGGCACGGCGTTACAGGCCGGCCGAGCGCGAAGCTGATGGCGTCGCCCGCGAACGGATCGAGCGGATCGGCGAAGGCCACCTCCGCCACCTCCCCCTCCACGTCAAGCGGCAGCGCGCGCGCGTCGCGCAGGAAGGCGGCGGACAGGCTGGTCGCCGGCGCCGCCGCCAGCCGCTCCGGATCGGCGACGGACAACCCCGTATGATCCGCCACCAGCGTCAGCAGCCGGTTCTCGCTGAGCAGGCCGAGCCGAGTCAGCACCGCGTCGAAGCGCTCCCCCGTCTCGCCCGCGACGCGATCGACGCGCGCCAGCGCCTCGGGCGCGACCAGCCCGGCGTCGGCCACGATCCCGCGCACCGTCGCCGCGCGTGCCCGCAGGCCGTGCCCGGCGGCGTTCACCCGTTCCTGTCCTGGCCCGACGGCATCGGGATCAACCTGTCACATGCTCTCCCGCCCCACAATGGGGCCGACATCACATGCCGGCGGCGCGCACGATCGTGAGGAACAGCCAGTAGAGCGCGCCCGCGATCGCCATCGCGGCGGGCAGCGTCAGCACCCAGGCGAGCGCGATGTTGCGCACGGTGGACGCCTGAAGACCCGATCCGTTCGCAACCATCGTGCCGGCGACGCCGCTCGACAGGATGTGGGTGGTGGAAACGGGCATGCCCTTCACCTGCGCGAGCAGGATGGTGGAGGCGGCGACCAGCTCGGCCGCCGCGCCCATGCCGTAGGTGAGGTGCGTCTTGCCGATCTTCTCGCCCACCGTGCGGACGATCCGCTTCCAGCCCACCATAGTGCCGAGGCCCAGCGCCAGCGCGACGGACACCTTCACCCAAGTGGGGATGAACCGCGTGCCCTTCTCCAGCAGATCCTCGTAGCTCTTGAGCACCTTGTCGCCGCCGTTCGGGAAATCGGCCTTCGCCTTCTCCGCATCCTTGGTGAGCAGGCGCAGCGTGTCATACTCGACGTACATCTGGTTGCGCAGGTTCTTCACGCGCGCGGCGGGCACGTGGCGGATCGAGCCGTAGTTCTTGAGCTCGGTTGAGATCTCGGTCGCGGTGGCGGCAAGCGCGGCGTAGACCTCCGGCTTGTCGGCCTGATGGGTGCGCAGCGCCTGGCGCAGCGTCTCCTCCGCCTTGGCAGGATCGACGGTGGCGCCGCCCGCCTTGGCGGCGAGCACGCCCTGCGCCTTCGTCGCCGACTGGATGAACGCTGGCGTCGAGCTGTCGGGCATGGTGCGGTTGAGCGCGTAGGCGGTGGGCGCGACGCCGATCAGGATCAGCATGATGAGCCCCATGCCCTTCTGCCCGTCGTTGCTGCCGTGCGCGAAGGAGACGGCGGTGCAGGTGAAGATCAGCAGCGCGCGGATGCCGGTGGGCGGCGGGGTATCGCCTTCGGGCTGCTCGTAAAGCTTCTTGTCGCGGATGACGCGCTTCATCACCCAGAGCAGCGCGCCGGCGGCGACGAAGCCGAGGATCGGGCTGACGAGCAGCGCCAGCAGCACGTTCTTCGCCTGCCCCCACTCAACGCCCGAGGTGCCGCCCGGGCCGGTGGAGAGGAGCTGGTTGGCGAGGCCGACGCCGAGGATCGATCCGATCAGCGCGTGGCTCGACGAGTTGGGCAGCCCGAACCACCAGGTGCCGAGGTTCCACGTCACCGCCGCGATCAGCAGCGCGAAAATCATGGCGTAGCCGCCCGCCGAGCCGACGCCCAGGATGAGGTCCACCGGCAGCAGCGTGATGATCGAGTAGGCGACCGCGCCCGTCGAGAACATCACGCCCGTGAAGTTCCAGCAGCCCGACCATATCACCGCGAACACGGGCTTCAGCGAGTTGGTGTAGATGACGGTCGCCACTGCGTTGGCGGTGTCGTGGAAGCCGTTCACGAATTCGAAGCCGAGCGCGATCACCAACGCCAGCCCGAGGAACAGGAAGGCGCCGACCGCCAGCGGCTCGCCGACATTCTGCGTGTCGGAGAAGATGCTGAACGCCGCGTAGCCCAGCCCCGCGACCAGCACCGCCAGGAAGGCGATGCCGCCGGCGGGGTGGACCTTGTGGTCCAACGAGACGGGCGAGCCTTCCGCCCGGCCCGTAAAACCGCCGTCGATCGCGCGCGTGGCCATGGCGACTCTCCCTGCTGCCCCGACGAAGGCTTGCAGAGGGACATGACAGTTCCGCGACAGCCCGCACGCTGGAACTTGATCCGCATCTTCAGGCGGAGGCGCGCGGCGAGTCCGGAGCCGGCGCCCGGCTCCGGTTAGCCCAGCGCCGTCCGTTGCTATCGTTGGCGGTGCCGGCAGGTAGGCGCAGCGCTGCTAATGGGGACCGTGCTTCCTCAGCACCATGCCGAGCATGACCACGTCGAACAGGATAATCCGCAAAGCCCCGGCGGCAACGCTGTCGACGTCCGAGATGTGGGCGCTGCCGTCCAACCCGGTCCGGACCGGCGGCCAGTCAGCGGCGATCGTTGAGGATGATGCCGTTCCTCTCGATCAGCCCCGGTGAAACGCCTGCCGCCTTCACCCTGACCGCGATCCGCGCGGCACCTTCTCGCGCGGAAGGCACCCGCTTCGTCGCGGAAGGCCTCTTCCTGCCGAGTATCGTTCAGGTCCATTCCGGTCGTCAACGCGCCGGGCACGGCTCTGGCCTCGCGCACCACTCGCCAGCTTCATCATGTTGGCGGGCGAGCAGAAGGGCAGGCCGAACAGGTCTAGCGGCCGCTTCGTCACTCGCCTCATGAGACGCGTGCGACGGCGGACCCGCACCGAGCGCCACTGATCGAGAGGGTACTGCTCACCGGGCTCGAACACGGGAGCAACGCGCGCGCGACGACCGCCTGATAGCGCGTAGGCGGCCGGATCCCCAGCTCGGCACGCGCGAGGTCGAGCGGCAGCGCCATGAGCTTCTCATAGTCGAGCCCCGGCAGCCAGGCTGCAACGCGACCATGGCGAAAGCCCTCGATCACC
The DNA here is from genome assembly GCF_965200105.1 of Sphingomonas sp. Taxonomy (GTDB): domain Bacteria; phylum Pseudomonadota; class Alphaproteobacteria; order Sphingomonadales; family Sphingomonadaceae; genus Solisphingomonas. Next base: position 42,822 of record NZ_CBDATN010000003.1, read on the forward strand.
GCACGGCGGACACCTCTCACGCCATGCGCGACCCCACCCTTGACCAGCACGCCGAGCGCGATCGCCAGCCAGCCGAGCCCGCGCGTTTGGCTGTAGGAGAAGGCGACGAGGCTCGCCTCGCCGAGCGGATCACGGCCGTAGCCGGTGAGGACGTGCCACAGATCATGAATGTCCCGCATGCGCCGGCCATACCAGGCGACGGGGTCGGGCTGGTCATGCTGATCGGCGCGAAGCCCGGCCTTGCTGACCTGCGCCAGACCCCCCGCCGACAGCCGCTCGCCACGCACGAATGCGCGGTAGGCGGCGCCGACCGTTCCGTCCGCGAAGCCGTCGAGCCAGGCGTCATCCATCAGCCGCGCCTCCAGCTCGACGTGCTCATAGGCGAGCCGGGCGCCGGTCGGCCCGGCGATGGCAATTATATACTTGACGTAACAGGCTCTAGGGGTAGTGATCTCTGCAAGGAGGGATCACCCGCATGTTCGAGCTCACCAACCCGATCTACAGCGACGCCAACGCAGCTCGCGAGCACCTCGAGGCGCTGCACTGGCCGAATGGTCCGGTGTGCCCGCGCTGTGGCGAGACGGAGCGGCTGAAGCGCGCATCGGGCAAGAGCACCCGCCCCGGCGTCATCAACTGCAACGCCTGCCGCAAGCCCTTCACCGTCACGGTCGGGACGATCTTCGAGGACTCCAAGATCCCGCTCAACAAGTGGTTGATGGCGTTTCGCCTCATGGCCGGCGAAGAAGGGCAGGCGCTCGCTCGGCATCACCTACAAGTCGGCCTGGTTCATGGCGCGCATCCGCGAGGCGATGGACATCGATGATGGCCCGCTGGGCGGCGGAAGCGGTGGTAGAGGTCGACGAGACCTATGTAGGTGGCAAGGCTAAGAACCGCGCCTACCGCAAGCCGGCGGCGAAGAAGCCCGTGCGCACTTGTCGAGCGCGACGGCCGCGTCGCGAGCCGCCACGTCGCCCGTCACAGCGGAAAAGGTCCGCCCGCTCGTCGTCGCCAAGATCGACCGCGCCAGCTGATGACGGACGCCCCGTCTACACTCGCATGGGCCGCGAATTCGCCGGCCACGGCGTGAACCACTCGATCGGCGAGTATGTCGCCCTCGGGCCGTTCAAGCACTCGAGAACTTCTTCTCGATCTTCAAGCGCGGGGTGATCGGCACCTATCACCACATGAGCGACGAACTGCGCCGAGCGGCTACAACACGCGCAAGGTGCCCGACGACGTGCGCACTGACATCGCCATGCGCGGCGCGCGCGGGAAACGCCTTACCTATCGGCGGACTGACATCGCAGCATAGCCTGACGATCGAGTTCGTCGAGCGCTGGAAGCGCGATGACGGCTACTTGTGTAGCCAGAGCCGTGTTCGAGAACCGCAAGCGCGAGTGCGGCAGCGGCGAAGCACGCTTTCAGATATGTCGCGATGCCGGAGCTTGTCGACCTGATCGTCCAGCGCTCCGACATCCTTTACCAGCCTTTCCACGAGAGTGGACAGCTTCGATACCTCCTGAATAACCAGGCGAATATCCGCGACTGGGTGAAGATCGCGCGGCTGCGTGGCGGCGAAATCGTCGCCCTGCGGAGATACGGGATCGCGAGGCGACCTAGGCAAGGGCACGCCCTTCCCAATTGGTCTTGATCCACGTCCAGATTTCCGGGTTCGCGCGGCCAAAGTATCCACCGACTTCGGTCACGACCCCGATTCGGCCTCCCTCTTGGGTAAGGCCGAGACGGTTAGAAACGTCGGTCGCCGTCGCCGCAGCAGCAACCAACCAAGCGTTGAACGCGAGTTTGTAGTGCTGGCCCGGGAACACCGCGGCCAGGGTCGCGTCGAGGGGCGGCGGTGAAGGGCTGCCTCCGAGATCAATCACTGTGAAGATGGTCATGCGTGGAGTCTCATCGCCATCCTACGTGTCCCGTCCGCCCGCCGAGCGCAAGGCCGTGGCACCAACCCCGTCGACAGCCAAACGCTCCTGCCGTATCCAAACACCGCCGCTCGGGTCTGAACAGCCTTAGCGGCGCACCATCGCGTGCCGAGCACGGGTCCGCTCTGTCGGGCGGCCCGCGGAATAAAATAGCCTCACGGCGAATACGTGGGGCGTGCTGCACCCGTGCTCGCACGTGTTCAACCACCCGGCTCCGGCCGGGTTGAGCACGGGGGATAGCTCATGCGCAACGTCTACCTCGCGGCGATCCTCGCCGCGTCGATCTCGATTCCAATCACAGCGAAGACACCGTCTCGCCACACCGCTCACGCTGGCGGGCAATGCGCTGGCCTACAGAGCCAGTATAAGGCCGATGTCGATCGGGCCAGCCGCTACATGGCTTTCAGCGACGCGATGGCGGATGCTTCGGAACGCTCCAGCGCGCAGACGACGGCACAGACCAAACAGGCGAACACGCTCTCGAAGGTCAACATCGACCTGAACGTGCTGAAGGGGGCCGGCTGCCCGGTGCCGCCCGTCACTCCTGATCCGGAGCCGTACAAGCCCGCCGCACGCGGCTGCGCTAGGCAGATGATCCTCTCGCACTATGACGACGGCCTGCCGCAGGGCTGCGATCCCGAGACCTGGACGAAGTAGCTACCTACTCGCCGGCTGCGCGTCCTCGCGTGGTGCCGGCCGGCGAGCTTCCCGATCGGGCCGCAGCGCCCGCTTGAGCCCCCGCACCATCCGTGCTTCGATCTCGGCGCGGGGGAGATCGTCAGTGTCGGACACGTCCATCTTCGACGCTCACTGTTTGGCGCTGGGAAGGCTCTGCGTAGCATGGGCGACGATTGATCGCCAGTTGAACGATATCCTGACTTTAGCGGCTCGGCTACGGCATCGCCTCAACGGCCGACGCCCAGCGCGCGCGCCTCGCATCGTGGATAGCCGTTGTTGACGCCCTCCTAAAGCGGATCGCTCTTGAGCTAGCGCCCTCACGCAACCGGCTCATTCACGACTATTGGGAGTTCTCGGACGGCTCCCTGACCCGCCTAGATCGTCGCGCTCGTGCAAAGCGTCCGCAGTCTCGATCGCCGCTCCGGGTCGAGTACGATACTCGTCACGCTACCGACCCACAGGATACGGATAGATTGGTTCGCCAAGTAGGACAGACAGCCTTTCTTCTCGATGGATCTGGAAGATTGGCGAAGGCGGATGCGCGCAGTACCGCCTCTGCTATCCGGCTCGATCTTCGACCTTCCAGATGTCCTCCAGCGTGACGCAGGACAGCCCTAGCTCCTGCCTCAATCATCCTCAGTAATATCAACGCCGGCCTGTCCTGGCTCTTCCAACATCTAGCACCTGTTGCGTCAAGTATATAATTCGTCGAGAAGTAACTCTCGAACACCTGCGTGGTGCATTGTCGGCGAGCAGGCGGCGGAGGGCCGTCAGCGCGCCGCCAGTCGCGGCGTTCGACGACGGCGTCGCCAGGACGATCGCGCAGGCCGGCGATGGCGGGGACGGCGGCGTGCGCGTTCATGCCTCCGTGACGTAGCCACGGCGTCGAGCAGCTCGCGCCAGGCCACGGCGTCATACGCGGCGGCGAGCGGCAGCGCCTCGGAGTTGACGAAGCTCTCGTCGAGACGCCGGTGATCTCGATCAGGAACACGCGCGCGCTGGGCACGGATCGTCGAGAAGTAACTCTCCAGCATCCGCGCCGCGCGGAGGGTGACGGGCGGCGCGTCATCGCCCCCAGCCTCGCGTAGCGCGTCGAGCAGCCGCGCCACCACGGCGTCATACGCGGCGGCGAGCAGCGCCTCGGAGTTGACGAAGCTCTCGTAGAAATAGCGCTCGGTGAGCCCCGCCTCCTGGCATACCGCCCGCACTCCTGTGTTGCGATAGCCCTGCCGCCCGTACAGGCCGATCGCCGCCTCGATCAGCCGATCGCGGCGCGCCGAGCGGCGCTCGACTGGGTCGACGCCGCCATACCGGCGTTTCGAGATCGTCTCCGCCATGCCACTTCCTTGTTGACAATGCGGCTTGTCATATTCGACAGAAAGCCATGCTGCAATCCCGTTCCCCCGCATCCGATCTCCCCCCCACGGAGCACTTGGACGTGCTGATCGTCGGCGCCGGCCTCTCCGGCGTAGACGCCGCCTACCGTCTGCAGACCGGCAGCCCCGACCGCAGCTTCGCGCTGTTCGAAGCGCGCGACGCGATCGGCGGCACGTGGGACCTGTTCCGCTATCCCGGCATCCGCTCGGACTCGGACATGACGACGCTGGGCTTCCCCTTCCGCCCGTGGCGCGGCGAGCGTTCCATCGTGGAGGGCGGCGACATCCGCGACTATATCCGCGACACCGCGCGCGAACATGGCATCGACACCAGGATCAGGCTCAACCATCGCGTGATCGCGGCGGACTGGTCGAGCGCGGAGGCGCGCTGGACGATCGACTATGAGGCCGACGCCGCGCCCTCCCGCGTCACCTGCGGCTTCCTGTTCCTATGCTCGGGTTATTACGATCATGCCGGCGGCTACGCGCCGACCTGGCCCGGCCAGGAGGCGTTCGCCGGCACGATCGTCCACCCGCAGTTCTGGCCCGACGACCTCGACGTAGCGGGCAAGCGCGTGGTGGTGATCGGATCGGGCGCGACGGCGGTGACGCTGGTGCCGGCGCTCGCCGCCAACCGTACGAAGTCGGTCACGATGCTCCAGCGATCGCCGACTTACATCGTCTCGGTGCCTAGTCGCGACAAGCGCGCGATCCGCTGGCGCGAGCGGTTGCCCATGTGGCTCGCCGACAAGGCGATCTTCTGGAAGAGCGTGGGCTTGAGCACCTTCTTCTACGAACTTGCGCGGCGGCGGCCGGGGAAGTTCAAGGCGATGGTGTCGGGCGGCCAGCGCAAGTTCCTTGGCCCCGCCTTCGACATGGCGCACCTGACGCCCAGCTACCAGCCGTGGGACCAGCGGCTGTGCCTCGTGCCCGACGGCGACCTGTTCCGCGCGTTGAAGGCCGGCACCGCGACAATCGAGACCGACACGATCGAGCGCTTCGCGGCGGACGGCCTCCTGCTCGCCTCGGGCAAGGCGCTGCCCGCCGACATCGTCGTCACCGCGACCGGGTTGAGGATGCAGATGATGGGCGGGGCCACGCTGTCGGTGGACGGCGAGGCGGTCGAGCCCGCGACGCGGATGCTCTACAAGGGCGCGATGCTGGAGGGCGTGCCCAACTTCGCCTTCGCGGTGGGCTACACCAATGCGTCCTGGACGCTGAAGTGCGACCTGACGGCGCGCTTCGTCAGCCGGCTGCTCAACCACATGGCGCGGCGGCGGATCGACTCTGTGGTTCCGGACGCCGGCGACGAGCCGCGAGGCCTCGATCCGATGATCGATCTCAACTCGGGCTATGTCCGGCGGGCCGCCGCGACGCTGCCCCGGCAGGGCAAGCGGGCGCCGTGGCGCGTCCACCAGAACTACGCGCGCGACCTCCTCGCCTTCCGCACGAGCCGGATGCGCGACGGCGTGCTGCGCTTCAGCCGGCGGCGCGAGAGGCAGGCGGCATGAGCAAGGCGTTCGCACTTGGCGGCAAGGTGGCGGTGGTGACGGGCGCCGCCAGCGGCATCGGCCGCGCCGTCTCGATCTCGCTGGCGAAGCGCGGCTGCCATCTCGCCCTCGCCGACCTCAACGAGGCGGGTCTGGAGGAGACCGCGCGCCACGTCGGCAACGGCGTCCGGGTGACGCGCCACCGGCTCGACGTCGCCGATCGTGCGGCGGTCGCAGCCTTCCCCGCCGAGGTAACGGCGGCGCACGGGCACGTCGATATCGTCGTCAACAATGCCGGCGTGGCGCTGGGCGGGCTGTTCGAGCAGGCCAGCGAGGCCGATTTCGACTGGCTGATGTCGATCAACTTCGATGGCGTCGTGCAGATGACGCGCGCCTTCCTGCCGCACCTCAAGGCGCGGCCGGAAGCGCAACTCGTCAACCTCTCCAGCCTGTTCGGCTTGATCGCGCCGCCGGGGCAGACCGCCTACTCCGCCGCCAAGTTCGCGGTGCGCGGCTTCTCGGAGGCGCTGAGAAACGAGCTTCTCTATGCGAGGTCCAACGTCGGCGTGACGGTGGTGCATCCCGGGGGCGTCGCCACCAACATCTCCAAAGCCGCGCGGGTAGCTCGAAGCGTCGGCGAGGAGCAGAAGAAGAGGTTGCAGGCTCGCTTCGACCGCGCGCTGAAGATGCCGCCGGGGCCGGCCGGCGAGATCATCGTCAAGGCCATCGAACGCCGCGCGGCCCGCGTGCTCGTCGGCAACGACGCCAAATTCGCCGCCACCATCGAGCGGCTGATGCCCGTGCGCTACTGGTGGCTGCTCGGCCGGGCGATGGCGTGACGCCGCGGAACGCCGCCGGCCTGCTTGCCGCCACGGGCGCGAGCGTCGCGGGTGGTCTCGCACTCTACTCCAGCCTCGCCGCGCTTCGCGCCGAGCGGCTGGTGCCGCGGGACGGCGGCTTCGTCGAGGTGGACGAGGCGAGGCTTCACTATGTCGAGGCGGGTCGGGGGCCGGCGATCGTCATGGTTCACGGCCTCGCCGGCCAACTCCGCAACTTCACCTACGCGCTGACCGAGCTGCTGGCAGCGGAGTTCCGCGTCATTGCGCTCGATCGACCGGGATCGGGCTACTCGCCGCTACCGCCGGCCGCCACGCGCACGCTGCGCGGGCAGGGCGCGCTGATCGGGCATTTCGTCGAGGCGCTGGGGCTCGATCGGCCGCTGCTCGTCGGGCATTCGCTAGGTGGCGCGCTGTCGCTCTCGCTGGCGCTCGATCGCCCCGATCTGCTGCGCGGGCTGGCGCTGATCGCGCCGCTGACGCAAGCGATCGCGGGCGTGCCGCGCGTGTTCCGCCCCTTCCACCATCCCTCCGCACTGAAGCGCCGGCTGATTGCGCACATGTTAGCCGTCCCGCTGGGAACGATTGGACAGGGCAAGGCGCGTCGCGTCATCTTCTCGCCCGACGCGGTGCCCGAGGATTACGGCACGCGCGGCGGCGGCACGCTAGCGGTGCGGCCGTCCGCCTTCTACGCCGCCTCCTCGGAAGTGTGTGTCGGCACCGGCGAGCTTGTCGGCATGGCGGCGCGCTACCCCGATCTCGCGGTGCCGCTCGGCATCCTGTTCGGGCGCGGCGACCGCATCCTGTCGCCCGCGCTGCACGGCGAGCGCACCGTCGCCGCCGTGCCGGGCGCGGAGCTGACGCTGATCGACGGCGGCCACATGATCCCGCTGACCGCCCCCGCCGCCGTCGCCGACTGGATCCGTCGGCGGCACGCGATCACCGCCTAACCTATGTGGCTTGAGCGGCGCATCGCGGCGTCGTAGCGGCGCGCGCATGACCGCCACTTGCCCATGGTCGCCGCGATGCGGGTGAGGCCGCTCGTCGGACTGTTCGGCATTCTGGTCGCGACGATGACGGTCGGCTTCAACGACGGCGTCGTCTCGATCGCGCTCGCCGACGTCATGGGCGGGCTCGGCCTGTCGCGAGACCAGGCGACGTGGCTGCCGACGCTGTACGTCACGGGCGAGGTGGTGGGCATGTCGGTGGCGCCGCAGCTCGGCGTCGCCTTCTCGCTGCGGCGTTTCGCGCTGTTCGCGATCCTCATGTCGCTGGTGCCCAGCCTGCTGATGCCCTTCTCGGTCAACGCCGAGATGCTGCTGGGCCTGCGCGTGTGGCAGGGGCTGGCGGCGGGGCTCACCATTCCGCTGCTGATGACGACGGCGCTGCGCGTGCTCGGCCCCGAGATTCGCCTCTACGGCCTCGCCGCCTACGCGCTGTCGGCCACCTTCGCGCCGCAGCTTTCCACGACGCTGGCGGCGCTGTGGACAGACGGGCTCGACGACTGGCGCTTCGTCTTCTGGCAGGCCCTGCCCTTCTGCACGCTGGCCGCGTTGCTGGTGTGGTGGGGGATGGATCAGGACGAGCCCAAATACGAGCTGCTGGATCGCTTCGACTGGCCGGGGATGCTGCTGGTGATGGTCGGCTTCGGCAGCCTGTCGGTCGTGCTGGAGCAGGGTGACCGCCTCGATTGGTTCAACTCGCACACCATCGCGGTGCTGACGCTGGTGTCGGCGCTGGCGCTGCCCGCGCTCGTTTGGCGCGAGCTGACCGCGCCGCAGCCGTTGTTCAAGCTCTCGCTCTTGAAACGCCGCAACTTCGCCTACGCCGCCATCGCGCTGATCCTGTTCCTGGTGATCGCGCTGTCGGCGAGCCAGGTGCCGCTCTCCTTCCTGGAGCAGGTGCGCGGCTTCCGGCCCTTGCAGGCGCATGTGCTGACGCTGGAAGTCGCCGCCTCGCAGCTCGTTCTGCTGCCCTTGACGGCCGTGTTGCTCAACCACCGCCACGTGGACTCGAGATGGGTCAGCGCGGCCGGCTACCTATGCATCGTCGCGGCCTGCGCGGTAAACATATTCGCGGTGAGCGACTGGTCGCGCGAGCAGTTCTACGCGACCCAGCTCGTTCAGTCGGTGGGCTTCGCGTTCGTGGTGATGCCGCTGCTGATGATGGCGACCAACGCGGTGAAGCCCGAGGAGGGACCGTTCGCGAGCGGCATGGTCAACACGCCGCGCGCGGTCGCGGAGGGGATCGGCGTCTGGGCGCTGCAACTCATCCAGCGCTGGCGCGGCGGCCTGCACCGGGATCGCATCCTCGACGTGCTCGGGGATCGGCGGCTGGAGGCGGTGCAGGCGGCGCCCGTCCCTGGCGCGACGCTGCCCGCGCTGACGCCGCAAGGCCAGCCGAGCGTGCCCGGCGCGCTGACGGTGCTCCAGCGCGCGATCCAGGCGGAGGTCACGACGCTGACTACGATCGACACCTTCGCGATCCTCGGCCTGCTCGCCATCCTCATGCTGATTGTCCTGGCGACCTTGCCGGTGCGCACCTATCCGCCGCGCATCGCGCTGAAGCAGCACTGAAAGGGCCGCCGCATGGCCGACGACGAGAAGCAGGGCGACCGCGAGGACGAGCGCGACGAGCAGGACAAGGACAGGGATCATCCCGCCAAGGCGCGCTGGCCGTGGTTCGTCGGCGGCGCCATCGTCTTCCTCTTCATCGTCGTCGTACTGCTGCTGATTTTCTGGCCGCGTTCACGCGTGAAGACCGACGACGCCTACGTCACCGCGCACTATGCGATGGTGGCGCCGCGCGTCGCAGGCCAGATCGCGCGCGTGCTCGTCGAGGACAATCAGACGGTACGCCGCGGCCAGCTCCTCGCCGAGATCGATCCCGCCACCTTCCGCGCGCAACTCGATCAGGCGCTGGCGACGCGCGCGCAGGATCTGGCGCAGGTGGAGCAGGCGGCGGCGCAGGTGGGTCGCCAGCCCGCGCTGATCCGGCAGGCGCGCGCGCAGGTCGCGGCGTCCGACGCCGCGCTGGCGCTCTCCCACGCCAACGCGGCGCGCTACACCAACCTGTCGGAGACGGGCGCGGGATCGGTGCAGCAGCGCCAGCAGGCGGTCGCGCAGCTCCGCCAGGACGAGGCGGGGCGCGAGCAGGCGCAGGCCAATCTCGTCGCCGCGCGCCGTCAGCTCGACGCGCTGCGCGCCGATCAGGCGTCAGCGCGCGCACGCCTCGACGGCGATGACGCCTCGATCCGGCAGGCTCGGCTCAATCTCGGCTACACGCGGATCACCGCGCCGATCGACGGCACGGTGGACCAGAGGAGCGTGCAAGTCGGCAACTATGCCGCGCCGGGCGCTGCGCTGATGGTGCTGGTGCCGCTCCACGATGTCTACATCGCCGCCAATTATCGCGAGCTGGCGCTGCGCCACGTGCGGCCGGGCCAGCCGGTGCGCATCCACGTCGACGCCTACGACATCTGGCTGAACGGCTTCGTGCAAAGCCTGCCGCCGTCGTCAGGCGCGGCCTACTCGCCGATCCCGCCCAACAATGCGACGGGCAACTTCACCAAGATCGTCCAGCGCCTGCCGGTCAAGATCGTGGTCGCGCCCAACCAGCCGCTCGCCCGCCTGTTGCGCGTCGGCATGTCGGTGGAGACGTGGGTGGACACCGGGCTCCACGACGTCGTCGCGGCGCAGGGTGGCTCGCGGGGCCGCGTGACGGCGCCCGACGCGCGAGCGCCGGCCCCGCCGCCGGGCACGCACCCGTGAGACGCGCGCTCGCGGCGCTGCTCGCGCTCGGCGGATGCACCGTCGGTCCGAATTTCGAGAAGCCCCGCGCCGACGCGCCCGCGAGCTTCGCCGGGCAGCCGCAGGACGTCGCCAGCCGCACCTATGGCGGCAACGTGGACGCGCGATGGTGGACGAGCTTCCGCGATCCCGAACTCGCCTCGCTGGTCGACCGCCTGGCCGCGCAGAATCTCGATCTGCAGTCCGCCGCCGAGCGCATCGAGCAGGCGCGCGCAGAGCGCCGCATCGTCGGCGCGCAAGGACTGCCCAACATCTCGGGCCGCGCGAACTACACGCGCCAGCGGCCCAGCGAAAACGGCTTCGTCTCGCTGGTCGAGCCCGCGCCCGGCGCGCCGCTGGAATATAGCCAGTATATGGTCCAGGCGCAGGCGAGCTGGGAGCTGGACCTGTTCGGCCGCGTCCGCCGCCAGGTGGAGGCGGCGCAGGCTGACACGCAGGCGGCGATCGAAGATCGACGGGCGCTTGCACTCTCCGCCATTGCCGAGCTGGCGCAGACCTACATGCAGCTCCGCCTTGCACAAGCGCAGGAGCAGGTGCTGCGCCGCGACGTCGCCGCCAGCCAGGCGCGCAGCCGGCTGGTACGCGATCGCTTCCGGGAAGGTGCCGCGAGCGACTTGGAGGTGGCGCAGGCGGACGCGCAGCTCTCGCAGATCAGCCAGGATCTGCCGGGCATCGTCACGCAGCAGGCGCGGCTCGCCAACGCGCTGGCGCTCCTGCTCGCCCAGCAGCCGCGCACGCTAGAGGCGGAACTGGCGGCGCGGCCCGGCGTGCAGCCGCTGGTGCCGCCCGTCGTGCCCGTCGGCCTGCCGAGCGACCTCGTCCGCCGCCGCCCTGATATCCGCGAGGCGGAGGCGCGGCTTCACGCCGCCACCGCCGACACGGGCGTCGCCGTCGCCGATTTCTTCCCGCGCGTGTCGCTGTCCGGCGTAGCCGGCTTCGACAGCCTGCACGCCGGCACGCTGTTCGACTGGATGTCGCGGATGTTCATGGTCGGGCCGACGCTCAGCCTGCCGATCTTCCAGGGTGGCCGGCTGACCGGCAATCTCCAACTCCGCCGTTCGGAGCAGCGCGAGGCGGCGATCGCCTACAGGAAGGCGGTACTCGCCGCGCTGCACGACGTCGACAACGCGCTCACCGCCTACGCGCAGGCGCAGCGCGCGCGCGCCGACGCGGACGCGACGAACCGCGCCAACCAGCGCACGCTCAAGCTCGCGCAGGATCGCTTCGGGCAAGGCGCCACCGATTATCTCGACGTCGTGCAGGCGCAAAGCGCGCTCTACGCATCGGAGAACGCGGTCGTGCAGGCCAACGCCCGCATCGAGACCTCGCTGGTGCAGCTCTACAAGGCGCTGGGTGGCGGCTGGGAGGCGGTGCCGGAGCCCACGAGCGCGCGACCGCTCGCGCGGTGAACTCCGGCATCGCGCTTGCGACGGCGGCCACGCCGTTCGTCCGGCGCCATGCGAAGGGACCGGCGGCGCCCGTGCTGGGACGATGCATCGCACGCATCTCCGCCGAGCGGCGGCGTTGACACGCGCTTGGGCGCGCGTAACCTCTCGAGACCTGACGGGAGCTCAAGCTCTCGCGGGCCGGAGGATGTCATGTTCGAGTTCGTCGTCCAGGATCGCGAGGCCCGCATCGTCATCGATCGTGGCACCCGACGCAACGCGGTCCCTGTCGCCGGCTGGAACGAGCTCGAGAAATGCGTACGCGCCGCCAACACCAGCAAGGCGAGCCTCATCACCATCACGTCCGCCGATCCAGCGAGCTTCTGCGCAGGCGCCGACATGGTCGAGCTTCACGCGCTGGCCGAGGACGGGCGCATGCGACGCAAGTTCGCGGGCTCGATGGACAGCGCGTTCGGCTGGATCCGGCGGACCAACAAGCCGACGGTCGCGCTCATCTCGGGCGGCTGCTACGGCGTCGGGGTGGCGCTGGCGACTGCGTGCGACATCCGCGTCGCGCGGCCGGACGCGGACTTCGCGGTGACGCCGGCACGCTTCGGCCTCTCCTATCCGCAGACCGATGTCGAGGCGCTGGTGCGGCTGGTCGGCCCCGGCCACGCCGCGCGGATGATCTACGGGTGCGAACATTATGACGGTCGCGCGGCGGAGCGGCTGGGCTTGGTCGAGCTCGTCGACGAAGGCGAGGATCTGGGTCGCGACCTCATTGATCGGATCGCCGCCAACGCGTCGTCGAGCCTCTGCTCGCTCAAGGCGACGATGCTCGGTCGGTGGGGCAGCAGAGAGCGGTTCGAAACCAGCTTCGCCTCGCCCGATTTCGCGCGCGCGGCCGCCCAGTATCGCGGCGGACGCGGTTAGAACGGTCGTGCCAACTGCCCGGCCCTTGAGCCGGGTCCACCGAGGCCGCGTCGCAAGGCAGCGATGTCTCGAGCCAGACCCGTGACGGCGAGACAGGCCTGTCCAAGGCCTTACCAGACGCGAACGCGCTGCGCCGGCAAGAGGTAGAGCGCGTCGCCGGGTTTGACCGCGAAGGCGGCGTACCAAGGGTCCAGGTTGCGGACGATGCCGTTCACCCGATACTCCTCCGGGCTGTGCGGATCGGCGAGAAGCTGCTGGCGTAGCGCTCCCTCGCGCGCCTTGCCCTGCCAGCTCTGCGCGTAGGCGAGGAAGAAGCGCTGGTCGCCGGTGAAGCCGTCGATCACTCGTGGCTCGCCGTGGCGCTGCACGTACAGTCGGTAGGCGGAGTACGCCACCTCCATCCCGCCCAGGTCGGCCAGGTTCTCGCCGAGCGTGAGCTGGCCCTTGATGTGGACGCCGGGCACCGGCTCGTAGGCGTCGAACTGCTTGGCGAGCATCTGCGCGTGCGCGGTATATCTCTTGGCGGTAGCCGGCGTCCACCAGTCACGCAGCATGCCCTTGGCGTCGAACTGGCGACCCTCGTCGTCGAAGCCATGGCCCATCTCGTGGCCGATGGTGGCGCCGGTCTCGCCGTAGTTGACCGCCGGATCGGCGGCGGCGTCGAAGAAGGGCGGCTGGAGCTGAGCGGCCGGGAAGGTCACCTGGTTCTGCACGGGATCGTAGTAGGCGTTCACCGTCTGCGGGTTCATGAACCACAGCGTGCGATCCACCGGCCTGCCGAGCCGCGATAGGCCGAGCTTCCAGCGGAAGTCGTCCGCGCTCAGATCGTTGGCGAGCGGATCGACGCGGCTCACCGTCATGCTCGAATAGTCGATATATTTGGGCGGGTGCCCGACGCGGGGATCGAAGGCGGCGAGCTTGGCCAGCGCCTCCTTGCGCGTCGGCTCGTCCATCCAGCTCGCGGCGCGGATCTTCTGCCCGTAGGCGGTGCGCAGATCCTCGACAAGCTCGTTGACCTCGCGCTGCGTCGCGTCGGACCAGTGGCGCTGGACGTAGAGCTGGCCGACCGCCTCGCCTAGGTTGCGATCGAGCAAGCGCATGCCGCGCTTCCACCGCTCGCGCTGGGTCGGCACGTCGTTCAGCGTGTGGCTGTAGAACTGGAAATGCGCGTCGTCGAACGCCTTGGGCAGGAAGGTGGCGTGATCGCTGACGAAGCGCACCGCCATCCACGTCTTCCACGTCTCCAGCGGCACGCTCTCGATCTGCCGGCCGGCGGACGCGATCGCGCTCGGCTCGCCGACGATCACGGTGGGCATGGCGCCCAGCCCGACCTCCTGGAGCACGGGGGTCCAGTCGAACTGCGGCGCGAGCTTGGCGAGCTGCGCGCGGTCCATGGGATTGTAGGTCGCCTGCGGGTCGCGCCGCCTCTCGGGCGTCCATTGGTCCTTGGCGAGCGCCGTCTCAAGCGCGACGATCCGGTCCGCGTTGGCCGCCGGATCGGGCAGGTGCGCGAGCGTTTGGATACGAACCAGATAATCTCGATACGCCTTGCGGAAGGCGTCGTACTTGGGCCCGGCGAGCAGATAGTAGTCCCGCGTCGGCAGGCCGAGATCGGCCTGGTCCGCGCCCACCGTGTAGCGCGTCGGCTGCTTGGGATCCGGCATCGGACCGATGCCGATCGGCGAGGGATATCCGGGCTGCGCCATCAGCGACACCAGCTCGTCGCGCGTGCGGACGGCGGCGATGCGATCGAGATAGGGCTGGAGCGGCTTCAGCCCGCGCGCCTCGATACCGGGCTCGTCCATCCACGCGGCATAATAATCGGCGATCTGGCGCGCGACCGGCGTGGTGGGGTGCGCGGCCGCGTCGTCGACGATCGCGCGGACCTGCTTCTCCGCCTCGTCGGGCAGCTCGTAATTATACCCGGCGCGCGCCTTATCGGCGGGGATCTGCTTGGTCTTGAGCCATGTGCCCTCGGCGTAGCGCCAGAAGTCGTTCCCGGGCTTCACCGAACGATCCATGGTGGCGTAGTCGACGCCCCAGGTGCCGTAGACGGGCTTGGCGGGCGGCGCGGCGGCGGCGAGCGCCAGGGCGGAGGCGAGCAGGATCGGCAGGCGGCGGTTCGTCATCGCCGATCGCTAGCAGCGGTGCGGGCCCGTCACAATCGGCAGCTCGTCCAATGCCTGCCCGGGCTCAAGCCTCCGGCGCGGGTCCGGCGGCGGCAAGCGCGTCGCGCGCCGCCTCGGCGAGCTGCTGCACCGAGAATGGCTTGGCGAGGAAGGCCACGTCGGGCAGGTCGATCGAGCGGCGAAGCTGCTCCTCCGCATAGCCCGACATGAACAGCACGGGCAGCGTCGGGAAGCGCCGGCGCGCCTCCGCGACCATCGTCGGACCGTCCATCAGCGGCATCATCACGTCGGAAACCAGCAGGTCGAACCCCTCGCCCTCGCGCTCCACCTGCGCGAGCAGCTCCAGCGCCTCCTCGCCGTTGCTGGCGGTCGACACCTGATAGCCCTGTCGCGACAGGGCGCGCTCGGCGACCGATCGCACCATGTCCTCGTCCTCGACGAGGAGGATGCGGCCCGATCCCCACAAAGCCGGCGCGGGCTTCGGCCGCTCGGCCGTTTCGATGGCGGTTTCGCCGTGGAATACAGGCAGGTAGATCACGAAGCTGGTGCCCCGGCCGAGCTCGGAGTCGGCGAAGATGAAGCCGCCCGACTGCTTGACGATGCCGTAGACGGTGGAGAGGCCGAGGCCCGTGCCCTTGCCCACCTCCTTGGTGGTGAAGAAGGGCTCGAAGATCTTGGGCAGGTCGGCGGGCGCGATGCCCGTGCCGGTGTCGCTGACGGCGATCGCGGTATAGTCGCCCGCCGGCAGGATGTCGGAGCCGAGGTGGCGCACCTCAGCGGCGGCGACCCCGAATGTGCGGATGGTGATGGTGCCGCCGCCGGGCATGGCGTCGCGCGCGTTCACCGCCAGGTTGACGATCACCTGTTCGAGTTGGCCCGGATCGGCACGCACCGGTCCCAGCGCACGACCGTGATTGATCTCCAGCCGCGTCGCGTCACCGAGCAGACGCTTCAGCAGGTTGGACACCTCCGACACGATATCGGGAAGCTGCACGACCTGCGGGCGCAACGTCTGCTGGCGCGAGAAGGCGAGGAGCTGGCGGGTGAGACCGGCGGCCCGGTTGGCGTTGTGGCGGATCTGCTGAATATCGTCATAATCGCTGTCGCCAGGCGTGTGGCGCATCAGCATGAGATCGCAATGGCCGATAAGCGCGGTCAATATGTTATTGAAGTCATGCGCGATCCCGCCGGCGAGCTGCCCCACCGCCTGCATCTTGTTGGCCTGGTTCACCTGCCGCTTGAGCCGGATCTCCTCGCTCGAATCCTTGAGGCTGAGGAGCACCGTCGCCGGCCCCATGCCGCGCACCGAGGCGACCGTCAGCGACACCGGCTCCTCGGGCCGGCGCGCGAGGCGCACCGCGACGTCGCCCGACAGGATCGGCGCCTGCCCGGCGGGCCCGGCGGGCGGACGCGCGGCGGCGAAGCGACGCACCGCGTCGGCGACCGCGCCCTTGTCCTCCTTGACGACGAGGTCGCCGGGATAGACCGGCCGCTCGCTCGGCCCCACCTGCGCAATCCGGGCGAAGGCGTCGTTGACGAACAGGAAGCGCCCGTCGCGATCGACCAGCGCGAGGCCGAGCGGCAGCATATGGAGCAGATCGTGGACGTCGGAGGGGTGGGCGTCGCTCGCGCCGTCGCCCACCGGCTCGTCGAACAGCAGGACCATCGCCGCGCCCGCGACGTCGTCGCCCGCGACGGGCACGTGGAGCAGGCGCAGCCGCAGGTCGTCCTGCCCGCCCTCCTCCGTCGCTTCGCGCCCGAAGCGGAGCGCGCCGGCCTCGTCCTGGGTGAGCAATGCCGCGAAGTCCTGCCCGACGACATCGCCGTCGCGGCCGGTCGCGCGCGCCGCGAAGACGCGGTTGGCGGCGAGGATGCGGCCGGTGGCGTCGACCAGCAGCAGCATCACGCCCGATTCACCGAAGCGCGCGCCCAGCGCGTCGATCGCGCGGCCCGCTTCGACGACGGCATCACCGCCCGTTTCGCGGACGCGCCAGAGAAGATGGTCCTCGCACCCGCCGACGCAGGCGGCGAGCACCGCGCCGCTGGCGAGCGTGAGCGTCGCCGTTCCATCACGCCGCGCCGCGAGCGCCGCCGCCTCGCCACCCTCGGGCAGCGCAGCGCCGAAGCGCGCGAGCCAGGCGGCGTTGGCGGCGACGATCGCGCCGTCGCGCGCCGTCAGCGCGGCGGGATCGCCCGTGGCGTCGAGCGCCGCGCGGGCGAGCGCGCGGTCGAGCGTGCGATCGTCGTGCCGGCGCACGCCCCACCGGCTGGCGGCGAGCGCCGCGCCGGCCAGGATCGTGAAGCCCGCGCCGAGCCCGGCCGTGAACCGCCAATCATCCGCGATCCGCGCCACGACGAGCAAGGACAGGATGCCGAGCATCGCGATACCCGCCGCCACCATGCCGTCCACGGCGCGGGCACGGCGCGCGATGACGCCGCCCTCAGCCACGATCGCGCAGCAGCCTCGCCTGGTCGCGCTTCCAGTCGCGCTCCTTGATCGTCTCTCGCTTGTCGTGGAGCTTCTTGCCCTTGGCGAGCGCCAGCTCGACCTTCGCGCGCCCACGTCCGTTGAAGTAGATCGACAGCGGGATCAGCGTCATGCCTTCGCGGCTGACGCCGTTCCTCAGCTTGTCGATCTGACGCGCGTGGAGGAGCAGGCGGCGCGGGCGCTTGGGCTCGTGATTGTGGCGGTTGCCGTGGCTGAATTCGGGAATATTGGCGTTGACGAGGTTGACCTCGTCGCCGCGCAACTCGGCGTAGCTCTCGGCGATCGACCCCTCGCCGAAGCGCAGCGACTTCACCTCGGTGCCGGTGAGCGCGATACCCGCCTCGAAGAAGTCCTCCAGGAAATACTCGAAGCGCGCGCGCCGGTTCTCGGCGACGACCTTCTTCTTCTCGAACTCTAGCGGACGGGGGCGGGCCATCAGGCGAGCCCGGCATGGGCGAGCGCGGCGTCCACCGCCGCCCGCGCGGTATCGGATGGCGGCGTCATCGGCAGGCGCAGCTCGATCGGGAAGTCACGCACGCGGGAGAGCGCGTACTTGACCGGCCCCGGCGAGGCGTCGGCGAACATCGCGGAGTGAAGCGGGGTCAAGCGGTCCTGCAACGCCAGCGCGTCCGCCCAACGCCCTTCCTCGCAAGCCGTCTGAAGATCGGCGCACAGGCGCGGCGCGGCGTTGGCGGTGACGGAGATGCAGCCGACTCCTCCCATCGCGTTGAAGCCGAGCGCGGTCTCGTCATTGCCCGACAACTGAACGAAATCCGGCCCGCACGCCAGCCGCTGCGCCGCGACGCGGCCGAGATGTCCGGTCGCGTCCTTGACGCCGACGATGGTGGGAAGCGCCGCCAGAGCAGCCATCGTTTCGACGCTCATGTCGGTGACGGTACGGCCGGGCACGTTGTAGAGCACGATCGGCAGGTCGCACGCGTCGGCCAGCGCCCGGAAGTGGGCCAGCATCCCGGCCTGCGACGGCCGGTTGTAATAGGGCATCACCGCCAGCGCGGCGGCGGCGCCCGCCGCCTGCGCGCGCTTCATATTGGCGATGGCGACGCGCGTGTCGTTGGAGCCGACGCCCGCGATCACCGGCACGCGGCCGGCGGCGGCCTCGATGCACAACGATACGACGCGGTGATGCTCGTCATGGTCGAGCGTCGCCGATTCGCCGGTGGTGCCGCACGGCACCAGCGCGGAGGAGCCCTCCGCCACCTGCCAATCGACAAAGTCGCGGAACGTCGCCTCGTCGAGGCGCCCGTCGCGGAACGGCGTCACCAATGCGGGGATCGAGCCCGAAAACATGCCTTGCTCCTTGCCCGCGTCGCGTCCGTTCGGGCATATGTACGCGATGGACGGATGGGTGTCGCGTTGGCTGGCAGATAGGAAGCCGGCGGCGCGTCTGTCCAGCATGCTCCGCCGGGTCGCCGATCGCCGCCTGCTGATCGCGCTGCCGGGCTTCGCGCTCGCCGCCGCCGCAGGCGCCAGCCTCACGCCGGCGCAGGTCGGCTGGTATCGCCAGCAGCTCGGCCTCTCGGCGGCGATGCCGTCGGCGACGTCGGGCACCGGCTACGGTTATGCCAGCCCCTATGCCGGGAGCACAGGCGTACAGAGCGATCCGGTGGCGGAGGCGCTGGTGGCGTGGCGCCGGCTCCAGCAGTCGGACGGGCTGCTCTTCCAGGATTACGCGAACTTCCTCGTCGCGCACCCGGGCTGGCCGGGCGAGGCGCGCATCCGCAAGGCCGCCGAGGCATCGATCCAGCCCGACGTGACACCGCCTGACATGGTGATCGGCTATTTCACGCGCTTGCCCGCGCAGACCGGCGTCGCCAGCCTGCGCTACGCCGAGGCGCTCGCGGCGCGAGGCCGGGCGACCGAGGCGCAACAGGCCGCGCGCACCGCCTGGACGCTCGCCGGGCTTACCACGCTCGACGAGGCGCGGCTCACCGCGCGCTGGGGCACGTCGTTGACCCAAGCCGATCAGGATACGCGGATGGAGCGGCTGCTCTGGACGCGCGCCTTCGTCGCGGCGCAACGCCAGCTCCCGCTCGCCAGCCCCGCCCGCCAGACGCTCTACGCCGCGCGGCTCGCCTACCAGCTCAAGTCGGCGGACGCGCAGCAGCGTGGCGGCGCGCTGGGCGAAATTGCGACGCGCGACGCCGGCTACCTCCTCGATCGCGCGCAGTGGCTGCGCGAGACGGCGCAGGAGCCCGTCGCCCGCTACGAACTGGCGCAGCCGCTTCGCCTCGACGCGGCGCCCTTCGATCCGGCGCGCTGGCTGGACGTGCGGCTCACCTTCGCCCGATCGGCGGCGGCGGACCATCAGTGGCCGCTCGCCTGGGGGATCGCGAGCCAGCTCGCCGCCACCTACCCTGCGGGGACCGATCTGCGCGCGCTGCCCTACGACCAGCGCGACGATTACACGAGCCTAGCCTGGCTGGCCGGCACCACCGCGCTCCAGCAACTTCGCCGCCCGGCCGACGCGGTGGCGATGTTCCGGGGCTACGCCGACGCCGCGCGCAGCCCGCAGGCGCGCGCCAAGGGCTATTACTGGGCGGGCCGCGCCGCGCTGGCCTCCGGCGATGCGGGCGGCGCCAACGATTACTTCGCCAACGCCGCCGCCTTCCCCGATCAATATTACGGCCAGCTCGCGCTGGAGCGGATCGGCCGCCCGGTGCCCGCGCCCGCAGTCGCCGACACGTCGCTGGTATCCTCGGCGGACCGCGCCGCCTTCGATGCCAGCGACCTCGTGCGCGCGGCGCGCATCCTGGGCCAGCTCGGCGACTGGAAGGACCAGTCGCTTTTCCTCCGCGCGATCGCCGCGCAGAGCGAGACCTCCGATGCCGACCACGTGCTCGCCGCCGAACTGGCGCAGGAGCTCGCCCGCCCGGACCTGGGCGTCATGGCCGAGCGCGCCGCCAAGCCCGAGAGCGCGAGCGACTATGTCCGCTCGGGCTTCCCCACCGTGCCCGTGCCGCAGGACATCGCCAACTCGTGGAGCTTCATCCACGGCATCATGCGGCAGGAGAGCCAGTTCGATCGGCAGGCGGTATCCGGCGCCGGCGCGCGCGGCATGATGCAACTCATGCCCGGCACCGCGCGCGAACAGGCGGGGCAGCTCGGCTTGCCCTACGACTTCATGCGGCTGACCACCGACCCCGGCTACAACGCCACGCTCGGCACCAACTATTTCGGGCGGATGATGGATGCGTTCGGCGGCAGCTATCCCCTCGCCATCGCCGCCTACAATGCGGGGCCGGGCAACGTGCGCCGCTGGCTGTCGCAGAACGGCGATCCGCGCACCGGCGCGATCGACATCGTCGACTGGGTGGAGCGGATCCCCTATTCGGAGACGCGGGGCTACGTGCAGAACGTGCTCGCCAACACCGTCGTCTACGATACGTTCAACCCGGCGCGGGTCGGCCAGTCCAACGCCAACCGACTGACCTATTACCTCGGCAAGCGCGTGCCCGGTTGATGCCGGGGGGCTGACGCGCGTTGGAGAGGACGAACCTCATCACGCCCGCCGGCTTCGCGGCGATGCGCGCGGAATATAGCCGCCTGTTCGAGCAGGAGCGGCCCAAGCTCGTCGAGACGATCTCCTGGGCGGCCGGCAATGGCGATCGCTCCGAGAACGGGGATTATATCTACGGTCGCAAGCGGCTGCGCGAAATCGATCGCACGCTCGATCGCCTGTCGCGGCGGATGAAGCAGGCGCAAGTCGTCGATCCCGCCCGCCAGCCCGATCGCGGGCGCGTGTTCTTCGGCGCGACGGTGACGATCGCCGACGAGGAGGACGAAGAACGCACCGTCACGCTGGTCGGAGAGGACGAAGCGGACGCGCGCGCGGGCCGCATCTCGTGGAAATCGCCGCTGGCACGCGCGCTGCGCGGTGCGGCACCGGGCGACGTGCGCCGCGTCGAGCTGCCCGGCGGCGCAAAGGATTGGGAGGTGACGGCGATCGCCTATCCCGCCGGCTGAGCCCGCCTCACCGGCGATCGAGGCGCGCCATCTCGCGCACGGAAGGCCGGATCCCCCGACGAGCATCACGTAGCGGCCACCCCGCGCCCTGACGGGCTCGCAGGCGTTGACCGTCGGCTCCTCGACGCGCGCTAGCGGCGCCAAACCAAAGCGCTTCACCGTCGTCTCGCCGGCGACGAGCGCCGGGCGTCGTCGATCGCCTGGCTGCCAACGGCGACGATAATGCCGCCGCCCTGCGACGACGGTCGAGCGCGCAGCCGTTCATCTTCTCGCGGCTCACGCCCTATCCGTTCGCGACCGCCCACGCGCCCCGGAACTGAATGAACCCGGGCACCCCATGACGATCCCGGATCGCTTCGACCGAGGTCTCGTGCGGCGCCTGCCGCGGGGGAGCTGCCCTGCGGTCGATGGGGATGCCGGCGCACTGTCGGGCAGCCTGGAGGCGAGCAAGAGGTGGCGGCCGGCGAACGCCGCCCTGCGTCACGCAACCGACGATCCCGTCCTCGGAAGGCGTTCAGCAGCGTGGCGCGGATCGACGGGGCGACCTCCGTGAAGCCGCCCTTGCCTTCGCGGCCGCCGCGCGTGCGGGCAAGGCCGGCCTGCGCGCGCGCGAAGCCGGTGTCAGGTGAGCGTCTGGAGCCATCCCCCACGGCCCGTGCAACCGTACCGACCGCACGACGGCGGCGTGAGGGAAGATGCCTTCGGCCACGCTCAGCGTGGCGCCATGCGGATCGCACCGTCGAGCCGGATCGTCTCGCCGTTGAGCATCGGGTTGGCGATGATCGACTGGACGAGCTGGGCATACTCCTCGGGGGCGCCGAGCCGCGAAGGGTGCGGCACCTGCGTCGCCAGCGAGTCCTGCGCCGCCTGCGGCAGGCCCTTCATCATCGGCGTGAGGAAGATGCCCGGCGCGATCGTCATCACGCGGATGCGATGCTGCGCGAGATCGCGCGCGGCGGGCAATGTCAGGCCGGCTACGCCACCCTTAGACGACGCGTAGGCCGCCTGCCCCACCTGGCCGTCAAATGCGGCGACCGAGGCGGTGTTGACGATCACGCCCGCCTCCTCGCCTTCGATCCTCGCCGCGATCAGCCGCGCCGCGAACTTCGACAGCGTGTTGAATGTGCCGACGAGGTTGACCTCGACCGCCTTGCGATAGGCGTCGAGCGAGTGGGCGGCGCCCTCCTTGTTGACGATGCGGATTGCCGGAGCGACGCCCGCGCAGTTGACCAGCACGCGCGCCGGGCCGTGCCGCTGCTCGGCTTGTTCCAGCGCGGTCGCGACGCTCTCGTCGTCGGCCACGTTGACCTTGAGGAAGGCACCGTCCAGCTCCTTCGCGACGGCCTTCCCGGCCTCCTCGTTGAGGTCGAAGATCGCGACCTTCGCGCCCGCACCCGCCAGCATCGCCGCCGTGGCGTGGCCGAGGCCCGAGGCACCGCCCGTCACGATCGCCGCGATTCCGTTGAGGTCCATCGGCCGGCTCCCGCTCGGGCCGCGCTGGCCCTGTCCATCCCGACGCGGGTGCTATGAAGGGGCAGGTGGGGTGTCAAGGAACAGAGCCGCAACCCGCGACGTCTTTGGCTGGCCGATCTCGCGAGCCGTGGCCCGGCACCCCGTCGCGACGCGGACGGAACGAGCCGTCCATCAAACCCGCCGAGCGGGTCAGCGACGCGAAAGCCTAGCCCTGCTACACGGCGGCCGTCCCATGAACGACGCCTGGCGCCACCTCGATCTCGCCAATCACGCCCCGCTGCTCGCCGCGGCGGTGGTGGTGTTCGTGGTGCTCGCAGTCGCGCGGCGGGTACCGCTCGTCCGCACGCTACTGTCGCTCGCCTTCTCCACCGCGCTCGTGCTGCTGCTGTTCACCGTCGCGCGGCGGCAGGCGGCTTATGATCCGGTACTGGATCCGATCGCGCGGCGCCTCGGGCTCGACGAGCAGGTCGTGGCGGGCCGCGAGGTGCGCGTGCCGATGGCGTCCGACGGGCATTTCTGGGCGCGCGCGAACGTGGACGGCGTCGCGCGCCGCATGCTGATCGACAGCGGCGCCACCGTCACCGCGCTATCCCCGACCACCGCGGCGGCGGCCGGGCTCGACGTCGAGCGCGGCGTGCTACCCGTCGTGCTGCGCACCGCCAACGGCACGATCGCCGCGAACACCGCGCGGGTCGGCACGCTCCGCCTCGGCGACATCGTCGCGCGCGATCTCGCGGTGGTGGTGTCGCCGGGCTTCGGCGACACCGACGTGCTCGGCATGAATTTCCTATCCCGCCTCAAGGGCTGGCGCGTGGAAGGGCGCACGCTGATCCTCACCCCGCACCACCCGACCAACACCCGCGGCTGAGCCGCGGGCCCTACAGCCGGGCGGAAGCGACGGCACCCTGGCCGCGCGGCAGCCAGTCGGTCGCGACCTCGCCGTAGCGATCGACGAAGTCGACGGCGCGGATCAGTGCGGGTTCATCGACGATGCGGACGCGCTTGCCCTTGCGCTCGATCAGCCCCTCCGCCTCCATCGCGCGAAAGGTGCGGTTGACGTGCACCTTGGTCATGCCGGTCGCGTCGCCAAGATCGGCCTGCGTCAGCGGCAGCTCGAAGCTGTCGACCACGCCGCCCGCCGTCACGCGCAACCGCGCCAGCATGTCGAGCAGCAGCGTGATGAGCCGCTCGCGCGCGTCGGTGCGGCCGATCGAGGTCAGCCGGTCGCTCATCGCGACCGCCTCCGCCGCCGCCACCGCGTAGAGCAGCCCCGCCAGCCGTGGCGTGTCGACGAACAGCCGGCCGAGCGTCGCCTTTGGCATCTCCGAGACGATGCAGTCGGACACGGCGGTCAGCGTCGCCGACGCGCGGCTCCACGCGATGCTGGAGGTGCCCATCAGGTCGCCGGCATAGTGGAAGCGCAGGATCTGCCGGCCGCCGGTGCTCGCGATGCGGACGGAACTGTGCAGCCAGCCCTGCTGCACGACGTACAGGCTGTCGTTCTCGCCGCCCTCCTCGAACAGTACCTCGCCCGCCGCCACGCGGCGCTCGCGCTCCGTCGCGCGCTCGATGCGTTCGCGCTCCTCGGCGTCGAGCGGCATGTAGCGGTTCAGCCGGGCGACCAGCGCATCCGTCCTCGACATCGCTCTCCTTCCGTCCTCCTCACGTGGCCGCCCGTTCAAGGACCGGAAACGCGCAAAGATCAAGCGCCGCGCGCCGGCATCCTTCCGCCCCGTACCGACGTTGGACGCGGAACGACCCAGCTTGGAGCCCTGATGATCGTCGATGCCATACCGCGCGTGCGCACCATCGTGCTCGAGGTGTGGCAGCCGCTCGCGCTCTTGTTCGTGTGGGACGTCGCCGTCACCTCCGCCTACCTGCTGACGCCGTTCCACGCGCCGGCGCTGCCGCTCACGCTGTTCGGATCGGCGTTGGCGCTGTTCCTCGGCTTCCGCTCCAACTCCGCCTATCAGCGATGGTGGGAAGGTCGGGTGCTTTGGGGCGCGATGATCAACGCCTCGCGCAGCCTCGCGCGCGTCGCGGTCAACTTCCTGCCGCGCGACGGCGACGCGAGCCGCGATCTCACCCGCACGATCGTGCTCCGCCAGATCGCCTATGTCCACGCTTTGCGCCGCGCGCTTCGCCGTCAGCCTTCCGACGAGGACGTGCTGCGATACCTTTCGCCGCAAGAGGCCGCCGACGCCTTGGCGCGCACCAACCGGCCCAACGCGCTGCTCGACGGCACCGGGCGGCGGATCGACGAGGCACGCCGCGCCGGTTCGCTCGACACCATCCTCCAGTCGCGCGTCGAGACCATCCTGATCGACATCGCCAACGCGCAGGGGGGCATGGAGCGGCTGAAGAACACGCCGCTGCCCACGCAGTACCGCTTCCTGCCGAGCTTCTTCACGCGGATGTTCTGCGTGCTGCTGCCGATCGGCCTCGTCGAGACGCTGGAACTCGCGACGCCGGTGGGCTCGACGGTGGCGGGCCTGATGTTCCTGGCCGTGCTCCAGATCGGCGACGACCTCGTCGATCCCTTCGCCGACACCGTCCACGACGTGCCGCTCACCGCGATGTGCCGCACCATCGAGATCGACCTCCTCCAGGCGATCGGCGACCAAGCCCCGCCGCCGTGCATGCCCGATCACGGGGTGTTGTGGTGATGCCGGGCAGGCTCGCCGGGCACGCCGCGATCGTGACGGGCGCCAGCACCGGCATCGGCGAGGGCGTCGCCTGCGTCTTCGCGGCGGAAGGCGCGGCGGTCGCGGTGAACTTCCACGCCCACAAGGACGAGGCGCACCGCATCGTCGCCGGCATCGAGGCACGCGGCGGCCGCGCCATCGCCGTCGCCGCCGACATCTCGGACGAGGGCGCGGTGAAGCGGCTGTTCGATGAGGCGACGTCCGCCTTCGGCCGCGTCGACCTGCTCGTCGCCAATTCGGGCATCCAGAAGGACGCGCCCGTCGCCGAGATGACGCTCGCCGAGTGGAAGGCGGTGATCGACGTCGATCTTACCGGCCAGTTCCTGTGCAGCCGCGAGGCGATCCGCCGCTTCCGCGCGCAGGATCCGGCCGGGCGCCCGGCACGCGCCGCCGGCGCGATCGTGTCGATGAGCTCTGTGCATCAGCGCATCCCCTGGGCGGGGCACGTCAACTACGCCGCGGCCAAAGGCGGCATCGGCATGCTGGTCGGGACGCTGGCTCAGGAGGTGGCGGGCGACCGCATCCGCGTGAACGCGATCGCGCCGGGCGCGATCAGGACGCCGATCAACGAGGATGTGTGGGGCGACGAGGAGAAGCTTGCGCGGCTGCTGAAGCTCGTTCCCTACGGCCGCATCGGCGAGGTGGCGGACGTCGCCGCCGCCGCCCTGTTCCTGGCCTCCGACGAAGCCGATTACGTCACCGGCGCGACGCTGTTCGTGGATGGCGGCATGGCGCTCTACCCGGCGTTCCGCAACAATGGCTGAAGGCAGGACCGATCCGCTGCCGAACCCGGTGCCCGGACGCACCATCGGCGAGCACGGTATCGTCGGCAACATGGAGACGGCCGCGCTGATCGCGTCGGACGGGACGATCGACTATCTCTGCTGGCCGCGCCTCGACTCACCCACCGTGTTCGCCGGGCTGCTCGATCCGGACGAGGGCGGCGAGTGGACGCTCGCGCCCGAGATCGACGGCGCGGTCGCCTTCCAGACCTACCTGCCCGACACCAACATCCTCGTCACGCGCTGGCGCGCCGGGGCGGGCAGCGCCGAGCTGACCGACCTCATGCCCCACCCGCACGCGCACGGGCTGGCGACGCGCGCGCTCGTCCGCTGCGTGAAGGCGACGCGCGGCCGTGTCCGCTTCGCGATGCGATGCCGTCCTCGCCCGAACTATGCGCGCCGCACCCCCGAGGCGCACTTGGCGGAGAGTAGCGTCGCCTTCGACGACGCCGAGCAACCGCTCCGGCTCACCGCGTCGGTGCCGCTCCGTGCCGACGACGGCGAGGCGAGCGCCAGCTTCGATCTGGAACCCGGCGAGCAGGCCTGGTTCGTGCTCCACGCCCCCGACGAGGCGCCGACCGCCGACGGCGTCGCCATGGCGATCGAGCAGACCGCGCGGGCGTGGCGACGCTGGGCGCGCAAGAGCCGCTATCGCGGCCGCTGGCAGGAGATGGTCGGCCGCTCCGCGCTCGCGCTCAAGCTGCTGACGTCGCACGAGCATGGCTCGATCGCGGCCGCCGCCACCTTCGGCCTGCCCGAGGCGACCGGAGAGGGCCGCAACTGGGATTACCGCGCCACCTGGATTCGCGACGCTTCCTTCACCCTCTACGCCTTCATGCGGCTGGGCTATCACGAGGAGGCGGAGGCGTGCCGCGCCTGGTTCCTCGATCGCGCGAAGGCGACGCCGGGGCGCGGCCGCCTCAACGTCATGTACGCGCTCGACGGCGGCGATGCGCGCGACGAGGAGACGCTGGATCACCTCGCCGGCTATGCCGGCTCGCGCCCCGTCCGCATCGGCAACGGTGCGCACGATCAGGAGCAGCTCGACATCTATGGCGAGCTGCTCGACAGCGAGTATCTCGCCAACAAATATGGCAGCGCGATCAGTCACGACGGCTGGGCGCACGTCACCGCGATCGTCGAGCGCGTGCGCCGCCACTGGCGCGATCGCGACGCGGGCATCTGGGAGTTCCGCGACAAGGATCGCGACCTCCTCCACTCCAAGCTGATGTGCTGGGTGGCGCTGGATCGCGCGATCCGGCTGGCGCGCAAGCGATCGCTGCCCGCCCCGCTGGTGCGCTGGGATCGCGACCGAGACCGCATCGCCGACGAGATTTGGACGCATTACCGCCACCCGGAGCATGGCTGGTTCGTGCAGGAGCGCGGCGGCACCACGCTCGATGCCTCGGTGCTGATGATGCCGCTGATGCGCTTCGTCTCGGCGACCGATCCCATCTGGCTGAAGACGCTCGACGCGGTCGGCGAGCGCTTGTCCGACGGCGGCCTCGTCCATCGCTACCGCAACGAGGACGGCCTGCCCGGCGGCGAGGGCGCGTTCACCGCCTGCACCTTCTGGTACGTCGAGTGCCTCGCGCGCGCCGGCCGGCTGGAGCAGGCGCATCACGAGATGGAGCGCGGCATTCGCCTCGCCAACTCGCTGCGGCTGTTCTCCGAGGAGGCATCGATTACCGGCGAGCCGCTCGGCAACTTTCCGCAGGCGCTCACCCACCTGGCGTTCGTCAGCGCCGCCTACTTCCTCGACCGGCGGCTGTCCGAGCCGGCGGGGTTGTGGCAGCCTTGACGCGCGCGCCGACGCTGCCGAGCGAGTGCCGTCCCCGTTCGGGCTGAGCCTGTCGAAGCCCTGTCCTCAAGACCGGCAGCCCTTCGACAAGCTCACGGCGAACGGTGTGAGAGGAAGGGCCCACCTCGTCATCCGGCCTTGAGCCGGGGCCCCGCTGCCGCGCACCGGCCAGAGGCGCGAAGCCCTCTACTCCGCCGCCGCCCGCTCCGGCTCGGCGCTGTCGGGTAGCCGCGCCAGCGCCTCCACCGGGATGGGCGGCTCGATCTCGCGATCGCCGGTGTCGACGTTGAGGTCGCGGAACTTGCGGCCGGTGACGAGCACGCGCCCGTCGAAGGACGACACGAACTTGTTGTAATTTTCCACCGCCGAGTTGAGCCCGCCGCCCACGCGCTTGAGGTGCCCGGCGGCCACGCACAGCCGCTCGTGCATCTCCTTGCCGAGATCGGCGATGCGCCGCGCGTCCTGGGCTAGCTTCTCCTGCCGCCACACGCCCGCCACCGTGCGCGCCAGCGCGACGAGGTTGGTCGGCGCGGCCAGCAGCACGCGCTTGCCGAACGCATAGTCCCAGAGCTGCGGGTCGGCATCGGTCGCGGCGGCGAGGAAATGCTCGCCGGGCACGAACATCACCACGAACTCGGGCGCGTCGCGGAACTGGCTCCAGTAGCTCTTGGCGGCGAGCGCGGTCACGTGCGCGCGCATCGCGGCGGCGTGCGCGGCGAGGTGGCGCTGGCGCTCGCCCTCGTCGATCGCGGCGAAGGCGTCCTGGTAGGCGTTCAAGGACACCTTGGCGTCGATCACCAGCGATCCGCCGCGCGGCACGCGGATCACCGCGTCGGGGCGCAGCCGCCCGTCCTCGGTGGCGACGGACACCTCCATCGCGAAGTCGGTGTGCTCGGAAAGCCCGCACGTCTCAAGCACGTTGCGGAGCTGCTGCTCGCCCCACCGCCCGCGCGCCTTGGGGGCGGCGCGCAGCGCGTTGACGAGGCGCTGCGCCTCCGAGCGGACGCCCTCCTGCCCCAGCCGCATCGCGTCCATCAAGCCCGTCAGGTTGCCATAGGCCTCGGTGCGCTCCTTCTCGACCTTGGCGACGCCCTCCTCGTAGCGCTTGAGCGTCGTCTCGACGGGCGTGAGCAGCGCGCGCAGCCGCTCGCCCGACGCCTTGTCGGCCTCGGCGAAGCGCTGGTCGGCGCGTTCGAGGAAGGCGCGCTGCGCCTCGCCGAGCAGTTTGGTGCCAACCTCGCCGAACTGCCGCGCCAGCGCCTCGCGCGCCTCGCGAAGCTCGGCCAGCCGCGCCTCTGCCGCGTCACGCGCGGCGGCAGCCTGCGTGCGCTCGGCGACGAGATCACGGTGGAAGCCGTCGCGCTCGCGCATCACCTCGTCGAGCGTGCGGCGGACGAGATCGACGCCGCCCGCGCGTTCTTCGCTCCCGGCGAGCCGCACCTCCGCCTCGCGCAAGCGCACGTCGATCGCGGCGGCGCGCGCCTCCGCGTCCGAGAGTCGCGCCTTGCCGTCCGCCACCTCGGCCCGCGCCGAGCCGACGCCGCGCGAGCCCGCCCACCAGCCGAGCAGCAGGCCGGCGAGCAGCACGATGATGGCGACGACGGCGATCTCCACGGCGCGCTCCCAGGAACAAGTGGCGAACGCTATCAGCCGGTATCCAACATCGCAAGCGCCGGCTTGCGCGTCCGCCCGCCACCCGCGATGAGGCGCCAATGGTGCAATCCGACATCTGGATCCGCGAGCAGGCGCTGGCCAAGGGCATGATCGAGCCGTTCGTCGAGGCGCAGCGAGCCGAGGGCTGCATCAGCTACGGCCTGTCGAGCTACGGCTACGACGCGCGCGTCGCCGACGAGTTCAAGATCTTCACCAATGTCGACTCGGCGACGGTGGACCCCAAGAATTTCGCACAGAACAGCTTCGTCGACAGGAAGACCGACTGCTGCATCATTCCGCCGAACTCGTTCGCGCTCGCCCGCACCGTCGAGTATTTCCGGGTGCCGCGCGACGTGCTGGTGATCTGCCTCGGCAAATCCACCTACGCGCGCTGCGGGATCATCGTGAACGTGACGCCGCTGGAGCCCGGCTGGGAGGGGCATGTGACCCTGGAGTTCTCGAACACCACGCCGCTGCCCGCCAAGGTCTACGCCAACGAGGGCGCGTGCCAGTTCCTCTTCCTGAAAGGCGAGCAGCCTTGCGAGACGAGCTACGCGGACAGGGCGGGCAAGTATATGGGGCAGCGCGGCGTCACGCTGCCCAGATTGTAACGCTTACTTCCCGCGCAGCGTGTTCAGCAGCGCCACGCCGAGCACACCCGCGAGCGTCGTCGCCAGCACCGGGCGCTTCTTGGCGAAGTCCTTGAGCTGACCGATCGTCTTCTGGCCCTGGCCGGAGAGCTGGTCGGCGACGCCGGAGGACTGGAGCGAACGATCGCCCGTCGCGCTGCCGGCGGTCTCCTTGAGGTGGCCGACGATGTCCTTGCCAGAGCCGGTGAGCGTGTCGCTGTTCGCCATGTCCGTGTCCTTATCGATGACAGTCGGGCGCCAAACGGATGGCCGCGCGATCCGTGCCCCGATCAGTGCACGAAACGTGCGACGACATCCTTGTAGCTGCGGCTGACCTTCACCTGCGCGCCCGAATCGAGCACCAGGAAGCATTCGCCGTTGGTGTGCGGCTTCACCTGCTTGACGAGATCGAGGTTGACGATGGTGGAGCGGTGGACGCGCTGGAAGCGGCGCGGGTCCAGTCGCTTCTCCAGGTACTTCATGGTCTCGCGAAGGATCAGCGTGTTGTCGCCGGTGTAGATGCACATGTAGTCGCCGGCCGCGTCGATGCGCTCGATCGTGTCGACGTCGACGCGGAAGATCTGGCCGCGATCCTTGATGTTGATGAGCTTCTCGTAGCGGTTGGCGGCATGCTGGTCGTCGCCGGCGGCGTCGACCACCATCGCCTCCGCCGCTTCCGGCGCATGTTCGGCCAGCGCCTCCTTCAGCCGCCCCACCTCCTCGGCGCCGCGACGATCGGTCAGGCGCTGGCGCACGCGCGCGAGCGTGTCGGCGAGGCGATCCTCCTCCACCGGCTTCATCAGATAGTCGGTCGCCTGCGCCTCGAAGGCGCGGATCGCGTGATCGGAATAGGCCGTCACGAACACGAACAGCGGCGGCTCTACCTCCATCAGGCCGTTGATGACGGAGAAGCCGTCGAAGCCGGGCATCTGGATATCGAGGAAGACGAGATCGGGCTTGTGCGTCTTGATCGCGCGGATCGCCTCGCGGCCGTTCAGGCAGGTGGCGATCACCTCGACGTCTTCATGCGGCTCGAGGCGGAGCTGGAGCCCCTGGATCGCCAGCGGCTCGTCGTCCACCAGGATCGTGCGAATGGTCATGCGGGCTCCTTGGATACGCTCTCGACGGGGATCTCGATCGTCACCACGAACCCCCCGCCCGGCCCCGGCTGCGCCTCGAAGCGATGGCGCGGCCCGAACGCCTGGGCGAGCCGATCGCGCGCGTTGGCGAGGCCTACCCCCGTCGACGAGGTGGACCGGGCGACGCCTTCGTTCAACCCCGGGCCGGTATCGGTCACGTCGATCTGCACCCGGTCCCCGGCGAGCCGCGCAACGACGGAGATGTCCGCCCCTTCCTCCTGCGGCGTGACCGCGTATTTGATCGCGTTCTCCACCAGCGGCTGGAGCAGCAGCGAAGGCAGCCGGGTGCCGGCGACCCGGGGATCGACGTCGAAGTGCGCGCGCAGCCGCTCCTCGAAGCGCATCTTCTCGATCTCGAGGTAGAGCTTCAGCGTCTCCACCTCCTGTGCCAGCGTCACCTGGGAGAGCGGCTCGTTGGCTAGTGTGTAACGCAGGAAGGAGCTGAGCCGCGACAGCATCATGTTGGCGCGATCGGTCTGCTTCAGCAGCACCAGCGTGGAGATCGAGTTGAGCGTATTGAACAGGAAGTGCGGGTTGAGCTGGTAGCGCAGCATGGCGAGCTGGGCGGCGGACGCCTGGCCTTCCAGCTTCTCCAGCTGATCGGTCTGCGCCTCCAGCTTCAGGTAGAAGTTGGTGGCGTAGTAGAGCGCCGACCAGGCCGCGAGCACCGCGAAATCGAGCAGGATGGCGCCCAGGAACTGCGCACCCTCCGGATGCGAGCCAGGGCGGTAGAAGGTGGCGTTGGCCCACACCTCGATCATCGAGAAGGCCGCCGACGCGGAGACCAGCAGCGTGATCGACACCGTCCACGTCCAGAACGGCTTGGCGAGCAGCAGCCGGCGGTACGACGCCGCCATCAGCAGCGTCAGCGAGTAGCCCGTCGCCGTCGCCAGCGCGGAG
The DNA here is from genome assembly GCF_965200105.1 of Sphingomonas sp. Classification (GTDB taxonomy): domain Bacteria; phylum Pseudomonadota; class Alphaproteobacteria; order Sphingomonadales; family Sphingomonadaceae; genus Solisphingomonas. The sequence continues at coordinate 74,949 of NZ_CBDATN010000003.1, forward strand.
GGCACGATGAACAGCAGACCCATGTTGTTGGCGAGGCCCGACAGCGTGCGCAGCGTGAAATAGCCCGCCCACCCCGCCGACTGGAGCCACCAAAAGGCGCGGTTCTTGTCGGCGAAGAAGGGCTCGGGGGTTCGGGCGGGGCGCGCCATGGCGACCGCATCTAGCCGGTTCGGCGGGGCGGCGGAACCCGTCAGGCCGGAACGTCGCCCGACCGTGCCCGTTTGGCCGGTGGAGACGGAGAGGAAGCGACATGGATTACAAGGGCTTGTCCAAGGGTCTCGGGTGGTTCTCGCTCGCGCTCGGCGCGACCGAGCTGCTCTTCGCCGAGAGGATCACGAAGGCGCTGGAGGCGGACGGCCACGAGGGACTGGTACGCGGCTTCGGCGCGCGCGAAGTCGTGGCCGGCCTTGGCCTGCTCGATGCGCCGGCGCATTCGGTGCGCGTCTGGAACCGGGTCGCGGGCGATGCCGCCGACATGGCGGCGCTTGCCGCCGCCGCGCGCAAATCGCCGGGCAACCGTGCGGTATGGGGCGCGATCGCCTTCGTCGCCGGCGCGGCCATCCTCGATGCCTGGGTGGCGATCGGGCTCGACCGGCAGACTGGCGAAGGCGCGAGTTGAGGCGCCGCGCATGAAGGCCACGATCTGGCACAATCCGCGCTGCTCCAAGTCGCGCGCCGCGCTGGCGCTGCTGGAGGAGCATGGCGTCGAGGTGGAGGTGATCCGCTACCTGGGGACGCCGCCCGACATGGAGCGGCTGCGCGCGCTCTATGCGCGGGCGGGCATGACGCCGGCTGACGGTCTGCGCCGGAGCGAGCTGGGGGCCAGCGCACTCGACGACGCCGGCGACGAGGCGATACTCGCCGCGATGGCGGCGGACCCGATCCTGATCGAGCGCCCGCTGGTGGCGACGCGGAGGGGTGTGCGGCTCGGGCGGCCCGTCGAGCGCATCCTGGAGATCCTGTAACCACACCCGTCATCCCGGCCTTGAGCCGGGATCCCGTCTGCCGGCGAACCGGAACCCGGTCGGGCCGGGTGGCGAGTTGGTCTATCCCGTCCAGACCCGGGCCTGTCGAAGCCCTAGCTTGGCTTCTTCGGTGCCGGGGGAGACCGCCCTTCGACAAGCTCGGGGCAGGCGAAAGCAGATGGCGGTATTCCCCGCCCCGCTCAACGTCGCAGCAGCGACCCCAGCACGCCGCGTACGATCTGGCCGGCGATGCCGCTCGACGACGATCGCCGCCCCCCGCCGCCGAGCACCGCGCGGCCGAGTTCGTTCGCTACCTGCCGCCCGATCGAGGAAGAGGCGGAGCGCGCCGCCGATTGGAGCATCTTGTCGAACATGGAGGGTGGCGGCGCCTTGCCCGGCTTCGCATCAAGGGTGGCGGTGGGCGGCGCGGCAGCGGCATTCGCCTTGGCGGCGAGCGTCTCGAACGCGCTCTCGCGGTTGATCGCGACGTCGTATTTCGCGGCCAGCAGCGATCCTTCGCGCAGCGTCGCGCGTTCCACAGGCGTGAGCGGCCCGACCCGCGAGCGCGGCGGCTTGACGAGCGTGCGCTCGACGGGCGCGGGCGCGCCGTCCGGCTGGAGCAGCGAGACCAGCGCCTCGCCGACCTTGAGCTCGGTGATCGCGGTCGCGACGTCGACGCCCGGATTAGCGCGGAACGTCTCCGCCGCGGCGCGCACCGCCTTCTGGTCGCGCGGGGTGTACGCGCGCAGCCCGTGCTGGACGCGGTTGCCGAGTTGCCCCGCCACCGCCTCGGGCACGTCGATCGGGTTCTGCGTGACGAAGTAGACGCCGACGCCCTTGGAGCGGATCAGCCGCACCACCTGCTCGACCTTCTGGACGAGCGCGGGCGGCGCCCCGTCGAACAGCAGGTGCGCCTCGTCGAAGAAGAAGACGAGCTTGGGCTTATCGGGGTCGCCGACCTCGGGCAGCGTCTCGAACAGCTCCGAGAGCAGCCACAGCAGGAAGCTGGCGTAGAGCTTGGGCGCGGCCATCAGCTTGTCCGCCGCCAGCACGGAGACGATGCCCGCCCCCGCCTCGTCCACGCCCATCAGGTCGTGGATGTCGAGCGCGGGCTCGCCGAAGAAGTGCTCCGCGCCCTGCGAGCGGAGCTGGAGCAGCGCGCGCTGGATCGCGCCGATCGACGCCTTCGACACGTTGCCGTAGCTGCGCGCCAGCTCGTCCGCGCGATCCGCCACCTCGCCCAGCATGGCCTGCAGATCGTCGAGGTCGAGGAGCAGCAGCCCCTCCTTGTCGGCGAGCGTGAAGGCGACGGTGAGCACGCCCTCCTGCGTCTCGTTGAGCGCGAGGAGCCGGGCGAGCAGCACCGGGCCCATCTCCGTGATGGTGGCGCGGATCGGCGTGCCCTGCTCGCCGGACAGATCCCAGAACTGCACGGGGCAGGCGGCGTAGCTCCAGTCCGCCTCGCCCACCGCCTTCGCCCGTTCGGCAAAGGAGGAGTGCATCGGCGAGGCGGGCGATCCCGGCATGGCGAGGCCGGCGAGATCGCCCTTCACGTCCGCCACGAACACGGGCACGCCGGCGCGGCTGAAATCCTCCGCGATGCCTTGCAGCGTCACCGTCTTGCCGGTGCCGGTGGCCCCCGCGATCAGCCCGTGGCGGTTGGCGCGGCGCAGGACGAGCCGCTGCTGCCGCCCGCCCGCGCTCGCCCCGATCAGGATGTCGTCCGCCATCCCGACCTACTTCTTCTGGAGCTTCACCCCGACATACTGCGCCGGCTGATTACCACGCTGGACCTGGAGCAGCACCGAGTCGCGGCCCGATCGACGCGCCCCGTCAATCAACGCGGCGGCGGCGGCCACGGTCGGCGTCGGCGTCTGGTTGATGCTCAGGATCACGTCGCCGCGCTTCAGCCCATTGGAGGCGAGATCGCTGTCCGGATCGGTGGACGCGATCACCACGCCGCGCGTCGCCGCCGGCACGCCGAGCTGCTGCGCGATCTGCGGCGTCAACGCCTGGATGGAGGCGCCGAGCGCGCTCGCGGTCGCCTTGCCCTGCGCGCCCTGCCCGCCATTGCCGTTGTCCTGATCGTCATCGTCCTGATCGGCGCCGAGCTGGCCGCGAAGCTGGCTCTCGGGCGGGCGCTCGCCGACGACGGCGGTGACGCTCACCTTCTGCCCGCGCCGGAACAGTTCGATCGGCACGCGCGATCCGATCGGCAGGTTGGAGACGGTGTAGCTGAGCGTGTTGTCCGGCGTGACGTCCTGGCCGTTCACCTTGGTGATGACGTCGCCCTGCTGGATGCCGGCGCGCGCGGCGGCGTAGCCGGGCTCGACGCGGCCGACGATCTCGCCATGGTTCTTGGGCAGGCCCAGCGCGGAGGCGATCTCGTCGTCCACCGCCTGGATCTGCACGCCGAGATAGCCGCGCTTCACGCGTCCGCCCTTGCGCAGAGTCTCAATCACCGGCTTCGCCTGCTCCGCCGGGATGGCGAAGCCGATGCCGACATTGCCGCCCGATGCCGAGTAGATCGCGGTGTTGATGCCCACCACATTGCCCGCCATGTCGAACAGCGGCCCGCCCGAATTGCCCGAGTTGATCGCCGCGTCCGTCTGGATGTAGCGATCATAAGGCCCGCCGTTGATCGAGCGGTGGATGGCCGACACGATGCCGGCGGTGACGGTGCCGCCGAGCGCGAAGGGCTCGCCGATCGCGATCACCCAGTCGCCGACGCGCGTGCGCGTCGAGTCGCCGAACTGCACGAAGGGCAGCGGCTTGGGAGCGTCGATCTTGAGCACCGCCAGGTCCGCTACCGCGTCGCGGCCGACGACGCGCGCCTTGAACTCGGTATGGTCCTGCAGCGTGACGGTGATCGACTCCATCGTCGTCGTTCCGGCCGACGCGGCGTCCTGCCCGCCGGTGATGACGTGGTTGTTGGTGACGACGTAGCCGTCCGCCGAGATCAGGAAGCCGGAGCCGAGCGAGGTCGCCTCGCGCGTCGTCGGCTGACCACCGCCGCCGCCGCCGCCGCCGCCGCCGAACTGGCGGAAGAGGTCGTCGAAGGGCGTTCCCGCGAACGGGTTCTGCTGCTGTTGCTGGTTCACCTTGACGCGCTGCGTCGTCGAGATGTTGACCACCGCCGGCGACAGCCGCTGCGTCAGGTCGGCGAAGCTTGCCGGGCCGCCGCGCGGCCCGCTCCCCACCGACCCGGCGTTCTGCGCGACCTGCGCGCCGACGGGCTGCTGAAGCGTCAGCGTCGCCGCCGCGCCTCCGGCGAGCAGGGCGGCGGTGATGGCGTAGGCGTAGCGCAAGGACGGCCTCCTAAAGGCAGAACAGGATGAAATGGAGAGAAGACGAAGATGCAGCACCTACGAAGCTGGCGGCGCGGTTCTGAACGCGCATTGAACGAGCGCCCCCGCTCACTTCGCGCCATGCCCCGCGAAGTTGCGCAGATAGGCGCTGTCGGCGGGCAGCACGATGGTGGTGCCGCCTTCCGTCGGGGCGTCGACGCCGAAGCTCGTGCGGTAGGACTGCATCGAGCGGTAGAAGTCGTAGAATTGCGGATCCCTGCCGAAGGAATCGGCGTAGGTGCGCGCGGCCGCCGCGTCGGCCTCGGCGCGAACGAGCGCGGCTTGCCGCACGCCTTCGGCGCGGATCGTCGCCGCCTGCTGCGCGTGCGTGGCGCGCATCCGCTGGTAGGCAGCGTCGAGCGGCGCGCCGTCGGGCAGCGTGGTGCGCGTGATCCGCACGTCGAGCACGCGCGCGCCGTAGCGGCGGGCGGCGCGGTCAAGCGTGTCGCGCACATCGCCCATCGCCGCGTCCCGCTCGGGCGAGAGCAGCGCCGCGAGGCGACGACGCCCGAACTCGTCGCGCAGCGCCGATCCGAGCAGCGGCTTCAGCACGTCGGCCAGCCGGCCTTCGTCGGCCCGCGCGGCGAGGTACAGGCGCAAGGGATCGACGATCCGGTAGCGTGCGAAGGCGTCGACCTCCAGGCGCTGTTGATCGGTGGAGAGCACCGGCTGGCGCGGCATGTCCAGGTCACGGACACGCTTGTCGACGAACACCACCTGCTCGATGAGCGGCACGTGCGCAACGAGTCCGGCCCCATCGTTCCCGGACTGACGATCAGTGCCGTAGCCGTTCACGACGCGCTGCGGCTGGCCCATACGGACGACGAGCGCCTGCCCCGTCTCGGGCACGATCGTGAACACGCTCGCGCAGGCGAGCACCAGGATGACGAGCAGTACCGCCCAGCCGATCGGATTGCGCAGCGCGCGCGAGACGAGTGTCACTGCGCTGCCCCCTGCCCGGGTTCGGCCGCGCGCGGGCGCGGCTGGGGGATCGTGATCGGCAGGCTGGGCGCAGCGCCGCCGGCTGGCACGATCACCTTGTTCGTCTTGGCGAGCACCGCCTCCATCGTCTCGTAGTAGATGCGCTGGCGCGTCACCTCGGGCGCCAGGCGATAGGCGTCGTACACCCGGTTATAGGAGGTGGTAGCGGCCTGTGCCGCAACCTGCGTCTTCTCGGCATAGCTGCGCGCGTCGGCGAGGAAACCCTGCGCCTGCTCGCGGGCGGCGGCCTCCTCCTTGACGGCCTCGCCGACGGCGGCGGGAGGATCGGCGCGCCTGATCGCGACGCCCTCGATCCCAACGCCCGAGCGGTAGCGATCGAGGATCGCCTGGACGCGTGCGGCGACCCGCGCCTCGATGCGGGCGCGCAGCGGGCCGGTCGCCTGCTCCAGCGTCGTGCCCGCAATCTCCTCGCGCATCGCGCTCTGCGCCACCGCGCGGATCGTGTCCTCCGGGTCTGCGAAGCCGAACTCGAACAGCTCGGCGTCGCGCACCGACCAGCGCACCGCGTAGCCGAGATCGACCAGGTTCTGATCGGCGGTGAGCAGCAGGTTCTCGCCGCCGCTCTCGGGCACGTCGAAGCTGCGGATCTGGTCGACGTTGACGCGGGTCACGACGTCCACCGGCGCGGGTAGCGTCAGCCCCAGGCCGGGCGAGAGCGTGCCTATGTAGCGGCCGAAACGCGTGACGAGCCCGCGCTCCTGCGGGCCGACCTGGTGGATGCTGGTGGTGACGAGCCACAGCGCCACGAAGCCGCCCAGCGCGTAGCCCCAGATCGGGCGCCCGCCGCCGGCCGGCCGGCCGCCGCCGAAGCGCGCGCGGCTGCGACGGATCAGTTCCTCTATGGACGGCTGGCCGGCGGCGCCGGGGCGGCGCGGGCGGCGGGAGGCGGGGCGCATCCAGGGGTTGGCAGGGGCATCGTCGCCGTCTGCCGGCTCCTGGCCGCCACCCCACGGACCTTCCTGATTGAGAAGGGCGGGAGGCGTCGCGTGCTCGTCGCGTCGGGCAAGCGCCCCCGCCATGTCTTCGCTCATGCCGCCATTATAGGCGGAGCGATAAGGAAAAACAGTGGCGTCGCCGCGCGCGGCGCCTGTATGCACGGCGCTTCTATGGCCAGCGCCCCCGATCCCGCCGCGCTCGCGACCGCGCTCGACACCGTCGCCGATCCCAGCGGCGGCGGCGGCATCGTCGCGACCGGCCGCGCGCAGCCGCCCCGCCTCGCCGACGACGATACCGCCAGCGTGATCGTCGACGTCGCCGATCTCGATCCCGCCGCTCGCGAGGCGATGGAAGCCGCCGCCACCGCCGCGCTTGCCTCCGTGCCCGGCGTCCTGCGCGCACGCGTGCTGCTCACCGCAGATCGCCGCGAGCGGCGGCTGATCGTGGTGGGATCGGGCAAGGGCGGCGTCGGCAAGTCGACGCTGTCGGCGAACCTCGCGATCGCGCTGGCACGGCTGGGCGTCTCGGTCGGCCTCGTCGACGCGGACATCTACGGCCCGTCGCAGCCGCGCCTGCTCGACGCACCCGAGCGGCCGTTCGCGGAGGCGCAGCGGCTGCTGCCGGTGGAGACGCGCTACGGCGTGCCGATGCTGTCGATGGGGCAGCTCGTGGAACCGGGCAAGGCGCTTGCCTGGCGCGGGCCGATGGCGTCCTCCGCGCTCGGCCAGCTCGTCGACGCCAAGTGGGAGGTGGACGTGCTGGTGGTGGATTTGCCGCCCGGCACCGGCGACGTCCAGCTCTCGATGATCCAGAAGCATCGGCCGGCGGGCGCGGTGATCGTCTCCACCCCGCAGGATCTGGCGCTGATCGACGCGGCGCGCGCGATCAGCCTCTTCGTCGACACCGGCGTGCCGATCCTCGGCCTCGTCGAGAACATGGCGGGCTATGTCTGCCCGCATTGCGGTGAGATCAGCGATCCCTTCGGCCATGGCGGTGCCGAGGCGGAGGCGGCGCGGCTCGGCATCCCCTTCCTCGGCCGCGTGCCGCTCGACCGCGCGATTCGCGAGGCTTCGGACGCGGGCGAGCCGCCGGCGGCCGGCGGTGGCGAGGCGGCGGCCCCCTTCCTCGCCATCGCCGCCGCGCTGATGGAGCGGATGCCGGCCTGAGCGGTTGAGCGGCGGACAGGAGGACGCCCATGCCGCTCACCGCCGACGACGATATCCGCCAGCTCCTCACGGACGCCCGCGTCATCGCGCTGGTCGGCGCGTCGGACCGGCCCGACAGGCCGAGCCACGGCGTCATGGCCGCGCTCCAGCGCCACGGCTATCGCGTCATCCCCGTCAACCCGCAGATCACCGGCGAGCATGTGCTCGGCGAATATGTCTGGCGCGAGCTGTCGCAGATCGGTGAGCGCATCGATATCGTCGACATCTTCCGCCGTCCCGAGGCCTCGGGCGATGCGGTAGACGAAGCGATCGCCGTCGGCGCCGGGGCGGTGTGGATGCAGCTCGGCATCGTCAACGAGGCCGCCGCTGCGCGTGCCGAGGCGGCGGGGTTGAAGGTCGTGATGGATCGCTGCACCAAGATCGACATCGCGCGGCTCGGCGTGCCCAAGATACAACCAGCGGCCAACTGACGCGATCGGACGGGACGATGCCGGTCGGCGGCAGGACGAGCGGATGGAACGGGACTTGGTAAGCGCTCGGCCTTTCTGATAGCCGTTCGCACATGGCCGTCCCGCCCCCCACCGCCGCCGCCACCGCCGCGCGGGAGATATTGACGCGGCTCCACGACGTGATGGCCGGTCGCGCGCACGCCCAGGCCAAGCTCAACCAGGTCGTCCAGATCATCGGCGAGGCGCTGTCGTCCGAGGTCTGCTCGATCTACCTGCTGCGCGACGGCGAGCTGGAGCTATTCGCCACGCGCGGCCTGAGACAGGACGCCGTCCACGTCACCAGGCTGGCGCTCGGCGAGGGGCTCGTCGGCACGATCGCCAAGTTCGTCGAGACGCTCAACCTCGACGAGGCCACCAGCCACCCCGAATTCGCCTACAAGCCCGAGACCGGCGAGGAACTGTACCACAGCTTCGCCGGCGTGCCGATCGTCAGGCGCGAGGCGGCGGTCGGCGTGCTCTGCGTCCAGCACGAGGCGTCGCGCCGCTACGACGACGTCGAGATCGAGGCGCTGCAGACGGTGGCGATGGTGCTCGCCGAGCTGATCGCGGCGGCCGGCCTCGTCGATGACGCCAAGGCGGCGCGCGCGGAACGTGACGAGGGCCCGCAGACGCTCTCCGGGCTGAAGCTCGTCGACGGCATGGCACGGGGCCGCGCCGTCTACCACCAGCCGCGCGTCGTCATCCAGCACACCGTCGCCGAGGACATCGAGGTCGAGCGGCAGCGGGTCTACTCCGCCTTCCGCCAGATGCGCGAGCAGATCGACAAGATGACGAGCCAGGCCGAGTTCGGCGTGGCGGGCGAGCATCAGGACGTCCTCGCCACCTACAAGATGTTCGCCTATGACGAGGGCTGGTCCCGCCGGATCAACGACGCGATCTCGGCGGGGCTCACGGCGGAAGCCGCGATCGAGCGCGTGCAGCAGCGCACCCGGATGCGGATGCGCGAGATCGACGATCCGCTGCTGCGCGATCGCATGCACGACCTGGAGGATCTCTCCAACCGGCTGCTGCGCACCGTCGCGGGGCAGCTCGGCACGGCGGCGCAGCTCGGCCTCCGGCAGGACTCGATCCTGATCGCGCGCAATCTCGGGCCAGCGGAGCTGCTGGAATATGATCGCCGCCGGCTGAAGGGCGTGGTGCTGGAAGAGGGGTCGCTCACCGCCCACGTCACCATCGTCGCGCGCGCGATGGGCGTGCCGGTGCTCGGCCGCTGCCGCGACGTCCGACGCTCCGTGGCGGAAGGCGACATGCTTCTCCTCGATGCCGCGCAGCAGCGCGTCGTGGCGCGGCCCGGCGCGGCGATGGAGGAGGCGTTCGAGGGCCGGCTGGCCGCCACCCAGCGCCGCCGTGCCGAGTTCGCGGCGCTGCGCGACCTGCCTGCCGTCACGCAAGACGGCACGCGCATCGGGCTGATGGTCAACGCCGGCCTGCGCGACGACGCGGCGCAGCTCGATATCACCGGCGCCGACGGCATCGGGCTGTTCCGCACCGAATTCCAGTTCCTCGTCTCCGCGACGCTGCCCCAGCGCGAGCGCCAGACGCGGCTCTACAAGGACGTGATGGACGCGGCGGGCGACCGCCCCGTCATCTTCCGCACGGTCGACATCGGCGGCGACAAGGCGCTGCCCTACATGAACCTCGCCGAGGCCGGCGAAGAGAACCCGGCGATGGGCTGGCGCGCGCTGCGCCTCGCGCTGGATCGGGACGCCTTGATGCGCGTGCAGGCGCGTGCGCTGCTGGAGGCCGCCGCCGGCCGCACGCTGCGGGTCATGTTCCCGATGGTTTCCGAACCATGGGAGTATGACGAGGCGCATGCGCTGTTCGAGGAGCAACGCCGCTGGCTTGCCTCGCGCGGCCGGATGGGGCCGGCGGCGGTGCGCTACGGCGCGATGCTGGAGGTGCCGGCGCTCGCCGAGATGCTCGACCAGCTGCTGCCGCGGCTCGACTTCCTCTCGATCGGCACGAACGACCTCACCCAATTCCTGTTCGCCGCAGATCGCGCCAATCCGCGCCTCGCGGAGCGCTACGACTGGCTGAGCCCAGCGATCCTGCGCTTTCTCGCGCGCGTGTCCGCCGCCTGCCGCGAGGCGCGCGTCGACGTCGGCGTCTGCGGCGAGATGGGCGGGCGCCCGCTGGAGGCGATGGCGATCCTCGGCCTTGGCATCCGCCGGCTGTCGATCACGCCCGCCGCCGTCGGTCCAATCAAGGCGATGATCCGCTCGCTCGATCTCGCATCGCTGGAAGCGGCGGTGCCCGCCCTCCTCGCCGAGGCGCCGCGCGACCTGCGCGGGCGTCTGGCCGCTTGGGCGGCCGACGCCGGTGTCGCCATTGACTGACGGCCGGCCGTGCCGCCCATGCGTCCGACCGCTTTGTCGTCTCAGCGGGGGTTTGACTTCGCCCCCTTCGATCCGCGACAAGCGGGCCGGTCGCGGTCCGGGGCGTTCCACCGGTGCGGGGGAGGCGTGATGAACCAGGCGATGGAGGTGTCCGGCACCGTCGGTAGCCGGCTCCGCGCGGCGCGCGAGGCGCAGGGCCGCACCATCGAGGAGATCGGGCGCCAGACGCGCGTGCCCATCCGCCACCTGGAGCAGATCGAGGCGGGCGAACTCGCGGGGCTTCCGGCGGCGCCCTATAGCGCGGGCTTCGTCAAGGCCTATGCCCGCGTCGTCGGGCTCGATCCCGCCGCCCTGTCGCAGAGCTTCCGCGCCGAGTTCGACCGCGCGCAACGCGGATCGCCGCGCGTGCCCTACGAACCCTACGAGCCCGCCGATCCCATCCGGCTGCCGCCCAGATTGCTGGCGATCGTCGCACTCGTCATCGCGGTGCTGCTGGTCGGCGGCTATTCGATCTGGCGCTCGGGCGTGCTCTCCGGCGAGGGGCCGGACGCGCGCGCGCGCCTCGCCGCTGGCGTGGACGGCGCCCCTGCTCCCGCCCCCGTGGCGCCGGCGGCAAAGGGCGGCGTGGCGTCGCCGATCACCGGCGGCGGCGCGGTCGTGCTCACCGCGCGCGATCCGGTGTGGGTGAGCATCACCGAGCGCGGCGGCGCCAAGATCTTCCTGGGCGTGATCGACAAGGGGCGGAGCTACACCGTCCCCGCCGGCACCACCGATCCGGTGATCCGGCTCGGCAAGGCGGAGGCGCTCGCCATCACGGTCGGCGGACGTCCGGTGGCGCCGCTCGGCCCGCCGGCGACCACGCTCTCGAACGTCAGCCTGAAGCCGCAGGCGCTGCTCGCCCGACAGGGGGCGGCTGCGGCGGCGGCGGGATCCGTCGCACCGGTGCCGACAATCGACCGCACGCCCGCACCTGTCGACCCCAACCTGCCGACGGCGTTCCGTGACGCGAACGGCCGATGAAACTACGGAGCGACCCATGATGCGTGCAGCGCTCGCAGCCTTGCTCCTTGCCGGCGTCGCCCCGCCCGCGATCGCGCAGTCCTCCGCCGACCTGCCCGGCCGCGTCGATCGCATCGAGAAGGAGCTGCGCGCCGTCCAGCGCAAAGTCTTCCCCGGCGGCGACGGCGCGTATTTCGAGCCGCAGATCGCGGCCCCTGTTGCCCCGCCGCCGAGCGAGGGCACGCCGGCGACGAGCGCGGTCGGCGACCTCACCGCGCGCGTCGCGGCGCTGGAGACGCAGGTCCGCCAGCTCACCAATCAGTCCGAGGTCAACAACCACCGCCTCGACGTGATCGAGCAGAATTACGCCAAGCTCCAGGCCGACACCGATTTCCGGCTTCGCCAGGTCGAGACGGGTACGCCGAGCGGCGCGCCGGGCACGCCGCCCGCGTCGGCGGCCGGCTCGCCCGCGCCTTCCGGCACCGCCGCTCGCAAGCCCTCGCCCGCGCGGCCCGCCTCCGGGGCAGGCGAGACGCTGGGCGACGCGCAGGTCGATCTTACCCGCCCGGCCCCGAGCACGGTGCCAGAGACGGGCGCCCCGCTCGCCGTCGCTAAGACCGGCGATCCCGCCGAGGACGGCTACATGGCGGGCTATCAGCTCTGGTCGCAGAAGCGCTACGCCGAGGCGGAGGCGCAGCTCAAGGAAGTGGTCGCCAAGTACCCAGCATCCAAGCGCGCGAGCTACTCGCAGAACCTGCTCGGCCGCGCTTACATGGACGACGGCCAGCTTTCCACCGCCGCCGACGCCTTCCTGACGAGCTACAAGAAGTTCCCGCGCGGCGAGCGCGCGCCCGACAGCCTCTATTATCTCGGTGTCACGCTGACGAAGCTCAAGAAGGGCACGCAGGCCTGCCAGGTGTTCGACGAGCTGCGCGACGTCTACGGCGCCACCATCAACCCGACGCTGAAGGGGCGGATCACCACCGCCCGCGCCGATGCCAAGTGCGGCGCGTGACGAGCCGCTGCCGACAGGCGAGGCGCTCGCGCGGCTGATCGGGCCGGAGACGGTCCGCCGCTTTTCTGACGAGCTTAGCTCGCTTGGGTACGAAGGCGGACCGGTCGCGGTCGCGGTATCCGGAGGGCCAGACAGCACCGCTCTCCTGCTGCTGGCGGCGGCGGCAGCGGGCGGAATGATAGAGGCAGCTACGGTCGATCACGGCCTCCGCCCCGGTTCGGCGGCGGAAGCGGCTCAGGTTTCCCGCCTCTGCGGCCGCCTGGGCGTGCGTCACGCCACGCTCAGCGTCACGATCCCGAAGATGCGGGGCGGTCTGCAGGCGGGTGCGCGCATGGCGCGCTACTCGGCGCTCCAGGAATGGTGCAAGACGCGCTGGCTGCTCGTCGCTCACCATCGCGACGACGTCGCGGAGACCTTGCTGATGCGCCTTGCCAGGGGTTCTGGCGTCCACGGCCTAGCCCGGATGCGGCAGCGCTGGAGATACGAGCCCGACGATATTACAGTACTTCGGCCGCTGCTCGCCTGGTCCAAGGCGGACTTGCTCGGTATCTGCGCACGCGCCGGCATCGAGACCATCCGCGACCCGTCGAACATGGACGAGCGCTTCGACCGCACGGCGGCCCGCAGCGTCCTGGCGAAGGCGCCGTGGCTCGATCCGAAGCGGCTCTACCGCTCGGCGACGAACCTCGCGGAAGCGGAGATCGCGCTGGAGTGGCTGGCCGAACGCTGCTGGGGTGAACGCGCCGTGGTTCACGGCGGTGAAGGCGAGATTGAGATCGACGCCGTCGGCCTGCCCCACGAAACCAAGCGGCGCCTGGTGGAACGCGTCATGCGGCGCTTCGCCGGCCATGATCCCGACCGCCAGGTCGAGACCCTCATCGCTATGCTCGAACGGGGCGAGTACGCCATGCTCGGCGATGTGCAGGCGATACCAGGCCGGGTCTGGCGTTTCCGCCGCGCGCCGCCGCGCCGCCCCGGCTGAGCGCCGCGCGTTCCATTGCCATTAACCGCCGCCCGCCTACATTGCCGTCACCTCTCCAGCAGGATCGCGGCATGGACAACAAGGACGACAAGAACCCGCAGGGCGGCCCTCCCGGCGGCAACGCCTGGATGAAGAACATGCTCGTCGTGTTCGGGATCGTCGGCGCGCTGTTCCTGTTCGTCTCGCTGTTCGACGGTGGCATGCGCGACGGTCGCGCGGGCGAGGTTATCCCTTATTCCGATTTCCTCGCCAAGGTCGACGACGGCTCGGTCAAAGACGTCGTGATCTCGGGCGACTCGATCACCGGCAAGCTCGGCGGCGACCAGTCCTTCCGCACTTATTCACCGGGCGATACGGGGCTGGTCCAGCGGCTCCAGACCAAGGGCGTGCGCTTCCGCGCCAAGCCCGAGGAGCAGACCTCGGTGTGGCTGCTGCTCCTTTACCAAGCGCTGCCCTTCCTGCTGATCCTCGGCATCGCCTTCTTCGTGATGCGCCAGATGCAGCGCAACGCCGGCTCGGGCGCGATGGGCTTCGGCAAGTCCCGCGCGAAGCTGCTCACCGAGAAGCATGGCAAGGTTACGTTCGACGACGTCGCCGGCATCGAGGAGGCACGTGAGGAGCTTCAGGAGATCGTCGAGTTCCTGAAGGATCCCTCCAAGTTCGCGCGTCTGGGCGGCAAGATTCCGAAGGGCGCGCTGCTCGTCGGCTCGCCCGGCACCGGCAAGACGCTGCTCGCCCGCGCGATCGCCGGCGAGGCGGGCGTGCCCTTCTTCACCATCTCGGGCTCGGACTTCGTCGAGATGTTCGTGGGCGTGGGCGCCAGCCGCGTGCGTGACATGTTCGAGCAGGCGAAGAAGAACGCGCCGTGCATCGTCTTCATCGACGAGATCGACGCGGTTGGCCGCCATCGCGGCGCGGGCCTCGGCAACGGCAACGACGAGCGGGAGCAGACGCTGAACCAGCTCCTCGTCGAGATGGACGGCTTCGAATCGAACGAGGGCATCATCATCATCGCGGCGACGAACCGCCCCGACGTGCTCGATCCCGCGCTGCTCCGCCCCGGCCGCTTCGACCGGCAGGTGGTGGTGCCCAGGCCCGACATCGACGGGCGCGAGAAGATCCTCGCCGTCCACATGAAGAAGGTGCCGATGGCGCTCGACGTAGTCGTCCGCACGATCGCGCGCGGCACGCCCGGCTTCTCGGGCGCGGACCTCGCGAACCTCGTAAACGAGGCGGCGCTGCTTGCCGCGCGCAAGGGCAAGCGGCTCGTCGCCATGCGCGAGTTCGAGGAGGCCAAGGACAAGGTCATGATGGGCGCCGAGCGCAAGTCCATGGTCATGACCGAGGAGGAGAAGAAGTCGACGGCGTACCACGAGGCCGGCCACGCGCTCGTCTCGCTTCATGTCGACGGCTGCGATCCGCTCCACAAGGTGACGATCATCCCGCGCGGCCGCGCGCTGGGCGTGACGTGGAACCTGCCCGAGCGCGACCGCTACTCGATGAACATGAAGCAGATGAAGGCGCGGCTCGCGCTATGCTTCGGCGGTCGTATCGCCGAGCAGCTCATCTACGGCGCGGACTCGCTCAACACCGGCGCTTCCAACGACATCCAGCAGGCCACCGAGATGGCGCGCTCGATGGTCATGGAATATGGCATGTCGGACAAGCTCGGCTGGTTGCGCTATCGCGACAATCAGGACGAGGTGTTCCTCGGCCACTCGGTCGCGCGCTCGCAGACCGTCTCGGAGGAGACCGCGAAGCTGATCGACCAGGAGGTGCGTCGCATCGTCGAGGAGGGTGAGGCCGTGGCGCGCGGTGTGCTCACCGACAATCTCGACGAGCTTCACCGCCTCGCCACCGCGCTGCTCGAATATGAGACCCTGACCGGCGAGGAATCGAAGCGCGCGATCAAGGGCGAGGATATCGGCCGCGACGACAAGCCGTCGGCACCGGCGCCGCGCGTGGTCGCCGGGTCATCGATCCCCAAGACCAAGCGGTCCGGCGGAAGCTGGGGCGATCCCGCGCCGCAGGGCGCCTGAGCGCACTACGACGGGAACGGAGTTTAGCCCCTCTCCTGCTGCCCCGCACGCAGCCGGCCCAACCGCTTCATCCAAGTCGGCGACGGCGGCGGCACCTGCGCCGCGTCGCGCTCGGCGATGTCGCGGCGTAGCGCCTTGATCGCCGCCGATGCTTCGGTGCGATCGGGCGAGCGCGCCGAGCGAGCGCGATCGACGTCGCGCGTACGCAGCTTCTCCAGGAAGGCGCAGCCGATGCCGTCGGTGCCGCTGCGTACGACGATCGCCGAACGCGTGCCGATCCCGGGAATACCGATCCGCAGCTTCGCGCCCATATCGGGCACGTCGTTCGATCGGAACAGGCAGCCGGTGCGCGACAGGTTGACGATCTGCACGGTCGCGGGCAGCCGCGCCCGGACGACGATCGTACCCGGCGCGTTGATATCGATACGCTCCGCCCTATCGACCTGTACGCGCACCAAACCTTCCATACCCACGCGCGCCACCATCTAAGCCGGGACTGTCTTCTCGCTATCTTCGCCTCCGGCTTACCCAGCGCCTCACGCAGCTGGTTAGGGTCGCATTATCCGAAATGGAGCGATCGGCCTTTCGGCGGCGGCCGGCGGCGCACCGTTCCGGCGGGGAGCCCGATCTGCTAGCGACGGGACGATGAACGCCGCCTCGATGACCGAGCCCCAAGCCGACGCCCTCGTGGCCGATCTCGCGGCGCGGGCGCGGACGGGGGCGCGCCTGCTCGCCGCCGTGTCGACGGCCACGAAGGCGCATGGGCTCGCCGCCGCCGCCGCGCGCATCCGCGAGCACCGCGACGCCATCCTCGCCGCCAATGCGGAAGACCTCGCGCGCGCCAAGGCGGGCGGCCTGGCCGCCGCGATGCGCGACCGGCTGCGGCTGGACGCGGCGCGCGTCGACGGCATCGCCGCCGCGCTCGACGCGGTGTCGCGGCTGCCCGATCCGGTCGGCCGCGTGATCGATGCGTCGACGCGGCCGAACGGCCTCGCGCTCAGCCGCGTGCGCGTGCCGATCGGCGTCGTCGCGATCGTCTATGAGAGCCGGCCCAACGTCACCGCCGACGCGGCCGCGCTGTGCGTGATGGCGGGCAACGCCGTCATCCTGCGCGGCGGCAGCGAGGCGCGCGCGTCGAACGCCGCCGTCCACGCCTCACTCGCCGAGGGCTTCGCCGACGCGGGCCTTCCGGCGGACGCGGCGCAGCTCGTGCCGGTCGCGGATCGCGTCGTCGTCGGCGCGCTACTCCGCGCCTCCGGGCTGATCGACCTCGTCGTGCCGCGCGGCGGCAAGGGGCTCGTCGCCCGCGTCCAGGCCGATGCGCGCGTGCCCGTGCTCGCGCATCTCGATGGCAACAATACGAGCTTCGTGCACGCCTCGGCCGATCCGGCCATGGCGGAGGCCCTGGTCGTCAACGCCAAGATGCGGCGCACAGGCGTGTGCGGCGCGACCGAGACGCTGCTCATCGATCGCGCCTATCCGCACGCGGCGCAGTTAGCGACGGCGCTGCTCGACGCCGGTTGCGCGCTGCGCGGCGACGAGGCGGCGCGCGCGCTCGATCCGCGCATCGTGGCGGCGGACGAGGCGGACTGGGCCACCGAATATCTCGACGCGGTCTGCGCGGTGGCGGTGGTCGACGGGACGGATGCCGCGATCGCGCACGTCGCGCGCCACGGATCGGGCCACACCGACGCCATCATCGCCGAGGACGCCGGCGTCGCCGAATGCTTCCTGGCGCAAGTCGACTCCGCAATCGTGATGTGGAACGCTTCCACACAATTCGCGGACGGCGGCGAGCTCGGGCTGGGTGCGGAGATCGGCATCGCCACCGGCCGCCTGCACGCGCGCGGGCCGGTCGCGCTGGAGGGGCTCACCACCTACAAGTGGCAAGTGCGCGGGCGCGGTCAGACGCGGCCTTGAGGGCGGCGGCAGCGAGGCGTATCCCGCCGGTATGGAAGAGCCTGCCTCGATCACCGCGCATCTCGATGAGGAGACGATCGCACTAGTCGGCATCGACGCCGCCATCGCGGCGACTTCGTGTCGCACGAGGAGGTAATGCGGGAACTCGACGAGATGATCGCGCGGCATCAGGCGCGATGCGGCGGCTGATCTGGACGCGGCTGGCGCCAGACGACCTCCGCGCCCACGATGATCGGATCACGGCACGGGCAACCCCGCAGAGTAGCGCCCGGACGCCGATCGCCATACGCGACAAGGCAGGCGTCCTTGCCCGGTTCCCTGAGGCCGGGCGGTCCTCGTGCCAGCGGGATGTCCGCTTCCTGGTGGCGGGCACGACGGGAGATCTGATCGTCCACCGCATGATGCGAAACGCCGTCGAAATCCTCCGCATCCGCGACGAGCGCGAGGACTGGCGCGGGTAGATGGCGCGGATCGGCCTGCTCGGCGGCTCCTTCAATCCCGCGCACGCCGCGCACCGGCGGATCAGCTTGGCCGTGATCCGCGCGCTGGCGTTGGACGAGGTCTGGTGGCTGGTGTCGCCCGGCAACCCGTTGAAGCTCGCCGCCGGCATGGCGCCGCTCTCCGCCCGCGTCGCCTCGGCGCGCGCGATGGCGCGCCGCGCGCCGATCCGCGCCACCGTGATCGAGGCGGCGCTGGGCACCCGCTACACCGTCGACACGGTGCGCGCGCTCGTGCGCCGCTACCCTCGCCACCGCTTCGTCTGGATCATGGGCGCGGACAACCTCGCCGACTTCGCGCGCTGGCGGGACTGGCGCGGCATCGCGCGCGCGCTTCCCATTGCCGTGGTGACGCGGCCGGGATATGAAGGGCTCGCTCGTCGCGGTGCCGCGGTGGGCTGGCTAGGCCGCTTCGCCCGGCCGCAGGGCGATGCGAAGCGGTGGACGCGATGGAGTGTGCCGGCGCTCGTGCCTGTGAAGAGCGTTCCAGACCCGATGTCCGCGACCGCACGGCGCGTCGCCGATCCCGGCTGGCATCGCCGCCCGACCTCAGGCGCGCTGACCGATTCTGTCACTTACCGCGCGCTCCCGCATCGCACCGTCTCTCAGGAGGACCGTTGACTGCTTCCCCATCGTCTTCGTCCGCGAAGACCACATCCGAGCCCGCGCCGCCCGCTCCCGCGACACCCGAGGCGCAGGCGCTCCACGCGCTGGTGCTGCGCTCGCTGGACGACGACCAGGCCGTCGACACCATCTCGATCCCGCTCGCCGGCAAGTCGTCGATCGCCGACTACATGGTGATCGCGTCGGGGCGTTCGACGCGGCAGGTCGCCTCGATGGCGACCAAGCTCGCCGAGAAGCTCAAGTCTGAGCTGCACCGCACGCCCCGCATCGAGGGGCTGCCGGTTGCAGACTGGGTGCTGATCGACGCGGGCGACGTGATCGTCCACCTGTTCCGCCCGGAAGTCCGCTCCTTCTACAATCTCGAGCGGATGTGGGCGTTCGGCGATGCCGGAGCCGCCGACGCGAAGGCCGGCGGACGCGCGACGCCCAACTGAGCGGACTCGCTTGCTGCTGCACATCGTCGCGCGCGGGCGGATCGGGCGCGGTCCGGAGGCGGAGCTGGTCGACCGTTACCTGAAGCGCATCGGTTGGCCGACCCGCGTTACCGAGTTGCCCGACACCGGCGGCCGTATGCCGGAGGCGGCAGGCCCGATCCGCACCGTGGCGCTGGACGAGACCGGGCTCGACCTGCCGTCGCGCGATCTCGCCGCCTCGCTCGGACGCTGGCGCGACGACGGCGCGCGCGAGGCGCGCTTCCTGATCGGCGCCGCCAACGGGCATGACGAGGCGACGCGCGCGGCATCGGACCTGACGCTCGGCTTCGGCCGCGCCACCTGGCCGCACCTGCTCGTCCGCGCGATGCTGGCCGAGCAGTTGTGGCGCGCGACGAGCATCCTCGCCGGCCACCCCTATCATCGCGAGGGTTGAGGTGGCGCGCTCGGCCGTCGCGGCGCTCTGCGCCCTGCTGCTGGGCGCCGCCCCGCCGGGCATCGGCGTGCTCGATAGCGAGCGCGCGACGCTGATCGAGGCGAAACGCGCCGCCGCCGAGGCCGAGACGCGCGCCGGCGCGCTGCGCGAGGCTGCTCAGAGGGCGGACGGCGAGGCCGAGCGGGCGCGCACGCAGGCAGCGGCGCTCGCGCTCAGCGTCAGGGCCGCCGAGCAGGACATCGTCGCGGCGCGCGCACGGATCGCGCTGGTGGGGGCGCTCCAGCAACGGCAGCGCGCCTCGATCGCCGATCGCCAGGGTCCGATCCTGCACCTGCTGGCGGCGCTTCAGACGATGGCGCGCAGGCCGGCGGTGCTCGCCGTCTCCCAGCCGGGATCGGTCGCCGACCTCGTCCACGTGCGGCTGTTGCTCGCCGATACGCTGCCGGTGGTTGCGGCGCGAACTGCCGGGTTGCGCGCCGAACTCGCCCGCGCGACGACGCTGCACACCGAGGCGGAGCAGGCGGCCGACGCGATGGTCAGGAGCCGGCTGATGCTCGCCGATCGGCGCCGCGAGCTCGCGCTGCTCGAATCGACCGCGATCCGCCGCTCGCAGCGGCTCGCCGACCAGGCCGCCGACGAGGCGCAGCGAGCGCTCGGCCTTGGCGCGGAGGCGCGCGACATTGCCGACCGGCTCCAGGCGCAGCAGGATGCCGACACCCTGCGCATCGCGCTCGAACGCCTGCCGGACCCGAGGGAGCGGCCGGGCGCGGCGGAGGGCGTGCCTTCCTATTCCGGGCCGCCGCGTTACCGGCTGGCGGCGTCTGGTCGCGTCGTTACCGGTTACGGCGAGGTGGCGTCCTCGGGCGTCCGCGCGCGCGGACTGACGCTCGCCGTCGATCCCGGCGTGAAAGTGATCGCCGGACAGGCGGCGACGATACTCTTCGCGCGTCCCTTCCGCAGCTACGGCACGGTCGTGATCCTCGGTCACGGCGGAGGGTGGACGACGACCGTGACGGGGCTCGCCTCCGCCTCTGTCAGCCCCGGCGAGCAGGTCTCGCAAGGCGCCGCGATCGGCCGCGCGGGCGAGCGCCAGCCGCAGGTGACGACCGAACTCAGGCGCGGCGGCCGGCCGGTGGATATCCTGGCGCTGACGCAAGCGGGGTAGGCGACCCGGGTCACGCGCCGCTTGCCGCCCGCCCGGCAAAGCCTGTAAACGAGGCGCGAACGTCCGTCCCGGAAAGCCTCGTCTCGATGCCTCATTCCAAGTTCCGCGCGCTCGCCCTCCTCGCGGCGGGCGCCGCCGTGCCGACGATCGCGATCCCGGTCGCCTATCAGGCGGGGGCGGCGGTGGCGAACCGCTCGGCCTCCGACACCTATCGCGAGCTCGACCAGTTCATGAACGTGTTCGGCAAGGTTCGCTCGGACTATGTCGACAAGGTCGACGACCAGACGCTCGTCAAGGGCGCGATCGACGGGATGCTGGAGAGCCTGGATCCGCACTCCTCCTATCTCGACGCGCGCGACTTCCAGCAGATGAAGATGACGACCGACGGCAATTATGGCGGCCTCGGCCTCACCGTGCAGCTGGAGGACGGCGCGGTAAAGGTGGTGACGCCCACCGAGGACACGCCGGCCTATCGCGCGGGCATCAAGTCCGGCGACTATATCACGCGCATCGACGG
The DNA here is from genome assembly GCF_965200105.1 of Sphingomonas sp. Lineage (GTDB taxonomy): Bacteria > Pseudomonadota > Alphaproteobacteria > Sphingomonadales > Sphingomonadaceae > Solisphingomonas. The sequence goes on from NZ_CBDATN010000003.1 coordinate 95,835, forward strand.
CAAGCTCGTCTACGGCGGCAAGCTCGACGATGCGGTGGACCAGATGCGCGGGGCGGCGGGCACCAAGATCACCCTCACCATCGTGCGCCCCGGCCGCGACAAGCCCTTCGACGTGACGCTGATGCGCGAGAACATCGTGCTGAAGCCGGTGAAGTGGAAGGTCGCGGGCAACATCGGCATCATCAACGTCATCAGCTTCTCGAAATCGACAGGCGCCGACACCCGTGCCGCGATCGCCGGCATCGAGAAGGCGACCGGCGGCCATCCCACCGGCTTCGTGATCGACCTGCGCTCCAACCCCGGCGGTCTGCTCGACCAGGCGATCGAGGTCTCCGACGCCTTCCTCGATCATGGCGAGATCGTCTCGCAGCGCGGCCGCGAGAAGGACGATATCGAACGCTACTACGCGCATCCAGGCGACGACACGCACGGCGCGCCGATCGTCGTGCTGGTCGATGCGGGCTCCGCTTCGGCCGCCGAGATCGTCGCCGGCGCGTTGCAGGATCAACGCCGTGCGGTGGTGATGGGCGAGCGCAGCTTCGGCAAGGGATCGGTGCAGACGCTGCTGCCGCTGACCGACGATACCGCGCTCAGGCTCACCACCGCGCGCTACTTTACGCCGTCGGGCCGCTCTGTGCAGGAGGGCGGCATCCAGCCCGACGTGCGCGTACCGCAGCTCACCGATCCCGACTACAAGGACCGCCCGCGCTTTCGCGAGGACGATCTCAGGCGCCACCTCATCAACGAGGCCAAGGTCGACGACAGCGTGATCGAGAGCGACGCCAAGTCCGATCCCCGCTTCACCGCCACCGCCGCCGATCTTAAGAAGCAGGGCGTCGACGACTATCAGCTCGCCTATGCGCTGAAGACGCTGCAACGGCTGGCGGCACCCGCCGCACCCGCCACGCGGACGGCGGCGAAGTAGCGTTCCACTCGCCCCCACTCCGATGAACCATGATGCTTTGACCACGCTGTCCCGCGCGCGCCTGCTCGCCGTGATGGTGCCCACGCTGCTGCTCGGCGGCGCGCTGGTGTCGCAGTACGGCTTCGGGCTGGTGCCGTGCGAGATGTGCCTGTGGCAGCGCTGGCCCCACCTCGCCGCGATCCTGCTCGCGCTGGCGGCGATCACACTACGCGGCCACCCTCCCCGCTCCCGCTCTCTCACCATGTTGGCAGCGGTGGCGATCCTCCTATCCGGAGCGATCGGCGTCTTCCACGCTGGGGTCGAGTATCACTGGTGGCAGGGCCTCACCCGCTGCGCGACGCCGGCGATGGCCGGTTCCGCGCATGACATGATGGCGCAGATCATGACGGCGCCGCTGGTGCGGTGCGATCAGGCGCAGTGGCGGCTATGGGGCGTGTCGCTCGCAGGATGGAACGCGATCCTGTCGCTCGGGTTCGGAGGCGTGATCCTATGGCTGACCGCGAAGCATCCTTGAGCGAGGACACCGCCGCGATGATCCGCGTCGATCATGCGGGCGAATATGGCGCGACACGGATCTATGCCGGCCAGCTCGCGGTGCTCGGAAACCGCCATCCCGCCGCGCGCGAGATCGCGCGCATGGCTGCGCAGGAGGCGCGGCACCGTGCCCGCTTCGACGCGCTGATCGCCGAGCGCGGCGTGCGCCCGACGCTGCTCGCGCCGCTGTGGGATCGCGCCGGCTTCGCGCTTGGTGCCGTGACCGCGCTAATCTCACCCGAAGCCGCGATGGCCTGCACCGCCGCCGTCGAGACCGAGATCGACCGCCATTACGAGGAGCAGCTTCAGGCGTTGGGGACACGCGATTCCGAGCTTGCCGAGACGATCGCCGACTTCCAGGCGGAGGAGGTCGAGCATCGCGAAACGGCGCTCGCCCACGGCGCCGAGCGCGCTCCCGGCTATCCGCTGATGTCCACCGCGATCCGGCTGGGGTGCCGCCTGGCGATCGCGGCGACCAGACGCCTCTAGCGCGCCACTGAGGAAGCTGTGTCGCAAAAGCGCGGGACGTGATCCACGCGTCGGCAAGGCGCGTCCGGGCGAGGCACGGACCAGCATCCGTTCTCCGAAGGACTGCAACGGACGGCGGGACGAAGACGTGACGTTCGCCAGCGCGGTCGTGGAAAGCAGGCTGCGGCCATCTAGACGCGAGGCGATCTTCTATGCCATTCGCACGGCGGGGTCACATAGGGGCTTCGCTGATCTGGCGACAGTACGAACGGCTACGCTAGGCCTGTGCAGGTGTGGTGAAATTGGTAGAAGCGCCGGACTCAAAAAGAGGTTTGTTTAGTTCTATAGAACTTTTTTCGGTTCCGACGCGATAACAGGCACTTACGGGCGATCCGAGCGGCTCTCCCGGAAATGGCCAAAATCGGCTAGGAGCCACATAGGAGCCAAGCGGCTCAACGCGGGTGTGGTGAAATTGGTAGACGCGCCGGATTCAAAATCCGGTTCCGAAAGGAGTGTCGGTTCGAGCCCGACCACCCGCACTAGCCTCTAAAGCAACGATTTAAGGGCCGGAGTTCCGCTCGTTCCAAAAGCGCCATTACCCTCATGACCTTGGTTCTCTAATTTCAGACTAGCAGAAGCGATCAATCTCGCGTCAGCTTTTGGAAGCAGATAGAGGTGGCTCGGTTTGTCTGCACAGGCTCGCGGCTCGGATAAGTGGACTGCCGCTGGTTGATCATGCCGCTGCGAGAAGCGGGTGGTTGAAGTATATCTGGTCGGGCGTTCTGCCGCCTAGCGCCGAGTGCGGTCGGACGGCATTGTAGAAGCCGAGGTAGCGGCCGATGCCGTCGCGAGCCTCGGGGACCGACGCGTAGGCGTGGAGATAGACCTCCTCGTATTTCACCGAGCGCCAGAGGCGCTCCACGAACACGTTGTCGCGCCAGCGACCCTTTCCGTCCATGCTGATGGCGACCTTCTCGCGGTGCAGGACGGCGGTGAACGCCGTGCTCGTGAACTGCGCGCCCTGGTCGCTGTTGAAGATCGCCGGCCTGCCGTGGCGGGCGATCGCCTCCTCCAGCGCCTCGATGCAGAACGCGATCTCGAGCGAGATCGACACCCGCCACGCCAGCACGCGCCGGGTGAACCAGTCGACGATGGCGACGAGGTAGACGAAGCCGCGAGCCATCGGGATGTAGGTAATGTCCGTTGCCCACACCTGGTTCGGCCGCGTCACCGCCAGCTTGCGCAGCAGGTATGGATAGATCTTGTGCCCCGGTGCCGGCTTCGACGTGTTCGGCCGCCGGTAGATCGCCTCCAACCCCATCCGCTTCATCAGCGTCGCGACATGCAGCCGACCAACGCTCACGCCCTCCTGCCGGAGCAGGTCGCGCAGCATCCGGCTGCCGGCGAACGGATAGAGCAGGTGCAGCTCGTCGATCCGCCGCATGATCGCCAGGTCAGTGCCCGGCACAGCGCGTGGCAGATAGTAGATGCTGCCGCGGCTGATCCCGAGCTGCCGCACCTGGGCAACCAGCGGCAGCGCATGACCACGGTCGATCATCGCTTTGCGCTCGGCAACAGACCGGCCTTGCCGAGCGCACCGGCCAAAAAATCATTCGCCAGCGTCAACTCGCCGATCTTCGCGTGCAGCACCGTCACATCGACGGTTGGCTCTGTCGCTGTGGGCTCCGACCCGAACACGTCCGCTGCCCCCTCAAGCAGCCGTGCCCGCCACTGGTTGATCAGGTTCGGATGCACGTCATACTGCTGCGCCAGCTCGGCCAGCGTTTTCTCGCCCTTCACGGCAGCCAGCGCCACCCTGGCCTTGAACGCCGGGCTGTGGTTCCGGCGCGGTCGCTTGCTCATCTTGCCTCCTGCTCGCGGCCAGCATGGCCGCTGTCAGATCGGCAATCCACTTATCCCCGCTGTGCAGATTCCCCGAGCCACCTCTGATCACCGAGCTGTTCCCACATTCCTTTCGACGCAAACGCCGCAACCCCACAAAATTGCATCGGACCCTGCGTATCCCGAAGTACTGAGACGCACTGACCTGACCGACGCGGTAAGCTCGTAGCCCGCGAAGATTTTCCAATCAGACGCCACTAAGGCGTACGCTCCCGAACCCTTGGGTGAAATGCTCGTCCAAGTCACCAGGAATCAGATGCGAATAGGGGACGAATGCTAAGCAAGTTGGCCGTTCGCCCCTTACGTATGAATTAATCCTGCGTCTTCTCCATCAAAACGGCGCTTTGTCAGGGATTGGGCATACGAGCGGGGCAGCTATGGCGACCGACTACGACGACGTGAAGTGCTTCCTGGCCGTTGCGGAGGCGGGCGGGCTGAGCCGAGCCGCCCATCGGCTGGCCACCTCGAAATCGGTCGTGAGCCGCAGGATCGCGCGGTTGGAGCAGGGACTCGGCACCCGATTGCTGACCCGAAACGCCCGAGGCGTCGTGCTGACGGAGGCGGGCGAGGCGTTGCGCCTTCGCGCCGGGTCGGCCTTTGACGCGCTGGACGGCGCGTTGCTCGACGCGGGGCGCCGCGAGGAGGAGCTGACCGGACTGTTGCGCATCACCGCGCCGATCGCCTTCGGCACGACCCACCTGGCGGCGATGCTCACCGACTTCATGGACGTGCATCCCCGGCTGAGGCTGGACCTCTCGCTCGGCGACCGGCGGGTGGACATTCTGGCCGAAGGCTTCGACGTCGCGGTGCGAATGGGCTCGCTGTCCGATTCCACCTTGGTGGCCCGGCGCATTGCGCCGCTCCGGCTGGCGGTCCTCGCCAGCCCCGCCTATCTGGCGCGCCGCGGCGTGCCCGCGCGGCCGCGCGACCTCGCAGACCACGACTGCATCGTCTACACCGTGCCCGGCGGCGACGTGTGGCGGTTCCGAGAGGGCGGGCGCTCCACCTCGGTCAGGGTCACGGGTCGCTTCCGCTCCGACAGCGCCGAAGCCATGCGCGCGGCGGCGGTGAGCGGGCACGGCATCGCCGGACTGCCGACCTACATGCTGGGCGCCGCTATCGCCGACGGCTCGCTCGTGCCCCTCCTGACCGGCTATCCGGTGGCCGAGGCCGGCTTGTACGCCGTCCGCCCGCCCGGTCCGCCGCCCGCCAAGACGCGCGCGTTCATCGATGCGCTGGCGGCGCGGTTCGGGCCGGAGCCGTCCTGGGATCCTGATTCCGAAGCCGTCCGATAGGAGGACGCGGGCAGCCGGCGCGCTGGCTGCTCGCGCGCGGTTCAGGCGGCGGCGGCCAGCGGCACGTCGGTCTGCTGGGCGACGAACGCGTCCAGCGTCGTCTGGCCCTGATCGATGGCCAGCGTCCCGCCCGCGAGGACGACCGTCACGTCGGTGATGCCGATGAACCCCAGGATCTGCTTCAGGTAGTCGCTGGCGACGTTCAGGCCTGCATAAGGCGTGCCCGGTGCGAAGTTCCCGCCGGACGCGATGATGACGGTCGCCTTCTTGCCTTCGACCAGGCCCTCGTAGCTCATCGAGAAGGTCACGCCGGCGCGAACGACATGGTCGATCCATGACTTGAGCAGCGCGGGGATCGAGAAGTTGTACATGGGCGTGCCGATCACGATCTCATCGGCGTCGAGCAGCTCGGCGATGTAGTCGTCGGACACCTTGATCGCCTCGTCCATCTCGGGCGAGTGCTGCTCGGCCGGGGTGAACGCGCCGCCGATCCAGGGCAGGCTGATGTAGGGCACGTGCGAGGTCGCGAGGTCGCGGACGATCACGTCCCCGCCGTGGTTGCCCCGCCACTCCTCGGCGAACCGCTCGGCGAGCTGGCGGGAAACGGAGTATTCGCCACGGGGGCTGGCTTCGACGACGAGCAGTTTGGGCATGGTGCGGTTCCTTGTGAAGGCCCGACATAAATCGTCGTTGCGTGGTCACGCGAAAAGCTAACGCATCGATAACTGGACGTTGCCTAGATGCGAACGCCCGTCGTCCAGCGAAACGCTTTGATCGCGAGCCGCTTGCCGATGGTCCGCTCCGCCTTCCCGACGATGCCGGCGGACAGGTCGGCATAGGGCAGGGCAAACCGTACGTCGGGGACGTAATTGGCAGTCGGACGGTTCTTCTGGCGTTATCCTGGGCGCAGCCATAATCAGCGCGGGTCTAGGTAGGGAATTGCCGAGCGGAAAAGCCGATCGCGGGCGTCTCGTCGTCGTCCGATGAGTAGGCGCGAGCGGAGGATCACGGATGCGCCCGGAACTTCTGAACGGATTGACCGTGTTCCGGGCAGTCGCCGCGGAACGCAGCTTCACGCGTGCCGCGACAAGGCTGGGCGTAACCCAATCCGCCCTAAGCCAAGCAATCAGACGGCTTGAAGCGGAGCTCGGCATCCGCTTGCTCGACCGCACGACGCGCAGTGTGACACCGAACGCCGCGGGCGAGCGGCTGCTCGCGACGCTGGAGCCCGCCCTCGCCGGGATAGAGGCGGAGTTGGCCTCGCTAGCGGACTTGGCCGAGCGTCCGGCGGGCCGGATCCGCGTCACCGCCGGTCGGCATGCCGCGGACGCCGTGCTCGCCCCGGCAATTGTACGGCTGCTTCAGGCATATCCGAGTATTGCTGTCGAGGCGAGCGTCGACGATCGCTATGTCGATATCGTGGCGGAAGGGTTCGACGCGGGCATTAGGCTGAGAGAGCGTCTGGAGAATGACATGATCGCGGTGCGAGTCAGTCCGACGCTGCGAATGGCTGTCGTAGCTACGCCGGCCTACTGGTCTCTGCACGGGAGGCCAGCGGCACCCGAAGACCTGCGACGCCATCCTTGCATTACATTCCGCAGTGCCGACGGCGGTACGCGCCCGTGGGAGTTTGAAAAGGATGGCCGCGAGTTGGCCGTTAAAGTTGGCGGTAGCGCGGTGTTCAACGATGCCTATCTTATGCGCGAAGCTGCGCTTGCCGGCGTCGGGCCAACCTACCTGATGGAAGATGTGGTAGACGTCGCGGTCGAGGCCGGTCTACTGGAACGCGTCCTGGCGGACTGGTGCGAGCCCTTCGAGGGATACCACCTCTACTACCCTCACAAGCGGCATCAAACGCAGGCGTTCCAGCTGTTCCTGGAGGCCATTCGCGCGACCTGAGCCGAGCTCGCAGCAAGTAGCTGTTGTAATAGGGCTAATAAGTTTCGAGGCGGTTATACCTGTCAAGGGCCGGAACTACCTAAGTCGAAGAACAATCCAGATTGGACTGAGGCATGGGTAGGACAGTTTTCATCAGCGGCGCGGCCAGCGGCATGGGTCGCGCGCATGCGCGCGGGTTCGCGGCGGCCGGATATAACGTCGTCGTCGCGGACGTCGACGAGGTGGGCGGTCGCGCCGTTGTCAGCGAGATCGGGGAGAATGCTGCGTTCGTGCGGCTCGACGTTCGCGATCCGGCCAGCTGGAAGGCGGCCGTCGACGAAACTGAGCGCCGCTTCGGCCCGATCTCGGTACTGGTGAACAATGCCGGGATCGTTTCCGCCGCCGCCCCGATCGCCGACAGCGATCCCGCGGATTGGGACCTCGTCATCGCCACCGACTTGAAGGGCCCGTATCTCGGAATCCGCGCCGCGGTGCCGTCGCTGCGGCGCGCCGGCGGCGGGGCGATCGTCAACATTGCCTCGACCACCGGCCATATCGGCACGAGCTTCATCGCCGCCTATAGTACCAGTAAATGGGGCATTCGCGGCCTGACCCAGACCGCCGCGCTCGAGCTCGCGCGCGACAACATCCGGGTCGATTCGGTCAGCCCGGGCGTGGTCAGGACGCCGTTCATCACCGAGCCGGCACGGCCAGGCGCGAAGCCGATCGCGGAGACGTGGAACGGCGATCAACTCGCCGTCAAGCGCATGGCGGAGCCCGAAGAGATCACGCGCGTGGTGATGTTCCTCGCGTCCGAGGAGTCGGCGTTCATCACTGGCTCGGATTACGTCATCGACGGCGGCCTGCTGATCGGGCCGGTGGTGCCGGCCGATGCCTGAGTCCGGAATCGAGCCGTTCACGATCCGCGTCGCCGACGCGCAGCTCGCCGACTTGCGCGACCGGCTCTCGCGGGCGCGCTGGCCCGAGGCCGAGCCGGTCGGCGACTGGAGCCAGGGCGTGCCGATCGCCAGCCTGCAGGCGCTGTGCGAGCATTGGCAGCACCGGTATGACTGGCGGCGCTGCGAGGCGATGCTGAACGCGTGGGACCCGCAGCGCACGGAAATCGACGGTCTCGGCATCGCCTTTCACCACATCCGCTCGCCCGAGCCCGACGCGTTGCCCGTTATAATGACGCACGGCTGGCCCGGCTCGGTCGTCGAGTTCAACAAGGTGGTCGGGCCGCTCACCGATCCGGCGGCGCACGGCGGCCGGCGCGAGGACGCGCTCCACCTGATCTTGCCGCACCTGCCCGGCTACGGCTTCTCCGACAAGCCGGCCGAGACCGGGTGGAGCCTGCCGCGCATCGCCGACGCCTGGATCGAGCTGATGCGGCGGCTCGGCTACGGCGATCGCTGGGGGACGCAGGGCGGCGATTGGGGCGCCGCGGTAGCGCTGGCGATCGCCGACAAGGCGCCTGCGGGTTGCGTCGGCTGCCACTTCAACCTCGCCTTCGTCCAGCCGACGCCTGAGCAGGTCGTGAACGCGGACCCGAAGGAACGCGCGATCCTCGACCGGCTCAAGCTGTTCGACAAGGAGCAGTCGGGATACGCGAAGGAACAGTCCACGCGACCGCAGACGATCGGCTACGCGCTTGCCGACACGCCGATCGGGCAGGCCGCTTGGATCTACGAAAAGTTTTACGAGTGGACCGACAATGACGGGAGCCCGGAGACCGTCCTGTCGCTGGACGAGCTGCTCGACAATATCACGCTCTACTGGCTGACCAATTCGGGTGCCTCGTCGGCACGGTTGTACTGGGAGAGCCTGGCTCAGCTCGACACGGGCCAGCGGATCGAGATGCCGGTCGCGTTCAGCGTCTTCCCCAAGGAGAATGTGCGGACCTCGCGCCGCTGGGCGGACAGCAAGTATGCGAACATCGCCTACTTCAACGACGCGATCGCGCGCGGCGGGCATTTTGCAGCGTTCGAGCAGCCGGCCGTCTTCGTCGACGAGGTCAGGGCGGCATTTAGGGCGATGCGGCCGCGGCGATCGGAGGCTTAGCGATGCGCTTCCCCATGCTCCAGCCCGTTACCGAGATGACGGTCGCAGCACTCGGTCCGCGGCTCGCGCCCGGTGTCGAGGGCTATCTCGATATGTTTCACGACGACGCGGTATTCGAATTCCCCTACGCCCCTGCCGAACCCCGACGCGTCGAGGGCAAGGCGGCGATGGCGTCCTATCTGGCGACGCTCGAGGGCACGATCGTGTTCGAACGGTTCGATCTCGACGCCTGCCACCCGATCGAGGGCGCGGGCATGGTTATGGAGTATCGATCGCAGGCGCGTCTTGTCGCGACCGACGAGCGCTTTGAGCAGGAATACGTCGCAGTCATTGAGACGACCGGCGGCCGCATCGGCCGCTACCGAGAATACTACAATCCGGCGAACCTGCCTGGAGCTTAGCCGGTTACTCGCCTCCTTCGCTTTGGTCCAACGCGTCAACAAGCGCCGCGCTCGCACAAGGGCGATGGAGAGAAACGTCGGGTCGCCCTTCATGGCGATCGGAGAAGGCGGGCTAATACAATGTCATACCGAACGGTTTTGCATTGCGCGGAAGTACTTGAGCGGAGACTGACGAACAAAGCCAGTCTCGTTCATCACCCTGCAGCGTCGATCGCCTTCGCAGTGGCCTGGGGAGCGATCGATTCAAAGGAAGATATTATATGGAGATCCGGCATCTCCGCCACTTCGTGGCCGTCGCAGAGGAGCTACATTTCGCGCGCGCCGCCGAGCGGCTCGGCATGGAGCAATCTCCATTGAGTCATTCGATTCGCAACCTTGAGGCTGACCTCGGGACCAAGCTTCTCCAGCGTACGACGAGGCGGACTTGGCTCACCCGTGCCGGCGCCCGCTTTTACCAAGAAGCGAGACGTATCCTCGATGACATTGATGCAGCAGTCGCCACTGCCCGCCGCGATGCGAACGATCAGCCAGATCGCGTTCGCTTGGTTCTCGGCGACGACTTAGCCAGCGAACCGTTCACACGGCTACTTCTCGAATTGGCGCATCATCAGCCTAAAGTGAGACTGGACGTCCGAGAGCTCGTGCGCGCAGATGCGGTCCGGCTAGTTCGCGATGGAGGGTCCGACGTTGTCGTGACCTATAGCGTAAGAGATGAGCCTGAGCTCACACGATCTTGCGGCTGGAGCGAACCACTAATGGCAGTCGTTCCGATGGGCCACAAGTTGGCTGATCAAGAGCGGGTGAGCTTGCGTGCCTTCTCGGATGAGGTTCTATCGCTTCCTTACTCGGGCGAGTGTCAGGGGTACGTTGTCCAGATCAATAGCCTTCTGGACCGTCACGGTATCCGCATTATCGAGGTCGCCAATAAGCCCGCTCTTCTCCGCCGGCCGCCAATCGAGGCGTTGTTGCGTCAGATCGCTGGAGGCCGGAGCATCCATGCTCGCCGGGAGCGCCAGCCAGCCGAAATGATCGCGGGCCTGCTCGGGCGGCAGCGCCGTGACCGGCATCCGCAACGCCCGGCCAATCGCTTCCGCGATGGCGCGAAGCGTCACGCCTTCTTCCGTCACCGCATGATAGCGAGCGCCCGCGACGCCCTTCTCCAGCGCCAGCCGGTACAGCCATGCGGCGTCGAGGCGGTGCACCGCGCTCCAGCGGTTACGTCCGTCGCCCACAGCCGCGACGACGCCGAGCGGCTCGACCTCGTGCTGCCCGGCTCCGATGTCGCACTGGCGCCGACGCACTGGAGCTTCGGCCAGCTCGCCGCGCTGGTCAGCGCCCCCGCCACCTACCTGCGCCAGCTGCCGGCGCCGCTCGCCGGCATCAACCTGCAGTACGGTCTGACCTCGCACCGCGCCGAGCAGGTGAAGACGCTGGAGAACATGGACGGCCGCGTCGAGCTGCGCGCCGTCACCGGTCCCGACTACGGGCGCATCTACGACCACGAGCTGGTCGCGGCCGTGCAGCGGATCGCGGGCAACGGCACAGGCGACACGCGCTGGAAGGTGCCCGGCGTGCTCGACTGGTCAACGGGCGTCTACAATCCCCTCGTCGACATCAGCCGCGACACCACCACCCTCTACGCGTCCGATCGCGACGTCTTCCTGTTCCTGGTCGACGACCTCAATCCGATCGAGGCGGGGCGTTTGACCGAGAGCCTCGACGGCTCGGACGGGATCGCGCGCAAGCACAAGCTGCTCCTGATGCTCGACGAGTTCCCGGCGCTCGGCCGGCTCGACTTCTTCGAGTCCGCGCTCGCCTTCATGGCGGGCTACGGCCTGCGCTCTTTCCTGATCGCGCAGAGCCTCAACCAGATCGAGAAGGCCTACGGGCCGAACAACGCCATCCTCGACAACTGCCACGTCCGGGTGGCGTTCGCGTCGAACGACGAGCGGACGGCCAGGCGCAGGGCCTGACCACCCAGGTCGCCAACCTCGATCAGCAGTTCCGTCTGCAATATCCCTCCGGCTATGGCGCCGGCACGACCGCCGCCCGCACTGTCGCCGACGCGCGGACGCAATGGTCCAACTCGCTGGAGGGCCTGCGCACGACGCTATCGCTGCAGGCCCAGGTCAACGACGCGATCACCGCCGACCAGGGCACGCTCGCACAGGTCGTCGGTTCAAGCCAGGGCGCGGTCGGCATCCTCCAGGCGACCCAGGCCACCAACCAGCTGCTCGCGCTGATGGTCAAGCAGACCATGCAGGACCAGCAGCTCCGCCTCGCCGAGGGCCGCTCGACCGCGCTCGAGCAGGCGCGCATGCTGCAGGCCGAGGAGCAGGGCCGCGCCAACCGGCAGCGATTCCAGGGCAACGGCGTCACCTACACGCCGTCGCCAGTCCAGGCATTCCGGCAATGAGCGCGCTCCTCACCCGCGCGCGTCTCCTCCGCTACGGCTCGCAGCTCGTAGCAGGGCTGGCGATCGGCCTCACGGCCGGGTCGCTGATCGCCGAGGCGAAGGCGGCCGACACGGCGAAGAGCCTGCTCGCGGACCCGGCGCGGCTCGCCGCCGTCCAGCGCGGCTGCAAGACCAACCAGCCCTGGGCGACCGAGGCGCTCTGCCGGGAAGCGGCGCAGGCCATCCGCCTGCGCTTCCGCGGTCAGGGCGTGCCGTACCGGCCCCGCGCGGTGGACCCGTTCCCGACGCGGCCTCAGCCGGCGACGCCGCCGAGCGGCAACAACGCCAGCCCGCCGCGCCAGCCCGGCCGCATCCTCTGACGCGAGTGCTACCGTGAACGATCTCGGCGTCATCGACCGCTTCCTCGACACCTTCGCCCGCTACATCGACAGCGGGTTCGGGCTGCTGCAGCCCGAGGTCGCCTAAAGCAACGCGTTGAACGGCCCGATTAGCTCGCCCGCGTCAGTTTTGCTGGTGAAGGGCGACGCCTTAGCCAGGCGTCCACTCGCAAGCCGGTCGTAGAGAGCGCGCGCCGCCGTTTTGAGGCTTCCTGGCGATTGCAGGGGCAATCGCCCGCCCAAGCCGGAGATTTCCATCACCGTTGTCCCTTCATGCGAGTGTCGAAGCCCGTGTTCGGATCGACCGTGCGGCCGTAGGCCCACCATTTCTCCCACGGCACTTCGGTGATCGCCATCAGCAAGTCCTCGCGGCGGAGTCCCGCGCGCCTGGTCACCTCGTCCGCGACGGCCTCGAAAAACCGCTCCTTCATCTCCTTCGGACGCGTGTTAAAGAAGAAGTGGATGAACATCATGTCCGAGCTGCGCGGCACGCTGAAATAGTTGGATCGTAGACCATGTTGCCCGGCTTATGCTCGTTGAAGAACTGATCCCACGTGTCGTCCGGTACACCGAGCACATCCATCATGGCGGCGTGAATGCCTTCCGACACAGCCTTTTTGTACGCTGCGTCCTTTCCCTCGTGCAGTTGAATGTAGACCATAGGCATCGCCGGTCTCCTTTGGTTGAGCAGGTGCGGAACCAAGTTAGCGGCTTACGTTGACCCAAGAAGAGCCGGCCTTATCCTGGTATCAGGCGGTACCAGCCAGGAGGCGAGCGTGAGCGGTAGAAAGGCACTGGGTGACTTCCTGCGATCTCGCCGGCACCGGCTCGACCCTGTCGTGCTGGGCCTTTCCGGCACGCGGCGACGCCGAACGCCCGGACTGCGGCGCGAAGAAGTCGCTGAGCGGGCCGGGATCAGCTGCGAGTGGTACGTCAAGCTCGAGCAGGGTCGCAATGTATCGGCATCGGCCGAGACCATGGCGGCGCTCGCGCGAGCACTCGTACTCGACGACGACGAAACGGCTCACCTCCGCAAGCTGGCAGTCTGGAATTCTGCCGAGGCTTTCGACTCTGAGACGGTGCCGGACATCGTCGCTGCCATTGTGAGGAGCCTGCCCGAGCCCGCCTACGTTACCGGTCTGCGCTGGGATGTGCTGACGTGGAACGCCGCCGCCGACGAACTCTTCGGGTTTACCACGATGGCGAAAAGCAACCGTAACATTCTTCTCTACATGCTGACGACCTTGGAGGCACGGGCGCTGTTCGACAGCCACTGGGAACAGGAGGCCGAGCGGATGGTCGCGCTGTTTCGAATGACTTACGATCAGCGCGCGGGCGATCCGGCGTTCGAAGAGCTGGTCTCGTCGTTGAACGCTGCCTCCGACGAGTTCCGGGATTGGTGGCGCTCGCATCATGTGGCGTCACCGTCCGCGGGTACTAAGACAATGCACCTCTCCGGCCAAGGTGGGGCGGCTTACGTCTACGCCAGCTTCCAGGCGAACGACGATCCTGCTCTGAAACTGGCCTTGTACACCCGCCGGAACTCACCAGCATGACCTTGAGGCGGCCTGGGTGATCTATTCAAAACAGCGTCATTAGTAGGAAACTCGCCGATTTTGTCCCCTGCGCGCCGAACCGATCTCCCGCTCGACGATCCCGTAGCTCTTGTTCCGCACATTCCGGCACGTTCATGGAGCGAGATCGCGCATTTCGCGAACGCATCAGGCGATGTCGCCGTGGTGTGGACGACTATCGCATCTTCGCCGGGGCCGAGCGCCAGAAGCTGTCGATCGCGCCCATGAACTCCGCCGGGCATTCTTCGGGGATGTAGTGCCCGCAGCCATCCAGTTGGACGCTCTGCACGTTGGTGGCAAGGCCCTGAAAGCTCTTATCCAGCATTTCGCCGATACCTTCCTTGCCGCCGACCGTCAGCACCGGCATCGGCAGGGGTGTCGCGCGGCGCTCGCCCATGCGCTTCAACCCGGCCGCGCCGAACGCCTCGCGGTAGTAGCTGAGAAATGCGACCATGGTGCCCGGTGTCGAGAAGGCGCGGACATATTCGTCGCGCGCCGCCGGGTCGATCTTCGCCGGCTGCGCCGCCTTATGATCGAACAGCCAGTTCAGGAAGACGCCCTCGCGCCCCTGCATCAGCGCTTCGGGCAGGTCTGGGAGCCGGTTGAACGCGACATGCCAGCTCTTGATGTTGGCTGCCTCGTCCGGGATCGGCGTCGTCGCGTTCGGGTCGGGAATCGTCACCTCGCCGATGACCAGCCGGCGCACGTCGCCGGGATGCGCGGAGGCTAGCGCATAGCCGATCCAGGCGCCGAGATCGTGCGTGACGACGTCGATCCCGCCCGGCCGATCGAGCCCGGCGGCCGCGAGGAAGCCGTGCACGTCGGTTGCGGCGGTGTCCAGGTCATAGCCGCTCGCCGGCTTGTCGCTTTCTCCATAACCGCGCGGGTCGAGCACGATAACCCGGCGATGCTGCGCGACCAGCAGCGGCACCATCTTGCGCCAAGCGTACCAATCCTGGGGCCAGCCTGGCAGCAGAAGTACCGGTTCGCCCTCTCCGGCCTCGGCATAATGCAGCCGAACGCCGTTCACCTGCGTCATATGATGGGTCATGCCGGCTACCACGGGTCGGGCTGCGGGGGCCTAGCCGAATGTCGGCGCAGCCGACAAGGCGAGGGCCAGCGCGGCGAAGCCGGCCCGGGAGACAGTATTCGAAAACATGCGTGCTCCTTTCTCAAAACCGATGTGCGGCTCGGTAGACCTGTCTCGCCAACGCGACCAGCGGGGTCTACCTTCCAACCGGAAAGGATCGGCATTCTCGAGATCGGCGATTCGGAGCGCACTGGCGATCCCGCGAATGTTTATAGCATCCTCAAATGTTCTGGAGAGAAGAGGCGATGGCGAGTGATCCGCAACGAATATCGTTCAAGAGCGCCGGTCGCGAGATCGCCGGGGCGCTGCACCTGCCCGACGGCTTCGATGGGGGGCAGACCTACGCCGCCCTCGCCATCGTAACGCCCGGCAGCAGCGTGAAGGAGCAGATCGGGGCGGTCTGGGGAAGCAAGATGGCTGCGCGCGGTTTCATCGCGCTCGCCTACGACCCGTCCTTCCAAGGCGAGAGCGGCGGCGAGCCGCGCGATCTGGAAGATCCCGCCGCCCGCGTCGAGGATGTGCATGCCGCGGTGGACTATCTCATGACGCTGCCCTTTGTAGCGAGGAGCGGGTCGGTCTGCTCGGCATCTGCGCGGGCGGCGGCTATGCGATACGAGCCGCGCTGACCGAGCACCGGTTCAAGGCGGTCGGAACGGTCGTCGCGGTCAACATCGGCAGGGCGCGCCGCCACGCGTCGCTATCGGCCGATGCCGTGATCGATACGCTGAAGGCCGTCGGCAAGCAGCGCACCGCGGAGTCGCGCGGCGCCGCGCCGAAACTTACGCCGTGGATCCCAGACAGCATGGCGGAGGCAAAGGCGGCGGGGATAACGGACCAGGACCTGCTCGACGCCGTCGCCTTCTACAGCGAACGTCGGCCCGCGAAGACCCGCACGAACCGGCGCAACGTGCTGAGCCTCGGGCCGCTGATGGCGTTCGACGCCTTCCACCTCGTCGGCGAGTTGCTCACCCAGCCGATCCAGGTCATCGTGGCCGGCCGGCTCGGCACCACCTTTCAGTTCGAGGACGGCAAGCAGCTGTTCGCGCGCGCGACCAACAAGAAGGACATGCTCGTCATCGAAGGCGCCGGGCACTACGAACTGTACGACAAGGACGAGTACGTGGACCAGGCCGTTGAACGATTGGCGGGGTTCTACATGGAGTATCTGGACGCGTAATCCGCTGGGTTCGACACCAAAGCCGAACGGTTCAACACGTAGACTGAAACACGCACTTCGCTCACCATCGGCGGTGCGGAAGCCCGGTTCAGATAGTCGCGCCAGCCGGCCTAGGCTCCGGTGCAAAGCGGTGAGCTGTCCAGAAAACATGCTTTCCCTAATGCGCCTTCGGCTCCGGGGCTTCGGTCACGCGCTTGGCCAAGCTCTCATCGCTTGCACGGCTATTTTCCGCAGGTCGGCCGTGGTCGCGCCCGCAGCCGCGCGAACGACCATGCCGTCGCAAACCACCGTCACGAATGCCGCCAGCGCGGCGGGATCGGCATCGGCGGGCAGGTCGCCATCGGCCTTGGCGCGCTCCAGCCGATCCCAAAGCGCCAGCTCGTTGGCCTGCCGTCGCCTGGCGAGCGCGGCGGGAACGTCGCCGTTATCGGGGCTGGCGGAAAGCCCGCCAAGGATCAGGACGGACCCGGCCGGCGTCACGCCCGGCAGCCGATCGGCCGCCTCGAACAGCCAGCGCTCGGCCACGGCGCGCGCGGTGGGCGCGGACAGGATGCGGTCGCGCTGCTCGCCTTCACAGGCGATATGCCGGTCGAGAACGGCCTCGAACAGCCCCCGCTTGCTTCCAAAGGCGGCATAGACGCTCGGGCCTGCCAAGCCCATCGCGGACGCCAGCGCCATCATCGATGCACCGTCGTAACCGTGCGCGCAGAACACCTGCATCGCCCGGTCTAGCACCTCGGCCTCATCGAACTGCCGGGGACGCGCCATATGATCCTCCCAATCTATATCGAACGATCTATTATCGTTGACAGCAGCGGTCGAGCGTCGGATATTGTAACGGTCGATATATAACCGAAGGGCGCTGGCGATGACTCAGTCTCTCAATGGCAAGGTGGCGGTGGTCACGGGCGGCAGCAGCGGGATTGGTCTGGCCACGGCGGCGAAGCTGGTCGAGGAAGGCGCGTCCGTGTTCATCATCGGCCGCCGTCAGGAAGAACTGAACCGTGCCGTGGGCCAGATCGGGAGTCGCGCATCGGCCGTGCAAGGCGACGTGGCGAGCGCCGGCGATCTGGATCGGCTTTATCGACAGATCGCGGCGCAAGCGGTGGGTCTCGATATCGTCGTCGCCAACGCCGCCCTGTCCGAACCGGAAGCGTTGGGCGCGATCACCGAGGACGCGATCGACCGTCAGCTCGCCGCGAATGTGAAGGGGGTGATCCTCACGGTGCAGAAGGCGCTGCCGCTGCTGCGCGACGGTGGCGCGATCGTGCTGGTGGGTTCGATCGCCGCGACCAAGGCGGTGCCGCACCAGAGCGTGTACGCGGCGAGCAAGGCGGCCGTGCGCGCGCTCGCACGGACCTGGGCCGTCGAGCTGAAGGATCGCCACATCCGAGTCAACGTGGTCTCGCCGGGACCGGTCGACACGCCCGGGACGTCCGCCGTGATGGACGAGGCGACGAAGGCGATGGTCGCCGCCACGGTGCCGGTCGGCCGGATGGGACGCCCCGCCGATATCGCCGGGATCATCGCCATGCTCGCGTCCGACACGGCCGC
Source organism: Sphingomonas sp. (assembly GCF_965200105.1). Lineage (GTDB taxonomy): Bacteria > Pseudomonadota > Alphaproteobacteria > Sphingomonadales > Sphingomonadaceae > Solisphingomonas. Next base: position 113,487 of record NZ_CBDATN010000003.1, read on the forward strand.
TTTCGTGAACGGGGCGGATTACCAAGCCGATGGTGGATTCGGGCAGGTCTGACCGGCTCCGGATGCTTCAGCACAACTCGTCCGGAAAGCGGACCGTTTCTGAATAATTCACCGCTTCGCGCCGAAGCGCAGGCCATCGACCAACAGCGCCACCATCCGCCGTGCGTGGTCGGGGCCGTCATAATGCGCCGACAGGCCCAAGTCGCCGACCGCGCGCAGCAGATCGTAGGGCTCGACATCGCCGCGCACCTCGCCCGCGGTCGCCGCGGCGTCGAGCAGCGCGCGCAGCACGGGCACGAGCCGGGCCTCGAAGTAGCCCGGCAGCGCCGCAAACGCCGGGTCGCCCGACCGCAGCGCCGCCGCGAGCCCGCGCTTGGCGGCGATGAAGTCGACGTAACGCCCCATCCAGCGCGACAGCGCCTCGGCGGGCGGGTGCGCAGCCGCCAGCGCGGGCGCGGCGTCTGCGCACCCATCCACCTCGTGCCGGAACACGGCGACCACCAAGTCGGACCGCTGCGGGAAGTGCCGATACACGGTGCCGACGCCCACGCCCGCCTCGGCCGCGATCTCCCTGACCGGCGCGTCCACCCCTGACCGCGCAAAGACAGCCATCGCCGCTTCGAGCAGCATCGCCAGGTTGCGGCGGGCGTCGGCGCGGACGGCCCGGCCCGGCGCGCTTCCGCTGTCGGCGTTGCTGCCCGTCTGCGTCATCTCGCGTTCCGCGCTTGCCATAACGGAACATTGTTCCGTATAAGCGGACCGTTGTTCCGCTTGCGTGATAGGGCGGCGGGACGGTGTTGACCAGCTCTCTATCCCGCAAAGGACGCAAGTCATGACCGAACAGCGCGTCGCCCTCGTCACGGGCGGCAACAAGGGCATCGGCCTCCAGATCGCCAAGGAGCTGGCAACTCGCGGCCTTACCGTAGTGGTCGGCTCGCGCGAGCTAGCGAAGGGCGAGGAAGCCATAAAGAGCATCGGCTCCAATGCTCACGCTATTCAGCTCGACGTGACCAACCAAGCCTCGATTGACGCGGCCGCTGCTCGCATCCGCAGCGACTGGGGGCGGCTCGACGTGCTGATGAACAATGCGGGCATCTCGCATGCCGGGCGGCCGGGCCGGAGCTTCGAGAACCTGCGCGACGTGAACTCGCTCGTCACCGCGCCGCTGGAAGACGTGCGGGCGGTGTTCGAGACCAACGTGTTCGGCGTCATCGCCGTCACCCAGGCGATGCTGCCGCTGCTGCGCGAAGCGCCCGCGGGCCGCATCGTCCTCACCGCCAGCTCGGGCGGCTCCATGACGCTCAACTCGGACCCAGCGAACCCGCACCGCGCGATGTTCGGCAACTACTCGGTTTCGAAGGCTGCGGCTCACGCGGTGATGCTCGCCTTCCTGCCTGGGAGTGGGAACAACCGCACCGCCTTTCCGCTCGCCGCAGCGCAGGCAGGCGTCGAAGAATTTTGGGTGCCCGGAAGCAAACGGCCAGCGATCGTGCAGCTGCTCGGAGCCACGCTGGACCATCGGCGCTCGCACTTCACCAAATTGATCCTGGCGATTGTGCGCCAGGCCATGACTTACCGCCGCGGCAAGGGTAATCCGCTCACCCGAGCCGAGGTCGATCGGCTAAACAGCCTCTTGCCGGGCGTGCAATTCAAGATTCCCGAGTTGCTCGATTCCGCCTTCCTCGACAGCTTCGCGCCATCTAAGCCGGAGTCGGCGACCGCGACGGAGAAGACGACAACGCTGAGCGCCGAGCGCGCGCAGGCCCTAGCGTCTCGACTAATCGAGATCAGCCAGCTCGATCCGCAGCAGCGCGGGCTGAGGTTTGAAGGCTTTCTCGGCGAACTGTTCGAAGGCTTTGGCCTGGCACCGCGCCGGGATTTTCGCCTCGTTGGCGAGCAGATCGATGGCAGCTTCAAGCTGCATGGCCAGACCTATCTGGTCGAAGCAAAGTGGCACGGTCCGCAGATTGGGTTTGCCGATCTGATGACCTTCTCAGGCAAAGTCGCCGGCAAGGCGTCATGGGCGCGCGGCTTGTTCGTCAGCAATTCGGGCTTCACTGCCGACGATCTCGAAGCCTTCGCTAGAGGGCGGCAAACCAATCTAATCTGTGCCGACGGGCTCGATCTGTACGAGGTGCTATCGCGGCGCGCCTCGCTGATTGAGGTTCTCGAGGCGAAGGCTCGTCGAGCCGCGGAAACCAACCGCGCTTATGTCCCGGTCCGCGACTTAAGCTTGGGCATCCACTAGGTCTTCAATTTCAATTACAATGTGTTTGAGTTAGAACAAATCGGTTTTCTGCGAAGGCGGCAATCAATGCGGCCGACTACGCACCAGTATCCGCCGCGGCGGCGCGAAAAGAGGTGCCTGTAGTCTTGAGCGAGCACCGCCGAGCAGGGGCGGTGTTGAGTTGAGAAGGCTCAACTTGTTGCCATCGCTTCGGCAGCACGATGGGCGTCATGGGCCGCGGGTCGACCCGGTAGGCCTGCTTGATCCTCGTCCGGCCGGACAGGCCGACGACCTCCGGGTGTGCGGCTCGCGCGTACTTCGAGATCTCGCAGAATAGGTTCTGACAATCGATCAGGTGAAGCCGGCGGCCGCCGAGGCGTTGGAACGAGAGGCCGAGGCGTTCAAACTCCGCGTCCTGGTGCTCGACCATCCAACTGATGACGGCAGCGGCGGTGCGCCGGCCCGTGCTGGCGAAGCATTTGGCGATGCCGTCGAGCGCACCCGGGCCGGCGACGACGAAGTCGTCCTCGTCGAAGTCGAGGAGTTCTGAATAGTTTAGGTCTATGGCGTACTGGAACGCCAGGAACGGCCCTAGTCCAGGATAGTTGAGCAGCCGCTCGTAGACGTCGGCGAGCGACGGCGCCTGGCGTAGCCGGTCGGGCAGCCGATCGGTCATCATCCGCGCGAGGAGCGCCAAGTGATTGGAGTGCTTGCGGCCGTGACCCAGGTTGGGCGGCGGCATGATGTAGGCCGCGGAGTAGTTCCGCACCCCCCGGTCCTGCCGCGCACTCAGGAACGCCGAGATCGCGTCAAGGTCGGCGGTCGCCCAGGCGAGCGGGCCGAACCATCCCTCTAGCGCCTCCCAGGTCTCAATCCGGTTGAAGAGCTTGAACATGATGGTCCGGAAGAAGAGCTCGTGCGGCGCGTGGCTGCGGTCCTCGCGCTGCTGCACCTCACGGATGAGATACTGGCTCACTCGATCGGCCACGCGGTACGCGTTGGTGAAGCGATGCGCGGCGAGGACAGGGTCGTTCGTCCAAGGACTGGACTCGCCGCGAAGGCGACGATGAAGGATCGCCTGTCGTTCGGCGGCGAAGCGCCAGTAACTGTCGAAAACTTTTGTCGGAACCATCTCGCTCGCCGCACCCGGAAGCCGGCGACGAGCAGCCGCTCACCTCCGGTCCGGCGGAATCGGCTGCGACGCGCGCGGCTCGACCTTAGTAGACGAAGGTTGGGGTGGAGTTAAAGGCTGAGCTGGGACGGTCGAGCGCGGTGTGGCGAGCTCGGGCGCGGTGGTCGGCAATCCGGCGGATGGGCGTTCCAGCTGAGCTGCAGGTGCCGGGGCACGGGACGCGGTCAGCTCGCGGATGAACCAGCCGAGTAGAGCCGCTACGAGTATGAGGCCGATCACGCGGACGAGCGTTTGCTCGGCGGCGATCGCGTCCATGCGCTTCGACAGGCCCGCGAGCGACTGGATTTCCCCGGCAATCGGGTTGATCAGCTTGGTGGGGATGTCGTCGAAACCGCCGCCCGATTTGGCGAGCGCGGTTGTGCGGTCAAGGTCCGCGTACCAGATCAGGAAGCACTCGTCGCCGCGCGCGAGATGCACCGGGCCGGGGCCGGCATTGAACACCGAAAACACCAGCCGGCCCTTGTAGCCGGGGTCGACGTGGAAGCCGGAGACGTTGACGAGGCCGCGGAACTTGATGGTCGCGCGAACCGAGATCAAGGCGAGCGCATCAGGCGGCACGGTCACGCGCTCTTCGGTGAGCAGGAACGCGAACTGCCCCGCTGGGACGGTGAAGGCTCCGCCCGCGTCGAGGGCGACCTTGCTCTTGGTCTGCGCGTCCTTGGCCTGGTCGGTCGGCGAGACGTAGACTTCCGGCCCGACTCTCAGCCGGTAGGCGGCACAGTCGATACGGGCCGGGTTGAACGGATCGACGAGATTAGGAAGCCGTTCTTCGAGCTTCTCGCCACTCCAGAACGTCACGACGCCGTTGCCGACGCGGCGGGCTGAAGATGGCGGTCGAAGATCGAGCGCTCCTCGACCACTCGCAGCCGCTCGCGGTAGCGCTGCTCGAGCGGGATCGAGCGGGCGGCACCCGCGGCGACGACAAGCTTGAACAAGGCGAGATTGCTGTCCCGCATGGCCGCCCGAAACGGGAAGGTCTCCATGTGGTCGAGCGACTCGCACGCCTTGGCGAGCGCTCCCGCGTGACGCGCGAACGGGCGAAGCAGGCCTGCGACGCTGTTGTCGCTGCCGAGGTCCGAGCCGACCACATCGGCGAGCCGAGCTAGGTCCGTGACGTCGCTGGCGCCGTCGCCGAGGTCGACGCCGAGATCCTGGTTTAGGGTGTTGGCCGTGGCGAGCGTGATGATGAAAGCGTCCGCCAGGATGCGGGCGACACGTTCTTGGTCGTCGACGTCGATCTCGGCCAAATAGCCAGAATATTTTGCCATGTGGAGCGCCATGTGCTTCACGCGCTCGCCCAGCGGCATAATCACGACGTCTTTGTGGTAGCGCTCGTCATGCGCGAGCTGCGTCCACTGGAGGTTGAGGAGATAGGACCCAGACTTCACAATGACGCCTTTCATGCAGCGACCGCGAGCGAACGCGCGGCGTGGCAGCGTGCGACTAGGTCGCGGACCTGCCTGCCGTTCCAACGCTTCGCGTGAGTTTCAAGCTGGGCCATGGTCGAGTGGCAGACCAGCGGCCCTATCTCCAGGCCGGCCTCCTGCGCGATGAAATGCTGAAGGTGGGCCAGGCCGAAAAGGTTACCGAGCGTGCGCTGCACCCAATAGTGCGAGCGGTAAACAGCGGTGAGCATGACCCGGTGATCGGCCGTGAGCTTCACGCTGATATGGCTGAGGCAAGGACCGCCGTTCGGCCGGTTGCGGTCGCTGCTCGCCGGATCGTAGATCGGGATGTCGAGCAGCGGATCGATCGTGCCGAGTTCGTAGGTGCCACGGTTGGTGCCGCTGATCGCGAGCTGGCTCTTGAGCTTGGCGACCAGCGCCTTGAGCGGGCTAAACTCCTTTCCGTCAGCGTCGACCCGGCAGAGGATGCGCTGCGCGTAGGTGCCCCAGGCACAGTCCGGATGCTTAAGGACATGCGGCAGAACGTCGGAGACGTAGCGCTCGTATACGCCGGCCGCGCCGTGCCGTTGATAGAGCTGGGCGGGGAAAATCGTGTTGACCACGGTGCTGAACGGCAGGCCGTTCCGCTCGACCAAAAAGCGGTTGAGAATGTCGACCACGGCGCGGTCGCCGGGCGGGAGCGCCAACGGGTTCGCGATCTCGCTCACCAGGTTATAGTCACGCCAGGCATCCTGCTCTTGCGCGAGCAGGTGATCGCAGCCCTGCAGCCAGGCGTCGACGCAAGTATCCGCATGGATCGGCTTCATTTAGACGGTCTCCTGAGAGGGGAAGCGCGACACCCCGTAGAGGCGCGATTGAAGGTAGGCGGCGGACAGCCAGGCATGGCCTTCAAGGCCCCATTCGGCTCCCCACGAGTTCCGGATAAGAATGAACGGGTCACTCCCGTCCCGGCCGTGCCCGACCGCCAGAACAGCGTGATAGTCGGTGTCCGCGTCGTTGGGCCCTAGCACGATCCGGCCATCCTCGGCCGGGCCGTAGAACCGCTCGCCGAGCAGGAGCGCGATTACCGTCGGCCGCTCCGCGTCGAGTTCGTCGACGAGGCTCGCTATTGACGCCGAAGCGGTCTCGGACGCGCGGCGGAAGACCGGCGTCGCGCTCGCGGGCGGGGTCCAGCTCGGGACGTCGATCAAGGGATCGATGTAGGGCCAGCCCGTTTCGGCGCTCTGACCATCCGCATCGAGCGCGGCGATGCAGGTCGGCATTGCGACGCCGTTGTTTGGGTCGCGGCCGGCGGTGCGCTGGACGGCGTGATAGTAGAGGTGCTCGGCGGAGAGTGGCTCCGGCTCACCACGCGCGGCCGCATGGCCGTCGCTGAACGCGAAGGCGATGCAAGTCGGCCGGCTGCCCTGGTTGCGGGCCGGTCCGAGCTGCGGGCGAAGGTCGCGCAAGGTCATGATCGCCATCAGGCCGCCAGCCGCAGGTCCCGGCGCTTGACACGGGGCAGGCCGACCTCCTTGCCGTGGAGATCATAGGCGACGCGCAGCGCCGAGAGCGGCGCGCCGGCCTTGATCCACGGACGGCGGAGTTCGAGAGCGAAGCGGCCGCGCGCTGGCTCGCCGCGCCGTGCTGTCAGCGCGCGCGTGACAGGACCGCCGATGGCCTGCTCGGGCGGCGGAATATCGCGCCGGTCGCGCAGGATGGCGAAGCCGGAGTCGACCAAGCCCTCTGTCGTCCAGAGGTAGCCGGCGCCGCCCTGCTCGGCGAGCCGGAGGACAAACAGGTCGTCGGGCTGGCCCTCGAGTGTAGATCCCTCGTCGCGCTCGGTCAGCAGCCAGACGTCGGGGAAGAAGTTCTCGACGGCGAGCCCATCGAGCAGCTCGGCCTTGATCGATCGCGGGGTGGTGGCGAGCAGCGCGTCGCGCGTCTTGGCGTCGATAATGTCGTGGCGCTCGAGCGCAATGCAGGTCGCCCGGTAGCTCGCCCCGGCCCGCAGCGAGAGCTGGTAGACGGCGCGCGGGTCGCTCATGCTGGCGCGGTTCCAGCCCTGCCGGCGCGCGTGCATCTGCAGCAGCCACTTCGGTAGCAGGAAGGCCGACGCGAAGCTGTCGGCCGCCACCTCGATGTCCGGCGTCCGCGCCTGGCCGCTGTTGTGGCCCATGCGGGTCAGGATTTCCTCTCCATCGAGGCTGAAGGTGTGCCCCAGCGCGATGTGTCCCAGCTCGTGCGCGCCGGTGAAGCGCTGGATTGGCAGAGGGCGCTCGGTCGAGATGATGACTCCGGGCCCGGGAATGCAGGCACCGAGCAGTCCTTCAAGAGGGCGGAAAATAAGAGGGGTGCCGAGCGCGATGATCGCGCCGAAAACGTCGATCGAGCCAGCTCGCGCCTCGACCTCAGCGCGCACGTCGAGCCGCTCGTGGAGGCGAGCCGCGCTCTGGGCGCCTTCGAGGAAGGCCTCGCGCCGCGCCATTACCGGTCGCGCACCTGAAGAAACTGAGCGAAGCGAAGCAACTCCTCGCGGTCGCGATCAGTAAGCTTCGCGGCGGCGCGAGCAAGGTGCTGGACCGTCTCGGGCATCGGACCCGGTTCGCCAGCCTCGCCTGTGAAGAAGGCGATCGGTCGCTGGTAGATGTCGGCGAGGCGCTTCAGCTCGATCGCGTCGACCTTGCGCTGGCCCGTCTCCATGAGCGAAACGGCCGAACGAGGAAGGTCGAGCGCGCGCGCGACCTCGTCTTGAGAGAGCCGGAGATACTCGCGCGCTTCCCGCAAGCGGGCGCTGAGACCTTGGCGGTCGGCATCGTCCGTCGCGCTTGTCGCTGGTGCAGCGCGCGCGATGCGCCTCGGCTCTGTCATGCTGCTTCCTTTCTGCGCGGGGTTTGCCGACGTTCGACCATGGCGCGTACCTTCGGCAGGAGGTCTGATGCCATGTCTTCGAAACTGCTGTAGCCGCCGCGCCTCAGGATGCGCGACGGCACGTCGAAGCCGACGTGCTTCTCGATCGTCAGCAGGCCATTGACGCAGCCCAGCGAGTCGATGGCTGGGAGCACGTCGAAGATCGTGCCGCTCGCTGCCAGCTTCGGATCGGCGAACGGATCATCTTCGCCGCCAACCTCGCCGTCCCACCACGTGCGGAGGTCTGCGGTGAGCGCCTTTTCCGAGTAGCTGCCATCGTCCATCGACGCACCTCGAACGTCTGCCTGTTCGAGTCATATAGCACGTCTTGTTCGATTTTCAAACAGTCCGTGTTCGCGTTTGCGACAGAGCGCTCGTCGGGCGAGCGCGGACCATCTCAGCGGGCTGCAGCATGGGAGCACCAGACGCCACACGGCTCAACGCGTGAGATCGCTGGCACCTCAGTCCCGGCCCGATCGTCGGCGAGGACAGCAACGCGCCCGTCATGTTCTATGATGACGCGACGCAGGCTGCGGCGTGGCGGATTGGCTGGCGTTGTTCGACCGCAAGTTCAGCCGGGTGGTCACTCGTTGCAAGGGGGCGCTGATCGCCGCAAAACAAGTCAGGCAAGTAGGCGACTAACATCACGTTCGTCGCGTCCACGGTCGAGCGGGAAGGCGAGGTGCTGCTCTATTACTCGCAATCAGACCAGGACCTGCCGCGCAACGCTGCGACGAACATGAGCGAGGTGCAGAGCGTCAAGGACGGCATGAAACGGCTGCGTCATCCGACGCGCGGCTTTGTCGACCTTTCCTATGTCGCGCTGACGCCCGACGGCCAACCCGACCTGTCGTTCGTCATCTACATGCCTCACCCGGCAAAAGAGAACTGACGATCACGAGACGAGAACGCGCCTGTCCGCGGATGTCGCCGCCTCATTGCCGCATGCCGGTCTCAAAGGCTCAGCGCCTCTGTTCATGCCCAGTGGCGCGGCAGGATGGCGGATCCGGCGATGGTGCTGCACGTTGGCGGCGGCAGTGAGCCTCTAGAGGGTCGGCCTATATAAGACACACCAGCAAAGCGGAGCCGCTAGGCTGATCTGTGCTGAAGACATAGGAAGAAGCACAACCGACGAGATCGCCGCTTCTCTCGAGCGTCTTCACGAACAGCGCCGTTGCTTCGATTGCTCGAAATGAAACAAACATCCTCCTAAGCGTCCGGTGAGAGCGTTCGACACAGAGATCATTATTGCAAGTACGCCGGACCTCGAATGCTGAGCAAACCCACCACTATTCCACCCGCACAAGCCCTCCCTCCTCCACGTGCCGATAGAAGCAGCTCACAGCACCCGTGTGGCATGCCGGCCCCGCCGGCTCCGTGATCAGCCACAGCGCGTCCTGGTCGCAGTCGATCCTCATCTCGCGGACGGTCAGCACGTGGCCTGAGGTCTCGCCCTTCTTCCACAATCTCCCGCGCGAGCGCGACCAGAACCAGGCGACGCCCTCCGCCACCGTCCGCGCCAGCGCGTCGGCGTTCATGTGCGCGACCATCAGCACTCCGCCCCGCTCGCCGTCGGTGACGACGGCGGTGACGAGGCCGGCGGCATCCCACTTCGGGTCCAGCGTCGTGCCGGTCTCGCGATCCTGTGCCATGGCGCTCCGGTTACGCGCGGTGGGAGGGGGCGACAAGCATCGGGCCCTAACCTATATGCGCGCGCACCCCGGATACACGGAGTCGCGATGCTGACGACGCACCCTTTCCATTACGAGGATGGTGGCTCCGAGGACGGCGATCACCTGCGCGAGGAGTGCGGCGTGGTCGGCATCTACGGCGCGGATACGGCGGCTGCGGTGGTGGCGCTGGGCCTCCACGCGCTCCAGCATCGCGGCCAGGAGGCGGCGGGCATCACGAGCTGGGATGGGCACCAGTTCCATACCCACCGCGCGTCGGGCCACGTCGCGGGTAACTTCGATCGCGACGACGTCATCCGCCGGCTGCCGGGGCAGGTCGCGTGCGGCCACGTCCGCTACGCCACCACCGGCGACACCGCGCTCAGGAACGTCCAGCCACTCTACGCCGAGCTGTTCTCGGGCGGCTTCGCGGTCAGCCACAACGGCAATCTTTCCAACGCGATGCACCTGCGCCGCCAGCTCGTGCGACGCGGCGCCATCTTCCAGTCGACCAGCGACACCGAGGTCATCATCCATCTTGTCGCCTTGTCGTCGTACCGCACGCTGCTCGATCGCTTCATCGATGCCTTGAAGCAGATCGAGGGCGCCTACAGTCTCGTCTGCCTGACGCCCGAGGGCATGATCGCCTGCCGCGATCCCCTCGGCATCCGGCCGCTGGTGATGGGTCGCGTCGGCGACGCCTACATCTTCGCGTCGGAGACGGTGGCGCTCGACATGGTCGGCGCGAGCTTCATCCGGCAGGTGGAGCCCGGCGAGATCGTCATCGTGTCGGATCGCGGCGTGCGATCGCACCGCCCGTTCGCAGCCGTGCGCCCGCGCCCGTGCATCTTCGAGCATGTCTATTTCTCGCGGCCGGATTCGATCGTCGACGGCACCAGCGTCTATTCGGTCAGGAAGCGGATCGGTGCCGAACTCGCGCGCGAGAACCCGGTCGACGCCGACATGGTGGTGCCGGTGCCCGATTCGGGCGTGCCGGCGGCAATCGGCTACGCACAGGAGAGCAGACTGCCCTTCGAGCTCGGCATCATCCGCTCGCACTATGTCGGGCGCACCTTCATCCAGCCCGGCGACGGCATCCGCCACCTAGGCGTCAAGCTCAAGCACAACGCCAACCGCTCGCTGATCGAGGGCAAGCGGCTGGTGCTGATCGACGACTCGATCGTGCGCGGCACCACTTCGCTCAAGATCGTCGAGATGATGAAGGACGCCGGCGCGCGCGAGGTGCATATGCGCATCGCTTCTCCGCCGACGCGGCACTCCTGCTTCTACGGCGTCGACACGCCCGAGCGTGCGAAGCTGCTGGCCGCGCAGATGTCTGTCGCCGAGATGGCGGATTACATCAAGGTCGACAGCTTGGCGTTCCTCTCCATCGACGGTCTCTACCGTGCGCTGGGCGAGGAGGGCCGCGACGCGGAAGGCCCGCAGCATTGCGACGCCTGCTTCACCGGCGACTATCCCACGCACCTGACCGATCAGGAGGACGTGGCGCCCGGCGACCAGCTCTCGCTGCTCGGCGAGCGCGCGGCGTGAAGGCCACCACGCCCGCATGACCAAGCCGCTCACCGGCCAACTCGCGCTCGTCACGGGCGCATCGCGCGGCATCGGCGCCGCCACCGCCGAGGCGCTGGCGGCGGCCGGCGCGCACGTCCTGCTCACCGCGCGCACGAGCGGAGGGCTGGAGGAGGTGGAGGAACGTATTCATGCCGCCGGCGGCTCCGCCACGATCGCGCCGATGGACCTGACCGAGAGCGACTCGATCGCGCGGCTGGCGGCGGCGGTGACGGATCGCTGGCGCGCGCTCGACATCCTCGTGCTCAATGCCGCGATGTTGGGTTCGCTGACCCCGGTGGCGATGATCGACGGCAAGGAGTTCAACCGCATCCTAACGCTCAACCTGCTGGCCAACCAGGCGCTGATCGCCAATTTCGATGGCCTGCTGAAGGCGTCGCCCGGCGCGCGGGTGGTCGCCCTCACCTCCAGCGTCGGCGCGAAGCCGCGTGCTTACTGGGGCGCCTATGGCGCATCGAAGGCCGCGCTGGAGGCGCTCGTCCTTGCCTATGCCGACGAGGTGGCGGGGCTGGCGCCGGTGAAGGTTGCGATCGTAGATCCCGGCGCCACCGCTACCCGGATGCGCGCCAATGCCTTCCCAGGCGAGGATGCGGCAACGTTGAAGCTGCCCAAAACAGTGGGCGACGCGATCGCGGCGCTGTGCGTCGACGGCTTCGAAAGCAGGCACCGGGTGCGGATGGCACGCTGAGGCGAGCGGGTCTCCGCCCGATACTGTTGAAGAAGTCGCGGCTGGCGGAGAGCGAGGCATCGGCTTGATGCGGGACGGGTGCTGATACTCCTGAGGCGAGCGAGGGTTGCCCCGACATCGGGATCAGCTTGGCGAGCTTGCGCAGGTTCTGGGCGGTGGCGGCGGGGAGGAACTCGTCTCTGGCGCCGTTGGGGCCCCGCAGGCGCCCGCATTCGAGCTTCAGGATGCGCTTGAGGTGCGCGGACAGCATCTCGACCTTCTTTCGCTCGCGGCGTGAGGTGACGTAGCCATCCGTGGTGGCGATGTCGCGGGCCAGGTCACCGGGTGCCCTCATGGATGGAGCGGGTGACCTTGCGCGCCGGCATATTCGGCGTGCACCGCTGCCGTAAAACACAGCCGGTGCAGTCCTGCTGACGGGCACAATAGCGGATGAAGCCGTCCTGGCCGACGTCGCCTCGAGCTGTTGCGAAGTTACGGTTCCTCGCGCGCAGGCGCTTGCCGTCGGGACAGGCATAGCTTTCGTTCCGCTGGTCGTAGGTGAAGGGATCGCGCTCGAACGGGCCGTCGCGACGGGCGGACTTGTCGAACACGCGGATGTGCGGATGGATGCCGCGCTCGCCTCCACGTCCTTGATGACGGCGTGGTCGAGATCGATCGGCTAGTTGGTCGAATAGGCGTAGAAAGCCGTGCGGCGATGCACGCTGGTCCAGCGCGAGGCGGGATCGGCGGGTGCCAGATATTTCGACACCACCGGCGTCGCCGCGCCGAACGCCGCATCGTCGGGCGGCCAGATACTCGCGAACGGCGCGGTTGTCGGCGTCAGGCGGCATGCCGTCGCTTCCCGGTCCGCCGCTCTGACGACTGGCGTTCGCGTGGATCAGGCTGGCGTCGACCGCAAAGCACTCGCCGTCGACGAGCTCCTCGGCCATGCAGCGCGAGACCGTCCTCTCGAACAGCCGGCGCAGCAAGTCGCTATCCCGGAAGCGGCCGTGACGGTTCTTCAAGAAGATGGATTGGTCGGGCAAATCGCCTTCGGGCCCCAGCCCGCAGAACCAGCGATAGGCAAGGATGACATGCACCTCCTCCCCACAGCCGCCGCTCGGACCGGATGCCCATGCAGTAACCGATGACCAGCATCCGGATCATCAGCTCGGGGTCGATCGAGGCCGCCCGTCTCGCGGTAGAAGGGCCGTAGCTGCTCGCGGATATCCGACAGGTCCACGAACCGGTCAGTCGAGCGCAGCAGATGACCCGCCCCATGCCGCTCAAGGCTGACTCGTAGAACAGCGCCTCCTGCGCCACGGCCCGCTCGCAAATCATGGCCAATCTCCACTCGCCCGCAAAGATTGAATCAGCAGGCCGCGGCCACTTCAAGATCGCGTTTTCTAAGAAATTGCCCAGACCCGGTCGTCCGGTAAATCGGCATGGCAGGCCGCAACCGGACACTCGGGCAACTCGCAGCCTTGCCGGTTCTCCATGTTAAACGGAGGTCTTAGAGAGCGTTTGAGAAGGATTCCCAAGGCGGCTTTGGCGTGATTCATAAGGGGTCGGACCTACGATGCGAGCCGACGCCCGATGCCAAAGAGGAAGCCGCCAACGAGGCGACGGTACGACACTGATCTGACCGACGGACAGCGGGAGCTGATCGCGCCTATGATCCCGGGTGCTCGGGCCGGCGGGCGACCACGGAAGGCGACTTCGCGCGAGCTGGTCAACGCCGTCCTCTACTTCCTGCGGGCGGCCTGGATCTTCAAGAACCGGCGCCTCGTCCGCGACTATGAGCAGCTCACCGACGTCGCCGAGACCCTCATCACCATCGCCGCTTCCGCGACCCTGCTACGCCGATGGACAGGACCGAACGGCCTTCTCACACGCGCTCTTAGGAAGATACAATCGGAAGCAGGTCTAAGAACGCCGCTCGGCCAGATGCATCCAGTCCGCCTCGGCTGTCTCGCTGGACTTCTTAAAGGGGAAGGCTTCCTGATGGAGGCAGAGACAGATGTGAAACGGCATCGCAACTGAAAGCCTCACCCCGCGCGTTAGGCTCCCTCGCGTGGAGAAGGACGGAGCATGATGACCAAGGTGGTGGCGATCACGGGAGCGAGCAGCGGCATCGGCGAAGCCGTCGCGTTGCACTTGGCAGCGCAGGGCGCAAAGGTCGTTCTGGCGGCCCGAGGCGAAGACAAGCTGAACGCGCTGGTAGATCGGATCACCGCTGCCGAAGGGAGCGCCGTTGCCGTACCGGTGGACGTGTCCCGCCGCGACGATCTGGCGAAAGCCGTTGACGCTGCGCGTCAGCACCACGGCCGCCTCGACGTACTCGTGAGCTGTGCCGGTGTCATGCCGATCGGGCCGCTGAATGACTTGGCAGTGGATGACTGGGATCAGATGGTCGACGTGAATTTCAAAGGAGTTCTGTACGGCATTGCCGCCGCCCTGCCTGTGTTCAGAAAGCAGGGTAGCGGGCATTTTATCAACATCGCCTCTACCGCCGCCCGTAAAACCACGCCCAATCAAACGGTCTACTCGGCGACAAAGGCCGCCGTGTTGGCGCTATCCGATGGACTGCGTCAGGAGCTTGCCGGCAAGCTTCGTGTCACGGTTATCTCTCCCGGCTTCACCGAGACCAACTTCCCCAACCACATTAGTGATGACAAGTTGCGGGCGCAGATGCGGGAGGCAGCTGACGAGTTCGCGATGGCCCCCAAGGCCGTGGCCGAGGCAATTGGCTATGCGATCGAACAACCTGAAGACGTCAATATCGGAGAGATCGTGATCCGATCACTCAACCAGCCTTGAAGAGTGAGCTGCGCGCGTTCTCAGACTCGATCCCCTTCGGGACGGCAGCTACCGTCGGCGTCCTCCCGAAAGCCGCTGGTCGCCTGAGCACCACCTTGAGCCGTTCCGCCCCCGCCTTCACGCTACTCCTTCGTCCGCCCATACGCCGCCAGCGCCCGCTCCCGCGCCTCCCTGTGGCCGATGATCTTTGCCGGGTACGCCCCAGGCCGCCGTCCCGCCTCGTCGGGATCGTGGATCGCGGCGTCGGGCAGGTCGCTCAGCTCGGGCACCCATTCGCGGATGTAGGCGGCGGCATCGAACTTCTCGGACTGCGAGAGCGGCGCCATGATGCGCGGGAACAGGTTGCTGTCTACCCCGCTGCCCGCCGACCATTGCCAGTTGACCGAGTTGTTGGCCTGATCCGCGCAGACGAGGCAGTCCCAGAACCAGCGCTCGCCCTCGCGCCAGTCGATGAGCAGGTGCTTGATGAGGAAGCTCGCGGTGATGAGCCGCAGCCGGTTGTGCATCCAGCCCGACGTCCAGAGCTGGCGCATCCCGGCATCGACGATCGGGTAGCCGGTGCGGCCGCGCTGCCAGGCGCGCAGGTCCGCGTCCGCTTCCGCTCCACTGCGCCACGGCATCCGATCGAACGCGGCGCGCGCGTTTCGCGTCGCGTAGTCGGGGAACTGCGCGACGATGTTGCGGGTGAAGTCGCGCCACGCCACCTCGCGCAGGAAGGCGCTGACAGAGCCGCCCGCGTCCGCCACCCCGTGCCAGACGCGGCGCGCCGAGATCTCGCCGAAGTGAAGGTGGGGCGAGAGGCGCGAGGTGCCCTCCGTCGCCGGCAGGTTGTGCTGTTCGGCATAATCCTCGGCGTGATCGCGGAAAGCGTCGAGCCGCACTTCCGCGCCCGCCTCGCCCGGCTGCCACTCGCCGAAGCCGGTCGCCCAGTCGGGCTTGGTCGGCAACAGCGCCCATGACGAGAGCGGCTCCGAGCCGGGCCACGTCGCCGGCGCGGGGATCGCCTCCGGGCGCGGCAGCGGATCGTCGGGCGGCATCCGCTGGGAGAGCGCGCGCCAGAAAGGCGTGAAGATGCGGAACGGCTTGCCCGATCCGGTGACGATCTCGTCGAGCGGGGCAAGCTGGTTGCCGTCGTGGAGGACGACCTCCACGCTCTTCGCCAACCCCTTCTCGGCTTCGATCCACCACGGCTCGTAGTGGCGGATAGCGTGGACGCGCGCGGCGCCGGTCTCCTCCGCCAGCGCGCGCAGCACGTCGGCGGCGCGGCCGCGCCGCAGGATCAGGCGCGAGCCGATCCCGCGCAGGTCCGCGTCCAGCGCCGCGAGGCTGTGATGCAGCCACCAGCGCGAGGCGCCGCCCATCCGCCGCTCGCCCGGCGTCTCGTCGTCTAGGACGTAGACCGGGATCGTCGGCCCCTCGCGCACGGCGGCGGCGAGCGCGGGCTGATCGGCGAGGCGGAGATCCTGGCGGAACCAGAGGAGGACGGGATCGGACATCGCCGACCTACGCGGAGAAAGCGCGTCCGTTCCCGCAGCGCGCCGCCTCGTCGGCGCAGGCGAGGATCGAGGCGGCATGGCGGCGCGCCACCGCCCAGCCGTCCGCGCCGTAGCCGCCGCCGAGCGCGCTCGCCACCGCGACACCGCGCGACAGGCTCTGGCGGACGACGAAGCGGTCGCGCGCCTCCAGCCCGGCGTCGCTCAGCGCCAGCCGGCCGAGGCGATCGTCGCGGTGCGGATCGACGCCCGCCTGGTACAGGATCAGGTCCGGCGTCACGCTATCGATCAGCGACGGCAGGTGTGCGGCGAGTGCTGAGAGATAGGCGTCGTCTACCGTCCCGTCCGCCAGCGCCACGTCGCAATCGGAAGCGGCCTTGCGAACAGGAAAGTTCTTCTCGGCGTGGATCGAGAAGGTAACGACGTCGGCGCGTCCCGCCATCAGCGCGGCGGTGCCGTCGCCCTGATGCACGTCGCAATCGACGACGAGGATGCGGCGCACGCTGCCCTCCGCCACCAACCGATTGGCGGCAATGGCGAGATCGTTGAACACGCAATAGCCCGCACCCGTGTCGTGGAGCGCGTGGTGGCTACCTCCGGCCGCATTGGCGGCATAGCCGTGGCGGAGCGCGAGATGCGCGGCGAGCCAGGTGCCGCCGGGCGCGAGCTGCGCGCGGCCGACATTGTGCGGCGTCACCGGGAAGCCGATCCTCCGCTCCTTCTCGCGCGGCACCGCGCAGGCGAGAACCTCGGCGACGTAGGCGGGATCGTGCACCGCTTCGATCCAGTGTCTCGGCATCCGCGCGGGCGTGTGAATCTCGTAGGCGACGAGCGCCTCGTCCAGCGCCCCCATCACGCGCGCGTACTTGTCGAAGGTGAAGCGGCCGTCGGGCGCGGGCGGCGCGACATAGTCGGGATGGTGGACGACGTGCAGCACAGGCACGCCGTCGAGCGCGCGGGGCGCGTCATCGTTCCGCCGCTCGACGCGCGCGGGGCCTGCCCGTAGAGGCGGCGCGAACCGCAGCCGGAGCCCCGATGACCGCGACCCACGATCAGATGCACCTCGTCCGGCCCGACGTCGCCAGCTTCCTCGGCTACTTGAATGCGCTGCCGGGTCCTCGCGTCCACGAGGTCTCGGCACCCGAGGCGCGCGCGCTCACCCGCGCGATGCGGGACGTCGCCGATCTGCCGGTGGGCGAGCTGGCGGTGAACCGCGAGCTGACGCTGCCCGGACCCGCCGGGCCGATCGCGCTGAGGCTGTTCGACGCGCGCGAGCAGCGGGGCGCGGGGCCGGTAATCTTGTTCCTGCACGGCGGCGGCTGGGTGTTCGGGGATCTCCATAGCTACGAATCTGTGTGCGCGGAACTCGCGCGCGCGCTCGATCTACCGGTGATGGCAGTGGATTACCGCCTCGCGCCCGAGCACCCCTTCCCCGCCGCGCCCGACGATTGCGAGGCGGCGGCGCGCTGGGTGGCGGATGCCCCGGCCGAGCTCGGCCTCCAGCCGACCGGCCTCGTGCTGGCGGGGGACAGCGCGGGCGGCAACCTGGCGATCGTCACCGCGCTCGCGCTGCGCGACGCGCCCGCGCCGCTGCCCGTGATCGCGCACTGGGCGATCTATCCCGCGACCGACCTCGCCACACCCTACCCCTCGTTCGCACAGTTCGGCGAGGGCCACTTCCTCACCACCGACATGATGCGCTGGTTCGACGCAGCCTATCGGCCCGATCGCGCGCATCCCCGCGCCTCGCCGCTCGGTGCCGACCTTGCCGGGATGCCGCCCGCGCTGGTGACGACCGCCGGGCTCGATCCGATCCGCGATCAAGGCCGCGCCTATGCCGCCAAGCTCGCGCACGCCGGCGTCGCCGTCACCTTTCGTGAGGCGGCGGGCATGATCCACGGATCGCTCAACCTGCGCCGTGCGATCCCGTCCGCCGCGTCCGATTTCCTCGCCGATTGCGCAGCTTTGAAGACGATCCTCACGGAGCTTCTGGCATGAGCGACCTTCCCTACCGCCCCGCCGCCGGTGTCATGCTGTTCAACACCGAGGGCAAGGTGTTCGTCGGCCAGCGCCTCGATTCGACGCTGGAGGCGTGGCAGATGCCGCAGGGTGGGATCGACGAAGGCGAGACGCCGGAAGCGGCCGCGCTGCGCGAACTGGAGGAGGAGACCGGCATCGCGCCGCATCTCGTCGAGATCGTCGCGCGGGCGCCGCGTGAACTCGACTACGACCTGCCGCCCGATCTCGTCGGCAAGCTGTGGAAGGGGCGCTATCGCGGCCAGCGGCAGAGCTGGTTCCTGATGCGCTTCACCGGCACCGACGCCGACGTGAACCTCCAGACGAAGCATCCTGAGTTCCGCGCGTGGAAGTGGGCGGAGCCGTCCGAGCTTCGCGACATGATCGTGCCGTTCAAGCGCACGCTGTACGAGCAGGTGGTGGCCGCGCTGGCGCCGTCCATCCCGGGATATGCCGGCTAGGCTCTTCCGCCTCCTCCTCGCGTTCGTCACGCTGGCGGCGGCCGGCGTCGCCCACGCGCAGGAGACGAGCGCGCTCGCCCGGCCCGAACCCGATGTGCCGATCCTCTACCTGGCGCCGCCGCCCGCGCCCGAGGCGCCGCCCGAGGACCAGCGGCTGGCGCTCGCGACGCTGATCCTGCCGCCGCCCCCCAGCGCCAGCGCCGTGGCGCTGCCGCCGCCCGCGCGAGCGCTGCTCGAGGAGGCGATCGACCGAGGATCGGCGGAGAGCTTCGCCGCGATCGCGGCGCTGGCGCGCGAGCGCTATCCGCAGGGCGTCGCGCAGATCGATGCGCTGGCCGCCGAGAACGACGCCAAGCGCGCCGAGCGCGCCGCCAGCGAGGCGCGCGCCAAGGCCGACGCGCTCGCAGCCGCGAGCTTCCTCGACAATTGGCGCGGGGAGATTGACCTCGGCGGCTCCTACACGCGCGGCAACACCGACGCGATCTCGATCTACGGCGCGGTGAAGCTCAACAAGGAAGGGCTGCACTGGCGCCACGCCGTCTCGGCGCGCGCCGACTACGCCAAGAGCGCGGGCACGCTGTCCACCGACAAGGACACCGCCGCGTACCAGCCGCAGTATAAGTTCGACGAGCGCTTCTACGCCTATGGCCTTGGCCAGTTCGATCGCGACGAGATCCTCGGCTTCAGCCGGCGCTTCACCGAGAGCGTCGGCGCCGGCTACACCGTGCTGCCGGGGGCCGACCTCCACCTCGATCTGGAGGCCGGGCCGGCCGTGCGCCAGACGCGTTACGCCGGCACCGCACGCTTCAACGACACGGCAGTCGGCGGCCGCGCCTCGCTCAACTTCCTGTGGAAGCCCAATGCCGCCGTCCAGTTCACGGAGAAGGCGGCGGTCTTCTTCCTGCCGAACAACAGCAACATCACCTCGACGACGGCGCTCGACACGCGGCTGTTCGGGCCGCTGCGCATCCGGCTCTCCTACAATCTCTCCTACGAGCAGGACACGCCGACCGTAGCGCGCAGCTTCGACACGATCACCACCGCCTCGATCGTGTTCGCTTTCTGAGGGTGCCGCTTTGATCGGCGGCGAAACAAACGCTAGGCATCCGCGATGGACCCCACGATCCACACGCACGCGCTCGAACGCGCCGCCGCCGCGCCCATGCTGGAGCGGACGCTGGCCTGGGGGGCGGTGAACAGCGGCACGGGCAACCTCGCGGGGCTCACGACGATGGCGGGGCTGCTCGCCGATGCGGCCGCCGCGCTGCCCGGCGAGGTGGCGCTGGTGGAGGCGGCGCCCGAGGAGATCGTCGACGGCGACGGCCGCGTGGGCTCGATCCGGCGCGGGCAGCACCTGCACGTCGCCGTGCGAACGCAGGCGCCGGTGCAGATCCTGCTCACCGGCCACATGGATACCGTCTACCCCGCCGATCATCCCTTCCAGTCGCATCGCGTGCTGCCCGATGGCCGCATCAACGGGCCGGGGCTCGCCGACATGAAGGGCGGGCTGGCGATCATGCTCGGCGCGCTGGACGGCGTGGAGGCAAGCCCGCTCCGCGAGCGCATCGGCTACGAACTGATCGTCAACTCGGACGAGGAGACCGGCTCGCACGGGTCGGCCGCGCTGATCGCGCGCGCCGCGCAGGGCAAGCGTGCGGCGCTCACCTTCGAGCCCGCGACCACGCCCGAAGGCCGGCTGGCCGGCGCTCGCCCGGGCAGCGGCAACCTCTCGATCGTGGTGGAGGGGCGAAGCGCGCACGCCGGCCGCAACCCGGAGGATGGCCGCAACGCCATCGTCGCCGCGTCCGACCTTGCGCTTCGCCTCGCGCGCGCCGCCGGCCCACGCCTCTCGGTCAACCCGGCGCGGATCGATGGCGGCGGGCCTAACAACGTGGTGCCCGCCCACGCCGTGCTGCGCGTCAACCTGCGCCCCCACACACCCGCGGACGAGGCCCGCGCGCGGGCGCTCATCGACGCGGCAGTGGCGATGGTGGCGGCCGAGCACGAGGTTGCGATCACCTGTCACGGAGGTTTCGCAAGGCCGCCCAAGCCGCTGGAGGAACAGGCCGATCGCCTTTTCGCCCTGGTGCGGGATTGTGGCCGCGAGCTCGATCTCGCGATCGACTGGGCGCCCTCTGGCGGCGTCTGCGACGGCAACAACATCGCGGCGTGCGGCGTGCCCGTGATCGACACCATGGGCGCACGCGGCGGCGCCATACACTCCGCGGAGGAATATCTGATACCCGAGAGCCTGCCCGAGCGCGCGCGCTTAGCCACCCTCGTCATGCTCAGGCTGGCGGAAGGCGCATGAGCTTCCGCATCCGCGCCAGCCGCCCCGAGGATCTCGACGCGCTCTACGAGATGGCGAAGCTGACCGGCGGCGGCTTCACCAACCTGCCGCCCGATCGCGACGCGCTGGCCGCGCGGCTCGGCCTCTCCGCCGCCGCCTTCGCCAAGGCCGAGGACGCGCCGGGCGACGACCTGTACGTGCTGATGCTGGAGGATGCCGAGACGGGCCAGGTGCGCGGCACCGCGCAGGTCTTCTCCCGGGTCGGACAGCGCTGGCCCTTCTACAGCTACCGCCTCGGCGTGCTCAGCCAGTCTAGCCGCGAGCTCGGACGCACGTTTCGCGCGGAGATGCTGAGCCTTACCACCGATCTCGAAGGATCGTCCGAGGTCGGCGGACTGTTTCTCCATCCCCGCGAGAGAGCGGGTGGGCTGGGCCAGCTCCTCGCACGCTCGCGCTACCTGTTCATCCGCCAGCACCGTTCCCGCTTCGCCGCCCGCGTCATCGCCGAGCTGCGCGGCGTCATCGACGAGGCGGGTGGCTCGCCATTCTGGGACGGGCTCGCCGGCAAGTTCTTCGGCATGGGCTTCCAGGAGGCGGACCAGTTCAACGCCGTCCACGGCAACCAGTTCATCGCCGACATGATGCCCAAACATCCCATCTACATAGCGATGTTGCCTGAGACGGCGCGCGCGGTGATGGCGCTGCCTCACCCGACGGGGCGCGCGGCGATGCGGATGCTGGAGGCGGAAGGCTTCGCGCACGAGGGCTATATCGACATCTTCGACGGCGGGCCGACGATGGGCGCCGCCACCGACGCGATCCGCACCGTGCGCGAGGCGCGCGCCGCGACGGTAACGGCGGCGGACGCGACCGACGGCGCACCGGGGCTGATCGCCGCCGGCACGCTCTCCAACTTCCGCTGCGCCCGCGCGCGCGTGGCGGCGCGCGACGGCGGCATCGCGGTAGACGCGGAGGGAGCGGCGCTGCTCGGGCTCGAACCAGGCGAGGAGGTGCTGTTTGCCGCACGTTGATACGTCGCTGGTCGAGATCAACTTCGACGGCATCGTCGGGCCCACGCATAACTATGCCGGACTCAGCCTCGGCAATCTCGCGTCCGGCCGCAACGCCGGCCAGCCCTCCTTCCCGCGCGCGGCGGCGTTGCAGGGCGTCGCCAAGATGCGCGCCAACCTCGCGCTGGGGCTGGTGCAAGGCATTTTCCTCCCCCATCCGCGCCCCGATGAGGCGTGGCTCGCCTCGCTCGGCACCGATGCCGCGACCGCCGGCGCGCTGTGGCCGGCGGCATGCTCGGCGTCGGCGATGTGGGCCGCCAACGCCGCCACCGTCTCGCCCGCACCCGACACCGCCGACGGCCGCTGCCACCTGAGCGTCGCCAACCTCGTCACCATGCCGCACCGCAGCCACGAATGGCCGGCGACGCTCGTGCAGCTCCGCCTGGCCTTCGCCGACGAGGCGGCGTTCGCGGTCCACGGCCCGGTGCCCCCGCCGTTCGGGGACGAGGGCGCCGCCAACCACATGCGTCTCGCCGAGGGTCATGGCGCGCCCGGCGTTGAGGTGTTCGTCTATGGCGAGGCGGGCGGCCCCTTCCCCGCCCGCCAGCACGAGCAGGCGAGCCGGGCGGTGGCGCGACGCCACGGCCTCGCCGACGCGATTTTCGTCCGCCAGTCCGAGCAGGCGATCGCGGCGGGCGCCTTCCACAACGACGTCGTTGCGGTCGCCAACGAGCGCGTGCTGTTCGCGCACGAACAGGCCTTCGCCGACAAGAACCGCTTCTACGCCGAGCTTCGCGAGCGGCTTCCGGCGGTGGAGATCGTCGAGGTGCCCGCCGCCGCCGTCACCCTGGGCGACGCGATCGCGAGCTACCTGTTCAACGCCCAGCTCGTCACGCTACCCGCGGGAGGCATGGCGCTGGTGCTGCCCGACGAGGCGCGGGCGCATGACGGCGTGTGGCGGTGGCTGGAGGCGCTGGTGGCGGGTAACGGGCCGATCCGGCGGCTGGTACCGGTCAATGTCCGCCAGTCGATGGCCAATGGTGGCGGCCCAGCCTGCCTGCGGCTGCGCGTCGTGTGCGACCCGGCGACGGTGGATCCTCGCTTCCTCGTCGACGGAAATCGGCTCGATCGCATCTCGGAGGTGATCGTGGATAGGTGGCCCGAGCGCGTCTCGCCTGAAGAGATCGCGACGCTCGGCGCGTGGCCCCGGGCGGTGACAGCGCGGCGCGCGCTGCTCGACGCGCTGGGCCTTGCGGAACTCGCTTAACTTCCCCTTAGCATCCCGCGGGGCAGGATGGTCGTCTAGGCTCCTGGAGGGGAACGATGGCGTCGGCTTTCGAAATGCCGGAGGACAAGCGCGACAGCCGGCGGCAGCGCCTGCTGCTGACGGCGCAGATGGATTTCGAGGACGGGACGCGCGACGTCCACCTGCTCAACATCTCGGCGACCGGCGCCAAGCTCGACTGCGAGGCGGCGCCGTCGCACGGCGAGGCGGTGACGCTGATCTGCGGAGGCCTGCGCGTCGCAGGACATGTCGCGTGGATCGACGAGATGCGCTTCGGCATCGCCTTCGATATGCCGATCGACGCCAAGCAGCTCATCGCGCGCGGGCAGCGGCACCTCCACGGCTGAAGCTTCGGCTCACGGCGGCAGGCAGGGCGCACACACCCGCGCGAGTGCCAACCCGATCAGCTCGCCCAAAGCGCCTCCAAAGGCCAGCCTTGAACCAGCGTAGAGCTGCACCATCAATCTTTATCCACGTGGCCTAGCCCGTCGGTGGATGTTGTGTTTTCTTGTTAGGCATCCCAGGCACGGCGCGGTGCCGGGAGGCCCGCTTGCAGCGCGGCGGATTAGGCCGCCTAGCGTGGTCTCGGATGCTTCAGAGATCGGCAAGGGCGTCGGATCAAAGACTGGTTTGCTGCTCCCCGGGGGAACGAGACCGTTCAACCTCGCGCCCCTCAGGTGCTCGACGGTCATGTCGGCGGCGGGGTCGAAGGCCGACAGACGGATGCCTGATCGGTCGTGTATCGTTCAGCGCACGCCGACGGCTCTCCAGAACCGGGCGTTCGACAAGCACCGCTCGTCGCCTTTGCTCCGCCAGTCGACCGCGCCGGGCTTGCCGAGCTGCAGCAGCCTTCCCACTCTGCGTAGCGGACGCGCGGCGCTAAGGATCCGGCATGCAATTCACCGTCAATGGCGCTTCGGTCGAGGCGTCGGCAGATATCCGAACCTCCCTTCTCGACCTGCTTCGCGAACATCTCCACCTCACGGGCACCAAGAAGGGCTGCAACCAGGGTGCTTGCGGGGCGTGCACGGTGCTGGTCGACGGCGTGCGGATCAACTCGTGCCTCGCGCTGGCGGTGCAGTATGAAGGCCGGGAGATCACCACGATCGAGGGGGTCGGGACGCCCGAAGCGCCTCATCCCCTCCAGGCCGCGTTCATCGAGCATGACGGTTTCCAATGCGGTTACTGCACGCCCGGGCAGATCTGCTCCGCACTCGGTGCGGCGGCGGAGTGGCAGCGCGGCGTACCGAGTGCGGTCACGGCCGACCTACGCGAGGATCGCATCCGCATCGACCATGACGAGTTGCGCGAGCGAATGAGCGGGAATCTCTGCCGCTGCGGCGCTTATAACGGCATCGTCGACGCCATTCGGGAAACGCTGATCGTGGAGTCGGCGGCATGATCGAGTTCAGCTATGCCCGCGCCGATGACGCCCCCTCCGCGCTCGGCCTCTTCTCGCCCGGTGCGAAATATCTCGGTGGCGGCACCAATCTCGTCGACCTGATGCGCGAGACGATCGAGGCGCCCACCGCGCTGGTCGACGTCGCCGCGCTGCCCGGCGGCATCGAGGAGACGGACGGCGGCGGGCTGCGCATCGGCGCGGCGGTCAAGAACACCGCGCTCGCCGAGCATCCCCTGGTACGTGCCCGTTACCCGATGCTCAGCCGCGCGATCCTGACCGGCGCGTCCGGTCAGATCCGCAACATGGCGAGCGTCGCCGGCAACATCCTCCAGCGCACCCGCTGCTACTATTTCTACGACGACACGGCGCGCTGCAACAAGCGGGCGCGCGGGGCCGGTTGCGACGCGATCGACGGCTTCAACCGCATCCACGCCATCCTCGGCGCGTCGCCCGACTGCGTCGCCACGCACCCGTCCGACATGTGCGTGGCGCTGGTCGCGCTCGACGCCGTCGTCCACCTGGATGGGCCGGACGGGGCGCGCTCGCTGCCGCTCGCCGAGCTGCACCGGCTGCCTGGCGGCACGCCCGACATCGAGACCGAACTCGCGCCGGGCGAGCTCATCACGGCGGTCGAGCTGCCACCGCTGCCGTTCGCGGCGCGCTCCGAATATCGCAAGGTTCGTGATCGCGCCTCCTACGCCTTCGCGCTGGTCTCGGTGGCGGCCGCGCTCGACGTTGACGGTGGTACGATCCGCGACGCGCGGCTCGCGCTCGGCGGCGTCGCGCACAAGCCTTGGCGCGCGCATGCGGCCGAAGCGGTGTTGAAGGGCCAGCCGGTCACGCCCGAGCTGTTCCGCGACGCCGCCGAGGCGGAGCTGAGGGACGCGGCTCCGCTCGGCGGCAACGCCTTCAAGGTGGAGCTTGCGAAGCGCACGATCGCGGCCGTCCTGGGTACGTTGGCGGGAGCAGACGCATGAGCATGGTTCCCGAGATCAAGAACGCCGTGCAGGGTGTCGTGCAGGCGGTCACCAAGAAGGCCGTCGAGATCGCGCCGGACAGCTGGATGCCGGGCGGCAGGCCCGATCACCTCATTCGCGAGAAGCACGGCCTGATCGGCACGCCCGTCTCGCGGCTCGACGGACCGGTGAAAGTGGCAGGTCAGGCGAGGTTCGCCGCCGAGTTCGCGATGGACGGCATGGTCTATACAGGCCTCGCTTTCAGCTCGATCGCCAAGGGGCGGATCGCGTCGCTCGACACGGCGGCTGCGGAGACGGCGCCCGGCGTGGTGCTCGTGATGACCTACCGCAACGCGCCGCGTATGGCGGCCACGCCGCTGCTGATGACGGCCTCGAAGGCTGGCGGGTCCGACGACCTGCCGGTGATGCAGGACAACCGCATCCACTGGAACGGCCAGCCGATCGCGTTGGTGCTCGCCGAGACGCAGGAACAGGCCGATCACGCCGCGACGCTTGTCCGCGTCACCTACGAGGCCGAAACCGCCGAGGTCGATTTCGGCAGGACCAAGGCGGCGCATACCGAGCCCGCCCTGTTCATGGGCGAGCCGATGCACGCGGAGATCGGCGACGCGGAAGCGGCGCTCGCGGGTGCCGCGGTTTCCGTCGACGCGACGTACCGGACGCCGCGGCACAACCACAACGCGATCGAGCCGCACGCGGCGACCATGGCGTGGCAAGGCGACGAGCTCATCGTGCACGACGCGTCGCAGCTCGTCGCGCACACCGCCTGGACGCTCGCGCAGGTGTTCGGCGTCGAGGAGACGCAGGTCCACGTCACCTCCCCGTACGTCGGCGGCGGGTTCGGCGGCAAGTGCATGTGGCAGCATCATGTGCTCGGCGCCGCCGCTGCCAAGATGGCAGGCCGCCCGGTGCGGATCGCGCTCTCTCGCGAGGCGGTCTACCGGCTCGTCGGCGGCCGCACGCTGACCGAGCAGCGCGTCGCGCTCGGCGCCGACGCGGACGGCCACTTCAAGGCGATCATCCACACCGGCACCGTCGCGATGGCGCGGCACAACAACATGCCGGAACCGTTCATCCTGCCGACGATGAGCGCCTATGCGTCCGAGAGCATCACGCTCGATATTCAGACGACCAAGCTCGACATGCTCGCCAACACCTTCATGCGCGCGCCGGGCGAATCTGTCGGCACCTTCGCCATCGAGAGCGCGGTCGACGAGCTGGCGGCGGCGCTCGCAATGGATCCGATCGAGCTGCGCATCCTCAACGAGCCCGAGAAGGATCCGCTGAGCGGCATCGATTTCTCGTCGCGGAACATCGTCGAGGCCTGGCGCGAGGGTGCCGAGCGCTTCGGCTGGGCGGAGCGTAACTCCACTCCGCGCGCGACGCGCGACGGCGAGTGGCTGGTCGGCATGGGTTGCGCGAAGGCCACCTACCCCTACCATCGCATGCCCGGCGGCGCGGCGCGGATCACGCTCGGCAAGGATGGCCGCGCACTGGTCGAGGTAGCAGCGCACGAGATGGGCATGGGCACCAGCACCACCCAAACGATGGTGAGCGCCGCCCGGCTCGGGCTCCGGCCGGACCAGGTGACGTTCGCGTACGGCGATTCGTTCCTGCCCGGCGTCATCCTCGCCGGCGGCTCGCAGCAGACCGCGTCGATCGGGATCTCGGTGATGGCGGCGGAGCGCGCGCTGGTCGCCGAGCTCATCAAGCTCGCCGGCAACGACTCCCCCATCGCCGGCCTCAAGCCCCACGAGGTCGTGGGCCTGGACGGCGGCCTCGCCAAGCTCGACGAGCCCGAACGGCATGAGAGCTACGCCTCGATCCTCACGCGCGCCGGGCGCGACGAGATCGTCGCCGAAGGGGAAGCACCGCCGCCGCTCGAGGTGCAGCACTGGTCGATGCACTCGCACGGCGCCATCTTCTGCGAAGTCGCCGTCAACGCCGTCACCGGCGAGCCACGCGTGCGGCGGCTGCTCGGATCGTTCGACTGCGGGCGCATCCTCAATCCGAAGACGGCGATGAGCCAGTTTCGGGGCGGCATGATCATGGGCCTTGGCCTGGCGCTCACCGAAGAGACGA
This sequence comes from Sphingomonas sp., assembly GCF_965200105.1. Classification (GTDB taxonomy): domain Bacteria; phylum Pseudomonadota; class Alphaproteobacteria; order Sphingomonadales; family Sphingomonadaceae; genus Solisphingomonas. The sequence goes on from NZ_CBDATN010000003.1 coordinate 140,964, forward strand.
TGTTCGACGAGCGTTCGGGTCGGATCATGAACCCCAGCCTTGCCGAATATCACGTCCCCGTGCACCTCGACGTGCCGGAGATCGACGTGATCTGGACCGACATCCCCGATCCGCACGCGCCGATGGGTGCGCGGGGCATCGGCGAGATCGGCATCACCGGCGTCAGCGCGGCGGTGGCCAACGCGATCTACAACGCGACGGGGAAACGCATCCGCGAGGCGCCGATCACGCTCGACAAGCTCCTGGACTGAAGCAGGTTTAACCTTCCACAAGAGCAGGTGGATCCGATTACCGCAGCATTGCCTTGAGCGCGCTTCTCGGGCGGCAAGCGGGCGCCTCTTCCCCACGCTGAAGGCTCAGCCCTCCGCCAGCGGCACGGGGCACCCCCACGACCGCCCCAGGAACCTGGGGGTGCACGTGAAAAGGCCAACACGATCGCCGACGGACGCACCCGCCCGTTGATCACGGGCTCCGGTGCAAGCCGAACCGTAGATCGCCCGAAGCCGGCTTCCACCGAGACGGCGAGCATCCCTCACGAACGCCGGCCGGCACTCTGTTTTCTCTGACATCCTCACGATCCTCCACCCTCAGGTCGGAGGATCGGCAGACGCAAGTCGAAGTGCTGCATACTGCCGAGTAGCTTGAGTTCAAGGTCTGCCTCGCCTATCCGGCGGGGCATTGCATGCTTACTAGCCGAGTGAGTCCGCCGTCAGATGATGTCTCCCGTGATTCACTCCGAAGCTCCTCTCTTTCCGAACGGCGCCGCCGTTGTCATCGGCGGGAGCGGCGGCATAGGGCGGGAGATCTGCCTCCGGCTCGCGCAGAACGGCACCGACGTGGCGCTCAGCTACGGCGCCAATCAGGCGGCCGCCGCCGAAGTGGTACGCGCCATCGAGGAAGCCGGGCGCCAAGCGACCGCACAGGCGTTGCGGCTCGAGGACGCCGACAACGTCGCCGCCTTCCTGGAAGCGGCTGGCGAGCGTTTTGGCCGTATCCACACCATCGTCTGTGCGAGCGGCGCGGATATCTCGATGGTATATGTCAGCCAGGTCGATGGCGCCGAGTGGAAGCGCACCATTGACCGCGATCTGAACGGCTTCTTCCACGTGGTTCAGGCGGGGCTGCCGCATCTGCGCCGCGGCGGCGGATCTTTCGTGGCGATGACCTCGGCCGCGGTCGCCCGGCATGCACCCAAGGACATCCTCTCGATCGCGCCGAAGGCGGGCATCGAAGCGCTGGTGCGCGCGGTCGCCCGCGAAGAGGGCCGCTTCGGCATCCGCGCCAATTCGATCGCGCTCGGCGTCATCGATACGGGCCTCTTCCACCGCCTGGAGGCACGCGTCGACGCCCGCTTCGTTGAGGCTATGAAGCGCAACGCTGCGCTGCAGCGCTTCGGCTCGGCTCGCGAGGCAGCGGACGCGGCGGTGTTCCTCGCCTCGTCTGCGGCGGGGTTCATCACCGGTACGAGCCTCGCCGTCGACGGTGGGTTTTCAATCTAGTGGAGGCGCGATCCGAGCGTCCGGGCGGCGAAGCCGTAGTCGAGGGGGAGAGACGACAGGTGCAAGACACGGAGTTCGGTGCGGGCGAGCATCGCGCCGACCAACCCGGAACGATCCCGCGTTCGTTCCGGCTGCTGCGTATCGTTCGCGAGAGCGTGGCGGAGAGTCTGCTCCCCGAGCTTCAATCGGACGGCGCGCGCGACGTGGCCAAGCGCATCGACATGGTGCTCGCAGACCTGATCGTGCGGGAAGAGCGCACGCCCGCGCTCCTCGTCGAGCAGATCAAGACGGGTGAGGCGCTCGTGCGCCAGGGCCGCATGGTCGTGGGCGAGCAGGCGCCCATCCAGGCGGACGCCGGCGAGAGCTCGACCGAGCAGAGCTTCGCGATCCTCTCGGATCGGCGGGGCAGGATCGCCGCCGCGCTTGAGGCGCTGATCGAACGCAGCAGCCTGCTCGCGAGCGGATCGGCGCGCGCGTTCGAGGATGCCGCAGCCGCCTGGGAGCGGTCCTTCCTCGATCAGCAGACCGCCCCGCCGGACGAGATGAAGGCCGAGGTGGCTCCTCTGCCGCCCGTGACGGCGAGTGCCTTCCAGGCTTATCTCGCCGAGACGGATTTTCTTCCCGGCTCGTCGACCGTGAAATCAGTCGAAACGGTGGCGGGCGGCTATTCCAAGGGGATCTTCCGTTTCGCCGTCGAGAACAGCGAACTCGGGCCGATGGCGCTGGTCATGCGCCGCAACCAGGGAGAGCCGATCGACCCGACCGGCTGCTTCCTTCAAGATGTCGAGTTCACGATCACCAGGGCGCTGCACCGCGCCGGTGTACGGCTGCCCCGCCCCTGGCACTTCGAGCCGGCGGGGGGCCGTTTCGGTGGCGAGGTGACGATCATGGATCATGCGCCGGGCCGGCTCTATGGCGACGTGCTGTCGGCCGCACCGGACCTGTCGGACGAGATGCTCCGCGATCTCGCCTCGGTTCTCGCCCACCTGCATCGCCTAAGGCTTACCGATCTCGAGCCGGAGATTTCGGTTCTACAGGCCGGCGAAACGGTCGAGACGATCGCGCAGGCCAACCACGCCATGCTCGACCATCACGAGCGGTATTGGCGGAAAAACCGCTTGGTGCCTTCGCCGCTCGTCGCGCGCGCCTTCGGTTGGCTGCGGCGCCATCTGCCTACGAACGACGGGCCGGTGCGCGTGATCCATGGCGATTATGGGCTCAACAACATCCTCTTCGACAAGGGCCGGGTAAGCGCGGTACTCGACTGGGAGACCTGCCAGCTCGGCGACCCGGCTTATGAGCTCGCCTACCTGCGCGCCCCTCTGGAGACCCGCTCGCTGTGGGAGCCGTTCCTGGCCGCCTATCGCGAGGCCGGCGGGCAGCCAGCGACCGAAGAGAGCCTCGCTTTCCACCGTGCCGCGCGCTGGCTGCGCAACGCGGCGTTCAGCACCGTCTCCTCGGGCCGTTTCGATGCGGGCACCTGGAACAGCCTGCCCGTCGCGACGCTCGCGGTATCCGTACGCCCGGCCTTCATGAAACGTGCCGACGATTTCGCCCGCGACTGATGAACGGAGAGCATGCATGACGAGCATCACCGATATCGACGACCACAATCATGAGCCCGAAGACGGCGCTTCGGTCGATTGGCAGGAATCCTTCTGCCTCGCTTGGTATGATCCCGTGCAGCGGATCGGCGGCTTTCAGCATACCGGGATGCAGCGCGTGCGCGGCATAGCCGATGCATGGTGCTGGATCACCCACGAAGGCCGAGCGGTGGAGAAGTACCACAACAACAAGCTTCCGCTGCCCGAGGCCGATTACAGCGACATCACGATCGGGCCAATCCAGTTGCGCTCGGAGCAACCGCTCACCCACCGGCGGTTGATGGTCGAGCACGGGCGCGTGCGCGCCGATCTGCGCTACGCCGCGAGGGGCGAGACGGTGGGCCTGTCCTATGATGTCGGCGGTTCCTCGATGGGGCGCGGTCATTGGGAGAATTTCGGGCGCGTCGCCGGCACCGTGACGATCGACGGCACCGATTACGCGATCGACGCCGCCGCCTTTCAGGATCGCAGCTGGGGAACGCGCGACTGGGGCAGCATCCTGACCTATCGCTGGAACTGGGCGACGTTTGGCGACGATCTGATCTTCTCGATCTACCGCGTCGTGGGCCGCGACGGCACGCAGGCCATGGGTCATGTCTTTGACCGCGGCACTTGGCACCAGGTCCGGTCGGTCGACTTCGCGATCGAGATGGCAAGCGACGGCGTCAGCCCGCTGGGCTCGATCGCCACGGTATGGCTTGACGACGGCACCGGCTATCGCCTGCGCGGCCGGTGCGACGGATCCAGCGTGCAGACCCAACGGGACGGCTACATGATGTGCAATGCCTGCACCAACTACGAGCTGGGCGGCCGGCTCGGTACGGGCTTCATCGAAGTAAGCGAACTCAAGCAGCCGACCAGCCCGGAAATTGCCCGCCAGCTCGCCGAGGCGGCGCACTGACGCCGCCGCACGGCTGATCCGATGCGGTCTGGTCGCCCGCGCCGGTCGCTTGAACGCGCGCGTGATCGGACGGCTTCGGGGAACGACGGTCGGCACGGGCCCGGAGTGCGGCACGTAGAGGATGAGAAGGGCGGTCGACGTGCATCTCGAACCGTTTCAAGTCGCGATCCCCGACGACGCGATCGACGATCTCCACCGACGGATCGACGCGACACGCTGGCCCGACCGACTGGAAGACGTCGCCTGGGAGCATGGCACCGAACTCGGCTATCTGCGGGACTTGATCGGTTACTGGCGCAACGGGTTCGACTGGCGCCGGTACGAGGCTCGGATCAACACGCACCCTCAGTTCATCGCGCATTTCGACGGACTGGCGACGCACATGATCCATGCACGGTCGCCGCATGCGCACGCCACTCCGTTGCTGCTGATGCACGGCTGGCCGGGCTCGATCGTCGAGTTCCTCGAGGTCATTCCCCGGCTTACCGAGCCGGAACGCTTTGGCGGCAGCGCGAAGGACGCCTGCCATGTGGTCTGCCCGTCCCTGCCCGGCTACGGCTTCTCGCAAGCTCCGCAGCACCGTGGCATGGGACCGAAGCAGGTGGCCGAGCGCCACCTTAAGCTGATGCGGAACATCGGCTACGAACGCTTCTTCGCGCAGGGCGGCGACTGGGGAGCGATCATCGCGCGCTTCCTGCCTGAATTGGCTGGCGACCGGCTGCTCGGCCTGCACCTCAACCTGGTCACGCCCGATGCTCCCGCGGGCCTTGATGATGCTGAGGCTCTTTGCACGCGGGAGGAGCGTGCGCTGCTCGCGCGGCAGGAGGCGGCTAAGTTCGACAAGCTGGGCTACGCGCATGTCCAGGGGACCCGCCCGCAGACGGTTGGCTACGGGCTGTCGGACTCGCCGGTCGGCCTGTGCGCCTGGATCACCGAGAAGTTCCACGCCTGGTCCGATCACAATGGCGACCTGCGCGATGCGATCAGCTGGGACGATCTTCTCGGCAACGTCTCAATCTACTGGTTCACCAACAGCATCGCCTCCTCGATGCGGCTGTACCGAGAGGCTTATGACAGCTTCGCGCGCGGCGAGTTTCCCCGGCCCGGAGCGGTCCAGCCGCTCGGCGTTGCGATCTACCCCGCCGAGATGTTTCGCGCGCCGAAGGCGTGGATCGAGCACGATCATCATCTGATCCATTGGTTCGAGGCCGATCGTGGCGGTCACTTTGCGGCTCTGGAGCAGCCCGCAATCTTCGCACAGGACGTGCTCGCGTTCAGCGCCGCGCTTCATGCCGGCGACCGCCACAACGACGCATGAGCCAATCCCGGCTCTCACCAGCCTGCGCGTTGACGCCGGTCAGGTCGGCGGATGGCGGAGATGCCATTCGGTGACCTGCTGGAATGCATGCCCGGCGCGCAGGAGAAGAGCTTTCTCCAACGGTCGCGCGACGAGTTGATTCAAAACAGGATCAAAACGCAACTGCAATGCTATTGGGCATTACGGTGGGCAGCACAGGTTCCAACTACCCTAACTCTCTGCAAATTCGCAACATCTGGCGGAGAGGGTGTCCGCAAGGGGAAAGTATAACCTACTTAGATTGTTCGGCTTTTTAGCTTATCGGCCGAAAGTCTCTCCCACATTTACCCCACACTTGTGCTTTTCGGGCTACATTTCCGTGCCCGTTTGCCACGGATCGAGCAGCGCCAAATCGAGGCCTGAAAAGTCCGGGACGTTGCGGGTCACCACGGTCATTCCATGGACGAACGCCGTCGCCGCGATGAGCGCATCGCGCTCCGAGCGTGGGTCCGGAACGTGCATCCGCGCGCACCGCCGAGCGACTTCTACGTCGACCGGGAGGATGCGGCCTTCGAATGCGGGCAAGACGCTTTGGTCGAGCCAGGCGCGCAGAACCTTGCCCTGAGCCGGGTCGCGCCGTTCGATCAGCAGGACGCCTAGCTCAACCTCCAGCACGGTGATTGCCGATAGGAACAGGCTGCCGACGGCGATCGGCTGCGCCCAGGCGACGACGTTCGGGTCCGCTTTGCCGCTCTTCGCCTTGCGCAGCTCTGATACGACGTTCGTATCGAGTAGGTACATCAGTACAAGTCGGCAGGTCGGAAGAGCTCGCCGGACAGGCGCGGCACCTCAAAGTCGATCGCGTCGTGCTCATCCGCCGAGAGCAGGTCGACGATGCTCGCGCCCTTCCCGATCAGCTTCTGATAGTCCTCGATGCTCATGAGGACGTGCGCAGGTCTGCCGCGATCGGTGATGAAGACCGGACCGCCCGCGGTCGCCTTCTTCGCCCGGCTGGCATCCTGATTGAACTCGCGACTGGACAGCGTCGTCGATCCCACAGTCCGACCCTCCGATGATGTAGAAACATATCTACTTGCGACGGCGCCGAACTTCAACCACCATGGCGCTCGTAGATATGCTACCAGGCGACCGCGGCGTGCGGGAGGCTGACCGAGGTGAGCTATGGCGACTAAGACGTATAAGAGCGAGCCGATGGCGGCCGTCCACGAGATGATGGAAGGCCTTCGCCAGGGCGGCGCGATCGAGGAGCAGACCATGCGCGACTTCGATGCTGCCTGCCTGTCCCTCGCGCCCGAGCCGGAGCGGGACGCGCAGCAAGGCGGGAGCGATCAGGCTGCGTAACGCCCGTCATTGAGGCGGCGGGCCATGCCTAGTCCGGCGAGCGCATCGAGCACCGGACGGACGGTAGCGGCGCGCTTTCCCTTGAAGCTGCGGGCGATGTCCGCTGCGCCAAGCGGCGCGGGCGCGGCGGCGAGGATCGACTGCACCGCGCCGACCTGCTCGGGCAAGGTCGCCGGCCAAGGGATAATGTTGCTGATCGGCGCCACTGCGGTCTCGCCCAGATCGAACGTACCCGCAACCGGCGCGCGATAGCCGGGATCCTGAAACTCGGGGCGCAGATAGCGCACCAGTCCGCGCGCCTCCTCTGTCGCCCTCTGCTTGTTGAGCGCGACGAGGCGGGTGAGGATCATCTCCTCGTCCAGCGTGCCGGCGCGATGCTCGTCGCCCCAGCCATAGGCGTCCGCCACGCCCTCATCGATCGCATCGTGATGCTGGCGGATTAGTGTGACCAGCCCGCGATCGTGAATGTCGCGCTCGGCAGCCGTGAGCGCGCGGCCTTCGCGCAGGGCTTCGAGGACGTTGTAGAGTTTGGTGAGCGTCAGGTCGGCATGCTCGGCGACTACACGCTTGCGGAGGGCATCCAGCGCCTCAGCCTCCCTACTTATGCGATCCTGCTGCGAACCCAGAACGTCTGCCGGAAAGGGGAAAGGATCGAAGCAGGCCGCTTTAAGGTAGCGAGGGTCGTCTCCGACCCCTAGTCGCCCTCCATTAGCCAATGCCCATGCTAAATGGATCGAGCTCGACAAAATTCCAAGATAATAGCTGTCACCCATCCCAATCATGACGCACGTACTGTCCGGGCGGGTCGTCACGGGTAATCTGACAAAGATCCTATGCTTAGCAGTTAGCGGCGTTACTATCTGCTGACTGATGCCCTTAAGCGCAGGGCGAAAGGTGTTTCTTGCCTCGCCGTATATCCACCAGTTATCACGTACGAACGAACGCGCGTTCGTGTCGCGCTCAGGTTTCACACGCGTGAACAGATGCTGAAAGATCGCGCTACTGGCGTTCTTCAGATCTCCCGTGGTGCGAAAACGGCAAGCATCAATGACCCTGCGATGCTGGGCCTTCTGAACGATCTCGCGTGCGCCAATTAGCCCGCGTATGAATTCCTCTTTCTCAGCATGCGTAAGAGTATCGACGAACTCGTCATCAACAACAAATCCGCTTCCGGTCAGCTGAAAGCCAACCGAGCATAGCCTGGCGTTTGACTGCAGACTCATTGCCTTCTGTAGATTGACCTTCGTCCGGAACCCTGCGCTGATTACGCCAATCTCCTCAGCATATTGAACCTCAAATTCCCCATTTTGAGCAGGCTTTTCATGGCCCACAGTCACAAGTCTGCCTACGCTTTTCCCCTCGCCCGCAATCGTGAACGCGACCCGCACCGATGCCCCATTTGATTCATCAATCCACGGATGATTAGGGATCGCGTAGACCAGAGAAATGGGCGTTGGACCATCCATGTGGTAAGACATAACTGTACGGGAAAAGGTCTGCGTAATGCTCTTGGTGGTAATGAAACCAAATCTGCGAACGCTATCGCGCTCAAGGAGCACGGCAGCTTTATGCCACCAGAACATGACAAAGTCTGCGTGGTCGGGAATGCTGGGATAACTGAGACGGACCGCCTCAATGTAGGCGCCGTCGTTGTTTGAGCGCACCGTACGCGCACCGTGGAAGGGAGGATTACCCAAAATGAAGTTCGCCTTCGGCCACTTGGCCGCGCGCGGGTTGACGTAGCGGTACACTTCCACCCGCGCCGCCTCGTCCGGCACCGCTTTGCCGGTGACCGGATGCGGCTTCATCGTCTCGCCATCCCAGCGGGTGACGGGTGCGCCGGACGCGTCGCGCTCAAGCACGCGCTCGTCCCATTCGATCAGCGCGTCGCGGTTCTCGATGGTGCGGATGTCGCGCAGGATCGGCTCGGGCGGCGGGCGGTCGGCGCCGTTCACGCGGAAGTGCCACTGGAGGTAGCCGATCCACAGCACCAGCTGGGCGATGGCGGCGGCGCGCGGGTTGATCTCGACCCCGAGGAAGTTCTCCGGCGTGATCGTATGACCGGTCAGCTCGGCGAGATACTGGTCGTCGCCGAGGTCGACGAGCAGGTCGAGCACCTCGCCCTCCAGCTCCTTCAACCGCGCCATCGCCACGTAGAGGAAGTTGCCGGTGCCGCAGGCTGGATCGAGCACGCGGGTCTGCGCGAGCCGGGTGTGGAAGGTCTCCACCGTGCGGCGCGCTTCGTCGACCTTGCCCTGCTCGATCAGCTCGGTCGCGGCGACGCGCACGCCCGCCCAGTCGGAGCGCAGCGGCTCTATGATGGTCGGCCCGACGAGCAGCTCGACATAGGCGCGCGGGGTGTAGTGGGCACCCAGCTTGGCGCGCTCCTTGGGGTTGAGCGCGCGCTCCAGCAGCGTGCCGAAGATGGCGGGCTCGACCTCGGTCCAGGTGTGCTCAGCGGCCTGGATCAGCACCTCCAACTCCTCGGTAACGAGCGGGATGGCGGTGCGATCCTTGAACAGATAGCCGTTGAACTTGCGGAGCGGCACGCCGAGTGCGGGGGAGAACTCGCCCGCATGTGGTAGAAGTGTTGGCAGGCGTCCGCGAACGAGATGCCGTCGAATAGCGCTTCGATCTCGTCCCGCGTCTCAGCCAGGTTCATGGGTGTCGTGAAGGTGCCGAAATCATCCTGAGCTGAGAGCTGCAGCACGCGGAGTTCGTCTCGCAATTGCTGAACGCGATCACGTGAGCCAGACAGGTGGCGCATCTCGCCCAGAGCCGCCTTGGTCCAGTGAGCCTTCACCGCGGACTGGTCCGACTCGTCCCGCATCTTCAGCGTCTGTTCGGCCGCCTCCATGCGGCAGCGATTCGCGTGGTCCTTATCGTTCAGTCTGTCGTGACAACCAGCGGCAATGATCCACACGCGCCTCACAGCTTCCGGGTAGGTCCCCGCTGGCGCGCTTCGGGCGAGCGCCTCTGCGTCCTTCGCCACCCGGCCAACTTCGAGGATGCCATACCAGATGCCCAGCTCGGCCGTCTTCACGAAGACGACATAGTGGTTTCCGGCGAGGGCCGCGTCGTAGCAAGCGAGCAGAGACTGTCGCACCACATCGGGGATCTCGCCGCGCTTTTTGGTCAACCTTGTCAGCGCCGTCGCTCGGGCCAGGGGCTCGACGACATCCATGATTGAGTCGGCGGGTCTGGACGCGCGAGGACGGATCGAGTCGTCGAGGCGCCCCTGAGCGATCTCGCAATAAGCCTCGATCGCGACAGCCGCCGCCTTCCAGTGCTTGCGGTTGTTGTAGAAGACGATGTCCCCGACCTTGGCCCGCAGGTGGGCGATCGCCACCGTCTCCACCTGCACCTTGCGCAGCTGGTTTACCGCCTGCTCGACGCGGCCTCGCAGGTTTGGCGTATTCGGGAGGTGCCCGCGGTCGATCTCGCCCCGTCCGAGCTTATGTCTCGTGTTGGCTTCGTGCCGCCGGAGTTCGGCGATCGTGTCGGTGATCGCGCCGAGTTCCTGCGCGACCTTCATTGCAGAAAGTAGAACGGTTTCCCTGGGGAAGCCGTCCGGGAGATAGGTCGGATCAAGGAGCGCCGCAGCCGTGCAGAGCGTCAGCTGCACGAACGGCGAGTCCGCACCATGGCCGAGGTGGACCTTGCCGGCCTTCATGCGATCGGCAGGCACGGTCCAGACCCGCTTCGCCAGATCAATCTCCGGCCAGCGCATGCCGCGAACCTCGCCCGATCGCGCCGCGGCCAGGATCAGGAACTCCAGCGCTAGCCTCGCAATCGTGCTTTTGTCGCGCACCCGGACCAGGAAAGCAGGCACGTCCTCGAACGGCAGCGCCGCCAGGTGCCGGTCCCGCTTGGGCTGGCGAGGAAGGCCGCGTGAGATCGAGCGAAGCGGCGCCTCGGTGGTCCGGAACCCCTTGGCATAGGACCAGTCGAGCACGACGCCGATGCGCTGCCGCACGCGCCGCGCCGTCTCCGGCTTGCTGAGCCAGATCGGTGCCAGCACGTCGCGGATCTGCGCGACCGTCAGCTTCCCCATGATTCTGCCTCGATCTGGGTCCGAGTTTTGCCCCACACTTGTGTGGGGATGACCCGGAACATAGCAGGAACACGTGAAATCCATCAAGTGGCCGAAAGACCTGTTGTTACAGGCACTTAAGGGACATTTTTGGACTTCGTGGGACACTGTAGGTGGCGGAGAGGGTGGGATTCGAACCCACGGTGAGCTTGCACCCACAACGGTTTTCGAGACCGTCCCAATCGACCACTCTGGCACCTCTCCGCGAGATGGCTGGCGGCGCCGTGCAGGCGTCGTCATGGTCGTGCGGGCGGCGCCTTACCGGCGTTCATGCGGCTTGCCAAGCCGTTCGCGGCGGGGTGCCGCCACCGAGGTGGCGCACGACGGTGCGAGCGCCTAGATGGCGGCACATCGAATCGGCTTGCGCTACGGTGCCCGCCGAACGGAGACCGCCCCCGCTCATGAGCGCCCGCATCGCCCTCGCCTCCGACCATGCCGCCACGGCGCTCCGCTCTGCGCTGATCGCGCATGCGCGGGCGAGCGAGCACGTGGTGATCGATCTTGGCCCGCATCGGGTCGGCCCGGTCGACTATCCCGATTACGGTCGGTTGCTCGCCGATGCAGTGGCGAACGGCCAGGCGGATTTCGGGGTCGCGCTGTGCGGATCGGGGATCGGCATCTCGATCGCGGTCAACCGCCACCCCGCGCTCCGCTGCGCGCTCGTCTCCGATCCGGTCTCGGCCGCGCTGGCGCGTGCGCACAACGACGCGAACGCGATCGCGATGGGCGCGCGACTGATCGGCGAGGATATGGCCAAGGCCTGCCTCGACGCATTTCTTGCAACCGACTTCGAGGGCGGCCGCCACGCCGCACGCGTGGCCAAGCTTTCCCTCCCCTTTTCCGTCAAGGAGCCCGCATGAGCGCCCAGCCCGCCGACAGGCCTGAGATCCGCGCCGAGGGCTTCTTCTCGCGCGGTCTCGCGGAGGCCGATCCCGCCATATTCGCGGGCGTCGCGCACGAGCTCGACCGCGAGCGCTACCAGATCGAGCTGATCGCATCCGAGAACATCGTCTCGCGCGCGGTGCTGGAGGCACAGGGCTCGATCTTCACCAACAAATATGCCGAGGGCTATCCGGGCAAGCGCTACTACCAGGGCTGCAAGCCGTCGGACGAGGTGGAGAGTCTCGCGATCGATCGCGCCAAGCAGCTGTTCGGCTGCGGCTTCGCCAACGTCCAGCCGCACTCAGGCGCGCAGGCCAATGGCGCGGTGATGCTGGCGCTGACGAAGCCGGGCGATACGATCATGGGGCTCAGTCTCGACGCGGGCGGACACCTGACGCACGGCGCCAAGGCGGCGATGAGCGGCAAGTGGTACAACGCCGTCCAGTACGGCGTCCGGCCGGACGATCACCTGATCGACTATGACGAAGTCGAACGGCTGGCGAAGGAGCATCGACCGACGCTCCTCATCGCCGGAGGATCGGCCTACCCTCGCCACATCGACTTCGCGCGCTTCCGCGCCATCGCGGACGAGGTCGGCGCCCGCTTCATGGTCGACATGGCGCACTTCGCGGGACTCGTCGCGGCGGGCGTTCACCCCTCGCCCTTCGGCCACGCGCACGTCGTCACGACGACCACCCACAAGACGCTGCGGGGGCCGCGCGGCGGCATGATCCTGACCGACGACGATGCCATCGCCAAGAAGATCAACTCGGCGGTGTTTCCGGGCCTGCAGGGTGGGCCGCTGATGCACGTCATCGCCGCCAAGGCCGTGGCGTTCGGCGAGGCGCTGACGCCGGAGTTCCGCGTTTACAGCCGCGCGGTCGTCGAGAACGCCAAGGCGCTCGCCGCCAAGCTCAAGGAGCGCGGTGCCGATCTCGTCGCGGGCGGCACCGATACGCATCTGGCGCTGGTCGACTTGCGACCGCTCGGCATCACCGGCAGGGATGCCGACGAAGCGCTGGAACGTGCCGGCATCACCTGCAACAAGAACGGCGTGCCCTTCGATCCGCTGCCGCCGGTGAAGACCAGCGGCATCCGGGTGGGCTCACCGGCAGGCACTACCCGCGGCTTCGGCATCGCCGAGTTCCGCGACATCGGCGACATGGTCGCGGACGTGCTCGACGGCCTCGCCGCCAAGGGCGAGGAGGGGGACGCCGCGGTTGAGGCGGACGTGCGCGCCCGCGTGCGGCAGCTGTGCGAGCGTTTCCCGATCTACCCGGAGGGCTGATTGCGCTGCCCCTTCTGCGCCCACGATGCGAGCCAGGTGAAGGACAGCCGGCCGAGCGAGGACAATGCCGCGATCCGCAGGCGCCGCCAGTGCGAGGGCTGCGGCGGACGCTTCACCACCTTCGAGCGCGTGCAGCTGCGCGAGGTGATGGTGGTGAAGTCCGGCGGCCGTCGCGAGCCGTTCGATCGCGCCAAGTTGGAACGCTCGATCGCGATCGCCTGCCGCAAACGGCCGTTGGAGTCGGAGCGGATCGAGCGCCTGGTCTCGGGCATCCAGCGCCAGGTCGAGACCGGCGGTGAGGCCGAGATCGGGAGCGGCGCGATCGGCGGCCTGGTGATGGAGGGGCTGCGCGGGCTCGATCCCGTCGCGTACATCCGCTTCGCCAGCGTCTACAAGGATTTCGCGGAGGCGCGCGACTTCGAGGAGTTCGCCGGCTCGGTCGCGGACGTAGCCGATAAGTGAAGGCCTGCGAGACGACCACTCCGAGCAGCAGCCGCGCGCAGCCGTTGTCGCGCGGGACGGGGCCCGCTGCATGACGGCTGTCCCCGCCATCGTCCTCGTCCGTCCGCAGCTCGGACAGAATATCGGCAAGGCGGCCCGCGCCATGCTCAATTTCGGGCTGACCGATATGCGGCTGGTGGCGCCCCGCGATGGCTGGCCCAACCCGGAGGCCGGCCCGGCCGCCTCCGGTGCCGACGCCGTGCTGGGCGGCGCGCGTGTTTATGAGAACGTCGCCGAGGCCGTCGCCGATTGCGCGACGGTCTACGCCACCACGGTGCGCAAACGCGGCGTCAGCAAGCCGGTGCTGACGCCGGCACAGGTCGCCGCCGACATCCACGCCGCCACGGGGCAGGCGGCCATCTTGTTCGGACCGGAGCGATCGGGGCTGGAGGCCGACGACGTCGCGCTGTCGCGCGCTATCCTGACGGTGCCGATCAATCCGGAGTTCGGCTCGCTCAATCTCGCGCAGGCGGTGATCCTCGTCGCCTACGAATGGTCGCGCGGGCGCGGGCTGGCGCAGCCGCCCGCGGTCGCTCTCGATCCCCCCGCGCCGCAGGCCGAGCTGGACGGCATGATCACGCAGCTCGACGGGATGCTGGAGGCGGCCGGCTACTTCCACCCGCCCGACCGCGCGCCATCGACGCGGCGGACGCTGCGCACTATGCTGACCAAGCCCGGCTGGACCGCGCAGGAGGTACGCACCTTCCGGGGCGTGCTCTCCGCCCTCGCCCAGCCGCGGCCGCGCTAGCCTCGCGCTTTATCGAAGAGCTCCATCTCGTAGGCGATCGACGCCTCGACCAGCACCTCCCAGAGCGCGCGCGCCGCGTTCTCGGGCCAGCCGGCGGCGCGGGCGTCGGCCGCCGCCGCGTCGATCACCTGCCGCTTGCGCTCCTCGTCGCGCACCATGCCGCGCTCCGGCTTGATCCGGGCGGCGGCGCGCATGTACCCGAAGCGGGTCGCGAGCAGCGTACCGATCGCTCGGTCGACCGCGTCGACGCCGGCGCGCACCTCCGCCATCGTGCCGCACGCGTCGGGTGCAATCATTTCGTCCATGGCGGCCCCGGTAGCCCGAGATCACGTGTCGGGGGAAGCGCTTGCCGATCATCGTCGCGAGATGCGTGATTGGAGCGCACGACAGGGAGGGGTGTCATGATCGTCGCATTGGGATTGGCCTCGCTGCTCATGGCCACTGGCCAGGACGCATCTCCTCCGCAGCCGCCCGCACCCGCTCAGGCGTCGGGCGGTCTCTCGAAGAGCGCGGTCGCGCAGTCGCGCAGCGCCAGGTTGCTGTGCCGCGAGGAGGTGCCGATCGGCTCCCGGCTGGGCGGACACCGCGTCTGCATGACCGGCGATCAGTGGCGCGAACGCGCCAACAACGATGGTGACACGGTCGGCGACACGCAGCGCCGGGCCTTCTCGCAGGGCTTGCCGCCGCACTGATCCAGACAGGTCGCATCGCGTCCGCGAGCTTGACTTCCACGATCCCGGGCGCCAGACGGCGCACTTCGCAATTGGCCCCGCACGTCCGGTGAAGCGGGTGCCCTGCCGCGCGTTCTGCACGCGGACAGCGCGGTTCCGGCACATGACGGGCATTCCGCCCGTCCACGCAGTTGAGGACGTCACGATGTCGAAGCGCAGCAGCGCCAAGTACAAGCTCGATCGCCGCATGGGCGAGAATATCTGGGGTCGCCCCAAGTCGCCGGTCAACAAGCGCGAATATGGTCCCGGCCAGCACGGCCAGCGCCGCAAGGGCAAGGCGACCGACTACGGCATCCAGCTCCGCGCCAAGCAGAAGCTGAAGGGCTATTACGGCGACGTCACCGAGAAGCAGTTCCGCAAGGCATATGCCGAGGCGGATCGACTGAAGGGCGACACCTCGCAGAACCTGATCGGTCTGCTCGAGCGTCGCCTCGACGCGGTGGTGTATCGCGCGAAGTTCACGCCGACGATCTGGTCGGCTCGCCAGCTCGTCAGCCACGGCCACATCCGCGTCAACGGCGTGAAGTGCAATATCGCGTCGCGGCCGGTGAAGGTCGGGGACGTGATCGAACTCGGCGCGAAGGCCCAGGAAATGGCGCTGGTGATTGAGGCGCAGAGCCTGTCCGAGCGCGAGGTGCCGGATTATCTGGCGCAGGACGGCAACGCCAAGGTCAGCTTCGTGCGCGTGCCGAAGCTCGACGAGGTGCCCTATCCGGTGAAGATGGAGCCGAACTTGGTCGTCGAGTTCTACTCGCGCTGATACAGCCAAGTCGGAGCAGTTCAGAAGGGGCGGTGCCGGCGACGGTGCCGCCCCTTCTCGCATTAAGACCCCCGCATGTGCAGCGAGCAGACGCAAAGCGTCGTGCGCAGCCGATCGGTTAGGCGCGCGAGCCGGTTTGCCTCGGGCCTCGGGCAGTGTCATGCGGCGCGCATGACTCCCCGCCAGCCCCCCGAATGGGCACCTCACGACGCCGTGTGGATCGGCTTCCCAAGTCACCCGGACCTCTGGGAGGACGATCTCGCCCCTGCCCGCGCCGAGGTCGCCGCCTTCGCGCGTGCCGTCCACGCCGGCGGGCGCGGCGAACGGGTGCTGTTGGTCTGCGCCGACGAGGCTTCCGCGGACGCGGCACGGGGCCTGGCGGGTGACGCGGCGGAGGCGATCCTGCTCCCGTTCGGCGATGTCTGGCTGCGCGACACCGGGCCGATCCTGCTGGGCGATGGCACCGCGCGCGATTTCCTGTTCAACTGGTGGGGCGGCAAGTACGACCTGCCGGGTGACGAGGAACTGGCGGCGTTGCTGGCCGAGCATCGCGGGATGCCGGCGATGCGATGCGATTGGGTGCTGGAAGGCGGCGCGATCGACGTCGACGGCACCGGTCTCGGCGTGACCACCGAACAGTGCCTGCTCAACCCGAACCGGAATCCCTCGCTGTCGCGCGCGGAGATCGAGGCGCGGCTGGCGCAGGATCTCGGCATTCGCAGGCTGCTGTGGCTGGGCGACGGGCTCGCGCACGACCATACCGACGGCCACGTCGACAATCTCGCGCGCTTCGTCGGCGAGAACCGGCTGGCAATTCCCGAACCGGCGGGCGACGACGATCCCAATGCCGCCGTCTACGCCGATGCCCGCATTCGCGCCGAGGCGGCGGGCGTGGAGGTGGCTCTCCTCCCCTCGCCCGGCCGCGTGACACGCGACGGCGAGGTGGTTCCCGCCTCCTACATGAACTTCTACATCGGCAACGCCGCTGTCGTGGTGCCGGTCTACGGCGCCGTCAACGATGACCCGGCGGTAACGGCGATCGGCGCGCTCTTCCCCGGCCGCAAGGCGATCGGCATCCGTGCCGACCGCCTGCTCACCGGCGGCGGCAGCCTGCACTGCATCTCGCAGCAGATCCCGCGCCTTTGATCCGTCACCGCACGCGCCTATCTGCACGCCCATGACCGAGATCAGCGTCGCCGCCCTCCAGCTCGCGTTCGGCGAGGACATGGCCGAGAACATCGCGCGCGTCTCCGATCGCGTCCGCGAAGCGGCGGCCAGGGGCGCGCAGGTGATCCTGCCGCCCGAACTGTTCGAGGGTCCGTACTTCTGCCGCGTCGAGGACGAGGAGCTGTTCGCCAAAGCCCGCCCGCTCGATGCGCATCCCGCCGTCGCCGCGATGCGCGCGCTGGCCGCAGACCTGCGCGTCGCGATCCCGACCAGCTTCTTCGAGGCGGACGGGCCGCACCACTATAACAGCCTGGCGATGATCGGACCCGACGGCGACGTCCGCGGCGTCTATCGCAAGAGCCACATCCCCGACGGCCCCGGCTACGAGGAGAAGTTCTACTTCCGGCCCGGCAACACCGGGTTCAAGGTGTGGCCGGAGGCCGCGCCCGCGACGATCGGCGTCGGCGTCTGCTGGGATCAGTGGTATCCCGAGGCGGCGCGCGCGATGATGCTGATGGGCGCGGAAGTGCTGTTCTACCCGACCGCGATAGGCAGCGAGCCGCACGACACCTCCCTCGACACCGCGCGGCTATGGCGGCGCGCGATGGTGGGACACGCCGTCTCGAACGTCGTGCCGATCGTCGCCGCAAACCGGGTGGGGACCGAACATGGCCAGAGCTTCTACGGCACCAGCTTCATCTGCGACGAGCGCGGCGACATGCTGGCCGAACTCGATCGCGAGGAGGAGGGCGTGATCGTCACGACGCTGGACCTCGCGCGCGTGAAGCGCCACCGCGCCGCGTTCGGCTTCTTCCGCGATCGCCGCCCCGAACTCTACGGCCGCCTGGTGGAGGACGTCTGAGCCCCCAGGCGCCAGGTTCAGCCCCGCCGGGCCAGCATCCGCCGCACGAGCGTGCGGCCCAGCCATAGCGTCATGACGACGCCGCCGGCGGCGAGCATCACCGTGCCGGCGATCGACGCGCCCGCCCATAGCGCGGCCGCGATCAGGATGGCCATGAAGTCCGCGATCGCGAGCGTGAGGTGGACCATCGCGCGCTAGGCGGCCAACGCCGCCGCCCGCGCGAACACCGCCTCGAACATGGCGGGCGTGAGGACGCGCGTGTTCTGGTTGTAGCGCGAGCAATGGTAGCTATCGATCAGCAGCGGTCCCGCCGGCGTCTCGTGCTCGGCGCCGTGACCGAACTTCAAACGCGAGAGCGTGCCTCCCAGCGCCTTCACCGCGGACTGATGGGCGATCTGCCCGAGGGCCACCACCACGCGGAGCGTAGGCAGCGCGGCCAGCACAGGTGCGAGGAACTGACGACAGGTCGCGATCTCCGCCGGCAACGGCTTGTTCTGCGGAGGCACGCAGCGCACCGCATTGACGATCACCGCGCCGGTGAGCACGAGCCCGTCGTCGGGCCGCGCGGCATAGGTTCCGGTCGCCAAGCCGTTGGCGAGCAGCGTCGCGTAGAGGAGTTCGCCCGCGAAATCCCCTGTGAACGGTCGGCCCGTGCGGTTGGCGCCCTGAAGACCCGGCGCCAGCCCAACGATGGCGATGCGGGCTGCTGGGTCACCCCACACGGGCACCGGCGCGTTGAACCAAGCGGGATGAGCCGTCCGCTGCACGTCGCGGAACGCGGCGAGGCGCGGGCAGAGCGGGCAGTCGCGGCCGGGCTCGACGAAAGCTACGGGGATTGGCGGCGCCATGGGCCTGCGATAGGCGCTCGCGCGTGGCGGCGACAAGCTACCTGATCGGGCTCGGATCGAACCGCGCGCACGGCCGCTACGGACAGCCTGCGGCGGTGCTGCGCGCGGCGCTCGATGCGCTGGCGGTGGAGGGGCTCGCGATCGACCGGGTGAGCGCCACCATCCGATCGCGTCCGCTCGGACCCGGAGGGCGCGACTATGCCAATACGGCGGCGCTCGTCTCGACGGACTGCGCTCCGCCAGCGCTGCTGCGACTGCTCAAACGCATCGAGCGCGAGTTCGGGCGGCGGCGCGGACGACGCTGGGGTGCACGCGTGCTCGACCTCGACATCCTCGCCTGGGAAGGAGGCCGGTGGCGCACGCGCGCCCTCCTCCTCCCCCATCCCGGCCTGCCGCATCGCGGCTTCGCGCTCGGCCCCGCCGCCGCGATCGCGCCGCGATGGCGGATCGGATCGGTGATGCTTGCAGCGCTGGAGGTGCGCCGGCTTCGGCCCCGACCCGTTGACCGCCCGGCGGCGCGTGCCCTAGGGCGCGAACGGCGTCCGGGTCCGTAGCTCAGTCGGTAGAGCAGTCGACTTTTAATCGAGAGGTCGTGGGTTCGAACCCCACCGGACCCACCAGTCGCTCCGTTGCGCCGTGGCGTGCCCGATCGGCGGCGGCGGTGCGGCCTGTTTCGAGCGGTGCACCGTCTGCAAACCTGATCGCAACATCAACCGCCTACGCGGATCCTGACGCTAACCGGAGCCTGCTTATGCCAGACAAGATCGCGCTCATCACCGGCATCACGGGGCAGGACGGATCGTATCTGACGGAACTGCTGCTCGCCAAGGGTTACGACGTGCACGGTTTCCGGAGGCGGGCCTCGTCGTTCAATACGAGCCGCATCGACCATCTCTACCACGATCCCCACGCCGAGGGCGCGAGGCTGACGCTGCACTATGGCGACATGACCGACACCGCCGCGATCGCCCGCGTGCTCGCCGAGGTGCGGCCGACCGAGGTCTACAACCTCGCCGCGCAAAGCCACGTCGCGGTCAGCTTCGAGACGCCCGAATACACCGCCAACGCCGACGCGGTGGGCACCATGCGGCTGCTCGAATCGATGCGGCTGCTCGGCCTTGGCGAGGGCACGCGCTTCTACCAGGCGTCGACGTCCGAACTCTACGGGCAGGTGCGGGAGACGCCGCAGAGGGAGACCACCCCCTTCCACCCGCGCAGCCCGTACGGCGTCGCGAAGCTGTACGCCTACTGGGCGACCGTGAACTATCGCGAGGCATACGGCTTCCACGCCTCCAACGGCATCCTGTTCAATCACGAGTCGCCCAGGCGCGGCGAGACCTTCGTCACGCGCAAGATCAGCATGGCGGTGGCGAGGATCGCCTGCGGGGCGCAGGAGACGCTGTTCATGGGCAATCTCGATGCCAGGCGAGATTGGGGACATGCGCGCGACTATGTCGAGGGCATGTGGCTGATGGTGCAGCAGCCCCAAGGCGACGACTACGTGCTCGCCACCGGCGAGACGCACAGCGTGCGGAGCTTCATCGAGAAGGCGTTCGCGGTCGCCGGGCTGGAGATCGCCTGGGAAGGCGCGGGCGAGGCGGAGGTCGGCCGCGATGCGGAGAGCGGCCGCACGCTCGTCGAGATCGATCCGCGCTACTTCCGGCCCGCCGAGGTCGAGCTGCTGCTCGGCGACCCGACGAAGGCGCGGGACGCACTGGGCTGGACGTCGCGTACTCCGCTCGACGCGCTGGTCACGGAGATGGTCGAGGCCGACCTCGCGCTCGCCCGGCGCGCGTGACGCGCTCCCTGATCGTCGGCGTCGGCGGGCAGGACGGCGCCTATCTCGCGCAGCGGCTGCTCGCGTCCGGCTATCATGTGACGGGCACGAGCCGCCAGTCAGCGGTGCCGGGCAATCTCGACATGCTCGGGATCGCGGGCATAGTCATGCTGCGGACGGTCGATCCCGGCGATCGAGCGTCCGTCGCCGCCTTGATCGCCGAAACGGTGCCCGACGAGATCTATTGGCTCGCCGCACAGACGTCGGTCGCCGCCTCGTTCGACGAACCGGCGGCGGGGCTCGCGGCGGCGGCCGATCTTGCCTCCGCGCTCGCCGCGGCGCGCGCTCACGCACCCGCCGCGCGCTTCCTGTTCGCGGCGTCCGGGGAGTGCTTCGGCGAGACGACGCAAGAGCGGCCCGCGCGCGAGGACACGGCCTTCGCGCCGCTCAGCCCCTACGCGGTGGGCAAGTGCGCCGGTGCGCTGGCGATCAGGCAGGCACGCGAGGCGCACGGCCAGTTCGCCTGTTCGGCCTACCTTTTCACGCACGAGTCGCCGCTCCGCCCCGAACGCTTCGTCGTGGCGAAGATCGCCGCCGCCGCGCGCCGGATCGCCGCCGGCTCGACCGAGACGCTGGGGCTCGGCGACGTGAGCGTGGTGCGCGATTGGGGCTGGGCGCCCGAGCATGTCGCGGCGATGCACGCCATGCTCACCGCCGACGAGCCCCGCGACCTGATCGTCGCGACCGGCACCAGCGTGCGGCTCGCCGATCTCGTCGAGGAAGCCTTCGCCGCCATCGGGCGTGACTGGCGGGATCATGTCGCGATCGACGCGGTGCCGCCCCGCCCCGGCGACGCGCGCAGCCACCATGCGCGACCGTCGCTCGCCGCCGCCACGATCGGATGGTGCGCCGGCGTGGACGCGCGCGCGATGATGCGCCGCCTGGTGCTGGGCGCGATCGGCTCCGAAGGCCGCCCGACGTAGGCCACGCGAACCCCGCCCAGGTCGAGCCGTCCTGGCAAATACGCGAGCTAACCCCGATCAGCGACCGCCCGGTATAACCCAGCGACCTGAGCGTGCCCGCGGAATTTGTTACGTCGGCAGTCCAAAGCACGTTGCGCCGTCGCAACATATTCGCTGACTACGGGCCGAGTCCCCCGGCATGGAACCCCTCGCGGAGCACCGGGTTGGGGCTTGCGCGAGACCTGTTCGCTCGCCGAACCCGGTTGGAGGAACGATAATGAAGAAGCTGATCCTTTTGGCGTCCGCCGCGCTGACGTTCGGCGGCGTCGCCTACGCGCAGGACGCCTCGACGGCGCCCGCCACCGGCACCACCAATCCCGATGCCGCCTCGCAGCCGGCCGGCACTCCCGACATGGGCACGCAGCCTCCCGCCGGCGGCACACCGGACATGGGCGCGCAGCCGTCCGCTCCCGGCGGGACGCCCGATGCCAGCGGCGGCATGCAGGCGCCCCCGCCCGCCGGCGGTGACATGAGCGGCGGCATGCAGGGCGGCATGAGCGGCGGCGCGACCGCGGCCCCGGGCAGCGCGACCGGGCCGAGCGGTCCCGTCTCCATGTCGCCGACGCAGGGCGCGACCGACCTGCCGACCTGCTCCAGGACCGTCACCGACAACTGCAAGCAGGGCGCGGGCAGCGGCAGGTCCGGCGGTCATCACCATGCGGTGCGTCACCACGCGGCGCGCCATCACCGGCACAAGTAAGCGTCGGCGCCTCACGCGCCGCTGACCCGATGCGGCCGGTCGCGGGATGCCGCGGCCGGCCGTCGGTCACTCGGCGGCCTGCGCCGCCACGTCCGGATCTCGCCAGACGAGCACCGGCCGCCGTGCCGCCGCGGTCTCGTCCAGCCGTCGTCGGGGAGCGTGGATGGGGGCCTGCCGGAGCGCCTGGTCGCCGGCCTTCGCCCGCTCCGCGACCGAACGCAGCGCGCCGACGAACTGGTCGAGCGCGGCCTTGCTCTCCGTCTCGGTCGGCTCGATCAGCATCGCGCCGTGGACGACCAGCGGGAAGTACATCGTCATCGGGTGGAAACCCTCGTCGATCAGCCCCTTCGCCAGGTCGAGCGTCGAGAGGCCGCCCGCGAAGCCCTCGTCGGAGAAGATCGCCTCGTGCATGCATGGGCCCGAAGCCGCGAACGGCGCGTCGAGAACGTCCTCCAGGCCGCGCAGCACATAGTTGGCCGACAACACCGCGTCCTCCGCCACCTGCCTGAGGCCGTCGGCCCCGTGGCTGAGCATGTAGGCGGCCGCGCGCACGAACATCCCCATCTGGCCGTGGAAGGCGACCATGCGGCCGAACGCGTCGCTATGCCCCTCCTCGACGATCGTCTCCTCCTCGACGAGGACGAAGCGTCCGTCATGCTCCTCGACGAAGGGCAGAGGCGCATAGGGAGCGAGCGCTTCGGAGAACACCACCGGCCCCGACCCCGGCCCCCCGCCGCCGTGCGGGGTGGAGAAGGTCTTGTGCAGGTTTATGTGCATGGCATCGACGCCGAGATCGCCAGGCCGCACGCGGCCGACGATGGCGTTGAAGTTCGCGCCGTCGCAATAGAGATAGGCGCCGACCGCGTGGACGGCGTCGGCTATGGCGATCATGTCGCGCTCGAACAGTCCGCACGTATTGGGATTGGTGATCATCACCCCCGCCACGGTCTCGTCGAGCGCGGCCTCGAGCGCGGCGAGATCGACACGCCCGTCGCCGGTGGCGGGGATGCCCTTCACCCTATAGCCGGCGAAGGCGGCGGTGGCCGGGTTGGTGCCGTGCGCGCTCTCGGGCACCAGCACCACCGCGCGGGCGTCGCCCCTAGCCTCGTGCGCGGCGCGGATCGCGAGAAGGCCGCACAGCTCGCCATGGGCGCCGGCCTTGGGGCTCATCGCGATGCCGGGCATGGCAGTGAGCCGCTTCAGCCACTCGGCGACCAGGTGGATCAGCGCCAGCGCGCCCTGTGTGCCGTCCGCGGGGGTCAGCGGATGGAGGTCGGCGAAGCCGGGCAGCCGCGCCATCTTCTCGTTGAGGCGGGGGTTGTGCTTCATCGTGCACGATCCGAGCGGGAACAGCCCGAGGTCGATCGCGTAGTTCTGGCGCGACAGGCGGGTATAGTGGCGCACCGCCTCGGGTTCGGTGAGGCCGGGGAGCCCAATCGGCGCCAAGCGTTCCAGGCCGCCGAGCCGGCTCGCGACCTTCGGTGGCTGGGGCAGGTCGACGCCGGTGCGATCCGTCGCGCCCGCCTCGAACAGCAGCGGCTCTTCGAGCATCAGCGCGCGGTTGCCCGTGAAGGTGGGGTTCGCCGTCTCCCCGCCTGCGTTCATCGCCGGCCGCCAGCCGGATGCGTTGATGCTCATGCCAGCGCCTCCTCGAGCGCGTTCGCCAAAGCGTCGACGTCGCCCTCGCCGGTCGTTTCGGTAACCGCGACGACGAGACCGTTCGCCAGCTCGCTCGCGTGCGGGTAGAGCCTGCCTAGCGACACGCCGCCGAGTATGCCGCGCTCCGCCATGTGGCGGACCACAGGCCGCGCCTCCTTGGGGAGCCGCAGCGTGAACTCGTTGAAGAAGCCGTCGTTGACGAGCTCGACGCCCGGCACCCGGCCGAGCCGCTCCGCCGCCTCCACCGCCAGCGCGTGATTGAGACTCGCGAGATCGCGCAAGCCCCGCTCGCCGAGCAGGGTCATGTGCGCGGAGAAGGCGAGCGCGCAAAGGCCCGAGTTGGTGCAGATGTTGGATGTCGCCTTCTCGCGCCGGATATGCTGTTCGCGCGTCGATAGCGTGAGGACGAACCCACGCCGGCCGTCCGCGTCCACGGTCTCGCCGGCGAGGCGGCCCGGCATCTGGCGGACATGCTGCTCGGCGCAGGCGAATAGGCCGACATACGGCCCGCCGAAGTTCAGGCCCACGCCGATCGACTGGCCCTCGCCTACCACGATATCGGCACCCATCTCGCCGGGCGAGCGGATCGCCCCCAGCGCCACCGGTTCGGTGACGACCGCGATCAGCAGCGCCTTCTTCGCGCGGCAGGCCTCCTTCAACTCGGACAGATCGGCGATGCGCCCCAGTATGTCGGGATACTGCACAACGACGCAGCTCGTCTCGTCGTCGATCGCGTCGAGCAGCCGCGCGGCGTCGGTTTCAGGCGCCAGCGTCGGGTCGGCCGTGTCGAGCGCGTCGCCGGTAAAGCGCGCCATCGTCCGCGCGACCCCGACATAATGCGGGTGCAGCCCGGCCGAAAGGATCGCCTTGCCGCGCCGCGTGATCCGCCGCGCCATGACGATCGCTTCCCAGCAGGCGGTCGAGCCGTCGTACATCGACGCGTTGGCGACCTCGCAGCCGTAGAGCCGCGCGACCTGCGTCTGGAACTCGAACAGCGCCTGCAGCGTCCCTTGCGCGATCTCGGGCTGGTACGGCGTGTAGCTCGTCAGGAACTCGCCGCGCTGGATGATGTGGTCGACCGACGCCGGCACGTGGTGCCGGTAGGCGCCGCAGCCGAGGAAGAAGGGGCCGTCCCCCGCCGCCATGTTCTGCCGGGCCAGTCGCGAGAGCTGCCGCTCCACCACCTGCTCGGGCGCGTGCATCGGCAGGCCCTCGATCGGGCCTGCGAGCCGCGCCGCCTGCGGAACGTCGACGAACAGCTCGTCGATCGAGGCGGCGCCGACGGTCGCGAGCATCGCCTCGCGATCGGCCTGCTGGAGGGGCAGGTAACGCATCAGGATTTCCTCATGGAGAAGCGCAGCCGCACATAGTCGGCGATCCAGGTGCCGTCGGGCCGGAGCAGGACTGGCTCGCAGGCACGCTCGACGGCGTCGGCGATCTCCGCCTGCTCGTCGGCGGGAATGCCGTCGGCGTCCATCAGCCCGTGGCGAAAGGTGCGGACCCAACCGGCGACCCCGGCGGGGAGCGTCGTCGGACGCGGGATCAGCCGCGCCTCGACATCGACGAAGCCGGCGGCGGTGTAGACCGTCACGAACGCCTCGACCGACGGATACCAATGCGTGTCCTGCGCGCGAGCGGCGTGGCCGCGCCGCGCCAGCTCGGCGCGGACGGCGGCCCAGATCGTCGCGACATTGCCCTCGCCGCCCATCTCGCCGACGAACCGCCCGCCGGGCCGAAGCGTGCGGAACACGCCCGCCGCGACGGCATGGCAGTCGAGCATCCAGTGCAGCGCGGCGTTGGAGAAGGCGGCGTCGAACGCTCCATTGAAGCCGAGCGCCTGCGCATCGGCGACGCGGGCGTCGAGACCCTTCGCGCGCGCCGCCGCGATCATCTCGGGCGAGGCGTCGATGCCCACCACCTCTGCGCCGGCGGCGACCAGCCGCTCGGTGAGCACGCCGTCGCCGCAGCCGATATCGAGGATGCGCTCGCCGCGACGCGGATCGAGCAACTCGACGACGGGCGCGCCGAGCGCCGGCACGAAGGCTGCGTTGGCGGCATAGTCCGCCGCGTCCCAGCGCGAGGCGGGGTTGGTGATCACAGCCCCGCCACGAAGTCCTTGTACGCGGACTCGTCCATCAGCCCGTCGAGTTCGGATCGTTCGGAGAGCGTCAACCGGAAGAACCAGCCGTCGCCCTCAGGCGCGGTGTTGACGAGCGCGGGCTCGCTATCCAGCGCGGCATTGGCCTCCGTCACCTCGCCGGAGACGGGAGCATAGACATCGGAGGCGGCCTTGACCGACTCGACGACCGCCGCCTCCTTGCCCTTCTCGAGGGAGGTGCCGGCGGGCGGCACCTCCGCAAAGACGATGTCGCCGAGCTGCGCCTGCGCATAGTCCGTGATGCCGACGGTGGCGGTGGCGCCTTCGACGCGGATCCACTCATGGTCCTTGGTGAAGTAGAGGTCGGCCATCTCAGGCTCCCTTGCGGTGGTAGCGGTGTGGGACGAACGGCGTGGTTGCGACGGTGGCGGCGACGCGCTTGCCGCGGTTCTCGATCTCGACGGTGCTGCCGGGCGCGGCCGAGGCGAGCGGCACGTAGGCCATCGCGATCGGTCGGCCGAGCGTCGGCGAGAAACCGCCGGACGTAACGGTGCCGCCACCGATCACGGCCGCGCCCTCGCGCACCGGCTGGCGACCCTCGACTTCGAGCGCGACGCGCTTCATCGCCGGACCGTTCTCACGCTCGGCCATGATCCGCGCGTGCCCCATGAAGCCGCCCTCCTCGCGCCGCCGCTTGGACAAGGCGAAGCCCAGGTCCGCGCCGACGGGCGTGATCTCGGGCGAGAGATCGTGGCCGTAGAGCGGCAGCCCCGCCTCCAGCCTCAGCGAGTCGCGCGCGCCGAGCCCGATCGGCCGCACCTCCTCCTCGCGCAGCAGCGCGTCGGCGACCCGCACCACCTGATCGGCGGGCACCGAGATCTCGAACCCGTCCTCGCCGGTGTAGCCCGAACGGCTGACCCAGCACTCGACGTCCTCGATCAGGAAGGCGCCGGCCGTCATGAACGACAGCGCGGTGACCCCCGGCGCCAGACGCGCCAGCGCGTCGGCCGCTTGCGGCCCCTGCAACGCCAGCAGCGCCTGATCGTCCAGGTGGTTGAGCGTCACCTCGTCGGGCAGATGCTCGCGCAGATAGGCGATATCGTCCCACTTGGTCGCGCCGTTGACGACCATGTAGAGACCGTCCGAGCGGCGCGTGACCATCAGGTCGTCGAGGATACCGCCTTCCTCCGAGAGCAGCAGCGAGTAGCGCATCCGCCCCTCGCCCAAGCCCTTCAGGTCGGCGGGCAGCAGCGCCTCCAGCGCGGCGTCGGCACCGTCGCCGGTGAAGAGCAGCTGGCCCATGTGGCTGACGTCGAACAGCCCGGCATGATCGCGCGTCCAGTTATGCTCGGCGATGATGCCGTCGAACTGGATCGGCATGCGATAGCCCGCGAAGGCGACCATGCGGGCGCCGCGATCCTCGTGCCACGCGTCGAGCGGCAGCAGCGCGGGTGCCTCGGTATCAGGAACTTCGTCGACCACGCTCACGGCAATCTCCGCCAGAGGATCGAGGCCGCGAACCGTCGCCGGTCCGTCGCCTCGCCCCCTCTGTCACGGAACCTGAGAGCTTTCCTCCGCTCGCCCACGATCGGGCATGACGGAGTTACCCCTTCGGTGGGGCGCCGGCTTGGCCGTCGCCCGCTTTCCAGAGTGCCTGTGCCCGCGCGGTCCGGTGGCCTGAGAGATTCCGGGGCGGTTGCTCCTTCGGCGGCGACGGCCTGTCCCCCGTTGCCGGAGGACCTCCGCCGCGCTCTCCCGCGCGTGCACCCGTCGGTCGCCCGCCGGAAGCGTCCTTCGAGTGGCGGAGCCTGCGTCCGAAGTCAACCGCTCAGCGCGTCGCGTTGTAGGCGAGCTGCGCGTCGGTGAGCTGGAAGCCGACCAGCAGCTCGAAGCTTGCCTTGGCGAGCGCGGCACGGACTTGCGGATCGTTCATCGGATCGAGCGAGGCGTCGGCATCCTCGGCCTTGCGCTTCTTGCCGATCCTGTCGCGGATCGCCTGCGGCAACATCGCCTGCGCACGATCGATGGAAGCGCTCGCCTGGCCGTTCGTCGACGCGATGAGCTTGCCGGCGTCGAAGTGGACGAGCACTTGGCTCACCGACTTCGAGACGACCTGATCGCCACCGCGCATCACGACGGCGTAATAGGGCAGCACCACGTCGCGCGGCCCCGCCGCGCTCGACCGGCGCGCGTCGACGCGGAAGCTGGCGGTGGTGGCGAGGTTCGCCGCCTGCGTGGTGTCGCACGCGCCGGTGAGATCGGTCAGCGTCGCCACCACGTCGATCGCGCGCGCGTCGCGGCTGGCCGGCGGATCGAACAGGGTGACGTCGCCGGTGTCGGCGGGCACCGCCAGCGCCGGACAGCCGGTCCGGTTGATCTCCTTGCCGACCGAGCCGCCGATCGCGGTGATCTCCGCGTCCTTGGCACAGGCCGCGAGCGCGAGGGGCAGGACGAGGAACAGGGCTGCGGGCAAGCGCATCGGTCGAGGCATCCAGCAAGACGGTCGGTGTCGCGGACCATAGGAACCGGCTTCCCGCCCGGCAAGCGATCGCTTAGAGCCGCCCCCCACCATGGCCGTCTACACGCATGTTTCCGCCGAGGAGATCGGCCGCCTGCTCGATGACTTTGATTTGGGACCGCTGCGATCGGTCAAGGGCATCGCCGAGGGGGTGGAGAACTCCAACTACCTGATCGACGCCGAGCGCGGCCGCTTCGTCCTGACGCTCTACGAGAAGCGGGTGGACGCCGCCGACCTGCCCTTCTTCCTGTCGCTGCTCGATCATCTCGCCGACAGGGGCTTGCCCGTGCCCCGCGCGCTGAGCGATCGCAGCGGCGCGCAGGTGCGGACGGTCCAGGAGCGGCCGGCATGCCTGATCGAGTTCCTGCCCGGCGTCTCGCTCTCGCAACCGACACCCGCGCAGGCCCGCGCCACCGGCGAGGCGCTCGGGCGGATGCACGCCGCGCTCGGCGACTTCGCGGGCGCGCGGCCCAATGCCCTGGGACCGGACGGCTGGCACGAGCTCGCGACGCGCTGCGGCGATGCGGTCGACGCCATCGCCCCCGGACTGGCGGCGCGCGTCGCGGGAGAGCTGCGCGCCCTGTCCGAGGCCTGGCCGCGAGACCTGCCGCGTTCCGTCATTCACGCCGATCTCTTTCCAGACAACGTGCTCATGCTCGGCGATGCAGTGACGGGAATGATCGACTTCTACTTCGCCTGCACCGACATCCGCGCCTACGATCTCGCCGTCACTCATTCCGCCTGGGCCTTCTCGGCGGACGGGCGCTCGTACGACAAAGTGGTCGGCCGTGCGCTCGTCTCCGGCTACGCGGCCGCCTTCCCGCTCTCGGAGGAGGAGCGCGCCGCCCTGCCGGTGCTGGCGCGCGGCGCCGCGCTGCGCTTCACGCTGACGCGCGCGTGGGACTGGCTCAACACGCCCGCCGGCGCGCTCGTCACGCGTAAGGATCCGCTCGCCTTCCTGCGGCGGCTCGACGCCTATGCGGCGAGCGGCGCGGCGATGTTCGCGTGAGCGTCGAGATCTTCACCGACGGCGCCTGCAAGGGCAATCCCGGCCCCGGCGGCTGGGCGGCGCTGCTGCGCTCGGGCGAGACGGTGAAGGAGCTGTCCGGGGGCGAGGCGCAGACCACCAACAACCGCATGGAGCTTCTCGCCGCGATCCGCGCGCTGGAGGCGCTGAAGCGTCCCAACGTCGTCACGCTCACCACCGACAGCCGCTACGTCATGGACGGGCTCACCAAGTGGATCCACGGTTGGCAGCGCAACGGCTGGCGCACGGCCGACAAGAAGCCCGTCAAGAACGCCGACCTCTGGCAGGCGCTGCTCGCCGCAGCCGCCCCCCACCAGATCGCGTGGAAGTGGGTGAAGGGCCATGCCGGTCACGCCGAGAACGAGCGGGTGGACCAGCTCGCCTGCGCCGAGGCGATGAAGTTCCGGCGCTAGGGCCGGCGGATCAGCGGTAGCAGACCTTTCGCGCCGCCTCGACCACGTCGTCCACCTTCACCAGCGCCAGCTTCTCCAGGTTGGCGGCATAGGGCATCGGCACGTCGACGTTGGTGACGCGCAGCACCGGCGCGTCGAGATCGTCGAAGCCCTCCTCCATCGCCAGCGCGACGATCTCGGAGGCGATCGAGCAGGTCGGCCAGCCCTCCTCCACCACGATCATGCGGTTGGTCTTGGCGAGCGACCTCAGCACCGTGGCTCGATCGAGCGGGCGCAAAGTGCGCAGGTCGATCACCTCCGCCTCGATGCCGTCCTCCGCGAGCCGCCGCGCGGCATCGAGCGACACGCCGACACCGATCGAGTAGCTGACGATGGTGACGTCCCTGCCCTCGCGCGCGACCCGCGCCTTGCCGATCGGCAGTACCCACTCGTCGACGCGTGGCACCTCGAACGACTGGCCGTAGAGCAGCTCGTTCTCCAGGAAGACGACGGGATCGTCGCTGCGGATCGCGGCGCGCAGCAGCCCCTTGGCGTCGGCCGCCGTATACGGCGCGATCACGATCAGGCCCGGCACGCTGGCGTACCACGGCGCGTAGTTCTGGCTGTGCTGCGCGCCGACTCGCGCCGCCGCCCCGTTCGGCCCGCGGAACACGATCGGGCAGCGCATCTGCCCGCCGGACATATAGTTGGTCTTGGCGGCCGAGTTGACGATGTGGTCGATCGCCTGCATCGCGAAGTTGAAGGTCATGAACTCGACGATCGGCTTCAGCCCGCCCATCGCCGCGCCGGTGCCGATGCCGGCGAAACCATATTCCGTGATCGGCGTGTCGATCACGCGGTCGGCGCCGAACTCGTCGAGCAGGCCCTGGGTGACCTTGTAGGCGCCCTGATACTGCGCGACCTCCTCGCCCATCACGAACACGCGGCTGTCGGCGCGCATCTCCTCGGCCATCGCGTCGCGCAGCGCCTCGCGCACGGTGACGGACCGGGTCTCGGTGCCCGCGGGCAATTCGGGATCGGCGGCGTCCTCGCCCTCGCCGGCCTCGGCCGCTCGGACGAGATCGCGCGCGCCCGTCTCCATCTTGTGCGGGGTGGCGCTCTCCGCGATCGGCGGCTCGCCCTGATCGGTGGGCGCCTCGACGGGTTGCGCGTCGGCGGCGTCGCCCGAACGCACGCCATCTTCGCCATCGGCGGCGAGCAGCGCGATCACCGCGCCCACGGCAACGCCTTCCGTCCCCTCGGCGACGACGATCTTCTCGATCGTCCCCTCGTCGACCGCCTCGAACTCCATGGTGGCCTTGTCGGTCTCGATCTCGGCGAGGATATCGCCGGACGACACGCTGTCGCCCTCCTTCACCAGCCACTTGGCCAGCGTCCCCTGCTCCATCGTGGGCGACAGGGCGGGCATCTTCAGCTCGATCGACATGTCAGTAGACATCCACCAGCACGTCGGTGCCGAGTTCCGAAGGATCGGGCTCGGGCGACTGCTCGGCGAAGTCGGCGGCCTCGGAGACCACGCGGCGAATGTCCTTGTCGATCGCCTTCAGTTCCGCTTCGCCGACGCCCAGCGCGTCGAGCTCGCGCTTGATGAGATCGATCGCGTCGGACTTGTCCTTCATCGCCTGCACCTCGTCGCGCGTGCGGTACTTGGCGGGATCGGACATCGAGTGGCCGCGATAGCGATAGGTCTTGAGCTCCATCAGGATCGGCCCCTTGCCGCCGCGCACCCAATCGAGCGCCGCCTGCGCCGCGCCGCGCACCGCCAGCACGTCCATCCCGTCCACCTGCAGGCCCGGCACGCGGAAGCTCTCGCCGCGCCTGTAGAGCTGATCCTCGGAACTGGCGCGGTTGACGGCGGTGCCCATGGCGTAGCCGTTATTCTCGATCACGAAGATGATCGGCAGCTTCCACAGCTCCGCCATGTTGAGCGTCTCGTAGACCTGACCCTGATTGGCGGCGCCATCGCCGAAATAGGCGAGGCACACGCCGCCGTCGCCGCGGTACTTGTGCGCGAAGGCGAGGCCCGCGCCGAGCGGCACCTGCGCGCCGACTATGCCGTGCCCGCCGTAGAAGCGCTTCTCGGTCGAGAACATGTGCATCGAGCCGCCCTTGCCTTTAGATATGCCGGCAGCGCGGCCAGTGAGCTCGGCCATGATGATCTTGGGGTCGAGCCCGTAAGCGAGCATATGGCCATGGTCGCGATAGCCGGTGATGACGCTGTCGCGATCCGGATCGAGCGCCGACTGGAGGCCGACGGCCACCGCCTCCTGCCCGATATAGAGGTGGCAGAAGCCGCCGATCAGCCCGAGCCCGTAGAGCTGGCCGGCGCGCTCCTCGAAGCGGCGGATGAGCACCATCTGGCGATACCAGTCGAGCAGCTCCTCCTTCGAGGCGGCGTAGCGCTGCGGCTCGGCGGGACGCTCCCGGTTCGGGGCGGCGCCTGCCGGGGCGGCGGCTTTGCTGGTCGATCGGGCCAAGGCTGCGGGCTTTCGATTCCGGTGGTGGGCGGCGGTATAGGCCTGCGGCTACGGACTCGGCAACGCGCGAGAAATGACCTCACACCGCCATCGCAGACTGGTTCCGCGCAAGGTCATAACGCAACGTCACGGCTCTTTGCCGGTAGGATGCCGGTCGAGCCCGCCATGGCGAGGAAAGAAGCGAGCCGACGAACCTCGTGGCGCGCGCCTCAGGGCGTCGGCAGGATCACCTCGTCGGGACGCGTCAAACCCATGTCGCGGCGTACCAGCTCATCCGCCATGTCCGGATCGACGTGGCGGGAGTCGAGCAACGCGACCTTGTGCGCGAGCTTGACGCGCGCGGCCTCCACCTTGGCGAGTTCGGCGCGCTTGGCCACGATCTGGTGGCGATAGTCGCCGAGCGCGAGCAGCCCGTTAGGCCCGGCGATCGCGTAGCCCGCGAAGTTGCCGATCACGAGCACGCCCAGCGCCGGCATCGCCGCCGCCCGGATCGTGCCCGCCGCTGATCGTCCCTTCCCCGCCATCCCGTCCTTATTCCCGATCCGGGACGGCGGTTCAACGCCTCTCAGCGTCCGGTCGTCGCGAACGCGGCACGGCCGGCGTAGCGCGCGGCCGAGCCCAGCTCCTCCTCGATGCGGATGAGCTGGTTGTACTTGGCGAGCCGATCGGAGCGGGCGAGGCTGCCCGTCTTGATCTGGCCGCAGTTGGTGGCGACCGCGAGATCGGCGATCGTCGCGTCCTCGGTCTCGCCCGAACGGTGCGACATGACGGCGGTGTAGCGCGCGCTCTGCGCCATCGACACCGCCTCCAACGTCTCCGTCAGCGTGCCGATCTGGTTGACCTTGACGAGCAGCGAGTTGGCGACGCCCCGCTTGATGCCGTCCGCCAGCCGCTTGGGATTGGTGACGAACAGGTCGTCGCCGACGAGCTGGACCTTGCCGCCCAGCCGGTCGGTCAGGATCTTCCAGCCGTCCCAATCGTCCTCGGCCATGCCGTCCTCGATCGACCAGATCGGATAGCGGCCGGCGAGATCGGCAAGGTAGGCGACCATCTCGGGCGATGTCAGCGTGCGATCCTCACCCGCCATCACGTACTGACCGCCCTTGAAGAACTCGGTGGCGGCGCAGTCGAGCGCGATCGCCACCTCATCGCCCGGCTTGTAGCCCGCCTTCTCGACGGACTTCAGGATGAAGTCGAGCGCCTGCGTCGTCGAGCCGATGTTGGGCGCGAAACCGCCCTCGTCGCCCACCGAGGTGGAGAGCCCCGCGTCGGCGAGGCCCTTCTTGAGCGTATGGAAGATCTCCGCGCCCCAGCGGATCGCCTCAGCGCAGGTGTCCGCGCCGAAGGGCACGATCATGAACTCCTGGAAGTCGATCGGGTTGTCGGCATGTTCGCCGCCGTTGATGATGTTCATCATCGGCACCGGCAGGACGTGCGCCTGGACGCCGCCGACGTAGCGATAGAGCGGCAGTCCCCGGCTCTCCGCCGCCGCCTTGGCGACCGCGAGGCTGACGCCGAGGATCGCGTTGGCGCCGAGGTCGGACTTGTTGGCCGATCCGTCCAGCTCGATCATCGCGGCGTCGATCTGCGCCTGGTCCTCGGCCTCATAGTCGGCGAGCGCCTTGGCGATCTTGCCGTTGACGGCCTTGACCGCCTTCAGCACGCCCTTGCCGAGATAGGCGTCCTTGTCGCCGTCGCGCCGCTCCACCGCCTCGTGCGCGCCCGTCGACGCGCCCGACGGCACGGCGGCGCGGCCGAAGCTGCCATCCTCCAGCGTCACGTCCACCTCCACCGTGGGATTGCCCCGGCTGTCGAGGATCTGGCGGGCGTGGATGTCGAGGATCGCGGTCATGTCGGCTCCCTTGGCGGCTGGCGCTGGTTAGCGGCGGCCCGGTGGCCACGCAATCGCGGGGAACCGGCATTCGCGCTGCTGGTTGTCCCGGAAACGTAACGGGTGCGCCCACCGCATCCGATGGCTCCTCTCAGCAGGCGAGGCGATCATGGCCGAGACGCTCCCCGAAGGCACCGACCACATTGTTCCCGGCGCCGCGTCGACGAACCCGTCGGGCGGCGGCGCTTCTTCCGGCGCGGCCAGCGACAACGACGCGGCCGACCTCAAGGGGAAGGCACAGGCCAAGGCAAGCGAGTGGAGCGCGCAGGCCGTCGATCACGCTCGCGATTATGCCGAGCAGGGCAAGGAGAAAGCGTCCGCTGCGCTCGGCAGCGTGGCAAGGCTGATCGACGACAATGCCGCCCAGATCGACGACCGGTTGGGTGCGCATTATGGCGATTATGCCCGTCGCGCTTCGGCGTTCGTGAACGACGCCGCCGACGGTTTGCGCGAGAAGGACATCGAGGAGCTGCTCGACAATGCGCGCGAGTTCGTGCGCCGCTCTCCCCGGATCGCGATGGCGGCGGCGGCGGCGAGCGGCTTCCTGACTGCGCGCGTCGTCAAGGCTGGCACCGCGCATATGGACGTGACGCCGCCGACGACGGGCAAGGGGTCCGCCCAACGCGCCAAATCGCCGACGCGTTGAGGACGGTCGTGGCGGACGACGCGCGGATCGCGCTGCCGGCGCTCGTCGCGCAGCTCGCCGAGGACGCGAAGACTTCCGCGCGGGCGGAGATCAGGCTCGCCAAGGCCAAGGCCCTCGCGAAGTTCGCGGCGGTCAAGTCTGGTGCGATCCTGCTCGTCGTTGCGGCGATCCTCCTCCTGCTCGCCCTGATCGGGCTCGTCGTCGGGTGCGTGATGGCGTTGGCGACGCTGATCGGTCCGGGCTTCGCTGGATTGGTCGTCTTCCTGGTACTGGCCGTCGTGGCCGGTCTGTTCGCCTGGCTTGGCGTTCGACAGATCTCGACCAAGCCCGATGCAGTGGCGGAGAAGGCGGGATGAGCGACACGGTCGAGCTCGAGACCGCCGCGATAGAGGCCAAGGCCGCGCGCGAACGGCTGATCGCGACGACGCACGAGCTTCGCGCCCGCCTCGACCCCGCGACGCTGGTCGAGGAGGCCCGCGAAGGCGTTCGCCATACCGCGCGGGGCCTCGCCGAGAACGCGAACGAGGCGGCGCGCCGCCGGCCGGAGATCGTTGCCGCCGGCGCGACGGTGGTCGCCCTGTTCCTGCTTCGCCGCCCTCTGCGGCGGCTGAGACGAAGACTGTTCGGGCGTAAGGAAACCGCCGGAGCCCGGCACCGTTGAGGGACGATACCCGCCTTCAGGAAGGATCAGGATGATGAGCGCGAGCAACAACGGCAACAGCGGCTCGGCCGAGGGCAAGCGCCCGCTGCGTGACGGCATCGACGACGCCAAGCACCAGATCGGCGACATCGCCGCCACGGCCGCCGACCGCGCCCGCAATCTCGCCGGCGATGCGCGCGAGAGCCTCTCCGGCGGCGCCGGGGGCAGTCCGCTGCTCGCGCTCGCCGGCGGCATGGCGGTCGGCGTGCTGGTCGGCGCGCTCCTGCCCCGCACCGAGCGAGAGGGCGCGGTGCTCGGTGCGCTCGGCGCGCGGCTGATCGACGCGGCACATGAGGCGGCCGATGCCGCGCGGGAGGTTGGCCGCGACAAGCTCGACGAAGCCGGCCTCTCGCGCAACGGCGCGCGCGATGCGGTGCGCGGCATGCTCGACGCCGCGCTCGGCGCCGCCTTCTCGGCGGGCAATGCCGCCGCCGACGCGGCGAAGCAGAAGGTGACCGAAACGCGCGATTGAGACGCGGGCAAGGGCCGGTTCAGGTCGGCCTGGCCATAGCGCGGTGAGGCCAGACAGCTGGCAGTCGGAGTATGTTCGAATGACGAAGTCGCGGACCTTCCTCGCAGCGCTCGCGATCGGCCTCTCGGCGGTGGCGGCACCCGCCATCATCGCGCCGGCCGCGGCCGCTACGGTCGACACCAGCGACCCGGGGCGCTTCGTCACTTCGCTGTCGGGCGAGGCCTTTCGCGTGCTGCGTACCGGTAGCAAGGCGTCGGCGCGTGGCCAGTTCCGCCAATTGCTCGGCCAATATTTCGCGGTCGATGCGATTGGCGATCGGCTGATCCGAAGCTGGCGCGCGAAGATCAGCCCGGCCCAGTACCAGGCCTATCAGGCGGCGCTGCCCGGCTTCCTCATCAACACCTACGCCGACCGGCTCTACGACTATGCCGATGCTAAGGTGGCGGTGACGCGATCGGTGCCGCGCGGCAACGGCGCCGCCGTCGTCAGCCAGGTGACGCGGCCCGGCGGCAATCCCGTAACCGCGATCTGGACGGTCGAGACGATCGGCGGAGGGCCCAAGATCACCAACCTGACGGTGGCGGGCGTCAACCTGGTGCTGACCCAGACGGCGGACTTCGACAGCTACATCCAGAAGAACGGCTTCGACAAGCTCGTCGCCTTCATGCGGTCTCGGGCAGGCTGACGCGCGGTGAGCAAGCTGCACCTCGTCTTCGGCGGCCGCGTCACGGACCCGCGCGGGCTCGAGTTCGACGATCTCGACGCGATCGATATCGTCGGCATCTTCCCGGACCTGGAAAGCGCCGAGGCAGCTTGGCGCGGCGCCGCGCAGCGCACGGTGGACGATGCCGAGATGAAATACGTCGTCGTCCACCTGCACCGGCTACTGGAGCCGGACCCGCATCTTCAGGCGCCGCGGTAGCGGAACAGCAGCAGCGGGCGGGCGAGCGCCACGCCCGCGAGAAAACCGCCGATGTGCGCCGCGACGGCGATCGATCCTCCGGCGGGCACGCCCGGCATGCCGCCGCCGGCTAACGCGATCAGCCCCTGCAGCGCCACCCAGGCCGCCCCCAGCCAGGCGACGTGGACGACGAGGCCGGAGAAGGGCCCCCAGCCCGCGGTCCGCCTGCGGCCGTAGAGCAGCGCGTACGCTCCGATGATCGCGGACGCCGCGCCGCTCGCCCCGATCATCGGCACCACGGAATGCGGATCGATCGCGAACTGTGCGCCGGCCGCCGCGTAGGCGCCGGCAACGTAGAGCAGCACGAGTAGCGCGGGCCCGATCGAGGCCTCGACGAAGCGGCCGCAGAAGCCCAGGATCAGCATGTTGAACGCGAGGTGGAGAAGCCCGGCATGAACCAACGTCGCGCCGAGCGGCGTCAGCACGGCGGGAACCGCGCCGGGCACGGGCAGGCCGTCCGCGATGCGGGCGGGCACGAAGCCCGCCAGTGTCGCCACCTGCGCGGAGAGCCCCGCACTCGCCGCGACCGCCCAGGCAAGCGACGTGACGGCGACGAGCGCGACGGTCGCGCGGGCGGGCGGCAGGCGCACGACGCCGCGCCCGCTCAGATGAACTCGATCTTCTCCACCGCGTAGTAGCGATCGCCCGAAGGCACCGTCACCTCGACATCGTCACCCACCTTGCGCCCGATCAGCGCGCGGCCAAGCGGCGAGTTGTACGAGATGCGGCCCTGCTTGGCGTCGGCCTCCATCTGGCCGACGATTTGGTAGGTGACGGGCTTCTCGTCCTCGTCGAGCAGGCGCACGGTCGCGCCGAACACCACCTTGTCGCCGCTGAGCGTAGTGGGATCGATCACCATCGCGCGGCTCATGCGATCCTCCAGGTCGGCGATCGTCGCCTCGACCTGGCCCTGGCGCTCCTTGGCGGCGTGATATTCGGCATTCTCGGAAAGGTCGCCGTGGGCGCGCGCCTCCTCGATGGAGTCGATGATCTCGGGACGCTCGATCGTCTTGAGCCGATGCAGCTCGTCGGAGATCAGCTTGTGGCCCTCCGCCAGCATCGGCATCTTCTCGATCGTCGCCATGTCCCGTCCGCCTTTCGTCACAAATCCCGCGCCCGGCTCCGCGCCCCGGAGCCGCCCCGTCATCTTCGATCGTGGGGATATCAGCGCGTAAGCGCGGAATAGTAGGTTTGCAGCGGCCGGACTTCAAGCGGCCGCAGGCGCGCGGCCGCGATCGCGTGCGCCGCCGCCACGCTCGCCGCCGCGGTGGTGTAGTAGGGCACGCGCTTGGCGACCGCCGAGACGCGGATCTCGCGACTGTCCTTCAGCGACTGCCAGCCCTCGGTCGTGTTGAAGATGAGGTCGATCGCGCCGTCCTTGATGCGATCGACGATGTGCGGGCGGCCCTGCGCCACCTTGTTGACGCGCTCGACGGCGATGCCCTCGCCGCTCAGGAAGTCGGCGGTGCCGGCGGTGGCGACGATCGCGAAGCCGAGTTCGGCGAGCGCGCGGACGCCGGGCAGGACGTGCGCCTTGTCGGACGGCTTGACCGAGACGAACACAGTGCCGCCCTCCGGTAGCACGACGCCGCCGCCGAGCTGCGACTTGATGAACGCCATCGCGAAATCGTCGTCGATCCCCATGACTTCGCCGGTGCTCTTCATCTCAGGGCTGAGCACGGGATCGACGCCGGTGAAGCGCGCCCAGGGGAAGACCGCCTCCTTGATGGCGATGTAGGGGGGCACCGCCCCCACTGCCGGCAGGTCGCGCAGCTTCTCGCCCGCCATCACGCGCGCCGCGATCTTGGCGACGGCGACGCCGGTCGCCTTGGCGACGAACGGCACGGTGCGGCTGGCGCGGGGGTTGACCTCGATGAGGTAGACCTCGCCCTCCTTAACCGCGAACTGGATGTTCATCAGCCCGCGCACGGAAAGCGCGCGGGCGAGCGCGTCGGCCTGCGCCTCGATCTCGGCGATTATGGCCGTCGAGAGGCTGTAGGGCGGAAGCGTGCAGGCGCTGTCGCCGGAATGGACGCCCGCCTCCTCGATATGCTGCATGACGCCCGCGACGCGCACGTCCTCGCCGTCGCACAGCGCATCGACGTCCACCTCGATCGCGTCGCGCAGGTAGCGATCGATCAGCACCGGCGAGTCGCCGGACACCTGCACGGCGGTCTGGAAATAGTGGTCGAGCTGGTCGGGCCCGTCGACGATCTCCATCGCGCGGCCGCCGAGCACGTAGGAGGGGCGGATCAGCACCGGGTAGCCGATCCGCTCGGCCACGGCGATCGCCTCGTCGCGCGAGCGCGCGATGCCGTTGGCGGGCTGCTTGAGGCCGAGCCGCTCGACCAGCGCGGCGAAGCGTTCGCGATCCTCGGCGAGGTCGATCGCGTCGGGGCTGGTGCCGAGGATCGGGATGCCGGCGCGCTCCAGCTCGGCGGCGAGCTTGAGCGGGGTCTGCCCGCCGAACTGGACGATCACGCCGACAAGCGTGCCGTTGGACTGCTCGACGTGGAGCAGCTCCAGCACGTCCTCGACGGTGAGCGGCTCGAAATAGAGGCGGTCGGAAGTGTCGTAGTCGGTCGAGACGGTCTCGGGGTTGCAGTTGACCATGATCGTCTCGAACCCTGCGTCGGCCAGCGCGAAGCAGGCGTGGCAGCAGCAATAGTCGAACTCGATGCCCTGCCCGATGCGGTTCGGCCCGCCGCCGAGGATGACGATCTTGCGAGCGTCGGAGGGCTGCGCCTCGTTCTCGGGCTCGCCGAAGGCCGGCGCCTCGTAGGTGGAATACATATACGGCGTCCTGGCCTCGAACTCGGCGGCGCAGGTGTCGATGCGCTTGTAGACGGGCCGCACACCGAGCTTGTGGCGAAGCGCGCGCACCTCCTCCTCGGTCACGCCGCCGGTCATCGCGCGCAGCGTGTCGTGGATCAGGCCCGAACCGCGCGCGTGGGCGCGGGCGGTGCCGGCGGGCATATGCGCGCTGTCCAGTGCAAGCCAGGCGAGGCGGCGATCGGAGAAGCCCATCGCCTTCAGCCGGCGCATCCCCGCCGCGTCGCGCGGCAGACCGTTCGCCAGCACCTGCGCTTCCGCGAACACGATCTCGCGCAGCCGCTCGACGAACCAGGGATCATACTTGGCGATCGCGCAGACCTCGTCGACGGTGAAGCCCTCGCGCAACGCCTGAGCGGCGGCGAGCAGCCGATCGGGCGTGGCGCGGCCCAGCGCCGCCTCGATCTCCGCGCGCGGGCGGCCGACCAGCGCCTGCACCGGATCGAGCCCGGCGAGCCCGGTCTCCAGACCCCGCAACGCCTTCTGGAGTGATTCGGCGAAATTGCGGCCGATCGCCATGACTTCGCCGACGCTCTTCATCGCGGTGGTGAGCACGGGATCGGAGCCGGCGAACTTCTCGAAGGCGAAGCGCGGGATCTTGGTGACGACGTAGTCGATAGTGGGCTCGAAGGCGGCCGGGGTTACGCCCGTGATGTCGTTGTCGATCTCGTCGAGCGTATAGCCAACCGCCAGCTTGGCGGCGACCTTGGCGATCGGGAAGCCGGTGGCCTTGGACGCCAGCGCCGACGAGCGCGAGACGCGCGGATTCATCTCGATGACGATCAGGCGGCCGTCCTTCGGATTGACCGCGAACTGGACGTTGGAGCCGCCCGTCTCCACGCCGATCTCGCGCAGCACCGCAAT
Organism: Sphingomonas sp.; assembly: GCF_965200105.1. Taxonomy (GTDB): domain Bacteria; phylum Pseudomonadota; class Alphaproteobacteria; order Sphingomonadales; family Sphingomonadaceae; genus Solisphingomonas. The sequence continues at coordinate 181,564 of NZ_CBDATN010000003.1, forward strand.
GCTGGCGTTGCGCATGACCTGATATTCCTTGTCGGTCAGCGTCAGCGCGGGCGCGACCGTGATCGAGTCGCCGGTGTGCACGCCCATCGGATCGATGTTCTCAATCGAGCAGACGATGATGCAGTTGTCCGCGCGGTCGCGGACCACCTCCATCTCATATTCCTTCCAGCCGAGCAGCGACTCCTCGATCAGCACCTCGGTGGTGGGGCTGGCGTCCAGCCCCTTGGTGACGACCTCGACGAACTCGGCGCGGTTGTAGGCGATGCCGCCGCCGGTGCCGCCCAGCGTGAAGGACGGGCGGATGATCGACGGCAGCCCGGTATGCTCCAGCGCGGCGAGCGCCTCGTCCACGCTGTGCGCCACCGCCGAGCGCGCGGAGGCGAGGCCGATGCGGTCCATCGCGTCCCGGAACTTCTGGCGGTCCTCCGCCATCTCGATCGCGTTCGCGTCGGCGCCGATCATCTTGCAGCCGAACTTGGCGAGCGTGCCGTCGTGGAACAGCGCGAGCGCGGTGTTGAGCGCGGTCTGCCCGCCCATCGTGGGGAGCACGGCGTCGGGCCGCTCCTTCTCGATGATCTTGGCGACGATCGCGGGGGTGATCGGCTCCACATAGGTCGCGTCGGCGAACTCGGGATCGGTCATGATCGTCGCCGGGTTCGAGTTGACCAGGACGATGCGATAACCCTCCTCCTTCAAGGCCTTGATCGCCTGCGTGCCCGAATAGTCGAACTCGCACGCCTGCCCGATGACGATCGGCCCCGCGCCGATGACGAGAATGGAGGAGATGTCGGTGCGCTTAGGCATTTGGGATTTCTGTGTGTCCGCTAGGAGGCAAACCAAGGAACTCGCGTTCCTGTGGAAGCAGTGGCGCGCCCGTCATCAAGCGCGCTTGGAGCAAGAGAGTAGTATTGATATCGCGTTGTGCCTTCAGTGAGTCCAGATAAAGGTTGTCGCGATCAACCCAACCCTGTGAGGCGTAGGCGTCAGTCTGGATATCAGTTTCCCGAATTGCAAAGCCGGAACGCTTTGCAACTTCGTAAATTAAACGAGTCATTGTTACCGACGAGTCAGTGGCAGATCCTGGAGCGACGGACTTAATGAAGTCCTTGTAAGCGCTCATCACAGACTTAGACCGGCCGAACTCAACAGGAATTAGATTTACGGCCGTCTGGTAATTTGGATCGCCTGGAAACCGGCGGGTAGCGAGGAGCAGGCGTAAGACGGTTATCTTCTGCTCTCGGTCCTTACGGCGCCCGTCGAGCCACAGCGTTATGAGAACAGCGACTACAGGGCTGACCAAGACCGCCGCGATATTAGTGATCTCGGCGGTGGTCACGCCGCGCTCCGAAGCCCGCCCACAAACTGCTCGAACAGATAGTGGCTGTCCTGCGGACCGGGGCTCGCTTCGGGGTGGTACTGGACGGAGAAGGCGGGCTTGTCCTTGAGGCGGAGGCCGGCGAGCGAGCCGTCGAACAGCGAGAAATGGGTGGGCTCGACGTTGGCGGGCAGGCTGTCGGTCTCGACCGCGAAGCCGTGGTTCATCGAGGTGATCTCGACGCGGCCGTCCTCGGTGCGGCGGACGGGGTGGTTGGCGCCGCGATGGCCCTGGTGCATCTTGGACGTGCGCCCGCCCACCGCCAGCCCGAGGAGCTGGTGGCCGAGGCAAATGCCGAAGATCGGCTTTGACACCTCCAGCAACTGGCGGATCACCGGCACCGCATACAGGCCCGTCGCGGCCGGGTCGCCGGGGCCGTTGGAGAGGAACACGCCGTCGGGCTCGTGACGCATCACGTCCTCGAAGCTGGCGGTGGCGGGCACCACCGTCACGCGCGCGCCGGCGGCCACGAGGTTGCGCAGGATGTTGCGCTTGAGGCCGTAGTCGATCGCGACCACGCGGGGGCCGTCCGGGTTGGCCGAGTGGGTGCGATAGCCCTCACCCAGCGTCCACAGCCCGTCCTCCCAGGCGTAGGTCTGGAGCGTGGAGACGTCCTTCGCGAGATCCATGCCTTCCAGCCCCGGCCACGCCCGAGCCTGTTCGACGAGCGCGGGCATGTCGAAGCGGCCGGCGGACGAGTGCGCGATCACCGCGTTGGGCGCGCCGCCGATGCGGATCGCGCGGGTGAGCGCGCGCGTGTCGACGCCCGCGAGTCCGATGCGGCCATGCCCGCGCAGCCACTCGTCGAAGCGGCCGGCGGAGCGGAAGTTGGACGGCGCGGTCACGTCCTCGCGCACCACGCAGCCGAGCGCGAAGGGGTTCTGCGCCTCCACGTCCTCGGGGTTGGCGCCGACATTGCCGATGTGCGGGAAGGTGAAGGTGACGATCTGCCCCGCGTAGGAGGGATCGGTCATCACCTCCTGATAGCCCGTCATCGCGGTGTTGAAGCAGACCTCGCCGACAGCCGCGCCCTCCGCGCCGAAGCCGCGCCCGAAAATCGCCTCGCCGCTCGCCAGCACCAGCACGCCGGTGGCTCCTTCAGGCACGCGTAGAGACGAGGCGTCGGCCATGCGGGCGGGCACTCCTTGGTTTTCGGCGATGTCGCTAAGGGCCGGCGGGTAAACCCGGGGGCGGGCCCGGTCAACTCTACTCAAGCCGCCCCGCGCCCGCTATGACACGGCCATGATCCGGGACGAACTCAAGGCCGCGCAGACCGCCGCGATGAAGGCGCGCGACCAGCCACGCACGCAGGCGATCCGCCTCATCATGGCGGCGGTGAAGAACCGCGATATCGAGGCGCGCACCGGCCAGGCGCCCGCCGACGACGACGCGCTGGTGGTCGAGGTGCTCAACCGCATGGCCAAGCAGCGCCGCGAGTCGATCGAGATGTTCCGCAAAGGCGGCGCGGAGGATCGCGCCGACGCGGAAGCGGCCGAGCTCGCCATCGTCGAGGAGTTCCTGCCCCGCCGCCTGGACGAGGCCGAGACGCGCGCGGCGATCGACGCCATCGCCGTCGAGCTCGGCGCCGCCGGCCCCAAGGACATGGGCCGCGTCATCGCCGAGCTGAAGGCGCGCCACGGCACCGCGCTCGACATGGGCAAGGCGTCAGGCCTCGTGAAGGCGAGGCTGACGGGCGGCGCATGACGCTCTCGCCCGCCTGGCTCGACGAGCTTCGCGCGAGGACGCAGCTCTCGACGCTGATCGGGCGGACGACCAAGATCCAGCGTGCCGGGCGCGAGTGGAAGGCGTGCTGCCCCTTCCACAACGAGAAGACGCCGAGCTTCACGATCAACGACGACAAGGGTTTCTACCACTGCTTCGGCTGCGGCGCGCACGGCGACGCGATCCGCTGGATGACCGACCAGCAGGGTCTGCCCTTCATGGACGCGGTGAAGGAGCTGGCCGACGCCGCCGGCCTGGAGGTGCCCGCGCCCGATCCCCGCTCGCGCGAGCGGGCGGAACAGGCCGCCACGCTCCACGAGGTGATGGCGCGCGCGGCCGGCTGGTTCGAGGAGCGGCTGCGCGGGCCGGAAGGCTCCGCGGCGCGCGCGTACCTGGAGCGGCGCGGCGTGAAGCCGGCGCTCGCGCGCGCCTTTGGGCTGGGCCTCGCGCCCGACAGCCGCACTGCGCTTCGTTCGGCGCTGGGCGATGTGGGCGACGACCGGCTCGTCGAGTGCGGCCTGCTGATCCGGCCCGAGGAGAATGGACGCGATCCGTATGATCGCTTCCGGGGTAGGCTGATCATCCCGATCCGCGATGCCCGCGCGCGCGTGATCGCGTTCGGCGGGCGCATTCTGGGCGATGGCGAGCCCAAATATCTGAACTCGCCCGAGACGTCGCTGTTCGACAAGGGCCGCACGCTGTTCAACCTCGATCGCGCAGCGCCCGCCGCGCGCAAGGCCGGGCGCGTGATCGTGGTCGAAGGTTACATGGACGTGATCGCGCTCGCCGGCGCCGGCATCGACGAGGCGGTGGCGCCGCTCGGCACCGCGCTCACGGAAGACCAGCTCGAACGGCTGTGGCGGATCGATGCCGCGCCTGTCCTGTGCTTCGACGGCGATGCGGCCGGGCAGAAGGCGGCGGCGCGGGCGGCGCTCCGGGCGCTGCCGTTCCTGGCGCCGGGCCGCACGCTCGGCTTCGCGACGCTGCCACCCGGCCAGGATCCGGACGATCTCGTGCGCGCCGGCGGCCGCGCCGCGATGGACGCGGTGCTCGCCGCCGCGACGCCGCTCGTCGAGCGGCTGTGGAGCCACGAACTCGAGGCGGGGCCGCTCGACACGCCCGAGGCGCGCGCCGGGCTGAAGGCGCGGCTCGCCGAGCACGCCGCCGCGATCGGCGATCGCGAGGTGTCGCACCAGTATCGCGCCGAGTTCCGGGCCCGCGCCGACGCGCTGTTCGCGCCGCCGCGCCGCGAGTTCGTGCCCCGTCCGCAACGCAGCTCGCGCCCTGATCGGCGCGGCGGCTGGACGCCGCCGACGCCGCCCGTGCTCGCCGCCACCCGCGAGGTGCTGCGTCGCGGATCGCTCCACCCCTATGCGCGTGCGATCCTGATGGGGCTCGTTCGTTTCCCCGACGGCATCGCCGCCCATGCCGACGAGCTGGAACGCCTGTCGTTCGACGATGCCGCGCTGGACGCGGTGCGCGCCGCGCTGGTCGAGGCGGCGTGGCGCGGCGTGGCGCTTGAAGCCGATACGCTCGCGCCCATATTGCGTAGCGCCGGCGCGGAAGGCCTGTCGGCGGATCGGGCAGGCGCCAACCAGCTTGCCTTTTCGTTCCAGCGCGGCGATGCCGAGCCCGATCGCGCGCGCCGCGATCTGGGGGACGTGATCGGGCTGCTGGTCAGGCGGGCGGAGGTGGACGAGGCGTTGGCCGCGATCCCGTCGCGGTTCAACGACGAGGCCGACGTCGCCGCCTGGGACGATCAGAGGCATCTGATCGACGAGCGGCGCGAAACGGATCGGCGCCTCTCGGAGTTGATGCAGATTACGGACGACGCGATCTGAGCGCCGCCCGTCGAGCAGGGTAGCGGTTGAATGGCGAAGACCAACACGGCGGAAGTGGCGACGGCGGCCGGTGGTAACGGCGAAGGCGGCGACGGCGACGCGCCGCTGATCGATCTTAACGACGCCAGTCTCAAGAAGCTGGTCGCGCGCGCCAAGAAGCGCGGCTACCTGACGGTGGACGAGCTGAACGCCGTCGTCGGCGAGATGTCCACCGACCAGATCGAGGACGTGATGTCCGCGATCAACGAGATGGGCGTCAACATCGTCGAGAACGAGGACGCCGGCGAGGACGACAAGCCCGCGGACGACGACGACGCCGCCGAGGACGCGCAGCCGGACGCCGGCGAGCAGGAGGTCTTCCAGGTCGCTCCCAAGAAGGAGACGGTCGACCGCACCGACGATCCGGTGCGCATGTACCTGCGCGAGATGGGCGCGGTGGAGCTGCTCTCCCGCGAGGGCGAGATCGCGATCGCCAAGCGCATCGAGGCGGGCCGCGACACGATGATCATGGGTCTGTGCGAGAGCCCGATCACCTTCACCGCTATCATCGGCTGGTCCAATGCGCTGAACGAGGGCCAGATCCAGCTCCGCGAGATTCTCGATCTCGACGCGATGCTCAACAAGGATCCCGCCCCCGAGGCGCTCTCCGACGAGGAGGCCGAGGGCGACGGCGAGATCAGCGAGAAGACCGCCGGCCCGTCGTTCCGCGCCGAGGAGGAGCCGGAAGAGGCGCCCGCCGCGCCCGACGAGGACGAGGAGGCGCTGACCGAGCGCCGCGCGCCGCGCCCCGTCGAGGAGGACGAGGAGGACAACACGCTCAGCCTCGCGCAAATGGAGGAGCAGCTCAAGCCGATGGCGCTGGAGCGGTTCGCGCGGATCACCGAGCTGTACGGCCAGTTCGGCCGCATCCAGCAGCGCCGGGTCGACGCGCTCAACCTCGGCGGCTTCGGCGCGCGCGAGGAAGCGGACTATAACCGCCTGCGCGAGGAGCTGACCGCCGAGGTGGAGAGCGTCCAGTTCCACGGCGCCAAGATCGAGTTTCTGGTCGACCAGCTCTACGCCTATAACCGCCGCTTGACGGCGCTCGGTGGCCAGATGCTGCGCCTGGCCGAGCGCCACAAGGTGCCGAGGAAGGCGTTCCTCGACAGCTATATCGGCAGCGAGCTCGCCGAGGGCTGGCTCGATACGGTGCGCGGGCTCGATAAGAAGTTCGCGGCGTTCGCGGCGGCGGAGGCCGACGCGGTGGAGCGCATCCGCGCCGAGATCGCCGAGATCGTGCAGGCGACGGGCATGTCGCTGCCCGAGTTCCGGCGCATCGTGAACATGGTCCAGAAGGGCGAGCGAGAGGCGCGAATCGCCAAGAAGGAGATGGTCGAGGCGAACCTACGCCTCGTGATTTCGATCGCGAAGAAGTACACGAATCGCGGACTTCAGTTCCTGGACCTCATTCAGGAAGGCAATATCGGCCTGATGAAGGCGGTGGACAAGTTCGAGTATCGCCGCGGCTACAAGTTCTCGACTTATGCGACGTGGTGGATCCGCCAAGCGATCACGCGCTCGATCGCCGACCAGGCGCGCACGATTCGCATCCCCGTCCACATGATCGAGACGATCAACAAGCTGGTCCGCACCTCGCGTCAGTTCCTCCACGAGACCGGCCGCGAGCCGACACCCGAGGAGCTTGCCGAGCGGCTGTCGATGCCGCTGGAAAAGGTCCGCAAGGTGATGAAGATCGCCAAGGAGCCGATCAGCCTGGAGACGCCGATCGGCGACGAGGAGGACAGCCATCTCGGCGACTTCATCGAGGACAAGAACGCCGTCATCCCGGTCGACGCCGCGATCCAGCAGAACCTGAAGGAGACCGTCACGCGGGTGCTCGCCAGCCTGACGCCGCGCGAGGAGCGCGTGCTCAGGATGCGTTTCGGCATCGGCATGAACACCGATCACACGCTGGAGGAAGTCGGCCAGCAATTCTCGGTGACGCGCGAGCGCATCCGCCAGATCGAGGCCAAGGCGCTCCGCAAGCTCAAGCACCCTTCGCGCAGCCGCAAGATGCGGAGCTTCCTCGACCAGTAGCGGGTGCCGGGGCGTCCGGTCGGCTGGGCTACCGGGCGACCCCCTCCGGCAGCAGGCTAGTCGTCGCGGGCGTGGTCGCGATCCTCCTCCACCACGTCGTCGTGCGCGCCCTTCGCGGCCGCGAAGAAGAAGGCGAGGAAGATGCCGAGCGCGCCCAGCGCGCAGATGATCGCGATCGTGCCGAGCCAGCCGACTCCCGAACCCATGCCGAAATTCATGTTCCCGTCTCCCTCAGCTCGGGCAACGCGGCGGCGGGTCCGGCGGCCCGTAAACTCCCCCTTTACCCGCGAACGCGCATAGGCGCGCGACAGGGGCGTATAGGGAGTTTCCGACATGGCGAGCAAGGCGGACGGGGTCGGCTCCCCGCGCGAAGGCGTCATCGCCGCGCTCGTCGGTGAGGAGGGCAGCGGCCGGCACCCCTATCTCGCGCGGCTCGGCGGCGCGGAGTCGTCGAACGCGATGCTGGCCGACGCGGTGCACTTCCTGTGCCTGCTCCACGGCCGCTTCCCCGGCGTGATCGACCACGCCGCCGACCGCGTCTTTCACACCGACGCGCGTGACTGGATCTATCGCGTCACCGCGGGCTTCGCGGCCGAGCGCGCCTTCCTGACGCGGCTAACCGTGTCGGTCGGCGCGATGCCGAGCACGCCCGGGCAGGCGCAGAGCGAGGCGGCGGTGGGCAGCCAGACGCACGCGCTCGCCGTTCTCTCGCAATCGGATCGGCGCGGCACCGCGCTCGGCGCCGCCTTCGCGCTCGTCGCCGAGTGGGCGACGGTGCGCGCGATGCTCGACCGCGCCGCGCGACGCGCGGGCGTGCAGTCGCCGCCCTGCGACCTGCCGCCGGCGCGCGACGGCGAGACGGCGTCGGCCTCGGTCGTCGCGGCGCTCGGCAACGATCGCGCGCTCGCCTTCGGCGCGCGCCAGCTCCTCGTCCAGCATCGCGGCTTGTGGGACCTGCTCGAGACGCGCGAGGCCGCGCGAACGGCCTGAGCCGCCACCGCTCGGCCAGCGCCGCCGCTTGCGGTTGCAGGAATGGCGGCGGCGATCACCTCGCTCCCTCGTCGATCAGGCGTCGGGCGGGCAGACGTGGTGGGATGCGGCGAGCGTCGCCGCGCGCGACGGCCGGACCGGATCATGTCGGCTTTCCGGGGCGATGGATGCAGCCGCCGATCGTCGGCACGGGCACGCCGGTGGTGCCGGGAAAGCTGATCGGCAGGCCGCGTAGCGTGCGCACCGCCATATAGGCGAAGCCCTGCGCCTCCACCGCGTCGCCATCGGCGCCGAGCCGCTCGACGGGTTCGACGGGAAGCGCGCAGGCATCCGCGATCATCGCCATCATCGTCGCGTTGTGCCGCCCGCCGCCCGCCACCAGCAGGCGGCGCGGGCGGGCGGGCAGGTGATCGAGCGCCAGCGCCACGGTGGCGGCGGTGAAGGCGGTGAGCGTCGCCGCCCCGTCGGCCGCCGACAGGCCGCGCGCGGGCTGGGCGGTGAAGTCCGCGCGGTCGAGCGACTTGGGCGGCGGCAGGTCGAACCAGGGGTTGTCGAGCAGCGCGTCGAGCACGCTGCGGTGGACGGCGCCGGTGGCGGCGAGCGCGCCGTCCTCGTCGCGGGGCGATCCACGCTCGGCCATCATCCAGTCGTCGACCAGCGCGTTGGCCGGGCCGGTATCGAACGCCACCAGCGCGCCTTCGTCGAGATAGCTGATATTGGCGACGCCGCCCAGGTTGAGGATCGCCACCGGCAGCCCCTCCCCAGCGGCCACCGCGCGGTGGTAGACGGGAAGCAGCGGCGCGCCCTGCCCGCCCGCCGCGACGTCTGCCGAGCGGAAGTCGTCGATCACCGCGATGCCGAGCGCGTCGGCCATCGCCGCGCCGTCGCCGATCTGCCACGTCCAGCCGCGATCCGGCCGGTGCGCCACCGTCTGCCCGTGGAAGCCGACCACGGCCACCTGGTTCGCCACGACGCCGGCGTCGCGCAGCAGCTGGCGCACGACGAGCAGGTGGCGCCGCGTCACCAGCTCGGCCGCCGCGACGATCTCGGGGCTCGGCCGCGGCCGATCGTAGGCGAGCGCCAGCGCGGTCGCCTCGCGAAGCTGGCGGCGCGCGTCGTGCGAGTAGGGCTCGGAGCGGAACGCGATCGGGCGGACATGTCCTTCCCCGTCGGTCTCGATCAGCGCGGCGTCGACGCCGTCGAGCGACGTGCCGGACATAAGGCCCACCGCCAGCATCGCCTCGCTACCCATCGCGTCGATCCTTGTGCTACCGCCCCGCCCGCCATGACGAGCTACCGGTCAGACCTCCTCCGCACGCTCGCCGAGCGCGGCTACATCCACCAAGTGACGGACGCCGAGGCGCTCGACGCGCTCGCCGCCCGCGAGGTCGTGCCGGGCTATATCGGCTTCGATCCCACCGCGCCATCGCTCCACGTCGGCAGCCTCGTCCAGATTATGATGCTGCGCCGGCTCCAGCAGGCGGGGCACAGGCCGATCGTGGTGATGGGCGGCGGCACCGGCAAGATCGGCGATCCCTCGTTCAAGGACGAGGCGCGCAGCCTGATGACCGACGCGACGATCGCCGCCAACATCGCCTCGATACGCCGTGTCTTCGAGCGGTTCCTGATCTTCGGGGATGGCCCATCGGACGCGGTCATGGTCGACAATGCCGAGTGGCTGGACGGCCTCGCCTACATTCCCTTCCTGCGCGACATCGGGCGGCACTTCTCGGTCAACCGGATGCTGAGCTTCGATTCGGTAAAGCTCAGGCTGGATCGCGAGCAGTCGCTGTCGTTCCTGGAATTCAACTACATGATCCTCCAGGGCTATGATTTCCTGGAGCTTTCGCGCCGCGCCGCGTGCCGCCTGCAGATGGGCGGATCGGACCAGTGGGGCAATATCGTCAACGGCATCGAGCTTGCCCGGCGCGTGGACGGCACGCAGGTTTACGGGCTCACCACGCCGCTGATCACCACGGCGGACGGCGGCAAGATGGGCAAGACCGCCAAGGGCGCGGTGTGGCTCAACGCTGACATGCTGAGTCCCTATGATTACTGGCAGTTCTGGCGGAATACGCAGGACGCCGATGTCGGCCGCTTTCTTCGCCTCTTCACGGACCTGCCGCTCGACGAGGTCGCACGGCTGGAGGCGCTGGAGGGCGCCGGGATCAACGCCGCCAAGAAGGCGCTCGCCGACGCCGCGACCGCAATGGCGCACGGCGAAGATGCGGCGCGCGACGCGGGCGAGACCGCGCGGCGCACCTTCGAGGAAGGTGCCGCGGGCGGCGACCTGCCGACGTTGCGGCTGGAGGAGGGTCGCATCGGGCTGGTGTCGGCGCTGACCATGCTGGGCTTCGCGGCATCGAACGGCGAGGCGCGGCGTAAGATCGCGGAGGGCGCGGTGCGCCTCAACGACGTCGCGATCGCCGATCCGGCCTACGAGATCGTGCTGGAGAAGGCGCCGATGAAGATCAGCCTCGGCAAGAAGCGCCACGGCCTGCTGATGCGGTAGGCGCAGGCGTGCCTCCGCTCTCGCGGATCGAGGGAGAATACGGCCGGCGCGTCCTGCCACGCGCACCCGGTTGCCGGACGACTTGAACAGTCTCGCGATGTCTCACGATCGCGTCCGGGCTTTGATGCCCCCCGGCGGTGCCGTCTCCCGGTGGTGGCCGGGACGGCTCAGTTAGCCGGGGCGGCTTTTGACCGGCGAAGCTTCGGCTTGAGAACCGGATGACTTCGCGCCGGCCGCCGGCCCGAACGTCGCCGCCCGAACCGCTCCCGGCCCGCCATCGTGCGTCCACGGCTTGAGAGCGAGTTCACTGCTGTCCTATATGGTACGTTTGTCAAGTCGGTGGTGCGCACCTGATGGATGCTCATTATTAAAAGCGGTGGTTTCGCGTCGGTCCGCGTTAAGAGGCACAAGGGCGATAGCTGCCATCACGCAGTATGGTAGTGCGAACCCGTCCCTACGAACCAGATGATGGCAAGCGCCCACACCACGACGATAGCTACGATCATCCCATAGATCGTCGATCTTATGATCCAGGCTTGACGGCGGCGATTGACGGAAACAGTCACTCGACTGTCTGCTCAGCCCCACTTTGTATAGGCGTACCAGCCTGGGTCACCCGCGCGAGGTAACCAGCCTCTGAAACTATGTTGCTCGAGCGACCAATTCCATGCATTCGGCATGGCACTCATCGACGATACCGATCCCCGTGCGGAAGCTGTACGCCTGATGGCAATTGCGCTCCGCGAGCACTTTGGCGAACGTGCGCACGACCTCGCCCGACGCATGTTCGAGGGACGTGCCGACGAAACATGGCGGCTCATCCTGGAAGAGCTGAAGGAATGAGACCTTCGATGTCGCCAGAGCGGTAGGCCTTTTCAGCTTTCCCGCGAACGAACGTGGATCGGGGAAGGAGCCCCGCCAATCGGGCCGGCCGCTGTCCGCGCGACCCGCTTTCCCGAAACCTGTTCCCGATTGCTCTTTCTCGAAATTGCCATTGGGAGATGAAGAAGCGGGAAGATCGCGCTGAACGAAGGGCCGTTTTCGGTAGCTTGGATGGCTCACCTTGAACGACCAGGTCGAGGCGAAAGCCGCCGTCACCCCGCCCGCAGCAACGCCACCGCCGCGTCGCGCTCGAACAGGTAGAGGAGCAGCCGCGCCGCCCGTCCCCTCGCCCCTTCCAGGCCGCCGTCGCGATCGGTGAGGAGGCGGGCGTCGGCGTGGGCGGTGTCGATGAGGGCGGCGGTGCGCGTGGCGTCGGCGAGGCGGGCGCCGGCCTCGCCCGATTGACGGGTGCCGAGCAGCTCGCCGCCGCCGCGCAGCTTCAGATCCTCCTCGGCGATGCGGAAGCCGTCGGTGGTCTCGCGCATCAGCGCTAGGCGCGATCGCGCCGTTTCCGAGAGCGCGTTGCCGCGCAGCAGCAGGCAGGTGGACTTGCCCCCGCCCCGCCCGACCCGGCCGCGCAGCTGGTGGAGTTGGGCGAGGCCGAAGCGCTCCGCGCCCTCGATCACGATCAGCGTGGCATTGGGCACGTCCACGCCGACCTCGATCACCGTGGTGGCGACGAGCACGGCGAGATCGCCGCGCGAGAACGCGGCCATCACCGCGTCCTTGTCCGGCCCCTTCATGCGGCCGTGGACGAGGCCGACGCGTGTTCCCAACGCCGCCGTCAGCGCCGCCGCGCGCGCCTCCGCCGCCGCATCGTCATTGTCGGTCTCCTCGACGAGCGGGCACACCCAATAGGCCTGCCCGCCGGCCTCGGCATGGCGGCCGACCGCGCCCGTCACCTCGTCGATGCGTTCCAGCGACACCACGCGCGTCTCGATCGGCTGACGGCCGGGCGGCATCTCGTCCAGCCGGCTGACGTCCATCTCGCCATAGTTGGCGAGGGTGAGCGTGCGCGGGATCGGCGTCGCGGTCATCACCAGCAGGTGCGGCGGGCGCTCGGCCTTGGCGGCCAGCATCATGCGCTGCGCGACGCCGAAGCGGTGCTGCTCGTCCACCACTACGAGGCCGAGATCGCGATAGGCAACGTGCTGTTGAAAGATGGCGTGGGTGCCGATCAGGATGTCGATCGAGCCGTCCGCCAGCCCCATCAGCGTCGACTCGCGCGCGCGTCCCTTCTCGCGCCCGGTGAGAATCGCCACCGTCAGGCCGAGCGCCCCGAGCTGCCGCGACAAGGTGGCGTGATGCTGGCGCGCCAGGATCTCGGTAGGCGCCAGCAGCGCGCCCTGCGCCCCGGCCTCCGCCGCGACCAGCAGCGCCATCGTCGCCACCAGCGTCTTGCCCGCGCCGACATCGCCCTGGAGCAGGCGGAGCATCGGCGTCCCTTGCGCCATGTCGCCCTCCAGTTCCGCGATCGCCTGCGCCTGCGCGCCGGTGGGGCTGTACGGCAGGTCGAGCGCGAGGCGCAGCCGCCCGTCGCCGATCAGCGCGCGGCCCTTCCGCCGCCGCGTCGCGCCGCGCACCAGCATGAGCGCGAGCTGGTCCGCCGAGACCTCGTCGTAGGCCAGACGCTCGCGCGCGGCCTCGTCGCCGGGATCGGCGTGTGCCCGGCGTAGCGCCTCCGCGAAGGGCGGCCAGCCGCGCGCGCCGAGCAGCGAGGGCTCGATCCACTCGGGCAGGTCTGGCACGCGCTCCATCGCCTGCGCCACCAGCGCCGCCAGCCGCCGCGAGGTGAGCCCGGCGGTGAGCGGATAGACGGGCTCGCGCTCGACGATCTCGCCCGCGTCGTCGGGCGCCACGATCTGGTCCGGGTGGACGATCTGGAACTGATCTCCGTAGAGATCGAGCCGCCCCGCCACGATGCGCGGCTCGCCGAGCGGCAACTGCTTGCGCGCATAGCCCCCGCCGCCGCCGAAGAAGGTGAGCGCCACCACGTCGCCGCCCTCGTTGCGCGCCAGCACACGGAACGGCCCGCGTGGGGACGACGAGCCGCGATATTCCACCGGCGTCAGCGTCGCGATGATGCCGCGCCCGGCGTCCGACAGCGCCAGCCGATCGACGCGCCGGCGCTCGACCAGCGTAACCGGCAGGTGGAACAGCAGATCAACGACGCGCCGGATGCCGAGCTTGTGGAGCGGCTTCAGGAGGGCCGCGCCCACTCCCTTCAGCGCCTCCACCTCGGCGAACAGCGGATTGAGGAGTTCGGGTCTCATGCCTATCTGGCGCCCTAACAGCCGCCGCGTGCCCGTGCACGCGCGGCCTTTTCCGCGTGGGGCAAGGCATGGATCGCGAGCATCATATCAAGCGCCTTCGCTTCCGCGCCTGGCATCGCGGCACCAAAGAGGCGGACCTGCTGATCGGCGGCTTCTTCGACAGGCATCATGCGGACTGGGACGACGCCGCCGTCGCGTGGTTCGCCGCGATACTGGAGGAGGACGATGTCGACGTCATGGCCTGGGCGATCGGCACGCAGCAGGCGCCGGCGCGCTACGAGGGCGCGATGATGCACGCGATGCGCCGGCTCGACTATATCGCGGTGCCGCGTTGAGCATGGCGGCGGCGGCCGAGACGGGCGAGCTCGCGCGCATCCTCAAGGCGCGGGCGCCCCTCACCCTGTCGTCGGTGCCGGCGGGGTTCCTCGCCTCGCTGCTCGCCGACGTGGCGCGCGCGTGCGGCGCGGGGCGGCGGGCGGTGCTGGTCGCGTCGGACGAGCAGCAGATGCGCGCCGTGGCGGACGTGGTCGGCTATTTCGCGCCCGAACTGTCGGTGCTGTCCTACCCGGCTTGGGATTGCCTGCCCTTCGATCGCGCCTCGCCCTCGCTCAGGCTCTCTGCGGAGCGGCTGGCGACGCTGCACGCGCTGCAGGGCAAGGCGGGCGCGCCGCAGCTCCTCGTCACGACCGTCAACGCCGCCACCCAGCGCACGCTCACCCCGTTCCGCATCCGCCAGCTCGTCGCCAAACTGGCGCCCGGCGAGCGCATCGATCGCGACGCCTTGTCGCGGCTGCTCCAAGCAAACGGTTATGTCCGCACCGACACGGTGGCCGATCCCGGCGAATATGCCGTGCGCGGCGGCCTGGTCGATCTCTGGCCCTCGGGCGAGGAGATGGCGCTACGGCTCGATTTCTTCGGCGACGAGGTGGAGAGCGTGCGCCGCTTCGATCCCGCCGACCAGCGCACCGTGGATCGCATCGAGGGCTTCACGCTGCTGCCCGCCTCCGAAGCGCTGCTCGACGAGGCCTCGGTGAAGCGCTTCCGCTCGGGCTATCGCGAGCGCTTCGGCGCGACGGCGACGGGCGATCCCATCTATCAGGCGGTCTCCGACGGCCGGCGGCTGGCCGGCATGGAGCATTGGCTGCCGCTGTTCGAGGAACGGCTCGCCACGCTCTTCGATCACCTCGGCGACGACGACGTGATCGTGCGCGACGCCGGCACGGCGGGCGCCGCCGAGGGCCGCTTCGAGGCGATCGCCGACTATCACGCCAACCGTACCCGCGCGCAGTCCGCCGATCCCGGCAGCTACCGCCCGCTGCCCGCCGACACGCTCTACTTGCGACAGGCCGAGTGGGAGGCGCTGATCGCCGACAGGCCGATGCACCTCGCCACCGGCCACCGCGAGCCCGAGAGCGCGACCGTGCTCGATTTCGACGTCGCGAGCCCCCGCGACTTCACGCCGGAGCGCACGGCACAAGAAAACATCTACGAAGCGGTCGCCGTCCACGTCCGCAAGATGCAGCGCGAGGGCCGCCGCGTCGTGTTGGCGAGCTACACGATTGGCTCGCGCGAGCGATTGTCCGGCCTGCTCGACGAGCATGGGCTCACCGCGCTCGCCCCCGTCGAGAGCTGGCAGGAGGCGCTGGGCACCGCCACGCCCAAGCCCAACGGCCGCATCGCGCTCGCCGTCCTGCCGCTCGATCATGGCTTCACCGCGCCCGACGTGGTGGTGCTCACCGAGCAGGATCTGCTCGGCGATCGCCTCGTCCGCCGCGCCAAGCGCAAGAGATCCGCCGACGCCTTCCTGGCCGAGCTCGCGACGCTCGGCGTCGGCGATCTCGTGGTCCATGCCGAGCATGGCATCGGCCGCTATCTCGGCCTCACCTCCGTGCCCGTTGCCAAGGCGCCGCACGATTGCGTCGCGATCGAATATGGCGGCGGCGACAAGCTCTACGTGCCCGTGGAGAATATCGACGTGCTGTCGCGCTACGGCGCGGACGCCGACAATGTCGGCCTCGATCGGCTGGGCGGCGTCGCCTGGCAGCAGCGCAAGGCGCGCATGAAGGAGCGCATCCGCGAGATCGCGGGCGAGCTGATGAAGACGGCGGCCGCGCGCGCGCTGCGCCACGCCGAGGTGGCGGAGGAAGGTGCCGGCTACGCCGAGTTCGTCGATCGCTTCCCCTATGAGGAGACGGACGACCAGGATCGCGCGATCGGCGAGACGCTGGAGGATTTGTCCGCCGGCAAGCCGATGGACCGGCTGGTGGTGGGCGACGTCGGCTTCGGCAAGACCGAGGTAGCGATGCGCGCCGCCTTCGTCGCCGCCATGTCCGGCATGCAGGTGGCGGTGGTGTGCCCCACCACGCTGCTGGCGCGCCAGCACTACAACCAGTTCGCCGAGCGTTTTCGCGGCTTCCCGCTGGAGGTCGGCCGCCTCTCGCGCCTCGTCGGCGCCGCCGAGGCCAAGGCGACGCGGGACGGGCTGGCGGACGGCAAGCTCGACGTCGTGATCGGCACTCACGCCGTTTTCGCCAAGAATACCGAGTTCAAGCGGCTGGGCCTCGTCATCGTCGACGAGGAGCAGCGCTTCGGCGTCGTCCACAAGGAGCGGCTGAAGGCGCTCAAGGCCGATGTCCACGTCCTCACGCTAACCGCCACGCCGATCCCGCGCACGCTGCAGATGGCGATGTCGGGCCTGCGCGAGCTGTCGGTGATCCAGACGCCGCCGGTCGATCGACTGGCGGTGCGCACCTACGTGATGCCGTGGGATCCCGTTGTGCTGCGCGAGGCGCTGCTGCGCGAGCATTATCGTGGCGGCCAGAGCTATTTCGTGGCGCCCCGCGTCGCGGACCTGCCCGACGTCGAGAAGTTCCTGCGCGACGAGGTGCCCGAGGTGAGCTTCGTCACCGCCCACGGCCAGATGGGCGCGGGCGAGGTGGAGGAGAAGATCTCCGCCTTCTACGATCGCAAGTACGACGTGCTGCTGTCCACCACGATCGTGGAGAGCGGGCTCGATATCCCGTCCGCCAACACGATAATCGTCCACCGCGCCGATCACTTCGGCCTGGCGCAGCTCTACCAGCTTCGCGGCCGCGTCGGCCGGTCCAAGACGCGCGCCTACGCCTACCTGACGACGGCGGCCGGCCGGCTGATGACCGAAGGCGCGGACAAGCGCCTGCGCGTGCTCGGCGATCTCGACACGCTGGGCGCGGGCTTCCAGCTCGCCAGCCACGATCTCGATATCCGCGGCGCGGGCAACCTGGTGGGCGACGAGCAGTCCGGCCACATCAAGGAAGTCGGCTTCGAACTCTACCAGTCGATGCTGGAGGACGCGATCGCGATCGCCAAGGCGGGCGGCGTCGACGTGCCCGAGGCGAAATCGGATTTCTCGCCGCAGATCACCGTCGACGTGCCGGTGCTGATCCCCGAGACCTACGTGCCCGATCTCGATCTGCGCATGGGCCTCTACCGCCGCATCACCGGCATCGAGGACCGCCAGGGCATCGACGCCTTCGCCGCCGAGCTGATCGACCGCTTCGGCAAGCTGCCGCCGGAGACGAAGAACCTGATCGACGTCATCGCGATCAAGCTCGATTGCCGCGCGGCGCGGATCGCCAAGCTGGACGTCGGACAGAAGGGCGCGCTCGTCACCTTTGCCGAGGGCGGCTTCCCCAACGTGCGCGGGCTGTTCTCCTACGTCGAGCGGCTCAAGGGCACCGCCAAGCTGCGCCCCGACGAGAAGCTGGTGATCCAGCGCGACTGGTCGGACCCGGCCAAGCGGCTGCACGGCGCGGGGCAGCTCGCCAAGGGGCTCGCCAAGGCGGCGGCCTGACGCACGTAGCCCCGTGATCGCCACGAAGCACTTGGCGTTGAACCACTTGGGCTCCTCGCCGTTCGGGCAAGCAGCGAACGAGGAGCGTCCCATGGCCGACGATATCGACACCACCCGCCGCGACATGTTCCGGGGCCTCGCCGCCGCCGGCCTCGCGTCCGCCGTCGCCGGCCCCGCGATCGGCGCGGTGCCGATGGACGCGGGGGAAACGGCCCAGCTCGGCAACCCGCAGGACCGCTACGTCAAGCCGCCCTTCCAGCAGCAGCAGCAGCCCTGGCCGGCGCTGCAATCCAAGATGATCCCGGTGCCCGATTGCGGCGAGAAGAGCTACAGGGGCTCGGGCCGGCTCAAGGGGCGCAAGGCGCTCGTCACCGGCGGCGACAGCGGCATCGGCCGCGCCGCCGTCATCGCCTACGCGCGCGAGGGCGCGGACGTCGCGATCAACTATCACCCGCACGAGGAGCCCGACGCGCAGGACGTCGCCAAGCTGATCCGGCAGGCCGGGCGCAAGGCGGTGCTGCTGCCCGGCGACATCCGCGACGAGGCGTTCTGCGGCCAGATGGTGGAGAGCGCGGCGCGCCAGCTCGGCGGGCTCGACATCCTCGTGTCGAACGCGGCCTACCAGCACTCGGTGAAGTCGATCATGGAGATCACCACCGAGCAGCTCGAACAGACGATGAAGACCAACATCTACGCGATGTTCTGGATCGCCAAGGCCGCGATCCCGCATCTGCCGGCGGGCGCCGCGATCATCTGCACCACCTCGATCAACGCGCAGCAGCCGGTGCCCGAGATCCTCGACTATGCCTGCACCAAGGGCGCGATCATGATCTTCGTGCGCGGCTTGGCCAAGCAGATGATCGACAAGGGCATCCGCGTGAACGGCGTGGCGCCCGGCCCGTTCTGGACGCCGCTCCAGGTCGGCGGCGGGCAGTTGCCCGAGCGCCTGCCGCAATTCGGCGCCGACACGCCGATGAAGCGCCCCGGCCAGCCGGCCGAGCTCGCCTCCGTCTACGTCGAGCTGGCGGACGCGCGTTCGAGCTACACCACCGGGCAGATTTACGGCGAGACGGGCGGCGTCGGCTGGCCGTGATCTATGTTTCCTGAGCACGAAATCGTCGTCCGAACGCCGGATATGTCGGCGAAAGTCTTCGTTCAGCCGTGCCGATACTGGAGGAGGATCGAACCATGGCCCTGAAGTTCGCTGGAACGATGAACGCGATCAATCGCGGTCTCGACGAGACCAAGCCCGGCAAGGGCGCGGACATGATCGAGGACTGGGAGGCGGCGCTCGCCGACGTCGACGTGGCGGGCGCGAAGGGCATCCTTCGCGATCTCGCCTCGCTCCGCAAGCAGCTCGAGAAGCCGGAGCCCGACAGCGATCGCGTCCACGCGCTGCTCCACCGGCTGGGCGAGGCGACCACCAAGATCGCTGACAAGTCCGACAAGGCGCAGGACAAGCTGAAGGCGCTGGGCGAGGCGCTCGCCGAGGCGGGCGAGGAGTCGCCCGACGAGGAGGAGGACGCCGAGGCCGCCGCGAACCCGAAGCGCGGCCGCAAGAAAGCGTGACGTCGCGCGGGGTCGTCGCCCGGCGGCGACCCCGCTCCGCCGCGATCAGCGCACCAGCCTGCGCAGCCCCGCCTCGTCCACGGGCACCGAGCACAGAAAGCCCTGATAATATTGGCAGCCCTCGCGCGCCAGCAAAGCGAGCTGCTCCTCGGTCTCCACCCCCTCCGCCACCACCGCGAGCCCGAGCGACCTCGCCATGTCGATGACGGATCGCACCACGATGCGGTCGCGCGCCGATCCGGCGATGTCCTGCGCCAGCCGCCGGTCGATCTTGATGGTGTCGAGCGGCAGCGCCTTCAGGTAAGCGAGGCTGGAATAGCCGGTGCCGAAATCGTCGATCGCCACCCTGAGCCCCGCCGCGCGCAGCGAGGCGAGCAGGCCGGCGGCGGCACCGAGATCGGCGATGAGGCCCGTCTCCGTCACCTCCACCGTCACGCGGTCGCGCGCCAGCCCCGCGCCGTCGATGCGCGCCAGCATCGCCGCGGCGAAGCCCGTGTCGCCGATGTCGGCGGCGGTGACGTTGATCGAGACGCGCAGCGCGCCCAGCGCGCCCTCCCAGCGCGCCGCGACGGCGACCGCGCGCTCCTGCACGTGGGTGGAGAGTTCGGCGAGATAGTCGGAGCGCTCGGCCGCCGCGAACAGCGCGTCGGCGCCGAGTTCGCCCAGCGTCGGGTGGCGCCAGCGCGCCAGCGCCTCGACGCCCGTGATACGACCCGTGGCGATCGAGACCTGCGGCTGCCAGACGATCTCGATCTGCTCCTCGTCGAGCGCGAGGCGGAGATCCAGCTCCAGCCGGCGGTCGTCGGCACGGCGCGTCTCCTCGCCCGCCTCGAACACGCGCACGCGGGCGGCGTCGCCCTCGCGCGCGTCGGCGAGCGCGAGGCTGGCCTTGCGCAGCAGGTCGGCGGCGGCGGCGTCCTCGGGCCGCGCGGCGGCGATGCCGGCGCGGGCGGTGAGCGTCACGACATGATCGCCGGCGACGAACGGCCGCCCGATCGCGGCGACCAGCTCGGCGGCAAGCGCCTCCGCCTGCTCGATCGTGGCGGGCGGCGGCAGGCCGATCGCGAACTCGGCGCCGGCGAGCCGCGCGACCAGCCGACGCCGCCCGGTGCCGAGTGCCGCCACCCGCTCGATGCGTCGCCCGACGGCGCGGATGATGGCATCGCCCACGCCGCGCCCGAAGGCGGCGTTGACCATGTCGAAGCGGCTCAGGCCCAGAACGAGGAGGACGGGCACCCCTGTCCCCGCCGCCGCCCCGCCGGTGAGCCGCGCCTCGATCCAGCGCCGGGCCCCGTGCCCGTCTTCGAGGCCGGTGAGAGCGTCGCGCGGCACGGTGCGATCGCCGCGCGACGTGTCGAGCGACTCGACCTGACCGGTCACCTCGCCGTCGGCGTCCTGCGCGACATGATGGGCAAGGCGGGCACCGCCCGGCCTGTCGTGCGCGAACGGCGCGATCGTGTCGCCGGCACGCAGGCGCGCGACGGCGGACAGCGCCGCGCGGAGCCCCGCCCGCCCGAGCAGCCGCCCGGCGGCGCCGCGCGTGACGGTGCGCTCGCCCTCCTCCGCGCCGAACCCGGCGAGGGCCGCGAGCGCGGGGCTCAGCGTTACCGCGCGGGGCAGGCCCGGGCGCCACCGCCAGCTCAAGGCGTCGGCGGCGGCGATCCGGTCGCGCCCGTCGGCGCCGCGATGGCCGCCGGCGATACGCTCGGCGTGGCGCGCGGCGAAGCGCAGCGCCTGCGCGAGTTCCGCCTCGACGAGGGGCCCGATGACGTAGTGCGTGGCACCGGCCTCGTAGGCGGCGGCGATCTGCGCCATGTCGCGGCGGGCGAACAGGATCAGGATGGCGGCGCCGTTGGCCTGCACCGTGTCGGCGATGTCGCGCACCACTGCGAGAGCATCCGCCGTCCGCTCGCGCGCGTCGACCAGCACCACCGACGCGCCGGACGCGAGGAAGCGGCGGCCGGCGGCATCGGCGCGCCGCGCGGCGATCGGGTTCCAGCCGATCCGCTCGACCATGCGCGCAAGCTCGTCGCGCTGCCGGAAGGACAGCAGGAAGAGCGGAGCTGCGCCGGTTCGCGCGATCTGGACGATGACAGGCTCTCCTCAGGCCGGCGACCGCGCGATCACGGCGCCGGTCCTCCGTCTAGGCAACCCTGCCGCCGCCGCCAATCCGCTTCGCCGCGCCGATCTGTCCCACGCCGGCCTTAAAGCGTCGCGAGGCGCACCTTGCCGGGGCCGCGCCGGCGTCCTAGCTACGCAAGCGATGGCGACGATCGCTCCTTCGCCGCCCGCGGCGCTGATCGACGGGTTCGGTCGGCGCATCAGCTACCTGCGTCTGTCCGTCACCGACCGCTGCGATCTGCGCTGCCGCTACTGCATGGGCGAGGCGATGACCTTCCTGCCGCGCTCAGCGGTGCTGACGCTGGAGGAGATGGCGGCGATCGCCGACGCCTTCGTGGCGCGCGGCGTGCGACGCATCAGGCTGACCGGCGGCGAGCCGCTCGTCCGACGCGGCATCGGCGAGCTGGCGGCGCGGATCGGCCGGCATCTCGCCACCGGCGCGCTCGACGAGCTGACGCTCACCACCAACGCCACCCGCCTCGCCGAGCACGCGCCCGCGCTGGCGGCGGCCGGGGTGCGCCGGATCAACGTCAGCCTCGACAGCCTCGATCCGGAGCGTTTCCGCGCGATAACGCGCACCGGCGACCTCGGCCAAGTGCTCGCCGGCATCGCAGCCGCGCGGGCGGTGGGCATGGCCGTCAAGATAAACATGGTCGCGCTGAAAGGCGTTAACGAGGACGAGGTCGGCGCCATGCTGCGCTGGTGCGTCGCGGAAGGGCATGACCTGACGTTCATCGAGACGATGCCGCTCGGCGTCGTCGACGAGGATCGCACCGATCGCTACCTGCCGCTCGACGGCGTGCGGCGCGACCTGATCGAGCGGTTCGGCCTCGTCGCCGACGCGCACCGCACCGGCGGGCCGGCACGCTACCTGCGCGTGCCGGGCACTGCGACGCGGGTCGGGTTCATCACGCCGCTGACCGAGAATTTCTGCGACGGCTGCAACCGCGTGCGACTCACCGCGTCCGGCCGGCTCTACATGTGCCTCGGCCACGACGACCGCGTCGACCTGCGCGCCGCGTGGCGCGAGGGCGGGCGCGACGCGCTCGACGCCGCGATCGACGAGGCGCTGGCGCTGAAGCCGCGCGCGCACGGCTTTAGGATCGAGGAGCGCGACGCCGCGCCCGCCGTCGCCCGCCACATGAGCGCGACCGGCGGCTAGGATGCCGATGGGGGGCGACAGCCGCGATCGACGCCGCGACGCGAGCCGCCTCGCGCTCGCCGCCTCGCCCACGCCCCAGGCGCAGGCCGCCGCCGCCGAGCTGTGCCGCCGCTACGAGTTCGTCGGGCTCCAGGAGGCGGAGCTGATCGTCGCGCTGGGTGGCGACGGCTTCATGCTCCAGACGCTGCACGCCATGCTCGATCGCCACGCGATCCGGCCGGTCTTCGGGATGAATCTCGGCACCGTCGGCTTCCTGATGAACGAGTGGAAGCTCGACGCGCTCGACCATCGCCTCGCCCGCGCCCGCGCCTTCACCGTCGCGCCGCTGCGCATGTCGGCCGAGACGGTGGACGGCGAGCGTTTCGACAGCCCCGCGATCAACGAGGTGTCGCTGCTGCGCGAGACGCGGCAGACGGCGTGGATCGAGGTGTCGGTCGACGGCCGCGTGGTGCTGCCCGAGCTCGTCTGCGACGGCGTGCTGGCGGCGACGGCGGCGGGATCGACCGCCTATAATTTCTCGGCGCAGGGGCCGATCCTGCCGCTGGGCTCGGGGCTGATCGCGCTGACCCCGATCAGCGCCTTTCGTCCCCGCCGCTGGCGCGGCGCCATCCTGCCCGAGAGCAGCCGCATCGGGCTGAGGGTGCTCGATCCGGTCAAGCGCCCCGTCTCCGCGGTGGCCGACCAGCGCGAGATACGCGATGTGTCGACGGTCGAGATCGTGCTCGATCGCTCGACCGCGCTCACCTTGCTGTTCGATCCCGAGCACGCGCTCGACGATCGCATCACGATGGAGCAATTCGCGGTCTAAGTGGCGCCCGCACGGAGGGTTCGCTGCTCCCTCACGTCCCGTTGACGGCCATCCTCCGCTCGGGCATATCCGCGCCCGGCCATTCCTCGGTAGCTCAGCGGTAGAGCCCTCGACTGTTAATCGAGTTGTCGCAGGTTCGAATCCTGCCCGGGGAGCCAGTTAAATGCCGGAAAACCGCCAATCTCAGGCGAGGGCGCAAGCCTCGTTCTGACTGGCGTTATGACCAGCGTTCTGACTTTCACGGCCTGTTCTCGGCGCCGTGGAGGCGCGGAGTAGCGCCATCGCGAGTCGCTGCGCGTCGAGTGGCGGCGGCGAAAAGCACTCGACGCGCCCGTTCCACCGCTCTCGCCCGCGCCAAGGCCCTGTTCCAGGCTCGTACCCTCGCCCCCGTGATCGGCGCACCCCTGCCCGAGACGCTGCCGGCGGAGGTGCGTCATGACTGATCGCCCCATCATCTTTTCGGGTTCGATGGTGCGCGCCCTGCTCGCCGGCCGCAAGACGCAGACGCGGAGGATCGTCAGCAAGAGGCTTCCCGCCGGCGCCCGCTACACCGGCATCCATTACGCGAGCGATGAGCGCGACAGCTGGTTCTTCAACTCGCCGAGCGGACCCGGGAAGGTGCCGGTGCGATATGAGCAAGGCGATCGGCTCTACGTGCGGGAGAGCGTGCGGTTCTGGGCGGAAGGTGACGACTGCGAGATCACGTTCGTGGATGACCGTCGACGGCAGACCGGTCCCTGCACCGGTGACATCCCTGATGCTTCCCTCGCGGCCTACTTCCGCCTGATCGATCGATCCTACAACGACGGCGAGCGCCGCAGCATCGGCATCCCCTCCATCCACATGCCTCGCTGGGCCTCGCGCCTGACGCTGATCGTGGAGGAGGTGCGCGTCGAACCGCTTCAAGAGATCAGCGTCCGCGACGCGATCGCCGAAGGGTTGAATTACGCGCCTGGTGGTTGGTGGAGCGGCAGTGACGGGCAAAGCGCGCCCGACCCGGTCGCTGCTTACGCGCTGCTCTGGAACAGCCTGCACACCGAGAATGAGCAGCGCTGGCAGGACAACCCCCACGTCGTCGCGCTCACCTTCCGCGTCGAGCGGGCAAACATCGATCAGGTGGCTACCCAGGATGCCGTGCGCGATCGGGTGGCGTCGTGAGTGGGCTTGTCGAGGAACTGGCCGCCGCTGAAGCCCGCGCGGACCAGTTGCGGCGGCGCGTCGCGGCATCAACGTGCGCCGAGGTCGGGTGCGACATGCAGTCTTACGGCGGCTGCAACGCTTGCTGCGATCTCGGCGACAACTGCGGATGTTCGGTTCCGGTGAACGTCTGCACGCGCTGCGGCGACTGCGACTATGGCGACAACGCGGAGGCCACTGAAGTTCGCCGCCTGTGCGCGGAAGCCGCCGCATGACCGCGCGTCCACCCCACGACGCCACCCCGTCCTCTAGCTTGTCCGATGAGGTGGTCGGATGAACCTTCGCATCCTCAAGAAGCTCTCGAAGCGTGCCGCCCCGCTGCTGCCGCTGCTAGGCGACCACCGCGAGCAATTCCTGTCCGAGGCCGGCGACAACTATCACGGTCTCATCATCCACGCGCGGAAGCATTGGGAGCGGTGCTCCAGCGTTCACGACGAGCGCCTTCATGGTGACGGAGAGATCGTGCTGCGTCCGCGCTGCCGAGCAGGCACGCGGTTCCCGTACATCAAGCTGCACCAGCCTTACCACCCGTGGCCGGGCACGGCGATGATCGGCTCTATGGAAGGCTACTACGAGCCGGAATGGAGCGAGGAGAGCGCGTGGGGCGCGCTCGATCAGTTCGTGCGCTTTCACTTCTGCGATTGGGACGAGAACGGCCCAGCCCCGACGCGCAAGCTCCGCAACCCGAGCGATGTGTTTCGCGCGGCGGACGAGATGATTGCCGCCCGTGACGCGTCGCTCGCGCGCACCGCCAAGCCCGAAAGGATCGTGGCATGAAGCCCCACGACGCCACCCCGTTCGATGAGGAGGTGGAGAGGAGAATGGCCCGTATCAAGCGCGGATGGGATGCCGATGAGGGCGGTTGGAAGACCTTCGTCATCATTTGGATCGTCATCGGTTTCCTAGCATGGGCGGCGTTCTCGTGACACGCCCACCTCCTCGCCGAGCAATCCCAATGACGCCGCCCGATGAAGTGCTGGTGGCCCTTTTCAACATGGAGATAAGACAATGAGCAACATGGTCGCGTTTGCGAAAGAGGAATTGCGCCGTCTTCGGAGTGGCGAACTGGACGAGATGCAGGACATGATGGATGCGCACATCTTGCGCATGGTTGAAGCATTCAGCGATGAGGGGCATAGCGGGTTTAGCGCCTCATATGCTGTTGGCATCCTAGAGAAGGTGCTGCGGTTCGAGCCCATATCGCCGCTTACCGGCGACGATGATGAGTGGACCGCGCTCGACTACGACGAGGACATGGTCGCGCAGAATAAGTGATGCTCGCACGTGTTCAAGCGCGCCGATGGCACGGCGTACGACATCGAGGCGATTGTCTTTCGTGATCCCGATGGTGCGTGTTTCACCAACCGCGACAGCTGCCGAGACATTGCTTTTCCTTATCGCCCTACTCGCGAATACGTCGATCGCGCCGACAATGCCCGATAGTGAAGCGCTGGTGAAGCGGGCAGCAAAGGCGATCCGCGATGCGCGAGCCTTGCCGGGCACGAACCCGGTTGCGCGTTTGAGCGACGTGGATCGGCGAGCGGCGCGTGCTGCTGCCGTCATCTTCATCGAGGCGTGCGCGGAGATCGTTGAGAGCGGTCAAGAGACTTGGTCGAACGAGCGAGACCTGTCGTTCCTTGATCCTCGCAAGCACGGCAACCTGACCGGCTTGGCGTTCGCGCGCGCCATCCGCAATCTACTCCCGAAAGGATCACCCGATGCCTGACGCACCCCCCTCGCCTGCCGTTGAGGTGTTGGCCGACTTGACCGCGATCAAGCGCGGACTGCAAGTCGCGAACACCCTATCAGGCGATGTCCCACTTACAGCTTCCGCCTATCGAGAGTTGGCCGAGGCTGATGCCGCCTTCGCCCGCTTCGAGGCCCTGATCCGTTCCGAACAGGGCGAGCGCACGTCCTCCGACTGTGGGGCGGGGTGGCGGTCGATCGAGAGCGCGCCGAGGGATGGGACTCGGGTACAACTATGGCTACGGGAACCGTTTTCGTGCGTTGAAGTGGCGCAATGGTACGCGCCATGGGAAAGGTGGACGACTGATCGTTATCCTCATCAAAGCGCGATTGGCCCGCTTATCCCTACCCACTGGATGCCACTACCCACCCCGCCATCCTCAACGACGGACGAGGCGCGGGATGCGGGGGTGGGTCGGGAGGCGATTGCGAAGGCGATAGCTGCCCGGCGCCCTAGTTGGCTATCGAGACGGCCGAGAGCTGTCGGAATGGCAGGCCGATGCTGTCCTCGCCCTCACCAAGGGAGATCGCGATGTTTGAAGTCATGATGGCGATTTTCTTGGGTATGTTCGTGTGCGCGGGGATGATCGGCCGGTGTCTCGGAAAGCAGACGTTTGAGAATGGCTCTCCAATAGCAGTGGGAGTCTGGGCGGCTGCGACAGCTATCTTATTCATCACGTTTATGGAAATGCTTCACGGGGGATATGGGCGATGAGCAGCGAACCCGGCGCGGGGAGCGTGGATCGGGAGGCGGTTGCGCAAGCTTCTGACTTCATTGACCGTCTTGCCAGAATGGAGTGGACACGCGGTCGCCCAAATGTCTGCCTTGAAGATTGGCAGGATGAAGCTATCGCGTTGTCTGCAAAGCTTGTCGCCCTCACCCCGGCACAACCCACCGACGCCCGAGCAGCAGCGGATGAGCAGCCTGCGAGCGAGGTGGTGCGTCTTCGGGGGGCGGCGTTGGAAGAAGCTGCTCGCATCGTGGATCGGCAGATACCGGCGCCTGCCGGTGGCCCGTTATCGCACACCAACTCAATGCGCGTTGTCCTGATAGATGCCGCCGCAGCAATCCGAAAAGCCGCCCTCGCCGCCACGCCACCGGCATCCCCGGACGCTGCGCCTCTCGACAGGCGGGATGGGGAGATGGCCGCCACGCCGGCGGTGAACCAGGGGAGGTAGGTGACCTCACGGGGGAGTCGCGGCGTCGCGGATTGGCTGTGCCAGCATGGTGGCCCTTGATCTGCTCTAGCGAACCACCCAGGCCCGCAGCGCCTCGAAGCGCGCTGCCGTCACCCGCAGCACGTCGCGTAGATCGACGATATACTGCCCGATCGCCGCGTCCGTCGCCTCAGCGGGCACCTGCAACGCGGGCGGGAGCGGCGCCACCAGCTCCGGCGGTGGCGCGCTGGACACCGGCTGCGGTGTCGGCCTCGCGCAGGCCGCGCATGAGAGCAGCGAGCCCAGGAGAAGCGGGTGCAGGGTTCGCATGGTCGATTGTCTCCGAGAGGATGGTGGCGTCGCGCTTCGTCTCGACGGCTGCGGCCGCCAAGCCCTGCGCGAGCGTGGTAAGGCCGGCGATGTCGCGGCGGCGTGCGGCTTGCTCGGCGGCGAGGTCGGCACGGACGCCGGCGATCGTCGTGGCCTGCGCGGCGATGGTCCGCTGCATACCGTGGGTCCACAGCGCGAGCCCACCTGCCAGCGCGGCGATGAGCAGCCATGGGCCGGCGCGGCGGATCAGCGACCAGGTGAGCCAGGCGGGCATCAGGCGGAGCCCTCGATCGGCGTCGCCGGTCCCGTGCCGGTCGTCGCCGGAGGCAGCTTGTCGAGCGCGGTCGCGAGGTTCGCGTCCTGCTGCGGGCTTGATCCCTTGCCGACGTTCAGCACGGCCGCCACGGCCGCGCCCACGATCGGGCCGAGGCCGGTGAAGAAGCCGTCCACGAAGCGCGTGTTGTTCGGTGGCACTTGATGGAAGAACGAGATGCCGGCGAGGCCGATGTAGCCTACGATCAGCAGCACCGCGATGATGTAGCGCCAGTGGCGATCGATGTCGTTCACGACAGCCTCCGATCTATGATGAGCACGGCCGCGATCAGGAGCATCGGCACGGCGCCGACGGTGACGAGAAGCGAGCGGATCATGCCGCGATCCTCGCCAGCCACCCGTAGAGGAAAGTGCGGTTCGCGGTGCGTGCCTCGGTTAGTTCGAGGTAGCGCATCCCCTGCTCCGCGTTGAGCAGCGCCAGCAACCGACGCTCACCCTCTCCGCCTCGCTTCTTGACGAAGGCGGACAGCGCCGAGATCGCACGCGAACCGACCACGCCGTCGACCAGAAGCTGCTCGTCGCCGAGCGCGTTCAGCGCGCGCTGGAGGAAGCGGCTCGCGATCGCCGGGCCCATGTTGACGCCGGTGTCGACAAGCTCGGCCGCGATGTCCGGCGAGAGCGCCAGCACCTTATCGAAGCCGGGAGCGACGACGTAGCGGCTGCGGTAGATCGCTCGCGCCACCTCGCGCGGCATGTCCTTCACCGCGCCGGCATAGCCGTTCGCGCGCGCCACGGCGGTGGTGATCCCGAAGTTGGTCTCGCCGCCCGCGTCGCGCGCGTCGTTGCTGTAGCCGCCCTCGGCGCGCAGCACGCTGTCGATGATTTCGTCGATGGTCATCGTGATCTCCAGATCAGAAGCGGTAGATCGTCCACGGGCCGGGGATCGCTGGCAGCGTCGCGGGCGCGAGGAATTGGACGCGCTCGATCCCGCGCCGGTCGTAGGCGAGCGCTAAGCCGAACAGGCGGGCGAGCCGCGCGCGGGGATGCTCGATCACCCCTTGCCTTCCAGCTTATCGAGCCGCGCCATCAGCCCGGCGACGTTGAGCGATGCGACCGGGGGTAGCCCGTCGCGGATCGTGCGCTCCAGCGAGCGCACCGCATCGATGACGGCTTCGTCGCTCTCGCGCTTGCGGCGGCAGTCGTCGTGGTGGCTCTCGGCCGCGGCTTGGACGACCTCGGTGAGCCTCGCGATCGACTTGTCGGAGATGACGCTGGCGGCGACGACGCCGCCCGCCGTCGCACTCTCGGTCGAGCGATCTTTGCGCGACTCCTTCCACGCGAGCCATGCGGCAACGAGACCAGTACCACCCAGCGCGCCGGCGGCTTGGATGGTCGCGGCTACATCAACCGCCGCCATTCTGCGTGGCCCTGAAAGCAACACGAGCGGCGTCGGCGCCAGAATAGGAGAACATGATCGCCTCCAAGGCGAACAGCCCGGCGTAGGTGAAGATGGCCGGCGAGTGCCACTCTACCGACATCGCCCCGGAGGTCAGGAACGCCCATACCAGCATTCCGAAGAAGCTGCCGGCTTGCCGGATGCGAGGCGTCTCCTCGCGTGATCCGTTGACGTAGAGAGCGGCGATCCTGATCGTGCCGATCAGACAGGTGGCGGAGCCCCACGCAATCTCGCTGCCGACTTCCAGCAGCGGACGGAAGAACGGCCGGTTGAAGCTCTCGCCTGGAAGCAGGAGGATGAAGCCCCACCCCCACAGGATGAACGCCAGCACCCACTCCGGCGCGCGCTCGCGGAAGGTTCGGCGGAAGCGGACGAGGATCATGCCGGCCACCCGCCGCTGATGTCGATCGCCGCGATGGCGGCGGCGTCCGGCGCGGCGGCGATCGCCGCGACGAGCTCGGCCTCGCGCTGGAAGCATCCCTGTAGATGAGCGCCGATCGCGGTGCCGTAGGCGATCAGGTCGGCGAACGTCAGGTCGGCGAAGTCGCTGTCGCCGAACTTCCAGTGCACGACGAGCGCGGTGTCCTGCGTCACCTGCGCCTGCATCACGGCCGCGACGATCCGTCCCATGGTGGTGTCGTCGGCGAGCGCGACGCGCCCGCGCCACTTCACCGTCTGCTGCTCGTCCCAGCGCAGCGCCGCCACCTCGGCGCGGCGAGCCGTTCGCACGTCGGCGGCCGGCGGCGTCACCCAGCGCCGGTGCGGCACGCCGGCGACGTCGACGAGCGTCTTCCCGAGCAGCCGCAGGCAGGGCGCCACGTCGGGCTCGTCGACGATCGCGGCGATGCCGAGGGCCGCGAGCTGCTCGGCGGACGCGCCGACCGCCCACGTCGGCGGGTACTGGATGGCGTCGTCGCCGGTGCCCACGGTGAAGCCGTCGACGAGCTCCTCCCAGGAACCCGCGACCTTGCGCGCGAACTGCATGCGTGTGCCTCGCTAGTTGAGCTGCTCAAGCAGGATGAAGTCGGCCTGGCGCGTGGTCGCGCTATCGCAGCGGATCAGGGTGCGCGCGGCGCCGGCGAACGACGTCGTGAAGTCGTACTGGACGCGCGTCGCGCCCGTGGTCGGGGATGACATACCAGCCGGATTGATGATCAGACTGGTGCCCCGATAGTAGCCCCACGAGATGCGGTCACCCGAGGCCTGGAAGCTCAGACGGTAGCGGCCGCCTGCGACCGCGGTGAAGGGCAGGAAGATCGCGGCGAAGCCGTTGCCGGTGGCGTTGGCGCGGCCGAACCAGGAGCGCCCGGCGCGCTGCGAGACGCCGCCCTGCGCGTCCGTGGCGAGCTGCCACGCGGTGAGCGTCGGCGACGCGTCGACGAGGCCCGGCCCGCGCAGCGCGGCGAACGGCAGCATCAGGCGAACGCCCGCGCCACGGTGCACAGGATCAGCGTCGGCGTGACCACGAAGTAGCTGAGCGCGTCGACCGCTCCCGCCGCCGCGGTGAGCGCCGGCGCGCCGCCCGCGAACTTCCACGCGCTGCCGTAGGCGAGCGAGCGGTTGCCGGTCGCATCCTGCGTCAGCACGATCACGCCCGACTGCCCGGGTTTGGCGTTGGCCGGGGTGGCGAGCGTGCGGTTGCCGCCGAGCGTCAGGCTGAAGTTGAGGCCGACGCCGAGGTCGGGCGTGACCGTCGCGGCGTCCGCCAGCGCCACCGGCGCCGACGCGGCGAACAGCGCCGCCGGCGTCAGCGCGACGAGGTCGGATGCACCGGCGAGCAGCTGCGCCGCGGTCGCCGCCGGGAAGAACACCGGCGGCCCAAGCGACACCGTCCAGTCTGTGAACGTGCCCGCGCCGCTCGCCAGCGTCACCGTCAGCTGGAGGCCGCCGCCGCCGGCATCATATCCGACGACCTGCCCAACCATCCAGGAGCCGGGGTCGCTGGTCCGCGCCACCGTCACGAACATGCCGGGCACGAGCGCCTTGCCCGCCTGAATGGCGAGCGCCTGCGCGCCGGTGCCGATCGTCAGCGACGTCGTGCTGGTGGCGGCGGTGCCGGGCGCGTTGACCGCGGTGGCGGCGGAAGCGGCGGCGATGTCCGCGTTGTCACTCACCTCGTCGGCGACGGCATTCATCTGCTGCCCGGCGACGTTGATCGCGGGCAGGTATGCGTCGGCGCGCGCGGCGAAGTTCGCCGGATCGTCTCGCGACGGCGGCGTAGGGAGCAATGCGATGCGGGTCATGGTCGCTCCTAGATGAGCCCTTCGATCGTCAGGCTGACGTAGCTGATGCCGCCGGAGCGCGTGTCCGGGTCCATCCCCACGGTCAGCTCGATCGAGAAGTCGTTGAAGAAGCCGTAGATCGCGAGGCAGTCGTAGCCGCCCTCGCCGATCCACAGGCACGGGAGCGCGCGGACGCCGGCGAGCGATCGCTGGATGCCGTCCACGGCGTCGGTGGCGACCAGCGCCTTCAGCTGCGCCTTTTTCGCCCAGGCGCGCTGAACGATGGTCGTGACGCCGAAGTCGTCGGTCGTCTTCTTCGAGTAGTCGGTCATCCCGACCGTTGGGCCGGTCTCGGTCGATCCCAGGTCGATCAGCGTGCCCACCAGCAGCGTGCCGACGGTGACGGGAGCCTGGGGGTCGGGGCCGGTGATCGTCACCTCCACCTGCGCGGTCGCGTAGAGCGGCAGGTCGAGGAACAGCACGGTCATCAGCTTGCCGATGGGTGCGGTGAAGTAGGCATACCAATCAGCGATGACGCCGCCGGACACGTTGGTGGTCAGCGTCCGATCGTAGATCGCGGTGCCGCCGACCGTCATCCGCACCCGCACGGTCTCGGCGTTGGTGTCCGACACCGCGAGCGCGCTCACCGCGCCCGGCGCCAGCGTGACGTCGATCGTGCCCGTGGCGCTGCTCGACGTGCCCACCGCCTGGTCGAACATCGCCCAGCGGTTGGTCGGGCCGATGTCGATCCACGCCGTCTGCCCGGCCGCCGCCGGATCGTTGCCCTTGTTGGTATCGGCCGCACTCTCCCAGATGCGGTGCGTGCCGGAGCGCGTGATCTGCTGGCCCTTGGCGTAGGTGGTGCCGACCGCCCACGCCGCCTGCGAGTCCGCCGGCACGCTCGTCGCGGCGACCATGGCGGTCGTCAGCGCGCCCGGCTTGATGACCTTCACGCGGCGGCCTTCGTCGGCAGCGGCTTGTCGGCGGCAACCTGCATGGCGTCGCCACCATCGGTGACGCGATCGAGGATCTTGTTGCCGTCGCCGATGCGACCGGAGATCGTCGCGTTGCCATCGTTGTTGTCGGCCCGGAGCTGCGCGATCTCGCGGCGGATCGCCTCCAGCTTCGCCTCCGATCGATCGTCGGCGGCGCTGTCGCCAGAGCCGGCGGCAAACGTCGACCACCACGCCGCCGCGTCGCTGGTGGACGAGCTGCTGGAGCCGCTGCCGGTGAGCGCGGCGGTGGCGGCAGCCGACGCGGTCGTCGCGCCCGCGATCATGCCGTAGACGCCTTCCAGCGATGCCGCCGTCTGCGCCTCGACCCGCGCCAGCTCCTGCCTGCTCGTCGCCGCCAGCGCCGCCGCGTCGAGCAGCGACTTGGACAGGTCGGGCAGGCCCTTCGCCGCATCCTGATCGCCGGCGCGCGCGGCCGTGATCGCGGCGTTGAACTGGCCCTGAAGCGACGCGAAGGTGTTGCCGCCGCCAGCGTCCGTCAGCCCCCGGATACGCTTCACCTCGTCCATGATGCTGTCGCCGATCGACGTCCAGGCATCCGCCAGCTGCTTCGCCGCGTCCGCCGCGTCCTTTGCATCGGAGAGGGCGTAGATCTGCTCCTGTAGCGCACGGTTCGACGGATCGAGGCTGGCGAGCTGGGCGGCCCGGATCGCGGCGGTGTTTCCCGTCGCTTCCCAGAGCTGCTGCTGGAGGCCGGCACGCTCCTCCGCGACCTGCTGCTCCTTGGCGGCCGCGTCGGCAGTCGCCTGCGACGCCGCCTCGGTGGCAGTCTTCGCGTCCTGGAGGTTCCAGATATACTGCTGGAGCACGCGGTTGTTCGGGTCGAGCGCCTGGAGCGCGCGGTAGCGCTGCTCGGCGGTGTTGCCCTCCAGCTCGAAGATCTGATCCTCAAGCCCGGCTCGCTCCTGCGCGAAGGCAGCGGCCTTCTGGGCGGCATCCGCTTGGGCCTGCGTCGCCGCCTCGGTCGCCGCCTGAAGATCCTGAAGCGTGTAGATCTGCTGCTGCAAGGCGCGATTGGATGGGTCGAGCGCAGCCAACTCGCGCGCGCGCTGCTCGTTGGTGTTGCCCTGAAGTTGAAGCAGCGTCGTCTCCAGCCCGGCACGCTCCTGCGCGATCGCGGCGGCGGCCTGGGCCGCCGCTTGCGCCGCTTGCGTCGCGGCCTGGGTAGCGGCCTGTTCGTCCTGAAGCGCGTAGATGCGCTCCTGGAGCGCGCGCAGGCTGGGATCGAGCGCGGCGAGCTCGCGCGCGCGGATCGCGGCGGTGTCGCCGGTCAGCTGGAGGATTTGACCTTCCAGGTTCTCGCGCGTGCTGGCGAGCGCCTGCTCGGCCTGGGCGGCGGCATCGGCGGCGGCGGCGGCCTTTGCCGCAGCGTCGGCTTCATCCTGGATCGCCCAGATGCGCTGCTGAAGCTCGCGGTTCGCCGGCAGAAGGGCGTCCAGATCCATCTGGCGCATCTTCGCGGTGTCGCCCACCGCCTCGGCCAGCTGCCGTTCCAGGCCCAGCCGCTCGCTATCGTCCTGAACCGCCTGCTGAGCCTGGGCTTGCGCCTCCTTCTCTTCGATGCCGCGGAGCTGCTGGAGCTTCGCGTAATCGTCCGCGCTGGCGCCGGCCTCCTGAAACACCTTCTGGAGCCCGGCGAACTTCGTGGCGATCTGGTCCATCGCGTAGCCCACGGGATCGGTCTTCTGCTTCAGCTCGTCGAAGACACCCTTGAAGCTCATCACCTTCTGGAGCTGTGTCTGGAGATCGCCCTTGCCCTTGAGCAGCGTCTGCTCGGCCGCGCTGAGGCCGGTGATAGCGCCCTGCTGGATGACGCTCTGCACCGCGTAGGCGACAGCCTCGTCTTCCGTCTTGAACGACGGCATGCCCTTGGTCCGGCCCTGCCCGGACAGGTCCACGCGGTAGGTCTTGTTGCGCTGGCCGATCGACACGTGGAGGCTGTCGCTCAGCGCGCCGCCGAGCTGATCCGCGATGCCGGACAAGCCGCTGATGAGGCTGTCCGCCATGCTGCCGGCCACCGTCTTGAGCTTCGAGCTGTTCCCCGTGATGCTCGACGTGACCGCGTCGCCCGCGATCACCTCGATCGTGGCGCTGGCCTTCTTCACGTGCTTGAACAGCCCGCCGACGATCCCGCCGAGTATGCCGCCGGCCACCGAGCCGATCATCCCGCCAAGCGGGCCGCCGACCAAGTTGCCCAGCGCGCCACCCATGGCGCCGACGATCGCGCCACCGATCTGGCTGCCGGTGCCCTTGCCCGCGATGCTGGACGCCGCGCTGCCCAGGCCGGCGCTTGCCCCGATCGCGCCGAGCGCATTGCCGCCGGAGAATGCCGCCTTAGCCTTGTCCAGCAGCGGGAGTATCGCGTTGACGGCCCTGCCCAAGCCGCCACCCACGATGTCGACGAACTGCTGCGCGACGTCGAGAAACTGCTGCTTCCGACGCGTGATGTCGTTTTCGGATTTCCGCTGGTCCGCTTGCTGTTGCACCGCAGCCGCGTCAGCCTGCCCTTTGACCAACGCCGCGGCGGCGGCGTTGGTGTAGCCCTTGGCCACGTCATCGGCGGCCTCAGCCTGGGCGCGCAGCAGAATAACTGACTTCTCCTGCTGCGTGTTGATGTCGGCGAGCGCGTCCTCAAGCGGTTGGCCGGACAAGCCTCGGAGTGACGCCAGCCGCTTCTGCCCGGCTTCGACGGCGACATCGCCCTCCTGTTGGGTGAGCGCGATGCTCTTCTTGATCTGGTCAGCCTGCGCCAGATCCTGGGCCTTCAGCTTGGAGGCATTAAGCCGATCCTGCGCTTCTCGTTGTGCGTTGAGCTGCGCAAGTGCCTCAGCCGCCGCTTTCGCGTCGCCGACCTGCCCAGCAGCGACAAGTGCCGCCAAGATCGGCAGACTGGCGATGCGCTGTTGAACGAGTTCCGCTGCTTTCGCCATCGGCACCAGTCCGGCCTCGACCTGAGCGTTGACCTCCTCTTGAACACCCGCCTGATCCCGCATTGCGGCGGTGGCCTTCGCGGCGTCCGCGACGCGCTGCGCGATCGCGAGACGGATCTGCCGCTCGACAACGGCCTCAATGTCGGCGCGGCCCTTAATCGCCGCACTCTCCGCCTTCTCCCGCGCCTCAGCGATGAGCGCGGCCGCACCGGACACGCCATAGGCGTCGGCGAGCGCGTACAGGTTCTTGATCTGCGCCTCGGTCGCGGCCGCCTCGCGCGCCAGCTCCTCGGCATGGTGGTCAACCTTCGGCTTCTTCGGCGTCCGGTCGGCGATGATCTCGTCGGCCTTCTTCTTGTATCTGGCCTCGGCGTGCGCGAGCGTGTTGGCCGCGACATCGGTGACGACGCTCTGAATGGCGCCCTTCGCCTGGTCAAAGCTCTTCTTCCACTCGCCCACCACGGCGGTGGCTGCCGTCTTGGCCGCTCCGGCATAGTTGTTCTTGAGCTGCCCGAGATCGACGTGGCTCAGGTTGCCGCCAACCGAGTTCACTGCGTCAACCGTCTTGTTGATGAGCCACTGGATGCCGCTCAACGCGCCGTTCGCGGCCTGGATGACGAGATCGGCAAGCGCAGCAGGGAACTGGCGCCACGTCGCGAGGATACCGTTGTAGGAACCGACCCAAGCCGCATAATAGCCGGCGGCAGCGTCCACCATGACGGTGAAAGCCATGTGTGCCGCCGACTGCGCCTTCTCGCCGAAGCCGTCGAAGACCTTGTCCAGTCCCGTCCGCTCGCCGATCGTCGTGGCAAGCCCGGCTAGGACATCACCGGTGGTGATGCCAACATCGCCGAGCTTCTTCATCTCCTTGTGCGTCAGGCCGAGACTGTCAGCGTAGGCCTTGAGCGCCTTGTCGTCGCTGACCTGGTTCTTCAGCAGCTCGAAGGCCGCGACGGCGGTGCCGGTGGCAATGAGCAACGGCGCGAAACGGAGCGCGAGCGTGCCGATTGACGCCGCGTAGCCCTTGATGCCGCCGTCAGCCATCTGCGCGATCTGCGCGATCTGCCCCCCCTGCTGAAGGAACACCTGCATGGGCTTCTGGCCGGTGAGCAGGCCCGTCACGATGTCGGGGATCTGGATGGCCGTCTGCTTCAGCGCGAAGTTGTTCCTGCCGGTGCCGCGAGTGGCGCCGTCCGCCGCGCGCTCGGCCTCGGCATAGGCGGCCGACATCGTGCGGATACGGCCTGCCAGCTCAGTCAGCCCCCGCCCTTCCGCCGCCAGCGCCGCCGTTTCAGCGCGCAGCTGACGCGCCTCGCTGGCCGATTTGCCGATGAAGGGGATGGACCGCTCCAGGCTGGTCGCCATCTTCTCACCGGCACCCTCAACCTTCGCGATCGCTTGGCGCGCGGTCTCCAGTTCGCGCGTCGCGGCCGAGCCGAACGTCTTCAGCGCGACGGTGCTGCCCGATACGTCGATCATACCCTTCGACGCCGCTTCCATGCGGGTGAACTGACGCACGGCGTTCGCCGCGGAGGTGCCGATTAGGTTATCGAGCGAGCGCAGGTTGCCGAACGCGTCGCCGACCTGGATCTCGAAGCCGACCTCCAAGGTGGCGCCGTCTTTGTCCATGTGCGCCTCCCTTTCATCCCAGCACCGACCGCAACCGCGCTTCCTCCGTGTCCACCTCGCGCTTCGTCACCGGTGCGCGCCACGGCGACGGCCGGCTCTCGTCCTCCGCGAGCCGGCTCTCGTTTACGTAGTCGGCCGACAGGCGGCGGATCAGCCGCGCCTCCCACGCCTCAAGTCGGACGCCAGTGTTCTCCTGCCACGCGGTGATCTCGCGCCAGCTGAGCGGCACGACGCCCATGCCGGCGGCCTCGTGCAGCCCGATCTCCATGAGCCGGTCGACGATATGCGGCGCCGGGTTGGGCGGCATCGGCGGCGGCACCTTCGTCCCGTACTGCGCCTCTAGGCGGCTGAGCTTCTTACGCCCGTCCTGGTCGCTCCGCGCCCGCCGCGATCCCTCAGCGGGTCGCGGCACGGCGCGAAGCCACGCCAGATAGCGGACGTAGAGACTCAGGCGTTCGCCGAGGCGCCGCTGAAGTTTCCCCAGTCGCGGCATGCCTTCCCGACCTGCGCGGCGATGAAGCCGAGCGAGCGATCGGCGTAGAAGGACTCGAA
This sequence comes from Sphingomonas sp., assembly GCF_965200105.1. GTDB lineage: Bacteria > Pseudomonadota > Alphaproteobacteria > Sphingomonadales > Sphingomonadaceae > Solisphingomonas. The sequence continues at coordinate 219,233 of NZ_CBDATN010000003.1, forward strand.
CAGCGCACGGCCAGTGGCGTCGCCTGCGGGCGGATAGGTGAGATTCTCGAACGACACGGTGATCGAGGCGAGATCCTCGGCGTCCTCCTTGGCGCGCTGTTCGGGCGGCGCGAGCGAGACCTTGTTGTCGTTGTCCTGCATCCGCTTGATGGCGCGCGCGGACTGCCGCGCCTCCAGCTCGGCATAGGGCTTGCTGCCCGGACCGTAGACGATGATGCGGACGGGCTTGCCGTCGTCGGAGAGGAAGTTGCCGGCGGCATCCTTCAGGTGGATGGCTGCGGTGTCGCGGACGGCGAGCGTCGTGATGTCCATGAGGTGTTCCTTCGCGGGTATGGTGCACCGCCCGCCCCGACACCCGCGAGAAGCGAGACGGGCGATGCGAGGAGACCGGCCGAAGCCGGAAACTGGTGGGATCAGGCGGCGGCGACCTTCACGATCACGGTGTCAATCTCGATCGTGGGATTCGCCATGATGACGCTGTCGGCGCCGTCGAAGTTCTCCGGGTAGCCGAACACCCGCCCCTGGAAGTAGCGGATGTCGCCCGTCGGCAGCGTCACCTTGAACGCGTAGCGCGCGAGGTTGGTGGGCTCACCGGCGGTGCGCAGCAGCGTCTGCCCGGAATCCGTCGGATCGTGCGCGAAGGAGGGCTGGAGCGAGCCGTAGTCGGTCGAGCCCTTCAGCTTCTGCTTCGGCCCTTTGAGGGGCTGGAACTCCACCTTGGCGGTGGTTGCGCCGATCGTGCCGATCTTCTCGACATTGCCGATCTCGGTGAAGGTCAGCGTCTCGTAGCCGGCCTTGTCTTGGGTGGCGGGCGCTGCCGCCGAGATAGCGAGCGCCGTGCCCGCCGCAGTCGTGGAACCCATGATATTCTCCCATGGTGGCGAGCCGGCTCAGCCGGCGGTGAACCCGCTTTCGCGGGTGCGTCAGGCAGCCTTGGCGGCCGCTTTGTCGTCGGCGCCCGGCTCGCGCACGAGGCCGGCGGCGGCGTAGTTGGCGAACTCGCCCTCGGTGACGTCGACGGTGGCGCCCTTCTTGAACTCGCGCCCGGTGCCGGCGTCGTTGAAGCCGGAAATGACGAACGCTTTCCTGGTCTTCTGGGTATCGGCCATGGTGGTGCTCCTTCTCTTCAGGCGTCAGTTTCGTGGGTGACGCGGAAGTCCTGTGCCTGCTGGAAGATGCCGGCCTCATCGACGAGGTCGGGGCCGGCGCCAGCGTTCGTGATCGCGACGGACGTGCCGCCGCCGATGTCGCCCGTGCGGCCCGCGCAGGCATGGATGACGAGCGCCAGCACCGCCTTCTGCTCACGGTAGCTCTTCGCCCGCACCGCCACCTCGATCCGCGAGGTGACGAGCGCCTTGCCGACGCGCACCAGCTTCAAGCGTTCGACCTGGCTGATCTCGCGCGCGAGCAGCGCCGGCAGCGCGGCGTCCTGCGGCAGCATCCCGGCTTTGATGCGGCTCGGTTCGATCAGCACGGCGATCGCCGGGTCGGCATTCAGCAGCGTGGTGACGATCTCGACCGCGTTCACTCGCCCGGCTCCGGCGCGGCCGCGGCGAACGGGCCGACGCTCGCTAAGCGCGTCGTGATGTAGGACTGCGCTGCCGCGACCGCTTCGCCCTCCTTCGTATCCAGCGCCGGGCGCATGAACGGGTGCGGGCGGGCACCGGGGTGGTGAACGGTCGGCCCGACGAACTGGCCGCCGATCACGAGCGAGCCCTCGCGCACCTCCTTGTTGAGCCGCTTGATAGAGCGGCCGCCGCGATTGGCATCGCTGACGCTGATGAAGTGCGGCCGCGTGCCGTATTCCAGCCAGGGCGCGATGAAGGCGCCCTCCCCCTTCGTCTGCACCTTGGCGATGATGTTACCATCCTTCGACGAGCCGGTGACCTTGATGCTGTCGCGCACCTCGTTGGAAATGCAGCGCTGGCGCGCCTCGTCCGCGACGACGTTGGCCGCCGCGCGCGCCGCGCCGCGCAGGACGTTCTTCTCCAGCGCCGCCGGGAGCTGCTGGAGCATTCGGCGAACGCTGCCCGTTTTGGCGTAGGCCATCAGCCACCGCCTGCGGTCGAGTAATCCTGCGCCATGAACTCCAGCCCCTCGCGTCGGCCGAGCTCGATCGGCGGCGTGATGATCTGCATGACGCGGCTGCCGTAGATCACGCGCATGTCGGGGGTGATGTCGTCGCGGTAGCGGATGCGAACGCGCGCGGGCCGAGCCGCGAGGACCATACCATCGGACAGGCGCTCACCCCTGCTCGGCAGCATCTCCTGCACCTGTGCCCAGACATCTTCGCCACCGTCGATCGTCGACCAAATCTCTTCGCCTGCATCCATGGCGTCGTCGGTCGGCACCGCCTTGCGCTGAAAGGTGACGATCCGATCCAGATCGCCGGCAGCGATGGTGAAGCTCACCGATACACCCGGAACGGCGCGAGCATCGCCTCGACCTGCGGCAGCGCGTCCGCCGGCTGATCGCGGTTGCGATACGCCGAGCCGACCATGACGAGGATGGCGCTGCGGATCGTCTCGGGCACCGCCGCATAGCCGGTGACGTAGCGGACGCGCACGCCGGGCCGATCGCGGCCGCAGCCATAGGCGCAGGGCCAGTAGCTGCCGACGATCGGCACCAGCCGGTTGCCGAGCAGCTCGTAGGCCGCCGGCGCCAGCGTCTGCCGCGCGCTCGCGCTGCCGAGGTAGGAGACCTCCTCGATCGAGAAGGCGTCCGGCCACGGCAGTTCGCGCGCGAAATCGTCGAAGCCGTCGAAGTCCACCTCGATCGTCTGGCGACCGAGCGCGCGGCCGAGCCAGCCCTGCGGGCCGTCCAGCTCTCCCGTCGCCGCCGCGATCATCGCCTCGACGTCCAGCTTCTCGCGATCACCGCCAGCGAGCCGCAGGCGCAGCACCGCCTGCTCGTAGGTGATGAACGGCGCCGGTGGCGTGACGACGTGCGCGCGCATCGCTCAGCCCTCCCGCCGGCGGCGGTCGATCTCGCAGGCGGCGGCCGCGAGGAACCATGCCGAGAGGACGAGGGCGATCGGCCAGCGCATCACGCCGCGAGCCTCGCCGTCTTGGCCTGGAACGTCGCGACGAGGTCATACCAGAGCGGCGCCTCGGCCTGCGTCAGCCCGCGGCCCATCCACGCGCCACCAAGCTCCTTCGTCGAGAAGCTCGTTGCGCCGCCGGGGCAGCAGATCTGGAGACTGTTATTGCTCGGCGCGATTGAGACGGCGGCGCGAGTGAGGAGGAGCGGGCGGCGCTTGTAGATGTCGTACCCCGCCGAGCCGGTACGCGAGAGTTGCACGATGCCCGAGCCGTCCGGCACCGCCGCGACATAGCCGGCACTGTAATGCAACCGCACGCTCAGCTGCCCCGATGCGTTGCGGTTGCCGATCCGGGCCGCGACGTTGCCGAAGTCCTCGCCAGCCTCCTGAACGTCGGTCAGCGACACGACGCCGATCGTCGCGCTGTCCTGCACGAACTTGGGCGAGACCGCCGTCGTGGGATTGAAGCCGGTCGAGTAGACGCCGGTCGAGCCGTCGCCCTTGAAGCTCCGGAACGGCGTGAACGTCGTCGTGCCCGCCTTGGTGAGTGGGTAGGACGCGGACACGAGGTTGAGCATCGAGTCCGCCTCGTTGTGAAGCGGCAGGTAGAGGCCGTCGAAGGGTCCGGCCGCCGTGAGCGGCAGGCCTGCCGCGGCGGCGTTGGCGAAGAGGTCGGACAGCGCCTTCTTGAGCCCGGCAGTCGGCGCGGTCGCCATGCGCGCGAAGAACGCGGTCGCGGTCGCGTCATAGGCGACGACCGGCGCGGCCTGCCCAGTCCGGCTCCATCCGGCCATGACGCCGTTGAACGCCTCCGCCTGGGCGACGACTGCGAACACCGACGGATGCGTGCCGTCCGCGACCCAGCCATTGGCGACGCCGGTGACGCGCCACTTGTCGGGCTGGGTCGGGTCGCGGAACATCTTGTCCGTGTCGAAGACGCCATCGACGAGGGTGCCGATCGCCGCGCGGAGCAGGATGTTGTGCGGATCGCGTCGCGTGCCGCCGACCTCGTAGCCCGAGGTGACGACCTGGTCGCCTAGCGCCGAGTAATTGTTCCCCGACGGGTCCGTGGTACGGACCACGATCGGCAGCGCGGTGATGTGCTGCACCCCGCCGGCGGATCGCATCTTCGGGTAGTAGGTCTGCTTCAGCGCCCAGATCTGCGCGCCGCTCAGGCCCGTGTCGTTGGTGCCGTCATTGTCGGCGACGTGCGAGACGCCGCAGGCCTTCATCAGCGCCATGCGCTTGTCGTTGGAGGATGCGAATTGCGCCGCCGTCGTGCCGTGCGCCGCCATGTTGAGGACGGCGATCATCCGACCGTTGACGTTGTACGCGGCGCGCATGAACGGGCCGCCGCCGCCGTTCGCGGGCGAGCCGTCGGTGAACCACGCCGCGCGCGTGTCCTGCCCCTGCGCGTTGATGCTGTCGCCCGTGACGGCGAGCACGACGTCGGGGAGGCCGACCGGATCGCCGAGGATGCCGGCCGGGCCGTAGAAAGCCTGGTCGACGATGCCGCCGCTCCACGCGCCAGCGACGTCGAGCTGCGACGCCATGCCAGCGGCGCCGATGACCTGTCGTTCGCCGGGGATGCCGGCGCCTGATCCATGGCGGCAGATATACTGTCCCGGCTGGACCTCCTGGCGGTCCTGGATGAACATCGACATGCCCGCCGGCCACTGGCCGTTGGCGTAGATCGCGGGTGCCGGTAGCGGATCGGCCATGTAGATCGGCGCACCATCGGGGATAGTGCCGCTGGCCTGGGCGGAGAAGGTCACCGGGTAAAGCGTGCCGCCGAAGTTGAGCCGTGCCGTCACCTTGCGATCGTTGCCGACGCTCGTCTCGACACCCGGGTTCTCGCCGCTCGACAGCGCCGAGAAGAACCCGGTCCAGAACGGGCGCAGCGTCTTCTGCGGCGCGGCGAGCGGCGGGAAATACTTGCGGGTCTCGGCGACGCAATTGGTCGCGTCGGCGGGGTTCGTGCCGGACACGTATCGCGTCTGCGGCACCTGTCCGCGCGAGCTGACGAGATAGAGCTGAGCGACGCCGGCACCTTGCGAGGTGCCGATGACCGGCGCGGACGAGGGCGAGCGCAGGCCGGCGGCGCCGGCAAGCGGAACGGTCGCGGGAGTGCTGAGCATGTGTCGCCCTCGTCCTGGAGTTCAGCTGCCGCGACGCACGGTGCGGCCGGCCTGACCATCACCGGACGTGTTGGGGGCGCGCGCCGCCTCGATAGCGGCGAGGCGCTCCTCAATCGGCGCGAGCTTGTCGGCGAGGCCGAGCGCCTCGATAGCGGCGAGGCGCTCCTCCAGCTTGTCGGCGCGCGTGACTGCGGCCTCCGCATCGGCCTTCGCCTGATCCAGCTGAGCCTGCATGCCGGTCAAGTTCTCGACATGACCCTCGTACTGCTTGGAGGACGCTGCGAGATCGGAGCGGAGCTGCTCGACCTCGACGCCATTCGGCGCCGCGTCCGTCGCCGCGGCGGCGAACATCACGGCATTACCAGGGCCGTTGCTGGCGCGCTGCGGCGCCGTCAGGCCGAGGGTCTCGCCGCCACGCCCGCCGCCGAAGCGCCGATCCGCCACCGCGCCGACGACGACCGCCACCGGCTCGAAGACGACCGGATTATAGTCCTGATCGACGAGCTTGCCGTCGACGACGAGCGCCGCGACGCCGAGCTTCACGAAATACATCTCGCTGTCCGGCGAGCGCTCGCTGACTTCCTGCCCGCGCTCGAAATGCTCGGGCGGGAGCGCGGTGGTGGTGTAGTCCTGAAGGAACTTGATCATGATGGCCTCCTCGGCTCCGGATGGTCGCTAAGCGACCGATCAGCTGACGGTTTCGGCGACGCTCGCGGACTGGTTGGCGGCGGCCGCGCCGTAGCGGGCATCAAGCCCGATCAGCGTGCCCGACACGAAGGTCGCGGCGACGCCGACCGTCACGGACAGCCGGACGAACTTGAAGCCCGCGTTCTTGTCGAGATCCTCCTGGCGAACGTTGATCACCGACTGCCGGTTGTTGCCGCCGGCAGCGACGAGCTGCGTGATTGCCAGACCATTGACGGCCTTGGCGTTCGTGCCGTTGGCGTCGGTCGCCTGCTCGATCTTCGCGTCGACGGTGGCGCCGGCGCCGAAGACGCCCACGCTGAGCGTCGCGTGCGCGTCGAAGAACGTCCGCATGTCCATCCACCCGGAGGTCACGGTGCCGGCGGCGGCCTGCTGCGGCGGAAGGAACGCCGCGATCGCCGCGCGCGCCGAAGGGTTCAGGTTGCCCTGCATGGTAGCTTCTCCAGATCCAAGGGGTCAGGCGCGCTCGGCGAGCGCGACGAAGTGCGACTTCGTGTTGCCGCCGTTGGCGGGCGTCACCGGCTTCGACAGGACCGGCTGGCCGCCGATGCGGAACACCCAGCGGAAGGCGCGGATGTTGTAGTCGAAGTAGAGGTGGATCGAGTCCGCGAAGCTGACGCCGTTCTGCTTGCGGAAGGCCTCGTAGCCGTTCGGGTTGACGAACTGGATGTCGCCATACTGGCCGACCGACCGCGAGTGCTCGTTGAAGATGACCGGGCGGCCCAGAAGCATGCCACCGGGTGCCTCCTGATAGTTGCCGTACCAGAGCGGCAGGCCCGCGTTGTTCTTCAGGTCCATGATCGTCGGCAGGACATCGCTGTTGAGCAGCCAGCTCGCCTGCGTAGGCATCAGCATGCGCGCGAACATCCGCGCGAGGTTCGATGCGGTGACGGTCGCCGCCGTCTGGTTCGCGTCCTTCGCGACCGCGATCATGGCAGGCGACTGCATCCAGCCGAGCGGCTTCTCGATGCCGTCGCCGTACATGAAGGCGTCGGCCGCCTTCCAGCGGATCGCAGCGGCGGCGTGGTTCGTCAGCAGCGTGCCGACGCGCGGCGCGTCCTCCAGCAGCTCCTCGGTCGCCAACACGAAGGCGTAGAGCTCGTTCAGCTTGGTCTCGCGGGGCGTCAGCGCCATGCGGCTGGGCAGCATCTGCTCGCCCTCCGAACGCCAAGCCGCGACGATGCCGCTGTTGCCCCAGGGCGTCGTCTCGTCGCCAAGGCCGACGACGCGGTTGGACGAAGTCGGGTCGGGATCGATTAGGTCCATGACCGGATCGTTGCCGTCGTCGAAGACGAGGTTGACTATCTGCTGGCGGAACTCCGCCGGCACGAGGTAGCTGCCCGCCGCGTCGCCCTGCTCCATGTGGACGTTGCCCGGCGCGGCGAGGCGATCGTCCATGCGGAAGCTGCCGCCGGCGGCCGGATTGGCGAGGCGCACCGCCTGCGCGAACTCGGCGAGATGGCCGAAGCCGCCGTCGTCGAGGCGTGCGCGTGCGCCGGGGATGATGATAGTGGGCGGCGCGGTCGCCGGCGGCGTCGCGACCGGCGTGGCGCCGACTGCGGCGGCGGCCGTCATCGCCTGCTCGGCGCGCTGTATCTGCGCGGTGAGGCGTGCCAGCTGGGCCTTGTCGTCGGCGTCCGCCGTCTCTTCCTCGGCGGTGAGATCGCGCTGCTCGTCGATCGCCGCCTGGAGGCGCGTCTGCTGCCGCTGGGCAACCGCACGCGCCTCCGCCTTCAGAACCGCAAGGTTCATGATGCTTTTCCTTCGTGGTGGTGGGCGTGCGCCCGCGTCATCCGGATCACCGCGATCCGGACGTCATCCCCGACAGCGGGGAAGCTTCAGATGGCGGCCGCCATCTCGTGAACGGCCGCCTGGCGCCGCATCAGCGACAGCCGGGCGCGGCTCGTGTTGACCTTGGCGACGACGTCGCGGAGCGACATCACGCCATCGATGGCGCCGTTCGCCGCCGCGCGCGGCGCGGTGAACGTCTTGCCCTGCCCGTGCACCGCCGCGACGTCGGCCGCTTTCATGCCGCGACCGCGCGCGATCGCCTCCACGAAGCGCTCGTTGGACTCGTCGACCTGGGCCTGGATCTCGGCGCGGTCCTCGTCGGAGAGCGGCGCGTTGGAGTGAGCCGCGATCTTGTCGGGGCTGGACGCGATCAGCGAAGTCTTCAGCCCGACCTTGTCCTGCAAGCCGGAATAGTCGGTGTGCCCCGAGCGCACGCCGACCGAGCCGACCTCGCCGCTGGTGGTGGCGTAGAAGGCGCTGGCCTGCGACGCCAGCCAGTAGGCGGCGGAGAAGCAGAACGGATCGGCGACCGCGACGACGGGCTTGGACTGTCGCGCCTCGAAGATGGCATCGCCGGCCTCCGTGCAGCCCCAGACGTAACCGCCGGGCGAGCGGATCGGCATGACGATGGCGCCGATCTTCGTGTCGGACGCGGCCTCGCGCACGCGGTTCGCGATGGCGTCGTAGTAGGTCCGGCCCGACAGCCCCTGCGGCGCGAGCATGCCGGTGATCGGCAGGATCAGCGTCGAGCCCTCGCGGATCGGATCGGGCTGCTTCGCCGTCAACGGCTCGCCGCTCATCATCGCGGCGAGCTGGCGCAACGTGTCCGGCAGCACGGCCTCGACCGAGCCTTGGCGCAGCATGGCATCGAGGAACGCCGGGTGCATGGCGAACAGCGCGGACGAGGCGAGCAGTCGGTCCATATTAAGCCGCCATCGACGGCATGCGCGCAACCACTTCTTGCCTCATAACTCGCCAGAAGGGATTGTCGCGCGGTACCGTGAGCATGCGTGAGACTACGATAAGGGTTGCCACCGCGCCATCGGCGTACTCAACCCGCACGACATCGGTTCCAGCACTACTGTCACGGGACAACAGCTTGAGCTTAGGCTTCATTTGAGCCGCATCAGCAGCTAGCTTGAGCGAGAATGGACTAGGTTGGCGCTTCATCTGTCCTACTCCACCTTGTCATGCGGGGCGGTCTCTCCGCCCGTGATCGTATCGCCCGCGTGGTTGCTGTTGAGCGGCGTGCGCGGATCGTCCGACCAGCTCTCGCCGAGCGCGGCGAGCCCAAACCATGCGGTGCGGATCTCGTCGACGCTCATGATCGAAGCGGTGCGCGCCAGCACCGCGTTCCGCCACTGCGTCGCGGCGTCGCCGCGCAGCATGCTGTCTAGGTTGAACTTGGCGCGGACCCGCTCGGCGCGCAGGTCGGGCGGCAGCAGCCGCACCGTGATCGCCTGCTCGATGCGCCTGGTGAGCGGGCGCACCGCCCAGTTGACGAAGCTCCGCGTGTCCTGCTCGTTGTTGCCTGCGTTGCCGCCGTCGTCGCCGATCATCGAGCGCGGGATGCGCCAGTAGCGCGCCATCTCCAGCGTGCGCTGCTTGATCAGCTCGGCGGTCTGGGCGTCGACGTTGTTGGTTGCGGCGGGCAGGTACTTCAGGCCCTGCTCCAGCACCGGTGTTCCGCCATGCTCCCAGCGCTTCACGCCGACCTTCAGGCGCTCGATCGCTTCCAGCGAGAGCTTCTGTTCGGTCGAGAGCAGACCCGACAGCCGCCGTCCGTTGCGGAAGAAGGCGCGCGCGCCGACCTCGAGCGCGAGCTGGAAGTCGATCGATCCCTTCGCCTGCTTCCACGGCGTCAGCGGCCGGAGGCCGCCGTCGGCGATGCCGGTGAACCAGAACAGCTCCTGCGGGAGCAGGCGGCGCGCACCGTGGTCGGACGCATAGTCCACCACGAGGCTGCGCTCGCCCCACTGCGAGGTCGTGCGCGTCGGATCGAGCGCCCAGATCTCGATGCCGTCGACACCCACCGTCGGTTCCGCAAAGGCTTCGCCGCGCAGCACGGCGGCGTATGCCATCGCCGCCCAGAACTCGGCGCCGGTCTGGAGGTGGTTCGGCTCGTAGGCCAGGGTCTGGGCAAGCGGGAAATCGGTGCGCGGCTTCGTGTCGTCGCGGAACTCCAGCCCGAGGCTGCCGATGGCCTCGGCGATGATCGACACGCAGAAGAACACCGCCGCCACGCGTGCCGCCGTCTCGGGCGTGTTCGCCTCGGTCGGGAGCGACCCGATCAGCGTCGACCAGGTGTCATCACCGAAAAAGCGACCGTCGGTCACATTGGACGGAGCGGGCCGGCCGGTAATCGGCGCGGCCGCCATGATCCCTCGCGCCGACGAGAAGCGATAGGTCGCCTCGCGCCGGTAGTCTTCGGGCGTCGGCATCAGACGATCACCATCGGACGTTCGTCGTAGACGCTGCCGCCGGACGCCTCCGGGTTGCCGCTCATCAGCTTCACTGCGTTGAACAGCGCGACGAGCGGGTCGATCTTCGCCTTGCCGGCAACCTGCTTGGTGATGACCACGGCGTTACCCCGCTGCTCAGCCTTGGCGTTGCCGACGCACCAGTTCATCAGCGCCTGGTCCGCGTGGACGAGCGTGCCGTCCTTGAGCTTGCGTTCCGCGCCCCAAACCGCCGGGGACAGGCGGAAGCCCTGCGTCACCGCCACCATCTGCTTCTCGGTGAAGCCGCGCCCCGCCAGCTCGTCGACCAGCGCGGCGATCCCCGCCGGATCGAGCCCGATCGCGAACTCCTCCGGGAACAGGCCAGCGTCCTTCACCCGCTCCAGCAGGTCCGCCACGCCGATCAGGTCGGCCGTCGGATCGTCGCACTTCGTCAACTGCCCGGCGCGACGGAAGTCGTCGAGCCGGCTGACGATGTCCTTCCGGCGTTCGAAGACGTCCAGCTGCGCCCAGGCATGGCACCATGCCAGCCACCGCTTCGTCGTCCGGCAGCGTCCGAGCAGGGCCAGGCCAAGCAAGTCGTCGAGGCCGCCGCCGTCGATCCCGGCCACAACCACCTCGGAGCGGTCAATCAGCGTGTCGAGCGTCAGCGCCTTGTCGGTCGCCTGCTCCCAGTAGAGGCCGCCGGCCCAGGCATCGTGCCGCAGGCCGATGCCGATCTCAACGTTCAGGTGCTTGGCGTAGAAGACGGCCTTGGTGCCGTCCTCGGCGTTCTCGACCTTGCGGAACTCGGTTTCCAGCCACTTCTGGCTGACCGATACGCCGAGGTTCGGGTTGGTGATGTAGAAGTTGGCCGGGTCGAGGTGCTCGCCGGCGGCGAGCATCTCCTCGGGGAATTCGTACAGGACGGGCAGGAACTCGGCATCCGCGATGACGCCGTCCCGCACGTCGCGCGCGTAGGTGAGCTTGTCCTTGAAGACGCCCGCCGGCGGCTTGTCCGACTGCGTCGTGAGGAAGACGTTGTAGCCTTCGGCGCGCGACACCTGTCCGCCGGTCGCCTCGCCCAGCATGGCGTCGGCGTGCGCCATCTCGCCGAAGAGCCACAGCTCATCGACCAGCACGCGGCTGCCCTTCTTGCCCGCCACCGTCCGCGCATCGGCGGCTACCACCTTCAGCACCGCCTTGGTCGTTCGGTGCGTGATGAGCCGCAGGTGATCCTGGACGTGGAGGAGCTTGGACAGGGCGGAATCGACCCGCACCATCGCCGCCGCCGCCTTGAAGCTGTTGCCGGCGACTTCGATCGTCGGCGCCAGGATCAGGTTCTCGTCATACTCCCGCCAGCCGCAGATCAGCTCGGTGAGCATCAGCCCGGCCGCGATCGTCGACTTCGTGTTCTTCTTCGACACCAGGAGCAGCGCGTTCCTGATGAGCTGGTCGCCGGTGTCGGCGTCGTAGGCACCGAACAGCGCGGCCGCGAAATCGAGGATCCACGGTTCGCAGGCCTCGCCGATCGTCGGGCGGCCGGGAATATCGGCGATGCGCAGCGCGGTGAATACCGTCATCTTCGCGTCGGCCGAGCCGGGGAACAGCGGCGAAAAGGGGATCAGCGAACGGCGTTCCCGAATGCGCTCCTTCCAGTCCGGGCACGCCGTCGTCCAGATCGGCGCCAACTACTTCACCACGCCGAGGCGCGGCGGCCCGAGCGGTCGGAAGCGCGCGGCCATCTCGTCCGCCTCCGCCTGCTCCGCTGCCTTCTTGCCCTGCGGTGCGGCCGCTTCGTTCAGCGTCTTCAGCGCCAGCGCGAGCGTTTTCAGCGTGTTCGCGCGGCCGGGCAGGCTGACCGCTCGCATCATCGCGTCGCGCCGGGCGTCATCCTCGTCATCGTCCGTGGCCGCGACGATCATGTCCTCCAGCTCGCCACGTCGGCTCGTAGTCACGTCCAGCTCGTCGAGCATGCGATCGACGAGGCCGCGCCCGCCGTTGGCGATCGCGTCGGCGTCGCGCACCTCGTCCGGGTTAGTCGGCGGAGGCGGAGGCGGCTGGCGCTCAGGTTCGCGCCGGTTCGGAGTGCGAACCTTGCGAACCCACTTCCCGGCTTTCGCCCGCTTCCGAATAGCCGTGTCGCTGATCTCGTATCGGTCGGCTATTTCTCGGACCGAGTCCTCGCCTGAACAGTATTCGCGCTCGATCCGCGACCACTCCTCAGTCGTCTTGCGCGTCGCCATCGAAGAGCCTTTCGCGGCGAAAGTTCGCACCGCCGATCGTCTATCAGGAAAAAAATCTTCGCGTGGCAACGGATGCGGTCTAGGTGGCGGCGCCCTGGCAGGTTTTGACCCCGCCCCCCCTTCATCGACCGAGGCGGCGCGCCGCGTTCTCCTCGCGCTGCTTCACGCTATCGTGGCAGGGCTTGCAGAGGCACTGGAGGTTCGTCTCGTCCCAGAACAGCGCCTCGTCGCCTCGATGCGGCTCGCGGTGGTCGGCGGCGAGTTGCGACGTGTCAGGCTCGATGAGTCCGCAGATCTGGCAGGTGAACAGGTCGCGCACGAGAATGGCCCAGCGCAGCTTCTGCCACCGTGCCGTCTTGTAGCGAGCGCGCCACGGGTTCGCCTCGTCGCGCGCCCTGCTGCGTCCAGCGGCGTCCAGCGGCAGCGCGCCGAGCCGTGAGGGCAGCGAGCCTAGGCGGCGCGGAAGCGCTTGGAGCCTACCCAGTCGCCCTACCCCGCACCACCGCGCGCACCTCGCGGGCGATCCGTTCGCCCTCGGCGATCAACCGCTCACTGCGCTGGATGGAGCGCGAAGGCTCGGCGATGTCGAAGGCGAGCGCGTGCAGGTCGGATGCGAGGCGTTCGAACTGCTGCGCCTGCTGCATCGGCCCCACCTATGGCATAGCGTAGCACAGCGGCCCGCGCGCTTGGTCGCGGTATCCGGTCGGTGAGGGCGGTAAAGCTCAAGGCCAACCAGCTCTATGCTCACCTATGCTGCTAGAGCAGCGGCGCCCGATGGGGCTGCGCCAGCATTTACATCGTCTCCGATCAACAGCCAAGAGGCGATCTTCACACGGAAGGTGTCGTTGAACACCACCTCTGCATCGTTGCCAGACACGCGATCGACGACGCCATGCAGGCCGGCGAACGCGCCCTCGGTCGGGTGGACCTCAGATCCGACCTGCACTGTGTGACGCTTCGTCTTGAGCATGGCGCGACGCGCGCGGTCTTCCGCTGCCTGAAGGTGGCCGATCTCCCTGTCCGCCACCACGGGAGCGCGACCGGCGTGCTGGAAGATCGAGAACGCCGGATGCGGGTTGATCGGAAGCGCGAGCGCGCGGAGCAGGTCATGAAGATGGCTCGCGCGGACGAAGACGAAGCTAGGCACGATCGGCGCCTGCTGCTCGCGATACGCCTTTCGCCGGGGCAGTCGGTGGCGAACGGTCTGCTCGGGCGTCCAGGCTTCGATGCCCGCGCGGTTGAGCGATGCAGCCAGCGTAAGCGTCCGGCGGCTGTTCGTGCGCACGATGCACCAGCCCTCGCCGTCTCTCTCGCGCCGACGTCGGCGGACGTCCGCAAGCCGGGCGTCGCGCACATCCGGGCTGCCCTTGCTCGCATCGCCGTACCTCGTGTCAGCCTTCCCCATGATCCACCCCGCTACTGTCTTAAGCATACCTTGTTCGCTGTGTGTTCGCTATGCCGCCTGGGCGGATGCGACGGCATCGGTGCTGCCGATCGGCTTGGCGCGCCCGCGCGACAGCAGGCGCCGCCGCTCGTCCACCGCCGCTTGCGCTTCCTCGCGCGTCAGCCCGAGTTCGACGTAATCGTCGACCGTCGCTTCCGGCCGGCTGGCGGGCTCGGCTCGCGGCGCGGGCGTGACGGGCAGTCCCTGCTCCTGCAGGATCGCGGCGGCCTGCTCCGGCGTGCACACCTCCACAGGCGTCTCAACCGCCAAGGGCGCGGCCGGCGCTTCGGCCAGCATCTCCAGCTTGCGGAGCGCTTCCTGCCGTCGGCGGAGCGCCGGATCGGCCAACTTCAGGATCTCGCCTGCGGCCGGCAGGAAGCCGCGCTCCGATCGCATCACCGACTGATCGATCGCCGCGGCGAGAATGTCGGTCGGCACGTGCGCCAGCAGGCGCAGCATCTCGCCCAGCCACGCCGTCGCCTGCGCCTCGCCCTTCCGGTAGCCAGCGGCGAGCCACAGCACCGTCAGCCGGTTAGCCAGCCACCGCCGATCGCAGGCCATGCCGCTCTGCGCGCTGGCAAGCGCAGCTGGCAGGCGCTCGCGGTCGCGGTCGGTGAGCAGCGTGCGCGCTGCGGCGGCAGTCCAGCGCAGCCCGGCGCCCGGCACGTACTCGCTAGCCGTCAAGGCCGAGCCGATGCCGCGCGGCAAAGATGTCGTCGGCGGAGCCTCCACCGCGCGAGGGTCTTCCATTCTGACGAGTTCGCCCATGTTCCTGCTCGCTTATCCGGTTCAGCCATGCTTGCTCGAAGCTGATCCAGCCTCGTTCCACGATCGTGTCGACGATCCGCCCAGGCGGCCATTCGTCGTCGGCGAGCCGGGCGAGCTTGCCGCAGAGAAGCTGGTAGGCGCGCGGCGTCAGCGTCTCCCGCTTCGCCTTCCGGTGAGCGAGGAAGCCGCCCCACTGGACGAACGACACACCGGCCGGCGGCGGCATGTCGCGCCAGCGCTTCCGACCCAAGCCGTCGAGCAGCGCGGCCATCGCCAGCTGCGCCACGGCGAAGCGGACACGAGCCGGAACCGAAATCGGATCGGCCTCGTGCGCGCGCGTCCCGCCCTCATGCGGGGTGGGATTAATTTTCTTAGGGGTCTGGGGATTTCTTTTATCAAGGGAGGGGTCGGCGTCACGCACGTCACGCTCCGTCACGCACGTAACGCGTGACACGCGTGACGGCTTTTCGTCGCGATGCTTCCGCTGCCGGGCGGCGGCCAGATCGCGGACATGCTGCGCGCGACGCTCTACGACGATCTCGCGATCCATCTCGGCCTCCAGCAATCGCTCCGCGCGGCCAAGCGCCATCGCCACCTCGGCGACGAGCGCGGGCGGCGTGCCGGCTTCGATCAGGCGGGCGACGAGATCCGCGCTCACGCGAGGCGAGCCTCCGGCATCCAGGGCTGTGGCGTCACGCAATGCGGGATGTAGAGCGGGTGCTTCGGACTGCCGTTGCCGTTCACCGCAAGTGCGCGGAGGTCGGCGCCGGCACGCGATGCGAGCGCTACGGCAGCGCGATCGCGCGCGAGGTGCTGCCCATGATTGCCCCACGCACAGATCACCGGCTCGCCGTTTCGCGCGGCGCGAGTCAAGACGCCGAGCGTCACTGCATCATTATCCGGCCCTATCGGATCGATTACCCGCCTCATGTCGGCCGGCTGAGTGGCTCGAAAGGCGAAGAGGTTAATGACGCGAACGCCACCCTGCCCCCACGCTCGCGCACGAGAGACTAAGCCGGAAATGGTAGGGTCGAGCCGCTCGTGTGTCGCGGTGGAAGGATTTAACATCCAAGCCACGAGCAGCGGCGATGGCGACCAGCGCCAAGTCAGTAGATAGCGGTATGCCTCGCAATCGCTGAACGACGCGGAGCAAGTTATGCCGGAAAGATCTGTGCGAGAGAAGTGCCTCACGCGGATGCTCCGCTTGTCGGCGAAAGCTTCCGGTTCGGCGTAATGGTCGTTGCGGTGAATGACGCTATGGCGCTATCAAAGCGGAGCCGGTCGACGTTCGCGGACGAAGCCCTTTTGGAAGGAGCCTCGTGTGGAGCCGGGGAGCGTCGACCGGTCCAATTTGCAGCAGTCTTGTTGGAAGGACTGCTGGTCGAGCGTTGAAAGCGGGCATGTGCCCCGCTCGACACAACGCACAGTGGCCGCCGAGGAAGTTGTGCGCAAGTAGTGTTAATGTGTGGACAAGCCTCGGCTAACGGCTTGACTCCGTGACGAAGCCCAGATTGCCGGTGCGTCGCCCGCGGTACGGCGACGATTAGCCGATTTTGAAATGCGACGAACCGTTGAGCGCGGTATCGCTTAGGAATGGACCGGGTTGGCACTAGCCCATTCCCAGCGCGGTTTTGTACGTCTCAAGCAAAGCCTCGGCCTCGTCGCGGTCATCCTTGTTCATGCGGCGCAGGCGGATCACCGCCTTCATCGCAGTCGGATCGTACCCGCCGGACTTCGCCTCCAGAAACACGTCCCTGATGTCGTCCTGCATCCCCTTCTTCTCTTCTTCGAGACGCTCTATGCGCTCAATGAAGAGGCGAAGCTGGTCGGCGGCGACGTTGCTTTCAGCCATGTGCGGCATCCTCGTTATGTTCGGGTGCTTGGGGGGTGAGAGTCGACGACGTTGCTTGCCGGCTTCGCCGCCGTCGCCCTGCGTTGATGGCGCAAGTGCGGCAGCTTCGCCTGCCGTGTCGGTCGATCTTGAGGTTGTCGCCGGAATACCGGTGCCCATGGGGACAACTTGTCAAAGCCGCACCACGGCGGCGATTTGCGTCTGCCGACGCTCCTCGGATGGTGTTTTCTTGGTTGCTGACCTGCTCAAGGTGGTCGGGGTTGCAACAACTGCGCTGGCGACAGAGATGATCGGCCACCTTGCCGCCTTCAATGACACGGAAGCGGCCAAGGGTGATCCGATGCACGTTCTGCACCCGACCATCGATCATGCAGTTGCCGTATCCGCCGGTTCCGATGGCGCCAATCCAGAGCCAACAACCATTCGGGGAAACGAACACCTGGTCCCAGAAGCGAGTTGGGAGACATGGATGACCGAAATAGGTGTCCACGGTCATCTCCCTAATAAAGCTGCTCACGCTCGCGATCGGCGCGGGCGTGTTGGCGGTTGTTGAAGTCGGCGATGGCTCGCCGCGCGGCGCGCAGCTCGGAGCCAGGCATATCGGCTATGACCGCGCGCGCCTCGGCGGCGCTCAGGCCCTTCTGCCGGACGAGCCGCTGATACTCAGCGCGGTGCTCGGGCAGGATGTCCGCAAGGCGCGTCTGGGTGATCGCCTGCCCCGCCCGCTTGCGGATCTCGGGATCTCGGTTGCGGGCGCGGACGTCGTCGCGGCTCAAATAGTCACGGTACTGTCGGTGACCGTGCTCGACGAGCTTCGCCCGCTTCTCAGGATCGCGAAGCGCAGCCGCCTGCGCTGCTTGGATGCGCACGGCGAGCATCGCCTTTACATCGGGGCGGGCGTAGTAGGCGGCCTGCGCCGCTTGACGTTTCGCCTCGATTTCAGGTCGCGCGCGCAGGCTATGCCCGGCGCACGAGCGGCAGTGCGTTGTTGGCTTGGCCGCCTTGCACGCACCGGGCGCGCGACAGTGCTGGCGCATTGGCAACACTTCATCGGCCGCAGAAGCACCCGCTTCCGCGTCAGTCCCTACATCCATCGTTTGCTCCTCCGGGCGTCGTCAGCCCGCCAGCTCTGTCCCTGTTCGAGCGCTATCCACCGACCAACTTCAGCTGTTGCCGGCGCCTGCGATCACGCATCATGTCGACCGCGCGGCCGGCGGCATCGAGCGCGGGGCCCATCGCATCCAGCTCGCGGTCGTCGATCTTCCCGTCGTCCGACAGCGCCAGCGCGACTTGGTGCAGCAGGCCGGTGATAGCCGGCAGCGCGTCGCGATCGGTCGCGGCCGACGTCTCCGCCGGCACCAGCTTCATGCCGACGAGCGCCAGCGCGTCGTTGGCGAAGCGGCCGTCCCAGCGCTCGCACGCGCGCAGGAAGGCGACCGCGCCCATCTCGCCATCGCCCTTGGCGTAGGCCTCGGCGCGATCGCCACTCTTGCCGAGCACGACGCCGAGATCTTTGAAGGTCGCACCGTCCTCATCCTTAATCCTGGTCAGGCTCTTCCCGAGCGTGTCGAGCAGCAACGACGCGGAAACGGTGCGGTAGCGGGTGTGGATGTGCCCGTCGGTCATGGCGCATCACCCTGGCTATGGTGGGAACGATCGCTCAGGCCACAGTCGGTGCGCGTGCACGTCCGAGCATGGCCGGTGTTGGCGAGGTGGCTGCACCCGGCCGCAGGGCAGACGGCGATGAAGCGGGCGCGCTGGGGCTGTGGCAGCGTGATGGCGGCGCCGGTGAGGACATGCGGGTTGAGGGCGCCGATCATGCGGCCGCCTGCTGGGCCGTGGGGCGATACGTCGCCATAAACGTCCGGACACGTTGGATTGTCTTGCGACGCGTTTCTCGCCCTGCGCGAAGTTGTGCTACGAACATCGTGTCGTTGACGGCGTCCCGCCCGAAACGGCTCTCGCGCATCTGATGAGCAGCGCAGAACGTCTCAATGTCAGAGAGAAGGTCGTCCATGCCGAAGCTATGCGACGGACATATCCGTCGCGTCAAGTAGTTCGTGACGGATATGTCCGTAGATTGTGGCTTGAGGTTGGGGCGTGGGATACGCCCGACATGGATCTGCCGAGGTTCGATCTGTCGACGGTCGTGGCCGTTCTGCGCGAGCGGACCGGCCAAGACGGGCCGTTCTCCATGCGGGGCTTATCGAAGGCGGCGTGCCAGCACCGCGATACGGTAAGCGACATCATCGCTGGGCGAAACAGAAACCCGACCATCAGGGTACTCTCGGCGCTCGCGGAAGCGATGGGCGAGGATCTGTCGGTCTTCGGAATCGAGCTTTCCCGGCGGGCTGATGTTCCTACTGAGGCGGAGTTAGAGCAGGCGCTCCGAAGCGCGCTCCCGGATATGCCGCGAGGTTCGCCGGACAAACGCGCCCGATTTCTCGCCGAATCCGTAGCACGGCTATTGCAGCTTCCTCCATCTCGTCCAGCCAACGGCGTTGAGCAACCAAGTCAAGCGGGCGGTCGCGAAGAAGTCGCTCCTCCTCACGCAGCCACCAGCTGAGGGTGATCTGCTTGGCAGCGCATTCACGAAAGCACGGCGTGCAACCGAGGTCGCACGCCGGCTCCGTGAGCGGGGTGTTGCGAGTCGCCCGAGCCACGTTCATCGTATGTTCTCTGCAATCCAACATGTCTAGGGATTTCCCTATCGGGCGCGCAGCCGCTCGGCGATGGCTCGCAAGGGATGGCAGATGATCGAGTTCACAGCTTACCGAGGCGGCAGGGTCGCGGTGAACCCCATGCTGGTGTTCGCGATCGAGGCTGTGCCGGAGGGCGGCACGCAGATCGTGTCGGCCGCTGGCGGTGTCGTCGTCGTGAAGGAGGAGTTCGGCGAGGTGCATCGGCGGATCGGTGCCTGGGCGAAGAGCGGGTGATGCGGTTGGCTAGTCGCAATGGGGGATAAGCTGACTGGGCTCTTATCGATCGGCGCGACGATTCGTCGAGGCCTGACCCATGTCAGCGAGCTTCTTGGCATCGAGGCTATTGCAAACGCTATGGGTTGTGACGACGCCCTTCATACGGCTCTTTACGGCTATCCGGCATTTCGGGTTGATAGACGCTAGAACGTGCCACGCTGCAAAGCCCTCGCCAGGGTTGATGCCTTCACGCCGGCCTCGCCGATCTGACACTCGACCATCCGCCTGATCTCCTCCGCGCTGGTCGCCAGCGGGAACGAGAAGTGCACCAGGTCGCCGAGGTTCACGAGCGTGCCGTAGCGCAGCAGCGCCTTCGCCCGCAGCGTCTCGAAGTCGTATCCGAACCCGCGCCGGTTGATCTCGTTGATGCGGCCGTTGAGGTTCTCGACCAGCCC
Source organism: Sphingomonas sp. (assembly GCF_965200105.1). GTDB lineage: Bacteria > Pseudomonadota > Alphaproteobacteria > Sphingomonadales > Sphingomonadaceae > Solisphingomonas. The sequence continues at coordinate 239,028 of NZ_CBDATN010000003.1, forward strand.
GTTCGTGTAGCGGGCCTCGTAGTAGTTGAAGATCGGGTTGCCCCAGTGGCGCATGAGCGTGATGACCGGTCGGAAGAACCGGCGCAGGTTCGGCGGCATCGTCTCGACCCACCGGAAGTATGCCGCCTCCGCTGCCCTTCGATCGTCTAGCTCGTACAGGTCGAAGAACTGCTCCTTGGCGGTGTACGCCGCTTTGAGGAACGGGAACTCGCCGAGGATGGCCGCCATCTTATCTTGGCGTTCATCCGACATGCCGTCCCAGCGCGAGAGGAAGATGCGGTTCTGGCGTCTCAGCTTCCGCCTGTCTTCGTTGCTCAGCGAAGCTGACAACGACTTGCGGGCCTCGTCCATCGCCTCGTTCGCGTACCTCACGACGTGGAACTTATCGATCACCACGAGGGCCTTCGGCAGGTAGCGGCTCGCCATCTTCTCGTACCCGCGCCACATGTCCTGGCAGAACACTTCGACCTTGTTGTACGCTTCGAGACGCTGGAACAGCGGCTCTATACTCGCCGTGTCGCGCTGGGGCAGCATGTCGAGGATGGTGCCCGCCTCGATGTCGGCGCAGACGAAGCGGTCACCGCCGAGGATGCGGTTCTCGTCCACACCGAACACGCGCGGCGGGGTGAACTCGTAGTCGAGAAGGCGCTTGCGCGCGTAGGTTAAGAAGATGCGCCGGACCAGCGTCGGCTCGACCGCATGGAAGGTTGCGGCATCCTCGAACGGGCGCTTGATCGCGGAGCGCACGATATCGTTCTTCAGCCGCTCCGTGATATAGTGATCGTCATCAACGTGCGGCACCTTCTGGTAGAGCGTGCTGCCGCAGCTCTGGCATTTGTACCGCTGCCGGCTGACGACCAGCCACGTCGGCGCGGGCTCGATCCGACGATCACGGTAGCGCACCTGTTTCGTGCCGTTCTTCACCAGCTTGCGGGCAAGGCAACACAGGTCAATGTCGAGGCGAGTCGGCGCGCAGTGGACCAGGACCTCCGCAAGGTCGCCCTGGTCGTCGTGGACCAGTTTCGGTCGCCCCACCTCAAAAAGAGGCAGGCGGAGCCAATTCACGTTCGTTTCGCGCGTTCCGCTAGAGCTTTGATCTCTTCGGGTGGTTCACCCCACCAAGTGAACTCGACCGTTGCGGTGAACCTAGGCGGTTCTCGCCGCCAAGGATTGTGTTCGTCAAGGTAATCGGTGGAGATTGTGTGCCCTGGGCTCTCTTGGTGAAAGGCAAACGAGGACACGAAAGCCTCGCCCTCGAAATCCCGGCGGGGCGCTGGTAGGTCGTTTTCAGCCTCGGTCATGGGTCGCTCCATGGTTGCGGTTAGAGCCGGGCGGGGTTGCCTCCCCGTTCCGGCTCGCCCTTTTATCGCGGTTAGGCAGGACCGTCCACCAACCCCAAACGCGGTAGCCTACGATGCGACGATCCTATCCGCATCAACCCCGTTTGCTGGATAGCCCTCTTTACACTAAGGGTAACTTCATCGTCTTTCTGCTCACGAGCCTTGCCCTCAGCTTCATCCGCGATCTCGTGATCGTCGTGACGGAGCGACCGTGATGGCACTTCGGTCGCACTTTCGCCGTTTTGCACCTGTATGAGCGAGAAGCCATGGTGACCGTTGTAGCCTTCGCTGGCGCCTATTTTGCCCTCGCGACCGTTCTGGCGGTTGCAGCTACGCGCTACCGGCGTCGCGCTCGGGAGATCGTGGAAGCGATTCTCGCCGAGGCCGGCTCTGATCAAGAGCGCGGAATGTTGGAGTTCACGCTGGCTTCATTGAACTCGATGCGTATGGCGCCAGCGGTGACATTGTCGTTCTTACATGGTCTAGTTATTCCACGTAGGACGTTGGGAAACCTTGCAAACTCATACCGAGAAGATTGTCCGGTTCTGAGTTGCCATCCACTCCGTCACCAGCTCGCTGAGAGCGTCATGGCTTCTTATGCTGCGGCAAATCCCATCTTTGGTGTGACCGCTTATCTGGCGCGCTGGCTTTATGCTGCGCGCCTCGTTCACCTGCATCACGCAGCCAAGCCTGCGACCGACGTGAGGGTTCTGGCCGCCGCTTGCTGAGTCGGTCTTGCGCACCCTCTCACTCGCCTGCGTAGGCGCCGGCTGATCGCTGCCGCTATCGTTGACTCCCAAGCGCAACCGGTCATTCTCCTGCCGCCAGACAGGGCTGGCTACAGGGGGTTAGTATGATGAGAGTATTGGCCGTCGCGGCGAGCTTCGCAGTGGCTGTATCCGCGCTTGCGCAGACCGGCTGGACGCAGCAGCCGATCGTGCTTGGCTCCGCCGCTAACACAAGCGTTCTGCGCGCCGGTACGGCGATCCCGATGCGGACGAGCGAGGAGCTGACGACCAAGGGCAAGGCGCTCCGCGTCGGGCAGCGTTTCAGGATTGAAACCACCGAGCCCGTAACGCTGAACGGCCAGACCGTGATTCCGGTTGGCACGCCCGGCATGGGCGAGGTCACGTCCGTCCGCAACAAGGGCATGTGGGGCAAGTCCGGCAACATTGAGGCACACGTCCTCTACCTGCGCGTCGGTGATCGTCAGTTCCGCCTCTCCGGCACCATGAACGATAAGGGCAAGACCGGCACGGCGGGCGTCGTCGGCGCGGTCGCGCTGGTGCCGATTGCGGGCTTCTTCATGACTGGCACGAGCGCGGCGATCCCGATGGGCGCGCCGGTCAATGCGTTCCTCGACGAGGACGTGCCAGTGCAGTTCGCAGCCGGCGCGCCTGCCGCGCTTATCACCGTACCGGCACCAACGACGCCGAGCGGCGCGATCGCGCCTTCTGCGATCGGCAAGACCGTAGCGGTCACGCCTAAGCGGTAATCGACAGGTCCACGCGTCAGCCTGGCGGTAGGGAGTGGACCACCCGAACGACCGCTAGCAAGCCCGGCCTGACCCGCCGGGCTTTTTGCTACCTCACGCCCCCCAAACAAACTGACGGACAGCTCCGTCATGCCTGTTGACTGACGGATATATCCGTCGCTATAACTTTCCCAGCGCCGTACCCCTGCGGCTTGGGAGCAAAGCCAGTGCTCATGGAGCGCATCACCCGACCCCACGTCGCCAGCGATGACCCCGACACCGTCGCGGCCGTCGAGAAGTCCCTCCGCATCGTCGCCCTGCTCGCCGCCGAGCGCGCGAAGCCGTGGCCAAGGCGAGCCGACAACCTCCAGGCGCACAAGAGCCGCATCGGAGGCCTCTTCGCCGAGCTCAACCGGATCGCCAGCAACGTAGACGGCATGACGCCGAACGAGCTGGAGCAGCTGGGCCGGACGGAGTTGCGGCGCCGAGGGCACGTGCTGCCGAAGGTGACACCCGCCCCGGATGAGGCGGCGGAGAAGTCTAAGCGCGCAATCGCCGCCGATCTCGACTTGGAGCGCCAGAAGCTCGGCGACGAGGAGGGCAGGATCGTGCCCCGGCCCAAGCGGCTCGCGGCGCTGCGGCAGAGCGTTGCGGACCTGGAGCAGAAGGTCGCCTCGCTGTGAGCGCGCACTTCCGCCCGCCCGTGGCGTCGGAGCAGTTCGGCACCGTCGAGCAGTTCGTCACCGCGACCACCGCGCCCGCCTGCCGCGGCGATCGCCTCTGCCGCTGCCGGACCTGCAAGCCGTCGCTCGTGGACGTCATCAGCTGGCGCGATCGGCTCATCAATGCGGCGCTGTTCTCGGCCCCGGTGGCGATCCTCGCCGCCGACTTCGCCTACCTTGCTGGGCTGATCCGGTGACGGACGAGACGACCTTGCCTCGCCCCACCGGTGAATATGCGATCGTCGAGTGCCTCGGGCACCGCACGCTCGTCGGCCGCACCTCCGAGATCGAGCGCTTCGGCACAAAGATGCTGTCGATTGAGCCGATCTGGAAAGACGAGTTGCTTCCGCCCGTCTTGGTCGGCGGATCGTCGCTCTACGCATTCACGCCGTGCTCGGCAGAGGCCGCGTTCAAGCGCCAGGCGAAGAGCGACTACGACCTGCCGCTGAGCCTGCGCGCCACGCTGCCGGCGCCCGCCCTCCCTGCGCCGAACGACGAAGGCGGCGGGGGTCACGAGCCGGAGTTCTCGTCGAGCTTTCGCGACAGGAAGCTGCCTGGTGACGACGACAGCGAGATCGACAGCGAGATGCCGTTCTGATGCTCCAGCACCGCATCGACACCCGCCCCCGCATCCGCAACGCCGGCCGTCCGGCGGAGAAGAGCGCGCCCGGGTTCCTCAAGTGGCTGCGCGAGCGGCCGTGCACGCTGGCCCGCCAGCCCGGGCACGAGTGCCGCGGCAAGGTCGTGGCCGCCCATGTCGATCACGCCGGGGGCAAGGGCGTCGGGACCAAGGTTGCCGACAGGCACGCTATCCCGCTGTGCGACGGCGCGCATGAGGAGCAGCACCGGATCGGGTGGCGGTCGTTCGAGGCTCGCTACCGGCTCAATGCGGTGGAGCTGGCGGAGGCGTTCTGGCGGGCGTGGCCCGGCCGAGCGGCGTGGTGCCGCGCTCATCCTGAAATCGGAGCCTGAGCATGAAGAACAAGCTAGCCGACCTGAACAACCACCTCTTCGCGCAACTGGAGCGCCTCTCCGAGGAAGGGCTTACCGCCGAGCAGATCGAGCAGGAGTCCACCCGCGCCGACGCGATTGTCGCGCTATCGGATCAGGTGCTTCGGAACGCCGACCTCCAGCTTAAGGCGGTGACGATCCTCGCCAATCACGGCGATCGCTTCATCCCGATGCTGCCCATGATCGGCAAGTCCGAGTGAAGGGGCATCGGATCAGGTACGGCGCGCACGAGGTGGCTTGGCTCGAAGCCAACCGCATGCTGCCGATCGGCAAGTATCATCTCGCCTTCTGCGAGGCGTTCGGCCGCACCGATGTGACGGCTGCGAACCTGCATGCCCTGCGCAAGCGCAAGGGTTGGCGAACCGGCCGCACCGGGCAGTTCGCGCCCGGCCAGGAGCCGGCGAACAAGGGCAAGCCAATGCCCTACCATCCGAACAGCGCGGCCACCCGCTTCAAGGCGGGCGAGCGGCGCGGCGTCGCGGTGCGGCTCTACAAGCCGATCGGCACCGAGCGGATGAGCAAGGACGGCTATTTGGAGCGGAAGATCAACGATGGCCTGCCGCTGCAATCGCGGTGGCGCGCGGTCCACCTGGTACACTGGGAGGAGCTACACGGGCCGGTGCCCGCGGGGCATGCACTGAAGTGCCTCGACGGCGACCGGCTAAACACCGATCCCGCAAACTGGGAAGCGATCCCGCGCGGCGTGCTGGCGCGGCTGAACGGTGGGCGCTTCAAGAAGCGGCTCGCCTACGATGCCGCGCACCCTGAGCTGAAGCCGACCGTCATGGCAATCGCCAAGCTTCAGCATGGTGCGCACGAGGGCCGGAAGCGGCGGGCCCAGGTGCCGGCATGACCAAGCGCCACGTCCTCGACGCCGCCGGCAACGCCATGCCGTACACCACGCCGACCGAGGTCGCCGAGGCGACTTTCGAGGCGGTCCGCGCGCGGCGACAGCCGATGCGCAACGGCGTCCCCGACCCGCGTGCGGCGTGGAAGCCGACGGTCGACCACAACACGCTCGCGGCCATGCTGCGCCGGATGCTCGCCGACGATCTCGCTGCGGCGGGCCCGGAGACCACGCGCCGCGACGTCGCGCAGATCCTGCTCGACAACATCGACGAGCGCTTCCCGCCGGCCGACATGGCGGTGCTGAAGCGTTACGGGATGACGAGCCCCTACTCGACCGTCCACGTCGGCGCCGAGGCCGTGCGGCTTCCCGTCACGCGCGAGCTGCCGGCACCGCAGGCGCGGCTCTACCCGGTGCAGTTCACGATGGCGCCGATCAGCGCGCACGATCGCGCGGCGCCGACGCCCGCCGCCGCTCGGTTCATGTTCGAGGCGATCGACGCCGCGCGTCGGACGATCGAGCAGGAGAGGCTGGACGGCAACATGATCCCGGCGCGGCTGCGCGGCCAACTCGGGCGCCAGCCGACGTGGCGCGAGATCGGGGTCGCCATGCCGCGCCTCGGCGAGTGGATGGCGAGGCAGAGGGCGGCATGATGCTACGCGCGGAAGCCCTTGTGAAAAGGGTAGGTCTCAAGGCTGGCGAGACGCTCAGCCTCTTCCGACTTAATGTCGCCATCTGCGGTGACGCAGCGGATGCTGGCCTGCTCACGCAGGCGGGGCTCCAGTTCAACCAGCAGGCATCGCACGGCCGTCGCGAGCGTGCCCTCGTGCCATCGCTTCGGACCGGTCATGTCGCCCGCGACCGGAGGATCGATCCACAGCACCGCCTCGTCATCCCAGCTCGGGTTCGCTTCCATGACTGATCGCCCCACCATCTTTTCGGGGCCGATGGTGCGCGCCCTGCTCGCGGGCCGCAAGCGATGGGAGCGCACGGCATGAGGCCGGCCGCCGCGCAGCTTCGCGAGATGCGACGACTCAACATGTCCTACCCTGCGCACCTCACCCCAGTGCCCCGCGCGGAGTGGCCGCGCGATCCTGCCGAGTTTCAGGGCGGCGCGCCGCGCGTCGGCCTGTACCGCTCGCGGACGCACTTGGTGCAGGTGTTCGCTGAGCCGGGCGGCGTGCTCCGCCTGTCGGTGAACCGCACCGAATGGGACGAGCGCCGGCGGCGCTTCCGCGAGGACATTTCGTGGGACGATCTCCAGCGCCTAAAAGCGGAGGTCGGCTACCCGGATTGCGCGGCGGTGGAGGTCTACCCGCCCGCCATGCGCGTCGTGAACGTCGCGAATATGCGACACCTGTGGGTGCTGCCGGACGCAGCGATCCTGCCGTTCATGTGGGACGGCGTTCAGAGCCGGAAGGTGGTCGCATGATCCCCGCGCGCGTTAGCGGCTGCACCCGGGTGCTCGGTGCCCCGCCGGGGTGGACGCCCGAGACCAGCGGTCCCTGCCAAGGCCTGCCGATCCGTGACGAGATGAACGGCGACATGCCGGCGATGGTGTCGGCCTGGGAGCCGACGCCGGCCGAGCTCGCCGCGATCGCCGCTGGCGCGAAGATCGAGTTGCGCGTGCTGAGCGGCGGCCATCCGCCAGTGTGGGTAGGTGTAGGAGAGGTGCCGACATGAGCGCCGCCGAGAAGCTCGACGAGCGCCTCCCGTTCTGGCCTGTCGCAATGGCCCGGCCGATGGCGCTCGCCTACACCGGCGTCAGCGAAGCGCAGATGCGTGCATGGGAGAAGACTGGGCTCGTCCATTTCCGCACGCGCGGTCCACACGGCGCCGCGATCGTCCAGCGTGCCGAACTCGACATGGCGGTCGCGGACCTCTTCTCGCGCGATCTCTCCGAGGATCTCGACTTTGGCGACTGAGCGCCTCCCGTCCTACGTGAACGTGCGGCGCCTCGCCGGCGGCAAGCGGGCCTATTACTGGATCCGCCCGGCCTGGGCGGACCCGCGGCTCGCCGACGCCAAGGATGAGAAAGTCCGCGCCCGCGCTGTCCGCCATGGCCGCACATGCCCGGTCATCTCCACCGCGCTCGGCACCGAGCTGTCCGCCGCGATCGCCAAGGCCGACGTCCTCAACGCCACCTTCGCCGAGTGGCGGGAGGGCTCGCCGGAGAAGCCGACCACCGGCACGATCCGCTGGCTGTTCGACTGGTATCGGCGCCACGAGCGCTTCACCGGCCTACGGCACGCCAGCCGCGCCGGCTACCGGATCGCGATGGATGCGGTCGACGCGATCGAGATGCGCACCGGCACCTTCGGCCTGCGCCAGGCGGCCGCCGTCGACGCTGCCGCAGCGGATACCCTCTACCGCAAGGCGCGCGAGAAACACGGCGAGCGCCAGGGCGCCTACATGATGCAGGTCTGCCGCCTCGTGTGGAACCAGGCCGTCCGCTACGGCAAGGCCACCGGCGTCAAGGCGAACCCGTTCTCGGGCATGGGGATCAAGGCGAGTTCGGGCGCCGGTCGCGGCAACCGCGCGGCGACACGCGCGGAGTACGACGCGTACCGGGCGAAGGCGCGCGAGCTGGGCCGGCAGAGCATGGCGACCGCGGCGGCGCTGTGCTTCGAGGGCTGTCAGCGCGTGACGGACGCCTTCGGCTTCGTCGATCCCGACGGCCACGAGCGCGGCATCCGGTGGAGTGGCTACCGCCCCGGCGGCGAGCTGCGGCTGATTCAGTCCAAGACGGGCAACGCCGTCGAGATACCGCTCACCGACACGATCGGCGGCGAGGTCGTCGCGCTCTACCCGGAGCTGGAGGAGGAGATGGCGCGCACCGACCGGCCGGACGATCCGGAGGCGATGATCGTCCGCGATGAGCGCACGGGGCAGCCCTACACCAGCGGCTACGCGAAGACGCTGCACCGGCGCATCCGCGATGCCGCCGGCCTACCGAAGGATCTGCGCTTCACAAGCTTCCGGCATGGCGGGCTGACCGAGATCGGAGACAGCGGCGAGGCCGACGTGCGCGCGATCAGCGGACACAGCACGCTTGAGGTCACGCGGATCTACAACAAGGCGAACACCGAGAAGGCGAAGCGGATCGCGGCCGCGCGGCGCGAGCATATCGGGCGGCTGACTGCGGGCGCAGAAGAGGCTGCGGAGGCCGAGCCGGCCTTATGACTTTTCTCGCTTCAACGCAGATACCCGTGTGGGACAGAAGCAAGAACCTGTAGGAAGGACCGTTGAAAAGTGGATATTTCTTCTCGACTGTTAATCGAGTTGTCGCAGGTTCGAATCCTGCCCGGGGAGCCAGCCGGCTCCCGCCATCGTCCGCAGGCCGCCCGGCCGGCATCCCGACAAGCGTCCTGACCTGCACGGCTTGCTCCGAAACGCCGGACCGGGCGCTCGCGACCTCGGACGTCGGGACGGATCGACTCGACGCGCCAACCGGCGGAGGTCAGCTGCGGCCGCTGACACACGCTTCGGGCTGCCGCGGGATCAATCCTTGAATCCGGATGATCCCCGACGCTGGCGTCGCTTAGCATCGAGGCGTCACCGGACGGTTTCGCGTCTGGCCATCCAGTTTGGAGATCGGGTGCGTTTGGCCGCGACCATCCGAACTGCTTCGCTTAGGCAGCGAACGACACGCTCGCCACGATCGAGGCGCGGGAACGCGGTCGCGCCCGTCCGGCGGGTAACGTCATGCGGGGAGCGCGACCACACTCATATCGGCCGCCCCCACGCACACCACCCGTTCCCGCCACATCAGCCCGGAAGCGGTCCCGCGACGTGGTAGCCGCAGATCTTGTTGCCATCGAGGTCGCGGAAGTAGCCGAAGGAGAGAGGAGAAGCCTCGCCGCCGCGCTTGGCGGGCGCTCCCTCGTCGGTGGCGCCCAGCTCCAGCGCGTGCGCGTGAAAGGTCGCGAGCGCCTCCGGGCTGTCCATCTGAAAGCCGATCGTCACGCCGTTGCCGACGCTCGCGGTGCCGCCGTCGTAGGCGGCAAGCACACCGAACGCACTCTTGCCAAACCCGCCATAGAGGCGCCCGCCGGATGGATGATCGAACATCTTCGTCATGCCCACTGGCGCGAGTAGCGCGTCATAGAATTCCTTGGCCCTCTCGAGGTCGTTCGATCCCACGGTCGCGTAGTTCAGCATCGCTTCCTCCGTCCGCCTTGCGGAGAAGCCGTAGCCGAGGATCGCGCAACAGGCTACGGCTTCAGGCTGGAGGAAGACGCCAGCCGCTCGCATGTCCACCGCGCCGATCTCGCGCGCTGGATCGCCGCGCCACGGTAGAGCCGGCGCGGGCGCGAACGGCGATGTTGAGGGCGAGGTCGATCGCGGCCGCGTCGCGTCCAGCCGGTAGGCGTGGCGGGCGCCTCCTCGGAACGATCCCGTTACCATTGTGATGCCTGGGCCGTGGGCCAATTCGTTTCCCGGCGCCCCTCCCCGCTTCTCGGCCCCGCCGTCAGCCTCGGTCCGGAAGGGCCCTTTCCTGGAACTGATGGGCTGGGGAACCTTGTAGGAAGCGCGGCTTGTGCAGTTCGGGTGGCGCGGATGGGAGCCCTTGCGCGACGCCTACCGCCCCGCTGCGCCGCTCCCGACTGGACGCTGGCGCGGCGGGGATTGGTTGGCGAGGCTGCTGGGCGAACCAACGAGTGTTCCTGAGCCGCGACGGCCGGTGCAGACCAGCCGGATATCGCTCGCCTCAGCTCCGGACCCCGGCGCGCCGCAGCTCGGGCTTGAGCCGACCGGTAAGCCAGCGTCCGTACATCCGGAAATCCGAGACGAGCGACAAGAAGGGGTGGCGAAACGTCGCCGGGCGGTTCCGCTCGATCGCGAGATGCGCGATCCACGCGAACAGATACCCGGCGACCGGGGTCGCCCAGAACAGCCAGGTGCCGCCCGTCACGAAGCCCGCCGCGAGGCAGGCGATCACCAGCGTCGTCCCGACATAGTGGAGCGCGCGCGTCGCCGGCCGGCCATGCTCGCGCAGGTAGAACAGCCAGAACTCGTCCCCGCTCACGCGATCCTCCTATCCCCGCCCTCAGCCGACCAACGCCAGCGCGACCAACGGCGCGAGCCGCGCGGAGGCGATGCCGGGCAGCCGCTCGATCCGCGCGACGATCTCCGCGTCGATCATGAAGTCGCGCCCGGCCAGCACCTCGGCACCCGATCCGGCATGGACGTGCAGCTCGCCGCGCCCACCCCGACATCCCCCGAGCATCGCCGCGAGCGCGTGGACCGCGGACGCCTCCTCGCACGCGACGTCGAGCCGCAGCCGGGTCGCCATCGTCATGCCCTCCAGCGGGCGGATGGCGCGCACCGTCACGCGCGGCTGCTCGTCCTCGCCCCGCCGATCGAGCTCGACCGTCAGCAGGCCGCAGCCGCCGACGCGCGCCGCCTCCTCCAGCTTGGCGGACACCTCGTCGTCGAAGCAGCTCGCCATATACTGGCCCGACGCGTCCGAGCAGGTGGCGAGCAGGTAGCGCCGGCCCTTCGCCGAGGTGCGCCAGCGCGCCTCCTCGACCAGCGCGGTCATCGCGCAGGTGGGCGCGGGCGCGCGGCGGCCGCGCTCGTCGGGCGGCGGTGCCGCGGGCAGCGGCTGCGCGCACCACTCGCTCCACGTCCGCGCGCCGTGCGCCTGCGCGATGTGGCGATAGCGATCGGTCGGGTGCGCGGAGAAGTAGAAGCCGAACGCCTCCTTCTCCGCCGCCATCGTCTCGGCGAGCGACCAGTGCGCGTCGCCCAGGCGGATCGGCGCGACGCCTCCTCCTTCGCCCCCGAACAGGCCGCCCTGCCCGCTCGTCCGCGCGGCCTCCGCGCTCGCCGCGTGCGCGAGGATCGTCTCCGCGGCGGCGTGGACGCGCGCGCGCTCGGGCACCAGCGGCGCGAACGCGCCGGCGGCGGCCAGGCTCTCGATCTGGCGGCGGTTGAGCGTCCGCGCGTCGATCCGATCGGCGAAGTCCTCGATGCTGCGAAAGGCCCCGCGCGCCGCGCGGTCGGCGACCAGCTCCGCCATCGCGCGCTCGCCCACGCCCTTCAGCGCGCCGAGCGCGTAGCGGACGGCGAGGCCGCCGCCATGCGCCTCGACCGTGAAGTCGGCGGCGCTCTCCGCGATCGACGGCGGCAGGCAGGTGACGCCCATCCGCCGCATGTCGTCGGCGAAGACGCAGAGCTTGTCCGTCTGCCCGACGTCGAAGCACATCGAGGCGGCGTAGAACTCGTGCGGGTGGTGCGCCTTCAGCCACGCCGTCTGATAGGTGAGCAGCGCGTAGGCCGCCGCGTGGCTCTTGTTGAAGCCGTAGCCCGCGAACTTGTCGATGAGGTCGAACAGCGAATTGGCCTGGGCGGCGGGAATGGCGTTGGCCCTGGCGCAACCCTCCACGAAGGTGGCGCGCTGCGCATCCATCTCCGCCTTGATCTTCTTGCCCATCGCGCGCCTGAGCAGGTCGGCGCCGCCCAGCGTGTAGCCGGCGAGCACCTGCGCCGCCTGCATCACCTGTTCCTGATAGACGAAGATGCCGTAGGTCTCGGCGAGAATGCCTTTCAGCAGCGGGTGCGGATACTCGATCGGCGCCTGCCCGTTCTTGCGCTGGCCGAACAGCGGGATGTTGTCCATCGGCCCTGGCCGGTAGAGCGCGCCGAGCGCGATGATGTCCTCGAACACTGTCGGCTTCACCGCCGACAGCGTGCGGCGCATGCCCTCCGACTCGACCTGGAACACGCCCACCGTGTTGCCCGATTGGAGCAGCGCGTAGGTCTTCCCGTCGTCCCACGGCAGGCCCGCGAGATCGATCTCGATCCCCCTCGCGCGGAGCATCTCCACCGCGCGATGGAGCACCGACAGCGTCTTGAGGCCCAGAAAGTCGAACTTCACCAACCCCGCATCCTCGACATGCTTCATGTCGAACTGAGTGACGGGCATGTCCGATCGCGGATCGCGGTAGAGCGGCACGAGCTTGTCGAGCGCGCGGTCGCCGATCACGACGCCGGCGGCGTGGGTGGACGAGTGGCGCGGCAGGCCCTCCAGCTTCATGGCGAGGTCGAACAGCCGCTTCACCTGCGGCTCGCGCCTCACCTCCTGCGCGAGCTCCGCCACGCCGTCCAGCGCGCGCTTGAGCGTCCACGGATCGGTCGGGTGGTTGGGCACCAGCTTGGCCAGCCGATCGACCTGCCCGTAGCTCATCTGGAGCACGCGGCCGGTATCCTTCAGCACCGCGCGCGCCTTCAGCCGCCCGAAGGTGATGATCTGCGCCACCTGCGCGCGGCCGTACTTGGCCTGGACGTAGCGGATCACCTCCTCGCGCCGCGTCTCGCAGAAATCGATGTCGAAGTCCGGCATCGACACGCGCTCGGGGTTGAGGAAACGCTCGAACAGCAGGCCGAGCCGTAGCGGGTCGAGATCGGTGATGGTGAGCGCCCAGGCGACCACCGATCCCGCGCCCGAACCGCGGCCGGGGCCGACCGGAATATCCTGCTCCTTCGCCCACTTGATGAAATCGGCGACGATCAGGAAATAGCCGGGGAAGCCCATCTGGACGATGACGTCCGTCTCGAAGTCCAGCCGCTCGAAATAGGGCGCGAACGCCTCCTCGATCGTCTTTTCGGCGTCGCGCGGATAGCGTTGCAGCCGCGCGATCAGGCCGGCGTGCGCGTCGCGCCGCAGCGCCGCCGCCTCGCCCTCGCGGTCGCCGGCCAGGCTGGGCAGGATGGGCTTGCGCTTGGGCGCGGCGAAGGCGGTGCGCTGGGCAACGACGGCGGTGTTGGCGATCGCCTCGGGCAGGTCGGCGAACAGGCGCGCCATCTCGTCGGCGGGCTTGAGCCAGTCCTCGGGGCAGGAGCGGCGCCGCTCCTCGCTCTCGACATAGGCGGAGCCGGCGATGCACAGCATGGCATCGTGCGCGGCATGGAAATGCGGCTCCGCGAAGCAGGCCGGGTTGGTGGCGACGAGCGGCAGGTCGGCCGCGTAGGCATGCTCGACGAGCGCCGCCTCGGCCGCCTCCTCGATCGCGTCGCCGCGCCGCGCGAGCTCGACATAGAGGCGGCCCGGGAACAGCGACGCCAGCCTCTCCGCGTAGCGTTCGGCATGCTCCACCTGCCCGTTCGCGAAGAGCCGCGCGAGCGCGCCGTCGCCGGCGCCGGTGAGCGCGATCAGCCCCGCCGTCCGGCCCTCCAGCGCGTCGAGCGCGACGTGCGCGTCCTCCTCCGCCGGCCGGCCGAGATGCGCGTGGCTGACGAGCGCGCACAGCGCCTGATACCCCGCCTCGTCCTGCGCGTAGAGCGGCAGCCAGTCGATCGTCGGAGATTTGCCCGGCTCCGCACCGCCGCAGTCGCCGGGCCGCGCCACGCCCAGCAGCGTGCCGACGATCGGCTGCACGCCCTCCGCCTTCGCCGCCGCGCCGAACGCCATCGCCGCGTACAGCCCGTTCCGGTCGCAGATCGCGGCGGCCGGCATGCCGAGCCCGGCGGCATGCTTGGCGAGCGCCTTGGGATCGATCGCGCCTTCCAGCATCGTGAAGGCGGTGAACACGCGCAGTGGCACGAAAGGAGTCATCGCTCCGCACTATGGCGATGCTGTCCGAGTCTTGGAAGCCAGGCGGCGCTCGACAAGCGTCCCCCGCGCCGCCATCTGTGCCGGCGATGGCGAACCCGCGCATCCTCCTGATCGTCGGCGGCGGGATCGCCGCGTACAAGGCGTGCGAGCTCATCCGCCTGTGCCGGCGCGAAGGCATCGCGGTGCGCTGCGTGCTGACCGACGGCGGCGCGCATTTCGTCACCGCGATGGCTCTCGCCGCTTTGTCCGAGCAGCCCGTCCACACCTCGCTCTGGGATCTCAAGGACGAGGCCGAGATGGGCCATATCCGCCTCAGCCGCGAGGCGGACCTCGTCGTCGTCTGCCCGGCCTCGGCCGATCTCGTGGCGCGCGCGGCGGCCGGCATCGCCGACGATCTCGCCACCACGCTGCTGCTCGCCACCGACAAGCCGGTGCTGATGGCGCCGGCGATGAACGTGCGGATGTGGACGCATTCGGCGACGCGGCGCAACGTGGCGACGCTGCGCTCCGACGGCGTGACGGTACTGGAGCCGGACGAGGGCGCGATGGCATGCGGCGAGTACGGCGCCGGCCGCCTGCCCGAGCCCGAGGCGATCCTCGCCGCGATCCGCGCCCGGCTTTCGCCCGATCGCCCGCTCGCGGGCCGCCACGTCCTCGTCACCGCCGGCCCGACGCACGAGCCGATCGATCCCGTGCGCTACATCGCCAACCGCTCGTCGGGGAAGCAGGGCTTCGCGATCGCCGCCGCCGCCGCGCGCGCCGGCGCGCGCGTGACGCTGGTGGCGGGGCCGGTGGCGCTGCCGACGCCGGCGGGCGTCACGCGCGTCGACGTGGAGACGGCGCGCGACATGGCCGCGGCGGTGGCGGCGGCGCTGCCCTCCGACGCCGCCGTGCTGGTGGCGGCGGTGGCGGACTGGCGCACCGATCCGGCCGACCGCAAGATCAAGAAGCAGGGCGCGGCGCCGACATTGTCGCTCGTCGAGAACCCCGACATCCTCGCCGGCCTCTCGCGCGACGCGCGCCGCCCGCGCCTCGTCGTCGGCTTCGCCGCCGAGACGCACGACGTGCGTGTCCATGCCCAGGCCAAGCTCGCGCGCAAGGGCTGCGACTGGATCGTCGCCAACGACGTCTCGGGCGACGTGATGGGCGGCGCCGACAACGCCGTCCACCTCGTCACCGCCGACGGCGTGGAGGATTGGCCGCGCGCCGCCAAGGGCGATGTCGCCGAGCGGCTGGTGGCGCGGATCGCCGAGGCGCTGCGGTGATCGAGATCGGCTTCCTCCGCCTGCCCCACGGCGAGGGGCTCGCGCCGCCCGCCTACGCCACGGCGGGCGCCGCCGGGCTCGACGTCGTCGCCGCCGAGGACGTGACGCTGCCGCCCGGCGGGCGTCACGCGATCGCGACCGGGTTCGCGGTGGCGATCCCGCCGGGTTACGAGATCCAGGTGCGGCCGCGCTCCGGCCTCGCGCTCAAGCACGGCGTCACCTGCCTCAACACGCCGGGCACGATCGACAGCGACTATCGCGGCGAGGTGAAGGTGATCCTCGCCAATCTGGGATCGGAGCCGTTCGAGGTGCGCCGCGGCGAGCGGATCGCCCAGCTCGTCCCCGCCGCCGTCGCGCGTGCCAGCTTCGTCGAACTGACCGCGCTCGACGAGACCGTGCGCGGCGGCGGCGGCTTCGGCTCGACGGGACGCGATCGGCTGCCGTGAGGCTCAGCGACGAGGAGCTCGATCGCTACGCGCGCCACATCGTGCTCAAGGAGATCGGCGGTGCGGGGCAGGCCCGGCTGGCGGCGGCGCACGTGCTGGTGATCGGCGCGGGCGGGATCGGATCGCCGGTCATCCAGTATCTCGCCGCCGCCGGCGTGGGGCGGCTGACGATCGCGGACGACGACGACGTCGCGCTCTCCAATCTCCAGCGCCAGACGCTGTTCGCGACGCGCGACGTCGGCCACGCCAAGGTCGTGGCGGCGGCGAACGCCGTGCAGCGGCTCAACCCGCACGTGACGGTGACACCCTTCGACCGGCGAGTCGGCGCGGGCAATGCGGCCATGCTGCTCGCCGGTGCCGACGTGGTGGTGGACGGCTGCGACAATTTCGAGACGCGGCTGGTGGTGGCGGACGCGGCGCTGGCGGCGCGCGTGCCGCTCGTTTCGGCGGCGGTCGGCCAGTTCGACGGGCAGCTCGCGGTGTATCGCGGCTGGGAGGCGGATAAGCCCTGCTATCGCTGCCTGGTCGGCGGCGATCCGGACGGCGACGAGACGAGCTGCGCCGATCAGGGCGTGCTCGGCGCGATGACCGGCGTCATGGGCTCGCTCGCCGCGATCGAGGCGATCCGGCAGGTCGTGCCGTTCGGCGAGGACCCGGCGGGCCGCCTGCTCATCGCCGATACGCTCGCCTTCCGCTTCCGCACCGTCGCGCTCGCCAAGGATCCGGGATGCCGATGCGCGACGGCATGAGGGGCCTGACCGTCATTGTCGCCGATCGCTCCTCCGAGCGGCTCCGCGCCGCGCTGACGCTGGCCGCCGCGCAGGCCGCGCTGGGCGGCCGCGCGCGCCTCTTCTGCCAGGGCGAGGCGGCCGCGATGCTGCGCCCCCCGATCGAGGGCGAGGGGGACGAAGCGCACGATCGCGCCGGCCTGCCGATGCTCGCCGAGCTGGTGGAGGAGGCACTGACCCTCGGCGTCGAGCTGATCGCCTGCCAGTCCGGATTGGCGCTCACCGGCATAGACGCCACCACGTTCGATCCGCGCGTCGGCGCGGGCGGCCCGGTGGGCGTGCTCCAGTCGCTCGGCGACGATCGCCTCGTCGTGATCTGAACGCCGATCCAACAGCCAGATTGGCGTGAAAGCTCCTCGCGCAGTTACAAAGCGACAGTCACTGAACGAACGCCTCGGTTGCAATGCGAGTACCGGCTATAGATGCTTCACACGAGGGGAGCCGCCATGATGGGCTGGATCGGACCGCACGAGCTGTCGTTTCTCCTCGGCTATCTACTCTTAACGATGGCTCTCTCCGCCGCAATCACAACAGGGGTGACGCGGATCGGCAACGGACGGATTGCGTTCCTGGCACCATTTCTGGGCAGCCTCCTGATGCCAGCCGGTCTCATCGGGTGGGCCGCCGCCATCCTGGTCTTCTACCCGGAAAGGCCGTCGCCGGACGACGCCGCGATGATAGTGGCGGTCGCGCTGTTAATCCTCTCGGTTCTGACGCTTCCTTTCTCAACCGCCGCAAGCGCATGGACCGCGGAACGCCATTCGAGCCGATGTGGCACAACGTCATCTAGCCGGCGATCGAGACTGCATGTCGTCGGCTACGTCGCGACGGCCATCGTCGCTTTCGAGATCGTCGGCGTCGCTGTCGCCTCGGTTTCAGCGTGGCTCCAGCAAAAGCGCATCGGCGATCGATATGCGGAGAACACACGAACGGCTCCGTTTCCGCTCGCCAAGTACGAGACCAGTTCCTCGAACTCCCCGATCTTGTTGAACATGCGTCGACTCCGCAGTCTCGCCGCAATGGACGGCGACGGCATCCGCTTCTTCGCCATGCCGGCATTGGGACTGAGATGGTACTCGGTCGCGGTGTACCTACCGATGCATGGCGACACGGCGCGAGGACAGCTGATCGTCACGGACCAGCACCGCAAAGGAGACCATGTTCTATCGGTCATCGACTTCACGATCGCCAAACCGGCCTATGCCGCGATGGCGACGGCACTGGACCGGGAGACCTCCGGATATCCCGGCTACAGACGGATGTGCGTCGACGGCACGTACGTCGCTTTCGAGCAGGTACATGGGCAGGCGGTGACCAGCGGTTCGGGATCGGCGTCGTGCAGCGACCACTACGAAGCCGTGAGCCTCATAGTCCTTCGCGGACTTAGCCAGGCCTGGCCTCGTCTCCCGCTTCCGCAGGGCGGTGATTGGATGCCGCCAAAATAGCTGGGTGCGCCAGCGTCGCCGCCTACCCGGCCTTCACCTTCGCCGCCTTCTTGGGCTTCGCCGGCGCTTTCTTCGGGGCGGCCTTGCGCGCCGGCTTCTTGCCCTTGGCGGGGGCCTTGGCGGCGCGCTCGGCGAGCAAGGCTACCGCTTCGTCGAGCGTCAGCGCCTTGGGATCGGCGCCCTTGGGCAGCGTGGCGTTGGTCGTGCCGTCGGTGACGTAGGCGCCGTAGCGGCCCTCCATCACCTTCACGGGCTGGCCGCTCTCGGGATGGTCGCCGAGCGCGGCGAGCGGCTCGCGCGCGGCACCGCCGCCGCGCCTGCCGCCGCCCGCCGCCGCCTCGGCGAGCTTGACGACGGCGGCGTTCATGCCCGTCTCGAACACCTCGGCGGTGGATTGCAGCCGGGCATATTTGCCGTCGTGCATCAGGTACGGGCCGTAACGCCCGATCGAGGCGGTGACGGGATTGCCCGTTTCCGGGTGCGTGCCGACGGTGCGCGGCAGCGCGAGCAGGCGGAGCGCCAGATCCAGGTCCAGGTCGCCCGCGTCCTTGGGGATCGAGGCGCGCTTGGCCTCCTTGCCCTCGCCGAGCTGCACATAGGCTCCGAACCGGCCCGAGCGGCGCGTCACCGCCTCGCCCGTCGCGGGGTCCGCGCCTAGCTCCTCGGGCCCGGTATCGTTGGCGGCCTCGGCGCCGCCTTGCGCGAAGCGGCGCGTGAACTTGCACTCGGGATAGTTGGAGCAGGCGACGAACGCGCCGAACCGGCCGCCGCGCAGCGCCAGCCGCCCCTGCCCGCACGCCGGGCAGAGCCGGGGATCGGAGCCATCGCCCTTGTCGGGGAACAGGAAGGGCTCGAGGAACTGGTCGAGCGCCGCTGTCACCTCGGACGGCTTCTGCTCCATCACCTCGACGGTCTTGGGCTTGAAGTCGCGCCAGAAGGCGTCGAGCACCTGCTGCCATTGGGCACGGCCGCCGGACACGTCGTCGAGCTGCTCCTCCAGCCCGGCGGTATAGTCGAAGCCGACGTAACGCTCGAAGAAGCGTTCCAGGAAGGCCGTCACCAGCCGCCCGCTCTCCTCGGCGTGGAAGCGGTTCTTCTCGATCCGGACGTAATCGCGATCCTTGAGCGTCTGGAGGATCGAGGCGTAGGTCGACGGCCGGCCGATCCCCAGCTCCTCCATCCGCTTGACGAGGCTCGCCTCGGAAAAACGCGGCGGCGGCTGGGTGAAATGCTGCTCGGCCCGCACGCCTTTCACGGCGGGCACGTCGCCTTCGGAGAGCTTGGGCAGGCGCTTGCTGTCCTCGTCCCCCTCGTCGTCGCGCCCCTCCTCGTACAGCGCGAGGTAGCCGGGAAAGATCACCACCTGCCCCGTTGCGCGGACGGCGAGCTGACCGGTGCCGTCGGTGAGTTCGACGGTGGTGCGCTCCAGCCGCGCGGACGCCATCTGGCTGGCGAGCGCGCGCTTGTAGACGAGCTCGTAGAGCCGCGCGTGATCGCCCGACGCGGCGTTGGGGCGGCCGAAATCGGTCGGCCGGATCGCCTCGTGCGCCTCCTGCGCGTTCTTGGCCTTGGCGGTGTAGCGACGCGGCTGATCGGGCACGTAGCCGCCGTCGTAGCGCTCCGCGACCGCCTTGCGCGCCGCCGAGATCGCGCTCTCGTCCATCTGCACGCCGTCGGTGCGCATGTAGGTGATGAGCCCGTCCTCGTAGAGCCCCTGCGCGATCCGCATCGTGTGGCTCGCCGAGAAGCCGAGCTTGCGCGCCGCCTCCTGCTGGAGCGTGGAGGTGGTGAACGGCGCCTGCGGGTTGCGGACGACGGGCCGCGTCTCTACCGACGCGACCGTCAGCCGCGCCGCCTCCACGTCCGCCCTCGCCGCCTGCGCGTTGCCCTCGTTGCCGATCGACAGCCGATCGAGCTTATCGCCCTTCCAGCGCACCAGTCGCGCGGCGAAGCCGATGCCGTCATGCTCCATGTCGGCAGCGACCGACCAGTATTCCTGCGCGCGGAATACCTCGATCTCGCGCTCGCGATCCACCACCAGCCGCAGCGCCACCGATTGCACGCGCCCCGCAGACTTGGCGCCGGGCAGCTTGCGCCACAGCACCGGCGACAGCGTGAAGCCGACCAGGTAGTCGAGCGCGCGCCGCGCCCGGTAGGCGTCGATCAGGTCCTCGTCGAGCCCGCGCGGCGCTTCCATCGCCTTCAGCACGGCGGGTTTGGTGATCGCGTTGAAGGTGACGCGTCGCGTGTCGGCGGGCAGCGCCTTGCGCTTCCTGAGCACCTCCTGCACGTGCCACGAGATCGCCTCGCCCTCGCGATCGGGGTCGGTGGCGAGGATGAGCTGGTCGGCGCCCTTGGCCTCGTCGGCGATCGCCTTGAGCTGCTTCGCCTTGTCGGGATAGCTCTCCCACTCCATCGCGAAGCCGGCGTCGGGGTCGACCGAGCCGTCCTTCGCCGGCAGGTCGCGGACGTGGCCGTAGGAGGCGAGCACCCGGTAGCCGGGGCCGAGATACTTCTCGATGGTCTTGGCCTTGGCGGGCGATTCGACGACGACGAGCTTCATGGGTGGCGCGGCCTCTCACACGTACGCGTACGAGTTGGGGAGCGGCAGCCGCCGCCGTCAACCGTGACGGGCGCCCGTCACTTCTTGCGCGTGAAATCCACCGAGACGACGTTCGAGCCGTCCTCGCGCTCCACCGCCGGCGCGTCGTTCTCGGGCTCGCCGGTGTCGGCGGGCTCGATGCCGTCGGCCTGCGCCTGGAACTGGAGCGCGAAGTCGACCGCCGGATCGACGAACGCCGTCACCGCCGCGAACGGCACGTGCAGCTTGGCGGGCACCTGGTTGAACGACAGCCCCACCTCGAAGCGATCGCCCGCCACGCGCAGGTCCCAGTAGCGGTTCTGGATCACGATCGTCATCTCGTCGGGGAAGCGCTTGGCGAGATGGTCCGGGATGTCGACGCCGGGCGCGCCGGTCTTGAAGGTGATGTAGAAATGATGGTTGCCGGGCAGCCCGCCGCCGCGCTCGACCTCGCCGAGCACGCGGCCGACCACCGCGCGCAGCGCTTCCTGCACGATCTCGTCGTAGGGAATCAGGCTGTCGGGCGCGGCCGCTTCGCTCATGCCCCGCTCGATGGACGTGGGGGGCGGGACGGTCAAGCCGTTGCGCGGGCGGTCGCCCGCGCTATGAGGGCGCCGCCCCACCCCGCAGGAGCGACGAGATGCGCCGCGCCACCGTCACCCGCCAGACCACCGAGACGCGGATCGCGGTGACGCTCGACTGCGACGGCACCGGCACCTACCGGATCGCCACCGGCATCGGCTTCCTCGACCACATGCTGGAGCAGCTCTCGCGCCACTCGCTGATCGACCTGGAGGCTGCGGCCGAGGGCGATCTCCACATCGATCATCACCACACCACCGAGGACTCGGCGCTGGCGATCGGCGAGGCGCTGTCGAAGGCGCTGGGCGACAGGCGCGGCATCCAGCGCTTCGGCACCGCCTACGCGCCGATGGACGAGACCCTCACGCGGGTTTCGATCGACATATCGGGCCGCTCCTACCTCGTCTGGCGCACTGCGTTCACTCAGCCGAAGCTCGGCGACTTCGACACCGAGCTGTTCGAGCACTGGTTCCAGAGCTTCGCGCAGGCCGCCGGCATCACGCTCCACGTCGAGACGCTGTACGGCCGCAACAACCACCATATCGTCGAGAGCGCGTTCAAGGCGCTGGCGCGCGCGCTCCGCGCCGCGATCGAGGTCGATCCGCGCAAGGCCGACGCGGTGCCGTCCACCAAGGGCACGCTCGGCGGCGCATGACGCTGGCGCTCATCGATTTCGGCGCGGGCAACCTGCGCTCGGTCGCCAACGCGCTGGCGGCGGCGGGCGCGGATGACGTGCGCGTCACCGCCGATCCTGCCGACGTGCGCGGCGCCGACCGCATCGTGCTGCCCGGCGTCGGCGCGTTCGGCGCCTGCCGCGACGCGCTGGCCGCCATCCCCGGCATGATCGACGCGCTCGACGCGCGAGTGCGGCGCGACGCGGTGCCCTTCCTCGGCATTTGCGTGGGAATGCAGCTCCTTGCCGACACGGGCGAGGAACTCGGCCGGCACGACGGGCTCGGCTGGATACCGGGCACCGTCCGTCGCCTGCCCGATCGCGCGAACGCCCGCGTCCCCCACATGGGCTGGAACGACGTGAAGCCCGATCGCGCGCACCCGCTGCTGCCGCCGGGCGAGGCCTATTTCCTCCACAGCTACGCCTTCGATCCCGCTGATCCGGCGGATCGTCTCGCCGCCACCGATCATGCCGGGCCGGTGACGGCCGCGATCGGCCGCGACACCATCGTCGGCGTCCAGTTCCACCCCGAGAAGAGCCAGGCCTACGGGCTCGCCTTCCTCTCCCGCTTCCTGGCTTGGCGTCCGTGAGGCCGGCCGCATGATCGTCTTCCCCGCCATCGACCTGAAGGGCGGCGCGGTCGTGCGGCTCGCCGAGGGCGACATGGATCGCGCCACCGTCTACGGCGACGATCCCGCGCGACAGGCCCGCGCGTTCGCCGCTGCGGGTGCCACCCACCTCCACGTCGTCGATCTCGATGGCGCCTTCGCGGGCCAGGCGGTGAACGGCGCGGCGGTCGAGGCGATCGTCGCGGCCTTCGCGGGCAAGGTGCAGCTCGGTGGCGGCATCCGCGATCGCGCCGCGATCGACCGCTGGCTGGCGCTCGGCGTCGATCGCGTCGTGGTCGGCACCGCCGCGCTCGACGATCCCGCGCTGGTCCGCCAGGCGGCGGGAGACCTGCCGGGCCGGATCGTGGTCGCGGTCGACGCCCGCGCCGGCTTCGTCGCGACGCGCGGCTGGGCGGACCAGTCCGAGGTGCGCGTCGTCGATCTCGCCGAGCGTTTCGCGGACGCTGGCGTCGCGGCGTTGCTCTTTACCGACGTGGGACGCGACGGGCTGCTCAGGGGCTGCAACGTCGCCGCCACGCAGGCGCTCGCCGAGGCGACGGCGATACCTGTGATCGCGTCGGGCGGCGTCGCCGGCCTCGCCGACATCGAGGCGCTGGTCGCGGCGCGCGCGACGATGGCGGGCGGCGGCATCGAGGGCGTGATCACCGGCCGCGCGCTCTACGACGGCCGGCTCGATCTCGCCGAGGCGTTGCGGGTGGCGGCAGGGACGGCGTGACCGTCCGCGTCCGCGTCATCCCCTGTCTCGACGTCGCCGGCGGGCGCGTGGTGAAGGGCGTCAACTTCGTCGATCTCGCCGATGCCGGCGATCCCGTCGAACAGGCGCGCGTCTACGATGCCGCCTTGGCCGACGAGCTCTGCTTCCTCGACATCACCGCCAGCCACGAGGCGCGCGGCACGCTGCTCGACGTCGTCGAGCGGACGGCGGCGGTGTGCTTCATGCCGCTGACCGTCGGCGGCGGCGTCCGCACCGCGGAGGATGCGCGCGCGCTGCTGCTCGCGGGCGCGGACAAGGTGGCGGTGAACTCCGCCGCCGTGGCGCGGCCGGCGCTCGTCTCCGACATCGCCGAGCGCTTCGGCGCCCAGTGCGTCGTCGGCGCGGTCGACGCGAAGCGCAGGGGCGACGGCTGGGAGATCTTCACCCACGGCGGCCGGAAAGCCACCGGGATCGACGCCGTCGCCCACGCCCGCGATCTCGCGGAACGCGGCGCCGGCGAGCTGCTCGTCACGTCGATGAATCGCGACGGCACGCGCGTCGGCTACGACCTCGCGCTCGTCCGCGCGATCGCCGACGCGGTGAGCGTGCCGGTGATCGCCAGCGGCGGCGTCGGCTCGCTCGATCACCTCGTCGACGGCGTGCGCGCGGGCGCGAGCGCCGTGCTCGCGGCGTCGATCTTCCATTTCGGGCAGCATAGCGTGGGCGACGCGCACGCGGCGCTCGCCGCCGCCGGCCTGCCTGTGCGCGGGCGTTGACGACCTCGTGCCGGACACGCACAAGCCGTCCATGTCCGACACGCTGACCCGCCTCGCCGCCATCGTCGCGGAGCGTCGCCACGCCGATCCCAAGGAGAGCTACGTCGCCGCGCTGCTCGCCAAGGGGCTGCCGCACGTCGCGCGCAAGATGGGCGAGGAGGCGGTGGAGACGGTGGTGGCCGCGCTCGCCAGCGACCCGCGCGCGTTGACGGCGGAGGCGGCGGACCTCCTCTTCCACCTGCTGGTGCTGCTGGAGAAGCGCGGCGTCGCTCTCGCCGACGTTCTCGCCGAACTCGATCGGCGCGAGGGCACGTCCGGCCACGAGGAAAAGGCGGCCCGCCCGGTCGAGCCCGCGCCGGCACCGCCGCCGCCGCCGGAAGCCGAGCCCGCGCCCGAGCCGCGCCCGGAGCCCGACATCCTCGATCTGGGCGAAAACGCGCCGGCGCTGGCGATGGGGGGCGCTCCCGTTCCCCGCAAGCGCATCCGCAGGGGCTGACCCATGCCGGTCGACGCGACGCTATCCTACGACGACACCAATGTCTTCGCGCGGATCCTGCGCGGCGAGCTGCCCGCGTCTCGCGTGTACGAGGACGAGCACGCGCTCGCCTTCCACGACATCAATCCCCAGGCGCCCACCCACATCCTCGTCGTCCCGAAGGGCGCCTACGTGTCATGGGACGATTTCTCCGCCCGCGCGAGCGACGCCGAGATCGCCGGCTTCGTCCGCGCCGTCGGCATCGTGGCGCGCGAGGCGGGGCTGGTGGCGCCGGGCTACCGGCTGCTCGCCAACACCGGCACCGACAGCCACCAGGAGGTGGCGCATCTCCACGTCCACATCTTCGCGGGGCGCCGGCTCGGCCGCATGCTCTGCGACTGAGCGGCCGGGGATTGCGCGCCCGTCGCAACCGGCTAGGCTCGGCGCCAGGAAGCCGCCCCGCGCGGCAGGGGGTTCTAGACGATGATCTTCGATCGGGTGAAGCCGCTGGACGCGATCCTCGCGACGGCGGAGAAGAAGGGGCTGCAACGCACGCTGGGCGCGTTCCAGCTCACCATGCTGGGCATCGGCGCCGTCATCGGCACCGGCATCTTCGTGCTGACGTCGGAGGCCGCGCAGAAGGCGGGGCCGGGCATGCTGCTCTCCTTCGTGCTCGCGGGCTTCGTCTGCGCGGTGGCGGCGCTGTGCTATTCCGAACTCGCCTCGATGGTGCCGGTCGCGGGGTCGGCCTACACCTACACCTACGCGGTGATGGGCGAGCTGCTCGCCTGGATGGTCGGCTGGGCGCTGATCCTGGAATATGCGGTGGGCGCGAGCGCGGTGGCGGTGGGCTGGTCGGGCTATTTCGTCGGCCTGCTCGATCGCGGGCTCGGGCTGCACATACCCGACGCGATCGCGGGCGGCCCCAACCAGGGCGGCTTCATCAATCTGCCGGCGGTCGTGATCTCGGCGCTGGTCACGTGGCTGCTCGTCGTCGGCACCACCGAGAGCGCGCGGGTGAACGCGGTCCTGGTGTGCATCAAGGTGGCGGCGCTCACGCTCTTCGTGGCGCTCTCGGTGCCCGCGATGAACACGGAGCATTTCACACCCCTGCTGCCCACCGGCGTCGCCGGCATGGCGGGCGCTGCGGCGTCGATCTTCTTCGCCTATGTGGGGTTCGATGCCGTCTCCACCGCGGCGGAGGAGACGCGCGACCCGCAGCGCAACGTGCCCATCGGCCTGATCGGCAGCCTGATCTTCTGCACCATCTTCTACCTGCTGGTCGCCGCCGGCGCGATCGGCGCCACCCACGACTCCAGCTTCGCGCAACCCGTTCGCGACGCCGGCGGTACGCTGCTGGAACCCGGCAGCCTGGCGCTCGCCGCCCGCTGCAACGCGATCGGCGGCGTGCAGCCGCTGGCGTGCAGCCACGAGGCGCTGGCGCACGTGCTGCGCTCGATCGGCTGGGTGAAGATCGGCAACCTGATCGGGCTCGCCGCCTTCCTGGCGCTGCCGTCGGTGGTGCTGATGATGATGTTCGGGCAGATCCGCGTGTTCTTCGCGATGGCGCGCGACGGCTTGCTGCCCGAGCGGCTCGCCGCCGTGCACCCGCGCTTCCACACGCCGCACGTCATGACGATCGTCACCGGCGTGGTGGTGATCCTGATGTCGGCCTTCCTGCCGGTCGGCAAGCTCGTCGACTACTCGAACTCGGGCACGCTGTTCGCCTTCGCGATGGTGGCGATCTCGGTGCTGGTGCTGCGGCGCGTCGATCCCGGCCGGCGGCGGCCGTTCCGCACGCCGGCGGTGTACGTGGTGGCGCCGCTCGCGATCGCCGGCTGCGCCTACCTGTTCTTCTCGCTCAACCTGATCGCGATGCTGGTGCTGCCGGTGTGGGGTGCGCTGGGCCTCGTCATCTACTTCACCTACAGCCGCCCGCGCAGCCATGTCGGGCGCGGCGTCCCCGACTAAGACCGCGATCAGCCCAGCCGCGCGGCGACGAGCGCCTTCAGGTCCGCCTCGGGCCGCGCGCCATAGTGCGAGATGATCTCGGCGGCGGCGACCGCGCCCATCGTCAGGCACTCGCCGAGCGGACGGTCGCGCACCAGGCCCGTCAGGAAGCCCGCCGAGAACAGGTCGCCCGCCCCCGTCGTGTCGACCACGCGCGCGACGGGCTCGGCGGCGACCTCGGCGCGCTCGTCGCCGCGCAGCGCCACCGCGCCGTCGGCGCCGCGCGTCACCACCAGCAGCGGCACGCGCGCGCGGAGCGCCGCGATCCCCGCTTCGAACCCGGCCTCGCCAGTCAGCGCGGCGAGTTCCTCCTCGTTGGCGAACAGGATGTCGATGTCGCCCGCGTCGATCATCGCGTCGAAGTCCGCCTTGTGGCCGAGGATGCAGAACACCGCCGAGACGCCGAGCGCCACCTGCCGCCCGGCGGCGCGCGCGAAGCCCACCGCGCGGCGCATCGCCTCGCGCGGTTCGGCCGGATCCCACAGATAGCCTTCGAGCAGCAGCACGCGGGCGGACGCCACCGTCGCCTCGTCCACCGCCTCGCGCGGCAGATACTGAGCGGCGCCGAGATAGGTGTTCATCGTCCGCTGCCCGTCGGGCGTGACGAGGATCAGGCAGCGCCCGGTCGGCACGTCGGCCCCGCGCGGCGCCACCTCGCACGCGACGCCCTGCGCGCGCAGATCGTGGACATAGACTTCGCCGAGCTGGTCGTCCGCCACTTGGCCCACGAAGGCGCAGGCGGCGCCCATCGCGGCGGCCCCCGCCAGCGTGTTCGCCGCCGATCCGCCCGACACCTCGCGCCCCGGCCCCATGCGCGCGTAGAGATCGGTCGCGCGCGCGGCGTCGATCAGCGTCATGTCGCCCCTGGCCATGCCTTCGTCCGTCACGAAGGCGTCGGCGGCGGGCGCGATCACATCGACGATGGCGTTGCCGATGGCGAGGATGTCAATCGTCGGTTCGGCCATGCGCGTGCTCCATGCTGGGGACGGAGACGCGCCTAGCTGCGCGGCCCGTTCGGAGGACGCGCCTAGCTGCGCGGCCCCGTTTGCGGGACGCGCCTAGCTGCGCGCCTGGGGCCGTGGCAAGGCGGGCGCGCCATGATTCGCCGCCTCGTCACGCCGCTCGCCCCGCCGCTCCTCCTCGCGCTCCTCGTGGCGGGCTGCGCCGGCGCGCCGCGCCCCGGCGGCCCGGCAACCGAGCGGCCGGCCGACCTCCACGAAGCGGGGCTGGAGCGTGTGGTGGGCAGGACCGCACGCGATTTGGTGGCGCTGTTCGGCCCGGCCGATCTGGATTCGCGCGAGGGCCAGGCGCGCCGGCTCCAGTTCGTCGGCCCGGCCTGCGTGCTCGACGCCTATCTCTACCCCGACAAGGGCAGCGAGCCGACCGTCACCTATCTCGACACGCGACGCCGCGACGGCGACGATATCGACCGGGCATCCTGCGTGGCGGCGCTGGCGCGGCGCGACGCGGCGAAATAGCTCAGGCGGCCGCCAGCTCCGCCAGCGCCCAGCCGGCGGCCTCGCGCACCGTCTCGGACGGATCGTCGAGCAGCCGCGCGAGCGGCGCGCGCAGCGCCGCCTCCCCGCTGTTGCCCGCCGCCACCGCCGCGTTCCGCACCATCCGGTCGCGCCCGATGCGCTTGATCGGCGATCCCGCGAACACCTGCCGGAACGCGGCATCGTCGAGCGCCAGCAGGTCGGCGATGGCGGGCGCCGCCAGCTCGGCGCGCGGTGCGAAGGCGAGGTTGGCGTGGGCGGACGCCGCGAACTTGTTCCACGGGCACACCGCCAGGCAATCGTCGCAGCCATAGACGCGGTTGCCGATCGCGCGCCGGAACTCGACCGGGATCGGCCCGTCATGCTCGATCGTGAGGTAAGAGACGCAGCGCCGCGCATCGAGCCGGTAGGGCGCGGGGAACGCGTCGGTCGGGCACGCCCGCTGGCAGGCGTCGCACGATCCGCAGCTCGCCGCGATCGGCGCGTCGGGCTCCAGCTTCGCGGCGGTGAGGATGCAGCCAATCAGCAACCACGAACCATGCTCGCGGCTGACGAGATTGGTATGCTTGCCCTGCCAGCCGATGCCCGCGGCGGCGGCGAGCGGCTTCTCCATGAGGGGTGCGGTATCGACGAAGACCTTGAGCGGCAGCCCGCTCTCGGCACCCAGCCAGCGGCCCAGCGCCTTCAGCGCGCGCTTGACGACGTCGTGGTAATCCTGCCCCTGCGCGTAGGCGGAGATGCGCGCGACGCCGCCCTCCCCCGCCAGCCGCAGCGGATCGGCGGCGGGCGCGTAGCTCATCCCCAACATGATCGCGGCGCGCGCCTCGGGCCACAGCGCGGCGGGCGAGCGGCGGTGATGGCTCCGCGCCTCCATCCACCCCATCGTGCCATGCGCGCCGTCCGCCAGCCACTCGACCAGCCGCTCGCCGGGCAGCGGCTCGTCGAGCCTGTCGGTCACGCCGCACGCGACGAAGCCCGCGCGCGCGGCCTCGGCCTTCAGGCGTCGGGTGAGGCTGTCCGGCATCACCGCTCCATAGCACGGCCGACACACAAGTCGCCGGCCATTGTCCTGCCCTTGACAGGACGATCCGTATAGGTTACATACCCCACCGTTCGCTCACCCTGCTGACGAGGAGGGCGCGAGCGGACGGGATGGGACGGCGCCGGGGCCACGGCACCCGCGACCGTCCGGACGGTCGGCGCGCTGGGCAGCGGAGGCTTCCCTCGCATCGCATGTTCCACCAGGCCGGCGGGCCACATGGGGGCCGTGCCCTGAGCACCCCCGTCTGAAGTCCGCCCGCCGCAACCGGGACGCCCGCCACGGCGGGCGAAGGTCCCACAAGCGGGGAGCCAACCCCGCACCCCTCCGCCGCCACGCGGCACGCGAGGGCGCCGGCCGTCTCTCTCATCCGGACGGAGGCGGAGCCGTGCCCGCAATCCAACATCGGTCGCGTCGCCCGGCCACGCCTCGCGCCACAGGAAGGGCACCGAACCCGCGAGGAAGCCGAGCAGGCCGGTCTGCGCCAGCAGCGCGCCGCCGACGAGCGCGATGCCCAGGCCAATGCTGGCGGTGACGTTCGCGCCGACGTCCGCCACCATCACCGCGAGCGCGAGGCCGAGGCCCGCCCGCCGCCGCCCCGTCGCCAGCAGCAGCACCACCGCCCCGTCGAGCGGCGCGAGCGCGGACCAGAAGGCCTCCAGCGGCCACGGCGCCCAGCGATAGGGACGCGGCCCCGCGACCAGATAGTCGCGGACGTGGTTGCAGCAGCCGACCGCGAAGCAGATCGCGACGACGGCCACGGCGGCCCGCGCCGCGCGCGAGCCTTGCGCCTCAGGCGAGGCTCACCTGCCCGCCGGCGTGGCGATCCAGCCGCCCGGCGAGCTCCAGCTCCAGCAGCACCGTCTGCACGATCGCGGGCGGCCGGCCGGACTGGCGGACGATCTCGTCGACCGGCACCGCCGCCGGGCCGAGCAGCCCCGTCACCACCGCGCGGTCGCGGTCGTCGGCGTCGGCGGCGCGCGGGCCGCTCCAGCCGCCGGCGGGCTCGGCGATGCCGCCGCGCGGATCGATCGGGCGCACCGCCTCCATCACGTCGTCGGCGGTCTGGATCAGCGTCGCGCCGTCGCGGATGAGCTGGTTGCAGCCCTGCGCGCGCGGATCGAGCGGGCTGCCCGGCACCGCCAGCACCTCGCGGCCATAATCGGCGGCGTGGCGCGCGGTGATGAGCGAGCCGGACTTGGGCGCCGCCTCCACCACCACCACCGCCTGCGCCAGCCCGGCGATGATGCGGTTGCGATAGGGAAAGTGGCGCGCGCGCGGCTCGGTGCCCGGCGGCTGCTCGGCGACCAGCAGGCCTCGGCGGGCCACCTGCTCCTGGAGCTCGGCATTCTCGGGCGGGTAGACGATGTCGATGCCGCCCGCGATCACCGCCACCGTGCCGCCGTCGAGCGCGCCCATATGCGCCGCCGTGTCGATGCCGCGCGCCAGTCCCGAGGCCACCGTCACGCCGCGCGCGCCGAGATCGTGGCCGAGCCCGCGCGCGAAGCGGCACGCGGCGGCGGACGCGTTGCGCGCGCCGACGATCGCCACCACCGGCCGATCGACGAGCGCCCGGTCGCCGCGCACGATCAGCGCGGGCGGCGCGGTCTGGATCTCGGCGAGCGCGGCGGGATAGCCGGGCAGGCCCAGGAACAGGTAGCGCGCGTCGGCCGCCTCCACCGCCTCGACCTCGCGCTCGATCGCGCCGGCCGGCGGCACGGCGGGTGGCTTGCCGCCGCCGCGTCGCGCGAGGTCGGGCACGGCGGCGAGCGCGGCGGCCGCGTCGCCGAAGCGCGCGAGGAGCTGACGATAGGTGACGGGGCCGACCGTGGCGGTGCGGATCAGCCGCAGCCTGGCGATGCGGTCCTCGCGCACGCCTCCCGTCGCCTCCGCCACCCGTGCGTGCATCAGGATCCGGCGCCGACGCGCGGCTCGGTGCCGTCGAGCAGCCGCTCGACATTGCCGCGATGCTTCCACAGCACGACGATCATCATGCCCAGGAACAGCAGCGTCAGCCCTGGTTCGTCGATCACCGCCGCCGCCACCGGCGTCGCCGCCGCCGCCGTCATCCCGCCGACCGAGCTGTGGCGGGTGAGCGCCACGGCGAGCAGCCACGCGCCCGCGAAGGCGAGCCCGCACTGCCAGGAGAGGCTCGCCGCCACGCCGAGCATCGTCGCCACGCCCTTGCCGCCCCGGAAGCGCAGCCACACCGGGTAGAGGTGGCCGAGGAAGGCGAACAGGCCCGCGACCATCGCCGGCAGCGAGGGCGCGAGCAGTTCGGGGTGGAGCGCCTGTACGAGCAGCACGGCGGCCGCCCCCTTCAGCGCGTCAAACAGCAGCGTCGCGGCGGCGAGCGCCTTGCCGCCGGTGCGCAGCACGTTGGTGGCGCCGATGTTGCGCGAACCCGCGTGGCGCGGATCGGGCGCGCCCGCGATCCGCGTGACCAGCAGCCCGAACGGGATCGAGCCGAGCACGTAGCCGATCAGCGCCGCGGCGAGCAGGATGGATCCGGCCGACGACATCCGCGGTAAGCCCCCTCTCCCAGCCGCGCGAAGATAGTCGATTATGCCGGCCGCGCAACAAGCGGATCGGCGCGGCCGGCGTAATCGGATGAAGTCGCGCGTTAATTTCGGCAGGCGTTGCCGGCACCTCGCGCCATGCTATCGCCGCGTCATGACCGACCGGCGCCCCCTCCTGTTCTTCGACTCCGGTGTCGGCGGCCTGTCGGTGCTGGATGCGGTGCGCGCGCTGCGCCCCGCCGCGCCGATCGTCTACGTCGCGGATTCGGGCGGCTTCCCCTACGGCACGCGCGGCGAGGCGGAGATCGCGGCCCGCGTGCCGGCGCTGCTCGGCCGGTTCGCGGAACGCTACCGGCCGCGGCTGGTGGTGATCGCGTGCAACACCGCGTCGACGATCGCGCTCGCCGCCGTGCGCGCGGCGCTCGACCTGCCGATCGTCGGCACGGTGCCGGCGATCAAGCCGGCGGCGCTGCTGTCGCGCACGCGCGCGATCGGGGTGCTCGGCACCGAGGCGACGGTGCGCCAGCCCTATGTCGATCGACTCGCCGCCGAGTTCGCGGCGGACTGCACCGTCGTCCGCCACGGCTCGGCGTGGCTGGTCGAGCTCGCCGAGGCGGCGCTGCGTGGGCATCCGGGCGATCCCGCCGAGTACCGCGCCATCCTCGCCGGGCTGCTCGACCGGCCGAGCGGCGACGCGATCGACACGGTGGTGCTCGCCTGCACGCACTTCCCGCTCGTCGCGGACCAATTGGCGGCGGCGAGCCCGCGCCCGATCGCCTTCGTGGACGGCGCGGCGGGGATCGCGCGGCGCGTCGCCTCGCTGTTGGGGCAGGAGGATCGGACGACGGAGCCGGGCGAGGGCACGGCGGTGTTCACCTCGGATATCAACGTCGACGCGCTGCGTCCCGCGCTCGCCGCACGCGGCCTCTCGCGGATCGAGCGGCTGTGACGTCGCCGCCTCACTCGTCCTGATCGAGACGTTGCGCGGCGAGATGCTGGAAAGCGCCCGCCGCGCGCGCTATGGACGCCTCCGAAAGGTACGGGAGAGCGGGCTTGGACTATCAGCGCGTCTTCGCGCAGGCGATCGACCGGCTCCACGCCGAGGGCCGCTACCGCGTGTTCATCGATATCCTGCGCAACAAGGGCGCCTTTCCCAACGCACGCTGCTTCGCCGGCCATAACGGGCCGAAGCCGATCACGGTGTGGTGCTCCAACGACTATCTCGCGATGGGGCAGCATCCCAAGGTGATCGCGGCGATGGAGGAGGCGCTGCGCGACGTCGGCGCGGGCTCGGGCGGCACGCGCAACATCGGCGGCAACACGCATTACCACGTCGATCTGGAAGCCGAACTCGCCGACCTCCACGGCAAGGAGGGCGCGCTGCTCTTCACCTCGGGCTACGTCTCCAACGAGGCGACGCTGGCGACGCTCGCCAAGGTGCTGCCCGGCTGCGTGATCTTCTCGGACGAATTGAACCACGCCTCGATGATCGCGGGCATCCGCAACTCGGGCTGCGAGAAGCGCGTGTTCCGGCACAACGATCTCGTCCACCTGGAGGAGCTGCTCGCCGCCGAGGACCCGGACGCGCCCAAGCTGATCGCGTTCGAGAGCGTCTACTCGATGGATGGCGACGTCGCGCCGATCGCGGCGATCTGCGACCTTGCCGACAGGTATAACGCGCTCACCTATTGCGACGAGGTCCACGCTGTCGGCATGTACGGTCCGCGCGGCGGCGGCATCACCGAGCGTGACGGCGTGGCGGATCGCGTGACGATCGTCGAGGGCACGCTCGGCAAGGCGTTCGGCGTCATGGGCGGCTACATCGCCGCCGACCGCACGATCATCGACGTGATCCGCAGCTATGCGCCGGGCTTCATCTTCACCACCTCGCTGTCGCCGGTGCTGGTGGCGGGCGTGCTGGCGAGCGTGCGCCACCTCAAGGCGTCGAGCGTCGAGCGCGACGGGCAGCAGGCGGCGGCCGCCACCCTCAAGACGCTGTTCGCCGAGGCGGGGTTGCCGGTGATGCCGTCGACCACGCACATCGTGCCGCTGCTCGTCGGCGATCCGGTGAAGGCCAAGCGGATCAGCGACATCCTGCTCGCCGAGTATGGCGTCTACGTGCAGCCGATCAACTACCCCACGGTGCAGCGCGGCACCGAGCGGCTGCGCTTCACGCCCGGCCCCGCCCACACGGCCGCCATGATGCGCGACCTCACCGCCGCGCTGGCCGAGATCTGGGACAGGCTGGCGCTCAGGCTCGCGGCCTGAGCCGCCGCTACAGCAGCGCGGCGAGCACCAGCGTCAGCACCGCGAGACCGGCGGACAGCGGCACGCGCAGCCGCATCCACCAGCGCGGCGCCAGCCCCTCCCGCGCGAGCCGGCGGTCGACCAGCAGCGTCGCCAGCACGCAGAGCGCGAGCAGCACGACGCTGGGCCCCGGAAACCAGTTCGACAGCACGTGCACGCCGAGCGCCGCGAGGCTGGGCAGCACGGCCAGCGCCAGCCAGGGCGAGACGCGGTCCGCCGGCAGCTTCGCCACCGCGATCCCCCACCACAGCCCGCCGAGGAAGCTCAGGATCAGCCCGACATATTGCAGCCCCACCAGCATCGCGAAATGCTGGAGCTGGACGTCGCCGGTGATGCCCGCGGTCAGCCGCGCCGCGATGGCGAGCAGCGGCGGCAGCAGCCCGGCCGCGCCCAGCGCCGCCGCCGCCGGAGGCACGCGACGGCCCGACCGGCCGCCCCCCTCCTCCACCGCACCCGTCTCCATGTCGTCCTCCTTGCCAGCCCCGCGCGATCGCCTACCTTGGAATGATGGACGATATGACACCGAACGGCCGAGCCGCCCCTGCCGACGCACCCGCGGCGCCACCGATCGTCCACGCCCGCTTCACGGTGGGCGACGTGGTGCGCCACCGCCTGCTCGATTTCCGCGGCGTGATCTTCGACGTCGATCCCGTCTTCGCCAATACCGAGGAATGGTATCAGGCGATCCCCGAAGGCATCCGGCCGTCCAAGGAGCAGCCCTTCTACCACCTTCTCGCCGAGAATGCCGAGGCGAGCTACGTCGCCTATGTCAGCCAGCAGAACCTCGAATCGGATCGCTCGGACGAGCCGATCGAGCATCCGGCGATCGACGGGCTGTTCGACGGTTTCTCCGACGGCCGCTACCGCCTGCGGCGCGAGCACCGTCATTGATCGACGCCGGGCACTGATTGACAGGCGGCGGCCGATCCCCTAGCGAACCGCCTCCCGCGCGGGGCCGTGGCTCGCCGCCGTTCCGCGCGTCCGTTATATTCGAAGAGAGAGCCATGTTCGCTATCGTGCGCACGGGCGGCAAGCAGTATCGCGTCGCCGCCGGGGACAAGATCGTCGTCGAGAAGCTCGGCGGCGAGGCCGGCGAGACCGTGTCGCTGGGCGACGTGCTGTTCGCCGGCAGCGACGGCCAGGCGCAGGACGTGGCGGGCCTTACCGTCTCGGCACGCATCATCGCGCAGGCGAAGGGCGAGAAGGTCATCGTCTTCAAGAAGCGTCGCCGGCACAATTATCGCCGCCGCAACGGCCACCGCCAGCGGCATACGATCCTCGAGATCCTCTCGGTCGGCGGGTCCGATCAGCAGACGCGGACGGCCACGGCCGAACCCGCCGCCGCCGAAGCGTAAGCGGGAGTAGCATCAGATGGCACATAAGAAGGCAGGCGGCTCCTCGCGCAACGGCCGCGACTCGGCGGGGCGTCGGCTTGGCGTCAAGAAGTTCGGCGGCGAGCAGGTGATCGGCGGCAACATCATCATCCGCCAGCGCGGCACCCGCGTCTATCCGGGCGTCGGCGTCGGCATCGGCAAGGATCATACGCTGTACGCGCTGGCTGACGGCCGCGTCCGCTTTCACGACGGCAAGCTCGGCCGCAAGTACGTGTCGGTCGACGAGCAGGCGCTCGCCGCCGAG
Organism: Sphingomonas sp.; assembly: GCF_965200105.1. Classification (GTDB taxonomy): domain Bacteria; phylum Pseudomonadota; class Alphaproteobacteria; order Sphingomonadales; family Sphingomonadaceae; genus Solisphingomonas. The sequence continues at coordinate 274,345 of NZ_CBDATN010000003.1, forward strand.
TAGGGCTGGCCTATCGATTGTTTCGGAAGGGGGGCCGGGATGACCGGCTCCCCTTTCGCGTTTTCAGGTTCCGCCCATGCATTTCCTCGATCAGGCCAAGATCTTCATCCGCTCGGGCGCCGGCGGCCCCGGCGCGGTGTCGTTCCGGCGCGAGAAGTTCATCGAATATGGCGGGCCCGACGGCGGCGACGGCGGCAAGGGCGGCGACATCCTGTTCGAGGCGGTGGCCGGTCTCAACACGCTCATCGACTTTCGCTACACCCAGCATTTCCGCGCGCCTCGCGGCAAGGGGGGCTCGGGATCCAACCGCACCGGCGCGGGCGGCGAGGATCTCGTCGTCCGGGTTCCCGTCGGCACCCAGGTGATCGCCGACGACGAGGAGCGCGCCACCGTGCTGGCAGACTTCACCGTGCCCGGCCAGCAGCGCGTCTTCCTGCGCGGCGGCGACGGCGGGCGCGGCAACGCCAGCTACAAGACGTCGACCAACCGCGCGCCGCGCCAGCACGGGCCGGGCTGGCCGGGCGAGGAGATGTGGGTGTGGCTGCGCCTCAAGCTGCTCGCGGACGCGGGGCTGGTGGGGCTGCCCAACGCGGGCAAGTCCACGTTCATCAACGCCGTCACCAATGCGCGGGCCAAGGTCGGCGCCTACCCCTTCACCACCACGCGTCCGCAGCTCGGCGTCGTGCGCCACCATGAGCGCGAATTCGTCGTCGCCGACATCCCCGGCCTGATCGAGGGCGCGGCGGAGGGCGCGGGCATCGGAGATCGCTTCCTGGGGCATATCGAGCGCTGCCGCGTGCTGCTCCACCTGGTCGACGCCACGGGCGACGATCCGGTCGGCGCCTACCACGTCGTTAGCGAAGAGCTCTCCGCCTACGGCGCCGGCCTGGACGAGAAGCCGCAGGTGCTCGCGCTCAACAAGGTCGACGCCGTCGATGCGAAGACGCGGGCCAGGTTGATGAAGGCGCTCGCCAAGGCCAGCGGGGCGGAGCCGATCGCCCTCTCCGGCGCCGGCGGCGAAGGGTTGGAGACGGTGCTGGATCGGCTCGCCGAGGCGATCGCGCCGGCCGCCCCGGAGGACCGCCACGAAGATGCGACGGCCGGAGACTGGTCCCCATTGTGACGGTCCGGCGATCGGCATAGAGACGCCGCTTCCCCTCCGCCCCCAAGCTCGTCGCGAGGCGCTGGCCCTGCTCTTGGGCGGGACGGGGCTTCGACCATGCCCAGCCCGAACGAGACAGATGACGCCGTTGCGATGACCCGCGCCGCCCTCTTCTCGCCACCATCCTGCCCGGTGCTCGTCGTCAAGATCGGCTCCTCGCTGCTCGTCGCGCCCGACGGACGCGTGCGGCGAGACTGGCTCGCGGGCATCGTCGCCGACGTCGCGGCGCGGCGCGCGGCCGGCCAGCGGATCATCCTCGTCTCCTCGGGCGCGATCGCGCTCGGCGCGCGGCGGCTGGGCCTGCCCGGCGGCGGGCGCGCGAGCCTGGAGGACGCGCAGGCCGCCGCCGCCACCGGCCAGATCGCGTTATCGCAGACATGGGCGGAGCTGCTCGGCGAACGGGGCATCACCGCCGCGCAGATGCTGCTGACGCTCGACGATCTGGAGGATCGCCGCCGCTACCTCAACGCGTCCGCCACCCTCGCGCGGCTGCTCGCGCTGGGCGTCGTGCCCGTCGTCAACGAGAATGACAGCGTCGCGACCGAGGAGATCCGCTTCGGCGACAATGATCGGCTCGCGGCGCGCGTGGCGCTGGCGGCGGGCGCGGGGGGCGTCGTGCTGCTCTCCGACGTCGACGGGCTCTACACCGCCGATCCGGCGCGGGACCCTTCCGCGACGCTGGTGGCCGACGCGACGCTCGACGCCGCGACGCTGGCGATGGCCGATGGAGCCTCGCGATCGGGGATGGGATCGGGCGGCATGGCCGCCAAGCTCGCCGCCGCGCGGATCGCGCACGAGGGCGGCGCCCACCTCGCGATCGTCGGCGGCGCGGGGGATCGCCCCCTCTCCGCCTTCGCCGACACGGCGCGCGGCACCGTGTTCGCCGCCTCCGCTCGCAGGGGCGCGCGCAAGGCGTGGCTCGCCGGCCGGCTGACCGCGCGCGGCCGCATCCTGATCGACGAGGGCGCGGCCGATGCGCTCGGCCGCGGCGCCAGCCTGCTGCCCGCCGGCGCGCGCGCGGCGGAGGGCCGGTTCGCGCGCGGCGACGTCGTCGACATCGTCGGCGCCGACGGTCGCATCGTCGCGCGCGGGCTCGCCGAATATGACGGAGAGGAAGCACGCCGCATCGCCGGTCGTCGCTCCACCGATCTCGCCGACTTGCTCGGCTACGCGCCGCGCGCGGCGCTGGTTCACCGCGATCACATGGTGATGCTTTGAAGAACCGCCATCATACGCTGGCGGTGACCGGCGGCACCGGCTTCGTGGGCCGCCACCTGCTCGACGCGGCGCTCGCCCAGGGCCACCACGTCCGCGCGCTCACCCGCGCGCCGCGCCCGCCGCGCGAGGGGGTGGCGTGGGTGTATGGCGCGCTGGAGAAGCCCGCCGCGCTCGCCGAGCTGGTCGACGGCGCGGACGCGGTGATCCACGTCGCCGGGCTCGTCAACGCACCGAACCGCGCGGGCTTCGCTGCCGGCAACGTGGCCGGCACGCTGGCGGTGGTGGACGCCGCGCGCGCGGCGGGGCTGCGGCGCTTCGTCCACGTCTCGTCGCTGGCGGCGCGCGAGCCCCAGCTGTCGGACTATGGCTGGTCCAAGGCGCGCGCCGAGACGATCGTCGCGGCCTCCGCGCTCGACTGGACGATGGTGCGCCCGCCCGCCGTATTCGGCCCCGGCGACACCGAGATACTGGAGCTGTTCCGCGCCGCGCGCCGGGGCCTGGTGCCGGTGCCGCCCGCCGGCCGCCTGTCGGTGATCGCGGCGCAGGATCTCGCCCGGTTGCTGCTCGCGGTGCTGCCCGACGACGACAGCCAGGCCGCGATCTACGAGCCCGACGACGGCCGCGCCGGCGGCTGGACGCACGCCGAGTTCGCCACCGCGATCGGCCATGCCGTCGGCCGCCGCTCGCGCACGCAGCCCGTGCCGGCCTGGGCGATGCACGCCGGCGCCTGGTTCGACGCCGCCTGGCGCGGCCGCAACGCCAAGCTGACGCGCGATCGCGTGCGCTACTTTCTTCACCCGGATTGGGTGTCCGATCCCGTCCGCCGCCCGCCCCCTCGCCTCTGGCAGGCGGAGGTGACGACGCAGGACGGGCTAAGCGTCGCGGCTGAGAGTTACCGTGCCGACGGGCTGCTCGCCTGATCGGCTTTGCAAGCCCGCGCGCCCTCCTCTAGGGGATCGGCCATGCGTGACGAAACCTTCGCCCGGGTCGCCGAGCTGATCGAGCCGTTCAACAAGAAGCAGGCGACGCTGGCGGACGACACCCGCTTCGCGACCGACCTCGAATGGGACAGCCTCACCGTCATGGATTTCGTGGCGGCGGTCGAGGACGAGTTCGACATCATCATCACGATGAACATGCAGGCCGAGATCGAGACGGTGGGCCAGCTCGTCGACGCGGTGGACACGCTCAGGGGCGACGAGCCGGCATGACCGACGCCGGCACGCTGCCCGAGGATCGCCCGCTCGACGCGCTGACCCACCCCTCCCCGCCCGATCTTCTGGCCAAGTTCGACGCGCTGATCGCGGAGCGCGAGGCGCTGCTGGAAACGGGCGTCCGCGATCCCTTCGCGATCGTGATGGACGAGGTGCTGTCGCCCACCGAGGCGATGATCCAGGGCCGCAAGACGATCCTGCTCGGCACCTACAACTACATGGGTATGACGTTCGACCCCGACGTGGTGGCGGCGGGCAAGAAGGCGCTCGACGAGTATGGCGCGGGCACCACCGGCAGCCGCGTGCTCAACGGCACCTACCAGGGCCACAAGGAAGTCGAGGCGGCGCTGCGCGACTTCTACGCGATGGATCACGCCATCGTCTTCTCGACGGGCTATCAAGCCAATCTCGGCATGATTTCGACGCTCGCCGGCAAGGGCGACTACATCATCCTGGATGCCGACAGCCATGCCTCGATCTACGACGGCTGCTGGCTGGGCAACGCCGAGGTCGTGCGCTTCCGCCACAATTCGGTGGAGGATCTCGACAAGCGGCTCGGACGGCTGCCGCCGCACGCTGGCAAGCTCGTCATCCTGGAAGGCGTCTACTCGATGTTCGGCGACATCGCGCCGCTCGCCGAGATGGTGCGCGTGGCCAAGAATCACGGCGCCATGATCCTGTGCGACGAGGCGCACGGCATGGGCTTCTTCGGAGCGAACGGGCGCGGCGTGTTCGAGGAGGCGGGCGTCGAGAACGAGGTCGATTTCGTCGTCGGCACATTCTCCAAGTCGGTCGGCACGGTGGGCGGCTTCTGCGTCTCCAACCATCCCAAGTTCGAGGTCCTGCGCCTCGTCTGCAGGCCCTATGTATTCACCGCCTCGCTGCCGCCATCGGTGGTGGCCACCGCCGCCACCTCGATCCGCAAGCTCGCCCATGCCCACAATAAGCGCGGCAAGCTGTGGGACAACAGCCGCCGCCTCCACAAAGGCCTGCGCGATCTCGGCTTCAAATTGGGCACGCCCGAGGCGCAGTCGGCGATCATCGCCGTGATCCTGCCCGATCAGGAGACGGCGGTGGCGATGTGGCAGACGCTGCTGGAGCTCGGCCTCTACGTCAACATGGCGCGCCCGCCTGCGACGCCGGCGGGCACCTACCTGCTGCGCTGCTCGCTGTGCGCCGAGCATCGCGACGAGCAGGTCGGCGAGATCATCGCCATGTTCGCGCAAGCCGGGCGTCGGACGGGTACGATCGCATAATCGCTGCGGGGCGCGGCGTTTCGCGCTTAACGCTTTCTTCAGCATGGAGTGCGACCTACTGGCCTGACCATGGGTCACGGGCAAACCGGCGTCGCCACGGGCGACGGGCCGCCGCAGGCCGGGGACGCGGGCAGGCCGGTTCCGGTCGTGCTCGTCGTCGCGGCGCTAGTCGCGCTCGCCGCCATCGCCTTCCTCGTGCTGCGCGTCGGGCACTCGCTCGGCGAGCGCGACCGCGCCGTGGACCGCGAGCGGCACGGCTATCAGGTGGTGCTCGCCACCCGATCGGTGTCGGCCTCGATCGCGTCCGCGGAAGCCGCGCTCGGCCGCTACGCGATCAGCGGCGATCGCGCGATGGGCGCGACCTATTATGACGACTGGGTAATGGCGGGCGCGCAGATCGGACGCCTCAGGCAGCTCGTCGCCCGCGATCCGGTCGCCTCCGCGCTGGCGGACAGGCTCGGCCGGCTCTTCGAGACGCGCGGCCGCGAGCTTGGCGCACCGGCGTCCAGCGCGGCGCGGCACGACGGCTGGACGGCGCTCTCCCAGTTCAACGCCACCGGCCGGAGCCCGCGCATCGCCGCGATCGACCAGGTGCTGGAGGCGATCCGCCAGCACGAGGTGGGGGTGCTGCGCCACCGCGCCGACCAGTCCGACGCCGCGACCAGCGACACGACGCACCTGATCGGTCTGCTGTCGCTCACCGGCCTCCTGCTGATCGTCGCCACGGGCGGCCTGGCGATGGCGTTCTCCGTCGCCACGCGGAACCACCGCGTCGCGCAGGACGAGGCCGACGATGCCGCCGATCGCGCCTCCTGGCTGTGCGAGGCGGTCGCCGCGCGCACCGCCGAGCTGACGGCGATGAACGAGCGGCTGAACACCGAGATGGCGGAGCGCGCCGCCGCCGAGGCACGGCTCGGCCAGATGCAGAAGATGGAGGCGCTGGGCCAGCTCACCGGCGGCATCGCGCACGACTTCAACAACATGCTGGCGGTCGTGGTCGGCGGGCTTGAGCTTGCGCGCCGCCGCCTCGCCACCGCACCCGACAGCGCCGCCGAGCATCTCGATCGTGCGATGGAGGGAGCCAATCGCGCCGCCGGCCTCACCCGCCGCCTGCTCGGCTTCGCGCGCGCCGAGCCGCTGCTGCCCGAACGCGTCGCACCCGCCGCGCTGATCTCCGGCATGTCCGACCTGCTCGACCGCACGCTCGGCGAGCGCGTGCGGATCGAGGTGCGGACGACGGGCGCCACATGGCCGGTGTTCGTCGATCCGCTCCAGTTCGAGAACGCGATCCTCAACCTCGCGGTGAACGGCCGCGACGCGATGGAGGGCGCCGGCACGCTGGTCGTCTCCGCCGAGGATGTGGGTTTGCGCGAGCGCGAGGTGGGCGAGCTTCCCGCCGGCGATTACGTCCGCGTCGCGGTCGCCGACGCGGGCATCGGCATGGCGCCCGAGATCCTGAGCCGCGTCTTCGAACCGTTCTTCACCACCAAGCCGGTGGGCAAGGGCACGGGCCTGGGGCTCAGCCAGATCTTCGGCTTCGCGCGCCAATCCGGCGGCGACGTCGCGATCGGCAGCACGCCGGGCGCGGGCACCACCGTCTCGCTCTACCTGCCCCGCGCGATCGCCGCGGCGCCGCCGGCCCCCCCGCCCCGCGCGGTCGCCGACATCGTGCGGCTGCCCGTGGCGCGCGCGGCGGGGCCGAGGCCGGTGCTGCTGGTGGAGGACGATCCGCGCGTCCGCGCCGCGACCGCCGGCGCGCTCGAGGAACTCGGCTACGATCCGATCGCGTGCGACGATCCCGCGCACGCGCTCGCCATGCTCGCCGATCGCGCGGACGTGCGCGTGATGGTGACGGACGTCGTCATGCCGGTGATGACCGGGCCGGAACTCGCCGCCGAGGCACGCCGCCGCCGGCCCGACCTGTCGGTGCTGTTCGTCACCGGCTACGCGCGCGAGGATGCGGGCGAGCTCGCGGGCGAGGCGATGCTGAGGAAGCCCTTCACCTTCGCCGCGCTCGATCGCGCGGTCGCCGATGCCTTCGCCGCCGAGCCGCTCAGCGCACCGCGCCGCGCGCAAGCAGGCGGGGCAGCAGACTGAGCGCGCCGAGGATCGGCCAGCGCCGCTGCCACGGCCGGATCGCGATGGCGGTGCGCGCGTGGCGATTGATCTTCCACGCGAGATAGTCGAGCCCGCCCGCGTAGGTCGCCGATGCCTTGGCGAGCCGCGCGAGCGTGAGCAGCTTGCCGCGCCGCCGCGTCCGCCGCCAGCCGCGCTCCGGGTCCGCCTCGCGGCGGGTAGCCGCGCGCGATCGCGAGCGCGGGCCCGGTGAAGCGGCGGTAGCGATCCGGATCGGCATCGACGACGGAGGCCGCCCGCCCGCTCCGCTCGGCGCGGAGCTCGGCGGCGTAGGTCAGGGCGAAGGCGCGGCGCCACCGATCCAGCTCCGGGCCGGCGCCCTGGTCGTCCACCCGGCTCAGCAGCGTCGGCGCGGCGCGCGCGATCGCGGCGATCGCCGACGCGCGCGCCGCCTCGTCGGCCGCCCACACCAGCCGCGACGGTTGCGCGAAGCGCGCCCATACCGACGGGTTGTCGGTCTCGGGCCCGCACAGCCGATGGAAGTCGGCGACGCTCAGCACCGCATATTTGGCGACCAGCCCGTCCGCCTCGAAGGGATAGACGTTGGGCGGCAGCAGCCGGTTGACGATGGCCTCCCACCGCGTTCGGTAGGCGCGGCCATAATCCGAGACGATCAGGTAGAAATCGAGCATCAGCCCGTCGAGCGCGCTCTCTCTCAGGCACGATCCGTAGAACAGCACGGCCCGCGCCACCGTGCGATGCCGTGCCGCGATCGCGGCCGCCAGACGGGCGACACGCGGATCGACGGGGATCGCCAGCTCGTCGGCGACGAGCGCGGCGAGATCAGGCGGCGGCAAGGCTGAGGAAGGGCACGGGCGCGGTCGGCGTCAGCACGATCGGCCGGCCCTCGGCGGCCACGAACAGCTCGCCGTCGAGGAAGACGCTGGATCGCTCGCCCTCGATGCGGATCTCGTCGCCCTGGCCCAGGTGAACGCCGCGCATCGATCCGGGCTTGAGCCGCCCGAACAGGCTGGCGATGGTCGCGCCGACCAGCGTGAACGGGTTCCTCTCCACCATCAGCAGCTTGAGCGTGCCGCGCGCCGCCCCGGTCGAGTCGCCGCGCCAGCCGAGCACCAGCTTGTGCAGCGTCGTGACGATCAGCAGCGCGAAGGTGCCGACCAGCACGCCCTGCCTCAGCACCGAGACGCGCACCGGCCGGCCGCGCTCCGGCAGGAAGGCGGCGCTGATCCCGAACAGCATCGACACCACCACCGCGAAAGCGCGGTGATCGCGTGCGCCACGCCGTTGGGCAGGCCGAGCGGATAGATCTTGTTGCGGCAGTAGATCATCGAGTCGGCGAGCCCCGCGCCGCCGAGGAACATGCCGAGCACCGGCCGTGACGTTGGCCTCGCCGTCGGACAGCGCGATCAGCTCGCGCACGACGGTGTGCGGCGCCACATCCTCGTTGGCGATGGCGACGATGCGATCGAGCGCGGCGAGCGGATCGCCCGCCATGCCGAGATCGAGCGCGATCAGGTTGGTCTTGCCGTTGGGCAGCACCGCGACGGGCGGCGGCGCGCCCTCGAAATGGCCGCCATGATACAGCTCGGTCAGCGTCGCCTGCACGGTGCCGTCGCCGCCGTTGACGATGAGAATGCGGGGCCGGACGCGCGCGATGGTGCGCAGGCCGTCGCCGATCTGGTCGACATGCTCGACCTCGTAGTGGAAGACGTCGGGATTGCCCGCGCAATAGGCGCGGATGCGCGGCAGCAGCTTGGCGTTGCCCGTCGACATCGGATTGGAGAGGAGCGCGACGCGCGCCATCAGCCCGCCACCCCGCCGCTGGCCACAGGCCGGCCTCCCACCGGACGGAAGCTGGCACCGGAGAGATAGTTGAGCGTGATCGGCACGGTGCGGACGCCACGCGTCGCCGCCACGCGACCACCGCCCGGGATCGGGCTTGCGCTTCAGCATCAGGTCGAACAGCGACAGATGCGGGTTGCCCGACATGCCGCCGCCGTCGGCGCGATCGGTCTTGCCCGAGCCGTTGAGATCGTGGCGCACCGACACGGCATACTCGCCCGGCGTCGGCACGCCCACGCAGACGTCGAGCGCGCCGGCCCGCGGCGCGGGCAGCTCGACCCGCTTGAGATAGCTTCCCTTGTCGAACCAGCGATCCGGATCGCCGCCGTAGAGCTGGACGCGCACGGTGCCGGTCGGCGCCTTGAAGCCGGTGACGTGGACGAGCAGCGCCGGTCCCGCGCAGCGCGGCGCCGAGGCGGCAGCGGCCCCGCCCGACGCGGCGAGCGCCGCGACGCCGAGTAACCAGCAGGACCGCAGTTTCGACATGACCCGGCACCTCCCGCTGGCTATAGACGCGTCGGCGGGATCGAGGGGCGGCCCGCACGTCGGAAAGCTCGCCCATTCGGCCGCGATTGCGGCCAGAAGATGGTGATGGGGCGGCGCGAGCATGAGACTGCTGACGTCCACCGATCGCTACCTCGCGCGCCTGATCGCGGTCCCGCTGGTGGCGACGCTGCTGCTCTCCGCCATGCTGCTGCTGCTCGACAAGATGCTGCGGCTGTTCGACTTCGTGGTGCAGCAGGGCGGCCCCGTCGGCGTCGTGTGGCGGATGCTCGCCAACACCATTCCGGAATATATGTCGCTGGGCATTCCGATCGGCCTGATGCTGGGCATCCTGCTCGCCTTCCGGAGGCTCGCGCTGTCGTCGGAGCTGGACGTGCTGCGCGCGCTCGGCGTCGGCTACGGGCGGATGCTGCGCGTGCCTTATCTCTACGCGATCGGGCTGGCGCTGGTGAACCTCGCCATCGTCGGCTTCGTCCAGCCCTACTCGCACTACGCCTATGAGGGATTGCGCTACGAGCTACGTTCCGGTGCGCTCGGCGCCTCGATCAAGGTCGGCGAGTTCACCCATCTCGGCAAGAGGGAGACCGTTCGGATCGAGCGCAGCCGCGACGGCGGGCGCGAGCTCAACGGCATCTTCGTCCACGCCGAGGGCCAAGACGGCAAGGTGGCGGCGGTTACGGCGTCGAGCGGCGCCTTCTACGCGACGGACGATCCCGACACGATCATCTTCCGCCTGCACGACGGCACGCTGGTGCAGAACCAGCCCGGCTTCCACACGCCGCGCGTGCTCTCCTTCGTCAGCCACGACCTGCCGATCGCGCTGCCCAAGGTCGACAGCTTCCGCACGCGCGGCAAGTCGGAACGCGACGAGTTGACCGTGCCCGAGCTGGTGCGGATGGGCGCCGACAAGCGCCTCGACAAGAAGGAGCGGCGGCGCAACCGCGCCGAGTTCCACTTCCGGATGGTGGAGGTGGCGATCATGTTCCTGCTGCCGCTGCTGGCGGTGGCCTTGGCGGTGCCGCCCAAGCGCTCGTCCTCGGCGCTCGGCGTGTTCCTGTCGATCGTGATGATCGTCACCTACCACAAGGTGAACCAATATGCCGCCGCCATCGCCGCGCTGGGCAAGGTCAACGCGGCGGTGGCGTTGTGGACGCCGTTCCTGCTCTTCTCGCTGCTGATCTGGTGGATGTACCGCACGCTGGCGGTGGTGCCCGGCGGCCAGCCGATCGGCGCGCTGGAACGCGCCGCCGCCAAGGCGGGCGCGGCGATCCGCCGGCGCTTCGCGCGGCGCGCGCGGGCGCTTCCCGCATGATGGAGCTGCGCTTCTTCCCGTCGCGGACGCTCGCGCTCTACCTCGGCAAGACGTTCCTGTGGCGCAGCCTGGCGGTGCTCGCGGCCCTCGTCGTCATCCTCCAGACGCTAGACCTGCTCGGCGAGTCGGGCGACGTGCTCGCCGCGCCGGGCAACGGGCAGGCGGCGCTATGGCACTATGTGGCGCTGCGCCTGCCGCAGATCGTGCAGCGCTTCCTGCCCTTCTCGGTGCTGCTCGGCACGCTCATCACCTTCGTGACGCTGAACCAGAACAGCGAGGTGATCGCGATGAAGGCCGGCGGCATATCCGCGCACCAGATCCTCGCGCCGTTGGTGCTGGTCAGCCTGGGGCTGGCCGGCCTCTCCTTCGCGTTCAACGAGCGGATCGTCACCCGCGCAACCGCGACGCTGACCGCCTGGCAGGATGTCGACTACAACCCGCTGCCGGCCGCGCGGCACGGATCGACCGACGCCTGGGTGCGCGACGGCGACGACATCATCCACGCTGCGACCGCCACGACGGACCGCGGGCGCGTGAGCCTCGGCCGCGTGACGTTGTACGATCGCGACGGCGGCACGCTGAAGCGGATCGTCGTCGCGCCGACGGCGAGGGAGCATTGGGAGGCCGGACGCTTCGCCGGCTGGACGGCGCCGGCGGCGCGGATGTTCAACGTCGCGTCGGGCGGCGTCACCTCGGTGGCCCGCTTCGATTTCGGCGCGGGCGTGCGCCCCGATCAGTTCACGCTCGCCGACGTCTCGGCGGACGATCGCTCGCTCGGCGTGCTGGGCGGCCAGATCGACGAGCTGCGCGCCGCCGGCCGCCCCGTCGGCCCGCTGGAGACGGGGTGGTGGCACAAGCTGTCGGGGCCGCTGTCCGCCATCCTGATGCCGCTGCTCGCCGGCGTCGCCGCCTTCGGGCTCGCGCGATCGGGCGCGCTGTTCCTGCGCGCCGTCATCGGCATGGCGCTGGGCTTCGCCTATTTCGTGGCGGACAATTTCGCGGTCGCGATGGGCAATCTCGGCGCCTACGCGCCGCTGCTCGCCGCCTGGGCGCCGTTCCTGCTGTTTCTGGTGATCGGCGAGACGGTGCTGATCCGGACGGAGGAATGAGCCGGTTCCGCCCGCGCCGCAAAGCTGCCCCATTGCGGCGTCATGAACGCGTCACATATGGCACGCTCCGAAGAGCCCCTTGCAGGACACGAGCACCCGTGAACAGCGCCACCGCCCGCACCGGCTTCTGGTCCCAGTCACACCATCTCGATCGCATGACGCTGCGCGAGCTGGCGGTCGCCTATCTCCAGTACCCTGCCATCATCCTCTATCTTGGCCTGGCGGCGGCGGGCGCGGGGCTTTGGTTCGTCTTTCCCGCGACGATCGGGCGCAGCCTGCTTGCGATCGCGACCGCCGTGCTGCTGTTCCCGGTCGTATGGTACGGGCTGCACCGCTGGGTGCTGCACTCGCGCTGGATGTGGAAGGTGAGCTTCCTCGCCGCGACATGGAAGCGCATCCACTATGATCACCACCAGGATCCCAATCACCTGGAGGTGCTGTTCGGTTCGCCCGCGAACGTGATCCCGACCGTTATGGTGGCCACGATCCCGGTCGGCTACGCGATCGGCGGCGTGGGCGGTGCGGCGGCGGCGTTCGCCACCGGCATGGTGCAGACCTGCGTCAACGAGTTCTTCCACTGCATCCAGCACCTCTCCTACAAGCCGAAGAACAGGTGGCTGGCGCACATCAAGACGCGCCACATGGAGCATCACTTCCACGACGAGACCGGCAATTTCGGCATCACCAACTACTGGTGGGATCATCTGCTCGGCACCTACTATGCCCGCGTGGCGGGGCGGCCGAAGAGCCCGACCGTGTTCAACCTTGGCTACACCGACGAGGTGGCGCGCGATCACCCCCGCGTACGCGAGCTGTCCGCCGCCACCACCGCGCGCGGGCGCCCACGCGGCTAGCCTGTTTTTCACTTAACCGCCTGCCCGCGCTCGCCTAAGGGCGTCGGAGTGGCGGGGAACGGGGCATGGCGGACGCGGTTCAGATCGTCGAAATCGACGGCAAGGCGGAGCGCAAACGCTTCGTCGAGGTGCAGTTCGCGCGCAACCGCGACGATCCGCACTGGGTGCCGCCGCTCAAGGCCGACGCGCTGGAACTGCTCACCCCCGGCAAGAACCCCTGGTACGAGCATGGCCACGGCGTGCTGTTCATCGCGACGCGCGGCGGCCGCGACGTCGGCCGCATCTCCGCGCATATCGACCATCTCTGGCTCGACATGCCCGCCGAACAGGGTGGCGGCCGCGACATCGGCAATTGGGGCCTGTTCGAGGCGGAGGACGAGGCGGTCGCCCAGGCGCTGATCGCCCGCGCCGAGGAATGGCTGCGCGGGCAAGGCATGGCGCGCGCGGTCGGCCCGATCTCCATCTCGATCTGGGACGAGCCCGGCCTGCTGATCCACGGCCACGATCATCCGGCGACCGTCATGATGGGCCATCACCGGTCCGAGTATGAAGCGTGGATCGAGCGCGCGGGCTACGCCAAGGCCAAGGATCTGCGCACCTGGGAGCTCGACATCACGAGGAGCTTCCCGCCGCTCGTCCAGCGCATCGTGCAATCGGGGGAGCGCAATCCGCGCATCGTCGTGCGCCGCGTCGACAAGAAGCGCTTCGCCGAGGAGGCGGCGCTGATCCTCTCCATCCTCAACGATGCCTGGTCGGGCAACTGGGGCTTCCTGCCGATCACCGAGAGCGAGATCGCCTATGTCGGCAAGAAGCTGAAGCCGATCGTCTTCGAGGATCTCATCCGCATCGCCGAGGTGGATGGCGAACCCGTCGCCTTCATGATGACGTGGCCGGACCTGAACGAGATGCAGCGCGACCTGAACGGCGAGCTGTTCCCGTTCGGCTTCGTGAAGCTCCTGTGGCGGCTGAACGGCGGGCTCTCGGGCTACCCCAAGGTGCGGACCATGCGGGTGCCGCTGATGGGCGTGAAGAAGAAGCTCCAGACGACGCGGCTCGCTTCGCAGCTCGCCTTCATGATGATCGAGTATATTCGCCGGGATTCGGTGGCCAAGTTCCACGCCTCGCGAGGCGAGATCGGCTGGATCCTGGAGGATAACCAGGGGATGAACTCGATCGCCGAGACCATCGATAGCCGGATCAACCGCATTTACCGCATCTACGGCAAGGCGATCTAGCGCCTGAGGCTGTAGGCGGGCACCGTCACCGCCAGCGGATCGCGCGCCACGCGGTGCGCGATGGCGGCGGCGACGACGAGCAGGAGCACCGCCGCCACCAAAGCGCGCCCCGCCACCTCGCGCTCGATCCGCGCGATCGGCCAGAAGGCGGCGAATACCGGCAGCGCGAACGGCACCAGCGCCGCCGGATAGGGCGCGCCGAGCCCCAGGAAGACGAGGTGCGCGAGCCCGAGCAGCGGCGCGGTCACCGCCACGGCCGCCAGCGCCGCCAGCCACGGCCTAGCGCCGACCGCCGCGACGCCCGCCAGGACGAGCGCCGGCCACGCGAACACCCACGCCGCGAGCGGCGCCGCGACCTGCACGATCGCGGCGACGAGCAGCAGCAGCGCCAGCATCCCCGTCCACTCGGCGCGGACGGGTGACGCACGGCGGGGAAGCAGCGCCGCCGCGCCCATGCCGACGATCCCCGCCCCCAAAGCGAGCGGCGCGGGCGCACCGAGCCGCAGCGCCACGATCGTCAGAACCGCCGCCGGCAGCGCCGCCAGCCAGTGGGTGCGCAGGCCCCGCGCCGCGAACCCGGCGAGGAGCGTCGCCACCAGCGCCAGCGCGGCCTGCCACTCCAGCCTGGGCAGCGCCGCGAGCCGATCATAATAGTTCGGATCGCCGCCCGAGCCTGACATCAGGTTGAGGATGGTGAGCAGCAGCACGGCGTGCGCCGCCGTCCAGGCGAGCCCGCCCACGCCGCCCGCCAGCGCCGCGAGCGACGGCCTCGTCCTCCGCCACGCGACCCCGAGCAGCGCGGCCGCCGCGAGCAGGACGAGCCAGCCGCGCCCCGCTGGATAGTGGACGAGGCGCCCGCCCGGCAGATCGAAATAGACGATGTCATGCGCGCGCGCCGGCAGCACGTCCGCGAAGGCCAGCGCCGAGGCGATGCCCAGCGCCTGTCCGCCCATGTCCTGCACCGTCGCGGGATCGAGCCGGTCGGCGGTGGCGAGCGGCGAGTGATAGTAGCGCGCGCGGCCGAGATAGGCGAAGTTCAGCCCCGCCGTCCCGCGATCGCGGGGCACCGAGAAATCGGTGTTGTTGGGCATCTTCTTGTAGAGGAATGACATCAGCGAGTTGGCGAGCGGCCGCTCGACCGATCGCGCGAACAGCCGCATCATGTCGCCGTTGCCGGTGCCCGTCTCGAACATCGTCGCGCGGCCGCCGCTGCCGCGCGATTCCAGGTTGATGACCGCGCCGGCCCGCGCGGCGAGGCCCTCGGCGGCCCAGAACGCCTTGGCGCCGTGCAGCCCGGTCTCCTCCGCGTCGGTGAACAGCGCCACGACGTCGCGCGCCGGCACGCCCCGCGCCCGGATCGCGCGCACGATCTCCAGGATCGCGGCGCACCCCGCGCTGTCGTCGGCGGCGCCGGGCGAGCCCCACACGGTGTCGTGATGCGCCATCAGGATGAGCGGCGGCTTGGCGCGGTCGCGGCCCGGCAGCACGCCGGTCACGTCGGTGATCTCGACGGGCACGACCGCCCCGCCGCTCCAGTCGCGGAGCTTGGCCGCGGTCGCCTCGTCGGCGAGATAGTGGCGCAGCTCGGCGCGCAGGCCGATCTGCTGGAGCCGGCGCGCGAGTGCAGCGGCAACCTCGTCGTCGGCGGTGGTGCCGGCAGGATGCGGCCGCATCCCGATCGCACGCACGTCGAGCATCGCGCGCGCCGCGGAGAAGGCGCTCGCGGGCGCGTCGGCCGCGAGCGGCGCCGGCGGGCGCGCGGCCGACGCCGCGATCCACAGCGCGACGATCGCCGCCAGCAGGCACAGCAGCAGGCGTCCGGTCGCCTCCCCCCGGCTCTCGATCACGGCCAGCCGAGCTCGATCCACACCGGCACGTGATCCGATGCCTTCTCGGCACCCCGCACATCGCGGTCGACGCGCGCGTCGCGTAGCCGGTCGGCGGCGGCGGGGCTGAGGAGCAGGTGATCGATGCGGAAGCCCGCGTCACGCGCCCAGGCGCCGGCCTGATAGTCCCAGAAGGTGTAGAGCCGGGCCGGCTCCGGGTGGCGGGCGCGGATCGCGTCGGTCCAGCCCTGGTGGAGGATGCGGCGGTAGGCGGCGCGGCTCTCGGGCTGCGTCAGCGCGTCGTTCGCCATCGCGCGGACCGAGAAGGTGTCGAGGTCGCCCGGTATCACGTTCCAGTCGCCCGCCAGCACCACCGCGCGCTCCGACGCCAGCAGCGCGGCGGCGTGCGCGTGGAGCCGCTCCATCCAAGCGAGCTTGTAGTCGAACTTGGGGCCGGGCTGCGGATTGCCGTTGGGCAGGTAGAGCGAGGCGACGATCAGTCCGTCCACCTCCGCCTCGATGTAGCGGCTGTGCGTGTCGTCCGGATCGCCCGGAAGCCCGCGCAGACGCTCCTCGGGCGCGCGGCCCCGCGCGAGCACGGCGACGCCGTTGAAGCCTTTCTGCCCGTGCCAGACGACGCCGTACCCCGCCTCCTTGATCGCCTCGAGCGGGAACCTGTCGTCGTCGGCCTTCAGCTCCTGAAGGCAGGCGACGTCCGGCTTCGCCTCGTCCAGCCATTCGAGCAGGCGGGGCAGCCGCGCGTTGATGCCGTTGACGTTGAAGGTGGCGATCTTCACGATCGCGGGGTGTAGCGGCGCGGGACTGCGCGGCAAGCGCTAGATCGAGAAGCTGGTGCCGCAGCCGCAGCCCGAGGCGGCGTTGGGATTCTCGACGCGGAAAGCGGCGCCGCCCAGGCTTTCGACATAATCGACCGAGCAGCCGCGCACGAGATCCAGGCTGACGTTGTCGACGACCAGCGTCACGCCGTCGCGCTCCGCGATGACGTCCTCCGCGTCCGCTGCTTCCGCCAAGCCGAACTTGTACTGGAAGCCTGCGCACCCGCCGCCATCGACGGAGAGGCGCAGCATCGCGGGCTTGCCCTGCCGCGCCGCGATCGCGGCCACGCGCGCGGCGGCGGAGGCGGTCAGGTCGATATCGGCCATGGCCGGGAGATAGGTGGTGGCCGCCGTGGCGGCAAGCCGCTCAGTCGCCGCCCTGCCCCGCCTGAGGCGCCGCCATCGCGACCTGCTGCGCCTGCGGATAGGGCGTGCGGTTCTGCAGCGCCTGGAGATAGTCGCCCGTCTGGAGGAAGGGCATCGGGTTCACCGCGCGCCCGTCGATGCGCACCTCGTAGTGGAGGTGGCTGCCGGTCGAGCGACCGGTGGAGCCCATCAGCGCGATCAGGTCGCCGCGCCGAACGCGCTGCCCCTGGTGCACCAGGATCTGCGACAGGTGGCCGTAGCGCGTCTCGATCCCCTTGCCATGCTCGAGCTGGACGAGGTTGCCATAGCCGCCCGACGTCATCTCCGCGCGCCCGACGGTGCCGTCTGCGGTGGCGTAGACGGGCGTGCCGATCGGCGCCGCCAGGTCCATGCCCGCGTGCATGTGCGCCGAGCCGTTGAACGGATCGGAGCGAACGCCGAAGCTGGAGGTATAGCGAAACTCGCGCACCGGCTTTTGCGACGGCACCGAGACGAGGGCGCGCGGCGCCTCCATGCGGCCGCCCCACCCCTCGAACAGCGCGTGGAAGGTGGGATCGCTTCGCCCCCCGAACGCACCTGCGGAGACGGCGCCGATCGAGGCGGCGGTCGTCGCGGCCACGTCGCCCGCATAGGCAGGGGCCGCGCCGGCGGCGGCAGCGATGGCGGCGACGAGAAACAACGGCTTGGCGATTGTCACGGTCCACACCCCACGCATACATCGGGAACCGGCCCGCGCACGCGGGTCGCCTTCCCTGGCCTGCCGATTGCTGAGGCCCCCTCCGCTCTCGGCGACCTTCGCATGACCGCCGGATTTCGGCGCCGCAACCCGATCGCGTCGAGTTGGGCGGCGCGAGCGGTGAACCGATTAACCATGCTGGAACGGTGGTTTGCGGCAGGTGCTTGCATCGCTCCGCCTCGTGGTGCAGGGACGCCTCCCCCGACCGCCGGAGCGCCGTCGCCATTCGCCAGATCGCCGCCCTTCCCTATCGCATCGAGGCCGACGGCGCCGCCCGCGTGATGCTCATCACTTCCCGCGAGACGCGGCGCTGGGTGCTGCCCAAGGGCAACCTCATCAAGGGGCTGGCGTGGCACGAGGCGGCCGCGCACGAGGCGTATGAAGAGGCGGGCGTCACCGGCATCCCCTGCCCCACCGCGCTCGGCGAATATCGCTACGCCAAGCGGCGCAAGAACGGCACGACGCAGACGATGTCGGTGGCGGTTTTCCCGCTCGCCTTCACGAACCAGGCGGACGAGTGGCCCGAGCAGGACGAGCGGGAGACGCGATGGTTCGACCTGCCGCAGGCAGCCTCAGCGATCGACGAGCCCGACTTGTCGGCGCTGATCGCAGGCTTCCGCCCGGCGCCCGCGGGCCTCGCGGAGCGCGTCGTGCCGGTTGTGAAGGCGAAGGGGAGGAAGCGCGTGCCGACACCGAAGTAACTTTACGCCCTGCCGCAGAGGCAAGGCCGCTTCTTCGAACTACTCGAGGCGCATGCCGCACGCCCGTCGCGGATGCCAAGGCCATGAACTTGCAGCCACGCGGCGGCACTGTTGCGGGCGTCGTGCCGCGCGCAGGGTGTCCGGCTACGCCGGAGCATGGCCACCCGACCGTCGTCGCCGGCCACTGACGGATCGCCGCTGCGTTTACGTATCGCTAACCACGTTCCGCCACGGGATCGCGCATAACTTGCGGGTCTTTTGCAGCGCACAACGATCGGCTAGACGCGCCGGACTGGTCCAGAGGGGAATAAGTGATGCGGATTGCGATGATCGGCACGGGCTATGTCGGGCTCGTATCGGGCGCCTGCTTCTCCGACTTCGGGCACGAGGTCGTCTGCGTGGACAAGGACCAGGGCAAGATCGACGCGCTGCACCGGGGCGTCATGCCGATCTTCGAGCCGGGGCTGGACGCGCTCGTCGCGTCCAACGTCAAGGCCGGACGGCTGAGCTTCACCTCGAGCCTGGCCGAGGGCGTCAAGGGCGCCGACGCGGTGTTCATCGCGGTCGGCACGCCCTCCAGGCGCGGCGACGGCCATGCGGATCTTAGCTACGTCCATGCCGCCGCCGAGGAAGTGGCGCGCGAGCTCGACAAGGATGCCGTCCTCGTCACCAAGTCGACCGTCCCCGTCGGCACCGGCGACGAGGTGGAGCGCATCGTCCGCGACGCCGCGCCCGATCGCCGGATCACCGTCGCCTCCAATCCCGAGTTCCTGCGCGAGGGCGCCGCGATCGGCGATTTCAAGCACCCAGATCGCGTCGTCTGCGGCGTGGAGGACGATCATGCCCGCGAGGTGCTGGCGGCTATCTACCGCCCGCTCTCGCTTAACCAGTCCTCGCCCGTGCTGTTCACGAGGCGGCGCACGGCCGAGCTCATCAAGTACGCGGCGAACGCTTTCCTGGCGACGAAGATCACCTTCATCAACGAGATCGCGGACCTGTGCGAGGCAACCGGCGCCGACGTGCAGGAGGTGTCGCGCGGCATCGGGCTCGACAACCGCATCGGCCGCAAGTTCCTGCACGCCGGCCCCGGCTATGGCGGCTCGTGCTTCCCCAAGGACACGTTGGCGCTGCTCCAGACCGCCGAGCAGTTCGATACGCCGCTGCGCATCGTCCAGGCGGTGGTGCAGGTGAACGATCATCGCAAGCGCGCGATGGGGCGCAAGGTCGCCAAGGCGATGGGCGACGCGCGCGGCAAGACGGTCGCCGTCCTCGGCCTCACCTTCAAGCCCAATACGGACGACATGCGCGACGCGCCGTCGATCGCGATCATCCAGCACCTGCAGGATTGCGGCGCCAGCATCCGGGCCTGCGATCCGGAGGGTGTCGAGCAGGCGCGCAAGATGCTGACCAACGTCGACTATATGGACGATCCCTATGCCGCGGCCGAGGGTGCCGACGCGGTGGTGATCGTGACCGAGTGGGACGCGTATCGCGCGCTCGACCTCAGGCGGATCGCCAAGGCGACGGCCAATCCGCTGCTCGTCGACCTGCGCAACGTCTACAGCCACGGCGACGCCAAGGCCGCGGGGCTCGACTATATCGCGATCGGCAAGGGCGAGGCGGTCGCCTGACGGATCGGCGCGGGCCTGCCTCCGGCGGCCCGCGCCTAGCCGGCGTTGCGTCGCCCGAGGTGCCGCTCCCACGCGAGCGCGTGAGCGACGATGGTGTCGAGATCGTCGTGCGCCGGGCGCCAGCCGAACGCCCGCACGATCGCGTCGTTGGCGGCGATGAGCGCGTCCGGGTCGCCCGCGCGGCGCGGCTCCATGCGCCGCTCGATCGTCACGCCCGACGCGCGCTCGACCGCATCGAGCACCTCCAGCACCGAGAAGCCTCGGCCGTAGCCGCAATTATAGACGTGGCTGGCGGCGGGATCGGCGATCAGCGCGTCGAGCGCGAGCAGGTGCGCGGCGGCGAGATCGGTGACGTGGATATAGTCGCGCACGCCGGTGCCGTCCGGGGTCGCGTAATCGGTGCCGAAGATGGCGACGTGGCCGCGCTTGCCCGTCGCCGCCTCGTTCGCGACCTTGATGAGGTGGGTGGCGCCGGCGGTCGACTGGCCCGATCGACCCTGCGGATCGGCGCCGGCGACGTTGAAGTAGCGGAGCGCGCAATAGTTCAGCGGGTGGGCGGCGGCGACGTCCTTCAGCATGATCTCGGTCATCAGCTTGGACATGCCGTAGGGGTTGATCGGCACCTGCGGCGTCGCCTCGGTGACCGGGCTCTCGTCGGGCACGCCGTAGGTCGCGGCAGTGGACGAGAAGATGAAGTGGCGGACGCCGCCCGCCACGGCGGCGGCGATCAGCGCGCGGCTGTTGGCGGTGTTGTTGCCGTAATATTTGAGCGGGTTCTTCACCGACTCCGGCACCACCACCGAGCCCGCGAAATGCATGATCGCCCCGATGCCATGCTCCCCGATCGCCCGGCCGACCAGCGCCTCGTCGCCGACATCGCCCTCCACGAGCGTCGCGCGCGGATCGACCGCCCAGCGGAAGCCGGTGACGAGATTGTCGAGCACCACCACCGGCCAGCCCGCATCGGCCAGCGCCAGGACGGCATGGCTGCCGATATAACCGGCGCCGCCCGTCACCATCACCGCGAAGGGCTTGTCCGTCATCGCGTGGTCGCTCCCAGATAGCGGTCGAACCAGCCGACGGTGCGCCGCATCACGTCGGCGGCATGATCGGGCTGTCGGATGCCATGCCCTTCGTCGGGATAGATGACCAGCGTCGTCGGCACGCCCGCCGCCTTGAGCCCGTTCCAATATTCGACCGATTGGGTGGGCGGCACCTCGATGTCGCGCTCGCCGACCGTGATGAGGGTCGGCGTCTTGGCCTGCCGGATGAACTTGATCGCCGAGATGTTCCAGTAGGCGGCCGTGTCGTCGTACAGCGACCGGCCGAAATAGGGCATCATCCAGGTGTTGATGCCGTTGGTGCCGTAGTAGCTGATCCAGTCCGATACTCCCGCGGCCGCGACGATCGCCTTGAAGCGCGTCGTCTGCGTGTTCGCCCACATCGCCATGAAGCCGCCATAGCTGCCCCCCATCAGCCCGAGCCGGTTCTCGTCGATCGGCGCGGCGCGCGCGGCGAAGCTGACGCCGGCGAGGATGTCGCGCAGGTCGCCGCCGCCGAAATCGCGCTTGTTGGCTTGGGTGAACGCCTCGCCCTGCCCGTAGCTGCCGCGCGGATTGGGCAGGAACAGCCAGTAGCCCGCGCGCGCCAGCGCCGCCGTGGTCCCCTGCCACAGGAAGGCCGGCACGCTCGCCGCCGCCGGGCCGCCATGGACGATCGTCACCATCGGCGCCTTCCGGCCGCGCGGGCCGCCGAGCGGCGCCAGCAGCCAGCCCTGCACGTCGTGCCCGTCGCTGCGCCACGTCAAGCTGCGCGCCGAGACCAGCGCGGGATAGCGATCGTTCGCGTCGGTGATCTTGCGCGCCCGGCCGATCGGGCCGGCGAAGATCGCGGGACCATGTTCGAAGTCCTGCGCGACCATGGCCATCTGCCCGCTCGCGAAGACGATGCGGCCATCGCCCGCCGCCGGCGTCGCCTGCGCCGTCCACACCGGCGCGCGCGCGCCGGCCTGCGGATCGATCGGAACGACGGCGGCACGGTCGGCGATCAGCGCGGTGCCGAGCAGCCCGTCGCGCGTCCAGTCGAGCGAGGTGAAGCTGCCTGGGAAACCGCGCGTCGCGTCCACGGGCTCGCCGCCCGCGAACGGCACCGTCCACACGTCGCCGCCGACCGAGCCATAGTCGCTCATCAGCCCGCCGACGAACGCCACCGTCCGCCCGTCGGGGGAGACGCGCGGAAAGTTCGCCTGCACCGAAGGCCGCGCGATCGTGCGGAAACCGGCGCCGCGCAACGGGATCGCGTCCAGCGTCGCCACCCACCAGTTGGCGTCGCCATTGCCCTTCGCGGTCGTGGCGACGAAGCCGCGGCCGTCGGGCGTCCAGCCATATTCGTAAACGTAGCGATCCGCCGGCGACACCAGCCTGTATGGCTTGCCGGCGTTGGCGAGCACGACGGCGATGCGCTGCTCGTCGTCGCTCGATCCGATCTCGCCGGTCTGCCGCGCGCCGGCCTGGGTGGCGCCCGCCTCCTTGCGCGCGCCCACCGTCGTCAGGAAGGCGATCGTCGTCTGGTCAGGGGACCAGCGCGGCCGATCGATCAGTCCGGTCACGCTCGCGAGCTCGCGTGACCGGCCGTGATCGGAGATCATCAGCTTCGCGACGCCCGCCGCCTTGTCGCGCATGACGAAGGCGATGCGGCCGTCGCTCGCGAAGGCCGGCGCCGCGTAGCCGCACCGGGCGCAGGGATCGATGCGCTCGACGACGGCACCGTCGGCGGCGTTGCGGACGACGAGCGCGGGGTGCGGCTCGGCGCCGCTGTCGGGCTCGGCCGCCGCCTCGACGGACGCGATGCGGATGCCGTCGGGCGACAGTGCCAGCGCCTCGAAACTGTGGAGCGGGCGCGCCGCCAGCGGCGTCGCGGCGAGGAGCAAGGCGGTCGCGACGGTCGCTACGGTCATCACGCGGGGATAGCATGGCGCGGCGGACGCGCAATCGACGGCTTGCAGCGATCCCGGGCCGGCGGCAAACCCGTCGCGCAACGGAGAGGCAGGATGAGCGATCGTTACGAGGTGCCGGCGGGGTTCGCGGGCGACGCCACCATCGACGCCGCCGCGCGCGAGGCGCTGTACGCCCGCTCGCTCGCCGATCCGGACGGTTTCTGGCTCGACGAGGCGCGACGGCTGGACTGGGTTCACGCACCGACGCGGGCCGGCGACTGGTCGTTCGCCGAGGCCGACTTCCACGTCCGCTGGTTCGCGGACGGCAAGCTCAACGTCGCCGCCAACTGCCTCGATCGCCACGTCGCCGAGCGAGGCGGGCAGACCGCGATCCTGTGGGAGCCCGACGATCCCGCCGAGAGCCCGCGCGCCTTCACCTACGCCGAGACGCTCGCCGAGGTCTGCCGCTTCGCCAACGTGCTCAGGACGCTGGGCGTCGCCAAGGGCGATCGCGTCACGCTCTACATGCCGATGATCCCGGAAGCCGCGTTCGCGATGCTGGCCTGCGCGCGCCTGGGCGCGATCCACTCGGTGGTGTTCGGCGGCTTCTCGGCCGACGCCTTGAGGAGCCGCATTACGGATTGCGGATCGACGCTGGTCGTCACGGCCGACGAGGGCCGGCGCGGCGGCCGCCGCTTCGCGCTCAAGAAGACGGTGGATCAGGCGCTGGAGGGGCTCGACGGGGTGGCGGTGGTCGTCGTTCGCGCGACGGGCGGCGACGTGGTGATGCGCGAAGGCCGCGACCACTGGTACCACGAGTGCGCCGGGGATGCGGCGACCACCTGCGATCCCGAGCCGATGGACGCGGAGGACCCGCTGTTCATCCTCTACACCAGCGGATCGACGGGCAAGCCCAAGGGCGTGATGCACACGCAGGCGGGATATCTGCTATGGGCGACGACGACGTTCGCGACGACGTTCGACTATCGTCCGGGCGAGGTGTTCTGGTGCTCGGCCGACGTCGGCTGGGTGACGGGGCACAGCTACATCGTCTACGGCCCGCTCGCGAACGGCGCGACCACGCTCATGTACGAGGGCGTGCCCAACTGGCCGACCTCCAGCCGCATCTGGCAGGTGGTGGACCGCCACCGCGTCGCGACGCTCTACACCGCGCCCACCGCTCTCCGCGCGCTGATGCGCGAGGGCGACGAGGCGGTGAAGTCGACCGACCGCTCGTCGCTGCGGCTGCTGGGCACGGTCGGCGAACCGATCAACCCGGAGGCGTGGCGCTGGTACGCGCAGGTGGTCGGCGAGGGCCGCTGCCCGATCGTCGATACCTGGTGGCAGACGGAGACGGGCGGGCACATGATCACGCCGCTGCCGGGTGCGGTCGCGACCAAGCCGGGCTCCGCGACGCTGCCCTTCTTCGGCGTCGAGCCCAAGCTGCTCGACGCGCGGGGCAGCGAGCTCCACGGCGAGGCCGAGGGCGCGCTCGTCATCGCGCGATCCTGGCCCGGGCAGATGCGCGGCGTGTGGGGCGATGAGAGGCGCTTCTTCGAGACCTACTTCCGCACCTTTCCCGGCCACTACGACACCGGCGACGGCGCGCGCCGCGACGCCGACGGCTATTGGTGGATCACCGGACGCACCGACGACGTCATCAACGTCTCGGGCCATCGCATGGGCACCGCCGAGGTGGAGTCGGCGCTCGTGCTCGACGAGCAGGTGGCGGAGGCGGCCGTGGTCGGTATGCCGCACGAGGTGAAGGGCCAGGGCATCTACGCCTTCGTGACGCTGAACGCCGGGGTGGCCGGCGACGAGGCGACGTTGAGGCGCCTGCGCGACAGGGTGCGCGCGGAGATCGGCGCCATCGCCACGCCCGACGCGATCCAGTTCGCCCCCGCGCTGCCCAAGACGCGGAGCGGCAAGATCATGCGACGCATCCTGCGCAAGATCGCGGCGGGCGATACGGGCGATCTCGGCGACACCTCCACGCTCGCCGATCCGGCGGTGGTCGACGATCTCGTCGCCAATCGGGTGGCCTGAGCGTTCAGCGGGCGGACACGCGCGCGGGCGGAAGATCCGCGCGGCCTTATGGGAGACGATGCGATGATCCGCCTGCTCGCGCCCGCGCTGCTCGCCGCGACGATCGCGGCACCGGCGCACGCGCAATATTACTACGATCCCGCCCGTCCGCAGCCGCAGGACCGGCAGCTGCCAAGCTATACCGACGACGAGCGCGGCTATACGGGCGGCTGGCAGGCGCGATCGGACGATATGCGGCCGGACTACGCGCCGCCGGCGCCGCCCGCGCCACCGGGTACCAACGGCGGCTACCGCGACGATGGCCGCTATGCGGGATATGGCGACGGCTATGGGTATGGGCCCGGGGATGACGGGCCCGCCGGCTACGAGGAGTCCGACGCGGCGCCGCCGCCGCCCGCTCGGGGCACGCGCGCGCCGCGTCCCGGCGCCCGATCCCCCTACGCCGATCGCATCGCGCGCTGGCGGGCACGGGCCGATGCCTGCGAGGCGGGCGATCGCGCCGCCTGCCAGGGTCCGGAGTAGCCGCTCAGTCCTTGGCGACGACGACGTCGAGCGCGATCATCTTGGCGGCGATCGCCCGCTCGTCGATGGGATAGGCTCCCTGCCCGATCAGGGCACGGATCGCCTCCACCTTCTTGGTGTCGATCGGCGGCGCCGCGTCGGCGAGCAGCGAGATGAGGTTGGCGGTCGCCTGCTGCTGCGCGGTGGGCGCAGCAGGGGTGGCGGGCGCCGCCGGGCTGGCGGCGACGGACGCCGGGCGCAGACGCGCCAGGTCGCTCGTGCTCAGCTTGGTGTCGATCCCGTCCATGATGTCGAGCCTTTGTCGGATCACTTCCCCGAACGGATAACGACATCTCGCGACGCGCCTTTAGGCCGGCGGAAAGATTTTTCCCGAAGCTCGCGGGTGCGCGGTCCGGTACACGTCGAGCAGGTGCGCGGCGTCGACGCCGGTATAGATCTGCGTCGACGACAGACTGGCGTGGCCGAGCAGCTCCTGGAGCTGGCGGAGATCGGCGCCGCGCGCCAACAGGTGCGTCGCGAAGCTGTGGCGGAGCGCGTGTGGGCTCGTGCGATCGGGCAGGCCGAGGCGCGCGCGCGCGCCACGCACCGCCTTGCGGACGATGTCGGCGGAGAGCGGACCGCCCTTGGCGCCGCGGAACAGCGGACGGCCGGCGACCAGCGGCCACGGGCACGACGCCCGGTAATCCTCGATCGCGTCCCGGACGACGGGGAGCAGCGGCACCACGCGCGCCTTGCCGCCCTTGCCCATGACGGCGATCGTCTCGCCCAGCGGACCGGCAGGGATCGCCATCGCCTCGCCCACGCGCAGCCCGGCGCCGTAGAGCAGCAGCAGCACCGCCAGGTCGCGCGCCGCGATCCACGGCTCGGCGGCGGCGTCGGCGGCGTCATGGGCCAGCGCGATCGCGTCCGCCGGTGCCACCGGTCGCGGCGCCCCACGCTTGACGCGGGGCCCGCGCAGGCGCGGCGGCGCGGCACCCGCATAGTGCAGGAAGGCGCGCACCGCCGACAGCTCGCGCGCCGCCGACGCGTTGGCGAGGTTCGCCTCTCCCCGACGCTGCGCGAGGTAGGCGCGCAACTCGCCGGCATCGACCGTCGCCAGCGCCGCCGCGTCGATCGCCTGCGCCCGGTGCCGTCCGAGAAACCCGATCAGCCGGTGCGCGGTCGCGACATAGGCGCGCGCGGTGTGGACCGAGCGCACCTCGCGCACCGCCAGGTGATCGCCGAACGCCGCCGCGAGCGCGCGGGCGGGGTGATCGTCGAGCGGCGTCGCCGCCTTCAGGGCAGCAGCCATCGCCCCACCGCGCGGGCCAGCGTGGCGCCGAGGAAGCCGAGCAGCTCCGAGCCGTGCCGCGTCTCGAACCGCGAAGGCGCGCGCTGGCCGAGCGCGAGCAGCCCGCACGGCAGCGGCAGCGGGTTGTCGAGCCGGATCAGCGCCTCCGCGCGGATCAGCGAGGCGGCGTGGCCGAACAGCGGGTGTCCGCGCTCGACGCCGTGGAGCACGACGCCGTCGATGCCGCGCGACACGCGCTGGATCACCCGGCGATCGACGAACTGAAGGCCGTCGCCGTCCGCGCGGATCGCGACGTCGCCGACGTGGAGCGCCAGCGCCACCGCGTCGACGTTCAGGATGTCCGTCCAGTCGGTGGTGACGACGTGGATGAGATGTTCGAGCCCGTCCGCCTCGATCGCGGCGAGAACGGCGGCGTGGATCGCGGCGACCGCGCCCGAGTGGCCGCGCGCGAAGGCGATCAGGTCCTGGTTCGCCTCCTCGACCTCGGCGACGCGCGCGCGCAGCGTCGCGACGGCACGATCCTGGAAGTCGATCACCTGGGCCATGCGGCGAGCTTAGCGCGGCATGGTTAAAAGGGAATAACGCTAGAGGCCGCGCTGCTGGTCGCGCTCGCGCCAGCCCTTGATCATGCACCCGGTCGCCCCGCTCGCGCCCACCGCGCTGCACGATCCGCGCGTGCCATCGGGCGCGGCGCCATCGGCGTCGAGCAGCCGGTGCCGCTCGCGCGAGACGCTGTCGACCGGACCGCCCGGATCGAAGCCGCGATCGATCCGCGGCAGCCGATAGCGATCGCCGGCTTGGCGACGGCGGCAGACGACGATCTCGTCGCCGCGCGCGGCGCAGGGATCGGCGGCGGCGTGCACCGCATCGGCGATCGTCGGTACCTGCAGGGCGAGCATCAGCGCGATCACGGCAGCACGAACAGCCGGCTCTCGCCGTCCTGCCCCGGCAGGGCCACCCGGCCGCGCTCGACGAAGCGCAAGCGCGCGAGCAGCGCGGCCGAGGCGGCGTTCTCCGGCCTGGCGATCGCCAGCAGCGGCCGGATCGCGCGCGTGGCGTCGAGCATGGCACGCGCCGCTTCCAGCCCGTAGCCGCGCCGGGTGTGACGTTCGAGCAAGGAGAAGCCGAGGTCCGGCCCGTCGAGCCCGTCGCGACGGACGAGGCCGATCATGCCGATCGGCTCGCCCTCGCCGCGCAGCGACACGAGGAACATGCCATAGCCGTGCGCGGCGTAGGAGGCGAGAACGCGCTCCGTCACGTAGCGCCGGGCATCGGCGATTGTGCGGACGCCGCGATCGCCTATGTTGGTGAGGAAGCCCGGATCGTTGAGCATCGCCAGCGCGAAGCCGGCGTCCTCCTCCCCGATCCGCTTGACCGTCAATCGATCCGTCTCGAACAGCGCCATGCCCCCCCCTTCCCGCTTGCATAGCCGATGAGCCGGGCGCGCGTCCTCCTCCTGAACGCCGCGTTGGGGCCGCTCGACTATCGCGTGCCGCACGGCATGGCGGTGGAGCCCGGCTCGATCGTGCTCGCCCCGCTTGGGCCGCGCCAACTCGCCGGCGTGGTGTGGGAGGCGGAGCGGATGCCGTCCGACGCGGAGGTCGGCGACAACCGGCTGCGCAACCTCGCCGCCGCCTACGATCTGCCCCCGGTCGCGGCACCGCTGAGGCGGCTGATCGAGTGGACGGCGGACTATTACCTCAGCCCCCCCGCCGCCGTGCTGCGGATGGCGCTGGCCTCGGCGAGCGCGCTCGACGGCGGTCGCACCGCGATCGAGTATCGCGCCACCGGACATGTGCCCGAGCGCCTGACCGCGCAGCGCGGGCAGGCGCTGGAGAGGATCGGCGAACGGCAGGGGCTGGTGCGCGAGCTCGCCCAGATCGCGGACGTCTCGGACGGAGTGATCCGCGGGCTGGTCAAGGCCGGCGCGATCGAGGCGGTCGAGGTCTCGATCGACGATCCGTTCCCCGCACCGAACCCCGATCACGCGCCACCCGCGCTCTCCGCATCGCAGGCGGATGCGGCGGGGACGATCGTTGCGGCGGTGCGGGACGGCGGCTTCGCGCCGATGCTGCTCGACGGCGTCACCGGATCGGGCAAGACCGAGGTCTATTTCGAGGGCATCGCGGCGGCGCTCAGGGAAGGTCGGCAGGCGCTGGTGCTGCTGCCCGAGATCGCGCTGACCGAGCCGTTCCTCAAGCGCTTCGAGGCGCGCTTCGGCCACCTGCCCGTCGCCTGGCACTCGGACCTGCGCTCCACCCAGCGGCGCCGGGCGTGGCGCGCGATCGCCAGCGGCGAGGCCAAGGTGGTGGTCGGCGCGCGCTCGGCGCTGTTCCTGCCCTACGCGCATCTCGGGCTGATCGTCGTCGACGAGGCGCACGAGACGAGCTTCAAGCAGGAGGACGGCGTCCCCTACCACGCCCGCGACGTGGCGGTGATGCGCGGCCAGTTTGAGGAGGTGCCAGTCGTGCTCGCGTCGGCCACGCCCGCCATCGAGACGCGGCAGATGGTGGAGATCGGCAAGTATCGCGAACTGAAGCTGGAGCAGCGCCACGGCGGCGCGACGATGCCCGCGATCGAAACCGTCGACCTGACGCGCGATCCTCCGCCTCGCGGACGATGGCTGGCGCCGTCCGTCGTGTCGGCGATGCGCGAGACGGTGGAGCGGGGCGAGCAGGCGCTGCTGTTCCTCAATCGTCGCGGCTACGCGCCGCTGACGCTGTGCCGGACGTGCGGCCATCGCTTCCGCTGCCCCAATTGCACCGCCTGGATGGTGGAGCATCGCCTGACGGCGCGGCTCGCCTGCCATCATTGCGGCCACGTCATGCCGCCGCCCGCCGAGTGCCCCGAGTGCCACGAGCCCGACGCCCTCGTCGCCTGCGGGCCGGGAGTCGAGCGCATCGCCGACGAGGTGGCGGCGCTGCTGCCCGACGCCCGCGTGGCGATCGTCACGTCGGACACGATCTGGTCGCCCGCCAAGGCGGCCGAGTTCGTCGGCCGCATGGAGGCGGGCGAGATCGACGTGGTGGTCGGTACCCAGCTCGTCACCAAGGGCTATCACTTTCCCAACCTCACGCTGGTGGGCGTGGTGGATGCCGATCTCGGCCTGCAAGGCGGCGACCTGCGCGCCGCGGAGCGCAGCTTCCAGCAGATCGCACAGGTGGCGGGCCGCGCCGGACGCGGGAGCAAGCCGGGCCGCGTGCTCGTCCAGACGCGCGAACCCATGGCCCCCGTCATCCAGGCGCTGGTCTCGGGCGACGCGGAGAACTTCTACCACGCCGAGACCGAGAGTCGGCGTGAGGCGCTGGCGCCGCCCTTCGGCCGCTACGCCGCGATCGTCGTCTCGTCGGAGGACCAGGCCGAGGCGACGACGGCGGCGAAGGCGATCGGTCTCGCCGCGCCGCAGGTGGAGGGCATGACGGTGTTCGGCCCCGCCCCGGCCCCGCTCGCCATGCTGCGCGGCCGGCACCGCCAGCGCCTGCTCGTCCACGCGCGTCGCGCGCTTGACGTGCAGGCGGTGATGCGCGGCTGGCTGGGCGAGGTCGAGTGGCCGCGCGGGGTGCGCGTGGCGGTGGACGTCGATCCGTACAGTTTCCTGTGATATAGAACAAAGAAAGAACGCTGGCAATGTCGGAGGCGGTTTGCAATGACCGCTCCGATGTCGAATCGTGCCTTCCTCACCCCGCTCCTCCTGCTGCTCGCCGCCGCCTCGCTACCGGAGACGCGGCTGGCGGTGACGCTGCCGGCGGGCTGGAACGGCGATGCGTCGGGCCGGCTGCTGCTGTTCGCCGAGCCCGCGACGGCGGAGAACGCGAAGGCCGACGCAGTCGATACCGCCGAGTTCGGCGGCAAGGATGCGGTGTCGGTCGCCGCGCGCGACGTCGCGAGCTTCGGGGCGGCGCGCTCCGCCACGATCGACACGCAGGAGACGGCGTTTCCCGCCGGCTTTGCCAGCCTGAAGCCGGGCGATTACCGCGTCCAGGCGGTGCTCGATCGCAACGGCGACTATGATTATGGCGGCCGGGGCGAGGGCGACCTCGTCTCCCGGGTGGTGACGATCCGCTGGCCGCAACGCGCCGCCTCCGCCATCGCGCTCGACCATGCGGTGCAGGCGATCGATCCTTGGCACGCGAGCACGCCCGAAGGCGCGGCGCGTGCCGCCGCGATGCGGCCGCACCTCCACGAGGAGCGGCTGCCGTCCGTCGCGCTGACGCGCTTCTGGGGCACGCCGCACGCCGTGACCGCCTGGGTGCTGACGCCGCCCGGCTATGATCCGCGCGGCCGCGCCACCTACCCCACCGTCTACACTGCGGGCGGGTTCGGCACGACGCACGCGCGAGACATCGGGCGCGCCTCGCGCCTCTACGATCTCGAGGCCAAGCGCGAGATCCCGCCGATGATCTGGGTGTTCCTCGATCATTCGGAGCCGACCGGCACCACCGAGTTCGCGGACAGCGTCAACAACGGGCCATGGGGACAGGCGCTGACCACCGAGGCGATCCCGGCGCTGGAGGCGAGGTTCCGCATGGACGCGAGGCCGTCGGGTCGCTTCCTGACCGGACACAGCTCGGGCGGCTGGTTCGCGCTGTGGGTGATGGTGCGCTACCCCGCGCTGTTCGGCGGGAGCTGGCCGACCGCGCCCGATCCCGCGGACTTCCGCGACTTCACCGGCATCGACCTCACCGCCCCGAACGCCAATGCTTATCGCGATCCCTCGGGTAGGCCTTGGCCGCTGGTGCGCGATCACGGCCGCGTGGTCGCCAGCTTCGAGCAGTTCGCTCGGCTGGAGACGGTGCTCGGCCACGACGGCGGCCAGATCCGCTCGTTCGACTGGGTGTTCTCGCCGCGCGCGAAGGACGGCACGCCGGCTTACATGTTCGACCGCGTGACCGGCGCGGTCGATCCGACGGTCATTTCCTACTGGCGCGACCATTACGACGTCGCGCACCGCATCGAGGCGCAGTGGCCGGCGTTGCGGCACGATCTCGACGGCAAGCTCCACCTGACGGTGGGCACCGCGGACACCTTCTACCTCGATGGCGCCGCGCGGCGGCTGGAGGCGGCGTTCCGCGGTGTCGGTGGTCGCGCCGACTTCACCTACCTCCCCGATAAGACGCACGGCGACCTCTACGAACGCGGCGGCGATCCCCAGGCGCTCACCAAGGACATCGCCTGGGCCATGTACGCGGTCGCCCGCCCTGCCTCGAAGCGCCTGGTGCGGTCTCGGCCGGCGCCCGCCCCGTGAGCGGGGATCGGCGCGGTCCCGTCCTGATCCCGGTGCTGGGCGATCAGCTCAGCCATGGGCTTGCCTCGCTCCGCGACGTGGCGCGCGACGACGCGGTCGTGCTGATGATGGAGGTGGTGGAGGAGACCCGCTACGTCCGCCATCACAAGAAGAAGGTCGCGCTGATCTTCGCGGCCATGCGCCACTTCGCCGCCGAGCTGCGCGACGAGGGCTGGACGGTCGACTATGTCACGCTCGAGGACGCCGGCAACACCGGCCACTTCACGGGCGAGGTCGCGCGCTCCTCTAGGCGCCACGGCGCGCGCGCGATCCGCGTCGTCGAGCCCGGGGAGTGGCGCGTGCTTCAGGCGATGGAGCGGTGGCGGGAGGCGGCCGGCGTTCCCGTAGACATCCTGCCGGACGATCGTTTCGTGTGCGGCATCCTCGAATTTCAGACCTGGGCGCAGCGCCGCCGCGAGACGGTGATGGAGTTCTTCTACCGCGACATGCGGCGGAAGACCGGGCTGCTGATGGACGGCGACGATCCCGTCGGCGGCGTCTGGAACCTGGACAAGGAGAACCGCCGCCCGCCGCGCCGGGGCATGGCCTATCCCGGCCCGCTGCGCTTCCAGCAGGACGCGGTCACGCGCGAGGTGCTGGACCTTGTCGGGCGGCGCTTCGGCGATCATTTCGGCAATCTCGACGGCTTCCACTTCCCCGTCACGCGCGCGGAAGCGCTGCAGGCGCTCGACCATTTCGTGACCCACGCGCTGCCGGATTTCGGCACGTGGCAGGACGCGATGGTGACCGACGAGCGCTTCCTCTTCCACGCCGTGCTCTCGCCCGCGATCAACTGCGGGCTGCTCGCGCCGCTGGAGGTGGCGGAGGCCGCCGTCGCGGCCTACGAGCGCGGCCTCGTGCCGCTCAACTCGGCCGAGGGCTTCGTCCGCCAAGTCATCGGCTGGCGCGAATATATCCGGGGCATGTACTGGCTGGAAATGCCGGGGCTCGGCACCGCCAACGCGCTCGGCGCGACGCGCCCGCTGCCCGAATTCTACTGGACGGGCGAGACCGAGATGCGCTGCCTCTCGCAAGCCGTGATCTCGACGCGCGACGAGGCCTACGCGCACCATATCGAGCGGCTGATGGTGCTCGGCAATTTCGCGATGCTGGCCGGCGTCGATCCGGGCGCGGTGTCGGACTGGTTCCTCGTCGTCTACGCCGACGCCTACGAGTGGGTGGAGATGCCCAACGTGCTGGGGATGAGCCAGTTCGCCGACGGCGGCCGGATCGGCTCCAAGCCCTATGCCGGCGGCGGTGCCTACATCAACCGCATGTCGGACTATTGCGGGCGCTGCCGCTACGACGTGAAGCGGCGGGTCGGCGAGGATGCCTGCCCGTTCAACGCCTTGTACTGGGACTTTCTCGCGCAGCACGAACGCCGGTTCCGCGACAATCGGCGCATGGGTCCGGTCTATCGCAACTGGGAGCGGATGGCGGAAGAGGACCGGCGCGCGATCCGCGCCTCGGCTGCGGCCTTCCTCGATACGCTGCAGCCGGCGGCTCCCGGCTGGGCACGCGGCCCTGCGGAGCCGCCGCGCGCGGAGCATTGACGCGGACGGCGACCCTCGCCCGTCGGCATGATCGCGCACGCCTCGATCGCGGAAAGTGATCGCGCCGGCGATCGGCTTCGACGGCGTCGTGCCGCGAGCCGTGCGATGAGTCGCGCGCGGCCGTCGGCCTTGCATCGCGATCGTGCCGCTGCTAACCGGCCGGCGGCCCGGCAGGGGACGCCTTGCGCGCCCCCTTTTCGGCATGGGCCGAATCGGCATCGGCCGAGACTTGTCATGAACCGGCGATCGCCGTCACGCGGCGTCGGCAAGCGGTCGTCCGTCGGGCGGCCACATCGGGGGACCCTTCGCGCGTGGATATTTCGGGCGGCATCCAGGCGAGCCTCAGCGGGCGCTACGCGACCGCGCTGTTCGAGCTCGCGCGGGACGAGCGCCAGCTCGACCAGGCCGCCGCCGATCTCGACACCGTGCAGACGATGCTGCGCGAGAGCGACGATTTCCGGATGCTGACGCAGAGCCCGCTGATCGGCCGCGCCGATGCGGGCAAGGCGATTGCGGCGAGCGCGGCGGCGCTGGGTCTCGGCCCGATCGCGACGCGTTTTCTGGGCGTCCTCGCCGAGAATGGCCGGCTGCGCGAACTGCCGCAGATCATCCGCGCCTTCCGGTCGCTGGCCGCGAAGCATCGCGGCGAGGCGCATGCGGAGGTCGTGTCGGCGCACCCGCTCGACGCCGCGCAGATGGGCGCGCTCAAGGATCGGCTGCGCAAGCGCTTCGGGCGCGAGGTGACGGTGGACGCGCAGATCGATCAGTCGATCCTCGGCGGGCTGATCGTCCGGTTGGGCTCCACGCAGATCGACGGCTCGATCCGCACCAAGATCAACGGTCTCGCACACGCCATGAGGAGTTGACGGCTTAGCCGTCGTCTAGGGGTTTGACGGCAGCGCCGTCGAAAAAAGGGTCGAACATGGACATCCGCGCCGCAGAAATCTCCAAGGTCATCCGCGACCAGATCGCCAATTTCGGTACCGAGGCGCAGGTCTCGGAAGTCGGCCAGGTGCTGTCCGTCGGCGACGGCATCGCGCGTATCTGGGGCCTCGACAATGTCGAGGCGGGCGAGATGGTGGAGTTCGCCAACGGCGTGCAGGGCATGGCGCTCAACCTGGAGGCCGACAATGTCGGCGTCGTGATCTTCGGCTCGGACTCGGAGATCAAGGAAGGCGACACCGTTAAGCGCA
The DNA here is from genome assembly GCF_965200105.1 of Sphingomonas sp. GTDB lineage: Bacteria > Pseudomonadota > Alphaproteobacteria > Sphingomonadales > Sphingomonadaceae > Solisphingomonas. The sequence continues at coordinate 309,068 of NZ_CBDATN010000003.1, forward strand.
CCGAGACGATCGTCGACGTGCCGATCGGCAAGGGGCTCCTGGGGCGCGTGGTCGACGGCCTCGGCAACCCGATCGATGGCAAGGGTCCGATCGAGTTCACCGAACGCCGCCGCGTCGAGACCAAGGCGCCCGGCATCATCGCGCGCAAGTCGGTGCACGAGCCGATGCAGTCGGGCATCAAGGCGCTCGACGCGCTGGTGCCGGTCGGCCGCGGCCAGCGCGAGCTCATCATCGGCGACCGCCAGACCGGCAAGTCGGCGGTGGCGATCGACGCCTTCATCAACCAGCGCGGTGTGAACGCCGGCAGCGATGAAAAGGCCAAGCTCTACTGCATCTACGTGGCGGTCGGGCAGAAGCGCTCGACGGTGGCGCAGATCGTCCGCCAGCTCGAAGAGAATGGCGCGATGGACTATACCATCGTCGTCGCCGCCACCGCGTCCGATCCGGCGCCGCTCCAGTTCCTGGCGCCCTATACCGGCTGCGCGATGGGTGAGTATTTCCGCGACAACGGCATGCACGGCCTGATCGTGTACGACGACCTCTCGAAGCAGGCCGTCGCGTATCGCCAGATGTCGCTGCTGCTGCGCCGCCCGCCGGGCCGCGAGGCCTATCCGGGCGACGTGTTCTACCTGCACTCGCGCCTGCTGGAACGCGCCGCCAAGCTCAACGACGCGGAAGGCTCGGGCTCGCTCACCGCGCTGCCGATCATCGAGACGCAGGCCGGCGACGTGTCCGCCTACATCCCGACCAACGTGATCTCGATCACCGACGGCCAGATCTTCCTGGAGACGGACCTGTTCTACCAGGGCATCCGCCCGGCCATCAACGTCGGGCTCTCGGTGTCGCGCGTGGGCTCGTCCGCGCAGACCAAGGCGATGAAGAAGGTCGCGGGCTCGATCAAGCTGGAGCTCGCACAGTATCGCGAGATGGCGGCGTTCGCGCAGTTCGGCTCGGACCTCGACGCCTCGACGCAGAAGCTGCTCAACCGCGGCGCGCGGCTGACCGAGCTGCTCAAGCAGCCGCAATTCTCGCCGATGCCGATGGAGGAGCAGGTCGCGTCCATCTACGCGGGCACCAACGGCTATCTCGACGCGGTGCCGGTGGAGGATGTCGTCCGCTTCGAGGAGGCGATGCTCGCCGACCTGCGCACCAACCACAAGGACGTGCTCGACGGCATCCGCACCACCCGCGATCTCGGCGACGACCTCAAGGGCAAGCTCAAGGGCGCGCTCGACGGCTTCGCCAAGACGTTCGCTTAAGCGGCTGGTAGAGGATGCCCAGTCTTAAGGCCCTCAAGGGACGCATCGGCTCGGTCAAGTCGACGCAGAAGATCACCAAGGCCATGAAGATGGTCGCCGCCGCCAAGCTGCGCCGCGCGCAGGAGGCGGCGGAGGCGGGCCGCCCCTACGCCGAGGAGCTGACGCGGGTGATGGCGCGGCTCGCCTCCGGCGTGACGGTCGGTCCGGAGAGCCCGAAGCTGCTCGCGGGCACCGGCAAGGACGACGTCCACCTGCTCGTCGTCGCCACTTCCGAGCGCGGCCTCGCGGGCGCGTTCAACTCGAACATCGTGCGCGCCGCGCGCAAGCGCGCCGATGAACTGATCCGCTCGGGCAAGCAGGTGAAGTTCTACCTCGTCGGCAAGAAGGGCCGAGCGCCGCTGGCCCGCATCTTCCCCGGACTGATCGTGCATCAGGTCGATCAGTCGGCGATCAAGACGGTCGGCTTCCAGGACGCGCTCGACGTCGGCACCGACATCGTGAACCGCTTCGAGGCCGGCGAGTTCGACGTCGCGCACCTGTTCTACGCGCGCTTCCAGTCGGCGCTGGTGCAGGAGCCCACCGAGGTGCAGCTCATCCCCGTCGCGATCCCGTCGGAGGAGAAGCGCGATGGTGCCAAGGACGGCGATCGGCAGGTCGCCGCCTTCGAGTTCGAACCCGACGAGGAGGAGATCCTCGCCGCGCTCCTGCCGCGCAACATCGCGGTGCAGCTCTACCGTGCGTTCCAGGAGAATGCTGCGTCCGAGCAGGGCAGCCGCATGACCGCGATGGATAACGCCACGCGCAACGCCGGCGAGATGATCGGCAAGCTCACCATCCAGTATAACCGCTCGCGCCAGGCGGCGATCACCACCGAGCTGATCGAGATCATCGCCGGCGCCGAAGCGCTCTAAGCTCCAGAAGGCAGGACATACATGGCAACCGCACCCGCACTCACCACCAATTCCGTCGGCCGCATCAGCCAGGTGATCGGCGCGGTCGTCGACGTGTCGTTCGATGGGCCGCTGCCCGCCATCCTCTCGGCGCTCGAGACGCAGAACGAGGGCAAGACGCTCGTCCTCGAGGTCGCGCAGCATCTGGGTGAGAGCACGGTTCGCACCATCGCGATGGATTCGACCGACGGGCTGAAGCGCGGTCAGGAGGTCAACGACACCGGCGCGCAGATCCGCGTGCCGGTCGGCCCCCGGACGCTCGGCCGCATCCTCAACGTCGTCGGCCAGCCGATCGACGAGCGCGGGCCGGTGAACGCCGAGACGACGATGCCGATCCACGCCGAGGCGCCGCCCTTCGTCGACCAGTCGACCGAGACCTCGATCCTCGTCACCGGCATCAAGGTGATCGACCTTCTCGCCCCCTACACCAAGGGTGGCAAGATCGGCCTGTTCGGCGGCGCCGGCGTCGGCAAGACCGTGCTGATCCAGGAGCTCATCAACAACATCGCCAAGGGCCATGGCGGCACGTCGGTGTTCGCGGGCGTGGGCGAGCGTACCCGCGAGGGCAACGACCTCTACCACGAGTTCCTCGACGCGGGCGTCATCGCCAAGGACGCCGACGGCAACCCGACGCCCGAGGGATCGAAGGTGGCGCTGGTGTTCGGCCAGATGAACGAGCCGCCGGGCGCGCGCGCGCGCGTCGCGCTCTCCGGCCTCGCCAACGCGGAGTATTTCCGCGACGTCGAGGGGCAGGACGTGCTGTTCTTCGTCGACAACATCTTCCGCTTCACGCAGGCGGGCGCCGAGGTGTCGGCGCTGCTCGGCCGCATTCCGAGCGCCGTGGGCTATCAGCCCACCCTCTCCACCGACATGGGCGCGCTCCAGGAGCGGATCACGTCGACCAACAAGGGCTCGATCACCTCGGTGCAGGCGATCTACGTGCCCGCCGACGACCTGACCGACCCGGCGCCGGCGACGTCGTTCGCGCACCTGGACGCGACGACCAACCTGTCGCGCGCCATCTCCGAACTCGGCATCTACCCGGCGGTGGACCCGCTCGATTCGACGTCGCGCGCGCTGTCGCCCGCCGTCGTCGGGCAGGAGCATTACGAGGTCGCGCGGCAGGTGCAGGAGACGCTGCAGAAGTATAAGTCGCTGCAGGACATCATCGCCATCCTCGGCATGGACGAGCTCTCCGAGGACGACAAGCGGACGGTCTCCCGTGCGCGGAAGATCCAGCGCTTCCTGTCGCAGCCCTTCCACGTCGCGGAGGTGTTCACCGGCATCTCGGGCAAGTTCGTGTCGATCGAGGACACCGTCCGATCGTTCAAGGCCGTGGTGAACGGCGATCATGACGACCTGCCGGAGGGGGCCTTCTACATGGTCGGCTCGATCGACGAGGCGGTCGAGAAGGCCAAGAAGCTGGCCGACGCCGCCTGACCCCCGCCCCGGCGATCAACGTCGGGCGGCTCGCCCTTAGAGAGAGCACATGGCCAACCTCCATTTCGAGCTCGTTACCCCCGAGCGGCGCGTCCGCTCCGAGGAGGTGTTCATGGTCGTCGTGCCCGGCACCGAGGGCGACTTCGGCGTGCTGGCCGGCCATGCGCCGATGATGTCCACGGTGCGCGACGGCGAACTGACCGTTTATTCCGCGCAGAACAGCGTCTCGGCGCGGATCCGCGTCGAGGGCGGCTTCGCCGAGGTGACGGACAAGGGCCTGACGGTGCTGGCCGAGAAGGTGGAAGTCGCAGCCTGAGAGGCTTGGCGCGTCGGCGGGACGGCGGGACGGCGGCAGCCGCGCTCACGCATAGCCTTAACTTCGGTTTCACCACCGCCGCCTAAGCAGGTCTCTCCACGGGGGCCGCGCTGATGTTGGACGCTTCGATCGCTCGCGGGAACCTGCCCGCTCCGACCCGCCTGCTCGTGACGATGCCCGAGCGCCTGAAACGCCACTGGCCGGAGGCGTCGGGCGCGCTCACAGCCCTGCTGGTCGCGGCGCTCTTCTCGGCCATCGATCCCTGTCCCGACGTGGCCTGGCAGCTCTGGATCGGGCGTCAGCTCCTCCACGGGGCGCGCTTCTACGTCGACATCGTCGAGACCAACCCGCCGCTCTGGTTCTGGATGGCGATCCCAATCGACTGGATGGCGGGGCTCGCCGGAGCCCGTGCTTCCACGGTGATGGTCGCAGCGATGGGGATCGCGTCCGCGTTGAGCGTCGTCGCCACGGGCCGACTGCTGGGCGACACGCCCGCGCCCACCCGCGCGGCGCTGCTGAGCTACGCCGCCCTGACGCTCATGCTGATGCCCTTGCTCGATCTGGGCCAGCGCGAACACGTCCTCCTGATCGGCGCCGTGCCCTACGCGATGCTGGCCGGCTGCCGACACGAGCAGCGGGACATCCCGTTGCTGCTCGCCGTCGCCATCGGCATCGGCGGAGCCGCCGGCTTCGCGCTCAAACATTACTTCCTGATCTCCCCCGCCTTGATCGAGCTTTGGCTTCTCGCGTCCTTGCGCCGGGACTACCGTCCCCTGCGTCCCGAGACAGTGGCGCTGACCGCTTTCGGATCGATCTACGCCGCCGCCGTCCTGATCCTGACGCCAGCTTACCTGCGCGACATCGTTCCCATGCTGCGGCTCGGCTACGGCGCGTTGCAAGCGCGTCATCTCGGCGAAATGATCCGCATGACCCAATACTACTGGGCGCTCATGGCCGCGCTCCTGCTCGTCCGCGCCGACCTCCTCCTGCGGACACCGCGTGCGCTGGCCTTCGCGGTCATGGCGGTAGGTTTCGCGGCGGCGTGGCTTATCCAGTTCAAGGGGTGGCACAATCACGAGGCGCCGGTCACCGGGTGCCTGATGTTGGCGATCGCCTTGCTCGTAGCCGAGCATTGGCGAACGCTTCGTTCCAGCGTCTGGGTCGCCGCTCCTACGCTGTTGGTGATGCCGTTCGTCTACGCGGCACACGTCACGCCCCTTCGTGATCCCTTCGAACCTGTCACCCGGCCCATGCTGGTCGGGCTGGAGCAGAAGGACGCCGTTGCCTTCGTCAGCGAGAACTCGATGTATGCATGGCCGCTGACGCTGAACCGCGGGTTTCGCTATCCCAGCCGGCAATATGGCTTGCTGCTGTTGAGGGGGCTGTTCGAGCCGGGCCCGAAGGATCCGGCCCTCGTCCGGCTTGGGCGCAGGATCGTCGAGGAGACGGCGCAGGACTATAGTTGCGCGCAGCCAGTCCGGATCATCTTTGACCAGCACGACCGCGGCGGGTTCGACATGGAGGGCTTCTTCCGGTCCAGCCCTCGCTTCGAGCGGCTCATGCGGCATTATCGCCTGATCGGGCGCTACCACAGCTTCGAAGTCTACCAACGGATCGCGCCGTTCCCAGCGCCGCCGGCGGGCACCTGCCGGCGAGTCGTATAGCCAGTGTCGGCACCGACGAGGTTAGGCCTTCCTTAGTCCTTGTTGGTCATCATCCGATCGATAATCGCAGAGGGCATGACGGACGATGAGCGCATTCGGCAGGCGCAGCGGCGCTTCGGGGGCGACGGGATCGCGACCCGCCTTCGGCGTCGCGCGGCCGATGCACGTTCCGGAGCCGGGCGGCGGCCAATTTCCCCCGGTGGACGCGGTTCCGCTGCCGGCGGCACCTGCACCCGAGCTCTCGCAGACGACATCGGACGCGATGGCGCGTCTCGCCAGCCGGCAGGACGGATCGGGCGACGCCGCCTCCTCCCGCGTCGAGGGCTTCGATGCGTCGGTTCACAAGATCAAGGAGCAGGTGCTGCCCCGCCTGCTGGAGCGCGTCGATCCAGAAGCGGCCGCGACGCTCAGCAAGGACGAACTCGCCGAGGAATTTCGCCCGATCATCGGCGAGGTGCTCCGCGAGCTCAAGATCAACCTCAACCGGCGCGAGCAGTTCGCGCTGGAGAAGGTGCTGGTCGACGAGCTGCTCGGCTACGGCCCCCTCGAGGAGCTGCTTTCCGATCCCGATATCTCGGACATCATGGTCAACGGCCCCGAGCAGACCTTCGTGGAAAAGAAGGGCCGGCTGGAGATCGCGCCGATCAGCTTCCGCGACGAGCAGCACCTGTTTCAGATCGCGCAGCGCATCGTCAACAAGGTCGGCCGGCGCGTCGACCAGACCACGCCGCTCGCCGACGCGCGCCTTCCCGACGGCAGCCGCGTCAACGTCATCGTGCCGCCCTTGTCGCTGCGCGGCACCGCCATCTCAATCCGCAAATTCTCCGCCAAGCCGATCACCATCGACATGATGGCGGGCTTCGGCAGCATGTCGCCGCAGATGGCGACCGCGCTCAAGATCGCGGGTGCCAGCCGCTTCAACATCATCATCTCGGGCGGCACCGGCTCGGGCAAGACGACGATGCTCAACGCGCTCTCCAAGATGATCGACCCCGGCGAGCGCGTGCTGACGATCGAGGACGCGGCCGAGCTCCGCCTCCAGCAGCCGCACTGGCTGCCGCTGGAGACACGCCCGCCCAACCTGGAGGGCCAGGGAGAAATCTCGATCCGCGACCTCGTCAAGAACGCGCTGCGTATGCGCCCGGATCGCATCATCCTGGGCGAGATCAGAGGTGCTGAGTGCTTCGACATGCTCAGCGCCATGAACACCGGCCACGACGGATCGATGTGCACGCTCCACTCCAACTCCCCGCGCGAGGCCCTGGCGCGCATGGAGAACATGGTGATGATGAGCGACATCAAGGTGCCCAAGGAGGCGATCAGCCGCCAGATCGCGGACTCGGTGGACCTCATCATCCAGGTGAAGCGCCTGCGCGACGGATCGCGCCGCGTCACCAACGTCACCGAGGTGATCGGGATGGAGGGCCCGGTGATCGTGACGCAGGAGCTGTTCAAGTTCGAGTATATGGACGAGGGCCAGGACGGCAAGATCGTCGGCGAGTACAGGTCGGCGGGCCTGCGCCCCTACACGCTCGACAAAGCGCGGCAGTACGGGTTCGATCAGCCGCTGCTCGAAGCCTGCCTATGATGGAGGCGGCGATCGCCGGCGTTCCGCCGCGCGAGCGCCCCTTCGCCGCCCCGCAGCGGTTCGTCCGCGCGCACCCGCTCGCGCTGATCGTGGCGCTCGGCCTCGCTTTCCGGCTGGCGCTGCTCGCCACCCCGCGCTCCTACTTTCCAGACGAGATCTTCCAGTATCTGGAGGCCGCGCACCGGCTCGTCTTCGGCGTCGGCGTGGTGCCGTGGGAATATCGGTTCGGCATCCGCAGCTGGCTGGTGCCGCTGCTGCTCGCGGGGCCGATGGCGGCGGGTGGCTGGCTTCGCCCCGATGGCGTCGCCTACCTGCTGCTGCCCAAGCTGCTGGTCGTGCTGGTCTCGCTCGGCTCGATCGTCGCGGCGGCCCGGATCGGCGCTCGCCTGTCGCCCCGCCACGGGCTCTACGGCGCGTTCGCGATGGCGATCTGGTCGGAAACCGCGCTGTTCGGGACACAAGCGCTCACCGAGGCGCTGGCCGTACCGCTGGTGCTTGGCGGCGCGGCGCTGCTCGAGACGCCGGGCGCACGATCACGGACGATCGCCATCGCAGGCGCGCTGCTCGCGCTCGCCGTCGTGGTGCGGTTCCAATATGCGCCGGCGGTGGCGGCGCTCGTCGCGATCGCGTGTCGAATCGATCGGCGACGCTGGCTGCTGGCGGCGGCGGGCGGCGGCGCGGTGCTCGTCGCCGCGGGCGGGCTCGACATGGCGATGGGACAGTGGCCGTTCGGCTGGATCGTCGAGAACTTCCACCAGAATATCGGTCTCAAGCGCTCGCACGCGTGGGTCGACGGGCCGGGCTTCTATCCGCTGGCGATCGCCGCCGCCTTCGGCGCGACGCTGCTGCCGGCGTGGGCGCTCGCGCGGCTGGTGGCGCGGCGCTTCCCCGCGCTCGTCGCCTGCGCGATCACCAACGTGGCGGTGCACACGCTGATCGCGCACAAGGAATATCGCTACGTCCTGCTCTCGACGTCGATCCTGGTCCTGCTCGCCGGCATCGCCACGCCCGACGCGATCGACGCGGCGCGGCGGCGCTTCGGCATGGGCGGATGGGCCGCGATCGCGGTCGCCGCTTGGCTCGCCTGCTCGGGCGCGGTGCTGGCCTGCGGGCTGCGCTCTGGAGGCTGGGATCGGGTGACACCCGCGCTCCAGGCCTTCGCGGCGCTTCGCCAGGCGCCCGGATGCGGCGTGGCGCTGCTCGGCCGGGACTGGACGGACAGCGGCGGCTACACCTACCTCCACCGGCCGGTGCCGCTCTACATTCCCGACGACGGCAGCGTGCCCCCGGCGAGCTGGATCGCGCGGGCGGGCGCCGGCTTCGACCTGATCGTGGCGCCCGCGCGGCTTGGCTCCGCGCTTCCCTCTGATTACCGGCGCACGACCTGTTTCGGCGCAGGCCAAGCCTGCCTTTACCGGCGGTCGGGCGGCTGCGACGCGCGTGCGGCGTCGGGTTCCGCCATCAATTGGGTGCTGATCCGGCTCGATCGCTAGGCTTGCCAGCGCGGGTGCGAACCGGCAGCATCGCGGACGTTCCTCTCGGGAGACCCGCCTTGCGCGCACTCGTCGCCATCATGCCCCTTGCCGCCGCCGTCGCGACCATGGCGGTCGCCGCGCCGAAGAAGGCTCCCGCGCCGGCCGTCGCGCCCAAGAAAGCCGCGCCCACGGTCGCCGCCGCGGGCCACATCAAGGTCGATCCCGCGATCGCGCGCGCCGTCGCCGATCCCGGCCGCAGCGCCGCCGACCGCGCGCGCGACAAGTATCGCCATCCGGCCGAGACGCTGAGCTTCTTCGGGCTCAAACCCGGCATGACGGTGGTGGAGATGCTGCCGGGCGGTGGCTGGTACTCCGCCATCCTCGCGCCCACCCTGGCGGCGGAGGGCCGCTACGTCGCCGCCGTTCCGCCGGGCAAGGCGACCGAGAGCTTCAACGCGCTCGTGGCGGGCGATCAGCCCCGCTACGGCAAGGCGGCGATCGTCACCTACACGCCCGGCCAGCAGACCGAGCTGGTGCCCGCCGGCACCGCGGACATGGTGCTCACCTTCCGCAACATCCACAACCTGCTGGGCGAACCCGGGCAGCCCGGCGACGGCGACGCCCCGCAGGCCTTCGCCGACTGGTTCCGCGCGCTGAAGCCGGGCGGCACGCTCGGCATCGAGGAGCATCGGCTTCCCGAACCGAGCGACGCCGCACTCGAAAAAACCAACGGCTACGTCAAGCGATCGACCGTGATCCGGCTGGCGATGGCGGCAGGCTTCCGGCTGGAGGGCGCGAGCGACGTCAACGCCAATCCCAAGGACGACCACGATCATCCCAAGGGCGTGTGGACGCTGCCGCCCACCTTCGCGCTGGGAGATCAGGATCGTGCGAAGTACGCCGCGATCGGCGAGAGCGACCGCATGACGCTGCGCTTCGTCAAGCCGCAGGCGGGCGGCTGAGCGGCGGCTCAGCTTCCCATCTTGTCGATCTTGTTCTGCAGCGCGGCGAGCTGCGCCTTGAGCGCGGCGATATCCTCGGCCCCGCCGGCCGGCGGCGCCGCAGATTTGTCGCCGGCCGTCTCCGGCTTGAACGCGCCTGCGGCGGCCTCGAACATCGCCATGTTGCGCTTGGTGATCTCGGCGAAGGGGCCGCCAGAGAAGGCGCCCTCCATCGCGGTGCGGAACTGCGCCTGATTGCGGCGGAACGCCTCCATCGACGCCTCGAGATATTGCGGCACCATCGACTGCATCGAGTCGCCGTACAGCGCGATCAGCTGGCGCAGGAAGCTGACGGGCAGCAGCGTCTGGCCGCGCGTCTCCTCGTCCATGATGATCTGCGTCAGCACCGCGTGAGTGATGTCCTCGTCGGTGCGCGCGTCGAGCACCTTGAAATCGCGCCCGTCGCGCGTCATCGCGGCGAGATGTTCGAGCGTGATGTAGCTCGACGTCTCGGTGTTGTAGAGGCGCCGGTTCGCGTATTTCTTGATGATGACCGTATCGGACGTCGACGCGGACCTGGCCATGACCATTCCTCCCGAACGCGGTGACGCGCCCATCTTTCGCTACGGCCTATCATCGAACGATGATGCGCCGCAACACAAGCCCCGTCCGCTCCCGCTGTTCCTGGCGATGTTGCGCAGCGAGACAGAAGGAGACGGCGCGCGCGCCGAAGCCGCGCTCGCGGGGCTGCGCGCCTATCAGCAGGCCGAGCGTCCTGCCCCGCCCGTTCCGCCCGTCACGGCGGCGCGCGAGGGCCGCGCGCGACTGCTCGACTATGGCGGCGAGGGGCGGCCGATCGTCGTCGTTCCCTCGATCATCAATGGGCCGCAGGTGCTCGACCTGCTGCCCGAGGCCTCGTTCCTGCGCTGGCTGGCGACGCAAGGCGTGCGCCCGCTGCTGGTCGATTGGGGCGAACCGGGTGCCGACGAGCGCGAGCTGTCGATCGCCGGCCATGTCGAGGAGATGCTGCTTCCCATGCTGCGCAGCATCGACGGCGATGCTGCGCTTGCGGGCTATTGCCTAGGCGGCACGATGGCGCTCGCCGCCGCCGCGATCGAGCGCCCGCACGCGCTGGCGCTGATCGCCGCGCCGTGGCGCTTCTCGGGCTTTGGCCACGAGGCGCGCGCCGGCCTCGGCGAGTTGTGGCAGGCGGCAAGGGCAACGGCGGAGGCGATCGGTCTGCTGCCGCTGGAGGTGCTGCAGGCGGGCTTCTGGGGGCTCGACCCCGCGCGCACGATCGACAAGTTCGTCCGCTTTAGTGCGCGGGCGGCGAACGCGGCGGCGGTGCGGCAGTTCGTCGCGCTGGAGGACTGGGCGAACGGCGGCCCGCCGCTGACGCTCGCCGCCGGGCGCGAGCTCGTGGAGGAGCTGTTCGGACGAGACGTCACCGGCACCGGAGCATGGCGCGTCGCGGGCCGCGCGATCGATCCGGCGGTGATCGGCTGCCCGGTGCTCGACATCCGCTCCACCACCGACCGCATCGTCCCCGCCGCCAGCGCCGCCGGCATCGGGCGGCCGCTGGAGCTGTCGCTCGGCCATGTCGGCATGATCGTCGGCGGTCGTGCGCGCACCAGCCTGTGGGAGCCGCTCGCCGCCTTCCTGCGCGATCCGGCCTAGCGGATCGGCCCCTCGGAGCGGCCCTGGACGAACTGGTCCACATAGGGATTGCCGCTGTCGTAGAGCCGGTCGCGCGGGCCGTGCCACACGATGCGGCCCTGGTAGAGCATCGCCACCCGGTTTGCGATCGTGCGCGCCGAGACCATGTCGTGCGTGATGGTGAGCGCGGTCACGCCGAGATCGCCGGTAAGCGAGCAGATCAGATTATTGATCTGGTCGGCGCGGATCGGATCGAGCCCGGTGGTGGGTTCGTCGAAGAAGATGATGTCGGGGCGCGGCGCGATCGCGCGGGCGAGCGCCACGCGCTTCTGCATGCCGCCCGAGAGTTCGTTGGGGCGGAGATCCAGGATGTCGGGGCCGAGGCCCACTCGCTCGATATTCTCCTCGGCGACGCGGCGCATCTTTGCGGCCTCGCGCCTGCGGCCCTTGGTGAGGCCGAAGGTGACGTTGCGCCACACCGGCATCGAATCGAACAACGCGCCGCCCTGGAACAGCATCCCGAACTTGGCGCGGATGCGGGCGAGGTCGCGGTCACCCGCGCCGACCACCTCCTCGCCATCGACCATGATCGATCCTGCGTCCGCCTGGAGGAGGCCCAGGATGCACTTCAGCGTCACCGACTTGCCCGTTCCCGAACCGCCGATGATCGCCACAGACTCGCCGGGCTCGATCGCCAGGTTGACGCCGTCGAGCACGACCTTCTCACCGAACCGCTTGGCGACGTTGGCCAGCCGGATCTTGGGCGCACCCGGCATCAGCCGAACGCCAGGATAGTGATGAGCAGGTCCGAGAACAGGATCAGCATGAAGGCGGAGACCACTGCATCGGTGGTCGCGCGGCCGACGCCGGCGGCACCCCCGGCGGTGCGGAACCCGTTATAGCAGCCCATCAGCGCGATCACGAAGCCGAACACGGCGGCCTTCACCACCGACATCCAGACGTCCTCGACGAACAGGTATTTGCGCGTCGTCGTGAGATAGGTCGCGGGGTTGAAGCCGAGCTTCCACACCGACAGCAGGTAGCCGCCCATGATGCCGATGACGTTGGCGACGAGCACCATCGCGGGCAGCGCGATCGTGGCGGCGACGATGCGCGGCGCGATCAGGTAGCGATAGGCGTCGGTGCGCAGCGTCGTCATCGCGTCGAGCTGCTCGGTGACGCGCATGGTGCCGAGCTCGGCCGCCATCGCGGAGGCGACGCGGCCCGCCACCATCAGCCCGACGAGCACGGGGCCGAGCTCGCGCACGATGCCGAACACGACGACGGCGGGCACGGTCGATTCCGCGTCGAAGCGAGAACCGCCGGTGTAGATCTGCTGGGCGAGCGCGGAGCCCGTGAAGATCGCGGTGAGGCCGACGACGGGCAGCGAGTCCCAGCCGATCGCCCTGAGCTGCGACACGAAGCGCGCGGGATAATAAGGCGGCGTCACCGCGCGGACGAGCGCGGTGAAGGCGAAGCTGGTGACTCGCCCGACGGTAGCGAGCAGGCCGAGCACCAGGCGACCGACCGCAGCCACGGCGAGGATCAGGGTTGCAGGGAGGCTCATGTCCAGCGGCGCTGATAGCGGCGGCCGAGCGCGGTCAGCAACTCATATTGCGATAGCCCGGAGGCGGCCGACGCGGCGCCGAGGTCGGGATCGAGGGCCAGCCAGTCGCCCTCCGTCACGTCGGTGCCGGTGGCGTCGACCGCGAGCAGGTCCATCGAGACGCGGCCGACGACGGGCAGCGCGCGGTCGCCCGCGAACACGCGGCCCGCATTGGAGAAACCCCGCAGGTAGCCGTCGGCGTAGCCGATGTTGAGGATCGCGACGTGCGCGTCGCCTCCCGCCGTCCACGTCGCGCCGTAGCCGACCGTCTCGCCGGCCGGCACGCGCCGGCATTGCAGCACCTGCGCCTCGATCCGCATGACGGGCTGGATGGCGCCCCCCGCCTCGGCGCGGGGAACGCCGCCGTACAGCGCCAGTCCAGGACGCGTGAGATCGAAGGCATAGTCCGCGCCCAGGCAGATGCCGGCCGAGTTGGCGAGGCTGGCACGCCGCGCCGGCACGCATGCCGCGACCGCGGCGAAGGCGTCTCGCTGGCGGCTTGCGAAAGCGGTATCCGCCTCGTCGGCGCTGGCGAGGTGGCTCATCAGCGTTTCGATGGCGACCCCCTTCAGGCAGCCCGCCTCCTCCGGCCTGAGGCCGAGCCGGTTCATGCCGGTATCGATCATCGCGTCGCAAGCGCCGCCGCCCGCCGCCTTCCAGCGTGCCACCTGCGGGGGCGAGTTGAGGACGGGCCGCGCGGGCGAGGCCAGCGCATAGGCCACATCCTCCTCGCGTACCCCGTGGAGCACCGACAGGGCCACGCCGTCGGGCAAGTCGCCCAGCGCCGCCGCCTCTCCCCAGCTCGACACGAACAGGTCGCGACAGCCCGCGCGGATCAAGCGGGCGGCCACCTCGCGCGCGCCGAGGCCGTAGCCGTCCGCCTTCACCGCCGCGCCACAGGCCGCGCCACCGCCCCGTGTCCGCAGCCAGCGCCAGTTGGCGACGAGCGCGTCGCCGTCGCACGTCAGGCGTAGCGCGGGAGGAACTTCAGGCGCGGACAGGGGGGGCGGGGACACCGGGGCGCAGTAACGGCGGCCCCGCGGCTAGTCGAGGTCGGCGCCGCGCGTCTCGGGCAGCCAGAAGATCGTCACGACCAGCGCCATCGCCACCACCGCGAAGGTGTACCACAGGCCGGCGAACGGGTTGCCGGTGCGCGCGACGATATACTGGCTGATGAACGGCAGGAACCCGCCGAAATAGCCGGTGCCGATATGATAGGGGATCGACATCGAGGAGTAGCGCACGCGGGCCGGGAACAGCTCCGCCAGCAGCGCCGCCACCGGCCCGTAGGTCATGCCCGAGAGGAAGCCGAGCAACGCCACCGCGAGCACGATCAGCACCGCGCCGCCCGGCGTGGGCCGAACCTTGTCCACCGTCCACCCCGCGCTCTCCAGCGCGGCGTCGATTCCGGCGTTGCTGTGATCCATAACCACGCGGCCGCCCACCGTCACCGCGACGCCCGGCGTCTTCGCCTTGGTGTAGGTGACGCCGCGACCGGCGAGATGATCGAGGATCTTCGCGCACGCGGTCTCCTGCCCGTGCATCGCGAACGGGTTGTAGCGGCAGTCCGGCCCCGAGACGACGACCGGCGATCGCCGCGCCGCCTCCTTCATGCCCGGGTTGGCGCCCGCCGCGAGCAGGTGGAAGAGCGGGAAGAGCAGCACCAGCGTCAGCGCGTAGCCGACGACGATCGACGGCTTGCGCCCGATCCTGTCCGACAGCGAGCCGAACAGGATGAACCAGCCGAGCGAGATCGCCGCCCCGACGCCGACCAGCGCGCGCGTCCACGTATCCTGCAGCCGCATCGCGTTCTGGAGAAAGTAGAGCGCGCTGAACTGCGCCGTGTACCAGATCACCGTCAGACCCGCCGCCACGCCGAACAGCGCGACGACGATGCGCTTTACGTTCTCGCGATCGGCGAAGCTCTCGCGCAGCGGGTTGCGCGCGATCTTGCCGGCCGCCTTCATCGCCTTGAACACCGGGCTCTCGGCGAGCTTCAGCCGCATCCACAGCGACACGGCGAGCAGCAGCAGCGAGAACAGGAAAGGCAGCCGCCAAGCCCATGCGTTCCACTGGGAGGCGCTGACGAACGCCTGCGTCGCCAGTACGACGACGAGGCTGAGCAGGAAGCCCCCGATCACGCTCGCTTGAATGAAGCTGGTGTAGAAGCCGCGCTTGGCTTTGGGCGCGTGCTCGGCGACGTAGATCGTGGCGCCGCCATATTCTCCGCCCAGCGCCAGCCCCTGCGCGATGCGGAGCAGGATGAGGATGACCGGCGCCGCCTCGCCGATCGTGGCGAAGCCGGGCACCAGGCCGATCGCGGCGGTGGAGAGCCCCATCACGGCGACCGTGACGAGGAAGGTGTATTTGCGCCCGAGCCTGTCGCCCAGATAGCCGAAGATCGCGGCGCCCAAAGGCCGCATCCCAAAGCCGATGCCGAATGTCGCCAGCACCAGCAGGAACTGCGCCGTCTCGCTACCCGCCGGGAAGAAGGCCTTGCCGATGATCGGCGCGAGCGTGCCGTAGATGAAGAAGTCGTACCACTCGAACACGGTGCCGAGCGACGACGCGGCGATCACCAGCCGCGCGCGCGCCGCGCCGATCGTCCCGCCCGCCTGTGCCGCTTCGTCCGCCATCATGCCCCCTGACCTTCGAACGAGCATAGCAGAGGGCCCCCGCCGCGAAAGGGCGGTGGCGGTTGAACGCGCCCGGCATCGCCCGTAGGCCGGCGCGATGCTGCCCCCGCCCCCCGCCGATCTGCTCGACGGCGCCGCGCTGTTCCTCGATTTCGACGGCACGCTGGTGGAGCTCGCCGCAACCCCGGCCGCGATCGTCGTGCCGGCCTCGCTCAAGGCCTTGCTGCCCCGGCTGGCGGCCGCGCTCGATTGGCGGCTGGCGATCGTCTCCGGCCGCGCGGCGCACGAGATCGTCCGCTACCTGGCGCTCGATCCCGCCGCCCCCGGCATCGCCATCGCGGGCAGCCACGGGCTGGAGCGCGTCCATCCCGACGGCCGCCGCGAGGCTCCCGCCCCGTCGGCCGGCGTCATGATGGCGACGGCGGCGCTCCGCCGCGCCACGGCCGCGATGCCCGGGGCGGCAGTCGAGGAGAAGCCGTTCGGGGCCGCGCTCCACTATCGGCTCGCCCCCGCGCGCGCCGCCGAATGCGAGGCGTTGGCGGAGCGCGTGGCGGCGGAGACCGACCTCCACCTCCAGCGCGGCAAGATGGTGGCGGAGCTTAGGATGTCAGGCGTCGACAAGGGCGGCGCCGTGGCGGCGCTGCTCGCCGAGGCGCCGATGCGCGGGCACCGCCCAATCTTCGTCGGCGACGACCTGACGGACGAGGCGGGCTTCCGCGCCGCCGATGCCGCCGGCGGGGCGGGCATACTGGTCGGCGAGCGGGAAGGCAGCGCCGCGCGCTACGCCCTGCCCGACGTGGGCGCCGTCGTCGCCTGGCTGGAACGGGCGACAGGATGAACATCCATTCAGCAACCAACCGCGTGGGTGAGCGGTTGGAAGGAGGCTCAGGGCGGTTCCGCCCGCCGGGGAGCGTAATGCCGCGATGAGCCGTCTGATCGTGATCTCCAACCGGGTGTCCGCGCCAAAGGGCGAAGCGGGTGCGCAGGGCGGGCTGGCCGTCGCGTTCGCGGCGGCGCTGCGCGAGCATAAGGGCCTGTGGTTCGGCTGGTCCGGCGAGCCGACCGACCGGTTCACCGGCGAGATCGACTATCAGGACGTGCGTGGTGTCTGCACCGCGACGATCGACCTCGAAGACCAGGATATCGAGGAATATTACAACGGCTATGCCAACCGCACGCTGTGGCCGCTGTTCCACTTCCGCGTCGATCTCGCCGAGTTCGAGCGCGACTTCGCGCAAGGCTATCAGCGCGTCAACGAACGCTTCGCGGACACCGTCCGCCCGCTGATCGAGGATGACGACCTCGTCTGGGTGCAGGATTATCACCTGATCCCGCTCGGCGAAGAGCTGCGCAAGCGAGAGCTGCGCAACCGGCTCGGCTTCTTCCTTCACATCCCCTGGCCGCCGCGCCACCTGCTCGCCTCGCTGCCGCACGCGCGCGAGCTCGTCAGCACGATGTTCGCCTACGACGTGATCGGCTTCCACACGACCGAGTGGCTGGAGGCCTTCCTCGACTACGCGCTCGGCGAGATGGGCGCGGACCTCCTCGACGACGGCACGATCCGCTTGGGCGACCGTACCGTCCGCGCGATATCGTGCCCGATCGGGATAGACACCGCCGAGTTCGTCGCCGCCGCCTCCAGCCCGCAGGCGCGGCTCGCCTACCGGCGCATGAAGGACTCATCCGACGGCCGCGACCTCATCGTCGGCGTCGACCGGCTCGATTACTCGAAGGGCCTGGAGGAGCGCTTCGCCGGCTACGAACGCTTCCTGGAAGAGCATGAGGAAAGCCGCAAGGAGGTGTATCTCCTCCAGATCGCGCCCCCGTCGCGCGGCGACGTCGAGACCTATCAGCGCATCCGCGCCACGCTGGACGGCCTATCGGGCCGGATCAACGGCGCGCACGCCGATCTCGACTGGGTGCCGATCCGATACGTCAACCGGGGGTTCCCGCGCGCCGTGCTCGCCGGCGTCTACCGCGCCGCGCGCATCGGCCTGGTGACGCCGTTGCGCGACGGCATGAACCTCGTCGCCAAGGAATATGTCGCGGCACAGGACCCCGAGGATCCGGGCGTCCTCATCCTGTCGCGCTTCGCGGGCGCGGCCTTGCAGATGACGGACGCGGTTCTCGTGAACCCCCACAGCGCCGAGGAGCTGTCCGACGCCATCGAGCTCGCGCTCAAGATGCCGCGCGACGAGCGCGTCGCGCGATGGCGGGCACTGATGGACGGGGTCGAGCGCCAGGACGTGATCTGGTGGCGCAAGCGCTTCACCGACGCGCTCGCGCGTTCCGATCAGTCGTGGGAGGATGCCCCCGCCGCCGCGGCGGAATGAGCGCCGGCGTGCAGCATGACCTCCCCGCGCGCGCGGGGCAGCGCCTCCGGCATTTCGGCGGCGACGAAGGCGTTCATCGCCTCGCGGACGTTGCAACGCAGGTCGAACGCGCGACCGGCGTCGCTGGCGCTGACGAGACAGCGCAGCTCCAGCCACCCGGGCGTGCCGTCCGTCACCTGGAGCCCGCAGGTCCGCCCGTCCCACAGCGGGTCGGCGGCGACGATCTCGGTCAGCTTCGCGCGCAGCCGCGCGATGTCGGCGGTGCGATCGACGTGCAGGAAGGCGGTGCCGAGCAGATCGGACGAGTTGCGCGTCCAGTTCTGGAAGCTGTCCTCCAGGAACTTGGAGACGGGCACCACCAGCCGCCGCTGATCCCACAAGGCGACGACGACGTAGGTGAGGCGGATCTCCTCGATCCGGCCCCACTCGCCCTCGACGATCACGACGTCGTCGAGGCGGATCGGCTCGGTGAACGCCATCTGCATGCCGGCGATGATGTTCTTGAGCGCGGGCTGCGCGGCCGCGCCCACCGCCAGTGCGCCGATGCCTGCCGATGCCGCCAGCGTCACCCCCACCGCGCGCACTGCCGGGATCGACATCAGCATCAGGCAGACGGTGACGAGCAGGACGAGGAACAGCGCGATGCGGTAGAGGATGCCGGCGCGCGTGCGCTGGCGCCGCGCGAGCAAGTTGTCCGCGACGCTGATATCGGCGCGGAGCTGGACGATGTCGTTGAACGCACCGAGCAGCGCCGCCACCAGCCAGCCGACCATCGCGGGCACGACGAGCCCCGCGCCGAAGCTCCACCAGTCGCGGCCGATCGGCCCCAGCTCCATCGCCGGCTGCATGGCGGCGATCGCCAGCAGAGCAAACAGCGCGCGCGTCGGCCGGCGCAGACGCGCGAGCAGCAGATCGTCGCCCACGCCCCGCGTGCGCGCGGCGCCGCGCCGCAGCACGAGATCGATCGCGGCGTGGAGCAGTAGCGCCGCCAGGACGGCGGCGCCCGCGATAACGCCGTAGCGGATCCAGATGGCGGCGTCGGCGCCGTAGTGCGTCGTCAGCGACTTCAGGTTCAGCATCGCGCCGGAACGAGGCGCCCGTGCTCCCGTTCCGCACTGCAGCGTGAGCGATCGTTGCCAACCATCAGCCCGGACTCGGCCGGCATGGCCGCAGTGCCACCCCTACCGATGCGGCGATCAATCCAGCGCGGCGGTGCCGGTGTCGGCCGCGGCAAGTCCGGTCGCGACAGCGCAGTCACCCGTCACCTGATGCGAGCCGTAATGCGGCAACTTGCCCGCCGGCACGTGGATCGCGACGGTTCGGCAGGCGGAGCCGGTCTGGGTCACGGGACGGTAGGCTTTGTGCGGGCTACGCCCCGATGCGGGTCCGCCGCCGTCATGATGGGTGACGCCGATCGTCGCGGCGGCGAGATTGGGGGCGACGGGCGTCGCGAGCAGGGCGGCGGCGAGTGCGATGCGGATCATGGCGATGGATCTCCGTTGTCAGTCCGCACATGGGAACCCTGTTTTGCGCGCCCGTCGCGGGCGTGTAAGATTTCGTGTCCGCCCGCTTGTCGCTGCCCGTCGCCCTCGCGAAGTGCTCCGCCATGACTTCCCCCGTGATCCTGCTCGTCGAGGACGATCCCGCGCTCCGCACGCTCACGACGCGCGCGCTCCAGGAGAACGGCTATAGCGTGCGCCCGTGCGCGTCGGCGCCCGAGATGTGGCAGGCGCTGAAGATCGGGCCTGCCGACCTCGTGCTGCTCGACATCATGCTGCCGGGCACCAGCGGTCTCGACATCGCGCGCGCGCTTCGCCGCGAGAGCGAGGTGCCGATCATCTTCGTCAGCGCGCGCGGCAGCGAGACCGATCGCGTCGTGGGCCTGGAACTCGGCGCCGACGACTATCTGCCCAAACCCTTCTCGACGCGCGAGCTGATCGCGCGGGTGCGCGCGGTGTTGCGGCGCGGCGGGCTGGAGCGCGGCACCGTAGATCGCGGCGAGGGGATCGCCGAGTTCGACGGCTGGACGCTGTCCCTCCCCCGCCGCGAGCTCACCGCGCCGTCGGGCGCCGCCGTCGAGCTCACGGGCGCCGAGTTCGACCTGCTCGCCGCACTGATCGACCATCCCCAGCGCGTCATCGCGCGCGAGCGGCTGATCGAGCTGTCGCGCACGCGGATGGGCGACAGCTCGGATCGCTCGGTCGACGTCCTCATCAGCCGCGTGCGGCGCAAGCTGACGAGCGCGGGACGCGAGGCGCCGATCATCACCGTGCGCGGCGTCGGCTACATGCTCAACACCGAGGTGGCGCGGCGATGACGTGCCCGGCCGCGCGGCGGTGAGGCGGGCGCGGCGCTCGCTCGGCCTGCTCGGCCAGCTGCTCGCGATCCTGCTGCTGACCGTCACGGTCGAGTTCGCGGCGAGCACCCTCCTCTACGAACGCTCCGCGCGCGCGCTGGTGCGCGATGACGAGGCGCAGCGCCTGGCCGAGCATCTCGTCGTCGCGCGCGCTCTCGTGCAAGGTCAGCCCCTTCCCGAACGGCCCACGATGGCGCGGCGGACGAGCACGCAACGCTACGCCATCAGTTGGGCGGGCAATGCCGCGCCGCCCGCCGACACGACGCCCGCCATGGCGGCGATGCGCGGCCGCGTGATCGATTGGGAGCCGTCGCTGTCGGGCAGCGACCTGACGCTGCGCCTCGTCGGCGTGGGACGCGAGCCGGCGCTGCTCGGCGGGCTGCGGCTGGACGACGGGACGTGGCTGCGCTTCCGCGCGGCGGCACCGTCGGGCGGGGCGTCGATTACGAACCGCATCCTGCTCGCGGTGCTGCCGGCGGCGCTGGTGCTGCTGCTCGGCGCCGTCCTGTTCCGCCGCGCGCTGAGGCCGATCGCTGCGCTGTCGCACGCCACGGAGCGGGTCGGCGCCGAGCGCGACGTGCCGCTCGCCGAGGCGGGCCCGCCCGAGGTGCGTCACCTGGTGCGCAGCTTCAACGCGATGCAGGCGCGCATCCGCGAGCTGATCGCCGATCGCACGCAGGCGCTCGCCGCCGTGGCGCACGACCTGCGGACGCCGCTCGCGCGGCTCGGCCTGCGCATCGACGCGGTGGAGGCGCGGCAGGATGCCGCCGCGATGCGCGGCGACGTCGCGGAGATGGAGGCGATGGTCGCCTCGCTGCTCGCCTTCCTCGGCGGCGAGAACGATCCCGAGACGCCGCTGCTCGCCGATGTGGGCGTGCTCGTCCAGACGATCGTCGACGATGCGGCCGATCGCGGCGGCGACGCGCGCTACGACGGCCCCGACCATCTCGACGTGCGCGTGCGCGTGACGGGGCTGCGCCGCGCCGTCGCCAACCTCGTCGAGAACGCGCTTCACTATGGCGAGAGGGCGGCGGTGTCGCTCGCGGTGGAGGGCGACCGTATCGTGATCCGCGTCGACGACGACGGCCCCGGCATCCCACGCGATCGGCTGGACGACGCGCTGCGACCGTTCACGCGGCTCGATCCCGCACGCGGGCGCAACACGCGCGGGTTGGGGCTCGGCCTCACCATCGTCGCGCGCGCCGCGACGCTGGAGGGTGGCGCGATCCGGCTCGTCAACCGGACGGAAGGCGGGCTGCGCGCGGAACTCGCGCTGCCCCGTCGCTCGTAGCGGCGCAACATTTCCTCACGCCTGCGCCGCACTGCGGCAAGGCGTCAGGGGTAGCTGTGATCCGAGGCCGCACCCGCGGCTAACGGAGCTTCCATGATCGACATCATCGGCCGCGTCATCGAGTTCGAGACTCGCGTCTATCCCGAACGCGGCGACCTCTACGCCCGGCTGGCCGAGCACGGCCAGAGCCCGAAGGCGCTCATCGTCTCCTGCTCCGATTCGCGCGTCGTGCCCGAGCACGTCGTGCAGGCGGAACCCGGCGAGCTGTTCACCTGCCGCAACGCCGGCAACATCGTGCCGCCCTTCATGGAGGTGAACGGCGGCGTCTCGGCCACCGTCGAATATGCCGTCGCCGTGCTCGGCGTCAGCGACGTGATCGTGTGCGGTCATTCCGACTGCGGCGCGATGAAGGCGGTGGCGAACCCGGCGGGGCTGGACGCGCTGCCCAGCGTCGCCGCCTGGCTCGGCCACGCCGCCACCGCGCGTCGCGTGGTCGGGGAGGCCTATCCGGAGCTCGACGGCGGCGATCGCGTCCGCGCGATCAGCCTGGAGAATGTCGTGGCGCAGCTCGCCCACCTGCGCACCCACCCGTCGGTCGCGGCGCGGATCGCGACGGGATCGCTGACGCTCCACGGCTGGTTCGTCGACATCCACGCCGGCCAGGTGCTCGGCCTCGACGGCGAGAGCGGGCGGTTCGTGCCGCTGCGCGAGGGCACGCTGCCGGTCGCGCAGAAGGCGGAGCGACGCCTCGCCGCCGCGCAGCCCCTCGCCGTCGCGGCGGAGTGAGCGCGGTGGTAGGGATCATCCGCCGCTTCGCCGGCCCCAATCCGACAGCCGATCTCACCGCGTCGATCGTCGTCTTCCTCGTGGCGATGCCGCTGTGCATGGGCATCGCCGTCGCCTCGGGTGTGCCGCCCGAGAAGGGCCTCGTCACCGGCATCATCGGCGGGCTGATGGTGGGCCTGCTGGCGGGCTCGCCGCTCCAGGTCAGCGGGCCGGCGGCGGGTCTCGCCGTCATCGTGTTCGAGATCGTGCGCGAGCATGGCCTCTCCGCGCTCGGCCCGATCCTGCTGCTCGCGGGGGCGGTGCAGTTCCTGGCGGGCACGGCGCGGCTCGGCGGCTGGTTCCGCGCGATCTCCCCCGCCGTCGTGCACGGGATGCTCGCCGGCATCGGCGTGCTCATCGTCGTCGGCCAGTTCCACGTCCTGTTCGACGGCAAGCCCGGACCAAGCGCGGTCGGCAACCTCGCCGCCATGCCGGCGCGCGTGCTCGGCCTCGATGCCCAATCCTTCGGACAGGCGGAGCGCGCCTTCTTCGTGGGCCTTGCCACGATCGGCGCGATGCTCGGCTGGGAACGCTGGCGCCCAACGCGGCTGCGGCTGGTGCCCGGCGCGCTCGTCGGCGTGATCGCGGGAACCGTTGCCGCCAACCTGACACTCGGCTTCGGCGACGTCAGGATCGCGCGCGTCGCCGTTCCCGAGAGCCTGCTGGCCGCGATCGACGCGCCGGGTGCGGGCTTCGTGGCGCTGCTCGCCAGCCCGTCCATCTGGGCGAGCGCGCTGGCCATCGCGTTCATCGCATCCGCCGAGACGCTGCTCTCGGCCGCCGCCGTCGACAAGATGCACGACGGCCCAGGCTCCGATTTCGACAAGGAGTTGCGCGCGCAGGGGATCGGCAACCTGCTGTGCGGGCTGGCGGGTTCGCTGCCGATGACGGGCGTGATCGTGCGCTCCTCGGCGAACGTCCAGGCGGGCGCCGCGACGCGACGTTCGGCGATCCTGCACGGCGCGTGGATCCTCGGCTTCGTGGCGCTGCTGCCGTTCGTGCTGCGCCAGGTGCCGATGGCGGCGCTGGGCGGCGTCTTGGTCGTCACCGGCGTGCGGCTGGTCGGCGTCGCGCATGTCCGCCACCTGTTCGGCCGTTACGGGCCGCTGCCCGCCCTCATTTGGGCGGCGACGCTGGTGATGGTGGTGGCGGAGGATCTGCTGACCGGCGTGCTCGTCGGGCTCGGGCTGTCGCTGATCGAACTCGTACCTCACGCGCGCCGCCTGCGGCTGGGGGTGGAGGCGCACCACCATGACGAGGCGAGCGACATCGCGCTCGACGGCGCCGCGACTTTCGTGACGCTGCCTCGCCTCGCCCGCGTGCTCGACGCGGTGCCGGCGGGGCGCACCGCGCGGCTCGACGTCGCCGGCCTCGTCGCGATCGATCATTCGAGCGCCGAAATGCTCGGCGAGTGGCTCGCCCGCCGTCGCGCCGTCGGCGCGGTGACCGAGATCACCGGCGGCGCCACTCGGCTGCGGCTCGCCGCCTGATCCGGTGCGGGCGCCCTGCCGGCGCGCCCGCCCGCCCAGATTAGAAAGCGGCGGAGACCGAGAAGATCACGCGCGAACCCGCGATCGTCTTACCGTTGCCCGTATCCGAGAAGTTGGGCTGGAGGTACGCCGCTTCGCGCTTGGAGATATCGGTGTCGGTGTAGGCGACGCCCAGCGTAACCGGGCCATAGATCGCGTAATCGACGCCCAGCATCCAGTCGAGATACTCGCCCGTCGGCGCCACGCTGGTGCCGTTGGGGCCGAGGCCGTTATTGCCCCAGCTATAGCCGACATGGCCCTTGGCGGTGGCCTTGGTGCCGGGAATGGCGACGGCGGCGTCACCCCACAGGTAGGTGTTGTCCTCCTTGTCGCCGGGATCGTCATAAACGCCGGTCTGCGCCGACGCGCCCGAGAAGTAATATCGGCCGAGCGCCTGCTGCTTGGGCGCGTAGGCGGCGCCCACCGTCAGGCCCGCCGGACCGACCGTGCGCGACAGCTTGATGTAAGGTTCGGCGAAGTCGGTCTCGTCGGCGCCGCCGGGATACATGTACCAGGTAAGGCCCAGGTCCACCGTCGTGCCGGCGAACTCGCGCTTATAGCCGCCGATCAGGTCGAGCTCCAGGTTGGCGCCGCCGAACGTGCCCCAGCCGGCGAGGTTCGATGCCCAGAAGCCGCCGTAGAAGCCGCTCTCGTGCGTCGCGGTGATGCCGCCCTGCACCGCCGGATTGCGATCCGACTGCGAGACGCCGCGGAACCGGTAGTCGGTGACGAGCGCGATCGAGCCCGAGACGTTGAGCGGCTTGGACGGATCGGTCTGCGCGAGCGCGGGGGTGGCGAGCGGCGCCGCGGCGAGTAGCGCGGCCACGGCGGTGACATGACGGATCTTCATTGCAGGAACACCCTTGTTCAAGGTTGCGGTGTTCCTCCTGCATCCGCACCGCCGCGGCCTCGTGGTGGGCCGACGTCCGGTTCGGACGGTGAGGGTATGACGCCGTGCGGTTGCCCGGCGGCTGCCCGATCGTGACGAAGTGTTGCCGTCCCGGTCAGGGGCGCCTTGCGCGTCGGCCGATCCGCCGTACTTTCGCGCGATGAGCAACCCTCCCCGCCGCGCCGGGCCCGGCGTCGATCCCCTCTTCCTGCAACGCTGGTCGCCGCGCGCCTTGGACGGTTCGGCGATCAGCGACACCGATCTCGACACGCTGTTCGACGCGGCGCGCTGGGCACCGTCCGCCTATAACGCGCAGCCTTGGCGCTTCCTCTACGCGCGGCGCGGCGACGAGAACTGGGCACGCTTCCTCGACCTGCTGGTGCCGGGCAACCAGGCATGGGCGGAGCGCGGCTCGTGCCTGCTCTTCATCCTCTCGGACACGCTGCTCCAGCCCTCGCCGGACGCCGAGCCGAAGCCGTCCTCCAGCCATAGCTTCGACGCGGGCGCGGCCTGGGCGCTGCTCGCCCTCCAGGCGACGCGGCTTGGCTTCCAGGCACACGGCATGGCGGGGTTCGACGCCCCACGGGCGCGGGCGGAGCTGGCGGTGCCGGACCGCTTTCGCATCGAGGCGGCGGTGGTGGTCGGCCGCGTCGCCGATCCCTCGATCCTGCCCGAAGCGCTCCGCGCGCGCGAGATGCCGAGCGAGCGCCGGCCGGTCGCCGAGATCGCCGGCGGCGGATCCTTCGCCTTCTGACGTTCAGGGCGAGAGGCGGATATCGTCGCCCGCCGCCCACCCGCTCGCCCAAGCCCACTGGAAGTTGTAGCCGCCGAGCCAGCCGGTGACGTCCACCGCCTCGCCGACGACGTAGAGGCCGGGCAGCTTGCGCGCCTCCATGCTGCGCGAGGAAAGCTCGGCGGTGCTGACGCCGCCCACCGTCACCTCGGCCTTGGCGAAGCCTTCGGTGCCGCTGGGCACGAAGCGCCAGGCGGCGAGCGCCTGCTCCGCCGTCGCGAGCCGCGCGTCGGCGAGGTTGGCGAGTTCGCCGCCGAGCGCCAGCCGCCCGGCCAGCGCGGCGGCGAGCCGATCGGGCAGCGCGTCGCCGAGCAGCCGCGCGATGGTGGCGCGGGGTGTCGCGCGCTTCGCGCCCGGGAGCCAGCCGGCGCCGCGATCCGGCAGGAAATCGACCGCGATCGCCTCGCCACGCCGCCAGTAGGACGAGATCTGGAGGATCGCCGGCCCCGAGAGGCCGCGATGCGTGAACAGCGCCGCTTCACGGAACGACGCCTCGCCGTGGCGCACCTCGATCGGTGCCGAGACGCCAGCGAGCGCGCGGAACAGCAGGTCGTCGCCGGTGAGCGTCAGCGGCACCAGCGCGGGGCGCGGCTCCACCACCTTGAGGCCGAAGCGGCGCGCGAGATCGTAGGCGAGGCCACTGCCGCCGATCTTCGGGATCGAAGGGCCACCCGTCGCGATCACCAGCGCGGGTGCGGTGGCCGTGCGCGCGCCCAATCGCAGACGGAACAACCCATCGCCATGATCGACTTCACCGATCGCCTGACCCGTCGCCAACTCCACGCCATCGGGACACTCGGCGAGCAGCATGTCGACGATCTGTCGCGCCGAGCCGTCGCAGAAGAGCTGGCCCAGCGTCTTCTCGTGCCAGGCGATATCGTGGCGCTCGACCAGCTCTAGGAAGTCGGCGGGCGTGTAGCGCGCCAGCGCTGATCGCGCGAAATGCGGGTTGGCCGACAGGAAGCGATCGGGCGCCGTGCCGAGATTGGTGAAGTTGCACCGCCCGCCTCCCGAGATCAGGATCTTCCTGCCCGGCCGATCGGCGTGGTCGACGACGAGCACGCGGCGCCCGCGCTGGCCCGCGACGCCGGCGCACATCAGGCCGGCCGCCCCCGCGCCGAGCACGATCGCGTCGTAGCGGTCCTTCGTCACGAAAGCGTCAGTGCAGCTTGGCGATCGACAGCCCGTCGAGCTTGGCGCGCTCCTTCACCGACTCCTCGCTCCGCGTCAGCGCCTTGGCGATCGCGCGGAGCGCCATGCCCTTCTTCGCCAGCGCGTGGAGCTTCTGGATCTCGTCCTGTCGCCAGGGCTGGCGATGTCTCTCGAACTTGTCGGCCATGGCGCCGCCTTAGCCGACCGTCATCGCCAGCGACACCGCCTCGGCGACCTTGATGCCGTCGATCGCCGCCGAGAGAATGCCGCCGGCGTACCCGGCGCCCTCGCCCGCCGGGTAGAGGCCGGCGGTGTTGACGCTCTGATAATCTTGCCCGCGCGGGATGCGGATGGGTGAGGAGGTGCGCGTCTCCACGCCGGTCAGCACCGCGTCGGGATCGTCGTAGCGCGCGATCTTGCGGCCGAAGACGGGCAGCGCCTCGCGGAACGCGTCGATGACGAAGGCCGGCAGGCAGTCAGCGAGATCGGTCGGCCGGACGCCCGGCTTGTAGGAGGGCACGACCTCTCCGAACGCGGTGGAGGCGCGGCCGGCGAGGAGATCGCCCACCGTCTGGCCGGGCGCGGAATAGTCCGAGCCGCCCGCCACGAACGCGCGCGCCTCCAGCTCGCGCTGCAAGGCGATGCCGGCGAGCGGGTGGCCGGGATAGTCGCGCGCCGGATCGATCCCGACGACGAGCCCCGAATTGGCGTTGAACTCGGCGCGCGAATAGTGGCTCATGCCGTTGGTAACGACGCGGCCGGGCTCGGAGGTCGCCGCCACCACGCGCCCGCCCGGGCACATGCAGAAGCTGTAGACGGTGCGTCCGTTGCTGCAGTGATGCGACAGCGTGTAGGCGGCGGCGCCGAGATCGGGGTGGCCCGCGCACGGCCCGAAGCGCGCGCGATCGATCCACGATTGCGGATGCTCGATGCGGACGCCGATCGAGAAGGGCTTCGCCTCGATGCGGACGCCCGCCTCGTGGAGCATCGCGAAGCTGTCGCGCGCGCTGTGGCCGATCGCGAGGACGACTGCGCCCGCCTCCACCCGCGTGCCGTCGTGGAGGCGGAGCCCGGCCAGGCGGCGCGTGCCGTCGCGCCGCATCTCGACCTCGATGTCGTCGACGCGCGTGCCGAAGCGATACTCGCCACCCAGATCCTCGATCGTGCGGCGCATACGCTCGACCATCGAGACGAGGCGGAAGGTGCCGATATGGGGATGCGCCTCGGTCAGGATCCCGGGCGGCGCGCCGGCGGCGACGAACTCCTCCAGCACCTTGCGGCCGAGGTGGCGCGGATCCTTGACCTGGCTCCACAGCTTGCCGTCGGAGAAGGTGCCCGCCCCGCCCTCGCCGAACTGAACGTTCGATTCGGGTTCGAGCACGCCGCGCCGCCACAGCCCCCAAGTGTCCTGCGTCCGCTCGCGCACCACCCGGCCGCGATCGAGTATGATCGGGCGGAAGCCGGCCTGGGCGAGGATCAGCGCCGCGAACAGCCCACATGGGCCCGCACCGATCACGACGGGCCGCGACGTGGAGGAGAGAAGAACGCGCCACGACGCGGTAGCGCGTATCGGGCGTCCGCCGGACGTGCGGATCCCCCGCGAAGCGCGCGAGCACGGCCTCCTCGTCGCGGAGCGCGACGTCGACGCTGTAGACCGTCAGGATCGCCGATCTGCGACGCGCGTCGTGCGCGCGGCGGGCGACCGCGTGCGACAGCAGATCGGCGGGCGCGATCCCCAACCGCCCGGCGACGGCGTCGACGATCGCCGCCGGATCGTGGCCGAGCGGCAAGCGCAGTTCGGAGAGGCGGAGCATGACCACCAACTAGGATGGCGCCACTGCTACGCCAAGGCGCGGATCGACCGGGATGGGCGCGTCAGCCGCCGCCGACGCGCGACAGCGGCACGACGAGAGGGCGCCCCCCGCTGAGGTCGATCGCGGCGCGGATGCCGTAGACGTTCGCGAGCCGCTCCGCGTCGAGCACGTCGGCGGGCGCGCCGTCGGCGACGAGCCGCCCGCCGTCGAGCAGCAGCAGCCGATCGCAGTAGCGCGCCGCCATTGTGAGATCGTGGAGGACGACGATCACCAGCGCGCCGCCCCGAGCCTCGGCCGCCAGCAGCTCCATCACCTCGATCCGGTGCCCGGGATCGAGCGAGGCGAGCGGCTCGTCGGCGATCAGCGCCGGCGCCTCCACCGCCAGAGCGCGCGCCAGCAACGCGCGCGCGCGCTCGCCGCCGGAGAGCTCGGTCGCGAGACGGTCGCGCAGGTGGGCGACGTCGGTTCGCGCCATCGCCCGCTCGATCGCGGCGGCGTCGGCCGCGCCGATCCGCGACAGCGGGCCGAGATGGGGCAGGCGGCCGAGGCCGACCAAGCGCGCGACGGTGAGCGGCCAATGCAGCAGCTGCCCCTGCGGCAGGTAGGCGACGCACCGGGCGAGCGACGCGCGCGACAGCGACGCCGCGTCCTCGCCGTCGATCGCGACGCGGCCGGCGCGCGCCGGCACCAGCGCCAGCATCGCGCGCGCGAGCGTCGACTTGCCGGCGCCGTTGGGGCCGATCACGCCGATCAGCGCCCCCGGCGTGATCTCGGCGTCGATCGCATCCAGCACCGTTCGGCCGCCGAGCGCGACGGAGAGGCCGTCGAGGAGGATCGTCACCACAGCCTACGTTCCCGCAGCAGGTGGACGAGGAACACCGGGACGCCCAGGAAGGCGGTGACGACGCTGAGCTTGAGCTCGCCCGACGTCGGCGCGAGTCGTACGCCGACATCGGCGAGGAGCAGCAGCGCCGCGCCGGCGAGTGCGGAGGGCAGCAGCACGGCGGACGGGCTGCGATCGGTGAGCGGGCGCACCAGGTGCGGCACGATCAGCCCGACGAAGCTGATCGCGCCCGACACTGCCACCGCGCCGCCGACGCCGATCGCGACGCCGAGCAGCAGCCGGCCGCGGACGCGCGCGAGATCGACGCCGAGCGCCCGAGCGCCATCCTCGCCGAGCGTTAGCGCGTCGAGCGCCCGGCCGTCCGCGAGCAGCAGCGCGGCGCCCACGGCGATGCAGGGCAGCGCGATCCGGACGTGCTCGAAGGAGCGATCGTCCAGGCTGCCCATCAGCCAGCTCATGATCTCCATGGCCGCGAACGGGTTGGGCGAAAGGTTGAGCGCCAGGCTGATCGCGGCTCCGGCGAGCGTGGCCACGCCGACGCCGGCCAGGATCAGCGTCAGCGCGCTCTCGGAGCCGCCGGCGAGCAGCACGAGCAGGCCGAGCCCCGCGAGCGCGCCAAGGATCGCCAGCGCCGGCAGCAGCGCCGGGTGCACGGCGGCAAGCCCGAAGTAGAGCGCCGCCACCGCCCCCAACGCCGCGCTGTTGGACACGCCGAGTACCCCCGCCTCCGCGAGTGGGTTGCGCAGATAGCCCTGCAACGCCGCGCCCGAGAGGCCAAGGATGCCGCCCACGGCAAGGCCGAGCAGCGTGCGCGGCAGCCGCAGATCGACGAGGATCGTGGCGGCGACGGCATCGCCGTGGCCGGCAAGCACGGCGAGCAGCCGCGACGGCGCGATCGGCGCCGAGCCGAGCAGCAGCGACAGCGCCGCCGCCGGCACCAGCACCGCCGCCAGGCCGAGGAGCAGCAGCGCGCGGGATCGTCCGTCGGTCACCACGCTCCTCGTTCCCCGCCCGCGCGCTTGTGCCGGGCGGCGCTTGCGATCATGCGATGCCATGCCCCGCGTCGCGCGCGCTCCATATCGCCGGCTCCTGCCGCTGGCGATGCTCTGTCTGGGCGCCGCGCCGGCGCCACCGCGACGCGTCGTCTCGCTCAACCTGTGCGCCGACCAATATCTACTGGCGCTCGCCGATCGCGGACAGGTCGCGGCGCTCACCCGGTTCTCGCGCGATCCGCTGCTCTCCGCCGGCGCTGGCGCGGCGCGCGCGATGCCGGTGAGCGGCGGCGGCGCGGAGGAGGTCCTCGCGCTCGACCCCGATCTCGTCCTTGCCGCGCCCGGACAACCCGCCGCCCGCGTCGGCGCGCTCTCCGGGCGTCACCCGCAATTGATCGAACTGCCGCCCGCCGATAGCTACGCCGCGATTCTCGGGCAGGTTCGTACGGTCGCCGTCGCCGTCGGCCACTCGGCGCGCGGCGAGGCCCTGGTCGCGCGCATGAACGCCGCGCTCGCCGCCCTGCCCCCGCCCCGCCGTCACGGCGTCGCCGCCTATTATCAGCGACGCGGCTACGTGACAGGGGCGGGAACGCTGGTCGACGAGCTGATGCGGCGTGTCGGGCTCGTCAACCTCGCGACGCGGCTGGGGCGGCCGGCGCTGTCGCAGCTTACCCTCGAACAGCTCGTGGCGGCGCGGCCCGACTACCTGATCGTCGAGAGCGCGAGCGATCGCACCGCCGACCAGGGCACCGAGATGCTGCACCATCCGGTTCTCGCGGGCATCCCGCGCCTGCGACTGCCGCAGGCATGGACGGTCTGCGGCGGCCCGGCCTACGTGCTCGCGGCGCAAAGCCTGACACGACAGCTCGCATCGCGCGCCACGCGGCGGTAAGCGGTTGGGCATGGACTTCGATCAGCTCCTCGTCCGCTTCTTCGGCACCGACGATATCGCGGCCTTGCCGCCCGACGCGCTGCTCGCCGGCGTCGAACGGCTGCGCCTCCAGTTCGGGCTGGAGCGCGACGGCGGGCGACGCTTCGCCTACTGGTGCCTGCTCCACATGCTCGGCGCCGCGCCCGACATCGTCGACGCCTTCGAGGACGAGGCCGATCGCGAGGCAGCGCGCGACTTCATGGACGCGGCCGATCGCGAGATGCGCGACGAGGCGTAGCGGCGCCGGCGCACGCCCGCTCCCGTCCGGTCGCGAGCTGCCGCTGTCGCGGCGAACCTGCGTCGTTGCCTGCCCCGGTGGTTGCGACTATCCCCGCGTCGAATTCTGGCAATCCAGGCGGCCCGTGGACAGACTTGCCATCGGCATCGACGGCTACAACCTCGCGCGGCGGCATGGAACCGGCGTCGCGACCTACGGCTTCGCGCTCGCGCGGGCGCTGAAGCGGGGCGGCCACACCGTGCAGGGCGTGTTCGGGCTCGATGTCGGGGCAGAGGCGTCGCTGCGCGACGTCATGTTCTTCGATGCCCTGTCGCGTCGCGCGCCGAGCAGCGGCAAGGCCTCCCGCCGCAGCCGCCGGGTGCTGGGGCGGGCCGCCCTCCCCTTCCTTCGCATGCAGGCGGAGGACGTGCCGCTCACGAGCCGCGTCGAGAGGGGTGGCTTCCGCGACAGGCTGCCCGAGTTCGACCGGCTGACGAGCGCGCCACGCCTGTTCGAAGTCGCGTTCCGCCACTTCGCCTTCTACAAGCGGTTCGTCCGCGTGCGGATGACGAATCCTCCGCCGATCATGCACTGGACCTATCCGGTGCCGGTGGAGGTGGAGGGCGCGCTCAACGTCTACACGTTGCACGATCTCGTGCCGCTCAAGCTGCCCTACACAACTCTCGACGTGAAGGGATCCTACGCCGCCATCGTCGGCGCGTGCGTGAAGCAGGCCGCGCACGTCTGCACCGTGTCCGAGGCGAGCCGGCGCGACATCGTCGAGCAGCTCGACGCCGATCCCGCGCGCGTGACGAACACCTACCAATGCTCCACGCTCGATGCGTCCGCCACCGCGCTGCCGGCGGAGGAGGACGCCCGCATGGTGGAGAGCATTCTCGGGCTGAAGCCGCAGGGCTACTTCCTCTTCTTCGGCGCGATCGAGCCGAAGAAGAACGTCGGCCGCCTCATCGAGGCCTACCTCTCGATCCAGACCGAGACGCCGCTGGTCATCGTCGGTTCGAGCGGTTGGCAGAGCGAGGACGAGCTGCGCCTGCTCGCCGGCAACAGCAGCACCGGCGTGCAGCGCGTCGTCAAGCTGGACTATCTGCCACGCGAGCTGCTCACCCGGCTGATCCGATCCGCGCGCGCGGTCGTCTTCCCGTCGCTCTACGAAGGCTTCGGGCTGCCGGTGCTGGAAGCGATGCAGCTCGCCACGCCGGTGCTCACGTCGCACGGCGGCTCGCTGCCCGAAGTGGTCGGCGACGGCGCGTTGGTGGTCGATCCCTACGACGTGGCGATGATCGCGCGGGGGCTTGTCGCGCTCGATACCGACGAGGCGCTGCGGCGGAGGCTGAGCCAAGCCGGGCTGGCGCAATCCGAGCACTTCTCCGAAGCGAACTATATCCGCCGCCTCGATTCCATGTACGCGCGGATCCTGGAGAACGCTCGAACGCGGCGATGATCGGCGTGCGGATCGCGTTCCTTGCGGCACGTGATTGCAAACGGCGGCACGATCCGACAGGGACGCACCGCCGCGCCAACGGAGCACCGATGCGACACCTCGACGTTCAGGAGCCGCGCACGCGCGCGCACCGCCCGTGAAGATACCGCGCGCCCTCCGCGGCGGCGTCCGGCCGACCGCGCGTCTGTTCATCCGCCGCGCCGACGCCGCGCGCGACGAGGCGCGCTGGCGCGATGCCGCGGCGCTTTACCGCGAGGCGCTGCTGCTGGAGCCCGATCATGCCGGCGTGCACGTGCAGGCCGGCCACATGTTCAAGGAAGCGGGCGACTACATGGCTGCGGACGAGCACTACGCCGCCGCGCTCGCGCTCAGGCCGGACGACGCCGACCTGGCGCTCCAGCTCGGCCACTTCAACAAGCTGCTCGGCCGGTTGCGCGACGCGGTGCGCTCCTATGAGCGTGCGGCCGCGCTGAAGCCGGATTGGGACGCGCCCCGGCAGGAGCTCGCGCGCGTCCGCGCCGCCGGGCTGCGGCTGCCCGAGGAGGCGACGGCGGACGAGGTGGTGCCCGACGTGCTGCTTCCGTCCGACCCGCGGCGGCTGTCGGCCGAGCCGAGGCTCATCGCCGCCTATGGTCGCCTCGCGCCCGAGCAGCTCCCGCGCCCTACGCGCGATATGCTCAAGCGCAGCGTGCCCTCGCTCAACATCATCCAGTTCGGCGTTCGCCTGAACAGCTTCTGGGGCATGCGTCGCGTCGTGCGCGGCGTGGAGGCGATCCGGGGCTTCGGCATCTCGACCGAGCCGCTGACCGAGGTGACGGCGCTGGTGAACGGCCTCGTCATCCATCGCGGCCCCGTCAAGGGACCGTACGAGCTGGAGTACGAGCCCGATCCCACCCGGATCCACAAGTATGTCTTCAACATCTGGTATGATTTCTCTCGATTCGCGCTCGGTCGCCACGTGCTGGAGCTCCGCTTCCGCGACACCTTGCTCAAGGTCCGCTCGCACTTCGAGGAGTTCGTGGTCGAGCCGCCGCTCCTTGAGGCGGACCATCCCGGCTCGGATGGCGTCGTCACGCTCGATCCCGCCGATCCGCGCCCGATCGCCGAGCAGATCAATGCCCGGCCGAGCGTGATCCACGAGGCGGCGCGCGCGAACATGCTGCCCGAGATCCGCAACATCCTGGTGATGCGGCCCGATCAGCTCGGCGACCTCGTCGCCTCGATCCCCGGCCTCGAGCGGCTGCGCGAGCTGTTCCCCGATGCCAGGATCGTCGGCCTATGCAGTCCGGCCAACGCCGATCTCGCGCGCACGCTGAACATCTTCGACGATCTCGTTGTCTCGCGCTTCGACGAGGACATCACCCTGCGCGGCCGCACGATGGACTGGGAGGCGCAGGAGCGACTACGCGAGACGCTCGCCGCCTACAGCTTCGACGTCGCGATCGACCTGTCGAGCAGCCGCATGTCGCGGCCTTTCCTGATGCTGTCGGGCGCGCCCTTCCTCTATGGCTTCGACGATCCCGATTGGCCACGCCTCAACGCCAGCGTCGACGACGCCTACCACGATCCCAAGAACCACCGCGAGATCGCCTCGCATTCCACACGCATCCTCACGATGATTGAGCGTCTTGCGGCGCTGGCGAGGAGCAGCGCCCGCGTGCTTCGTCGCGACGATCTGCCACGCGAGCGGCTCGAGGCGTTCGGCATAGGCGCGGGCAATCGCTTCGCCGTGCTGCACATGGGTGCGCGGATCGTGTTCAGCCGCTGGGCGCACTACGTGCCGCTCGCCGAGCGGCTGCATCGCGAGACCGACCTCAAGATCGTGCTGTTCGCGGACACGCCGGGTCTCCGCGACCGGCTACCGCCGGAGATGGCCGCGTCCGACCGCGTCGTCGTGATCGAGGGCCACCTGCCCTTCGACGAGTTCGACGCGCTGCTCTCCTATTGCGACGTCTATGTCGGCAATGATTCGGGGCCCAAGCACCTCGCCTCGTTGCGCGGCGTGCCCGTCGTGAGCATCCATTCCGCGCGCATCAACTGGAGCGAGTGGGGCCAGGAGCATGGCGGCGTGATCGTCACGCGCAAGGTGCCGTGCGCGGGCTGCCTCATCTATCATGACGTCGACGAATGCGGCGCGGACTTCGTGTGCGTGACCGCGATCGGTCTCGACGAGGTCTACGACGCCGTCCGGCGCTACGTCTGATCCGGGCGCCATGATGCCGACGATCACGCTGATGGTGTGGCGAGCGTCGCTCGCGACGGCACGACCGGTGCCCGACGCGACCGATCTCGACGACTGGGCCGTGATCCTCGCCGAGGCGGGCGAGGCGGGCGCCGCCGCCCTGCTTCGCGACGCGGCGGCGATCAGCCGCGGCCTCCCTGCGCCGGCCACGCCGGTGGCAACGCCGCGGCGCGCGATCGACATCCTCTTCGCGGAACTCGACACCTTGGCAGCCGGATTCGCGCCGCGCGCGACGCCGCCGGCGCCGCGTCGCTTCTCGGGGCGGCCGGATGAAGCGGCGGGGATCGGGCCGTCGATCCCGCCGCCCTCGCCACCCGCCGATCTCGCGGCGGCCGGCGCGGGGCTGCGCGCCTTCCTCTCGGCTCCCGCGCCGGACGACGCGCAGGCGGCTCGCGCCGCCGCCACCCTCGCGGGCCTCGTCGAGGCGCACGCGCGGCTGCCCGACCTGGATTACCGCATGCTGCGCGACGCGCCGCTCGACGAGCTGGCGTTCGCGATCGCGCTGACCGCACTCGGCGACTTCGCGCTCGCCGTCCGCGACCTGGCGACGCCGCCGCTCGGGTCGATCCGGCTGCTCCACCGCGTCGCGCGCCTCGATGCGGATGGGCTGGGGCCTTACCTGTCGGCTGTCCGGCGGGTCGCGCAACGAGGCACGGACATTTTCGAGTTCGCGCGGCGTGCCGCCGGCGATGCGGGCGAGGACGACGCGTTCGAGGCGTGGATCGCGCTCCTGGCGCGCGAATGCCCGGAGCCGCTGCTCCTCGATGTCATCGACGACCTCGGCGATGCCAACCGATCGGCGGTGCTGCACCTGATCCTGGATCGCGTGCTGTCGCGCTTCGCGGGCGTAGAGCTCGACGTCGTCCGCCGGGTGCGTGACGCCGGGCTCGACAATGGCGATTGGCGGCTCGCCGCACGCGCGCAGGCGGCGATCACCCGGCTTCGGCCGCGTGACCACCACGAACTCGTCATCCTTGGCTCGATCGAGGCCACCGCCGGCGACTTCGAAGCCGCCGAGATGACGTTCGTCGAATGCCTGCGACGCTCGCCGCAGGACGAGGACGCGGCGGTCCGATTGCTCGCGGCGCGGCGACACCGCTTCGAGGGGCTTGAGGTGCTCGGCGGCTATGGCGCGCCACCCGTACGCACCGAGGCGCGCCTCCGCCGCCGCAGCATCATACCGCCCTACCCGACGCGCCGGGGCGAGCGGCTTTTCACGGTCGACGTCTGATTAGGATCAGCGTCGGAGCAACGTTGTACCTTTTACGCTTGCTCCTTAACGCTGACGCGATCAGCCCAGGCTACCGTCGGATGCGGCGATCCGATCCAGGTGCCGCCGCATTTCACCTAGGTTTGCTTCTTCGTTGCGGACAAACCAACATTCCTCCAAGCGTTGCCCACCGTTCAAGAGGGTTAGAATGCAGCAGGATCAAACGCGGATTGCGACCCATCTCGCCAAGTCGTTCCTACGGCCGTTGCGACCATACGAACTTGTCGGCACCCCACGCGTGCGCCTCGGCCGAAACTTCGACGGAGGCTACATAATGCTCGACCGCTTCGACGGCGTGCAAGCGGCCTATTCCCTCGGCATCAACGATGACGTCTCCTGGGATTATGACATCGCCGTTCGCGGAATTGACATTTTCCAGTACGACCACACGATCGAGCAACTGCCATTCGAGCATCCACGCTTCCATTGGAAAAAGCTGGGTATCTCAAATGATCTAGTTCCAGGTATGGCCACGATTGAGTCATTGATCGTTGAAAATGGGCATCAAGACGCAGATAATATGATCTTGAAGTGTGACATAGAAGGGGCTGAG
Organism: Sphingomonas sp.; assembly: GCF_965200105.1. GTDB lineage: Bacteria > Pseudomonadota > Alphaproteobacteria > Sphingomonadales > Sphingomonadaceae > Solisphingomonas. The sequence goes on from NZ_CBDATN010000003.1 coordinate 346,092, forward strand.
TGGCTGGCGCTATGCTTTACGCCCAACAATGTCCTGGCTAAATTCTCGCAGATCGTCTTGGAAGTACATAATCTTCAACTTCTGCGGGATCAGCAATTTGCACATACCGCCCGGCAGGTGGCGCTTAATCTCACGGCATCGCACCACGTCGTCAACGTGCACGGCAACAACTTCTCTCAATTCGAGGCAGTGGGCGGCATCCCTCTTCCCCAGTCGCTAGAATTGACGCTCGCGCGCAAGAATTTGGGCGAATTTATACCTTCGACGCGCATTTTCCCGGCCGACGACGATATGCCCTGCAACCCGAGGATTGCCGAGATGCACTTGGGGCCGTTCGTCTACTGAGCCGTTCGATCCGCGAGGGTACAAGCGGCTGATCGGCTAGGCGCCGGCGACTTGCAGATAGGGCGCCGACGCCGCCAGCACCTCGTCGACGCTGATCGCGGTGACGCACACATAGTCGCGCGCGCACTCTTCCGGCTCGTGGTAGATGTGGCAGGGCGAGCATGGCACCCGTCGCGTTACGATCGCTCCGGAGCCCCCCTGCCCCCACTCGCCCCAGTTGGTGCGGGCGCAATGCACGCTGACGACGTTCGCGCCGCGCAATGCCGCCAGGTGCTTGGGCCCCGAATCGTTGCCGACGAACAGCGCACAGTGCGCCACGAGCGCGTCCAGATCCTCGAACGGCAGGCGTTCGTCGATCAGCAGGTAGCGCGGATGGCCGGCCAGCGTAGCGGGCAGGCGCGCGCGCTGATCGACCTCGTCGGTGAGGTGGACGACCTTGAGGTCCCGCTCGAGCAACCGCTCAGAGAGCGCGGGATAGTAGGGCCAGCGGCTGAACGCGATGCGCGCGCCGTCGTGCAGCAGCACGAAGCGCTCACCGGGCGCGAGCCCGAAGCGCGCCAGCCTTTCCACGCTCCCTGCCTCCGCCGGCACTACCGGACCGGCGTCGGCGAACAGCGTGCCGAGCGCCTCGACCAGCGCCAGCGTCCTCGCCGCCGACGGCAGAATGCTGGCCTGGCCCAACGCGTCGCGCACGTCGAAGTCCAGCGCCGCGCCGAGCCAGGGCGACTGCTCGCGCCCGAAGCCGACCGTCAGCTTGGCGCCGGACAGCAGCATCAGGTTGCGCGAGACGTCGGCCGGCGCGAGATCGATCGCGACGTCGAAATCGTAACCGTGCAGCCGCTCGCGAAGCCGCTCCTGCTCGGGCGCGGCCATCACGCGGCGGCGCTCCTCCCGCACGTCGGGGAAGTCGGCGATCAGGATCTCGTCGAACAGGCCGAGCGATCGGGCAAGCCCCTCGTTCGCGGTGGTGAACAGCCCGACGAGCAACGCGTCGGGCGCGAGCGCGCGCAGGCGGCGTAAAGCCGGCACGGAGATGGCAAGATCGCCGAGCTGGTCGGTGCGGAGCACGAGGATCCGCTGCGGCGGCGCGATCAGGCGCTCGGCCGGCCTGCGGACGACGCTCGGTCGCGCGTCGATCTGCGCGTCGAGCGTACGCGGATCGCAGGGATCGATAGGCGGCACCCACGCCTCGCTGCCCGGCACCTCGGGCGTGGCGGCGGGCGGCTTCAACACGACATAGTCGCAGAAGCGACGTCGCTCGTCGAACCGATCCGCGTCCTCGCCGGCGCGGAAGCGCAGCTCGACATGATAACGGCCCGGCACGAAGCGGGAGAAATCGATCCACGCGTTGAACACGTATTTGCGCAGGGGCGCCGACGCGACGTCGGCGGGCAGCGGGTAGGCGCGCACCGCCTGCTCGTGCACGACGTAGCCGTTGAGCAGGATCTGCACGTCGCGGATCGGGTCGCGTGAGACGCACGAGCCCAGGATCGCCTCGATGCCGCGCAGCGTGCGCGCGGTGCCCCACGCCGTCCGGTCGAGATGGCCAAGACGCCGAATCGAGACGCCTTCGGGGGGCGGATCGGCGCGGCCGAGACGAGTGGGGAGATACTCGGTCAACAGCCGGTCGCGCGCGCTCTCGTACAGCGGCTCGGGCGCTGGAGCGAGCAGGCGGCCATCGTCGGCGAGCGCGCCCTCCCCCGCCTGGTCGCGCGGCAGCGTGACGGTCGCGAGCCGTTCGAGCTCGGTGACGGGATCACGCCAGTCCGGGCGCAACGTCGCCGCTCGCTCATACGCGCCTTTCGCCTCTGCGACCCGGCCGGCGACGCGGTGGAAGTGGCCGAGCTGGAGCGCGAGGTCGGGGTCGTCGGGCATGAGGCGCAGCGCCGCCTGATAGTGCCGCTCCGCCGCCGCCAGCTCCCCCGCCTCCTTGCGCATGTGGCCGGCCTGGACGTGTGTGCGTCCCCCGTCGGGACGCAGCCTCAGCGCCGCCTCGTACAGCGCCGCCGCATGAGTCCAGCGTCGTTCGCGTGCGGCGCGTGCGGCGCGCGATACGAGCCTCGCCGCGCGCAGCCTGCCCAGCAGCGCCACCGCAGCGCCGCCGCGGCCGCTAGGAGGAGGACGCCTGCGGAAAGAAGGTCTCCTCCTCCGCAGGCATCCGCTCCGCCGCCACGGGGTCGGGCGCGTCAGCCGCGCGCGCGACGAGCCGCGAGGTCGAGTGGCCCTCGGACAGTCGTGCCAGCACCACCTGCCCGCCGCGATCTTTCACGATCGACGCGCCGACGACCTTGTCCTCGGTATAATCCTCGCCCTTCACCAGCACGTCGGGCTGGAGCGCGCGGATGGCATCGAGCGGCGTGTCCTCGTCGAACAGGATGACGGCAGAAACGCCGCGCAAACCGCCCATCACGGCGGTGCGCGCGCGCTCGTCCTGTACAGGCCGCGTCGGCCCCTTCAGCCGGCGCACCGAGGCATCGCTGTTGAGCGCGACGATAAGCCGGTCGCACGCCGCCGCCGCCTGGCGGATCAGCGAGACGTGGCCGGGATGGAGGAGATCGAAGCAGCCGTTGGCGAAGCCCACGGTCAGCTTCTCGCGGTGCCACGCCCAGCGCAGCGCCACCGCCTCCTCCAGGTCCACCAACCGGCCCTCGTCGGTGAGCGTCACGCTCGTCTCGGCGGCAAGGGAGGCGGCGAGCTCGTCGCGCGTCACGGTGGCGGTGCCGCGCTTGGAGACGACGATACCCGCACCGTGATTGGCCATGCGGATCGCCGCCGAGACGGGCAGCTTCGCAGCCATCGCCGCCGCGATCACCGCCACCACGGTGTCGCCCGCGCCCGACACGTCGAACACCTCCTGTGCGACGGTGGCGAGGTGGAGCGGCGGCTCGTTGACCGGGAAGTAGGACATGCCCTTCTCGGACCGGGTGAGCAGGATCGCGGCGCCGCACACCGCCTGCGCCGCCTCCGCCGCCGCCTGCGCCTCGGCATCGGTCTCGCACGGCAGGCCCGTCGCGTCAGCTAGCTCCTTGCGGTTGGGCGTGAGGATCGTGGCGCCGCGGTAGCCGGAGAGATCACGCCGCTTGGGATCGACGAGCACCGGCTTGCCAAGTCCGGCGGCGCGGTCGAGCACCGCGCGCAACAGCCGGTCCGAGCACACGCCCTTACCGTAATCGGATACCACGACGACCTCGGCGTCCGCGATGGCCGACAGCGCGGCGGCGACGCAACGCTCCTCGTCGTCCCGCGAGAGCGGCCCCTCGTCCTCATGGTCGACGCGGACGATCTGCTGCTGGTCGCAGACGATACGCAGCTTCTGCGTCGTCCGGCGCGAGGCGCTGGCGACGACGCCCGCGCAATCCACCGCGCCGAAGCCGGTCATCGCATCGATCAGCGGGCCGCGCATCTCGTCCTCGCCGACGAGGCCCACGACGCGAACGCGCGCACCCAGCGCGGCGAGGTTCGCGACCACGTTGGCGGCGCCGCCCGGCACGATGCGCTGCGAGGAGGCGCGCAGCACCGGAACCGGCGCCTCGGGCGAGATCCGCCGAACGTCGCCGTTCAGATAGCAGTCGATCATCAGGTCGCCGATGATGGCGACGGTGTGCTCTCCGAGGAGATCGACCTGAAGGCTGTCCATCTTCATCTTTTCCAAGGAAAAACGCGGCCGATCAAGCCGCGCGTGCACCGTTCGCGACGGCGGCGGCGAGCATCAGGTGATAGAGCGAGCTCGCCGGCACGTAGTCGACGATGGGCTCGCGCGCGGGCGAGAGCTGGTCGGTCCAACCGCCGGCGAACGGCCGCCCCAGGAAATGGTCGAGCAGACCACGTGCGGCATCCTCGGCGAGCGCAGGCGGCGCGTCGCAGGCGGTCGCCGCCTTGATCGCCTCGCAGTGCGGCCAGAGCCGGTGCGCGGCGCGGAAGACCTGACCGTCGGCGCCGAGCTGATCGCGGATGAGGCCGGCGCTTGTGGCGGAGGGCTGCGTCGCCGACGCCAGCAGCGCGTCGCGGCAGCGGCCGAGCGCCTCGCCCGAGAGCCGCTCGTACCAGGCGAGAAGCCAGATCCACTCGAAATGATGACCGGGCTCGAACACGCCCGCGACGAGCGGGTCGGGATGCGGGCTCCAGTCCGCGGCGAAACGCTCGGGCAGCACGCCCTCTGCCCAGCGCATCATCCTGCCGTCGAGCAAGCCGACCAGCGGATGCGCGCGCTCCAGGTAGCCACGCCCCGGCGCCGCCTCGGCAAGAGCGAGATAGGCTTCGAGCAGGTGCATCTGCGGGTTCTGAAGCTTCTCGCCCTCCCGCGCCTCCGCCGTGTTGAAGAGGCCCCCATGCACCGGATCGAACAGTTCCGCATCGATGTACCCGATCACCTCGTCGGCGAAATCGAGCAGCGCGGCGTCGCCGGTGGCGCGATGGAGGTAGGCGGCGGCAAACAGCACGAAGGCGTGGGTGTAGGCATCGCGCACCGTGGATCGAGGCGCGAACGGCCAAACGTCGACGGAGAAGTGGACGCTCGCGCACCCGCCAGCGTGGACGCAGAACTCGCGGCGCAACGTGGCCATCGCGCGCGACGCGAGCTCGACGCCGCGATCGTGCCAGCCAAGCATCCCGGCATGCGCGTAGACGTAGATCTGGCGCGCCTGCACCATCGCCCGGTGCGGCACGGCGAGCGGCCGACCCGCTTCGTCGAGCCGCTCGTGGAAGCGCCCGGCCGCCGCGTCGAAGCCGCGTTCCGCCCAGGTGGGCAGCGCATCCGTCCTCACCCAGTCCACGAAGCGCGTGACCGGGTCCGCGGCGGAGCGAGGCGCCGCACGCGTCATGCCGCGGCGCGCCCGCCGATGCGGCCGAGCCAGGTCGCAACGACGGCGCCAAGGTCGCAGCTATTCGCGGGGACGAGGATCGCCGCCACGCCCGCCGCCTCGGCTGCGGCGAGGTCGCTCGGCTTGTCGCCCACCATCAGGCTGCGTGCCCGATCGATCGGCCACTCGCGCATCGCGCGCAGCAGCATGCCGGGCCTGGGCTTGCGATCCTCGTGGTCGGCGCGGAAGGCGGCGACCGTTCCATCGGGATGATAGGGGCAGGAATAGATGGCGTCGATGCGGGCGCCGGCGGCAGCCATTCGCGCGCGGATCGCGTCATGGAAACGGTCCACCGCCTCCAGCCCGAAGAGCCCGCGGCTCACCCCCGACTGGTTGGTCGCGACGATCACGAGGCAACCGGCCTCGTTGGCGAGACGGACGCCGTCGATGGCGGTGGATGTGAAGGCCAGTTCCTCGGGACGGTGCGGATAGCCCGTATCGACGTTGATAACGCCGTCGCGATCCAGGAACAGCGCGGGGCGGCCGATTCCCGTCCCCCCGCGAGCCGCGAGCGCGGGCGGCGCCTCCAAATCTCGGTCGGGCATGGCCAAGCGACTAGCCAGCACGGGTGCCGCTGGCAAGCGCGGGCAATGGCGCCAGCACGCGCGGCTCGTCCGATAGGCGAAGCCAATCGTACCGGCTACGACTTGGCCGTGATTCCATACCCGCCTCCGCGAGCCGCCGCCCCCCCCCCCCCGCATCGACGCGGCGAAGCGCGAGGCGCTGATCCTCGCCTTCCTCGCGCGCGACATGGCGGCGGCGAACGCGCTGCTCGCCGCGCTGCCGGAGCCGCTCGCACGACTGCGCCTCGACGTCGTCGACAACGCGCGCGCCGCCGAAGCCGTGCCGGTATGGCGGGCCGACGCCGACGGCACGCACCGCTTCCGCTTCCGCTTCCGCTTCCACGAAAAGGCCTGGACGCAACATCCACGCGAGATCTTCGCGCGCTGGGTCGAGACGCTGCCGCTGATCGGCGCGGTGATCGAGGCGCGGCCGACGGGAAGCTGCGCGCTCAATCTCGGCGACGAGGGGCACCGGCCCGGCCTCGCCTTCGACACGCGCGCGCCGGGCTACACGCTGATCCCGGACTATCAGTTCCTGATGACCGACGGCTACGCCGACCTCGCACGCACGTTCTTGGCGAGGTCGCGGCCGTGGGGGGAGCGGCGGCCCGTCGCCTTCTGGCGGGGCAGCACCACCGGGCTTGCCGACAAGGTCGAGGCGCTGCCCCGCGTCCGGCTCTGCCGTCTCGCGCGAACGATGGGGCCGGTCGCCGACGTCGGCTTGACGGCGGTGACCGCGAACTTCGCCTCCGCCGAGCCGCGCCTGCGCGCCGAAGGCTTATTCCGCGATTTCGTGCCCAACGTCCGGCTGGACGAAGTCCGCGTCCACATTGACATCGACGGCAATAGCGGCCCGTGGACCAGCTTGCTCGGCAAGCTGCACAGCGGCAGCCCGGTACTGAGGGTGACGTCGGAGCTGGGCTTTCGGCAATGGTATCATGACAGGCTGGTGCCATGGGAGCACTACGTGCCTGTGCGGTCGGACATGGCCGATCTTTCCGCGCGGGTTCTCCAGCTGCTCGAAGACTCCGCGCTCGCCCGCCGGATCGGCGGTGCCGGCGCACGCTTCGCCCGAGCGCTGCGGTGCGACTTCGAGGTCGCCCGTGCGGTGCCGAGCATCGTCGCCGCTTTCGCCCACTGAACTGCGCCGCCCACGCGGGAGGGCTCGGCGACAATCGGTCCGCCCGAAGATCGTCGGTACGAAACCGTGAGCCGCACCACGCTGCACCACTGCAAGCGTCCGACTGCGACGAACACCTAGTGCGACGCGGCGTCCGACGTCGGGAGCAGGCCGCGATATTCGGCTTCGCACGCGCCATAAGCCTCGCCCGCGAAAGTCTCGAGTGCGGCACGATCGCGGATCACGATCCGGCCGCGCCGGCAACGGACGAGGCGTTCGCCCTCGATCACGTGCAGCCGATCGGTCACGCTCGCGCGACGCACGCCGAGAGCGCTCGCGATCTCGTCATGCCGGATGAGGAGATGGTCGCCGTCGAGGCGATCGTGGCGGATCAGCAGCCACCGCGCGATCCGCTGGTCGAGCGTGTTCTCGATGCTGGACGCGATCGTGCGCGTCATCTGGTTCATGACTGCTTGCACGAAGCCGAGGAGCGCCATCCACAGCGTCTGGCTGGCGCGACAGGCGGCGAGCAGCGGTTCAACCGCAATGGAGAGCGCGCGTCCGTCCGAGCCCTGGACGACGGCATCGTGCGCGCACAGCTCGCATCCCAGCAACGCCGGCCACCCCACCAGCCCCTCGCATCCAACGACCGCGATCTCGACACGGGCCGTCAGGCCTCTCCCCTCCCCCAGCGCGAGCAGCCCCCGCTCGGGAAAGTAGAGCCTGTCCACCAGCGCATCCGCCGTGAACAGTCGCGACCCGCGTTGCAGAGGCACCTGCTCGAGGTCGGGGGCGAGCATCGCGCGATCCGCGGGTCGCAGGCTTCTCAGCAGGCGATTGCGACTGTTCGCCAGGGGGAACGGTTCGCCAGTGCGCATCAGCATGGTCGCACTCTCCATCAGGTGTCGACAAGATAGTGCTTCCGGCAGCGAGATGCGCTGATGTATTTCACTGGGGAAGGGGAACTTTTCGCGCAATGACGAGACGTCGCCAGCGGGCCGTACGGGAGCGTACGCCTAACGTAGTCGCGCTGGTGCATGGTTAAAGATAATGCGATTTTGCCACCGAAATCAGGGAGTCAGGTTCGATGACCGACCAGCAGTGTGACGTGCTTGATGCACTGGAAGCGCGCGCGCAAAGGCGCAATAATCGTCGTGCGCTGTTCCGTGCGTTTGGTGCAGCGGCCGTCGCGGGCGGTGGACTGGTCGCGCTTGGCATGGCTGTGCCGGCCGCCGCGCAGTCGAGCGTCAGCGACGCCGACATCCTCAACTTCGCGCTGAACCTCGAATATCTTGAGGCGCAGTTTTATCATTACGCTGTCTTCGGCACCGGGCTTGACAACAGCCTGCTCACCGGAACCGGCGCACAGGGCGCGGTGACTGGAGGCCGGAAAGTTAACTTCACCGATCCCGTTGTCCAAGCCTACGCCCTCGAGATCGCGCAAGACGAGCTCGCGCACGTCGCCTTCCTCCGCCGTACGCTCGCCTCGTCGGCTGTGTCCTCACCGGCCATCGACGTCGGCACCGATCCGAACGGCGCCTTCTCCAGCGCGGCGCGCGCCGCCGGGCTGGTCGGACCGGGTCAGTCCTTCGATCCCTATTCGAGCGACGAGAATTTCCTGCTCGGCGCCTTCATCTTCGAGGATGTCGGCGTCACGGCCTACAAGGGCGCGGCCCCGCTTATCACCAACAAGACCTATACCGAGGCCGCCGCCGGGATCCTCGCGGTGGAAGCGTACCACGCCAGCATCGTGCGGACGACATTGTACCGCAAGGGCATCGACACGCCGGCGCTGGTGGACGCGACCGAGGCCATCTCGAACGCGCGCGACAGCCTCGACGGGCCGAGCGACGACGACCAGGGCATCCGCGCGATCGGCGATGCGAGCAACATCGTACCGCTCGACGGCAACGGGCTCGCCTTCAGCCGCACGACGGGGCAGGTCCTCAACATCGTCTACCTGAACAACACCGCCGTCGCGAAGGGCGGGTTCTTCCCGAACGGGGTCAACGGCAACATCACGATGAGTGCCGCCAACTAGACGCGAAGAGAGGTCGAATCCATGAACCAACATCATCTCATCGCCGAAGTGCTCGAGCGGCAGGCGCGGCGCAAGGAAGAGCGCCGCAAGTTCCTGAAGATCGCTGCCAGCGGCACCGCCGCCGTTGGTGCGATGTCGTTCCTCGCGGGTTGCGGCGGCGACGACAAGACCGAGGCGCCTGCGCCCGCCGCCAAGATCGGCGACGCCGACATCCTGAACTTTGCGCTCAATCTCGAATATCTGGAGGCGCAGTTCTACGTCCACGCCACGACGGGCGCAGGTCTCGACCAGAGCTTGCTCGGCGGCACCGGCACCCAGGGCGGCGTGACGGGCGGCCGCGCCGTCGTCTTCACCGATCCGGTGGTTCGCCAGTACGCAAACGAGATCGCGGGTGACGAGCGCGCCCATGTCGCTTTCTTGCGCAGCGCGCTCGGCTCGGCTGCGGTCGCGCAGCCGGCGCTCGACATTAGCGCCGATCCGAACGGCGCCTTCTCCAGCGCGGCGGTGGCGGCCGGCCTCATTACTAAAGGGCAATCCTTCGATCCCTATGCCAGCGACGAGAATTTCCTGCTCGGCGCGTTCATCTTCGAGGATGTTGGCGTCACCGCCTACAAGGGCGCGTCGCCGCTCATTTCAAGCAGTTCCTACCTGGAGGCGGCAGCCGGAATTCTGGCGGCGGAGGCATATCATGCCGGGCTCGTCCGCACTGTTCTCTACAGCAAGGGGATACAGGCGCCGGCGCTGATCCAGGCAACCGAGGCGATCTCGAACGCGCGGGACAGCCTGGATGGCTCGTCTGACGACGATCAGGGTGTGCAGGGCTCAGGCGGCGCCTCTAACATCGTGCCTACGGACAGCGACTCCATCGTCTACAGCCGTACCACGGGCCAGGTGCTCGATATCGTCTACCTGACGAACGTCGCGGCCGCGAAGGGCGGCTTCTTCCCCAACGGCGTCAACGGCACGATCAACATGAGCACCGCCGGTTAATGCGGTTCGCCGGGCGCGTAAGCGCCCGGCGAACTGACGGGAGGCGACGATGAACGGGCCCACCATTCCGGACATCGCGGCGGCCATGCAGCCACTTTGGGCGTCGTGGCGATCGTCCTCCGCCTGCAACGGCATCGCGCTGTGGAGGCTCGCATGATCCGCGCCTACGCTTTTGCCGCTTTGCTGCTCTTCCTGCCCACGGCGGTATTTGCGCAGGGGGGTGTGGATCCGGCGGGTTCGGGTCCGATTGTGGCGGCGTTGGGTTGGTTGCAGGGTACGTTGCTGGGCAATGTGGCGACGGCGGTGGCGGTGATCGCGGTGGCGATGGTGGGTTTCATGATGCTGACGGGCCGGATGAACTGGCGGTTCGGGGCGACGGTGATCGTGGGCTGCTTCGTGTTGTTCGGGGCGTCGGCGATCGTGTCGGGCATCCAGTCCACCGCCGGCGTGGCGCACTGAAGGTGGCGCTCGCCCGCACGCCGGTGTTCCGCGCGCTGACGCGGCCGCAGATGTTCGCGGGCGTGACGTACAGCTATTTCATCGTGAACGTGGGCGTGACGACCGAGGCGTTCCTGGTGACGCGGAGCTTCTGGGCCTTGCCGGTGGCGCTGCTGGTGCACGGCGCGGGCTATCTGGCCTGCCTGCGCGAGCCGCGCGTGTTCGACCTGTGGCTGGTGAAGGTCAGCCGCTGCCCCCGCGTCCGTAACTGGAAGCGGTGGGGCTGCAACAGCTACGCGCCGTGAGCGAGGCGCGCGCCAGGTGGGTGGGGCCGGCGGCGTGGCGCCGCCGCGAGGCCTGTGCCGGCGACCGGCTGCCTTATGCCCGCCACCTCGATGCGACCACCTTGCGCTTGCGCGACGGCGCGCTCGCGCGGATGATCCAGGTGCCGGGGCTGCCGTTCGAGACCGAGGATGCGGCGGCGCTCGACCATCATTTGAGCGTGCGCGAGACGATGCTGCGCTCGGTGCTCGACGCGCGTTTCGTGCTCGTCCACCATGTCGTCAGGCGGCGGGTGACGGTGTCGCGCCCGGCCGAGTTCGCGCAGGGCTTCGCCGCGCATGTCGACGCGCGCTGGGCGCGGCTGCTCGCCTCGCGGCGGCTGTTCGTCAACGAGCAGGTGGTGACGATCGTGCGCCGCCCGGCGCGCGGGCGGGCGGGCTGGGCGGAGCGTGTCGGCCGGATGTTCGGCCGCGCCGGCGGCCAGGGCGATCATGCCGCCGACCTGCGCGCGCTTGACGCGGCGGCGGCGGGGCTGGTGGCGGCGCTCGGGTCCTACGGGGCGCGCACGATGGGGCTGTACGAGGGCGCGGGCGGCTTGTGCTCGGAGCCGCTGGAGCTCCTGTCGGCGATCTACAATGGCGAGATGCGGCCGGTGCTGGCGCCCGGCGACGACACCGATCTTGGCCACCACATCCCGTATGCGCGGGTGAGCTTCGGCCTGGACACGATCGAGACGCGGCGGGCGGGCGGCAGCGACTTCGCCGGCATGCTGTCGATCAAGGAGTATCCCGACGCGACGCACGCGGGGCTCGTCGACCAGCTGCTGCGCCTGCCCCACGAGCTCGTCCTGACCGAGAGCTTCGCGCCCGCCGACCGGCAGGTGGCGCGCGAGCGGATCGACCTTGCCATCCGTCGCGTGCGCTCGGCGGACGAGGAGGCGGTGGCGGAGCGGCGCGAGATGATGGCGGCGCGCGACGCGCTGGGGCTCGGCCAGGCGGGGTTCGGCGACCATCACCTGTCGCTGATGATGCGCGCGGACGATCTCGCCGGGCTCGACGGCGCGTGCGCGCAGGCGGCCGCGGCCCTGTCCGACGTGGGCGCGGTGGCGGTGCGCGAGGACGTCAACCTGGAGCCCTGCTTCTGGGGGCAGTTCCCGGGCAACGAGGGCTATCTGGTGCGCCGCGCGCTGGTCTCGACCGGCAATGCGGCGGGCTTCCTGTCGCTGCACGGGCTGCCGCTCGGGCACGCCACCGGCAATCACTGGGGCGAGGCGGTGACGGTGCTGGAGACGACGGCGGCCACGCCCTACTTCTTCAACTTCCACTCGGGCGACGGCGGCGGCGATCTCGGCCACTTCACCGTCATCGGCCCGTCGGGCTCGGGCAAGACGGTGGTGATGAACTTCCTCGCCGCCCAGGCGCAGCGCTTCTGCCCCCGCACCATGCTGTTCGACAAGGATCGCGGCGCCGAGCTGTTCGTGCGCGCGTGCGGCGGCGACTATGCGCGGCTGGTGCCGGGCGAGGCGACCGGGCTCAACCCGCTGGCGCTCTCCGACGACGCGCAGAACCGCGCCTTCCTGCGCGACTGGCTGGGCGTGCTGCTCGCGGTCGCGGGGCCCGAGGAGCAGGCGGCGGTGGCGGCCGCGGTCGACGCCAGCTACGACGCCGAGCCCGCCTTCCGCCGGCTGCGCCACTTCCGCGAGCTGTTGGGCGGACGCAGGCGGCCCGAGCCCGGCGACCTCGCCTCCAGGCTCGACCCGTGGGTGGGTGCCGGCGAGCACGCCTGGCTGTTCGACAACGCGTCCGACACGCTCGACCTCGACGTGCGGATGGCGGGGTTCGACATGACCGCGCTGCTCGACCAGCCGGTACTGCGCACGCCCGCGATGATGCTGCTGTTCCACCGCATCGACCGGACGCTGGACGGCAGCCCTGCGATGATCCTCATCGACGAGGGCTGGAAGGCGCTCGACGACCCGGTGTTCTCGGCGCGCATCCGCGACTGGCTGAAGACCTGCCGCAAGCGCAACGCGATCGTCGGCTTCGCCACCCAGTCGGCGCGCGACGCGCTCGACAGCCGCATCGCGTCCGCGCTCGTCGAGCAGACCGCGACGATGATCTTCACCCCCAATCCCAAGGCGCGCGCGGAGGATTACTGCCTGGGCTTCGGCCTGTCCGAGCACGAGCTCGAGCTCATCCGCCAGCTCCCCGCCCACTCGCGCTGCTTCCTCGTGCGCCACGCCAACCACTCGGTCGTCGCCCGGCTCGACCTCGGCCACGAGCCCGAACTCCTCACCATCCTGTCCGGCCGCGAAGCCACCGTCCGCCGCCTCGACGCCATCCGCCAACGCACCGGAGACCAACCCGCCGACTGGTACCCAGCCCTCACCGGCAAACCATGGCCCGGTGAACGCCCAATACACAAACACGCATTCGCCGAGGCCGCAGAATGAACGCCGCCTTTTCACCCATCGTTCGCTCATTTCCCGTATATGCCCGCCATCACGCCGAAAGGGACCTGAAGATGCGTATCGCTCTTGCCACCGCCGTCATCGCCGCCGCCCTGCCCACCTATGCCGCAAACGCGCAGTCGATCACTTCCGAGTTCCGCGGCATCCGCGTCGAGGGCAATGCCGGCTGGGATCGCTTCCAATCGGAAGGCACGCACAACAACAAGTTCGGCTACGGCGCCACCGTCGGCTTCGACGGCGTGCTCGCCGATCGCATCGTCGTCGGGCCCGAGGCAAGCTTCTGGCGCGCCAACAAGTGGAGCGAGAACTGCACGGGCGGGATCAATGGCGGCTCCGTCTGCCACAAGTCGTTCCAGGAATATGGCGTCGCGGTTCGCGCCGGCTTCCTGGTGACGCCGGACCTGCTCGTCTTCGGCAAGGGCGGCTACGTCAACAACGAGCAGCGCAAGCGGTTCGATGCGCCTCCCGGCCTCTATTACGTCAATGGCCAGATCGTCGGCCCGGAGACGTCCTACTATAATCACGGCCGCACCGACGGCTACCAGTTCGGCGGCGGTGTCGAATATTCGCTGACCGGGCTGAGCCTGCCCGTGCCGGTGTATGTCAGCGGCCAGTATGTCTACGCCAACTACGCGGATCACACCGCGCGCCAGCGTGCGATGCTCGGCGTCGGCGTTCGCTTTAAGTAGCGCTTGGCTATTCGGGTGTTACGAACGCCGCTGGGCCGTCCGCCTGACGGATGGCGCAGCCTAGATTGGAGTGAGTGGCCGCGCGACCCTGATGCCGTTGAGGTGCACGTTCGGACTCGTCACCCTGCGTCATCAAGGATGCGGAGGCGTAGCAGTTTGCCTGGAGCCACGAGGACGTGGCAATCGCCGGAACGCCGATGCAGGTCACAAGGTCGCGTACACGCGGCGCGTGTCCCCCGCACGAACTGAAACCGCGAGTATCCCGCCGCAAACTGGCTGGTTCCGACAGCGGACTTCAGGCGATCCAGCTAAGAGAAGGCCCCGGAAAACCTAAAGTTCTCCGGGGCTCAACATGGTGGGCGTGGCAAGGATTGAACTTGCGACCCCTGCGATGTCAACACAGTGCTCTACCACTGAGCTACACGCCCATAGGTTCAGGCCTTAAAGCCGCTGGTCAGGCATGGCAAGCGGGATCGGCGGACGCGATCAGGGTTCGCGCGCGATGCTGTCGACGCCGAACAGGCGATCCACCTCAAGCACGAGGTCGCGCAGGTGGAAGGGCTTGGAAAGGACGCGGGCGTGCGGGTGGCTGGCGCCCGTCTTCAACGCGACCGCCGCGAAGCCGGTGATGAACATCACGCGCATCCCCGGCGCCAGCGACGCCGCGCGCTGCGCGAGCTCGATGCCGTCCATGCCGGGCATGACGATGTCGGTCAGCAGCAGGTCGTAGCTCTCGCGCTCAAGCAGCGGCAACGCGTCGATACCCGACGCCACCGGGTCGACCGCATAGCCCACCCGCTCCAGCGCGCGGGCGAGATAGGTCCGCATCGAAGCGTCGTCTTCGGCGAGAAGGATTCGGGTCATGCGCGCACCATACTCCGTCCGGCGTCGTCAGGCTCGCCCGCCGAGCCGCCGTTCTTCCCCTTTCGGGACGCGGCGGAGCGGATGGCCAGCCGGGGCTGTCGTCGTCCCAGTCTTAAGATTTGGCACCCTTCGCGGCCGCTCGCCATTGTCGCGCGGCGGCACGTTGCGTAGCACGGTGATATGGCCGCCGCGAGCCCGCCAGACCCGCCTTTCGTCCGGCTCGGCCCGGCCGGCGCGCCGACGCCGCTGGTGATCGCGGTGCCGCACGCCGGGCGCTGCTATCCGGACGAGCTGCTCGCCGCCTCCCGGCTGCCGCGATCGGCGCTGGAGACGATCGAGGACCGGTTCGCCGACCTGCTCGTCGCCGACGCGGTGCGCGACGGCGCGGTCGCGATCGTCGCGCGCGTCGCGCGCGCCTACGTCGATCTCAATCGAGATCCGCGCGAGATCGATCCCGCCATCGTGCGCGACGCGGGCGCGCTCGACACGCGGTCAAGCGACAAGGTGGCGGGCGGGCTGGGCGCGGTGCCGAGCCGGATCGCCGCGGGGGGGGCGGTATGGCGACGGCCGCTGGCGGCGGCCGAGATCGCGCGCAGGCTGGCGCTCGTCCACCGGCCCTACCATGACGCGGTGGCCGACGCGCTCGATGCGGCGGCGGCGCGTCACGGTGTCGCGCTGCTGATCGACTGTCACTCCATGCCGTCGCTGGGGCCGGGCGGAGCGCGCATCGTGCTGGGCGATCTCCACGGGCGCAGCGCCGCGTTGCGCTTCACCGTCGCCGCGCTCGCCGCCGTGAAGATGTGCGGGCAGCCTTGCGCGCGCAACAGGCCCTATGCCGGCGGCCACAGCTTGGAGCGGCACGGCGACCCCCATCGCCACCGCCACGCCTTGCAGGTCGAGGTGGATCGCGCGCTCTACCTCGATCCCGGCTGCCGCGATCCCGGCGCCGATCTTGCGAGCGCACGCACGCTGGTGGCGACGATTGCCGCCGCGCTGGTCGCCGAGGCAGGGGCGCTCGCGCAGGCTGCCGAGTAGGACCAAAAGAAAAAGCCACCCCGCGAGATCGCGGGGTGGCCAAGGTTCAGGGAGGGACGCGCCGGAGGCGCGTCACGCGCGATCGCGAAGGGGGGGACACGACCGCGCACACCCAACATAGAAGCCGCTCGTGGCCGTTCAAGCACAGCCAATAAAAAAATATCGTTAACGGCACGATGACCCTTGCGTGGGTCTAAAGCGACACAGGCCTGCGCCTTGGCAGCATCCTGTCGAGCGTCGCGTCGCGGTCGAGGAAATGGTGCTTGAGCGCGCCCGCCACGTGCAGCGCGACCAAGCCGAGCATGATCCAGCCGCCAACGACGTGCCCTTGATGCCAGGGGGCGCCCACCGCGTCGCTCTGCATCACGGGCAGCGGCGGCACGTCAAACAAGCCGAAGGACAGCGGCCGTCGCTTGAGCGAAGCCGAAGTGAAGACCCAGCCCGACACCGGCATCAGGATCATGCCCATGTAGAGTAGCCACTGCGTGACGCTGGCGAGCGCGCGGTTCCAGGGCGCCACCGTTCCAGGCAGCGGCGGCGCCGGGTGACCGGCCCTCCAGACCAGCCGCAGCGCGCTCAGGACGAGCACGACGATGCCGATCGGCTTGTGCAGGAAGAATAGAATGCCGAGCGGCGGGATCAGCCCGATCGCGAGATTGACGACGATCAGCGCCGCGATCACCCAATGGAAGGCGATGGCGGTGGCGGTGTAGCGGCCACCGTCCGTGGCATGGGATCGGCCGCCGATCATCGCGTCCTCCTAGACCACCGGCCCGTTAGGGGGTGGCAACAGGCCAAGCGCGCTCTGCCGCGCATAGATATCACTCATGCGCTGGAGCGAGAAGATATGCGCGTAGACGAGCGGCAGCGCGCCATTCTGGATGAGTTTGCGCGCGACGTCGCCGCGTAGGCCCTTCACCGCCTCGTCCGTGATCATCTGGAACCCGCGATAAACGTGCGGCTGTCGCCCCTCGCCCTGCTGCATAGTGAATTCACCGTCGCCGATCAGCTTGAGCTCGCCGAGTTCGCGCACCAACGCCCCAGTCAGCTCAAGCGCCTGCTCGAATTTGTCGCAGAACTCCAGGATGGCGCGAGTGTGCGCGCTCGGCTGGTCGCCGTCGAACACGGGCTCGCCGTCCTCGAACGGGCCGCACAAGCCCGAACCGGGATCGAAGCAAAGCGACATGTCGTCGCTGTCCTGGCGGAGCTTCGCGAGCAGGAAGGGATAACGGCGAACGTAGGCGGGGACATAATAGTCGGCCGGGAAGCGGCCGTCGGCGTCGACGACCACGTTGATGCCGTCAGACAGGCCCATGAGCGCCAGCGGGACGGGGTCGGGGCCGGTCGAGAACACGATCGGATAGAAACGCTGCGCCGACAGGAACTCTTCGGCAAGTAGCGGGACGGCATGCGTCGTGCGCAGCGCCGGCAGGCGGTCGGTATCGTGCATCCGCCAGTCGGCGTGCAGCTCGCTGGAGAGCGGCGCGAGGTCGGTATAGAACAGCGGCAGGCCCGCGCCGGAGGTGCCTTGATTGGGGGTGCCGTTGCTGGCCATCGCTCTCTCCCGGAACGGCTCCGATGGCCGGACAGGCGCTCGCGTCTATGGTGCGGGCGGTCCGTTCGCAAGCGGCAGCAGCGCGCCGGGGTTCATGATGCCCTTGGGATCGAGGGCGCGCTTGATCGCACGCATCGCCGCGAGCCGCGCGGGATCGGCGAGGTCCATAAAGTCCGCGCGCTTCAGCCGGCCGATGCCGTGCTCGGCGGACAGCGTTCCGCCGGCATCCGTCACGAACCGGTGGACGAAAGCGGAGACGGCGGCGCCCTGGGCGGCGAACCAGGCGCGATCGTCGCCGCCGACGGGCGCCCGCACGTTGAAGTGGACGTTGCCATCGCCGAGGTGCCCGAACGCGATCGGGCGGGCGCCCGGGAAGCGCCGCGTCACGGCGGCGGCGGCCTCGGCCATGAAGGCGGGCATGCGCGAGACTGGAACCGCGACATCGTGCTTGGCGGCGAGCCCGTCCCTCGCCTCCGCCTCGGACAGGCTCTCGCGCAGCTTCCACAGCGCGTCGGCTTGGGCCTCGCTGCGGGCGACGGTCGCGTCGCCGGCGAGACCGCGATCAATGGCGAGCACCAGGGCCTCGCCCAGCCGCTCGCCGATCGGCGCGTCGCCCGGAGTTACCGCCTCGATCAGGACGTGCCACGGATGCGCACCGCCCAGCGGCGTGCGCGTATCGGGGACATGCCGCAGCACCAGCGCCAGCCCCTCGTCAGGCACCAGCTCGAAACTCTCCACCGCGTCGCCGAGCGACGCCTCCAGCATCCGCAACAGCTCCAGCGCGTCTTGCGCGCGCGCAAGCCCCACCCAAGCCACCGCGCGCGCGCCGATCGCCGGGACGAGCCGCAACGTCGCCGCGGTCACGAGGCCGAGCGTGCCCTCGCCGCCGATCAGCAGCTGGTCGAGCGCGTAGCCGCGATTATCCTTGCGCAGCGGCGCGAGCCCGTTCAGCCGGCTGCCGTCGGGCAGCACCGCCTCCAGCCCCAGCACCAGCGATCGCATCGGCCCGAAGCGCAGCACCTGCGTACCGCCCGCGTTGGTCGAGACGAGGCCTCCTATGGTGGCGTTGCCCTTCGCGGCGAGCGACAGCGGGAAGCGCCGCCCCGCCCGCTCCGCCGCCGCGTGCAGGTCGGCGAGGACGACCCCCGCCTCGGCGACCATCGCGTCGTCCTCCGTCGAGACCGAGCGCACGCGGTCCATCCTCCGCAGCGAGACGAGCAGCGCGCGGCGATCTCCTCCCAGTCCGGCGGGCGTCGCGCCCGCGACCATCGAACTGTTGCCGCCTTGGGGCACGACCGCGACGCCTTCGGCTGCTGCCTCGCGCACGACGAACGCCGCCTCGTCCGCGTCAGCCGGCGAGACCAGCGCCGCCGCGGACCCCGTCAGCCGCCGCCGCCAATCGGTGAGCCACGGCGCGAGATCCGCCGCGTCGGTGGTAAAGCCGCGTGGGCCGAGGCGATCGCGAAGCCGATCGAGCAGCGCGGCGGAGGGCGCAGGGTAGGCCACCGCCGCTCCGTAGCGCGGCAGCACGGGCAAGCCCACCGGCTTCGCGCGGTTCATAGAAGGTTCAAGCCGCGCTCCACAGTCCCCGCGTGATGGGCGTGGTGCGGGGAGCGGCGATACTGTGCGCGGCGATACTCGCCGGCGCCGCACGGCCACCCGTACCGCCACCTGCGATGAGCCGCACGAGCATGGCCACGGTGTTCCGCTCGACGACGATCAGGATGCCGCTTCGACGCGAGCGGCGGCCGGGTCCGCCGCCGCCGATGGAGGAGCGGAAAGGGCCGCACTGCATCGGCGCGGGGGAGATAGCGGGCGCGGGCGTCACCGCGCCCGACGCGGTCGATTTCGTGCTGCGCGGCGGCGAGCGGATGCGCGCGCGGCTCGACGGCGAGTGCACCGCGCTCGATTTCTACGGCGGCTTCTACATGAGCCCTGGCGACGATGAGCGCATCTGCGCCGGCCGGGATGCCATTCGGACGCGTGCCGGCGGCGAGTGCGGGATTGAGCGTTTCCGCCGGCTGGTGCCGCCCAAGCCTCCGAAACCTTGACAAATCAGCCGCCTTTGCACAGGGCGGCGGCGATGCGCCCGGGCGTCCCGGCCGCCGATCCCGGACCAGCCATGCACTTCGCCGATCTCGGCCTGTCTGACGAGTTGCTCCGCGCCGTCACCGACGCGGGCTATACGACGCCAACGCCCGTCCAGCAGAAGGCGATCACGCCGGTGCTGATGAACCGCGACCTGATTGCGATCGCGCAGACCGGCACGGGCAAGACGGCAAGCTTCGTGCTGCCGATGATCGACATCCTCGCCCACGGCCGCAGCCGCGCGCGGATGCCGCGATCGCTGATCCTGGAGCCGACGCGCGAGCTCGCCGCGCAGGTCGCCGAGAATTTCGAGAAGTACGGCAAGTACCACAAGCTCTCGATGGCGCTGCTGATCGGCGGCGTGCAGATGGGTGATCAGGTGAAGGCGCTGGAACAGGGCGTCGACGTGCTGATCGCCACGCCCGGCCGACTGATGGACCTGTTCGGGCGCGGCAAGATCCTGCTGTCGGGCTGCTCGATTCTGGTGATCGACGAGGCCGACCGAATGCTCGACATGGGCTTCATCCCCGATATCGAGGAGATCTGCACCAAGCTGCCCGCGACGCGGCAGACGCTGCTCTTCTCCGCCACCATGCCGGCGCCGATCAAGAAGCTCGCCGACCGCTTCCTCTCCAATCCCAAGCAGATCGAGGTGGAGCGTACCGGCTCCACCAGCCTGCTGATCGAGCAGGCGTTGGTCGAGACGACAGCACGGGCCAAGCGCGACACACTGCGCGAGTTGCTCGGCGCCGAGGACGTGCGTACCGCGATCATCTTCGCCAATCGCAAGACGACGGTGCGCGAGCTCAACCAGTCGCTGAAGCGCCACGGTTTTCGATCGGGCGAGATCCACGGCGACATGGAACAATCGCAGCGCATTGCCGAACTCGATCGCTTCAAGGCGGGCGACATCAACATCCTGGTCGCCTCCGACGTCGCCGCGCGCGGCCTGGACATCAAGGGCGTCAGCCACGTCTTCAACTTCGACGCACCCTGGCACCCGGACGACTACGTCCACCGCATCGGCCGCACCGGCCGCGCCGGCGCCACCGGCAAGGCCTTTACCCTCGTCACAGAGGAAGATGCCGAGAACATCGCCAATATCGAGAAGTTGACCGGGCAGACGATCGCACGGATCGGAGTCTCAGCTCCGCCGCAGCCGGCCGCACCCCCGCCCCCCCCCGCCCCGACGGCAGCGCCGGCGCGCCGCGAGCGCGGCCATGGCGCCGCGCGCGAGGAGCGGCGCCCGCCGGCGCGCGGCGCCTCGGCCGCGCCGGTGCCGCAGCCTCCCGTCGCGGACGCCGATCCTGTCTGGAACGGCCCGATCCCCGACTTCCTGAGCCGGGGTTTCACGGGTTAATCCATGTTTTCGCGACGGCTTCGCGGTTTCTTTACCGTTCGCACCTAGGCCACGCACATGACGGATGGCCGGGGGGCCGGACGGCAACATTGCAGGCGGGAATAGCGGTGGACGACGGCACGGGGCTCATCGCGCGCATCCAGACGCTGATGAACGAGGGCGGCCTGGAGCCGAGCCCGTCCAACTATGAATTCCTTTACCGCTACGCGACTGGCGCTGACCCGCAGCTCGTCGAAGCGGTGGACGTGGTGCGCGAGACCAAGGGCGTGCTGCGCGCTGCCGCGATCTCGGCCATCCGGCGTGACCTCTACGGCATGGGCAGCTCGGGCGTTGGCCGGCTGATCGAGGATACCGAGCGCCAGCTCTCGCGCATGACGGACGTCGTCGAGCGATCGGACGAGGGCACGCGCAGCTACGTCGACACGCTGCAGCGCAACTCCGTCGACACCGCCTCGACGCTGGAGCTCCAGCGCGCGATGCTCGCCGACATCGCCGAAGCGACCGCCAAGATGATCGCGCACACCGAGCAGCTGCAGGAGGATCTGAGCCACTCCGTCCGCGAGATCGAGGCGCTCAAGACCGACCTTGAAATCGCGCGCGTTGAATCGCGGAGCGACGCGCTCACCGGATTGTCCAACCGCAAGGCGTGCTGCGACTATCTCGACGCGCAGATCGCCCGTGCCCGCAGCGACGGATCGCCGCTCAGCCTGATCTTCGTCGACATCGATCATTTCAAGCAATTCAACGACAATTACGGTCACCGCGTCGGCGACGAGGTGCTCCGCCTGGTCGCGCAGAGCCTGGAGCGCGCCTTCCACGGCCGCGGCTTCGTCGCACGCTGGGGCGGCGAGGAGTTCGTCATCGTCATGCCCAACCACCGCGCGGAAGAGGCGGCCGAACATGCCGACGGCTTCCGTCGGCTGATCTCCTCGCGGGTGGTGCGCACGCGCCAGTCTGCCAAGGATATCGGGCGGATCACGCTGTCGCTCGGCGTCGCCCAGCTCGGGCCGAGCGGCGGCGCGCAGCAGCTCGTCGACCAGGCCGACCGCGCGCTCTACGACGCCAAGGCCGACGGGCGCGACCGCGTCGTCACCTGGAAGAACGCCGCCTGATCCCGGCGAGCGCATTCTGTGTCGTCGCATAGTGGGCGACGACTTCTCCGTTCGTCACGCGGGAACCGGTAACCGGACACGGTAGCGGGCGCGGAACGCCTCCGCCCAGCCGGAAAGTCGGCCCGCGCGGATCGCCTCGCGCAGGCCGCGCATGACTTCCTGGTAGAACCAGAGGTTGTGCTCGGTCATCAGCATCGCGCCCAGCATCTCGCCCGAACGAACGAGGTGGTGGAGATAGGCCCTGGACCAGCCCGCCACCGGCGAACCGGGATCGAGCGGCTCGCGATCCTCGGCGAAGCGCGCATTGCGGATGTTGAGCGGGCCGTCCCAGGTGAAGGCCTGCCCATTGCGCCCGCTGCGCGTCGGCAGCACGCAATCGAACATGTCAATGCCGCGCTCCACCGCCGCGACTATGTCGTCGGGCTTGCCCACCCCCATCAGGTAGCGCGGGCTCGTCGCCGGCAGCATGGCGGCGGCGAAGTCGAGCGTGCGCAGCATCTCGGCCTGTCCTTCGCCCACCGCCAGGCCGCCGACCGCGTAGCCGTCGAAGCCGATCTCCGTCAGCGCGTCGGCCGAACGCTGCCGCAGGTCCGCGAAGGTCGATCCCTGCTGAATGCCGAACAGCGCCGCGCCCGCCGCATGATCGCCACCCGCATCGAACGCCGCCCGCGAACGCGCCGCCCAGCGCATCGAGCGTTCCATCGATCGCTCCGCCTGCTCATGCGTCGCGGGCCAGGGCGTGCACTCGTCGAAGGCCATGACGACGTCGCTGCCGAGCAGCCGCTGGATCTCCATGGAGCGCTCGGGAGCGAGCATGTGGCGGCTGCCGTCGACGTGGCTGGCGAAGCTGACCCCCTGCTCGCTCTGCTTGGTGAGCGCCGAGAGCGACATCACTTGATAGCCGCCCGAATCAGTCAGGATCGGCCGTTCCCACCCCATCATCGCGTGCAGCCCGCCGAGCCGCGCCACGCGCTCGGCACCGGGGCGGAGCATCAGGTGGTAGGTGTTGCCGAGAATGATGTCGGCGCCCGTGGCGCGCACGTCGGCGGGCTTCATCGCCTTCACGGTCGCGGCGGTCCCCACCGGCATGAAGGCGGGGGTGGCGATCGTTCCGCGTCGCATCTCGATCCCGCCCGTGCGCGCGGCGCCGTCGGTGGCGGCGATCGTGAAGCGGAAGCGCGCGCTCAAGGCTCCAACACCGCCGCCGGGTGGATCATGCGCCCACGCGAGACGAGCAGCGCCACGAGGCTGAGCGCGGCGGCCGCGCTGCCGTACAGGCCCACCGCCACCAGCCCATAGCGGCCAGCCAGCGCCTGCGCGACGAGCGGCGTCAGTCCGCCGCCGAGCACGCCCGCCACGTTGAAGGCGAGCGAGGCGCCAGTGTAGCGAACCCGCGCCGGAAACAGCCCGGACAGCCATGCGCCGAGCGGACCGTAGACGAAGCCCATGACGAGCAACGTCAGCGCCAGGTAGGCGAAGATCAGCGCCAGCGATCCGCTGCCCATCATCGGCCCCATCAGGAACCCCGTCACGATCGCGGCGACGCAGCCGCCGGCCAGCACGCCCCGCTCGCCCCAGCGTCGATCCGCGCTCCACGCCGCCGCATAGATGCCGACCGCCATGAACAGGATCGCGCCGAGCTGTACCTGGAGCATCGCCGTCATCGGGAAGCCGAGCGTCTTGGTGCCGTAGCCGAGCGCGAAGGCGGTCGCGACATAGTAGAGCGCGAAGCAGGCGATCGCACCCGCCGTCCCCGCCACCGTCGCGCGACCATGCCGCGAGAGAAGTTCGCCGAGCGGCATGCCCGGCGGCGGCGCGTGGCGCAGCGCGGCGGCGAACTCCGGCGTCTCGGTGAGCTTAAGCCTGATCCACAGCCCCAGCGCGACGAGCAGAGCGCTGCCCAGGAACGGCACGCGCCACCCCCAATCGCGGAACTGATCGGGCGTGAGCCATAGCCCGAGCAGCAGGAACAAGCCGTTCGCGCAGATGAACCCGGCCGGAGCGCCCATCTGCGGCGCCGAACCGTAGCGCGCGCGCCAGCCCGGCGGCGCGTTCTCGACCGCGAGCAGCGCCGCTCCACCCCATTCTCCGCCGAGCCCGAAGCCCTGCCCGAAGCGCAGCACGCACAGGATCAGCGGCGCCCACCAGCCGATCTGCGCGTAGGTGGGCACCAGCCCGACCAGCATGGTGGAGAGCCCCATGGTGAGCAGGCTCGCCACCAGCGTCGACTTACGGCCGACGCGGTCGCCGAAATGCCCGAACAGCACGGCGCCCACCGGCCGCGCGACGAACGCCACCGCCAGCGTGGCGAAGGCGGCGAGCTGCTGCGCGGGCTTGGACGCCTGCGGGAAGAACAGCTCGCCGAAGACGAGGCTGGCGGCGGTGGCGTAGACGTAGAAGTCGTAGAATTCGACGGCGGTGCCGACGAAGCTCGCGAGCAGCACGCGGGCCGGCGCGCTACGCCTGCCGTGAGATTGGCTCTCCATGCCGCCCGCCATGGCATGACGCAGCCGCGTTCGGAAGCATCAGCCTCCCGCCACCCGCTCGCACCCGATCGCGACGGGCTACGAACCTCGTGTCGTGTGGGAGAGGCGAGAACCCAGGTGTGCGACCGGCGAGACGGACCGCTCGTCAGACGAAGTTGTCGCCGAACGGCTCGCCTTCCTCCTCGATATGCTCACTCTCGGTCTTGCTCGGCTTGCCCGGCGAGGCAGGTGTGGGCGTGTCGGGCAGGATGTCGGCGCCCGGCTCCTCGGGCTTGTCACGCGGCGGCATGGCAATCTCCTTCCCAGCCGTAACGCTTGGCCCAGACTTTGGTGCGGTCGCCTCGGCGTGCCAATCGGCATAGTTCGTCGTGTGCGCCATGTGGCGGTTGAGATCGGGCGCGCCGTCGTTCCACCGTACCGGTCCGCGCTCGCCGAGCCCGCGCTTGGCGGCATCGACGCGCGCGTGCGCCCCGGCCTCGTCCTCGCCCGCCCGGCGTGCTGCTGCGACCGCGCGGCGCGCGGCGCCGAGCTCCGCCACCAGCCGCCGCCGCTCGGGCTCGGCAAGCGAGGGGTTCGCCGCACGCCACAATCGCCCGCGCACGACGTAGCGGCTATCGGGCGTGCGAAGCGCGCGTCCTGCGGTCATCCACGGAACCCCGGGCGCGCCCGTTCGATGGTGCGAGTCATGGAAACGATCTCGACCGCCGCGAGCGCAGGCGCAACCACGGCGTCATCGACAGATGCTATCGGGACGGCAATCCCGGACGGAGTCGCGATGAGCGAGCATCAGGAAGTCGAGCTCAAGCTGGAGTTCGCCGAGGGCGACGCCGCAGCCGTCGCGAGCCTTCCCGCCTGGACGGCCGCGCCGGCCGAGGCGCGCCGGCTCGTCGCCACCTACTATGACACGCCCGCGCGCGAGCTGCGCGACGCTGGGTTCACGCTACGCGTCCGCAGCGACGGCGATCGCCACGTCCAGACGATCAAGGCGGCCGGCACAGCCGCCGGGTTGTTCGTGCGACCCGAGTGGGAGAGCGAGGTCGACGACGCGCGGCCGAGGCTCGACCGGCTGGCGGGCCCGATGGCGCCGCTGGTCACGCCCGATCTGCTCGATCGGCTCGCCCCCGCCTTCGCGACCGAGGTCGAGCGCGCGGTCCGTATCATCGAGCATGCCGGCGCGACGATCGAAGTCGCGATCGATCGCGGTGTCGTCGGCACGGGCACGCGCGAGGAGCGGCTCCACGAGATCGAGCTGGAGCTGAAGGCGGGAACGCCGGCGGCGCTCTTCTCGCTGGCGCGCACGATCGCGGAGGCGGCGCCGGTGCGGCTCGGCATGCTGAGCAAGGCCGAGCGCGGCTTCCGCCTGCTAGACGCCAAGCCGGGGCGCCCGGCCAAGGCCGAGCCAATCGCCTTTCCGCCCGGCACCGACGCCGCGCGCGCCTTCCGCCTCGTTGCCCAGAGCTGCCTTCGACAATTCCGGTTGAACGAGGCCGCTCTTCTCGCCGGCGACGATGCGCCGGCCGTGCTGCACCAAGCGCGCGTCGGGCTTCGGCGGCTGCGCTCCGCCCTCTCTCTGTTCGCGGAACTCTACCAGGCCGACGAGGCGGCGGCGCGAATCGCCGAAGGGCTGCGCGCCTCCGCCGTCGTGCTCGGCGAAGCGCGCGACATCGACGTGCTGACGGGCCGGCTCGACGAGGTCGAGCCCGCGCTCGACGAGGCGCGGACGTCGGCCCGCGCCCATGTCCTCGCCGAGCTGCGGGGTGCGCGCCATCGCGAGCTGATGATCGATCTCGCCGAGTGGCTGGCGATCGGTCCGTGGCTCTCTGATCCCGCGTCGGCGCAGGCGCGCGCGACGCCGGTCAGCGAGGCGGCGGGCGTCATCCTCGATCGGTTCCGCAAACGGCTCAAGCGGCGCGGCGCCAGGCTGGCGAAGATCGACGACGAGGCGCGCCACCGGGTTCGCATCGTCGCCAAGAAGCTGCGTTACGCCACCGAATTCTTCGCCAGCGTCGCCGACACGCCGAAGCGGCAGCGCCGCCACGAACGCTTCCTGATGGCTTTGGAGCGGCTGCAGGAGCATCTCGGCGAACTGAACGACGCCGCCACCGCGCCCCTGCTGGCAAGGCGTCACGGCCTGGCACCGCCGCCGCTAGCCGATCGCGACAAGGCGATCGCCAAGGCCGCCGACGCCTTCGACGAACTAGTCGACGCCCGGCGGTTCTGGCGTTAGGCGGCTTGCATGGCCGAACCCCTCGTCATCGATCTGCCCCACACGCTCGGCGCCGAGGAGGCGAAGCGGCGGATGCGGGAGCGCGTGGGCGCGCTCGGCTCCTTCGTGCCCGGCGGCGCGGCGACAGTGAAGGCAAGCTGGCCGAGCGAGGATCGCATGGCGCTGGAGGTGGCGGCGCTTGGGCAGACCGTCACCGGCACCGCCGACGTCGCCAATGCCAACGTACGCCTCACGCTCGTGTTGCCCGGCATGCTGGCGATGATGGCCGGCCCGATCGCCACAGCGATCCGCGGAGAGGGATCGAAGCTGCTGCTGGGCGAGGATCCGTCGCCCAGGCGCTGAGCCGGAGCGACGGTCGCCCGGATCAGGCCGCCAGCTTCCTTAGCACGTAGGGCAGGATGCCGCCGTTGAGGAAGTAGTCGAGCTCGTTGACGGTGTCGATCCGGCAGCGCGTCTCGAACGTCTCCTTGGTGCCGTCTGCTCGCGTCAGCTCGACATGCACCACTTGGCGCGGACGAATGGCGGCGACGTCGGTGATCGTGAAGGTCTCGCTACCGTCGAGGCGCAGCGTCGTGCGATCGATGCCGTCGGCGAACTGGAGCGGCAGCACCCCCATGCCGACGAGGTTGGAGCGGTGGATCCGCTCGAAGCTCTCCGCGATCACGGCGCGGACGCCGAGCAGCGTGGTGCCCTTGGCCGCCCAGTCGCGCGAGGAGCCGGTGCCATATTCCTTGCCGGCGACGACGACGAGCGCCGTGCCCTCGTCGCGGTACTTCATCGCCGCATCGTAGATCGCCAGCACCTCACCGTCGGGCAGGTGCTTCGTCATGCCGCCCTCGATACCGGCCACCATCTCGTTCTTGATGCGGATGTTGGCGAAGGTGCCGCGCATCATCACCTCGTGGTTGCCGCGCCGCGAGCCGTACGAATTGAAGTCCGCCCTCGACACTTGGTGCTCGGACAGGAAACGGCCGGCGGGGCTGTCCTGCTTGATCGAGCCGGCAGGCGAGATGTGGTCGGTGGTGATCGAGTCCGCGAAGATCGCCAGCGGACGCGCGTCGACGATGTCGGTGACGGCCTTGGGCTCCATGCCCATGCCCTCGAAATAAGGTGGGTTGGCGACGTAGGTGGAGGACGGGTTCCACTGGTAGGTGTCGGATCCGACGACAGCGATCGCCCGCCACTTGTCGTCGCCTGCGAACACCGATGCGTAACGTGTTGAGAACATGGCGCGATCGACGTTGGCGTCCATTAGCGTACGGACCTCGTCGTTCGACGGCCAGATGTCCTTCAGGTATACGTCCGCGCCATCGGAGCCGGTGCCGATCGGCGTCGTGACGAAGTCGGTCGTGACCGAACCCTTAAGCGCGTAGGCGACTACCAGCGGCGGCGAGGCGAGGAAGTTGGCGCGCACGTCGGGCGAGACGCGGCCTTCGAAGTTGCGGTTGCCCGAGAGCACGCTGGCGGCGACGATATCGTTGGCGTTGATGGCCTTGGAGATCGGCTCTGCCAACGGGCCCGAGTTGCCGATGCAGGTGGTGCAGCCGTATCCGACGAGATTGAAACCCACCGCGTCGAGATCGGCCTGGAGGCCCGACTTTACGAGATAATCGGTGACGACCTGCGAACCGGGCGCCAGCGACGTCTTCACCCACGGCTTGGGGGTGAGTCCCTTGGCGCGCGCCTTACGCGCGACGAGGCCGGCGGCGACCAGCACGGAGGGGTTGGAGGTATTGGTGCAGCTCGTGATCGCGGCGATCACGACGTCGCCGTCGCCGATGTCATGGGCCTCGCCCTCGACGGGCACGCGGCGGGCGCTTTCATGTTTGTAAACGTTGGCGAGGTCGGCGTTGAAGACGTCGTCCACCTCCTCCAGCACCACTTTGTCCTGCGGGCGCTTGGGGCCCGCGAGCGACGGCACGACCGCACTGAGATCGAGCTCCAGCGTGTCGGTGAACAGCGGCTCGGGGTTCGCCGGGTCCATCCACAGCCCCTGCGCCTTGGCGTAGGCCTCGGTCAGCGCGATCTGGTCCTCTTCGCGGCCGGTGAGGCGCATATAATCGAGCGTCTTGTCGTCGATGCCGAAGAAGCCGCAGGTCGCGCCATATTCGGGCGCCATGTTGGCGATGGTGGCGCGATCGGCGAGCGACAGCCCTGCAAGGCCCGGCCCGAAAAACTCCACGAAGCGTCCGACGACGCCCTTCTTGCGCAGCATCTGCGTGACGGTGAGCACGAGATCGGTGGCGGTGATGCCCTCGGCGAGCGCGCCCTCCAGCTTGAAGCCGACCACCTCGGGGATGAGCATGGAGACGGGCTGGCCGAGCATCGCCGCCTCCGCCTCGATCCCGCCGACACCCCAGCCGAGCACGCCTAGGCCGTTCACCATCGTGGTGTGGCTGTCGGTGCCGACGCAGGTGTCGGGATAGGCGATCGTCTCGCCGGCATCGTCCGCGCTCGTCCACACCGCCTGCGCGATATGCTCAAGGTTGACCTGGTGGCAGATGCCGGTGCCCGGCGGCACCACCTTGAAGTTATTCAAGGCCTTGGAGCCCCACTTGAGGAACTCGTAGCGTTCGCCGTTGCGATCATATTCCAGCGCCATGTTGTCGGCGAGCGCCTGCGGGGTGCCGAACTCGTCGACCATCACCGAGTGGTCGATGACGAGGTGGACGGGCACCTGCGGGTTGATCTTGGTAGCGTCCGCGCCGAGCGCGTTCATCGCATCGCGCATCGCCGCCAAGTCGACGACGCAGGGTACTCCCGTGAAATCCTGCATCAGCACGCGCGCCGGGCGATACTGGATTTCGCGTTCGGATTTCCGCTCCTTCAGCCAGTCGGCCATCGCCTGGAGATCGGCGACCGCGACGGTTACGCCATCCTCGAAGCGCAGCAGGTTCTCCAGCAGCACCTTCATCGAGATCGGCAGCCGCGAAACGTCGCCCAGCGTCTCCTGCGCCTTGGCGATCGAGTAATAGGCGTAGCGCTTGCCCGCGACCTCCAACGTGTCGCGCGTGCCGAGGCTATCCTGTCCGATCGCGGTCATGGGCGTGCGTTCCTGCAATGTCGTTGGGCGGAGTCGAGCCGAGCCCTTAGCAACTGCACACAAGAATCGCCAAGGGTCGGTCCATTGGCGAACGATCCGCGTGCCGCTATGGCGCGCCACCATGTCCGACACGCCCCCCGACCGCCTCTCCGTCAACCCGCGCAGCCCGCATCACCAGCCCGCGATCCTGTCGCGCGGCATCGGCATCCGCTTCAACGGCACGGAGAAGACCAATGTCGAGGAATATTGCGTGTCGGAAGGGTGGATCCGCGTCGCCGCCGGGCGCGCGCTTGATCGCAAGGGCAATCCGATGACGATCAAGCTCAACGGCACCGTCGAGCCCTATTTCGAACGTCCCGCGCCGGCGGAGGACTGACGCCGCCCGCGCGATGCCATGGCCGCGCTCGATCGGCGTCGTCCTCCACGACCTGCCGCTGGGCGGCACCGAGCGGATCGCGCTCCGTCTGTCGCGCGCCTGGATCTCTCTCGGGGTCGAGGTGACTTTGTTCGTCGGCTTGCCCGAGGGACCGCTGGCCCCGCTGGTGCCGGCCGGCGCGCGGCTCGTCGCGGCCGATCCGCCGCTGCCGCGCCGCCGGGGATCGCGCCGCCGGCTGGGCGATGCCGCCGCGCGACACTTTGCGGCGTCGCCCGTGGACGCGCTGTTCGTGATCGGCAACTGGCATTGGGACGTGGTGCCCGCGCTCGCGGCGCTCCGGCCGCGGAGCGTGATCGTCGCGCAGGCGAGCTCGCCGCTGGCAATGCCGCGACGCGGGCGGCTCCGCCAATGGTGGTTCGAGCGGCGGATGCGGCGGACGTTGCGCGCGGTCAACGCGGTGGCGGCGATGGACGCGATGTCGGCGTGCGACACGGATCGCATCCTGGGACGCCGCGTGGCGCGGGTAATCTCGCTTCCCGCCATCGACGACGACGCGGGTCCGCCGCGCGCCCCACCCTCCGCGCCGCTGGTCCTCGCTGCCGGTCGGCTTATCCGCCAGAAGGGCTTCGACCTGCTGATCGACGCGGTGGCGGCGTTGCCGGACGTGCGGCTGACGATCGTCGGCGACGGGCCCGAGCGCGTTCGGCTCGCGAGGCTGATCGGCCGGCGGGGGCTCGCCGGCCGCGTGACGCTCGCCGGCTTCGCGGACGACATCCGGCCGTGGCTCGATCGCTGCCGCCTGTTCGTGCTGCCGTCGCGCTACGAGGGCTATGGCGCGGTGATCGTCGAGGCGTTGGCGGCGGGCCGGCCTGTGATCGCGACGCGGACGACACCGGCGGCCGACGACCTGCTCGGCGTGCCCGCGCGCGGCCTCGTCGTGCCGCCGGACGACGTACCGGCGCTGGCGGACGCGATCTCCGCGATGCTGGCTGCCCCCCCGCCGGATCCGGCGATGCTGGCGGCGGCGACGGGATGCTACCGGCTGGCCACCGGCGCCGCCGCCTATCTCGATCTCTTCGCCGACGCCCGCGCGTGAGGATCGCCTACATCATCAACTCGCTGGAGGGCGGCGGCGCCGCGCTGCCTGTGCCGGCTATCCTCTCCGTGCTGCGCGACGCGGGCGCCGAGCCGACGGTGCTCGCGCTCGAACGCCGGGACGGGCGCGCGCTGGCGCCGATCATGGAGGCGGGCTTCAAGGTCGAGGTGCGCGACGGCGGCCGGACCGATCATGTCGCGGCGCTGCGCTGGCTCGGCGGCCGGGTGCACGCGATCGGCGCGACGCATCTCTGGACGTCGCTCAGCCGCGCGACCGCGCTAGGACAGATCGTCGGCACCGCGCGGAGGCTGCCGGTGGTAAGCTGGCAACATGCCGCCTGGTTGAAGCCCGCCAACCTCCGCCTGCTCCGCGCGACGCGCCACTTGTCCGCTCTCTGGATCGCCGATTCGGACGCGGTCGCCGACTACGCGACCAGGCGGATGCTCGTGCCGCCGGCCCGGCTGATGCGCTGGCCGATCTTTCGCGCCGATCCGGCGGCGCCACGCGCGATGCCGTGGCGGCCGGGCGAGCCGGTCCGCGTCGGCAGCCTGGGGCGGCTCCACCGCGTCAAGGGCTACGATGTGCTGGCGGACGCGCTGGCGCTGCTACCGCCAGGGCATTCGCGGATCGCCGTGACGATCGCTGGCGAAGGCGGTGCGCGCGAGTCTCTGGAGGGCCGTGGCATGGCGTTGCCGGGCTACGCCGCCGATCCGCTGGGCTTCCTCGCCGGCCTGCACCTCTACGTCCAGCCGTCGCGCTCGGAGGGCTTCTGCGTCGCCGCGCATGAGGCGATGCAGGCGGGCTTACCCGTGGTCGCGAGCGCGGTCGGTGCCCTCGCCACCGACGTGGCGCACGGCGCGACGGTGCCGCCCGGCGACGCGGTCGCGCTGGCCGCCGCGCTCGCCCGGCTGCTGGCGCGCCCCGAGCGGCTTGCGGCGCTCGGCGCCGCCGCCCGCGCGGACATGCTCGATCGCTACTCCGCCTCGCGCTTCGAGGCGGCGGGACGCGCTATTGTCGAGCGGCTGCGCGGCCTCTGAGCGATCGCGCGGCCAGCACGCCGAGCGACCGCGCGCTCAGCACGACGCGCTTGGTGTCGATCAGCGTCACGTCGCCCGCCCCCGCCAAGGTATGCAGCCCGTCCGTGTAGGGCGCCAGTGCCGCCGGCGCGACGATCGGCGAGCCCAGCGTTGCCTCGAAGCGATCGGGGGTGAGCCGGTTGATCGCGAGCGGCCGCACCGCGCCGCCATAGGTGCGCGAGCCGTCCTGCACGGGCAACACGAGCCGACCGTCCACGATCGCCGGCGTACCGCCCGGCCGCGAACCGCCGGCGCCCACGCGCAGCGGGTTGAGCGGGTGCGCTCGCCAGGGCCCGACGATACGGTCGGCGAACGCTGCGTGGAGCGCGTCGCGGCGTGCCGGCGAGTAGAACAGCCACCAGCGCCCCTCATACTTGAACGGTGTCGCGTCGACAGGCACCGCGTCGAGCATGATCGGGCAAGCGCGTTCCCAGCGGCGCGGGAAGTCGGCGGCGCGATACAGCCAGGCAGCCCCGCTGCGCCACGCCTCGGGCAGCATCCAGGTCTCGCCTTCGTCTTCGACGAGGATCGGGTAGGAGAGGTGCCATGGTTCGGCGAGCACCGTCTCGCGCGCGACGACGTCGCCCTCCGATGCGAGCGCGAGATGGTCGATCACGCCGTGGCGCGTGCGATAGTCATAGGCCTCGGCGAAGACGTGGAGCACGCCGCCGCGCCAGAGCCCGAATGGATCGGCGAGGAAGCGCATCGCCGGTTCGCTGGGCAACGGGCGGATCGAGAACGTCTCGAGCGTGCCCGCCCGCAGGATCTCTCCGATCGACGCGTCGACCAGAGCCGGGCGCCAGATGTCGCGCGAGAGCTTCAGGCGGCGAGGCCGAGCGGCGGCACGGCGCGACCGACGCCGAGCGTCGCCAGCACCGCGCGCGCGGCGCGCCGCGACGAAGGCTCGGCGGTGAGCGCGATACTCTCGCGGAACAGCGCGCGCTGCTCGTCGCAATAGCGGCCGTGCCGTTCAATCGCGCGATCCAGCGCCGGGCCAAGCTGCGAGGGATGGCCGATCACCTCGCCCGCGCGCCAGTGCGCGTAGCTCGGATCGCCGCGCCACTCGGCGCCGTGGCTGTTCAGGAACAGGCACGGGCGCGGGCGCGCGAGATACTCGTAGACCTGGCTCGACGCGTCGCCGAGGTAGATGTCCGCGGCGTTGGTATAGCGCATGTCGGTGAGCGCCCGGCTGCCCGGATCGACGTGGATGTTGGGCGCTGAGAGAATCCGGCGCGCGATCGATCCGGGCCGCTCCAGCCGCAGCCGATCGATGGTCAGCACGAAGCGGCGGTGGAACAGCATGCAGTGTGGCGCGAAGATCAGGTTGTAGCGATCGTCCGCGAGGAAATGCTCCAGCACCGCGCGCCCGTGTCGATACCAGGAGGAGAGGTGCGGCGAGACGTGCGGATTGTAGAGCACGGTCGGTCGCCCGGGGTTCGCGAACGGCAGCCGCGCCGCCGTAGGCGGATGGAGATCGAACTTCGGGTAGCCGACCACCGACAGCCGATCCGCCGGCACGCCGCTCTCGCGGACCAGTCGGTCGCGGATCTTCGGGCCGGAAACGAGAACGTGGTCGAAGCCCGCACTCCGCGCGTCGAACCCGATCGCGCGATCGCCGGCGCCATGGCGGGTGTGGATGAGCGTTAGCCCCTTCAACCCGTAGCGGGTGCGTAGCAGCAGCGAGGTCTTCTCGGAGACGACGAGCGCATCGAGCGTCCGGAAGAAATCCAGATTGTCGCGATAGATGCCGAGCTTGGTGACCGGCAGCACGGGTTCGAGCCGGCGTGCGCAGGCGCGCGTGAAGCGGCGCCGGAGATCGAGCTGGACGATCGGCAGTGCCGCGCCTGCTCCCTCGGACAGCCGGCGCACTTCGCCGCTGAGCCGGGCGCTACCGGTCGCGGCGACGATCTCGTGACCTCCCCCGCACGCGAGCAGCGCGTGCGCGATCGGCAGCGAATGGGCGACCTGGTGGACATGATCGTGGTTGAACAGAAAACCGATTCGCATATCGCCCCCCGGGACGTTCGTCCTGCGCTCACTTACCGAATCGCGAACGCCGCCAGCCTATCGCGGCGCTTAACTGGGCTTAATTTCACGCCGATGAACCGGAGGCACGGCACCCGCCAACAGGACGACATGACGCGGCGGGCGACGGTCCTACCCGCCCCGGCCGGCGGCTTCGCGCGCGTGCTCGGCAACCTTGGCCATCTCGTCGGCGGCAAGGCCGGCGCGGGAATCATGAGCCTCGTCTATCTCGTCGTCGTCGCGCGCGCTCTGGGCGTGCGCGAGTATGGCGTGCTGACGCTGGTCAACGGCTACGTGCTCCTGGTCGGCGGGCTGATCGCCTTCTCCGGCTTCCACGGCGTCGTGCGCTACGGCGCGCTGGCATTGGAAGCAGAGAACCCCCGCCGGCTCGCCGCGATCCTGCGCGCGATGACGGTGGTGGAGCTCGGCTGCGGCATAATTGCGGTGCTGGTCGCGGCGGTGGTGGCGCCGATCGTCGGTCCATGGCTCGGCTGGACGCCCGAGGCGGTCCGCGCCGCGCTGCCCTACAGCCTGGCGGTGCTGGGCACGGTAAGGGCGACACCGCAGGGCTTGCTTCAGCTCGCGCGGCGGTTCGATCTGATCGGCGCGCACCAACTCGTCTCGCCGACCGTGAAGCTCCTCGGCACGCTTGCGGTCTGGGCTGCGGGGGGCGGCCTTGCGGCCTACCTCGCCGTGTGGCTGGCGGCGGCGATCGCGGAAGGGGCGGCGATGTGGGCGCTGGCGGGGCCGGCCTGGACGCGGCTGACCGGGGGCGAGCGGCTGGCCGGACCTTGGCGCGGCGCGATCCGGCGCGAAGGCGGCCTTGCCCGCTTCGCGATCACCGCCAATCTCGACATCACGCTGCGCGAGCTCGCGCCCAATCTCGCGCCGCTGACCGTCGGCTGGCTGCTCGGCCCGGCGTCGGCGGGGCTGTTCTCGCTGGCGCAGCGCGCGACGACGCTGTTCCAGCAGCCCGCCGTGCTGCTCAGCCAGGCAAGCTACTCGGTGCTGGCGGACCTCGCGGCGCGACGCGACCACGGCGCGCTGTCTCGCACCGTCATGCGTTCGGCGGCGTTCGCGGGCTTGGCTGCGGCGCCGATCCTCGTCCTGTTCGCGCTCGGCGCCGGCCGCCTGCTGCCGCTGGTCGGCGGGCGAAGCTTCGCGGGCGGCGCGGGCCTCGTCCTGCTGATGGCGGGCGCGCGCGCGGCGCTGCTTGTCGCGACCCCCTTCTCGGCCGGGCTGACCGCGCTCGGCCGGCCGGGCCGATCGGTGGCGATCGCGCTGGTCGCCAACCTCGCGCTCTACCCGCTGCTGCCCGTGCTGATCCTCTCCGAAGGGCTGGACGGCGCGGGCTGGCACGCGCTCGTGCAGGCCGCTATCCTGCTGACGGCGACGATCCTGTCGTTCCGCCGCGCGATTTAGCCGGTGACGCGCCACCCCCGCCGTCATATATCGCTGAATATGACAGGTGTGGAGACGGCGATGCGATGGTGGCTAGGCGGATTGGCGGCATTCTTCGCGATATCGGGCGCGAAAGCGGCGCCGGCGCAAACGAGGCCGCCGCTGGTGCTGGCCGCCGCGAGCCTTCAGGAGTCGCTCACCGCCGCTGCCGATGCCTGGACGGCCAAGGGGCACCCGAAGCCGACGCTCTCCTTCGCGGCCTCGTCGGCACTGGCCCGGCAGATCGACGCCGGCGCGCCCGCCGACCTCTTCATCTCCGCCGACGAGCCGTGGATGGACGACGTGGCGCAGCACGGCAAGGTGAAGCCGGACACGCGCACGAGCTTCCTCGCCAACACGCTGGTGCTGGTGGCGCCCGCCACCGCGCACGGCGGCACCGTGAGGATCCGGCCCGGCTTCCCGCTCGCCGCCATGCTCGGTGACGGACGGCTGGCGATGGCCGATCCCGACGCGGTGCCGGCGGGCAAGTACGGCAAGGCGGCACTCACCGCGCTAGGCGTATGGCTCGCCGTGCAGGCGAAGGTCGCGCCCGGCGAGAGCGTGCGCGCGGCGCTCGCCTATGTGGAGCGTGGGCAGACGCCCTACGGCATCGTCTACGGCACCGATGCCAAGGCATCCAAGGCGGTCAAGGTCGTCGGCACCTTTCCGGAGAAGAGCCACCCGCCGATCACCTATCCGATCGCGACCCTGGCCACCGCGTCCAGCCCCGACGCGGACGGCTTCCGCGCCTTCCTCATCTCCGCGCCCGGCAAGGCGATCTTCCGCAGCTACGGCTTCACCGCGCGCTGACGCCGACGGCGGTGACGCTCTCGGCGGAGGAATGGGAGATCGTGCGCCTGTCCCTGCGCGTCGGGCTGGTGGCGGTGGCGGCGACGCTGCCGATCGCCTTCGCGCTTGCCTTCCTGCTGGCGCGCGGGCGATTTCCCGGACGCACGGTGCTCGATGCCGTCATCCACCTGCCACTGGTGCTGCCGCCGGTGGTGACGGGTTGGCTGCTGCTGCTCGCCTTCGGCAGCGGCGGGCCGCTGGCCTTCGCGGGCGGGCTGGTGCTGTTCCGCTGGGCCGGCGCGGCGATCGCCTCGGCGGTGATGGCGCTGCCGCTGATGGTACGCGCGATCCGGCTGTCGATCGAGGCGGTCGATCGCCGGCTCGAAGGCGCCGCGCGCACGCTGGGCGCCGGGCGCCGACGCGCGTTCCTGGACGTGACGCTGCCGCTCTCGCTGCCCGGCGTGCTGGCGGGCGCGGTGCTCGGCTTCGCGCGATCGATCGGCGAGTTCGGCGCGACGATCACTTTCGTCTCCAACATTCCCGGCGAGACGCGGACGCTGCCGCTCGCCATCTATTCCGCGCTGCAGGTGCCGGGCGCGGATCGGACGGTGGTGCGGCTGGCGGCCGTGTCGGTCCTGCTGTCGCTGGCGGCGCTCGTCGCCTCGGAGCTGCTGGCGCGCCGCGTCACGGCGGGGACGCGCGGTGGGCTTTGATGTAGACGTCGAGGTGGCGCTCGGCGGCCGCACGATCGCCGCACGCTTCGCGGGCGAGCAGGGGGTGACGGTGCTGTTCGGCCGCTCGGGCGCGGGCAAGACGACCGCGCTCGACATGGTGGCCGGGTTGAGGCGGCCAGCGCGCGGCCATGTCCGCGTCGGCGGCGAGACGCTGTTCGACGCCGCCAGGCGAATCGATCTGCCCCCCGAACGCCGCCGCCTGGGCTATGTCTTCCAAGACGTCCGGCTGTTCCCGCACCGCCGCGTACGCGCCAACCTGCTCTACGGCCATCGGCTCGCGCGCGTTGAGGATCGCTGGCTGGCGCCCGAGGAGGCGATCGCGCTGCTCGGCCTCGACGGCCTGCTCGATCGTTGGCCGCGCACGCTGTCGGGCGGCGAGCAGCGGCGCGTCGCGATCGGCCGCGCGCTGCTCGCGGGCGCGCGCGCGCTGCTGATGGACGAGCCGCTCTCCTCGCTCGATCGCGCGCGGCGCGAGGAGGTCATGGTGGCGATCGAG
Source organism: Sphingomonas sp. (assembly GCF_965200105.1). Taxonomy (GTDB): domain Bacteria; phylum Pseudomonadota; class Alphaproteobacteria; order Sphingomonadales; family Sphingomonadaceae; genus Solisphingomonas. The sequence goes on from NZ_CBDATN010000003.1 coordinate 383,691, forward strand.
CGCGTCCGCGACGCGCTCGCGCTGCCCATCCTCTACGTCACGCACGATGCCGACGAGGCGGAGCGGCTGGCGACGCGGATCGTCGCGATCGAGTGAGGTTCAGCCGCGCGGCAGCGGCTCGGGGCGGAGCAGCGCGCGCAGCGCCGCGAGCGCCTCGCCCTCCGAGGCGCGGCGCAGATCCTCCTCCAGCGCGCGATAGGCAGCGAGCACCGCGCGCCCCGTGTCGGTGAGCCGCGCCCCGCCCCGCCCCGCGCCGCCCGTCGCCGTCTCGACCACACGGCCCTCGAAGCAGCGGTTCATGCCGTCGACGAGCAGCCAGGTGTAGCGATAGCTCATGCCGAGCGCGCGGCCCGCGCCCGAGATCGAGCCGACGCGCTCGATCGCCTCCAGCACGTCGGCTCGCCCCGGCCCCAGCGCGCGCTCGTCCGCGCAGAAAAGCTGGAGCTTGATGCGGAGCGTGTCGTTCACCCCACGGACCTTGGACGCAGCCGCCCGGATCGTCCACCGCGAGCGGGGCGCTTCTCTACATGCCGCCGTGGTTTAGCCTTTCGTAAGCGGAGGGACTGTACGGCTCGCCCTGTCCGCGCGAAGGGTGCGGACGGCCATGGTCGGGCGATGTCGCCGCCGAGGGATGTTGCTATGGATGCCTTCAGCCACCGCGTGGAGAGCGAAGCCGATCCCGATCCCGCCCCGGGATGTGACGCCGCGACGATCGTCGTCGTCGGCCTCGGCTATGTCGGGCTGCCGCTGGCGGTCGCGCTCGCCAGGCGCTTCGATTGCTGGGGCGTGGACATCAGCGCCGCGCGCGTCGCCGAGCTTCGCGCCGGGCGCGACCGCACCGGCGAGATCGACGCCGAGCGCCTCGCCGCCTCCTCGATCCGGCTGACTTCCGATCCCGCCGAATGCCCGCCGGCCGACATCTACATCGTCACCGTGCCCACGCCGGTGGACGAGGCCAACCGCCCCGACCTGTCGCTGGTGGTCGCCGCGTCGCGCACGGTGGGTGGGATGCTGCGCGCCGGACGCGAGGCGATCGTCGTCTACGAGAGCACGGTTTATCCCGGCGTCACGGAGGGGATCTGCGCGCAGGAGCTGGAGCGTGCATCCGGCCTCGTCTGCGGGAGGGACTTCTTCCTCGGCTACTCGCCGGAGCGCATCAACCCGGGCGACCGCGAGCATACCGTCGATCGCATCGTCAAGGTCGTCGCCGGCCAGACGCCGGCCGTAACCGATCGCATCGCCACCCTCTACGAAGCGGTGACGACAGGCGGCACCTTCCGCGCCGCCTCGATCAAGGCCGCCGAGGCGGCCAAGGTGATCGAGAACGCGCAGCGCGACATCAACATCGCCTTCATGAACGAGATCGCGCGCATCTTCGGGCGGCTGGATCTGTCGATCTGGGACGTGCTCGCCGCCGCGCGCACCAAGTGGAACTTCCTACCGTTCGAGCCCGGCCTCGTCGGCGGCCACTGCATCGGAGTCGATCCCTATTACCTCGCACACTGCGCGCAGTCGGTTGGCGTGGCGCCGCAGGTGATCCTAGCGGGCCGCAACGCCAACGACGCCGCCGGTATCCGCCTCGCCGACTCGATGCACACCAGGCGCGGCGCGAAGGCGGGCAGCGCGCTGGTGCTCGGCCTCACCTTCAAGCAGGACGTGCCCGATCTCCGCAACTCGCGCGTGGTCGACGTGATCGAGCGGCTGAAGTGGCTGGGCCACGACGTCACGGTCCACGATCCGCTCGCAGATGCCGCCGAGGCGGTGCACGAATATGGCATCGCGCTCGACGGCGACGCCTTCGATCGCCGCTACGACCTCGTCGCGCTGACCGTGCCGCACGCGGAGTATCTCGCGCTCGGCCGCGACGCCATCTCCGGGCTCGTGGCCGACGGCGGGCTCCTCGCCGACGTCAAGAACGCGCTCGGCCTGCGTGCCGATCCTCCGGCGGTGGACTACTGGACGCTCTGACCGCGTCGGTCGCCCGGCCCCGAAAGGATTGAGACATGGACATCCTCGTCACCGGCGCCGCCGGCTTCATCGGTATGAGTGTCGCGCGTGCGCTGCTCGCGCGCGGCGACCGCGTCGTCGGCATCGACAGCCTCAACGACTATTACCCGGTCGCGCTGAAGCGGGATCGGGTGGCGCTGCTCGCGCGCGAGGGCGGCGATCGCTTCGCCTTCGAGCAGGTCGATTTCGCCGAGGACGCCGCCTTGGACGCGGCGCTCGCGCCCCACGCGTTCGATCGCATCGTTCACCTCGGCGCGCAGGCCGGCGTGCGCTACTCGATCGACAATCCGCGGGCCTATGTGCGCGCCAACCTCTCCGGCCACCTCAACCTGCTGGAGGTCGCGCGGCACCATCGCTCGGGCCATCTTGTCTACGCCTCCTCCTCGTCGGTCTACGGCGGCAACACCGAGATGCCGTTCCGCGTCGAGGATCGCGTCGACAGGCCGATCTCGCTCTACGCCGCCACCAAGAAGGCGGACGAGCTGATGAGCGAGACCTACGCGCATCTCTACCGCCTGCCGCAGACCGGCCTACGCTTCTTCACCGTCTACGGACCATGGGGCCGGCCCGACATGGCGATGTGGATCTTCACCCAGGCGATCCTGGAAGGTCGCCCGATCCGCGTCTTCAACCACGGCGAGATGCGGCGCGACTTCACCTATATCGACGACATCGTCGCGGGCGTGATCGCCTGCCTCGATCATCCACCCGCCGACGACGGCGCGGAGAAGGCGGGCGGCAGCGTCTCACCCCACGCGGTCTACAATATCGGCAATCACCGGTCGGAGCGGCTGGGCGACATGATCGACCTGATCGAGGCGGCCTGCGGGCGCGAGGCCGTGCGCGACTATCAGCCGATGCAGCCCGGCGACGTGCCCGCCACCTACGCCGACATCACGGCGATCCAGCGCGATCTCGGCTTCGAGCCCACCACCACCATCGACGTCGGCGTCCCGCGTTTCGTGGAATGGTATCGCGACTACCACCGTCTCGGCTGAGATGGCTGACGCGTAGCGGATCGCGCCACGCGCTGCGGCGTTGCAGCCGGAAGATCATGCTGCACGCCATCTTCCCTCCCCGCTCCCGCACCGTGCGCGAGATGCCGCCCGGCCGCCGCGCCTACGCGATCGGCGACATCCACGGCCGGCTCGATCTCCTCACCGACCTGCTCGGCCGGATCGAGGAGGACAGCCGCGCGCGCGGGCCCGAGCGGCCGCTCATCGTCTTCCTCGGCGACATCGTCGATCGCGGCCCCGGATCGGCCGGCGTGATGAACCTTCTGATGGCGGGGCTACCCTGGGCCGACCTCGTGTGCCTGATGGGCAATCACGAGGCGGCGATGCTCGATGCCTTCGCCGGCGATGCGAGCGCCGCGCGCATGTGGCTGAGGCAGGGTGGCATCGAGACGCTGGCGAGCTTCGGCGTCGCCGCCGACGTGCTGGAAACGGGCGATGCCGCCGCGATCATCCTGGCCGGCCGAGCCGCCGTCGGCGAAGTCCGTCGCCAGTGGCTGGAGGCGCTGCCGCTCAGCCACTGGGTCGGCGACTATTACTTCGTCCACGCCGGCGTCCGCCCCGGCGTGCCACTCGACGAACAGGCGCCGCAGGACCAGCTCTGGATCCGTACGCCCTTCCTTGGTTCGCGTCGCGAACATGGCGCGCTGATCGTGCACGGCCATACCGTCGGCGGCGCGATCGACGATCGCGACAATCGCCTGGGCCTTGACACCGGCGCGTATAAGAGCGGGCGGCTGAGCGCGGTCGGGCTGGAGCACCGCGAGCGCTGGTTCCTGGAGAGCGCGCCGCTCGCCGCCTGACGCGTCAGAGCGTCAGCGGCCTCAGCCTCCTCAGCTCGTCCACCGCGCGCTTGACGTCCTGGCTGTCGCCGCGCGGCATGACCAGCACGGCGTCCGCCGTGGCGATGACAATCAGGTCCGTCACGCCGATCGCGGCGACGAGCGGCCCGTCCGAGCGGATCAGGCAGCCCTTGGTGTCGATCGCCATCACCTCGCCTTGATGCGCGTTGCCGGCGTCGTCGCGCGGGCCGAGCGCGTGAAGCGCGTCCCAGCTCCCGACATCGGACCAGCCCATCTCGACCGGGATCACGGCGACGCGATCCGCCTTCTCCATGACGGCATAGTCGATCGAGTCGGACGGCGAGGCGCCGAACGCGTGCGCTTCGGGGTGGAGCCGCCGACCGTCGCGCCGAGCGTCGGACACGGCCGCCCGCGCGGCGCGCGCGATCGCCGGCGCGTTCGCCTCCACCGCCGCGATGAAGGCGGCGGCGGTGAACAGGAAGATGCCGCCGTTCCAGTCGTGCCGACCGTCGGCGACATAGGCACGGGCGGTCTCGATGTCCGGCTTCTCGACGAAGCGCTCGACCGCGTAGATGCCCTCGCCGATCGCGTCGCCCCGACGAATATAGCCGTAGCCCGTCTCCGCCGCGATCGCGCGGATGCCGAAGGTGGCTAGCCAGCCCTGCTCCACCGCGGGCCGCGCACGCTCGATCGCGGCGAGGAAGGCAGGCACGTCGGCGATCACATGATCGCTCGGCATCACGAGCAGCAGGTCGTCCGCCGCAGCGGCATAGGCGGCGAGCGCGATCGCGGGCGCCGTGTTGCGCGCGGCCGGTTCCAGGATGATGGTCGCCTCGCGGACGCCGACGGCGGCGAGTTGCGCCTCGATCTCGTCGGCGTGCGCGGCGTTGGCGACGACGACCGGCGGCCCGAACCGCACATCGCCCGCGGTCCGCGACGCAGTGAGCTGAAGCATCGTCTCCGGAGCGGTCAGCGCGAGGAGCTGCTTGGGACGCGCGCTACGCGACAGCGGCCAGAGCCGCGTCCCCGAACCACCCGAGAGGATCACAGGAGTGACGACGCGACGCTCGACCATGCCTCCCCTTAGCGCGAACGGCGCGGGCGACAAGCACGGCGGCTGGGCAGCGGACCGGCCGTACCAACGGCTTACCCGGCCATTGTCCTCTGCCAGCCATTTGCGAACCAGCAATCTTACGCGCGCGACAGTCAGTGACTACCTTTCGCGGTTGATGAACCAATGGTTGACAGGCGACGGCTGCGACTTAAGCCTGTCCATAAACGATACAAATCGATGGAGGGGCCATTGCATCACTATCATTCGGGCGTCGTGTCACGGTCTGCCGGCGCGGATGGCGATGGCATCGCTGCGTCGCTAGGAATGTTGACGGCAGCGGCGGCATCGCTGCTCCTGTGGGCCACCATCATCACCGCGGCACTCGCGCTGTTCTGACCGGCAGCGGCGCATATGCCTTCCGTATGCGCCCCGTGCGTTCCTTCATCGGGCAGTCACGTCGATCCTGTAATTCGTCCCTCAACGCGACATTGTGCGTCGCACAAAAGGCTGGGCCTTGTTCCGGAAAGGGGATAAGGCTTCAATCACAATCCGGCTTGAGGACAGGCGATGAACCTGGAGATCGGTCCGAAAGCTCGTTTGGGTGCCCTGCCGCTGGCGGATCTGCGTGGCGCGTTGCCCGGAAACAAGCATATGTTCCGGGTCCGGATCTACGCGGTCCTGCTCGTCATCGATTGCTTGGCGATCGCCGCTTCCTTCATCGTCGGCAATCTCGCTAAGTTCGGCGACGCGCTCGCCGCCCCCGGGCTCAACGCGGTCGCGGTGCTGCTGCCGCTGTTCGTCGCGATCGCCGTGCAGAACGGCATTTATGGCGTCGATTTCTTCCAGCGCTGGCGGCAGACGGCCGAGCGCGCGCTAATGGCGCTCGGCTGGGCCGTGCTCGCGGTGCTGTTCATCAGCTTCTACCTTCACGCCAGCGCGCGACTGTCGCGCGAGGTGTTCACCTATGGCGTCATCCTTTCGGCGGTGGCGCTGGTGGCGCAGCGCTGGGTGGTGCATCGTTGGACCAGCCACATGCTTGGTGGCGAACCGCTGACCGAGGTGGTGATTCGCGACGAGGTGGCAGCACCCATCGGGCACCACGGCATCGTCTTCGACGCGCAGACGCTCAGCTTGCGCCCCGACATCAACGATCCCGTCGCGCTCGATCGCGTCGGCCGTCTCCTCCAGCGCGCCGATCGCGTGATCGTCGCCTGCCCTGACGAGCGGCGCGCCGCGTGGGCCGCCGTGCTCAAGGGCACCAGCGTACGCGGCGAAATCGTCAGCGGCGAACTTGCAGAGATGGGAACGCTCGGTGCCTCCAGCTTCGCGGGCGCGCCGACGCTGCTCGTCTCGCTGGGCCCGCTCGACACGCGCAACCGGGCGATCAAGCGGGCGCTCGACCTATCGCTGGCAGGGCTGGCGCTGCTTTTCCTGGCGCCGCTGATGTGCGTGGTGGCGCTCGCCGTCAGGCTGGAGAGCACCGGCCCGATCTTCTTCGTGCAGCCCCGGCTCGGGCGCGGCAACCGGCTGTTCAGCATGTACAAGTTCCGTTCGATGCGCGCGGACCTGTGCGACACGGCAGGCAATCAGTCGACGCTACGCGGCGATCCGCGCATCACCCGCGTCGGCCGCATCATCCGCGCCACCAGCATCGACGAGCTGCCGCAGATCCTCAACGTGCTGCGCGGCGACATGAGCATCGTCGGCCCGCGCCCGCACGCGCTCGGCTCGCTTGCGGGCGACAAGCTGTTCTGGGAGGTGGACCAGCGTTATTGGCACCGCCACGCCAGCAAGCCCGGCATCACCGGCCTCGCCCAGGTGCGCGGCTTCCGTGGCGCGACGCACATCCAGTCGGACCTCGTCAACCGATTGCAGGCCGACTTGGACTATCTGAACGGCTGGACCTTCTGGCGCGACATCAAGATCCTGCTGTCGACGTTCAAGGTGATGCTCCACAAGAACGCCTACTGACGAGGCGCCTATCCTAGGTCGGTCGACCTCGCGCGCTCAGGCGAGGTCGGCGTCGTCCAACTGCGGGGACGCGGTGCTGACCTCGCCTGCGGTGGCCAGGATCGCGCGGCGCGTGCCCTCCAGGTAGAGCGCGGTCAGCACGCCGGTGCGGTAGGCGCCGGTATCGATGCCGATGCGGTTGGTCTTCATCTCGACGTCGGCCGAGATGCTGTGGCCGTGTACGACCATCGCCTCGTGATCCGTGTCGTCGTACAGGAACTCGTCGCGGATCCACAGCAGGTCGGAACGCGTCTGTCGCTTGATCGCGGTGCCCGGACGGATGCCGGCATGGCAGAAGAAATAGTCGCCCGATCGCGCGGTGAGCGGCAGGCGGCGCAGCCACTCCACCCACTCTTTCGGCACGGCGGAGCGGAACTGAGCGGCGATCGCGCGCACGTCGCCGTCGAAATCGTCGGGTTCTATGCCGAAGCTGCGCATGGTGGCGTCGCCGCCGATGCGGAGCCACGCGCGCACCATCTCGGGTTGGCCGTCCAGCGCCTTCAGCATCATCTCCTCGTGGTTGCCGAGCAGCACGATGATTCGGTCGGAGCGCTGTTGGACGTTGTAGAGGAAGCGCAGGATGCTAGCCGCATCCGGTCCGCGATCGACCATGTCGCCGAGGAGGACGATGTGGATGGAGGAGACGGGCGGTAGAGCGTTCGAGTGATCCTCCACCTTGTCCAGGATGTCGCGTAGGAGGTCATAACGGCCGTGAATGTCGCCGATCACGTAGATGCGTTCGTCCCGATCCACAGAGGGACCGCCGGTAGCCAGACCGCGTTCGCTCGCCACAACCAAACTCCTGCCTTCCGCAACCGCGGAATCATCGATACCTAACCGTGCCAATCCTAACGACGGCTGAACCTCCGGCTTGGCCAACCGCTGTCAACGAGCGGATGACAAGGAGGGTCCAGCAATCTATGCTGCGATGCAATATGCGCAATCGCAAGCTTATCGTCGCCTCGGCTTTCGCGAGAAACTTGCGGCGCCGCTTGCGAGCGTCGGCTGCCTCCCTCATTCCGCACCGTGGGCGGCGACGCAGAGAGCGGACCCGAGCCGAACATGCGAGCATCCTCGCCGACGGAGGGGCTGTCGCGAAGCGGGAAGAGCGTGCCGACGAACCCTTGTACGGGTAACGGAAGCGCCATAGGACATGCGTGCAGGTGCAGCAACGACGCGGGGACCATCAGTGGTAAAGGCGCTTCTTCTGATCGTCGGCGCGGCGGTCGCCTTGCCGTCGGCGACGTCGGCGCAGTCTTCCCCGCAGGCGCCAGCCGCGGCTGCGCCGGCGAACCGAGCGTCTCCTGTCGCCGCCGCGGCCGATGCGGGTGGCGTCGTTGCCGGCGATGATGATCGCTACTCGACGCAACCCGCCCAGATCGAGGACTATCAGCTCGGCACCGGCGACAAGATACGCATCACCGTCTTCAACGAGCCGACGCTGTCGGGCGACTTCGCGGTCGGCGCCGACGGCCAGCTCTCGCTGCCGCTGATCGGCAACGTGCCCGCGCGGGGCAAGCGGCCGGGCGACATCGCCGCTGCCGTCCAATCCGCCCTGGGCGCCGGCTACCTGCGCAACCCGCAGGTGAGCGCCGAGGTGACAACTTACCGGCCCTTCTTCATCCTGGGCGAGGTGAAGATGCCCGGCCAATATCCCTATGCCGTGGGGCTGACGGTGTTCAACGCGATCGCGACCGCGCAGGGCTACACCCCGCGCTCCGATCGGCGAAACGTCTTCATCCGGCGCGCTGGGCAGGGCCAGGAAGAGCGGTTCAAGCTGACGCCCGACATGCGCATCCTGCCCGGCGACACGATTCGGATCGGCGAACGATACTTCTAAGCACAGGCGGCGGAGTTCGCAGGGGGTGGCAATGGCAGGTTTCAGCAAACGCCGGCACGACGCACGCGTCAGCGGCACGGCGCCTCGAGTCGCCGCACGCTTGCGCCTGCGCGCCGCGCTCGCGGGCGCATCGGTCTTCGCCTGCTGTTCGCACGGCGCATCGGCGCAGAGCACTCAGCCGCTCACCTCGGTGCAGACCGCACAGTTCCTCTACAACGACACCAGCCTCGTTCAGCCCGCCATTCCAGCCGGATTCGACCGGGGGCGCAACGTCGGCGTCGTGGAGAAGGCGCGGCCGGACTTCGATCCGACCGGCATCCCGATCTCCAGCTTCAACCTCTATCCGCGCCTGGACGCCGGCATCGGCGCGACCAGCAACGTCTATCTTGCCAACGACGACCGGCGCGGCGACGGCTTCGTCGAACTCACGCCGCGCGCCCGCATGATCTCGGACTGGTCGCGGCACGCGCTGCAGTTCAACGGTGACGTCGACCTTCAGCGCTACTTCAGCAACTCGCCGCGCAACCAGACCGAGTGGGATCTCGGCACCGCCGGCCGCTTCGACGTCAACGACGAGCTCAACTTCACGGGCCAGGCGAGCGTCGGGCGCCAATTCGAGTCGCCGTACGCCGGCAGCAACGACGCCACGGCGGCGGTGCTCTCCAACTACCTGACGAGCTTCCTCTCGGCGCGCGGCGAATATCAGGCGGGGCAGTTTCGCGGACAGGTCGCGGTGGACCGCACCACGTTGTCCTTCAGCAACATCGACTTCAACGACGACACCGGCGTCGACCAGTCGAACCGCAACCGCCACATCGTCCGCTTCACCGGCCAGGCGGAGTATGCCTTCACGCCCAGCGTGTCGGTTTACGCGCAGGGCACCTACAGCGACATCGACTACACGCACGAGCTCGCGCCCGGCGTCGCCAATCGCGATTCAAAGGGCGTCCGCCTGGTCGGCGGCGTCAACTTCGATCTCGCGAGCTTCCTGCGCGGCACCGTCGCGGTCGGCTACGTGCGCCGCAACTACGACAGTCCGCTGTACAAGACCGTCTCCGGGCCATCGGTCGAGGGCAAGCTCGAATATTTCCCGTCTGATCTCACGACGGTCACACTGCGGCTGCGACGCTTCCTGGAGGATTCAGGCATCGGGGCCAACGCCGCTTACTTCGACAGCCGCATCGGGCTGCGCGTCGATCACGAGCTGCTCGTGAACCTGCTCCTCAACCTGGAGGGCGAGTATGGCCGGATCGACTACAGGCAGCTCGCCAGCGCTCACCGCGACAATTTCCGCATCGTCGGCGGCGCGCAGTATCTCGCGACGCGGCGTTACGGGTTGAAGGGCAACCTGTCCTACGGTCACCAGACGTCCAGCGGCTTCGCCGGCCGCAACTTCACCGAGGTTGCCGGTCAGGTAGGCGTGTATGTGCAGATTTGAGCATCGGCTCCCGAAGAGCCCCAGCTAGGAACGACGAGCGATGGAAATCACCCATGAGCAGGACGGCGCCGAGGGCCGGCTCGCCGACATCATAGCCGTTGTCCGCGACACGGTTCTGCGGCGCTGGAAGATGCTCACCGCCGTCTCGATCCTCGTATTCGCGTTGGGCTTGGTCGGGATCTCGATGATCACGCCCAAATACACGTCCACCGCGCGCGTCCAGATCGATCCCAACCGCAACCCGCTGGCGGCGGCGGACAGCGCCAAGAACAATTCGGACACGCTCGCCCCCGAGGCGATCGAGACCGAGGTCTCGCTGGTCAATTCCAAGGACACCGCGCTCGCCGTCGTCCGCGCGCTCAACCTCACCGCCGATCCCGAGTTCACCCAGGGCCTTGGCGAGCCCGGCACTCCGCCGATGAACGCCGACCAGAAGGCCGGAGCGGTAGCCGATCAGCTCCTGCGCAAGATGGCGGTGAGCCGCGAGCGCCTCACCTACATCCTGGACATCAGCTTCACCGATCCCAGCGCGCAAAAGGCTGCCGCGATCGCTAACGCCTTCGCCGACGCCTATGTGTCGACAAAGGCGGGATCGAGCAGCGGCACCGCGCAGAAGCAGGCGCAGTGGTTCCAGCAGCGGCTCGACGCCCTCGGCCGGCAGGTGAGCACCGCAGACGCCGCGGCTGCGCAGTATCGCGCGAAAGCCGGCATTGTTCAGGACTCCGCGGGCAACAGCGTCGGCTCGATCACCGACCAGCAGATCGCGCCGCTCGCCTCGCAGCTCGCCACCGCCCAGGCCGACGCGGCCGCCGCTCACGCCAAGCTCTCCGCCGCCAGCGCGCAGATCGCCAGCGGCGGCATCGATTCGGTGTCCGAGGTGCTCGGCTCGTCGGTGATTGGCGATCTCCGCCGCCAGCGCTCAGAGGTCCAGCGCAGCGTGGAGGAGGTGCAGGCGCGCTACGGCGACAAGCATCCCGAGAGCATTCGCGTCCACGATCAGCTCTCGCAGCTCGACAAGCAGATCGACGCCGAGGCGCGACGCATCGTCGGTTCGCTGCGTGCGGCGGCGTCCGCCGCCGACGCCAGCGTCGCCAGCCTGCGATCGTCGATGTCGCGTCTGGAAGTGCAGCAGTCCTCCGACACGCGCAACGCCGTGCTCGCCGACAGCCTGGATCGCGAGTCCAAGGCCAAGCGCGCGGCGTATGATCGCATGTCCGGCCTGTCGCTGAACAGCATCGAGGCCGCCAAGAACAACATCACATCGGCCGAGATCATCGAGCGCGCGCGGCCGCTCTCCGCGCCGACATCGCCCAACAAGCCGCTGCTGATCGCGGCGATGCTTCTGCTCGCGCTGGGCGCCGGCGCCGCGACGATCGCGGTTCAGGAGCTGATGGTGGCGGGCCTGCGCACCACCGACGAGGTGCGCGCCAAGCTCGGCATGCCGGTGCTCGCCGCCGTGCCCAAGCTGCCGCGCTCGACCTCGCCGTCGGACGTGCTGCTCGACAAGCCGACGTCGCTGTTCTCCGAGTCGCTGCGCATCGCGCGCGCCGCGATCCTCGGCGTGCGCTCCGCGCGATCGAAGCAGGTGATCGCGATCACCTCCGCGCTGCCCAGCGAGGGCAAGACGACGACCGCGCTCGCCTTCGCGCGCACGCTGGCGATCAACAACGCCAAGACGCTGCTGCTCGAATGCGACGTGCGCCGCGCGCAGATGCGCCTTCTGGTCAACGAGCCGCCCAAGGGGCCGGGCATCGTCGAGCTGCTTCACGGCGAGGCGACGCTCGAGCAGGTCATCAATCCCGGCGACGTGCCCAAGCTCGATCACCTGCTCGTCAGTCAACCCTATTTCAGCTCCGAGGACCTGTTCGGCGGCGGCGCGATGGAGCGGCTGATCGCGCTGCTGCGCGAGCGCTATGAGCAGATCGTGCTCGACCTGCCGCCGCTGATCGGCCTCGCCGACGGGCGCTTCCTCGCCGTGCTCGCCGACGCGACCGCGGTGTGCGTGAAGTGGGACGCGACGCCGGCCGACGCGATCAGCCAGGCGATCGGCCTGCTGCGCAACGACGGCGCCAACCCGGTCGGCGTCATCTTCACGATGGTCGACAGCTCGGCGGAGGCGATCGGCAGCCTCTATTACTCGAAGAAATATTCGGCCTACTATCAGGCCGCCTGACGAACCGACGGCGGCGGCGGTCGTGACCATGGCGCGCGACCCGGCCGCCGCCGGACGGCTGGACTCCGTACAGGTGCTGCGCGGGTTGGCGGCGCTGGTGGTAGCACTCTACCACTCGGCGCTTATCATGACTCAGTATGCACTGGGCGATCTCGGCGTGCTGCTGCCGCTCACCGCCTGGGGATGGACGGGCGTCCTCGTCTTCTTCGTGCTGTCGGGCTTCATCATCTGCCACGCGCACGCGAAAGATGTCGGCCGGCCACAGCGCCTCGGCCGCTACGCCTGGCGCCGCTTCTCGCGCGTCTACCCGGTCTACTGGCTGTTCCTGACGGCGTTCATCGCGGCCTCGCTCGCCGGGCTCGCGCCCGTCAAGTTCTCGACCGCGCCCACCAATCTCGCCACCGCCTATACGCTCGTTCAGTTCCTCGCCGTGCCGAGCCTGCCGCTCAAAGTCGCCTGGACGCTCGTCTACGAGGTCGGCTTCTACGCGCTGTTCGCGGTGCTGATCGTCCATCGCGCCGCGGGGCTCGTCGCGATGGCGGCGTGGTTCGCGCTGGTGATCGCCAACGCCTTCGTCTGGCACGACTATGAGGTCAGCCTGATCGGAGTGTGGAACCTGGGATTTCTGGCGGGCTTCGCGGCATGGTGGTCGTCGCGGCGGCTGCCGCCCGCCGCCGGGATGCCGCTGCTTGGCCTGGGCGTCGCGGCGTTCCTAGCACTGGCGCTCGCCGGCCGCATCGCGCCGTCGCCGGGCGAGGCGCAGCCGCACCCCGGCGACGTGATCACGCTCACGCTGGCCTCGGCACTGCTTCTGCTCGGCGCCGTGCTGGCCGAGCGGCGGATGCGGCGGCGCTTCCCCGCCGCGCTCCTGCTGCTCGGCGATGCCTCCTACGCGCTGTACCTCGTCCACTCGGCGGTAATCTCGGTGCTGTGCATCCTGCTCAGCCGTCATCGCGGGGCGGTCGCCGCGCTACCGCCGGCGCTGCTGTTCGTCCTGATCGCGGGTGCGGCGATCGCCAGCGGGATCGCGGCGCATCGGCTCGCGGAGAAGCCGCTGCTGCGCCTGCTGCGCGGCCGGCGCGCCGCCGATCCATCCGTGCCCGTCCCGCTCTAGCGGCGTCCGCGCAAGCGCCCGAGCGCGGCGCGCAGCCGATAGCGGGCGCCGTGCGGCACCGCCCAGATCAACGCCCAGGCGAAGAGCTGCTTGGGCGTAGGCCGGCCGTCCCGCCGCGCGGCGCGGAGCAGCGACAGGAAGGCGCGCGTGCGCCCCGGCGACCGGATGCCCTGCGGCACCACCGTCAGCAGGAAGCCCGAGAGCGCGCGGGCGCTCGCCACGTCGCGCATCGCTTCCGCCCAGCGCACCGAACCCGCCCAGGGATAGCGATTGCCCGCGACATAGTTCACCAACGGCTCGGCGACGGTGACGAGGCGGTAGCCATGCTGCTTCACCGCGCGGATCGCGAGCTCCCACTCCTCATGCTGGGCGGTGCCGAAGCCCAGCGTGTCGAACAGCCGGCGGGGCATCATCAGCGACGAGGTCTGGAGCATGGCATCGCCGCCGCCGAACCAGCTCCGCCGATCGAACAGCCACTCGTCGATCGGCTGCGTGGGATCGTAGGGGGCGACGGGCCGCACGAAGCTGCCGCCCGGCCACAGCACGCGCGACTGCGTCATCACGATCACGTCGCCCCGCCCGTCCGCCGCCGCGAGCTGCTTCTCCAGCTTTGCGGGTAGCCAATCGTCGTCGTCGTCGAGGAAGGCGACCCACTCGGCCAGCGCCGCGCGCGCTCCGGTGTCGCGCGCCACTCCCGGCCCGCGCTTCTCAGTGTTGACGACGTGGCGAACGCGGGGATCGCCGATCGCCGCCAGCGCGGCCAGCGTCTGTGGATCGTCGCGCTCGACGGCGACGATCACCTCGATATCGCGGATCGTCTGCGCGAGCGCGGTCTCAACGGCGCGCGCGATCCGATCCGGCCGCCGCCAGGTGGCGATGACGACGCTGACGCGTGGCGCGCTCATGGCCGTACCGAAGGCTCGACGGCGGCGCAGGCGCGATCGTCGCCGGGACGCGGCGACGCGGCCGGGCAGCGTTCGGGCGCGCCGGTCAGCCAGCCGGTGCCGCTGTAGCCGACATAGACGCGGCCGAACACGTCCTTGTCCGCTTCGACGACGCTCGGCTGATCGAGCCTGCCGGCAGGCAAGTCCGCCACGCGCTGCCACGTGGCCGCGTCGTCCACCGATCGCCAGATGCCGTAGTGGCCACCCACCCGGCCCGAGATGTAGATGGCCAGTTCCCGCTTCCCCCGAGCGGCCTTGCCGAACGCGACGTCGTCGACCTGATCGACGCCGTCCAGCGCCCGCCAGCGCGCACCGCCATCGTCGGAGCGCCGCAACCGCGTGTCCGGCCCCCAACTGACCCCCGAGGTGAAGAACAGCCGCCCCGCCTGCCCGGGCATCGCCCGCAGCCGTGCCGGCCCGCCGTCATAGGGCGCGATGTGGCCCGCGAACAGGCGCGTCCAGTGCTGCCCGCCGTCCTGCGAACGCCACAGCCCGGCCAGCGCAGCGTTCGCCCCCTCGCCGCTATGCACGAGATAGAAGGTGCGCGGCGCGACGCGATCGGCGGCCAGCGTCTTCCGGCCGTTATAGTAGTCGGGATAGGAGCCGGTGAGCGGCCCCACCTCGCCGGGCAGCGTCACCTTCGTCCAGTGAGCGCCACGATCTTGGGTGAAGAAGGGCGCGCGGTTGAACGCGGGCTCCCAGACGATGTCATCCACGTCGCCGGCGGCGACCGCGATCGTACCGAACGCCATCCGCCACGGATCGGTCGGCTTCGTGGACGGCGGCGTCGGCAGGCTCGCGAAGCGGCGCCACGAGACGCCCTCGTCGTCGCTCCAGCCGGCAAGCACGCTCTCGCCATCCTCGGAGCAGCAATCCATGCGCGTATCGGACGCGTTGGTGACGAGGAAGCGGGGGTGGCCGCCGCTCCACTCCACCTGCTGCGCCGCGATCAGGCTGCGCATCTTGGGACCGTAGCTCGTCGAGAAAGCGTCGAGATCGGGCTTGCGGTGGATGCCGAAGTCCCAACCGGCGAACAGCGGCGCGCCGCCCGGCGGCTGCGTCGCGTCATTGGCAACGACCTCCTCGAGACCTCGCACCTGCGTCGTCCAGTCGAGCCGGACGCAGCCGCCGCCCGTCTCGGCGCGATACGGCCCGACGCCGGCGGCCACCCACAACCGGTTGGCGACGACGGGATCGAACAGGATCTGGCCTGAGGCGAAGTAGCCGCCGTTGTTGGCGCGGAGATAGCCGGGTCCGCCCTCCTCCACCTGCTGCGATCGTCCAACGGGCGCGAAGCGGTCGCCGCCGTCGGCCGAGCACCACGCCTTGCCGCCCGCATCGGTGACGTAGATCGTCCGCCCGTGTGGATCGGCGGCGACGCCGGCGAAGCGCGCCTGCGGCAGCCCGGCGGCGGCGAGTTCGCTCCACGTGCCGCCGCGATAGCGCCAGGCCTTCTGCGCGTCGGTCTCGACCGCGAAGAGCTCGCCGTTCGGCGCCTGCGCGATGCGCGCGATCGTCTTCGGCGCCGCTCCACGCGCAGGCAGCGGCGCGAAGCGCCCGCTCGCATCCTCAAGGTACACGCCATGCCCGGCCGGCGCGGCGAGCGCGCGGACGCGCCCACCGGGTGCCGCGACGAACCCCACCACGATTCCCGCGCCGGTGGCGGAGGCCGGCACCTCCGCCGCCCGCTCCCAGTGCACGCCGCCGTCGGCCGAGCGCCACAGCCCGTCCTTGGGCGTGCCGAGCAGCAGCCGGTCCGGATCGTCCGGGGCCACCGCCACGAAGGGGCCAGACAGGCGGGCGGGGCCGTTGGCGTCGAGCGCCAGAGGGAACGGCGCGCCGCCGCCGGGCTCGCGCCAATGGCGGCCGCGATCGTCCGATCGGAAGAAGCGCCCCTTGATAGCGAGGTACAGCCGCTCCGCCTCACCGGGCGCGACCACCGCCTCCCATGCGCCGAAGCCGCCGCGCACGATCGCGCGATCGCCCGCCGGCACCGAGGCGGCGGTGAACAGCGGCGTCCAGCGCGCGCGGCCCTCGTCCCATAGATAGGCGCCGCCGACGTCGGTGCGGATCACGCGCGTGCGCCCGTCGCGGCTCAGGGAGAGGCCGGTGACGAAGCCGCCCGCCCCGATCGCCACCGGCTTCCACAGGTAGGTCTCGCCCGCCACCGGGAGCCCCGCCCCCGCCGCCGCCGGCGGCACGCCGCCGCCCGCCTCGGGGCGCACCAGCACCAGCGCCGCGACGACCGCCACGAGCAGCCCGAGCGCCGGCCAACGCCCCCACCGGCCGAGCCGCGCCACGAGAGACCGAAGTGCCGCACCGTCCATCCCCGCGACCTCTCACAGCCCGGTCGCGCAGGCAATGCCCGCCTTGCCGCTCGCAATCGCGGGCGAAGCGACTACACCGCAGCTCGTAGCACCGTCGGCGAGTTCATGCCCCGCATCTTTCCGCTCCCCACCCGGCTGCTGCGCTATTCGCTGGCGATAGTCGGCCCGTTCGGATCGGCCGGGGCGCAGTTCGCGCTGAGTTTCGTGCTGCTCCGCCACGTCGCGCCTTCCGCCTTCGGGCGCTTCTCCTTCCTGCTCGTCGCCTCGCAGCTCAGCACCGGCGTGTGGAGCGCGCTGTTCTGCGCGCCGCTGCCGATCCTGCTCGCGGGCGCGGGCGGAGACGCGCGCGCCGAACCGGTACGCTCGGTGCTGACGGTCAGCCTCGTCGGCGCGATCGTCGGCTTCGGCGTCGCGCTGGCGATGGCGCTGGCGCTCGGCGACGGGACGACGGGCGCGCTGCTGTTCGCGGGCTATGCGGCGACCAACCTGCTGCGCTGGCTCGCCCGCGCGCATGCTTACGCCTGCGGGCGGCCGTTCCGCACCACCGCCTCCGACCTCGCCTACGCGCTCGTTCTGCTCGCGGGCACCGCCGTCGTCGCGCTCGCCGGGCCGACATCGGCGGTGCCCGCCTACGCGGCGCTGCTGGCGGGCACGGCGGCGGGGCTGCTGCCGTTCGGACGCACCTACCTCGCCGATCAATTCCTGCGCGCCTCGCCGCGCGTCGCGCGCGCCTACCGCCCGGTGTGGCGCGATCACGCGCGCTGGTCGCTGTTCGGCGTGCTGACGACGGAGGCGACCGCCAACTCGCACGCCTATCTCGTGACGCTCCTGCTCGGGCCCACCGCCTTCGCGCCGGTGGCGGCGAGCCAGCTCGCGATCCGGCCGATCAACGTGGCGGTGAACGCGCTTACCGAGTTCGAGCGCGCGCAGATGGCACGCGAGATCGGCGCCGGCCGCTTCGACGCGGCGCTGGCGGCGGTGCGGCTGTTCCGGTGGGTGCTGGTCGCGACATGGAGCGCGATCGGACTGGGGATCGTCCTGCTGCTCTGGCGCGCGCCGCACGCGCTCTATCCGCGGAGCTACGATCTCCACACCCTGACGATCGCCACCGCGCTGTGGATGGCGGTGGCGATCGTGCGGCTGGCGCGCACGCCTGATAACGCGCTGATGCAGGCGGGCGGTGCCTTCCGCCCGCTGGCGATGGCGAGCGCCTGGTCGTCCGGCGTATCGGTGGCGGCGGTGCTGGCGCTGATCCTGGCGGGCGGCCCGGTGCTCTCGATCCTCGGCATCCTGGGCGGCGAGCTGCTGTTCGCGCTGTTCATCTGGCGGCGCTCGCGTCGCTGGCTAGCGGACGCGCGCGTGACGTCGCCGGACCCGGCCGCCGCCGATGCCGCGACCATCGCGGAGAGCGCGCCCATGCTCCCGATCGGCGCCGACGAGACGATCGGCCGTCCGCCGGACCTGCGCTAAGCCGGCACCATGTCGCGCCCGTCGCGCTCGACGCAGGCGCGCAGAGCCGCCTCCAGCGCACCCGCGCACGCATCCCAGTCATAGTCGATGCGAACGCGGGTGGCAGCCTCGCGCCCACGCCGACGAAGTTCGCCAATATCCTGCGCGGCGAGCCATGCCGCCGTCTCCTCCGCCGGCGTTGCGATGCCGACGACGTGGCCGCCATAGGTCTCGATCTGGTCGCGCGCGCCGGCGAGCTCCATGCATACCGGCAGTGTGGAGCAGGCCATCGCCTCCAGCACGATCAGCGGATAGGAATCGATGCTGGAGAGGTGGACGAGCACGTCGGCGCCACGCAAGTGGCCGAGCAGCTCCTCTTCCGGCACGCGGCCGAGCACCTCCACTTGGCCGTGCAGCCCGTGGCGCTCGATCAGCGCGGCCAGGCGATCATAGATGTCGCGATCGGCGCCGCCCGTGATCCGCGCGTGGAAGGGCACGCCCGCGTCGCGCAGCTTCGCGCAGACCTCGACGACCAGGAAGCTGCCCTTCCCCTCCGATAAGCGGCCCGAGTGGATGAGCTGCAACGCCGCCGGCCGCTCCGCGGGGTCGGGGGCCGCCGCGCCCAGGATCTCGGCGGGCAGGAAGTTGCGAATCAGCGATCGCGGCGGCCGATCGTGGAGCGCGATCTCGCCCTCCTGCGTACGCGAGATCAACGCCAGCCGATCCGCCAGGCTCAACGCATACTCGCTCGCGGCGCGCAGCGCGCGATTGGTCTGCGATCGCCAGTTGGCGCCGAGATGCGGCGTCACCATCACGCGCATCCCCAGCGCCTTGGCGGCGACCAAGTAGGCAAGATCGGGCAGGTTGACATATTGCAGCCAGACGCAGTCGGGCTTCTCGTGACGATAGCGGCGGAGCGCCGTCAGCCCGGCGGCGAAGCGGCGCAGGCCACGCGGCGCGAGATAGGCGGTATTGGTAGGCAGCCGAGTGATCCGCCAATCGGGCGAGCGGCGGAGCAGCGCCAGCCGCGATCGCTCGCAGAACGCCTCGACGCCGCCGGGATGATCGGACGAGCCGCCGAGGATCAGGAGGTGCATCGCGCCGCCCGTCGTGCCCGCCGCCTGCCAGCCCTTCCGCAACGCGGACGCTCGTGCTCGATCACCGTCGTTCCCATCGGTTCGCACACCGCGCCGCCCCCCACACGCGATCCGGCAGGCCCCCGGTCCCGCGCGCTCGTGAGGGAGCATAGATCAGAGCGCAGTCCAAGTCTCGCGTTTCGGAGGGGTCCGCTCGTGCGGCTACGCCCTGGGGCCGGCCGCGTCGCGATGGCAGGCGATATACTGGGCGATGATGTGCATGACGCTCTGGTGCGCGTCCTCGACGATGCCGTAGTTGCGCGCGTCGACGTGGATCGCAACGTCGGCGACTTCCTTCAGGCGCCCGCCGTCGAAGCCGCTCAGACCCACCGTGCCCATGCCGCGATCGCGGGCCTTCTCCACGGCGGCGATGATGTTGGGGCTGTTGCCCGACGACGAGATCGCGATCAGCACGTCGCCCGCGCGCCCGACGATGTCGAGGTGCCGCGCGAAGGCGATGTCGAAGCCGAAATCGTTGGCGAGCGCGGAGTAGAGCGCGCCGTTGGCGGTGAGCGAGGTGGCATCGATGACCGGATGGCCGGAGACGTGCGTGCCCTTCGTCCAGTCGCAGCAGAGATGGTCGGCGATCGCCGCCGACCCGCCGTTGCCAACCGAGAAGACGCGGTGGTCGGCGGCGGCGGCGGCCTCGATCATCTCCGCCGCGCGCGCGAGCGCGCCGCGATCGACGGCGCCGAGCACCTCGCCCAGCCGCACGGCGTACCCGTCGAGATAGGCGCCTATCGAGGAGCGATCGAACAGGTCATTGCGGTGTCGCGGATCAGGAATCGACAATCGGCACCTCATGGAATTCTGCGGCAAGGATGTGCCCAACGGGCGGCGCGAACGCAACCGCGCTGCGCCGCAGCACCTCAGGATCGTGCCGGACTAGGACGCCGGCCGACACGATCGCGCACGTCGCGCAGGTCGGCGAAGCTGAACGGCACGGAGGTCGCCGGCGTCGCGCTCAGCACCCACACGAAAGCGATGGCGAACATCAGGAACACCTCGACGATCACATCGCGCTCGAGCATGCTCGACTCGGTCATGTTGTGGCCGACACAGAAGGCGAGCAGCGCGAGCGTGAGCGCGCCGCGTTGACCTTGGGCTTGGCGGCTGCCGAGCAGGCGAACGAGCGGCCACACCACCACCATAGCGATCACCAGCACCAGCCCGGGCAGGCCGATCTGGACGAGCAGGTCCATGAAGCCGTTGTGCCCGGCGGTCAGGTGCAGCACCCAATCGGTGCCATACTGATAGATCGGGCTGGATGGCCCGATGTTCCAGAAGGACTCGTAGCCTGCGCCCAACAGGCCGTGATCGGCGGAGTAGCGGGCGAGCGTATCCCAGATCTGCGTGCGTCCGGTGAACGCGTGCGGATCGTTCAGCGTCTTGCGCACCGGATCGACGAAGATGTTGACGGCGAGCGATCCCGCGAGCCCGACGATCAGCACCGCCGAGATCACCGCCACGCGGTAGCGCGCGTGATAGCGAAGATAGAGAATGCCGGCGCCCGCCGCGGCCAACCCCATGCCGAGCGACGTCTTGGAGCCCGTCTCGATCAGGAAGCCCAGCGATGCGACCACCACGCCGATGCGCAGCGGCTTGGGGACGGCACGCGCGTCGAACAGGAACATCAGGATTGTCACCGCGCACAGCGCGCCCGCGAAGTTCTTCTGCATCATGATGCCGCGCCAGTCGCCGATCAGCGTCTTGTCGCCGCCCTCGTTGAACTGGTGGATGCCGGTGGCCGGGAAGCCGAACACCGCGATGAAGTTGACCACCAGCGCTACGACCAGCACGACGCGTAACAGGTTCACCGGCTTCTCGAAGCCGAGCTGCCGCACGGCGCCGCAGATCGTCCATGCGATGACGCAGGTCAGCACCAGCCGGCGGAGCGCGACGCCGGGCGCGATCGACCAGGCGAGGCTCAGCCAGCAATAGCCGAGCGCGATCACCAGCGGCAGCGGTGCCGCGAGCAGCCGGCGCGGCGCCTCCAACGGCCGCGACGCCCAGACCACGAGCAGCGCGATCGCGACATAGATGCCCTGGCGGACGGGATTGCCCTCTCCGGTGAAGGGCAAGTCGCTGGTGGTCATCAGCGGCGCCAGGACCACCATGGCCATCATCACCGCCAGCGCGAAGAGCATCGGCCCCTCGCGCGGCGGCGCGGCGAAGGAGCGGGCGGTGGCACGGCCGGGCTGCATCGCGCGGGGAACCTCTCTCGTCGGCGGTGCGCCGGTGATCCGGACTCCGCGCGTGGTTGGTACGACGCGCGTCCCGGTCGATCAACGATCCGCGACACGCGCACCGTCCCGCTTTGCACTCGACATCGCGGGATCGGTCGAGAATGGTGCGACCGACACGCAAAAGGATCGTCGTGCTGCGTCTTCTCGCCGGCCTCTCCGCCCTCGCGCTCGTGGCCACGCCCGCCTGCCACGCCGCCGCGCCCTCGCGCCCGGCACCGGCGCCGCGGGCGGAGCTCAACCTGTCGGGCAACGAGTCGCCGGGCCGCATCCTCGACAAGGAGTATGTGCTGCCGACGGAGCGGACGCTGCGCTACTTCGCGTCGAAGGGCTTCAACATATTCCGCCTGCCGATGAACTGGGATCGGCTCCAACCGACCGCCGGCGGCCCGCTCGACGAGGCCAAGCTCAAGGAGCTGGACGCGCTGCTCGCGCGCGGCGACGCGCTCCACCTCCGCTTCATCCCCGATCTCCACGAATATGGCCGCAAGGACGGCCACGCGCTCGGCTCGAAGGAGCTGCCGACGCAGGCGCTCGCCGCCTTCTGGAAGCCGTTCGCGGCCCGGTACAAGGGCCGCTTCGCGGGCTACGACCTGATGAACGAGCCGCACGACATGCCGAGCCCGCAGGCCTGGCCGACGGCGGCGCAGCAGGCGGTGGACGCGATTCGTGCGGTGGACAGGACGACATCGATCTACGTCGAGGGCGACAACTGGTCGGGCGCGGGGCGCTGGAAGGATTCGAACGGGGCGCTCGCCATCCACGATCCGGCAAAACGGCTGATCTACTCCGCCCACGTCTATTTCGACGCCAACACCAGCGGTCAATATACCGAGAGCTTCGACAAGAACGGCGTCGCGGTGGAGATCGGCGTGCAGCGCATCGCGCCGTTCGTCGCCTGGCTGCGCGAGCATGGCTACAAGGGCCATATCGGCGAGTTCGGCGTACCCAAGAGCGATCCCAAGTGGCTGCCCGTGCTCGATACCTTCCTGAACGCGGTGGCCAAAGACGGGGACGTGCTCACCGGCTGGGCCTACTGGACGGGCGGCGACTGGCTCGACCGCTACGACCTCTCGGTGCAACCGGCGAAGGGCAATAACTGGGTCGATCGCCCGCAGCTCGCCGTTATCACGAAGAAGCGTTGAACTCCGCCGAACCGTAAGGCCCGCGCCGCCGTCGCCCCGACACCGCATCGACGAGTACGCGCGCCGTCACCGCCGCCGCCCGGCCATCCCCCTTCGCCACGTAGCGTACGCCATCGTAGAGGATGCGACCGAGCGCCACGCCTGCGTACCGCCGCTGGTGCTTCCAATAGAAGCGCAGCGTGCCGCGCGCATAGTAATAGAGACTGGTGTCGCTCGGCCGCGATAGGCTGCTGGTGCCGATCGAGCCGCCTTCCTTGTGCCAAACGACAGCGTCGAGGCACACGCCCTGACGCATTCCCGCCGGCAAGCGGCGTGCCCAATCAGGCTCCTCGTAATAGAGGAAATATTCCTCGCTCATGCCACCCGTTGCCTCGATGCAGACGCGGCGGACGAACATCGAGGCGCCCATGACATAGGCCATCTCCGCCTCCACCCGCGCCGCCTGTGGCAGCGCGTCCGCCGCGCCGCCGAAGCCGACATGGCCGGCGAGCGCGCGCGACGGGCGGAGCCATCCCGCCAGCCCCTGCACGGTCGCGGGCGCATGATAGTAGAGCAGCGTCGCGCCGACGATCGCGTGATCGGGATGCGCCGCCATGTGGCCGACGAGCCGCGACAGCGCGTCGGGGCGCACGATCGTGTCGTTGTTGAGCAGCCAGACGAAGCGCGTCGCCGCGCGGCCGAGCGCGAGTCGCATTCCGAGATTACAGGCCCCCGCGAAGCCGAGATTGACGCCCGCCTCGACGAGCGTGACGCGCTCGTCGCCGAGCGTCGCGTCCGGCCCGATTCGGCGGAAGGTAGGTGCCGTCCGCCGCGTGGCGGGCAGCGCCGCCCACGCCAGCGCATCCGGTCTCTCGGGCGCGGGCGCCGCCGCCCACGCTGCGATCGCGTCCGCCGATCCGTCGGCCGAGCCGTTGTCGACGATCACGACCGCGAACTTCTCGTCGTCGAGCCGCAGCAGTGATTCGAGACATTCGACGGTGTCGCGCCAGCCGTTCCAGTTAACGAGGACGATGATCGTCGACGCCATGCTCAGCGCTCCGCGATCAGCTCGACGAAAGCGCCGCCGATGCGCTCCCACGACAGATGATCGACCAGCGCGGCGCGCGCCTCGCGCCCCATCCGCCGCCGCTCGTCCACGGGCAACGCGGCAAAGGCGCGTAGCGCGTCGGCGATCGCCGCCACCGTCGGCGGACGCGCGATCGGCACCGTCGGCATGCCGGCGCGAACCAACTCGGCGATGCCGCCCGCCTCCGTCGCCACCACCACCCGCTCGGAGAAGGCGGCGAGCACCGCCACCGCCGACTGCGAGTTGAAATCCTCGTAAGGGAGCAGCATCGCGTCGCTCTCCGCCAGCAGCTCGCGCAACCGCTCCTCTGGCACGAAGCCGATCTCGGTGCGGATCACGTCCTCCAGCCCCGCCAGCGCCGCCTCGCACTCGCGCCAGTAGCCGGGATCCTCGGCGTGAGGCGCGCCCGCGATGACCATGCGGACGCCGGGTAGCTCTTCCGTCACCAGGCGCATGGCGTCGATCGATTCGAGGATGCGCTTGTTGCGCCGGAGCATCCCGAAGACGAGCACCGTCCCATTGCCCGGCATCTCGCCCGGAACGCCGTCGTCGAACGCGCCGAGCGGGATGACGGTGCTGCGCACGCTACGCCCGTACACCTCCGCCAGCTCCTCGCGCAGCGTCTCCGTCATCGAGACGATCCGGTGCGGCAACCGATAGGAGAGCCTGAGCAGCGCCTCCTCCACCCGCCGCAGCCGGCGGGGCAGCGCGTAGGCGTGCGGCGTCGCGTCGTGGACGACGAAGGTAAGCCGGCCGCCCAGCAGCCGAATCCACAGCATCTGCGCGACGAGCACGGGCAGCCAGTCGAACATGGTGACGAGGATCTCGCGCGATCGCCGCCGCCCGCCGAACAGCGCCGGGAAGGTCGATCCGATCCGCCACGCGGTGCGCGCCACCTTGACCGGCAGCGGCGCGAGCCCGCCCTTGCCCGCGATTAGGACGTGGCGCGAGAGGGTGGCGCCGGCGGGCTCGCGCTCCTCGGGCACCAGGCGCGGCGCGATCAGGTGGACGTCCGCGCCCGCGTCGGCCAGCGCCTGCGCGAGCGAGGCGACGTACCAGCCCGCCCCGCCGCGCGACGCGGGCGAGTAGAGGGTCAGGCGCACTCCCCCGTCCGGCCGTCGCTTGCGCATGGGCAAGTGCTAGCCAAAGCCGTATTGCGGCGCAACGAAGCGCGGACGGCACGGGGGCAGGATGGACGTCAAGCGATCGCTCGCCTGGCTCGGCGCGGCACAGTTGCTGTCCTTCACGCTGCAATTCGCGGCGTCGGTGGTGCTCGCCCGCCATCTCTCGTTGCGCGAGGCCGGAATCTACGCCGCCGCGCTGGCGGTGGCGGGGGTGCTGGCGCTGATCCAGACGCTGGGCCTGCAGGCGCTGATCGTGCGCGAGGAGGAGCTGACCGACGAGGTCTCCGCCACCGCCTTCACCGTCAACGCGCTGATCTCGCTGCTGCTCGCCGCAGCACTCCTCGCGATCAGCGCGGCGGGCGGGCGCTGGCTCGGCGATCCCGGCGTCGGACGCGTGCTGCGCGCGGTCGCCGTGGTGCCGCTGTTCGCGATCTTCGCCTTCCTGCCCTCCGCCATCCTCGAGCGGCACGGCCGCTTCCGCGAGATCGCGGTGGCGACGACGGCGGGCAGCGTCGCGGGGGCGGTGGCGACGATGTGGCTCGTCACTCAAGGTTTCGGCTATATGAGCGCCGCCTACGCGCAGTGGGCGACCGGCCTCGTCGCGGCCATCGCCATCAACTTGC
Organism: Sphingomonas sp.; assembly: GCF_965200105.1. Taxonomy (GTDB): domain Bacteria; phylum Pseudomonadota; class Alphaproteobacteria; order Sphingomonadales; family Sphingomonadaceae; genus Solisphingomonas. The sequence continues at coordinate 409,200 of NZ_CBDATN010000003.1, forward strand.
TGGGCTTCCGCCACGCCAGCCTGCGGGTCGGCTTCAGCGCGTGGCGTCGCGTCGCGGAGTTCGGCTTCCAGATGCTGGCGGTGACGGGGATCAACCAAGCCTCGACGCGGCTGTCCGAACTGGTGCTGGCGCGGTTCCTCGGCTTGCCCGCGCTCGGCCTGTTTAGCCGGGCGAGCAGCCTGAACGGGCTGCTGTGGACCAACATCCACCTGCTCGTCGGGCGCGTGATGCTCGTCGATTTCGCCGGCCTGCATCGCGGCGGCGCGTCGTTGCGGCCGCGCTACCTTCAGACCGTCGAGATCGTGACGGCGCTGCTGTGGCCCGTGTTCGCGGGGCTGGCGGTGCTGGCGCCACCCTTCGTGCAGATGATCTACGGGCCGCGCTGGGTGCCCGCCGCGGCGCCGCTGGCGCTGCTCGCGCTCTCCTCGTTGGTGCAGGTGGCGATCACCATGACGTGGGAGCTGTTCGCCGCCACCGGCGAGTTGCGCGCGCAGACGCGGATCGAGTTCATACGCAGTCTGCTGGCGCTCGCCGCCTTCGTGGGCGGCTGCCTCGTCAGCCTGGAGGCGGCCGCGGCGGCGCGGGTGGCGGACGCGCTCTTCGCGCTCGCGCTCTACCGCCCGCACCTCGATCGCATGACCGGCACGCGCACCGCGGATTTCTGGCCGATCTACGCGCGGAGCGCGCTGCTGACGCTCGTCGCGTGCGCGCCGGCGGCGGCGCTGATGGTGTGGCGCGGCTGGTCGGCGGCGACGCCGCTGCCGCTCGTCCTCGCGTCGGTGGCGGCGGGCGGCGGGCTGTGGGTGGCCGCGCTCATGGCGACGCGGCACCCGCTGATCGCCGAACTCCGGGTCCGCCGCCGGCGCGCGTGACGCTCAGACGTCGAAGGGGACGCGGAAGCCGGCGAGCGAGGCGGCGGAAGGATCGGGCCGCTGCGTCTCCACTGCCGAATCGGGCGGCGGCGCCTGATCGGTGACGGAGCGCAGGCGGAGCGCGATCAGCATGGCGAGGAACGCCGATCCCGGCTCCAGCATCACGGTGGGGCTGAGGATGCAGTAGACGCCGCACAGGATCGCGTTCAGCCGCAGCGCGGCCGTCTCGCCCGTCCGCCGGTGGCGGATCTCGGAGACGATGCAGAAATACACTACGAGCACGAACGCGATCAGCCCCGGCAGCCCGAACAGCAGGAACGGACCGAGCACGCCCAGGTCGGTCGGGTAGAGCGGCTTGTACTTCTCTGTCCGCAGGAAGTGCTGCATCGCGTCGAAATCACCCGCCAGGCCGATGCCGCCAAGCCAATGCTGGCGGATCGTCTCGACGGCGGTGCGATACTCCAGTGCGCGCGCGTAGGCCGAATCGTCCCAGCTCATTGCGTTGAAGGGGTTCCAGCCCTCCTGGTACAGGCCGAACAGCAACAGCCCGGCGACCGCCATTACCGCCAGGAACATCACCCACCGCGTGAAGCCGTTGATCGCCCGCAGCAGCGCCAGCCCCGCCACCAGCGCGTAGAGGATCTGGAACGTACGCGAGCCGCTGATCCAGATCGCCGCGGTGCTGAGGGCGAACAACGCGATCCGGATCACGAGGTTCTGGGTGCGCGCGCGGAGCGCGTAGAAGCCGATGAAGGACGCGAAGGGCAGCGCCAGGAACAGCCGCGTGCTGCGCGTCGCGTTGCCGGTCAGCACGCCCAGACCGACGCCCGACGCGGACGCCAGGATCTGATCGTGCCCGACGACGTAGATCAGCAGGTACACCGTCGTGACGCCGACCAGGATCTGCACCAGAGACCGGAACGTGTTCTCGTACAGGGCAAAAGGTACGAACAGCACGATGGTGAGATAGGAGAAGACGATGTTGTAGTTGGGCCGCGCGCCCGACACGTAGGAGAAGTAGGCGACCGAGAAGAGCATGTAGCCGATCAGCGCGCCGCCGAGCAGCAGCACGCTCCAGCGATCCTCCATTGCGGCGCGATAGCCATACCAGGCGAGCACCGCCGCCTCGCCGCCGATCGCGACGCGGTTGATGCCCGGCACCAGCACGTCGAAGAAGGTCGCCGCTTGCACGACGAGGCAGGAACATAGCAGGATCGCGAGGAGCGCCGGGAACGTTCCGCCGCGCGATCGCTGATCGGCCTTCATCCTGCTCATCGGCCTCTCTCCCCGCTCGCGCCGGCGGAGGCCAGCCGTCCGATCGCTGAACGCCCCGGTCCCACCCGCGCTCTCATCGCCCGGAACAGGCGGTGTCGGCAAGCCTAGTCGCGGCCGTCCGGCGCCCGCGATCGGGTCTGCGGGTGCGGCCGCGTCACCAGCCTGACGAGGAGCAGGCAGGGTTCGATCAGGTAGCGGTAGCTCAGCCGGCGCGGCGACAGCGCGAGCCGGTACACCCATTCCAGCCCCACCTGCCCCAGCCAGCGTGGCGAGACGCGCTGCGCGCCCGCCTGATAGTCGAGATAGGCGCCGGCCGAGAGGAAGACGCGTGTGCCGACGCGATGCTGCGTGCGCTCGATCCACTCTTCCTGCCGCGGCATCCCCATGCCGACGATCACGACATCGTGGGATCGCTCGTTCAGCCACGCGACGATCTCGGACTGGGCGGAGCCCGGCGCATCGTCGTGGATGTCGAAATAGCCGTCGCGGCCGTCGATATCCAAAGCAGGGTAGCGTTCGCGCAGCACGACCAAGCCCTTGCGCAGCGTCTCCGGCGTCGCGCCGACGAAGCCGAAGCGCCAGCCCGCCGCCGCGCCGCGCCGGAACATGGTGTCGTAGAAGTCGAGCGACGTCGTCCGCTTGGCGCGCGGCAGCCGGTGGCCGGCGAGCTTCGCCGCGAACAGCATCGGCATGCTGTCGATCATCACCTTGGCGTCGGGCTGCTCGAGCAGGCGGCTCATCGGCGGGTTGTCGAACATCGTCGCCATGGCGTGCGCGTTCACGTTGGCCATGATGAGCCGCCGCCCACTCGCGACCGCTTCGGCGATCTCGCCGACCACCTCGTCTCCGGTCATTGGATGAAGGCGGTAGCCGAGCAGGCGGATCTCGCCGGACCTCCTAGACGCATCGGCGAAGGGCGGGAGCGTCGGCGAGGCCATCAGCCGCGGCTCGCCCGACGCGTGGCACGGGTCCGCGCGCGGCGACAAGGCGACAGGCATCGTTTCGGTCTTGCCAGCCTCGCCATCGCCCCCACCCGTCCGTTCGCACTCGCAACGCCGGTGGCGTCGAGGCGCCGACGCGCCCCTCTAGCCGCAGGTGCCTAGACGTCCTTGGAGGATGACGTCCTTTTCGGATCAATCACCTTGGTTCGTCACAGGAGAGGCGGGCACGGGCGAGCGGCCCGCGAACGCGATCTTGCGAAGAACGTTGAACAGGCGGCCGAGCTGATTGTCGACCGACCAGGGCAGGATCTTCCCGTGAATCTGTCCCGGATTGGCACGCCCCTCGACGATGTCCGCCCACTGATCGAGGACGACGCCGAGCACCGCCGCTTCGCAAGTACCGGGATCGTCCACCCGATCCACCATCCGTCCGCTGACGCCGTGCTCGACCACCTGGTCATATTGCGGAAGACGCAGTCCCGCGAACGGCCGCCCGCTGGCGAGCAGTTCGAGCAGGAAGCAGGGCATCCCCTCCCAGTGCGAGACGAGAATGCCGATGTGCGCCTCGCGCATCACGGCGGCGACGCCGTCGGACGTGAGCGGGCCGTGGCGCACCGTGTAAGGTTCGATCGCGGCGAACTCGGCGAAGCGGTGCGGATCGGCGCTGCCGCAGAAATGAAACTCGACGGCGCCGTTCAGCGCCTCGTGCACGCGCCGCACGACGCGGAACATGAGCCGCGGATCCTTGAACTCGTCGAGGCGCCCGGCGTAGACGAGCTTGAGCTTGCCCGACGAAAGATCGAATGGCGTCGGCTTGAACACGGCGGTGTCGACCGCGACCGTCAGCACCTCGATATCGTCGGCGCGGCGCGGGAAGCGCGTGGCCAGGCGATCGCGGATGCGCCGGGTGACGCCGAACACGTGCGCGGCGAGGTTCACCGCGATCCACTCCGCCGCGCTGTTGACGTACCAGTGGCGCGACAGGATCGAATCCATCTTGTCGGTGCGCGGATCGCCCTCGTTGTGCGCCACGAGCACGAACGGGCAGCCAAGCGCGCGCGCGATCGGCGCATATTCGAAGCGCTCGATCTCGGCGGCGATCGGCCCTCCGCCGACCAGTCCGCGCAGCCTCGGCAGCCAGCGCAGCAGCGCCATCGCGAAGCGGAACGTCAGCGACTGCGCGACGGACGAGGCGGCGTCGGTCTGTTCCGCGCTGGGCACGTGCAGCACCGGCACGAAATCGAACTCGCGGCCTGCGAAGGTGATCGCGTGCATCCGTCCGAGCTCGAGATCGCCGAAGTCGTCGACTCCGATGATGAGCGCGCGCATGTCCGGCGGATGGCGGCGGAGCAGCTGTCGGACGTGCGTCTCGATCCCACCCACCTTCGGCCCGCGGGGATCGAAGCCGTGGATGCAGACCAGGCGCATCGGCGATGCTCCCTTCGTGTAGCGCAGCGGCACAATCTCTCGCGTGGGTTCCCAGACGGCACGGTGTTGGCGCGCGTCCCCGCGAAGCGCAACCTCGTTTCACGAGAACACGGGAATATTGCGACACGCGACGGTTCTCAGGCACGCGGGTGCGTCCCGGCGCGGGAAGCCCGCATTCGCAGGGTGGCTTGTCGCAGCGCAACACGATCGGCTATCGCCCGCGCCATCGGACCGGGCGGACCACCGCCGGACCGCGGAGGAGCGCGCACGATGGACCGAGGCGATCCGCGCGGCGCGACACGGCCCTTCGCAGCCGTACGGTCCACCGCGCTTCCGTCGCTCGATGGCGGCCGTTTCGTCGCTGCCGCGCTGGTGATGCTGTTCCATTACAGCTTCATGGTGGCCAAGTTCACGGGCGGGCAGCCGCTCGCGATGACGCTGCGCGGCGGCCACGCCGGCGTCGAGTATTTCTTCGTGCTGTCGGGCTTCATCATCTTCCACGTCCATCGCCGCGACGTTGGACGACCCGGCCGCGTGCATGCTTTCGCCGAGAAGCGCGCGATCCGCGTCCTGCCCATGCTGTGGCTGATCCTCGCCGCCTGGGGAACGCTGCGCGCGCTGGCGCCCGGTGCCACGACCAACGGCGATACCGGTTTCGGCACGCTCGCGCTCGACATGCTGCTGATACCTCATAGCGGTCCGATGGTGCTGGGAGTCACCTGGACGCTGATCCGCGAGGCGATCTTCTACGCTCTGTTCGCGACGCTGATCGTCGACCGACGGCTGGGCGTCGCGGTGCTGGCGGGCTGGCAGGTGGCCGTCGCGGCGAGGGCGGCGCTGGGCACCGCCCTGCCGCCGTTCGGCGACGCGCTGCTCGACGTCCACAATCTCGGCTTCGGAATCGGCATGCTGATCGCCGCCGCGCCGCCGCTCCGTCCGCTCGGCCTCACGCGCGCGGCGGCGATCGTGGGGGCGGCGCTGTTCGCGGGCCTGCTCGCGCTGGAGTGGCGGATCGGCGGACCGCTCGATCCCGACCTGCTGCCGCTCGGCCCGTGGCGGGGGCCGCTGCTGTACACGGGCGCGGCGGCGCTGCTGCTGCTCGGCCTCGCCTCGATGGATCGCCTGCGACCGCGACTGGAGACCGCCATGGTCCGCGATCTCGCCGGCGCGTCCTACCTCCTCTACCTCACGCACGGGCCGACCGGATCGCTGGCGATCCGCCTCCTCCAGCGCCTGCCAGCCCTGCCGCCCACGGCGCTGCTCGTCCTCCTGTCGATCGTGGCGGTGGCGGCGGCGCTCCTGCTCCACCTCGTTGTCGAGCGGCCGCTGCTCGCCTGGTTGCGGGCCGCCACGCGCCCGGCATCGGTCCCCGCCCATGTCTGACATCACCGCGATCGACGCCGCGCCGACGCGCGCGCGGCCCGCCACCGGTCGTCGCTTCCGTGCGGACATCAACGCCTTGCGCGCCATCGCCGCGATGTCCGTGGTGCTCTTCCACTTCGGCGTCGGCGGCTTCGGCGGCGGCTTCGTCGGGGTCGACATCTTCCTGGTGATCTCGGGCCTGTTGATGACGCAGATCGTCGAGCGCGGCATCGAGGCGGGCCGCTTCTCGATCGTAGGCTTCTACGCTGCGCGCACGCGGCGGATCGTGCCGGCGCTGGTGGCGCTCTCGGTGCTGCTGCTCGCGGTCGCGCTGGCGATCCTGGATCCGATCACCGCCAAGGCGGCCTGCCAGTCCGCGCTCGCCTCGCTGCTGTTCGTCTCCAACATGCTTTACGCGACGCAGTCCGGCTATTTCGCGCAAGGGGCGGAGACCAATTGGCTGCTCCACACCTGGACCCTGTCCGTCGAGTGGCAGTTCTACCTCCTCTACCCCGTCCTCCTCGTCGTCGCCTCGCGGTGGCGGTGGCTGTGGCGCCGGCGCGCGGCGGCGGCCGGGGTCGCCTGCCTCGTGGCGCTCGCCGTCACCTGCTGGGTGTCGGCGCGCTCGCTCAGCTACCAACAATACGCCTTCTTCCTGTTTCCGACGCGCGCGTGGGAGATGCTGGCGGGCGGCTGGCTGGCCTTCGCAGGCGCCCGCGTGGCCGGCCGCATCGCGCCGCGCGCGCTGCTAGGTCTGGGCTCCGCCGCCGTAGCAGCGAGCATCTTCCTGTTCGACGGTGCGCTGCCCTGGCCCTCCATGTGGGTGGCAGTGCCCGTGGCGGGCACGACGGCGATCCTGGCGGCGGGCCTCGCCGACGCACGCTGGACCCGGCTGCCGGCGCTGCAGCCGCTCGGCACCTGGTCCTACTCGATCTACCTGTGGCACTGGCCGCTCGTCGTCGCGCTCAGCTACTGGGGGATCGAGCGTAGCGCGCCGGTGATCGCGGGCGGTGTGGCGGCGAGCGTGCTGCTCGGCTTCCTCTCCTACCGGTTCGCGGAGACGGGACTGCGGCGCGCCTTTTTCGGCGAGGGCGACGGCACGCGGCGCCAATGGGCGGCGTTCGGCGCCGTCTTCGCGATCGTCGTGGCGGTCGCCGCGATCGGCATCAAGACCAACGGGCTGGAGACGCTCCGCGCCCGGCACCTGCCGGCCGACGTGCGCGCCCGCCTCGCCGATTATCGCGCCGCGCCGGGCGACTGGCTCGGCATGGCACCGTGCGAAGGCGGCGTGCGCTTCGCCACCGGCCGACGCTGCACGATCGGCCGGGGGCATGCCACGCGCGTGGCGATCGTCGGCGACTCGCACGCCGAGCAGATGCTCCCGCGCCTCGCCCGCCTGGCGGAGACGAGCAGGCTGGAGATCACGCTTTACCGCCAGCAGGGCTGCCCGCCCCTACCCGATCTCGACTGGACCTCGTCGCGCGACCAGTGCCGCCGCTTCGCTAACGCCGCGTTCGACGCCGTGGAACGCGAACACTTCCCGCGCGTGATGATCCTCGCCGCCTGGGCGCTCTACTTCGACGCGCCGGGCGGCGCGTCTCCGGGCGCGCTCTGCCGCATCGGCTGGAGCGGCTGCCGTGCCCTGCCTCAAGGCGAGACGGACGCGGCGACGGAGCGTGCCTTCGATGATTTCGCCGAGCGGCTCCGCCGGCTTCGCGGGGGCGGCGCGGCGGTGACGATCGTGCTGCCCGACGCCACGCCCGACCATGTCTCGCCCGCGCTCCTCTACCGCCGCACCTTCCAGTCGGCGTCGGCAGTGGCGGAGCCGCCGGTCTCGCGCGAGGAGTTCGTACGCCGTACCGCGTGGGTGCGCTCGCGCCTGATCGCGGCGGCGCAGCTGAGCGGCGCGGAGGTGCTCGATCCGCTCGCTTTCCGCTGTCCCGGCGGGCGCTGCCCGGTGTTCGCCGGGCGCGCCTACATCTACAAGGACACGCACCACCTGCGCGCCTCCGTCGTGACGCGGCCCGAGTTCGGCTATCTCGACGCCGCCCTCGCCGGCACGGCGCCGAGCACGATAGGACGCGCCGCCGCGCCCGTGCTAGGAACGGACGCGCACTGATGCCGGAGGCCGCATGCTACGCCTGCTGAAGACGCTGACCGTGATCGGCTGCGCGATGCTGTTCGTGCTGAGCTTCAACGTGCTCGCCGTGCTGGGCTGGAGCATCGTCAGCGGCAACGCGATCACCAAGCTGCATCCGGCCTTCTTCATCCTGCTGCTGGTGGCGATCGCGGGCGTGCTGTCGGTGCCCTCGGTCTACGCGCGGCTGCTCGCCAACAAGCTGTACCTTTTCTATCTCGCCGCCGGCATCCTCCTGGTGTTCCGCGCCAGCTTCATCGCGGCGACCGGCATCACCGGCGGCGAGCTATCCGCCGCGATCATCACCTGGGTGCTGCCGGCGGTCCTGCTGCTGACGCTCCAGGCTTTTTCCTCGCCCGAGCTCGATCGCATAGGGGTGGCGATCCGCATCTTCTTCGCCGTCAATTCGACGATGGGGCTGGTGGAGCGCGTGCGCGGCACCCACTTCTTCCCTTCTCTTGCCGAAGGGATCGGCGATCCGCGCGCCACCGCCTTCTTCGGCCATCCGCTCAACGCCTCGCTGCTCACCGGCCTGATGATCGTTCACCTGGCGTCCGCGCGGAGGAGCAAGGTGCCCGTCGTGTGGCGCCTGCCGGAAATGGGCCTGCACGGGATCGCCATGTTCGCGTTCGGCGGGCGCTCGGCGATGGTCTTTTCCGTGGCGATGGTGATCTTCAGCGCGATCTGGGTCCGCCAGGAAGGCGCGGAGCGCAAGGTCGGGGCGATCCAGCGGATGCTGCCGCTGATCATCGCTGGCGCCGGGCTGGCGTTAGTCTTCCTGCCGCTCGACTTCGTGGACGCGACGATCGACCGCTTCTCCAACGACTATAAGAGTTCCGAGACGCGCAATTCGGCCTATCAGATGCTGGGCTTCCTCAACACGCACGACTGGCTGTTCGGCATGGACGCCAATCGCCGCCAGATCGTACAGACCTTCTTCCACAGTCCGCTCGGCATCGAGCTGTGTTGGATCGCGCTCATCATGACGTACGGCATCGTCGCGGTGCTGCCGATGATGGTGGCGCTGCCGCTGCTCCTCTACAGCATCATGCGCACGCTCGATCGCTCCGCCTTCTACATGATGATCTACTTCCTGATCGTCACCGCCGGCTCGCTGTCGCTGGGCTCCAAGTCGCTGCTCATCGCGCAGGCGCTGATGATGATGCTCGCGCTGTCGCAGCGCCGGCTGATGCCCGCGCGCGCGGGGCGGCGGGAGGCGCCCGACATCTGGTCGCAGCTCAGCGAGGCAGGGCCCGCGCCGGCGCGCCAGCCCCGCCTATGGGACGAACCGGTCGCCGCGCAGGAGGAAGCGCGCGTGCCGTCGAGCGAGCGCCCGGCCGCTCGCTTGTGAGACCCGGCGACTTCGGCCATAGGACCGGGACGGGGATCGGCGGGGCCGGGGGAGAGACGATGGCTGCGCGCAATCGGCGGCGTCCGCGATCGGGCGCGATCCCCACCGTCATGGTGGTCGGCGCGCGCGGCATCCCGGATGTCGAGGGCGGCGCCGAGAAGAACGCCGAGATGCTGTTCCCGCTGATCGCGGGCGCGGGCTATCGCGTCATCCTGCTCGGCCTCAAGGACAAGCTGAAGGGCGATAGCTATCGCGGCGTCGAGCTGATGCCCGCGCCTAACAGGCGGCTGCTCAAGACCGACAAGCTCTTCTACTATCTGTACGCGATCTCGACCGCGCGCGCGATCAAGCCCGACGTCGTCCACCTCCAGGGGCTTGGTGCCTCCTTGTTCCTCTGGGCCTACAAGCTGATGGGCGCGCACGTCGTCGTCCGCTACGGCTCGGCCGACTATGTCGTCGACAAATGGGGGCCGATCGGGCGGATGGGCTTCCGCCTCGCCGAGTATCAAACGCGCTTCGCCGACGCGGTGATCGCGGTCGCCCCCGCGCTCGCCGACCGGCTTGCGAAGAGCGGCATCCGCGACAACGTCCACCTCATCGCCAACGCCGTCGACGAGCCCGCGCCGCTCTCGCATCTTTCCGCCACGCCGCCCGAGGAGCAGGCACCCTTCGTGCTCGCGGTCGGGCGCGTCACCGCGCAGAAGAACGTCGCCCGCATTATCGAGGGCTTCCGCATCTTCTGCGACCGGACGGGCTGTCGCCACCGCCTGCTGATCGCGGGCGGGCTGGAGGAGACCGCCTATGTCGACGCGCTCCCACCGCTCCTCGACGACCGCATCGTGCTGCTCGGCCGCTGCACGCGTCAGCGGCTGGAGGGGCTGTACCACCGCTGCGCATTGTTCGTGAACGGATCGGTCCACGAGGGCAGCTCGAACGCGGTGCTGGAGGCGATCAGTCGCGATTGCCCGATTATCCTCTCGGGCATTCCAGAGAACCGCGATTTCGGACTCGACGACGCAATCTTCTTCGATCCCGAAAGCCCGGAGGCGATCGCCGAAGCGATGGAGCGCGCGCTCGCCGAGCCCGAACGATTCCGCGCCGATCGCAAGCGCTTCATGAGTTGGCCGATCGTCGCGCAGAAGACGCTGGCGGTTTACGAGAAGATCCTGGCCTGATCGCGTGACCAGCGCCACGGCCGGCAGCCGCCGCCGCGTCCTCTTCGTCATCAACTCGCTCGCCGGCGGCGGCGCCGAGCGCGTGATGACCTCGCTGATCGCCGCCTCCGAGGATCGGCGCGACCGCTTCGACATGGCGCTGGCGCTGATCGACCAGGAACCGCGCCATTATCCGGTGCCCGACTGGCTGGAGGTGCACCAGCTCGACGGCCGCATGAGCCTGCCGCGCTCGATCGGGCAGGTGGAGCGGCTGGCGCGCCGCTGGAAGCCCGACCTTTCCCTCTCCTTCCTCACCCGCGCCAACATCGCGACGACGATCGCCTCGCTGCTGCACCGCCATCCCGGGATCATCAGCGAGCGTGCCAACACCACCGGCCACTTCAAGCCCGGCCCGTCGGGACGGGTCGCCAAGGGACTGATCCGCGCCACCTACCCGCGCGCCGCGCGCGTGGTGGCGCCCTCCGCCGGCATTGCGGAGGATCTTGCCGATGCGTTCGGGGTCGCCGAGCGCCGGATCGTCACGATTGCCAACCCGGTCGATGCGGCCCGCATCCGCGCGCTGGCGCGCGAGCCGGCGACGCCGCCGGTCGCCGGTCGCTATGCGGTCGCGGTCGCCCGGCTCGCGCCCAGCAAGAATGTCGGGCTGCTCGTCGACGCGCTGGCGGCGAGCGGCAGCGACCTATCGCTCGTCATCCTCGGACAAGGGCCGGAGCGTGCGCGGATCGAGGCACGGGTCGCCGGGCACGGCTTGAGCGATCGCGTCGTCATGCCCGGCTTCGTCGCCAACCCCTATCCTATCGTTGCCGGCGCCGCCTGCTATCTCAGCGCATCGAACGGTGAGGGCTTCCCCAACGGCCTCGTCGAGGCGCTCGCGCTGGGCGTGCCGGCAGCGATGGCTAACTGCGCCTCCGGCCCATCCGAGATCCTGGCCGACATGCGTCGGCAGGACGTGCCCGGCCTCCACGAGGGGCGCTACGGCATCCTCGTGCCGCCCAACGACGTGGACGCGATGGCGCGCGCGATTGCGATGGTCAGCGAGCCCGCGCGGGCCGAGACGCTCGCCGCCGCCGGACCGAGCCGCGCCGACGAGTATAGCGTAAAGGCGGCGACCGATCGCTACTGGCAGGTGATCGAGGCGGCTTTGGACCGCCGGCACTGACCTTCCGCCGGATTACATCGGTGCAAGCCCGTCGCTGCGCTCTGGCCCTGCGGCGCCGATCGGGCTAGCGCATCGGCCGGCAAGCGGAGGGCTGACATGGACGACGATCGCGCCACGACGGGCGGCCTCAACCGCCGGGACCTGCTGGGCCTCGCCGTCTCCACTTGCGCGGTCGCGTCCGTCACGCGCGGCGCGCTCCACGCCAGCGACCTGCCGATCCCGGCTTCGGCACCGCTCGGCAACCTCGCGGCATTGCGCGCGCGCGTCGGCGATCTCAACCCGGCCGCGCTCGCAGCATCGAGGGGGCTGGTGTTCGGCAGCGCGATCAGCGTTCAGCCGCTGCGCAGCGACCCGCTGTATCGCGCGACCAACCTGCGCGCCTGCAACACCTTCGTCCACGCCTCCGCCTTCCAGTGGCACGAGCTCCAGGCGCAGCCGGACAGGCCGTACAATTTCGCCAACGCCGACACGGTGTGCGCGCTGGCGCGCAGCGGCGGCAAGGCGATCCGGGGCCACGCGCTGCTCGACTGGGCGGGTCTGCCCGACTGGCTGCCGCCCAAGATCATCGCCGGCACCGCCGATCAGGCGGCGGAGCTCCTCCAGGATCACGTCTCGCAGCTCGTCACGCGCTATCGTGGCCAGTTCATCCAGTGGAACGTCGCCAACGAGCCGCTGAACTCGCGCGGCGTGCGGCCCTATGCGTGGCACCAGAAGCTCGGCGAGCATTATATCGACCTCGCCTTCCAGACCGCGCACGAGATCGATCCGCGCACCCCGCTCGCGATCAACCAGAACCTCGTCGAGTCGCAGGGCGACGGCCAGCCGCGCACGCTCCAGAACCTGCTGGCGCTCGTGCAGCGGCTGAAGGGACGCGGCGTGCCGCTCCGCTCGGTGGGCATCGAGGGCCACCTGCAATCGGGCAACCCGATCAACCAGAACGGCCTCGACGACTTCTTCCGGGCGCTGGCGCGGATGGACGTGAGCTTCATGGTCACCGAACTCGACGTCAACGACACCGCGTTCCCCGGCAATCCCGGCACGCGCGACGCCGACATCGCGGTGCTGACGCGCGACTTCCTCGACGTCTGCCTCGCGCAGCCGCGCTGCGAAGGCGTGATCGCCTGGGGGCTGACCGATCGCTACAATTGGCTTGTCAAGGATCCCAAGCGCGGCCGCTCGGACGGCGTGCCGCAACGGCCGACGCTGCTCGACGAGGGCTATGGCAAGAAGCCGTTGTGGGACGTAGTGGTCGATGCGATCGGCCGCGCACGGGGGCCGGGCCGCTACTCGATCCTGTAAGCCTGGCGGTTCAGGCGTAGGTGAGTTCGGCCACGCGCGCCCAGGTCATGCCCTCGGCGTAGCGGCGCGCGGCGGCGCCCATGCGGCGGCGCAACTCCGGCTGCTCGACGAAGCGCGCGATCGCGTCCGCCAGCGCCGCCGTGTCGTCGGTGGGCACGAGCAGGCCGGTCTCGCCGTCCACCACCGCGTCGGGTATCCCGCCGAGCCGGGTGCCGATCGCCGGCACGCCGCGCAAGCCGGCCTCGACATAGACGAGCCCGAAGCCCTCGAATTCGCCGTTGCGGCCCCAGACTGCGGGCAGGCAGAAGAGGTCGGCGGCAGCGAACACGCGCTCCACCTCCGGCCCCGGCAGCCCGCCCGCGAAGGTGGCGCGGACGCCCGTCTCCGCCGCCGCCGCCTTGATCCGCGCGGCGTAAGCGGCGTCGTTTTCCGGGCCGACGACGTGCCAGACGAGCCTGGCCTTCACCTCCTGCGGCAGCAGCCGCAGCGCGTCCGCCAGCACATGATGCCCCTTGCGCTCGACGACGCGGCCGAGCGTCATCATCAGCACGTCGTCCGCCCCTACCCCGAGCGCGGCGCGCGCGCTCTCGCGATCGGGCGCGGCGCCTTCCGGCGGGCGGACGCCGAGCGGCACCGCGCGCACCGTCGCGGCATCCAGCTCGGGAAAGGTGCGGAGCAGGTGCTCGGCGGTGAAGCGGCTGTTGGTGACGGATGTCGCCCACCCGCTCCAGAACCGCACCGCCTTGAGCAGCACCGCGCGCGAGCGGCGGCGCATCATGTTCACCTCGGTGCCGTGGAAGGTGAGCAGCGCGCGCGCCTTCCGCCGGTAGCGGGAGAGCGCCAGCGGCAGGAAGAAGGGCCAATCGATGGCATGGACGACGTCGAACCGCTCGCGGCGCGCGAGCCGGCGGGTCCAGCGGATCTTGTCGAGGATCGCGCGCGGCGTGTTGGCGCCGCCGGGAAAGCGGAGGACGCGGAACGGCAACGCGCCGTCCTCCCCCGTCCGGTCGCCACCATAGGCCGGTGCCGCCACCGTCACCTCGTGCCCCCGCCCCGCGGCCGCCTCGGCGAGCTCGCGCGCGTAGGTGGAGATGCCGCCGCGGAAGGGCGGGAACTCGCTCGTCAGCATCAGGATCTTCACGCGCCCGCTCCCGCCTTGCGCGCGAAGCGGCCGCCGAGCTTCGACCTGAGCGACAGCAGCGCCTTGGCCTCCCTGGGCATCGCCAGCAGCACCAGCCCGACGTAGATGGCGCCGCCGAGCGCCACATAGGCGACCAGCATCGGGGCGTGGCGCGCTACCGGCAGGGCGTATACGGCCGCGCACATCGCCACCGCCGCCGCGACGATCCGCGCGAAGGCGGCGAACGGCGCGCGATAGCCGAACACGGTGCGCGAGAGCAGAAAGCTCAGCGTGAAGGTGGCGAGTCCCGACACCATCGGGCCGAGCGCCGCGCCCGGCACGCCGAACAGCCGGATGCCGATGAAGGTGGAGGCGACCGCGACGACGATGTCGCACGCCGCGATGATCGTCCCGAACTGCGGCTTGAGGCTCAGCAGGAACACCTGGTCCGAGGTGTGCGCGCGCAGATAGCGGAACAGCCCGCCCATCGTGGCGAGCGGAAGCACCGTCAGCGTCACGTCGCGATAGCGTTCGGCGACGAGGATGTTCACCACCGATCGATTGACCGCCAGCAGCCCGAAGGCGACGGGCGCCACCACCAGCGCCACCAGCACCATGTTCTTGGACAATTGCGCGAACGCCGCCTCCTTACCCTCCATCTGCATCTTCTTGACGACGAGCGGGTATGCCCCTGCCGTCACCAGCGTGACAGCGAAGGAAGAGGCGCGGATGCCGAGGCTGTAGCCCACCGAGAACATGCCCACGGCGGCGAGGCCCAGCAGGTGGCTAACGATAAAGCGCGGGGCGTTGATCGCCAAGATGGCGAGGAGCTGCGAGGAGGTCTGCACGCCGCCGAACGAGATCGCCTGCTTGAGGATCGCCGTCGAGGGGCGGCCTATGCGGTGCAGGAAGTCCGACTGCACCACCGCCATGCCGACGCCGATCATCTGCGCGGCCAGGAAACCCGCCAGCACCGCGCCGGGCGTCGGCCCGAACTTCCAGATGCACAGCAGCCCGAACAGGAAGCCGATCACCGGCCCCACCACCTGCACCAGGCTGTAGAGCGTGACGCGCGCCTCGGCCCGCGCGCGATCGGCGTTGTAGTAGTTGATCGAGCGGCTGATGAGGAAGGCCACCGCCAATGCCAGGAGCCCCGGCGTCATCACCGCGCCGAAGCCCCAGCGGACGAGCGGCAGCACCACCGCCGCCTCCACGATCGCCGACAGGATCACCGCCGCTGTCTCCGTGCGCAGGTAGGTCAGCCGCGCGGCCGGATCGACGTAGCCCGCGATGAAGCGCAGCGTGTAGAGGCCCCACCAGCCGAAGAAGGCCGAGTAGCAGACGTCCTGCGTGGCGACGAGCAGCGTGACGGTGCCAAGATCGGCAGGCGCCAGCAGGTGCGCCCAGATCAGGATCGAGGCGAACTGCACCGCCGGCGCCAGGATCTGCGCGGGCAAATAGAGCAGGGTCTGGCGGAGCAGCATCGCCGTCAGGCGGCCGTGTAGCCGCGATACCAGTCGACGAACTTGGGGATGCCCACCGAGATCGGCGTCGTCGGCGCGTAGCCAAGATCGGCGCTGATCGCCGTCACGTCGGCGTAGGTGGCGGGCACGTCGCCGGGCTGCATCGGCTGATAGTCGCGCACCGCCTCGCGCCCGCACGCCGCCTCGATGGCGGCGATGAAGTCGTCGAGCTTCTCGGCGCGGTTGTTGCCGATGTTGTAGAGCCGGTGGGGGGATTTGCTGCCGCCCGCCTTCTCCTCGCCGTCATCGGGGGGCGGATTGTCGACGGCCGCGATCACGCCGGCGACGATGTCGTCGATGAAGGTGAAATCGCGCATCATCTTGCCGCCGTTGAACACCTTGATCGGCCGCCCCTCCAGGATCGCGGAGGTGAACAGCCACGGCGCCATGTCCGGCCGGCCCCACGGGCCGTACACCGTGAAGAAGCGCAGGCCGGTCTGCGGCAGCCGGTAGAGATGCGCGTAGGTCTCGCTCATCAGCTCGTCGGCGCGCTTGGTCGCGGCGTAGAGCGAAACGGGGTAGTCGACGCGATCCTCCACCCGGAACGGCAGCGACACGTTGGCGCCGTAGACCGAGGAGGACGACGCATAGACGAGGTGCCGCACGCGGCGCTGCCGCCCGACCTCCAGCAGGTTCAGGTGCCCGGTAAGGTTCGAGCGCACATAGGCGCGCGGATTCTCCAGGCTGTAGCGCACGCCCGCCTGCGCGCCGAGATGCACGACGCTGTCGATCTCGTCGCCGTCGATCGCGGCGTCCAGCGCCTCGTGATCGGCGAAGTCGAGCTGCGCGAAGCGGAAGCGATCGCCGCCGGGCGACGCCGCGACGTCGGCGAGCCGATCATGCTTGAGCTTGACGGGATAATAGGGGTTGAGATCGTCGATGCCGATCACCGCCTCGCCGCGCGCGAGCAGGTGGCGGGCGACATGCGCCCCGATGAAGCCGGCCGCGCCAGTGACGAGATGTGCCATGATGTCCCCGTATCCGCCGCGCGCTTGTTGCGGAAGCGAAGGTCGCCGGCAAGCCCGCACGGCGCCGCTCGGCGCCCGATCGCGTCGGCGGAGCGCTGAATCCGTTCTCGTTCGGGGCACCCGGTCCTGCGAGCCGGATCGATCGCCCCGTCGGCGCGCTGGACGACGAGGCGTCGCCTTCATGCCGCGGCGCAGCATGGGAGGATGGCGATGCGGCAGGATGCGACGGCGACGTGGGACGATCGCTTTCCGGCGCTCGACGCGATGCGCGGCGTGGCGGCGTTGATGGTGGTGGTGCTGCACGCCTCGCGGATGCTCGCCGGTCAGTGGGTGCCGGGCGGCTATCTCGCGGTGGACCTGTTCTTCGCGCTGAGCGGCTTCGTCATCGCGCACGCCTATGACCGGCGGCTGGCGGACGGGCTGCCCGGCGGTCGCTTCCTGCTGATGCGCGCCCTGCGGTTCTGGCCGCTCTACGCGCTGGGCGTGGCGCTCGGGCTCGTCCACCAGCTCATGCTGGTCGCCACGCACAATCCGCACGCGATGCCGCTCGCCTCGCTGTCGATCGCGGCGACGCTCCAGCTCGCCTTCCTGCCGGGCGCGCTCGCCGGGGGAGCGGGCAATCTCTTCCCGCTCAACGCGCCGAGCTGGTCGCTCTTCCTCGAATTGATGGTGAACGCGGCCTTCGGCCTCTGCTTCGCGTACCTCACGCGCGCGCGCCTGATCGCGGTGGCGGCGGCGGCGGTGCCGTTCCTGATCCTCGCCGCCTTCCACGCCGGCACGCTCGACCTCGGCGCGACGACCGCCACCCTGTCCGGCGGTATGGCGAGGATGCTTTATGCCTTCGCCATGGGCATCCTGATCCATCGCGGCGGCTGGCATCTGCCGGCGCTGCCGCTGCCGATCCTGCTCGCTCTGGTCGTCGCGGCACTCGCGGCGCCGGTGCCCGGGGGGTGGCGGCCGGTCTACGATACGGCGTTCGCGCTGATCGGCTCGCCGCTCCTCGTGGCGTTCGGCGCGACGAGCCGGCCGGTGGCGGGCGAGACCCGCGCGGCGGAGTGGCTGGGGCTGATCTCCTACCCCGTCTACGCCATCCACCGGCCGCTGATCGACCTCGCGACGCCGATCGCGGAGGGCTTGCACCTGCCCGTGATCCTGCGCGCGCTGGCGCTGCTCGGCGGGCTCGCGGTCGCGGCGGTTCTGCTCGATCGCCTCTACGACCGGCCGCTCCGCAAGACGCTCGCACGATTGACGACGCGGCGCCCCGAACGCGCGGTGCCGGAGATCGCGCGCCCGGCGGCGAGCCCCGCGCGGCTCCGGCGTTCGCCCCGGACGGCGCCGGTCGCCGTCCGCGCGGGCCGCGTCGGCAGGCGCGGCCCGGCGACCGTCTCCGCCTGAGGCGCACCAGTTCACACCAGCTTCGGCAACGCCTGCGTCACCGCCGCCGCCGCCAGCAGATGGCCGCTCTCGGTCGGGTGCTTGCCGTCGATCGTCGCGTAGCCGGGCGTGCCGTTCGCCACCCACTTGCCGGTGGTGCCCGCCTCCATCGCGGCGGCAACGTCGATGCAGCCGTCGAACGGCGCCGGCACGCCGCGGGCCCAGGCGTTCACCGACTGGCGCACCGCGTCATACCCGGCCACCGTCTGCCCCGCCAGCGTCGCGAAGCCGTCGCTGCTCGACGTGCCCGGCATCATCGTCGTGAGGTACAGCCCCGAGAAGCCGACACCCTTCAACTGGCGCGCGAGCTGCAAGTACGCCGCCTGCATCTGCGCCGCCGTCTTGCCGCCGGTCACGTCGTTGATGCCGATGGCGATGATCGCGCTCGTGCAGCCCGACTTGGCGAGATAGGCGAGCCGGCCATAGCAGCGCGCCTGCCAGTTGCAGATGCCGTCACCGGGCGAGGTGAAGCCCGCCCAGCGCATCCCCGCGCCCGAAAGCGCGCGTTGCAGGAAGCCCTGCGCGTAGCCGCGATCGCCGCCGTCCATCGCGCCTGTGACGAAGCTGACTCCGCTGATCTGCACCCCCGACCCCGCCGTCTGCCCGACCAGCGTCTGGGTGGCGCCGGGCAGCGTCTGCGCGGGGTTGCTCGCCACGTTGGTGTAGCTGCCGGAATGGATCATGCGGATGCCCGTCACCGCGCCCGACGCGACGTTGGTGATGACGAAGCGGGCGGGCGCGCCGACTGCGCCGGCGGTCGCGCCGGTATCGGGGCTCGTCAGCACGCGGCCGATGTCGTCGCTCGTGTATCCGCTGCCGCCGCTCGCGAACGTATAGGTGCCCGACAGGCCGTAGCCCATCTGCCCGGTGCCGATGCTGTCCGAGACGATCGCGACGGCGCGCGCGTCGTCCTTGATCGCGGGCGTCCCCAGCGCCAGCAGCGGGCGGAGGCACGATCCCGGCGCGGCGTTGACCGATCCGTTGCCCGACGCGGTGAGATCGGCGACGCTGCTGCCCTGATTGAGGTAGCTGCCGCTGGCGAAGGGCTGGCCGTAGTTCAGCGCGTAGTTGCCCGTGCCCGCCGTCGCCACGAAGGCGCGGATCTCGACATAGCAGGGGCCGGTGGCGCCCTGCGGCACGAACGGATCGGTCTGGAACCAGCCCTTAGTGACGGCGGTGCCGCCCGCCGTGGTCTGCGCGGTCAACCCGCAGAGCTGCTGGCCCTCCACCGTGATGGGGATCGGCGCCACCGCCGGCGCCGCCGCCCACGCCGCGTTGCCGGGGCGCGGCATCGAGTTCGTGTTGGCGGTGACGCAGGTGTAGAGCGGGTTGTTGCCGGTGGCCGCCACCGGATACCAGGATACCTGATCGCCGGGCACGTAGCTCTTCGCGGCGTCCCAGGGCCCGGGCACCACCGCGTAGCTCAGGTTCATCGGCGCGGCGACGCTGATGTCGCTCTCCGAGTTGGTGGAGGAGAAGACGCCGCCGAACACCAGGCTGATGCTGTCCGCGCCCTTGGGGCAGTAGAGCACCATGCGGCTCTGATATTTGGTGCTGGTCGACGCGGACGCGTTGGTGGAAAGCGCGGCGTTGTTGCCGACGGGTTGCAACCCGCGCGAGACGCGGGCGGTCTGGCCGGCGGCGGCGAGCGCCTTCGCGGAGGCGGAGCGGGCCTGCTGCGCCATGTCCTGTGCGACGATGTCCATGGCTTACTGCTCCAGCCGGTAGGTGACGGTGCCGGAGGAGAGCGCGACGTCGAGCCAGTAGCTCGCCACCGCCACGCTCTCCTCCGCGACGGGCGCCTGCGCGTTGACGGTGAAGGTGGCGCGCGCCGATCCGTCGCCGAAGGTGAGCGGCAGCTTGGTCGCGCCGCCGTCGACCGAACGGAGCAACCGGACGGTGCCCGTCCAGACGCCGGCGAGCGTCAGCCAGATCGCGCGGCCGAGATCGGGCGCGAACGGCCCGGCGACCGTCGAGGCGGAGGCGCTGCCCGCGAGCGGGGTCGATCCGGCGGCACCGAGCGTCGCCACGGTGGGAAGCGGGTGGCCGCGATCGACGACGGTGGCGCTGCCGTCCTGCGCGGCGAAGCTGACGGCGTGCTCGGGCACGTAGCCCGCGGGCGCGCGGATGACGGGCGCGGTTGACATGGCCGACTCCTTGTTCGTTTCCGGTTCGTTCTGCTTGGCAGACGCGCAACGTGTAGGAAAGCGTTTTTTCCAGATCGGTTCGCAAGGCGGACGGGTGCGTCGGTCCGGCTAGGGTCAAGACGTCGATAACCCTACCGTGCCGCTAACTGAAAAGCCGTTGTCGAGGTAAAGTCGCGCTTCACCTTTTCTGGTGGAGATGCGCTATTGATCTCACCTTAAGACAGACCACGGAGCGAGCCACGAGAGTATTACGATGACTCAGCTATTCGACACCCAGGGAATCGTCTTCAACAGCGGCAACGACAACTTTGCCAGTGCCGAGACCACCAACCAGCTCAAGGCGCTGGCCGCGACGGGTGCGAACACCGTCTCGATCGTCGGCCGCAACTTCCAGTCGGCGCTGACGTCGAACAGCTTCATCGATCAGCCGCGCACCACCGACCTGTCGGTGCTGGGCACCGTCATCGACAACGCCCACGCCGCCGGCCTCAAGGTCACGATCACCCCGCACCTCGACCTGCCGATCGCCACCGATCGCTCGAAGATCGTGCCGACCGACATCGCGCAGTGGTTCAAGAACTATACCGCGCTGATCGTCGACTATGCCAAGACGGCGCAGGCGCACGGCGCCGAGATGCTGTCGCTCGGTACCGAGATGGACGGCGTGCTCAACGCCTCCACCACCGGCTACTGGAACGACCTGATCGCGCAGGTGCGTGCAGTCTATTCGGGCAAGCTCACCTACCAGGCCGGCCCCAACACCACCGGCGACGTGCCCTTCTGGGACAAGCTCGACGTCATCTCGACGGACGCCTATGTCGCCGTCGCCACCAGCACGACGCCGACCGTCGACGACGTCGTCAAGGCGTGGAACACCATCCCAACTGACGAGTGGATGGCCAACAAGTTTGACTCGATGTCGCCGATCGACTTCTACAAGTCGCTGTCGGAGAAGTACGGCAAGCCGATCGAGTTCGGCGAGATCGGCTACCGCAACGTCGACGGCGCCGGCACGCACCCCGGCGATTTCTCGGTCAACATGAACTTCGACGATGCCGAGCAGGCGACGCTCTACCAAGGGCTGTTCAAGGCGTTCGCGGGTGAATCGAGCTGGTTCTCGGGCGTAAACGCCTTCGACTGGACGAGCACCGACATGAAGTGGACGGGCGGCAAGTACCACCTCGCCGGCTCGGCCGCCTTGCCCGTGATCGAGCAGTGGTTCTCGGGCGCCAACAACGCGACCGCCGGCAAGACGGTGAGCGGCACCGTCGCCAACGAGACGCTGACCGGCGGATCGGGCGACGACGTGCTGCGCGGCGGTGCCGGCGCCGACCTGCTGGCGGGCGGACGCGGCAACGACCTGCTCGACGGCGACGGCGGCGGTGCGCAGCCCACCGGCACGATGACGGTCTACGCCTCGGGCACCGCGGCGGCGGGCGTCGCGCCGATCATGAATGTGCTGGTGAACGGCAAGGTGATCGCCACCACGACGGTGGCCGCCGACGGCGCCTCGCACGCCTTCACCTTCGACATTCCCGCCGGCACCTCGCCGAGCGCGGTCGCGCTCGCCTTCGCCAACGACTACAACGCCAACGGGGAGGACCGGAACCTCTTCATCCAGAAGGTGGTCGTCAACGGCACCACGCTCGACCAGAGCCTCGCCACCAACGCGAAATATCCGGGCACGTTCTCGCTCAAGTCCAACGGGCAGCTCGGCTTCGATCTCGCCAGCCGCGCCGACATCATGGGGGGCGCGCTCTCGGGCAACGACACGCTGAACGGCGGCGAGGGCAGCGACACCGTCACCTATGCAAGCGCGCTCGGCGGCGTCGCGGTCGATCTCGGCAAGCAGGGGGCGGCGCAGGATACGGTCGGCGCCGGCCGCGACACGCTGACCGGCATCGAGAACCTGATCGGCTCTCAATTCGCCGACGTGCTGACCGGCGACGCCAACGCCAACGTCATCGCCGGCAATGGCGGCGGCGACTCGATCGACGGCAAGGGCGGCAACGACCTGCTGATCGGCGGCGATGGCAAGGATGCCTTTACGGTCTCCGCCGGCAATGGATCGGATACCATCCAGGCGTTCACGCCGGGCAGCGACGTGATCCACCTCAACGGCTACGGGCTCGACAGCTTCGAGAAGGTGAAGGCGATCGCCACCCAGTCGGGCAGCGACACCATGCTCCACATGGCCAACGGCGAGACGCTGACGCTCTCGGGCGTCACGCTCACCTCGCTGACGCCGGCGGACTTCGGCCTGACGCTCGCCGACACGATCCGCACCACACTCGCCAACTATACGCTCGACGCCGTAAGCCACGGCCTCACCTTCGTGGGCGTCGGCGCGACCACGCTCATCGGCAACGCGCTCGACAACATCATCACCGGCGGTTCGAGCGACGACGTGCTGAAGGGCATGGCCGGTAACGACACGCTGATCGGCGGCGGCGGCAACGACACCTTGGACGGCGGCACCGGCAACGATCGCATGGAGGGCGGCGCCGGCAACGACACCTACCTCGTCGATGCCGCCGGCGACACGGTGATCGAGGCGGCGGGCGGCGGCACCGACACGGTGAAGACGACGCTTGGCGCTACCTCGCTCGCCGCCAACGTCGAGAACCTCACCTTCGTCGGCACCGGCGACGCGACGCTGATCGGCAACGAGCTCGCCAACCTGCTGACCGGCGGCGCCGGCAACGACCGGCTCGACGGCGGCACGGGCATCGACACGATAGCAGGCGGCCTCGGCAACGACACCTACGTCGTCGATGCCACCGGCGACGTGGTGACGGAACTGGCCGGCCAGGGCAACGACACGATCCTGACGAGCCTTTCCACCTACAAGCTCGACGCCAACGTCGAGAACCTCACCTACACCGGCACCGCCAACGCGACGCTGACGGGCAATGAACTCGACAACATCCTCACCGGAGGATCGGGCAACGACACGCTGAACGGCGGCGCCGGGCACGACACGCTGGCCGGCGGCGCGGGCGACGACCTCTACATCGTGGACGCCCCCGGCGGCGCGATCGTCGAGGCGGCGAACGGCGGCCTCGACACGGTGAAGACGTCGCTCGCCACCTACACGCTCGCGGCCAACGTCGAGAACCTGGTCTACACCGGCACGGGCGTCGCCACGCTCACCGGCAACGCGTCGGACAACGTCATCACCGCCGGCGCGCTCGGCGGCACGCTGTCCGGCGGGGCGGGCAACGACACGCTGAACGGCGGCAATGGCGACGACCGGCTGGACGGCGGCACCGGCGACGACGTGATGCAGGGCGGTGCCGGCAACGACACCTACGTCGTCGACTCCGCCGGCGACCAGGTGGTGGAGGCGCAGGGCAAGGGCACAGACACGGTGCTCACCACGTCCGCCAACACCACGCTCGCCAGCAACGTCGAGAACCTCACCTATATTGGCAACGGCGAGGCGGCGCTCACCGGCAACACGCTCGCCAACCTCATCACCGGCGGCGCGGGCAACGACACGCTGACGAGCGTCGGCGGCAACGACACGCTGACGGGCGGGGCCGGGAACGACACCTACGTCGTGACCTCGCTGGCCGACAAGGTGGTCGAGGCGGCGAACGGCGGCAACGATACGATCCGCACCGCCTACGGCACCTACACGCTGGGCGCCAATGTCGAGAACCTCGCCTACACGGGCACCGCCAACGCGACGCTGAACGGCAACGAGCTCGACAACATCGTCACCGGCGGCGCGGGCAACGACAAGCTGTTCGGCATGGCCGGCAACGACACGCTGGTCGGCGGCGGCGGCAACGACGTGTTCGACGGCGGCACTGGCAACGACCTGCTCCAGGCCGGCGCGGGCGACGACACGCTGGACGGCGGCGTCGGCCAGGACACGCTCGACGGCGGCGCCGGCAACGACGTCTACATCGTGGATGGCGCCGGCGACGTGGTGATCGAGGCGGCGGGTGCCGGCACCGACACGGTGAAGACGACGCTGCTCGCCTACACGCTCGCCGCCAATGCCGAGAACCTCACCTACACGGGCACCGGCACCGCGACGCTGACGGGCAACCAGCTCGACAACGTCGTCACGGCGGGGGCGACCGGCGGCAACCTCTACGGCGGCGCGGGCGACGACACGCTGGTCGGCGGAAACGGCAACGACCTGCTCGACGGCGGCACCGGAGCCGACGTCATGAAGGGCGGCGCCGGCGACGACATCTACTTCATCGACTCGATCGGCGACGTCGTCGTTGAGGATGCGGGCAAGGGCACCGACACGGTGAAGACCACGCTCGCCACCTACACGCTGGCCGCGGGGCTCGAGAACCTCACCTTCGTGGGCGCGGGCGACGCGACGCTGACCGGCAACTACTCGGCCAACGTCATCACCGGCGGCGCGGGCAACGACCTGCTCACCAGCGTCGGCGGCAACGACACGCTGGTCGGCGGCGCGGGCGACGACACCTACGTCGTTTCCTCGCTCACCGACGTGGTGAGGGAGGATGCCAATGGCGGCCTCGACACGATCAAGACCGGGCTGCTCACCTACACGCTGGCCAATAACGTCGAGAACCTCACCTTCACCGGCACCAGCGGTGCGACGATGACGGGCAACGCGCTCGACAACGTGATCACCGGCGGCACCGGCGGCGACAAGCTCTACGGCTTGGCCGGCAACGACACGCTGGTGGGCGGCGCGGGCCACGACACGATCGACGGCGGCACCGGCAACGACACCATGATCGGCGGCACCGACAACGATACCTATTACGTCGACGCGGTGGGCGACAGGGTGGTCGAGGCGGCGAACGAGGGCACCGACACGGTGAAGACCACGCTCGCCAGCTATACGCTAGCCGACAATGTCGAGAAGCTGGAGTTCGCGGGAAGCGGCAACGCGACGCTGATCGGCAACGCGCTCGCCAACCTCATCACCGGCGGCAACGGTAACGACGTGCTGCGCGGCGGCGGCGGCGCGGATACGCTGACCGGCGGGCTGGGCGCCGACAAGTTCGCCTTCCTGGAAGGCGATCTCGGCACCGCCAACGGATCGACGCAGACCGTGACGATCGCCGACTTCAACCACGCGCAGGGCGATAAGATCGACCTGTCGGGGATTGACGCCAACAAGCTCGCGGGCGGCGACCAGGCCTTTACCTGGCACGCCAACGGCAACGATCACGTCGCCGGCGCGATGTGGCTGACGCAGTACCAGGACACCACCTTCGTGAACCTGGACACCGACGGCGACGGCAAGGGCGACTACTTCCTGCGCGTGATGAACAAGGGCGTGGCGCTCGCCGCCACCGACTTCGTGCTCTGAACCGGCCGGAGCCGCGGTGGTTTACCGCGGCTTCAGCATTTGCCGTCATGACGCTGCCCGGGCGCGCTTTGGAAGCGCCCGGGTAGCTCGCAAGGACGCGCATGACCGCAGGCCCCATCCGCCGCAACCCGGTGCGCGAGGCGCTCGAACTCTGCCGGCCGCACTTCGTCGCGGCGGCGGTGTTCAGCGCGGTTGCCAACCTGCTTTACCTCGCGCCCTCGCTCTACATGCTCCAGGTCTACGACCGGGTGGTGCCGACGGGCGGGCTGGTGACGCTGGCGGTGCTGAGCCTCGTCGGCCTCGCCGCGCTGGCGACGCTGTCGGCGCTCGGCTGGCTGCGCGCCCGGCTGCTGGTGCGCGCCGGCGCGCGGCTGGACGAGGCGCTGGCCGAGCCCACGCTGCGCCTGATCTCCGCCAGGCCCGGCCTCAGCCAGCTCGAACGCGCCGCCGCGATGCGTGACCTCGATACGTTGCGCGCCGGCGTCGCGGGCACGGCGGCGGCCGCGCTGTTCGACCTGCCGTGGACGCCGATCTACATCATCGCGGCGTTCCTGCTCCACCCCGCGCTCGGCGTCCTGTCGGTCGCCGCCTCGATCGTCATGCTGCTGCTCGCCTGGGGCAGCGAGCGCGCGATCGAGCGGCCGGTGAGGCAAGCCGGCGAGGCCGCAGCCATCGCCAACGCGCGCGCCGGCCAGATCACCGCCTACGCCGCCGAGGTGCGCGCGCTGGGCCTGACGCGCGCGCTCGCCCGGCTCCAGCTCGGCGATCGCGCCGAGGTGTCGCGCCTCCAGAACGAGGCGGCGTTCGGCAGCAATCGCCACAGCCACCTCGCCAAGTTCATCCGGCTGGCGCTGCAGTCGGGGGCGCTGGCGCTCGGCGCGGTGCTCGTCACCGAAGGCTCGGTGTCGGGCGGCTCGATCTTCGCCGCCTCGCTGCTGCTCAGCCGCGCGCTGGCGCCGATCGAGCTGGTCGCGGCGAGCTGGAAGACGCTGCTCCAATCGCGCACCGCCTACCAGAAGCTCTCCGCGCTGCACTCCGGCGAGGTCCCGCGCGACCACACCCGCCTGCCCGCCCCCGCCGGCCGCCTGTCGGTGGAGCATCTGACGGTCGTGTCGCCAGTGGGCGAGCGCGTGGCGATCGCGGATGCGAGCTTCACGATCGAGCCCGGCGAGGTGATCGGCGTCGTCGGCATGAGCGGCGCCGGCAAGTCCACGCTGCTGCGCGCGCTGGTCGGCGCATCGCCGCCGGCACGCGGGCAGGTGCGCATCGATGGCGCCTCGATCGCCGACTGGGAGCCCGAGGAGCTTGCCCGCCATCTCGGCTACCTGCCGCAGAACTTCATCATGTTCCCCGGCACCGTGAAGGAGAATATCTCGCGCTTCCGCGGCATGCTGGGCGAGGAGGAGGCGGGCTTCGATCTCGACGCCGCCGTCATCGCGGCAGCGGAAGGCATCGGCGCGCACGAGATGATCCTGCGCCTGCCCCACGGCTACGACACGCGCATCGGCGTCGGCGGCACCGGGCTGTCGGCGGGCCAGACGCAGCGGGTGGCGATCGCGCGCGCGCTGTTCGGCGACCCGGCGGTGATCGTGCTCGACGAGCCCACCGCCCACCTCGACGTCAACGCGCAGCAGGCGTTCCTCAAGACGCTCGGCCGGCTGCGGCAGCGCAAGGCCACCGTGCTGTTCGCGACGCACAGCACCGACATGCTCGCCGCCGCCGACAAGCTGCTCGTCGTGCGCGACGGCCGCATTGACCGGCTCTCCACGCTCGCCGACGCGCTGCCCGCGCTCGCCCCCGTCTCCCACAACCCGGTGACCGCATGACCGCCACGCTCGCACCCTACGCCCCCGCCACCTTCGCCGATCCCCGCCGCGAGATCGCGATCGGCGGCGCCATCGTCGGCCTGTTCGCGATCGGCTTCGTCGGCTGGTCCGCCGTGGCGCGGCTCGATGCCGCCGTGCACCTGGGTGGCGTCGTGCGCGTCGCGGGCAACCGCCAGGCGGTGCAGACGGCGGCGGGCGGCATCGTCACCTCGCTCGCCGTTCATGAGGGCGATCATGTCCGCAAGGGCCAGCTCCTCGTCGGCTTCGCCACCACCGAGACGGTGGCGCAGGAGCGCTCGCTCGCCAGCCGCGTGATCGGCCTCCAGGCCGAGATCGCGCGCATCCGCGCCGAGCAGGCGGGACGGCGTCACATCGCGGCGCCTGCCGAGTGGGCCGCGCTCGATCCGGACGAGCGTGCCGATGCCGCGCGCGCGATCGCCAGCGAGGAAGCGAACCTCGCCGGTCAGCGCGGGCTGCTCGCCGCCGAGAGCGCGGTGCTGCGCACCCGCATCGCCCAGACCCGAGACCAGATCGGCGGCAACCGCGAGCGCCAGAGCTCCAACGGTCGACAGGCCGCGCTCAACCAGGACGAGCTGGCATCCGTTCAGGATCTCTACCGCCAAGGCTATGCCACCAAGTCGCGCGTGCTGGCGCTCCAGCGCTCCGCCGCCTCGATCGACGGCGACATCGGCGCCACGCGCTCGGAGATCGCAAGGCTGGGCGGCTCGGCGGGCGAGGTCAGGCTCCAGATCATGCAGCTTTCCGAGCAGCGCCAGCGCGACAATGCCGATCGCCTGCGTTCCGCGCAGACCGAACTCGATTCACTGCTGCCCCAATGGAAGGCGGCGCGCGAGCAGCTTGCCCGGTCGGCGGCGCGCGCGCCCGTATCCGGCACCGTCATCGGCCTCCAGTCCAACACCGTCGGTGGTTTCGCGGCGGCGGGGCAGAAGCTGATGGAGATCGTGCCCGACGCGGGCGCGCTCCAGGTCGAGGCGCAGGTCTCGGTGGCGGACGCGGGCGATCTCCACGCCGGCCAGCCCGCCAAGGTCCGGCTCTCGGGCATCCGCGGCACCGGGCTGGAGCCGCTCGCCGGCACCGTCTCGCGCGTCTCGGCGGACAGCGTCACCGACGA
This sequence comes from Sphingomonas sp., assembly GCF_965200105.1. Lineage (GTDB taxonomy): Bacteria > Pseudomonadota > Alphaproteobacteria > Sphingomonadales > Sphingomonadaceae > Solisphingomonas. Next base: position 437,663 of record NZ_CBDATN010000003.1, read on the forward strand.
GAAGACCGGGCGCAGCTACTACACCGCTACCGTCTCGGTGCCACGCCGCGAGCTCGACCGCGCCGGGAGGTTGGGCGGTATCGACGGCGGCGTCCGGCCGGGCACGCCGATGGACGTGGCGGTGGTGCTGCGGCCGCGCACCGCGCTGCAATATTGGCTGGCGCCGCTCACCGAGCGGCTGCGGCCCGCGCTGTCGGAACGCTGAGGGGGACGCCGCGCCGGCCACGCGCGGCCGGCGGAACCGCTCAGGCGGCGCGGCGCGCGCGCCGGCGATCAGCAGCGATCAGCGAATCCACCACGCGCATCGCGGTCAGCGACACGCGGTCGATCGCAGCGGCGACATCCTGCCCGCCGATCGGCTCGCACCAGGTGCAGGGCTCGCCGTCGAGCACGATGCGCAACTCCACCGCCAGCGTCGGCTCACGCGAGACGCGGACCTTGACGCCAAGGTTCTTATCGAGCGCGTAGGCGAGGAGTTCCGCGCAGGACGATGCGTTTCCGGTCATGCGACGACGATAGCCGCTCGTGCTTAATAAGCGGGAAATGCAAGCCTTATCAACCGCGTCGCGGCTCCGCCTCCCACTGGCCGTGCGCGTTGACGAGGGGCTTGCCGCAGTAGCGGCAGGAGCAACGATACACGCCGCGGTCCAGCGTGGCGGCCGACTTGCGAGGCTCGTGGCGGCCAAGCAGGCAGTTGATCTTGCGCAACATGGGCTTGGTCCTGGCGCTCCGTGGATGGACGCGTCGTGACGCGAAGATGACAAGCGAGGGGGACGATCACCCGCCGGGCGGATTGGACGGCGGCACGGCCGGCCTGTCCGTCGTCGCATCGGCCGCGCCGACGGGCATGTCCGTCTCGAAGTCATGGCCGCCGATCACGCCGCGCACACAGTCCACCGTTCCTTCGTCGAGGGTCGGCGAGAGTTCGACATGCGTGATGCTGCCGCCGCTCACGTCGGGCTCGAGCCGCACCTGCCAACCCTGGAGATTGCACGCGCTCAGGATGGCCTGGGTGGTGTCGGCGAGTTCCTCCGCCGCCGGAGCGCTCGGGCCGGTACTTGCGCCGGGAAGCGAAGGCCCGGACGAGGGTTCGGTCGAGAAGGGCGGCTTCACGTAGGGCTGGTCCGGCACCACGATCGGGAGCGGGTTGCGAGTATTCTGGACGGAAGTCCCCGCCATGGCCTCCGTTGCCGAGAGCAGCAGGGCGAGCAGGCAGCTCGCGACGGGAAGGGGCGAAGCCATGGGCCGGGCGTGCCGGGCGCGACCTTTCCGGATCATGACGGCGGGATGAAGCCGTGGTGGCGGGACCGGCGCGGGAACTCGTCGGTCGCGCCTTCGGCGGGGAAACCGCGCCACCGGTAGTCGTAGCACAGCGTGAGCAGGCGTTGACCGCTTCGGTTCGCACGGGACATGACGGCATCATGTCCGCCCGCCCCGTCGTCGCCATCGCCCAACCGCATCTCGCCGGCCTCGTTCCGCTGCTCGCCCCACGCTACGATCCGATCGCGCTCTGGCAGGCGGACGACGCCACACGGGCGGGGGAGGCACGCGCGATCGTGGTGGCGGGCGAGTTCGTGGTCGACAGGGCGGCGGCGGAAGCGATGCCCGCGCTCGGCCTCATCGCCTGCTTCACCGTCGGCTACGACGGCATCGATCTCGGCTGGGCGAGATCGCGCGGGCTCGCCGTCAGCCACGCCGTCGGCACCAACCAGGAGGATGTGGCGGATCACGCCATCGGACTCGTCCTCGCGGAGCGGCGGCGGATCGTGGAAGGCGACGTGGCGGTGCGCGGCGGCGGCTGGCGCGCCGACGCCAAGACGGTCACGCGCTCGCTGAACGGCGCGCGGATCGGCATCGTCGGGCTGGGCGCGATCGGCGAGGCGGTGGCGCGGCGGGCGGACGCGATGCGCATGGAGGTGGCATGGTGGGGGCCGAAGCCGCGCCCGGAGGCGTGCTGGCCGCGCGCCGACAGCCTGCTCGCGCTGGCGGAGGCGAGCGACATCCTCGTCGTCGCGGCACGCGCGCACGACGGCAATCGCGGGCTGGTCTCGGCGGAGGTGATCGCCGCGCTCGGCCCGCGAGGCCTGCTCGTCAACGTCGCGCGCGGCAGCCTCGTCGACGAGGACGCGCTGATCGCCGCGCTGCGCGACGGCACGCTGGGCGGCGCGGCGCTCGACGTGTTCGCGCGGGAGCCGACGCCGGCGGAGCGCTGGCGGGACGTGCCGCGCTGCGTGCTCACCCCGCACACCGCCGGCGCGACCGACGCCGCCGTGGCCGAGATGGCGGCGCAGCTCCTCGCCAACCTGGACGCCTTCTTCGCGGGCGGTCCGCTGCCCGGGGCGGTGGATTAGCGCCGGCGCCGACCTCATCGAGCGGCCAGCCTTGCGGCCATCGGCCACAAGGGGGACAAGTCGCCGACAGCGTACCCCGTGGGAGTAAGCCTGATGCTCGATCGCCGCGCCTTCCTGCTCGCCTCCGGCGCGAGCGCCGTCTCGGCCACGATGCCGGTAATCGCCGCGCCCCCGCCCGCCGGCCGCTCGCCCACGCTCGCGAAGCTGCTCGACGGCTTTTTCGAGGCGGGGCTGCGCCGCCGGCCCGAGAGCGCGACCCAGCTCGGGCTCGACAAGGGCGCCGACGCCGACCTGCGCGCTAGGCTCACCGACCTCTCGGACGCCGGCCGCGCAGCGCAGCGTGCCGAGACGCAGCGCGAGCTCGCCCGGCTCGGCACCATCGATCGCGCGACGCTCTCGCCGGCCGATCGACTGGATTACGACGTCGTCCTCTACACGCGGCGTTCGGCGGCGGACGTGCAGCGTTTCGATTTCGGCGGCTCGGGCTACGGCCCCAGCCCGTACGTCGTCAGCCAGCAGACCGGCGCCTACCAGTCGGTGCCTGACTTCCTCGATACCAAGCACCCGATCGCGACCGCGGCCGATGCCGACGCCTATCTCTCCCGCCTCTCCGCCTTCGCGACCCAGCTCGATGCCGAGACGGCGCGGATGCGCCACGACGAGGGCGTGGGCGTGGTGCCGCCCGATTTCATCCTGGACCTGACGCTGGCGCAGATGGCGAAGCTGCGCGTGCCGGCATCGCAGGCGCTGGTCGTCACCTCGCTTGCAAGGCGCGCGACCGCGAAGGGACTGGGCGACACGTACGGCGCGCGCGCGACCACAATCTACGAGCGCGAGGTGCTGCCCGCGATCGATCGGCAAATCGCCGAGATCCAGTCACTGCGCGCCAAGGCGACGCACGACGCCGGCCTGTGGCGGCTCCGCCAGGGCGAGGATTTCTACTCGGTGGCGCTCCGCACCACCACCACCGACAGCCGGTCGCCCGAGGACGTGCACCGCTTCGGGCTCGACGAGGCGCGCGCGATCTCCTCCCGCCTCGACGCCGAGCTTCGCCGACAGGGCATGACCAAGGGCGGCATCGGCAAGCGGATGGCGGCGCTCTACAAGAATCCGGCGCAGCTCTACCCGAACACCGATGCCGGAAAGGCTCAGGCGATCGCCTACTGCAACGCCAAGCTGGACGCGATCCGCGCCAAGCTGCCGACCGCCTTCAAGCGCATTCCGCAGTACCAGTTCGAGGTGCGCCGGGTGCCGCCGCAGACCGAGGCCGGCGCGGCGTCGGCCTTTTCGCAATCGCCCGCGCTCGACGGATCGCGACCGGGGCTCGTTTACTTCAACCTGCGGGATGCGGCGGAATGGCCGAAGTTCTGCCTCGCCACCACCGTCTACCACGAGGGCCTGCCCGGCCATCAGTTCGAGGGCGGGCTCGCGCTGTCCAACACCGATCTGCCGCGCATCCGCAAGACTGGCGGCTTCTCGGGCTATGCCGAGGGCTGGGCGCTCTACGCCGAGCAGCTCGCCGACGAGATCGGCATGTACGACGACGATCCGCTCGGGCGGCTCGGCTACCTCAAGTTCCAGCTCTTCCGGGCGAACCGCTGCGTGGTGGACACCGGCATCCACCATTATCGCTGGGGGCGCGAGAAGGCAGTCGCCTACTTCGTCGAGCAGGAGGGCGAGGCGTTGGGCTTCGCGGCGCGCGAGGTGGAACGCTATTGCGTGACGCCGGGGCAGGCCTGCTCCTACAAGATCGGCCACTCGGTGTTCACCGGCCTGCGCGAGCAGGCGAAAGCCAATATGGGCCAACGCTTCTCGCTGCCCGACTGGCACGAGGCGGTGCTCGGCCTCGGCCGCGTGCCGCTCGACATCCTGCGCCAGGAGAACGAGGCCTGGAGCGCGGCGCGGACAACGTGATCGGGCGTTCCGCATGATCCTGTTCGAGGCGATCCGCGCGATGCTGGTGGCGGTGCTGGTGCTCAACGCGCTCGCGGCGCGCATCGGCGTGCCCTAACCCGCGCTGCTGGCGCTGGCGGGCGCGGGGCTGGCGCTCACCTCCGCCACCGCCGACCCGAAGCTTGCCATCGACCCGGCGCTGGCGCTGGCGCTGTTCGTGGCGCCGGTGCTGCTCTACGCCGCCTACGACACCTCGTCACGCGACCTGAAGGCGCGATGGATCCCGATCGACGGGCTGGTGCTCGTCGCGATCGGCGTCACCACGGCGTCGGCGGCGGCGGTGGCACGCCACATGATGCCCGATCTCGGCTGGGCGGCGGCGATCGCCTGGGCGCCATCGTCGCGCCTCCCGGATGCGCGACATCGTGACGCTCGCTGCCGCGATCGCACTGCCCGACAGCTTACCGCACCGCGACGCGCTGCTGTTCGTTCAGCAGGCGACAGCCGCCTGAGAGACCCGACACCTCCTCCACCCGCGCTGGCGTCAGCTTCGCTCCCCAGCGCGGAGCATCTCGCCGGCGAACGGCGCGCGCACCGCATTCTCCCCTCAGCGGCGACAAGTCGGAAGCAAGCACGGGCGAGAAGCACGACCTGCACGACTCGCGTCGTCGCCGATTGCCCGGCTCGAGGAGCGTTGTTGGAATTGGATCTGCGGTCGCTGGCGATTTACCGCCGTGTCGCCGTGACTTCCACGATGTACCAACTTTGTTCTGTCCTACAGCTTTCCACCCTGCTCTAGCTCCTCGCCGTCGACCGCTTCGGCTGCGCGACGCTCGCATGGAGGAGCCTGGACCATGTACTTACCGAATAGCGGGTTCGACATACCCGACGGCACGGCCGGAACGATCGGTTTCGCGACCGTCGCCAAACGACCACCGAGCCGCACCACCTTCGCGCCGACGAGCGCGATCCCGCCGATCCCCTATGGCGCGCTGACCGACACGGCCGCGAACACGCTACGCGACGCGTCCGGCAACCGGCGCGTCGGGCGCGACACGGCGGATACCGATCCGCTGCCGCTCAAGGATCTCGTCGCCGGCAAGGGGATGCTGTACGGCACCACGATCCAGGGCGACGCCGCGATGAACGCCCCCGGGCCCACCGGCTACGCCACGCGCAAGGACTGGATCTCCGCCAACGTCGACCTGTTCGTGCCGGGATCCGTGATGATGCCCGACAACTTCAACCCGGCCGACGGCACCTTCAACTCCGGCGCGATCAACAACTTCCTGTCGGACGCGCGATCGCGCGGCAAGCTGGTGCGCGCGCACTGCGCCTTCTACCCCAAGCGCGATATCGGCACCTGGATCGACCGGGCGCTCCAGCAGGACCCGAGCCGCTGGCAGACGCTGCTCTCGGCACGGATCGACTTCCTCGCCTCGGTGCTGACGCCCTACACCGACATCATCACCAATATCGACGGCATCAACGAGGTGTTCACCTCGTCCAACGTCAATCCCGGCGGCTGGCGCACCAATCCCTGGAACACCGCCGTCGCGACGCTGGCGGGGCGCACCGCCGCCACCGCCACAATCGATGATTACCTCACGCCCTGCGTGTTCGCGCTCAGCCGCCTGCGCAGCCGACTGCCCGGCATCGACATCTACTGGTGCAACGACCTGTCGGAGCAGCAGGGCAGCGGCACCTTCCTCACCTACGGCGCCAATGTCCGCGCCGGCATCCAGCAGGCGCGCGACGCTGGCGCCCCCGTCGACGGCTATAACTCGCAGGGCCACCTGCAGAACAGGCTGGCGTTCAGCGCCGTCAACCTGCGGACTTTCTACCGGAACCTGACCGTCACGGACGGTCTGAAGCTGATCGTCGGCGAGCTCGATACCCACACAGGCTCGTCCTACGTGCCCAAGGACACGCGCTATCCCAGCGAATACTCGATCCTCGAGTATGACCGGATCAGCGCCGACATGGTGAAGGCGTTCCTCGACGTGGCGCTGCCCTTCATCGTGTCGTCGGGCGGCGGCCAGCTCGTCTCGTGGACGCTCGACGATGGCTACAACGCGTGGACCGCCGCCTTCGGCGAGCCCGCCGGCGAGCGCCCCTGCCCTTACGACGCCGCCTACCAGCCCAAGCCGCAGCTCACCGCCATCCGCAACGCCCTCCTGGAGATCTGATCATGGCCGACATCAAGAACAACCTCTCCGCCACCACCGATCCGGCTGGCGCCAACGACAGCTCGCAGGGCTATGCGGTGGGCTCCACCTGGTGGCACAAGACCGACGGCGTGCTGTGGGAGTGCACCGACGCCACGACCGGCGCGGCGCTCTGGGTGCGCGTCAACGGCAACGCGCGGCCATGGGGCAGCCACCAGCTCCGCACGCCCGATTACATCAGCTCGTGGAGCGCGACCCAGTGCGCCGCCGACACGCTGGTGATGTTCCCCATGACCTTCCAGCAGAAGATGGTGGTGGACGGCATCGGCATCCGCTGCACCGTCGTCGGCTCGGCGGGCGCCGCCGCGCGGCTGGGTATCTACCGGCACGATCAGAGCACGGGGCTGCCCGCCGCGCGCAAGGCCGATCTCGGCGAGATCGCGCTGGACAGCGGCACCGGCAACAAGACAATCACGCTCGCCTCGCTCCAATATTTCGATCCGGGCATCTGGTGGCTGGCGTGCGTGCTGAAGGGCGTGGCGACCATGCCGACGCTGATGCGCGCCGGCGCCGCCGTCAGCGGCGCGGTGCCGGTGGGAGACGGGCTCGATCCGTTCACCAACAACCCGCGCTACGTCGCCGCCGCCTTCCCCTACGCGGCGCTGCCCGGCACCGCGCCGACGATGGCGTACAGCACCGGCGTCGACGGCGTCGGCCTGTACCTGCGCAAGGCCTAACGAGCATGCCCGCCGCCTTCCGTCGTGGCGGCGGGCACTTCGCTAAAGAAAGTTCCTGCCATGTTAATGCCCGCGAAACTGCGCTAGATCATGCCGATCCGCGCGCGAGGGGGACGGGCGATGAGCGATCCGACGGCAGATCAGGCGAACGAGATCACTTACATCTCGGGCGTGACCGGGCAGGGCACGGTGGCGTCGCAGGCTTTCGCGAGCTGGAACGGCGACACGCCGGCCACCTACTCGACCTTCAGCTACCAGGCCAAGTGGGGTCCGGCGAGCGCCGGCGCCGGTGCCACCGTCAGCTACGCCTTCGCCGCGGCCTCCAACTGGTCCGCCGCCGAGAAGCAGGCGTTCGCCACGGCGATGCACCTGTGGTCCGACGTGGCCAACATCAGCTTCGTCGAGGCGGGCGCGACATCGGCGCAACTCACGCTCACTCGCGCGCATGACGGCACCGCGTCCGGCGGCATCAACCGCCTCTATCCAGGCGCCGAGGGCTCCGCCACGCTGGGCACCGCGATCAAGGCCGCCGTGGCGATCGACACGTCCGTCGCCGGCTTCGGCCCGATCGGCGGCAGCGCCTCCGCCTATGGCGGCTATCCGTGGATGACGCTGGAGCACGAGATCGGCCACGCCATCGGCCTCGGTCATGCCGGCGCGTATGACGAAGACGGCCGCACGACCGACGATTACGCCGTGAACGGCGGGTATGACAGCCGCCTCTACTCGATCATGTCCTATCACGACGTCAGTTCTGTCAGGATCTATCCGACGACGCCGATGCTGCTGGATGTCGCGGCGGCGCAGCGCCTTTACGGACTGCCTGCCAGCTCCCCTCTCTCGTCGGGGGGCCAGGTGTTCGGCTTCCATTCCAACATCCAGGGCGACACCGCGGCCTTCTACGACTTCTCGGTCAACACGACGCCTTACATCACCATCTGGGACGGCGGATCGAACAACACGCTGGATCTGTCGGGCTTCTCGGTCGGCTCGACTGTGTCGCTGGTCGATGGCACGCTCAACAGTGTCGGCACCTACTACCAGAATCTCGGGATCGCCTATGGCACGCGGATCGATACGGTGATCGGCGGCAGCGGCGGCGACCGGCTGAGCGCCAACGCGAACAGCGACGTCGTCATGGGCGGCAGCGCCGCCGACACGCTTGTCGGCGGCACGGGCAACGATCACATCTACGGCAACACCAGCATGTCGGTGCAAGGCTCCACCGACGGCGGCGACGACATCCAGACGGGCGGCGGCAATGATTACGTCAACGGCAATGCCGGCGACGACATCATCACCGCCGCCTCCGGCGACAACCGCCTGTACGGCGGCGCGGGCCGCGATCGCATCATCGCGAGCAACGGCAACAATCACATCAACGGCAATCTCGGCGAGGACTATATCGAGGTCCATACCGGCAACAACGTCATCTTCGGCGGACAGGGCAACGACAGCATCGAGTTGTTCGACGGCAACAACGTCGTCTCCGGAGACGCGGGCGACGATCACATCCGCGCCCAGAGCGGCTTCGCGATCATGACGGGCGGGCCGGGCAGCGACTCCTTCCTGTTCTCCCAGTCACCGGTGGATCGCCCGGGAGCGCTCGCCGGCTACATCGACGAGATCACCGATTTCATGCCCGGAGCGGATCGGATCAACATCGGCGGCAAGTCCCTCACGCTGCTGCACGATGCGAACGGCACCGTCTTCTCGACGGTCGCCGACGCGCGCGCCGACGCGCAGGCGCTGATATCGGGCCACGCCGGCTTGTTGGAGGCGGCCGCCGTGCAGGTCGGCTCCGACACCTACCTGTTCTGGGGCAACGACTTTCGCGGCGAGGTGGTCGATTCGGCGGTGCGGATCGACCATGTCTCGGCCGGAGACTTCACGCAGGCCAGCCTCTCCACCTCGTACTGAAGGCGCCCCGTGCTGGCGGCCCGCCGCCGGTCCTCCTATCTCCGCCTCTGGCCCCGCACCAGAGAACGGATATAGAACCCGCCCATGAGCCTGACCCACATCTCCGTCCGCGGCGCGCGCGAGCACAACCTCAAGGACGTGTCGCTCGATCTGCCGCGCGACAAGCTGATCGTCATCACCGGGCTTAGCGGATCGGGCAAGTCCAGCCTCGCCTTCGACACCATCTACGCCGAGGGGCAGCGCCGCTACGTGGAGTCGCTCTCCGCCTATGCGCGCCAATTCCTGGAGCTGATGCAGAAGCCCGACGTCGATCATATCGAGGGGCTCTCGCCCGCCATCTCGATCGAGCAGAAGACGACCTCGCGCAACCCGCGCTCGACGGTGGCGACCGTCACCGAGATCTACGACTATATGCGCCTGCTGTGGGCGCGCGTCGGCGTGCCCTACTCGCCCGCCACCGGCCTCCCGATCGCGGCGCAGACCGTCAGTCAGATGGTCGACCGCGTGCTGGCGCTGCCCGACGGCACGCGCTTCCTGCTGTGCGCGCCCGTCGTGCGCGGGCGCAAGGGCGAGTACCGCAAGGAATTGGCCGAGTGGCAGAAGGCCGGCTACGGCCGCGTCCGCATCGACGGCACCGTCCACGAGATCGAGGACGCGCCCGCGCTCGACAAGAAGTACAAGCACGACATCGACGTCATCGTCGACCGGCTGGTGGTACGCCGGGGCGAGGATGCCGCCAACCTCGCCACCCGGCTGGCCGACAGCTTCGAGCAGGCGCTCAAGCTCGCCGAGGGCATGGCCTATGTCGACGTGCTGGGCGACGCCCCCGACGCCGCAGCCGCTCCGTCCAAGAAGATGAAGGGCGTCGAGCTGCCCGCCGGCGTCGCCGAGCGCATCACCTTCTCCGAGAAGTTCGCCTGCCCCGTCTCCGGCTTCACCATCCCCGAGATTGAGCCGCGCCTCTTCTCGTTCAACGCGCCGCAGGGGGCGTGTCCGGCGTGCGACGGGCTGGGCGAGAAGCTGTATTTCGATCCGGACTTGGTCGTCCCCAACCAGAACCTGTCGATCAAGCAAGGCGCAGTGGTGCCGTGGGCGAAGAGCAACCCGCCCTCTCCCTATTACATGCAGGTGCTGGCCAGCCTGTCGCGCGACGCGGCGTTCGATCTCGCGACGCCGTGGAACCAGCTCGCGCCCGAGCAGCAGGCGCTGATCCTCACCGGCTCCAAGGGCCGCGCCGTCACGCTCAAGTTCATCGACGGCAAGAAGAGCTACGAGGTCAAGAAGCCGTTCGAGGGCGTAATCGGCAACCTCGAACGCCGGATGCTCCAGACCGAGAGCGCGTGGATGCGTGAGGAGCTGGCGAAGTACCAGTCCGCCCGCCCCTGCGAGGTGTGCGACGGCGCGCGGCTGAAGCCGGAGGCGCGCGCGGTGAAGATCGCCGGCGAGGACATCTCGATCGCGTCGCGCCGCGCGGTGGGCCCGGCGCTGAAGTTCTTCCGCGAAATGCCGGAGCATCTATCCGACCAGCAGCGCCAGATCGCCGAGCGTATCCTGAAGGAGATCGTCGAGCGGCTGGGCTTCCTCGACAATGTCGGGCTCGATTATCTCAACCTCGATCGCACCTCGGGCACGCTGTCGGGCGGGGAGAGCCAGCGCATCCGCCTCGCCAGCCAGATCGGATCGGGGCTGTCGGGCGTGCTCTACGTGCTCGACGAGCCCTCGATCGGGCTGCACCAGCGCGACAACGACCGGCTGCTTGTCACGCTGCGACGGCTGCGCGATCTCGGCAACACCGTGATCGTCGTCGAGCATGACGAGGACGCGATCCGCACCGCCGACCATATCGTCGACATGGGGCCGGGCGCGGGCGTCCACGGCGGCGCGATCATCGCGGAAGGCACGCTCGCCGATATCCTGGCGCATCCGGACAGCGTGACGGGGGACTATCTCTCCGGCCGCCGCGCCGTCTCGGTGCCGGCCCGGCGCCGCAAGGGATCGGGCCGCAAGCTGACGATCAGCGGCGCGCGCGCGAACAATCTCAAGAACGTGTCGGCCTCGATCCCGCTCGGCACCTTCGCCTGCATCACCGGCGTCAGCGGATCGGGCAAGTCCACCTTCACCATCGACACGCTGTTCGCCACCGCCGCGCGCACGCTCAACGGCGCGCGGATGCAGGCCGGCCACCACGAGAAGATCGAGGGCCTCCAGCATCTCGACAAGGTGATCGACATCGATCAGTCGCCGATCGGCCGCACCCCGCGCTCCAACCCCGCCACCTACACCGGCGCCTTCACCCAGATCCGCGACTGGTTCGCAGGCCTGCCCGAGGCGCTGGCGCGCGGCTACAAGCCCGGCCGCTTCTCGTTCAACGTCAAGGGCGGGCGCTGCGAGGCGTGCAGCGGCGACGGGCTCATCAAGATCGAGATGCACTTCCTGCCCGACGTCTACGTCACCTGCGACGTGTGCCACGGCCGCCGCTACAATCGCGAGACGCTGGAGGTGACGTTCAAGGGCAAGTCGATCGCCGACGTGCTCGACATGACGTGCGAGGACGCCGTCGAGTTCTTCAAGGCGGTGCCCGGGATCCGCGACAAGATGGCGATGCTGGTCGAGGTGGGGCTGGGCTACATCAAGGTCGGCCAGCAGGCGACCACGCTGTCGGGCGGCGAGGCGCAGCGCGTGAAGCTCGCCAAGGAGCTGTCGCGCCGCGCTACCGGCAACACGCTGTACATCCTCGACGAGCCCACCACCGGCCTTCATTTCGAGGACGTCCGCAAGCTGCTGGAGGTGCTCCACGCGCTCGTCGAGCAGGGCAACACCGTGGTGGTGATCGAGCACAACCTGGAGGTCATCAAGACCGCCGACTGGATCGTCGACCTGGGCCCGGAAGGCGGCGACAAGGGCGGCGAGATCGTGGCGGTGGGCACGCCGGAGACGGTGGTGAAGGAGCCGCGCAGCTACACGGGGCGATATCTGGCGCCGTTGCTGGGGGCGCCGGCGGCGGCGACGGGTGAGAGGGTGGCGGCGGAGTGAAGCGTGGGAGATAGAAAACTTCGGCGAACCCTATTTTTCGCAAAGAATCCCGTCTGCGCTTTTTGCGCCGGTGCCCGTCAAGCAACCACCGAAGATCACCAGCCAGGAAGAGTTTTTTTCAGAAATCGCCAATGGCCTGAGGGTTTTGTGTTACCGGCATGCGAACAGTGCAACCGCGCTCCCGGGAAATCCGAGAAGCTTATGGCACTTTTCCTTCATGGTGAGTCGGAGGCGATAGATCGATCAGACTACCAAGATCTTCTCGTCTCGATAAATGCTGAATTTCCAAACGTGATCTCAAAGATGTTACCAAGCGCTAATCAAAAACGCTCCATGCTCAAAAAAACATGGTATTCCTCGAGAACCTGGTTTATCACTCTCGCAATATCCCGTAGTTATAATTGATCCTGAGTTCTGGATCGAGCATTTTACTTGTTTTTTTTGCCGGAAGTTAATGCTTGTTCTACACTACATGATTTTTGGACAGCCGCTATCTCGTACCGGCGGTGTGACTTCATGGTCTCATACCAACGTCGACCTGTTAGCTGGCCGAGTTTCGACTGATGCGTTAAAACTTCTCGAAAGAATCACCCTTCCTCAGAGATCAGCGAAGTTACTACACGATCAGCTTGTCATACGCTGGAATGTCATACCTGAACATACGACTGCTATATATGCAGCGCTCTTCCACAATATGTTTCTTGTGAGTGGAATAACAACTGAGAGTCTGGATTTTTTCACAGAAGACAATAAGGGTAAGTTCCTACCCCCCTTTAGCTAACCGCTTCAGAGGTCGGAGCTTGATGCGGGAATAGATCCCGCGTCGTCGGACGGCGCTCTCGGCGCCGCCGGCCGGGCGCGCCGCGCTTCGCTTGATTTAGCTCCGCTAAATCTGCACGCTGCCCGCCCATGTGCAACGAAATCGGCCGCCGCGCCGCGCTGCTTACCCTAGCATCATAGCCGTCGCGGGCGGTCTCTCCGCCACTCCGCTCGCTTGTCCAATCGATTGAGGACCCGAACTCGCGCGACCGGCAGAAGGCTTCTCACCTCGTCAGGCATCATGTCGCCTTTCGCGATGTTGCACAGGATGCACGCGGCAACGGTGTTCTCGCGGCTATCCTCGCCGCCGCGCGAGCGGGGTATGCAATGATCCAGCGTCGGCCGCGTCAGCAAGGCGCCTGCTTCCATCTTCACCGCACAGTAAAAGCAAAGGTCATTCTGTCTGCGCAGGTGGTAAGCCAGCCATTCCCTACGCCGTAGAACCGTCGGTATGGGACTTTCGCGATTGGTCCAGGCGGTATCGATCTCCGCCTGCTTGATCCGCGCTTGTTGCTCCGCGTCGGACTCGTCGATCATGATGGTGGTTTTCGGGTGTCAGGATGACCACCAACCCCGCGGCAGCAGCCCATCTTGCGTTTCGCTCCGGCGGAGGCGGCTATCGAGGCAAGACCGCCACCGCCGATATAACGCGGGCCCGACGCGGGAGTAAATCCCGCGTCGTCATACGGCGCTCTCGGCGCCGGCCGGGCGGGCAGCGGTTCGTCTGATTTAGCTCCGCTAAATCTGCACGCTGCCCATCATGTGCAACGAGATTCGCCGCCGCATCGCGCTCGGCCAGATGCACGACAACTTCTCGCACCTCCGCATCCCCCTCAACTTCCCCAAGGGCATACCCGACCTCGACGTCGCCGACAGCATCCGCATCACCGATCCCACGCTGATCGTCCGCCCCGCCCCGCGCCCGCAACCCTCCCCCACCCCGCTCGTTGAGCGGGCGTATCGGATCAGGAGATCGTTCATGTCCCGCCTGTCGCTGCTCGCGCTCGTCTCGGTTCCCGCGCTCGCGCTCGGGGCGTGCAGTCAGAAGACGCAGGACGCGGCGTCGTCGACCGCGAACTCCGCGTACAATGACAGCGCCGCCAATCTCGACGCGGCGGGGAACGCCGCCGACAATGCGGGCGATGCGGCGGCGCCCTCGCTCGATCGCGCCGGCGATGCCGCCTCCAACGCCGCCTCGGCGACCGGCGACGCGGTCGAGCGCGCGGGCAATTCGATCTCCAACACCGCTCGCTGAGCACGGCGGCGGTAGCCGGTCTCGCCTCCGCCCGTGTCGGCTCGCGTCGGCCGCCCGCCGTCGGCGCCGCATCGGCCGTCGGCGAGTGGTTGGTGCGGATCGAGCGGCTGGTGGAGGGGGCTGGATTCGAACCAGCGTACGCTTGCACGGGCAGATTTACAGTCTGCTGCCTTTAACCACTCGGCCACCCCTCCAGGGCTCGCCTGAGCGAGGCGGCTCTCTGCGGGATGGAGGCTTGCCTGTCAACGCGAGGCCGTGGAAAAGCGCGGCCATGCGCAGAGGCCATCGCCCGTCCGCCGCCCCACAGGGCCGTATCCGGCTGTGGGGTCGCCACGCCGTCACCGCCGCGCTCGCCAATCCGGAGCGCCGCCCCGCCAAGCTGTGGGCGACGCGCGAGGCGGCGCACGCGCTGGCGCTCGCGCCGTCGCTGCTGCCCGTCGCCTATGCCGACGTGACGGACCTCGCGCGACTGGTGCCCGCCGACGCGCCGCACCAGGGGCTGGTGCTCGATACCGATGCGCTGCCCGATCGCTGGCTGGACGAACTGTTCGAGGCGGCGGAGGCGGGCGGCGAGCGGCGCCCGATCGTGGTGCTCGATCAGGTGACCGATCCGCACAATGTCGGCGCCATCCTGCGCTCCGCCGCCGCCTTCGACGCGGTCGGCCTCGTGACGCAGGATCGCCACGCGCCGCCCGAATCGGGCGCCCTGGCGCGCGCCGCGTCGGGCGCGCTGGAGGCGGTGCCGTGGGTGCGCGTCGTCAATCTCGCGCGCGCGCTGGAGGAGATGGCCGCGGCGGGCTACTGGCGCGTCGGGCTTGCCGGCCAGGCGGGCGCGACGCTCGGCGAGGCGATGGTGCCCGGCCGACTGGCGATCGTGCTCGGCGCCGAGGGCGAGGGCCTGCGCCAGAACGTGGCCGGGCACTGCGATACTCTTGCGCGCCTGCCGATCAGCGCGCGCGTGGAGAGCCTGAACGTCTCGAACGCCGCCGCCATCGCGCTCTACGCGGCAGCGACGCGAGGCTGAGCCCTAGTCCTCGGGCGCAACCGTGACCTTGAGGCCGTCGAGCTCGTCGCTGAGTGAGAGCTGGCAGGACAGGCGCGACGTCTCGTTGCGATGCTCGGAACTGTCGAGCAGATCGCTCTCGTCGTCGCTCATCTTCGGCAGCCGATCGACGAAGGTCGGATCGACGTAGACGTGGCAGGTCGCGCAGGAGCAGCAGCCGCCGCACAGCGCCAGCAGTTCGTCGATGCCATCGTCGCGGATCGCCTCCATGACGCTCAGGCCCGCATCGGCATCGATCTCGCGGGTCTCGCCCTCGCGCGTTGTGACGATCAGCTTCGGCATCTTATCCTCTGGTACATGACCTCGTCGAAGGCGCGGGCTATGGGGGAGCATCGGCGGCAATACAAGACGGGATGGCGGATAGTGGGGCTCGGCGCGGAACAGCTCGCGGGGGCGATGGCGGCGCTCACGGAACGGGAGCCCGCCTTCGCGCGCGGCGTGGAGCGCGCCGGCGCGCCCGCCCCGCGCATCTCGCCGCGCGGCTACGCGACGCTGCTGCGCACGATCGTCGGCCAGCAGGTGAGCGTCGCCTCCGCGCAGGCGGTGTTCGGGCGGCTGGAAGCGATGCTCGGCGACGTCGCCGATCCCGCGCTGCTCGCGGGTGCCAGCGACGAGCGGCTGCGCGCCTGCGGTCTCTCGCGACAGAAGATGGGCTACGCGCGCAGCCTCGCCGGGCTGGTCGCGTCGGGAGAGCTAGACTTGGCGCGGCTGCCGGAGGACGACGAGGCGGCGATCGCGGAGCTCGTCCGCATCAAGGGCATCGGGCGCTGGTCGGCGGAGATCTACCTGCTGTTCGCGGAAGGACGGGCGGACGTCTGGCCGGCGGGCGATCTCGCGGTGCAGATCGAGGTGGGGCGGATCATGGGGCTGACCGCCCGCCCCGACGAGAAGGCGACGCGCGCGCTGGCGGAAGCCTGGCGCCCGCATCGCGGCGCGGCGGCGATCTTCGCCTGGCACCACTATGCCTGGTCGACGGCGCGCAAGACGGACGCGGTCCCACTCTAGGACCGGGGCGGGTGAACGGCCTTGTCCGGCTGACGACCGACGGCCATAGCGGCGACGCTCAGGGAGAAACGCCATGTCGCACTTCGTCGCTCGGCAGGCGTGCCCGGTCTGCGGGGAGACCGGCTTCGAGGCGGTGTACGAGGCGCCGTATCGCGGCGACCCGGTACGCGGCTTCCTGGACAGTCATTATGCCGATCAGGGCTTCGTCGACTGGTCGCTGTTCGGCGACGAGGCGTACGAGGTCGTCCACTGCCCGCGCTGCGACCTGCTGTTCCAGCGGCTGGTGCCCGACGATGCGCTGCTCGCGCGCATCTACACCGAAATGACGCAGCACGAGCGTGTCGCGGCGATCGAGCGCGCGATGGTGACGCGGGACAGCGTCGACAAGGTCGCGGGCGAGTTCGCGCACCTGTTCCGGCTGACTGGCAAGCCGATCGCCGACATCACGGTGCTCGACTACGGGCTCGGCTTCGGGCGCTGGGCGCGGGTGGCACGTGGGCTCGGCGCCACGGTCTACGCGACCGAGATCGGCGAGGAGAAGCGACAACTCGCCCGCTCGCTGGGCATCGAGGTGATCGACGACGCCGACATCGACGCGATGCAGTTCGACATCGTCCATACCGAGCAGGTGATGGAGCATCTGATCGAGCCGGGACGCGACTTCGCGCGGCTGGCGCGCGCCACGCGGCACCTGCTCAAGGCCGCGGTGCCGGCGCGCGGGCGCGCGGGGGAGTTGCTGCGCTCGCGGGGGTTGCCCGCCGTATCCCCCTATCGCCGAGCGGCGCAAGGCGAGCGGATGGGGCGCGATGACGACGCCTTCATCTCGATCCAGCCGCTGGAGCATCTCAACGCCTACTCGGCGACGACGATGCGCTGGCTGGGCGAGCACAACGGCTTGGCGCTCGCCAGCCGCGTGCGGCTTGGGACGGTGTCGGTGGACATGACCTCGCCTAAGCGACTTCTCGGCTCGCTGAAGCAGCTCGGCACGATGGCGGCGAAGGCGACGCTGCGGCCCGATCGCGGCTATTATCTCTTTCGCCGCGCGGCCTGAGCTTGGCACATTCCGCCAAGTGTCGGTGGAAGCCACCCGCGGGCCGTCGCGTTTTCCTCGGTAAGACTACGTTAAGCCGTCTGGCACGATAGCTGCTTGATAAGGGTGGTCGAGGCGGCCTGAGCCGCTCTCCCACGGAGTACCAGCGATGACGCAAGCCGCGCAAGCTACCGCAACCGGACAGAAGGACAGCCTTATCGGCATCTGCGCCGCGATCGGCGAGGATTTCGGCTTTAACCCCGACATCCTGCGCGTGGGGCTGGCGACCGGCCTGCTGTTCGTGCCGATGATCGTGTTCGGCTTCTATGTCGCCGCCGGCGCGGTCGTGCTGCTGAGCCGAGTGATGTTCCCGGCACGCCGCCGCGCGACCGCCGCTGTCGTCGTCTTGCCGGCACCCGCGGCACCGCAGCCGGAGCCCGAGCGGATGCTCGAGGCGGCCTGAGCCTCAGGCGGCGGCGAGCAGGCGGCGGGCCTGCGCGCGTGCCTCGTCGGTGACGGTGGCGCCCGACAGCATCCGCGCGATCTCCTCCCCGCGCGCGCTGTCGTCGAGCGCCTGCACGCCGGTGCGCGTGACGAGCCCGTCATGCGCCTTGGCGATCAGGAAATGGCGATCGGCGCGCGCCGCGACCTGCGGGCTGTGCGTGACGACGAGGAGCTGCGCGCCTGCCGAGAGCCGCGCCAGCCGCTCGCCGATGGCGGAGGCGACCGCGCCCCCGACGCCGCGATCGATCTCGTCGAAGATCATCGTGCGCGCCCCCCCGGCTTCCGCCAGCGCCACCTTCAGCGCCAGGATGAAGCGCGACAGCTCGCCGCCGCTCGCGATCTTGGTCAGCGGCGCGAATGGCGCACCCGGATTGGTGGAGATCAGGAACTCGACGCGGTCGCGCCCCTCCGGTCCCCACTGCGCCTCGGGTGCCGGCTCCAGCGCGGTGCGGAAGCGCGCGGCGTCGAGCTTGAGCGGGGCGAGCTCCGCCGCCACCGCCGCGTCGAGCCGCGTCGCGGCGGCTTGGCGTGCCGCCGTCAGCGCATCCGATGCCGCTTCATAGGCACCACGCGTTTTGGCGGCGGCGTGGGTCAGCGCAGCGATGCCCGTCGCGCCGTCCTCGATCTGCGCCAGCCGGGCCACGAGGTCGGCAGCGAGCGCGGGCAGCGCGTCGGGCTGGACGCGGTGCTTGCGCGCGATCCCGCGCAGGTCGAACAGCCGTGTCTCGATCGCGTCCAACCGCGCCGGATCGAAGGCGAGCGTTGCCGCCGCCGCCGCCAGCGCGTCCTCGGCCTCGGACGCCTCGATGACCGCGCGGTCAAGGGCGGCGAGCGCAAGGCCCAGCCCCTCATGCTCGGGCGCGATGCGATCGAGCCGGCGAGCGGCCTGGCGCAGCCCGGCGAGCGCGCCGTCCGATCCGTCGAGATGCTTCGACACCGTCGCGAGATCGTCGACAACCCGCGCGCCCTTCTGCATCCGCGATCGCTCGTCGGCGAGCGCCTCCTCCTCACCCTCCTCCGCGCCGAGCGTCGTCAGCTCGGCCGTGGCATGTTCCAGCCACTCGCGATCGGCGTCCGCCGTCGCGAGCCCCGCCTCCGCCTCCGACAGCGCCTGTTCGGCCTCGCGCCACGCCGCGTAGGCTGTCGCCGCCAGCCCCGCGTCGACCCGGCCGAACGCGTCGAGCAGGCGACGGTGACCCTGCCGGTTGAGCAGTCCGCGATCATCGTGCTGGCCGTGGATCTCGACGAGCCCCGCGCCGAGTTCGCGGAGCAGCGCGGCCGAGACCGGCTGGTCGTTCACCGCCGCGCGGCTGCCGCCATCGGCCTTCACGATGCGGCGCACGATCAGCGGCTCGCCGGGCTCGCGCTCGATCCCGGCCTCGTCGAGGATCGTCGCCAGCCGCGCGTCCTCCGCCTCGAAACTAGCCGTCACGACGGCCTGCGCGGCGCCCGGCCGCACAAGGCCGCTATCGGCGCGCGCGCCGAGCGCGAGGCCGAGCGCATCGAGCAGGATCGACTTGCCCGCCCCTGTCTCGCCGGTGAGCGTCGCGAGGCCGCTCGCGAAATCAAGTTCCAGCGCCTCGATCAGCACGACGTCGCGGATGGCGAGCCTCGTCAGCATCGCCGCTATCTAGGGGATCGTTGGGCCGGCGGGAACGGCCGCACTACGCCTTCTTGTCGAGGTAGCGCGGCGCACGCTTGGTCATCAGATCGTAGGCGCGCTCATACCATTTGGAGCCCGGGTAGTTGGCGCCGAGCACGGCGGCCGCCTTCTCCGCCTCCGCCGGCACGCCGAGCGCCAGGTTGCTCTCGACCAGCCGCTCCAGCGCCTCGGGCACGTGGGTGGTGGTCTGGTACTGGTCGATCACGACGCGGAAGCGGATCACCGAGGCGAGCCACTGCCCGCGCCGCTGGTAGAAGCGCCCGATCTCCATCTCCTTGCCGGCGAGATGGTCGTTGACGAGGTCGATCTTGAGCTTCGCGTCGGCGGCATACTTGGTGTCGGGATAGCGGCGCACCAGCTCGCCCAGCGCGTCGAGCGCCGACTGCGTGACCTTCTGGTCGCGCGTGACGTCGTTGATCTGCTCGTAATAATCCACCGCGATCAGGTAATAGGCATAAGGCGCGTCGCGGTTGCCTGGATGGATCGACAGGAAGCGCTGCGCCGACTTGATCGAGCTCGAATAGTCGCGCCCGAGATAGTAGCTGTACGCGCTCATCAGCTCGGCGCGGCGGGCCCAGATCGAGTAGGGATGCTGCCGCTCCACCTCGTCGAAGAGCTGGGCGGCGAGCTTGTAGTTCCGCTTGTCGAGCGCGTCGGTCGCCAGGCTGTAGAGCGTGTCGACGTCGCGCGCGATGTAGCGCTGGTCATTGGGCTTCTTTCCGCCCCGGCTCGCGCAGCCGGCGACCGGCGTCAGGAACGCGGCCGCGAGACCGGCGACGAGGAGCGGAGAGCAAGCGAGGCGGCGCATGGCCGGCACCCTTAGCGGGTGCGCACGCGCGGGGGAAGCGGCGGACGGTGGGGGAAGGATGCGCCGTTAACCCGCGCGTGGCATGAGCGTGGCGATGCTGCGCGTGCTCACCCTCTCCACGCTGTTCCCGGACGCGGTGCGGCCGAACTTCGGCGTGTTCATCGAGCGCCAGACGATCGAACTGGCGGCGCGCGGCGACGTCGAGGTCGAGGTGGTCGCCCCGCTCGGTATCCCGCCGCTCGTCGGCGGGCTGCACCCGCGCTGGGCGGCACTGGCGAGGCTACCGGAGCGGGAGACGTGGCGCGCGCTCACCGTCCATCGGCCGCGCTTCGCGGTGGTGCCGGGCGTCGGCTGGGCGAGCCCGCACCTGCTGGCGGCGGCGCTGCTGCCCGTGCTGCGCGACATCCGCCGGCGATTCCCCTTCGACGTGATCGACGCGGACTTCTTCTGGCCGGACGGCCCGGCGGCGGTGGCGCTCGGCCGCAGGCTGGGCGTACCGGTGTCGGTCAAGTCGCGCGGCGCCGACATCCATTTCTGGGGCACGCGGCGGACGACGAGGCGTCAGGTGCGCGCCGCCGCACGCCACGCGGACGCGATGTTGACGGTGAGCGCCGCGCTCAAGGCCGACATGGTGGCGCTGGGAATGCCGGCCGATCGCATCGACGTGCACTATACCGGCGTCGATCTCGATCGCTTTCGCCCCGCTCCGGACCGCGAGGCGGCGAAAGCGGCGCTCGGCCTCTCGGGTCCACTATTCGTCGCGGTCGGCGCGCTGATCCCGCGCAAGGCGCACCACCTGGCGATCGAGGCGCTGGCGATGCTGCCGCGAGGCACGCTGATGATCGCGGGCGAAGGCGCCGAGCGCGACCGGCTGCGCGCGCTCGCCGACGGGCTGGGGCTCGGCGACCGGGTCCGTCTGCTCGGCCGTGTCGCGCAGGCCGAGCTCACGCCCTACGTCGCCGCCGCCGACGCGGCCGTGCTGGTCTCGGTGTCCGAGGGCCTCGCCAACGCGTGGGTGGAGGCGATCGCGTGCGGCACGCCCGTCATCGCCAGCGACGCGGGCGGTGCCGCCGAGCTGATCGACCGGCCGGAGGCGGGGCGCATCGTGCCGCGCGATCCGGCGGCGATCGCGGATGCCATGCGTGAGGTTCTGACCGCCCGCTTTCCGGCGGGCGTGGTGCGCGAGACGGCG
Organism: Sphingomonas sp.; assembly: GCF_965200105.1. Classification (GTDB taxonomy): domain Bacteria; phylum Pseudomonadota; class Alphaproteobacteria; order Sphingomonadales; family Sphingomonadaceae; genus Solisphingomonas. The sequence goes on from NZ_CBDATN010000003.1 coordinate 459,104, forward strand.
CTGCGCTTCACCTGGGAGGCGAACGCCCGGCAGCTCTTCGAGGTGCTGAGCGGGATCGTGGAGGCGCGGCGTCAGGCCAGCGCGTAGAGCGCCGCCGCGACCGCGCGATCCTCGCCGCGCACGATCACCCAGGCGCGGGCGGCGGCGCGGCTGTCCATCGCCTCGATGCCGATGCCGCGCGCGTCCAGCGCCGCGACGAGCGGGGCAGGCGGGCGGCGGTACGACGCGCCGGTGCCGAGCAGCAGGAACTCCGGCTTGGGATCAAGGATCGCGGCCAGTTCGAGCTCGTCAAGCGCCTCGAACGCGGGTGGCTCCCACTCTACCGCACGCGACGGCGTCAGCAGCACGCCGCGCAGGTGGACAATGCCATCGACGCGGAAGCCGCCGTTTGCGATCCCCTGAAGCACGGGGCCGCCCACCGCCTCCTCCGGAACGAAGGTGGGCACCCTACTTCCTCGGCCCGATCCGCTCGGCGTTGGCGCGCGCCGTCTTGCGCGCGTCGGTAGCGGCGGCGACCTGCTTGAAGCGCGAGCGATCGAGCCCCAGCGAGATCAGCAGCGACGACGAGACGTAGATCGACGAGTAGGTGCCGACGATCACGCCCAGGATCATCGCGCTGGTGAAGCCGCGCAGCACGTGGCCGCCGAACAGCAGCAGCGAGACGAGCGCGAGCAGGATGGTGAGCGACGTCATCACGGTGCGCGGCAGCGTCTCGTTGACGGAAAGGTCGATCAGCTCGCCGATCGGCATCTGGCGGTATTTGCGCAAATTCTCACGGATGCGATCGTCGATCACGATCTTGTCGTTGATCGAGTAGCCGACGATGGTGAGCACGGCGGCGACGATGTTGAGATCGAACTCCAGCCCGGTCAGCGCGAAGAAGCCAAGCGTCATCAGCACGTCGTGAAAGATCGCGACGAAGGTGGAGACGCCGAACTGCCACTCGAACCGGAAGATGCCCCAGATGGCGATCAGCGTGACCGCCGCGACGACTGCCGCGATGCCGCGCCAGATGAGCTCGCCCGAGACCTTGCCCGAGACGGTCTCGACGCGGTTGTAGCGGACACCGGGGAACTGGCGGCTGAGCGCCCCCTCCACCTTGGCGACGAGCGCGTTGTTGGCGCCCTCGTCGGACGAGCGCGGCAGCGGTAGCCGGATCGAGATGGTCGAGGGATCGCCGAACGACTGGATGCCGGCATCGCCGACGCCCAGCCCGTCGACCTTGCTGCGCACCTGATCAAGCGGCGCGGCGCCCGGGAACTTGGCCTCGATCATCAGCCCGCCGACGAAATCGACGCCGAGATTGAGCCCGCGCACCGCGACGAGGCCGACGGCCGCGATCGACAGCAGCAGCGTCAGCGCGAACGCGATGCCGCGCAGGCGCACGAAGCCGATGTTGGTGTTGTCGGGAACGAGCTTCAGCAGGCGCATGGCTGGCAGGGCCTCAGATGTGGATCGCGGTCGGGCGCTTGGCGCGGAGCCACCCCGCCACCAGCATCCGCGTGAACAGGACGGCGGTGAACACCGAAGTCGCGATGCCGAGCAGCAGCACCACCGCGAAACCCTTCACCGGGCCGGAGCCCAAGAGCAGCATGACGATGCCCGATATGGCGTGCGTCACGTTGGCCTCGAAGATGGTGCGTGACGCCTCCTTGTAGCCCAGCTCCACCGACTGGATGATGCCCCGGCCCCGCCGCCGCTCCTCGCGGATGCGCTCGTTGATGAGCACGTTGGCGTCCACCGCCGTGCCGATCGTCAGCACGAAGCCGGCGATGCCGGGTAGCGTCAGTGTGGCGTTCAGCAGCGCCATCGCGCCGAGGATCACGAACACGTTCAGGATCACGGCGAGGTTCGCGTAGACGCCGAAGCGGCCGTAGGTGAGCAGCATGAAGGCGACGATCGCCACCACCGCGATCACGCTCGCCACCACGCCGGCATGGATCGAATCTGCGCCCAGCCCAGGCCCGACGGTGCGCTCCTCCACCGTCTTGAGCGCGATCGGCAGCGCGCCCGACTGCAGCGAGATGGCGAGCTGCTGCGCGCTGTCGACGGTGAAGCTGCCGCTCACCTGCGCCGAGCCGCCAAGGATCGGCTCGTTGATGCGCGGGGAGGAGAGCACGACATTGTCGAGGATGATCGCGAACGGTTTGCCGACATTCTGCTGCGTCACCTCGGCGAAGGCGCGGGCGCCGCGCGTGCCGAAGGTGATGTCGACCACCGGCTCGTTGGTCTGCGGCTGGTAATCCTGCCGTGCGGTGGCGAGATCGGTGCCGGTGATGATCGCGCGGCGCTGCACGGCGATGGCGCCGCCGCCCACGGTCTTGAGGATCTGGTCGCCGATCGGCGCCTGCCCCGCCGCCACCTTGGCGGGATCGGCGCCGACGTCGACCAGCTTGAACTCCAGCTTGGCGGTCTTGCCGATCAGCGCCTTCAAGGCCGCGGGGTTCTGCTCGCCCGGCACCTCGACGAGGATGCGGTCCGATCCCTGTCGAACAATCGTCGGCTCCTTGGTGCCGAGCGCGTCGATGCGCTTCCTGACGATGTCGGTCGCGCCCTCCATCGCCTGATCGACGAACTGGGCGATGCCCCCTTGCGTCGGCGTCATCACGATGCGCGACGAATCGACGACGCGCACGTCCCAGTCACGCGTGCCCGTAGAGCCGACGGGCGCCGTCAGCGTGCGGATCTTCTCCACCGCCGCGTCCACCCGCGCCGCATCGCGCACGAAGAAGGAGAGTGCGCCGTTCGCCGTCGAAATGTCGCCGATCTCGATGGCCGGGCTCATGCCGCGCATCGAGTCGCGGATCGTATCCTCCATCGACGTGATCCGCGTGCGCGCGACGTCGGCGGTGTCCGCCTCCAGCAGGATGTGGCTGCCGCCGGCGAGATCGAGACCCAGGTTGACGCGCGGCATGTGCGCGAGACCGAGCTGGCGGGCGGTCGCGTCGGGCGTCAAGCTGGGAACCGCGAACAGAACGCCGAGGAGCAGTGCCCCCCAGATCAGCACGACCTTCCAGCGCGGGAAATCCAGCAGGCCCATCTGCGTCAGTCGTTGGCGGGCTTGGCGGGGCCGCGCACCTCGGTGAGCGTCGACTTGACGACGCGGACGCGCACGCCGTTCGCGATCTCCACCTCCGCCTCCTCGCCGTCGACCCGCGTCACCCGGCCGATCGTGCCGCCGCCGGTGACGACGGTATCGCCCCTCTTGAGCGCATCGAGCATGACGCGGTGCTGCTTCATCCGCGTCTGCTGCGGGCGGATCAGCAGAAAATAGAAGATCGCCACCATCAGCACGATGGGGATGAAGCTGGAAAAGGCGGCGAGGCCCGAGCCGGGAGAAGCGCCGGCGGTCTGCGCGAGGGCGGGAGACGAGAACATGGGTTGCTTTGGGCCCGGCTGGCGGGCTTGCCAAGCGGCGGCCCTCAAGAGCCGGCGCGACTATCACGCCCCCCGTCGGCTTGCCAAGCCCGCCCCGCTTGGCTAGGGGCCGCCGCCTGGATCGGGGCGTAGCGCAGCCTGGTAGCGCATCAGACTGGGGGTCTGGGGGTCGCAGGTTCGAATCCTGTCGCCCCGACCAGCCTTCCGCATCGGCGGGAGGGCGGCCGGTGGGTCGCTTGAGGAAAAAAGCGTTTTCCTACATGAACCTCCATGGTTATATGCACCAGCTTGCCAACGGGAGCAGGCGCCATGGACCCCACCCACTTCATCGACGAGCTGATCGCGCGCGAGGGCGGCTACGTCGCCCGCTCCGACGATCGCGGCGGCCCGACCCGCTACGGCATCACCCGCGCCGCCGCCGCCGCGCATGGCTGGCACGGCGACATGGCTCGGCTGCCGCGAGAGCTGGCAGCGCGCATTTATCACGCCGACTATTGGGTGCGGCCGGGGCTCGGCCGGGTCGCGGAGCTGGCGCCCGAGGTGGCCGGTGAGCTGTTCGACACCGGCGTCAACATGGGTCCGGCGGCGGCGGCGGGCTTCCTGCGCCGCGCGCTCAACGCACTCAACCGCGCCGCCTCCGACTATCCCGATATCGCCGCGTCGGGCGCGATCGACGACGCCGCGATCGCGGCGCTGCGCGCCTTCCTACGCGTGCGCGGACCTGCGGGCGAGACAGTGCTGGTCCGCGCACTCGATGCGCTTCAGGGCGAACGCTACATGGCGCTGGCGGAGAAGCGGCCCGCGAACGAGGCGTTCCTGTACGGCTGGCTCGCCAACCGGGTCGGCTGAGCATGGCCGCATCCTCCTCCCCGCTCGACGCCGAGACCGTGTCGGCCGACCGTTTCACCAGCCGCGCGCGCCCGGCTTTCCTCTACGTCATGTATGCGCTGCTGCTCGGCGCCTTTCCGATGGCGGCGATCGCGGCGGTGCGCCCGGCCGCCGCCGCCGCCATGACGCGCGCAATCGCCGCCTATCTCGCCGCCATCCCGGAGCCGCTCTACGCGCTCTTCGGCACGGGCTATCTCGGCTATACAGTGATGCGCGAGTGGGGGAAGAAGGGGCGGTAAAGGTGGGCGGCTCCACGCGCCGTTCCTCGTCGCCAAGCGCCATCGCTCGCCCAGGATCGGTTAGCACGGACGGCCTCGACTTCACCAGCCGGTGGCGATCGGCGACGGGGCGGCTTGGCGGTCGGTCCGTCATCCGCCCGGACGTGACATCGGCGGCAACACGGTCATCGGCCCGCCGCGGCGTTTCCGAAAGCCTGCCGGGCGTCGTCTCGGGCCGTTAGGCGCCTTGCCGCCTCGCGCGCCGCGCTCAGCCCCTCGGCACCGCCGCAATCCGCTCCGTCGTCTCCTTGAGCAGCTCGGCCGCCGTCGTGTCGTCCACTCCGTCGCCGGACAACTCGACATAGGCGAAGGTGCCGCCAACCGTTGTGCCCGCACGCCAGCCCCACGCGCTCTTGGCGACGAAGCCGTCGCGACCGACCTCCGGAAGCGACGTGGCACCCGGCGGCCGGGGATAGTCGCGCGCGTCGGCGACGCTCATCTCGCGGACGATGGCTCGGCCCTTGCCGGACTTCGCGGGCCAGCGGCAGCCGTTCGTCTCGATGCGCTTGCCCTCGCCCACGTCGAGCGTGGTGACGAGCCCGATATCCTTGGCGGTGAACAGGCGGCACGGGTTCGGCCGCTCGGGCGCGGCCTGATCCTCGTCGGAGCGGCCGCCACCGAACGCGGTGACGGTTCCGCTGTCGTTCCGTGAGCAGCCGCCGGTCAGCAGCAGTGCGACGAGCAGCAGGCGGGCGGAGGGCGGAGTCATGGGCTAGCAATAGCAAAACCGGCCCGCGGAGGAAACAACCGACCCGGCCCGGCACGCCGGCACCAAAGCGCACTGGACGCGCGGCGGACGCTCTGGGAAGGTCGGCCGCGACGCGGGGGACGAGATCCATGGAAAGCAGCATCGCCGTCGGCGGCACCGACACCGCCAAGCCGCTCAACCTGCGCAAGCGCGTGGAGATCGTGTCGCGCGCGGTGCGCCTGCCGGGCGCGCGCGTGCTCGACGCCGGCTGCGGAGCGGGAGAGTATGTCCTCGCGATGGCCGAACTCGGCGCCGAGGCAGAGGGCATCGAGTATGTCGAGGCAAAGGTGGCGGAGTGGCAGGCCTCCCACCCCGGCGATCCGCGCGTTCGTCGCGGCGATCTGGCGGGATTGGATTTCCCCGACGCCCGTTTCGATGCCGTGCTGCTCAACGAGGTGCTGGAGCATGTGCCGGACGACCATCGCGCGCTGGACGAGCTCTTCCGCGTGCTCAAGCCCGGCGGCACGCTGATCCTGTTCTCGCCCAACCGCTACCATCCCTTCGAGACGCACGGCGTGCTGTCGAAGAAGACGGGGCGCAATTCGGGCTTCCTGCGCACCTTCCTGCTGCCCTGGGTGCCGGTGGCGATCGGCGCGCGCTTCGTCGACTATTGGTCGCGCAACTATTGGCCGCTGGAACTCCGCCGTATGGTCGAGCGCCACGGGTTCGAGACGGCATCGCACTCCTACGTGTGGCAGACCTTCGAGAACATCAGCGGCGACAGGCCTGGCTGGGTAGCGCGGATCGTGCCCGTCGCGCGCTGGATTTCGGCGACGGCCGAGCGTCTGCCCTTCTTCCGCCGCTTCGGCGTATCGCAACTCATCGTGGCGCGGCGGCCGGCAAGGGCCTCCTAAGCGGACGGCGGCGAACTGTCAGCCGGCCGCGACCATCTGCGGATAGCTCTCCTCCGTCGCGGGGGCAGCCTCCAGCTGCGGACGGTGGACGAGGCGGAGGTGGCGGCCGCCGACCTCGCGCAGCAACCGCTCGCCCGTCTCGTTACGGCGCGCCGCCCAGCGCCAGCGCCGGACGCGACCGACCAGCATCAGCACGAGCGGCCAGGCCAGCGTCGCAGCGATATCACCCAGCGTGTCGTCCCACCGCCAGGCACCGAAATACAGCCGATCCACTGCCTCGTTGGCGAGCTCGGCGGCAATCACCGGCACCAATGCGTCGAAGGACCCGCGGCGGGGCCGCAGCGCGAGTTGCGCCAAGACGTAGAGGCCGAGTCCGACATGGACGTGCATCGCCCGATCGGACATGCCCGTCCAGTTGAGCAGCTTCGAGGCGAGATCGTGGTAGGTCGTCGCGAGTTCGAGAAGCAAGACCCGGTCCCCCGTGCTGCGGCGCCTGGCACCGCACCGTTAACGACAGGCCGCACGCGAACTTGAGCGACGGGTCCCCGGCACCGCGAGCGAGCCCCACCGGCGCGTTCAACGGCTGCCATGAGCGCCGGCGGCCCGCCAGCGGGCGCGCGTCACCAGTGCAGCGGCGTCGCGGGCAACAGTGCCTCGGCACGCAGCCCCCCGGCCCGCCCGATCCGCATCTCGTGGACGGCGATGCCGCGCGTGCGCGCCGCCTCGCACTTCAACCGCCAATTGTCGCTCGAATAGGGTCCGAGCGCGGGATCGCACTCGACGAAGATCGTCTCGACCTGCCCGGTGGCCGCAGTCGGCCCGTCTCGTCGCGTCTCCTCGTGCACGCAGCGCCACCAGACCTCCTGCACGAGGAGGTCCTCGCCGTAGGGACGGGCACGATCCGGGCGCTGGATCGAAACGTAGCTGCCAATCGACGGCAGCATCGGCGCGGCCATGGTGACGGCATAGTCGGGCTCCACCGTGCCGAAGCCGCGCACCACGAGCGTGAAGTAAACAAGAGACCCGTGCTCGGCTGTCGCGACGGGCCTGGACGGCAGCGGCGACGGCGCGACGGGCGCGATCGGCATATGGACCTCCCGATCCGGTGCGGGCGTCGCCTCGACCGACTCCGGCTCGGCGGCGAGCTGCGGCCGCGTATGCTCGGCAGCCTTCGGCCCCGTGCGCTCGGCCGCGTCGTCGACCGGCCGCCACACGACGCATGTGCCGCGCGGCGGCAGCATCCACTTGCCGCCAGGACGCCGAACGAGCGACGTGCCGCATCGTCGGCAGGTGGTGATATCGTGCGTCGGTCCCTTGAAGCGGCGCACGGCGGGAGCGTGGCCGGCAACAGCGCAGAAACCTCGGGCCAGTGCCGGCAGACGCACCCGTCAGCTCCTTGATCGGGGCCAGCCCCGCACGAGTGCCATGCCACGGAACACTCGCTCAGGAAGAAGCGGACCATCCCTACTCCTCCCATTTCGGGACAGGAGACGACGCGGACAGGCTTAACGCGCCGGTTACCGCTTACTCCTAGAGCATCCCGCCACACCGATCCTCGGTACCGTGGGGTGCGTCAGTGAAGTTCGAGACCGATCGTCGTGCGCGCGCGCGATTCCTCCTCACCGCTGGCTGCGCGATCGTCACGGCTCCCGCCGGCGCTACCACGCTCGCGGACGCGCTCGCGGCGACCTACGCGAACAATCCGACGCTCAACGCCCAGCGCGCTTCGCTCCGCGCCACGGACGAGCAGGCCGCGATCGCGCGCGCCGGCGGGCGGCCGCAGGCGGATCTCTCCGCCACCTACGTGCGCGGCATCGGCGGACTGCGCGCGGTCAACGGCTACAACCAGGCGGTCAACGCAGGCGCCAACCTGAACGTGCCGATCTACCAGGGCGGCCGCGTGCGCAACGCCATCCGCGCCGCCGACGCGCGCTCCGCGACGGGCCGAGGCGATTTGCGTGCGGCCGAAGGCGACCTGATGGTCGCGGCGATCACCGCCTATGCCGACGTGCTGCGCGACCGCGAGGTGCTGGCGCACAACCGCGCCAACGTGGACGCGCTGGACGGCGACATGCGCTCCAGCGCCACCCGCCAGCGCGAGGGCGACCTCACCCGCACCGACGTCTCGCAGTCTCAGGCCCGGCTGGAGATCGCGCGCGGCGCGCTCGCCACCGTGGAGGCGCGGCTGGCGCGCAGCGAGCTCGATTTCCGGCGCGTGACCGGGCTCGCACCGGGGCCGCTCGCGGCGGTGCCCCCCCTCCCCAGCCTGCCCGCCGACGCTGACGACGCCGAGCGCGTGGCGCTCGCCGACAATCCCGCGCTGGAGGCGGCGGCGGGCGCGATCCGCGCCGCCCGCTACGATGCCGCCGGCGCGCGCGGCGCCGGGCTGCCGACGCTGTCGCTTACCGGCACCAGCAGCTACTACGCGTACAAGGATCGCTTCGCCGGCTATGGCGACACCAGCGGCAACGCCAACCAGGTCGGCGCTTCCTTTACCCTACCGCTCTACCAGGGCGGCATCGTCTCGGCCCGCGTGCGCGCCGCCAATGACGCGGTCGCGCAGGCGCTCGACCAGCAGGTGGAGGTGGAACGGCAGGTCGTCACCGACGTCCGCGCCGACTATGCCGACTATCGTGCCGCGCTCCGCTCGATCGAGGCGGGCGAGCGCGCGGTGGAGGCGGATACCTCCGCGCTGACCGGCGTGAGGACCGAGAACAAGGCGGGCTTCCGGCAGTTGCTCGACGTGCTCAACGCCGAACTGGAGTTGCTGAACGCGCGCGAAGGGCTGGCGGCGGCGCGGCACGACGCCTTAGTCGCGGGTGCGCGGCTGCTGGCATCGATGGGGATTGCCGATCTCGCGCATCTCGCACCCGACGCCGCCACCGCTCGCTACGATGCCGAAGCCAATGCCCGCGCCGCGCGGCGCGCGCTGCTCGATCTGCCCGGTGCGCGCGCCGCGAAGGCGGGGCTCGCAAAGCCGGTCTACGGGCCTGTGCCGCCGATCGCCGACGATAGCAGCCGCTAGCGGGCGGCACCGCCGATCGCGGAGAGATGTCAGGCGAAGATGGCGAAGCCGAGGCCGAGCACCACGGTCCAGCAGGCGATCGCCGCGCCCGCGATCGCGCCGGCGCGGACGCCGCGCGGATAGCTCGCCACCTGCGGCGCAGGCGCCGGCGTCGGACGCGCCGAGGCGAACGGCCCGTCGCGCGTCAACGCGTCGAGCATCGCCGCGTCGAGCGGGTCCGCGAGGCGACATCCGTAGCGGTCGTCGCTCGCGTGGACGACGATGGCGGCGAGCGGCGCCGACGCGCCGATCGTTACCGCGATGGCGGCGCCCTCCGGCAGCACGCGCGCGGTCTCGATCCCAAAGCCCGTGGCGGAGAGATCGCGGACGACGGCGTTCTCGCTCACATCGCCATAGTCGACGAGCGCCCACATCCGAACGGACTGACGCTCCTCGCGCATCGCGGGCCTGTCGAGTTCCTTGAGACGCGTGGCCATGACCGTCGGGTTCCGCAAAAGAGTGCCGTGGACGATTGCCGCTATGCCCTTATTCCGGTTGCACCTTCTGCACCGGACCTGGTTAACGCACGGCTCACGACGCCGCTCGTCCGCCCTGCCTGCCGCGCCGGGCGGCAGCAGTCGGCGGTGGTGCGAGGCAGGCTCCACCCAGCTTGCCGTTCGGCTTTGAGCCCGGCAGCGACGGCCTCGAGCTCGTCTGCAAGGCTGATATCCGCCCGTCGGTCGTCGATGTCGCTCTTTAGGCGGTCATCACCGCGCAAGAGGCGCCGCCCACGGTGCGGCTTCGCCATGCGCGCTCGGCGTCAAGCGCGCGATCGCGCCGGTCTTCGGGTCGCCGACCGGACATGCTCCAGCACCGGGCGAGCGATCAGCTGCCGTCCAGTACGGCGTCGATAGCCTCGCCGACATCGCCGATGTCCGCCATGCCGTCGACGCGCGCAACGAGACCGCGCGCCTCGTAGTAGGGCAGGATCGGAGCGGTCTTGGCGCGGTACTCGGCCATGCGGGTGCGCACCGTCTCCTCGTTGTCGTCGGGACGCCGCTTGAACTCGTGGGAGCCGCAAACGTCGCAGGTGCCCTCGACACGGGGGCGTTTGAAGGTCTCGTGATACCCCTCGCCGCACGCCGCGCACGTGAAGCGCCCGACGATCCGCTCGACCAGCGCATCCTCGTCGACGCAGAGTTCGATCACCCCATCGAGCTGCTGGCCGCGCTCGGCAAGCAGCAGGTCGAGCGCCTCGGCCTGCGGCTGCGTCCGGGGATAACCGTCGAAGATCGCGCCGCCGAGCGCGGCGGGATCATCAAGACGCTCCCCGATCAGTGCCGAGACGATCGCGTCGGAGACGAGGCCGCCCGCGTCCATCACCGCCTTTGCCTCCAAGCCCACCGACGTTCTGGCCTTGACGGCGGCGCGGAGCATGTCGCCAGTCGAGAGCTGGACCATTCCACGCTCGGCAACGAGGCGGCTCGCCTGGGTGCCCTTGCCCGCCCCCGGCGGCCCCAGCAGGATGATGTTCAACGCCGTCTCCCTCTCCGCGCGCGCCATCGCTCAGCCCCGTCGCGCGCCCTTCAGCTTCGCCTTCTTGATGAGGTCGCCATATTGGTGCGCGAGCAGGTGGCTCTGGATCTGCGTCACAGTGTCCATTGTCACGTTGACGACGATGAGCAGGCTGGTGCCGCCCAGCGCCATCGACGGCACGTTGAAGGCCTTCACAATGAATTCGGGCACCAAGCAGATGAAGGCTAGGTAGATCGCACCGATGACGGTGACGCGCGTCAGCACGTAATCGAGATAGTCGCCTGTCGCCCGGCCCGGCCGGATGCCGGGAATGAAGCCGCCGTGGCGCTTCAGATTGTCCGCCGTCTCCTCCGGATTGAATACCACGGCCGTGTAGAAGAAGCAGAAGAACACGATGCCGACCGCGTAGAGCGTCATGTAGAGCGGAGAGCCGTGCTGGAGCGCCGTCGTCATGCCGATCAGGAAATCGGAGAAGCGGCCCTGCCCCTGCACCCGGTTGCCCGCGAACTGCGCCACCGTCAGCGGCATCAGCAGCAGCGAGGAGGCGAAAATCGGCGGGATCACGCCCGACGTGTTGATCTTGAGCGGCAGGTAGCTCTTGTCGCCCTGCATCATGCCGCGCGCGGTCTGGCGCTTCGGATACTGGATCAGCACCTTACGGACCGCGCGCTCCATGAAGCAGATGCCCGCGATCAGCGCGAAAGCAAGCGCCAGCACGGCTACGATGACCAGCGGCGAGATCGAGCCGGTGCGTCCGCTCTCGAACAGATTGCCGATGACAACCGGGAGCTGGCTTACAATGCCCGCCATGATGATGAGCGACACGCCGTTGCCGACACCACGCGAAGTGATCTGCTCGCCCAGCCACATCAGGAACATGGTGCCGCCGATCAGCGAGATCACGGTCGTCACGCGGAAGATGAGGCCGGGGACGACGACGGCCGCGATCCCGGAAGAGGCGCCCCAGCTCTCCAGCCCCACCGAGATGAAGTAGCCCTGGATCGCGGTGAGCAGCACGGTCAGGTACCGCGTATACTGGTTGAGCTTCTTGCGCCCGCTCTCGCCCTCCTTCTTGATCGCCTCTAGCTGGGGAGACAGCGAGGTGGCGAGCTGCACCACGATCGACGCGGTGATGTAGGGCATGACGCCGAGCGCGATCAGGCTCATGCGATGCAGCGAGCCGCCGGAGAAGGTGTTGAAGAAGTCGAGCACACCGCCATTGGTCTTTTGGAACAGCGAATTAAGCGCACGCGGATCGATGCCTGGCAGCGGCACGAACGAAAGCAGGCGGAACACGATCAACGCGCCGACGGTGAACCATAGCCGCTTCTTGAGCTCGGTCGCCTGGCCGAACTTGGACAGGCTCAGGCCGGCGGCCATCTGGTTGGCGGCAGTTGCCATCGTGCGTGTATGCCCTCGAAAACAGGAACGGCGGGAGCGACCCTCGCCGCGCCCGCCGTTACCCATATAAGCCGCTATCGCGCTTGTCTAAGTCCGATACGGCAGATCGGCGCCACGATCAGCCGGCCTTGCGCCTCGCGTCGCGAACGCTGTTCTTCTTGGCCGCGGCCTTCTCGGCCGCCGGCACGACCTCTATCACCTCGATCGATCCGCCCGCCGCTTCGACGGCGGCCTTAGCGGCGGCACTGGCGCCGGCGACGCGGAAGGAGAGCTTGGCGGTCAGCGCGCCCTTGGCGAGCAGCCGCACGCCATCTTTGCCGCCGCGCGCGACACCCGCCGCCTTCAGCGCGACGTGGTCGACCGTGCCATCAGCCGACAGCGTGCCCGCATCGACCAGCTTCTGGATCTGGCCGAGGTTCACCTCGGCATGGTCCTTGGCGAACGGATTGTTGAAGCCGCGCTTGGGCAGCCGCATGTGAAGCGGCATCTGCCCGCCTTCGAAGCCCTTGATCGAGACGCCCTCGCGGCTCTTCTGGCCCTTCTGGCCGCGCCCGGCGGTCTTGCCCTTGCCCGAGCCGATGCCACGGCCGACCCGCATCCTGCGGTGGCGCGCGCCCTCGTTGTCGCGGATGTCGTTGAGTTCGTAAGCCATCGTCTGCACTCGCTTTCGCTTATGTCGCGCAACTCGGGCGGGGCGTCAGCCCTCGCTCACGGTCACCATGTGATGCACCTTGCGGATCATGCCGCGCACCTCGGGAGTGTCCTCCAGCTCGCGCGTGCGGTGCATCTTGTTGAGGCCGAGCCCGATCAGCGTCGCGCGCTGATCCTGCGTGCGGCGGATCGGCGATCCGGTCTGCGTGATCTTGATCGTTGCCATCATGCTTACTCCGCGATCGCCGCCGCGTCGGCCTGTGCCTCGGCAACGTCCGTTCCGCCGCGGCCGAGCAGGTCAGCGATGCGCTTGCCGCGCCGCGCCGCTACCGACTTGGGGCTGGTCTGTTCCCGCAACGCCTCGAAGGTAGCGCGAATCATGTTGTAGGGGTTCTGCGTGCCCGTCGACTTGGTGACCACGTCGTGGACGCCAAGCGATTCGAAGATCGCACGCATCGGGCCGCCCGCGATGATGCCGGTGCCCTGCGGCGCCGACCGGACATAAACCTGCCCCGCGCCGAAGTGCCCGGCACCGTCGTGGTGCAGCGTGCGCCCGTCCTTCAGCGGCACGCGGATCATCGCCTTCTTGGCGGCCGCCGTGCCCTTGGAGATCGCCTCGGGCACCTCGCGCGCCTTTCCCTTGCCGAACCCGACACGACCCTTGCCGTCGCCGACGACGACCAGCGCCGCGAAGCCGAAGCGCTTGCCGCCCTTCACCGTCTTGGAGACGCGATTGATGTGGACGAGCTTCTCGACAAACTCCTCGCCGCCGTCGTCGCCGCCACGATTGTCACGCCGGCCGCCGCGATTGTCGCGCCCGCCACGCCCGCGATTGTCGCCACCGCCGCGCCCGCGACCGCCGCGGGGGCCACGCCCGCCGGGACCGCCCGGGCCACCGCCGGGTCCACCTGGGCCACGTTCGTCGCGCTGCTGCGGAACGGTGCCCTCGGTGCCCACCGCGCTCTGCTCGGCGCCGGGCGCCGCGTTCTGCACTTCGTCAGCCATATCAGAACTCCAGACCGCCCTCGCGGGCGGCGTCGGCAAGCGCCTTGACGCGCCCGTGGAAGAGGAAGCCACCGCGATCGAACACCACGGCGGAGACGCCAGCTGCCTTGGCGCGCTCGGCCACCCGCTGTCCGACTGCGGTCGCACCCGAAACGCCTGCGCCCGACGAGCCGCGGACATCCTTGTCGAGCGTCGAGGCAGAAGCAACAGTGCGTCCGGCGGCGTCATCGATGATCTGCGCGTAAATGTGCCGGCCCGAGCGGTGGATCGACAGGCGCGGGCGACTGCCGCCCTTGGCGCGGAGCGCCGTGCGCACGCGCTGGCGGCGCTTGGCGAAGACGGTGAGCTTGGCCATCTTACTTCTTCTTCCCTTCCTTGCGGAAGATGAACTCGCCCGCGTACTTGATGCCCTTGCCCTTGTACGGCTCGGGCTTGCGCCAGCGGCGGATCTCGGCGGCGACCTGGCCGACCTGCTGCTTGTCGATCCCGGTGATGTTCACCGTGGTGGGATCGGGCGTCGCGATCGTGATCCCCTCTGGGATCGTGAAGTCGACATCGTGGCTGTAGCCGAGCTGCAGCTTGAGGTTCTTGCCCTGCACGGCGGCGCGATAGCCGACGCCGGTGATCAGGAGCTGCTTGGTGAACCCCTCCGTCACGCCGGTGACCAGGTTCTGCACCAGCGTGCGCTGCATTCCCCAGAACGCGCGCGCGCGACGCCCGTCGTTGGCGGGCTGCACCGAAACGCCACCCTCCTCTACCGCGTAGGAGATCTCGTCGGTCAGGCTCATGGTCAGCGTGCCCTTCGGCCCCTTGACCGACAGCTCGCGCCCCTGGATCGAGGCGGTGACGCCCGCCGGCACGGGAACCGGCTTCTTGCCGATACGGCTCATCAGAAGACCTCCGCGAGAACCTCGCCGCCGACATTCTGCTCGCGCGCTTCCGCGTCGGAGAGAACGCCGCGAGGCGTGGATACGATGGTGATGCCGAGCCCGTTGCGGATCACCGGCAACTCCTTAGAGCCCGAATAGACCCGACGCCCCGGCCTGGACACGCGCGCGACATGCTGGATCGCGGGCTGACCCTCGAAATACTTCAGTTCGATGCGGATGCCGGGGTGCTCGTTGAGCGCTTCCTCGGAATAGCCGCGAATGTAGCCCTCGCGCTGGAGCACGTCGAGCACGCGGGTGCGGAGCTTGGACATCGGCGACAAGACCGAGTCCTTGCGCGCGCGCTGGCCGTTGCGGATGCGGGTGAGCAGGTCACCCAGCGGATCGTTGATCGCCATGCTATGCCCTTACCAGCTCGACTTGGTCACGCCGGGGATCATCCCCTTGTTGGCGAGATCGCGCAGCATCACGCGTGCGAGCTTGAACTTTCGATAGTAGCCGCGCGGACGCCCGGTCAGCTCGCAGCGATTGCGGATACGCGTCGGATTGCCGTTGCGCGGCAGCTCCGCCATCTTCAGCCGCGCGATGAGCCGCTCGCCGTCGTCGACGCCCTTGTCGGCCGCGATAGCCTTCAGCTTCGCGTACTTGGGGGCCGTCTTCGCGACGAGCTTCCTGCGCCGCTCGTTCTTCAAGATCGAACTCAGTTTCGCCATGGACTTAAGCTCTCTTCTCTACCGTCACGCCGCTTGCTTCTGCTCGTTCGCCTCTTCCTGCGGGAAGGGGAAGCCGAACAGGCGCAGCAGCTCGCGGGCCTCATCGTCGGTCTTGGCGGTGGTCGCGACGATCACGTCCATGCCGCGAATGCGATCGACCTTGTCGTAGCTGATCTCCGGAAAGATCAGCTGCTCCTTGAGGCCTGTCGCGTAGTTGCCGCGCCCATCGAACGACCTGGGGTTGAGACCCCGGAAGTCGCGCACACGCGGCAGCGCGATCGTCACGAACCGGTCGAGGAACTCGTACATCCGCTCGCGGCGCAGCGTCACCTTGCAGCCGATCGGCATACCCTCGCGCAGCTTGAACTGCGCGATCGACTTCTTGGCCTTCGTCACGACCGGCTTCTGGCCGGCGATCAACTCCATCTCCGCCGCCGCCTGATCAACGCGCTTCTTGTCCTGGGTGGCGTCGCCGACACCCATGTTAAGCACGATCTTCTCAAGGCGGGGTACTTCAAGCGCGTTCTTATAGCCGAACTTGTCGGTCATCGCCTTGACGATCTCGGCGTCGTACTTCGCGCGCAGGCGCGGCGTGTAATCAGCCATCGATGGCCTCCCCAGACTTTACCGCGACGCGGATTTTCTTTCCGTCGCGAACCTCGAAGCGGACGCGCGACGGCTTGCCGTCGACGGCGATAGCGACCTTGCTGACGTGCAGCGGTGCCTCGATCCGCTCCAGCCCGCCCTGCGGGTTGGCCTGAGTCGGCTTGCGATGACGGGTGGCGAGATTGACACCGCCGACGATCACCTTGCCTTCCTTGGGACTGCACTTGGTGACGGTGCCGGTCTTGCCCTTGTCCTTGCCGGACAGGACCACGACCTGATCGCCCTTCTTGATCTTGAGCGCGCTCATTACAGCACCTCGGGCGCTAGGCTGATGATCTTCATGTGGTTCTTGGCGCGAAGCTCGCGAACTACCGGCCCGAAGATTCGGGTGCCGATCGGCTCCTCGTTCTTGTTCACCAGCACGGCGGCGTTGCCGTCGAAGCGGATCGTCGAACCGTCGGGACGATGGATGTCCTTGGCGGTGCGGACGATCACGGCGCGATGGACGTCGCCCTTCTTCACCTTGCCGCGCGGCGCCGCTTCCTTGACCGAGACGACGATGATGTCGCCTACGGTTGCGAAGCGCCGCTTGGAGCCGCCGAGCACCTTGATGCACTGCACGCGCTTGGCGCCCGAATTGTCGGCGACGTCGAGGTTGGACTGCATCTGGATCATGGTTCAGCCCTCCTCTCAGGCCACGTCGGTGGGGATGGGCTGCTCGAGCTTCGCGCCGACGCGCTCAATCGCCTTGAAGGTCTTGAGCTTGGAGATCGGCGCACATTCCTCGATGCGCACGGTCTCGCCGGTGCGGTACTCGTTCGCCTCGTCGTGGGCGTGATACTTCTTCGACCGCTTGATGATCTTGCCGTACAGCGGGTGCTTCACCCGCCGCTCGACCGAGACCACCACCGTCTTGTCGGTCTTGTCGGAGACCACCGTTCCGGTCAGCACGCGCTTCGGCATGTGATCCTCCTCAGGCTTTGGCCGCAGCGGCGCGAGCCACCTGGGCGGTCTTGATGCGCGCGATGGTCCGGCGGACCTCCTTTACGCGGGCGGGCTTCTCAAGCTGGCCGGTGGCCGCCTGGAAGCGCAGGTTGAACTGCTCGCGCTTCAGGTCGCCGAGCTGCGTCTGGAGCTGATCGTCGGTTGCGGCGCGGACGTCGTCGTTACGCTTGGCCATGGCTTAGCCCTCCGCGCCGAGATGGCTGGTGTCGCCCAGGCGCGCTACCACGCGCGTCTTGATCGGCAGCTTCTCGGCGGCACGGCTGAACGCCTGCGCCGCGAGCGGACCGGCGACACCTTCGAGTTCGAACAAGATGCGGCCGGGCTTCACGCGGGCGACCCAGAACTCGGGCGCGCCCTTGCCCGAACCCATGCGGACTTCCGCCGGCTTGGAGGAGACCGGCACGTCCGGGAAGATGCGGATATGAAGCCGGCCCTGGCGCTTGATGTGGCGGGTGATCGCACGGCGCGCCGCCTCGATCTGACGCGCGGTGATCCGATCGGGTTCAACGGCCTTGAGGCCGTAGGCGCCCTGGTTGAGCTGGGTTCCACCCTTCGCATCGCCGTGGATACGGCCCTTATGTGCCTTGCGGAACTTGGTACGCTTCGGTTGCAGCATCTGTTCTAACCTTCAAGCACCGTGAGTACGGCCGATAAGGCTGAGCCCATCTAGGAACTCAGCGCGCCGGCCGCACCCCCGAGGTCTGCGCTTCCATCATGATGCGATCCTGCGCCAGCGGATCGTGGCCGAGGATCTCGCCCTTGAAGATCCACACCTTTACGCCGCACACGCCATAGGCGGTATGCGCCTCGGCCTCTGCATAGTCGATGTTGGCGCGCAGCGTGTGGAGCGGCACGCGGCCCTCCCGATACCACTCGACGCGCGCAATTTCTGCACCGCCGAGACGCCCTGCGCAGGTGATCCGGATGCCCTCCGCACCGAGACGCAGCGCCGACTGCACCGCGCGCTTCATGGCGCGGCGGAACGCGACACGGCGCTCGAGCTGGTCGGCCACCGATTGCGCGACGAGCTTGCTGTCGACCTCGGGCTTGCGGATCTCGACGATGTTGAGCGAAACGTCTGCCGCCGTCATCTTGCCGATCGTGCGGCGAAGCTTCTCGATGTCGGCGCCCTTCTTGCCGATGATGACGCCGGGGCGCGCAGCATAGACCGAGATGCGGCACAGCTTGGCTGGACGCTCGATTACCACCTTCGAGATTGCGGCCTGCGGCAAAGACTTGAAGATGTGCTGACGGATACGGAGATCCTCCAGCAGCATCTTTCCGTAGTTCGCGCCTTCGGCGTACCAGCGGCTGTCCCAGGTGCGGTTGATCTGGAGCCGCATCCCGATCGGGTTGGATTTATGACCCATTATTTGGCCTCCTGCTCGCGCACGACGATGCGCATCCGCGCGAAGGGCTTGACGATCCGCGCGGAACGGCCGCGGGCACGCGTGGCGAAACGCTTCATTACCAGCCCCTTGCCCACTGACGCCTCCTTCACGACGAGCGCGTCGACGTCGAGATTATGGTTGTTCTCAGCGTTGGCAATCGCCGACTGGAGGCACTTGCGCACGTCCACCGCCATCGCCTTCTTGGAGAACTGGAGGATGGACAGCGCTTCGGACGCCTTGCGGTTGCGGATCAGCCCGGCCACCAGGTTGAGCTTGTAGGGAGACCCGCGCACCGAGGTGGCGACAGCCAGCGCTTCCTTGTCGCCGACCTTGCGCGGGGATGCGGGCTTGCTCATCAGCGCTTACCCTTCTTGTCCGCGGCGTGGCCGGGAAAGTAGCGCGTCGGCGCGAACTCACCGAGCTTGTGGCCGACCATATCTTCGTTGACCGTGATCGGCACGAACTTCCGCCCGTTGTAGAGGCTGAAGGTCAATCCGACG
This sequence comes from Sphingomonas sp., assembly GCF_965200105.1. GTDB lineage: Bacteria > Pseudomonadota > Alphaproteobacteria > Sphingomonadales > Sphingomonadaceae > Solisphingomonas. The sequence goes on from NZ_CBDATN010000003.1 coordinate 477,949, forward strand.
AAATCGGGCAGGATCGTCGAGCGACGCGACCAGGTCTTGATCGGCGCGCGCGTGGACGCGTCCTGGGCGGTCTGCGCCTTGCGGAGCAGGCTGAGGTCCACGAACGGACCCTTCCAGACGGAACGAGCCATACCGGCTTACCTCTTCTTCTTCGCGTGGCGGCTGCGGATGATCATCTTGTCCGTCGCCTTGTTGTGCCGGGTCTTGGCGCCCTTAGTCGGCTTGCCCCACGGCGTCACCGGGTGGCGGCCGCCCGAGGTGCGGCCCTCGCCGCCGCCGTGCGGGTGGTCGACCGGGTTCTTGGCGACGCCGCGCGTGAGCGGACGATAGCCGAGCCAGCGATTGCGCCCGGCCTTGGCGAGATTGGTGTTTCCGTTGTCCGGGTTGGATACCGCACCCACCGTAGCCATGCATGTGGCGTGGATGAAGCGCTGCTCGCCCGAGTTCAGCCGCACGATCACCATGCCGCGGTCGCGCCCGACGATTTGCACGTAGGTGCCCGCCGCGCGCGCGATCTGGCCGCCCTTGCCCGGCTTCATCTCGACATTGTGGACGATGGTGCCGACCGGCGCCTGCCCGATCTCCATCGCATTGCCCGGCTTCACGTCGGTCTTGCGGCCGGAGACGATGCTGTCGCCGACGCCGAGACGCTGCGGCGCCAGAACATAGGCGACCTCGCCATCCTCATACTTCACCAGCGCGATGAAGGCCGAGCGGTTGGGATCATATTCTAGCCGCTCGACGGTGGCGGGCTGGTCCCACTTGCGGCGCTTGAAGTCGATCGTGCGGTACTTCTGCTTGTGCCCGCCGCCGATGCCGCGCGCGGTCGCGTGGCCCTGGTTGTTGCGTCCGCCCGACTTGCGCAGGCCTTCGGTCAGCGCCTTGACGGGCTTCCCCTTCCAAAGCGCCGAGCGATCGACGAGGATGAGCCCGCGCCGCGCCGGCGAGGTGGGGTTGTAATGCTTGAGCGCCATCTCAGCGCACCCCTTCCGTGATGTCGATCGACTGGCCGGCAGCCAACGTCACGATCGCCTTCTTGACGTCGGAGCGCGTGTAGGGCGCTCCCTTCCACCGCTTGGTCTTGCCCTTCTGCGTCAGCGTGTTGACCGCCGTGACCTGAACGTCGAACAGCGCCTCGACCGCCGCCTTGATCGCGGGCTTCGTCGCATCCTTCGCGACCTTGAAGACGACCGCATTATGCTCGGAGACGAGCGTAGACTTTTCGGTGATGTGCGGTCCGACTATCACGTCGTAGTGACGCAGATCGACCGCTCCCGCCTGCTTTTTAGCCATGGAAGCGTGCCTCCAGCGTCTCGACGGCCGCGCGCGTCAGCACCAGCATGTCGTGGTTGAGGATGTCGTAGACGTTGGCGCCCACAGCCGGCAGCAGATTAACGCCGCGCAGGTTGGCCGACGCGTGCGCGAAACTGACGTTGAGCGCCGCGCCATCGATCACCAGCGTCTTGGTACCGGCGCCTAGACCTGCAAACTGGCCCGCCAGTGCCTTGGTCTTGCCGCCGTCCACGTCGAGCGCGTCGAGCACGATCAGCTTGCCGTCGCGCACCTTGGAGGAAAGCGCCATCTTCAGCCCCAACGCGCGCACCTTCTTGTTGAGCGACGGATTGAAGTCCCGCAGCCGGGCGCCGTGCGCCTTGCCGCCGCCGATGAACACGGGGGCGCGGCGATCGCCGTGACGCGCCGTGCCGCCGCCCTTCTGCCGGCCGAGCTTCTTGCCCGACCGTGCGACGTCCGCACGCTCACGCGTCGGGCGCGCGGTGCCGCGGCGCTTTTCGAGCTGCCAGGTGACGACCCGGTGGAGGATGTCGGCGCGAGGCTCTACGCCGAACACCGCGTCCGAAAGCTCGATCTCGCCGGCAGCAGCGGCGGCGAGCGTCTTGACCTCGACCTTCATGGCTCAGCCTTCCTTGTTCGCGTCGGACGTGCCGATCTGATCGGTCGCGTCTGTCTCCGGCGCGTCCGGATCGACCTGACCAGCGCCGGCTGCATCGGCAGCGGCAGCCCCAGCAGCCACCTCCTCCGCGCTCGGCAGCGCCGGGATCTCATGAACCGCCGCGTCATCGACCAGCCCTGCCGGCGCGTGCTCGATCTCGGGCGCGTTGCGCACCTTCAACGCGGCCGGAAACGGCACGCCCTCAGGCATCTTGACCTTCACCGCGTCGGTGACGAACAGCCAGCCACCCTTCGAGCCCGGCACCGAGCCGCGCACGAACAGCAAGCCGCGCTCCGCGTCGGTGCGGACAATCTCTAGATTCTGCTGAGTGCGGTTCCGGTCACCCATGTGGCCGGCCATCTTCTTGTTCTTGAAGACCTTGCCCGGATCCTGACGCTGACCGGTTGAACCCAGCGACCGGTGCGATACCGACACACCGTGCGTGGCGCGCAGACCGCCGAAGCCCCAGCGCTTCATGCCGCCCTGGAAGCCTTTGCCCTGCGTGCGCCCGCGAATGTCGACGAGCTGGCCCGCGACGAAGTGATCGGCGGAGAGTTCGGCACCGACATCGAGGAGATTGTCCTCGGTCACACGGAACTCGGCGAGGATCGCCTTGGGCTCGACCTCGGCCTTGCCGAAATGGCCACGCTCGGGCTTGGAGAGGTTCTTGACCTTGGCAGAACCGGCACCGAGTTGCACGGCGGTGTAGCCGTCACGCGCAGTCTCACGGCGCGAGATCACCTGGAGACCGTCGAGCTGCAGGACGGTGACGGGCACGTGGCGACCATCCTCCTGGAACAGCCGGGTCATCCCCATCTTCTTCGCGATCACGCCAGTGCGCATCGCCGTCTCCCAACAGAGGCTCCCGCAGGGGAGCGTGCCAACGAAAAAGGCCTGCGTCGCCGCAGACCTCCGCCCATGTTCGATAGCCCCCGCCCGGGCTTGTTCTCGCATCGCTGCGATCGGCGGGGACCATGGTCGCCAGCGAACTGACCGGTATCCCTGAGCCCCGAAGGGCATCCCGCCTCGAGCGGGAAAACGACGTAAATGAATCATCTGCGTCGCGGAGGACGGCTCCTTACGCCAGCTTGATCTCCACCGCAACACCCGCCGCGAGATCGAGCTTCATCAGCGCGTCCACCGTCTGCGGGGTGGGCTGCACGATGTCGAGCAGGCGCTTGTAGGTGCGTACCTCGAACTGCTCACGCGACTTCTTGTCGATATGCGGGCCGCGGTTGACCGTGAACTTGTCGATGTGCGTGGGCAGCGGGATGGGGCCACGGATGAGCGCGCCGGTGCGCCGCGCGGTGTCGGCGATCTCACCGGTCGCCTGATCAAGCACCCGATGGTCGAAGCCCTTCAGGCGAATGCGAATATTCTGCGTGTCCATGGTCCCACCGATATGAAAGAGCCGGCCCCTGCCCTCGTGGGCGATACTGGGAGCAAAAAGAAGCGGCCGGCCCCTTACCGGGACCGGCCGCTCCGAGCAAACGCAATCTTACTTCGAGATCGCCGAGACGACGCCCGAGCCGACCGTGCGGCCGCCCTCGCGGATCGAGAAGCGCTGGCCGGGATCCATTGCGATCGGCGCGATCAGCTTGATGCCGAGCGACACGTTGTCGCCGGGCATCACCATCTCGGTGCCCTCGGGAAGCTGGACCTCGCCCGTCACGTCCGTCGTGCGGAAGTAGAACTGCGGACGATAGTTGGCGAAGAACGGCGTGTGACGACCACCCTCGTCCTTGGAGAGGACGTAGACCTCCGCCGAGAACTCGGTGTGCGGCTTGATCGAGCCGGGCTTGCAGAGAACCTGCCCACGCTCGACCTCCTCGCGCCCGACGCCACGGATCAGCGCGCCGATATTGTCGCCCGCCTGGCCCGAGTCGAGCAGCTTGCGGAACATCTCGACGCCCGTGACGGTGGTCTTGCGGGTGTCCTTGATGCCGACGATCTCGACTTCCTCGCCGACCTTGACCTGACCGGTCTCGACGCGGCCGGTGACGACCGTGCCGCGACCCGAAATCGAGAACACGTCCTCGATCGGCATCAGGAACGGACGGTCGAGCGGACGCTCTGGCTGCGGGATGAACTCGTCGACCGCCGCCATCAGCTTGAGCACAGCCTCCTGACCGATCTCAGGCTTCGAACCGTCGAGCGCGGCGGTCGCCGACCCCTGGATGACGGGGATGTTGTCGCCATCGAACTCGTACTTCGACAACAATTCGCGGATCTCAAGCTCGACGAGTTCGAGGATCTCGGGGTCGTCGACGAGATCGACCTTGTTCATGAACACCACAAGCTGCGGCACGCCGACCTGACGGGCCAGCAGGATGTGCTCGCGGGTCTGCGGCATCGGACCGTCGGTGGCCGACACGACCAGGATCGCGCCGTCCATCTGCGCGGCGCCGGTGATCATGTTCTTCACATAATCGGCGTGGCCTGGGCAATCGACGTGCGCATAGTGGCGCGCGGTCGTCTCATACTCGACGTGCGCGGTCGAGATCGTGATGCCGCGCTCCCGCTCTTCGGGCGCCTTGTCGATGTTGGCGAAATCGACGGCGGTGCCGCCCGTCGTCTCGGCCAGCACCTTCGTGATGGCGGCGGTTAGCGAGGTCTTGCCGTGATCGACGTGACCGATCGTGCCGATGTTACAATGCGGCTTGTTCCGCTCGAATTTCGCCTTCGCCATGTTCCTACCTTCTCTGGGTTCGCATCGGGGACTCTTAGGAGCCACGTCCGAAACGGCGTGGCCCCTAGCCCATGTTTCCGGGTTACGCCAGCCTTACGCCAGCTTGGCCTTCACCTCTTCGGCAACGTTCGACGGCACCTCGTCATAATGCGAGAACTGCATCGAATATTGCGCGCGACCCTGAGTGAAGGAGCGCAGCTGGTTGACGTAGCCGAACATGTTGGCGAGCGGCACCATCGCCTCGACAACCTGGGCGTTGCCCCGGCTGTCGGTACCCTGGATCTGACCGCGACGCGAGTTCATGTCGCCGATGACGTCGCCGAGATAATCCTCCGGCGTCACCACTTCGACCTTCATGATCGGCTCGAGCAGCTTGATGCCCGCCTTCTGCGCACCCTCGCGCATCGCGCCGCGCGCGGTGATCTCGAACGCCAGCGCGGAGGAGTCGACGTCATGATAGGCGCCGTCCGTCAGCGTCGCGGTAAAGTCGATAATCGGGAAGCCGATCATCGATCCCGTCTCGGCGGTCTCGCGAAGACCCTTCTCGACCGAGGGGATATACTCGCGCGGGACGTTGCCGCCCTTCACCTGGTCGTCGAACACGAAACCCTGACCGCGCTCGCCAGGCGTCAGCGTGATCTTGATGCGGCCGAACTGGCCCGATCCGCCCGACTGCTTCTTGTGCGTATAGTCGACGTCAACCGCCTTCGCGAGCGACTCACGATACGCGACCTGCGGCGCGCCGACATTGGCCTCGACCTTGAACTCGCGCTTCATGCGATCGACCAGGATCTCGAGGTGAAGCTCCCCCATTCCCTTGATGATCGTCTGGCCGCTCTCGGCGTCGGACGTCACGCGGAACGACGGATCCTCGCGCGCCAGGCGATTGAGGGCGGTGCCCATCTTCTCCTGGTCGGCCTTGGTCTTGGGCTCCACTGCCACCTCGATCACCGGATCGGGGAACTCCATCCGCTCCAAGATGATCGGGGCGTTCTGAGCGCACAGCGTGTCGCCGGTGGTCGTGTCCTTGAGGCCCGCGAGCGCGACGATGTCGCCGGCATAGGCTTCCTGGATGTCCTCGCGGCTGTTGGCATGCATCAGCAGCATGCGGCCGACCTTCTCCTTCTTGTCCTTGACCGAGTTCATTACTGTCGTGGCCGCATCCATCTTGCCCGAATAGATGCGCGCGAAGGTGAGCGTACCGACGAACGGATCGTTCATGATCTTGAACGCCAGCGCCGACATCGGCGCTTCGTCGGTGGCCGGCCGGCTGTCCGTCGTCGTGCCGTCGAGCTTCAGGCCCTCCACCGGGGGGATGTCGAGCGGCGACGGCAGGTAATCCACCACCGCGTCGAGCAGCGGCTGCACGCCCTTGTTCTTGAACGCCGAGCCGCACAGCACCGGCACGAACGAGAAGTTGAGCGTGCCCTTGCGGATGAGCTTCTTGAGCTCCTCGGCGGCGGGCTCGGTGCCTTCGAAGAAGGCCTCCATCGCGGCGTCGTCCTGCTCGACGGCGGCCTCGATCAGCTCGGCGCGCGCGGCTTCGGCGGCATCGGCGAGATCGGCCGGAATATCCTGATACTCGAACTTCGCGCCGAGCGATTCCTCCAACCAGATGATCGCGCGGTTCTCAACAAGATCGACCAGGCCCTTGAAGCCGCCCTCGATGCCGATGGGCAAGTAAAGAACGAGCGGGCGCGCGCCGAGACGATCCTTGATCATCTCGACGCAGCGCTCGAAGTTCGCACCGGTGCGATCGAGCTTGTTGACGAAGCACATGCGCGGCACGCGATACTTCTCGGCCTGCCGCCACACCGTCTCGGACTGGGGCTCCACGCCCGCCACGCCATCGAAGCAGGCGACCGCGCCGTCGAGCACGCGCAGCGAACGCTCCACCTCGATGGTGAAGTCCACGTGGCCGGGCGTGTCGATGATGTTGATGCGGTGATCGTTCCAGAAGCAGGTCGTCGCGGCCGACGTGATCGTGATTCCGCGCTCCTGCTCCTGCTCCATCCAGTCCATCGTCGCGGTGCCCTCGTGGACCTCGCCGATCTTGTAGGACTTGCCGGTGTAGTAGAGGATGCGCTCCGTCGTCGTCGTCTTGCCGGCATCGATGTGCGCCATGATGCCGATGTTGCGATACTTCTCGAGCGGATGGCTGCGGGCCATGACGAAGCTTCCTTAGCGATGTGGGGAGCCGGTCGGCCCGGCTCCCCACGATATAGGTTCAGGCTGGAACGTGCGCCAGACTACCAGCGGACACTAACGACGCCGCTGTTACCAACGATAATGCGAGAAGGCGCGGTTGGCCTCGGCCATGCGGTGCGTGTCCTCGCGCTTCTTCACCGCGTTGCCACGGTTGTTGGCGGCGTCCATCAGCTCGGCCGAGAGGCGAGCGTCCATCGTATGCTCGGACCGGCCGCGCGCGGCGGTGATGAGCCAGCGGATGGCGAGTGCCTGCGCACGCTCTGCGCGGACCTCGACGGGCACCTGGTAGGTGGCGCCGCCGACGCGGCGGCTGCGTACCTCGACACCCGGGCGCACATTGTTGAGCGCATCGTGGAAGACGCCGATCGGATCGCGCTTGGCGCGCGTCTCGATCACGTCCAGCGCGGAGTAGATGATGCCTTCCGCAACGGACTTCTTGCCGTCCAGCATCACGGAATTCATGAACTTGGAGAGCGTGACGTCGCCGAACTTGGGGTCCGGCAGGATCTCGCGCTTCTCGGGGCGACGACGACGGGACATCTATGAAACCTTTCGAGCCGGAGCTTACTTCGGGCGCTTGGCGCCGTACTTGGACCGCGACTGGCGGCGATCCTTCACGCCCTGCGTATCGAGCACGCCGCGCAGCACGTGGTAGCGCACGCCGGGCAGGTCGCGCACGCGGCCGCCGCGGATCAGCACCACGGAGTGCTCCTGCAGGTTGTGCCCCTCGCCGGGGATGTAGCTGATGACTTCGCGCGCGTTGGTGAGGCGGACCTTGGCCACCTTGCGCAGCGCCGAGTTCGGCTTCTTCGGCGTCGTCGTGTAGACGCGGGTGCAGACGCCGCGCTTCTGCGGATTCTGCTCCATCGCAGGAACCTTAGATTTGGCCTTCTGCGGTTCGCGGCCCTTGCGGACCAGCTGGTTGATCGTCGGCATGAAGCTCTTCACCTGTTCAGTTACTTTGCCGGATACGGGCGTTTCCGAAATGCAACAAGGCTCGGGTACATAGGCCCGAGCCTTCTCACCAACCGGCAATGTTCAAGCGTCTGCCCGGAGGTTCCTTCGGGCAGACGCGGCCTATAGCGGCCGCCCCGGGCGTGGTCAACCGAGCGCGGCGACCGGTTTCAGGTAAAGTCGGTCGATCTCCGGCCAGTCTGCACGGAGCGCGGCCTCGACGTCGGCGATCATCGCCTCGATCCTCCCGACCGGCACGGCGTCCACGAAGTCGATGTCGGCGGCGACGAATACCGCCCTGGGGCCGAGGTGCACGGTCAGTACATGGCCGACGCCGGTCACCTCCGGACGCGCCGAGATCGTCGCTCTCACCGCCGCTATCAGTGCGGGCGACGCCCGCTCGCCGATCAGCAGCCCCTTCGACTCGCACCCTAGCAGTACCGCCACCGCCGCCAGGACGACACCGATCGCGATCGACGCGTAGCCGTCGAACCGCGCGTCGCCGGTCGCGTGGCTCAGCCAAATGCCGATGCCGGCGAACAGCAGACCGACCAACGCCGCCGTATCCTCGAAGAGAACGACGAAATCGGCGGGATCCTTGGAGCGGTGCACCGCCTGCCACCAGCCCTGCCGGCCCTTGCCGCGCCCGAAGGCGCGCACCGCCGTCAACCAGCTCGTGCCCTCCAGCACGAAGGAAACGGCGAGCACGGCGTAGGCGACCGTCGCGTCCTGCGGCGGCTCGGGAGCGAGGACATGGACGACGCCCTCGTAAACCGAGAGGCCGGCGCCCGTGGCGAAGATCAGGATCGCGACCACGAAGCTCCAGAAATAGAGTTCGCGGCCGTAGCCGGCGGGATGCTTCTCGTCCGCCGGACGCTTGGCGCGGTGCTGTCCGTAGAGCAGCAGGATCTGGTTGAGGCTGTCGACGACGGAGTGAAAACCCTCGGTCAGCATCGCCGACGAGCCGGTGATCGCGGCCGCCACGAACTTGGCGGCCGCGATCCCGAGATTGGCGGCGAGCGCGGCGAAGATGACGAGGCGGCTCTCGCCCACCTCTCCGCCGTCGCTCACCGGGCGATCACTGGCCGCCGCTGCTGGCACCGCTGCCGGTGCCGCCCGCGCCGGCGCCCATCGAGCTGCCGGCGGTCGCCCCGCCGCTCATCCCGCCGGCACCGGTTGCGCCGCCGGTGGTGCCGGCGCCCATGTCGTTGCCCATCGCCGCGGTGGAGTTGTCGGTCGCGCCGACATTGCCGCCCATGTCGTTGCTCATGCCGGCATCGGCCGCATTCTCGTCGGCGGGGACGAGCATGTTGTCGGAGGCGGAGACGTTGCCGCCGCCATTGTCGTCATGCTTGCCGCAGGCCGCCGCGCCGAGCGCGAGGCCGCAGGCGGCGAGGATCGTGAGGGACTTGCGCATCGTCATGTCTCCGTTGCGATGACTGCTGAGGTTCCAAGGGCGCGGCAACGCCGCCCGACGTCGGTCGTTCCGAACCGGCTTAGACGTGGATCGCGCGTCCATGGGCGGAAAGGACGCTCTCGTGCATCATCTCGCTGAGCGTCGGATGCGGGAACACGGTAGCGATCAGGTCCGCCTCGGTCGTCTCGAGCTGCCGGGCGACCGTGTAGCCCTCGATCAGCTCGGTCACCTCGGCGCCCACCATGTGCGCGCCGAGGAGCTCGCCCGAGGCGGCGTCGAAGACCGTCTTGACGAAGCCCTCCTGCTCGCCGAGCGCGATCGCCTTGCCATTGCCCACGAACGGAAAACGACCGACCTTCACCTCGTGGCCCTCCTGCCGCGCGCGCTGCTCGGTCAGGCCGACGGAGGCGACCTGCGGGCGCGAATAGGTGCAGCCGGGAATGTTTCGGCGGTCGATCGGATGGGGGTGGACGTCGGCTTTGCCCTGCTTGGCGGCGATCGCCTCGGCGGTGGTCATGCCCTCGTGGCTGGCCTTGTGCGCGAGCCAGGGCGGTGCCGTCACGTCGCCGATCGCCCACACGCCTTCGACGTTGGTGCGACCCATCGCGTCGGTGTCGATGTGGCCCTTGGTCGTCGCGACGCCGAGCGCGTCCAGTCCGATCTCCTCGGAGTTGGGCACGATGCCGACCGCCACGACCGCATGGCTGTAGCGCGTGGTCTCGGTCGTGCCGTCGGCGAGCTTCAGCACCGCCTCGACGCCGTCGGCACTCGGCGTCAGCGCCTCGACCCCGGCCTTGGTCAGGATGCGCATGCCCTGCTTGGCCAGCGCCTTCGCCATGAAGTCCGACACCTCGGCATCCTCGACAGGAAGGATACGGTCGAGCATCTCGATGATCGTCACCTTAGCTCCCATGTCGGAGTAGAAGCTGGCGAACTCTATGCCGATCGCGCCCGATCCGATCACCAGCAGCTCGCCCGGCATTTCCCTGGGTGTCATCGCGTGGCGATAGGTCCAGATCCGTTCGCCGTCCGCCTGAGCGAAGGGCAACTCGCGGGCGCGGGCGCCGGTGGCGACGATGATGTCGCCCGCCTCGATATCCACCGTCTCGTCACCGCGCTTCACGGTTAGCCGGTTCGCCGCCACCAGCATGCCGACACCCTCGACCACCGCGATCTTGTTCTTCTTGCACAGCCCCTTCACGCCGGCGTTGAGCTGCGCCGCCACCTTGCGTGACCGCTCGACAACCTTGGCCAGATCGAAGCCGGTCTCGCCCGCGGTGAGCCCATAAGCCCCGGCGTGCGTCAGATAATGGTAGATCTCCGCCGTGCGGAGCAGCGCCTTGGTCGGGATGCAACCCCAGTTGAGGCAGATGCCGCCCAGCCGCTCGCGCTCGACGATCACCACCTTGAGGCCGAGCTGCGCCGCGCGGATCGCGGCGACGTAACCGCCTGGGCCCGAACCCAGCACCGCGAGATCGTAGGTGTCCGCCATCTTCGTTCCCTTCGTCAGATTGCCGCGACCGGAGGCACGGCGCGCGGCCGCCTGTCCTCGCCCACCGCGACGAAGGTGAAGCGCGCTTCCGTCACCTTGTAGCTTAGATCCTCATGACGCGCGCGCCGCCATGCCTCCACGTCGATCCGCATCGAAGAGCGGGCGGTGCCGACGAGCGTCGCGTAGACCGAGACCTCATCACCGACGAAAACTGGACGGTGAAACGTCATGCCGTCGAGCGCGATGGTGACGGCGCGGCCATGGCTGTGCCGCGACGCGACGGAGCCTGCGGCGGCGTCCATCAGCCCCACGAGCCAGCCGCCGAAGATGTCGCCGTAGGGGTTGGTATCCGCCGGCATCGCGATCACGCGCACCGTCGGCGCGACCGCCGGCGGTGCGCCCTCGCTCACGCCAGCAGCGCCAGCGGCGCCTCCACCAGCCGCTTGAATGCCGCCATCAGCCTGGCACCGTCGGCGCCGTCGATCGCGCGATGGTCGAAGCTGCCGGTAGCCGACATGACGGTGGCCACGATCAGCCGGTCGTCCTCCACCCACGGCCGCTTCTCGCCGGCACCGATGGCCAGGATCATGCCTTGCGGCGGGTTGATGACGGCGTCGAACTGCGTGATGCCGTACATGCCCATGTTGCTGATCGACGCAGTGCCGCCCTGATACTCGTGCGGCTGGAGCTTGCCCTCGCGCGCGCTCCTGGCCAGCGCCTTCATCTCGGTGGCGAGCTGCGACACCGGCTTCTCGTTGGCGCCCGTAAGCACCGGCGTGATGAGCCCACCAGGGATCGAGACCGCGACGGAGATGTCCGCCCGCTCGAACGTCACGAGCTGATTGCCCGCCAGCATGACGTTGCACGCCGGCACTTCGATCAGCGCCACGGCCAGCGCCTTCACGAGCAGATCGTTGACCGACAGCTTCACCTCGCGCGCCGCCAGCGCCTTGTTGAGCTCGGCGCGCAGACCGAGCAACGCGTCGAGGCGAACGTCCACCGTCAGGTAGATGTGCGGCACCTGCTGCTTGGATTCGGTCAGGCGGCGCGCGATCACCTTCCTCATGCTCGTGAGCTTGGTAAGCCGGTGCGGAGCATCGGGGATGGGCGGCTGGCCCGGGGAGGTCGCCGTGGCTGGCGGCGTCACCTTCGCCTCCGGGGCGGCAGGCTTGGCCTCCGGAGCCATCGGCGCCTCGGGCGCGGCAGGCTTGCCGCTCGATACGCCGACCACGTCGGCGCGCACGACCCGACCGCCGGGTCCGGAGCCTTCGACGGAGCCGAGATCGACGCCCGCCTTCTCCGCCACGCGCCGCGCGAGCGGGCTAGCCTTCACGCGTTCGCCAGGCCCCGCGGCCGCGGGCGCCTCGATGCCGGCATCGTCGACGGGAGAGGCGCCATAGCCTTTTTCCTCGGGCGGCGGCGCCGTCGCCTCGGTCGCGGCAGCGGCGGACTTGCTGGCGGCGATCTCGGGCTGCGCCCCGACCGCATCGTCTTCGCCCTGGAGAATCGCGATCGCCTGCCCGACCTTCACCTTCTCGGTGCCTTCCGCGACGAGGATCCTGGCGATGGTTCCCTCGTCGACCGCCTCGAACTCCATCGTCGCCTTGTCGGTCTCGATCTCGGCGAGGATGTCGCCGGAGGCGACCACGTCGCCCTCCTTCACCAGCCACTTGGCGAGTGTCCCCTCCTCCATCGTGGGCGAGAGGGCAGGCATCTTGAGCTCGATCGGCATCTGGAGTTCGGCTCCCGTGAAGGCGCGCTTATTTCGACGACGGCCCCATGGCCGTCAAGCGCGGCGGCCTTGCGCGTTTCCGTACAATATCGCAGCGTTCCGCGATGGACGACGCGCTTCCTCCCCGCGCCTATCTGGTCGTGATCGACGGAAGCGCAGAGGCGCGCGTCGCGTTGCGTTTCGCCGCCCGTCGCGCGTACAAGACGGGCGGCACGCTGGAGATGCTGGCCGTCGTCGAGCCCGCCGAATTCGTCCAGTGGGCAGGCGTACAGGACGCGATCGACGAGGAGGCACGGCTGGGCGCCGAGGCGCTGCTCCACCAAGCATCGAGCGACATCGTAGAGGAGCTCGGCCTTCAGCCCCGGCTGACGGTCGTCGAGGGCGATCCCGCGAAGGCGATCCGCGCCGCGCTCGCCGAACGGCCCGCCACGGCGGCGCTGGTGCTGGGCGCGCAGCCGGGCAGCGGTGGGCCGGGGCCGCTGGTCGACTACTTCACCGCCGACGCGGGCCAGATGCCCTGCCCGCTGATGGTGGTGCCCGGCGGCCTGGACGACGCCGCGCTGGATCGGCTGAGCTGACGGGAACCGCCGCGCGCCCGCGTCCGTAGGACGGCGATGCGCCGGATCGCCCATATCTCCGACCTCCACTTCGGCGCGGAAGATCCCACGGTGGTGGCGGCGCTGCGCGAGACGCTGATCGCCGAGCGACCCGACCTCGTCGTCGTCTCGGGCGATCTCAGCCAGCGGGCGCGAACCGAGCAGTTCGTGGCGGCGGACGCCTTCCTCTCCGCGCTCGAGATGGCTGGGTTGCACGTGCTGGTGGTGCCTGGCAACCACGACGTGCCGATGCACAAGCCGCTCGCGCGACTGTTCTGGCCGCTGCGGCGCTACCGACGTATCGTGGTGCGGGAGCGTTCCTGCTTCTTCGCCGACGACGAGGTGGCGGTGCTCGGCCTCGCCTCCGCGCACGGGCTGACCGTGAAGGACGGGCGGCTGACGCGTTTGCAGGTGCGGTCGATCGGCGACCGCTTCGCGGACACGCCGCGCGGCGCCACCCGCATCCTCGTCACGCATCATCCACTCGTGCCGCTGCCCGACGCCGGGCGGGAAGAACTGGAGCCCGCGCTGTCGGGCGCGCGGCGCGCGCTGAAGGCGGTGCGCCGTGCCGACGTCCACCTCGTCCTCGCCGGCCATCATCATGCGCACGGCGTTCTGTTCGCGGGCCCGGCGCTCTCGATCGATCCGGCCGTGATGGTCGTGCAGGCGGGCACCGCCACCTCATGGCGCAGGCGCGGCCTGCCCAACAGCTTCAACCTGATCGAGGTGACTGCGCGGAACCGCGTGACCGTGGCCGAGTGGACCAGCGACGGCGCCGGCTTCGCGGCCGCGCGCGTCAGCGCCTATGCGCGCGACGCCGGTGGCGGGTGGCGCGCGACGCCGGCTCCGTGACGGTCGTCGTGGTCGTCGTCACGATGGAGGGCGTGACGGTGACGCCCGGCCCCCAGCCATAATCCGGGCCGTAGCCGCCGCCATGATAGGCGTGCGGCGGCGGGATCACCTGCGTCGTCACGACCGTATTGCCTTGTCGCTCGATGCGGGTGGAGGCGACGGGCGGGGTCCAGGCCGACTGCATGCCGACGGGCGGCGGGCCGGGCCGACGCTGCCGCGCCATGTTCCAAGCCACCGGCCGCACGGCGATGGCGCGGCCACGCGCGTCGGCGAGCACCGCGTCGTCGAAGTAGCGGATCCAGCGCGTGCCCGGATAGGGCTGCTCCAGCCCGTAGGCGCGCCAGTCGGTCACGGTGTAGATCGGGTCGGCATAGCCGCCGGGCAGCTTCTTGCCGACGCGGATCGGCTTGTAGATCCCGCTGCTCGGCATCGCGTAGGCGGCCGCGCCCGAGCCGTAGCCACCATATGGCAGGGGCGGCTGCGTGGCGTTTGGCTGCGGATAGGCGGGCGTCATGGCCGTCGGCCCGGCGTTCGCGGGCGGCGCGTAGTTCCCGCCCGACTGCCAGCCACCGGCACCCCAACCGCCGGGCTGCGGCGCGGTACCGGCGGGCGCGCCATATTGCGCCTGCGCGGCCGATCCCATCGATGCGGCCGCCAGAGCCGCCGCCAGTATCGCCTCGCGCATCGTCCGTCCTTTTCGCCTCGCCCCCGGTCAGGCGCGTTACAGGAAGGATGCGACGGCGCGAAAGGGTGGCGTTCGCCCCCGCGTCCCACTTCGGGGCGCGATCAGGCGATCGCGTCCGCCAATAGCGCAGCAAGCCGTCTCGCGCCCGCGACGTCCTCCTCGTCGAAGCGCGCCCTCGACGGGCTGTCGAGATCAAGCACCGCGATCACACGACCTTTCGCGACGATCGGCGCCACCAGCTCGGATGCCGAGGCGGCGTCGCAGGCGATGTGGCCGGGAAAGGCGTGGACGTCCGCCACGCACTGCACCTCGCCGCTAGCCGCCGCCGCGCCGCATACGCCTGCGCCCAGCGCGATGCGGATGCAGGCCGGGCGGCCCTGGAACGGGCCGAGCACCAGCTCGCCATCCACCACGCGATAGAAGCCCGCCCAGTTCAGACCGGGCAGCATCTCCCAGGCGAGCGCCGCGACGTTGGCCATGTTGGCGACGGCGTCGCGCTCTCCCGCGACGACCGCGCGGACGGCGGAGAGAAGGTCGTCCCAATGCGTCGCCTTGTCGGCGGCGGGATCGATGCGGAAGTCGTACATCGTCGGCGGGATAGGCGCGGCGCCGCCGTCAGTCGAGGCGCGGCCGGGCGCGGCCCGCCTTCAGGTCGGAGCGCGTCGCCTTGGAGAGCATCCGCCGCTCGTTCGACGCCTTGGTCGGCCGTGTCTTCACGCGCCGCTCGGGCCTGACATGCGCCTCGGCGAGCAGCTTCGCGATCCGCTCGCGCGCCGCGACGCGATTGGCCTCGCGGGTACGGTGCGCGCGCGCGGTGACGCTGAGCTGGCCGTCCGCCGTCATCCGGCTCCCCGCCAGCGCGCGCAGCCGCGCCATGACGGAGGCGGGCAGGCCCAGCGCGGGCACGTCGAGGCGGAGCTGGACCGCGGTCGCCACCTTGTTGACATTCTGCCCGCCCGGTCCCGTCGCCGCGAGGAAGCGTTCGGACAGCGCCCACTCGGGCGGTAGCGGCGGATCAGCCGGCATCGCCGACGAACTCCCGCCAGGCGTCGAAGGCCGGCGGCGGCGGCGCGGCGCAGGCGATCACGGGCTTGCCCCTGCGCGGCACCGTCAGCTTCCAGGCGTGCAGCATCGTGCCGCCGCCCGCTCCGTAGATGGGATCGCCCATGATCGGCAGCATGAGCCCGCTCGCCATGTGAACGCGCAACTGGTGCGTGCGCCCGGTCGCGGGCGCGAGCAGCAGCAGCGCCCGGCCGTTCGCGATGCCGAGCAGCCGCCAGTCGGTCACCGCCCGCTTGCCGCGCGCGTCCGGGACCATGCGCCAGCCTTGTTCGCGCGAGGACCGTTTGGCCAGGGCCATTTCGATCCCTCCCGCGGCTTCGCGCGGCACGCCGTCGACGACCGCGAGGTAGCGCTTCTCCACCAGTCCCTCCTCGAAGGCGGCGGCGAAGCGGCGGTGCGCGCGCTCGGTCCGGGCGAACAAGAGACAGCCCGAGGTGTCGCGATCGAGCCGGTGAACGATCGACGGCGGGCGCGCGAAACCGAATCGCAACTCCTCCAGGCGCATCTCGACGGCATCGGAGCCGTCGCGCGGCCGGTCGACGGGCAACCCCGCCGGCTTGTCGATCACCAGTGCCTCGGCATCCTCGTAGAGGACACGGTCGAGCAGGGGCGACACGAAATCCGGTGCCTCGCGACGCATTTTACCCGCCGTTAACCTTTTCCCGTCATTCCTGGCATGGTTAACGCCGGAAGTGGGCCTGCGGCTCGCGGCTGTGAATGGCAGGGGGTTTTGAACGATGCGCGTTCTCCTGATCGAAGACGAGCCGACGACGGCCAAGGCGATCGAGCTCATGCTCGGTGCCGAAGGTTTCAACACCTACACCACCGATCTGGGCGAGGAGGGCTTGGATCTCGGCAAGCTCTACGACTACGACATCATCTGCCTCGATCTCAACCTGCCCGACATGCACGGCTACGATGTGCTGAAGAAGCTCCGCGTCGCCAAGGTGCAGACGCCGGTGCTGATCCTGTCGGGCGTGAGCGAGATGGACAGCAAGGTCCGCGCGCTGGGCTTCGGGGCCGACGATTACGTCACCAAGCCCTTCCACCGCGACGAACTGGTGGCGCGCATCCACGCCATCGTGCGCCGCTCGAAGGGCCATTCGCAGTCGGTCATCAAGACGGGCAAGCTGTCGGTGAACCTCGATGCCAAGACGGTTGAGGTCGACGGCGCGCGCGTCCACCTGACGGGCAAGGAATATGCGATGCTGGAGCTGCTCTCGCTCCGCAAGGGCACGACGCTCACCAAGGAGATGTTCCTGAACCATCTCTACGGCGGCATGGACGAGCCCGAGCTCAAGATCATCGACGTGTTCATCTGCAAGCTGCGCAAGAAGCTCAGCCTCGCCTGCGACGGCGACAACTATATCGAGACGGTGTGGGGCCGCGGCTATGTGCTGCGCGACCCGCAGGAGCAGACGACGGCTGCGGTCGCCTGATCGCGTCCACCGGCCGTCTCCGTCTCAACTGACCAGCGGGTTCGTCTCCGCGTGGCCGAGCGCCTCGGCCGCAGCCAACACCTTGTCGGCGTGGCCGGGTACGCGAACGCCCCGCCAGATCTCCGCGACCCGACCCTCGGCGTCGATGAGGAAGGTCGATCGCTCGATGCCCATATATTTGCGGCCGTAGTTCGACTTCTCCTTCCAAACGCCGAACGCGTCGCTGACCGATCCGTCGGCGTCGCTCGCCAGCGTGATCGTGATCGCGTGCTTGCCGGTGAACTTGGCGTGGCTCGCCGCATCGTCCTTCGAGACGCCGATCACGTACGCGCCCGCCATCTCGAACGCGGCCTTTCGAGCGGTGAAGTCCATCGCCTCCGTCGTGCAGCCCGGCGTATCGTCCTTGGGATAGAAGTAGAGGACGATAGCGTGCCCGCGCATCTGCGACAGCGCGAGCGTACCGCCATCACCCGTCGCCAGCGTCACGTCGGGCGCCGGATCGCCGGCCTTCAACTCGGTCATCATGCCTCTCCCGTCTGTTTCGCCCACGCCGCGCGCACCGTCGCCTTCGCCTCGTCCAGCGCGGAGACGAGCATCGCCCAGTCCGCCTGACCGCAGGCCCGCGCCAGCAACGCGCGCACGGGCTCTGTGGGTTCCACCGCCTGCGGTGCCACCAGCCGTACCGCGACCAGCATACGCGTCAGCAGATCATGCGCGAGGGCGAGCGCGGGCGGCAACCGCCCCGCCGCGGCGAGCGCGTCGATCGCGACTGGCAGATGCGGATCGAGGCCGACGCGCTCGCGGAGCTGTGCGACCTGCACGGCGAACTCCAGATCGACCAGCCCGCCGACGGCCAGCTTGACGTCGAGCGCGCCTTGGGGCGGCTTGTGGGCATGCAAATCGGCGCGCATCTTCGCGGCGTCGGCACAGAGCGTCGCGGTATCGCGCGGCCGCTCCAGCGCCTCGGCGATCGCCTCGCACGCCGCCGCGCGCGCGGCGGGCGACCCGAACACCGGCCGCGCGCGCGTCAGCGCCATATGCTCCCACGTCCAGGCGCTCTCGCGCTGGTAGCGCCGGAAGCTGTCGATCGTCACCGCGACGAGGCCCTGCGCGCCGGACGGGCGGAGCCGCGTGTCGACCTCGTAGAGCGGGCCGGCCGCCGTCGGCACCGATAGCCCCGCCGTCACCCGTTGCGCGAGCCGGTTGAAATAATGCGTGGCGCCGAGTGGCCGCCGGCCGTCGGACTCGGCGAGGTGATCGCCCGTGAACAGGAAGACCAGGTCGAGATCGGAGGCGTGGGTCAGCGCCTCGCCACCGAAGCGGCCGAAGGCGAGGATGACGAGTTCGCCACCCAGGATGCGGCCGTGCGCGCCCTCGAACTCGGCGACCGTCGCCCCCGCCAGCGTCCGGAGCGCGGCCTCGGCAATGCGCGAATAGCCTGCCGCCACCGCGAGCGGATCGCGCGAGCCGGAGACGAGCTGCACCCCCTGTGCGAAGCGAAGCTCGCCCACCGCCGCGCGCACGCGATCGAGCAGCGCCTGATAATCCTCCCCCTGCCCGCCGGCGACCAATGTCGCGGCGAGCGTCTCGACGTCGGGCGGCGGCTCCAGCGCGCGCGCGTCGATCAGCCCGTCGATCAGCTCCGGTCGCCGGCCGAGCATGTCGGCGAGCGCCGGCGCGAGGCTCAGCACGTCGCCCAGCAGCCGCGCGAGCGGCGGCCGTGCGGCGATCAGGCGGAACAGGTTGACCGCGCTTGGCAGTCCGCGGACGAGCGCGTCGAAGCGGTTGAGCGCTGCCATCGGATCGGGCGCGCGGCCCAGCGCCGAGACCAGAGCAGGCAGCACCGCCTCCAGCGCCTCGCGCGCGGCTGCGGAACGGAGCGCGCGCGCACCACCGCCGCGCAGCCCCGCGATGCGGTCGGCGGCGGCGGCGTGCTCGGCAAAACCGGCCGCCGCCAGTGCGGCCTCGAGCGGCTCTCGCGCATCGGGCAAGCCGGTGGCGGGCTCGGGTTCGAGCGCGTCGTAGATATACCCCACACGCTCGACGTGCGGCGCCAGGGTTTCGAGCAGGGCCGCGCCTCCGCTCCATCCGCCCAGGCGTGCGACGCCGTCCAGCGCCTGAGCATCGCGGGGCAAGCTGTGCGTCTGGCGATCCTCCACCATCTGGAGGCGGTGCTCGACGGTGCGATGCAACCGATATGCATCCGCCAGCGCCGCCGCCTCGGTGTCGCCGATCCGGCCCGCCGCCGCCAGCGCACTCAGCGCGTCCAGCGTGGCGGGCGCGCGCAGCGCCGGCTCTCGGCCGCCATGGATGAGCTGGTGGATCTGCGCGAAGAACTCGATTTCGCGAATGCCGCCATGCCCGCGCTTCAGGTCGTAACCGGGGCCGAAGCGCTGACCGGCATGATGGTGTGACCGGATACGGCGCGAGATCGCGCGCAGCTCGCCCACCGCGCCGAAATCGATCGACCGGCGCCAGACGAAGGGCTGCACCGCCGTAAGGAAGCGCTCGCCGAGCGCGACATCGCCTGCCGCCGCGCGCGCGCGGATGAAAGCGGCGCGTTCCCACTGCAGCGCCATCGACTCATAGTAGCTGAGCGCCGCCGACACGGGCAGCGCCGGCGGAGTGGCCTCGGGCGAAGGCCTGAGCCGCAGGTCGATGCGGAAGACGTAGCCCTCGGCGTCGGGCGCCTGGAGCAGCTCGACGACACGACGCGCGATCCGCGCCGCCGCCTCGCCCGGCTCGTCGCGCACGCGGCGCGGGAGCGTCGCGGGATCGAACAGGAGGATCGGGTCGATGTCCGACGAATAGTTGAGTTCGCGGCTGCCATGCTTGCCGAGCGCAAGGCCCACGAAGCCGCGCGGCGTCTCACCCGGCGTCCGTTCTTCTATGGCGGTCGCGATCGCACGGTCGAGCGCGCGGTCTGCGAAGGCGGAGAGCAGCGCCGTCACCCGTTCCAGCGGCAGCAGGCCCGCGATGTCGCCGATCGCGAGCGCCAGGGCGAGGCGGCGACGCTCGCGGCGGAGGGCCACCCCGGGGGGAGCTTCCACCGGCTCTGCCGCGGCGGCGAGCGCCGCCTCCACCTCACCTTCGTGGAGCAAACCGGCAATACGATCCTCCCGCGCCAGCAAGCGGCGCAGGAACGGCGCGTGCGCCTCCGCACGCGCGATCGCGTCCCGGCAAGACGTTACGGCAGGGACACTCACGCTATCCAATCGGCTCCGAGGCGTAACGATAGCAACTCAGGTTAAAACGGCACGTTGATAGCGCCATGCGAACCCCAGCTCCGAACCAAACCTACGACACGCCCGTCAGGCGGTACGAAGCCGTCGCGTCGCCTCCGAGGGATCAGGGCGTGGTGAACTCACTAGGACATGCGTTCGAAGTCGAGGCGCTTCCCGACGACATGAAACGGACGCTCGCGCGCCTGCGCTGATCAACGCTCGCGGCTGAGCTCGTCCACCTGATCCATGATCTTCTGGAGCACCGTGGTGCTCGTATCGGTCTTGTGGTCGCGACGCGAAGGCAGCTTGCCGTCGGACAGTAGCCCTTCGAGTGCGACGCGGCCGCGGGCGACGCGGCTCTTGATCGTGCCCACCGCGCACCCGCAGATCTCCGCCGCCTCCTCGTAAGCGAAGCCGCCCGCACCGACGAGGATCAGCGCCTCGCGCTGCGGTTGCGGGAGGTGAAGGAGCGCGCGCTGCATGTCGCCGAGCTCGACGTGGCGATCCTGGCTGGCGGGCGCTGCGAGCAGCTTGGACGCGGTGATCTCGTCCCATTCGCCCTTGAAGCGGGCGCGGCGCATCTGGCTCAGGAACAGGTTCCTGAGGATGATGAAGGTCCAGGCCCGCATGTTGGTGCCGGCCTGAAAACGCTGGCGCGCCGCCCAGGCCTTGAGGAGAGTTTCCTGCACGAGATCATCGGCGAGATCGCGATTGCCGGACAGCGATCGGCCGAAGGCGCGCAGGTGCGGAATGACCTGCGCGAGCTGGACCTTGAACTCGTCGTCAGGCAGGGGCGTATGAGGAATGGGCGCGGCTTCGTCCGCGTCCTCGTCCGCCGCCGGCGGATCGGACATCGTCATCGAATCTCCACGCTCCATTGCTCGGGCGACAGCGCCCGCATCGAGATAGGCGCGCGCAGGGCGCTACGCCAGTGGCCCCGTCGGTGCGCGGGAATCAACGATAGTAGAGAAGGATCGCGGCGAATACGATGATGATGAGCAGCGTCGAGATCGCGAGCACGTAGCGGCCGATACCCGGCGTCTCGCCGCCACGAACCTCGTCCGTCGATTTCACCGGCCTGCGTTCGTTGACCATGACATGCTCCGAGATCGTTTCGCGGCCAACGTGACGGGCGGGTGGCGGTTCCCGCCGTCGATCATGCCGGCACCGTGGCTCCGTCGAAGAACAGGGCCTGCGCGATCGCGGCCTTGACCGTGGAGCGCTGGAACGGCTTCGTGATGAGGAAGGTCGGCTCGGGCCGCTCGCCGGTCAGCAGCCGCTCGGGGAAGGCGGTGATGAAGATCACCGGCACCTCGAATTGGGCGAGGATGTCCTTCACCGCATCGATACCCGAACTGTCGTCCGCAAGCTGTATGTCGGCGAGCACCAGCCCAGGGCGGCGCGCCATCGCCTGGCTGACCGCCTCGTCGCGCGTCACCGCGACGCCCGTGACGCCGTGGCCGAGATCGCGCACGATCGTCTCCAGGTCCATCGCGATGATCGGCTCGTCCTCTATGATGAGCACCTCGGCACGCGTCTGCCGCTCGATCTCCGCGAGCGCGTCGGCGACGAGCGTGTCGACCTCGTCGACGTCCGAGTCCATCAGGTAGGCGGTGTCCTCGGTGGTGAAGCCCTCCATGGCGGTGAGCAGCAACGCCTGGCGCGAGCGCGGCGTAATTCGCGCGAGGCGGGCTTGCGCGATCGCCTCGCCGCCACCCGACGCCTCCTGCCCGCCGTCGATGCCGGTATCCACCGACGAGGATTGCCAGATCGCCTGAAAGGTCCGGTAGAGCCCGAGACGGGGATCGACGTCGCGCGGAAAGTCGCCAGGCGCCGCGATGATCGCCTCCAGCGTCGCGCGGACATAGGTGTCGCCCTCCTTCTGGCTGCCCGTGAGCGCACGCGCGTAGCGGCGCAAGAAAGGAAGATGCGGCGCGAGTTCCTGACCGAGCGACATAAAGCGTTCCAGACTCCTTGCCAGTTGACCTGGCCTAATGATCGCGGGGTCCGGAGCGACGGCATCGACGTCGCTTCGTCCGCTTCCCCCCACGCGGCAGCATCCGCGCGAACGCGGACTAAGACGTGGGAACAATCGGTGCTGATTTTTGTTTCCCGCGAACTCCGCGATTTACTCGCGCGAGGCGCATCGGCCGCGCGGCCGATGTTTCGAGTCAGCTTCACGGACGGTGATCGCGAAGGCGGCGCCGCATCGACGGGGGACGAAGCAAGGTGGTGGTGCGCGACGACAAGGCACGGGACGCGCGAGAGCCCGCCAAGCAGCCCGGTGAGGCCAAGCCGGTCAGTCGTGACGTCGGCCACGCGCTCCGCTCGGTCTACGTCGAGACCGTGAACGAGGAGGTTCCCATGGAGCTGCTCGATCTCCTCGGCAAGCTCGACTGAGGAGGGGATGGCGGCGACCGCCCCGATCCCGGGGGCGCCGCCCGGCACCACGCCGCCGCCATCGGTGGCGCGAGCATTCGCGCGGCTGTCGACCAGCATCAAGATGCTCATCATCCTCACGCTGGCGTTGTTGCCGCTGGGCGTGATCTCTTCGCTTGCGTCGATCGAGGCATCGCGGGCGGCGCATCGCAACCGCGTGCTCGCCGCGCAGCTCCTCGCCGGCAACAGCGCCGACCGGCTCAGCCTCTTCGTCGATCGCAGCGCCGCCGCGTTGCGCGGATTGCACGGGCGCGGCGCCTCCGGCTGTCGGCACGCAGCGGACGTACTCGAGGTCCAGCGGGTGTCGGTGGCCATGTTCGACGCCGCGGGCCGCACCATCTGCCACACCGTCGGCTTCGAGGCGTCGCCGCCCGCCATGCTGGCGCTCGACGCACCGCCGCTGGTCGCGCTCACGGCGAACGGCGACGCCTTGCTGGTGGAGACCGCGGCGGCAGGCGGGATGGCGATGGCCGAGATCCCGAGACGGGCGCTGACGCAGGCGAGCCACCCTAATGCCGTCGACGGCAGCTATGACCTGAGGCTCATCGCCCCGGACGGTGCGACGCTTCGTCTGGCCGCGATGCGCGCTGTGGTGATCGGGCGTGACATCGCCACCGTGGCACCAGTCGCGGGGGGGCAGCTACGGCTCGCCATGACGATCGAGTCGGCGCCGCTCGGCGCTACCGAGATCCTGCTCGTGATCCTGCCGATGCTGATGTGGGTGGCGGGCGCCGCGATCGGCTGGCTGGTAGTCGACCGGCTGCTGATCCGTCCGCTAGGTCAACTCGAACGTGCCATCGATCACTCGCGTACGCGCGGCGGACGGCTGGTGGTTCCCGTCTCCACCACGCCCGCGCACGAAATTCGCAGCTTGGGCGATGCGCTGATCGCCGCGAGCGCGACCATCGCGCGGCACGAGACCGAACTCGAGGACGGCCTCGCTCGCCAGACGAAGCTGACGCGCGAGGTGCACCACCGCGTCAAGAACAATCTCCAGGTGATCGCCAGCCTGCTGAACATCCACGCGCGGGGCGCCACGACGCCGGAGGCCACCGCCGCCTACGCCGCAATCCAGCGCCGCGTGGATGCGCTGGCGCTGGTCCACCGCTCCCATTACGCGGAGCTGGAGGTGAATCGCGGACTGGCGCTGCGGCCGCTGGTCGGCGAGCTGTGCGCGAACCTGCGCGGCTCCGCCGGCCGCGACGTGCGCGCGCCATCGATACTGCTCGACGTGGAGCCGGCACAGGTCAATCAGGACGTAGCGGTGTCGGTGGCTTTCCTGATCACCGAGCTTCTCGAGCTGGCGATGATGCGGGCGGCGGGCGCCGTCGTCACCATCGCGCTCCATGCCGAGCAGGAGGGCCAGCGAGCAAGGCTGTCGGTGACCTCCAGCGCGCTGAGGCAAGACGCCGCGCCCGTCGACGAAGTATTTGAGCGCGGAGAGCGTATCGTCACCGGCCTCGCGCGGCAATTGCGATCGCCGCTGGATCGGGACGACGAGCGCGGCGCCGTCACGATCGTCTTCCCGATCCTACCTCTCGATCCGTCTCGAACCTAGCGCTTCGCCGCAGGCGGACGGCCGGTGGACCCGCGTCGCGTGACCTCCTCCTGCTCGGCAGCTCCCGAGCCGTCCTTGGCGGCCGGCTGCTCCTGCTCGCTGCCACGATCCTTGGACGGCGGTGTGGCTGGGGGCTTGGCCATGGCAATGCTCCTGTAGGTCGAGCCGGACAACGGGCCGATGTGGAAGAATGTTCATCTATTAATGTCGCAGTCGCCGCCGGAGGGAACCTCGCGCGCCCGTCCTCCGTTATGGTCTTCGAACAGCGAGATTTTGCCCCCCCGCTCTCGCTGTTTAGAATATGGGCCCGGAGATGCTGCCTCCCCCCGGCGGCGCTCCGGGCCCGATTTGCATAGAGCCTTGGCATACCGTTGGCGTCACGTCTCTCCGACCGCGTCGGAGCGTTACGGATAGAGACGGAACCAAAGGCGCGACGCGTCATTTCCCTGACCGCCAGTGCACATAGCACGTCCAGAAAGGGAAATGACCGATGGTCCGCAAGATCCTCACCGCCGGCCTCGTCGTCGGCGCGCTCGCCACCGCCGCCTGCAACACCGTCGCCGGCGCCGGCAAGGATGTCTCCTCCGTCGGCCACGCGGCTTCCAAGGAAGCCAACAAGGATAAGTGATCTTCGCCTTCGGGCTCAATCAGGGGCGTCGCGGCGATCGTCGCGGCGCCCTCTTTTATACCGCCGCCTCGCGCGCCCGGCCGCGCTCGGTGAACCAGATCGCGATCAGCGCGAGTTCGTAGAGCAGCACCAGCGGCACCGCGAGCAGCATCATCGACACGAGATCCGGCGGGCTCAGAACTGCCGCGATCGCGGTCACGCCGACGATCGCATAGCGGCGGCTCTTCACGAGCTGCGCGCGCGTGACGATACCGGCACGCTCCATCAGCATCAGCAGGACGGGCAGCAGGAAGGCGACGCCGAAGCCGAACAGGAACTTGGTGACGAAGCTCAGATAGTTTCCGATCGCCGGCAGCGCCTCCTGCTGGATGCCGCCGACATTGCCTTGGAAGCCGAGCAGGAACTTGAGCGCCAACGGCATCGCAATGAAGTAGGCGAGCGCCGCGCCCGACAGGAACAGCACGGGCGTCAGCACTAGGAAGGGCCTAAGCGCGCGCTTCTCCTTGGCGTAGAGGCCCGGCGCCACGAATCGCCAAACCTGGTTGGCGACGATCGGGAAGCTCAGCATGCAGGCTGCGAAGAAAGCGACCTTCACCTTGGCGAAGAATGCCTCGAACACATCGGTGTAGATGAGCTTACCCTGCCCCGCGCGGAGCAACGGCTGAACGAGGAACGCGAAGATCTGCTCAGCGAAATAATAGCAGGCGAGGAAGGCGAGGAAGAGGGACGCGAAGCTCCAGATCAAACGTCGCCGGAGCTCGATGAGGTGGTCGAGCAGCGGCGCGCGCGACGCGTCGAGGCCGTCGTCGCCGAACTCCGGCGACATGTCGGTCAAGGCAGCTCCGCGGCGCGGCGCGCCGCGGCGGAGTGTTCCTCCCCGGCGACGGGAACGGGCGCCGGCAACTCGGCGACAGGCGGCGGCGTATCGTGGATCAGCGAGGCGTGCTCGCGCATGATGCGCTCATTCTCCGCCTTCCACTTCTGCTCCATCTCGGCGAGTTCGGCCTCGCGGACCATCTCGTCCATCGCCGAGCGGAAGTGGCGTGCCATCGTGCGACCCTTGCCGACCCACTGACCCACGAAGCGCATTGCGCGCGGCAGGTCCTTGGGGCCGATGAAGACGATGGCGACGAGCGCCACCACCATCATCTCCGACGGCGCGATGTCGAACATTCAGCGATCCGGCAGGAGCGTGACGGTCCAGCTCAGTCGCGCGGCCGATCGTCGCGCATCGGCTGGAGGTCACGCTCCGGCGCCGGCTCGACGGGCGGTTGCGCGCGCAGCCGCGCGGGCGGACGCGCCGACGCCTCCTCCTCCTCGGCCATGCCCTTCTTGAATTGCTTCACGCCCTTGGCGACGTCGCCCATCATCGCGGAAAAGCGGCCGCCGCCGAGCAGCAATACCGCCACGACGGCGAGGACGAGCAGGTGTACGATGCTGAAGCTGCCCATGACGTGTCTCCTTGGCGCAAGGCCTATCTAGTCCTCTTGCGCGCCGCTTACCACCTCCGTGGCGAACATCGCCTCATCGACGGGATCGAGCAGGCCCGCCGCGCGCAGATCGTCGAGGCCCGGCAGGTCACGCCGGCTGCCGAGGCCGAAATGCGCGAGGAAGGCGGATGTCGTTGCGTAGGTGAGCGGCCGCCCAGGCGCCTCGCGCCGCCCCGCCGGACGGATCCACGCCGCTTCGATCAACGCGTCCAGCGTGCCCTTGGAGATGTGTACGCCGCGGATCGCCTCGATCTCGGCGCGACTGACGGGCTCGTGATAGGCGATGATCGCCAGCGTCTCGACCCCTGCGCGGCTGAGCTTGCGTGGCTCCTCGCGCGTGCGGCGAAGGATGTGCGCGAGATCGGGCGCGGTCTCGACGTGGAAACGGCCGCCGCGCTCGACGAGGCGGACCCCGCGCGTCGCGTAGCTCGCCTCCAGCGCGGCGAGCCCGGCTGCGACGTCGGTGCCTTCGCCCGCCGCCTCCGCGATTTCGGCGCGGGACAGCGGCCGCTCGGCGGCGAACAGCACCGCCTCGACGACGCGCTCGTCCTGCCCGATCACGCGGCGCGCACCCACAACGTGCCGAACGCCTCCTCCTGCCGCAGATCGATCCGGCCGAGCCGCGCCAGCTCAAGCATGGCGACGAAGCTCGACGCTCGCGCCGAGCGCCCGAGCGCGGGCTCCGCGCCCGGCGGCAGGAAACGCTCCAGCGATGTCCAGCCGATCGCCACGCCAAGCATCGCCTCGACCCGCCGGATCGCCTCGTCGAGCGTCATCACCGCACGGGCGCGCACGACGTGGAGCACCGGCCGGTTGCGCACCGTCACCTCGCCATAGGCGGCGATCAGATCATAGAGCGAGGCTTGCCAGCGCGGCTGGCGCACCACCTTCAATCCCTCCGGTGCGCCACGCGCGAAGACGTCGCGGCCGAGCCTGTCGCGCGCCATCAGCCGCGCGCCCGCCTCACGCATCGCGTCGAGCTGCTGGAGACGGAGCTGGAGCCTCAGCGCGAGCTCCTCCGCGCTGGGCTCGATCTCGGGATCGCGCGGCAGCAGCAGCGCGGACTTCAGATAGGCGAGCCAGGCTGCCATCACCAGATAGTCGGCGGCAAGCTCGAGCCGGAAG
This sequence comes from Sphingomonas sp., assembly GCF_965200105.1. GTDB lineage: Bacteria > Pseudomonadota > Alphaproteobacteria > Sphingomonadales > Sphingomonadaceae > Solisphingomonas. The sequence continues at coordinate 505,490 of NZ_CBDATN010000003.1, forward strand.
GCGCGCGCGTCGGCAAGGAAGGCAAGATACTGCTCGACGAGCGCGAGGATCGAAATCTCACGAAGATCGACCTTCTGCGCGCGCGCGAGCGTCAGCAGAAGGTCGAGCGGCCCCTCCCACCCGTCGATATCGATGGTCAGCGTGCCGGGCGCGTCGTCCATCACTCGAGCCTAGAACGAAGCGGCTATCGGTGGCATCATCCTCGAAGCAACGCGTCGCGACGGGCCGTGATCTGCGCCACGTCCACGGCCGGCGGCGTGCGCGGCACGAGCACGGTCGCGCGATCCAGCCGCGCGCGGGCCGTCGCGCCAACCGGATCCAGCGCGGATGCGACCACCATCATCTCGGCCATCTCGCCCGAACAGTGCAGCGCGACGTCGCAGCCGGCGGCGACAGCTCCCGCCGCGCGTTCGCCGAAGCCGCCCGCCAGAGCCTTCATGCCGATATCATCGGACATCAACAGTCCGTCGAAGCCGATGCGGCGCCGGATCACCTCGCCGATCACCACCGGCGAGAGGCTGGCGCAGCGCTCCCGATCCCAGGCGGTGTAGACGATGTGCGCGGTCATCCCGAAGCCGGCGTCGGCCAGCGCGGCGAAGGGTGCGAGATCCTCCTCGAGCGCCGCTTCGTCCGCCTCGACGACGGGAAGCGAGAGGTGGCTGTCGGCGGTGGCGCGGCCGTGGCCGGGCATGTGCTTGACGACGCCGGCGACGCCGCCCTCGCGCAGGCCCGCGAGGACCGCGCGCCCGAGCGTCGCGACCTGCGCGGCATCGCTGCCGAGCGCGCGGTCGCCGATGATCGCGTCGGCGCCGGGCCGCGCGACGTCCAGTAGCGGCAGGCAATCGACCGTGATCCCGCTCTCGCGCAGGCTCGCGCCGATCAGCATGGCGTTGAGCCGCGCCGCCTCGACCGCACCCGCCGGATCGCGCGCGTAGAGTTCGGCGAAGCGCGCGGCGGCGGGCAGCGCCGGCCAGCATGGCGGGCCCATGCGCTGCACACGGCCGCCTTCCTGATCGATCAGGATCGGCAGATCGTCGCGGCCGGAGAGTGCGCGAAGGTCGTCGGTGAGCGCGCGGAGCTGCGTGGGATCGACGCAGTTGCGCTTGAACAGGATGTAGCCGGCGGGTTCCGCGTCGCGGAAGAAGGCGCGCTCGTCGGCGGTGAGCGCCGGGCCGGCGAGACCGAGGATGGCGGGGATCATGCTTCCGCGTTACGGCCCGCCGCCGCCCGCGACAAGGCGGACGGCGGACGAGCTGACGCTCACCCCACGACGAGGCAGGTGTCTCCCGAGACCTTGAGCTTGGCGCAGACCGTGCCGGCCTGCCCGCCGGCGACGGCACGCAGGCGATAGACGGTCTTGCCGTTGACCTCGCTCGCGGCGACCGAGTGGGGAAGCGGCGCCAGCGTGGCGAAGCGACCGGACAGCGACTTCCACGCCGCTTCCGCCTTGGCTTGGCTGGAGAAGGCGCCGAGCTGTACCTGCGAGCCGCTCCTGCCCCCCGTGGTGGCGGCCGTCTCCGTCGGCGCGTTCGCGGTGGGCTTCGGCGCGGCGACCGGCGCGGGCGTGGCGGGCTTCGCCGGCGCCGGCTGCGCCTGCGCGACCTGCGTGGCGGGCTTCGCCGCCGGCGCGGGGACCGGCGCCTTGGCGACCTGCGCGGGCGGCGGCACTGGTGGCGTCGGCGCGACAGGCTTCCTCTTCTCGATCGGCGTCTCGGGCGTCGCGGCGAGATCGATCTGGCCGTTCACGTCGGCGCCCTCGCTCGCGGCGTAACTCGAATCACCCTGGCCTTGCGGGCGCATCCCGCCGGGCTCCGCCGGCTTCACCTTGTAGGGCCCGGGCTGCGCCGCGATCTCGGTGGGAAGGCCGGTGCCGTCGCCGCCGACCGCGCGTTGGCGCAGCCAGTAGATGCCGCCGACGACGAGGCCGAGCACGATCAGCGCCACGACGAGACCGGCGATCAGGCGGCCGACGGACACGCCCTCCTCGACCGGCTCCTCATCCACCGGCTCCAGCCAGGGCAGCCGCTCCTCGTCCGCCGCACCCAAACCGTCACGCCCCACATCGGACATAGTCACATCTCCTCGGCCGCCGCCACGCCCATGATGGACAGACCGTTTCGCACAATCTGCCCGATCGCGCCCGCGAGGGAAAGTCGCGCGAGCGTCAAGTCCGCGCGTTCCTGCACCAGGAAACGGCGCGCGGGCACGTCGTTGCCACGGTTCCACTGCGCGTGGAACGCCGCCGCGAGATCGTAGAGGTAGAAGGCGATGCGGTGCGGTTCCCGCGTCCCCGCCGCCTGCTCCACCACGCGCGGGAACTGCGCGGCCAGCGCCACCAGCGCCAGCTCGTCCTCGTCGAGCAGCGACAGCTCCGCCTCGCCCGTAATGCCAAGCTCTGCCGCCTTGCGCTGCAGCGAGCGAATGCGGGCGTGGGCGTACTGGACGTAGAAGACCGGATTGTCCTTCGAGGCTTCCACGACCTTGGCGAAATCGAAGTCCATCTGCGCGTCGGCCTTGCGCGTCAGCATGGTGAAGCGGACGACGTCGCGGCCCACCTCCTCCACCACCTCGGCGAGCGTGACGAAGTTGCCCGAGCGCTTGGACATCTTCACCGGCTCGCCGTCGCGCAGCAGGCGGACCATCTGCACGAGCTTGACGTCGAACGGCTTGGCGCCCCCCGGTTCATTGGCGGTGAGCGCCGCGACCGCCGCCTGGATGCGCTTCACCGTGCCGGCATGGTCCGCGCCCCAGATGTCGATAAGCTGGTCCGCATCCTCCGCCTTCTGCGCGTGGTAGGCGAGGTCGGTGCCGAAGTAGGTGAGCCCGCCGTCCGCCTTCCTGACGGGGCGATCCTGATCGTCGCCGAAGCGCGATGCGCGGAACAGCGTCATCGGTTCGGGCGCCCAGTCGTCGGGTACCTCCCCCTTAGGCGGCTCCAGCGTGCCCTCGTACAGGAGGCCGTCCGCCGTCAGTCGGGCAAAGGCGGCTTCCACCTTGCCCGCGTCCTGCACCTCCGCCTCCGAGGCGAAGACGTCATGGTGGATGCCGAGCAGCGCGAGATCGGCGCGGATCATGTCCATCATCGCCGCGACCGCCCTGCGGCGGAACAGCGCCAGCCACTCGCCTTCGGGCGCGGCGGCGTAGCGGGTGCCATGCTCGGCGGCGAGCGCGACGCCGACGGGGATCAGATAGTCGCCCGGGTAAAGCCCCTCCGGGATCGGGCCGACCTCCTCTCCCAACGCCTCGCGATAGCGGACGTGCGCCGAGCGCGCGAGCGTCTGGACCTGCGCGCCCGCATCGTTGACGTAATATTCGCGCGTGACGGGATGGCCGGCAAAGGCGAGCAGGCTGGCGAGCGCGTCGCCCACCACCGCGCCCCGGCAATGGCCCATGTGCATCGGCCCGGTGGGATTGGCCGAGACATATTCGATGTTCACGCGCCGGCCCTCGCCCGTCCGCGAGCGGCCATAGTCGCCCCCCGCCGCGTGGATCGCCGCCAGTTCGTCCCGCCAGACCTGCGACGAGAGGCGGAGGTTGAGGAAGCCCGGGCCCGCCACCTCGACCCCGGTCACGCCGTCCACCGCCTCCAGCCGCGGCGCGAGCAGCGCGGCGAGCGCGCGCGGGTTAGTGCCGGCGGGCTTGGCGAGCACCATCGCGGCGTTGGTGGCGAGATCGCCGTGCGCGGGATCGCGCGGCGGCTCGATCGCCACTGCACGCCGCGCGAGCCCCGCCGGCAGCGCGCAGTCCGCCTCCATCGCGTCGAGGAGGCGTCCGATCTCGGCGGTGAAGCGGGCGTAGAGGGTGTCGGCCATGGCGCGCGCCGATAGCGTGGCGGACGAGGCGCGGCAAACCGGCTTCGATCAGGGCGTCGGGCTACGCGGCGCCCGCTCCCGTCGCGCGTTCGAAAAGCCAGACGCGGATCGCGCTGGCGAGGTTCGGCGGATCGGACGCGCCCACCCGTTCCGCGTCGATCCGCGCGACCAGCGCCGAGAGCGGCACGCCCTCGCGCGCCGCCGCGGCGACGAGCGCCTCCCAGAACACCGGCTCGAGACTGATCGAGGTCGCGTGGCCGGCGATCGCGACCGAGCGCTTGATCGGGCCAGACACGCGCGCTCCCGTCAGTACATGTGCTGCCCGCCGTTGATCGACAGCGTCGAGCCGGTGATGAAGCCGGCATCCTCCGCGCACAGGAAGCAGACGCCGCGCGCGATCTCGCTCGCCTGGCCGAGCCGGCCGACCGGGATGCGCGCGACGATCTTCTCCAGCACGTCGTCGGGAACGGCGGCGACCATGTCGGTGTCGATATAGCCCGGCGCGATCGCGTTCACGGTGACGCCGAACTTGGCGCCCTCCTGCGCTAGCGCCTTGGTGAAGCCGTGGATGCCCGACTTGGCGGCGGCGTAGTTGACCTGGCCGTACTGGCCCGCCTGGCCATTGATCGAGCCGATGTTGACGACGCGGCCCCATCTGCGCTCCCGCATGCCGGGAAAGGTCGCTTTCACCATGTTGAAGCAGCCGCCCAGATTGGTGTCGATCACCGCCTTCCACTGCTCGTAGCTCTGCTTCAGGATCGTCGAGTCGCGCGTGATGCCGGCATTGTTGACGACGATGTCGACCTCGCCGAGCTCGTCGCGCACCTTGCCGACGCCGGCCGCGCACGCTTCGGGATCGGAGACGTCCCACTTGTAGGCGGCGATGCCGGTGCGCTCGGTGAAGGCGGCGGCCTTGGCGTCGTCGCCACCGTAATTGGCCGCGACGGTGACGCCGTCCGCCTTCAGCATCAAGCTGATCGCCTCGCCTATGCCGCGCGTACCGCCCGTCACGATTGCCGTTCGTGCCATGGACCTCTCCTTTGTTTGCATCGGAGCCTAGGTGCGGGACGTCCAGCCTTCAAGCTCGCGCGAGAGGATCGTCCGGAGCATGGCGACGCCTTCGTCCGAGGCGTTGAGGCAGGGCAGGCACGCGAACTCCTCCCCGCCCGCCGCGAGGAAGGTCTCGCGGCCGCGGATCGCCAGCTCCTCCAGCGTCTCGACGCAATCGGCCGAGAAGCCCGGCGCGACGATCGCCAGCTTGTGGATGCCGCGCGCGGGCAGCTCCGCGAGCGTCGCGTCGGTCGCGGGCTCCAGCCACTTCGCACGCCCGAACCGCGACTGGAAGCACACGACCAGTTCGCGGCCGAGCGCGTCGGAGAGCAGCCGCGCGGTCTTGCGGCAATGGCAGTGGTAGGGATCGCCCAGCGTCAGCGTCCGCTGCGGCATGCCGTGGAAGCTCGCCATGATCGCGTCCGGCACGAAGGGCAGCGCCGCCACTTCGCGCTCGATCGAGGCGGCGAGCGCGGCGATGTAGGCGGGATCGTCGTGGTAGGGCGGCAGCGTGCGCAGCGCCGGTTGCCAGCGCATCGTCGCCAGCGCGGCGTAGGCGGCGTCGTTGGCGGTGGCGGTCGTCGCGGCGCAATATTGCGGGTAGAGCGGCGCCACGAGGATGCGCTCGCAACCCCGCGCCTTCAGGTCGGCGAGCCGGTCACCGATCGCCGGGTTCCCGTAGCGCATGGCATGATCGACGATCACGTCCGGGCCGAAGGCGTCGCGGAGCGCGCGCGCCTGCGCGGCGGTGATCGCGGCGAGCGGCGAGCCCGCCTCGCTCCACACCTGCCGGTAGGCGTGCGCCGACTTCGCCGGCCGCGTCCTCAGGATCATGCCGTGCAGGATCGGCAGCCAGGCGACGCGCGGGATCTCGACGACGCGGCGATCCGACAGGAACTCGGCGAGATAGCGGCGCACCGCGCCCGCCTCCGCCGCGTCGGGCGTGCCGAGGTTGACGAGGAGGACGCCGACGCGCGGCGACGGGATCGGCGGATGATCGGGCGGACGGTGGCTCACGGCAGGCTCAACGGCAGCGATCGCGATCGGTGCCCGGTAAGCGCGGCGAGCGCGTTGGCGAGCGCGGCCGCGACGGGGGGAACCGTCAGCCCCGACACGCCGCCAGGATCGGCGAGGCTCGGCACCAACCGGACGCGCAGCTCCGGTGCCGTGGCCACCGTCGGGATGCCGATCTCGCCGATCCGTCGCCGCGCCGGCAGACCCGCCGTCACCGTCACCCCGGGGCCGAGCGCGTGCGGCAATGCGAACAGCAGCCCGCCCGCAACCTGCCGCCGCACGAGATCGGGATTGACCATCCGCCCGCAGTCGGCCGCGCAGGTGAGCCGCTCGACGACGATCGCCCCGCCCTCGACTCGCACCTGCGCGAGGACGGCGGCGAAGCTGCCATAGGCGGCGTGAACGGCGAGGCCCTGCCCCACGCCGGCGATGCCGCCCTGCCACTCGCCCATTACCGCCACGCGCGACAGGCAATCGGCGAGGCGCGGCTCGTCGCCCAGCATGGCGATGCGGAACGACAGCGGATCGACGCCGGCCTGGGCGGCGAGCTCGTCGACGAAGCTCTCGGCGAAGAAGCAGGCGGCGACGCCCGCCTCGCCGCGTACGACACCCGTTGGCAGGCGGAGGTCGGCGGCGTGATGCGCGACCTCCACCTTCGGGATCGCGTAAGGCGGTGGGCCCGGCCGGGCGCCACCGGTCGGCACGTGCGGCAGCATCGGCGCGAACGTCGCCTCGACCGCGTCGTGGCTCGCGATCTCGGCACGCCAGGAGGCGATCCGACCGGATGCCACCGTCGCCGTCAGGCGCGCGCGCGCGGGCGGGCCGAAGCGATCGTGGAGGGACGCCTCGACGCGCGACCACATGAGCTGCACCGGCCGCCGCACGGTGGCGGCGATCCGCGCGGCCTGCGCGACGGCGGCGTGATCGAGCCCCTGGCCGAAGCCACCGCCGACCGGCATCGGATAGAGCGCGACGCGATCCTCGCCCCACCCGATCGCGCTCGCCGCCGCCGCGCGCGCGTCGCCCGGCGCCTGCGTCGCCGCCCAGATCTCCAGCCGATCGCCGGTTAGACGCGCGGTGGCGGCGGGCGTCTCGATCGCGGCGAGCGCGACCGGTCCGCTGATGTAGTCGGCGCGGATCTCGCCCGAGGCGGGCGGTGACTCCGGGCCGAGCGCGTCGGCGAGCGCGCGTGCGATCGAGGCGTCGTCCGGCAGACCTCCGCGCGTCTCGAAGCGAGGTGCCAGCCGATCAAGCGCGCGGTTCGCCGCCCACCAATTGTCAGCCACCGCCGCGACCCAGCCGGGCGTGTCGACGATCGCGACGAGGTCCGGCACGTCGCGCACCGCCACCTTGTCGAGGTGGACGAGCCGACTATTGCCGAGCGGCGCCTGCCGGACCGCCGCGAACACCATGCCGGGCAGCCGCACGTCGCCCGCGAAGCGCGTCGAGCCGTCGAGCTTGGCGGCGGCGTCGAGCGGCGGGACCGCGCGCCCGGAGAGGCCGCCGTCGCCGATGCTGCGGAGCGGCGGCTGCTCGGGCGGCTGGAACCCCGCCGCCTCCGCCGCCAGTTCGGCGAAGCGCAGCCGATCGCGGCCGCGCACCACGAAGCCCGCCTCGACGTCGCACGCCCGCCAATCGATGCCCCAGCGCTCCGCCGCCGCCATGCAGAGCAGCGCGCGCGCGGTCGCGGCGGCCGTCCGCATCGGCCGCTCGAACCCACGCAGCGACGTCGACAGCGCGGTGACCGCGAAGCCCTCCTCGTGCGCCCGCCTGCGGGCATAGCCGGTCAGGATCGGCGCGGCGGCATCGGGCAGCGCGTGCTCGGCGAGTTCGCCCGCGAGCAGCAGGTTGGCGGTGGCGGGGCTGGCCGGCGCCGGCTCGACCGCCACCGTCCGCCAGTCCGCGCCGAGCTCGTCGGCCGCGACCTGCGCGAGCGCGGTCCAGATCCCCTGCCCCGTCTCGGCCTGCGGCACCAGCACGACGACGCGGCCATTCTCGCCGATCCTGAGGAACGGACCGAGCACCGTCTCGCCCGGAGCGCGCGCGACGTTCGCGCCCCAGCGGCGCGGCCAAAGCGTCCACGCGACGAGGAGACCGACGCCTGCACCGCCGCCCGTCAGCACCCGCCGCCGCGTGATCCCGCCCGCCATGACCGAGACCCTAGGCGGAGGACGCACCCCGAATCCACTCCCGAAGGCGCCGCTCCGGCCGGATCATCATGTTGCGCACGCCGCCGCCGCCGCTACAGCACCGCCATGCCGCCGGTCGATCCCGCCCACTTTACCCACTTCGCCGATCTCGGGCTTTCGCCGGTCGCCGTGCAGCTCGGGCCGCTGGCGATCCGCTGGTATTCGCTGGCCTACATCACCGGGATCCTCGTCGGCTGGTGGTACCTGCTGAAGCTCATCGCGCAGCCCGGGGCGCCGATGGCGCGGCGCCACGCCGACGATTTCGTGTTCTACGCGACGCTGGGCGTGCTGCTCGGCGGCCGGCTCGGCTACGTGCTGTTCTACCGGCCGGACTATTATCTCCAGCATCCGGGCGAGGTCCTGCGGCTGTGGGAGGGCGGCATGTCGTTCCACGGCGGCGCGATCGGCGTCACGCTGGCCATCCTGATCTTCTGTCGTCGACAGGCGCTCTCCTTCCTGCGGGTGTGCGACTATATCTCGGTCCTGGTGCCGATCGGGTTGCTCTTCGGCCGTATCGCCAACTTCGTGAACGGCGAGCTGTGGGGCAAGGCGACCGACGTGCCGTGGGCGATCGTCTTCCCCGGCGGCGGCGACGTGCCGCGTCACCCGAGCCAGCTTTACGAGGCGGCGCTGGAGGGCATCATCCTCTTCGCTATCCTGAGCGTGACCTTCTGGCGAAGCGCGACCGCGCGCTACAAGCCGGGCTTCATCACCGGCGTGTTCCTCGTCTGCTACTCCCTGTTCCGCTTCCTGGTCGAGTTCGTACGCGAGCCCGACGAGCAACTCGTCGAGTTCGCGCGGGAAACGGGCCTTCACATGGGCCAGTGGCTCTGCGTGCCGATGCTGCTGCTGGGCCTCTACCTGATCGCGACCGCGCCGGGACGCCGCCAGCGCGTGGAGCCGATCGCCGGGAGCGCGAGCGTCGCCTGATCTCGCCGACGAGCTGAAGCGGCAAATCCGACATTGCGGGCCGATCCCGCTCGCCGACTACATGGCTCGCTGCAACGCACAATACTACGCCACGCGCGACCCCTTGGGCGCGGCGGGCGACTTCACCACCGCGCCCGAGATCAGCCAGATGTTCGGCGAGCTGGTCGGGCTCGCGCTCGCCGACCTGTGGGATCGCGCCGGCCGGCCGGCGGCGCGTTACGTCGAGCTCGGCCCCGGACGCGGCACGCTGGCCGCCGATGCGACGCGCGCGATGGCCGTTGCCGGCTTCACGCCTGCCGTTCACCTTGTCGAGACGAGCCCGGTGCTGCGCGCCGCGCAGGCGGGCCGCCTGCCCGGCGCCGTCCATCACGAGGCGGTGGACGATCTGCCCGACGCCGACGCGCTGCTGGTGGTCGCCAACGAATTCTTCGATGCGCTGCCGATCCGGCAGACCGTCGCCGGACGCGAGCGCGCAGTGACGCTCGACGGAGACCGTCTGGCCTTTGAGCCCGCCGCCGGCGGCGCGGTGACCGAGTCCTGTCCAACCGGCGTCACCATCCTGCGCACGCTCGCAACGCAAATCGCGCGGCAGGGCGGCGCCGCCTTGCTGATCGACTATGGCTATGAGGGCCCGCTCACCGGCGACACGCTTCAAGCCGTCCGTGGCCACCGTTTCGCCGATCCGCTCGACCGGCCCGGGGAGCAGGACCTCACCGCGCATGTCGACCTCGCCGCGCTGGCGGACGCGGCGCGCGCGGAGGGCTGCGCCGTCCACGGCCCGCTCCCGCAGGGTGCGTGGCTGGTCGCTCTCGGCATCGATGCGAGGGCGTCCGCGCTGGCGCGCGCCTCGGGGCAGGACGCCATGATCGCGGCGGCGCGGCGGCGGCTGGTCGATCGCGAGGAGATGGGGATGCTCTTCAAGGTGCTGGCCGTCACGGCCCGCGGCTGGCCCACGCCGGCGGGCTTCACGTGAGCGGCGCGCGCGCGAAGCCGGGAGCGGTCACCTGGCGCGACGCCACGCCGGGTGATGCCGCCGCGCTGGCGGCGCTCGGCCGGGAGAGCTTCGCCGAGACGTTCGGGCATCTTTACGCGCCCGCCGATCTCGCGGCCTTCCTGGCGACGCACACCGTCGAACGCTGGCGCGCCGAGATCGCCGACGCCGCCTACGCCGTGCGGCTGGGCGAGGCGGACGGCCGGGTGATCGCCTACTGCAAACTCGGCCCGCCGATCTTGCCCGTCGAGCGGCCGCGCCCGACGATCGAACTGCGCCAACTCTACGTGCTGAGGCCATGGCAAGGCGGCGGCGCCGCGCACGCGGCGATGGATTGGGCGATCGCCACGGCGCGCGCACGCGGCGCCGCCGACCTCGCCCTCTCGGTTTTCGTCGACAACGAGCGTGCGCGGCGCTTCTACCGGCGCTACGGGTTCGAGCGCGTCGGCACCTACGCGTTCAAGGTCGGCGCGCACGAGGACGAGGACGACATCATGCGGCTGGCCCTGTGACGATCAGCGCGACGATTGACGCGACGATCAGCGCGGGAGTCGAGGCGATCCACAGCAGGGTGCTGGCGGGCCTTCCGCACGGCTTCCTCGGGCGGCGCGGCGGCGTCTCGACGGGCGCCTACGCCGGGCTGAACGTCGGGCTCGGCTCGGACGATGTCCGGGCGGCGATCGCGGAGAATCGCAGGCGAGCGGTGGAAGCCGTCATGCCCGGCGCCACGCTGGTGACCGTGCACCAGGTCCACGGTGCCACGACCGTGGTGGCCGAGCCGGGTGGCGACGACGAGCGGCCGCACGCCGACGCGCTGGTCACGGACCGAGCCGGCCTGCTGATCGGTATCCTGACCGCGGACTGCGTGCCGGTGCTGCTGGCGGATGCGCGGGCAGGCGTCGTCGGCGCCGCGCACGCCGGCTGGAAAGGCGCGCTCGGCGGCGTCGTCGCTTCGGTGGTCGACGCGATGGTCGCGCTCGGAGCGGATCGCGCGCGCATCGCCGCCACCATCGGCCCGTGCATCGCGCAGCCGAGCTATGAGGTGGACGACGCCTTTCGCGACCGCCTCGTCGCCGGCGATCCAGCGCGCGCGGACTTGCTCGTACCCGGGCGCCCCGGCCGCCACCAGTTCGACATCGAGCGGTTCGTCGGCCGCCGGCTGGCCGAGGCGGGCGTGACGGTGATCGACCCGCTTCACCTCGACACCTACGCCGACGAGGCGCGCTTCTTCAGCTTCCGCCGCGCCACGCACCGGGGGGAGACCGGCTATGGCCGGCAGATCGCGCTGATCGGGCTGGCGTCTAACTAGGCGCCACCTCGATGCGCGCAGTCGGGTTGCGGCATCAGGGGAAGCGGAAGCGCGCAGCGCGTCCTGCCGTGTCGGCTAGCGGCGCGCCCGCTCACGGCGTGCCTCGGCCCCAGTCCTGTCGGGCGGTAGCTCGCCCCACCACGGCTGCTCGCCGACGCGTCGCCGCAGATCCGTGAGCTCGCCGCGCAGCCGCGTGAACTCGCGCTGCGTCCGGCGCCGCGTCCACCACCTCGCGAGCCATCCCCACAGCAGCCGCATCGACGCCGTCTAGCGGAAACCGGCGCGTGCGGAATAGCCCCCTCGCGGAGCTGACGGGCTCGTCTCGCGAAGGCAGCGAACGCCGGCGCGTGCTCGCCGCTATTGCGGCCAAGCCGCGGTTCGTACGCTGGCCGCCCTGGCACGATCCCGGCACGCGCAGTATGATTGGAGTGCGGCGATGGTGCCGCGAAGGGGGATCGTCATGGATCTTCTCGCTTACGTGCTCGCGCTCCTCGCGCAACCGGCCGACGCGCAGGCCTCCTCCGCCGGCCCCCCCGTGATGCAACCGAACGGGGGCGGCATCCCGATCACGCCCGGTCCACACCAGCAGTAGTGCGGACATGAGCGAAGGCCTGCAGATCGCCTTGTTCGCGATCGCGACCTCGCTGGCGTTCGTCATATCGCTCTTCTCCGACGAGAGCGATTAGCGGCTGTCGGTGGCGAGCACGGGCACCATGCTCGTCTTCTGGGCGGTCAACACCGCGACTTGGCTGAGCGGCAGCTTCGGCGCGTCCTCGCTTGTTACCGACCTGCTGTTCACCGCGCTCGCCATCGGCCTGTTCCTCGCCAGCCGGCGGCGGTGGGCGGCGGCGCTCGCGCTGCTCTACGCGGCGGACGTCGCCATCGATCTCGCTTTCGCGCGCGGGCGGATCGACTATCGCGCCATGGCGCTGGCGGAGAACGCGATCTTCCTCGCGCAGCTGGCGGCGGCGAGCTGGCCCGGGTGGGCGGCACTGATCGGCGGCCGCGCGCAGGCAGGTCGAGCCGCTCCGCCCGCGGATGATACGCCCGGCATGACGGGAGCGGGCGCGCGTGACCTCACACGCGATTGGACACGTTGTTGAACGTGTTCTGCAGCTTGCTGCCGACCTTTCCCATCGCCGTGATCGCCGCGACCGCGATCAGCGCCGCGATCAGCCCGTACTCGATGGCCGTGGCGCCCCGCGCGTCACGACGCACAGACCTGAAAATCCTCATGCGATCACTCCCTGTGGCGGCTGCTATCGCCGAAGCGTTTACGACCCGCTAATTCAACGCGGCCGTCAGCCGCGGAGCGTGGCGCAAGCGTCCAGGTAGCGGCTCATGCCGGATCGCGCGGCCTCGGTCAGCGTGATGAAGACGCGCCGGCCGTCGTCGGGATCGGGGTAGCGCGCGAGCAGGCCCTGCTCGGTCATCTGCGCGATCCAGCGCAAAGCGGTGGTCGCGGGTACGGCGGCGGCGATGCACAGGCTGGAGACGGCGACGCGGCGGCGCTCGAGGTCGGCGGCGGCGAGATCGAGCAGCATGTCCCAGGCCGGATCGGCGAACAGCGACGGGTCGAAGAACTGGTCGCGCAGGCGCCGCACTCGGATTTCCGCGCGGGCGATCTGCAGGCGGTTCGCGACGCTGCGCGGCTCGACCGTCATGCCAGGCATCGCGTCGGCCCCCGCCGAGAGGCTGGCGAGCGTGCGCGCGATGCGGCCGACCTCCTCGCTGAGCTCGCGCAGACGCCGCCCGTTCGCCGCGTCGGACGCGCTGTCGGCCAGCACCGCCTCACGGGGTGCGAGCAGCTCGTCGATGGCGGCGCCGATCTCCTCGTCCTCCGGGGCGATCAGCAGCGCGGTCGACGCGATGCCCAGCCCGCGTGCGACGAGGTCAATCATGCCCTCGCTCGCGATCACGATCGTTCCCGCGCCGGTCCCGGCAGCGTCCTCGACATGATCGAGCAGCCGGTCGAACGCGACGCCACCGTCGGCCGCGACTTCGAGGATGACCAGCCCCGACACCTGATAGGCGAGCCGCGCCGCGGCCTCCGCGATCGGGAGCTTGGCGACGGCACGCAGGCCTCGCCCGGCCGCGATCGCCGTGAGCCGCTCGCGCCTCTCCTCATCGTCGGCAAAGACCAGCGCCGAAGGCCTCGCATCGTCATATCGTATGGACGCGGGATCGACCTTCGCGTCGGGCAGGAAGCACGCCCTCTCGCCGTTCATGCCCGTCTCCCAACCGGCGGATCGAACGATGGCGTTCGACATCCGTTCCGGCATGCCACCAGAACGGAGCAAGGTCGATCCGTAATTATATCGGGAACGGATCAGTCAGCCGATGTTCGTCCAGGCATCCGCGATCTCGCCGATCATCCGGCGAGCCTCGACTAGCGGTTTCGGATCATTGCGGACCAGCGCGTCGCCGATCAGCCGCCGTGCCTCGCGATAGACGGCGGCAAGGCCGCTCGCCAGCTCGCCGCCGGTCGCGTGGTCGAGACTGCCTTCGAGACCGAGCAGGATGGAGGTCGCGCGCGCGCGCCGCTCGGGCATGCCCGCGCGGGTCGCGCCGCTGCCCGCCGACAAGGCGGCCGCCATGGTATCGAGCGTGCGGCCGAGCTCGTCGAACAGGATCGCGATCAGCGCGTGCGGGCTGGCGCCCTCGATCCGGCTGGTGAGGTCGATGTCGCGGTAGCGCGCGCGCGCCGCGCCGGGCGCGCCATAGGCGCCGGATGTGCCGAACATGGTTTACGCTCCGTGGCTGTCAGTTGTCGGATTTTGTCCAGAGGTCGATCTGCTGGGTGAGGTAGCTCTGCGTCGCCTTGTAGCCGGAGACGCGGGTGTTCATGGTCGAGAATTGCGAGACCAGCCGATCGTGGTACACGGTCAGCTTCGCCTCCGCCGCCGTGATCTGGTCGGCGAAGGTGGAGGCCTGCGTCTTCAGCGTCGACGTGAGCGCGGTGAGCGTGCCCCCGGTGCCCGCGAGCGCCGTCTTGATGAGCGAGAGCGCGCCGCCGAGCCCGAGATCGATCGACAGCGTCGCGCTGGACGGAGCGCCGGCGCCGACGCTGAACATCAGCCCGTCGACGCCGTTGCCCGTCGCCGCGGTCAGCAGCGAACCGCTGCCGCTCGCCGCGACACCGTTGACCTTGCCCGACGCCGCCGTCGCACCGCTGGAGGCGACGAGGTCGGTGAGCCGGTAGGTGCCCGCCGCCACGACGCCGACCTTGCTGCGGATCGTGACCGCGCCCGAGGAGGCGCTCTGCGTCGGGTTGAACATCGCCTCGACGTCGTCGGGATACTGGACGATCACCGAGTTCAGCGTCGACGCGCTCACCGACAGCGTCCCGTCGCGTCCCGTCTGCACGCCGAGCTGGGCGAGCGTGGTGATCGAGCCGCTGGCGATCAGCGGCGTGGTGGTGAGCTTGGCGAGCCGCTGCTGCATGTCGCGGATCGTGGCGTTGCCGCGCAGCGCGCCCGCGTCGCTCGACGATGTCGACGCGGCGGTGGCGCTGTCGATCTCGGTCTTGAGCGTGTTGTAGGCGGAGACGAAGTCCGTCACCGCCTGCGCGATCGCGTCGGTCGGCCGCGTCGCCGTCAGCCCGGTGGTGCCGGTGGCGGCGAGGGTGAGCTTCACGCCGGGGATCGCGTCGCCGACGGTGTTGGACGAACGCGTGTAGCTGACGCCGTCGACGGTGAACGCCGCGTCCTGCGCCGCCTGCAGCCGCTGCATGCCCGCGCCCGTCACGACGTCCGGCGCGGCGGTGTCGCCGTCGACGGGGGCGTAGGCGAAGCCCGCGACGTCGCCGTTCGCCGTCACCGAGAAACCCTGCGAAGCGCCCGTTGTCCCCTTCATCACCAAGTGCGAGCCGTTGCCGTCCTTGACGATGCTGGCGGCGACGCCGGTGGCGGCGGTCTTGGCGTTGATCGCGGCGACGAGCGTCGGCAGGCTGGTGAAGTCCGTCCCCGCCGCCAGCGTCACCGAAGCGCCGCCGGTAGTCGCGATAGTCATGCCGCCGGACGCGTAGGAGGCGGAGGTCGAGACCGGCTGCGACTCCACCGTCTGCGCCTTGGCGAGCTGCGTCACGTTGAGCGTCGCCGACAGGCTGCCGATGCGGCTGCCGGCGACCGCGCTGGCGGTCGCGACGGCGGTGTTGGAGGACGTCGGCTGCGTCATCAGCGTGCCGCCCGAGATCAGCGTGTCGAGCGAGCCGGAGAAGGCCGTAATGTCGGCGGACAATGTCGCGGCGGCGGAGAGCTGCGCGGTGTTCGCCGTCTGCTTGGTGGTGATCGCGTCCTCAAGCGACGCCTTCTGCGCGGCGACGAGGTTGGTGACGAGCGTATCGGTGTCGACGCCCGAACCCGCGTTCAGCGAGCTGACGATGCTGGCGCCGAGCGAGCTGTTCGACTTCGACGAGGTCGTCGTCGTGGCACTCGTGGTGCTGCTGGTGGTGCTCGTCGTCGTCATGTCGGTCTCCGCTCAGGATGACGACCATGGCGCGCGAATCTTTATAGCTGGTTCATCCGTCCGCCGGGTCCGGCGACCCGTCGCGAGCCGGAGCGCGCCGCCTCGCGACCGAACCGCATCTCAGCCCCGCGCCGAGCGCGGCGGCGACCTCTCGCGCGGCGGCGACGCGGGCGCGCACCTCGGCGGCGTCACCCTCCTCGCCTGACAGCTCGTCGAGGATCGTGTCGGCCTCCGCTAGCGCCGCGCCGACCGCGGCGAGCCACGCCCGCCGCCGGTCGCGCCGCGTCGCGCGCCGGGGGCGTCCCCTCGCCGTCGATAGCACACCGGAGAACATGACGCGGAACTACGATCGGCGAGTAAGAGCGCTCTTAACCGGCGATCGCTCCACTAATCCGTAATTGCCCGACCATGTTCGTCGAAGCGGACCGGCGCCGGCACCTCGACCGCCGGCTGCGGCGTCCCTTCCGCCATCGCCCGATCGAGGTTGAACACGAACGCCAGAACCGTCGCCACCGCGATGTAGAGATCCTCGCGGATCATCTGCCCCGAACGCGTGGTGAAGTAGAGCGCGCGACTGAGTTCGGGGTAACGCAGCATCGGCACCTTGGCCTCGGTGGCGAGCGCGCGGATCGCATCCGCCGTCGCGCCGCGCCCGCGCGCCACCACGGTGGGCGCCGCGTCCTGGCCGGGGCGGTAACGCAATGCCACCGCGAAATGCGTAGGGTTGGTGAGCACCACGCTGGCAGTCTGCACGGCGGCGCGCGAGCTGCGACGCGCCGTCTCCATCTGGCGGCGGCGGATCGCGCCCTTGAGCTCGGGCGAGCCCTCGCTCTCCTTGTTCTCGTCCTTCACCTCCTGCTTGGTCATGCGCAGGCGGCCGGTGCGACGGATGATCTGCGCGGGCACGTCCACGCCCGCGATCGCGAACAGACCCAACGCCATCGTCAGTACCGCGAAGACGAAGCTCTGCCCGAGCTGCGCCATCGCCGAGGACACGTCGCCCCGCCCCATCGCGGTCAGCCCCGCCAGCCGCTTCGAGAGCAGCCACCAACCGAGCGCGCCCAGCACAACGATCTTGGCGAGCGCCTTGCCGAGTTCGATCACACCTTGCGGCCCGAAGATGCGCTTCATGCCCGCCAGCGGGTTCAGCCGCTCGCCCTTGAACGCCACCGCCTGCCAACGGAAGCCGAGCGCGCCGAGCACCGCGGGCGTGCCCACGGCGGCGAGCAGCGTGGCCGCGAACAGCGTGGCGAGCGGCAGCGCCACGCGCGCCAGCATCGAGACGAGCGTCGTGCCCGGCTCGAAATCCGCCACGGCCGAGCGATCGAAGGCGAGCGAGCTGCGGATGAGTTCGGCGCAGGCCTGGACGAGCAGCGGGCCGCCGATGGCCAGCCACGCCGCGCCCGCCAGCACCACCATGGCGGTGCCCAGTTCCTTGGACTGGAGGACGTCGCCCTTCTCGACGGCGTCCTTGCGGCGCTTGGCGGTCGGTGCCTCGCTCTTCTCGCCGCCGCCTTCCTCGGCCATCAGGCGGCGCCCGCCGCCAGCCCGCGCGCCAGCTCGATACCGCGCAGGATCGAGGTCTCGATGCCCGCGCCGATCGCGGGGGCGGCGATCGCCAGCAGCACGATGCCGGCGAGAAGCGTGGCGGGCAAACCGAC
This sequence comes from Sphingomonas sp., assembly GCF_965200105.1. GTDB lineage: Bacteria > Pseudomonadota > Alphaproteobacteria > Sphingomonadales > Sphingomonadaceae > Solisphingomonas. The sequence continues at coordinate 522,913 of NZ_CBDATN010000003.1, forward strand.
GGAGAACAGGTTCATCTGCGGCGCGCTCCTCGCCAGCATCGCCATCACCACCTGCACCAGCACCAGCGCGAAGCCGATCGGCAGCGCGATCGTCATCGCCGCCGCCATCATGTCGCCGCCGAACAGGACGATCGAGTGGACGCTCCCCTGCCCGAGCCACGCCTGGCCCGGCGGCAGCGCGCGGTAGCTGTCGACAATGATCGAGGCGAGCGCGAGATGGCCGCCGATCGAGAGGAACAGGAAGGTGGCGATGATCGACAGGAAGGAGGCGAGCGCGGTGCTCGAACCCTCGCTCGACGGATCGATCATCTGCGCGAAGCCCAGCCCCATGGCGTTGCCCACCACCTCGCCCGCCATCATCGCGGCGGCGTAGCCGAGCTGCACCGCGAAGCCGAGTGCGAGCCCCGCCAGCACCTCGCCCGCCACCAGCAGGAAGCCCTCCACCGTGGCGAGCCCGCCGTCGGGCAGGTCGATGGCGGTGCCGCCGATCGCCGGGATGCCGATCGCCAGCGCGAGGATCAGCCGCACCTGCACGGGCACGTTGGACGCGCCGAACACGGGCGCCGTGAGGAGCGCCGCGCCCGGCCGCACCATCGCCACCAGGTAGAGCCAGAGCTGCGCCTCCAGCCCGGCGAAGCCCATCGGGAACATGGCTACTGCACCAGATCCGGGATGCGCGCGTACATTTCGCGCATGAAGTCGGCGAGGAGCGTGATGATCGCCCCGCCGAACAGCGCCAAGCACACGCCGACCACGATCAACTTGGGCACGAAGGCGAGCGTCTGCTCCTGGATCGAGGTCGCCGCCTGCACCATGCCGAGCACGAGTCCCGCCACGAGCGCGGGCACGAGGATCGGCACCGAGGCGAGCGCCAGCACCCACAGCGCGTGTTGCGCCACGCCGATGAAATAGTCGGTGCCGACGGTCGAATCCATGTCGCGCCCCTAACCTGGATCACAGTGTTTATCAAGCAACAATGAACCGGATAGGTTCACCCGAAGCTCGACGCCAGGCTGCCCATCGTCAGCGCCCAGCCGTCGACCAGCACGAACAGGAGGAGCTTGAACGGCATCGAGATGATCTGCGGGCTCAGCATCATCATGCCCAGCGCCATCAGCGTCGTGGCGACAACGAGATCGATGACGAGGAAGGGCAGGAAGATCAGGAAACCGATCTGGAACGCCGTCTTGAGCTCGGAGGTGACGAAGGCGGGCAGCAGGATCGAGAAGGGGATCTCGTTCGGCGTCGCGAACTTCGGCACCTTGGCGATATTGGCGAAGAGTTGGACGTCGGTCTGCCGCACCTGCCGCAGCATGAATCCGCGCAGCACATCGCCCGACCTGGAGATCGCCTGCTCGATCGGCACGCGACCTTGCCCGTACGGCGTAATAGCGGTCTGGTTGATCTGGTCGATCGTCGGCCGCATCACGAACAGCGTCAGGAACAGCGACAGCCCGACCAGCACCTGGTTGGGCGGCGTCTGCTGGAGGCCGAGCGCCTGGCGCAGGATCGACAGGACGATAATGATGCGGGTGAAGCTCGTCATCATCAGGATCAGCGACGGCAGCACCGTCAGCAGGCTCATCAGGACGAGGATCTGGAGCGACAGCGACAGCGGCTTGCCGTCTCCCGAGATCGTTCCCAGCGCGCGGTTGAGCGCGCCCGTCTGCGCGGCGCCCGCGGGCGGCACGGGCACGCCGGTGCCGGGTGCGCGGGCTGGTGCCGCGTTCGCCGCCGGCGCGGCGGGTGCCGTCACCTGCGCGGCGGCCGGCATCGACACCGTCAGCAGCAGCGCGGCGGCGAGCATCGCCAGCCAGCGCCCGAGCGCGGCACGCACGATCAGCGCCGCGCCGCGCCGCGCGGGCCGCCGGCGAGCGGCACGCCGTCGTCGATATACTGCTGGAACTCGCTGTCCGCGCCGGCCTCGGCGATGAGGTTCATGCCGGTGCGCGTGACGCCGACGAGCAGCCGCCGGCCCTCGAACTCGACCACGACCAGCCGCGCGCCCAGCGCCCCCATCGTGACCGCGTCGACCACCTTGACGGAGCGTTCGCGCGCACCCGTCGCGAGGCCGGGCTGGAAGCGTCGCACCAGCCACAGCGTGCCCACCGCCATGCCGGCGACCAGCGCCAGCATCAGGAACACGTTGACGAAGTAGGCGAGCGTCATGCCCGGCGTTCGATCCCCGCCAGCCGCGCCTCGGAGGCGACGACGTCGACGACGCGGATGCCGAAGCGGCCGTTCACCGTCACCACCTCGCCTTTCGCGACGAGCGTGCCGTTGACCAGGATGTCGAGCAGCTCGTTGGCCTGCCTATCGAGCTCCACCACCGAGCCTTCGTTGAGATCGAGCAGTTCGGAGAGCTTGAGCGAGGTGGAGCCGACCTCCACCGAGAGACGGAGCGGGATGTCGGCGAGCAGGCGGAAGTTGCGCGCGGCCACGCCGTCGGGATCGTCGATGCCCGGAAAGGCCGCCTCGCCCATCTCGCTCACGCCTTCAGCCCCCCGCGATCCGCGCCACTCCGGTCGGTCAGGACCCGATCCGAGCCCACTGTCTCGATCTGGAACGCCGCGCGTCCTTCCTGCTCGCCGATCGTGCCTTCCGCAAGCCGTCTGTTGCCGACGAGCAGCGGCACGCGCGGCGCCAGCGTGATCGGGATCACGTCACCGATCTTGAGCGCCAGCAACTCCTGCACCGACAGCGTCGGCCGCGCGACGACCGAGCGGACAGGAAAGCTCACGCCTTCCAGCGCGCGCGCCAGCCGCCAGCGGAACTCGCTGTCCACCGACGTCGCCTCGGCATGGACCTTGGCGGAGAGCTGCGCCTCGTAGGCGCGCATCGCGGCGAGCGGGAAGACGAGATCGATGCTGGTCTCGCCCGATCCGCCGCCGGCGATCGCGAAACGCTGGACGACCACCGACTCGTCGCCGCGCACCAGCGTCGCGTAGCCGGCGTTGATCTCGCGCGCGGCGAGCTGCGGCTCGATCGCGACGATCTCGGTCCAGATCTCGGCGACGGCGGCGGCGATGCCCTCGGTCACGCGACCGAGCAGCCGCTCCTCGGCGGCGGTGAACTCGCGCTTGGTCGAGGCGCCGAGCGCCGCGCCGGTCCCGCCGTAGAAAGCGTCGACCAGCCGCGCCACGTAATCGGGCGCGATCGCGATGAGCATTCCGCCCTTCATCGGGCGCATACGATAAAGGCTGACGCTGGTGAACTCGGGCAGCGCATCGCGCCAGGTGTCGAAGCGCGAGGTGAGCGACGACGCCGCCTCCACCTTGGGCTTCACCTTGACGAACGGTTCGAACACGTCGCGCAGCCGCCGCGCCAGCCGCTCGCCCAGCCGGTCGAGCCCGGCGAGCCGCGCGCCGGGCCGGAGCGACTCCGCGCCGAGCGCGAACGGCTCGATATCGGCCGTCGCGAACGCCGCCTGAAGCCGTTTCTGTCCCGCTCCCGTCTTCGCGTCCTTCGCCACGCCCGTCCGAGCCCTACTGGATGATGAAGCTCGTGAAGTAGACGTTGTCGATGCCGCCGTAACCGGTTTTCTGGAGGAGCACCTGATTCATCGCGTTCTTCAGGCGGGCACGGAGCTGCTCCTTGCCCTCCGGCGTCTGGAGCACGAAGGCGTCCTGATTGGCGATCGTCTCCAGCACCGCCGATCGGATCGGCGTCTCGTTGTCCTTGAAGCCGTCCAGCACCTTGGCGTCGTAGAAGGTCGAGACGCTGAGGCCCATCTGCGCGATGCCGTCGGTGTCGCGCAGGTTGGAGGTGAAGGCCTGGGTCATGTCGTAGTAGCTCGGCTTGTAGCGCTTGGGATCGGGCTCGAAGCTGCCGACTTCCTTGCGCGCATCCGAAGGATCGATCGTCTCGTGCTCGCGCGCCACCAGCTTCGGCTTCTCGGGATCGTCGTGCTCGGCGGCGTGCGCGCCGCCCAGCCCCATGCCCGCCGCGAACATGCCGCCCGCCACACCGCCGCCGGCGAGCACCAGGCCGCCGACGATCATCAGGATCAGCTTCTTCTTGCCGCCCTTCTTGGGCTCGGGCTTCGCGTCGTCACTCATCGATCACATCCCCGCTCAGGCATGATGGCCCGCTCACGCGTAGAGGTCGGCCTCGGCCGGCCTCGCCGTCGCGGCCGCCGCGGTCCGCACCGGGGCACGCTGCTGCGGCTCGGGACGGGGCTGCTGCGGCTGTCGGCCGGCGGCGCCGCCGCTACCCGCGCCGGTCCCCGCCCCGCCGGCATAGCCGCGATCGGTTAACGAACCCGCCACCATCCCCGATGGCGTCTGCGTCGCGGTCTGGCTCGTGTTGCCGGCGTCGGCGGGCGCGACGTCGAAGCGCGTGTGGCGGATATCGAGCCCGTGCGAGCGCGCCTCGGCGACGAGCTGCGGCTGCGCGTCGGCGATCAGCGCGCGCGCGTCGGCGGTGGCGGCGGTGATCGCGACGTCGGCGGACGCGCCGTCGCGGCTGATCGCGACCGTGACCTGGCCGAGACTCTGAGGCGACACGGTGAAGTGCGCGGTGCCGCTCGTTGCCGAAGCCGACGCGATGTCGCGGGCGATGCCGTCCGCCCAGATCGCGGTCCTGGCGACCTCGATCCGACGATCGGCGCCCGACGCAGCGAGCACGGTGCCGGCCGTCGTCATCGTCGAGGCGGACGCCGCGTCGGGCGCGGACATCGTCGACGCGGGCGACGCGAGGGACGCCGACAGCGTCGGCGCGGCGACGGCCGAGCCCGTGACGTCGGCCGTCACAGGAGAGGGCGCCGCCTCGACCGCGGCCGTGCCACGCTTGCCGCCGCGCCGCTCGGCCCCTGACCCGCCGACGACCGCGGCGGCCACCATCTTCGTCGCTTCCGGCTCCGGCCGGAGCGGGACAGGTGTCGCCGCCGTCACGGCGACACGCGCCGGCGTGGATCGGACGGAGAGCATGTCCACCGTCGTCACCGTCTCGCGCCCGGGCGGAACCTCCCCGACCCGCGCCTCTCCCGCGCGTGCCTCCTGCGCCTTCGCGGCCTGGGCGGACGCGGCCGTGTCCGGTCGGCTCATACCGGCAGCGACGATCGAAGCCTCGCCGCTCGTGTCGGGCGCGACGGCGGTGGCGGCAGCCGTCCTGTCGTCGTCGGCGGCGGCGAGCGCGATGGCGGCCCGCGCCTCGGCCGGCGTGAGCGACAAATCGACCGACTGCTCGAGAGCGGCCGGTCGGCCGGCACCGACGGACAGCGCGAGATCGGCCGGCTGCTCGGAAGCGATCGGCAGGGCGGCGGCGGTAGTGGATGCCGCCACCTTCGGCTTCTCCTGCCTAGCGGCCGACGACGCGGTCTCGGCATCGGCGGGCAGGACGGGAATGAAGGCGAGAGGCGCGAAAGGCGACGCGACATCATCGTCTCCCCGGCGCCGGTGTCGGCCGGTCGAAGGCGTGGACGAGTCGTCTTCGTCCGCCGAGGCGCCCGCCGACGCGACCGCGGGTCCACTTGCCGGGCGCGGGTTCACGTCGTCGGTCGCCATCGTCGGCACGCCGGACGCATCGTCGGCAGGCGCAGGAAGCGAGCACAGCGCCGCCAGCGCGGGAGCGAGTTCGGCGTCGCCAGCTGCGCCCGGTATCGCGGGGTCAAGCGCCGGCAAGGCATTAGCCCCGTCCATGCCGGAGGCGTCGGCGGCCCTGGCCGCGCCCGCCGCGCCGGCCGCAGCCGGCGCCACCACGATCCCGCCAAGCAGGGCGGAGAAATCCGTGCCCGCGTCGCCGCCGGCGTCGTTCGCGGCCGGCGTCGCCGATCCGGCAGACAGCGCGGGCGCGAGCCCCAGTCCCAAAGCGTCCATCATCCCCCCCTCTTGCGTTCGACGCGCGGACTCGCCGACGCGCGGCGTTCCGCGAGCCGGTTGGCGGCGTCGGCGGCGCGCTCCGTCAGCCGATCTGCGCTCTCCTGAAGCCGTCGCGCCTCCATCCGCTCGGCGGCGCGCAGTTCTGCGGTGGCGCGTGCGCCATCGATCGTCGGGATGAGCCCGAAGCGTGCCTCGTCGAGGCGCAGCGCCAGCTCGGCGCGCGATGCCAGCGTCTCGGCGGCGAAGGTGCCCGTCGCCGACGACAGGCTGGCGCGCAGCTCGGTCAGCCGCCCCTCGCTATGTTCAAGCGAACTCAGGTGAAGCTCGGCCGCCGTCGCCATCGCCGCGGCCTGCGCGTGCTGCACCCGGCGCACTCGGGCGATCCGCTCGCGACGCTTGACGACCGCGTTCACGCCGCGAACCGATCGATGAGCTCGATGGAGGCGTGGGCGAGGTCGACCCGATCCTTGGGCCGCTGCTTCAGGAACGCGAGGATCTCCTCGCGGCGCATGACGGCCTCGTCGATCGTGGCGTCCGATCCGGGCTTGTAGGCGCCCATCAGGATGAGATCGCGATTTTCCTCATAGACCGACCACAGCCGGCGCAGCCGCGCGGCGGCGATGCCATGCTCGTCGTCGACGATGTCGGCCATCACGCGGGAGAGCGACTTACCGACGTCGATCGCGGGATACACGCCCTGCTCGGCCAGCGAGCGCGACAGGATGATATGCCCGTCGACTATCGCGCGCGCGGTGTCGACGATCGGATCGTCGGTGTCGTCGCCGTCGGCGAGCACGGTGTAGAGTGCGGTGATCGAGCCGCCACTGTGGGCGTCGGCGCCGGCGCGCTCGATCAGGCGCGGCACCATGGCGAGCGCGGACGGCGGATAGCCCTTCATCGTCGGCGGCTCGCCGAGCGACAGGCCAAGCTCGCGCTGGGCGTGCGCGCAGCGCGTGAGCGAATCGATCAGCAGCAGCACGCGCTTGCCCTTGTCGCGCAAATACTCGGCGATGGCGGTGGCGCGCATCGCGGCGCGCAGGCGCAGCACCGGCGGGTGATCGGCGGGCACCGCCACCACCACCGACTTCTCGCGCACGCCGGGCACCAGCTTGGTCGCCAGGAAGTCCGCCACCTCGCGCGAACGCTCGCCGATCAGCCCGACGACGATCACGTCGGCGTCGGCGCCCTGGATCATCTGGCCCATCAGCACCGATTTGCCGACGCCCGATCCCGCGCAGATCGCGATGCGCTGGCCGACGCCGGCGGTGAGCAGCGCGTTGATCGCGCGCACCCCCATGTCGAAGCATTGCGTCACGCGCGCGCGATCGAGCGGGTTGGCGGGCTTGCCCGCGAGCGGCCACGTCGTCGTCTCGCCGATCGGGCCGAGCCCGTCTAGCGGGCGGCCGGTCGCGTCCACCACCCGGCCGAGCAGCGCCTCTCCGACCTCGGCGACGCCGCCGCGCCCGTCGGGCTCGACGCGACCGCCATTGGCGTGCGGCGCCTCGCCGTCCAGCGCCATCATCAGCGATCGTTCGCCGCGGAAGCCGACCACTTCCGCACGGGTGGCGTGGCCGTCGGCGTCGATCACGCGCACGCCCGATCCGACCGGCAGCGACAGCCCGGTCGCCTCCAGCATCTGCCCGTCGAAGGCGGCAAGCCGCCCGACGCGGCGGGGTGTCACCTCGCCGACGGAGAGGCTCGCCAGCATCGCTTCGGCCCGCGCGACGACGCTCATCGTGCCGCCGTCACGCGGTCGAGCGCCGCGCGTAGCGTCTCCAGCCGCATCGCCGGCGTATCCTCGATCCAGCCCTGCCCGGTCTCGACGCGCACGCCGCCCGGCGGCAGCGTCGGATCGGCATGCGCGGGAAGCGGCAGCGCCGCACCCTCCAGTCGCGCGAGATCGTGGGGATGGAGCTTCAGGCACGCGGGCCGCGTCTCCTCGCCGATCAGCTCGGCGGCGGCGGTGGCGCGCGCCAGTAGCAGATCGCGGTCGATCTCCACCGTTCCCATCAGTTCGGTGAGCAGTCGCTCGACCGTCATCGCGATCATCCCGCCCAACGCACGTGTCGGCTCGGGGCGCAGCGCCCCCAGACCGGCGGCGAGGCGGTGGAGCGCCTCGCGCTCGGCGTCCGCTTCGGCCCGCCCGGCGGCGAGGCCGGCGGCAAAGCCCTCGGCCATGCTCTCCTCGCGCACCGCGTCCGGATCGACGGTCAGTTCTTCGGGGATCGGGAACTCGTCCCGCGGCGGCTCGAACGCCTGGCGGAGCGCCTGCCCCCACGCCACGAACGGCATCGGCCCTTCGGGACGCGGCGGCTTGGTCCAGATCGAGATGCGCTCGGCGGCCGCGAAGCGCTCAGACATAGTCCTCGCCCTTCCCGCCGAGGCTGATCGTGCCGGCCTCGGCGAGCTTGCGGGCAATCGCCAGCACCGCCTTCTGCGCCTCCTGCACCTCGGCGAGGCGCATGGGGCCGCGCTCGTTCATCTCGTCCTGGATCGACTGGGCGGCGCGGCTAGACATGCAGCCGAAGATCTTCGTCCGCAGCTTCTCCTCGCAGCCCTTCAACGCCACGATCAGGATCTCGTTGTCCACGCCGCGCATCAGCGTGCCGAGATCCTTTTCCGAGACCGCCATCAGGTTGTCGAAGACGAACATCTCGTCCTCGATCATCCGCGCGAGATTCTTGTCGAGCCGCGCGAGCTGGCGAATCACGCGCTGCTCGGTGGTGGTGCGCGTCGAGTTGACGATCTTGGCCGCCTCGCTCGCGCCGCCCCGCGCCGGCGCGGAGCCGTTGGACTTCTTGTTGACCTGACGCAGCAGCAGCCGCTCGAGATCGTCGAGCGCCTCGTGGCTCACGGGTCCGAGCGTCGCGACGCGGTAGACGACGTCGGCCTGCACATCCTCCTCAAGGAGCTGGAGCACGTCGGCGGCCACGCCGGGCTCGAGATGCGCGAGGACGAGCGCGGCGATCTGGGGATGCTCGGTCTCCACCAGCGCGGCGATCGTCTTGGCATCCATCCACTTGAGCGAGTCGAGCGCGGACTGGCGCGTCGGCGGCGTGATCCGGGCGAGCATGTTCTCGGCGCGCTCGGCGCCCAGCGCGCGCTCCATCATGGTGCGGATCTGGCCGTCGGCGCCGAAGCCGATCGTGGTGCGCTCGCGCGCGCGGCCGACGAACTGGTCGAGGACGTTGTCGACCTCTTCCTCGGACACATCGGCGACGCCGAACATCGCGGTGCCGAGCTGCTGCACCTCGTCGGGATCGAGGCGGCCGAGCACCTGCGCGGCCTCGTCCTCGGCGAGCAGCATCAGCAGGATGGCGGCGGCGCTGGAGCCGGCGGGCGGCGCCGCGTCGGGCACGGGGGCGGGCAGCGCCTCAGCCATTGGCGGCTTCCTTGGGCATGTCGGCGCGGATCAGGTCGCGGACCACCAGCGCGGCGCGATCGGGATCCTGCCGTACGAAGTTGCGGATGAGCGCGGCGCGCGCCGCGTAGCTCGGCGCCGCCTCGATCATGTCGAGCGTCACCGGCTTCGTGCCGTCGAGCGTCGTCTCGCGATCCGCCTCGGAAATGGCGCCGGCGATCTCGCGGCCGACGGCGGCGCGCTCCTTCGCCCTCTCGGCCGCCTGGGCCTCGGCGGCCTTGGCGCGGCGCTTCAGCATCGGGCGGCCGATGCCGAACACCAGGATCGCGGCGACGATGATGGCGGTGACGTTGCGCGCCACCGGGCCGATCCAGCTCGCCTGATACCAGGCCGGCTTGTCCGCCTCCGGATCCGCCACGAAGTTCTGCTGCGACACCGAGACGAGATCGCCGCGCTGCTGGTCGAAGCCGACCGCGCCCTTCACCAGTGCCTCGATCTGCTGCTGCTGTTGCGGGGTGAGCGGCTTGGCGCCCTTCGCCTGGCGGAGCGCGACCGCGACCGAGAGGCGCCGCACCGTGCCCACCGGGTTGCGCGTCACCGAGACCTCGTGGCCGAGCTGATAGCTACGATCGTAGGTCTCGTTGGACTTGCTGGCGGCGCCGGCCGACGCCTGCCCCGGCGCGGTCCCGGGCGCGGCGGGACCGTTGGCGGGCTGGCCGTTGGCGGTGGCGGACGGCGTGGCGGGCGCCGGCGGCTGGTTGGAGAGCGCGCCGGGGATGCCGCTCGCGGGCTTGTTGCCGCCTTGGCCGTCATTGGCCCAGCTCCCCTGCTCGCGCGCGACCACCGAGCCGTCCTTGGGATAGGTCTCGCGCGTCGAGGCGACTTCGGCGAAGTCGAGATCGGCGTGGACGTTGGCGGTGAAATTGCCCTCTCCCACGATCGGGGTCAGCAGGCTGGAGAGCGCCTGACGATAGCCGTCCTCGATCCGCGTCTGGAGCGCCACCTGGCGGTCCTGCGCGTCGTCGTCGGCGGTGCCGCCGCCCTTGGACAGCAGCCGGCCGGACTGGTCGACCACCGAGACGTCCTCGGGCGCCAGGCCCGATACCGAGGCGGCGACGAGGTGGACGATCGCCTGCACCTGTCCGTCGCCCAGCGTGCGGCCGGCGCGCAGGCGGAGCATGACGGACGCCTGCGGCTTGGTGGCGTCGCGCAGGAACACGCTCGGCGCCTCGACCGCCAGGTGGACCTTGGCGGTCTCCACCGCGTCGATCGCCTCGATGGTGCGCGCGAGATCCATCTCGCGCGCCTCGCGCAGCCGCTCGCCCTCGACGGCGCGGCTCGCGCCCATCGGCAGCGAGGAGATCATCGAATCGCCGTCGGGCGCTGCCTTGGGCAGGCCCTGCTGCGCGAGCAGCATCTTGGCGCGATAGTAGCTGTCCTCCGGCACCGTCAGCGATCCGGTGTCGCGATCGAGCGTGTACTTGATTCCGGCCGTATCGAGCGCCTGCGCCACCGCCGCCTTGTCGGCATCGCCCAACCCCGAGAACAGGTCGCGCTGCGCCGGCTGGTGGAGCACCGCCCAGATCAGCGCGGCGGCGCCCAAGAGGCCGAGCAGCCCCATCATCGGCAAGCTCTTGGCCACCGCCGGCTGCGCCGCGATCGTGCGGATGCGCGTCAGGATGCCGCCCACGCCGCCCGCGCCCAATGCGGGAAGCCCGCCGGACGCGGCGGGGACGAGGGCCGTCGAAGGTGCGCTCGCGTCAGCCATGTCAGACCGGCATGCTCATGATATCCTTGTACGCGGACAGGAGTTTGTTGCGGACCTGCAGCGTCGCCTGGAAGCCGACCGAGGCCTGCTCGCGCGCCAGCATGACGGCGGCGATGTCGGTGCTGTCGCCGCGCTCGTAGCTAGCCGACACATCCTCCGACTTCGCCTGGAGCGAGTTGACCTGGCCCAGCGCGGACTTCAGCGCGTCGCCGAAATCGGCCTTGGGCGCGGCGGTGGCGTCGGCGATGCCCGGCGCGGCGGCGGGCGCCGTCGTCGCGGGTACTTGCGCCTTCTGGAGCGCGGCGTTCTGCTGCAGGATCTGCGCCCGCATCTGGAGCAGGCTGGAAGCGGTGATCGTCGTCATGGCTTGAGGCCTCAGGCGGCGAGCGCGCGCATCTCGGCGAGCCGATAGCGCAGCGTACGTTCGGAGATGCCGAGCCGCGCGGCGGCGGCGATCTTGCGGCCGCCGGTCGCGGCGAGCGCCGCGCGGATCGCGTCATGCTCGGAGGCGCGCGACGCGTCGGCCAGCGTGCCGTCATTGGCAGCCACGGGCGCGAGCGTCGGCGCGGCGGTCGCGCGCGTCACCTCGATCGCGAGATCGTCGGCCTCGATGCGGTCGCCGGCGCGCAGCAGCAGCGCACGCTGGATCACGTTGTCGAGTTCGCGGACGTTGCCCGGCCAATCGTGCGCCATCAGTCGGTCGAGCGCATTCGCCGTCGGCCACGTCACGGCGGTGCCGAGCGGCGTATGGCGGAGGATGAGATGAGCCGCGATCGCGCGGATGTCGAGCCGGCGCGCGCGCAGCGGCTTCAGCGCCAGCGGCATGACGTTGAGCCGCCAGTAGAGATCGGCGCGGAAGCGGCTCTGGGACACCTCGATCGCCAGCTCGCGGTTGGCGGCGGCGACGATGCGGACGTCGACCTTCACGGGCACGGTGGCGCCGACGGGCAGCACCTCGCGCTCCTGGATGGCGCGCAGCAGCTTGGCCTGGAGCGCGAGCGGCATCTCGGCGACCTCGTCGAGCAGCAGCGTGCCGCCGTCCGCCGCACGGAACAGGCCGTCCGACGCGGCGCCCGCGCCGGTGAACGCGCCTTTCACGTGGCCGAACAGCATCGCCTCCAGCATCGTCTCGGGCAGCGCGGCGCAGTTCACCGCGACGAACGGGCCGCGAGCGCGCGGCGAGAGATCGTGGATCAGGCGGGCGATGCCCTCCTTGCCCGTACCGGTTTCGCCGAGCACGAGCACGGTCGCGTCCGATCCCGCGACCCGCTCGGCGAGCTTCAGGTACATCGCGCTGTCGGGCTCGCCCACGGCGGGGCGCCCGGCGGGGCGGACAAGCTCGGCGATCATCGCCAGCCCGAACGCCATGTCGGCGAAGCCGAAGCGCACGCGCGCCGCCGACCCCGCTTCACGCACCAGCAGGGGCGCACCCTCCGCCACCTCCACCACGACGTCGCCCGGCCCAGAGAGCGACTGTTCGGTGGCGGCGAAGATGCGGACGCCACCCTGCGACGTGCCGGCACGAGCAGGCGCGACCGTGATGCCGACACCGGCCAGCCAGGCTCCCAGCGCCGGACACTCCGCCTGCGCTGCCTCGCTGATCCCGATCGAAACCATGCCCGCGCTCCTCGGACGACCTGACCATCGTCCAGCCCGGAATCTCGCCGATCGGCCCTAACAAACAGATAACGCGCGCACCCGGATTCGGTCTTTCTCGCGCGCGCGAGGCGATTTCATGGTTAACATCGCGTTAGCGACAGAAAAGGCGATCTTCCGCCTAAAGCCCATCGCCGATCCACCGTTACCTGCATCGTGGCCGGCAAGGGATTGTCGCTCCGGCCGGCAATCGAGCGGGAAAGGTAATCCTCATGACCGTCATCAATTCCAACTCGTCGGCCCTGCGCGCGCAGAACGGCAGCCGCATGGCCGACATGCAGCTTCAGACCGCGATGGCCCGCCTGTCCTCGGGCAAGCGCATCAACTCGGCGTCCGACGACGCCGCCGGCCTCGCCATCTCCAACTCGATGACCTCGCAGATCTCGGGCATGAACCAGGCGATCCGCAACGCCAACGACGGGGTCTCGCTGGTCCAGACCGCCGACGGCGCGCTGGGCGAGGTCACCAACATGCTCCAGCGGGTCCGCGAGCTCGCGGTGCAGTCCGCCTCGGGCACCTACTCCGACGACGACCGCACCAACATGCAGACCGAGGTCAGCCAGCTGACGTCGCAGATCGGCAGCGTGCTGAAGAACACCCAGTTCAACGGCGTCTCGCTGTTCTCCGTCGGCACGCTGCCCGCGGGCACCGCCGACGGCACGGCACCGGCGGCCGGCGTCTCCGTCACGATCCAGGCCGGCGCGGGCTCGACCTCGTCCGACCAGATCGCGGTGTCGATCGGCAAGCTCGACCTCAGCAAGATGCACGCCGCCGCGATCTCGAGCGGTGGCGCGGCGGCCGCGGCGGGCAACCTGATGGTGTCGTCGAGCGACTCGGCGGCCAGCAACGGCGTCGCCAACGCGCAGACGACAATCACCAGCGTCGACAGCCTGCTGAAGTCGGTGAACTCGGTGCGGGCCGGCCTGGGCGCGGCGCAGAGCCAGCTCAACTCGGCGGTGAACAACCTCACCAACAACGTCACCAACCTGACGGACGCCCGCAGCCGCATCTCGGACGCGGACTTCTCGGCCGAGACGACCAACCTCGCCAAGGCCCAGATCCTGAGCCAGGCCTCCACCGCCATGCTCGCCCAGGCCAACCAGTCGCAGCAGGGCGTGCTCAAGCTCCTCCAGTAATATCCCGGTGAACCGGAAAGGGTTCTGACATGACCGTCATCAATTCCAACTCGTCGGCCCTGCGCGCCCAGAACGGCAGCCGCATGGCCGACATGCAGCTCCAGACCGCGATGGCCCGCCTGTCCTCGGGCAAGCGCATCAACTCGGCGTCCGACGACGCCGCCGGCCTCGCCATCTCCAACTCGATGACTTCGCAGATCAGGGGCATGAGCCAGGCGATCCGCAACGCCAACGACGGCGTCTCGCTGGTCCAGACCGCCGACGGCGCGCTGGGCGAGGTCACCAACATGCTCCAGCGCGTCCGCGAGCTGAGCGTGCAGGCCGCCTCGGGCACCTACTCCGACGACGACCGCGCCAACATGCAGACCGAGGTGAGCTCGCTCACCTCGCAGATCAAGACGACGCTGACGGGCACCAAGTTCAACGGCGTCGCCCTGTTCGATACGGCGAAGTACAACTCCGCCGCCACGGCCGGTACGGCGGGCAACGGCACCAAGACGGTGATCCAGTCGGGCGCGGGCGCCAGCGACTCCACGGCCATCAACGTGTCCAATCTCGCGACGACCTTCTCCTACACGGCGCCGAAGGGTGACCTCACCGCCGGCGCGAGCGGTGCCGCGATCGGCACGACGCGGGTGGTGACGATCGACGACTATGCCGCCGGCGCGACGTTCGGCAGCGTCGTCACCGAGGCCGACATCGGCAAGACGAAGACGGTCGTGGCCGGCGACAAGTGGTTCGTCGCGAACACCGGCGGCTCGGCCGGCGTCGCCAAGGACGTCACCGTCGACAGCGAGTTCCAGGTCGGCACCGCGACCAGTTCCCAGCAGACGATCGGCTTCGTCGACACGATGCTGAAGAACGTGAACTCGGTGCGGGCCGGCCTGGGCGCCGCCCAGAGCCAGCTCAACTCGGCGGTGAACAACCTCACCAACAACGTCACCAACCTGACGGACGCCCGCAGCCGCATCTCGGACGCGGACTTCTCGGCCGAGACCACCAACCTCGCCAAGGCCCAGATCCTAAGCCAGGCCTCCACCGCCATGCTCGCCCAGGCCAACCAGTCGCAGCAGGGCGTGCTCAAGCTCCTCCAGTAAGGGTCTGATCACCCTCCACTGAAGGCCCAGGGATGGCCCCCGGCGCAACCGCTCCCCCGCGCCGGGGGCCATTCGTGTCAAACCGCCCCGGCCCATGCCGGCGGCGGTTTTGTCGCGTCCGGATCAGCCCGTTAGCGCGAGAAAAAAGCGCCTCCCGAGCCTAAAGTCGCCGTCCGAACGGTCGTTACCTGGAATGTAGCCGACGAGGATCTTCGATCCGGCCGGCCCCAGGGAAAGGTTCTCGTCATGACCGTCATCAACTCCAACTCCTCCGCCCTGCGCGCGCAGAACGGCAGCCGCATGGCCGACATGCAGCTCCAGACCGCGATGGCCCGCCTGTCCTCGGGCAAGCGCATCAACTCGGCGTCCGACGACGCCGCCGGCCTCGCCATCTCCAACTCGATGACCTCGCAGATCTCGGGCATGAACCAGGCGATCCGCAACGCCAACGACGGCGTCTCGCTGGTCCAGACCGCCGACGGCGCGCTGGGCGAGGTCACCAACATGCTCCAGCGGGTCCGCGAGCTGGCCGTGCAGGCGGCTTCGGGCACCTACTCCGACGACGACCGCGCCAACATGCAGACGGAAGTCGGCCAGCTCACCTCGCAGATCTCGAGCGTGCTGCAGAACACGAGCTTCAACGGCGTGTCGCTCTTCTCGGTCGGCACCAACGCCGGCTCGACGACGGCCACCACCGGCGCGATCGCGGACGGCACGGCGCCGACCGCCGACGTCTCGGTCAAGATCCAGGCCGGTGCGGGCTCGACCTCGTCCGACCAGATCACCGTGACGGTCGGCAAGATCGACATCAGCAAGATGCACGCCCAGTCGGACGGCACCACCAGCGGCACCGCCGCGGTCGCCGGCAACCTCGTCGTCTCCAACACCGCGCACACCGGTGCGACCAGCAACGGCGTCGCCAACGCGCAGGTGACGATCGCCAGCGTCGACAGCCTGCTGAAGTCGGTGAACTCGGTGCGGGCCGGGCTGGGCGCGGCGCAGAGCCAGCTCAACTCGGCGGTGAACAACCTCACCAACAACGTCACCAACCTCACCGACGCCCGCAGCCGCATCTCGGACGCGGACTTCTCGGCCGAGACCACCAACCTCGCCAAGGCCCAGATCCTCTCGCAGGCCTCCACCGCCATGCTCGCCCAGGCCAACCAGTCGCAGCAGGGCGTGCTCAAGCTCCTCCAGTAAGGGTCTGATCACCCTCCACTGAAGGCCCAGGGATGGCCCCCGGCGCAACCGCTCCCCCGCGCCGGGGGCCATTCGTGTCTCAAGCCCCGCGGGACCGCAGCCATGACCGACGCGCCCTTCGATGCCTCCGCCTTCGTCGGCGACGACGACGAGCTGACCTTCGAGGATGCCGCGCCACCGCCGCCGCCACCACCTGCGAAGCCCCGCGCGGCCAGGAAGGGCCGCGCCAAGGCCGCCGAGGCGGAGCCCGCCGCCCGCGCTGCCGATCCCCTCGATCCGGACATGCTCGGCGCGGCACCCGCCGCGACCGTTGTTATCGCCGAGATCGCCCCCGCATCCGCCGCGCGCGACGACGAGGCGCTCGACGCGCTGTTCGGCGATGTGCCGGCAACCGGGTCGACGCCGGCCGCGCTCCCGGACGCGATGGCCGCCGAGCCGTCGGACGTCCCGCTCTTCGACGCTGCGTCCGTCGAGCCCGGCGTCGACGCGCTCTCCGCCCCCGAGACGCCGCCGGCCGGCCGCGCCAAGGGCTTGCTGTCGGGCGGCATCGGCCGCCATCTCGTCGCCGGCGCGGCGACGCTGAGCTGCGTGGCGAGCCTCGCCTCGCTGGGCGCGGTCGTCACCGTCGGCCGCACGCTGGCGGCGGTGCAGGCGGAGCGCGCCGAGGCGCGCGCGGAGCACGAGGCGTTGGCGAAGCTGCCCGCCACGATCGCCGCGCTCGACGCCGCGTCCCGTCGGCTGGCGGTGGCGAGCGCGCACGCCGCGCCTGGCGACGGCCTGTCGGCGGACGAGTTCAGGCGTGGGCTCGACGGCTTCCGGGCGTCGCTCGCCGGGCATCAGCCGGACGGGATGGGCGCGCTGACCGGCATGACGCGGGAGGGATTGTCCGAACTGGCGACCCGGCTCGACCGGATCGAGGATCGGCTGGACGGCGCTACGCCAGGTCGGCGAGCGTCACGCGCACCTTATCCAGCGCGGCCTTCTTGATCTGGCAGACGCGCGCCGCGCCGATATCGAGCACGCGGCCGATCTCCTCCAGGTTCAGCTCTTCCACGAAGTAAAGCTGGAGGACCATCGCCTCGCGCTGCGGTAGCTGCTTGATCGCGGCGGCCAGGGCGAGCTTGAGATTGTCGTGGTCGAGCGCCTCGTCGGCCCCCTCCGCCAGGTCGGCGAACCACATCGACTGATCGGAATAGACCTCGTCGATGCTCTCGTGGCGCACCGCCTCGGCGGCGTCGGCGAGCTCGCGGTAGCCGGCGGCGTCCAGGCCCATGGCCTGCGCCATCTCGGCCTCGCCGGCGGCGCGGCCGAGCTTCGCCTCCAGCTCGGCGCGGGCGCGCGCGATCTCCTTGCGCTTGGCCATGCCGGAGCGACACTGGCTGGCGTGGCGGCGGAGATGGTCGATCATCGCCCCCCTCACCCGCATGCCCGCGTAGGTGGCGAAGGCGTGGCCGCGATCCTCGTAGCCGCCCGCCGCCTCGACGAGCGCGACCATGCCGATCTGGACGAGATCCTCGATGTCGATGGCGTTCGAGACGCGGCCGTGGACGTGCCAGGCGATTTTGCGCACCAGCGGCATGTGCGCCTGGACGAGATCGGCCGGACGCTCGCGCGCGGGCTTGCGGCCGTAGGTCATGGGAGAATGCGCGTTCACGCGGCGAGCTCCGGATTGCGGTGGCCGACCTGGGGCTGGGCGCCGCCGACCACGGCGACGACCTCGACCGCCTTGCCGTCGGGGATTTCAAGGAAGGAGAGCACCGGCGCGTCGGCCAGATGCGGGCGGAGCAGGCGGGCGAGCGCGCGGCGGGCGATCGGAGAGGTGACGACGGCGAAGCGGCGCCCCTCCCCGATCAGCGGGTGCGCCGCCTCGCCCACCGCCTGGACGATGCGCTGCGCGAGCGCGGGCTCGATCGGGTGGCTGGCGTTGGGGCCGGTGCGCACGGCCTGCGTCAGCAGGCTCTCCAGGCTCGCGTCGAGCGTCACGACCGCGAGCGGCGCGCGTACCGGCACCAGCGTCTGGACGATCAGCGCGCCGATGCGGCGGCGGACATTCTCGACGAACTGGTTGGCGTCGCCCTCCTCGCGCGCGGCGTCCGCCATGGCCTCGGCGATGCGGCGGAAATCCTTGAGCGGCACGCCTTCGGTCAAGAGCGTGCGGCACGCGGCGGCGATCTGCGCGAGGCTGAGCGGCTGCGGCGTGAGCGCGCCGGCGAGCTGCGGCGCGGCTTCCTTCAGCGCGTCGAGCAGCTTCTGCGCCTCGTCCATGCCGAACAGGTCCGCGGCCGACATCGCGACGAGCTGGTTCAGGTGCGTGGCGATGACGGTGGAGGGATCGACGACGGTATAGCCCAGCACCACCGCGCGCGCGCGCTCCTCCGCCGGGATCCACACCGCGTCGAGCCCGAAGGTCGGGTCCTTGACGGCGCGGCCTTCGATGGTGCCGGCGAGATCGCCGCTGTCGAGCGCGAGCAGGTCGTTCGGCATGCACTCGTCCTCGCCCACGCACACGCCCGCTACGGTGATGCGGTAGGCGTTGGGCGACAGGTTCATGTTGTCGCGCACGCGCACCATCGGCAGCACGAAGCCGAGTTCCTTGGAGAGCTGGCGGCGGATGCCGGTAATGCGGCCCATCAACGGCGCGCCTTTGCGCTCGTCGACGAGGCCGACGAGGCCGTAGCCGATCTCGAGGCCCAGCGGCGCGCCGTCGGAGACCTCCTCCCAGCCGATCTGGCTTGGATTGGCAGGTTCGGCCTTGGCGGGCTGCGCGGCGAGCGCGGCCTCGGCCTTCTTGAGCGCGTCCGCCCCGCGCAGCCGCCACGCGACGAAGCCGGACAGGCCAGCGGCGGGCAGGATGATGAGGTGCGGCATCCCCGGCATGAGGCCGAGCACGATCAGGATGCCCGACACCGGTGTCCAAGCCTTGGCCGATCCGAACTGGCTGCCGATCTGGCCGGCGAGATCCAGCGGCGAGTTGACGCGCGTGACGATCGACGCCGCCGCGATCGACAGCAGCAGCGCGGGGATCTGCGCCACCAGCGCGTCGCCGATCGCGAGCTGGACGTAATTGCGCGCGGCGTCGCCGATCGCCATCTGGTGGCTGACGACGCCGAGCACGAGCCCGCCGAGCACGTTCACCGCCAGCACCAGCACGCCGGCGATCGCGTCGCCCTTCACGAACTTGGACGCACCGTCCATCGAGCCGTAGAAGTCCGCCTCGGTGGCGACCTCCTGGCGGCGGACCTTGGCCTCGTCGGGCGTGAGCAGCCCGGCGTTCAGGTCCGCGTCGATCGCCATCTGCTTGCCGGGCATGGCATCGAGGGTGAAGCGCGCCGACACTTCGGACACGCGGCCCGCGCCCTTGGTGATGACCACCAGGTTGATGATCATCACGATAGCGAACACGAATATGCCGACCGCGTAATTGCCGCCGATCAGGAAGCTGCCGAACGCCTCGATGACGTGGCCGGCGGCCGCCTCGCCCTCGTGGCCATGCACCAGAACGACGCGGGTGGAGGCGACGTTCAACGCGAGGCGCAGCAGCGTCGCGAACAGCAGCACGGTCGGAAAGGCGGAGAAATCGAGCGGGCGCGCAGCGTTCAACGCCACCATCAGCACCGCGAGGCTGATCACGATGTTGGTGATGAAGCCGAGATCGAGCATGATCGCCGGCATCGGCACGACCATCAGCGCGATCAGCATCAGCGACGCCATCGGCAGGATGCCGCCGCGCACCGCGTCCAGCCAGACGCGCTTGTTGATCGCCGTCGTGGCCATCAGCTCAGGCCCATGCCCGCGAGCATGAGGTAGGCGAGCTTGGCCGTCTTCGGGCTCGGGCTCATCAGCGCGGCGTTGGCGAGCGTCCGGCTCTGCTGGGTTGCGCCGCCGGTGCCGAACGCGGCGACGCTGGTCATGCCGTCATCGGTGGTGCCGTTCATCGCGGCGAGCTGCATCCGCGCGATCTCGGCGGCGGTGTCGGCCGGGCGCGAGGCGGAAGCGAGCATGGTCGCGCCGCTCACCGCCGGAGTGGTGGTGCCGGTGCTGCCGGAGGCGGGCGAACCGCCCTTCTCGAAACGCTGGGCGAAGCGTTCATAGACCTGGGCGACGCTGCGCGGGTTGCCGGCCTTGTCGTAGAACACCCAGCGATTGGCGCGCGCGGCCGCGGGCATCACGCTGGCGGCCGACTGGCTGGGATCGCCGTCCTTGGCCTTCAGGAAGCGCGTCGCGCCCGCCGGCCCCAGGAAATGCGCGAGGTAGAGATCGACCGAGCCCACTTCGCGGCCGAGCTTCGCCTGCAGGATGTCCTTGTTGTCCGACGCATATTCGCCCGCCATCACGGCGGAGGTCGACGGGTCCTGTCGCAATGCCAGGATCTGCTGCTTGGTGGTTTCGTCCGAAACATAGAAGCGGCCGTCCGAGCCGCGCGTGATGGCGTTCGCTGCCCATTCGAGCCCGTGCTCGGCGCCATGCTTCTTCACGACGCCCAGCCAGCTCTGCGAGATGAACTGGTAGAGGCCCGACGCGCTGGACGTCTTGGCCTGCGCGTTCGGGTTGAGCCCGCTCTCGATCGAGGCCTGGCGGTAGAGATAATGGAAGTCGACGCCCGTCGAGGACGCGGCGGACGCGATCGCATTCTGCACGCGGCCGCCGACGGAGTTCGCGGGAGCGGCGGCGAGATCGGCCGCGCTCGCGCCCCGCTCGCGGGGGCCGGGGATGATGGTGAGCGCCATCAGCGCCGCAGCCTGGCGTTGCGGCCATAGGTTGCGGGGCCGGCGATGCCCGTCTCCGCGGTCAGCCGGCCCAAGCGGCGCTCGGTGCGATCGGAGAGCAGATTGAGCATCGCGCGTGCGGTGTGCGCGAGGCGCATCGCCTCCTCCGCCTGATCGCGCGAGGCATCGTCCTCGCCGAGGCGCGGCAGCGCGGCGGCGACCTCGGCGCTGGCGCGCTCGATGGCGTTCGCATCGTCGGCATCGAGCGCCGCGATCAGCGCGCGCTCGCCCGCCATCAACTCGTCCAGCGCGCTCATAACAGGTCGCCCGCGATCATCTTGGTGGCGATCGCATCGGGATCGGCCATGTAGGTGCCGCCGCGGATCGCGGCGCGGAGCGCGGCGACGCGGTCGGTCTCGATGGGCGGCCCTTCGGCGGCGATGCGGCCGACCGTGGTGGCGATGCCGCCCTCGCCCGACGAGGTGGTCCGCGTGCCCGCGACGTCGACGCGCTTGGCGTCGCCGCCGCGCTGCGTGCCGATCGGCGAAGAGGTGGAGGAGCCGATGCCGTTCAGCATCAGTAGGTACCCACGCGCACGATGCCGGCATCGACCACCTGGCCGATCACCACCGGACCCGAGACCTCCGTCTTGACGCGGAGTCGCCCGCCGGCGCGGCCGTCCTCCTGCGCGGTGCCCGCCATCGAGACGCTGAAGCCGTCCGCGCCCGACACGAGTTGCACGGGATCGCCGCGCTTGATGATCGGCGGCGCCTGCGCGGCGGCCGGCGCGAAGCCGGGAGTGGACTGCGCGGCTGCCACGCGGACCAGCGGCACGCGCAGCCGCCAGCCGAGCGGCTCGCAACGCAGCGGCAGCGCGCCCAGCGCAGGCGGATCGATCGTGACGGGTGCGGGGCAGGCGGCGAGCTTCAGCCGCTTGTCGATGTGCGCGACGGGGCCGCCGGGCTGGCCGACATCGACGTCGAGCGCCGCCACGACTCGTGATTCGAGTTTCGCCATGTCTTCGAACCCGTCCGCGCCGGCGGCGGCGGAGGCCGCACCGGAGCAGGCGATACACAGGAAAAAGGCCAGCGAACGGCACGCCATGACGGTCGATCCCCGAGGTTTCGGGGGCCGTTAAGCGGCATGTCCTCCCAAAAATCCGTTAACGCGCTTAAGCGGCGCGCGGCACGGTCGTTATCCTCAGCCGCTGCCCCCGCAGCCGCGTGGCGTCGCGCATCCCCGCCACCGAGACGTCGATCCGCACAGGGTCGAGGCCGCCTTCCGCGATCGCGCGCGCGACGGCGGCGGCGCGCGCGGCGGCGAGCTCCCACCCGTCGAAGCGACGCGAGGCGCCGTCGCTGCCCCGGCTCTCCACCGTCACGACGGCGTGCGCCGCCGCCGCGCCGCGCCCGATCGCGACGAGATCGGCACGCGCATCGCCGCGCAGGATCGCCTCGCCCGGCTCGAACAGGCTTGCGGCGACGCGATCGCTGACGAGCGGCGGCGACGCGCCGAAGGCGGTGCGGATGCCCGCGCCCAGCGCCTGCGGGCTGGCGCGGTTGGCCTGGAGCATCAGCAGGAAGGCGAGCAGCACCAGGCAGAGATCGGCGAAGCTCAGCGTCCAGCGCGCACGGGCGGCGGGAGCATTCATGCCGCGCGGCGCCGTACGTCGAGCGAAGTGACGCGCGCCTCCACGGGCGCCGGGCCGACGCGAAGCTGCTCGCGCGCCAGCGTCTCCAGCCGGCCGAGCGCCTTCTCCTGCCACGCGATCTCGCACGCCGACAGCCGCTGGAGTCGGGCGGCGATCGGCCCCGCGACGAGGTTGGCGATCACGATGCCCCACAGCGTGGTGGTCAGCGCCAGCGCCATGCCCGGGCCGATCCGGGCCGGATCGTCCATCGCGCCGAACATCCCGATCAGCCCGACGACGGTGCCGATCATGCCGAGCGCGGGCGCGGCATCGGCGGCCGCGTTCCAGAAGGCGTGGGCGGCGGCGTGGCGCGACGCCCGCGACGCGACCTCCTCCTCGCCCCAGCGGCGGAACGCGTCGGCATCTACGCTGTCGGCGAGCACGCGCGAGGCGCGCGCGAGGAAGCGCTCGACCAGCGGCGCGCGATCGACGCTAGCGATCGAAGCGGCGTGCGCCTGCTCGACGATGCGGTTGACGGCGACGCGCGCGGCCTGAGCATCCCGCTCGGGGGATGCGCGCAGCAGTGGGCCAAGCGCCGCGAACGCCCGCGCGCAGTCGCCCGCGGTCGATCGCATCGCCGCGATAGCGCCCGCGCCGCCGATCACGAGCAGCGGCGCCACCGGATCCAGGAAGATGCCACCGAGCCCCACGCATACACCCCGCTGCACCGGCGGCGGCAAGCCGACCGGCAAGAAATTGCCGCCCGCCGGCAGTCGCCTGCCGCCGGAGCCCGTCTCACGTCCCCGCCGCCCTCGTGCCACGCAGTTGGCACGCGGGTTGCACATGTCTGGCCGACGCGATCGCATCACCGCGACGCGCCGACCATCCCGAAGCCGGTAACGGCGACGCGACGCGAAACTTTAGAGGCCCGGACAGGAAAATGGCGGACGACGCGCTCTTCGGCATCCACGGCAAGGCGCTGGCGCTGCGCTCGCAGCGGATGGCGATGCTCGCCTCCAACATCGCCAACGCCGCGACGCCGGGCTTCAAGGCGCGCGACATCGATTTCGCCAAGGCGCTGGACGCCGCCACCGCCTCCACCGGCGCCAGCGTCGATCAGGCGGCCGACGAGAATGTCGAGTATCGCGTGCCGATCCAGGCCTCGCCCGACGGCAACACCGTCGAGCTTTCCACCGAGCAGACCCAGTTCGCCGAGAACGCGGTCGCCTACCGCGCCACCCTCTCCTTCCTCCAAGGCCGCATCGGCACGGTCATGCAGGCGCTGAAGGGCGAATAAGAACCATGTCCGATCATATGAACCTCTTCTCCATATCGGGCCGCGCCATGTCGGCGCAGCTCGTGCGGCTGAACACGATCGCGTCGAACCTCGCCAACGCGGGCACCGTCGCCACCACCAAGGAAGGCGCCTATCGCGCGCTGAAGCCCGTCTTCACCCAGGTGTCGGACGCGCCGGGCGTGTCCACCGTCAAGGTCGATCAGGTCGTCCAGTCCGCCACCGAGCCGACCAAGCGCTTCGATCCGACCAATCCGCTGGCGGACAAGGACGGCAACGTCTGGGACGCGGGCGTGGATGGCGCCGCCGAGCTCGTCGAGATGATCGAGACGCAGCGCCAATACCAGAACAACGTCCAGGTGCTCCAGACCGCCAAGACGCTGACCCTCGATACCCTCAAGCTCGGGCAGTAATCATGACGACCACCACCGCCACATCCACCAACAGCTACCTCGACAGCCTGAAGACGTCGTCGACCGCGACGAAGAAGACGACGGGTTCGCAATCGATCGACCAGGCCGGTTTCCTGAAGCTGCTCACCACGCAGATGACCAGCCAGGATCCGACGTCGCCGATGGATTCGAACACCATGACGCAGCAGCTCAGCCAGATGACGCAGACCTCGGGCATCACCGAGATGAACTCGTCGCTGAAGTCGCTGCTGTCGGAGATCACCGGCAACCGCGTCGGCGACGCGGCGAGCTGGATCGGCAAGGCGGCGCTCACCACCTCGTCCAGCGCGCAACCGCTCGCAGACGGCAGCTACCAGGGCGAGGTGACGCTGCCGTCCGACGCCTCGGCGGTCAGCGTCGAGCTTCAGGACGCGACGGGCGCCTCCGTCTACTCGCAGTCGCTCACAGCGCAGAAGGCGGGCACGCTCGACTTCTCGTTCGACGGCAAGAAGCCGGACGGCACCAGCGTCACCGGCCCGCTCAAGGTCGTCGTCTCCGCCTCGGGCGCGGCCGGCGCGATCACACCCAGCGTCGCCACCTGGGCGACCGTCACCGGCGTGCAGTCGCCGGCCGGCGGCGCCTCCGCGCAGATCACCACCGCCAACGGCACCGTCGCGCCTGCCGACGTGCTCAGCCTTTCGTAAGAGGAGCGTCCCCCATGTCCTTCTACACCTCGCTCTCCGGCCTGAACGCCGCGCAGCTCGATCTCAACACGACGTCGAACAACATCGCGAACGTCGGCACCAGCGGCTTCAAGTCGAGCCGCGCCGAGTTCGGCGACCTCATCTCGTCGTCGGCAATGCAGTCGCAGTCGTCGTCGGTAGGCCAGGGCACGCGCCTCAAGAGCATCAGCCAGGACTTCACGCAGGGTTCGACGCAGACGACCAGCCGCGCGCTCGACCTGATGGTCGGCGGCGAGGGCTTCTTCGTCACGCGCTCGACGGGCACCGGCAACCAGACCAAGTTCACCCGTAACGGCGCCTTCACCGTCAATGGCAACAACGACGTCGTGGATTCGGGCGGCTCGGTGCTTCAGGTGCTGCCGGTCGACAGCCTCGGCAACACGATCGCCACCGGCCTCGACGCGATGCAGGGGCTGCACGTCCCGCCGACGAGCGGCACGCCCAAGGCGACGAGCTCGATCGAGTCGACGCTGACCTTCCCGGCCGACGCCGACCTGCCGGCAGCGCGCTCGACCTACGGCACGTCCAATCCCTACGCCTTCAGCAAGAGCGACGCGAACAGCTACAACTATGCGACGTCGACGACGGTGTACGATCAGGTCGGCAGCGCGCTGCCGATGACCTCCTACTATATCCGCGACACCAAGCCCGCCGCCAACGGCAGCGATGACGGAACGAGCACCTGGACCGTGCACACCTATGTCGGCGACAAGGAAGTCTTTCCGACCGGAACCACCGATCCGCAGAAAGTGGTGTTCAACTCGGACGGCTCGCTCAAGTCGCCGACGACCAAGACCACCTACGACGCGGTGCAGCCCACCGGCGCCGCCGCCCCGATGAGCCTGTCGCTGACCTACGGCGCGTCGACGAAGCAGGGCAACTACTCGTTCACCACCGTCAAGTCGGCGCAGGACGGCAAGACGACGGGCAAGCTCAACGGCCTCACCGTCGGAGAGGACGGCCTCATCGCGGCGGGCTATTCGGACGGCACGACGCAGGCGCTGGGCAAGGTGGCGGTATCGACCTTCGCCAATCCCGGCGGTCTCCACCAGGCGGGCAGCACGTCGTGGACCGTCACCGGCAAGAGCGGCGACGCGCAGGTCGGCGAGGCCAATGTCGACGGGCGCGGCCAGATCAACTCGGGCGCGCTCGAACTCTCCAACGTGGACCTGACGGCGGAGCTCGTCAGCCTGATCTCGGCGCAGCGCAACTTCCAGGCCAACGCCAAGGCGATCGATACCGACAAGCAGATGCTCCAGTCGATCATCAACCTCCAGTAAACCCTTATCGTCGAGAGGCTGACCGATGGACCGGCTGATCTACACCTCGCTGTCGGCGATGCGCGCGCTCATGGCGCGGCAGACGGTGACGGCGGCGAACCTCGCCAACGCCAACACCACCGGCTTCCGCGGCGACATGGCGGACGCGACGTCGGTGTACGTGGCGCCGGGCGACGGGTCCGTCGCCACCCGCGCGCAGACCGAGCAGTCGGTCCAGCGCGCCGACACCAAGGCGGGCGCGGTCGTCGCCACCGGGCGCGACCTCGACGTCGCGCTCGACGGCGACGCGTTGCTCGGCGTGCAGGCGCCGGGCGGGGGCGAGGCCTATACGCGGCGCGGCGATCTCACCGTCTCCGACAGCGGGCTGCTCACCACCGGCGACGGCTCGCCCGTGCTGGGCGACGGCGGCCCGATCACGCTGCCGCCCGCCGACAAGGTGTCGATCGACAAGACGGGCGCGGTGTGGATCGTGCCGCAGGGCGGCGATCCCGCGCAGCCGCAACAGGTGGAGCAGCTCAAGCTCGTCTCCGCCGCCGGATCCAAGATCACCAAGGGCGAGGACGGGCTGTTCCGCGTCGCGGGCGGGGGCACGCTGCCCTCCGACCCCGATGCCCGCGTCGCCCCCGGCGCGCTGGAAGGATCGAACGTCTCCGTCACCAAGACGCTCACCGACATGATCGACGCGAGCCGCGCCTGGGAGACCCAGGTCAAGATGCTCGCCGGCGCCAAGGAGATGGACAGCTCCGCCGCCGATCTCATGAACCTGCCGAACTGAGGACAAGACGATGACGAACGCCGCCCTCCACGTCGCCCGCACCGGCCTCGACGCTCAGCAGGAGCGCATGCAGGTGATCGCGAACAACATCGCGAACGTGAACACCACCGGGTTCAAGCGCGATCGCGCCAATTTCCAGACGCTGGCCTACCAGTATATGAAGGAGCCAGGCGCCACCTCGTCGGGCGACGACAAGTATACGCAGGGCGCCGCACTCGGAACCGGCGTCAAGATGACGGGCACCTCGCGGTCCGACACGCAAGGGTCGCTCAACCAGACCGGCAACGCGCTCGACGTCGCGATCCAGGGTAACGGCTTCTTCCAGGTCCAGCAGCCCGACGGCACCACCGCCTACACCCGCGACGGCAATTTCTCGCTGTCGTCGGAAGGCCAGATCACCACCGCCGACGGCCGCGCGCTGGTGCCCAACATCCAGGTGCCGCAGGGCGTGACCAACATCACGATCGGCGCCGACGGCACCGTTTCGGCCACCGCCGCCGGCTCCACCGAGGCGACGCAGCTCGGCAAAATCCAGCTCGCGAGCTTCACCAACCCCACCGGCCTGAAGTCGGTCGGCGACAACCTGCTCACCGAGACGCAGGCGTCCGGCGCGCCGCAGGTCGGCGATGCCGGCACCGAGGGGCGCGGCTCGATCGAGCAGGGTTCGCTTGAGGCCTCCAACGTCAACGTCGTCGAGGAGCTCGTCGACATGATCGAGACGCAGCGCGCCTACGAGGTCAACTCCAAGATGATCAAGGCGACGGACGAGATGCTCCAGTTCGCCAACCAGCAGATCTGACGAAGGCCCGATCCGCGATGTCGCGTACCCTCCCCCGCTCCCCCTCGTCGCGTCGGCGCCCGCCGTCGCTGCGCGTGCCGGTCGCCGCCCTCGGGCTGGCGATCGTCGCCGCGACGCTCGGCTTCCCCCAGCCCGCCGAGGCGCGGCACAAGGAGCCCAAGATCAACGAATACGCGCCGTCCGCGCCGATCCTGCCGCTGGCGCCCCCGGCCGACGGCGCGATCTTCCACGCCTCGATGGGCTACGCGCCGCTGACGAGCGGCGCGCGCGCCGCGATGGTGGGCGACACGCTGACGATCGTGCTCGTGGAGAAGACGGCCGCGACCAAGACCAACTCGGCCAGCACCGATCGCTCCGGCAATATCGGCCTCACCCCGCCGACGACGGGCCCGCTGTCCTTCTTCAAGTCGTCCGACGCCTCGCTCGGCGGCAATGGCACCTTCAAGGGCACCGGCGGCGCCGCCCAATCCAACCAGCTCTCGGGCGCCGTCACCGTGACGATCGCGCAGATCCTGCCCAACGGCAATTTCGCCGTGCGCGGCGAGAAGCACCTGACGCTCAACCGCGGCGACGAGTTCGTGCAGATCGCCGGCATCGTGCGGCCCGTCGACATCGGCTCGGATAATTCGGTGCTGTCGACCCGCGTCGCCGACGCCAAGATCACCTATTCGGGCAAGGGCGAGATCGCGCGCGCCTCCTCGCAGGGCTGGCTCGGCCGCTTCTTCAGCCGCGTGAGCCCGTTCTGATGAGGTCCGCCATGGTGAAGCGCCTGCTGCTCGTGCTCGCCGCCCTGTCTGGCGCGGCCGCCCCCGCATCCGCCGCGCGGATCAAGGATCTCGGCCAGTTCCAGGGGCTGCGCACCAACCAGCTCACCGGCTACGGCATCGTGGTGGGTCTCGCCGGCACCGGCGACGACAGCCTGGAATATGCCACGCAGGCGATGAAGGGCGTCGCCTCCAGGCTCGGCCTCCAGATCCCCGCCGGCATCAATCCGGCGACCAAGAACGCCGCCGCCGTCATCATCACCGCCGAACTGCCCGCCTTCGCCAAGCCCGGCCAGACGCTCGACATCACCGTGTCCGCGCTCGGCAAGGCCAAGTCGCTGCGCGGCGGCACGCTGCTGATGTCGCCGATGGTCGGCGCGGACGGGCAGATCTACGCGATGGCGCAGGGCAACCTCGCGGTCGGCGGCCTCGGCGTCTCGGCGGCGGACGGATCGAACGTCGTCATCAACGTGCCCACCGCCGGCCGCATCCCCAGCGGCGCGACGGTGGAGCGCGCGGTGGACGCGGGCTTCGCCACCACGCCGACGATCAACTTCAACCTGGCGGAGGCCGATCTCACCACCGTGCAGCGCGTGGCGCAGGCGATCAACGCGCGCCTCGGCCCCGGCCGCGCGCAGGCGATCGACGCCGAGACGGTGGCGATCACCGCCGCGCCCGGTGCGGAGCTCCGCACCGCGCTGATGGCGTCGATCGAGAACCTCGATATCGATCCCGCCGACGCCGCCGCGAGAGTAGTTGTTAATGCTCGCACGGGTACGGTCGTTATCAACGGTGCGGTCAGGATCGCGCCGGCGGCGGTGAGCCACGGCAAGCTGACCGTGAAGGTGGACGAGAAGCCGCAGGTGTCGCAGCCCGCGCCCTTCTCGCAAGGACAGACGGTGGTCACGCCCAACAGCGCGATCGCGGTCGACGAGAAGCATTCGCCGATGTTCCTCACGGCGGGAGCCAGCCTCGCCGACATCGTCAAGGCGGTGAACGCGATCGGGGCCTCGCCCGCCGATCTCGTCGCCATACTGGAAGCGCTCAAGCAGGCGGGCGCGATGAAGGCGGAGCTGATCGTGCTATGATTACCGGCGTTTCCTCCACCACCACGACGCCCTCACTCGTCTCGTCGTCGAACAGCGATGCGGCGGGCGAGAAGCTCAAGTCCGCCGCGCAGGCGTTCGAGGCGGTGTTCCTCCGCCAGATGATCGGATCGATGCGCCAGGCAGGCCTTGGAGACGGCATGTTCGACAGCCAGGCGACCCAGCAGTTCCAGGACATGGCGGACAGCAAGACCGCCGACTCGATGTCCGGCAAGGGCGTACTCGGCGTCGCCGAGATGCTGGTGAAGCAGCTCTCGCCGATGGTTCCGCAGGTCGCCGCCGCCGGCGCCGCGGTCGAGGCGGGCAGCCGCGTCGCGCACGTCGCCGGCGACCTCGTCTCGCGGCTGAAGCTGTGAGCGACCTCCTCCAGATCGGCGCATCCGGCGCCCGGGCGTTCAACACCGCGCTGGCGACGATCGGCGAGAACGTCTCCAACATGTCCACTCCCGGCTACGCGCGCCGCACGATCACGACGGCGGCCGGCGCGGGCGGCGTGGTCGTCCAGTCGATCAATCGCTCCTGGGACGACTACAAGGCGGCCGCCAAGCGCGACGCCGCCAGCGATGCCGCGAGCGCGTCGACCTATTACGACTGGATGGGCAAGGTCGAGAGCGCGATGTCGGACGATGCCGCTGGCATCGGCCGGAGCGCGACCGGCATCTTCACCAGCGGCGACGCGCTCGCCGCCAATCCCGGCGACACGAGCGGCCGCAAGGCTTTCCTCGCCGCGATCCAGACCACCACCAACGCCTTCAACGCGACCGCCAGCTCGCTCAAGAGCGCGTCGGACGACGTCGGCGTCACCGCCACCTCCAGTGTCGAGGCGGTGAACGCCACGCTGGACAACCTCGACAACGTCAACAGCGCGCTCCACGCCGCGCGCGCGGGCACGGCGGGCCAGGCCAACCTGCTCGACCAGCGCGACAAGCTGCTCGACAGCCTGTCCTCCTCCATCGGCATCGACGTCACGCTCGCCAGCGACGGCAGCGCGAACGTGAAGCTCGCCGGCGGCGGCGCGACGCTCGCCGAGTCTGGCGGCCCGGGCGCGCGCCTGTCACTGGCGCTCGGCACCGGCACCAACGCCGGGCGCATCTCGATCACCGCCATCGGCACCACGAACGAGACGCCGGTCGCCGATGTCGGCGGGTCGCTCGGGGGCCTCGTCAAGAGCGCCGACACGATCGCGACGCGGCGCGTGGCCATGGACACGCTGGCCACGCAGTTCGCCACCCAGATCAACAGCTGGTCGGCCAAGGGGCTGGACGCGAACGGCGCCGCGGGCGGCACGCTCGTCTCGGGCACCACCGCCGCTTCGCTGGCGCTCGCCACTACCGACCCCGCCAAGGTGCCCGCCGCGTCGCCCGCGGCCGGCACGGCGCCGGCGGCGACCAACGGCAATCTCCTCGCCCTCTCCTCGCTGCGCGGCGACGGCGGCATCGAGAAGAGCTGGGGCACGCTCGTCACCGATCACGCGCGCGCCGTCGACGCCGCCAAGACGAGCAGCACCGCCGCCGCCTCGCGCGCCGACGCGACCGCCGCCTCGCTCGCCGACCTGTCCAGCGTCGACCTCGACACCGAGGCGGCGGACCTCATCCGTTTCCAGCAGGCCTATGCCGGCGCCGCCAAGGTCATCCAGGCCGCGCGCGAGACGATGCAAGCCATTCTCGACGTCATCTGAGGGTACGCCCATGATCTCCGGCACCAGATACTCGATCACCACCGAAGTCGCGCGGCAGCAGCGGCTGTCGGCCGATATCGCGCAGATCCAAACGGACATCTCCAGCGGCATCAAGATCCACACCGCGTCGGACGACCCCATCGCCGCGCGGCGCATCGCGCAGATCCAGGCGACGCAGTCCAGCCAGACGCAGTGGACGAGCAACATCACCGTCGCCAAGCAGGTCTCCTCGCAGCTCGAGGACAGTCTCGGCAGCGTCACCACCGCGCTGGTCCGCGCCAAGGAGCTGATGCTCAAGGGCAACACCGACACCGCGGGCGCGGCCGACCGCGACTCCGTGGCCACCGAGCTCCAGGGCATCATGGCCGAGCTCGACACGGTCGGCGCCTCCACCGATTTCACCGGCACCCCGCTCTACGCCAGGACGGGCACCAGCCCCGCCGCCATCCCGGTCGGGCCCGATCTCGCCATCGCGGCGTCCGACAGCTATGATCGCGTGTTCGGCCAGGTGACGCTCGCCGACGGCACGACCACCGACATCAAGACCATCCTGACGGGCGCGATCACGGCGCTGCGGGGGAACGACGATGCCGGGATGACGAAGGCCGCCGCCGGCATCGACGCCGCGCAGGCGCACATCTCCGTTGTGACCACGGACGCCGGCGTCCGCACGCAGCGGATCACCGCCGCGGAGGATCGGCTCGCCACCGCGAAGATCAGCCTCGCCGACGAGCGCTCCTCGCTGGAGAGCACCGACGTCACGGCGGCGGCCGCCGACCTCATCCAGAAGAAGACGCAGCTCGACGCCGCGCAGGCGATCCTGGCCCAGCTCTCGCGCAGCACGCTGTTCGACAAGCTCAGCTAGGCGCATCGGCGCCGCGGTGAGGCGCGCGCGGCTTAGCAATTCGTTGGGGATTGATGGTTAATCCCAAGGCATCCCCGAAGATCGGGTTGCTGGTGAGAAGGGGTGGATCTCCGACATGTTCGCTGCGATCGGCCTCGTCGTCCTGCTCGTCATGGTGTTCGGCGGCTTCGCCTTCACCGGCGGCGACCTCCACCCGGTGCTCGAATCGATCCCGCACGAGATGATCATCATCGGCGGCGCCGCCGTCGGCGCGATCATCGCGGGCAACTCGATGAAGGAGCTGAAGCAGTTCGGCGGCGGCATCGGCAAGATCTTCAAGGGGCCGAAATACAAGAAGCAGGATTATCTCGACGCGATCTTCCTCGTCTCCTCGCTGATGAAGATGCTGCGCACCGACGGCCCCGTCGCCGTCGAGCCGCACATCGAGGATCCCAAAGCCTCGACCATCTTCGCCAACTATCCCAAGCTGCTCAAGGACGGCACGCTCGTCCACCTGATCTGCGATACGCTGCGCCTCGTCGTGGTGTCGTCGGGCACGCTCGACCCGCACGCGGTGGAGGAGGTGATGGACAATGGTCTCAAGACCCACCATCACGACGCCATCCGCCCGGCGGACATGCTGCAAAGCCTTGCCGACGCGCTGCCCGCGCTGGGCATCGTGGCGGCCGTGCTCGGCGTCGTGAAGACGATGGGCTCGATCGACAAGCCCCCCGCGATCCTGGGCGCGATGATCGGATCGGCGCTGGTCGGCACCTTCATGGGCGTGCTGCTCGCCTACGGCATCGTCGGCCCGTTCGCGTCGCGCTGCAAGCAGGTGGTGGAGGGCGACGACGCCATCTACCACGTCGTCAAGCAGATCATCGTCGCCTCGCTCCACGGCCACCCGCTGCCGCTCGTCATCGAGGCGGCGCGCTCGGGCATCACCCACTCGAACCAGCCGGCCTTCGCCGAGGTGTTCGACGGGATGAGGGGGCGCTAGGTGGCCGCCGCGGGCGCCAAGCGCGGGCGCAACGAGCCCGAGCCCAGGCCCATCATCATCGTCAAGAAAATCGTCGGCGACGGCCATGGCGGCCACCACGGCGGCGCCTGGAAGGTCGCCTACGCCGACTTCGTCACCGCGATGATGGCCTTCTTCCTGCTGCTCTGGATCCTCGGCGCCACCACCGAGAAGCAGAGGAAGGGCATCGCCGACTATTTCACGCCCACGCTGGTCGAGATGCGCGAGAAGTCGGCCGGATCGAACGGCCCGTTCGGCGGCGACAGCATCGTCGCCAAGGACAATTACCCGCACCGCGCGGCGCAGACCGGCTCCAAGTCGCTGACCATTCCCAAGGATACCAGCGGCGGCAAGAAGGACGGCGCCGCCGCAATCCGCTCGCGCGACCGCATCCGCTTCCAGCAACTCAGGCAGATGATCGCCAAGCAGATCGCCGCCGACCGCAAGCTCAGCGGCCTCGCCCAGCACATCCGCTTCACCGAGACGCCCGAGGGGCTGCGCATCGACCTCGTCGACGGCGCCGACTTCTCGATGTTCGCGTTAGGCGGCGACAGCCTCGCGCCGCGCGCCGCGACGCTGATCGGCGAGGTGGCGGCGGCGATCGCGGGCGTGCCCAACGGCGTCATCGTGCGCGGCCACACCGATGGCCTGCCCTACGCGGCGGGCCGCAACGTCAACAACTGGACGCTGTCGTCGGCGCGCGCCGAGGCGACGCGCGCGCGGCTATCCGCGGGCGGCGTCGCCAACGCCCGCTTCGTCCGCATCGAAGGCGTCGCCGATCGCGAGCCGTACCAGGGCTCCGATCCCGCCGATCCGCGAAATCGCCGCATGTCGATCACGCTGGCCTGGACGCAGGGCGGCGCCGATGCGACCGACGCGAGGGCGATGGCGGACAAGGTGGCGGGCGGCGAGGCGAACCATGACGCGGAGCCGGGCGATCCCGAGGAGCGGCGGGGATTTATCCACCCGTAGCGAGTCGCCGCGTGCGCCGTCGCTACTTCGCGAGGTTTAGCGCGACCGCCTCTCGGATCAACGCCTGGAAAGCGGCCTCGTCGAACATTTCGCCCTCGCGCAGGTCGATCGCGCGCCTCGCATTGCCGTCCAGGCTGGCGTTGAACAGGCCGGCGGGATCGGCGAGCGCGGCTCCGCTCGCGAAGGTCAGCTTGATCTTGTCGCGGTAGGTCTCTCCCGTGCAGACGAGGCCGTGGTGCGACCAGGCCGGCACGCCATCGGGGTTGGTGGGCTTGCGCCACTTGACCTCCTCGACGATCTCGGGATCGGCCTGCATGATGAGCAGGCGGAGGCGGCCGAGCATGCTGCTGCGCCAGTCACCCGTCCCGCCGTCGGCTCTCACCGCCAAGGCCTCGAACTCCCGGATCGGCGTCTCGGCGCGGCGCCCGCTCCTCAACCCATGGCTTTGACGATATCGTCGACCATCTTCTTGGCGTCGGCGAGCAGCATCATGGTGTTGTCCATGTAGAAGACGTCGTTGTCGACGCCGGCATAGCCCACGCCGCCCATCGATCGCTTGACGAACAGCACGGTCTTGGCCTTTTCGACGTCGAGCACGGGCATTCCGTAGATCGGCGAGCTCTTGTCGGTCTTGGCGGCGGGGTTGGTGACGTCATTGGCGCCGATCACGAAGGCGACGTCGGTCTGCGCGAACTCGCCGTTGATGTCCTCCAGCTCGAACACCTCGTCATAGGGCACGTTGGCCTCGGCGAGCAGCACGTTCATGTGCCCCGGCATCCGTCCCGCGACGGGGTGGATGGCGTATTTCACGCGCACGCCCTCCTTCTTGAGCACGTCGCCCATCTCGCGTAGCGCGTGCTGCGCCTGCGCCACCGCCATGCCGTAGCCCGGCACGATGATGACCTGCTCGGCCTGGCTCATCAGGAAGGCGGCGTCCTCCGCCGAGCCGCGCTTCCACGGCCGCTGCTCCCTGGCATCACCGCCGGCGCCCCCGTCGGACACCGCGCCGAAGCCGCCCGCGATGACGCTGATGAAGCTTCGGTTCATCGCGCGGCACATGATGTAGGACAGGATCGCGCCCGACGAGCCGACCAGCGCGCCGGTGATGATCATCGCCGAGTTGTGCAGCGTGAAGCCCATCGCGGCCGCCGCCCAGCCCGAGTAGCTGTTGAGCATCGAGACGACGACCGGCATGTCCGCGCCGCCGATCGGCACGATCAGCAGGAAGCCGATCGCGAAGCTCAGCACCGTGATCGCCGCGAACACCGGCAGCGCGTCGTCGGTGACGAAATAGGCGATGAGCAGCAGGATCGCCGCCAGCGTGCCCAGGTTGATGACGTGGCGCGCGGGCAGCAGGATCGGCTTGCCGCCCATGTTGCCGTTGAGCTTCAGGAAGGCGATGACCGAGCCCGAGAAGGTGATCGCGCCGATCGCGATGCCCAGCCCCATCTCGATGCGCGAGACCTGGTGGATGTGGCCGGTGACGAGATCGAGGATGCCGAACGCCGCCGGGTTGGCGTAGGCCGCCACCGCCACCAGCACCGCCGCCAGGCCGACGAGGCTGTGGAACGCCGCGACGAGCTGCGGCATGTCCGTCATCTTGATGCGCCTGGCGGTGACGAGGCCGATCGCCGCGCCGAGGCCGATCGCGGCGAGGATCTCCAGCGCCGTCACCCAGTCGATGCGCGCGAGGAGCGCGGTGTAGTCGCCGGCCGGCGTCT
Source organism: Sphingomonas sp. (assembly GCF_965200105.1). Taxonomy (GTDB): domain Bacteria; phylum Pseudomonadota; class Alphaproteobacteria; order Sphingomonadales; family Sphingomonadaceae; genus Solisphingomonas. The sequence goes on from NZ_CBDATN010000003.1 coordinate 558,672, forward strand.
GCACGACCGCCAACGTGGCGAGCACGGGCACGTGGGTGACGAGCGTCGTCACCACCGCTATGCCCATGCCCCAGATGCCGTAGCGGTTGCCCTTCTGGCTGGTCTCCGGGCTCGACAGCCCGCGCAGCGCCAGGATGAAGCAGATGCCGGAGATCAGGTAGGCCAGCATCGCCCAGGCCGGCGTCGCGACTGCTTCGTGCATTCCTACCCCCTCGAACGCGTCGTCGGCACCGGCGTGCGGCTCACTTCGCCGCCGGCCGCTCCTTCTTCTTGTACATGGCGAGCATCCGCTCGGTGACCGCGAAGCCGCCGAAGATGTTGACCGAGGCGAGCACCACCGCGAGCAGCCCCAGCCACTTCGACGTGGCCGACGCGGCACCCGCGCCGACGAAGGCCGGCGCCGCCCCCGCGATCAGCGCGCCGACGACGATCACCGACGAGATCGCGTTGGTCACGGCCATCAACGGCGTGTGCAGCGCCGGCGTCACCGACCAGACGACGTAATAGCCCACGAAGCAGGCCATCACGAAGATCGACAGGATCGAGATGAAGTCCACGGCGCTCAGCCCTCCCCGGCAGGATCGCGCTAACCCGGCGCGCCGCTCATGTCAACGACTTTTACCAGATCGGTTACTGGAACAGTCTCGGGTGCACCACCTTGCCGCCTCGGGTCAGCCGGATCGCGTCGCCGATCTCGGCGTCGAGCACGGGGCGACCCTGCTCCTTGTCCCAGAAGGCGGCGAGGAAGTTGAACAGGTTGCGCGCGAACAGCGCCGACGCATCCGCCGCCAGCCGCGACGGCACGTTCCTGTGCCCGACGATCTTCACACCGTGCCGCTCCACCACCTCGCCCGGCACCGCGCCCTCGACATTGCCGCCGCTCTCCACCGCGAGATCGACGATCACGCTGCCCGGCCGCATCGAGGCGATCTGCGCGTCCGAGATCAGCCGCGGCGCGGCGCGGCCGGGGATCAGCGCGGTGGTGATCACGATGTCCTGCTTGGCGATGTGGCCCGAGACGAGCTCGGCCTGCGCGCGCTGATACTCGGGGCTCATCTCGGTCGCGTAGCCGCCCGATCCCTCGCCCTCGATGCCCGCCACGTTCTCGACGAAGATCGGCTTGGCGCCCAAGGACTGGATCTGCTCCCTGGTGGCCGATCGCACGTCGGTGGCCGATACCTGCGCGCCCAGCCTGCGCGCGGTGGCGATCGCCTGCAGGCCCGCGACGCCCACGCCCATCACGAACACGCGCGCGGCCGAGATCGTGCCCGCCGCCGTCATCATCATCGGGAAGGCGCGGCCATATTCGGCCGCCGCGTCGAGCACCGCCTTGTAGCCCGCCAGGTTCGACTGCGAGGAGAGAATGTCCATCGACTGCGCGCGCGTGATGCGCGGCATGAACTCCATCGCCAGCGCCTCGATGCCCGCCGCCGCATAGCCGTCGACCTTCGCACGCCCGCCCTCGGGACCGGCGCCGAAAGGGTTGAGACCGGCCGCCAGCCACGCACCCGGCCGGGCACCCGCGAGCGAGGCCGGATCCGGACCCTGAACGCCAAGAATCAGCTCCGCCCCGGCCAGCACCGCCAACCGATCGCCCACCCCGGCACCAGCATCGGCATAGGCCTGATCGGAGATCGAGGCGCCGACGCCCGCGCCCGACTCCACCGCCAGCGTCGCGCCGAGTGCCGTCAGCTTCTTCACCGTCTCGGGCGTCGCCGCGACCCGCCGCTCGCCTTCCGCCTGCTCCCTGAGGACCGCGATCCGCATCGGCGCGGCCTAGCTGGCGACGATGAAGACGACGATGGCCGCCACGACGAAGGCCGCGATCGCGCCGTACTTGAGGAGCCCGAGGAAGCCGCCATAGGTCTGCTCGTGCGCCTTAAACTGAGCGCGCCCGTTGTCGGCCATCCGTCGTTTCCCCGCCTGATTGCTCGGCCCGCCTTCTAACCGGCTCTTGGAGCGGTGCAAACCTCTTCCTATGAGGGGATCTGGGCTTAAGCGGGTCTTTACCCCCGCGCGGCTACACACGCTCCGTTTCCGAGGGAATGGGCATGGCGCGCGAGACGATCAGAAGCCTGTTGCTGGTCGGCGAGGAGCCGGGCCTGCGCCGTCTCGTGACGGCGATCGCGGCGCGCGCCGGGTGGCGCACGGCCGGCGCCGAACCAGGCGGCGATCCGCTCGACGCGCTCCGCGCGCCCGGCGGCGCCACCATCGAGGCGGTGCTGATCGACCAGCAGGCGATCGGGCGCTCGCCCGCGCTGGTGGAGGCCATCCGCGCCGCGCACCCGGAGAAGGCGGTCTACACGCTCACCACCCTGGACGGCATCGGCCTCGCCATCGAGGCGATGCGCGCCGGTGCCACCGACTATCTCGTCAAGCCGCTGGCGCCCGACCGGCTGCTCACCGCGCTCGGCGCGGCGGCGAATCGCCCGGCGGTTGACGGCGAGCTGAGGCCGATGGCCGAGAAACTGTGGCAGCCGCTGACGCTGGAGGAGGTGGTGGGCGACGCCCCCGCGTTCCGCGCCGCGCTGGGCGTCGCCGCCAAAGCCGCCGCCGCACGCGGCCCCGCGCTGATCGAGGGTGAGCGTGGCACCGGCCGCGAGATGGTCGCGGAGGCCATGCACGCCGCGAGCCCGCGCGCGCAGCGACCGCTCGTCGTCGTCGACTGCGGCGCGGTGCCCGCCAACGTCGTCGATTCGGAATTGTTCGGGCACGAGCGCGGCGCCTTCGCCGGCGCGTTCGAGCGCAAGCCCGGCTGCATCGTCGACGCCGACGGCGGCACGCTGTTCCTCGACGATATCGGCGCGCTTCCGGCGGACACGCAGGCGCGGCTGATGAACGCCATCGACAGCGGCCGCATCTTCCCGCTCGGCGCGAGGACGGGGCGCGACGTCGACGTGCGAATCGTCGCCGCCAGCCGCGTGCCGCTCGCCGAGGAAGTCGCCGCCGGCCGCTTCCGCGAGGACCTGCTCTATCGGCTCGCCGGCACCTTCGTGGCGCTGCCTCCCCTCCGCGAGCGTGCGGACGACCTGCCCGCGCTCGTCCGCCACCTGCTCGCCCGCATCGCGCGCCAGCCCGGCCTGCGCGAGCTCGACATCACCGACGAGGCGCTGGCGCTGCTCGCCACCTATGACTGGCCGGGCAATGTCCGCCAGCTCCAGAACGCACTGTTCCGCGCCGCCGTGCTCTCCGACGCCGACGCACTGACCACCGCCGATTTCCCGCAGATCGCGCAGGAGAGCTTCTCGCGCCGGCGACAGGGCCGCCAGGTGGCGGATCATCGCCGCGCCGGCGTGGCCCTCGGGGGTGGGGTCCAGCTCTATACCGCCGAAGGCCATCTCCGCCCGCTCGACGAGATCGAGGCGGACGTGATCCGCCTCGCCATCGGCCATTATCGCGGCCGCATGAGCGAGGTCGCACGCCGGCTCGGCATCGGCCGCTCGACGCTCTACCGCAAGCTCGGCGATCTCGGCATCGACAGCGCGGCGTGACGGGCTGGCCCGCCGGCCAGCCGGGGCCAGGCGGGCGCGATGCGGTTCCAGGGAAAGCGGGCGCTCGTCACCGGAGCGGCTTCGGGCATCGGCCTCGCGACGGCCGCCTCCATCACCGGGGCCGTGCTCGCCGCCGACGGCGGCTGTGCGCTCCAGGCGATCGGACTACGCCGGCGTCAGCGCCTCGTCGCGCAGGCCCCGCCAGACGCGCAAGGCCTGCACCGTCTCGAACACATCGTGGACGCGCAGCAGCTGCACCCCCTGGTGCGCACCCGCCAGCGCCAATGCCAGCGAGCCGCCCAGCCGCTGCCCGACCGGCACCTCCCCGGTCAGCGCGGCGACCGTGCGCTTTCGGCTGGCGCCGAGCACGATCGGCAGCCCCAGCCCCTGGAGCATCGACAGGCCGTTCAGCACCTGGAGATTATGGCGCAGCGCCTTGCCGAAGCCGATGCCGGGATCGATCAACAGCCGCTCGCGCGCGATGCCGGCCGCGACCGCCGCCTCCACGCGGGCTTCCAGCCAATCGTAGACGTCGAGCAGCGCGTCGCGATAGCGCGGATCCTTCTGCATCGTCTCGGGCGTGCCCTGATGGTGCATCAGCACGACCGGGCACGTGCCGCCCGACAGGATCCCGGTCGCGCGCGGATCGTAGGTCAGCGCGGAGACGTCGTTGACCATCGCCGCGCCCGCCGTCAGCGCCGCCTCCATCACGGCACCCTTGCGCGTGTCGATCGAGACGGCGACACCCGCCGCCGCCAGCCGCTCTATCGCGGGACGCACGCGGGCGATCTCGTCGCCCTCCCACACCGGCTTGGCGCCCGGCCGCGTCGATTCCCCACCGACATCGACGATCGCGGCGCCGGCCTCCGCCATGCGGACTCCGGCTCGCGTCGCGGCGGCAGGATCGTCCGCGAGGCCGCCCCCATCCGAGAAACTGTCGGGCGTGACGTTGAGGATGCCCATGGCGTGCGGCTGGTCGAGCCGCACCTGGCGCGACCCGAGCCGCAGCGGCGCTCTCGGCTCGCGCAGCCGCGCGAACGCCCGCTCTCCCGCCGTGCGGTGTGGCTCGGGCAGGCCGCCGAGAAAATCCTCGATCCGCTCGACGGGCACGAGCACCTGCCCGAAGCGGCCGTCCGCGTCTGCGGCGATCGCCTCCACCCCCGAGAACCAGACGAGACCGCCGGCCAGCCGCATCACCTGCCCGTCGAAACCGAACGGCGCGTCGACGAAACCGGTGGGGCGGAGGTAGAGCTTGGCCGCCGATCCGCGCCGCGCCAGCTCCGCGACGATCATTGCGGCGGGCTTGCGGCGATCAGCACCTGCCGCAGCGCGTCGATCGGCTGGAGCCGGCCCGCCTCGCCCTCGGTGTGCCAGAAGGTCCAGCCGTTGCACGACGGCGCGCCCTGCAGCGTCGCGCCGAGCTTGTGGATCGAGCCCGTCTCGCTGCCCGCCACCAGCGAGGCATCGGCACGCACGCACGCCTGCCAGCGCCGCCGCACGTCGGTAAGCAGCGTGCCCGGAGCGATCATCCCCGCCTCGACGAGCGCGCCGAACGCGACGCGCGGCGCGGAACGCCGGGACGGCATCACCTCCATCGCGCTCTCGTCGAGCGGCAGCGCGGCCGCGATCCGCTCGCGCGCCAGCCGGACGTAGCGCGGCTCGCGCTCGATCCCGATCCAGTGCCGGCCGAGCCGCTTGGCCACCGCACCCGTCGTGCCCGTGCCGAAGAAGGGATCGAGCACCACGTCGCCCGGCCGCGTGGTGGCGAGCAGCAGGCGGTAGAGCAGCGCCTCGGGCTTCTGCGTGGGATGCGCCTTGCCGCCCGCCTCGTCCTTCAGCCGCTCCGCGCCGCCGCACAGCGGGAAGCTCCAATCGGAGCGCATCTGCACGTCGTCGTTGAGCCCCTTCATCGCGCGGTAGTTGAAGGTGTAGCGCGCCTTGTCCGACTTCGCCGCCCAGATCAGCGTCTCGTGTGCGTTGGTGAAGCGGGTACCGCGAAAATTGGGCATCGGATTGGCCTTGCGCCAGACGATATCGTTCAGGATCCACAAGCCGAGATCCTGCAACGCCGCGCCGACGCGGAAGATGTTGTGGTAGCTGCCGATCACCCACAGCGTGCCGTCGTCCTTCAGCAGCCGCCGCGCCTCGCGCAGCCAGGCGTGGGTGAATCGATCATAGTCGGCGAGGCTGTCGAACTTGTCCCAGTCGTCGTCGACCGCGTCGACCATGCTGCCGTCGGGCCGGTGGAGATCGCCGCCCAGTTGCAGGTTGTAGGGCGGATCGGCGAACACGCAGTCGATCGACTTGTCGGGCAGCAGCCGCATCGCGCGGATGCAGTCGTCGCGCAGGATGCGGTTCAGCGGCAGCAGGGCGTCGGGCACGCGCGTCGCCCCCACCCGATCCAGCCTGCCCATACGCACTCCCGCCCGTCCTGCGCCGGTGATGAGTCCGGCCGGACTCCGGGTCAACTGCAAAATGGCGGATTCTGGCGAGTCGCCTCACATCTCAGTGCAGAGCTGCGCCACCGGCGCGAAGCTGCGGCGGTGGAGCGGGCTGGGGCCGAGCCGCGCCAGCGCGTCGCGATGGTCGCGCGTGCCATAGCCCTTGTTGGAGGCCCAGCCATAGCCCGGATGCTCGGCATCCGCCGCGCGCATCATCTCGTCGCGCTCGTGCTTGGCGACGATCGAGGCGGCGGCGATCGACAGGCACAGCGCGTCGCCGTCGACGATCGCCTTCGCCGCGTAGCGCCAGCGCGGCAGCCGGTTGCCGTCTACCAGCACCATAGCGGGCTCGCACGGCCCGGTCGCGCACAATGCGTCCACCGCACGCGTCATCGCCAGCATCGTCGCCCAGTAGATGTTGATCGTGTCGATCTCCTCCACCGATGCGATCCCGACGCCGACGCGCGCGCGGAGGCGAAGCTCGCCGGCGAGATCGCGGCGGCGTTCGGGGCAGAGCAGCTTGGAATCGTTCATGCCGCGGGGATGGCGGCCGCGATCGAGGATGACGGCGGCGGCGACCACCGGCCCCGCCAGCGGTCCCCTCCCCGCCTCGTCGACACCGGCGACGGGATCGGGATGCGGACGTTCGAGCGCGAAGGTGCAGCGCGGCATGGACGGGCGTTTACGTTAACCTTCTTCTCTCGTCACCCCGGACCTGATCCGGGGTCCCGCTCCTTGCGGGTAAAACCCGGCAGAGGAGTAACTCTGGCCCAACGCATGTCCGATCGGCCCGTACCCGCCGCCGAGGCCGGGCGCCGCGAGCAACGCGGCCCGGACATAGCCGCGCGCGCGCTCGATCGCGTCGGGTAGCGCCATCCCGACCGCCAGCCCCGTGGCGATCGCGCTCGCCAGGGTGCAGCCGGTGCCGTGGGTGTGTCGCGTCTCGATCCGGTCGGATCGCCACTCGGCGACGATGCCATCCCGGCCGACGAGGCGATCCACCAGCATCGTGCCGGGCGCGTGTCCGCCCTTGACCAGCACGGCCGCGCCGAACCGCCGGACGATCGGCACGGCGGCAGCGACCTGCCGATCCCGATTGGCAAGCTCCGATTCCGCGACGCCTGACAAGGCGGCGAGTTCGGGCAGATTGGGCGTGACCAGCGTCGCGACGCCGATCAGCCGCTCCAGCGCGGCGACGGTACGATCATCGGCGAGCGTCGCGCCGCTGGTCGCGACCATCACGGGATCGAGGATGACGTGGTCGCATGGCCGGTCGTCGATCAGCCGATCCGCCACCGCGTGCGCGATTGCGGCCGATCCCAGCATCCCGATCTTGATCGCGCCGGCGCCGATGTCCGCCAGCACCGCGTCGATCTGCGCCACCACCGCGTCCGGCGGCAGCACGTCTACCCGCGTGACGCCCAGCGTATTCTGCGCGGTGACGGCGGTGATCGCGGTGGCGACGTAGCCGCCGAGCATCGTGATCGTCTTGATGTCGGCCTGGATGCCCGCGCCGCCGCCGGAGTCCGATCCGGCGATGACGAGGACGCGCGGGATCATGCCGCCCGCCGTACCGCCTCGCACACCTCGTCCACCACCTCGCGCACCAGCGTGGGATCCTCGCCCTCCGCCATCACGCGGATCAGCGGCTCGGTGCCCGACTTGCGGATGACGAGCCGGCCGGTGCCCGCCAGGCGCGCCTCGGCCGCCGCGATCGAGGCGCGCACGCCGTCGGTCTCCAGCGGCGCGCCGCTCTTGAAGCGCACGTTCTGGAGGCGCTGGGGCAGCGGATCGAAGCGGCGCAGCAGCTCGGAGGCCGGCTTGCCCGAGTGCACGAGCTCCGCCAGCACCTGCAACGCCGCCACCAGCCCGTCGCCGGTGGTGGCGTAATCCGACAGGATGATGTGGCCGGATTGCTCGCCGCCGACGTTGAAACCATCGCGGCGCATCGCCTCCAGCACGTAACGATCGCCCACCGCCGTGCGGTGCAGGCTCAGCCCCTCGCCCGCCAGATAGCGTTCGAGGCCGAGGTTGGACATGACCGTGGCGACGATGCCGCCGCCCTTGAGTAGCCCGCGCCGCTTCCACGAGCAGGCGAGCAGCGCCATGATCTGATCGCCGTCCACCAGCCGCCCGCGCTCGTCGACCACGATCAGCCGGTCGGCATCGCCGTCGAGCGCGATGCCGATGTCGGCGCGCGTCTCCAGCACCTTGGCCTGCAACGCTTCCGGCGCGGTCGATCCGCAGCGATCGTTGACGTTGGTGCCGTCGGGCGAGACGCCGATCGCCACCACCTCGGCGCCCAGCTCCCACAATGCCTGGGGCGCTACGGAGTAGGCGGCACCGTTGGCGCAATCGACGACGACGCGCAGCCGGTCGAGCCGGAGATCCTCGGGAAAGGTGGATTTCACCGCATGGATGTAGCGCCCGCGCGCGTCCTCGATGCGTTGGGCGCGGCCGATCGCCTCGGCGGGCGCGAGTTGCGGCGGATGCTCCAGCGCCGCCTCGATCGCGGCCTCGTCCTCGTCGGAGAGCTTGTAGCCGTCCGGCCCGAACAGCTTGATGCCGTTGTCCTGATAAGGGTTGTGGCTGGCCGAGATCATCACGCCGAGGTCGGCGCGCATCGCGCGGGTCAGCATAGCCACCGCCGGCGTGGGCAGCGGCCCGAACATGATGACATCCATGCCAACCGAGGTGAATCCGGCGGTGAGCGCCGATTCCATCATGTAGCCGGAGAGCCGCGTGTCCTTGCCGATCACCACGCGATGGCGGTGCTCGCCGCGCAGGAAGTGCGCGCCCGCCGCCTGCCCCACCCGCATCGCGAGCTCGGCCGTCATCGGCGCCTCGTTGGTGCGGCCCCTGATCCCGTCCGTTCCGAAATAGCGTCGTGGCATGCCCGTCTCCTCGCGCGCGCCTATAACGCCGAACGCTGGCGAAAGGGTGAATGGCCGCGCGCGGTTTGATCGGGCGGGCGCAGGCGCGTACCGGCTTTCCGGTGACGAGGATGGCGACGAGGATCCTGCCCGCCGACGACGCCGGCATCGCCGCCGCCGCCACCGCGATCCTCGGCGGCGAGCCGGTCGCGCTGCCTACCGAGACGGTCTACGGCCTTGCCGCCGACGCGACCTGCGGCGAGGCGGTGGCGCGCGTCTACGCCGCCAAGGGACGGCCCGCCTTCAACCCGCTGATCGTCCACGTCGCGGACAAGCACGCGGCCGATCGCATCGCGCCGATCGGGCAGGCGGCGGCGGCGCTTGCCGACGCCTTCTGGCCCGGCCCGCTGACGCTGGTGCTGCCGGCGCGCGAGGGCAACGGCATCGCCGGCATCGTGACCGCCGGGCTGCCGACGATCGCGCTCCGCGTGCCCGCGCACCCGGTGATGCGCGCCGTCATCGCGGCGGTGGCGCGCCCGCTCGCGGCCCCATCCGCCAACGCCAGCGGCGCGATCAGCGCGACGCGCGCGGCGCACGTCGCCGCCTCGCTCGACGGACGCATCGGCCTCGTCCTCGACGGCGGCGCGACCACGCACGGTGTCGAGTCGACGATCGCCGCGGTCGCGCCGAACGGGCTCCGGCTGCTCCGCCCGGGACCGATCGCGCCCGAAGCATTGGCGGACACGGCCGGGCTGCCGATCCTCGCGACGGCAGGCGGCGTGATCGAGGCGCCCGGGCAGCTCGCCAGCCACTACGCGCCGCGCCTGCCGCTCCGGCTCGACGCGACGGAAAGGCGCGGCGACGAGTGGCTGATCGGCTTCGGTGCCGTCGCGGGCGACGACACGCTGTCGACGGTGGGCGACCCGGTCGAGGCGGCTGCGCGGCTGTTCGACGCGCTGCACCGCGCCGACGCCTCCGGCCGCGCGGCAATCGCGGTGGCGCCGGTGTCTGCGGACGGCCTTGGCGTCGCCGTCGCCGACCGGCTGGCGAGGGCGGCGGCGCCGCGTCCTCAGCCCGCGCCCGCGGAGCGAACCTAGTCGGGCATCGGCCGCCGGCCGACGGCGCGTTGCGCCTCGATGTCGTGCGCGTCGTCCGCCAGCGCCCGGATGCGGTCGGCGGTCGGCGGGTGGGTCTCGTCGGGGAACGATCCGGACGCCGCCAGCCGCTGCCAGAAGGCGGCGCCGCCGTGACGTCGCAGCCGGCCCACGCGACCAGATAAAGACCGAGAGGATCCGCCTGCCCCTCCCATGCCGCGATCGTCGCCAGGCCGGCGGCGACCCGCTCGCGCGGCTGGCCCAGTATGTTGTGCGCGAGCTCGTGCGCGATCACGAAGGCGGGTTCGTCGTCCGAGACGACGAACTCGACCAGCCCCTGCGAGACGGTGACGGTGCGACTGTCCGCGCCCGCGTTACGCTTCGCGCCGAAGCCGAGCTGGACCAGCGCCGCGCACGCCGGCACTCCCTCCAGGACAAGGACGCGGCGTCGGCCGCTGCGGTCGATCGCGAGCCGCACCGGCCCGCGCGCCAGAGCGGCGGAGAGGCGGGCGCTGACGACGGTGACGACCGCCGTTCGCCGCCCGCGGACCAGACCTCGCTCCGGTCACGACGGGCACGCGATCGATCGCGGCGATCGCGTCGCCCGGCCGCAGCCCGGCGCGATCGGCAGGAGAGCCGGGCACCACGCCGATCAGGCCCGCCATCCGCCCGAGCCCGAACAGGCGCGCCACCGCCGGGCGCAGGTCGGCACGATATCGGGAGGCGTCCTGCACGACCATGTCGGAGAGCCGTGCGCCGTTGCGGCACCGGAATGCGGCCGCCGTCTAAAGCCGGTAAGCGATCGTCGCCACGCGCAGATAGACGGCGGCGAGCGCGCGGAGCAATGCGTCCGTCGCGCCGAGCAGCGCGAGCAGCAGGAGGAGGAGCGCCCTGCGCGCCCGCTACTGCACCCCGTGCATCAGGCGCTTGAGCAGCGGCGTCAGCACCAGCAGCAGCACGCCCGCGCCGATCGTCCACATGCCACCCGTCTGGAAGCTCGCAAGATAGGTATGAAGCGCAAGCTCGGCGTTGGTCACCTGCCCGCCCACCGTCTGCACCGACGCGCCCTGCGCGATCGCGCCCGCCAGATACTCGGCGACCGATATCGACAGGAACCACACGCCCATCATCATGCCGACGACGCGCGCCATCGCCAGCTTGGTGATCATCGACAGGCCAACCGGCGAGATCAGCAGCTCGGCGATCGAGTGCAGGAAATAGGTGAGCGCCAGCCACCACAGCCCCACCTTGAAATCCGCGCCCGCGAAATGCCCGCTCGCCGCGAGAACGACGAAGCCCAGCCCCACGATCACCAGCGCCAGCCCGAACTTGACGGGGATCGACGGCTCCCGCCCGAACCGCGCCAGCACCGTCCACAGCCAGCTCATGATCGGCGCGAACACGACGATCGTGATCGGATTGAAGTTCTGCGTCTGCGGCGCCGACATGTGGATCACGCCGAACAGCGTCAGGTCGGTCGAACGGTCGGCGAACAGGGTGAGCGAGGAGGCCGCCTGCTCGAACAGCGTCCAGAAGGTGACGTTGAAGACGACGAGGATGATCGCCGCCAGCATCATCTGCGCCTCGTCGCGCCCGCCGGCGCGGAACGACCAAACGGGTATGCCGATCACGGCGGCCAGGAACACCGCCATCAACACCTTGCCCAGCACCGGCAGCGCCGCGAGATAGCCGACGAAGCCGGCGCCGGGCGCGGCCTCCGGCGTCTGCATCACGTTCCACAGCACCGCCATGATGATCGGTACCGCCACCGCCGCGCCGAGCAGCACGTAGCCGAAGCGATCCTTCTCCTGCGGCGGCGGCTCGCCATAGCCCGCCAGCCGTCCGCCGTCGAAGCGCATCAGCAGGTAGGCGATCATCATCCCCACCGCGACGATCAGGAAGCCCGCCCACCATCCGAACCAGCCGACGAACAGCGGGCACAGCGTCTGGCTCCCCACCGAGCCCAGGTTGATGCCCCAGTAGAAAATGGTGAAGCCCGCGTCGCGGCGCTGGTCGCCCGCCGGGTACAGCGCGCCGACGACCGTCGAGATGTTGGGCTTGAACAGCCCCATGCCGACCGCGACGATCGACAGCGCCAGCAGCATCACCAGCACGAAGCCCCGCGATCGCTCGCCACCCGCCGAGAAGCCGCCCTTGCCGAAATGGCGGACGACGCTGCCGTCGATCGCCTTGAGGTCTACCGATCCGTCCGCATTGCCCGAGATTATCAGCCGGCGCCCGCCGCCGGCGTCGACATATTGCCGCGTGCCGGGATCGAAGTTGTTGCCCGCAGACGCCATCGTCACGACGTGGCGCTGCCCGTCATACTCGGCATAGGGCGTGGCCGCCGGGCCGCCGAAGCAGAGCACGAGATATCCCAGGGACATCAGGATCGCGCCGAGCTTCACCGACCGTTTGGAGCCGAGATAACGATCCGCCACCCAGCCGCCGACCACCGGCGTCAGGTAGGCGAGGCTGAGATAGCCGCCGACGACGCCGTTCGCCTCGTGATCCGAGAGCAGGAAATGCTGGGTGAGATAGAGCACGAGCAGCGCGCGCAGCCCGTAGAAGCCGAACCGCTCCCACATCTCCACGGTGAACAGCCGCGCGAGTTGGCGCGGGTGGCCGAGCCAGGTGTCGCCGTCGCTGCGACTGACGTCGCGGGCGAGCGGTGCGGTGGTGGCGTCGGCTTGCGGTAGGACCATGTACGCTCCCGGGCCGTCGCGAGGCTGCGCGGCGACGCGACGATAGCGGCGGCGATGCGGACGGGGAAGCCGGCGGGATCGCGCTCCCTGCGACTTGAGAAAGCGCCGCTCGCTCCCTACCCCCTCGCCATGCTCAACGACCTCTCCTCTCCCGCCACGCTGATCGCGACCCGCCGCTCGGGCAAGCCGCGCGACATGACGGCGCCGGGCCCCACGCCCGAGCAGTGGCGCCGCATCCTCACGGCGGCGATGCGCGTGCCCGATCACGGCAAGCTCGCGCCCTGGCGCTTCGTGGTGGTGCCCGAGGCGCGACGCGACGCCTTCGCGGCCATGCTGCGCGACGCCTACCTCGCCGAGAAGTCCGAAGCGGGTCGGCTGGAGCTCGATGCGGTCGACCAGTTCGCCCGCCAGGCAGTGGGCCTCGTCGTCGTGCTGTCGACGCCGCGCGACAGCCATATTCCGGACTGGGAGCAGGAGCTGTCGGCGGGCGCCGCCTGCATGGCGCTGCTCGTCGCCGCGCATGCCGAGGGGCTGGTCGGCGGCTGGCTGACCGGCTGGGCCGCCTACTCGCCCCGCGTCGCGGCGGCGCTCGGCCACCCGGAGGCGAGGATCGCCGGCTTCGTCTTCCTCGGCACCACACCGAGAGAGCCCGAGGAGCGGCCGCGTCCCGACTATGACGCGATCGTCACCGAGTGGGACGGCGACGCGATCGCCTGATCCTTGCGCGTGCCGCCGTATTAGTACAGTAGGACGGCATGACGAGCGACGACCGGCCGGTCTACCTCAGGCTGCGCGACATCATCGCCGAAGCCATACTCGACGGGCGCTACCGCGACGGCGATCCGCTGCCCTCGGTCCGCGCCTTCGCCGCCGAGCAGGGCGCCAACCCGCTGACCGTCGCGAAGGCATATCAGAGCTTCCAGGACGAGCGGCTGGTGACCGTCAGGCGCGGCGTCGGCATGTTCGTCGCCAATGGCGCACGCGCGCGCCTGCGCGCCGTCGAGCGGGACACATTTCTGCGCGAGACTTGGCCGCGCGTCCGCGCGACGATCGAACGGCTGGATCTTCGGATCGACGACCTCATGGCGCGCGAGCCGGGGTGAGCCGTCACGCTCCGATCCCGAGCGCCGCCTCCACCGCGTCGACGTAGCTCGGGCCGACCTGCACGACCGTCCCGTCCGCCACCACCAACGTCGTCATGCGCTGCTGACGACTTCGGCGACCTTGAAGGGCCGCACGAGGTCGGCGCGGTGAACGCGGATCAGGTCGGCGCGAGCGGTTGTTCCTGGCGTTCGAACGCGACGCCAGGATGGAGGTCGGCTGCGACGAGCAGGAAGGCTCCCGCGTGTCGCTCTCGATCCCCGCCTCATCGACGTCGCCTCGTCCGGCGCTCCCCTAGCTCTCGTCCGTCCGCGCCTTCACCCGGTTCGGCAGATCCTTGCCCCTGGTGCGGCGCGACGGCACCTGGACGGGGTTGCGCTTCTTCCAATCCGCCCAGCGCATCGGGCCGTCGGGCGTGTCGATGATGGTGTCGTCGAGCGACATCGGCGTCCTCCCCTCAGCTCGGATGGCCTTCGTCGCCGCCCGCCTCGATGCCTGCCTCGCGCGCGATCGTCTCGATCATGTCGGGCGCGTAGACCTCCTGCGTCACGGTCTCGATACGCGCGCCGGCGAGGCGGCCCGCGTCCCAGGTCAGCGCCAGCGCCACCATGTCGCCAAGCGTGCCCTGCGCCGCCTCGGCGCCGTCGCTCGACAGCGTCGCACGCTCGTCCAGGTTGTAGATCATCGCTGCCTCCTTGCGCCGGTGCCGGCCGACGAAAACGAGATCGCCTTGCCTCGACCTCGCAGAGCAGAACGCGGAGACGTCGGCAACGTCGCATCGCTCGCCGCGTTTGCCTGCCGTCACTCACCCTCGAAGGCAGCGTCATGGCACCGCAACGATATCGTCCGCCCGTAAATTTCGGCCTGGGTGGCGTGGCGATCGGCAATGAGTTTCGCTTTGCCACCGACGAGCAGGCGGAGGCGACGCTCGCCGCCGCCTGGGACGCGGGCATACGCTATTTCGACGTATCGCCCTGGTATGGCCTCGGGCTCGCAGAGCGCCGCTTCGGCCGCTTCCTGGCACGCAAGCCGCGAGCCGAGTTCGTGATCTCGTCTAAGGTGGGCAAGCTCCTCCGCGCCGGCCGCGACAACGAGGCGAAGCGCTATTTCCCGTTCACCACCTCGCCCAACACGCCGCACTTCGACTATTCGGCCGACGGCGTCCGCCGCTCGATCGAGGACAGCCTGCAGCGCTTGGGGCTCGATCGGCTGGACATCGTGTTCGTTCACGATCTCTCGCCCGACAATCCCTACCTGCCCACGGATTGGGAGGCGTTGTGGCCGATCGCGCGCGAGGGCGCCTTCCCCACCCTCTCCCGGATGCGCGAGGAGGGCATCATCGACGGCTGGGGAATGGGCGTGAACCGGCCCGAGCCGATCCTGCGCTGCCTCGACGAGGCGGACAGCGACGTCCACCTGCTCGCCAGCCAATATTCGCTGATCGATCACGCCAACGCGGTGGAGGCCCTCTTCCCCCGGGCGCGCGAGGCCGGCGTGAGCTTCGTCGTCGGCTCCGCGCTCAACGCTGGCTTCCTCGGCGGCGAACCGCGCTACAATTACGGCGAGGAGAAC
Source organism: Sphingomonas sp. (assembly GCF_965200105.1). Taxonomy (GTDB): domain Bacteria; phylum Pseudomonadota; class Alphaproteobacteria; order Sphingomonadales; family Sphingomonadaceae; genus Solisphingomonas. The sequence continues at coordinate 573,949 of NZ_CBDATN010000003.1, forward strand.
ATGCTGATCCCGGCCGACAAGCGCGAAAAGCTCGCGACGCTGCGCGCCACCGCCGATCGGCACGGCGTCGACCTCGTCGCGGCAGCGCTGCAGTTCAGCCTGGCGCCCGACGTAGCCGCGTCGTTGATCGTCGGCACCGCCAACCCCGACCACATCCTCGCGGACCACGCCGCGCTTCGCGCTAGGATCCCGGGGGAGTTTTGGGCGGACCTGCGCGCCGGGAACATCCTCCACGCCGACGCGGCGGTGCCCGGGCGGCCGACATCCGCCTGACGCCTCGGCCACGAAGCGCTAAGCCAGACGGACGCGTAGCGCGACACCCCAGGCGGGTTGAGCCCCGATCTCTCTTCCCGCGCCGGTGGTAACCGATAGCGCTCACGCGGGTTGTGCGCGCAGGAGCAGGGGCGTGGCATGGCGATAAGCGTGGGCGAGCGACGGAGCGTGCACGTCGCGGCGTGGTTCGCCTCTATCGTCGTCCTGCTGCTCGTCCTGCTCGCGGCATTCCCGTGGGGCCTGGTGGCGCGCCACGCCGCCGGCCCCCTGTCCAAGGCACTGGAGCGGCCGGTGACGATCGGCGCCGCACGGCGCACCGACTGGTTCTCCTTCGTTCCCGCCATCGAGCTTCGCGACCTACGCGTCGCCCAGCCTGGCTGGGCCGGGCCGGGCGACATGGCGCATGTCCGCTCGCTGAGGCTGCGCCTGCCTACTCTACCGCTGCTGCTCGGCCATGTCCGGCCGCGCGCGATCCAGGCCGAGGGCGTGATGCTGCACCTCGTGCGCGACGCGAACGGGCGCGAGAACTGGTCGAGCGACCGCAAGGATCGCCGACAGGGCGAGGGCCTGCGCCTCGCCGACCTGACGATCGCAGGAGGCCGCGTCCGTCTCGACGATGCCGGGCGGCACGTCGCGCTAGACGCCACGCTCGCGTCGGACCGGCACGGGCTGCGCGTAGACGGATCGGGCACCTTGCGCGGCGCGCCGCTTCGCGTGTCGCTGGCATCGCCTGCGATCGCGGCGGCGGACCCGGCGCGCGCCTATCCCGCCACCCTGTCGCTGCGATCACCGCTCGTCTCGCTCACGGCCCGTCTGCGCATGGATCATCCGCTCGACACCAGCCACTTTGCCGCGCGGATCGACACATCCGGCCGTGATCTCGTCTACCTCGACGACATCATCCAGGCGGGGCTGTTCCGCACCCGGGCCTTCCACCTGCGCGGCGAGGTGCGGCACGACGGGCAGGACTGGCGCCTGCCCCGCGTGGAGGCGACGATCGGCCGCTCGGTTTTCACGGCGAGCCTGGACTTCACCAAACCCAACGGGCGCACGCGCCTGAACGGCCGGATCGACGCGCGCACGCTCGACTTCGACGATTTCGCCTCGGACGAGCAGCGCGCGCGCGCGGCGGCGAAGCAGGCCCGGATCGGGCCGCGGGTGGTGCCGGACACGCGAATCGTGCTCGACAAGGTGAAGCTCGACGGCACGCTCAAGATCCATGCCGCGCGTCTTCTCGCATCGGGGGCGTCGCCCTTCCGCAGCCTCGACGGCACGGCGACGCTCGATCACCGGCGGCTCACGGCCGCGCCGCTGACGGTCGGCCTGCCGCAAGGGCGTGTGACCGGCCGCGCGACGGTCGACGATCGCGGCGCCACGCCGCGCCTCACCGCCGATCTTCGCGTCGAGGGCGCGACCGTTCGGGGCTTCTTCCCCGACCAGCAGGTGGTGACGGGCCCGCTTCGCGCGCGGCTGCGGATGGCGGGCTCCGGCGCCACCGTCCGCGATGCGCTGGCCGACGGCGACGGCAGGATCGGCTTCGCGGTGGCGGGCGGCAGCGTGCGGCGCGACTATGCGACCTTCCTCGGCGGCGACGTCCTCAAGAGCATCGGCGCGGCGGCGGAGGGCAAGCAGCCCCGCGCGCCGCTCGACTGCCTCGTCGCGAGCTTCGCGGTGTCGCGCGGGCGCATGACGCCGCAGCCGCTGCTCCTCTCCACGCCGATCGCGCGCGGCGACGGCGCGGGCGCGATCGTGCTGGGTCCGGAGACGATCGGCATCCGTATCACGGGCCGGCCGACGCGACCCGGCCCGCTGCTTTCCACCGCGCCGGTACGGCTGTTCGGCACGCTGTCGCACCCGCGTATCGACATTCGCCCGCCGCGCGCGAAGGACGAGAAGCGTGACGACATCCTCTCTCGCGTCGGCTTTTTCCTGGGCAAGCTGCGCGTGCGCGGACAGGGCGACGCGCACGCCGCCGCGCCGGTGAACTGCCCGGCGGAGATCGGGCGGGCGCTGCGATGAGCGCCGAGCCCGGAGCGGTCGAAACGCGGCGGCAGCGCGCCCGGCCGCTGCGCCCGCTGCTGCGCATCTTGGCGGCGCTGCTCGGCATCGTCGTGCTCGCCTGGCTCATCCTCTTCCTCACCAGGGGTCGCTTCCTGCGCCACCCGTTCGAGCGGCTGGCGGGCGCCGCGCTCCACCGCAGCGTGACGGTGGGCGGCGACTTCCAGCTCTACTTCGCGCCGCTCGACATCCGTCTCGTCGCCGAGCGGCTGGCCATCTCGAACCCGGCCTGGGCGGGCGGACGGGCGCTGTTCACCGCACGCCGGATCGACACACGCATCGCCACGCTGCCGCTGCTGTTCGGCAACCGGCGGATGCGGACGCTCGAACTCGTCGACGGCGTGGGCGATCTGGAATGGACGCCCGATCACTCCGCCAACAGTTGGACGTTCAGCACGAAGAAGAGCGGCAAGCCGTTCCGCTTCCCCGTGATCGACCAGGCGACGGTGTCGGGCACGATCCTCCACTATCGCGATCCGCGAATGCGGCTGGCCGTGGACGCGCGGTTCGAGACGATCCGCTCGCGCGACGCGCGGATCGGGCGCGCCATTCGGCTGACGGGCGGCGGCCGCATCCGCGATACCGGTTTCACGCTTCAAGGCGCGCTGCTCTCGCCCGACGCCACCGTCGCGCGCGGCCGAAACCGGCTGGAGCTGCGCGCGCGAACCCGCCACGACGTCGTCGACCTGCGCGCCACGCTGCCCTCGCTCGCCGAGATCGAGCACGTGCCGCTGGCGGTCGCGGCGCGGGGGCGCAACCTGGCAGAACTGCTCGACGTGATCGGCGTCGTCGTGCCGGACACGCGCCGCTACGCGCTGACCGCCCAACTCGTCGTCGACGGCATCGACTATCGCTTTACGCGCCTTCGCGGGACCTTCGGCGACAGCGATCTGGCCGGCGCCTTCACCGTCCGCGCCGCCGAGCGCACGCACATCGCCGCCGATCTTGCGACGCGCCGCCTGGCGATCGAGGACGCCGCGCCCTTTATCGGCTACAATCCCGACGTCGTGGCGGCGGGCGCGGTGCCGAAGGTGGGCGGCGTGCCGCGCCTGCTGCCCGACACGCCGCTGCGAATCGAGGCGCTGCGCGCGTTCGACGCGGACGTGCGCTGGCGCGTCGGCGTGGTGCGATCGCGCAACGTCCCGCTGTCGGACATCGCGCTTACGCTCGCGCTGAAGGACAGCCGGCTCCGGCTGTCGCCGCTCACCTTCTCCATGTCGCGCGGGCGCGTCGCGTCGGACGTGACGATCGACGCGCGGCGGCACCCCGTGCACGCCGTCGCCGACGTGCGACTGGCACCCACGCCGGTCGGTAGGCTCCTCTCCGGCTTCGGCGTGATCGAGGCGGGGACGACGGGCACCGTCCACGGCCGCCTCCACCTCGAAGGCGACGGCGACAGCCTGCACCGCTGGCTGGCGGCGGCGGACGGACGCATGGCGCTGATCGTGCCGCAGGGCACCTTCTGGATGCGTAACGTCCAGCTCGCCGAGCTCGACGTCGGCGTGTTCCTCCAGCGCCTGCTCCAGGGCAAGCTGAAGGAGCCGGTGCGCGTCAATTGCGGACTGGTGGCGTTCACCGTCCGCGACGGCGTGGCGGCGGCCGATCCGATCCTGATCGATACCACCAAGAACGTGATCGTCGGACGCGGCGGCTTCCGCTTTCGCGACGAATCGCTCGACCTGCTGTTCCGGGGCGAGGGCAAGAAGTTCAGCCTGTTCTCCGGCCAGTCGCCGATCGGCCTCAAGGGCTATCTCGGCGCGCCGCGTATGGTGCTCGTCAGCCGCCCGCTCGCGCTTCGCGCGGGCGCGGGGCTGGCGCTCGGCATCTTGGCGCCGCCGGCGGCACTGCTCGCCTTCGTCGATCCGGGGCTCGCGAAGTCGGCGGCGTGCGGGCCGGTGCTGGCCGGGGCTCACGCCGCCGCGCAGACGACGAAGGGCGGCGACGCGCGGAGCGACGTCGGCACGGGCACGCCGTCCACCGCCGCAAAGCCGCGCAAGAAGTTCCTCGGGATCTTTTGATGCCGGACATTCAATTTACCGCGGATACGCATTTCGGCGACCACCGCACGATCAACATCCATCGCCGCCCGTTTGCCGATGTGGCCGCGATGGACGCCGCGCTGATCGCCGCCTGGAACGCGGCCGTCGGCCTCGACGACACGATTTGGCACCTGGGCGACGTGGCGCGCCGCACCGCCGACGTGCCGGCGCTGCTCGCGCGCCTCAACGGCCGCAAGCACCTGATCCGAGGCAACAACGACGCCGACGCGACCCTAGCGGCCGCGGGATGGGAAAGCGTCTCCGCCTATGCCGAGATCGAGGTCGACGGGCGCGCGCTCGTGCTGTGCCACTATCCCTTCCGCTCGTGGAACGGGCAGCACAAGGGCGCGCTGAACCTGCACGGACACAGCCATGGCAAGCTGAAGCCGCTGCCGCGTCAGTTCGACGTCGGCGTGGACGCGCGCGGCTTCGCGCCCGTTACGCTCGCGGGCCTGCTCGGCTGAAGCTCAGCGGCGCGCGCGAGCCGTCGCCGGCCTTGGCAGGGCGCCTCGGACGGCCGGCGCGATCCCGGCGACGATGATCGCCACGCCGCGCGCGTTAGGGTGCAGCCCGTCAGCCTGGATCAACTCTCGGCGACCAGCGACGCCCGCCAGGAAGAAGGAATACAGACGCGCCCGGTGCGCGCGCGCCAGCGCCGGATACATCGCATCGAAGGCGGTGGCGTAGGCCGAGCCGAGATTGGGCGCCGCCCGCATTCCCGCGATCAGCACGGGCACGCGGCGGCGGTCGAACTCCGTCAGGATCGCGTCAATATTGGCGCGCGCCTGCGCGACGGGCAGCCCGCGCAGCATGTCGTTGGCCCCGAGCTCGACGATCGCGAGGTCAGGCACGCGGCCGAGCCCGCGGAGCCCCCACAGCAGCCGCGCCCGCCCCTGCGCGGTGGTGTCGCCCGACACCCCGCCGTTCGCCACCGTCGCGTCGATCCCGCCGGCGCGCAGCGCCTCCTGCAAGCGGGCGGTGAAGCCCTGCGCGGGCGGCAGGCCATAGCCCGCGGTCAGGCTGTCGCCCAGCGCCCAGATCAGCGGCCCGGCGGCGGCCGGCGCGGCCAACAGCCCGACCATCAGCGCGCAGGCGACGTGGACAAGCCACCTCCCGCCGCCGTATCGGCGTCCTCGTGTCGTCCCCCACATCGTCTTACGTTCCATCGCCTGATGGTAGTGCTCTGATCGCCGCGCGCAATGTCGTGCTGACGTTGGGCCGGGGCGACGCCGCCGTCGCGATCCTGCGCGGCATCGACCTCCACGTGGCAGCGGGCGAGACGGTGGCGCTGCTCGGTCCCTCGGGCTCGGGCAAGTCCTCGCTGATGGCGGTGCTGTCCGGGCTGGAGCGACCGACGGGTGGCACGGTTCGCGTCTCCGGGCTGGCGTTCGACGCGCTCGACGAGGATGCGCTGGCGGTGGCACGGCGCGGGCGGATCGGCATCGTCCTCCAGGCCTTCCACCTGCTGGCGACAATGACTGCGCTGGAGAATGTCGCGGTGCCGCTGGAGCTCGCCGGCGAGGTCCGAGCCTTCGCGCGCGCCGAGGCGGAGCTCGCCGCCGTCGGGCTCGGTCACCGTACCGGCCACTATCCCGCCGAACTCTCGGGCGGGGAGCAGCAGCGCGTCGCGATCGCCCGCGCACTCGCGCCGCGCCCCGCGCTCGTCTTCGCCGACGAGCCCACCGGCAACCTCGATGCGGCGACCGGCGACACGATCATGGACCTGCTGTTCGCGCGCGCGGCCGATGACGGCGCGACGCTGTTCATCGTTACCCACGACGCGCGGCTCGCGGCGCGCTGCGGCCGCGTCATCGAACTCGCCGACGGACGCATCGTACGCGATCGGCGCGCGTGATCGTGTTTCGCCTCGCGCTCCGCGAGCTGCGGGGACGGCCGCGCGGCCTGTGGCTGCTGTTCGCCTGCCTGTTCCTCGGCACCGCGGCGCTATCGGGCATCGGCAGCCTGTCGGCGAGCATCGAGGCGGCGCTCGCGCACCAGGGCCGCCAAGCACTCGGCGGTGATCTGGAACTCGCCGTCTCGCAGCGCCGCGCGAGCGTCGAGGAGGAGGCCTGGATGGCCGCGCTCGGCCGCGTCTCCTCGACGGTGTCGATGCGCACGATGGTGGATGGCGGCGACGGGCCTGCCCTCGTCGACCTGCGCGCCGTCGACGCGCGGTGGCCGCTCGTAGGACAACTGGCCGTGAGCCCGGGCGCAATCGCCTTGCGCCCGAACTCACGCGGCATCCTGCTCGCACAGGCGCTGGCCGAGCGGCTCGGCACCCGCGTCGGCGCCATGGTGCGGCTCGGCGCGATGAGGCTGCGCGTCGCCGGGCTGATCGCCGACGAGCCCGACCGGCTGGGCCAGGGCTTCCGGCTCGGGCCACCGGCGATCGTCCCGCTGGAGACGCTCGACACGAGCGGCCTCGTCCAGCCCGGCAGTCTCTACGAGGCGCGCTATCACATCCTGCTGCCACCCGGCCGCGACGCGGCGGCCGCCGGCGCGGCGTTCCGGCGGCGCTTCCCGTCCGCCGGCTGGACGGCACGCACCGCCGCCGACGCGACCCGGTCGCTGCGGCGCGGCATCGCGGAGCTCGGCCAGTTCCTCGCGCTCGTCGCGCTGTCGGCGCTAGGCATCGCCTGCGTCGGCGTCGCGAGCGGCGTGCAGGCGCGGCTCGCGGCGCGGACGGGCGCGATCGCGACGCTCAAGGTACTGGGCGCGCGGTCGGGCACCATCGCGGCGATGCTCGCGATCGAGCTCGGCGTGGTGGCGCTCGCGGGGATCGGCGCGGGGCTGATCGCCGGGTCGGCGCTGCCGGCCGCGGTGGCGGCGATCGCGCGCGACGCGCTTCCGGTCACGCCCGAGGTCGCGCTCTACCCTGCGCCGCTTGCGGTGGCCGCCATCCTCGCGGCGGTCGCGGGGCTGGTGGCGGCGCTGCCGGCGATGGCGCGGGCACGCGTCGTGCCGGCCGCGACGCTGCTGCGCGGGCCGTTGGCGCGCGGCGGCCTCACGCCGCTTACCCTGCTCGCGATGGCGCTGCTTGGCGGAGGCGGCGCGGCGCTCGCCGTGCTGACGGCGGGGGACCGGCGGCTGGCGGCAAGCTTCGTGCTTGCCGTGGCGATCCTTGCCGGGCTGCTCGCGCTGCTCGGCGCCGGATTGCGCGCCAGTGCCGCGCGGCTGCCGCGCCCACGCCGCCCGCTGGTCCGGCTGGCGATCGCCAACCTGCATCGCCCCGGCGCGCAGACCGATCGACTGGTGGTGGCTCTCGGCCTCGGCTTCTCGCTGTTCGTCGCGCTGGCGGTCGTGAACGGCGCGCTCACGGCCGAGCTGAGCGGCGCCGCGCCCGCCAAGGCGCCGCGCTTCTTCGCGATCGATCTCCAGCCCTCCGACGAGACCGCCTTTCGCGCCGCCGTGTCCCGCGCCGCACCGGCCGCGCGGATCGAGGCGGTGCCATCGCTGCGCGGCACGGTGGTGGCGCTGAACGGCCGACGTGTTGCCGACATGAAGCGCCTTCCCGCCGACGCCTGGATCCTGCGCGGCGATCGCACCGTCACCTGGTCCGCGACGGTGCCGCCGCGCAACCGCGTCGTCGCGGGCCGCTGGTGGCCTGCGGGCTATCGCGGGCCGCCGCTCGTCTCGCTGGGCGACGAGGCGGCGCGGTTGCTCGGACTGCGCGTCGGCGACACGATTACCGTGGCGGTGCTCGGCGTGGAGGTACCCGCCCGCATCGCGGCGCTGCGCTCGATCGACTGGGGTGGGCTCGGACTCAACTTCGCCATCGTCTTCTCGCCCGGCTATGTCGAGGAGGCGCCGCACGCGCTCCTCGCCGCCGTCTACGCGGCACCCGGCCGCGACGGTGCCATCGCGCACGCCGTCGCCGACCGGCTGCCCTCGGTGACGCTCGTGCGCGTCGGGGACGTCATCGCGCAGATCGGCGACCTGGTCGGCCAGATCGGCGTTGCGATCCGTGCCAGCGCGGCGGTGACGATAGCGGCAGGCATCGTCGTGCTGGCGGGCGCGATCGCCGCCTCGATGCGCGAACGTGGCAGGGATGCCGTCCTGCTGAAGCTGCTCGGCGCGACGCGGCGACAGGTGCTCACGGCGCAGCTGATCGAATTCGCGCTGCTCAGCCTGACTCTGGCGGCGGTGGCGCTCGTCGTCGGGGGCGTGGCGGGGTGGATGGTGGTCGCCCGGGCCTTCCACCTGCCGCTCGTGATCGACGGCGGCGGCATCGCGCTGGTGCTCGGCGCGGCGATCGCGACGGTGGTGGCGATCGGCACGCTGGCAACGCTCCCGCTGCTCCGCCTGCGGCCGGCGCAGGCGCTGCGCGGAGCCTGAGCGTGGCGGCGACAAGCGCGGGCCTCCTGCCCTTCCGCTATCGGGCGGGGGCGATCGAGGTGCTGCTGGTCCATCCCGGCGGGCCGTTCTGGGCCCGAAAGGACGCCGGTGCTTGGCAGATCGTCAAGGGGCTGATCGAGCCCGGAGAGGACCCGGCCGCAGCCGCCCTGCGCGAGGCGGCGGAGGAGCTTGGCCAGCCCATCGCGGGCACGCTGATCCCGCTGGGCACGATCCGGCAGAAGGCGGGCAAGATCGTCCACGCCTTCGCCGTGGAGGCGGAGATCGACGCCGACGCGATCCGCAGCGTAGAGTTCGAGATGGAGTGGCCGCCGCGCAGCGGACGCGTTGCGCGCTTCCCGGAGGTCGATCGTGCCCGCTGGTGGCGCCTTGAGGAAGCGGAGCCGATGATGCTGACGAGCCAACGGCCGCTGCTCGACCGCGTTCGCGAGATGCTGACGTCCGCCGACCGGTAGGCCGCAGTCGCCACCGGATGTCTGGCCTTAACCTCGACGCAAGCGGCGGATGCTAGCCCGAATCCGATGATGGGCACATTGAACAGCCGCCGTGCCGGCGCATGCGTCGCGATCCTGCTCGCGAGCGCATCCTGCATGCCCGAGGCGGGCAGGCACGGCGCCGCACGTGCCGTGAACTCCGCCAGCACTCCCGTCTCGAATGCGCCAGCGCGCACGGCGACGGTCGCGGACCCGCTGCCGGCGCTCCTCGCCGTATCCGGCGACGATATATCCGGCGAGCCGGCGGCGGCGAGCGTCGCACCGGCGTTCGCCATGAACGACGCCGATCCCGCCGACACCGCGCGAGCCGCGGAGTGCCTGACCGAGGCGATCTACTACGAGGCCCGCTCCGAACCTGCGGACGGGCAGCGTGCCGTGGCGCAGGTGGTGCTGAACCGCGTCCGCAATCCCGCCTTCCCCGCCAGCGTCTGCGGCGTCGTCCACCAGCGCTCGGCCGAGAGCGGCGGCTGCCAGTTCACCTTCTTCTGCGACGGCGCGATGCTGATGCGACGCGAGGAGGCCGCGTGGGAGCGCGCCCGCCGGATCGCGACGGAAGCCCTCGGGGGCGCGGTCTACGCACCCGCCGGCAGCGCCCTCTTCTATCATACCACCGCCGTTGCACCCTGGTGGGCCACGCGGATGACGCGGATCGCCACGATCGGCGCGCATATCTTCTACCAGCTCGGTCACGGCGCCAATCGCAAGCTCGATTTCCGCCAAGCCTATGCCGGTGCCGAGCCTCGTGCGCTCGAGGTCCAGAGCGACGCGGCGCTTACCGCGAAGGTCGCGCGCTTCATCATGGCCGAGGGACTCACCGTGTCGGTCCACCGCGGCGCGACGACGGTCGCCGGCGTGGTCGTGCACCATGGCAACCCGGACGCGTTGGAGGTTGGCGTCGCCGGCGTCCACGTCCATATCGGCATGGCGCCCGCCGCCGGGCAGGCCGACACGCCGACGTTCGCCGACGCGGAACCCGCGCAGGAGCCGGGCTAGGCTTCGAGCGGAAATGATTCGCGGCAACCGGCTTTCCCGCATCTCGGTCGAACGGGCGAGAAGCTGACCGGAGAGTTCCCCTTTTTCACGGCTCGGCCGGAGCCTCTCAAAGGCCTATTTGTACCAGCAGCGCATCAACGACTGCCACGCCAGGTCGTCCGGCGCTATCCCGGCCTCGGCGGTAGTAAGGCGTAGCCGCCGACGATCGCCGTTCTTCCGACTAGCGGTTCAAGGACCACGAGAATTCCCCATCATCGGCTGCGGCAAGCGGGGGAAGTCATTGATAGGCCGATTCTACCCATCGGAGCTACGCCGCGCTTCGCGCAGCACCGCGTCGGGCTTTGACGCGCCGATCCCGGCTCCCTGATGCCGTTGCGGCATTTCGACAGAAGGCAATGGGAATGGCTCTCGCCGTAAGAGGCGCGGCCGCGACACGAGGTGCTTTCCCTGCTGCAGGGGAGCGCCCGCTCGTGCTCGGCCACCGCGGCGTCTCCACGCTCAGGCCCGAACACAAGCTCACCTCTACGCCAAGGGGGTGGAAGACGGCGCAGAGATCATCAGCCCGATCTCGTCGCGACCAAGGACGGCGTCCTCGTCATCCTGTGATCGTGCAGTCGTCGAGGTCAACGATCTCCGCGATCTGCGCAGCAAACTTGGACGTTCGGCCAATATCCGGCTGGCACAGCTTGTCGCAGACGCGCCGATAGAACTGCACTGCGAGGATCGGCGACATCGCGGCCGCGGCGTCGATACCGGTGATCGCGGCCGAACCAACCAGCCATCCGTCGCCCACTCCCGTCTGCTGCCGTTTCAGCAGCGCGAAGTGCACCGGCGAGGTGGCCGGCGTCGGCTTGCGATCCTTAAGGACCGGGTCGGCGATCTTGATCTTTCCCATCGATCTCGACGATGCGGCATCGTTGCAGGCGCTGGCGCTGCGAACGGCGGTGGTGCTGAACCTAGCGGGTCCTTACACGCAGAAGGCGCCGAACCTGATCGCCGCCTGTATCGAGGCGGGCACGTCTTACGTCGACCTGAGCGGGGAAATCCCACTGCTGCGCCGTGTGATCGACCGGTTCGACGAGCCGGCGAAGCGCGCCGGTGTGCAGGTGGTGCAGATGGCGGGCTGGGAAGCGATGCCGGCGGACCTTACCACCTTGATCGCGTGCCGCCGGGCGGCGGGTGACGAAGCCGGTCCATCGGCGCGGCGGTGGAGGCACTGCACGTCGACGCCCTCACGCTGCGCTGAGTCGCGATTGGCCTTCTCACAACTGCCGAGCGACTTCTTGTTGACTCAACCGGTGGCGGTCAGCGCCGCGAAATAGCGCAGCAGTGCATCGGCGGCGACGCGGGCCTTGGCCACCCCGCCCCCGCTTCTGGGCATGACCATCGTCACGGGCACCGAGGGAGGTCGCCAGTCGGGCAACAGGCGGACGAGCCTGCCCTGTTCAAGCGCCGGGCGGGCATCGGGGTAGAAAAGCGACGCCAACCCCATTCCTTCCTCGCAGAGCTGGTGGAGGGCGACCTGGCTCGTGGTGCCGATGCGGATCGCCAACGGCACGCGCTCCTGCCGTCCCTTGCCATCTGTGAGGTCGAGCATTGTTCCGGGGCCGCGCTCGCCGTCCTCACTGACCGCCTCGTCGTCCTCCCCCTCCATCGCCAGCCAGTCATGCTCCGGCAGGTCAGCCGGCGTCGCTGGAGCGCCGCGCCGGCCAAGATAGGCGGGCGATGCGCAGAGAATGCCCTCGAAATCGCAGAGCTTGCGACCGATCCAATTCGTGTCCGGAAGCCCGCCGACCCGCACCGCCAGATCGACCCGGGCGTCGATCAGGTCGACCAGCTTGTCGTCAAGGATCAGCTTCAGCCGCAGGCAAGGCCAGTCGGCGAGCACCGGCGCGAGCGCGGGGGAGATGTGCGCCGCGAACCCGATCGGCGCCGCGACCCGGAGTTCGCCGGTCGGGGCATCGCGCGCCTGCTCCAGCGAGGCGGCCGCCCCGTTGCGCGCCTCAAGCAGGCGCTTGCAATAGGGCAGGCAACGTTCACCCGCCTCCGTCAGCGTCAGCTTGCGCGTCGAGCGATGCAACAGCACGACGCCGGTCCGCGCCTCCAGCGCGCGGATGGTCTGGCTGACCGCGGACGGCGTCATCCGGAGCCGCCGGGCGGCGGCGCTCATCGAGCCGGCCGAGACGGTCTCGGCGAAGACCGCATAGTGGCGAAGATCCTCCATCGATAAGCTCCGCTTCAGGGAGTTAGCTGGAATGGCCCGCTAATCCGCCGAGCGTGAAGCCCCTATCTCCGATCCTGTCCAGGAATAAGGAGGCAGCGATGCCCGGCCCCTTGTTGCACTACATCTACGACCCGCTCTGCGGCTGGTGCTACGCGGCGACGCCGATGGTGGACGCGGCCGCGGCGGCCGGCATCGTCCTGTCGCTTCACGGCGGCGGGCTGTGGGATGCCCCGACCAGGCTTGCTCGCGACAAGCTGGCCTACATCCGCCAGAGCGACGCGCGTATCGGCGCGCTCACGGGCCAGTGGTTTGGCGACGAGTATCTGAACGGCCTGCTCGGTGTCCGAGCGATCGCGGCAATGCCATCATCGACATTTTCCGCCCGGAGCGCGGCAGGATCGTCGAACACTGGGACGTGAAGCAGCCCATCCCGGACCACGCCGCCAATCGCAACAGCATGTTCTGAAAGGACATCACGCCATGAACATTATCGACGTCACCTCCCCTGACCGCCTTACACGACCGACACGTCGCCTGACGGGCGCGATCGTCGCGACCGGTCTGGGGATTGCAGCAGCCACCGGCCCGTCCGTCGCCATCGCGCAGGAACGCTCCCCGCCAGCCGACAGCATCCGCTACAAAGCGGTGTCAGTCGACGGCATCAACATCTTCTACCGCGAGGCGGGCGACCCCGCCAAGCCGACCATCCTGCTGCTCCACGGCTTCCCCGCGTCATCGCACGAATTCCGGACGCTGATCCCGCTGCTCAGCGCCCGCTTCCACCTCGTCGCGCCCGACTATCCCGGCTTCGGCTTCAGCGACGCGCCGGGCGAAATCCGCTTCGCACCGACCTTCGCCAACCTCGCGACGGTGATGGGTCACTTCGTCCGGGCGGTCGGGCTGACCAGGTTCACCATCTACATGCAGGATTTCGGCGGCCCGGTCGGTTTCCGCCTGGCGGTCGCGCATCCGGACATGATCGACGGGCTCATCATCCAAAACGCCAACGCTTATGAAACTGGCATCGCCCCCGACGTCCTAAAGGACATGCGCACGCGCGCCGCGGGTCCGCTAGACGCCAAGGCGTCCGCTGCGCTGGAAGGGATGCTCTCGCCGGACGGCACGAAGTTCCAGTACCTGACCGGCGCCCGCGATCCGGCGAACGTCGATCCGACGAGCTACCGCCTCGACAGCTTCGTGCAGGCCCTTCCCCAGCAGCACCGCGTTCAGCGCGCCCTGATCGTCGACTACTACGACAACGTTCGGCAGTATCCGGCATGGCACGCGTACCTCAAGGCACGTCAGCCCAAGACCCTCATCCTCTGGGGCAAGAACGACCCGATCTTCCTGCCCGCTGGCGCCCAGGCCTACAGGGACGACGTGCCGAAAGCGGAGGTCCACATGCTGGACACCGGGCATTTCGCGCTCGAGGAGGATGCAGGAGCCGTGGCCGCGCACATCCTGCGCACGTTTGGCGAATAGCGTGCTTGCTGCGGCTCGCTCGAGCAACGACGCGCCGCCTCAGCCCGCGACGGCGATGACAAACCTTGCCCAACAGCTCGCCCGATGCGGCGGCCTGGTGCGCAGCCTTGGTGTCCGCGAGTGCGAAGGTCCTGGCGATGACCGGCTTGATCCCGTGTGCGTCGATGAACTCGACCACGTCCTTGTAGGCGAACGCGCTGCCCACCGCCGTGCCGCGGATCGCTCCACCCTTCATCATCAGGAAGACGAAATTAGGCGGCGTCTCGGCGTGGTCAACAGACCCATGAAGGCGATCTCTCCACCGGGCGCGAGCGCCATGATCGACTGGTCGAGCGCCGAGCCGCCAGCCGCATTCATCACCCGATCGAAGCCGCCGGTCCGCTGAGCGCCAATTTTACCCCTATCCGCTTGCGCCCGGTAGTTGATCGTGTCGGACGCGCCGAGGGCGCGAACCCTCTCGGCCCCTGCCGGCATCGCTGGTGGTGGCAACGACCTCGACGTCCGTCGCTCGGGCAAGGCGAACAGCGCGACCGAGCCAGTGCCGGTGACGAGCACCTTGTCGCCTTTGCCGATCGGGTTCCTGTACGGCCGGTCGTCGTTCAGCGCGGTCCACGCGGCGAGAGCCGCGCGCGGAAAGCTTGCGGCTTCGCGGAACGACAAGGTCCTAGGCACGGCGTCACGCCCCAGCCTCGGTCCGGCGCCGGCGGCGCATCGGCCCAGCCGCGAAAGTAGAGGGCGGTGACCTTGTCGCCGACCTACCAGCCATCGACATCAGGGCCGAGCGCGTCGACCTCGTCCGGGCCGCCGGAGATCGGGATGAAGTCCGCCCCGGCCGCGCCCAAGGTGCCGGCGACCAGCAACTGGTCGCGTGCGTTCAACGGCACCGCGTGAACCTTGACGCACAGCTCGCCCGCACCCGGCTTGGGCATCGGCACGTCTTGCTGCACCAGATTCATCCAGCGACGTTGCGCCCGCTCTGACTAGCCAACATTTCATGACTGCATACCTTCCAGCCTCGATGAGAGCTGATGTGGCGCGCGACCGTCTTATGATAAGAGCCGCTGAATGGCACAGTCACATGAATGATGATCAGCAATGGATCGCGTCGACCTTATTGATCTGATGGCGTTCTCGGTCCTCGCCGAGGAAGGGAGCTTCCGGCGCGCAGCGACGAAGCTCGGCGTGTCGCCCTCGGCGCTGAGCCATTCGATGAGCCGGCTGGAAGCCAAATACGGGACTGCGCTGTTGCTGCGGACCACGCGAAGCATCGCACCGACCGATCCCGGATTGGAGCGTCTGCAGCGACTGAAGCCCGCGTTCGACGAGATCGATCGCGGCTTCCTGCAGCTTGCCGGACGGAGCGGCCGCGTTGCCGGCCACGTGCGGATCAACGTCCATCGTGACGCCGCGGGTCTGCCGATCCTGCCGAAGTTCCGCGATCTGCAACGGGACTATCCCGAGATCAGGGGTCGAGCTGTTGCTCGACGATGGCATCGCCGACACCGTGGCCGCAGGGTACGACGCCAGGCATCCGCAACAGCGAAAGACTGGCCAAGGACATGATCGCGGTCCGGCTCAGCGGCGAGCATCACAGCGCCGGGATCGCGGTCCCGTCATACCTAGAGGAACGGTCACCACCCGAGGTGCCCGAAAACCTACATCTTCATCGCTGCATCGCCTACCGCCACGTCACGTCACGTCACGTCACGTCACGTCACGTCACGTCACGTCACGTCACGTCACGTCGAGGATCATCCAGCGGTAGTTGTTCGCTCAAGGTGATCAGGCGCTGGAATTGGCGATCGATCCGTGCCTGATCGTCGATGACCCCAACATTGCCGCGCGCGCGGCGAGGCAAGCGGTAGGTCGGTGCTACTTGTTTCGTGAGTCGGTTGCGGATCAACTGAAAACCGGCGCATTGGTCGAGGTTCTGAGGGACTGGTCGGTGCCGTTCGCCGGCGACTTCCTCTATTATCCGAGTCGCCGGACGCTCTCGGCCGCGATGCGGGTGGTCATCGATCGCTTGCGTCCCAGACATCCGAGTTCAAGTGTGAGAGGCTGGCTATTTAAGGGAGTGCCAGCCTTCGCGCGTCAAGGATCGAGATACTCCCTGTAAAATCCGTCGAGGCATTCGACGGCTTGATCGACATACTCGTCCTTGTCGTACAGTTCGTAATGGCCGGCGCCTTTTATGACGAGCATGTCCTTCTTGTTCGTCGCCCGCTCGAACAGCAGCTTACCATCCTCGAACTGCAGGGTCGTCCCAAGTCTGCCGCCTACGATGACCTGCAGAGGTTGGGTGAGTAGTTCCCCGACGAGGTGGAAGGCGTCGAAGCTCATGAGCGGCCCGAGGCTGCGGAAGTTGCGCCGGTTCGTCCGGGTCTTCGCCGGGCGGCGCTCGCTGTAAAAAGCGACGGCGTCGAGCACATCCGGGTCCATGATGCCGACCGCCTCGGCCTCTTCCATGCTGTCGGGAATCCAGGGATCAAGCCGTGCCGCGCCGCCACGCGCCTCGCCCGTGCGCTGCTTCCCCACTGCCTTCAACGTATCAGCGACAGCGGCCGCCGAGAGCGACTCTTGTCGCCGCGCCCTGCCAATGTTGACCGCCACCACGGTTCCGACGGCCTTGAAGCGGTGCTCGGTCAGCGCGGCGTTCACGGCATAGCCGCCGCCTGCGCAGATGCCGAGCAGGCCAACCCGTTCCTCGTCGACAAAGGAGAGAGTCATCAGGTAGTCGACGGCGTAGCGGACCTCCTCGACGCGGGCGGCCGGGTCCTCTAAGTCTCTGGGCTCTCCGCCGCTCTGCCCCTGGTAGGACGGGTCATAGGCGAGCGCGATGAAGCCTCGGTCGGCCAGCTTCCCTCCCCAGACCGCGCCGATCTGTTCCTTCACACTGCTGCCGGGCGTGACGATGACGATGGCGGCGTAGGTCCGCATCTCGTCAAATCCGTCCGGCAGATGCAGCGCGGCAGAAATCTCGATGGTGCCGCTTTTATACGAAACGTTTCTGGTCGCGCTCGGCACTTTCTCGTCACCCATGTCGCGTCTGCACCTGGATTAATCGTTCGGACCTCGGTTGGTTCACACTAGGCGCCTGAGCTGCCCGCTGCGGTCTTCCCGGCTGGCCCATGACCATTAGCGGGTATCGCGCGTCTTAGAACGACGATGGTGGTCTGAAGCTATGACCTTGCACGGCTCGTGCTGAACAAGCCCAGCTCGTTCGATTACGCTTTCGGCAAGCATGGGCAGGGGCACGGCATGCCGTGTGATCAGTTGCGATCCGGCCAAAATAGCCTCCGTGTCGAGCAGCCCCTACGCCAAGTGGATGAAAACCACAGTGAAGGTCATGCTGAGCGCCTACTTGCGCCGACATCGGGCGGTTCGCCGGACGTCGAGCGGCATGGGCGCGACGCTATCGCGCCGCCATCGCTACCGCTTGATCGACCATCGTGCTAACGAACGCCTCGTCCAGCGGCTCCTTAGACATCCAGCGCCGGTAAAAGAGCGGCCCCACCAGCGCGGCGACTACGTCGGCGGTGGCGACCGCGGCCTGGTTCTCGCGTCCTGCCCGCGCGCGGCTGATGACGGCGGCGAACGGCGCCATCAACCGCCCGTGCCATTCCCGCTGCATCGCGGCGACATCAGTATCGCGCTCCGCCGTGTCGACGATCGAGGGGTACACCGCGCTCCAGTTTGCGGTGCGCAGCTGATGGACGAGACCGGACGCCAGTGCGTGCAGGTCGCCGCGCAGGCTGCCCGTGTCGGGCGCCTCGTGCGGGCCGCCTAGCTGGGAACAGGCGTCGATCAGCAGCGCCGCCCGCGTCGGCCAATGGCGGTAGATGGTGGTCTTCGCCACGCCGGAGGCGCGCGCGACCTCGTCGATGCTGACCCCGCCCAAGCCGCTGCGCGTCATCTGCCGGTGAGTCTCGGCCAGAACCGCTGCCCTGGATCGCTCCACCCGCCTGTCCGGCGACCGACTGGGATGTACCACTCACCCACACTCCGCTTGACTATGATCTTCACAACGCTACCGTAGCGTATTGGAACAGCGCCTACACTCCTATACCAAGGATCACCCGAACCATGAACCGACTGACCGGCAAGAGAGCCATGGTGCTGGGTGGAAGCCGCGGGATCGGCGCGGCGATCGTCCAGCGGTTCGCCGCCGAGGGCGCGGCAGTGACCTTCACCTACGTCCAGGCCGAGGACCGCGCCGTTGCGCTGGCGTCGAGCACAGGCGCCCAGGCGCTTCGGGTCGACAGCGCGGATCGGGCGGCGCTGGTGCGGGCGGTGAGCGAAGCGGGGCCTCTCGACATCCTGGTGGCGAACGCCGCGACGGCGGTGTTCGGCGACCCGCTCGCGGTGGACCCGGACGCGGTGGACGCGATGATCGACATCAACATCCGCGCGGTCTGGCACGCCTTCGTCGAGGCGGCGCGGCACATGGCGGAAGGCGGCCGACTGATCGCGATCGGGTCGGCCAACGCGGACCGGGTGCCGACGCTGGGAGGCGGTGCCTACGCCATGACCAAGGCGGCGCTGGCGGGGCTGGTCCGCGGGCTCGCCCGCGACCTGGGCGGCCGCGGCATCACCGTCAACGTCGTTCAGCCCGGCCCCGTCGACACCGACGCGAACCCGGCGGAAGGCCCGTTCGCGGCCAAGCTTCACGGCTTCATGGCCATCCCGCGCCATGTCCGCGCCGACGAGGTCGCGGCGCTGGTCGCCTGGCTCGCCAGCGCCGAGGCGGCGATGGTGACGGGTTCGACGCAGACGATCGACGGCGGTTTCTCCGCCTGATCGAGTATATCTCACGGTCCTCAGACCGCCTTCTGGTGGGCGCGATCCACGCTCGGCCGGTCGTGCTCGGAGACAAGCCTGAAAGCGGGCATCTGTTCACTCATTCTGTCCGCATCTAGAGTTGGCGGCGGCTGAGCTTGCACGCCGTGCGGCGCACACCTCCTTCAAGCATTCGCGTAGCCAGCGATGCGCCGGGTCGGCGTCGCGGCGAGGGTGCCAGAGCATCGACACCG
Organism: Sphingomonas sp.; assembly: GCF_965200105.1. Taxonomy (GTDB): domain Bacteria; phylum Pseudomonadota; class Alphaproteobacteria; order Sphingomonadales; family Sphingomonadaceae; genus Solisphingomonas. The sequence continues at coordinate 592,895 of NZ_CBDATN010000003.1, forward strand.
CTATCTCCGACATCGCGAACGGCAGCGCGAAGCTAGTCATCCCCGTCGCTTACCCGGCGGCTCGTTCCGCTAATTCCGTCGCTCGCCATGTCTCCCAACGCCGCAGGAGGTAGGTGATTGGACACGACGGCATCTATTTTCACCAGCACGTCCCGGGCGGCGGGCGATAGCTGCCGGTCGCCGCGCAGCGCGACCCGTTGCGCGCCCAAGACGATCGCCTCCAGCTCGGCCGGGGTCAGCATCAGCGGCGGCATGTCGTACTCTTCGGCTAAAACAGAGCCGAGGCCCGCCTCGCCCGCGATCGGAACGCGTCGCCCGATCAGGTCGGCGATGTCGCGGTAAACGGTGCGAAGAGAGATCTCCAGCTCGCGTCCCAGAGACGCGGCCGTGACCGGCCGCGTCGCACGACGCAGGATCTGGATGATCTGGAAGAGGCGGTCGGCACGCCGCATGCGGCCTTTCACCTTCTTGCCGGCGTCATAGCCGCGTGGGCCGCCCGCCTCGATGGTCCTGATGCTCTAGCTGTCGATCACGGCCGCCGACGGCATCGGCTCGCGTCCGGTTCTGGCCCGATCCATCTGCACGAGGTGGTGGTTGAGCCCCTCCAATCCACCGCCGTCGCGCAGCGCCCCGAACCAGCGGTAGACGGTGCGCCAGGGCGGGAAGCTGTCGGATGGCAGCCGCCAGGGGCAGCCCGCCCGCAGGACGTAGAAGATCGCGTCCAGCACTTCGCGCCATCGCCATCGACGATGCCGTCCCCGGTCGCGAGGCTTGGGCAGGAGCGGCGCCACGACCGCCCACTCCGCGTCGGTCAGATCGCTTCCATAGCGTAGCCCCGCCCGGCTATGCCGGGCGCCGGCGGCCAGGTCCCACATGATGTCTTCCAGGTTTGGTCTCGCAACCGACCGGAACCACAGCGGAACCCGATCGCCCACCGTTACGCCAGTATTCTGATACGGCCTCTAAGAACGAATGGTTTATCGGGAAAACGGATCAAAGGGCGCGAGAAAGGGGCCTCTCCCTCGCTGCAGCAGCGATCGGCCTGCACATCATCCATCAGGGCAGCGGCTATCCGGATCGTACGGGCCTGCGTCATTCAGGCGACAACATTGGCAGCCCCGATCCGTCGCTAGATCATCTTCCCGGCTCGAATCCCGACGCCTGGCTGGGCCGCCAAGGTCAGTCCATCTGAAAAGGACCGGGTGCCAGCGTTGCGGTGCCGTTTGCGCCGTATAGATCAATCCTTCGGCGCCGCTCTTACGAGCGCGATCCGACACGTTCCAGGTGAGGGACGAACACCATCGGCTAGCTGCGGTTGCCACTGGGTATCGGAACCTGATCGGGTAATCCCCAGCGAACGCGATGGCTTTCGTTCCTGATATCCAAGACCCGCGCCATGCCGATCTGAAGCTTGTGAACGACACGGAATGGATCGCCGGATTTGATGTAGCTTTCGACAGCCTTCCATGCCCACTCCGGCTTCGACGACACATAGGCGCGGGTTGTCCGTCGTATTGGTAACGACCCTGGGGTGCGGCTGCTCCCCCCAGCACCCGGCCCGCATCGCGCGCGCACATGACTCGGAAGAACGCTCCTTCTACATAAGCGAGGTCGCACCGCTTATCCTCGCTCATCACCCGTTCGTCGGCTTGACCGTAGCATGGGAAGCCGCTTCTACACGACCGAGCCTTTGCGAAGACGAAGCCGAACGGGGAGGTCCCGGTACGATTAGGCGAGACCAGCACTGACGCCGGGGTGGGACGCGAGCTTGTGCACCGCGGTTTGCAACTTGGCGTTTGCGACACAACATTCCACTCGTAGGTAGCGTATCTGAGGATTGCCCTTGTCCACTCTCGTAGCCCCGCTGAAGCTTCGTGTCGCCGTGCTCGGCGTTGGCAACATAGGCAGCACCTTTGCGTTTCAGCTGGCCCGTGCCGGCGGCCACGACGTAACCGTCATCGCGCGGTCGGGCTCGGTACGGCTGGAGCAGCTGCGGCGGGACGGGGCGATCGTCGACGTCAACGGTGAACGGGCGAATGTTCACGTAGCTGATGAACTCAATGAGCACGTACCGTTCGACCTGGTGATTGTCACGCTCCTGGCGCATCAGGTGGATTCCGTGCTGCCGATGCTGCAGCGAAGCGCGGCGCGATGCATTCAGTTCATGTTCAACACCTTTGATCCGGAACGGCTGCGTGAGGCGGTCGGCCCCGACCGCTGCGCCTTTGGCATGAACTTCGTCCAGGCGACGTTGGACACGGCCGGCCGGCTAAAAGCCGCCGTCGGCGCGGGCGGGCAGAAGACCTTGATGGATCAGCGGCGGTGGGCGGACCTGTTCAACGCCGCCAAGCTGCCGGCGGCGGTTGAACCCGACATGACTTCGTGGCTCCGCTGCCACGTCCCGTTGTGCGTCGCATTTGAGAGCGTGGCAGTAGCGGGCGTCAGGCGCGGCGGCGGCGCGTCATGGCGGGAGGCGCTCACCCTCGCGCGCGGCGTCCACGCAGGCTTCGGGCTCATCAGGAGCCTAGGGCGACCGATCTATCCTCGAAGCAAGCGGATGATCGACCGCTCGCCGGCATCGGTTCTCGCGGTCGTGCTCTGGTCCATGTCGCGCGTCCGATCGTTCCGGGAGCTGTTGGCAACAGGCAAAGCCGAATGCGCGGCGCTGGTCGATGCCATGATCGCCGCCGCACCGCCCGGTGACGCGTCAGTCGATACGTCGGCGATCGCGGCCATGAAGCCCTTGTGAGGCTTTCCGGAACGAGCGGCGACGGGGTAGCGAGAGATCTGCGCGGTTGGTCGGCGACGATCGCCGTCCACACCACCGTTGCCGCTCCCTGCGGGATTGTTTTTCAATGATAACCCGAGGTCGGATCGGAGCCTGCCGCTCGCCGTTTCTCGATCATGCGCTTGACGATCGCTGTCTCGACTGCGCTCGGATGAAGCGTTGCCGCCCTAACGCCACGTCCGCGTGACGGCGGTCTAATAATAAGGGGTACGCCAGCGTCGAGCGGCTACGGGTATCGCACCAACTGGCTGGCGAGCGCCGGTTAGCCGCAGAGCGCGTCGAGCGTGGTGCTCTTCTCGAACGCGCCAAGGGAGGGCTCGCGATGCGCTGCCGGCGAGCATGATGCGCGTCTACATGCGCGACGCGCGTGGCCAGCCGCAGTTCATCGGCGAGAACCGGATCGACCACACGCCGCAGGGCTCGTCGCTATCGATCGAGACGGGCGATACGTCCGACGTAAAAGTGAAGCCGATCGTCGTCTCGCGCGATCGTTTGCCCGGTGATCGCTGGCGGACGGCGATGCGCTACGAACTCAGCAATGCGAGCGCGCAGCCGGTGACGGGCGACCTCGTGCAGAGCGGCGTCGTCTGGTGGTTCGCCGACACGCGCATCGTCGAGCAGAGCCCGCAGAGCGTGCGCGGTATGCCGACACGGTGGCCTGGTCGATGCCGCTGTCCGCCAACGGCAATGCGGTCGTCACCGCGACGTTCGAGACGCGCGATTGATGTTGGCGCTCGCCGCGTTGATGGCGGCGGCGACGATCCCGGCCCCGCCTCCGACGATCGTCTCGGCCGCACCCGATCACGTCTCGCTGACGGTTTACTGCGATCCCAACCGACCGCCGGGCAATGCCATGGCGTTGCGCCGGCTGTCCGACTTCGCGCTGGTGACGGAGACGCGGACGGCGACGCTGCCCGCTAGCGACGCGGTGCTGCCATTCGAAGGCGTTTTGGACTACATCGTGCCGGTGAGCGCGATCGTCACTGGCCTGCCGGCGGCACGATAGAGAAGAACCGTGATGTGCGGCTAGTCTAGTGTCGCCTGCGGCGCTAGTCGACGGCACGCTCGGCTGTCGCGTGACGTTGCGGCGCACCGATCGCGCCAGCGGCCGGACGAGTGAGGAGGAGGCGACGATCGTCGCGGGCCCGGCGAACGGCGTCGTGCTGCGCACCGCGAACGGCATCGAGAGGCTGAGCTGTTCAGGGCTCGGCAAAGAACTCCGCTATGACGGCGTGCCCGCGGACCTGTCCGCCGAGCCGGTGCTCAGCGTCACGACGCGGAGCCCGTCGCCGGCCACTGCCATCGTGACGCTCGCCTATCTCGCCAGCGGGTTCGACTTGACGGCGAGCTACGTCGCCACGCTGGATCGGAGCGAGCACCGTCGCGACCTATTCGCGTGGCTGACGCTCGCGAATGCCAACGCGCAGGGCTATGCCGATGCCGAGGTGCAAGCGGCGGCGGGGCGGCTCGAGCGCCGGTACGTCGAGCCGATCCGGCAAGCCGCCGCCGGCCTGGAGCTGCTACCGGCTCGGTACCACCACCCCGGACCTGCACGTGCGTGGTGTCGTTTCAACGCCATTCGGGGTCGCGTCGAGCAGGAGACACTCGGCCGCCGGCGCGACCGGAACTGCCTGATCTACCGCATCCGCGGGCAAACCGGGAAGATCTGCGGTGTGTGAATGCGGCTCGTATGAGTCGAGCCAGGACGTCGTGTCAGCCGAAATCGTTACAGTAAAGCCGGCAAAGATACGCAAATACCGCGCTTTCATTGACCCTTGAACAGGTACACCAAGCTAGTTTCTGCCAGTTGCGCGTCCAAGTGAAACGGAATTACAGAGGAGCTCGGCTCAGGCGCATAAGACACTTGACCGCCGGGATCGTCAGCGCCGTGCTGGCCACGGCCATGAGTAGTAGGGCGGTGAAGCTCGCGCCGGAAATGATATGCCGATCGAGGAGAATGCGTGAGAAGATGATCATCACCAGCGCTTTGGTCTGAAGCAGCAGGCCGACGATCGCCGCCGTTCCGCGCGGCCAGTGCAGCAGCCGTCCTGCGATCGCCATTCCGGCGAGCTTGCCGCCGACCGTTGCGAGCAGCAGCAGCGCGGCAGCGCCGGCGATAGCGACGCCCCCGAGCGCCCAGTCGGTTCGAAGCCCGGTGTTGAGGAAGAAGACCGGCATAAGCGTTAGAAGCACCACCTCCCTGAACGCGTCCACCTTTGCTTCCACGAGCCACTCGCGATCGGTCACCACGCCGGCGAGGAAGGCGCCGACCATGAAGTGCAGGCCTGCCCAGTCCGCCGCGGACGCGCTCGCGAGCAGCCAGATCAGCGCGATCGGCCAGCGTTCCCTCTCCGCCAGCCGCGGCATCAGACGGCGGATTGCCAGCGCTGCACCCGCGAACAGGATGAGGAAGGAAAATTGGCGTTCTAGGCGAGCCGCATCGAGCAGGATGATGCCGAGCACAGCCCAGATCAGCACGTCGTCCACGCTCGCGATCCGCAGCACGCGTCTGCCGAGCGGCGAGCGCAGCATCCCGAGTTCGTCCAGGAGCAGCACCAGGATCGGCAAAGCGGTGACGGCGCAGGCCATGCCGATGCCGAGCGCGGCCTGCCAAGTCGAGCCGCTCGTACCGACCCAGCCGCCGTGGCTGATGAGGAGCAGCGCTGCCGCAGTGCCGGCAGCGAGCGGCGCGACGATCGCCAGCGCTGCGGCGACAGCCGTCTCTCGCGCCGCCTCGCGCACGCCGCGGAGATCCAGCTCGACTCCCGCTGCCCACACGAACAGCGCCACCGCCAACGTGGCAATCGCGCCGATCGCGCCCAGCACGTCGGGTGTTAGGATCGCATGGTACCAATCGGGTACGACACCACCCAGCAGGCCGGGGCCGAGCAGCAGGCCCGTCAATATCTGTACCACGACGAGCGGAACAGATCGCCCGATCCGCAGCATGCGCCAGCCGATATAGGGCAATGCGTAGATGACGAGCAGGGCCGGCAGCAGGTCGGATGCGGCGCTCATGCCGTCGCTCGGCCTCCCAAGCCCGTGGGCAGTCGGTGCGCGGCGACGAGCAGGCCGTAGAGTGCGATCGCGACGTAGCAGGCGGCGGGCAGCGCGAGCGCGGCCTGCAGGCCGACGGCGTCCGCGAGCATCCCGGTGAGCGGCGGCACGATCGCGCCGCCGACGATCGCGGTGGCGAGCACGCCCGAGCCCTCCGCGCTGCGCGTGCCCAGGCCCTCGGACGCGAGGCTGAAGATCGTGGGGAACATGATGGAGTTGGCGAGCCCGATCGCGAGCAGCGTCCAGCCGGCGAGGGTGCCTGTCGCGTTCGCCGAGATCAGGATCAGTGCGGCGGCGGCGGCGGCGAACAACGCGAGCACGGCTCCCGGCCGCGCCGTGCGCAGGATCGCCGAGCCGACGAAGCGCCCGACAAGTGCTCCGCCCCAGTAGAAGGGCACGTGCTTGCCCGCCGCCTCGGGTGTCAGCGCCATGACGTCCGGCTGTTCGAGGTAGCCGACGATCAGCGAGCCTATCGAAACCTCGGCACCGACGTAAAGAAAGATGCACAGCGTGCCTAAGGCGAAGCGCGGTCGGGCGAGCAGCGTGAGCGCGTGGAGCACCGACCCCGTCCGGTCGCGCGCGACGTGCAGCCGGTTGCGCCGCGTCCATACAACGCCTGCGACGACGAGCAGCGCCGCCGCCAGCCCGAGATAGGTATGCACCACCGCGCGCGTCTCGGCCGCGCGGTACGCGTCGAGTGCCGCCCCGGTGAGCTTGGAGCCGTCGACCTTCGCCAGCGAACCGAGGATCAGGATCGAGCCGACATAGGGGAAGATCGTCGTGCCGAGCGAGTTGAACGCCTGAGCGAAGGTGAGCCGGCTCGGCGCGGTGGCCGGCGGCCCGAGCAGCGAGATCAGCGGGTTGGCGACCACCTGTACCACGGTGATGCCGGCCGCAAGCACGAACAGCGCGCCCAGGAACAGCTCGAACTTGGCGGACGATGACGCCGGCACGAACAGCAGGCACCCGGCCATCATCATCAGCAGACCGATCGAGGCCGAGCGCATGTAGCCGAAGCGACGCACGATCGCCGCGCCGGGCAGGGAGAACACGGCGTAGGCGAAGAAGAACGCCGACTGGACGAGCAGCGCGCGGCCGTAGCCGAGCGTGAACAGGTCCTTGAGCTTCGGGATGATGACGTCGTTGAGGCTGGTGATCCCGCCGAAGATGAAGAACAGAGCGAACACGAACCAGCGCAGATCCGGCGCGTCCACGCCATGTTCAGCGGCCTCAACCGACATCTTCGGCGTTGCGCCGCTGACCGAAACCGTCATACCGTCCTTCCAACCTCCTTCAGTCGCCGCACCGGTTCATCGGTACACTCGCATAATCGAGCCGTACGTCGGATACAGCGAGGTCCGCGCCCCCGGTTGCCGCTAGTTCAAACGGACGCGAGACCGACGCCATATCGACGCCTCGCGCCGCGAAGCATTTGAGCGGAACGGCAAGTGAGGTCCATTGTCCCATATCCTGTTCGCCGATCTGGTCGCCAATGCGTACTCGCGCGGTCCTGCCTTTGGCGTCCGCCACGCCGATCGTGACATCGCTTCCGGGCTTTGTCGTGGCGCGATAGCCGACCACGAGGCTGATTTCACCGTTGGTTTCGCGTTGGAAATCGAGCGGCTCGGGCGCCTCGATCCGCCATGCGCCGGCTCCCGTCCACGTCAACCTCCGGCTATCTTCCTGAGCGCGGCGATCGACGGCCCGTGCGATCACGGCGCCGTCGAGAGTGCTCGTCCAGCCCTGCGGTACCGCGCCGCGGGAGAAGAAGCGAGTGATCACGCCGGCCTGCACGCCCGCAGGCCGCCGCTCGTCCAGTTGCCCGACGTGACCGGGATGCGCGTAGCTCAGCCCGTAGCCGTAAGCGAACAGCGGATCGTAGCCGGGATCGCGACGGTTCAGCACATATTGATCTGGTCGTTTCGGCCAGGAGAAGCTCAGCCGACCGCGGAAGTCGTAAGGTATCGACCCGTCCGGCTTGCGAAACAGCAGGTCGGCGACGCCGCCGCCCTCGCTGCCGGGCAAGAAAGCCGCAACGAACGCGTCGGCGGCGTTGAGCTCGGCATTGACCCACAGGGGCCGCCCGGAGAGGAAGATGGCGACGACTGGCACGCCTGCCGCCTTCAACCGGCGCAGGACCTGAAGATCGCTCTTGTCATCGGGGCTGTACTCCAGATTTGGTCGGTCGCCCTTGAACTCAGCGTACGGCTCCTCGCCGAAGACGACGATCGCGACATCGGGCTTGGCCGTGAACCGGCCGTCGGGCGCGTAGGTCGCGTGGCCTCCTCCGACCTCCACCGCCTGCTCGATGCCTGACCAGATCGTCTCCGCGTGGGGGAAGGCACTGTTGGGAAGGCCTATGCCCTGCCAGGTGATCGACCAGCCACCGGCTTGGTCGCTGACGAGATCGGCGGCGCGGCCGGCGACGAGAATGTTAGACTGCGGCTTCAGCGGCAGTAGGCCCTCGTTCTTGAGCAGCACCAGCGTCTCGCGCACCGCGCGGCGTGCAACCGCGCGGTTCTCCGGCGAGCCGAGCAGCGCAAAGCGGCCGGCGAGCGGGCGCGACGACGGGCGGCCCTTGTCGAGCGTGCCCGCGCGAACCTTGACGCGGAGGACGCGCGTCACCGCATCGTCCAACCGGCGCATGGGGATCGTGCCCGATCGCACTTCAGCAAGCGTGTTGCGGTAAAGCGCCTTGAAGTCCGGCCCCGAGTACATGAACATATCCAGTCCCGCGTTGATCGCGGCCGGGCAATCCTCGTTGGTGCAGCCAGGCACTTGGCCGTGGCTGTTCCAGTCTCCGACGACGAAGCCGTCGAAGCCCATTCGTTTCTTCAGCACGTCGGTGAGCAGGCTTCGGTTGCCGCTCATCTTCCAGCCGTTCCAGCTCGAGAAGCTCGCCATCACCGACTGCGTGCCTGCCGCCAGCGCCGCCGGATAGCCGCCGAGATGGACGTCGCGCAGCACCGTCTCGGATACGCGCGTGTCGCCTTGATCGCGGCCGCCGGTGCCGCCGTCGCCGAGGAAGTGCTTGGTGGTGGCGATAAGGTGATCGGGACCGAGGAAGGTGGCGCTACCCGGCTTCCCCTGCACGCCGTCCACCATCGCGCCGGCATAGCTGCGCTGCACCTTCGGATTCTCGGAGTAGCTCTCGTAGGTTCGACCCCAGCGATCGTCCTGCACCACTGCCAGCGTCGGCGCGAACGTCCAGTCGAGGCCGGCCGCCGCGGTCTCGCGCACCGTCACAGCCCCGATCTCACGGACGAGTTCGGGATCGCGCGCGGCGCCGAGCCCGATATTGTGCGGGAAGAGGGTGGCGCCGATGATGTTGTTGTTGCCGTGAACCGCGTCCGTTCCCCAGATCAGCGGGATGATCGGACGTCCGTCCGCACGCTTTACCGACGCGTCATAATATTCGTCTGCGAGCTGCAGCCATTTGGCGGGTGGCGCGAAGTCGTCTCCGTACGGGCCGGAGTTGCCGCCGTTGAGCACCGAGCCGATCTTGTACGTCTCGACGTCCTCGGGCGTGATGCTGGCGATATCCACCTGGATGAGCTGGCCGACCTTGTCCTCCACGCTCATCGCCGCCAGCAGCTTGGCGATCCGCGCCTCGACCTTCGGATTCCGCGGGAGCCTGGCGAGTTTCGGCCAGAGCTTGGGGTGTGCGATCGACGCGGGCGGCTGTGTCGCCGGCGCGGCGGCGACGATCGCAAGGGCGGCGATCGGAAGCAGGCGCTTCACTCGGCTACTCCACTGACGGGGCGGGCAGCGAGACGGAGCCGGTCAGCGCACGATCCATCGCATCGTGCCCGACCGCGAGCGGGAGCGGACGGGCAGGCATGCGCCATCCGCCGTCCCGCCACGTCGCCGCAGCGCGCGCGTCGAGGATCACCGACACCCGCCGCGTCGCGCCGGATGCCAGCGTCAGTCGGCTCCATCCGGCCAGTCGATAAGTCTCGACCCCGGCGCCGTCGGGTGCGCGAACGTAGACCTGCGGCACGTCGGTGCCCGCCGCCTTGCCGACGTTGGTGACGGCGAAGCTGACGACGGCGCCGTCGACCCTGAGGTCGGCGTAGCGGAAACGGGTGTAGGAGAGCCCATGGCCGAACGGGAAGAGTGGCGTCTCGCGCCTGTGCTCGTACCAGCGGTAGCCAACGTTGGCGCCTTCCGGGTACTCGACCGTGAAGCTCTCGGGCGCCGGCACCGAAGCCGGCGCGTCGTCGTGCGCCTGCTGCGCCGCCAAGCCGGGCGGGCTCGGGCGCGGCGCTTGGCTCGCCGCAGCGGGGAACGTCATCGGCAGGCGGCCAGCGGGATTGGTGCGTCCGAACAACGCGTCGGCGATCGCCTCACCGCCACGCTGGCCGGGGTACCAGGCCTCGATCACCGCGGGGACGGCGGCAAGCCAAGGCATCAGCACCGGCCCGCCCGTCTCCAGCACGACGACGGTGCGGCGGTTGACGGCGGCGACGGCAGCGATGGTGGCGTCCTGCCGATCGGGCAGCGCCAGCGTCGCGACGTCTCTGGATTCGGTCTGCCACTGCCAGGCGAAGACGATCGCGACGTCGGCGGCCTTCGCGGCGCGTGCCGCGGCGGCGGGATCATGCCCGTCGACGAAGGTCACGTCCGCACCAGGCACCAGCGCGCGGATCGCCTTCAGCGGCGAGGAGCCGTGCCAGGTGATGCGCGTGAACCCCGCCGCCTCGCCTTTCGCCACCGGGATCTCAACCGGCACTCCGCCGACCGAGCGGACTTGGCTGGAGCCTCCCCCCGACAGGACGCCGACATCGGCGTGGCCGCCGATCACCACGATCCGCTTGGCGGACGCTGCGAGCGGCAGCGCGCCGTGCTCGTTCTTGAGTAGAACGATGCCCTCGGCCGCCGCATGCTGCGCCACGGCGGCGTGCGCGGCGTAGTCGATCGGCTCTTGCTCCTTCGGCAGCGGCGCATCCATCGCGCCACTCGAGATCAGGCCGGTGAGGATGCGAGCGACCATGTCGTCGAGCCGCGCCTGCGGGACTCGGCCCGCCGCAACAGAGCGGGCAAGCGGCGCGCCGAAATACACCTGTTTGTCGAGTTGCTGCCCCGACTGTTGGTCGAGCCCCGCCAGTGCAGCCTTGTCGGTGGAGTGGACCGCGCCCCAATCCGACATCACCCAGCCCGGATACCGCCACTCGCCCTTCAGGATGTCGATCAGCGTGTGGCGGTTCTCGCACGCGTAATCGCCGTTGACCTTGTTGTAGGCGCACATGACGGCGGCGGGCTTGCCCTCGTCGATGGCGATGCGGAAGGCGAGGAGGTCGCTCTCGCGCATCGGTTCGTCGGCAAGGCGCGCGTCGAGCACGTGGCGGCCCGTCTCCTGCGCGTTCAGCACGAAATGCTTGACCGTGGAGATGATGCGGTTGGACTGCACGCCCGCGATCACGGCGCCCGCCATGTGGCCGGCGAGCAAGGGATCTTCGCCATAATACTCGAAGTTGCGCCCGCCCCATGGATCGCGCGTCAGATTGACGCCGCCGGCGAGCAGGATGTTGAAGCGCTTGGCGCGCGCTTCCGCTCCGATCATCACGCCGCCGACGCGCGCGATCTCGGGATCGAAGCTCGCCGCCTGCGCCAGCGCCGACGGCATCGCAGTCGCGGTGTCGCCGGGCCGCTCCTCCACCTGGTTCGCGACGCCGAGGCCCGCATCGCTCTCGCGTAGGGCAGGGATGCCAAGCCGCGGTATAGCTTGGATGTAACCCGCCGATGGCACCCAGTCGCCCACCGGCATCCCGGGGGTCGCGTGGCGGTCATTCGGATACCACCAGCCGTGAACCATGTGCAGCTTCTCGTCCTGCGTCATACGATCGACGAGCGCGACGGCGCGATCGCGCGCGCTCTCGGCCCGGAGCGGCCCGGATAGCAGAGCGAGCGCGCCGCCGGCGAGCAGGAGGAGGTGGCGACTGGGCATGGGGACCTCGGATCAGGCGCGGTGGAAATGGTCGACGAGCGCGCGGTGACTGCCGAGCGCCGCGACCGCTTTGCCCTGCGCCTGACGGACGCGGGCGAACGCGGCGTGGGCGGCTGTGAACTCGGTAGGCCCGAGCGCGGGCGCGGGAGTGTCGAAACCGTGCCCGTAGAGGATGTACTGCCAGTTGGGCGGCAGGAAGCTCTCATGGTCGATCACGAAATCGAAGCGCGATGGCGGCCGCCGACCCCACATGTCGAGCTTGTCGGCAAGACCGGCGGGCCAGCTCGCCCGATCGGTGTTGTCGCGCCAGTAGTCCGAGCCGCGCCGATGGCTGAGCGCGTAGTGGAGCTTCAGAAACTCCACGATCGCGGCGTAGCGTGCCGGCATCAGCCGATTGTAGAGCCGCGCGGCGGCGGCGAGTGAAGCGGGGTCGGCGTTGGGCGCCAGCTCCGCCACCAGGCGGGCGGCGACCTCGATCAGCATGATGCCGGTGGACTCCAGCGGCTCGAAGAAGCCAGCGGAGAGGCCGATCGCGACGCAATTGCCGATCCACTGCGTCTCGCGGTAACCCGTGCGGAAACGCAGTTGGCGAACGGAGAAGCCGTCGGCCGCCGGGCCGGCATAGCTGCGCAGCGTGCGTTCGGCCGCCTCATCGTCGAGGTGGCGGCTTGAGTAGACGCAGCCGATCCCCCGCCGTCCGCTGAGGCCGATATCCCAGATCCAGCCGCCGTCGTGCGCGGTGGCGCGCGTGTAGCTCTCGATCGTCGCATCCGGTCGGTCGTAGGGAATTTGTACGGCCAGCGCGCGATCGTTGAACAGGATATCGTCGGTCGGGCGGAACCGGGAACCCAGCGTCTCGCCGATCAGCCGCGCGGAGAAGCCGGTGCAGTCGATGAAGAGATCGCCCGCGATCGCTTCGCGTCCGTCGTCCGGCGCCACCGCGACGATGCGATCCGCGCCTCCTCGCACCACTTCTCCCACGGTGGCGACGACGCGCGTCACGCCGTTCGCGATGGCGACCTCGCGTAGCCAGGCGGCGAGCTTCGGGGCATCGAAGTGATAGGCGTAGTTGAACGGCGCCTCCCAATCGGGATCGCCGGGACGCTTGGGGCCCAGCTCGCGGCGCATGACAGCACCTTGGGCGCTAACCGCGTCGGCATAGGACGGCCGACCGGCACCATCGGTGGCAAGCCAGGCTGGCAGCAGGCCGGGACTGTCGCCACCGTAGGGCAGCTCGAAGACGTGGAAGTAGTCGTCGCTGTCGGAACCTGGCACCGGCCGGCCCGCCCATCCGACGAAGCGGACGCCCTGTTTGAAGGTCGCGTCGGCAGCGCGGACGAACTCGCCTTCGCCGCGCCCGAGCGCCTGGAGGGTTGAGCGCAGCGTCGGGAAGCTGCCTTCGCCGACCCCGATGATCGGGATGTCCGGGCTCTCGACGACGGTGGTGGCTACTCCCGATCCCGCGCGCGCCAGCGTGCGCGACAGGTAGGCGGCGGTCAGCCAGCCGGCCGTCCCGCCGCCGACGATGACAATGCGTGCGAGCGGCGGCGTGTCCGTCATGCGAGCCTCGATCGGAAGGGCCACCGTCACCGGGCGAGGGGATGCCCGGTGACGGCTCCAGTTGCCGGCGGGAGGTGCCGGTAGCTGGGAGTTCGGACCGAACCCGTCAGAAGTTGTAGCGGATACGGCCCCCGAAGGTGCGTGGCGGTGCGTAGTTGGAGAGGAATATCGGGTTCTGCGGCGCGCCGTAGGAGCCCGCACTGATCCGGATGTTGTGGTCGGTGACGTTCTGCGCGAACGCCTCGATGAGGTAGCGGCCGCTGTCGGGCGTGTAGGTCAAAGCCAAGTCGACTCGGGCATAGGCTTTCTGCTTGTCGAAATCATAGCCGTACCCCGCCCCGCCGTTACCGCTGACGTGAGTCGGATCGGCATACCGCGAGGGGTCGTCGCCGTTGAAATAGGTGAGCCAGCTCCGCGTCTCATAGTGCACAGTGACGCGCGGGCTGAGCTTCGCCGCGTTCGGTAGCTCGAAATCGTGGATGTAGGTGCTGGTGAACGAGAAGCGCGGCGAGTGCGCGAGTTCATTGCCGCGAAGATTCTCGATATTGGCTGGAACGCTGGCATTATAGAGGCGGCCATCGACCGTCAGGAGCCGCTTGAACCGCGTCTTCTGCACGCTGCCCGCGAAGTTCAGGTGATCGAGCCGTGTCACGTTGGCGGCGAGTTCCGCCTCGATGCCCTTGGCGGTGGCGCCCTTGGAGTTGGTGGTGACGATCTGGCTGCCGGTGATGATCGTCGGGTCGTTGGGATCGCGCGTGGTGATCGCCTGGTTGACCTGATAGCCCTTGAAATCGCTGTAGTAGGCAGCGAGGTTCAGCGTCGCGCGACCATCGAGGAAGCGCTGCTTGAGGCCGACCTCGTAGTTGGTCAGCGTCTCGGGATTGGCGAGCAGGCCGCCGTCCTCGATGTTGCCCGACTTGAAGCCCGTCGACACGCTGGCGTAGCCGAAGGTGCTGGACGTGATGTCGGCATCGACGCGGCCGAGCCAGGTGACCTTGTCCCAGCTCCCCTTCACGTCGTTCTTCGAGATGTTGAAGCCCAGCAGGTCTGCCAGTTCCTGCCCGCTGGCATGCGGAGCGATGCCGAACAACCCGCCGCAGGTGCCGGTGGCGTCGTTGAAGCCGGGTGCGCACGTCGAGTTGAACGCGGTGACGTTGCGCCCGCCTTTATCCTGCTTGGTATCGTCCGTGTAGCGGACGCCGCCTGTCAGGCGCAGGCGATCGTTGATGTGCCATGTCGCCTGGCCGAACGCCGCCTTCGACTCGATAGTGCGATCCGCCTGGATGAAGGCGCCGGCATAGTTGAAGGTGCCGTTGCGATAACCGTTGCGAATGTCGACGTCGAAGCGGATCTCGTTGCGCTCGTGGCTATAGTAGCCGCCGACGATCCAGTCGATCGGGTGATTGCCGATCGACTTCACCTGAACTTCGTGGCTGTAGAAGTCGTAACGCGAGTTGACCGTGCGGTTCTCCTCAAAGGCGCCGTTAGGCAGCGTCGTCGGGCTCGCCGGGTCGGGCAGCTCGGTGCCCGAGTCGGCGTCGAAGCGGGTCGAGCCGCCGACACGCTGCCACCCGGCCAGGTAGGCAAGCTGAACACCGTCCGTCACGTCGTAGGACATATTGGAATGAATCGAGATCGAGTACCGGTTCTGGTCGCCGGCCGTGTCGGACAGCGTGGACCAGAATTTTTCGCCGGGCCGCGGATCCTGCATGAGGCCGATGATCGGCGAACCGGTATCCTTGAAATACTCGCTGTTCAGGTCCCAGCGGAAACGGTCGCTGGGCCGCCACTCGGCGGACAGGCGAGCCGACTTCTGATCCTTGGCATAATATTTCTTGCCGTCGGTCACGAACGCCGATCGGTTGACGCCTGCGATGTTCGGCGGCTGCTGGTAGCTGACATAGCCGTCGTTGCGATCGGTGATAAACGCGGCGCGAATCGCCAACGTGTCGGTGATCGGCAGGTTCAGCATGCCCTGCGTGGACAGCCGGTTATAGGAGCCTCCGAGCACCTCTCCGTAGCCGTGCACGCCGTCGAAGGTCGGCTTGGCAGTGATGAAGCTCACCGCGCCGACGGTCGCGTTGCGACCGAACAGCGTGCCCTGCGGACCGCGCAGCACCTCGATGCGCTCGAGATCATAGGCGAGCACGGAGGCGCCCTGCGCGCGGGGGCTGTAGATGCCATCGACGTAGAGCGCGACCTCGGGGTCGGCCACTTCGGTGAAGGCGCTATCGTTGCCGATACCGCGTAGCGTCAGCAGCACCGCCGACTGATCGCCCTGCTGGTTGAACTCAAGCGACGGCACGAACTGTGCGATCTGCGTCAGATCCTTCACCTGATACTGGTCGAGCTGCTTCTGCCCAAATGCGGAGATCGCAATTGGAGTGCGCTGCAGCGCTGTCTCGCGCTTGGTGGCGGTGACGATGATGTCGGCGACCTGGCCGGACTGGGCGTCCGAGGGCTGCGCGCTGGGCGTCGGGCCCGCAGCGCCGGGAGTCGGCGTATTGGCCGCTTCGGGTTGGGACTGTGCGAACGCAGGCGACGCGATAGCGAGAACGGCCGCGAGCGCAGTGCCCGCGGCGAAGCGATGCCGGGTCATAGTTTCTCCCCTGTGCGCCCGCATCGACGGGCTTGCCTGTAACAAACGCAACTCTGTCATCGATGTCAAAACATTTCTGACATCGATGTCGGGCAGCGTGCGGATCGCTTGCGCGATGATGCTTCGGAACTACAGTTGGAGTGATGGGCAGGGCTTCTAACTGGAACGGCATGGCGGCGCCTGATCGGTTGTTCCTGCTGATGCTCGGCGTATTTCTCGGCGGCGGGATGCTTAATGCGGTCGAGACGCTGCTCGTGCCAAGGTTCAAGCTGATGCTCGGCCTCGGCTACGCTCAGGCGCTGACGATCCAACTCGCGTACTATGCGAGCTATCTCCTGCTCGCCTGGCCCGTAACGGTGATCGTTGCGCGAGCCGGTTCGATGCGAGCCATCGCGATCGGAGCCGCGACAATCGCTGCGGGTTCCCTCGCGCTTGCGGCCTCGCTTACCGCACGCGCATTCGCGCCGTTATTGGCGGCTCTGCTGGCGACGTCGACCGGTGTGACGATCCTGCAAATCGCCTGCAACGGCATGATGGCGACGACAGGAAGCCGCGACCGCGCTGCATCGCGCTTTACCGCGCTACAAGGCTTCAATTCGCTAGGCACCGTGCTCGGTCCGCTCGCCGGTGCGGGTGCGCTGCTCGGCAGCGCCGGAGGTGCGGCACCGCAACTGCCTTTTGTCGCCTTCGCCGCAGGCTTCCTGACATTGGCAATGGCGTTCAGACGCGGCGTCGGTGCGATCTCGAGCGAGCGCGCGGTCGTGCCTCATGCCGCCCAGCTTTTCACGCTGCTGCGGACGCGCGCGATGTCGGGGGGCGTGGCAGCGATCTTCGCTTATGTGGGCGCGGAAGTGACAATTGGAACGCTGGCGCCGAGCTACCTCATGCTTCACGACCGTGGCGGGTGGACGCCGGCCGGTGCGGGCCGGCTCGTCAGCTTGTACTGGTCGGGCGCTATGATCGGCAGGTTCGCGGGCGCGTGGATGCTCCGCCGCGCGGCACCACGTGCGTTGCTGTCGGTCGCGGCACTGGCAGCGATGGCGCTGACGCTCCTAGCGGCGCTGCCGACGGGGCGCGTGGGCGCGGCCGCGCTGCTCGCGGTGGGCCTGACCAACTCGATCATGTTCCCGACGGTGTTCGCGCTTGCCATGCCATCAGACGCGCGCGACGTGCCCGCGGCTTCGATGCTGCTGTGCATGGCAGTGGTCGGCGGCGCGATCGTGCCGCTGACAACGGGTCTGATCGCGGATCGCACGGGATTGGCAACGGCGTTGCTGCTGCCGTCGCTGTGCTACGCCGCTGTGTTAGCTTTCACGCACATGATCCGGACGCGAGCGTGACGGCGACGATCAAGGACGTCGCCTTACACGCGGGCGTTTCGGCAAAGACCGTCTCACGCGTCATGAACCGCGAGGTGCACGTCCGGGAGGCCGTACGCGAGAGGGTGATGCGGGCTGTCGCCGAACTCGGCTACCGACCCAATGCGTTCGCTCGCAGCCTGTCGAGCGCGCGCTCCTATCTGATCGGTCTCTTCTTCGACGATCCCACATCGGGCTATGCCGTCGCCATGCAGCGCGGCGCTCTGGCGCGCTGCCGGGAAAGCCACTACCATCTAGTCGTGGAGCGGCTGGACTGTGCCGCGCCTGACTGGCGGGAGGAACTTGCCGGCTCGGTCGGGGCGTTGCGGCTGGACGGTGCCATCCTGACGCCGCCACTCAGCCAGACGCGCGCGATACTTGAGGTGCTCGAAACGGCAGGCGTGCCATTCGTCTGCGTCTCGCCCGATCCGATGATGGTGTTGCGATGCGGCGTCGTCGACTTTGACGAGATTCGTGCCGCTTTTGAGATGACCGAACGCCTCATTGCGCTCGGCCATCGCGATATCGGCTTCATCGAGGGCGATCCAACGCACGCCAGCACACGGGCGCGCCGCTCCGGTTTCGTCAACGCGATGGCGGCCGCCGGCCTGTCGATCGCAGACGGACGCATACAGCCCGGTGACTTTTCTTTTCGCGCCGGGCTCGCGGCGGGCGAGGCGCTCTTGACGGTGGGCTTGCCTCCATCTGCCATTTTTGCGAGCAACGACGACATGGCGCTTGGCGTTTCTGTCGCTGCCCTAAAGCAAGGTTTGGACGTTCCAGGCCGCCTCTCGATCGCTGGCTTCGATGACGCGCCATCTTCGCGCATCGCGTGGCCGCCGATCACGACTGTGCGACAGCCCGTCGAAGAGATGGGAGCGGCCGCCGTCGATATGCTGATTGATCCAATAGGCCTGCGCAATGACGTGCCGGCGCCTCATCGTACTCGGCTTACCTTCGAATTGGTCGAGCGGGAGAGCACGTCGCTAGCCGCTATTTGAACGGATAATCTGCCACATCAAAGCTCATCCTGTCCCTGCGCAGGCCGGATGGACGACGTGCACGCCAGCTTAGAGGCGTCGTTTGTCTTCGTGAGAGCGTCGACCTTCCCTCGCATCAGCGTGCCCTGGCCTCCTTACCAGATGCTGTATCTGGTTTATCCGACTCCTTGCGCTCGCTACAAATGTAGCATACTACAAATGTAGCCATGGAGTCGCCCGCATGCTGAAGCGCCTGCCACCGAAGGAACGCGAGATCGTCGACTTACTTTACCAAGGGGGTGAGATGACCGCGAGCGAGGTAGTCGAGGCGCTGCCCGACAAGCTCAGCAGATCGGCCGTGCGCACGATGCTTCGCCGCCTTGAGGAGAAGGGTGCCGTCCGCCGCACCGAAAGCCCGCGGGGCTTTCTGTTCAGCCCTGCACTTTCCGACCAGGCCGCGCGCAAGTCGGCGCTCGGAGAGATCGTCCGCGTCTTCTTCAACGGCTCCGCCGCGGGCGCCGCGTCCGCCCTGCTGGGCATGTCTGACAATCTCGACAGCGGCGAACTCGATGAGTTGGAGGCGATGATCGCAAGGGCCCGCGAAGCGAAGGGAGCCGGGCGATGATGCTGTTGATCGTCGCCTTCCTCGCCAAGTCGCTGATCATCGCCGGCGCCGCGCTCGGCCTCCTCAGACTGACCGGCGGCCGCTCAGCGGCGCAGCGGAGCGCGATCGCGCATGCCGGACTGATCGCGCTGCTGCTATTGCCGGTGGGCGAGATGCTTTTGCCCCGGCTGGCGGTCGAGGCGCCAATCAAGAGCCCTCCTGCGGCATCGACGCCATTCATGGCCCGGACCCGAGCTTCAGCCGGCGTATCGCGCGAGTTTGCGGCGGCGGATGGGGGCATCCTTGCGCGTTCACCGACGGCGCAGGACACGGCCACCGCGCCGCTGCAATGGGGGCTGATCCTTTGTGGCCTCCCCGCCCTCGCGCTGATTTCCGTCACCTTGCTGGCCTTGCTTCGGCTGTTCGCGCTTCGTGCCCGGGCCGACGTGCTGATTGAACCGTCATGGCTCAGCGCGATGGCCCATGCGCAACGGCGGATGGGCTTCAAGACTGGGACCGCGCTTCTCACCAGCCCGGACCTCCGCTCGCCGATCAGTTGGGGCCTCATGCGTCCTATCATCTTGCTCAACGATGAGGCCCTTCGCGCCACCGGCGAAGCGGAAGCGATCATCGCCCATGAGCTTGCGCATGTCGCGCGCCTCGATTGGGCCAAGCTCTTGATCGGCCGGCTCGCCACTGCGATCCACTGGTTCAATCCGTTCGCGTGGCTGCTCGCGAAGGAGGCGCACCAGCTGCGCGAGGAGGCAGCCGACGACGCCGTGTTTTCCGCCGACATCGAGAGCACGGGCTATGCACAACTGCTCGTCGGCGTCGCACGCCACGAGTGCAAGGGTATCCTCCTGAGCGCGCACGGTGTCGCGCCGGGACACGACAGTTTGAAGCGCCGTATTCGGCGCGTGCTCGATGCCGAGGCGGCGCGCGGTCCCGGTGCCCGTGGTTTCGGCCTTGGCGTTGCGATCGGGTCGATCCTGTTCGCTACGCCGCTCGCCGCCTTGTCCGTGATCGTGACACAGCCACAAGGGGCGTCACCATTTCGGGTTACGACTATCCCCCCGGCTCAGACGGCACCGGTGCCGCTTGCCGAAGCCGTTGCGGGCGCCGTTCGAGAAGCCACCCGTCGCTCGGGCACGATCGCTCAACTGGCCGTGAGTACTGCCGTTCATGACGCGCGGATCCCCGATGAGGCCGAGATCGACCGAGCCGTCGAAGCGGCGCAGGCCGCGCGCGATCTCGCCCACGACCGAGTTCGCGATGCCCGGCAGCAGCTACGCCAAGCCCAGCGGGATGCGGCGGAAGCTCACAAGATCGCGGAGCAAGCGGGGGGTTCGGTCGACGTTTCAGTCGACGACGCGATCCAATTGCGTGCGGTCGGCGTCGACCCGGGCACGGTACGGGCTCTGCGCCGGAGTATGCCGCTCCGCGAACTAGACGCGCACGATCTCGCCGCTCTGCGCGCCGTCGGTGCCACGCCGAGCTACATCGACCAGATGCGAGCTGCCGGATACGTCGACGCTTCAGTCCACGAGTTGGTCGGCGCGCGCACCCTCGGCGTCGACGCGAACTTCGCACAGAGAATGCAACTGCGGTTTGGTGGTTACCTCCCGCTCGACAAGCTGATGCAGCTGCGCGCAATCGGGTACGATGACGTACCTGGCGGCAAAGGGCCAACTCGACGAACATCGGGCCAGCCCAGGTCGCTGAAGTTACCCGGTTGGGTCCGAAACGGTGAGCCGCCGCCTGGTTTGCGCATGCCTTCCAGCGACGCCGACCCGGACCGGGGCTGAGCAGCCCCACTCGACGCACAGAGCTGATCGAACGACGCTCCTCGGAGCGGCCGGGAGAGGCTTGCCCGTTCGACTCAGGAGAATCCCATGCCGAGCCGCCCGATCAATTTACTTCTGGGAATGCTGTTGACCGTGGTAGGAGTTTCCCGCCCATCGTCAGCCGCGGAACTTCCCCTGCGGTTCTATCTCGACAGCCGCGAAGGTGAGCAGGTCCAGCTTCGGCTCACCAGAGACGAAGCGCGCGACCGTCGCGACTTCTCCTCGAATTACGCCCCCCGGGACTTGGGTCTCGCTTCTGCAGCCCTTGCACCACCCGGCCCATCGCCCGTCAGCTTCGCCCTGGGTGCCGCCGCCGGGCGCATTGATTGCTCAGGCACGGCGAGGGTTGGTCATGCCAGCGGAAGCTGTACCTTCCGCCCCAGCCCCCGCTTCGCGGACTTGCTTCAACGGCACGGCTACGCGTCACCATCGCTCGACGAGGGGCTGACGCTCACGGCGCTGCGGTTTGATCCTGAAGTGCTGGACGCGCTCGATGCCGCCTGCTTCCCGCGCGGCACCACGGGCGAGCTTGCCGCCCTCGCGGTGTTCCACATCGACGGGCGCGAGGTACGTTCGCTGACCGCTGCCGGTGGTCGCCCGGAAGGCCTCGACAAATTGGTGCGCATGCACGTGCTCGGCGTCACGCCCGGCTTCATCGCAGGGTTCACGAACGCCGGCTACCGCAACCTGCCTGCCGAGCAACTCATCCAGTATAAATTGTTCAACATCACGCCCGAGTTCGTACGCACTGCCGAGAGCCGGGCTGGACGGCGCCTGTCGACGAACGAAATCGTGCAGCAGCGAATTCAGGGACCGCGTCGTTGACGGCCGCCCCGGTCTGGTCCTGGGAGCGGGAGGCCAAGACAAAGCTGGCGCTTCGAGCCAGAGGCAGCCATTCTCTTGCGGTTCTGGCAGGTGCTTGTTTGCTGCTTCCAACCGAGGCAGCCGCGCAGCCCGAACTCGCGCTCGTCCCCGCCGCTCATCCTTCCGCCAAGCGAACGTACGCGCCCGCCGATTTCGCCCGGTTCGCACCAAAGACCGCCTACGACATGCTGGTCCAAGTCCCGAGCTTCACCGTCCGCACCGCGGACGAGGAGCGCGGCCTCGGGTAGGCGTCCGAGAACGTCCTCGTCAACGGGCAGCGTATCGCGAATAAGTCCGGCGGGGCGATCGAAGAGCTTCAGCGAGTTAACGCCTCCAACGTCGAGCGCATCGAAGTCATGGATGGCGCGAGCCTCGGTATCGCCGGACTATCAGGGCAGGTCGCCAACGTGGCCTTACTGGAAACACGCATGTCGCCCGATCAGTTCGAATGGAACCCCAGCTTGCGCGCTCACTAAGCCAGGCCCGAGCTCGTCGCCGGCTCAGTCAGCTACTCGGGCAAGGCGGGCCATTCAGCCAGCATCTCGAATCAGATCACGACGTCCATGTGAATCCCCTTCGACTCACGTCAGGCGGAAACCGCTCTATTACGGTGCCGCGTTGCGGAAGCTGGCTCGGACGAGCCGCGATGCGAAGCAGGTGCGGCGGCTGCTCGCGCTGGCAGCGATCTACGAGGGCGAAACTCGCAGCGAAGCGCACGGATCGGCACGTCACGCTCCAGATCGTGCGCGACTGGGTGGGGCGGTTCAACGCCGAGCGTCCGGGCGGGCTGGTCGACCGCAAGCCGCCGGGTTGCCGCCGATGCTCAGCGCGGACCAGCGCCGCGCCTTGGCGGAGGTCGTCGAGGCAGGGCCGATCCCCGCAGCACGGCGTCGTGCGCTGGCGCTTGATCGATCTCGCCCAATGGAGGTGAAACGAGTTCGCGCTCTCGATCAGCAAGCAGACGCTGAGCCGCGAGCTGCGCGCGCTCGGCTACCGCAAGCTGAACGACAACCCCAGCTAACTCCGGGGGTCGCGGCAATACCTGCTGGACGTCCGCACAGGCTCCGGTATCCTGCCCGACGACAGCCGCCCTGTCGTTCGAACGAGGTGGATCAAGATGGACCGGGAGGGACGCGGCGGGATTGCTCCCGGATTGCTCGCCGAATCTTCCCAACGTAGAGGATGGACGCAGTTTCATATGGAACATCGTCTACGTCATTAAAAAGATTGGCGCGCCCGGCCTGAAAGCGATGGGCACTCAGATCGCTGGTAAATCTCGCTGCCGCTACTGCAACGACGGGCGCCGAGGGGTGCTACCCTCGCTTCTGCCGGTTCATGAGCATCTGTTGCATCTCGTCGATAAGAACCCTGCCGGCCTGAGTATCTCCGGTCGTGTCCCTCGGGATCGCCCTCGAACAGTGCCCGCATCCGCTGCGACATGGCCGCAAGCGTCCGGTAGCGTTCCTCGCCGAGCCGCGACCGGATCGCCTCGAGCCCATCGTTCAGCGCCTGGAACTCGGTGTCGATGCTCAGGGGAAAATAGCCGGTCTTGTCGATGAATGTTGGCGCCCCGAGCATCATCGAGCCGAGCAGATCGACGAGTTCCCCCGGCGTCTGCGGGATGTAGGGCTTGTAGGGGGGGCATCATTACCTTCCTTGTGGAGTGATGCTGTAGGTGCTGCCGGCGCCGAGTTGTCTCGGCCGTATAATGATGACGCGCGATGGCCTGAAGTCGCTCGCGAAGAAGCCACGGACCTGCGGCGTGGCCAAGGTCTTCCTCGCGATGGTGACGTCGTAGGCGACGTCGCCAACTCGTGCGTCCGGTCGGCGGTAGGTAAGGTCGGTTCCCGAGCTGTCATACTCGCGGCCGTTCACGCGGACGGGCTGAGTACGGTCGGTTGATATTCCATACTGTGAGAAAAGATCCTTTAAGCCGCGCCGCGTCTGCTGATCGACATAGTTGCCGATGGCTTCCTGCGGCGAGAGCCGTACGTTGAGCTTCCCGGCCTGTTCGAGGCGAAGCGCATCATCGTAGGCTGCGTTGGCTCGCTGCTGAAGGAAGCGCGCCGTTTCAACCTGGAGAGGCTCTGCATCGCCCTTGACCTTGTAAAATGCCGTGGCGCGATCCAGTCGAAGATCATTGATCTGATTTATCTGTCCATCGAACGTGCCTGGAAAACCAAGCGTATCGAAGTGATAGCTGGGGTCGACTTCCTTGATCTCGTCGATGAGCCTGTTCGAATACTCCTTCGTCATCTCAGATGTGAGCGCGTTAGCCGGCCCTGTGATGTTCAGGAGATTGTCAGCCGCCGCAACCATCGCGTTCGAGCCGCCGCTCTACCGCGACCCGCGGATGGGTGACGCGGCGCTCAAGACCAACACCAACCTGCTTACCAGCCGCGCGGTGTGCGGCTGCGATGGCGATGGCGACGGCTGCGGGGCGGGCATGATGACCAGCACCGGCAAGTCTGGCGCCTATCGCTACTACGCCTGTTCGGCGCGCGTGAAGCACGGGCCGGAAGCCTGCGGCGGCCGGCGGATGCCGATGGAGAAGCTCGACGGCATCGTCGTCGGTGCCGTCGCCGACCATCTCACCCGGCTCGAACGCCTCAATGTGCTGCTCCAGGCGTGGCTTGATCGGTCCGAGACCGCCGTCGAAGAACGCCGGGCCGAGCTGAAGCGGCTTCGCACGCGGCTAACGCAGCTGGATGGCGAAGCGGCCCGCGTCCTCAAGCTTGTCCGTAACGGCGTCCTCAGCCCCGACGACGCGACCGTCGCGACCGAACTCGGCAACATCCGCGCCCAGCGCGTCAGTGCCGAGGCCGACATCGCGATGGTCGAGCGTCAGCTCGATGCTGGTGACCGCCGGATCACGCCCGCCATCCTCGCTGGGTTCGGCAACCTACTGCGCGGCTCCGATGATAAGGTCCGGCGTGAATATGTGCGCCTGCTTGTCGACCGCGTCGAGGACGGCGATCGTGAGATCCGTATCTCCGGTCGTAACGCCTCGCTGGAGCGGGCGATCGTCGCCGCACAGACGCCCGGGACTGGAGTGCCCAAAGCTGAACGGGGATGGCGCGCCCGGAACGATTCGAACGTCCGACCCTCAGATTCGTAGCTCGCCAAATTACCTCCGAAGAGAGTTCGCCAGGGCACGCTAAAGCACTACGAAGCCCTTGTTCTTGCACGCCTTTCGCGTTTGGCGTAGGGTTAGGTCGTAACCCGCCCTCATGTTTTTCGAGGGTGCAAACCCCGTCTTAAAACCCGTCTTAAAATCGGGAGCCGGACATTGAGTGAGCTGCGCGCGAACCTGACGGACCGAACCGTCGATCGACTTCCGCCGTCGATCCAAGGGCAATACGTCGTGCGCGACGAAGAGCTGCGTGGCTTTTTCGTCGTGGTCGGCGCCAAGCGCAAGACCTTTACGGTGCAAGGCGAGTGCTGGAAGGATGGCAAGCGACACCACAAGAAGGTGAAGATCGGAAACGCGGGCGAAATCACAACCCGCGACGCCCGAGTGCAGGCCAAGGCCATGCTGGCGAAGATCGCCAAGGGCGAGCTGATCGTGGGGCCGCCGAAACCGCCGCCGGTGGCCGACGTGACCCTCGGGCAGGCTTGGGCGCGCTACCGCGTCGCGCACCTGCAACGGAAGGAGCGCAGCGAAGCGACGATTCGGGGCTATGCCGATCACGTCGAGCGCGTCCTGGCAGACTGGCTCGATACGCCCCTGAAGGTGCTGGGCGACAACCCGCGGATGGTCGCCGAACGACACGACCGGATCACGGTCGCGAGCGGCCCCTACGCTGCTAACGGGGCGATGCGGACGCTGCGAGCCATCTACAACCACGCCCGGCGGCTGGCACGCGAACTGCCCGCCGACAATCCGACGAGCGGCGTCGACTGGAACATCCAGCGCCGCCGCGACACTGCGATGGGCGTCGAGGACCTGCCGCGCTGGTTCCGGGAAGCGGGCCGGTTGCGCCACCCGATCCGGCGCGAGTTCCACCTGTTCACCCTGCTATCGGGCTCTCGCCCCGGCGCGCTGATGCAGGCACGGGTGGAAGACATTGATCTCCGAAGGCGCGTTCTGCACGTTCCGCGGCCCAAGGGCGGGGCCAAGCGAGCCTTCGACATCCCGCTTTCCCGGCCAATGATCCGCTGCCTGATCCGCGCCATGCGCATCAGTCGCATTCTCCACCCGGAAGCGGCCGAAAGCTGGATCTTCGCCGCAGACAGTGCGCCCGGGCACATGATCGAGCACAAGGATCCCCGCAGCCGCCTGTTCAAATGGGGCAACGACCTCCGTCAGAGCTATCGCACCCTTGGCCAAGCGGCGGGCCTTTCCGAAATCGACATGCACCTCCTCATGAACCACAGCGTCCCCGGGGTGAACGCCGGCTACATCACCCGCGCCAAGCTCCTGGGAAATCACCTGCGGGCGGCGCAGGAGGGGTTGTCGGAGTTCATCATTGACCACGGCACGCGGAGGAAAGGCGGCGTGCCAGCAGAACGGATGTGGCCGACGCTGCCGTCACGGCGGATCGGGGACGCTATTCTGGACCCGACGCCACCGGACCCGCGGATCGGAATGACGCTGCCGCGGCGGAAGAACGATGCTCAAGTATGACAGCGCGATGCGAAACCGGCTGCGGAGTGATCGTAGGGACGGCCATTGGCGGCCCTCGACGAGGGGATGACCGGCGCAGGGTTCGGTCGGCAGGTGGTGTCCCCCGCCGGCGCGAGTGCGGCGGCCCCCCCTACCCTTGGGCCGTCAGCCTCGCCTTGCTTCCTGCCCGGCATCGAAACAGCGTATGGGCCTGCCGGCCATGAAGATCGAGCAGGAGGCAGCATGTCGGACGACGATTATGTCTTTGACGAAGGCAGCGGCGAGTGGGTTCCGGCGATCGAGTTGGCCGCCAAGCACCGCCTCGCTGCGCAGGTAGAAGTGCGCGACGCGGTCGGCAATCTGTTGGCCGACGGCGATCAAGTCACGCTCGTCAAGGATCTCGACGTCAAGGGTGCCGGCCAGACGCTGAAGCGCGGCACGCTCATCAAGTCGATCCGGCTGACCGGCGATGTGCAGGAGATCGACTGCCGCTACGAGGGCATCAAGGGCCTCGTGCTGCGCGCCGAGTTCGTCCGCAAACGCTGATGGCGCGCCCGAGGCTGGCCATGCCGTCCGCCGCAGCGATTCTGGCTCTGGTCGACGCGGACGGACTGCTTGAGGTGCGAGTGTCACCTGGCGCTTCAGCTGATGCGATAACGCTGCCGGCGTCGGGATGCGCACTTGCCGTGCGGACCACTGCGCCGCCCGAGGACGGCAAGGCCAACGAAGCGGTTATGCGGCTGCTCGCCAAAGCGCTCGATCGGTCCGTATCTACGCTGGAGCTGGTGCGCGGTGCCGCTAGCCGAAACAAGCTGATCCGGCTGACGCCTTGACCCACTTCCGGACGCTCGGAGGTCGAATGGTGCATCCCCACTTCCGCCGTTCGTTCACCTGGTTCCGCAAGTTCGCGAAGTGCTATGAGCCGGCATATTGTGCCTCATTGATGCGGCGACAGCCTCCGCGGCAGCACTCACGGATTCCACTCATGGATCAAAACCTAGACCGCCTTCTGACCGCCCTGGACGTGGCGCCGCACGCCTTCTCAATCTGCCGCGTCCAGTCCGGCTGGCGCATGACGTTCCCCGTCTTCAAGGTCCTCACCGTCCATTTCGTCCTGCAGGGGACGGGACATCTGCGTGTCGGAGAGTCCGACCCGCTCCCGTTCGCGCATTCCAGCGTCCTGGTCGTCCCGGCCATGCAGTCGCACTGGGTCGGCGACGCCGAGCCAGCGGCGCGCGTCGGGCCGGCGGCCGAGAAGTGTGAGCTGATCGGCGACGGGCTGGTGGAGTTCACGGCAGGAGACGGCTCGAGCGACACGCTGCTGCTCTGCGCCGCGGTCTCCGCGCCGCACGACGCGGCGCTCGGCCTCTTCGACCTGCTGCGCCGGCCGGTAGTCGACGACCCCGCCGCGAGCGGCATCCCCGCGTCGATATTCGAAGCCATGCGCAGCGAGGTCGCGCACGCTGGCCTCGGCACCCAGGCGATGTGCCAGGCACTCATGAAGCAGGCGCTCGTCACCCTTCTGCGCGGGCACTGGCTCTCGATCGCGGATGGGTCGCTTCTGACCGCGGCGGTGAACCATCCGCGGCTGGCGCGTACGGTCGCCGCCATCATCGAGCAACCCGGCGCCGGTCACACGGTCGACAGCCTCGCATCCCTAGCCGGCATGAGCCGGGCCTCGTTCTGCGACCACTTCTCCCGAACTTTCGGGCAGGGCCCGATAGAGTTCGTGCAAAGGACGCGCCTCAGGGTCGCGGCCCGCTTGCTCGACGTCACCGATCTCCCGGTCTTGGCGATCGCGCAGAGCATCGGCTACGCCGGATCCCGATCGTTCGCAAAGGCGTTCGAAGCCGCCTACGGACTGGCGCCGATCCGCTATCGCGATCGGTCGAAGTGCCCTTGACGACCCGTCCGGGTATCCGATCATCCAGGATGACGGTCCTGCCATCCAATCCTTCAACGGCGGAGGAACCCACCCCTCATGCGGCCCGTCATGGCGTCGGGTCCTCGCGCAGATGTGCTTCGGTCCATCACTAGGAGAAGCACCATGAACACCGACCGCCGCACCCTCCTGACGGGAGCCGCCGCCGCCCTTGTCGCCGTTCCCGCAATGGCGATGGCCCAGCGCCACGGACGAATGGCGAACGACCCCGCCGCGATGCCGATGCCCGACGTGTCCGGCACCCGCACCAACCAGCAGTTCACGATGGGCGTGATCGGCCCGGCGATGCTGTCGCTAGCCACCAGCCAGATCGCCGTGGATCGCGCGCGCAAGGCCGATGCCCGCGAGTTCGCCGGCTTCGAGCTGACCGAGGCGATCGCGGTCACGACGGTGCTCAAGCAGCTCGGCACGCCGGTGCCGCCGATGGACGCCAAGGCGCAGGCGACGCTCGACAAGATCCGCTCGGCCGCGCCCGGCGCGGCGTTCGACCGCGCCTATATCGACGCGCAACACGAGAACCACGTGTTCCTGCGCGATCTCGCGACCGCGTATCTCGGCAACTCGCCGCCGAACCCGAGCGACATGGCGGAGATGCAAGGCCGTCACCTCGCTACGCTCGCGCTCGCGACGTTCAAGGAGCACACGATGATCACGCAGCGGATCGCGCGCGAGCTCCGCGCCTGAGCATCCGGCCCAGTCTTCGTCGATTGGAGGCTGGGCCACCCACCATTTCGACACGCACCAGCCATGGCGTCGGTCGCGTGCTTCCCGATCGCGGGGGCTGATTGCGGACGCCCTTGCAAGGATTGCACTCTCGGAAGCGCTTGTTGAGCGCCATTGCGACAAGGCGGATACGGCATGAACACGATCGAGCGCGGCACCGGACGCACGCTGCTCCTGATCCACGGCTTGGGCGGGAGTTGGCGATCGTGGAGCACCATCCTGGACTCGCTCAGCGCCGCGCGAAAGGTCATCGCGGTCGACCTCCCCGGCCACGGCGCCACGCCCGCGGAACCCGATAGCGGGACGTTCGACGGTCTGGTCGGCAGCGTCGAGCGGTATATCGTGGACGCCGGCCTGGCCGGCGTCGACGTGGTCGGCAGCTCCATGGGAGCGCGAATCGTGCTCGAGCTCGCGCGGCGCGGGGTCGTCGGCAATGTGGTCGCGCTCGATCCTGGTGGCTTCTGGCGCGGCTGGGAGCGGACGTTCTTCAGGATCACCATCGGCGCGTCCGGTCGGTTATTGAGGACGATCAGGCCGAGCCTGCCGGCGCTGAGCCGAAACGCGGCGTCGCGAACGGCCTTGCTCGCTCAGCTTTCCGCGCGTCCTTGGGCGCTTGACGCGCAGCTCGTCGCGACCGAGCTCGAGGGCCTCAGCACGACACGGACGTTCGACGCGCTAGTCCACAGCCTCGCAACCGGGCCTGAGCAAACCGGCCCCGCCGCCGCCAGCACCGGCCGGGTCGTAATCGGGTGGGGTAGGCACGACCGGCTCTGCCTCCCTAGGCAGGCTGCGCGCGCGCAAGCAGCCTTTCCTACCGCCGAGCTCCACTGGTTCGAGGGCAGCGGCCACTTTCCGATGTGGGACATGCCGGCCGAGACGGTCGCGGTCATCCTTGACTCGACCCGATGAAGGCGTCCTCGCTGAACCCTCGGAAGGAGCGACGACGGCAGCCTGGACCCAAACGCGGACGTCTCGCTTGCCTAAGCGCTCGCCCAAAACCTGCCATTTGTTCACCATGCAAACCGTTCAGCGCCAGCCCCCTTTGCCTTAAAGACGGTGGGACCAGCTTGGGCCGTTGAAGGCGGTCGTAAGCGCAGGCTGACCGCGCCCGTGACGCACCCGATCAGACGCTACCTGCGTTGCTATCAACGCCTGAGGAGCCTCACGATGACCACCAATGACAAAACAGATATCGGGAAGCAGCACCGTTCGTTCGGCCATAAAAGCAAATCAGAAGGCAAAGACCTTTCTGATGAAGGCCGGGAACGTGGCACCACAAGCGGCACGGAAAACTACGGCAGCACTGAAAAGCAGGGAACCGATCAGCCTCAACGTTCTGGCGAAGACGCCCCACGACTGTAGACCGGATCCGTATCTTTCGCCGCTGGTCTGAAAGCCCGCAGCCGGAGAGGGCCGGACGGTGGCAAGCTCGCTACGGACTATCGGCGCTGAACCACCTTCCTGATGGCTCGCGAGAGTTCATCGATCGAGTACGGCTTGTGGAGCAGCTCGAAACCATGCGTCCCGGATTGCGCCAGTACCTCGCTGTAGCCGCTGGTCAGGATGACGGGAACTTGGGGATAAAGCCGCCCGATCTCCTGCCCAAGTTCGATGCCGGACATACCGGGCATCATGACGTCCGAGAACACCACGTCGAACCGATCAGCGCCTGAGGCTAGTTCGGCGAGCGCCTTGGGTCCGTCCATCGCGAGCATGGTTTGGTAGCCCAACTCCGACAAGGCCTGGGTCGCGAACATGCCTACGTCGGGATTGTCCTCGACCACGAGGATGCAGGCGCCCTCTCCCGTGGATAGCCCATCGTCGGCAGCATCCGTCGCCGTGCGGTGGTTCTCCGCGATGACCTTCGGGAGGTAGAGCGTAAAAGTCGAGCCCTTCCCCTCGCGACTTTCGACGAAGATATCACCGCCGGATTGCTTGGCGAACCCGAACACTTGCGACAGGCCCAGGCCAGTGCCTTCACCGATGCCCTTGGTGGTAAAGAACGGTTCGAAGATCTGGTCGATCTTGTCGGCTGGAATGCCTGACCCCGTATCAGTCAACGCAACAGCTACGAAG
This sequence comes from Sphingomonas sp., assembly GCF_965200105.1. Lineage (GTDB taxonomy): Bacteria > Pseudomonadota > Alphaproteobacteria > Sphingomonadales > Sphingomonadaceae > Solisphingomonas. The sequence goes on from NZ_CBDATN010000003.1 coordinate 623,843, forward strand.
TCGCCGGTCACCGCCGGATGCGTGCGGATCGCGGGCATGAGGGATGTCGCCCCAACTGTGATGGTCAGCTCGCCCTCGCCGTTCATGGCGTCGCGTGCGTTTACCGCCATGTTGACGATCGCGGTGTCGAACTGGCTGCGGTCAGCATCGACGTGGCAGGGCTCCTCGGCAAGGCGCACAGCCACCTTTATCCGTGCGCCGATCAGCGTGCGCACCATGTCGCTGATCGCACTCACGCTCTCGCCGGTATCGAACACTTCCGGCTTCAGCGATTGCCGACGCGCAAAGGCGAGCAGTTGGCCGGTCAGCTTGGTCGCACGGTCGGCCGTATCGGCGATCGCATCGATATACCGGAGCCGACGCTCCTCCGACACATCGGGACGGCGCAGCAGGTCGACCGAGCCGCGGATGACGGTGAGCAGATTGTTGAAGTCATGGGCAACGCCGCCGGTGAGTTGGCCGATCGCCTCCACTTTCTGCGACTGGCGGAGCTGATCCTCCGCATTCTGCAGGGCGGCACGCGCCCGCTTGTCTGCGGTGATGTTGCGTCCGGTGGCATAGATGACATGGTCGGCGAGAACGATCGCCCACTGGAACCAGCAATAGCTGCCATCCTCGTGGCGGTACCGGTTCTCCATGATGACTGAGTCACCGTTGGCATCCTGCAACAGCGGCTCCAGCGCGGCCGCGTCATCGGGGTGCACCAGCAGGTCGAGCTTCGTGCCTAGCAACTCTTGGGGCGTCCAGCCGAGCAGCGCCGTCCAGGCCGGATTGACGGCCTGGATATTGCCGTCGTGGCCGAGGATAAGCAGGAGGTCGGGCGACGTGTCCCACAAGCGGTCCCGCTCCGCGGTAGTGGCGGCGACGTTGCCGGCGAGGATCTGGTTGGCTTGTCGCAGGTCCTCCAACGCAACCGCTAGCTCGGCTTGACTCTGGCGTAGAGCCTCGGCGGCTGGCATCCAGTTGGCGTCGGGCCCGCTCGTCACGGCGCTCGAAACGGTCCGGCGGTACTCGTTTCGACCTAACTGAAGCTGACCGTTGGAAGAATCGGCTGTTCTACAGCAAGGACGGAACTCGTCCGGGATGACCCACAAGCCGACGCTCGGGAGCGCGTCGCCGCTCCCTGAGAGCAGACGTCCGTTCATCAATTGTACTCTATGGCGCAAAGGCGTGGACCTAGTGACCAGCTTTAGGCATCGAGGCCTTGCCGCCTCACGACGACCTACTTGCGGCTGACCCGCCAAGAGGGTGGCCTAAAGCTAGGAGCAAAACGGCTTGGGAGGGTGTCATGACTCTGGTGCTCGCATGGGAGACGATCGAAGGCGTCGCCGTCGTCGCGGACACCCGCTTCGGCTCCGATCATCAAACCGTCGCGGAGGGCGGTCCGAAGATATTCGCCGTTCCGATCGTGCTCAACCGTCCCGGCCCGTCGCTCGCCACAGAAAAGTGCCGACTTCCGGCGATGGGCTTCGCGTTTGCCGGCAACACGTTCGCTGGTCAGACCGTAAACGCGCTCGCATCGACCTGCCTCCAAAACCTTCTTGTCGAAAGCGCCTTCGACAACGGTCCGACCGTCGCTCAGGTCGCCCGCCTCTATGCCCGTTGCTCTGTTCTGGTAGTGGACGAGCGGCGGAAGTGGCACCGGACCGATGGCCATCTCATCGAGGGTCTGGTCTTCGGGCGCAGTTCCCCCGGCAATGCCGCGCAGGCGTTCTCCGTCATGGTCCAGATAGATCACGAAGCGATGGCGTGCTGCGAGGCGGCCGAACTCGATTTGAGCCAAGGCGGCGTCGTCGCCCTCGGTAGCGGCCGCGAGAAAGCCGGGGAGGTGTATCGTACATGCACGTCAGCATCGGCGGAGGCGGGCTTCTTTACCCCCCTAGATGCGCTTCGTCGCGTAATGGACGACGCTGACACGACAAGCGTCGGCGGACATCAGCAGTTCGCAGTCGCGACGCGCAATGGTGTTGAGCTTCGGCCAGGGCTGCGTGACCTCGCACTCCAATCCCTGAATCCGTTCGTCGCGCTCGAGGAGGCGCGAGTGGCAAAGGGGATCGATGACTATCAGATCATGGGCTATGACATGGCGGCGATCGGCAACGTGGGCAGATACTCTCCAACTGCCACCCACTTCATCGCCGTATAATGACGAACCCTCTATGAAACTCCAAAGCCTCATCATCGAAAGCTTATGCGAAGGTAGAAGGCGAGTTACTCCTCCCCATCTGAAGCGACCCACTTAAAGCGTTCACCGACGTGATGCCCGAAGTGAAGGCGATGCTGAAAATCTGCGCGTACAACATGTATGGCTGGAGGTGCGAGGAGGACATGCTTGCCGGACACGACATCGAGGCCGCGGCAAGATGGCCGGCCTACCCCTCAAGCTGGCCGCGCACCCCCGACGACCCGCACCCGCCCGACGTGATGGCACTTACGGACAGGACCGCGCGGGATGCCCGGAAGCGCCTCCAGCGCATCCGGGACGATCTGCAGAACGCGGGCCCCTTCTATCCCCGCGAGCAGGTCCGAGCCGCGCTGGCACACTGGAACCTCGAGCCTTGAAGCAGACCGCCGCCCAGAAGCCGCGCTCGTTCGACAGGTTCGAGGAGGAGGACCTGAATTACCTCCTCGCGTCGGCACTGGACGACCTGTGCAGCTTCGAGGCCCGTCACCAGCACCACCGCGGGCTCGCGGCGACGCTGGTCTGCGTGGCGCTCTGCCAAGGCGCCGCGCGGCATCTCGTCGATGGCGAGGGCGGCGTGCACGACTTCGACGTGTGGAGCTTCTTCCGCGCGGAGGACGGCCGGCCAGCATTCCCGGTGAGGCGGCGGGCAAGCAGGCCTTTCGAGGGCTCTCGCTTCACCGGATCGAGCCGGCGCATCGACCTGCTCGGGCGGTCGATCATCGACTTGGGGTCGGCTCGGACGTCGCTCACGGACTACCTTCGGTCCGGGAGGACCGCGACCGCCAAGGCGCTTTCCGAGCGACCTGCGTACATCCTACATCCCATCTCCGAACGCGGTCCTCTGCCGCGGCTGTCACCATTCTGATAGACCGGCCGCGGGAGGCATGGCTGGCCTCTCAGGTGTAGAAACGGAAGTCCGGCTGATCGCGATCGGCGTAGCTAACATGCTTCAGCACCCGCCCGACCTCCTTGGCCGCTCGGATGGGTATCGGCAGCTTCTGGTCGAGCTGCGTCGAGTTCCAATTGAGCTTCGTCAGCGCCATCATCTCCGACGCCAACGACGAGAGCGGCGTCTCGCATTCGTACGGCCGCAGTTGCAAAGGCGTGGGCACACGTATGCCGGGGAAGGTGCCGTAATAGGGCACGCTGCCGCGGGTGTAGAGAAGTCCGTTCCGGCCGATCTCGACGAAGCTGCCGCGGAGCGGCGGATAGTCTCCCTCCCTGAGCAGGGAGACATGGCTTCCTTCCGAGACCCAGACCATGTCGCTGATCGCGACACGCATCTCGGCGATCGCCTCGGAGAAGCCCTCCGCCTCCCCCTTCTCGAAGCGGGAGGTCTTCATGATCACGAGCCTTGCGGGCATCGTGCGATGATGCCCGTGATAGGCCTCGAGAGACTTCCTGACGAGCGCGTAGGCGTCCTCCCGCGTCAGGTAGGGATGCTTGCCCGGCCGATCGGTGCGCGCCCGGGCGCCGCGCAAGATGAGCCCCTTCCCCCGTTCATCGAACATCTGCGCAGTGCTGGTCCAAAGCCGGTGCCCATCGAGATCCCGGTAGAACCCAATGCCGAGATAGCTCGTGGAGTACTCTCCCGACTTCGGTAGCCGCCAAGGCACCTTACCCGCCTTGTAGAAGATCGCGTTGAGGATGTTCCAGGCCCGAGTCGCCGGATCCTGCACCTTGCGATCGGTGCTCTTCAGCTTGTTCGGCAGCTTGAAGGCGTCGTCCCAGACGGACGGCCAGGCGATCTGGGTCGGCACGGCTAGACCGAGCGCCCGCGCCTTGAACAAGTCACGGAAGTTCAGTTCGGTAGGACCGGTCTCGTCGTCCTCGATCTCATCATCGTTGTCGTCGGGCGTGCCGCCGCTGGCGTTGACCACCTTCTCAATCAGAGCCTTAGGCAACGCCGCCACGATCACCTCGGGCCTCGAGCTCCCCTCCAGCAGCGTGCGAGCGCGCTCGATCAGAAGGTCGACACCGGCGCGCACCGCGTCCTCGTGCCGACGGATGCCCAGTATGGCCTTGATGTCCGACGACAGGATGGTCGCCGCGCCGCCCTCCGCGATCTCGAACTTGCAACGGAACGGGTTGTCGTTGCCAAGTCCCGGAAAGCCGGGATGCAGATTGCCCAACTTAGGATTGGCGCCCTCGATACCGATCATCGCCCGGTCGATGTAGCCCGCGAAGCCCTCGACCGTTTCGGTCGTGCCGATCACGCCGATACGCACGACGTCGCCTGGCTTTGGCTGCAGAGGCCCGTGACGCATGAGCCCCACCCGCGGGTCGATGAAGAGACCGCCGTCGCCGAACTCCAGATCCGGCTCCGGGATGCACTTGGTGGCGAATTTCATACCGTCATCTCCAGCGAATGTTGCGTCGGCCCTTCGTCGTTCTCGGCCTTCATCTTCTTCGCGTTCGGATCACTCACCGCCCAGGCATCCTCCGGCACGGCGACCTCCATCTCGACCGGGTCGATGGTTTCGAACGCCAGCAGGCCTTCCGTTGGAATTGCCGCCCCGATGGGTTCGAAGCCCTCGAACATCGGGGATGCCGCATCGAGCCTCGCACCCGTCAGCAGAAACCGGAACATGAAGACCTGCCCCCGGATCGACCCGTTACGATCCTTGCGCTTCTTGCCAGCGAGCAGGTCGGCGGAGAACCGGTGCAGCCTGAATCCGTCCTCGGTGAATACGAAAGTCGGCGAGATCGAGAGGAACCATTCGCCCGCGATCCGTTCGAACCTCGGACTAAAGCCATGGTGCCGAACGCTATGTACCTCATCCTTGCGCTTCTTGTTGAAGTACACCTGCACGACCATCGCCGAGGTCGGCTCCTTCAGGGACCGGTACTCATAGCGGCGGGTCTGGAATCGCTCGGGTGCGCGGAAGTACAGCGTCCTGGACTTGTGCTCCCAGGCCAGCGTCTTGGACACCTGCTCGACCATCGTCCTGCGCAGCAGCTCGATCATGACGACCTCCTCGTCCGGATCGTCGCTGTCCGCGATCAGGTCGGTGTCGACCGCCTCCAACGTGTCTACGTCGATGATGGATTCGAGCCCGGTCCCTCGCGGATCGCGGAACGAAACAAAACGCCGTCCACGGATGACCCAGTCGAAGCGGCGTTCCTCAGTCGCGAGAAGGGTTGAGATTGCATCGCGCCCCTTGGCGAACGGGGAATCCGCCACGAATATCTCGGCAGGCAGGGCTATCCGCATAAGATTGAGATGGGCCAGTTCGCCAACGCGCATGGGCGGCACGTGGGATCCGAGACGTCCCCGCTCGACCGACAGGGCTGCCAGCCTGTCCATGGCTGCCGGGTCCAGCCTGTCTGACGCCTTGTCGAAGACCAGTCGGCGCTCCTCACCGAGCGCCCCATCCGCAACCGCCTTCCAGAAGACGGAGTCGTCCGAAAGGCGATGGAGGATCAGGACGACGGGAAGGCTGGAACTGCGCCAGTAGGCCAGGTCTGCTGTCTTCATCAGATATTCGAACGACCCGTCCGATTCCGCAGTGTAGTCACCCTTCTCCCGGGTCTTGACCTGCACCGCCACCATCTTGCCGGTCATCCGGCCGGTCTGCGGATCGCGGAACTCGATCGTGCCGTCGATGCCGGTTTCCATCCGTCCAGTGCCCTGGAACACATGGCCGAGCTTCATGACGCGGGCCTTGACGAGCGTCTCGCCGAACTCGCCGTTCAACTGGTTTTGCGTGACCGTCTTCATGAAGACCACCCTCCGAACGAAATGGGATCATAGCAGAAACGACTCGATGCTGCGAACGGAACATCGACATGGCGGGAGTCCCGCCTCCGCTGCGGGCCGCAGACCCGACCTGGCTGCAGCGCCGCCGGTCCGTCAGCGCCGACAGATCGGCCGAGGAGAACCTCGTCACTCGCCTTGCGTCCGGCCTATGCGTCGGGGGCTCCACCTCCTTCGTTCGGAGTCGGCACTCCCAACCGGTCGTCGAGCGCCCACCGCACGCTCTCCTCTATCCGCTGTCTGGTCCAGATCGGAGCCGCCGCCGCCCGCTCGAGCAGGGCCGACCTGACGGCGAGTATCCAGGGCTTCTCCTCCTTAAGTTCACGATCGAGCATGCCGAGGTCATAGCGGGCCGACAGTCCGACCATCACCTCACGAAGCTTGAGCGGCTTGAGCGCGGCCAGATCCTCCGCGAAGGCTACGGGGTCCACCGTCGCCAGCACCGGCAGGCGAACAAGGGGCTCGGACGCGTCGCCGGCGTTCGCGATCCGCCTGACAAACTCGGTCGCGTCGCCGCGCATGATCAACAGGAGTTCCGTGGCCTGGTCCGCGAACCGGTCGCGCTGCCCTGCGGCGCGCTGGTCGTTGAAGTAGGCCCACACCTCGCCGAACTCCGGCGTCTCTCGGCCCGAGAAGCCGAGGCCGGCGAAGCTCCCGTGGCGGACGTCGTCGAGCACCGCCAGCTTCGGCGGCTCGAGCCTGCCTTGCTGCCGGAGGTCGTCCACATAGGCCCTGCACTCCGCCACCGCCCTCGGCAGCGACCACCCGATCGCGCCGAGGCCGGCGAGCTTTAGAACCTGGCCGAATACATGAAGTACCTCGCCCGTCACGTCGAAGGCGCGCGCCGCGAACTCCTCCATCAGGACTTCGACCGCCCCGGCTATCTCCTCGTCGCCGCGCTCCCCCGAATACCAGACCGTCCTCCACGAGGGTTCGTCCGCGGACGGGAACCAAGAACTCGCGTCGAATGCCTCCCGCACGCGGGCGGCGTCGACAATGCCATCGACTAGGATGTCTCCGAGCAGATCGTCCGGAAGGAGTGTGTCGTGCATGGTGAGGCCGCTGTACTTCGCGGCAGCGAGGCGCAGCTTGCCCGGCTCCTTCGCGTCGTTGAAGATGCCGCTGTACTGGCGGACGGACCGGGCCCTCACGTCCAGCGCTTCGATGTTCCCTGCCTTGAACTCGAAGGATATAGCGAACAGCAAGCGCATCATCGCGTTCATCGCTCCGGCGTTGGCGACGTGCCGGGCCTCGAGCGCGCCGTACACCTGCTCGAAATCCCAGAGCGTCTGCTGGACGAGGCGCAGGTTGCCCGTGCGTGACTGTTCGTAGACGCCACGGACCTCGCCAGCCGCCTGCTCGAGGTAGAGCCGGGCCCCATCGGACTCGAGCGTCGAGAGGAACGCGCCGTAGGCGGCGTCGAAGTCGGGACGGACGGTTAGGGTCCGCCCGACGACCTTCTCCTTCGACAGCTGGAAAGCTCCACCATCGTCTCGTCCGACGAACTTGTCCTCGTCGGCGACGAGGACGACCTTCCGCCCGTCCCGCTCGACCAGGCGGTTGATGTATCCCAGCACGTCGGTGATCGGCATCGAGCTCCGCTCGACGTCGTCGAAGATATATCCGGTGGCCGCAGGCACGCCGAGCAGAGCGCCTCGATCGTCCCGGGGATGCGGCATGCCCACGACATCCCCAGGCTGCGGCCGGCGCGACGTGCGCTCCGTCGCGAGCCATGGGTAGCGGGCGAGCGCGACCGCCTCGTCGATCTCCCGCCTGCTGGAGAGCCCGTACATGCTGACCGACAGCACGCGTCGCCCATGGACGGCGGCATCCGCGACGATGGCCTTCACCAGGTGGGTTTTGCCCGCCCCCCACTTGCCCGTGAGCAGGACCGCAAAACCGGGTGAGTAAGAGAGCGAGAAGAACCGCTCCAGGAAGCCTGTCACATGCTCGTTCGGGTTGGCGGGGACCATGGAGATCTCATCGTCGCGCCCGCCCGCCGATGACTCCTCGTCCTGATAGCCGACCGCCATGCGGCATCAATCCGACCATGCAAGCCGCTTGTCGATAGTGTTGTCGCACTGGCAGTAAGGTCCGATGAGCAGTCGTTTCCAAAGCATCTTGATCGCCACAGCCCTCGCCTCCGGGTTCGCGACGCATGCCGACGCGAAGGCCACCGGGACGCCCGGCGCGCCGGTCACCACCGCCCCGCCGGGCGCCAATACGCAACCCACCCCTTCGCCGCAGCCACCGTTCATTGCACACCACAACCCCCTGGACGCGCGCTGCTACCGCGAGACCGACCACGACCGGGCGGACCTCTGCGCCCAGTGGCGGGCCGCGCTCGCGGCCGAGGCCGCCGCCGCCAGCAGCGCGCGGGCGAACATCATCGCGATCGTCAGCTCGATCATCAGCGCCCTCGGCATCGTGGGACTGCTGGTCACGCTCTGGTTGACGAGGACTGCGAACACGCTTTCGCGCAGGGCCGCCGAAGCGGCGGAGAGGACGGCGCAGGACAGTCGGCAGATCGGAGAGGCACAGGCACGCTGCTACCTTTCGATCGAGGCGGTGCGCGCCTATATCTCGGAGTCCGACGGGCGACCGCGTCTGCTGGTCAGCATTCGCAACAGCGGCGCGTCCCCCGCACTCGAGATGACATGGACGGCCTCGCTGGGCTACGCGCGGACGGGTTCGCAAGCCATCCGCTGGCACGCACCGAGTCCGGCGGATACCATCCGCGGCGCGATCGCCCCGGGCAGGGTGTTCGACGTGCCGGAGGTGGAATTGGACTTTCCGATTGATTCCGCGGAGCGCGCGCATGTCCTGAGGCACGGCGAGTGGCTGCAACTTTACGCGAGGCTGTCTGTCACCGCCAACGACGTGTTCGGGAAGTCGGTCGCGACCGAAGAGCCCTTTACCGCCGCGGTTCACGATCTCGACGTATGGTTCGCGCTCGAAGCGACAGCCGCGCAGCCCGTCCGCACGGTCTCGGCAGATGGGTCAGTCGCCTAGGCTAGCAGTGACGCCGACGGACGCGGTCCCGACGCTGCCCGTCCCGAAAACCCCGGGCACGCCGGCTTCCATTAAATGCGCCGTGATCGCAACGCCTGAACAAACGTTCGTTTATGCGAATCAGCGCCCGAAAGCAGCCAGACGACTCACCACCAGACGGCTTCTGCTATCGAGGATTATCGACCCAAACGCGGACATTCGGGTTCGCAACTCGCCGTCTCAACTCCGGCCATTCGTTCAGCTGAGCAAAAAGTAGCTTATCGCACCTCCACGAGGTGAGTGCCTGAGGGCTGCTGCGTGGAGACGCAGCGCTTTTGGAGAAAGCGCTCAATCACCGCCGCAGCGGTCAGGCTATGCTGACTGGCTTGACCGTCGTGAAGCTGCCGCCGCCGGAGAGGGCGAACGGAAGAAGCAGCTGATCCGCCAGATATGGTCCGCTGCGATTGCCAGCGCTCCGTCGCCAGAGAGCTGTCATATGCGTTCGTGCGGGCGAACTGGAGACGCTGAAGGCTACACCGGCGCGGCGCGCGCGGCCGGCCAAGCGCCGTCCCGCCTTTTGCTTAAGGCTCGCGCTGCCGCCGACTGAGGCAGTGGTGGCGTTTGCTACACACAACTTGGTCACTCCGGCGGCGTCGGACTTCGACATCGCCGTGGCCTGACGCCAGCGCCCTGCCGCCGCTCCGCGGGGGCGCTGGGGAAGTGGCACCGAATGGGCTGTGATCAGCATCCGAAGCGGTTCCGATGTCGGCGCGATTGTGCTAGATGCGGTGCGACGGGGGGCGAGTGGCGCAAGTAACGATCGAGGTCGACGACGCTCAGCTCGCGGAGCTCTCGCGCGCCTTCGATGGCCGGGACGCCCAGGAGCTCGCCGTCCTGTTCGCCGGCTTGGCGACGACTGAGCATCTCAACTGGATCACCGGGCGCGCGCGTCATCGCAGCCTCACCGAGGAGCACCTCTCGCGCATCCAGCACATCTACGAGGTCATGATCCCCGAGACCGAAGCGCCCAGCTTCAACCGCCTCTACAACAGCTTCAATCTGCCGCATGGCCAGGCCATGTACCTGGCGAGGGCGCTGGGCGACATGACGCTGCGGCACTGGCGCAGACAGGCGATCGTCGACCTCCTCGCCGACCTCAAGCGGGTCGAGGCCCAAGCGCAGCAGCGCCAAGAGCAGCAGGAGGGAGACAAGGGGATCAACATCCGCACCAGCAAGATGGGCGCGCTCGAGCTCAGCCGTATGTGCGACGCCGAGTTCAAGCTGGATCGCAACTTCATCGGCGTCACGCCGAAGGGCGGCGTAGGCGACCAGCGCGTGGTCGAGCTCGCCGCGGACAGCATCTTCACTATTATCGGGAAGCTCGAGGCAGAGGTCGTTGATGCCTAACCCAAATACACTCAACTCCCAGGAGATTGGCACGCTAGGCTTCTTTTTGACCCTCGTCAGCCTGCTCGGGACCTTCTTCTATGTGCAGCTGAGCAACTGGCTGCGCGACCTCATCGCCAGCGAGGCCATCTACGACGCGAACGCTGTCGCCGGCACGGATGCGGAGAAGGAGGAGATCCGCAAGCTGAAATACAGTATCGTAGGGCTCTACAACTTGGTGCCGCTGATTACTTCGTTCGCTATCAGCACTTTCATCGCCCTCGTCGCAGGCATCATCGTCCGCATCCTGTGGCACGCCGTGGCCAGCGACTATCTCGCCCAGAACCTCATGCTGGCGCTTTGCGCCTTCCTCGTGATCTACTACGGGCTGACTGGTTACCTCCTGCTGCGCGGCTACGCGATCGGTCGCAAGATCCATGGTGGCACGCGTCCGAAGCCGAAGGCCAAGGCCTGAGCGCGGAGGAGCGGAGCCCTGTGAAATTCGCGCGCGATCGGGCCGCAGCCAATGGTGGGCGGTAGTGTGGAGCCAGTTCCGGCAGCTCACTCGCTCGTTCCCATTCGCCGAAACGGGCCGCTCGTTCCTGTAAGTAGACCGACCGCTCCGGCGAGCCCAGGCAGGCGCGACGAACGGCTTGGCTTGGCTTGGCTTGGGATTTTCTGCCGGGCAGCGTTCGACCGTTGCGAGGCCGAAGCAGACTCTCTCCGTTGGTGCGCAACAGATCTGCGAGGCGGGTGTCCAAAGAAAAGAAACAGCGGTCGCGCGGCTCGGACAGACGCGACCCGCCTCCGGGGCGGTCGAGACCTGCCACTCGATGATGACGAGCCCGGGGGGACGCTGCTGCAAGAGCTCAGGACGATCGCGCGGCAGCTGCACGCGCCGACGCTCAAGGCCTGACCAGCGTCGAGATCCCTGGTGTCTTCCCATACCGGGATCCGCCACGCGCTGCTCGACAAGCGCCTCCTAGGCGACGCAGCGGCGGCAAAGCAGGAGATCGTGCAAGGCCAGTTGGACCACGCGGATACCCCGCTCGCGTCAGGGACTCCCACGAACAACACGGTCCGCCGGGGAAAACGCTAGACCATGGTCGATCCTTCAGGATGCGTGGATCGACTGGAGGAACGCGGGACCACCGCCCCGTCCGGGATGGCGCACATAGCGCGACGCGATCCCCATCCTGCGCACTGCGGTCTCCGCCTTCTGTCCCAGTGACACCACCGTGCGAATTCGCAGTCGATCGATGAGCCAGGGCGTGATGACCGGGAGCCTGTCGATCTCGGCGGGAGTGTGCGACCGATTGTTGGCACTGCCGGGAAGGTGGCAATGAAAGGGGAACGCATTCCAGAAGAATACCTTGCGCTGGCCCGTCGCCATCGCCCGCCAAACATAGGTCGCGGTCTGCTCCTTCGCCGCCGGGCCGTCGGTAGCCCGTCTGAGATCCGGCAGCTGCCAATAGGCGCCACAGGCCGCCAGACTAGGCTCGTCCGTCAGAGGCAAACCTGTCCGCCGCCCGCCGAGCCGCCCCAGTTCCAGGCCGACCCACAGCTCGTCGACCCCACATATAATTGCCTGATCGAGCACGGCGGTCAGATTGGCGGCCCGTATCGACGCGGCATCGTCGACATCATGATCGTTGCAATGATCGCGGTAGGGGTTGAACACGCACGGCATCGAAATAGCCGCCAGATCCTGAACCAGATCCTGAGCATCGCGCCACCCGCTCATGCGTCGGCACCTTGTGCCGTCAGCGTACGCTGGAGGAGATCGGCGACGACCACGCCGCCTCGATGCTGCTTGAGATATCGAAAGGCCGTGAAGCCCTGCATGATCGCCTCCTCCCACATCCACATCGGGCAGGCCTCCACCTCATAACCGCGCACCATCTGCTGGATCGTGCGCAACAGATCGAAATCGAGCGAGTCCACGTTCTTGAAAGCCTGATGCCGCAACCCGTGGCTGAAAACCCAGTTCGAGATGCCTTCCTCCGTGATGATCGCGCGCGCGCCGTCCTGCTGCTCGTCGGTCTCGCGGTTGCTCTTCCGCTTCAATTTCAAAAGCGCGCGCAAGACAGGAGACCAGCCAAGCACCGCGGCAAAGGCCAGATGGAAGACATCGTGGAACCGGTAATCATCCTCATCCGCACTGTTATCCGTCAGCCGGTCGCCGACGTTTACGCCATGCAGCGATTGAAACACATAGTTGACGTCGAGGACTTTCTTCTCCCTAAATGTGACGACGAGACGACGAGGAAGGCGCTCGTCCTCGTCCTCACCGTCATCGAAAAGGGGCGTGTGCACGCTTTTAATCGGCCATCGGCCGAGAACCTTTTCGACATTTCTGCGTGCCGCGGCCTCCAGACTGATATGGGCATCGTTGGCCGCGGAGATGAGCGCCGAGAAAAGCCGGCCAAGATCTTCGCCGAGCTCGGTCGTCTCCGTGGCAAGACCCTCGTTGGCGCGGCGAACCAATCGGCCCACACGCGCCGCCACTTTCAGCAGGCTGCGCTCGACATATTCGCCGGACGCCGGACTTTCGAACAGGCTTTGCTGGCTATCGAGGTCGCGAAACCGCGCAACGGGCGCGACAGCACCAAGGCCGCCGCCGCCGAGCCCGAACCCTTGATGGTGGTGCGCGGCAAGCGTGCCGAGCGTCAGGCCAAGCGCCGTGCCAACATTCGCGAGATACCAAAGCACATCGCCCGTCTCCTCGAGAGAAGAATGCGCATAGGCAACATAAGAGGCGGTGTCGCGCTGCTTCTTCTTCAGCTCGCTGAGTAGGCTGCCCACTTCGCCGAACAGTCCAAGCAGGAGGAAGCGGAGATGACGCTCGCCATCGAACCCGCTGCGATCCGTCGCGCGCGCGAAAGCCTGATACGAATCGAATGTCAGCGGCTCCTGCGCCGAGCACACGGGTGCCGACATCACCGACATACGCACTTCTCCATAGCGACGGGCTGACCTTTGCTGCCGCCCGTTGAAGGCGTGACCGGGCAATCGCAACGCAGAGTCTTGGGTGGTGATTGGTTGAGCCACGGCGGATTAAGATGAGCCGGCAGTTTGCCCAGCAGCTCGCTCAACAGCAGAATGCCCGAAATCAGCGCAAAGGCAGACAGCCAGAAGCGCCGCGTATCGCGCGCCGGCTCCCGCCCGGCGCGTTGGCCTTTGTCCGCCGGCGCCTCGCCAAGGAGGATGAACGCGGCGGCCGCGGTGCTCAGGCATGCCGCGACGAGGACCACGGTATAGGCTGCCGAAGGTCCCGGCAGCGGCGTCCCGAGGACGTGGACCAGAATTGAAAATGCGATCACCAGGGCCAGGATGTTGACCAAAATGCGCCAAAGATGACCCGCAAGGCCGGGTGTCCGTCCCGGACCTGGGGCAGGCCGCCTGTCTGCCGCCGCACCGGACGGCGGCTCCAGCATCGCCGCAATCTTCTCCCAACCTGCGCGCAGGTTCATGGGACCACCTCATGTTGAGCAGTGGGCGGATCGGCGGACTTCTGGGTATCCGAACAGGCTCTCACACCTAGGGCGATCAGCGCGCCGAGGATCAATCCCTGTGACCAGCGCAGGATCGAATGATCGCGTTCGATCCGCTGCAGGCGCCCGTCAAGGTCGTCGCGCGTCTCGTCGATCTTCTGGTCGAGTCCGGGCAAGGAATGGAAGCGGTCCGACAAGGGCGTGATGAGCTCGGTCGGAATGCCCTTGAACGTGCTTTTCGGCTGCGACGTATCGACCTTCGCGTCGATGTCCGCGAAGAAAATTTCGAACCATTTGTCGCCGCGGCCGACATGGATCGGTGCCGGACCGGCATTGAAGACCGCGAAGACCAAGCTACCGCGATATCCAGGTTCGACGTAGAAGCCCGACACGTTGACCAGACCGCGGAATTTCGTTGCCTTGGAACGCAGGGTTATGAAAGCTATTGCATCATTGGGGATCGAAACCTCTTCCTCGCTGTGCATCAACGCGAACTGGCCCGGCGGGATAGCGCGGCACTCGCGGTTGTCCAGCGTCTCGCGCGACTTACTGTCGTCGGAGGATGACGGCGTTATATAGATCTCGGGTCCTACCGAGAGATTGTAGGACGCGCGCTCCTTTCGTTGCGGGTCTGCGGGATCGAAACCGGAGATGATGCCGTGCCCGTGCTCCGTCAGATGCACGGTATTTCGCGCGACCAGCGTCGCAAACGACCAGAACCCACTGCGCGACCGCTCCTCGCCACTGGTCTGTGAGTCCGTCACGCTTCTTCATCCCAGATTTCGACGACGCAGCAGCGCGTCCGCAACCTTCCTACCGTATCGCGAGCGACTTGCGAGAGCGCTGCCTTGTGGAAAATGCCGCCACATTGGCTGTATGCCGCAGACACGCACCGAAACCGGGCCGTAGGCATGACGTGGTCGATCGCGATCTTCTAGCCGCCGGGCGGTCGATAATGGATTGAACCCGTGCAGGTCACTGAAGTCTATGACAGCTACTGGCGGTTCGCGGCCGAACGCCAGGCTATCTACCTGCGCCGGCTGGCCGGCGCGCCCGCGCCGTGGACCAGCAACCCCGTGCTGCGACGCCATCGCTTCACCAACTGCTACCGCGCGGCCGACCGGGTCAGTCAGTTTCTGATCGCGGAGGTGCAATATGACGCGCACCGCTCGGCCGCACCCGATGAGCTTTTCTTCCGCACCCTGGTGTTCAAACTGTTCAACCGAATCGAGACTTGGCAGCTCCTGGAGCAATCCCTTGGGCCGATCTCCTGGCAGTCCGCCGATCCGGACAGGATCGCTGCTGTGCTCGACCACGCGATTGCGCGCGGCACCCGCGTGTATTCCGCAGCCTATATCATGCCGTCGCCTGCGTTCGGACATGCCCGCAAGCACCGCAATCATATCGCGCTGCTCTGGCGCATGATGGAGGATCGCCTGCCTGCCACCGTTGCGGCTGCGCCGTCGCTGAAAGATGTTTACCGGCTTTTTCTGGCACAGCCCGGTCTCGGACCCTTTCTCGCTTTCCAGTTCACGATCGATCTCAACTATTCGTCGATGCTTGAGCACGACGAAGCGGAATTTGTAGTCGCCGGGCCGGGCGCGCGCGACGGCCTGTCGAAATGCTTCAAAGATGCCGCTGAATATGCGCCCGAGACGTTGATCAGGATGGTGTGCGACCGTCAGGAACAGGAATTTGCCCAACGTGGCATTACCTTTCCCGGGCTTTTCGGACGCCGCTTGCAACCGATCGATTGCCAGAACTTGTTTTGCGAAATCTCGAAATATGCCCGTGCCGTTCATCCCGCGGTTACGGGCATATCAGGCCGCACCCGCATCAAGCAGCTGTTCGCCGAGACGCCGCGGCCGATGCAGGCGCCACGATTTCCACCACGCTGGAACCTTGCGGTACCACACGCGCTCGGCGCGCTGCCCACGTCGCCCCGCCTGCTCTGACGGCGCGTCCCTTTCCCCCGGGAAGCCCCGTCTGGTGCCGGTTAGGCTCTGCGCAGCAGCGGCTCGAGGTCACGAACAACGACGTCCGGCATGGAGGCGCTGGTGAAATCCTGCCGTATGAGCCAGGCCAGGGCGGTGTCCCGGTCCATGTCGAAGTTTGCCGCGCGACTCTGGAGCAGGCGCGCCGAAATCCGCGACAGCCCAAGGTCGATGAAACTGAGCATCGTGCCCGACGACGCACCTACTTCGAGAAAGAGCGGAATGGCCGGTATGTGTTCCGCAGCGCGGATGTTCCCGGTTTCGAGCAGGACCTGCTTCAGCACCGAGTTGTAGCAGCCCATCTGTTTTACAAACTTGAAGCGTAAATCGCGCTCCACGTCCTTCAGGATTTCGCGGATGATTGTGGAAGGATCGCGCCGGCGCACCTTCTTGCCGTCGGCCTGGCCGGCGGCGACCCGGCTTTCGTCGCGGTCGATGGCGAACTGGATTAGCTCTGGAAGCCCCTGGCCCCGCATCCACTGCAGCGACAATGTCGCCCAGCGCTTGTACATTTCGCCTTTGGGCTGTCCATCGAGCTCGACCTGCAGGCGCCGGTAAACATTGATCAGCCGGCTTTGCGTTTTGGCCCAGTCGCCCGCCGGGTGTGGCGGCATGTAATAATCGACGCCTTTCTTCGGAAGGTCCCGCACAAGCTTCTTATAAAGCCGATCCTGGCGGTGCGGCGAGATATAAGGATTGGCCGTAAGCGTGGCGGTGGGCACGCTGATGGTCGCCGCGGCTTTGGCGATCGCCGTGCGCAACGCGTCCTGATGCGCGGCGGGGACGGCAAGGCGATCCAGCGTATTGTCCAGTTTTTCGAGACGAAAGTCGCGAAAGAGACGTGAGAAGGTATTCTCCAGGGCGGTGTCGCGACCGGATTCCACGTTCGCATTGGCAATATAGGCGAGCAGCGCGTTGCCATTCCCGACCACCTGCTGCTCCATGGACGACTGGACCTCGCCTTCCTGTGCCTGCTCGAGCGGATGATGCTTCCACTCCGCATATTCCACGAGGAACACATTGCCCTCGAATTCCTTGCCGAGTCGGCCCGCGCGGCCAGCCAGGTTCCAGAAATCCACTGCCTCGAGCGGGTGGTCGTCGCCCTTTTCCGGCTTGTGCATGAAAATGTTGCGAGCCGGCAGGTTAACGCCCTGGAGCAGGGTGCTCGTGCACACGATGAAGTCCAGGATTCGCGCTTCGAACGCCTCCTCGATCGCGCGCCGCACCAGGGTCGGGATATGACCATAATGAAAGCCCACGCCGTTCAGGACAGTTCTGGCGAGGACGAAGTCCTTGTGAACATGATCCTGGATGAATTTCGCCAGCTCCGCGCGCTGCGCCGCATGCTGCCCGTCCGCCGTGTCCCCGATGACATCGCACAGCAGGAGCGCGAGCTTCTCGCAGCGTGCCTGCGAATCGCCGTAGATAATACTCTGCGCACCGCGCCCGAAAAACCACGCCAAATAGACCAGCTTCTGGTCCTGCTGGACAAGCGGCATGTCGATGTCGATCAGCAGATCCCATGGCAGCGGGGCCGTGTCCCAAAGACGCGCTCGGACCTGATCGGGAGTCGATTCTCCCACATCGAGCAGGATGATGTTCTGACCGACCGGACTGTCGTCGGTCTTGCGGACCTGTGGGTTCGCGATCTGGAAAATGCGGGCGAGCTCGACGGGGTTTCTGACCCGAGGCAGGGTGAAGAGCAATTGGGTGTCGGGCTTGCGAGCAACCAACTCCTCGACGACGGATTGCAGAATGATACCGCGGTCGCCGTCGCCGATCAGATGCGCTTCGTCGACCACGGCCACGTCAACGCAGAACCCCGGCTCCAGCAGCAAAACCTGCAGCCGTTCCTGGGTCATTACATAGACGCTGGGCACAGGCTCGCCGGATTGCGCGAGCGGGACTGTCAGGACGCGCGTCTCGATGTCCGCGAATTTGCTCAAGAGTCTCGAAAAGCTAGCCGCGACCTGCGTGATCAGCGCTCGGGTCGGCACAATGAACGCCGCATGCCGGATTTTATTTTCGCCGAGCAGCTCCGCGACATGAGTCTGGAACATGAACGACTTGCCGGCAGACGTCGGCGCGGAGGAAATGATCGAGCGGTTCGCGGTCAAATCACTCCACAAAAGCCGTTGATAGTCGGTCAGCGACAAGTCGCCGCCGCCTGTCTCGACAGTGTTCTGAAGCCGTCGGCCCGTGGCTTCGAACAGCACTGGCATCGGCAATCGCGAGACATGGTCACCGAGGCTTCCGCGAAAGTCGAGGCTCGGGAAATTGCCCAGCCGGCTCATGACCAGCCGCAGCGCGTCGGCCAGGCCTCCCAATGCCTCGCCGTACAGCTCGAACGCAGCGGTTGCGATCGTGAACGCTTCGCGGCGCGCGGCTGGATCGCTGCTTAGGCTGAAAATGCCGGCGCTCTGGATCAGCCGGTCGATCGCATGGCCCTCCGGTTCGGGATAGGCGCCGGCCCGGCGCAGCGTCTGCGTCATGCGCTGTTCCACCAGGCCTTGGTAGTCGCGTACGAACTGCCCGGTCGCCCGGATTTCTGTGACCAGGGTCTCAATCAACTTTCACCCCCAGTTTTTGCGCGAATGTCGTGCGAAAATGCTCGAGATTAGGAAACGGCATGACAAAGAAGCGCAGGTTCGCAGGTGGCGGAAGCGATGTTCCAGCCTTCTCCTGGATCAGCGCGGCGATTTCCGCGGCACGCTTCGTATAGAGCTTCTGGAATTCGACTTCGACCGCATCGCTTGCGAGCCCGGCGACCTTCGCATAGGCTCCATATTCGAAGCCGATGAAGCACGTGTGCGATGTATGATAGACCGGCGGCGGTGACGTGTAGGGATTGAGGATTGCGCGAAGCTGTTGCTCGGTCTCCGCAGAAAGCCCGGTCAGATCCATATTGGCATTGAGGATTTCGATCTCGCGCACCCGCAGGGCGCGGTCGCCCAGATATTCGGTGATGGAAGTGATCGCGTCATCGACCGCTGCCGCCAGGCCTTTGTGCAGCTTGGACTCCCCAAGATGCAGAACCAGCCCTTTGAGGGCAGGACAGAACCGGACATGTATACCGTCACGGCCATGAATATTCATGTTGCTGTTCGTCTTGAGACTCATCTTCGAGACGAGCAGTGGCGCCTTCACAAGCGCTTCGAGGATCAGGAACAGCAGCAACTCGCCGGCCTCACCCCCCGTCAGCGCCGCGCTTCGCGTCTGGACGAACATCGCGCGGGCACGGTCGCCAAGTGCAATGATAGCGTTCATGTCACCGGCCGCCATCGCCGCTGTCTTGATCTTCTGGATCTCGCCGCGCGGCAGGCAGAACGGCACCAGTGACTGGTAGATGTGCTCTACCAGCGCGTCGATGTTGGGACCGCCGGCCCCGAAGAGCGGATAGAGGAATTCCCCGTCAAGCAGGTGGCTCTTGGGCTCCCAGCTATAGGCAAGCCGTTTGATGTGATCATCGAAACCACTGTGGCTACCGCACAGCAATTCTAGGGAAGCCTGCAGCACAGAGGGCGACAGCGACGGCGACGGGGTACGGCTGGCAGCGCTAGACACAGGTTCGGCCAGCTTCGATCCAGACACGCATCCAACGACGCGGGGGCGGCAGCGGCGATCCGCCGGTCGCGGGCTTGCCGGGCGCACATAGCGGCACGCATCTTTTAGCACACCCCGCGTTTGCGGGATATGCTGCACCGGCGCGCGACGCGGGGATAAACGGTTTCGACCTCACAGGCTATCGTTACCCGTCTGCCTTCAATAGTCCACCTGCCGCAGCAGCCATCCCGGTTCGCCGACAGCGAAATGCAGGACAAAAATCGGAACGCGCTTAAAAGTCTTAGATAAAAAGCGCATCGCCGGAGGCGGCGACCCCAGCAGTCGGCGATGGAAGGATGCCGACCAGCTGAGTCTGAACGAAGGGCCGCCTACGCCGGTTTACTGCTCCAAAGCGGTCGGTCCGTAATCCACCAGTTTAAGCCGCTGTCGCGGAGACGCACATCTTGGGCGGTTGCCTTCGGTGAAGGCTCGCTTGCGCTCCCCCATCTTAAATTGAGACCGCGCCAGCGCAACGGCTTCGTAGCGATGCGAAGCTGTTAGCTTTAAGCATCCCCTGACTTTCGCCTTTTGCCGCAACGAGCCTTGGTGTGGCGGCTGCGGTCCCAGAGTACGCCTGCGTCTCCCGCCGGGCATCGGTCCGCGGACAGCGGTGCGCGGAGGACTGGATTTGACCGACGGCGACGAGGCGATCGTCAACCAAGCGCTGCCCTGGTATGGACGCTGGCTCGGATATGGCCACTCTCACCAGGATGGACGCGTTGCGGTAGCTGTTGCCGAACTCGACAGGATTGGGGAGAACCAGCTTGATAGGTCTTCTCACCCCCGGATACCATTTTGAAGCTGCTGCGAAATCGCGGGAACGACCGCGTCATCGATCATCTCCGTGAAGCTGGCGTACCGTCGGCGATGCGGGTCGCAACCTCCGCGATATCGGCGTTTGGCGTGCACGCTCTCCTGGACGGCGCGCGCCGTATGCCTGCGGCGAAATTGCTCGTCCCTCCCCCGCACACACTAGCGGAAGCGGTTGTCGGCAGCATCGCGGATCGCGCCGAGCGCAACCGGCTTTCGCTGCGCGGAGCCGCTAGTCGCGCGATAAGCTGGCTGGATCGCGTCGAGACGCGGGTGGCGCCAGGCCGCCTGCCCCAGTCCACGCTGATCGTGGACGCAGACGCGAGGGGAACGGCGGCCATGGTTGGCGCGTGCGCGCTCACGACCGAAGGTCTCGGCCTCACCCCCGCCGATCGACTCGGCATTGTGCAGCTCGCGGAAGACGACGACGAGGTTGCAATGTTCGCCGAGTGGTTCGACGATCAATGGCAAGCGCTTGCCCCCGCACACAGTGCGCACAGCGCCATCCGGGACGTGTTTGCCCCGCTGGCGTCCCGACGCGCTGCCGCCGAAGTCTACTTACGTACGCTGGACGCCATCTTCGCCGACTTGGGTGAGGGCTCGGACGAGGAATCGATCGTCAAGTCGGCGACGGGCATCCGAGACACCGTCATCTGGTCCAAGCTTTACCGCTTCCAGCGTGACGGCGCGATCGGCGCCATCGACAAGCTCCAGCGGTTCGGCGGCTGTATCCTCGCCGACAGCGTCGGCTTAGAGGCTGTGTCAGAACGGCTACGTAACGGTGGACGATCGAGCTTCAGCGTGATTCCGAGGGGTTGCGATACCATCCTTGGAAGAGCTCATGTGGAACCCGACCGCCCGTGCGCAGCATAGCCGCGCGGGGCTGCGCTATGGAAGTGACCTGACGGACGCGGAGTGGGAGATCGTCGCGCCGTTTCTGCCGAAATCGCGCCGCCGAGGCCGGAAGCGGCGCTGGGGCTGGCGCGAGGTGCTGAACGCGATCTTCTACGTGCTGAGGGCGGGATGCCCTTGGCGCTTGCTGCCCGACAGCTTTCCGCCGTGGCGCACGGTGTACCGCTGGTTCGCCGAGCTGCGCGACACCGCCGCGTTCGAGGGGCTCAACCACCATCTGGTGCAACTCGACCGGGTGCGGATCGGCCGAGAGCCGGCCCCTTCGGCAGCGGTGATCGACAGCCAGAGCGTGAAGACGACCGAAGCAGGCGGTCCGCGCGGCTACGACGCCGGCAAGAAGGTGATGGGCCGCAAGCGCCACGCCATGGTCGACACCGACGGGCGGCCGCTCGAACTCCTTGTGCACCCGGCCGACGTTCAGGACCGCGATGGCGCCGTGCCGCTGCTCAAGCGCTCCCGCCGACGACACCCCTTCGTGAAGCTCGCCTATGCCGACAGCGCTTACAACAGCCCCAGGGTCAAGATGGCCACCTCGATCGGCATCGAGATCGTCCGCAAATTCGCCGACCAGACCGGCTTCGTCGTTCACCCGCGCCGCTGGGTCGTCGAGCGGACCTTCGCCTGGCTCAACCGCAACCGCCGCCTCGCCAAGGACTTCGAGCACACCATCCGATCCGCCACGGCCTTCCTCTACGCCGCCGCGGTCATGCTCCTCATCCGACGCTTGGCTCGTTACGCATGAGATTCGAAACGGGCTCTTAGGCAAGACGTTCGAGGCGCTGGCCGTCATCAAGTATCACGAGCTGCGCAACGGCCGGGTGCTGGTTCTCTGCCCCAAGCGCCTGCGCGAGAACTGGACAATCTGGAAGCAGAATGACCGCCGCAACGAGCTGGCGGCCGACCGGCTCCACTATGACGTGCTGAACCACACCGACCTGTCTCGCGACAGCGGCCAGTCCGGTGATATCGACCTCGCCCATATCAACTGGGGCAATTACGACCTGGTCGTCATCGACGAGTCCCACAACTTTCGGAACAAGAGCACACACCGGGGCCGCGAGACGCGCTACGATAGGTTGATGCGGCAGGTGATCAAGGCCGGTGTGCGCACTAAGGTGCTGATGCTGTCGGCGACGCCGGTGAACAACCGCCTAGCCGACCTCAAGAACCAGATCGCCTTCGCGACCGAGGCCAACGACGCCGCTCTCGCCGGGCAGAACATCCCCTCGATTGAGGGCACGATCCGCTTCGCCCAGAGCGCGTTCAACCGCTGGTTGGCCATGCCCGAGGAGAAGCGCACGTCCGACCGGCTGCTGGACATGCTGGGTTTCGACTATTTCCGCCTGCTCGACCTGCTCACCATCGCACGCAGCCGCAAGCACATCGAGCGCTACTATGGCACCGCGGAAACCGGTCGGTTCCCGGATCGCCGGGCGCCGGTCAACATCAAGGCAGACGTGGATACGGCCGGTGCCTTCCCGCCGATCGGCGACATCAACGCTGACATCCGCCGGCTCACGCTCGCCGTTTATGCCCCGCTGCGCTATGTCCTGCCTTCCCGGCAGGACGCCTATGACCGCGCCTACAACCAGCAGGTACGCGGCGGCCAGTCAGTGTTCCGGCAGCTCGACCGCGAGGAGAGCCTGGTCCACCTGCTCCGCGTCAACCTGCTCAAGCGGATGGAAAGTTCCGTCCATGCCTTCGCGCTGACGCTGGAGCGGCAGCTGCAGGCGGTGGACGCGCTGATCGCCCGCATCGATGCGCATGAGGAGGCCATCGAGGAGCTATCGATCACGGACTTGGACGTCGATGATCCGCTGTTCGAAACCCTGGGCGTCGGCCGCAGCGTGCGCGTGCTGCTGGCGGACGCGGACCGGGTTCGCTGGCGACAGGACCTCGTTGCCGATCACCTGCTGCTGGAGGCGCTGCTCGCCGCGGCGAAGACGATCACGCCCGAACGCGATGCCAAGCTCGCCGCGCTCCGCCGCTTCATCGCCGATAAGCAGGCAGCGCCCTTCAACCCTGGCAACCGCAAGGTCATCGTCTTCACCGCCTTCGCCGACACAGCCGCTTATCTCTACCGCGAACTCGCCCCCGCGATCGCAGGCGGCGCGGCGTTGGTAACCGGCGCAGGCGCGAACAAGACGACCTCCAAGGGCCTGCGCACGGACTTGGGCTCGATCCTCACTGCCTTCTCGCCGCGGTCGAAGAGCCGCCCAGACGACGTGAACGAACCCGAGATCGACCTCTTGATCGCCACCGACGTCATCAGCGAGGGTCAGAACCTGCAGGACTGCGACTGCCTCATCAACTACGACATCCACTGGAATCCGGTGCGCATCGTCCAGCGCTTCGGCCGCATCGACCGGCTGGGGTCGCGCAACGCCGAGATCCAGCTGGTCAACTTCTGGCCCAACATGGACCTAGACTCGTACATCAACCTGGAGCGGCGCGTGTCCGGGCGCATGGTGCTGCTGGACGTGTCGGCGACGGGCGAGGAGAACATCATCGAGGCGCAATCCGGCGACACAATGAACGACCTCGACTATCGTCGGCGCCAGCTGGAGACGCTGCAGACGACGGTGATCGACCTGGAGGACCTCTCTTCCGGCGTGTCGATTGCGGACCTGACGCTCAACGATCTTCGCGTCGACCTTGCCGGACTGAATGCGGACGAGCGCGCGGAGCTCGGCCGCATGCCGCTGACCGCCCATGCGGTAGTGACTGCCACGCCGGACATTCCGGCCGGCGCGATTTTCTGCCTGCGAGCGGAGACGCCGGCGGCGTTGGCCGCCATTGCCGTTGCCGATCCGCTGCGCCCCCACGTCCTGCTCCACATCGGCGAGGACGGCGGGACCCTCCTGCCCCCCGGCCAGGCCAAGCGCGTGCTCGACCGGCTGAAGTGGCTGGGTGATCGTGGGCGCGCGGTCGATGAAGCCGCCTGGCAGCGATTTGATTCGGAGACGCGCGATGGCCTGTCGATGGAGCACTGGCGCGACATGCTCGCCGGCGCAGTCGGCGTCGTGACCGGCAAGGCGGAGGAGCGCGCGGTCGCCAGCCTGTTCTCGCCCGGTGGAACGGTGGGCGGCGGCGATTTCGCAGGGATCGACGACTGGGAGGTGGTCGCCTGGGTGGCGGTGCTGCCCGCCGACGAATGATCGACACCCTGTTCGAGGCGCTGGCGCTGCCGGCCTCTGCTCGAATGGAGCGGCGCGTGCCCAAGGCGCTGCTGGCCGACCACGGCGCAACCGGCGCGGGCGACCGCAAGCTGGTGGAGGGCGGGATCGAACGGCTGCGCTGGCGCGCGAGCCTGAAGCCCGCGACGATCGGTGTGCCCGCCCTCGCCGACGACGCGCGCGACTATAGCGAAATTGCGGTGCTGACGCTGGAGGCGCGCGACGGCGCCAACACCGCACGGCTGGCGAAGATCGCGCACGCGGCCATCCCCTACCCGCTCATCCTAATCGTCGGCGACGAGAGCCAGGCCGCGCTCAGTCTCGCGCCCAAGCGCCGGCACGAGCGGCAGGCTGACCGCTTCATCGCCGAGCGGCTGGTGACAGCCCCGCCCGTGACCGCGCTGCTGGACGCGGCGGCGGAGGCGTTCCTCGCCAGTCTGACCGTTGCACATCTGCCCGCGGCCGACCTATGGTCGCTCTACGAGGGGGTGATCGACCGCGCGGAGGCCTACGCGGCGGCTCGCGTCACGGGCGCGTTCCGCCTCCCTACCAACGCCGACGAGGCGGCGGGCCGGCGGGTGGCACTGGCGGCGCACGACGGGCAGGCGCGGGACGTCGCACGGCTGCGCAAAGCTGCGGCGGCCGAGAAGCGGCTGGCGGCGCGGATCGAGCTCTCCCACGCTATAACCCGTGCCGAAGCCGAGCTTCGGCGCATTACCGATTTGCTCGCCTGAGAAGGCGTGGAGTGCGCGCATGACGATCGAACGCCTAAACCTGAACGATCCCGACGCAAAGAGCGCCGATCCTGTCGCCGCCAACATCGCGGCGCTGAAGGCGCTGTTTCCGGCGGCGGTGGCGGACGGGCGGATCGACTTCGACACGCTCCGCCAGCTGCTGGGCGACGAAGTGGACGACGGCGACGAACGCTATGGCCTCAGCTGGCCCGGCAAGCGCCGCGCCCGCCGGCTGGCGCTCACCCCCTCCACCGGCACGCTCCGGCCTGCGCCCGAGGACAGCGTGGAATGGGACACGACACGCAACCTGATGATCGAGGGCGACAATCTGGAAGTGCTGAAGCTGCTCCAGAAGAGTTATGCGGGGGAGGTGAAGCTAATTTACATCGATCCACCTTATAACACCGGCAATGACTTTATATACCCGGATGATTATGCAGACACCATCGGCAATTACTTGCGCCGATCTGGACAAGTTGGTGAAGGCGGCGCTCTGAACACGTCAAATCCTCAGAGCAGCGGACGTTTTCACACCGACTGGCTAAATATGATGTGTCCGCGTTTGACCGCAGCGCGGACTCTTCTGGCCCCGGACGGGATCATCGCAATAAGCATAGATGAGAACGAGCTGTCCAACGTCTTGACTATCTGCGATGAAGTATACGGCGAGGAGTGCCTAATCGGCGTGGTAGCCGTCCAGCTCAACCCGCGTGGCCGTCACCTTGACCGATTTATCGCGCGGACACATGAGTATATCTGCCTTTACGCTCGTGATCCGGACAACAATCCCACGCTCCGCATCGCAAAAGATGAGAGGATGACAGCGGAGTATCGCAAGCAGGACGCCCGTGGCCTGTATCGCGAGCTCGAACTGAGGAATCGGAATCCCGCCTTCAACCGGACAACGAGACCGAACCTGTTTTACCCAATCTACGTCGACCCGACGACCGGCAGCGTTTCGGTCACTCGGGATGCGGATCACTCGATAGAGGTGTTTCCTAAGAACTCTGAAGGCGGCGACAGCTGCTGGACTTGGGGACGGGACAAGCTGGCTCGCGATCGCGGCATTGTGCTTGGTCGAGTGGTGTCCGATGGCGGCTATCGGATCTATCGCAAGGATTACCTTTTCGATGAGGACGGTGAGGGAGCCACCACGCTGCCGAAAGGCTTGTGGCTAGACAAGGCAATTAACAACGACATTGGCAAAAAGCGTATTCAAGAGCTTTTCGGCGAGTCGGTCTTCAGTTTCCCTAAGTCGCCCGATCTCATCAATAGGATTGTAGACGTAGCTGCCCCTCCCGGTTCCTTGGTCCTCGACTTCTTTGCGGGTTCCGGCACGACGGGGGACGCGCTTTTCCAGAAGAACGCCGATGATGGTGGAGGACGGCGCTTCATCTTGGTCCAGCTGCCTGAACCGTTGGATGCGGAGGACAAGGAGCAGAAGTCCGCTGCCACATTCTGCGATCAGCTCGGGAAGCCCCAGACCATTGCTGAGTTGACGAAAGAACGCCTCCGCCGTGCCGCCAGCAAGGTTAAGGCCGATCACCCCGACACACAGGCCGACCTGGGCTTTCGCGTGTACAAGCTCGCAACCTCCAGCCTACGCGCCTGGGAGCCGAGCGACGACCTCGCCGCCGACCTGCTCGCCGCCGCCGACAACATCGTACAAGGCCGCAGCGAGGAGGACCTGCTCACCGAGCTGCTGCTGAAGCGCGGCCTCGACCTGACCGAGCCGATGCTGACCGAGACAATCGCCGGCCTGCCCATCCACGCGATGGGCGGCGGCGTGCTGGTGGTGTGCTTGGCCCCCGTCACCGCCGTTGGTGCGGAGGCGGTGGCAAACGGCATCGCTGATTGGATTGAGCGGCTCCAGCCCACCTCGCCCAGCGACGTCTTCTTCAAGGATACAGGCTTCGAGGACGACGTCGCCAAGGCGAACGTCGCCGCCATCCTGGAACAGCGGCTCGAAAAGCAGCTGCTCAAGGTCCGCAGCCTGTGAAGCTCCGGTTCGAGCCTGACCTCGATTATCAGCTCCAGGCGATCGAGGCTGTGTGCGACTTGTTCAAGGGGCAGGATATCAACCGCACGGAGTTCACCGTCAGCCGCGTCGCCGCCGACGCGGCGCAGGGCGCGCTAGGGCTCGACGAGTCGGCCCTCGGCATTGGCAACCGCCTGACGCTGCTTGATGATGAGATCTTCGCCAACCTGCAGGCCGTGCAGCTCCGCAACGGGCTGGCGCCCGCCGAGACGTTGAACAGCGGAGACTTCACGGTCGAGATGGAGACGGGGACGGGCAAGACCTATGTCTATCTCCGCACCGTGTTCGAGCTGCACAAGCGGTTCGGCTTCACCAAGTTCGTCATCGTGGTGCCGTCCGTCGCCATTCGAGAGGGCGTGGCAAAGACGATCGAGATGACGGCCGATCACTTCCGCGCGCTCTACGCCGGGGCGCCGATGGATGCCTTCGTCTATGACAGCGCCAAGCTGGGCCAGGTCCGCGACTTCGCGACCGCGTCCACGATCAAGATCATGATCGGCACCATCGGCGCGTTCAACAAGCTAGACACCAACGTCTTCTACGCGCCGCACGAGAAGACGGGCGGCGAAAAGCCGGTCGATCTAGTTCGCGCAACGCGCCCCGTCCTGATCGTCGACGAGCCCCAGTCGGTGCAGGGCCGCGACCCCAACAGCGCGGGCGCGCGGGCGTTGCGCGAGATGCGACCGCTCTGCACCGTCGGTTATTCGGCGACCCACATCCACGCCAACCACATGGTCTACCGCCTCGACGCGATCGACGCTTATGACCGCAAGCTGGTCAAGCGCATCGACGTGGCCGGCGCGGAGATCCGTGGCGCGAACAACACCGCCTATGTGCGGCTGGTCTCAGTCAGGACAGCGAAGAACAAGCCGCCGGTGGCCACCGTTGAGCTCGACACCCAGGGTGCCGGCGCTGTGCTGCGACGTGAGGTGACGGTGCGCGACGGGGACGACCTGGCGGAGCGCACTGGCCGCGACGTCTACCGCGACGTGTCGGTGGGCACGATCGAAGGCGGCAAGGGTGGCGAACTCGTCCAGATCAACGTGCCCGGCGACGTGGTCTACCTCTGCCCCGGCGAGGCGCATGGCGACGTGGACCGCGACGGCGTCGTCCGCCGGATGATCGAGCGCACCATTCGCGAGCATTTCGTGCGCGAGCGGGCGTTCAAGGAGCAGGGCCTCGCAATCAAGGTGCTGAGCCTGTTCTTCATCGACCGGGTCGAGAATTACCGCGTCTATGGCGAGGACGGCGCACAGACGCTCGGCAAGTACGGGCGGATGTTCGAGGAAGAATATCGCCGCCTCGCCGCTCATCCCGACTTCCGCGACAGCCTGTTCAACACCCGGCCGCCGGAGCCGGAGACGGCACACAATGGCTATTTCTCGATCGACAAGAAGGGCAAGCCGGTAGAGGCGGAGCTGAACGCCGCCGGCGACTTCCGCAACGCGACGGCCCGTGAGGCGGGCGAGCGCGCTTTCCACCTCATCATGCGCGACAAGGAACGGCTGCTCGACGAGGCGGAGCCGCTGCGCTTCATCTTCTCGCACTCGGCGCTGCGCGAAGGGTGGGACAACCCCAATGTCTTCCAGATCTGCACCTTGCGCGAGATGGGCACCAACCGCGAACGCCGCCAGACGATCGGCCGCGGCCTGCGCCTGTGTGTCGATGCACATGGCGATCGGCGGCGCGACGAAGGGCTGAATGTCCTGACCGTGATCGCCGACGAGAGCTTTGAGGCGTTCGCGGACGGCTTGCAGAAGCAGATCGAGGAGGACCTCGGCATCAGCTTCGGTACCGTCACCGCCGACAGCTTCGCCGCGCTGGTCTATGACACGCCCGAGGGCACACAGCCATTGGGGGTGGAAGAGTCACGCACGCTGTTCGAGCATCTCCAGGCCGAAGGGCTGATCGACGCGGCCGGCAAGATCCAAGACAGCCTGCGCGCGGCGCTGAAGGAGGGCACGCTGGCGCTGCCCGCACAATTTGACGCGGTGGCACCGCAAGCGCGCGCGCTGCTGACCAAGCTGGCGGGTCGCCTCGACATCCGCAACGCCGACGAGCGCCGCGCGGTGAAGCTCAACAAGGCGGTCTACCTCAGCGACGACTTCCGTGCGCTGTGGGACAGGATCAAGCATCGTACCACCTACCGCGTGGACTTCGACCCCGCTGCGCTGATCGCCGACGCGGCGGAGCGGATCGCCAAAGCACCGGCGGTGGCCCGGGCTCAGTTGCGCTGGCGCAAGGCGGGGCTCGCAATCGGTCGCGGCGGCGTCGACACCGGCGACGAGACGACCTCCGGCTTCGTCAGCATCGCGCCGGAGAGCATCGTGGTGCCCGACGTGCTGGGTGAGTTGCAGAACCGCACACAACTGCGCCGCGCCTCGCTCGCGCGCATCCTGATCGACAGCGGCCGACTCGACGACCTGAAGCTCAACCCGGCGGCGTTCATCGACCAGGCTGCAGACCTGATCGAGCGCGCCAAGATCGCGGCGCTGGTCGATGGCGTCCGTTACCAGAAGATTGGCGACGACGTGTTTTACGCGCAGGAGCTTTTCGAGGCGGAGGAGCTGAAGGGCTATCTCGGCCGCATGGTCGAAACGAAGAAGGCGGTACATGACGCGGTCGTGTTCGACTCGACCACTATCGAGCGGCCCTTCGCCGAAGCGCTGGACGCAAACGAAGCGGTCAAGGTGTTCGCCAAGCTGCCGTCATGGTTCAAGGTGGCCACCCCGCTCGGCACCTACAACCCCGACTGGGCGGTGCTTGTCACAACCGAGGCAGGCGAGCGGATCTACTTCGTCGCGGAAACCAAGGGCACGCTGCTCATTGACGACCTACGGGGCGCAGAGGCGGCGAAGATCGAATGCGGCAAGCGCCATTTCGCCACGATCGCGCGGTCGGACACGGAGCCGATGTTCACCGTGGCCCGCACCGCGGACGATCTGCTCACAACGGCAGCGCAGATGCACACAGCGGTGCTGTGAACGTTGCTCCCAACGCACCATTCCACAGCCTCCCCGCTGCGCACATGAACGAAGGTCCGGTTACACCAATGGCCGCCCGAAAGCGGTCAGGCCGGTTTCACCACAATCACCTTAAAGGCGGCGGGTCCGCCCGCCACCAGTCCCCCTAAGGGCGGGCGTATCAGTGTGCATCAAATCGCGGTTGCGCGCGTGTGCTCAGCGGCAGGGTTGAAGGGGGACACGTTGATCTGGCCCGCCCGCTCGCGGGCCTGGGCGATATCGTAGCTGTTCTGCATCCGCATCAGCGTGTCCATCGACACGCCGAACGCCTTCTCGATCCGCACCGCCATGTCGGGCGATAGGTGGGCACGCTCGTTGAGCAGCGTGGACAGGGTCGCGCGCGTCACGCCGAGCACCTCGGCCGCGCGGGTCACCGAAAGGCCGAGCGGGTCGATGATCTCGTGCTTGACGAACCCGCCGGGGTGGGCGGGCCGCTTCATGCGGATGCCTGCGCTCGCGTTCATGGCCACCTCCTAGTGGTAATCTTCATAGTCCAGGTCGATGATCTCGTCCTGATCGATCCGAAACGTCATCCGCCAGTTCTTCGTCACAAACAGGCTCCAGACGCCCTTGCGATCGCCGGTGAGCTGGTGAGCCTTCCAGCTCGGAACCGTCCGCAGCTCGTCCTCGCGCTCCATATCCTGAAGGAAGGACACCAT
Organism: Sphingomonas sp.; assembly: GCF_965200105.1. GTDB lineage: Bacteria > Pseudomonadota > Alphaproteobacteria > Sphingomonadales > Sphingomonadaceae > Solisphingomonas. The sequence continues at coordinate 654,605 of NZ_CBDATN010000003.1, forward strand.
GCGACGGACCTTCTCCACCACGGCGGGCTGCAATCCGCTGGCGTCGTCGTCCGCAATGAACCGCCGCAACCCCTTATGGATGACGTTCCGAATCCGCACCGGATCAGCTAAGCACGCTGCCGTGCGGTGTCAAGTGACGCTATACGGTCAACCTGACCACCCGAGGTGAATTAGGGTGGAGCCGCCGCCAAACCTCTGCGGCTTGGTACAAAGGTGCTTAACGGCGCGCTCACGCTCGATCCTATCGGACGTCGGGGCGCTGAAGCGGACGGCGCTACAGAACAGCACCGGGGCTGAAGGCCGCCTGCGCCTCGGGATCGTCGCCTCGATCGCCTGCGGGTTCTCGCGGCATCTGTTGGCATCGTTCGTCCGCGATCATCCGGGGCTGGAGCTCGAGGTGGTGGAGGGCTCGTCTGCAGAGAACATCGCGGCCGTCCGGGCGCTCACGCTCGATTTCGCTTTCGTCGCAGCGCGGCGAGGAAGGCGACGTTGGGCCGCTCGCCGAGCGCATGGCGGAGCGCCAATGTGCGGTGGGCGGTCAGCTCGGTCAGCAGCCGGTCGGGGATCGGCCGTAGTCCTTCGTCCTCGTCCGGCTCCGTCGGGCCGTCCGTCGCGTCGGTGGCTTCGTCCCCTTCGACATTGGCGGTGACGGAGCCGGCAGGAACCTCGTCGGTCCCGATCGCCACCTCCGGCTCGGGCTCGACCGGAAGCTCGTCCTCCGGACGGACGTAGCCGCGCTCCACACGCGGCGAGCCATCAGCGGCAATGCTGACGAAGGCGCCGGCGCGCGCGATCTCGTCGGTGTCGAACACGATCGGCCGCGCGTTCAGCGCCTCGATCGCGGTCTCCAGTTCTCCCATTCGATGATCCTGCTCATCGGTGAGCTCCTCGGCCTCGGCCGACGCCGTCTCGATGTCGTCGACCTCCTGCTGGAGCGCTGCGAGGGTCGCGTCCTCTTCGGCGGTGAGCGGCACGGTCTCACCGCGAAGCTGGCGCAGGCCGTAGTTGTGGCCGTAGGCGAAGTCCGGCGCGACCTCGACCCACTTCCAGCCTTCCGCCCCGATGGTGACCGCCTGCTCGTTGAGTCTCTCGGCAACCATCATCTCAAGCAGGCCGACGTCCTGAAGCCAGCCGCCGTCGTCGCCCTGGAACAGGTCGTTGAGGACCGTTCCGCCGGCCTCCTCATAGGCCGCGATGCCGATGAACTGCGCCCGCTTGTCCGATGCGCGCACCGCGCCTTCGGTAAGCATGCGCCGGATGGCGTAAGGCTGCTTGTCGTAGGACTGGCACAGCCGCTCGAACACCTGCTCCTGGCGCTCGTGGTCGCCGTTGACGGTGAACGCCATCAGCTGGTCGAGCGTCATACCGTCGTCGGCGTAGACGTCGAGCAGCTTGGGCGAGACAGAGACGATACGAGCTGCCAAGGCGTAGCGGCGTCAACGCACCTGCTGCGGTGGACGACGCAAAGGCCGCGCTCGGCGGCGCGGTTCCGTCTTATGGGAAGACGGAGCGTCCGGCGATCGCGCCGGAAGCGTCGCACGCTGACCTATCTCTGCGCGCCCGACTCACCGGCTCAAGAGGCGTAGTGCCCTGGCGGACCCTGGCGTACGGCGTCGCGCTCCGGGGTTGCCGGATGGCCCAACCCCGTCTTAAACCCCGTCTTAATTTGAATTTGGGCCGATTTCAGCCAGCCGCCGCCGAATGTCAAACGGTAACAGTCTAAGATCATTGGAGAAAATGGTGCGCCCGGAACGATTCGAACGTCCGACCCTCAGATTCGTAGTCTGATGCTCTATCCAGCTGAGCTACGGGCGCGTGATGGACGGCGTCTAATTCGGTTGGGCCCGACGTGCAAGTGCGTTGCGGGCCTTCCGCGGCCGATTTAAGGCTCGGCCATGATGTTGCGCGCCATCACGATCGTCCTGGCTTCCTCGACTGCGCTGCTGGGGGGATGCGTCATCCGGACGGATTATCCCTCGCTCGGCCCCCGCGCGATCGAGAAAGTGTCGCTGGCGGAGCCTTCGCCGAGGGCAGTGCCGGCCGCCACTTTCATCGACCATGCGGATGATCGCTACTTGGCGGTGGTAGCGCGGGCGCAAGCCGGGTACGCGGAATTCCGGCGTCTCCTCGCGAACGCCGAACCGTCGCTAAAGCGCGGGCACGAGGCCGCGGTCGGTAGCGATGCGTGGGGCGAGGCACAACAGCAGCTCTCCAGGCTCCAAACGGCACGCGATCCCGTCGTCTCCGCGCTCGCAGAGCTGCAAGCGGCGAGCGAGGCGTCCGTTACGCGGGCAGATCGCCGCCTCGCCGATGCGGTGCAACGCGCGCTCGACATCGTTCAGGCTATGGACAGGGCGGAGACACAGGCGCTCGCACGCGCAGCACCCTCGCGGTCGTGAAGCGGGTGGCCCTGATTTCAGACCGAACCGGGCTGGAAGGCATGAATATGCGGCATCGCGGTGATGTGGGACGGGTGTATTGCCGCCGTAGATGCTTCAACTTGAGGCGCGTGGCCGAGCAATCGCTGTTGCGGCAAGGCGGGCGCCAGAAGGCCCGGCGGGTCGCCCGGCGTGCTTGTTAGTGCATTGTCTCTGCCGCTCTTGCCGAGAGGCGGAGCGGAGCGGAACCGGAGGTCATCCATAGCGCTGTCGCCGCTCCTGGGGCTGGCGGCCGGTGGCCGGGGCCGTGCGGTCTAATGATGTCGGAGTGGTGCTGCCACGCCTCGATCAGAACCTTGGGATTGATATGGATACCGAGCGACTATCGGCCTTCGCGCAGGCGCTGTTTGGTCATTCTCGTCCAAATGCCCGGTCATGCCCAGTTGCGTCGCGCGGTCTAAATTGCAGCCCTCGAATGTCGGAACCGACCGGATGAGACCTGTCGCCAAACCCCGCGCGATGTAACCGTCGCCGATGCCGTTCATGTGGCCGTTGGCGACGTAGTAGAGCGCGGCGGTTGGTACATTCTCGGGAAGCGAGCTCAATCCGTCGACATAGGGGATACCCCGTTCCGCCGCGATCCGTCGCAGGGCGGCGGGAGCGGGATCTTGGTGACCTGGATGCAGGCGGACGCGTCCGATCTCCTCGCGGTCCGGCATGAACGTCAGGACGATTGGAATATGGCGATCGCGATCCGCTTCCAGCATGCGATCGATCTGCGCCGCGAGGATGGCAACTCCCTTTTTCGTCTCGCTCGCAAGTTGATCATCGGATCGGTCCTGCGCGGCGATAAACCCGAGGTACGCCTTCTCGTTCGACAGGAACACTTCCTTCGCCATGTAAACGGTTGAGAAGCCCTTCAACGTGGCTTGTACCTTGTCGGTGATCGACTTGATCAGCGGCTTCGCCTGCGCGGAGCCCGTACCTGGCGTGTTGGCGAGATCGTAACTGGTGATGGTGACGACGATCGCCGTCGGATCGAGCGTCATCGCTTCCTCGGCGCTCGCCGCAATCTTCCCGATCGGGAAGTCGGGGATCGCGAGGGTCTGGCTCTGTACCGGTTGCCCGCACGCAGCTCCGAGATCGGCGGCAAGGCGCGCGGGGATCGCCTCGGGTTCGGGCACGAACGTGCCGGCGCCCATCGAGCTTCCGATCACCGCCACGCGACGGGACCAAGCGGGCAGCAGGCCACAGCTCGCCGCCGAGCGGTAGCCGCATTCGTTGTACCGGTTCTCGACCCACGGACCCTCGGCGGCCTTCACGTAGCTGGTGCAGCCCGCCTTCCCGTGCGGCGGCGACGAGGCTTCATCCAGGCAGCGATCGACCGGCTGATCGGCGTAGCGCATGCGCAGCATGAGCTCCGTCGGGACTAGGACGGCAGTGGCCGTCGCCAGCGCGACGAGCGGCATGAGGACGAGCCTGCGATCGACTCCCGCTCCCTTCAGGGATCCCGGCATATCAGAAACTCTTGTAGACGACTTCGCCCGCATCGCCGGCCGTGGCGACATTGGACGCGATGACCGCAAGCAGCATCAAGGTCACCCACATCGTGCGCAGATAGGGCGAGGTGACAAGCGGTCGGCCGCCGAAGCCGACCGCCCCGGCCAGATGTTGAGCCGCGAGCAGCAGCGCGATGATCAGGCAGGCGCCGATGACCAGCATGTTGCCGGCCGCGGCGAGCCCAAGCGGGCCGAGGCGCTGCGCAAAGCCGCTGAGCTCCGGTCCATCGGACCAGAACCACAGCAGCGTGAACGCCACCCACGCGAATGTCGCGCCGCGACTAACGAAGACGTAGATCGGGTGCGTGCCGAGTTTCAGAAAGCCTCCCGTGCCGAGCCGCTTCTGCATAGCGAGGCGGTAGAATTGATTCACGGCGACGCCGGCGCCGTTGAACACCCCGAACACGACGAAATGCCAGGTCGGTCCATGCCACAAGCCTATCAGAAAGAAAGTGACGAATAGAGCCGCCACGTTGAGGATCGGCACAAGACCTGGATCGTGGAGTCGCCGCGCGGAGTTGAGCAGCAGAGGGTTGTAGACGTGCGCCTTGAGCCAGTTCGACAGGCTCATGTGCCAGCGGCTCCAGTAATCGATGAAGCTCGTCGCCCGGAAGGGTTGGTTGAAGTTCTCCGGCAACTCCAGTTGGAAGAAGCGGGCGACGCCGATGACGAAGCTGGTGTAACCCGCGAAGTTGAAGAACAGGAAGACGGGGTAGGCCGCCGTGAGCAGGGCCGTCAGGAACGCGCGCTCCATCAGCGGCAGGTTCCCGACCAGCAGCGCCGCCACGTCGCGTTGCACGAGCGACACCAGTGCCGCCATAACCGTGAACTGGAACATGCCCGTGACGATGCGCTCGAGGGCAAGCCCGACCTCGTCGAGGCCGAGCGGCGCCGGCTCCTCGTCCGTCATCCGCTTATAGTCCTCGAATCCTTGGATCGGACCCGAGACGAGCGCCGTGAAGTTCAGCGTATAGTTGACATACTCGACCGGCCCGACGCCGGCAGCCTCGGGCTCCTCGCGGGCGGCGATGGCGAGGTGAAGGACGCGGAAGAAGACGTATGACAAGCCGACGGTGGCGTAGCTGAACGGCAGCAGCACTGCGTCTGGAACGAAGCTATAATGCTTCAACCACAGGAAGGCGGCGACGATCGTAGTGACCGCGCCGGCCTGGATCCGCGCGCTCGCGTTCGCCCCGACTAGGCGCACCAGCGCATACCCTATCGCCAGGAAGCCGAGATACGGGGCCAGCGCCAGCGGGCGGTGGGAGAAGGAGAGCAGGAAGCCGAGGTTTGCGAGCAGCATCACCGCCATTCGCCAACGTTTCGAACCGGATAATCCGTGCAAGGCGGCGGCCACGGCGGCGAACGCCAGGAACAGGAAGGAGGGAACGGTCATGACGACGTGCCTGATCGACGGTGCCGGTCAAGCCGCGAGGCTGGTGGCCGCGCGTGGACGGATAACCTCGAACCAGGACGCCTCGACATCTACATCGGTGCGGAGCGACCAGACTGTCTCGCCGCTCTCGCCGTCGCGCTCGAAGGTGAAGCCCAGGTCCGCGTAGTGGTTTCGGACCAGTCCGTTGCGTGTCGTCGGACGATAAATGCCGAGGAGAATGTGGATGCCCCGTGCCCGTGCGTGCTGTAAGATCTCGCGGAGTACCAGAAGCTCGACGCCGCGGCGCAGGACCCGGCAGCTCATCAGCCACGTGTCGATGGTCCAGGTCTGCGGTGCCGTGGTCCGGCAGACCACGACCGAGATCATGCCGTTGTCGCCCAGCCGATCCTTCAGGCGAACCTGCAAGGTGAAGACCGATGGATCGCCTTCCAGCTCGGCGATCTCCATCTCGGAATATCGCCGGGTCGTGAGATTGAACTGGTTGGATTTGAGGATCAGCTGGTGGATCCGCGATCGCCCGATCGCGTCGAATGGTTGTAGGCTGGCCTGCATCTGCAAGCCGGACAGGAAATCGTCAATGTCGCCTGCCTCGTCCATTAGAACGGCGCGGGCAGTGTTGGCCTGATAATAGTCGGCGCGAGCACGATCCTCCTGCGAGAAGGACACTGCTTCGAAATATCCGGCGGCAGCCAGAGTTCGCGCGTAATAGGCCGGATCCTCGGGAAGCTCCGGCACCGCCACCTCGGGCAGGTAGTGGCGTACCAGCTCGCGCTCAGCGGGATTGTCGTCGAGGAAGACGAACGAATCGAGGCCGAGCGATAGCTCAGCCGCGATAGAGCGGATGTTGGACGCCTTGTCCTGCCAGTTGGCCTTGAACGATGCGATGTGGTCCGCGCGCAGCACCATGTCGGGATGATCGCTGAACGGCAACCGGGCAATCTCGTCCATGTTCTTCGAGCACACCGCCAGCACCACGCCGCGCGAGCGGAGAGCCAGCGCGAGGCGCTGAACATGCATGAATGCTTCGCCCGTGGCGTCGCCCTCGCCGATCGTGATGCCGTGCAAACCGTCATCGCCGATGATGCCGCCCCACAGAGTGTTATCAAGATCGAGAACCAGCGCCCGACGTGCCTTGCCCTGCATGGCGCAGAGCACACGGCAGACATGGTCGGCGTAGAGCGGCAACAGCTCCGCAGAGAACGGGAACTTCGCCATGTTCCATTGGGCCGGATCGTGCCAGCTCGCCAGCCCGACGGTGTTGGCGAGGTGCGCGGTATCGAGCAGGAACGTGGACGCGTCCTCGCATTCCGCGGCGACCGCACGGTTGAAGGCGGCGACCATCGCCTGGATAGATCCTGCCCAGCTGGCGTCCAAGCTGCCGAACAGGGTTTCGGTCGGCGGCGCCAGGGTCTGGAGCATGATGCGCACGCCGCTGTTGGCGCGAATGCCGCGGCACACGGTGCGTAACGTGGCGACCGACGCATCCACCCTCGCTGCGGCATCCGCGGCGTCCACCGCCGCCTGGCCGAGTGGCAGACCACGATAGTCGAGGGCGACGAGCACGATGTCGACCCCCGCGCTGTTGATCAAGGAGCGGGGATTCAGCGCCTCCTGCTCTAGCTGGCCGTATCCGGCGGTGATGCACTGGATCGACAATCCGTAACGCAGCCCCGTGCCGCGCAGCACCGGAGAAACCAGCGACAGCGTGCCGGTACCGACCAGGGCGATCTTCAGTGGTGCCAACGCAGCCGTCGACCGATCGCGCATCTCCAGGTCGTCGAGCAACCCCGTCAGGCGCTGGAGCTGACTGGAACTCAGGGCATGGCTGGCCAGACGACGCAGTTCCAGGCCGGCGGGGCTATCGCCATCGATGATCCCGCGGCACCCCGCCTTGAAGTCGGCGCACTTGGGGAGCCATCCCAAGTCTGTGAACAGCGCAGCATTCATCCGCCCCCCCCCAATCTGTGACCTACCGACCGAGACGCAGCCCCCTGCAGGCTCCAGACCGGCTATCCCCGCGCCCTCGCACCCATGAAGAGGGGCGACGGGCGTTACCAGCTCGATACACGGCCTGTGTCCCTTCTTAGGGCATGTTCGCCGCGTGCATAGCCGCTCGGCACGATCGCAGGTACCCGGTTGCGACCGGCGCGTCATCAGGCGTGGGGCAGCTTCTTTTGGATGACCGTGACCAGGCTGCCGACATCCTTCAGGCCAGACACCTGTGCAGCGGTCATTCGAATCTTGAATCGCCGTTCGACCGCCAAGACCATCTGGATGTTGGATAAGCTGTCCCAGCCGGGGATGTCGGCGGCGACGGTCCCATCGTGGACCGTCAGATCGTCCGCCTGGAAGACGTCTTCAAACACCTCCGTTAGGGTCGCAAACACGTCAGCCCTGTCCATATGCACTCCCCGTTGCAGCGCGCGCTCGGCCGCGATGCAGCATATTGCCAGCGGTCCGCTATCACAGCGGCGACAAAGAGTCCGTCAACCCGCCGCGCTCGTGCCGCGACGGCGCGTTCAATCGCTCAGGATTAGTCGGTCGATGTGCGGCAGCATGGTCTCGGCCACGGGGAGGCTGGGGATGCTCATCCGCGCGGTCTGATCGGTTGTCATCGCCGGTAAACGCGGCGCAAGGACGCGGACCTTGGGAAGACCGGCCTCGATCGATCGCGACAGTACCTCGCCTGCCGCCTTCGCCATGACATATTCGGCGAGGTCGTGCGGTGGCGCGTCTATCCACTGCAAGGACGGATAGAGTAGGCGTACCTCCGGGTGGCGGGCGTGAAGCGCGGTTGCGAGTGCGAGGAAGCCGGCGACGAGGATGGACCAAGCTTCGGCGAACCGTGCCTCGTCGAGTAGCCTCATGTCCGGGCGAGACATGACGGGAGTCGCGAACCAGCAGGCGTGGGTCGGCGCAAGGTCGCCGAGTTGATCGTCGATCCCGTTCTCCGCATCGTAGCGCCGCACGACGCACCGGCCGCCCGCCCTCTCGATGTCGGCCGCCACTGCGGCCGCCTCAGTGGCGCCATCGCGATAGGTGACGACGACGTCGGCTCCACCGAGCGCAAGCAGCTTGGCGCTCACCTCGCCTATGCCGCGCGATCCGCCGACCACGAGTACATGCGCGCCAGAGTAACGATCTGGCACGACAAGATGCCGCAGCGCTTCGGTCGTTGGTTGAATCACCGGCGGGTTTGGGGTTCGGCAATCCAGCGTGCCGACGATTCCACCACCGGATATGGACGCATCGATTTGGCCGTGGCGCAACTCTCCCATCTCGAACGCGAGAGCGCCGACTGCATCTTCCGGCACGGTCCGCACGTCGATGCCGCCAAGCACCGAATGGAGGCCGGGATAGATCATCCCGACCAGACGCGTCGCCGCAGCAAGGGCATCGAGCCGTTCCGCCCCGATCCATCGAGCCGCCGCCGGGAACGCGGTGACCAAGGCACCCGCTGGTGCGACGAACGGCACCAGCCCGCGACGGCCATCGATAGAAGCGGCTCGGTGATCGAGCGGGCCGGTGCTGGCCGGGTAGACCTTGTTGCAGTCTATCGCGAGCGTCCGTGCCGTCGCTGCGCCGAAGGTGATGCGTATCTCGGCGCGGACGACGTCGCCGGACGTGACCCGCAGGCGCATCTCCTCGCCTGACCGCGCCGTTACCAGCGCGCTGACCCGATCATCGACATAGGTGAAGCGCAGGAAGCGGACCCGGATGCGAGCTACTGGAGGGAGATCGGTTCCGATTTCATCGGCGGCCACGCCCAGCGCCCAGAAAAGGATATGGACGCCGTGGACAACGAGGCGCGCGGGCAACGTGCGGCGTACTGCGACAGGGTCGACGTGGATCGGATTGAAGTCGCCGGAGACCGCGGCAAACGATTCCTGCTCCCGCGACCCGAAACTCCTTTCAAGGGTCATGATGCCGTTCCATTGGCCCTGCACGGCGAGTCGACGTACTCAGCTCGGCCGAAACGCCGGACGTGGTTCCCAAGGCCGTACATCGTCGAACGTCCTTGCGAAGTTTCGAACTGTATCGTGCCGCTGCGACGGGTCGATCGTCGAAACACCTAGTTGCGACGAGCTAAGGTGCCTGAACGCGCCTCAAAAAGTTTGCGCTCGGCATCTTTCTCCATATGCTTGAGCACCACAGCCGCTCCCACAGCGAGCGTCGCAGCAACAGACAAGAACGCGACACAGCCCATCTTGTCGATTTGTCATTAGCGGCCGTGTGCGTCAATATCGCTCAACCTAGGTTGGGAATCATTTGATCCACTCGGCCACGGTGGCGGCGAGCGCGACGCCGGCGAGGTAGTTGCTGGCGTGTCGGTGGTATTGCGTAGCGATTCGGCGCCAGTTCTTGGCGGCAGAAGAGGCGCTCGACGACGTTCCTGCGGCGGTAGATGCGCCTGTTCAGTGGGTAAGGCGTCCGGCGCGAGGCGGTCGAGGGAATGACGGCCTTGATGCGCCGCTCGGCGAGCCAGCGGCGTAGGCTGTCGGCATCATAGGCTTTGTCGGCGATCAGGTGGCGGGCCGGAGCGGCAACGCCCAGCAGCGGAATTGCCATGCTGATGTGGGCGACGTTGCCGGGCGTCAGGGCAAGCACGACCGGTCGGCCGCGATCATCGGCCTGTGCCTGATCGTCCCACGCCGGCGTCGCGGGATCGAGCCGGTCGGCGTAGTTCACCCGCCAGTCACCGCCGGCCTCACCACAACGTCACGGCGAACACGTCCGGGGCGACGTCGATCTGTCTCAGAAACGCCGCAAGCGTTCCGAGCTGGTCGGCCCGCGTCGCAAACTCGATGACTGCAAGCTTGCGGCCCAGCGCAGGTGCGACCGCACCCAGCCGATTGCCGCGCTCACGTCGCTGGTTCAGCGCGGGTCGATCTCGCCGCCCTGGCCTTCTGAATAGGCGTCGAAAACGTGATACTCGACCCACAGTCGATGCTTCGGATCGTGCAGCTTGGCAAGCTGGTCGTGGGCAGCCGATCCGCTGGTGAAGGTCGCACGGTTCGACCACGACGGGACAGAAGCGATAATCGGGCCCGTGTAGCTACCGGATCGGATCGCCGCGATCGCGCGGTCCTCTCAGGCGATAACGCTGGCGGCATTTCTGATCGTGTGGCTCTTTCATCAATTCGGGTATCACCATCGGAAACGCTTGCGAGAGCCGTCGCCAGAGGCCCGCGCACTGGCGCCCGTGTAGCCGGCGGTGCACATCTTCACGCCGTTCACTCGGCGTAAAGTGTGGATGTTTGGAATGGTGCGTGCGCCACTCGTCTGCGCGCGGACGATATACGATCGGACGAACTCGACCTGCTTCGGATCCAAGGGTTCGGCAGGCTCGGGCTGCATCTGTTCGGCAGTGACGCGGATATCGACGTAGTCGAGCAGACGCTTGGCCTTATAATACGCACCCGGATCGGATAGCTGATTGGCGCCACGTTGATCGCCGAGAGGTTTACGCCGCGCGGAACGCGGGCAGCCACCCGGGACGGTCACAAACGTCAACGGAACGATGATAGGGAAGCGCGTTGTTAAGAGCGTAACCGACTTCTAGGATCCCGCCGTGTCAAAGCAAGAAGCTTCTCGGATATGGCGCCTTTCGGCCTTTGCGGTTGTCATACCAGTCTTAAAGTCAGGATGCTAAGCTCGTTTCATCAAACGCCTGCCGCTGAAACTGATCGCAGCATGGCTGCGGGAGATAATACTAGAGTCAATCGCCGTCGCCTTGCTTCCTTAAACCTGACCGAGTGTTGGAATCATCCTCGATTACAAGCGATGCGAGGCTTTGTCTTGGGGGAGCTGGTCCAACGTTTCGCAGGTCGTAACATGCGCGATTTCAGCTAGCCGGAGATAAGTCGATGCAGATCGGGGTTCCGTCCAAACGCCACCTGCGGTCCTTAGTGCTGCTTTGCGTCGCGTTGACGTCCGTGTTTCTAGCGATCAGTCGGGTCGTGCGTAGTGCCGACCAGAGGGTCGCTGTGGCCTCGAAACCGCTCATCACGATCACCTATGGCCGGGATCCGCTGCAGGTCGCGGACTTGCGTGTTCCAGCGAGGCGAGGCCGCATTCCGGTCGCGGTCCTGATTCACGGCGGATGCTGGCAATCGGATGCCAATGCGCGATCCGGTCTCGCGGGCTTCGCCGACGCGCTCGGCAAGCGTGGCTTCGCGACTTGGAACGTCGAATATCGCGGCATCGGCTATCCAGGCGGCGGCTGGCCCGGGACATTTCAAGACGTCGCCGCCGCCGTCGATAAGCTGGCGGAGATCGCGCCGCGCTACCGGCTCGACATGACAAGCGTGACGATCGTGGGGCATTCGGCTGGTGCCCACCTGGCTTTATGGGTGGTGTCACGACCCAAACTTCCTAGGCCGTGGTCGGCTACGACATTGCGTCCAGTCAGCGTCGTCGCGATCGATGGACCAGGAGCATTGGAGACCTTCGTCGGCCCTGATGCTAGATCGTGTGGGCACCCCGTCATCGTCCCGCTGATGGGCGGAACTCCGGCCGAGAAGCCTGTGGAATATCGCTTGGCGTCTCCCGCGAACCACCTCCCGCTCGGCCTGCATCAAATCTTGATCGGCGCCGATCTCAAAGACGTCATGCGGCCCTATGTCGCCGCTGCCGAGGCGAGTGGCGACACCGTCGACGTCTACGATCCCAATCGTGCGCACCATTTCGACGTGGTAACGCGCGGGAACAAGTATGGCGAAGCCGTCGCCGATCTCATTGCCGCCAAGGCGCTGGTTCCCACCTCAGCCAAATGACCACGTGTCTTGAGCGCCGCAGTTAGCCTAAGTTTTAGGCCCGAGGCAGCGTAGCTTGCCGACGACCGCCGCCGCGTGTCGAGGCCCCTGTCGATGCGGGCGGAGACCAGCACGACGGCGAGGTCGGCTTGCTGACGTTCGCGCCGCACGCCGCGCGAGCGCCCGCAGCCCGCGGAGTAAATCGTCGTCGGCACTGCACGGCGGCGGCGGCGTGACCGGCACGACGATGTCGGCGGCGAAGGTTCGGTTAGAGGTCATGGCTATCTCCATCGTGCACGCTGCGGAGCGCGCTCACGCACCGGCGCGGCAAAAAGAGTTCGGGGACGCGCCCACGCTCGGCGGCCGGGCGGGCGTGGACGACGTGTAGTCAGGTGGCGGCATCGAGCATGGCGGCGCCCGCCTCGACGGCGGCGAGCAGCGCGTCGTTGGCGAGGTGCGAGTACCTCGCGGTCGACGCGACGTTGGCGTGGCCCAGCACCTTGCCGACCGTGTAGAGGTCCACGCCCGCGCCCGCCCTCGCCGACGCCGCCGAGTGCGGCAGGTCGTGGATGCGCAAGCCCGCCAGGCCCGCCGCCGCGCCCGCCGACCGGAAGCCGTGCTCAATCGTGGCGAGGTGCCGCGACGGGTCGCGCGGGGTTGGGAACAGGAACTCGCCCCGCGGCAGGCCCGCCACCACCGCCAGCGCCGCGCGGCTGAGCGGCACGTGCCGCGACCGCCCCGTCTTGGAGGTCGGCACGAACAGCGTGCGGCGCTCGGCGTCGAGGTCGCGCCAGCGCGCGACAGCAACTCCGACACGCGCATGCCGGTGAGCAGCAGCAGCAGCCGCAGGACCGCCGGGAGCTGCCCGTTGCGCGTACCCGCCGCCGCCGCGTCCGCGATGTCGATCTTGTCCGGGCGCGACGAGGCGCCCGCCGGCGGAGCGGCGTCAAGTTGCATGGGTGTCTCTCACCGAGTTTGATTAGCCTGGCTGGCGCTACTGAACAGGACGGGTGAGTGGACTTTCTTACGTGTCTTACAGATTGTCAGGTCCATATTCATCGGGTTGATTGCGAGTTTAGCGACGGGTTAACTATCCATATAGTTCACGGAGCTTGTCTTTCTAGATTTTATCCGGTTTTCTGCCTCCCTATGACTAAGCAACCGAGCGGTGATTAGTAAGATACAGCGCGTTCTTAAGTACTGCCGAGTTACTGGCGTCTGACGGTGTTTATCAGCGCCTCGCTAAGAGGCTGTGTCAGAACGCTGACGTAACGGTGTACGATCGGGTTTCGATGTGATTCCGGGCGGTTGCTAGACCAGACCTGGAAGGCATCATGTGGAACCCGACCGCCCGCGCCGGGCATATGCCAGCCCGTGCGTCGCCATGGCGACCGCCGTCAACATCGAGATCGTGCGCAAAATCGCCAACCAGACCGGCTTCGTCGTCCACCTGCGGCGGTGGGGCGGTCGAGCGCACCTTCGCCTGGCTCAACCGCAACCGCCGCCTCGCCAAGGACTTCGGGCACACCATCAGGTCCGCCACCGCCTTCCTCTACGCCGCATCAGCCATGCTGCTCATCCGACGCAAAACTCGCTACGCATGAGATTCGAGATGGGCTCTGAGACGGTGTCGTCAGGAAAAAACGCGATCGGCGCGTTGAGTGTGTTCGCGTGAGGAAGGACATAACCGAATGACCAACGTGGTGGCAGTCACGGGAGCGAGCAGTGGCATCGGCGAAGCCGTGGCGTTGCATCTTGCAAAGCAAGGCGTTCAGCTTGTCCTCGCGGCGCGAGGCGAGGACAAGCTGAACGCGCTGGTGGCTCGGATTGGAGACTCTGGAGGAACGGCAGTTGCCGTGTCAGCAGATGTGTCCCGGCGCGACCATATGGTGAGGGTGGTTAATACAGCCCGTCACCGCTTTGGTCGCCTCGATGTACTCGTGAGCTGTGCCGGTGCCATGCCGATCGGGCCGATGGACGACCTCGCTGTCGATGACTGGAATCAGATGGTCGATGTAAACCTAAAAGGGGTTCTATACGGAATCGCCGCTGCGCTGCCCGTCTTCAGGGAGCAGGATAGTGGCCATTTCGTCAACATCGCTTCTACCGCCGCCCGTAAGACTACGCCCAACCAAGCTGTCTATTCAGCGACCAAAGCTGCGGTGTTGGCGCTGTCCGACGGACTTCGCCAGGAGTTTGCCGGAAAGCTGCGGGTCACAGTCATCTCACCCGGCTTCACCGAGACTGACTTTATCAGCCATGTCCGCGACGATCAACTAAGAGCGCAGATGCAGGAAGCGGCGGCTAAATTTGCGATGGACCCGCAGGCAGTGGCCAAAGCCGTTGGCTATGCGATCGAACAGCCCGAAGAAGTGAATATCGGAGAGATTGTGATCCGATCGTTGAATCAGCCTTGATCGTCGGCAGACGCGCAAGCTTCTCGATCCTCCATCCCTTGCGAGACGGCCTCGGACGTCTCGACCTCCTTCGCTTGAGGGAAAGCACGCGTCGGGCGGGAACAGAGTCTATTGTGGTCCGAAACGGGCTTTTGCAGCATCCGTAAACGGCATGAAGATGCTGACGGCCGAGCCTTCCGGATCACGGACCTGAAACGTGCGATTGCCCCATGGCAGTAGCTTGGGTTCATGCACCAGTTCGCCTTTGCCGTTCAGGCGATCGAAGACGGCATCTACGTCCTCAACCATGAATTCCAGGATGGCCGTTCGATTGACACCCGGCTCCGCGCTGCCTTCGGCGAAGGCTGCCACAGTCTCCGCACTGCCGATGGCCAGCGTCGCGGCTGGCGTGACGATCTCGGCGAACTGCGGCGCGAGCCATTCGGCGGTCTGATCAGTCACCAACTCGTAGAAGGCGACCATCGCCTTGATGTCGGCGGCGATCAGGCGAACGGAGGCGAACTTCATGATGACATCCTGGTTGATGGCTTGCGTGCGGCGGCCTTGTACCGCAGCACTGCTGACAGCGTTGTGTCAGCAGGAGTCATCAGCGGGTGCGTCGCACCGATCGCCTCTTTCGTATCATACAGCTTCTTCGACGATCGAGGCGGCCTGTGACCGGCGCTGCCTTGGCGGCCGAGCTGGAGATATCAACGCGCACGCTGTACCGCGACATGGCCGAACTCATGGCGCAGCGGGTGCCGATCACCGGCGAAGCCGGCCTCGGCTATCTGCTGGCGGCCGACTACGACATGCCGCCGCTGATGCTGACTCAGATGGAATTGGAAGCCATCGTTCTTGGCGCGCAGTGGGTCGCGGGGCGCGATGATCCACTTCTCTCCCCTGCCGCAAGCGATGTCTTGGCGAAGATCGCGTCGGCCGTTCCTGCGCATCTCCGACCGTTCGTCATGGCACCGAGTACCGGCGTTCCACCGCGCCTTATTTCGGTGAAGGAGGTCGTGGACGCGGCGACCCTCCGAAATGCGATCCGCTCACGGTCGAAGCTACGCCTTCTCTACCGCGCTGGGAATGCCGAGAAGACCGAGCGAACGGTCTGGCCGATCGTCCTGGGTTATTCGGATGCCAGTCGCATTCTGATTGCTTGGTGTGAGGCGCGGCAGGGATTTCGTCATTTCCGCACCGATCGGATGTTAGCCGCCGAAGCTCTAGATCAGCCCATCCCAGAGTCGAAGGGCAATCTGCATCGCAAGTGGGAAGAGTGGCGAGCCGCCGAGCTTGCCAGAAGCAAGTAGGAGGCCTTCCGATCAACCATCCTGTTTCAGAACGCCGACCGCACAGGTGATTGGCGCCCGTGCTCAACCCCTCCGTGGCCAACATGAACAGTGGCCGGATTTGGGGAGCTGCAAAATGACCGCGAACGGCTGGGTATGGGTCTTCCCGTACCCCCCGGGTTCAGATCACGACGTCCTCGTGCTCGGTGACGACCCTCAGCGTGACGCGCTCGGCGGCGCGTGCCGGCTTGCCGCAGACGATGCACGCCGCCGAGAGGTAAACCTGGGCGTCGCCGAGGCGGCTGGAGTGGGCGGCGTCCGCAAGCTCGTTGCGCAGCTCCCGGCAGGCGCACGGCCCATGCTCAGCGACGGCGATTGCTGCAATCTCAGCGGGGCTCTCGATCATGCCGGGCGCCTAGCACTACTTTGGCATTTTTGTAGTTGAGGTTGTCGCAAGCGGCTTATTGCAATGGGGGCAGTGTGTCGGTGGCGGTCGTGCGAAGATGTCGAGGATGGCCTGCCTGACGGCCGGCATGCTCGGTTGCGGTGGTGGTCCCCCGACTCTTTTTTTTCCGTCCCGCTGCCGTGAGGCGGCGGGACTGGAGGAAGGCGTAGGCGATCATCGACATCAGCGCATGTCGGTGTAGCCCTGTCCACGACCGGCCCTCGAAGTGGTCGAGGCCGAGTTCCTCTTTGAGCTGCTGATGCGCCTGTTCGCAGATCCATCGTGCCTTGATGGCGCCGGCGAGCGTCTTGATCGACGTGTCGGCAGGCAGGTTCGAGAGATAGTATTTGCGCTCGCCGGTCGAGCGATGCTCGCCGACCAGCCATACTTCCTCGCCCGGCAGATGCTGGTTGCCCATGTCACGGATACGCTGGGTCGGACCGTCGGCTACGCGCACGCGCAAGGCCGCGAAGCGCGCGGCCAGCCGACCTTTCGTGCCGCGCCGCCAGCTGACCTGTTTCCACGGCTGTCCGGCCAGCAGCGTCTCGGCAGCGACGGACTTGCTGTCGGGGATATGGTGCTGGCGAGGCCGCCCGTGGCCTGCCACCGGGAAGATCATCGCGACATCGGCCGCATATACCTTCTGTCGCCCCGGTATGCCGACCGCCCAGGACAGGCTACGCTCGCTCAGCGCCTGGCGGAACGGCGCGCTCATCCCGTAGCCGGCGTCCGCGAGCACGCAGCCGAAGCGCACGCCCGCGGCCCTTACCTTGTCGATCTCCTCGATGGCGATCTCCGGCTTGGTCAGGGCAGCCTGCCGGTCGGCGGGCACTTTCGCCTTCGCCATGCGTCCCGGGTCGCCGGTCCAGCTCTCCGGCAGGAACAGGCGCAAGCCCACCATCACCGGCACCTCGCGCGATGCCAACGTCACCGACACCATCGTCTGGCAGTTCGCGTTCTTGCCGAGCGACGAGGCATATTGCGGCGCCACGCCGACCGAGTGCCGCCCTTTCTTCGGCATGGCGGTATCGTCGATGACGAGGAAGGCTCCGGCGCCACCCACCAACCGGTCGGCCTCGCTCAGCAGCGCCGCCTCGAGCGGTGCACTGTCCCAGACACCCGCGGCGACGAAGTGGTGGAGCTGGTCATAGCCGGCCTCACCGCCACGAGCGGCCATCGGTTGCACGCTCTTGCGATCGCCGGGACCGATCAGACCAGCGACATACTGCGGACACATCCTGCGTCGCGCTGGATGCGACAGCCCCGCCAGGAACGGCTCAAGCCATCGCTCCAGATCGCTTCGCCAGCCCTCGTCCACCACCATCGCCATCGATCCGTCAGCCTACACTGACACACGAGAATCAACGACGATCCCAGCCGGCTCCTCTAACCTGCCAAAGTAGTGCTAGGCGGGAGAAGCTAAGCGGGCGTGAACGGCGGCTGCGGAGCCTTGCTCGAAAAGCGGCGCGCGTTGAAGCGGCAGCAGGCATCAGCTCTACGACGCCTTTGCCCCACAAGGACTAAGCTCCATGTTCAACGCGATCATCAAGACCCGACTTGATGACGCGCTGCCTATAAAGGCGTCATTCGTTCACTGTTCGTCAACCATAACATTCTTGGATCAAATATGATTTCGCGTAGTTTTGCAGCCGTACTAAACGACACCGCAATCATTCAAGGCGGCATGAAAGGACAGCGAACATGAAGGCTCTGATCGTTATCTCCGCTCTTTGCCTGGCCAGTGCTGCGTCCGCTCACGGGCAGGGCCCTTCCCAGCGCTCGGCGAAGGACTCGGCCGCCGATCGCGGCGTATCCCAGGTAGCCCTCAAAGAGCGTATGGGGCAGCTCCAGCTCAACATGCTCGTCGACAGCATCGTCCAGGAGGACGAGAAGTCGGTAAAAATCGCGCAGCGTTCGGACCGAGCCTACGCCTTGAACCAGCGCTAAGCCGAAGGCTGTATCTCTGACGCTCAATCGCGGCGAAATCGAACGGGAGTGAATTGGCAGGCGGCACTACGCGCTGCGCGTGCCCAGCTGTGCCGCAACTCCCACTAAATGGCGAGGTAGAGCAGTAGCAGCCCGAGCCCGATCAAGAGCGGCAACCAGCCGCTGTAGCGGAGACCATCACCGTCAGGGTCGAGGACGGCGCGCGTTCCGGCAGCGCCCCGCATGGCATTACCGCTATCGGCGACGAAGCCGGCGCGCAGCGGAATTGGAAGCTGCGGGATGGCGACGCTCACGACCGTTCTCGCCCGTTGCGTCGCGGCTAACGCGCGCGGGTCGAGCGGCAGCATGAACTCCACCGCCACACCTCCTGGCGTATCCCGGACGACGCGCGCCATCTGCATGCCGGCGCCGGCGATGCCGAGGCTGACGAGCGTGCCCACGGGCAAATCCGCCCCCGCCTCCGCCTCCAGCAGCGCTCCCGTCAGGGATAGGTCTCGCACCACCACGTCCACCGGGGCGCGGCTCGGGTCGCGCATCGTCGCCGGGCGCCCGAGCTGGACGCGGTCGGCGCGAATTACGGGAGACGTCGGTGCGATGCGCATACTCCCCTTGTAACGAGCTGCGGTTGCTGGCGCGTTAGCGGTGCCGTGGAATAACTGCTTGCCCGTCCGCAACACTGATGCGGCGAGGTGCTGCAAACAGCGCCCTGGCAAGAAGGCGGCTGCTACGGCGCTTGGTAGCTGGAGCACAATCGTGCGCTAGCGGGGCGGCCTCTTCCTGTGCAGGCCTTCGCGACGGCTCAGTGACTCTAAATGTCGTCGGCTGGCGGTCGTTACTCGAGCAGAACCGGCGGACCTGCCGCCCGGTCTGAAGCGAGCGGAAAAGGTCTTCCTCATGACGGTCATCAACTCCAACTCGTCCGCGCTGCGCGCCCAGAACGGCAGCCGCATGGCCGACCAGCAGCTTCAGACCGCGATGGCGCGCCTGTCGTCGGGCAAGCGCATCAACTCGGCGTCCGATGATGCGGCCGGTCTCGCCATCTCGAACTCGATGACGTCGCAGATCACCGGCATGAACCAGGCGATCCGCAACGCCAACGACGGCGTGTCGCTGGTCCAGACCGCCGACGGTGCGATGTCCGAAGTTTCCAACATGCTTCAACGCGTCCGCGAGCTCGCGGTGCAGTCGGCGTCCGGCACCTACTCCGACGACGATCGCGCCAACATGCAGACCGAGGTCGGCCAGCTCACCGCGCAGATCACGAGCACGCTGACCAACACGCAGTTCAACGGGGTGACGCTGTTCAAGACGGCGTCTGGCTCGAACGCCGCGGCCGCGGCGACGACCGTGAACATCCAGGCCGGTGCGTCGGGTGCCACGAGCGATCAGATCGCTATCAAGATCGGCGGCATGGATCTCAGCGGCGTCGCCACTGCGGTTCCGTCCGCCGGCGTCTCGGCGGCGGCAGCCGGCGTCGCGGGTCAGCTCAACGTATCGAACACCGGCGGCACCGCCACCGGCATCGGCAACGCGCAGGCCACCATCGGCAACGTCGATGCGCTGTTGAAGCAGGTCAACTCGGTGCGCGCCGGCTTGGGTGCGGCGCAGAGCCAGCTCAACTCCGCGGTGAACAACCTGACGAACAACGTCACCAACCTAACGGACGCCCGCAGCCGCATCTCGGACGCGGACTTCTCGGCCGAGACCACCAACCTCGCCAAGGCCCAGATCCTCAGCCAGGCCTCCACCGCCATGCTGGCACAGGCCAACCAGTCGCAGCAGGGCGTGCTCAAGCTCCTCCAGTAAGGCTACATCGTCCTACTGAAGGCTGAATGGATGGTCCTCGGCGCAACCGCTCCCCCGCGCCGGGGGCCATTCTTGTTATACCAGCAGCGAGCCGGCGGCGGGGTGCCGATGGGGCAAAGGCTGGCGCCTCCGCGCCGTCTGCGAACCCGTCCGCCGATCGACCTAAGCGGTAGCCGGCTGGCTCAGCGCTGTCGGTTTGGCAGATCCTCGACATCGACGGTCACCCTGACGGGTTCGCCCGCCGGGCCGTCGAGCGCCGCCGCCACTTCCTTACCGTCCTTCGACACCTTCAGCTCACCGGCCACGCCGATCTCCTGAAGTGCCGACTGGATGACGGTCGCTACCCCTTCGGCATCTGCCATGTCGTGTCTCTCGGGCTGGTGGGCGGCGTCGGCCGCCGCATCGTCAGAGATGGCGTGCGGCGGCGAGATAACAAGGGTTAACCGGGGCAAAGTCGATCGTCCCCGGCGGCAAAGTTGCACGACGGCTGCTTCTGCTAGGCGCGACCCCGTGAAACGCCTCACGACCCTCGTAGCGCTGATCGTCCTGGCAGCGTGCCAAGAACCCCAGTCGACGAACTACTACCGCGCACACATCGAAAAGCGCGATCGGAAGATCGACGCGTGCCTCGCCGCCGGTGATCTCGGAGCGGAATGCAAAAACGCAAAGGCGGCATATCCGACCAAGTAGCGTGCCACACGTCGCGATCCCGTTCGTCGCCGCTAAACGCTACGTGCAGCAAACAGAAGCTCGACGTTGAGCCTGATTGAAGAAGTGGGAACTTCTATACTACAGGACAGTTGACAAACCTGAGTGGCGCGGTTGGGGAGCCGATGCGCGACGCTCAACGCCCCGCCGTGCCGCCCCTCCCCCTGGGCATGTACGGCGGGGCGCTTTCATTTCCGCTGGGCCTTGTCATGTTCGATACGGAGCAGCCGCCCCGATCCCGTTCAGCGTCGAAACGGGCCGCGTGTGGGTCTTGGCTCGTCGAACTGCTTGTCCATCCACGCAAGCCGAGACGCGATGAGCGGCCTATCCTACCCGCACCTTGAAGCGGAACATCGACGCGCGAACCGCGTCGGCTGCCGAGCTGAAGCGATGTCGAGCCAGTGGTTGGCTTCGACGTTGAACACTCCCCACCGGTCCTCGTCGCGAACGTCGGCTAGCCGCTCCACGCGGTAGCGCAGCGGTGGGCCCGGCTGCGGATGAAATGGGTTCCGTTCATCGTGCGAGACTAATCCATGATAGCTAGCGCGCACGTGCGGGGAGCGCACGCATCGACGATGGTCGTCCGAAGGAGAGACTTGTCTCCAAGAAGAGCGTTGACGAGGGGCCGGACGCGTCTTCACTTCACAAGTCCGTGGCGGAATGCGGGTGCTTTATGACAGACACAACAGCAGCCCATCAGGCTGAGCCAGGATTAAGCGATCACGCTAATCGTGCGGAGGTCGACGCCCTGGTCAAGTGGCTTGAGAAGGCTCTCTCTGACGCGATAGCAGGCGTCGCGCCGCGAGCGCGCCAGCTGAGAGTACGCCACGAACTTGAGACGACCCCCGGCGCTCGCCGCGACGATCGTCGCCATCGCGAGACGGCAGCGCTCGCTCTGGCATTCGCGGCGGCCGCGCTACCGATTGTCGGCTACGGTGTCCTTCAGCGATCCTCGGCAACCGCGTTCTTCTCGCAGCCGCCGGCGATACCGGTCGAGGAACCCCGATACCCCGACACTTCCGGTCGGTCTTCCCCGTCGACGACCGTCAGGCGCGACGTCGCGCCCGGATCTCCGCCGGCGCTGGAGGCCGGTGCGCGTACGCCGGCCCGCCAGGGGAACACGGCAATTGATCCCGTTCCCACGAGGAGGCTCAGGAGCCATCATCGGGCGACCGTCGCTTCCGGCCAGAACGCAGCGAGCGATGAAGCGCGAACTCGGCGCCTGAACCTGCGAGAGCTGCATCGCATCGTCAAACATCGTAGGAGCGCCGCTCGGGAAGCAGGTCGCAATCGCGGCACGGCTAACGCGCCTGTCGAACGGACGCCATACGTTCGGCCAGCGGCCGAAAAGCCGGTCGGCGCTGAGCACGACAACTCGGCGCAGGCTTACGCCGACGACGCGGCGATCACCCGCCGCCTGAATTTGCTCGAGCGACAGCGGGAGCGGCGGCGCGATAGGAATCAATGAAGGGTAGTAAGTTCACTGCACGGAAGCGGCGGGTAGCCACGCGTTCCCGACCAGGGAGGTAGGCGGTTGCCTAGCGTTGCCGCCGTCGAACTCGCAGCGGTGCAGCTCTTTGGGGAACCCCGCGGCGCTACTCGCAGCAGCTGTGGACCGAGGCTCAGGGCGGCCCAAAACGACGGACCAGCATGGCCGCATGCTCTTCGCGATCCGCGCATCGGCGATCAAGCTGCCCGAGCAGCATTAAAACGACGCCTTATATCAGCCCCTCAAGGACCTGGTATCAGTGGCCGCCCTCCACCCACGCCACGCCGACCGTCCGGAAGGCCTCCGCCAGCGCCGCCTCGATCTCCAGAGCCTCCCACCGCCGCATCGGGTTCAGGTGGGCGACGAGCTCCGGCAACAGCCGCACGCCGAAGCGGCGGACGGCGCCGCTGGCCTTGTAGCCGGCGCGGTGCTGGTCGAAGCGGAGGTCGGGGTCGCGCCCCGTCTGGCCGACGTAGAGGCCCCACCTGCTCGCCAGCGCCGCGTCGCGCAGCAGCACGACGTAGACGGAGTGGCCGGCGCCGGACTTGCCGGCGGTGACGGCGCGCAGCGAGCGGGCGGCGCGGGCGGTCCTCCTCATCCACTCCGGTTCAGGCATGGTCGTCACATCACGCGACGGAGCTTGGCGCGCAACCCCAAGGGCGACGCTGGAGGGCTTGCCGCGCCGGATGCGTTCCTGCATTGTTCTCGCATGATGGACACCAACGAGTCGGCCCGGCGGATCGCGGCGGTGCTCGCGGAGAGCCCCATGTGGTGCAGGCTGGCGCTCACCGCGCAGAAGGACCACCTGCGCGAACGGGCCGCCGAGCAGATGGCCGAGCTGATCGTCCACCGCCTCTCCGAGCCGGAGCCGCGCACCGCCGGCGCGCAGGGCGAACTGCCGGGGCTCCGCTAACGAGGTCGACTGGGCCGCCGGATCGACGCCCCCCCCCGGGCATCGGCCATGCCGCCCAAGCAGCCTTGACGCCAAGAGGGCGTGCGTGGACGAAGCGGATCGTGGCATCCACCTAAAGCAGCGGCTCGCGGTCAGCAACTACGCCGCACAAGCAGTCAACCTGCTCGCGATCCACCTGCCGATGCCGCCGCCGAGTGGAGGAAGGAGCTGCCGGATCAGTTCGTCAGGTTTTCAGTTTGTCGGCCTCTCCTCGACGCGCTGCCCGGCGGCGGAAACCTGCGAAGCTGGAGCCTCGGTGGCTCGGGCGTCGCCCCCCCCCCCACCCCGCCGGGCCCAAACGCGCCCGCACGGCCAATCCTGCGAAGTGAGGGCGCGCGCGGCGGGCCGCCGGGTCCGGGGGTGCTCGGCGGTCGCGGCGGCCGGCCTGCGCGGCGACCTGGCGCGTCCCTACGGACAGTCGTGCTGCTGCCCGACGCCGCGAGCCCTCCGTCAGCGCGGCCCGCGCCGCGGCGGCTAGGCGCACTCCGCTCCGTTCCGGTCGATCAGAGCGACGGGGCGCCCGGCGGGAGCTGGATGTCCTCTCCGGCCGCGCCGCGCTCCGGTCCCGCCTGCGCGCCGGGCGAGCGCGTCGAAGCTGGCGGGGACCACTGTCCTGCCGACGTAGCCTTTACAGAAGGCGCTCTTGTTGATGGAGGCCTCGACCGTCGCGTTGAACTCGCGGGCCTGCCGCAGGAGGTCGTCGGCCGTCTGTAGCGCGGACGCCGGGGACGGCAGCGACAGCGCCGCGGCGAGCGCCAACGTGGCGCGGTGGGTGTGCATGTTTCTTCTCCCTCGGTGGTGGTGTGCCGCGGACGCGCGGCGTCTCGCCGGGACGCGGGGGTGCGCCGGCGTTGCGTGTCGGTGTCGTAGCGATAGGCCGCCCCGCGTCTGCGGAGCGGCGCTCGGCTCACCTGCCGCCCCTATGTTCCTCTCGGGGCGACGGACGGAGCCGGATGTTGGAGACCTGTCGTGTGGCAGGCGCATGCGCCTTTACCGGCGAACCGGCTGGACATGCGCGCATGCCACCCGGCCCCGGACTTGCGTCCGCAACCGAGTTCACACGAGGAGGTTTCCACGCCAGCGCGGGCGGGCTTCGCAATAGGCTCGCGGGCGAAGGCCGGAGGCGACCTTCATATAAGATGCTCAATTTCCCGCGCGCTGCACATCCTCAGGCTTCCGTGGAAGCCAATCGGCTGGCCGGCGGCCGGCTATCCAGCGCTGCCGTGGCGCCCGCCGCCGTCCCGCGCTACGGCCGCCGCATGGACACGGATCGGCTCCCGGATCGGACCGAGCACGAGGGAGGGCGGCCGCGCCGTCGCCGGGCAGGCACCCGCGCGCCCTTGTCCGACGAGCACGCGCGCGGCCGGCGGGACGGGCTGCGGCTGGCGCTGGCCGTCCTGGCAGCGGAGGAGGAGAGGTGGGCGGCGCTGCTCGACGGGAGCCGGTCGGGCCGGACGAACCTGGTCCGGGAGGTGCGGCACAAGGCGCTGCGGGTGGCGCAGGCGCGGCTGCGGACGGCGCTGAACCGCCTCTCGCCAAGGGGCGAGGCGTCGTCGGGCGCCGAGCTGGCGGCCGCGCTGGAGGAGGTCGGGCTGTGAGCGGCGGCGACCGCGGCGGGCGGCGTCGTGGCTAGGCCCACAGCGGACTACTTCGGGGTGAGGGAGGGGGCGTCCTGTTCGGGTGCGACGGCCGGACCGAAGGTCACCATCTGCCCGGCAATGCCCCCGGCGTTGAGAGCGGATGAAACCACCGGCCTTGCAGCGGCGCTGGGCGAGGTGCAGGCTGGCTAGGCCAGTGGCGAATTGCACGCGGATGGGCGGGAATGGTCAAGCATCTTCGGCAAGGGGCGGCCGGGCTCCTTCTATGCGTCGCGAGCACACCGGCGGTCGCGAGCGACCATGGCTGGAGCATCGCGAGCGGAGTCGGGCGGGACTTGCTGGTAGGTGCTGCCCTCGGAGTTCCGGCCGTCCAAGGTGACTGGTCGGGCGACCTCCAGGCAGGTGGAAGCGTCTTGCTCGGATGGGGCGCGTCCGACGGCCTGAAGCACATTTTCCCGGAGCGACGCCCGGACAACAGCGATGATCGCAGCTTTCCCTCGGGCCACGCGGCCGTATCGTTCGCCGCCGCCGCAACGCTCGAGAACCGGTACGGCTGGAAAGTCGGCTTGCCCGCCTTCCTCGTCGCCAGCTTCGTCGGCGCGGGACGCGTCGAGGCGCGCAAGCACCACTGGTACGACGTCGCGGCCGGCGCCGCGATCGGGACCGGGAGCGGCTTCCTCCTGACCTCCAAGCGGAACGACGGGGTAAGGCTGGTCCCCTTTGCTCACAGCCGGGGCTGCGGCATCTCCCTTGCCGCGCGCTTCTAGAGGAATGGCGGGCGGACCGATCGCCGGAACGTTCCCCGAAGGCGACGCGAAGCCTTTCCTGAACCGGCCTGACGATGCCAATCCCGCCGGGCGGCCTCGCGCACGATCGCCGCTGAGAGCGACCCATCTTACGGATGGAGGGCATGGTGGGTAGGCCCGAGGCGGAGTGGGACGGCGCGGCGGTCCGCGCGTGGCTCGACAGCCGGGTCGCCGCCGCGCGCGCCGACCAGGTGGCGGCCGAGCGCCACGGCTGGGAGCGGCGGGTCGACTGCGACAAGTCCGCGGCCGAGGAGATGGTTTGCGCCGCCTTGGCGAGCGAGGCGGCGTCCGCGTCCCAGGTCGCCTTCCTCCAGGAGTTGAGGCGGCTGCTGGAGCGGGACAACTACGTCTGGCGCGGCGTGTACGACGACGGCCGCTTCGACCGCCACGCCCGGACGTACCTGAGGAAGCTGGCGAGGATGGCCAGGGCGAACGCCGGCTTCGAGAACACCAGGCGCTACCAGTGAGGCGGCTTGCGCGGCTAGGACAGCGGCGGCAGTGAGGCGCGGTGCGCGTCGCCCTCTACGAGCCCGAGATCGCGGTGAACGTCGGCGCGGTCCTGAGGCTGTGCGCCTGCCTGGGCGCGGCCGTCGACCTCGTCGAGCCGATGGGGTTCGAGTGGGACGACCGGCGGGTGCGCCGCGTCGCCATGGACTACATCGACCACGTCAAGGTCGCGCGACACGCCGGCTTCGACGCCTTCCGGGCCGCCGTCGGGCCGCGGCGGCTGGTGCTGCTGAGCACGGGAGCCGCGCGCGCGCTGTACGACTTCAGCTTCGCGGTCGACGACGTCCTGCTCTTCGGGAAGGAGAGCGCGGGCGTCCCGCCCGCCGTAGCCGACGCCAGCGACGCGCGGGTGCGCATCCCCATGCGGCCGCAGCTGCGCTCGCTGAACGTCGCGACCTCGGCGACGCTCGCGCTCGGCGAGGCCCTGCGCCAGACGGCGGCTGCGCCTGAATAGTCACAGACGGCAAGCAGGCTCGAAGCCGGTTGTCGACACGCGGGATGCCGTGCGCGTAAGCGGATATTGTGGCGCAGGCTCTTGACACCCGCACGCTCTTGAAAAACCATCATTGGGAGGGCAGCGTCAGAACCGACCGGTTGTGACACCTCAAAACACTGTTTTCGCCACCAGATGAGCAAGCTTTTTTGATGCTTCCATTGTTATTGATAGGATGGCTATCCGCCCTGCGAACTGACGTTGCCATGTCATTTTGTTGCAACGCAGTAGACCTGAACACGTCATGTGTCGGACCTAATTGAGCATCGAAAGGGCGAACTCGGCCCTAGGGGACCGACTCGATGCGCCAGTCTACTGTCATTCGTGCAAGCCTTACGCCATTAATACTCGCCGCTATAGTCGCGGCCATACCGGCCCACGCGCAGGAATTCGCTTCGACCGTTCCCACGTCGGGCACATCTGCAAGCGATGGAGAGAATCAAGGGCTCACGGATATTGTGGTAACGGCGCAAAAGCGCGAAACCAGTCTTCAAAAGACGCCGATCGCCATCTCCGTGCTGAGCGACAAAAACCTTGCCGACCGCCACGTTCTCTCGTTGGTGGACCTTGGCGACGGTTCAGTGCCGGGATTGCGGGTTGCGCCCTTCTTTGCCCGTCGATCAGCGCTGACGATCGGTATCCGCGGCGTCGGCACGCTGTCGGATGTAAACCAACCCGCACGCGAGCAAGGTGTCGGTGTCTATATCGACGGCGTCTATCTCGGTCGTGCCCAAGGTCTGGGCGCCGCCTTGTTCGATGTCGAGCGGATCGAGGTGTTGAAGGGGCCGCAAGGTACGCTGTTCGGCCGCAACACCGAGGGTGGCGCAATCAGCATCGTGACCAAGCGACCGACCGGCGAACTCGGCATGGAGGCGACCGCTGGTGTCAGCAATTATGGCGGCTCCGAAGGCATCGCCCACGTCAATCTGCCTCGCTTGGGCACTGTCAGCTTCAAGTTGGACGGATTGTTCGAGCGGCGCGGCGGCACGGTCGACAATCCCCTAACCGGTCAATCGAACCTCAACAGCTATCGTCGCTGGGGTGTACATGGCTCGGCGCTGTGGGCGCCCAGCCCGACATTCAGCGCGCTCCTCCAGGCCGATTACTCGCGCGACGAAAGCACGCCCTTTTACGTCCAGCTCCTTGCCAAGGGCAGCCTGCCGTTGGCACCGATCATCAAGGTTCAGCCCGACCGCGCAAAGGTCGATAATGTAGGCGTGCCCTTGGAGCCGAGCGTCGGCAAGACCAAGGGAGCCTCGCTCCATCTCGATTGGAAGCTGGCCGACTGGCTACGCGCACGGTCGATCACCTCGTACCGCAAGCTCTTCCAGAGCCAGTTCGACAACGGTTCGTCGGTGCTCTCGGTCTTTGCGCCAAACGCCAACTTCAGCCGCTACAGCTTGGCCGAGTTCCGCCAGCATCAAGTGAGCCAGGAGCTGCAACTGCTCGGCGATTTGCCCCAGCTGACGTTCGTTGCCGGCGGCTTCTACTACCACGAGTATGTCCGCGACAACGCGTTTGCGCCCAACACGCTGAAGTTCAACGCGACCGGCACCGATTATACGGTGCTGCCGTCGCCTGTCTCCAGCACTCCGTTTCCGGATCGGGCCAGTATCGCCAAGACGGACAGCGCTGCCATTTTCGGGCAGGCAACCTACACCCCGGCGTTTCTCGATGACCGCGTGCACCTGACGCTAGGCGGGCGCTACACCCACGACAAGAAGCAGGGATCGCTGTTTCAGGTGAATGGCGCTACGCCGACCCTGAGCGGTGTCACTGCGCCGCTACCGCTCGATGCATCTTTCAACCGGTTCGATCCGCTCATAAATCTTTCGGTCAATCTCACGCCAGCCGTGCACGTCTACGGCAAATATAGCTCCGGTTACAAAGCCGGCGGCGCTAACTCGCGCTCGTTGACCTATCGGCCGTTCGGCCCCGAGTCCGTCGCAGTGTACGAGATCGGTGCCAAGACCGAGTTTCTCGACAACCGCGTCCGGTTGAACCTCGCAGCCTATACCGGCCGATACAAGAGCGTGCAGATCGATTTCAATGCGATCATCCCCGGCTCGAACCGCGGCACGCTTGAGACGACCAACACCGATGGCGCGGGGCGTATCAAGGGCGTAGAGGCCGAACTCACGATTGCACCTGCTCGCGGCCTGACGCTCACCGGCAACTACGCCTACAACAAGGTGCGCTTGCCCGCGGCTCCCAATCCGTTCGTCACGGGCAATCCCTCGATCGTGGTCTATCCGCTTTACGCTCCACTCAATTCGGCGAGCGGCGCGGTCGATTACAGCCTGCCAGTCGGCGGCGCAGCGATCGTCGCCCACGTCGATGCGAACTATGCTGACAGCCAATACACGTCGAGCGCGGACCCAACCAAGAGCGACTCCTCGTTCATTGTCAATGGCCGACTCTCGCTCGCCGACATCCGCTTGTCGGGCAGCGGAGCGACGCTCGCCGTCTCGCTATGGTCGCGAAACCTCCTCAACAAACAGTATGCATTTCTCAGGAACTTCAATGCTGCACTCGGCACATATGGCATCTTCAACGAGCCGCGCACCTATGGTGTCGAAGCTACCATGCGCTTTTGATCGGAGCCGCTCCATGACCAAGATCATTCACCTTCTCCTCCTCGGCGCTGTGGCTTCGCTCCCGCTGACGGCCAGCCCCGCACAGCAGGCTGCTGTCAGCACCCCGCACCAGCGCTTGCTGCCGCTTCAGGGTGGGCAGAACTTCCGTGATCTGGGTGGCTATCGGACGACAAACGGGCGCAGCGTGCGCTGGGGCATGCTCTATCGCTCAGGTTCGATGCACTTTCTGACCCCGGCCGACTATAACTATCTCGAAAAGCTGGGCATCCGCACCGTGTGCGACTTCCGCGACACGCGCGAGCGCACGGTCGAACCCGCTGTATGGCCGGCCGGCAAAGCACCACACGTGCTCGCCGACGACTACAAGATGGATACTGGCGGGATCGGCCTGAACGGTCCAGGTCAGACTCCGACGCCGGAGCAGGCACGGGCGACGATGACGGCCCTGTATCCCCGGCTCCTCACCCAGTTTAACAGCCAGTACCGGCGTATGTTCGCGGAGCTACTTTCCGGCCATGCGCCGCTCGCCTTCAACTGCACGGCGGGCAAGGACCGCACCGGGGTCGCCGCAGCCTTGTTGCTGACTGCGCTTGGAGTGCCGCGTAAAACGGTGATCCAGGATTACCTGCTCACCAACCGCTATTTCGACCCGAATAAGGTAGTCCGCAGCGACGATCAGGCCTCCGAGCAATGGAAGCGCCTCCCCCCAGGCGTGCTGCACGCCTACATGGCTGCCGATCGTCCCTATATCGAGGCGGTACTCGCAACGATGGACGCCCATCGTGACGGCGTCGGAGGATACCTCCGCGATGAACTTGGGCTCTCGCAAGTGGCGGTTGCGAAGCTGAGGCGGATGTACACGCAATAGCCCGCACGGATTTCGACCAAGCCAGAGGTGACATCCGCTGGTGTCAAAACCGGGCGGTTGCGACACCAGGCAGATGCGGCTTGCCGCCACGCCCGCCGGCCGTCACGCTGCCAGAGGTCGCCATTCCCCTGCGATGCGAGGGTCACGGCTGTGCCTTCGCACAGCCGCCGGGAAGCGCGCCCGCGCGACTTCGCCTACCCTACCCCGGTGAGGCAGGTGCCAGCGCCTGAGGCGTTCCTATTGGGCGGCGCCCCACGTAGGACCCAGCCCGCCGCCCACGCGGGAGGCACTTCTGCCAGGGCGCTCGCCCGCTCCCTACCGGGAGCCGCTCTGGGAAGGTGGTGCCGCCTACAGGACTCGAACCTGTGACCCCCGCATTACGAATGCGATGCTCTACCAGCTGAGCTAAGGCGGCTCAATAAAAACGTTAGCAGTGCGCGGTGGCGGGCACAAGCATGGGGCTTTCACGCTTTGTCGACCCGCGCGGTGCAGAACCGATCGTCACGCACCCGCGCTACGGGCGCTGCGGGAGGTGGCCGTGAACCGGTGCGGCGCGAGGAGCCGGATCCGAGTACGGTTCTGCGACCGCGTCTACGACTGCTGGTCGCAGCGCGGCATCTGCCAGCGCTCGCTCGAGAAGCTGGCCACGTCAGGAGAGATGCCGACTTGCTGGCACAACGCTTCTCGGCAACCGCGCCGAACCGGATCTGGCTGGCCGACGTCACCTACACCGCGACCGGCGAAGGCTGGCTGTATCTTGCCGCCGTGCTCGACCTGGCGACCCGCAAGATCGTCGGATGGGCAATGCGCGATCCTATGTGGACTGAGCTGCCGCTCGCGACCTTAGTGATGGCAGCCCGGCGGCAGCGACCAGCGCCCTGTCTCGTCTGTCACTCGGATCGCGGGTCGCAATATGCGTCCGGTGATTATGTCGACCACTTGGCCGTGATCGAGACCACACCTTCGATGAGCCACACCAGCAATTGCTACGACAATGCCCCGATGGAGAGCGTCTTCCATACCCTGAAGGTCGATCTCGTCCATCAATGCCGATGGGCGACGCAGTCCGAAGCCAGGCAGGCGCTGTTCGGATACATCGAGGGCCACTACAACCGGCACCGCATGCACTCGGCCCTCGGGTATCTCACGCCCGAGCAAGCCGAACAGCGCATGACCGGCTAACCCAGCGTGTCCGCTGAACCGGGGGAAGATCAGCGACCTCGGCCACGCGCAAGCCTGCACCATAGGCGACCGACAGCGCCGCCTGGTGCTTGAGGCAGGTGGTCGCCTCCAAGAGGCGCACAACCTCGTCCTAGCTCAACACCACCGGCAGCTTGCGCACGTGCCGCGTGCGGACAAGTTTGCGTGCCGGGTCCAGCCGGTCGAGTGCATGGGTGAAAAAGAACCGCAGCGCGACATCATGCTGTTCATGGTCGGCACCCGCATGCCAAACTCGTACTGCTCGACCCGAAAGCGCCGTACATCTTTCGTCATCGCATGTTGGGTGAACGGCCCAGAAACGCGGCAAACCAGCCAGCGTCGCGAATGTAGTTGCGCTGGATCTCGCGACCGAACCGCCGCACATCAATCTCGTTGATAAGGTGCTGGCACAGCGGGCTGACGGCAACAACCGGGGCAAGGGTGGTCATAGCAGGCTCCTCTCGCGGAGCCCCGATGCTCTGCCCGCCTCCCGCAGCGCCTAATCCAAGAGCCGCCCTCGCCGCGTTACAACCGTGCCGCATACCCCCCCCGCGCAGTGGGTTCATGCTTCCTCCATTACAGACAGCTCAGAGACAGATCACCTACCGTCATGCTGCCCATCGACTGAAAAGCCGGTTCGCGCACGGGACCGGTAATCTCCCGCGAGCGACCGCTGAGGCCACGCCGTCTCCTCGCAGCTGCGCGCATCCACGTCCTTCCGCACGAAATCTGGAGGACAGCGACGGCCGCAAACTTATTCATGAAAACGGTCGGGTACGATCCGCTGTCCGCGACCTCCAAGGGTTCCGCGACCGTCATCGGCGACCTTCTTGACGGTCGCACATAGCCGTTGCACCATGACGTAGTCATACGGCGGACCCAACGGGAAGGCGCGGCCTCTACCGGATCAGAAAGTGGTCGGGGAGAGAGGATTCGAACCTCCGGCCCCTGCCTCCCGAAGACAGTGCTCTACCAGGCTGAGCTACTCCCCGACGGAGCACCGGTCGTTCGCAAGCTCGGGGCCGACCGGCGGTGCCAAGCGGGGTGGGCTATAGGCAGCGCCCTCGCCGCCCGCAAGCGGGAGTTTGCGCGCAGCGCATCAGAAGCCGTCGGGCAGGTCGACGGGGCCGACGAGTTCGCGGTGGCGCGAGATCGCATAGCGATCGGTCATGCCGGCGACGAAGTCGGCGATATGACGGGTGCGGTACGGATCAGCCGCAGGCAGCGCCTCGCGCCACGCCGGCGGCAGCAGCGTAGGGTCGGCGGCGTAGGCCGCGAACAGCCGCCTCACGAGCCCGTGCACCGCCGCCGCCACCGCGAGCTGACGGGGACTATGGTAGAGGTTGGCGTACATAAATTGCTTGAGCACCCGCTCCTCCCCCGCCAGCTCGTCCGAGAAGCCCGAGAGCGCGTGGCCGAGGCGACGCGCCTCATCGCCGTCGCGCACGCCCGCGTCCGCGATCCGCGCGCGCGTCGCCGCGATCACGTCGCTCACCATCACGCCGATCAGGTCGCGCACCAGCTCGCGATGCAGGCGGTGCTCGGTCACGTCCGGGAAACGCGCGCGCACGCCTGCCCAGGTCCGCGCCACCAGCGGCACCGTCAGCAGCGCGCCGAGATCGAGGAGTCCGGCGCGCAGCCCGTCATCGATATCATGGTTGTCGTAGGCGATGTCGTCCGCCACGGCCGCGACCTGTGCCTCCAGCCCCGGCCATTCGGCGAGCGCCAGCGGAAAATCTGCATCGGCCTCGGCAAGCGCCCAGTCCGGCCGCGCGATAGGGCCGTTATGCTTGGCGAGCCCCTCCAGCGTCTCCCACGTCAGGTTGAGGCCTGGGAAGCGCGGGTAGGGACTGTCGAGCCGCGTCAGCACGCGCAGAGTGTGGCCATTATGATCGAAGCCGCCGGCGAGGGCCGTTACCTGGCGCAACGCGTCCTCGCCCGCGTGGCCGAAGGGTGGGTGACCGATATCGTGGGCGAGGCAGAGCGCCTCGGTCAGATCCTCGTTGAGACCGAGCGCGCGCGCGATCGTGCGCCCGATCTGCGCTACCTCCAGGCTGTGCGTCAGCCGCACGCGAAAATGATCGCCGTCGGGCGCCACGAACACCTGCGTCTTGTGGCGCAGCCGCCGGAACGCGATAGCGTGGACGATGCGGTCTCGATCGCGCTGGAAGGCGTCGCGCGGCCCACGTGTCGCGCCTTCGGGCTCGGGATGACGGCGACCGCGGCTGCGCGCCGGGTCCGCCGCGAGCGCGGTCGTCATTCGGCGTCGATCTTATCGATCTTCTGGCCCTTGGCGCTCTTGAACACGAAGCCGGAGACGCCCTTTCCCGCCGCCTTGTTGACGAAGCCCTGCGCCTCGTCCTCATCCTTGAAGGGCCCCACCAGCAGCCGGTTGGTGGCTCTCAGCGGCGTGGTGGAGGCCGTCCTGCCCTTCATCAGCTCGGGCGCATGCCTGCGCACGCCCGCCAACGCCTTGCCGAGATCGGCGCGGTTGGCGCCGCCGGCAACCTGGACGTAGATACGCGCGGGATCGCCCTTCCGCTTGCCGCCCGACTCGTCGCCGGCGGCGCGGCCGCGCCGCGATGTCGGCTTGTCATCGTCTTCGGCCCCGTTCCGGGCGGCGCCCTTGCCCCTTCGGGCCCCGTCCCTGGAGCCGTGCCGCGACTTGGCAGGGGCATCGTCATCGCTCCGCGCGCTACGGGTGGACGCGTCGGCATCGCGCCTGCCGCGCCGCGCCGTCCCCGCATCCGGCTCGTCGGCATCGTCGCGGGGAGCGCCGTGCCTCTTCGCTTCGTCGGCCGAGCCATCCCGTGTGCCGCGCCGCGTCGCTCCGGTACCGCGCTGGTCGTCCTCCCCGCGCGAGACCGGAGCATCGCCTCGGGCACCGCGATCGTCGGCGCTCCGCCTGCCAGTCCGCTTCGCATCTCGCGAGGTGCCGGGCTCCCCGGCGTCATCGCGGGATGGCCTGGCGGCGGCGGTCGACGCCGCACCGTGGCGGCGGGCGGGCGGCGCGTGATCGTCCCCGGTCGCCTCCTCGCGCGTGGCGGCGGATCGCGCTGTGCCCACCGGCCGCGACGGCTCGGCGCGGACGACTTCGACTAGCCGCGCGGGCTGCGCCCGGACCGGACCGGAGCGCGCGACGACCGCGTGCGGCAGGTCGTAATGCCCTCCGCCGCCGCTCGTGCCGACCGGCGGAGGCGGAGGCGGCTCCGCGCCGGCCACCGCGACCGATGTCGCGAGACCGGACGGGCGGGGCGACGGCGCCGTCGCGCTCGACGCGGGTGCGTCCGAAGGAGCGGCGGGCTCGGGCGGGACAGCCGGTGTCGCGCTGGTCGCCGCGCCATCCACCGTCGTCGACACGATCGATGCGGCGCGTTCAGGCGCGGCGGCCGGCAACGAGACCTGAGGCTGCACGGACCGAGGCTGAGCGGTCTGAGACTGCGGAGCCGCCATCGGCATTACGGTGGGCGGCGGCGCGGCGAGCTGCGCCTGAGCGACCTGCGTGGCGTCGCGGCGGCGGTGGCCCAGCGGCTCGCGGAAGCCAGTGGACATGTCGACGCGCCGCCCGTGCGGC
Source organism: Sphingomonas sp. (assembly GCF_965200105.1). GTDB lineage: Bacteria > Pseudomonadota > Alphaproteobacteria > Sphingomonadales > Sphingomonadaceae > Solisphingomonas. Next base: position 689,371 of record NZ_CBDATN010000003.1, read on the forward strand.
TGCTGCGCGATGCCGGCGAGCGGAATATATTCGTACGGCGGATAACCGAGGCCGAAGATTTCCGCCGCGCTACGCATCTGCCGTCGGTAGCGCGGCCGTGCGGTCGCCGTCTGCGTCGCGGCCGCCGGCACCGGTATGGAAGTCGGCGCCGTTGCGGCCGCCCCACCCGCGGGCGTGGCGGCAACGAGCGTCGTGGGCTCAGCGGACGCCGGCGGCGTCGACACGGGTGCGGCGACCGATGCGGGCGGCGCGGCGGCGGTGCGCACCGGCGGCGGGTACGCGGGCGACGGGGCCTGGGCCGGAGACCGCGCCAAGTCGCTCGCTTGCGCGACAGGCGGATGATACGTCGGAGCGGCGCTCGCGACCTGCGGCGGACGGTACGGCACCGCGCCGCCGGGCATCTCGCCGAAATGCACCGCGCGCGCCTTGTCGCCCGGCGACAGCGCCGCTAGCCGGACGAGGAAGGGCTGCAGCGCCGCCTGCTGCTGGGGCAGCATGACGCGCGTGATCGCGTTGGCGCCCTGCGCATCGCCGGTCATCGCCAGCACAAAGGTCTGCGCGCGCCACGCCGCGATGTCGCGCCTGCGGATCAGCGGATCGAGCGTCGCGACCGCCGCCGAGCGATCGCCCGCGATCCCCTGCGAGAGCGCCAGCCGCCGGCGCGCCATGTCGTCGTCGGGCTTCGCAGCCAGCGCCGTGCGGTAGTCGCGCTGCGCCGCCTGCGGATCGCCGAGCAGATCGTGCGCGAGCCCGCGGTCGGACGCGATCTCCGCGTCAGGCGTGCCGAGCGCGGCCGCCTGGGCGAACAGCGGCAATGCATCCGCCGGCCGCTCGAGCTGGACGAGCGCGGAGGCGAGGCCCGCCTTCACGCGCCGGTCACGCGGGCTGATCTGATCGGCGCGGCCGAAGAAGCCGGCGGCGGCGTTGGCGTCGCCGAGCAGCAGCGTGTTGCGCCCCGCCGCCACCAGCGCGCCCAAATCCGTAGAGTTGACGGAGAGCGTACGGAGCGCGGCGGCCAGCCGCTCTCCCGGATCGTCCGCCGTCGGCAGCGGCTGCACGACCGCACTCGCGGGGTATTGCGCGAACGCCGGTGCCGCGCCCGTCACCGCCAGCCAGGTGGCGAGCGCGACGCGGTAGGCGGGGTGCGGGCGATTGACCATGCCGCATCGCTTTGCGGGCAAGCGCCCGTGCTGACAAGGCCCGCGCCTGCGCCGGTGTCGGCGGCTGCGACGGAACGAGGTTAGCTTCGTCTTAACCGTGACGGGTGGACAAGCCGGCGAACGTCTTCCCGGAGTCGCACGATGTTCCGTAAACGCCTCCACGCCCTTGCCCGCTGCGGGCTCGCACTGCCGCTCTTGGTGCCCGCGCTGCTCGCCGGCTGCGCGCACCAGGCCGAGCTCGCGGTCGCTACGCCCGAGCCCATCGCGCCGCCTCCTGCCCGCCCGGAGCTTGCGCCAGACCTCGCTACGATCGCGCCACCGCCGCGCGGCGAAGACGAAGCCTATCGCACGATCAACTCCGCGCTCGATCCCCAGTCCACGATGTGGCACGTACGCGCCGCGCTCAACGTCGCCGCGATCGGCTGCCGCGGTCCCGGCGATATCGGAACCGTGCCCGCCTACAACGCGATGCTGACCTCCAAGAAAGCGCTGCTCGCCAAGGTGAACACGGGCGTGCAGGCGGGCTTCCGCGCGCAGGGCGCCGACGGCGACGCCTATATGACGAAGCTCTACAATTACTTCGCCATGCCCGCCGCCAAGCCGGGCTTCTGCGCGGCGGCCGCGACGATCGCGCCCGCGGCGGCGGCGGCGACGCCCGATGCCTTCCCGGCCTTTGCCCAGGACGCGCTGCCCGCGCTTGAGGCGCCGTTCCTCGCCGTCTTCCGGCAGGTGGACGAGTATCGGCTGGCCTCGGCGGAGTGGGACAGGCGCTACGGCCCGCAGGCGGACGCCACGCGGCTCGCCGAAGCCGGCGCACCGATGCCCGCCGCTCCCCTTCCGGCCCGCGAGACGCCCTCGCCGTCGCTGCCGGTCCGTGCGCCGGCCGCTCTCCCGACGGGCACCAGCGCCAGCGCCGGCCACTATGATCTGCCGCGCGCCCTCTCCTTGCACCAGGGCGTGACGGCGACGGCGAGCACGTCCTCCGTCTCGGTCGCGCCGCGCCTCGCCTATGCCGAGATCGGCGCGGTGGTGGCGTGGCAGCCGGTACGTCGCGAGACGCTTGCCTCACGCTGAGTGGCGCCAACAACCGTCGCGGGTGAGGCAGGCCGACAGCTACCCGACGGTACCGGCCGATGCGCTATACGGCGGACGCTCTCCGCGCAGATCGGCACGGACCCGGTAGCGTGACGCCACGCCGGTGCCACGACGTACCAGCCGGCAGGAGGCGCGCGGCGTCGACGTAAAGCCTGCCAGGGATGTATCCGCTACCCGAACGGGCGGCCGGCTCGACGCCCGGCGCCTGCCCTACTGATTATTCTGGCGGGTGAGGAAGCCCGGCAGGTCGACCGCGTCGGCGCCGCGCCGCTCGGGCGTGCGGTCCTCGTCGACCTGCGCCTTGGCAGCACCGCGCGCGATCGAGGACATGCGCTCGAACAGCGTGCCGCTGCCGCTCCGCTCCGTGCCCTTGACGGCGCGCGCGGGCGGCGGGCTGGCCGCCTCGCCGCCGATCGGCTGACGACGGCTCTCGCCACCCTCGCCCGCGCCCGCCTGCGGCGGCAACGGATTGGGGGTGACGGGCGGCGTCAGGATGGTCTCCTCGCCGAGCAGCAGCTCGTCGCCGGACACGGTCTCGGACGCGGGAGAGGGCGCTTCGGGCGCCGGCGCCGCAGGTTGGGGCGCGGCGGCGACGGGTGCGGGTGCGGCCGCCGGCGCACTCGCGGCCGGCGCGTCGGTGCGCGCGCGCGCGGCGGCGGGAAAGCTGAACAGCTTGGCAGGCTCGGCCTGCGTCTCGGCATTGGCCTCGATGCCGGTGGCCACGACGGACACGCGGATGCGCCCTTCGAGATCGTTGTTGAACGCCGAGCCCCAGATGATGTTGGCATCGGGATCGACCAGCTCGCGGATGTGGTTAGCGGCCTCGTCGACCTCCATCAGCCGCATGTCGTCGCCGCCGGTGATCGAGACGATCACGCCCTTGGCGCCCTTCATGCTGACGCCGTCGAGCAGCGGGTTGGCGATCGCCTTTTCCGCCGCCTCGATCGCGCGGTTGTCGCCGCTGGCCTCGCCGGTGCCCATCATCGCCTTGCCCATCTCGCCCATCACGGAGCGGACGTCAGCGAAGTCGAGGTTGATGAGGCCGGGCATCACCATCAGGTCGGTGATGCCGCGCACGCCCTGCTGGAGCACCTCGTCCGCCATCTTGAACGCGTCCTTGAAGGTCGTGTTCGGATTGGCGATCAGGAACAGGTTCTGGTTGGGGATGACGATGAGCGTGTCGACATGCTTCTGCAGCTCGTCGATGCCCGCCTCGGCCGAACGCATGCGACGCGCGCCCTCGAAGCTGAACGGCTTGGTGACGACGCCGACCGTCAGGATGCCACGATCGCGCGCCGCCTTGGCGAGCACGGGGGCCGCGCCGGTGCCGGTGCCGCCGCCCATGCCGGCGGCGATGAAGCACATGTGCGCGCCCTCGAGGCTCTTCTCGACCTGCTCGATCGTCTCCTCGGCGGCGGCACGACCGATCTCGGGACGCGAGCCCGCGCCCAGGCCCTGCGTGATGCGCAGGCCGAGCTGGATGCGGCGCTCGGCCGGGGAGTGGTTGAGCGCCTGGGCATCGGTGTTGGCGACGAGGAAGTCGACGCCCTGCACATCGGCCGCGATCATGTTGGCGATGGCGTTGCCGCCCGCCCCGCCGACGCCGATCACGCTGATTCGCGGGCGAAGCTCGTCCACCTCGGGCCGCACGAATTCGATGCTCATCTCCTGTACTCTCCCCTCGGGCCCGCGTGAGCCACGCCGTCGCTCGCGGGAGTCTGCCAAAAGCCCGGCCCCGACGCACGCGAAAACATTAACGAACGAGATTTTTTTCGCCGTCTCGCCTCACTCGCGCCAAGCGGCGTGCAGGCGGCTCCATCGCCCCCTCTGTCGCCGAGCTTCCTTGCTGGCGCGCAAAGCATCTTCGGCGGCACGCGCCTTCTCCTTCTCGCGGTCAAGGCTGCGTCCCACTCCCGAGACGATCGCGAACTCGTCCCTGATGAGGTGCAGGACTTCTCGACGACGGTCGTAAAATGCACGATGGTCAGGTCGAGGGAAGTCGGGGTCGTATGCCAGCCACGCGTAGAACTCGCCACCGCCGGAAGCCATAACGCGGCGCGGCTAGGTACTCATCCGCCCTAGGTAAGCAAGATCAAAGAGGATGAGCTCGAAGCTCGCCGGCAGGAACGCACAGCAATGAACATCACGACAATCCGTCTTCGTTCGTGCTTGATCTTCTAGCCAGTTGCATATGCCTTCTCGATCGCCTCATGCACGAAGATGACCGCTGGAAATTCGATGATGGTGAACAGTTCTTCGACGCGACCATCGATGACTTGCCGACCCGGGTGGGAGCGTTACTGCAGCCACGCCTCGGGTGGCGGTTTCGTTCGGCGCTCGCCGTGAGCGCCGAGGAAGTCGGCGGTCGTGCTCAGCGGCTTGACGCAGTCGAAGCAGCCGCGAATGTCCGGGATGGCCATACGGGCTGTCCGCCGGGGCGGAGCATCTACTGACATCCCTGGAGGAAGGTGATCGGATCGGGCAGGTGCTTGAAACTGTGCGAGCTGACGATGTAGTCGATCGAACCCGCGACGCCTTTCTCCGCTGCCAATCGCGCGATCTCCGGCGCAGGGCTTACGAGATCGATCGGCTCGACCGTTCGACCCAGGAGGGATCCGTCATTGTATCCACCTCAGCGCGCTCGATCAGCACCTCGGTCGGGAAGATGTCGAGTGTCAGCACATTCCGGCCATCACGCTTCGGTAGGATAGGCGCCCCCACGGAGCGACCTCGATCCCGGCAGCCTGCTTGGAGAGACCCTCTCTGAGGAGGTCGTCACCGTTCATCGTGGTTCCGATCCCAACACCCGCATCCCTCAGTATCCGCTACGGAAGGCTGAGATCAATCGGCCGATCAGCCCGGGGGGGCTCCCCCGCGTGGGGGCGGCGACGCCGCTGTTGGGCGCGCGCAGATCGGTGGGGTTGGAGGCGGCGTAGCGCGCGAGCCCGGCGAGCGTCGCGAAGGCGGGGCCGCCATGCGCCTCGGGTAGGCCGTTCAGCCCGCGCGGGCGGCCGATGCGGACGGCGCGGCCGAGCACGCCCTGGACATAGTCGGCGATGCCCTTCAGCTCGGCGCCGCCGCCGGTCAACACCACCTGCCGGCCGACCGGACCCGCGAACCCCAGATCCTTGAGCGCGGCGGCGATGTCTCCCGACAGCATGTCGAGCCGCTGGCGGATAACGGCGATGAGCTGCGCGCGCGTGATCCGCGTCACCTCCGCCCCTTCCTCGCCCGCCGCCAGCGGCGCCACGTCGATCATGTCGTGATTGTCGCGAGGGCTGGTGGTGGCAGAGCCGTGGAAGCACTTCATCCGCTCGGCCTGGCTGCGCCTGGTGCCGAAGGCGGACGCGATGTCGTCGGTGATGTCCTGGCCGCCATAGGGTATCGCCGCCAAGCCCACGAGCATCCCGCCCGCGAACAGAGACACGTTGGTGACGCCGGCGCCGAGCTCGACCAGCGCGACGCCCAGTTCGCGCTCCTCATCCGACAAGCAGGCGAGGCCGGTGGCGATCGGCGTCGCCACGATCGCCTTCACCGCGAGATGCGCCGAGCGCACCGCGAGATCGAGGTTGCGCACCGGCGAGGCGTCGGCCGCGACGACGTGAATGTCGACGCCGAGCTTGTCGGCGTAGAGGCCAAGCGGCTTCTTAACGCCGCGCACATCGTCCAGCGTGTAGAGCGTGGGCTGGGCATGAAGCACCATGCGCCCTTCGGGATCGATTGAGTTGCGGCCGGCGTCGAGCAGGTCGTCGATGTCGCCCTGCTCGATGCGGTGCCCGTCGAGCTCCACCTCCACCTGCGCGACGCGGCTGACGAGCCCGCCGGCGGAGAAGCCCGCCCACACCTCCTCGATGGTGGCGCCGGCGATCCGCTCGGCCTGTTCCACCGCCTCGCGGATCGCGACTTCGGTGCGGTCCATGTCGGCGATGTAGCCGCGCCTCACCCCCCGGCTCTCGCGCTGGCCGGTGCCGATGACGTGGATCTCGCCGTCGTCGCTAGCCTTGGCGATCAGCGCGCAGACCTTGGAGGAGCCTATGTCCAGCGCCGTGATGATGCGCTCCGCGCGCCGCTCCGCCATCGTCAGACCGCGTCGGTGCCGGCGGGCGCGGGCGGGCCGGCCGGCGTGGCGACCAGCTCGTTCACCTCGGCGCCGGGCTCGCGCGAGACGCGGGTGACGAAGCGGCCGGGCACGCGCATGTCGAATCGCACAAAGCCCTGGCCGAGCAGGCGCGCGGCCTGGTCCATGCGATCGAACTTGGCGAAGGCGGCGCGCTCCTCGGCATCGCCCTCCGGCAGCGCCAGCGTCTCGCCCGACTGGAAGCGCACGTCCCAGCGCCGGCCGCCGACCCAGGTCGCGCCCGCGATCAGCGGCTTCAGGCGCGGCGCCGCGCCGAGCAGCGCGCCGAGATCGGCGGTCTGGCGGTTGGCGTCAGGGCCCACCATCACCGGCAGATCGGGCATCGCGCGCGGATCGACCGGCGCCAGCACCATGCCCGTGCCGTCGATCAGCGACAGCCGGCCGCCGACCTGCCAGATCGCCACCGGCACCCGCTCGACGATGTCGACGAGCAGCGTGTCGGGCAGGCGGCGCGAGACGCGCGCGTCCGCCACCCAGCGGAAGCGGAGCAGCTTCGCGCGGATATCGGAGAGATCGACCAGCGGCATCGCGGTCGACGTCTGATCGAGCGCCACGGAATAGACCGGCAACCGGTCCATATGGTGGACGCCCTGGATCTCGACGCGCTTCACGGTCAGCCCCGCCGCGCCGGCGAGCTCGCCCAGCTCGGTGCCGATCATCTGCGGCACGCGCACCACCCACAAGGCGGCGAGCACGCCGAGCAGCACGATCGCCGTGATCGTCCAGCGCCAGATCGCCTTTACGCGCTCGGGCGCGATCGGCAGCGTGCGCACCGCGCGTGTCGCCACCGCCTTGCGCGTCGCCTTGGCCGCGGCGGCGCCGCGCCGCGCGATCGCCGGCGGCTGGCCGCCGCGCGGGGTGGCGCCGCGCCTGATCTTCGCCCGCTCGCTCAACGCTCCGCTCCCCCGCGCGCGACCGCGTCGTCCACCAGCCGCTGGACCAGCGTATCGTAATCCATGCCCACCGAGCGCGCCTGCTCGGGAACGAGGCTGAGCGGCGTCATGCCCGGCTGGGTGTTCACCTCAAGCAGATACAGCCCCGCCTCGCCGCGCGTCTCGTCCCAGCGGAAATCGGAGCGCGAGGTGCCGCGACAGCCGAGCAGCCGATGCGCCTCCTCCGCCATTCGCATCGCCGCCTGCGTGATCTCGGACGGGATCTCGGCAGGGCAGACATGCGTGGTGACGCCGTCGGTATATTTATGCTCGTAGTCGTAGAAGCCGGTGTCGATCTTGAGCTCGGTGACGGCCAGCGCCGTCTCGCCCAGCACCGCGACCGTCAGCTCGCGACCCGGTACGAAGGGCTCGGCGAGCAGCCGCTCAAAATGCTTCCACGGCCCCTCGCTTTCGCGCCCAATCGGATCGCCATGGTTGCCGCCGCGCTCGATGATCGCGACGCCTACTGACGAGCCTTCGTTGACGGGTTTAAGCACGTAGGGACGTGGCAGCGGATCGCCGGAGTAGAGACTTTCGCTCGTCACGATGCGGCCTTCGGGCATACGGATGCCATGGGGAACGAGCTGCTGCTTGGTCAGCGCCTTATCGATCGCGATCACCGAGGTGGCGAGGCCGCTGTGCGTATAGGGCAGCCCCATCAGCTCCAGCATCCCCTGCACCGAGCCGTCCTCGCCGGGCGTGCCGTGGAGCGCGTTGAACACCACGTCGGGCGCCGCCTCCGTTAGCCGCGCGGCGACGTCGCGCCCCATGTCGATCGCCACCGGCTCGTGGCCGAGCCGCCCGAGCGCCTCGACGACGCCGCGCCCGGAGGTGAGCGACACCTCGCGTTCGGCCGACCAGCCGCCCATCAGCACCGCAACCTTCATGGCGCGCCGACCCGCTGTATCTCCCATTCCAGCGTCACGCCGGAGTGCGCCAGCACGCGTGCCCGCACCGCCTCGCCGAGCGCCTCGATCTCGGCGGAGTTGGCGCCGCCGAGGTTGAGCAGGAAGTTGCAGTGCTTCTCCGAGACTTGCGCGTCGCCGAACCTGAGGCCTCGACAGCCGGCGGCGTCGATCAGCGCCCACGCCTTGTGGCCGTCCGGGTTCTTGAAGGTCGAGCCGCCGGTGCGCGATCGCAACGGCTGCGAGGCTTCGCGCTCGGCGGCGATGCGGTCCATCTCGGCGCCGATCGCCACCTTGTCGCCGGCCGTGCCAGCGAACAGCGCCTCCACGACGATCGCGCCGTCAGGCAACGCCGAGTGGCGGTAGGAATAGCCGAGCCGCGCGGCCGGCCACGTCTCCACCGCGCCGTCTCGCGTGACGACGGTGGCTTCGACGAGCAGGTCCGACACGTCGCGGCCGTAGGCGCCCGCGTTCATGCGGACGGCGCCGCCCACCGTGCCGGGGATGCCGCGCAGGAACTCCAGCCCGGCGATGCCCGCATCTCGTGCGGCGGAGGCAACAGTGATCCCCATCGCCGCAGCGCCGGCGCGAACGCGCTGGCCGGGCTCGGCCGTTACCTTGGCGAACGCCTTGGGCAGGCGCACCACAACGCCCGCCACGCCGCCGTCGCGGACGATGAGGTTGGAACCGACGCCCACCGCCATCACCGGAGTGGCCGGATCGAGCCGGCCGAGGAAGCCCGCCAGATCGGCCACGTCCCGCGGGCGCGCCAGCCGCTCGGCCACGCCGCCGGTACGGAACCAGATGAACTCGGCGAGGGAGGCGTGCGGCTCCAGCGTGCCCGAGAAACCCTCCCCGGCAAGGGGAGGGGAACCGCCGGAGGCGGTGGGGCGGTGCTGCGCGCGTTCGGCACGGGGATCCGACCCCTCCCCCACGCTACGCGTGGTCCCCCTCCCCTTGCAGGGGAGGATCTTGGTGGCGGCCCTCACTCGGCCGGCTCCGCCACCCGCTCGCGCGCCGCTTCGATCGCTGGCGCCAGACCGGCGGCCCACTTGGTGATATCGCCCGCGCCCAGGCAGACGATCAGGTCGCCCGCTCGGCAGTCGGCAGCGAGCGCCTGCACCAAAGCGCCGGCGTCGGGGATCTCGCTCGCCGCGCGATGGCCGCGCCGCTTGAGCCCGGCGACCAGCGCGGCGGCGTCCACTCCCCCCACCGGCTGCTCGCCCGCCGCGTAGACGGGAGCGACGTAGACGATGTCGGCGTCGTTGAAGGCCTGCGCGAACTCCTCCATCAGCCCACCCAGCCGCGAGTAGCGGTGCGGCTGGACGACGGCGATCACGCGGCCGGGATTGGCCGAACTCTGCGCCCCCTCGCGCGCGGCGGAGAGCACGGCGCGGATCTCCACCGGGTGATGGCCGTAATCGTCGATCACGATCGCGCCGCCCGAAGCGTCCACCGCCACCTCGCCGACCTTGGTGAAGCGCCGCTTGACGCCCGCGAACTGCGCAAAGCCGGTGCGGATGATCTCGTCGGATACGCCCAGCTCCAGCGCCACGCCGATCGCGGCGAGCGCGTTGGAGACGTTGTGCCGCCCCGGCATCGGCAGCTCGATGCCCTCGATCGATCGCGTGGTGCCGTCGCGACTACGGATGATCGTCTCGAAACGGTTGCCGCCCGGATAGGGCTGCACGTTGACACCGCGCACGTCGGCCTGCGCGGAGAAGCCGTAGGTGACGATGCGGCGGTCGCGCACGCGCGGCAGGATCGCCTGCACCTCCGGGTGATCGAGGCAGAGCAGCGCCGCGCCGTAGAAGGGCACGTTCTCGACGAACTCGACGAAGGCGTCCTTCACCGCGTCGAACGAGCCGTAATGATCGAGATGCTCGGGATCGATGTTGGTGACGATCGCGTAGGTGCCGTCCAGCCGCAGGAACGAGCCGTCGCTCTCGTCCGCCTCCACCACCATCCAGTCGGACGCACCCAGGCGCGCGTTCGATCCGTAGCTGTTGATGATGCCGCCGTTGATGACGGTGGGATCCACCCCGCCCGCGTCGAGCAGCGCCGCCACCATCGAGGTGGTCGTCGTCTTGCCGTGCGTGCCCGCCACCGCGACGGTGGACTTCAGCCGCATAAGCTCGGCCAGCATCTCGGCGCGGCGCACGACGGGAATGCGGTTCTCCAGCGCGTACTCGCGCTCGGGATTGCCGCGCTGGATCGCGGTGGAGGTGACGACCACCGCCGCACCCTCCACATTGGCAGCGTCGTGCCCGATCATCACGCGGATGCCGCGCGCGCGCAGCCCCTCGACGACGTAACCCTCCGCCACGTCCGAACCCTGCACGTCGTAGCCGAGATTGTGCATCACCTCGGCGATACCGGACATGCCGATGCCGCCGATGCCGATGAAGTGGATCGTGCCGATGTCGGTCGCGACACCCCTCACGCGAACGCCTCCCGCGCGCGGGGCGCGCGCGCCGCGCGATGAGCGGGGATCGCCTCGACGGGCGGCGTCAACCCCTCGACGAGGTCGGCAAGATCGCGCGCGGCGTCGGGATAGCCGGCCTCCCGCGCCCGCCGGGCGGCATTTTCCAGCGCGCCGGGCTCCAACGCCATCTTCTGGATCTGGCGGGAGAGCTCGAACGGGGTGAAGCGCCCCTTCATCAGCGCCTTCTCCTTGCCGGCGGGCGTCTTCTCGTTGTCGCGGAGGTCTTCGAGGGACCTGGTGGTCTGCCGGATCACGCGCGCGCCGCCGCCCCTCGCCATCTCGCGCGCGTTTGCGGTCTGGTGGTCGTCGGTGGCAGACGGCAGCGGCACGAGGATCGCCGGCCGGCCTGCCGCCGTAAGCTCGGCGATCGTCGAAGCGCCGGAACGGCCGATGAACAGGTGCGCCCAGCCCAGCCGCTCGGGCAGATCGGGCAAGTAGGTGGCTAGATCGGCCGGTATCTCGAGCTCGGCGTAGCGCGCGCGCACCGTCTCGATATCCTCGGGCCGGCACTGCTGCGTCACCTGCAGCCGCTCGCGAAGCGAGATCGGCAGCAGGCCGAGCGCGTCGGGCACCACGGCGGAGAGCACCTGCGCGCCCTGGCTGCCGCCCGTAACCAGGATACGGAAGATGCCGTCCTCGGTGAGCGGCGGATAGGCTTGATCGCGCAGGCCCAGCACCTCGTCGCGCACCGGGTTGCCGACGAGCACGGGCACCACGCGGCCGGGAATGCGATCGACCTGCGCGTAGGCGGTGGCCAGCACCCTGACCCGCTTGGCGAGCAGCCGGTTGACGCGGCCGAGCACCGCATTCTGCTCGTGCAGCGCGGTCGGCACGCGCCGGGCAAGGGCGGCGAGCAGCGTCGGCAGCGCGGGATAGCCGCCGAACCCCACCGCGACCGCAGGCTCGAACGCGTCGATCAGCCGCAACGCCTCGCGCCGCCCCGCCCAGATCGAGCGGCCCGCCTTCAGCCAGCCGAGCACGCCGCCGCCCAGCCGCCCGGCGGGCAGCACGTGCGTCTCCACGCCCGCGAACAGGCCGGGGATCTTGGCGCCGCGCGCGTCCGTCACCAGCGCGACCGCGTGGCCGCGCCGCATCAGCTCCTCCGCCAGCGCGTGGGCGGGGATCATGTGGCCGCCGGTGCCGCCGGCGGCGAGCAGGAAGCGGCGCGGGAACGGGGCGGTCGGCATCTTCACCGGCTCTTGTTCCAGGTCACGACATAGGGCGAGCGCGTCAGATACGGGTTCCGCCGCGTGAACGCCAGCAGCAGCCCGAAGCCCATGCACAGCGCGATCATCGACGATCCGCCGTAGCTGATGAACGGCAGCGTCATGCCCTTGGAGGGTGCCAACTGCACGTTGACCGCCATGTTGATGAGCGCCTGGGCGCCGAATTGCGTGGCGAGGCCGGCGGCGGCCAGCGTGAGGAACTGATCCTCCTCGTCGAGCAGCTTCACGAACACGCGCACCACGATCGCCATGTAGATGAGCGCGATGCCGATGCAGGCGATCAGCCCGAACTCCTCGCCGATCACCGAGAAGATATAGTCGGTGTGCGGTTCGGGCAGGTGGAACTTGGCGGTGCCCGCGCCGGGCCCGGTGCCGAACAGCCCGCCGTGGAGCAGCGTCCGCCTCGCGCTGTCCACCTGATAGGTGTCGCCCGACTGGTAGATGAAGTTGTTGATGCGCAGCGTCGCCACCGGGTAGAACAGGTAGGCCAGCACGCCGACGCCGACGCCCGCCGCAGCGAGCGTGAACAGCCCCTTCATCGGCGCCCCGGTGAGCGCCAGCAGCGCCGTCCACATCAGCAGGAACATCACGGTCTGCCCGAAATCCGGCTGCTTCATCAGCACGGCGGCGATAATTGCTGTGGCGACGCCCGAGATCAGCACGACGGGTAGCGAGCGATCATGCTGCTTTAACGAGAACAGCCATGCCATCGACACGACGTATAGAGGCTTCAGGAACTCCGACGGCTGCACCTGCGCGGCCCCTGCCCCGATCCAGCGTCGCGCGCCGTTGACTTGGTGACCGAGAATCGGCGTCATCGCCAGCGCCACGAAGCAGGCGGCGGCGCCGACCAAGCAGAGCCTGCGCGCCATGTCCTTCGGGCACATCGAAACGAGAAACATGACCGGCACGCCGGCCAGCAGCCACACGAGCTGGCGATAGAAGTAATAGAGCGGCGTGAACTGCACCGCGCCGTCCGAGTAGCGGACGCCCGCCGCCGGGCTGGCGGCGGCGACCGCGATCAGCCCGCAGCCGATCAGCACCGTCACCAGCGCGACCAGCACCAGATCGATTTCCCAGAACCATTTGCCGAGCGCGCTCGTATCCGCGCGGCCGAGGCGCGGGCGCTTGCCGCCGCGCAGGCGGCCCTTGATCGCGGTGCTGCGGGTCACGTCGTCGAGCTTCACGGCTTCCCCCCGAGGTCGCTGACAAGTTGCTTGAAGGCGTCGCCCCGCGCCTCGTAGTCGCTGAACTGATCGAACGAGGCGCAGGCAGGCGAGAACAGCACCGTTTCGCCGGGCTTCGCGGCGGCGTGCGCAGCGGCGACAGCGGCGTCGAGCGTTTGCGAGCGGGTGGCGGGAATGCTCACCCGCTCCACCAGATCCGCGTAGAGGTCGGTCGCCTCGCCGATCGTGTAGGCGTGGGCGACGTGGCCGTAGTGGGGCGCGCAGGCGTCGAGCTCGTCGGTCTTGCGCCGCCCGCCGAGGATCCAGTGGACGCGTGGATAAGCGGCGAGCGCGGGAGCGGCGGAGGTGGGATTGGTCGCCTTGCTGTCGTTGACGAAGAGCACCCCGCCGACGGTGCCGGCGCGCTCCATGCGGTGCGGCAGGCCGGGATAGCCGGCGAGGCCCCGCTCGATCTCCGAGTCGTCCAGCCCCAGTGCGCGCAGGATCGCGCGAGCGACCGCGACGTTCTGCGCGTTGTGCGGCCCCTGCAGCGACGGCCAGCGCGACTGATCGGCGACGTGCGCCGCCGAGACCGTCACCACCGTCGGGCCGGAGGCGGGTAACGGCATCGGCAGGTCGACGCCGAGGAAACCGCCCATCGCCAGCGCGGGCTGCGGCGGCGCGGCGAGCTGTTCGGCCAAGGCCCGCGTGCGCTCGTCGTCGATCGCGATCACGGCGACGTCGCCCGGCCCCTGCATCGCGAACAGGCGTGCCTTGGAGGCGGCGTAGGCGTCGAAGCCATTGTAGCGATCGAGATGATCCGGCGTGACGTTGGTCAGCACCGCCACATCGCAGTCGAGGCTTCGCGTCAGATCGATCTGGAAGCTCGACAGCTCCAGCACGTACACGCCGCCTCGCGGCAGCGGCTCCTGCGCGAGGATGGGCAGGCCGATGTTGCCGCCCATCATCGTCGGCACGCCTGCCGCTTGCAGGATGTGGTCAACGAGCGCGGTGACGGTGGACTTGCCGTTGGTGCCGGTGATGCCGACCACCGTGTGCGCCGGCAGACCGGCGCGTGCCTGCGCGAACAGCTCGATGTCGCCGATCACGGGCACCCCCGCCTCCGCCGCCCGCGCCGCGATCGGGTGGCGGTTGAGCGGCACGCCCGGCGAGACGACGATGGCGTCGAAGCCGGCAAGGTCGATCGCCAGCGGATCGGCAAGCACCAAATCCTCTCCTGCAAGGGGCGGGGGACCAGCCGCAGGCTGGTGGAGGGGTGCCGCCGACGGAGGCAGCGGCTGCGCCGCCCCCTCCACCATGCTGCGCGCGGTCCCCCTTCCCGTACCGGGGAGGAACTGATCCCGTCTCGCCTCGTCGCTGTCCCACGCCGTCACGCTCGCGCCGGCGGCGAGCAGCGCGCGCACCGTCGCCGCGCCCGAGCGTGCGAGGCCGAGCACGGCGTAGCGCTTGCCCGCCCAGGCGCGCCCGACGATCACCTGAGCTTCAGCGTGGCGAGGCCGGCGAGCGCCAGCACGAAGGAGACGATCCAGAAGCGGATGACAACGGTAGGCTCGGACCAGCCGATCTGCTCGAAATGATGGTGGATCGGCGCCATCTTGAACACGCGCCGCCCGGTGCGCTTGTAGAAGAACACCTGGATCACGACGCTCAGCGCCTCGACCACGAACAGCCCGCCGACAATGGCGAGCACGATCTCGTGATGCGCCACCACCGAGATCGCGCCCAGCGCGCCGCCCAGCGCGAGGCTGCCGGTATCGCCCATGAAAACCGCCGCCGGCGGCGCGTTGAACCACAGGAAGGCGAGACCGGCGCCGATGATCGCCGCGCAGATCACGGTCAGCTCGCCCGCCCCGTCGACGTGCGGGATGCCGAGATAATGCGCGAACTTCACGTTGCCGACGAGGTAGGCGATCACGAAGAAGGCGAGGCACGCGATGATGACGGGCATGGTGGCCAGCCCGTCGAGCCCGTCCGTCAGGTTCACCGAATTGCCGAACGCCACGATCACGAACGCCGCGAACGGCACGTAGGCCGGCCCCAGATCCACCGCCGGCCCGTTATAGAAGGGCAAGTAGAGCTGGGTGCCGTTGAAGTGCACGATCAGCGCGGCGGCTATCCCGGCGATCAGGAACTCGAAGAACAGCCGCAGCTTACCCGACACGCCCTTGTGATGGCGCTTCTTCACCTTGTCGTAATCGTCCATGAAGCCGATGAGCCCGAAGCCCAGCGTCACGAACAGCACCGCCCAGGTGTAGCGATTGGCGATATCCATCCACAGCAGCATCGAGACGACGAGGCTCGTCAGGATCATCAGCCCGCCCATCGTCGGCGTGCCGCGCTTGGCGAGGTGGCTCTGCGGGCCGTCGCTGCGGATCGGCTGGCCCTTGCCCTGCCGCACGCGCAGCCAGCCGATGAAGCGCGGGCCGATGAACAACCCGATGAACAGCGCCGTGATCGCCGCCGCGCCTGCGCGAAAGGTGATGTAGCGCACGAGGTTGAGGACGTGTGGAAAGCCGAGCGCCTCGGCGATCAGATAAAGCATGACGCGTCCTCACGCGCGAACGCCTTGAGGACGCGCGCGAGCCCGATGGCGTTGGATCCCTTGACCAGCACCGCGTCGCCGGGACGGATGATCGCCCGCAGCGCTTCGCGGGCAGCCGTCGCGTCGGCGACATGCTGCACCGGCGTGGTGGGCGCAAGCGATTCCGCGAGCGCCGCCATGCCCTCGCCGACGAGTACGGCATAAGCGACGCCAGCCTGTGCGAGCGGCGCGGCGAGCGCCCGGTGGAAGCCTGCCGAGCCCTCGCCCAGCTCGCGCATCTCGCCAAGCAGCGCGATGCGGCGGCCGGGTTCGTGGCCGAGCTCCGCGATGGTCGCGGCCATGGAGCCGGGATTCGCATTGTAGCTCTCGTCGATCAGCGTCGCGGTCCCGCCGTCCACGGCCACGCGCACGCGCGCGCCGCGCCCCGGCAGCCCCGTCATCTCGGCGAGCGCGAGGCCGGCGGCGGCGAGGTCCGCGCCCGCCGCCTCCACCGTCGCCAGCACGGCGAGCGCGTTCGCCACCCAGTGGGCGCCGGGCATCCCGATCGAGAAGGTGAGCTGGCCGCCGGGAAGTGCTGCGTTGACCAGCGTGCCGCCTTCCGTGCGCACCGCGTCGAGCGCGCGCACGTCGGCGCCGGCCTGCGTGCCGAAGGTGAGGACGTGCGCGGCGTGGGGCCGGGCGGCGGCGATCAGCCGGTCGCGGTGCGGACTGTCGAACGGCACGATCGCCGTGCCGCCCGGCTCCAGCCCCCGGAAGATCTCGCCCTTGGCGTCGGCGATCGCCTCCTCGCCCGCGAAGAAGGCAGAGTGCGCGGGGGCGATCGCCGTCACCAGCGCCACGTTAGGCCGCACCAGCCGGGTCAGCGACGCGAGCTCGCCGGCATGGTTCATGCCCATCTCGAACACGCCGACCTCGGCGTCGCGCGACATCCGCGCGAGGCTCAAGGGCACGCCGACATGGTTGTTGTAGCTCTTCACCGATCGATGCGCGGTGCCCGGTGCGGCGCGATCGAAGGCGGCGTGGAGGGCCTCCTTGGTGCCCGTCTTGCCGACCGAGCCGGTGACGCCGACGATCGTCGCCGCCGAGCGCGCCCGCGCGGCGGCACCAAGGGCGTTCAACGCCTTCTCGGTGTCCGCCACGAGGACGTGCGGGCCGGCGACGGGCGCGGAGACGATCACCCCCGCCGCGCCTTGCGCGAACGCACCCTCGACGAAGCGGTGGCCGTCGCTGCGCTCACCCTTCAGTGCCACGAACAGGTCGCCCGGGCCGACCTCGCGGCTGTCGAAGGCCACGCCCTCCACGGCAAAGGGCGCGGACGCGGTGCCGCCGGTGGCGGCGGCGATCTCCTGCGCGGTCCAGAGCGGTACGCTCACGCCGCCACCTCGCGCGCGACCGCCACGTCGTCGAAGGGCAGCACGCGGTCTCCTACGATCTGCCCGGTCTCGTGGCCCTTGCCCGCCACCAGCACGACATCGCCCTGGCCCGCTTCGGCCACGGCGGCGGCGATCGCGGCGTACCTGTCGCCCACTTCTCGCGCGTGCGGCGCGGCGGCGAGGATCGCGGCCCGGATCGCGGCCGGCTCCTCCGAGCGCGGATTGTCGTCGGTGACGATGCACAGGTCGGCGAGGCTCGCCGCCACCGCGCCCATGTCGGGGCGCTTTCCGGAGTCGCGGTCGCCGCCCGCGCCGAACACGGCGATCAGCCGCGCGGCGGTGTGCGGGCGCAGCGCCTCGCACGCGGCGCGCAGGCCATCAGGGGTGTGCGCGTAGTCGACGTAGACGGGCGCGCCCGCCGCCGTGATGACCGCGCGCTCCAGCCGCCCGCGCACCGGCTGCACCCGCGCCAGCCGGCCGAGCACGTCCGCCACGCCGCCGCCGGTCGCGATCGCGAGGCCGGCGGCGACGAGTGCGTTGGCGGCCTGGTACGCACCGATCAGCGGCATCTTTACGATGTGCGTCACGCCCTCCGCCTCGACAGTGAGTGTCTGGCCGAGCTGCGTCGGCTCACGGCTTACGAGCCGCAGCGTCTCGCCCCGCTCGCCCACGCTCAGCAGCCGCAGGCCGCGCTCCGCCGCGATCTCGATCACGCGCGACGAGGCGTCGTCGTCAGCCCACACCACCGCCGCGCCGTCCGCCGCGACCACCTCGGAGAACAGCCGCAGCTTGGCCTCCAGATAGGCCTCCATCGTGCCGTGGTAATCGAGATGGTCGCGCGACAGGTTGGTGAAGGCGGCGGCGGCCACCGGCAGCCCCTCGGTGCGGAACTGGGCGAGGCCATGGCTCGATGCCTCGAACGCGGCATGGCCGACACCCTCGCGCGCCAGGCCCGCCATGTTGGACAGGAAGGTGACGATGTCGGGGGTGGTGAGCCCGGTGGGCACCGCCTGCGCATCGCCCTCCCCGTCCGTCGTGGTGACGCCCAGCGTGCCGATCGACGCGGCCTTCAGCCCCGCCATCCGCCACAACTGGCGGGTGAGCTCCACGCAGCTCGTCTTGCCGTTGGTGCCGGTGACGGCCACCACGGCCTCCGGGAACGGCGCGAAGAAACGCGCGGCGAGCTGCGCGAAGGCGCGGCGCGGCTCGGCATCGACGATGTGGACGGCGGGCGCGAGCACTGTCGCCTCGGGCCGTGCCACCACCGCAATGGCGCCGGCGGCAACGGCCTGCGCGATAAAGCCCTCGCCATCGTGCGCGAGGCCGCGGAACGCGCCGAACACGGTGCCCGGCGCCACCTTGCGATGATCTATCGCGCAGCCCGTCACGCGCGCATCGCCGACGTCGCCCGCGACGTTGTAGCCGGCGGCGAGCGCGTCCAGGCGCATGTCAGTCGCGGTCGTGCTTGGCGGCGGCGGCACCGGCGGCGACGCTGGCCTTCTTCACCTTCGGCGCCGGCTTCCAGATCAGCGGCAGCAGGTCGCTCTCGTCGACGTCGTGATGCTCGTCGGGGATGACGCCAAGCAGCGGGCCGATGCGCGACACGAGCCGCCCGATCGCGGGGCCCACCACCCACGCCGCCGTCGTCCAGCCATAGGTGTCCGCCGTCGCGTGCGGCCCGTCGAGCGTCATCATCACCAGGTAGCGAGGATCGTCCATCGGGAAGACGCCCGCGAACGTCGAGACGTTGAGCTTCTTGTTGTAGCCGCCGGCCTGCGCCTTCTCCGCCGTGCCCGTCTTGCCGCCCAGCCGGAAGCCGGGAACGTCGGCCTTCTTGCCGGTGCCGTCCGCCACCGGATTGACCACGAGGCGCAGCAGCTGGCGCACCCGCGCGCTCGTCGCCTCCGAGATCACGCGGCGGCCGGCGGGCACAGGGTTGCCGGGGCCGCGCTTGAGCAGCGTGGCGGGCCGGTAGATGCCGCCGTTGACGAGCGCCGCGTACGCGATGGCGAGGTTGAGCGGCGTGACCGCCAGGCCGTGGCCGAAGCCCACGGTCATGACGGTCGTCCGACCCCAGTAGGTCGGCCACAGGGGCCGCGCCCGCGCGGAAAGCTCCACCTCGGGCGGGTTGGCGAAGCCGAGCTTGCGGAACATCGCCATCTCGCGCTGCTGGCCCAGCTCGTCGGCGATGCGCGCCGTCACGATGTTAGACGACCGCACCATCATCTCGGGGATGTTGAGCCAGCGGCCGGCGGGCTCGTCGTCGTGAATGCGGTAGCGGCCGATCACCAGCGGGGCGGTGGCGTCGTACTTCTGCGCCATCGAGGTGACGACGCCCGACTGGATGGCGTTGGCGATGGTGATCGCCTTGAAGGTGGAGCCGAGCTCGTAGACCGACTGAATGGTGTTGTTCTTGAGGTTCTCGATCGGCGTCGCGCCGGGATCGTTGGGGTTGAAAGTGGGCAGCGACGTCATGGCGAGAACCTCGCCGGTACGCACATCCATCACGATGCCGCCGGCGGCGGCGGCGGTGAACTTGTCGCGCGCGGCGCCCAGTTCGCTCTCCAGCGCCGCCTGCACGCGGCCGTCTATGGCGAGCGGCACCGGCGTGCCGCGCAGGCCGGGATCGACCAGGCGGCGGTCGAGCAGCTTCTCCATACCGAACGCGCCGCGCCCCTCGCTGTCGGTCCAGCCGAGCACGTGGGCGGCGAGATCGGTCTGCGGGTAGAGGCGCTCCGGCTCTTGCGCGAGCTGGATGGCAGGCTCGCCGATCGCGTTCACCCTGGCGACGAGATCGGGCGTGGCGCGGCGGCGCAGATAGATGAACGTCTTCTTCGAACGCAGCATCGCGTAATAGTCGGCGGCGCTATGCTCGGGCAGCACCTGCGCCAGCTTCTGCGCCACCTCGCGCGCGTCGTTGACGCGCTTGGCGGGCATCAGCGCCACCGACCAAGCGTTGATCGTGGTGGCGAGCGGCACGCCGTTGCGATCGACGATGTCGGCGCGCGCCGGCACGCCTTCGGCGGCGCGGAACCCGGCCTGATCGCCGCCCGCCACCGTCAGCCACACCAGCCTGATCGCGATCACCGCCGCCAGCCCCAGTAACAGCAGCATCACCAGCATCAGCCGGAAATGCGACAGCGCCAGCGTCTGCTGGCGCTGGCCCGCCAAGCGCACGCGCTCGGTCGGCCGGGCGCGTTCGGGGGGGCGGGACGGCCGCGCCGCGAACGCGGTCACGGCCGGACGGTCTTCACATCCAGGTAGGCGGCGCCGAGCACGGGCAGCTTCGCGGCGACGAGCGCCACCGGTCGCATCACCGGCGCACGTGCGCCCTCGTCGAGATCAAGCGAGACGCTGTGCAGCAGGCGGCTGGCCGGCTTGTCCTCAATGCGGCGATAGGCGACCTGCGCCACGGCGGCCGGGGCTTGGAGCGCCTGGACGGCCGGCGTCGCAGGAGCGGCGGGCTCGGCGGCGGGAACGGCGAGGCTGGCGAGCTGCATCTCGCCGGCGAGATACTGGGCCGCCTTGGGCGCGGTCAACGCCAGCACGTCCGTGTTCCACCGCTCGAGCTGCACGAGCCGGCTGCGCGTGCCGAGTTCGGTGGAGAGCTGGCGAATATCGGCGCGGGCGGAGGCGAGCTGCGTGTCAAGCCGCGCCACCTGCGCGCGCTCCGCCGCCACCCTGAGGCTGACGAGATAGCAGGCCAGCGCGGCGAAGGCGATGCCCGCCACCCAGACGACGGAACGGAAGCGGGTGGCGATACTCATCTGCGGGATCCTCGGGGCGCGGCGGCGGGGCGGTGGGTGGAAACGGAGGCCCATGGGGGGGCGGCGGTGCGACGGCCGCCGCGTAGCGTCGCGGAGCGCGCGCGCGGATTTCGGCTGATCTCGATGTCGCCGGCGCGGATCGCGCGCGATACGTCGGAGAAGCTGGGCGGGGAGGCATCGCCGGCGGCGGGGCGGTGGCGCGAGCCGGCGGGCGCGGGCTTGCCCCGCGCCGTCAGGAAGCGCTTCACGATACGATCTTCCAGGCTGTGGAAGCTCACCACCGCCAGCCGCCCGCCGGGCGCGAGCAGCGCCTCGGCGGCGTCGAGCCCGTCCGCCAGCTCGTCGAGTTCGCGATTGAGGTGGATACGGATAGCCTGGAACACGCGCACCGCCGGGTCCTTGAGGCCGGGATGGTGGCCCAGCGCGCGGCGCACCACCTCGGCCAGTTCCGCCGTGCGGGCGAGCGGCCGCGCCGCCACGATCGCGCGCGCCACCCGCCGCGCGCGCGGCTCCTCGCCGTAGCGGTGGAGAACGTCGGCGATCTCCGGCTCGTCGGCCTCGTTCACGAAATCGGCGGCGCTGTCGCCCGACTGCTCCATCCGCATGTCGAGCGGGCCGTCCGCCTGGAAGGAGAAGCCGCGCTCCGCCTGGTCGAGCTGCATCGACGAGACGCCGACGTCGAGCGTCACGCCGTCAACCACCGTCACCTGCCGCGCGGCGAGCTCCGCCGCCATCGTCGAGTAGCGCGCCGCGACCAGAACCAGCCGCCCTTCCGCCTCGGCCTCCAGCGCGCGGCCGGCGGCGATGGCATCCGGATCGCGATCGAAGGCGAAGACGCGGCCGGCCCCCGCCGCGAGGATCGCGCGCGTGTATCCGCCCGCGCCGAAAGTGCCGTCGACGTGCGTCTCGCCGGGCGTCACGGCCAGCGCCGCCATCACCTCGTCGAGCAGGACCGGGACGTGGGGCGCGGGCGCGCTCACGCCGCGATCCCGCGCTCGTTGAGCAGGAAGGCGAGCGGCTTGCGGTTGCGCGAGGTCTCCGGCAGCTTCCGCATCGCGGTTAGCGGATTCCAGATCTGGAAGGTGGAACCCGCGCCGACAAAGAAGGCGAGATCCTCTATCCCGCCCAGCGCGCGCAGCATCGGCGAGAGCTGCATCCGCCCGGCGGTATCGAACTTCACCGACTCAAGGCTGCCGAAGGCATCGGCGCGTCGGGCCTCCAGCTCGTCCATGTCCTCGATGCTGGTGCGGAGCCGCGAATCGAGTTCGGCCGAAGCCACCGGATCGAGCGCGGTCAGGCAATCGCCGCCGCCATGCTCGCCGATCATCAGCGTGTTGTCGGGATCGAGGCTGTTCGCCAGTGCGCGCTTGCCGATCAGCGCACGAAAGCTCGCCGGTACCGACACGCGGCCCTTCGCATCCACGGCGTTCAGCGCATGGCCTTGGAAGAGATGGCCGAGTTCCACCGATACCCCGTTCGACGACGCCGAGGCTTCCGTCGTCTTTCCCGATCAATCCCGAGCCCCACGCGTGGGAACGATCCGGACAGCCATGGGCATAACATGGGTAATCCGTGGGTTTCAATACCACAGCATGGGTAAAAGTGGGCGTGCGGCTTGTATCGGGCTTACTAAATTGACGAGCGAGAATGGCGGAAATCTGCCGTTGTCGACGACGTGCCCGGTTCGGAAGAACCTGTGGATAACCGTGTTGATCCGGCAACATCACGCCCCGTCCCATGGAATTTCATGGGTGCGGCATGGTCGGCGCCGCTCAGCGCGTGGGCGGCGGCGGCGTGGTGACGTGCGGCGGCGGAGTCGGGGCCACGCGTCGCACCGGCCGCGCGGTCGGCACGGGCTTGGGCGCGACGCCCGGCGCCACGCCGAGTTCGGCAAGCGGCTCGCGTGGCGCCTCGCCGGCGAGCGCGGCGGCGGCACGGCCGCGGATGCGGCCGTCCTGCCCGAGCAGCGACAGGATCGCGGCGGCGAGCAGCGTCAGCAGGAAGACGGCGGCAAGCCCGGTGACGCCCACCCGCACCCGCTGCATCGCCATATCGCGCTCCTGCCGCGCCTCCTCGGGCCGGTCGGCGGGCGGCGGCGCGGGCATCGGCTCAGCGCTTCAACCAAGGCGGCACAGGCAACCCCTTGGCGGCCAGCCACGCTGGATCGGACAGCGTCGAGAGGTAGCGCATTCCCGAGTCGCACAAGATCGTGACGATCGTGCTTCCCCGCCCCAGTGCGCCCGCGAGTGCGACCGCGCCCGCCACGTTGATCCCCGACGATAGGCCGACGCAAAGCCCGTCCTCGGCGAGCAGGCGGTGCACCCAACCGATGCCGTCCTGGTCGGAGACGCGGAACTGCGTGTCGACCGGCGCGCCTTCCAGATTGGCCGTGATCCGGCTCTGCCCGATCCCTTCCGCCACCGAACTGCCGTCGGCGGCGAGCTCCCCCACCGCATAATAGCTGTAGAGGCTCGCGCCGTGCGGATCGGTGAGCGCGATCGTCACCTGCCCGTCACGCTCCTTCAGACCCAGCCCCACGCCGGCGAGGGTGCCACCGGTGCCGCACGCGCAGGTGAAGCCGTCGATGCGCCCCCCCGTCTGCTCCCAGATCTCGGGCGCCGTGGTGCGGATGTGCGCCATGCGGTTGGCGGTGTTGTCGAACTGATTGGACCAGAAGCCGCCCGCCGTCTCCTCCGCGATGCGGCGCGAGGTGTGGACGTAGTGAGCGGGGTTCGAATAGCTCGTCGGCGCCACCTCGATCAGCCCGGCGCCCAGGCCGCGCAGCGTGTCCTTCTTCTCGCGGCTCTGCGTTTCGGGGATGACGATGATCGTGCGATAGCCCTTGGCCTGGCCGACCAGCGCGAGCCCGATGCCGGTGTTGCCCGCCGTGCCCTCGACGATGACCCCGCCGGGGCGCAGCAGCCCGCGCTCCTCCCCGTCCTCGACGATGAACTTCGCCGCGCGATCCTTCACAGATCCGCCGGGGTTCATGAACTCGCACTTGGCGAGGATCTCGCAGCCGGTCGCCGCGCTCGCGCTGCGCAGCCGGACGAGCGGCGTGTTGCCGATGAGCGAGAGGGCGTCGGCGGTGATCATGGACGAGGACATAGGTCGCGCGGGCGCAGCGGGCAACGATGCGCCGTGTCGTTGCTGCGCTGCGGCGGATCGTTCGGCGGTGCAGCGGCGCGCTTGACGGTTAACATTCGCTCGGGAAAGGGGCGAATCCTATGCCGATCCTCCCCCCGACACTCCGCTCCGCCCCGGCGCTCGCCGGCCTCCTCCTCGCGCTCGCCGCATGCAACACCAAGCCCACCACCATCACCGCCGACGAGGTGCCGGACGATCAGAAGGCGGCGCTGGCCAACGCCAAGCCCGTCGAACTGCCGCCCGCCATCCTCGCCACCAAGACCTATCGCTGCGCCGACAGCAGCGTGATCTACGTCGACTGGTTCTCGGGCGACAAGAGCGCCAACATCCGCACCGCCAAGGGCGGCGAGCCCACCGCCGTGAAGTCCGACGAGGCCGGCAAAACGATGACCGCCGATGGCGGCTTCGCGCTCGACGGCTCGTCCACCGCGTCGACGATCAAGGCGACGGTGCCCGGCAAGAAGGCACAGAGCTGCAACGCCTGATCCGTTCGCTCTTGCAACAGACACGAGGCCGGCGGCGTCCCCGCCGGCCTTTTGATTCGCTACCCGAGCGGCTAACGCGCGGGCCATGTCGACCGCCATCACCCCCGAGATCGTCGCGCAGCACGGGCTGAGCGACGAGGAATATGCCCGCGTGCTCACCGCACTCGGCCGCGAGCCCAACATGGTGGAGCTCGGCATCTTCTCGGTGATGTGGTCCGAGCATTGCTCGTACAAGTCGTCGCGCATCCACCTCAAGAAGCTGCCCACCACCGGCCCGCAGGTAATCTGCGGCCCCGGCGAGAATGCCGGCGTGGTCGACATCGGCGACGGACAGGCGGCGATCTTCAAGATGGAGAGCCACAACCACCCGAGCTACATTGAGCCCTATCAGGGCGCGGCCACCGGCGTCGGCGGCATCCTGCGCGACGTGTTCACCATGGGCGCGCGGCCGATCGCCAACATGAACGCGCTGCGCTTCGGCTCGCCCGACGATCCCAGAATGCGCCACCTGATCGCAGGCGTCGTCCACGGCATCGGCGGCTACGGCAACTGCGTGGGCGTGCCCACCGTGGGCGGCGAGGTGAACTTCCACCCGGCGTATGACGGCAACATCCTCGTCAACGCGATGACGGTGGGGATCGCGGACCAGGACAAGATCTTCTACTCGGCCGCGTCGGGCGTCGGCAATCCGATCGTCTATGTCGGCTCCAAGACCGGGCGCGACGGCATCCACGGCGCCACCATGGCATCCGCCGAGTTCGACGAGCACAGCGACGAGAAGCGGCCCACCGTGCAGGTCGGCGATCCGTTCACCGAGAAGCTGCTGATCGAGGCCTGCCTGGAGCTGATGGCGTCCGACGCGATCGTCGCCATTCAGGACATGGGGGCCGCCGGCCTCACCTCCTCCTCGGTCGAGATGGCCAGCAAGGGCGGCGTCGGCATCCGCCTCGACATGGACGCCGTGCCCCAGCGCGAGGCGGGCATGACCGCCTACGAGATGATGCTGTCCGAGAGCCAGGAGCGGATGCTCATGGTGCTGAAGCCCGGCCGAGAGGCTTTTGCGGAAGCCATTTTCCGCAAGTGGGAGCTCGATTTCGCGATCATCGGCGAGGTGACGGACACCGGCCGCATGGTGCTCGTGCACGGCGGCGAGACGGTGTGCGACATTCCCCTGGCGCCGCTCGCCGACGATGCGCCGCTCTACGATCGCCCGGCGGCTTCCGAGGCGGAATACAAGGCCTGGGCGGCGGTGAAGCCGCTTGGCGACGTACCCGAGAGCAGCGACATCGGCGCCGATCTCCTCAAGCTGATGGCCTCTCCCGACATCGCGTCGCGCCGCTGGATCTGGGAGCAGTACGACCACATGGTCGGCGGCGACACGGTGCAGCGCCCCGGCGGCGACGCGGCGGTGGTGCGCGTCCACGGCACACGCAAGGGCCTCGCCATCTCCACCGACTGCACGCCCCGCTACTGCTACGCCGACCCCTACGAAGGCGGCAAGCAGGCCATCGCGGAATGCTACCGCAACCTCTCGGCGGTGGGCGCCACGCCGCTGGCGGTCACCAACTGCCTCAACTTCGCGAGCCCGCAGCGGCCCGAGATCATGGCGCAGATCACCGGCTGCCTGCGCGGCATGGGCGACGCCTGCCGCGCGCTCGACTTCCCGATCGTGTCCGGCAACGTCAGCCTCTACAATGAGAGCCGCGCGACCGGCAGCGGCACCGCGATCTTGCCGACGCCGGCGATCGGCGGCATCGGGCTGCTGGCGGACTGGTCGAAGTCGGCGACGATCGCGTTCAAGGGCGAGGGCCACGCCCTGTGGCTGATCGGCGGCGAACCAGGGCATCTCGGCCAGTCCTTGTGGTTACGCGAGCTTCACGGCCGTGAGGACGGGCCGCCGCCGCCCGTCGATCTCGCGGCCGAGCGCGCGGTCGGCGAGTTCGTCCGCGCGCTCGTCGACGGCAACGTCGCAAGCGCGGTTCACGACATCTCCGATGGCGGCCTCGCCGTGACGCTGGCCGAAATGGCGCTCGCCGGAGGCATCGGGTCCGACGTCTCGCTCGACGATCCCCGGCCCGCGTTCCTGTTCGGCGAGGATCAGGGACGCTTCGTCGTCGCCACCAGCGCGAACACCGACCTCGACGAGCAAGCCGAAGCGGCCGGTATCGCCTGCCTGCGGCTGGGCGCGACGATCGGCGATCGCCTCAACTTCAATGCCGCAACGTGGGTGAACATCCCCCTCGCCGAGCTCCGCCGCGCGCACGAAGGCTTCTTCCCCGCGATGATGGGGGCGGACGCGGCGCTTGCCTGAGGCGCTGGCCGGCGTCCGCGCCGGCCGCATCGCCACCATCGACCGGCTTCGCGGGATCGCCGTTATGGGCATCCTGCTGATGAACGTCGTCAGCTTCGCGATGCCGTCCGGCGCCTACTTCAACCCCACCGCCATCGGCACGCCCTCCGCCGCCGATCTGGCGATCTGGGCGGCGGCGTTCGTGCTGGTCGACGGCAAGATGCGCGCGCTGTTCTCGATCCTGTTCGGCGCCTCCACGCTGATCGTCGTCACGCGCGCCGCCCGGGCCGGAGAGGATCCGGCGCGCGTTCACCTCTCGCGGATGGGGGTGCTGGCGGCGTTCGGGACGCTCCACTGGCTGCTGCTGTGGCCGGGCGACATCCTGCTCCACTACGCGATCATCGGCACGATCGCGTTGCCCTTCACCACGCTCACGCCGCGCCAGCAGGTTAAGATCGCGCTAATGCTGCTGCTCGGGCAGGCGGCGGCGCAGGGCTGGCTGCTCGCCACCGACCTGAGCCTCCACGCGCGAGCAGCAACGGGTGCGCCGGACGCCATTGCGAGTTGGCGGGATTTCATGACCGCCGTCGGCGTCGGCGCGCCGGCGGATCTCGCACGCGAGGTGGCGCTGCATCGCGGGAGCTATGCGCCGCTGCTTGCCGCCCACCTCCACGACCTTGCCGCCGGCACGCCCTTCCTGCTCGTCTTCAACGGGCCGGAGACGCTCGCCTACCTGCTGCTCGGCATGGCGGCGCTGGCGTCGGGGTTCCTTTCCGGCGGCTGGACAAGGCGGCGCTACGCCCGCGCGGCGACGATCGCGCTCGGCATCGGCCTGCCCGCCTCGACGCTGCTCGCCGTCCTAGCTGGGCGCGCACAGTTCGAGACGATCGCCACCTTCGCCGCCGCTACTCTCGGCGGTGTGCCGCTGCGCCCGCTGATCGCCTTTGGCTACGCCGCCGCGCTGATCCCGTGGCTCACGGGCGACGGCACGTTCCGCCGCAGGCTCGGTGCTGCGGGGCGCTGCGCCTTCTCCAACTATCTTGGTACCAGCCTCGTCATGGCGGCGATCTGCGATGGTTGGGGCCTGGGGCTCTACGGCCGTCTCTCCCGTGCCGAGGCGTATCTGCTCGTGCCGCCCGGCTGCGCGGCGATGCTGCTGTTGAGCCCTGCCTGGCTGCGGCATCACCACCACGGCCCGCTCGAATGGCTGTGGCGGTCGCTCGCCCGATGGCATCGTGGACCCTTCACACAATCCTGAGAAAACAATAGCGCCAGGATGCGATCCGACGATCTTGCAGCCTGTGGCCGTGTGCGTGTGCGTGTGCAAGGCCGTTGTGGATCAACGAGCGGGCAAGACGGCGCGCGCTTAAACCTTCATCAGCCCCGAACCTGCTCAAGCGCATCCTCATGAACGGGAAGGAGCATGTTGATCACCAGAAAGCAGTTCGAACTCATCGAGCTGTTCAGGAATGCAAGACGACGCTCAGCTCCAATCCGGGCCCGGAGCAAGGGAGGACGGACGCCGCCGCCTACCGAGGCTTACCCGTGCGACCAGGCGTCAGCGCTGGGCAGTGCCGAACGTCGGCGCGGCGCGGCGCCCGAAGCCGCCGGGCGCGACTCGGCTCGCGGCGGGCGCCGGCGCCTGCGTTTCCTGATCGAACAGCCGCAGCGTCGCCTCGAACAGCGGCCGCAGCTCGGCAATACGCTCGATGAGGTCGTCGGGCTTCTGCCGCGCCTCGACGCAGCGGCGCGCCTCCATCTCGATCTCCTCGGCGAGGCAGGACAGCGGCAGCGCGCCGAACTGGCGCGACTCGCCCTTCAGCGTATGCGCCGGCAGCACCAGGCCCGCGGCGCTGCGATCGCGCATCGCCTGCTCGATCGCGGTCACGGATTTGACCCCGTCCTCGCGGAAGTAGCCGAGGATGCGGACGAACGCGCCGCCAAGCTCGGTTCGCGCGCGGGCGAACACGCCCCAATCGACCAACTGGCCTAATCCGATCGTCACTGGTCGAACCCCCGGTCCACGACTTCGCACGCTTATGTACCCCATTTCGTAAACGGCGGGTTACCGGCGGCGTTTAGAGGGACGGCATCAGGACCCGAGATTTAGCCAACCGGATGCAGGCGCAGCCCGCGTCCGATCGCCGTCTCGACGGCCTCGGCGGTCCAGCCCCGCGCAGCGGCGACCGCGCCGATCTCGCGCGCCGCCAGCGGATCGTCGGCCACCGCCAGCACGGGCTCGCGTCCGTCGCGCAGCGCGCGGCCGACGCGCAACGCCGGCCACGGGCAGCGCAGCCCCCGCAGGTCTAGCAGCCGTTCGCTCATTCGTTCTTCCCGAATGGGTTGCGCGACGCGCGCAGCGTCAGGCGCAGCGGCACGCCCGCGAAGCCCAGCTCGCGGCGGATGCCGTTGACGAGATATCGCTGGTAGCTGGCGGGGAGCTGGTCCACCCGCGTGCCGAACAGCACGAAGCCCGGGGGCCGCGTCTTGGCCTGGGTGATGAAGCGCAGCTTGATGCGCTTGCCTCCCGGCGCGGGCGGCGGGTTCTTCTCGACCGCCGTCTCGAACCAACGGTTAAGCTGGCCGGTGGTGACGCGCTTCGACCACGCCTCGCGCGTCTCGAACGCGGCGGCGAGAAGCTGGTCGAGCCCCTTGCCGGTCGCCGCCGACACGGCGAGCAGCGGCACGTCCTTCACCTGCGAGAGGCCGTCCCCCAGCGCCGCCTTGACGCCGTTGAAAAGCGCCGATTGCCCCTCCGCCACGTCCCATTTGTTGAGCGCGATGACGAGCGCGCGCCCCTCCTCCAGCACGCGGTCGGCGATGCGCAGGTCCTGCGCCTCCAGCCCGCGCGTGGCGTCGAGCAGCAGCACGACCACCTCGGCGAAATCGACCGCGTGGAAGGTATCGGCGGCGCTGAGCTTCTCCAGCTTATCCTCCACCTTGGCCTTCTTGCGCAGGCCGGCGGTGTCGATCAGGCGCACCTTGCGCGTGCCGCCTTGGGGATCGGGCCACTCCCAATCGATCGAGATCGAATCGCGCGTGATGCCGGCTTCCGGGCCGGTGATCATCCGCTCCTCGCCGAGCATCCGGTTGACCAGCGTGGACTTGCCGGCATTGGGCCGTCCGACGATGGCGAGCTTGAGCGGCGCGTCGGGCCGGTCACCGTCGTCCGGCTCCTCCTCCACGTCAACGCGGTCGATATGGGGCAGCAGCGCGTCGAACAGGTCGGCCATACCCTCGCCATGCTCGGCCGACAGCGGCACCGGCTCGCCGAACCCCAGTGCGAAACCCTCGTAGACGCCGGCGTCGGCGGCGCGGCCCTCCGCCTTGTTGACGATCAGCACGATCGGCGTGTCGCTGCCGCGCAGCCACTGCGCCACCGTCTCGTCGAGCGAGGTGACGCCGGCGCGCCCGTCGATCATGAACAAGGCGACATCGGCCTGCGCCACCGCCGCCTCGGTCTGCGCGCGCATCCGGCCGGGCAGCGTCTGCGCGTCCTCGTCCTCGAAGCCGGCGGTGTCGAACAGGCGGAAGGGAAGCCCCAGCAGCACCCCCTCCCCCTCGCGCCTGTCACGCGTGACGCCGGGTCGATCGTCGACGAGCGCCAGCCGCTTGCCGACCAGCCGGTTGAACAGCGTCGACTTGCCGACATTGGGCCGGCCAATGATCGCGACGATGGGAAGCGCGGGCATAGCGCCCGCTACCCGATCATGCGGGCGCGCGCGAGCGGATCAGCGCCACGCCGCCAGCGTGCCGTCGCTCGCCA
The DNA here is from genome assembly GCF_965200105.1 of Sphingomonas sp. GTDB lineage: Bacteria > Pseudomonadota > Alphaproteobacteria > Sphingomonadales > Sphingomonadaceae > Solisphingomonas. Next base: position 719,869 of record NZ_CBDATN010000003.1, read on the forward strand.
GCGTGAACAGCATGTTGCCCGCCACCACCGGCGGCAGCGTCACCGGCTTCTTGGCGACGCGCGTCGTCTGCGCGACCTTGCCCGTCGCGGGATCGACCGAAACCATGTCGCCGACCGAATCGACCAACAGCAGCCGCCCGCCGGCCAGCACCGGGCCCGTCCAGTAGATGCCCTTGGTCTTCTTCTTGTTGCGCCAGCGATCGAGCTGCGTCGCCCAGCGGATCTTCCCGCTGGTACGCTGCACGCAGTAGAGCTGCGCCTGATCGGAGACGAGGAACAGCCAGTCGCCGCCCAGCGCGGGCGTCGCGATGCCGCCGACGTTCAACTCCCAGAGCCGCTGGCCGGTGACGAGATCGAGCGCGATCGCGCGGCCGCCCGCGCCGACCGCATAGACGCGGGTGTCGTCCACCACCGGGCTCGCGTCGATGTCGGAGACGTCGCCCACCGTCGTCGAGACGGACGTACGGGTCAGCGTATCCTGCCAAACCACGCGCCCGTTCTCGTAGCGGTAGGCGGAGAGATCGCCCGAGGAGTAGCCCGCGATCACCGTACCGCGTGCCACCGCCGGCGCGCCCGCGCCGAACACGCCGGCGGTCTGCAACGGGCCGCTCGCCGTCCACAGCGTGGCGCCGTCGGCCTCGTTCAGCGCGTAGAGCTGGTTGTCCTGCGTCATCACGTAGACGGCACCGTTGGCGATCGTAGGGGCGCCCCTGAGCGGCCCCGCGGGCGTCACCCGCCAGCCGATCTTGCCGGTGGCGGCATCCATCTGCGCCGCCTCGCCCAGCCCGTTGGTGACGTAGAGCTTGCCGCCCTCGACGCTGACACCGCCGCCGAACAGCGAGTTCTTGTAGGTCTTGCGATGCTTGGGCAACACCGCGCCGGTCAGCCCCCCGCGCCGAAGCGCCGGGCCTTCCTTGCCGAGGAGCTGCGTCGCCCAGAGCTGCCCGCCGGTCGCCGCGTCGAAGGCGCGCACCGTGGCGCTGGCGTCGATCACGTAGAGCCGGCCGTCCTGCACGACCGGAGCGGCGGCGAGCCGGCGGCCGCCGCCCGCGCCGGGGATGCGCTTCTGCCAGACGCGCTGCGGCGAAAGGGCGAGCGCCACGTTGCCCATCGCCTTCTGCGCGTTGCCGGCGGGCTGCGTCCAGGCGCTGTTGGTCTCCGCCGACGGCACCGCGACGGGCAGGTTCGCGATGCTGGCGTCGGAGGCGGCGTCGGCCTCGACGCCGAGCACCGGAATGCGCTCGCCGAGCACCGCCGTCTTGGGCTTGCCGTCGCCGCCACCCTTGAAGATGCCGCAGCCGGCGAGCGCGAGCGCACCCGATAGCATGACCGCGCGCGCAAACTGTCCCCGACCCATCATCGTCCCCGTCGTCACCGTCCCGCCGCCGCTCAAGATCGCGCCCTCAGGACCGGCCGCTGTCGCCAGCCTGAACGACCTCGACGCCGAGATCGCCGGCGAGCTGTCCCACGCGGTCGCGGATCGACTGCGGCACCGTCGGGTCGTTAGCGATCGCGCCGAGCAGCGCGCCCGCCGCCTTCGTCTGCCCCGATCGTATCTCGGCGAGCGCGGTCATCTCGCCGGCGCTGCCGAACCACGGCTTGCCCGCCACCGCCAGCGGCTTCATCCGCCGAATCACCTCGGCGGGCGCCAGCGTGTCGAAGGAGAGCGCGGTGGCGCGCACCAGCGCCAGGTCGCGGATCGGCTGCGGCGCGCCGCCGTCGTTGGCGACGGCCGTGAACTTCGAGGCGGCGTCGGCCGGCTTGCCGGCCTGCACCGCGACATCGGCGAGCAGCACGCGCGCGATCGGGCCGTAGCCCTTGGCGTCGTCGCTCGCCAGCGCGTCGAGCGGCTTCTGCGCGCCCGGCCGGTCGCCGGCGGCCAGCGCCGCCATCGCGCCCGCCAGCCGCTCGCCATTCTCCCCCGCCGCCGCCTCGCGCCGGTGTTGCCAGATCAGGTAGGCGCCGAGCGCCAGGAGCGCGACGACGACGACGATCGCCGCCGCGCGGCCGTAGCGGCGCACCGCCTGCTCGACGCGATCGCGGCGGACCTCGTCGTCCACCTCGCGGAAGAAGGCGTCGTTGCTGGCAGGCGTGCGTGCCAATCACAGTCTCCGGGCGCGCTCGCGCGGGCACCGCCTTAGCCGCGCCCGATGCGGGCCGCAAATGCTACCGCCCGCGATGCTATCGCTTGGCCGCGTAGGTCTGGTCGGATGTGGGAAAGGCGCGGTTCCGCACCTCTCCGGCATAGGTGGCGGCGGCGACGGTGACGCGCTCCGCCAACTCATCATAGCGCTTCACGAAGCGCGCGGTGCGCTCGAACATCCCCAGCATGTCGTCGATCACCAGCACCTGGCCGTCGCATGCCGCCGAGGCGCCGATGCCGATCACCGGACAGGCGACGGCGTGGGTGACGGCGGCCGCGATCGGCTCGACCACCCCCTCCGCCACCAGCGCGAAGGCGCCGGCGTCCGCCACCGCGCGCGCGTCGCACAGGATCTTGCCCTCCTCCGCCTCGCTGCGCCCCCTCGCCGCGTAGCCGCCGAGCGCGTTCACCGCCTGCGGGGTCAGCCCGATATGCCCGACCACCGGAATGCCGCGCGCCGCGAGAAAGGCGATCGTCGGCGCCATAGCCTCGCCGCCCTCCAACTTCACCGCCGCAGCACCCGTCTCCTTGAGGATGCGCGCGGCCGACGCGAACGCCTGTTCGGGTGAGGCCTCGTAGCTGCCGAACGGCATGTCGATCACAACGACCGATCGATAGGAGCCGCGCACCACGGCGGCTCCGTGCGCGCACATCATATCGAGGCTGACAGGGATGGTGGTCGGCAAGCCGTAGATCACCTGCCCCAGGCTGTCGCCCACCAGCAGCATGTCGCAGTGCGGATCGAGGAGTTGCGCCATCCGCGCCGTGTAGGCGGTGAGCATGACGATCGGCTCGGCCACCGCCTCGCCCGCGCCGGCCTTGCGCGCGCGGATCGTGGGCACGGTCAGCCGGCGGACGGGTGCCGGGGTCGGATTGGCGCGGCTAGTCGCAGTATCGAGCGTGAAGGTGGTGGACATGGCCGCAGTATAGCCGCCAGCGGCTGCTTCGGAAATCGGGCGGTGCCCTTCGTGCCGCCTGCGCGGTCGGGGTCGCGAGCGGTGCCCGCGACCCTCCCTCGCTTTACTGCCCGGTCGAGACGGTGGTTGTCGTCTTCTCGGTCACGCTCGCCGGGCGCGCGGCGCGACGCACGACCTTGCGGACCGCCGGACGCGCCGGCGTCACGGTCTTAGTCGTCTCGGTGCTGGTTACGGTGGCGGTGGGCGCGGGCGCCACCATCACCGGCGGCTGGGCACGCGCGGCGGCGGCGTCGGCCTGCGCCTGCATCGCCGCCTGTCCTGCCGCGTCGGCGCGCGCATTGGCATCGGCGGCCTGCGCCTGCGCGGCGGCAACGCCCGCATCGGCCTGCGCCTGGGCGGCGTCGGCGCGGCTCTTCTGCGCCTCGCCCAACGCCTGGTCGGCGAGCTGCTGCGCGCGATTGGCCTCGGCGATCGCGCGCTCCTTATGGCCGCTGGAGAGCGACTCGCGCGCAGCGCGCAGCGACGCCTCGGCGCTCGCCTGGATGCGCGGCGTGTCCCCGCCGCTCACCTTCGCGGACGCGTCGACCTTGCCCTGCGCGGTGGCGATCGCGTCCTTCGCGCGATCATGCTTTCCGGCCACCGCCGGCGAGAGCGCGAGCGTGCCGACGGCGATACCGAGCGCGAAGCGATTGAAGCGGTTCATCGAGTTCCTCCTTTTTATTAATCGCCGCAGAATGATCCGCCGACGTAACAGTTCCCGAGGCGGAACTGCATGAGTTGACTTGAACACGGTCTGACAAGGCGGCTAATATCCGGTTCATATTTATTAATTAATTACGTGAGCTGTCGCTACGCCTCCAGCGTCTCGGCATACTGGTCGGGCTGAAAGCCGACGATCCGCGCCGCGCCGGTATCGAGCACCGGGCGGCGGATCATCGACGGCTGCGCCAACATCAACTCGATCGCTTTCCTCGCGTCGATTCCCTGCTTGTCGGCATCGGGCAGCTTGCGGAAGGTCGTCCCCGAACGGTTGAGCAGCGCCTCCCAGCCCATCTCGCGCACCCAGCCCTCCAGCAAGACGCGCTCGATCCCCGCCGCCTTATAATCGTGGAAGTCGTAGCGGACGCCCTTGGCGTCGAGCCAGGCGCGCGCGCTTTTCATCGTGTCGCAGTTGCGGATGCCGTAGAGCGTCGCCATCGCCTTGTCCTTCCCGGTTCTCGTCGCGGCGGCTATGGTGGCCGCATGATGCTCGCCGCAAGCCGGATCGCGTCGCCGCTCGGCATGCTGACGCTGGTCGCGGAGGATGCCGGCCTCGTCGCCGTGCTGTGGCCGAACGAAGACGCGCGCCGAGTGCCGCTTTCGCCGACAGAGGCGCGGGCGCATCCTGTGCTGGAAAAGGCGACGCGCCAGCTCGGCGACTGGTTCGCGGGCCGAAGGCGCGACTTCGACCTGCCGCTCGCACCGCGCGGAACGCCGTTCCAACTCGCGGTATGGGACGCGCTCGCCGCCATCCCGTTCGGGAACACGCGGAGCTATGCCGCGATCGCGCGCGAGATCGGCAAGCCGGACGCGGTGCGTGCGGTGGGCGCGGCCAACGGCCGCAACCCGCTATCGATCGTGCTGCCCTGCCACCGCGTCGTGGGCTCGGCCGGCGCGCTCACCGGCTTCGCAGGCGGGCTCGCGGCGAAGCGCTGGCTGCTTGCGCACGAGGCGGCGGATATGCCGCTGTTCACGAGCGACGGCGCGATATGATGACGAGCCGCTGGAGTTGGCAAGCTCTCCGACGTTCGGGCTTGTTGTCGTTCTGTTTTTGTTCTAGCATGCCTCATGCTGAAGTCAGTTCTCTTGCTCCCGACCGCAACCGTTCCGAAGGACGGACCGGTCTGGTGCCGGCCGGCGGTAACGGCAGGCGGACCATCTTCGCAAGCGAGCGGTCGAGACGACGGCGCGGTCGATCGTCCGGCGGCTGAGCGAGCCCGGTGCGATGGCGCAGGCACGGCCGGAGCTGCTGGGTCTCTGACGTGGGTTGCGCGCGCTTCCCCCGGCCGATGGAGGTCCGGACGTAACAAGCGGTTGCCATGATCCGGGATCGCCGCTGTCGACACGAGGTCGTCACCCGTCAGGTGCGTACGTCGCGCGGGCTGTTTCTTTACCCGGTTTCCCGGGCCCCCGCTGAGCGCGCACTTCGCTGCAAGCGATGCAGCGCACGTGGGCAGCGCCGGACACTTCCCTCCGGCACCTCTGCCGCTCCTCCGAACCCTCAGCCCCTTCCCGCCGGAGACACGAGATGATGCCGCCGACCCCGGGGAGAGGTGCGATCAGCAACGCGAGGAGCACACGCTTCAATCTGCCTCAGCGGGAGGATGACGGCGATTGGCTGGATGAGCGACAAGCGATCGACGGCAAGCACCCTCGCCCAAGGACCACCGTTCAGATGGTCCGTCCGAAGACGATCATCTCTTACAATTCCAGCCCCGACATACCCTTCGATCGAAGCATCAATACCATGCAAGGCTGCGAGCATGGCTGCGTCTACTGCTTCGCGCGACCGACCCACGCCTTTCACGATCTGTCGCCGGGTCTCGACTTCGAGACGCGGCTGTTCGCCAAGCCTGACGCCGCAGCGCTGCTCGCATGGGAACTGGCGGCACCCGGCTACGAGTGCCGCCCGATCGCGCTCGGCACCAATACCGATCCTTATCAGCCCCTCGAGCGGCGCTTTCGGATTGCGCGGGCTTGCCTTGAGCTGCTTGCCGCCTGCCGGCATCCCGTCACGATCACCACCAAGTCGGATCGCATCCTCGCCGACGTCGACCTGCTGGAACGCATGGGCGCGGACGGGCTAGTCGCGGTGGCGATCTCGCTAACGTCGCTCGACGCGCGGATCGCGCGTACGCTCGAACCGCGCGCACCCCACCCAGAGCGCCGACTGGCGGCGGTAAGGAGGCTCGCCGACGCGGGCATTCCCGTCCACGTTTCGATCGCGCCCGTCGTGCCGCAGATCACCGATCACGAAATCGAGGTCTTGGTCGCGCGCGCGGCCGAGGCAGGTGCGCGCGGCGTGTTCTTCCTGCCCATTCGCCTGCCGCACGAGGTCGCGCCGCTGTTCCGCGAGTGGCTGGACGCGCACTATCCGGATCGCGCCGCCAAGGTGATGGCCACGATCCGCTCGATCCGGGGGGGCCGCGACAATGATCCGAACTTCTTCTCGCGGATGCGCGGCGGCGGCCCTTGGGCGGACCTCATCCGCCGCCGCTTCGACATTGCTTGCCGACGTGCAGGCTTCGCGTGCGAACGCTGGTCGCTGAGAACGGATCTGTTCGTGCCGCCGGCGCTCCCCGGCACGCAGATGCGACTGCTCTAGCAGGCTGTCGAAGAAGCGGTGGCGCGCCAGTTGGGACGCGACACGTCCATCGGCGGGGAGAGCCCGGAGCTGGTCACATGAGGGAGTGGGCCAAGCGTGCTCGGCCTGGCCGCGCGCCCTCCCTCCCATGCTGATTCGAAGCTCATCGGGAACGAGCATCCCGCCTTCCACCCGGCTAGGCGCGTATCGCCCGCGATCGTCGCCCGCCTCCCCGCACGCCGATCGTCGACGCAAATCAGAGGCGCTGCCATCGCCTTGCAGTCATTCGGGCGCGCGGCACCGAACGAGCGCGGCTCCGCCGGTGCTGCCCAGCGGACGCGGTCCGCTGTCTTGCGGGATCGGGTGTGTTATGCGTAGGGGTCCGTGCATCAGCCACCGATCGCCCGTCCCGCGCGATCGGGTCGCACGCATCTCTCTCTCGTGGGTCAGACATGCCCCGCCTGCCGAAGCAGCGTCTGGGCGCGCGCGAGGTACGGCCGGTCAAGCATAGTGCCCTTCCAGCCGATCGCACCGGCGCTCGGATCGGCGGCAAACAGGTCGACAATCTCGCGCGCCTCGGCGATCTCGCTCTCGGAAGGCGTGAAGGCTTCATTGATGACGCCGACTTGTGCGGGGTGGATCGCCAGCATGCCGCGGTAGCCGTCGCGTCGCACCTTCTCTGCGCGCGCGCGAAGTCCCTCGAGATCGCGGAAGTCGCTCTGGATCGTCTCGATCGCGGCCACGCCCGCCGCCGCCGCGCCAAGCAGGCAGAGGCTGCGCGCCAACTCGTAGGTGAAGCCGTAGCCGCCGTTCGGATCGCGGTTGCTGGTCGCGCCGATCGAGGCGGCGAGGTCTTCCGCCCCCCAGGTCAGCGCGACGACGCGCCGTGCGCCCTGATAGTCGCCGGTGGTGAACATCGCCGCCGCCGTCTCGGTAACGAGCACGATGACCTTGGTCGCGCCCGCCTCGACGCCGTACGCCGCCTCGAACGCGGAGAGATAGTGATCGAGCCGCTCGACGTCCGGCCGTCCGCAAGCCTTGGGCAGCATGATCCCGCCCGGCCGGCCCGGCATCACGGCGGACAGGTCGGCAAGCGTGTGCGGCCCGTCGAGCGGGTTCACGCGCACCCACAACCGCGAACGATCGCCGTCCTGCGCGTCGAGGAAGACGCGCACCGACTCTCGCGCGCGCGGCTTCTCACGCTCGGCCACCGCGTCTTCGAGGTCGATCAGCACGATGTCGGCGGGCCCCGCCACCGCCTTCGCCATCTTGCTCTCCTGATCGCCTGGGACGAACAGCCAAGATCGGGCAGTGAGCGCTTCTACGGTCATCCAAGGCATCTCCCTACGGCCTGTGTACACCTCCGGCGCCCGAAGCTTGGCCGAGAGACCGCGTATTTCGCGGGCTTGTCAACGGTGAGACAAGGCCGACACGAGTCCCGCCTAACCGGCGCGTCCGCCTCCCTCGCCTCCGCCAACGGGTGCGATGCCGGCGGCTTTCCAGCGCCGGGCACGACCGGTAAAGGGCCCGCGGTGCGTCATTTTCCCCAGCCCCGCCGTGCGATGGCGGCGCCGCCACTCTCGGATTGCTGGCCGGCGCGATGAACGGCATTGTCCGCATCGCGCTCGCGCGGCCGCTCACCTTCATCGTCATGGCCATGCTGATCGCGCTGGTCGGCGTCGGCGCGGCGGTGCGCACCCCCGTCGACATTTTCCCGAACATCGGCGTGCCGGTGATCGCGACGGCTTGGCAATATGCCGGCCTCTCGCCCGACGACATGTCCGGCCGGATCATCTCGCCGTTTGAGCGGACGCTCACCACCACCGTCAACGATATCGAGCATGTCGAGTCGACGTCGATGCAGGGCATCGGCATCGTCAAGGTGTATTTCCAGCCGGGCGTGCAGATCCCCGTCGCCACCGCGCAGGTGACGTCGATCTCGCAGACCATCCTGCGCCAGTTGCCCCCCGGACAAACGCCGCCGCTCATCCTCAACTACAACGCGTCGACGGTGCCGATCATCCAGCTCGCCGTCTCGGGCGCGGGGCTCGACGAGCAGAAGCTGTTCGACATCGCCCAGAACCAGATGCGGCCGCAGATCGTGACGGTGCCGGGCGCCGCCATGCCCTATCCTTCCGGCGGCCGGCAGCGGCAGGTGCAGGTCGATATCGATCCGCAGGCGCTCCAGTCCAAGGGGCTGTCGGCGCAGGACATCGGCAACGCGATCGCCAGCCAGAACCAGATCAACCCCGTGGGCTTCGCCAAGATCGGCAGCTTCCAGTACAATGTCGAACTCAACAACACGCCGAGCGCGATCGAGGATTTCAACAACCTGCCCGTGCGCACCGTGGGCGGCGCCACCATCTTCCTGCGTGACGTCGCCCATGTCCGCGACGGTTCGGCGCCGCAGCAGAACATCGTCCATGTCGACGGCAAGCGTTCGGTGCTGCTCACCGTGCTGAAGAACGGCAAGAACTCGACGCTTTCGATCGTGCAGGGCGTCAAGGACAAGCTGCCCGGCATCACCGCCACGCTGCCCAAGCAGCTCAAGGTCAAGCCGGTGGGCGACCAGTCGCTGTTCGTGCGCGCCGCGATCGAGGGCGTGGCGCGCGAGGGGCTGATCGCCGCCGCGCTCACCGCTCTGATGATCCTGCTGTTCCTGGGCTCTGCGCGATCGACGCTGATCGTCGCGACGTCGATCCCGCTCGCGGTGCTGTTCTCGATCATCTTCCTGGCGGCGACGGGCAACACGCTCAACATCATGACGTTGGGGGGCCTGAGCCTCGCGGTTGGCATCCTCGTCGACGAGGCTACCGTCACGATCGAGAGCATCACCTACCATCTGGAGCAGGGCAAGGAGGTGGTGCAGGCGATCCTGGACGGATCGAAGCAGATCGTGGTGCCCGCCTTCGTGTCGCTGCTGTGCATCTGCGTGGTGTTCATCCCCATGTTCTTCCTGCCCGGCGTCGCCGGCTACCTGTTCCAACCGCTGGCGCTGGCGGTGGTGTTCGCGATGATCGGATCGTTCATCCTGTCGCGCACGCTGGTGCCCACGATGGCGATGTACCTGCTCAAGAAGCACGAGGATCGCGATCATCGGGAGCGCCCGAAGAACATCTTCTCCCGCTTCCAGCGCGGCTTCGAGCATCGCTTCGAGCGTGCGCGCGCCGGCTATGGCGGGCTGCTGGAAAAGGCGCTCGACGCGCGGCTGCTGTTCGGGGGCATCTTCCTGGGCGTCGTGCTGCTGTCGTTCCTGCTGGTGCCGTTCCTGGGGCGTAACTTCTTCCCGTCTGTGGACGCGGGGCAGATCACGCTCCACGTCCGCGTGCCGATCGGATCGCGCATCGAGGACACCTCGGCACGCTTCGACCGGATAGAGCGCGAGATCCGCCGCATGATCCCCGCCGCCGAACTCGCGACGATCGCGGACAATGTCGGCCTGCCCGTCTCGTCGATCAACACGACCTACAACAACTCGGGCACGGTCGGCCCGGAGGATGGCGACATCCTCATCACGCTCGCCGAGAAGCACCGCCCGGTGACCGACTATCAGCGCGTGATGCGGACGAAGCTGCCGCAGCTCTTTCCGGGCGTGAGCTTCGCCTTCCTTCCGGCCGACATCACTAGCCAGATCCTGAACTTCGGCTCGCCCGCGCCGATCGACGTGCGGATCACGGGCAAGAACAAGAAGGGGAACATGCAGCTCGCCGAGACGCTGCTCGCACGTATCCGGCGCGTACCCGGCGCGGCCGACGTGCGCATCCAGCAATCCGGCCACTATCCCGAGCTGCGCGTCACTGCCGATCGATCGCGCATCGGCCAATTGGGCCTCACCGAACGCGATGTCACCAATTCGGTCGCCACCGCGCTCGCCGGCACGTCGACCACCGCTCCCGTCTACTTCGTCAACCCGGAGAACGGCGTCTCCTACCCGGTGGTCGCGCAGACGCCGGAATACCGGATCGGCTCGCTCAACGATCTCGCCAACATCCCCGTCACCGCCGCCAACCAGCCGCCGCAGGTGCTGGGCGGTGTGGCGACGATCAAGCGGGACACGATGAGCGCGGTCGTCAACCACTACGACATCCAGCCGCAGATCGACCTCTACCTGTCGCCCGCCGACCGCGACCTCGGCGCGGTGGCGGGCGAGATCGACGACATCGTCAAGCAGATGAAGAAGGACAAGCAGGTTCCGAAGGGCGTCACCGTCACCATCGGCGGCCAATACAAGACGATGACGACCGCGTTCCGGGGGCTGTTCATCGGCCTCGCCGGCGCGATCGTGCTCATCTACCTGCTGATCGTCGTCAACTTCCAGAGCTGGCGCGACCCGCTGGTCATCATCATGGCGCTACCCGGCGCCATCGCGGGGATCATCTGGATGCTGTTCCTGACGGGCACCACGCTGTCGGTGCCGGCGCTGATCGGCGCGATCATGTGCATGGGCGTGGCCACCGCCAACTCGATCCTGGTCGTCAGCTTCGCACGCGAACGGCTCGACGAGCTCGACGACGCCAGGAAGGCGGCGTTGGAGGCGGGCATGACGCGCTTCCGCCCGGTGCTGATGACGGCGGGGGCGATGATCATCGGCATGGTCCCCATGGCGCTGGGCCTCGGCGAAGGCGGCGAGCAGAATGCGCCGCTCGGCCGCGCCGTGATCGGCGGGCTGCTCGTCGCCACCTTCGCGACGCTGATGTTCGTGCCCGTCGTCTTCTCCTGGGCGCACCGCAAGGGAAAGCCCGAGCCCGCCGGCGCCCGGCTGGAGAAAGCCCATGCCTGACGCCGACACGCAGGAACAGGACGCCCCGCACTTCGACACCGCGCCGCCCCCGGCGAGCCGCACGTTGAGGATCGCCGCGATCCTCGGCGTCGTGCTGCTGCTCGCGTTGGCGATCTTCGGCATCCTGTCGCGCCGCCATCACGAGCAGTCGCTGCGAGAGACGACCGACACCGCCGCCGTGCCCATCGTCTCTGTCTTCCACCCCAAGCCGACGACGGGCACCAGCCAGCTCATCCTGCCCGGCAACGTCCAGGCCTATAGCAGCGCGGCGGTGAACGCGCGCACCAACGGCTATGTCCGGCAATGGTATGCCGACATTGGCTCGCGGGTGGCGGCGGGGCAGCTCCTCGCGGTGATCGACGCGCCCGAGGTGGAGCAGCAGCTCGCGCAGGCCAAGGCCGATCTCCAGACCGTCAAGGCCAACCAGGATCTCGCGCAGGTGACGGCGACGCGCTGGATCGCGCTTCAGAAGCAGGATGCCGTCTCCCAGCAGGAGACCGACGAGCGCGTCGGCGATCTCGCCGCGCGCAAGGCGGCGACTAACGCGTCGGCCGCCAACGTGCGGAGGCTGCAGGCGCTGATCGGCTTCACGCGGATCACGGCGCCGTTCACTGGCATCGTCACCAGCCGCGCCACGCAGATCGGCCAGCTCGTCACCTCCGGCAATGCGTCCGCGCAGCCGTTGTTCACCGTGTCCGACATCCGGCGCGTCCGCATCTACGTGCGCGTGCCGCAGCTCTACTCGGCGCAGGTGCGGCCGGGCATGACGGTGGACCTCTCGCTGCCCGAGTACGCGGGCCGCACCTTCAAGGCGACACTGACGCGCACGGCAGAAGCCGTCGACCAGGCGTCGGGCACCGAGCTCGTCGAGCTTCAGGCACCCAATCCGGACGGCGCGCTAAAGCCCGGCGCCTATGCGCAGGCGCATTTCCCGATCGCCGGTGCCTCCAACAGCGTCACCATCCCCGCCAGCGCGCTCGTCTTCCGAGGCGACGGGACCGGCGTCGCGGTGGTCGACGGGCGGGGCCGCGTGACGCTGAAGCCCGTGACGATCGGCGTCGATCGCGGCTCTACGCTGGAGATCACCGCCGGCCTCACCACCCGCGACACCGCGATCGACAGCCCGCCCGATTCGCTCGCCACTGGAGACCATGTGCGCGTGCAGCGTCAGCCGCCCGGCAAGCCGGGGCCGGGAAGCCAAGGCGGCGACGCCGATGCCGGCGGCAAGAAGGGTGGCGATGCGGAAGGCTGAGGCGGCGCTCCTCTCAGGCCTGCTGGCGCTCGCCGGCTGCGACCTCGCGCCCCGCTACGCCGCCCCGCCGATAGCGGTGCCGTCGAGTTGGAAGGAGGTGCCCGCCGGCTGGCAGGCCGCCGAGCCCTCCGCCGCCACGCTGCCGCCGTCCTGGTGGGGCGCGTTCGGCGATCCGGTGCTGAACGATCTCGAAGCGCGGGTGGAGGCGGCCAACCCCTCGCTCGCCGCCTCCCTCGCCCGCTATGACGCGGCGCTGGGCGAGCTCGGCGTCTCTCGCGCGGACCTGTTCCCGACCGTGACCATCGGCGGCAACGCCGAGCGGACACGCACGTCGGGCAACACCCTCTCGGTCGCGGGCGGACGGGCCTACGACCTGTACGCGGTGCAGGGCTCGCTCGCCTATGAAATCGACCTGTTCGGGCGCGTCCGCAACCAGATCCGCTCCAGCCGAGGCGAGGTCGAAGCGAGCGCGGCCGACGTGCGCGGTGTCAGGCTGGGCCTCCAGGCGCAGCTCGCCTCCACCTACTTCCAGCTACGTGGCGCCGACGCGCGGCTGAAGCTGCTCGGCGAGACGGTGCAGGCGTTCGATCGCGCCTACCAGCTCACCGTCACGCGCCACGAGGGCGGCATCGCCTCCGGCCTCGACACCAACCGCGCGCGGACCCAACTCTCCGCCGCGCGCGCCGAGATCGCTGCTACGCAGGCGCAGCGCGCGACCTATGAACACGCTATCGCCGCGTTGGCAGGCACCGCCCCCGCGGGCTTCGCCCTGCCGCCGATCGCGGGCGATGTCCCAACTCCGCCTGTGGTGCCCGCCGGCCTGCCTTCCACGCTGCTCGAACGCCGCCCCGACGTCGATGCCGCCGAGCGCCGCGCCTACGCCGCCAACCGCGACATCGGCGTCGCACGCGCCGCGTTGTTCCCGGCGTTGACGCTGGGCGCGGACGGCGGCTTCCAGAGCACGGGCGCGCGGCTGATCTCGGCGGCGAGCAGTTTCTGGGCGCTCGGCCCGGCGTCCGCCGCGCTCACCATCCTCGACGGCGGGGCGCGACGGTCCCGCGTGAGGATCGCGCGCGCGCGCTTCGACGAGGCGGCGGCGAACTACAAGCAGACGGTGCTCACCGCGCTGCGCGAGGTGGAGGACGATCTCGCCCAGTCGCGCGATCAGGCGCGGCAGGAGCGCGACCTCGCCGACGCGGCGCAGGCTGCCGACCGCACCAACGCGCTGGCGCTGATCCGCTACCGCGACGGCGCGTCGGACTTCCTGGAGGTGGTGACCGCGCAGACCGCCGCGCTCGACACCCGGCGATCGCTGATCGAACTGAGGACGCAACGCCTGGCCACTGCGGTCGACACCGTGCGCGCGCTCGGCGGTCCCGTCGCCTGACCGCAACGAAGCGCCCTCGCCTTCGTTCGGCGGCAGACGTCTTCGACAGGGGATCACGACATGACACGAGGGACGTGGGCGCTGGCAGCGCTGGTGGTGCTGGCCGCCTGCAAGGGGCCGGCGCAGAAGGCGGGCGAGGAGAAGGACAAGCAGGCGGCGGCGACCGCGGGCGTCGCCTATGACGGCTCGGGACCCAACGAGGCGATCGGCCGGCGTCAGGATCAGGCCGCCGACGCCGCGCATGATGCGGGCGAGGCCAATGCGCGCGCGCTCCGCCGCGAAGGCGACGCCGTCCGTGATCGCGCCAAGGTAAACGCCGAGCGGCTGGAGCAGCAGGCGAAGGCGATCCGCCGCGCCGCCGACGATCAGGCCGACGCGCTCGACACCCGCGCCAAGCAAGCCGCCGCGACCAAGCCCTAAGTCGGCGTCAGCCCAGCCGCGCGAGCGCGGCGTTCAGCCGCTCCGCCTCGGCCGCCTTGTCGGCATGGTCTGCGCGCGCCTTCTCGACCGCCTCGGGCTTGGCGCGCTCGACGAAGCTCGGATTGCCGAGCCGCGTGGCGAGCGCGTCACGCTCCTTGGCGGCGGCGGTGCGCCCCTTCTCCAGCCGTGCGCGCTCGGCGGCGAGGTCGATCACGCCCTCGAGCGGCAGCACGAATGTCGCCTCGTCGACTACGATCTGGGCCGCCGCGCCAGCAGGCGCGACAACGTCGGAGGGGTCGATCCGCGCCAGCCGCGCCAGCGCCGCCGCCTGTTTCGCCACGCGCGCCTGCGTCATATCGCCGGCTTCGCGCAGGTGCATGGCGAGCCTCGCACCCGGCGGCACGTTGAGTTCCGCGCGGGCTGCGCGTACTTCGCTCACCAGCCGGATCAGCCAGTCGATTTCGCGCGCCGCCTCGGGATCAAGCGCGCGGGCGTCGGCCATCGGCCATCGTGCGGCGATCAGCTCGACGGGCCGCTCGCCCATTGCGTGCCACAGCTCCTCGGTAACGAAGGGCATGAACGGGTGGAGCATGACGAGGATCTGGTCGAACGCCCACGCCGCGACCGCCCTGGTCTCGGCATCGACCGCGCCTTTCACCAGCTCGACATACCAGTCGCAGAAGCGCGACCACACAAACTGGTAGAGCGTATTGGCCGCCTCGTCGAAGCGCAGGTCGGCTAGCGCCAGGTCGAGCGCCTGCACGCAGGCCACCGTCTCCGCGACGATCCACCGGTTGACGGGCAGCGCCGCCGCCGGCGGCTCCAGCGTCGCGGACGCACCGACGCCGTTGGCCTGGAGGAAGCGCGCCGCGTTCCACAGCTTCGTCGCGAAGTTGCGGTATCCCTCGACGCGCTTCTCGTCCAACTTGATGTCGCGTCCCTGGCTTTCCATCGCCGCCAGCGTGAAGCGCAGCGCGTCGGCGCCGTAGCGATCGATCAGGCCGAGCGGATCGATCGTGTTGCCCTTGGACTTAGACATCTTGGCGCCCGTCGCATCGCGGACGAGGCCATGCAGGTAGAGCGTGCGGAACGGCACGTCGCCCATCAGCCGTATCCCCTGCATCGCCATCCGCGCGTCCCAGAAGAACAGGATGTCGAAGCCCGAGACCAGCACGTCGTTGGGGTAGCGCGCTGCGGCGCGGGGATCGGCGTCCGGCCAGCCCAGCGTCGCGAACGGCCACAGCGCGGAGGAGAACCAGGTGTCGAGTACGTCTTCGTCGCGGGTAAGCGCGCGCTGCGTGCCGGCCTTCGCCTTGGCCGCCACCTCGTCCGCCGCCACGAAGACGTTGCCGTCCTCGTCGTACCAAGCCGGTATCCGGTGCCCCCACCAGAGCTGGCGCGAGACGCACCAGGGCTGGATGTTCTCCAGCCAGTTGTACCAAGTCTTGGCCCAGCTCTCGGGCACCACCTTGATGCGACCGTCGCGCACCGCCTCGATCGCGGGCCTGGCGAGCGTCGCGGCATCGACATACCATTGGTCGGTGAGCCACGGCTCGATCACCGCGCCGGAGCGGTCGCCGAACGGCGTGGCGATGGTTCGATCCTCGACGTGGCTGAGCGCGCCTTCCGCCTCCAGCCGCTCGACCACCGCGCGCCGCGCCTCGAAGCGGTCGAGCCCGACCAGATCGACGGGCACCAGCCCGTCGGCGGTCTGGACGACGCGCGCATCGGCATCAAGCATGTTGAGCATATCGGCGGCCGCGATCCCGGCGCGCCTGCCCACCTCGAAATCGTTGAAGTCGTGCCCCGGCGTGATCTTCACCGCGCCCGAGCCGAGCTCGGGATCGGCATGCTCGTCGGCGACGATCGGGATCAGCCGTCCGGTGATCGGCAGCCGCACGCGCTTGCCGACCAGCGCCGCGTAGCGTTCGTCGGAGGGATGCACCGCCACCGCCATGTCGGCGAGCATCGTCTCGGGCCGCGTGGTGGCGACCGAGATCGCGCCCGAACCATCCTCCAGCGGATAAGCAAGGTGCCAGAACTTGCCCGCCACCTCGCGCGTCTCGACCTCAAGATCGGAGATCGCGGTGCGCAGGCCGGGATCCCAGTTCACCAGCCGCTTGTCGCGGTAGATCAGCCCCTCCTCGTAGAGCTTCACGAAGACGTGCGTCACCGCCTTCGAAAAATGCGGGTCCATCGTGAACTGCTCGTTCGACCAGTCGCACGAGGCGCCCAGCCGGCGGAGCTGGCCGGTGATGGTGCCGCCGCTCTCGCGCTTCCACTCCCACACCTTGTCGATGAAGGCCTCGCGCGAGAAGTCGGCGCGCTTCTCGCCCCGCGCGTCCATCTGCCGCTCCACCACCATCTGCGTGGCGATGCCGGCGTGGTCGGTGCCCACCACCCACAACCCGTCGCGGCCCTTCAGCCGCGCGTGACGGACGAGGATGTCCTGCAGCGTGTTGTCGAGCGCGTGGCCGATGTGCAGCGAGCCCGTGACGTTGGGCGGCGGCATGACGAGCGTGAACGGCTCGGCGCCCGGCCGATCGGGGCGGAACAGCCCGCGCTCCTCCCAGTGCGCGTACCAGCGCGCCTCGATGCTGGGCGGGTCGAAGGTCTTGGGAAGATCGCTCATGATGCGGCGCGCCTAGCAGGCGCGCGCGGCACAAGCCAAGGCGTCAGCCGCGCCCGGAGATCCGCCGCACCTCGGTGGTGACGATGCGCTCGACGATCGCGGGCAGCTCGCGATCGAGCCAATCGCTGAGCATCGGGCGGAGCATCTCGCCCATGAACGCCTCGATGGTACGCTCGCGCGGCGCCTCCTCGCGGGGCGCCTGGGCGAGTGCTGCAAAGGCGTGCCGGCTCGCCTGTTCGGCGTTGGCGGAGAGGATGGAAGCGGCCTGCCAGCCGATCGGCGCCACCATCGGGCTGGTCAGCTCCAGCACGTCGGGCTCGTCCTCGATCTCGGCTTCGGGCGCGGGCTCCTCCTCGGGCATGGCCTCCACGGCAGGCTCCGCCTCCGGCTCGTCCTCGATCGCCGGCTCGGGCGGCAGCACCGACTCAGGCGCGGGCTCCGGGTCCGGCACCGCGACGGGGCCCCGGCGGACCCGTGGCGGCGGCGGCGCGGCCTCGCCATCCTCGGCGATGATGCGCTTGATGGAGGCCAGTATGTCCTCCATCGACGGTTCCTGGATCGGCTGCCCCATGCGCCCGATGATTCCCTATTTCGCGAGCGGTGTCACCGGTGGAATTTCGGGCGGCACCGCCGGCCCGTAGGTGGGCCGCGTGGTCGCAACCGGCGTAGGATCAGTGGCGAAGTCCGAGATACTGCGACGCGTGCGCGCGTAGTGCACCTGCGGATCGTAGAGCGGCCCGCCCGCGAGCCCAAGCCGGCGATAATTGACGAGCCCCATCGCGTTCAGGAGCTGGAAGCCCGAAATATAGGCATCGTGCTGCGCAGAGACGAGCGTCACCTTGCTGGACAGCAGCTCCTGCTCGCCGTTGAGCACATCGAGCACCTGGCGCAGGCCCACGCTCTGCTCGGCGCGCAATCCCTCCAGCGCCAGCGTGTTCGCGCGCACCTGCTCGCCGCTCGATCGCTCGGTGTCGATCAGCGCGCGGTAATTCGAGAAGGTGGCGCGCACCGTCGCCACGACCTGCCGCTCCGTGGCGACCTGCTGCTCCAGGGCCTGGCTCTCGAACGCCTGGGCCTGGCGGACCTGCGCGCCCACGAGCCCCCCCTGGTAGAGCGGCAGCGTCAGCGTCGCGCCGACCGTCGCATAGTCGCCCTTCACCGCGCCGCCGCGAATGCCAGAGAGGCCCCCGCCCGCCGGATCGTCGTAGCGATAGTAGCTCTCGCTCGCGGAGGCCGACACCGTCGGGTTGCGGTTGGCCCGCGCGGCGGAAACGTCGGCGCGATAGGCCATCACCTGCTCGGCGGCCGCCGCGATATCCGGATTCTCGTCGAGCGCGGTAGCCTCCGCCCGGTCCGCGTCGGCGGGAAGAAGCGGCATGACGGGAGGCTGCTCCAGCACGCCGGCGGCCTGGCCGATCGTCGCGCGGTAATTCTCTTCGCTGGCGGTGAGTGTCGCGCGTGCGGCGGCGAGCTGGCTCCGCGCGCCTTCCAGCCGCGCCTTCGATTGCGCGACGTCGGTGCGCGTCAGGTCTCCCGCCTGGAAACGGTCGTTCGTTGCCTGGAGGTTGGTTTCCAGAACCCGCACATTGTTGAGGTTGAGGTCGACGATCGCGCGGTCGCGCAGCACGTCCATATAGGCCGATACCGCCTGCACGAAGACGTCGCCCTCGGTCGCGCGGAGCGACTGCTGGCCGCTCTTCACGCGCGCGTCGGCCGCGCGCAGCGCGTTCTTCACCCGACCGCCCTGCCACACCGGCACGCTCAGCGATCCGCCGACCTGCGTGATGCGGCCGAAGCCGTTGAACTGCTGATAGTTGCGCACGCCCTGCGTGAGCTGACCGTTGACCCCGGCATTGGGCAAGCCCTGCGCACGGACGATGCCATATTGCTCGTCGGTCGCGCGCAGGCCCGCGCGCTGCGCCGCGAGCGTGGGATTGTTGACGTAGGTCGCCGCCAGCGCCTCGGCGAGCGTGGTCGCGCCCGCGGGTGCCGCGCCGGCGAACCCCGCGGCCGCGAGCATCGCCCACCCCCTGCTCCCGCCACGCACCCCCCGGTCCGCGGCTAGAAGCTGAAGGCCGGCTCGGGCGCGAAGCCCGGCAGAGTCGCCATTTCGAACTCGGCGAACGGCACGAGGCCGAGCGCCCCGGCAGCGCGCCGCCCCACCACCAGCCGACTGACGCCGCGATCGATGACCGCGCCGACCAGCCGCCCGTCCTGCTTGAGCAGGCCTGCGAATGGCTGCGGCACGCGCTCCGCCGCGCCGTCGAGATAGATGAGGTCGTAGGGCGCACCCCCGGCCCAGCCCCCGGCGAGCGGCCCTTCGACGAGGTCGACGCCGGCCACGCCGTCGAGCGCCGCGCGGCTGCGCGCGGCCAGAGCGTCGTCGCTCTCAAGCGCCGTGACCAGCGCGCCCATCGTCGCGAGCAGCGCCGCGACATAGCCGGTCGCGGCACCGACCAGCAGCACGCGCTCGCCCGTAGCCACCCGCGCCGCGTCGAGCAGCCGACCGGTAGCAATCGCCGGGTTGAGCGCGCGGCCGCCACCCAGCGGCACCACCGTGTCGCGGTAGCAGGACGCGGCCTGTCGCGGCTCCACGAAGCGTTCGCGCGGCACTTCCGCCATCGCCCACAGCACGCGGGCGTCGGTGACGGAGTTGGTGCGGAGCTGGCTGTCCACCATGCGCCGTCGCACATCCTTGAACTCGAGACCGTCCATGTCGCGATCCTCGCACAACTGTATTAGTATGGCAATACACGCCAGACATGGTCATTACGGCGGCGAACGGCCGGCGGCAACGCCCGGCGGATCGTTCAGGCGGTGAGGTAGAGGAGCAACGCCAGTATCGTCCAGGCCCCCGCCCCCGCCGATCCGGCCAGCAACAGCGAGGTACGGGGCGACGGCCCGACGGCCATCGACGGCGTCGGGAACAGCGGCTCGACGTTTGAGGCATCGGGATCGAGCGCGGCTACCATCGCGTGAGGAAGCGGCTGCAGGAAGGCGAAGCCGTGGCGGCGGCCCGCTTGGCGAACGACGACCGCGGCGTGAGGTCCCAAGCGTGCGACCGCGACGCGCACTCGCACGCCGACGGCGAGGCCGAGATCCGCGGGAAGTTCGGCGAGGAAGCCGGTGGTCGAGATGTCGAGGATCGTCACGTCCACCGCGCCGTCGTCTTGCCCGCGCATCGTCGCGGCGAGCCGGATGGCACGCCGCAGAGCTCCCCGCCCGGGTGTCAGCGTCGCCGCCAGCCGCATCTGCCGCCCTCCTGCTGTTCCTGGGCGCGCAGCATGACAGCGAGGAGTTGACCAATGGCAAACGTCGATCGGGGCGCGAGTGCCAGGCTTGACCTCGCGCTCGTTCCCCCGCATGGCGCTCAGCTCCGGCCCGATGGCGGAGTGGTTACGCACCGGACTGCAAATCCGTTTACGCCGGTTCGATTCCGGCTCGGGCCTCCACCCCTCTCCCGCCCCGAACCGCGCTGACTGGCCACGGCACCCTACATGGTGGCGACCAGTACGCGGAAGCTCAGCTGTCCTTGAGCGTGACTGGCCGGGGGTCGCGTATCGCGCGCGCGAACAGAAACGCTACCGACAGCCAGGCCGCCGCGTTGAGGCCGCCCTCGAAGCCGCCGGCGCGCTGCCAGCGGGCGAGCGGCTCCTCGATGTCAACGCCGAACTGATCGGCAAGATCGGCGGCGCGCGCGGCGATGGTGGTGAGATGCGACATGGCGTGTTCAGTACAGCAAACTTCCTAATTCATGTTGAACGGCCCGCGTCGGCCTCTCGCCGCAGGTAAACAACGTTACCTGATCGCGACCGCGGACTTGACCATCGATGGGCGAGCGTGCTGATCCACGCCATGTCGCGGAAAAGTCCGGACATCGGGGGGTCGTGATGCTTGATAGGTTCGCCGTTCGCACGCTCGCGCTCGGGGCGGCGCTGGCGCCTGCCCTCGTCGCCGCACAGACGAGCAATCAGGCGGCGTCGCCGGCGATCACGGGCGCACCCACCGCCGCGGATGCGGCTTCCAAGCAGACGAAGGGCGACGAGATCGTCGTCACCGGCTCGCGTATCGCGCGTACCGAGTTCGCGGCGCCCAACCCGATCGTCTCGTTCAACGCCGCCGCGATCGAGCAATCCGGCAACACCAACATCACCAACTTCCTCCAGCGCGTGCCCGCGCTCACCGGCTCGCGCGACAGCACGCAGTCGGCCGGCGGCAACGCGGTGTCGCGTAACCCGCCATTCGGGCAAGCCGGCCTCAACAACCTCAACCTGCGCAATCTCGGCACCGATCGGACGCTGGTGCTGGTGAACGGCCGCCGCCACGTCGCGGGATCGCCCAACACCGCCGCCGTCGACATCAACAGCATCCCCACCGACCTCATCCAGAGCGTGGACGTGCTCACCGGCGGCGCGTCCGCGGTCTACGGCGCGGACGGCGTCTCGGGCGTCGTCAACTTCATCCTGAAGCGCAACTATGACGGCATCTCGGCGCGCACGCAGATGGGCGTCTCCAGCCGGGGCGACGGCGCCAACAAGTTCGTCTCGATCATCGCGGGCCGCAACTTCGCCGGCGATCGCGGCAACGTGACGCTGGGCTACGAGTACAACCGCGACGAGCGCGTCGAGAATGACGATCGCTCCTACCTGCGGCAGAACCGGCGCCGCTACCTGATCCCCAACGACGCGGACGTGAACGGCGATCCGAACATCCCCGACAACGTGCTGGTCGGCGACCTGCGCTATCCAGCCGAGTCGCCGCTGGGCTCGGTGTTCATCGGAGCCGAGGCCAATCCTCGCTTCGACGGGCTCGGCCGCGCGTACGACAACGGCACGCCCGCCGCCTATTACGGCACGGGCGGGGTCAACACCGGCGTCGCGGGCTTCTACTCGGGCGACCTTTTCCCGCAAATCGAGCGGCACGACGTCAACCTGCTCGCGCACTACGATTTTTCGGATGCGTTCAAACTGTCGTTCGAAGGCAAGTACGCGCAGACGCGCGCCAAGACCTTCGACTACTTCACCGGCACCTATTATTATCCGATCGCGCTCGATAATCCGTTCATCCCGGCTGCGGTCCGCGATGCGGCGGCGCTCGACGGATCGGACAGCGTCCATGTCAACCGCGACAATCTCGATTATGGCCGCCATGGCGAGCGCGACCTCAGGCGCACCTACCGCGCGGTGATCGACGCCGCCGGCCGCATCTCGGATCACGCGACCTACGACGTCTATTACGAATATGGCCGCACCACCGCGCGCATCACCAAGCTCAACGATCGGCTGAACGATCGCTACGTCGCGGCGCTGGACGCCGTCACCGATCCCGCGACGGGCCGGCCGACCTGCCGTTCGAACCTCGATCCGACCGCGCTGCTCACCCCCGCCGTCACCTTCACGCCGGGCGCGAACAGCGGCTGCGTGCCCGTCAGCCTGTTCGGCGCGGGCCCCGCGAGCGCCGCGGCGCTGGCCTTCTTCCGCACCAACGACACCAGCCACGCCCGCGTGACCCAGCAGGTGGCGGACGCGTCGGTCAGCGGCGATTTCGGCCAGTTCTTCTCGCTGCCCGGCGGACCGGTGCAATTCTCGTTCGGCGGCGAGTATCGCCGCGAGAGCAGCAGCTTCCAGCCGAGCACCGCTTTGCTGAACGCGCTGTTCTTCCCCGGCGACGAGCCATCGCTCGTCACGCCATCGGGCGGCCACTTCGACGTCAAGGAAGCGTTCGGCGAACTGAACGCGCCGATCCTGAAGGACGTGCCGTTCGCGCAGACGCTCGCGGTGGGCGCCGCCGGCCGCTACTCGCACTACTCGACGGTGGGCGACACCAAGACGTGGCAGGTGAACGGTGTATATGCGCCGATCCGCGACATCACCTTCCGCGGCAGCTACGGCAAGGCGGTGCGCGCGCCCAACATCGGCGAGCTGTTCCAGCCGACCACCGGATCGTCCGAGTTCTTCATCGATCCCTGCACGCCCGACGAGATCGGCAACGGCACCCAGTACCGCGCCGGCAACTGCGCCACGTCGCTCGCGGCGGTGGGGGCGAGCGTGTCTCCCAGCCTGCAGACCGGCAACAACATCATCGGTTCGCTCTCCGGCAACACCGGCCTGAAGGCCGAGACGGCGCGGACATGGACCGGCGGCGTCGTACTGCGCCCGCGCTTCATCCGCGGCTTCACGGTCTCGGTCGACTGGTACGACATCAAGCTCAGGAACGCGATCAACACCGTCGCGGCGGCGCAGCTCGCCTCCTTGTGCGTCGATCAGCCGACGCTCGACAACGCCTTCTGCGGATCGATCACGCGCGCGCGGGGCACGGGCATCATCAACGGCTTCCGGCTGCGGCCCGAGAACGTGGCCGCGTTCCGCACGTCGGGCGCGGACCTCAATCTCGACTACGCCATCCGCACCGCGCGCGTCGGCACCTTCGACATCCGGCTGGTCGGCGGCTACCTCCACAAGCTCGACTTCGTCGGCATCCCGGGCGCGGACGTGATGACGCGGCTGGACACCTTCCTGCAACCGCGCTGGAACGGCAATTTCTCGCCGACTTGGACGATGGGCCGGGTGACGGTGAACTATAATTTCCGCTTCACCGACGGCGTCCGCCTGACCTTGCCATCGGGCGCTCCGGCGCCGGCGGGCTACGCGCCCGACAACCTGCTGCGCTACAGCCCGCTCCTCCAGCACGATCTCCAGGTGCAGGTGGAGACGGCGAACGGGTTCGCCTTCTACACGGGCGTCACCAACCTCACCGATCAGAAGCCCGATCCGGGCAACTCGACCAACAATCCGATCTCGCCGCTCGGGCGCTTCCTGTACGTCGGCGCGAAGGTGAGCCTCGGCGGGAAGTCCTGAGCCGGTCCGGATGAGCGGCGTCACGGTCACGGGGCTTGCCAAGCGCTACGGCGCGAACCCCGTTCTCCACCCGACCGACCTCGATGTGGCGGCGGGCGAGCTGCTGGTGATCGTCGGCGCGTCGGGCTGCGGCAAGTCGACGCTGCTGCGGCTGATCGCCGGGCTGGAAGTGCCCGATGCGGGCCGCGTCACCATCAGTGGCCGCGACGTGACTGAACGCGCGCCGGCGGAGCGCGGGCTCGCGATGGTGTTCCAGTCCTATGCGCTCTACCCGCATCTGTCGGTCGCCGAGAACATCGCCTTTCCGCTCCGCGCCGCGCGTTGGCCGCGCGTGCGCATCGCCGAGCGGGTGGCGGAGGTGGCGGCGCTGCTGGAGCTTCGGGAACTCCTCGCGCGACGCCCGAAGGCGTTGTCGGGCGGGCAGCGCCAACGCGTGTCGATCGGCCGCGCGATCGCGCGCGAGCCGGCCGTGCTGCTGCTCGACGAGCCGCTCTCCAACCTCGACGCCGGCTTACGCGTGCGGATGCGGCACGTCATCGCGCGGCTGCACCAGCGGCTCGGCGCGACGATGATCTACGTTACGCACGATCAGCTGGAGGCGATGACGCTGGCCAACCGCATCGCCGTGATGGCGGCGGGGCGGATCGAGCAGGTCGGCGCGCCGATGGCGCTCTACGCCGCGCCCGCGACCGTCGACGTGGCGCGCGCGATCGGCTCGCCCGCGATCAACCTGCTGCCGGTCACGATCGCGAGCACCGGCCCTGGCAGCCGCGTGCGCTTCGGCGATGAGGAGATCGCGACGGAGGCGTGCGTACCGGCGGCGGATGCCGGCGCACCCGCGACGCTCGGCGTCCGGCCCGAGCATCTCGCGATCGACGCGCGCGGCCCCTTCGCCGGCCCCGTCGAGCTGTTCGAGCGGCTGGGGCCGCTGTCCTTCGCGCATGTCGGCGGGCGCGACGCGACTTTGGTCGCGCAGCTTCCTGGCGACAGCACGGTGACGTTGGGCGAGACGCTGCGCTTCTCGGCGCGGCCTTGCGACCTGCACCTGTTCGACGCCGCCGGCCGCGCCTATCCGCGCCTCATCCCTTGATGCCGCCACCGAGGATGCCGCGCAGATAGGCGCGCTGGAGCGCGAGGAACAGGATCAGCACCGGCAGCGTCGTCACCACCGCGCCCGCCATCATCAGCTCGGTATCGCCGCCATGCTCGCGCGTGATCGCGGCGAGCGCCACCGGCAGCGTATAGCTCTCGCGATCGGTCAGCATGATGAGCGGCCACAGGAAGTCGCTCCAGCTCGCCAGGAAGGCCAGCAGCGCCACGGTCGCCGCCACCGGCGACAGCAGCGGCAGCGCGATGCGCGCGAAGATCGCGAACTCTCCCGCCCCGTCGAGCCGCGCCGCATCGAGCATCTCGTCGGGGATGGCCAGCGCCGCCTGGCGCACGAGCAAGGTCGCGGCGATACCCGCCAGCCCGGGCGCCAATACGCCCGCATAGCTGTTCACCAGCCCCGCCTGTCGCAGCATCAGGAACAGCGGCAGCATCGCCACCTGCCCCGGCACGACGGCGGCGGCGAGCAGCAGCCGGAACAGTCGCTCGCGTCCCCGAAAGCGCAGTTTGGCGAAGGCATAGCCCGCCGGCACCGTCAGCGCCGTGCCGACCGCCGTGGCGAGCAGCGCCAGCGCAAGGCTGTTCAGGAACGCCGGTGCGATCCGGTAGTCGAGCAGCACGGGGCCAACCGGGTGGCCGAGTAGCAGCTCGCGATAGTTGGCGAGCGTGGGATGCGCGGGCCACAGCGGCGGCGGTGCCTGATCCGCGCTGCCCTTGGGCATGAACGAGGCCGCCACCATCCAGGCGAGCGGGGCGATCGTGGCGATCGCCAGCGCCGCGACGAAGAGGTGGAGCAGCAGGGTGCGCGCGCCAATTGCCGACACTGTCCTCACGTCCAGTCTCGCCCCAGCCGCACCTGCACGGTGGTGAACGCGAGCGTGGCGCCGAACAGCAGCACCGCCACCGACGAGGCGAGCCCCAGATTCCACCACGCGAAGCCCTGCTCGAACAGGAAGTACATGAGCGTGACGGTGCTGCCTGCCGGGCCGCCGTGCGTCATGATGTAGGGCTCATCGAAAATCTGCACGAAGCCCGCGACGCTGAGCACCGTGGCGAGCAGCAGCACCGGGCCGATCGCCGGCAGCGTGACGTGGCGCAGGCGGCGCCAGCGGCCCGCGCCATCCAGCCGGGCGGCGTCGCGCAGCTCGTCGGGCACGGCGGCGAGTGCCGCGGTGAATACCACCATGTTGTAGCCGAACAGCTTCCACACCACGAAGATCAGGATCGCGGGCAGGCTGGCGCGCGGATCGCCGAGCCAGTCCACAGCCGGCAGCCCGATCGCGTGGAGCACGGCGTTGAGCAGCCCGTGGCGACTGTCCAACACCGCGCGCCACACGGTCGCGGCGGCGACGAGCGTCGTCACGTAGGGCGCGAAGAGCAGCACCCGCCATAGCGGCTTCCACCTGAGCGTCGCCGAAGACAGCAGCAGCGCCGCGCCAAGCGACGCGCCGATCGCAGCGGGCACACCGATCAGCGCGAACAGCGTCGTGTTGAGCACGGCGCGCCCGAACGCCGGATCGGCGAACAGCGCGGCGTAGTTGGTCAGGCCGATGAAGCGCAGGTTGGCGACGCTGGCGAGCGCGTAGACGTCGAAGTCGCTGAGGCTGAGCGCGAAGGCGCACGCAGCCGGCACCAGCAGCACCGCGATCACGACGGCGAGCACCGGCCCGGCGAAAGACCATCCGGCGCGTTCCTGCCGCGTCACGCGATCCGCCCTTTGTCGATCAGCCAGCGCCGCTTGGCGAGGATCAGGTCGGCGCGACGGTCCATCTCGGCGGCGGCGGCGGCGACGGTAAGCTGGCCGCGCACCATGCGCTCGGCGACGAGCTGCACCTCGTCCATCACATGCTGCCACTCGGGGATGGCGGGCTGCGGCGACAGCCGTTCGACCTGGGTCCGGAAGGCGGCGACGGTGGTGTCGTTCGCGAGGCCGGGCCGCGTCCACGCGCTCGGCCGCGACGGCAGGTCGCCGATCAGCGCGTGAAAGCGCTCCTGCACGTCCGGCCGGCATAGATAGGCGATCAGCGCCCAGGCGCGCACGGGATCGCGCGACGTGGACGAGACCGCGAGGCTGTTCACGCCGATCACGCCCGGCGCGAGCCCGCCGGGTCCGGGTATCGGCGCCGTCGCCCACCGCGCCTCGGGGATCATCGCCGCGCGCCGCCGCAGATCGCCGACTGTATAGGGCGCGCCGGGCAGGATCGCGAACCAGCCTTGGGCGAACAGGACATACTGATCGCCGATTTCGGTGGAGAGCACCGCCGGCGCCAGCTTCTCGTCGAAGATCGACTTGTAGAAGCCCAGCGCTTCCCGAAAGCCGGCGCTGGAGAAGTTTCCGCGCGTATCTCGATCGCGCAGCGGCCGGTCGGGCATCTGGCTCGCGAAGCTGAACAGGTGCTCGGGCCAGTTGAGCATCATCAGCGCGGCGTAGCGATCGGGGTGGCGGGCCTTGATGGCGTGGCCCATCCGCTTCCATCCCGCCCAGTCCGCCGGCGGCGCGGCGTGGCCGACCTCGGCGAGCAGGTCGCGCCGGTAGAACTGCACCTGCGGGCCAATCGTCCACGGCACAACCCGGTCGCGTCCGCCGATCCGCACCTGCGCCAGCACGCCGGGAAACTGATCGTCGAGCAGGTGCCGCGCTTTCGCCGGCACCGGCGCGATCGCGCCGATCATCGCGAACTCGGCCACCCACGGCGCCGACAGCATCATCACGTCGGGCAGCGATCCGCCCGCAAACGCCGTGAGCAGCTTCTCGTGCCCCGCCGTCCACGGCACCGGCTCGACGTCCACCGCAATGCCCGTCTCGTGCTTGAAGCCGTGGGTCAGCACGGGCAGGTTCTCGCCCTCCGTGCTCATCGCCCAGATGGTGAGTGCGCCGCGACGCCGCGCGCAGGCGGGGATCGCGGCAGCGAGCGGCAGCGCCAGCATCGCGCGGCGATCGATGTCGCCAAGCGCGAAGCGAGAGCCTTCCTTCCTCATCGCCGATGTCTGGCACGGCGAGCGCGATCCGCAAGCGCTCCGGCTTGCGGACGCTTTCTCGGACCGATGAAAGACGGTAGAAAGACATGGAGGTTATCTCCGGCGCGCCTCGGCTTGGCCGAGGCTCCAGGCCTCGCGTCGGATTTCCGAAGGAATAAGGCGCATGAAGTCGATGGGTCCGCGCCGGGGTGCGACAGTGCCGCCGATGGGTCAGGGGCTGGCGGTGATCGCGGTGCTGGTCGCGGCCGCGCT
Source organism: Sphingomonas sp. (assembly GCF_965200105.1). Classification (GTDB taxonomy): domain Bacteria; phylum Pseudomonadota; class Alphaproteobacteria; order Sphingomonadales; family Sphingomonadaceae; genus Solisphingomonas. The sequence continues at coordinate 747,938 of NZ_CBDATN010000003.1, forward strand.
GTTCGCGATTCTGGGCGTCGGCGGCTATCTCATGTCTCTCCGCGTCGCGGCGGCGCGAGCGGAGATGTCGCGGCTGGACGAGCAGACGCGCGCGCGGCAGGCCGACATGCGCAGACTCGGCCAGGATTACGCGATCCGCAGCCGCCTTCCCGAGCTCGACCGTTGGCGAGCACCGCTCGCCCTCACCGCCGCGTCGGCCGACCAGTTCGCCACCGACGACAGCGAACTGCTGGAGACCGCCGCGGCGCGCCGCCGCGCGCTCGCCGCCGGGCGGGAGAAGCCTCGTCTCGCCGCGACCGCACCATCCGCTCGGCCGAGCTACACCGACGCCGCACGCGGCAAGCTCGACGGCCTGATCGCCACCATCGGCGGCTAAGGCATCAGTAGGCCAGCGCGCAGCCGTCTGCGCGCATCTCGCTCGCCGCCGCATAGACCCGAGCCGCGCCATCCGTACGGCGCTCGATGCACTCGTAGCGGCCGAAGCCGCCGTCGGGATCGCCGATCGTCCAGCCGATGCGGCGCAGCGCTTCGCGCGTCGCGGCCGGCACGCCGCTCTCCAGCCGCAGCAACCCGTTGGCGGGCAAGCCGGGCGCGTCCTCGCCCATCGACTGCGACGAGCCCTCGTGGTGCCAGCGTGGGGCATCGCCGGCGGACTGGATCTCCAACCCGTAATCGACCGTGTTGACGACGATCTGCGTCTGCCCCTGCGGCTGCATGTCGCCCCCCATCACGCCGAAGCTCATCCACGGCTGCCCGCCGCGAGTCGCGAAGCCGGGGATGATCGTCTGGAAAGGCCGCTTGCCGGGCGCGTAGATGTTGGGGTGGCCATCCTTCAGGCTGAAGAGCTGGCCGCGATCCTGGAACATGAAGCCGAGGCCGTCCGCGACAAGCCCCGAACCCATGCCGCGAAAGTTCGATTGGATGAAGGACACCATCATGCCTGACGCGTCCGCGGCGGTGAAGTAGGTGGTGTCGCCGTGGCTCGGCGCCTGGCCGGGATGGACCGGCGTCAGAATGCGATCGGGCCGGATCAGCTTCGCGCGTTCGGCGGCATAGTTCTTGGAGATCAACCACTCCACGGGCACCTTGGAGAAGTGAGGGTCGGCATAGTAGCGGGCGCGATCCTCGTAGGCGAGGCGCTTGGCCTCGACCTGAAGGTGGACGGATAGCGGCGACTGGAAGCCCGCGCCGCCCAGATCGAATCGCTCGAGCATGTTGAGCATCTGCAGCGTGGCGATGCCCTGCGTGTTGGCGCCGAGCGCGTGGACCGTGGTGCCGCGATAGTCTGTCGCATGCGGCTCCACCCACTCGCTGCGGTGCGCCGCCAGGTCGCCCGCGCTCAGCCAGCCGCCGATCCGCTTGAAGTAGGCGTCGATCGCTCGCGCGACGGCGCCCTCGTAGAAGGCGTCGCGACCGCCGTCGGCAATCATGCGGTAGGTGCGCGCGAGATCCGGGTTGCGGAACACCGTGCCCCGCGCCGGCCCCTTGCCATCCGCGAGGCCATAGGTGCGGATCGCGTTGGCGGTCTCCTCGACACCCGCTTGCGGGCGCAGGAAGGCGGCGAGGTTGCGGCGGATATAGTAGGCGATGATGTCGGGCACCGGCGCGCCCTCCTCCGCCAGCGCGATCGCCGGCTCGAACAGCGCCTTCCATGGCAGCCGGCCATAGCGCTCGTGCAGCGTCCACCAGCCGTCGACCGCGCCCGGCACCGATACCGACACCGCGCCGAGCGGCGGCAGCGCGCCGTTCTTGGCGCGGGATCGCGCCGTCTGCAGCGTCAGCGCGCGCGGGCTCGCGCCCGAGCCGGCGAGGCCGACCACCTTCGCCTTACCGGGATCCCACAGCATCGCGTAGCAGTCGCCGCCGATGCCGCTCGATGTCGGCTCGAGGAAGCCCAGGCAGGCGTTGATCGCGATGGCGGCGTCGACGGCCGATCCGCCCGCCCGCAGGATCGCGATCCCCGCCTGCGTCGCCAGCGGGTGCGCGGTGCCGCACGCGCCGTGCAGGCCGTAAACGGCGGTGCGGGAGGCGAAGCTCGCGCCCACCGGGCGGTCGCCCGCGTGGACGTCGGGACGGAGGAAACGCTCCTGCCCCGCCTCCCATCGGCCGGGCAACGGCGCCTGGCCCGCCGTCGCGGGCTGCGGCGCGCCGCCCTGCCCTGGCCCCTTCGGCGCGGGGGCACCCGGCGCGCCCGCCTGCGCGTCGAGCCGGGGTGCGATCGCCGCCGCCGGGATGGATGCCAGGAAGGTGCGCCGACGCATGATGATGCTCCCGTGTCCCCCGGAGCAGGACAGCCTGCCCCAGAGGCGGACTTGGCGCAACGCCCGCGCGATTGACTGGCGAAGGTGCGCGGCTAGGGTCCGGCCGCAGACGCGGGGAGAGGCATGAGCGAGCGGTACGACATCGTCATCGTCGGTGCGGGGCATGGCGGCGCGCAGGCCGCGATCGCGCTTCGCCAGCGCAAGTTCGAAGGCACGATCGCCGTCATCGGCGAGGAGCCCGAGATCCCCTACGAGCGCCCGCCGCTCTCCAAGGATTATCTGTCGGGCGACAAGGGCTTCGAGCGCATCCTGATCCGCCCCGCCGCCTTCTGGGCGGAGCGCGAGGTGGCCATGCTCACCGGCCGGCGCGCGACGGCAATCGATGTCGGGGCGCGGACGCTCGCGACCGAGGACGGCGCCACCATCGGCTACGGCGAGCTCATCTGGGCGGCAGGCGGCCACGCGCGCCGGCTCAGCTGCTCGGGCCATAGCCTGATCGGCGTCCACTCGGTGCGCAGCCGCGCCGACGTCGATCGGATGATGGGCGAACTTGCCACGACGCGGCGCGTCTGCGTCATCGGCGGCGGCTATATCGGGCTGGAGGCGGCCGCCGTGCTCGCCAAGCTCGGCAAGCAGGTGACGGTGCTGGAGGCGCTGGATCGCGTGCTCGCGCGCGTGGCGGGCGAGCCGCTGTCGCGCTTCTACGAGGCCGAGCATCGCGCCCACGGCGTCGACCTGCGCCTGTCGACGCAGGTCGATTGCATCGACGAGGCGAACGGTCGTGCGGTCGGCGTGCGGCTCGCGGGCGGCGAGGTCATCCCCAGCGAGATGGTGATCGTCGGCATCGGCATCGTGCCCGCGGTGGAGCCGCTGCTGGCGGCGGGCGCGCGCGGCGGCAACGGCGTATCGGTGGACGAGCATGGCAAGACGTCGCTGCCCCATGTCTGGGCGATCGGCGACTGCGCGATGCACGCCAATGATTTCGCCGAAGGCATGCCGATCCGGCTGGAGAGCGTGCAGAACGCCAACGACATGGCGACGTGCGTGGCCAAGGCGATCACCGGGGACGCCGAACGCTATCACGCGGTACCGTGGTTCTGGTCGAACCAGTACGACCTCCGCCTGCAGACGATCGGCCTTTCGGTCGGCCACGATCAGGCGGTGCTGCGCGGGGATACGGGCACGCGCTCCTTCTCGGTCGTGTACCTGAAGGAGGGTCGCGTCGTGGCGCTCGACTGCGTCAACGCCACCAAGGACTATGTCCAGGGCAAGAAGCTCGTCGAGGGCGGCGCCACGCTACCGCCGGAGCGGCTGGCCGATGCGTCGGTGCCGCTGAAGGAGATGCTCGCCTGACGCCGCGCCTGTTGCCCGGCGCGGACGGCGGGCGTAGCGTGGCGAGATGAACAGCTTTCCCGACATCGACAGGCGCGCGCTCCTCGCGGGCGTCGCCGGCTCCGCACTCGTCTCCGCGCTTCCGTCCGTGCTGCGTGCCGCGCCGCCGCCCGCGCGCGATCCGCTGCTCGGCCGGGCCGCCGATGCGCTGCTCCGGCTTCGCCCCGACGACGCCACCGGCAATGGCCTCGACGTCGGCGCTGAGGCCGGCCTGCGCGCCCGGCTGCCCGACGTCTCGGAGTCGGGCCTTGCGCAATCGGCCACCCTCGCCCGCTCGCTGAAGGCCGAGCTGGCCCGACCGGGCGGCGACGCCTCCATCCATCGCGAGGCACTCGCTTACGCCTGCGACCGATCGATCGAGGGCGCAGCGTTCGGCTATGGCGGCGGCGCGCCCGACGGCTTCCGCGGCGGCGCCACCCCCTATGTCGTGACGCAGCAGAACGGCGCGATCACCTACTATCCCGAGTTTCTCAACTCGCAGCACCCGATCGCGAGCAAGGCCGACGCGGACGCCTACCTCTCGCGCGTCTCGGCGATCGGCCGCGTGCTCGACCAGGAGAGTGTGCGGATCTCGGCGGACGCGGCCAAGGGCGTGGCGCCGCCCGCCTTCGTCGCCACGAACGCGCTCGGCATCCTGCGCGAGTTCCGCGCGAAGCAGGCGTCCCAGCAGGGAATCGTCGAGGCGCTGGTCCGGAAGGCCGGTCAGGCCGGCGTGGCGGGCGACTGGGCGTCGCGCTGCACCGCGATCGTCGAGCGCGACATCTATCCCGCTCTCGATCGCCAGATCGCGGCCCTCGCCGCCACCGCTCGGGCCAGCTCCGCGGCCGGCGTCCAGCGCCTGCCCGAGGGGGAAGCCTATTATCGCTGGGCGCTGCGCCTCGGCACCACCACGGAGCAGAGCCCGCAAGAGGTGCACAGCATCGGGCTCGCGCAGAATGCCGAACTGCTGGCCAAGATGGACGCGATCCTAAAGGCGCAGGGCATGACGCAAGGTAGCGTCGGCCAGCGCACCGTCGCGCTCAACAAGGATCCGCGCTTCGTCTTCCCCGATACCGATCAGGGCCGCGCCGATCTCCTCGCCTACATCAACGGCCGCATCGCCGCGATCCGGCCGCTGCTGCCCAGGATCTCGCACCTGCCGCTGAAGGCGCCCGTCTCCGCCAAGCGCGTGCCGCCCGACATCCAGGACGGCGCGGCTCTCGGCTACATGAACTTCGCCTCGCGCGACGGGAAGCGGCCGGCGATCTACTACGTCAACCTGAAGTCGACCGAGCTGTGGCCCAGATACCAGCTCTCGACGCTGACCGCGCACGAGGGCGTGCCCGGCCATACCTGGCAGGGCGCGTACATCGCCGAGACTCCGGGCGTGCCGGTGATCGTCTCGCTGCTCGGCTTCAACGCCTTCGTCGAAGGATGGGCGCTCTACGCCGAGCAGCTCGTCGACGAGCTCGGCCTCTACGCGGACGATCCGTTCGGCCGGCTCGGCTATTTCCAGGCGCAGCAGTTCCGCGCGTGCCGGTTGGTCGCCGACACCGGGCTGCACGCGATGGGCTGGTCGCGCGAACAGTCCGTACGTTTCCTCGTCGAGCAGACCGGCAAGGGCGAGGCGGCGATGACCAGCGAGACCGATCGTTACTGCGTAGCGCCGGGTCAGGCGTGCGGGTACAAGACCGGGCACAACGAGATCCTGCGTCTCCGCGCGCGGGCGCAGGCGGCGCTCGGACCGAAGTTCGATCTTGCCGGCTTCGACGACGCGCTCGTCGAGACCGGCGGCGTGCCGCTGTCGCTGCTACCGGGCGTGGTCGATCGTTGGGTCGCGAGCCGGAGCGCCTAGCTCCGGCGCCTCGCGCTCCACCAGCTCGCGCCACAGCATCACCAGCACCGCCATCGTGGCGGGTCCGACGAATAGCCCGAGCAGCCCCAGCGTCTCGACCCCGCCGAGGATGCCGACCAGCACCCACAGGAAGGGCAGCCGGGTCGCGCCCCCGATCAGCACCGGACGCACGAGATGGTCGGCGACGCCCACCACCGCGAAGCCGATCACCAGAATCAGGATCGCGCCCGTCACCGCGTTGGCGGTAAGCAGCAGGAAGGCGGCGATGGCGAAGGCGACGGCGGCGCCGAAGGGGATCATCGCCGCGATCGCCGTCACCGCGCCGAGCAGGATTGGGTGCGGCACGCCCAGCGCCACGTAGGCGACGACCATCACCGCCCCCTCGCCGATGCCGACGAGCACTAGGCCGTCGATCGTGCCGCGCACCGAGTGGACGACCTGATGGCCGATGCGATCGGCGCGTGGCCCGAACAAGGCGGTGCCGGCGCGGCGCATCTGGCTGACCAGCGTATCGCCGTCACGCAGCACGAAGAACAGGCTGACGAGCGTGAAGGCGAACACGATCGAGCGGTGGAGCAGTCCTTTCCCCACGATCTGGCTGTGGCGCAGCAGATAGGCGTTGTCGAAGCGCGCGAGTTCGGCGCGCGTAGCCTCGGGCGTGGCGAGATGCGCCTGCCACCACGCCACCGCCGGCTTCGATCCGAGCGGAAGCTGGAACATCCACGCCGGCACCGGCACGCCGTTGTCGCGCGCGCCGGCGATGAAGCGCACCACGTCCTGCGCCTCCGCCGCCGCGCGATAGGCGCCGAGCGCGACCGGGCCCAAGACCACGAGAGCGACGATCGTGGTAGCGAGCATCGGCAGCAGCGCGCCGCGCTTCAGGTGCGGCCAGCGCCGCTCGATCCGCGCATAGGCCGGCGCGATGGCGATGGCGATGACGCCCGCCCAGACGAGCGACGGCAGGAAACCCTGGATGATCCACACGCCGAGCGCGGCGAGCGCCAGCGTGAGCACGAGGCGCGCGGTGCGCTGGCGAGAGGCGTCGAGGGACATGGCGAACGCGTTACCCGATCGCCGATCGGGAAGGGAGAGCTAACGCCGTCCCTGGTGCCGGATGTTGGCGGGCCGCCCTCGCCGTCCGGCGGGCCGACGGTCGCGGCGGCCCTGGACGGGCATGTGGTTGACGCCCTCCGGCAGCTCGAAGCGGAGCGCGCCGCTCGCGACATTGGCCTCGACGAGACGCAGCGTCAGCCGCTGGCCGACGGCGTAGCGGTCGCCGCTCTCCTCCCCCACCAGCGCACGCGAGGCCTCGTCGTGCCGGAAGCGTTCGGCGCCCAGGGTCGAGACGGGCACCAGCCCGTCGCCGCCCAGCCCATCCACCGTGGCGAAGAAGCCGAAGCGCTGCACGCCGGTGATCCGCGCCTCTACGAGCTCGCCGACACGGGTGGAGAGATAGGCGGCGACATAGCGGTCTACGGTCTCGCGCTCCGCCTCCATCGCACGACGCTCAGCGGCGCTGATCCGGGTGGCCAGCTCCTCGAAGCGCTCGGCGTCCGCCGCCGGCAGCCGCGTCGCTTCGACGTCCGGCGCGAGCGCGTAGGCGCCGACCAGTGCGCGGTGGACGAGGAGGTCGGCGTAGCGCCGGATCGGCGAGGTGAAATGCGCGTAGCTTCCGAGCGCGAGGCCGAAATGGCCGATGTTGGCCGGTGCGTAGACCGCCTGCATCTGCGAGCGGAGCACCTGCTCCATGATCTCCTGCTTCTCGGACCGATCGCCGACTTGGTCGAGAATACGGTTGAACAGCTTGGGCCGCACCACTTGTCCCAGCGCCAGCGGCAGGTCGAAGGTGGCGAGATAATCCTTGAGCGCGACCATCTTCTCGCGGCTTGGCGCCTCGTGGATGCGGTACATGACGGGGGCCTGCCGCTTCTCCAGCGCGCGCGCGGCGGCGACGTTGGCCGCGATCATGAAATCCTCGACGACGCGATGCGCGTCGAGCCGCTCCCTGGGCGCGACGGTAGCGATGCGGCCCTTCTCGTCGAGCACGACGCGGCGCTCGGGCAGGTCGAGCTCCAGCGGCTCGCGCCGCGCCCGCGCGGCGGCGAGCGCCTGCCAACACCCCCACAGCGGCTCCAGCACCGCATCGCCGCCGGCGTCATGGCGAGCCTGCGCGTCCTCGTAGGTGATCACCTCGGCGATGCGGACAACCGCGCGCGAGAAGCGGAAGCCGCGCATCGCACCGTCCGCCGCGATGGTGAGATGGCAGGCGAGCGCCGCGCGATCCGCTCCCTCGCCCAGCGAGCAGACGTCGGCGGAGAGGATCTCGGGCAGCATCGGCACGACGCGATCGGGGAAGTAGACGGAATTGCCGCGCCGCCGCGCCTCCCGATCGAGATCGCCGCCCGGCCGCACGTAGAAGGCGACATCGGCGATCGCGACGATGGCGCGCCAGCCGCCGGCGTTGGCGGGATCGTCGTCGGGCGCCGCCCAGATCGCATCGTCGTGATCGCGCGCGTCCGCCGGATCGATGGCGACGATCGGCAGCTGGCGCAGATCCTCCCGCCCCTCGCCCAGATGCCGGCGCGCGCTCTCCTCCGCCTCCTCCAGCACCGCATCGGAAAAGATGTCGGGGATGCCGAACTTGTGGATGGCGATGAGGCTAAAGCTGCGCGGCGCGAAGGGATCGCCCAGCCGCTCGCTCACGCGCGCGGTGATGCGTGGCGGGCGGCCGGTCTTCTCGGCGAGCACGAGATCGCCCGGCCCCGCCCCGCCCGCGTCGGAGACCGGCAGGTCGCGCCGCTCGCGCTTGTCGACCGGCTTCAGCCACATCGCGCCGCCTTCCTCGTGGAGCACGCCGAGCACCAGCTCCTCGCCGCGCGCCAGCGTCTTCAAGGGATGCGCGAGCCAGCCGCGCCCCGCCTCCTCGGTCCGCGCCAGGATGCGATCGCCGACGCCGAGCGCGGACTGCCTTCGCCCGCGCTCGACGACGCGCAGGCGCGGCGGCGGCACGCCTTCCGCCTCCCAACGCTCGGGCACCGCGATGGGCTGGTCGCCGTCGACATCGACGATCCGCAGCACCGTTACCTTGGGCACGCCGCCCATCTTGTGGAAGGCGCGCCCGGGGCCTGCGTCGATCAGCCCCTCGTCGGCCATGTCCTTGAGCAGCGCCTTCAAGAGGATTTTCTCGTGCCCGTGCAGGCCGAAGGCGCGCGCGATCTCGCGTTTGCCCGCGGGCTGGCCGCTCTCCACGATGAAGCGAAGGATCTGGTCGCGGCCGGGCAGGCCGGCGGGGCTGGGCTTGGGCATTACGGCCCACCCTAGGCCCGCGCTCCCGCCGCGTCACCCGCTCAGCGCGAGAGCGGAGTCCAATCCTCGTCGTCGCCGAGCGGCGCGAAGATCCTGTCGATCACGTGTTCGGTCACGCCATCGGGCGTGGCCGGGTCCCATCTCGGCCGGTTGTCGCGATCGACCAGCAACGCCCGCACGCCCTCCTCGAAGTCGGGTCGCTGGCAGACGTGGACGGCGATGCCGTACTCGGCGCGCATCTCGTCGGCGAAGTCGATCCGGTCGCGCGCGTCGAGCACCAGCCTCAGCGACACCTTGCATGATTGCGGCGATTTGCGGCGCAACGTCTTCAGCGTCGCCTCGGCCCACCCCGCACCGTCGGCCTCAAGCGCCTCGATCACCTGCTCCAGCGTGGCGTGAGCGAACAGCCGATCGATGTCCGCGGCATGATCGAGCACGGCAGCGGGCGGCGGCGGCACCGCGGCCTCGTCGAGCAGGCGCTCGGCCCCGCGCGGCTCCGCCGCCAGCGCGGCCTTCAGCCCGTCGAGCCGGGTCGCGGGAACGTAATGAGTGGCGAGGCCGAGCGCGAGGCACTCCGCCCCGTCCAACCGCGCGCCGGTGAGCGCCAGATACTCGCCCATCGCGCCGGGCAGACGCGAGAGATACCATCCGCCGCCGACGTCGGGGAACAGGCCGATGCCGGTCTCTGGCATCGCAAACAGGGTGTTCTCGGTCGCGACGCGCCACCTTGCGGGCAGCGCGATGCCGACGCCGCCGCCCATCGTCACACCGTCCATGAACGCGACGATCGGCTTGGCGTAGGTGAACATCAGGTGGTTGAGGCGATACTCCTCGTGGAAGAAGCTGCGCGCGACTTGGGCGTCGCGCGACGCTTCGACGACGTCGCCGCCCGCGCAGAAGCCGCGCCCTTCGGCATGATCGACCAGCACGATCTCGACTTCGTCGCGGCCGCGCCAATCCTGCAACGCCGCGATCATCGCGGTGCACATGCCTTCGGTCAGCGCGTGGATCGCGCGCGGCCTATCCAGCCGCAACCGACCGGCGCGCCCCTCCACAAGCGTCCGCACCTCGTCGCTCATCCGAGCCGCTCCCTAAGATCGTCGACGCAGCGCGACGCGGCGCGCCCGTCCCATAATGGGGGGCGCGGCCGACGCGAGGGTGGCGTCGCCAGCGCCTCGTCCAGCGCGCCCACGAGGCTCCGCGCGTTCACCAGCCGGTTGGTGCCGTCGCTGACGGTGATCGGCCGCTCGGTATTCTCACGTAGCGTGAGGCACGGAATGCCAAGATAGGTGGTCTCCTCCTGGATCCCGCCTGAATCGGTGATAACGGCGGCGGCACCTGCGACGAGGCTCATAAAACGGATGTAGGGCAGCGGATCGGTAAGGCGGACACCATGCTGTTCCAGTCGCGCCTCCAGCCGCGCCGCCGCCAGCCGCTGGCGCGTGCGCGGATGCACCGGGAAGACCAGTGGCAGCCGCGCGTTGACGACGCTGAGCGTCGCCACCAGCGCCCCCAGCGCCATCGGATCGTCGACGTTTGACGGGCGGTGCAGCGTGATGACGCCGTAGCGTTGGGGCAAGCCCAACGCGGCGGGCTCGGCGGCGCCCTCGATGGCCGGACGGACGAGTTCGTAAGAATCAAGCATGATGTTGCCGACGTTGGTGACTCGCTCGGGCGCGACACCCTCCGCCAGCAGGTTCTCGTCGGCGTCGGGGGACGGCGTCCACAGCACGTCGGCGATCGCGTCGGTGGCGAGCCGGTTGATCTCCTCGGGCATGTCGCGGTCGCGTGAGCGCAGGCCCGCCTCGAGGTGAAAGACGGGGACGCGCAGCTTGGCGCCGACCAGCGCGCAGGCCAGCGTGGAGTTGACGTCGCCCACCACCACCAGTGCGTCCGGCCGCTCAGCCTGCGCCAGCGCCTCGTAGGCGATCATCACGCGGCCGGTCTGCTCGGCGTGGCTGCCCGATCCGACGCCGAGATGATGATCGGGCGCGGGCAGCGACAGGTCGGCGAAGATCGCGTCGGACATGTTGGGATCGTAATGCTGACCGGTGTGGATCAGCACCGGCGTGAAGCCGGGATCGGCGGCGAGCGCGTGCCACAGCGGCGCCACCTTCATGAAATTAGGGCGCGCGGCGGCGATCAGGTGAATGGTGCGGGGCATCGGCGCGACCTTAACGCGGGTTTATGACGGCGCCACCACGTCTCACTCGAATTCCAGGATCACTTGGTCGATCGCCAGGCTGCCGCCCACGTCCGCCGCCACCTTGGCGACGGTCGCCGCCTTCTCGGCACGGAGCATGTTCTCCATCTTCATCGCCTCGACGGTAGCGAGCGGCTGGCCGGCCTCCACCTTGTCGCCCTGCTTCACCATGAGGCGGGTAAGCAGCCCCGGCATCGGCGAGACGAGGAAGCGAGACATGTCGGGTGCCGGCTTCTCGATCATGTGGCGGCGCAGCGCCGCGATGTTGGGGTGCATCGCCTGCACCGTGCGCGTGCGGCCGGCGGTGGTGATGCGCATGGTGCCACGCTTGCGGGCTATGCGTAGCGCGATCGGCTCGCCGCCGATCTCGGCCTCCACCTCCACCGCGCCGGGACGGTAGCCGAGCGCCAGCGTCAGGCTCTCGCCGTCCACCGTGGCGCTGTCCGTCTCCAGCAGCACCTCGTGCTCGGCGCCGTCGATACGAACGGTCCAGCGATCGGCGGGCTCCTGTGGCTCGCCGAGCTGGCCGTCGATGTGCGTCGCGCGGCGTTGGTCGGCCTGCGCGATCGCGGCGGCAACGGCGGCCACCGCACGCACCGTCTCGGGCTTCTCGGCGGCGCCGGTGAAGCCCTCCGGATATTCCTCGGCGATGAACCCGGTGGTGATCTCGCCGCCACGGAAACGCGGGTGCTGCATCAGCGCCGAGAGGAAATCGAGGTTCGTGCCCACACCCTCGATCGCGTAGCGGTCGATCGCTGCGGCTTGGAGGTCGATCGCCTCCTCGCGCGTGGCGGCGTGCGTCACCAGCTTGGCGATCATCGGATCGTAGAAGATCGACACCTCGCCGCCATCCGCGACGCCGGTGTCGATCCGCACCACCTCAGTGGCCGTCCGACTGGCGACCGGCGGCTTGTAGCGCGTGAGCCGCCCGGTAGAGGGCAGGAAGTTGCGATAGGGATCCTCGGCGTAGACGCGGCTCTCGATCGACCAGCCATCGAGCTTCACGTCGCCCTGCCCGAAGGCCAGCTTCTCGCCCGCCGCCACGCGGATCATCTGCTCGACGAGGTCGAGCCCGGTAGTCTCCTCCGTGACGGGATGCTCGACCTGAAGCCGCGTGTTCATCTCCAGGAAGTAGAAGCCCTGCCCCGTCTTGTCCGCGCCCGAGACGATCAGCTCGACGGTGCCGGCGCTGTAGTAGCCGACGGCGCGCGCCAGCGCGACCGCCTGCTCGCCCATCGCACGGCGCATCTCGGGCGTGACGAAGGGCGACGGCGCCTCCTCGATCACCTTCTGGTGGCGGCGCTGGATCGAGCATTCGCGCTCGCCGAGATACAGGATCGTGCCGTGCTGATCGCCTAGCACCTGGATTTCGATATGGCGCGGGCTCTCGATGAACTTCTCGATGAACACGCGGTCGTCGCCGAAGCTCGCCAGCCCCTCGCGCTTCGTCGCCTCGAAGCCGTCGCGCACGTCCTGCTCGGACCAGGCGAGCCGCATCCCCTTGCCGCCGCCGCCGGCGCTGGCCTTCATCATCACCGGGTAGCCGATCTCGCCCGCGATGCGGACGGCGTCGTCAGTGGTGGCGATCTCACCCAGGAAGCCGGGCACGACGTTGACGCCGGCCTGCTTGGCGAGCTTCTTCGACTCGATCTTGTCGCCCATCGCGGCGATCGCGTTCGCCGGCGGGCCGATGAAGGCGATATCGTTCTCCGCCAGCAGCTTTGCGAAGGATTCACGCTCGGACAGGAAGCCGTAGCCGGGATGCACCGCCTGCGCCCCCGTGGCCTTGCAGGCCTCCACGATCACGTCTGCGAGCAGGTAGCTCTCGGATGCCGGCGGCGGGCCGATGCGCACCGCCTCGTCCGCCATCTTCACGTGCGGCGCGAGCGCATCGGCGTCGGAGTAGACCGCCACCGTCTTGATGCCCATGCGCTGCGCGGTGCGGATCACGCGGCAGGCGATCTCGCCGCGATTGGCGATCAGGATCTTGTCGAACATCAGTGCCCCTGGGAAAAGTCGTCGCGAAGTTGCTTGGTGCGCGCCTGGCTAAGCGTGGCCAGGCAGCCGAACTTGTAGATCGGGCGCTCACGCCCGCCCGCATTCGCCCACACCTGCTGCGCACACTCGGCGTCGCGATAGGCGAGCCACGTACGCTGCGACGAAAGGAGCGCCTGCGGGTAGCTCGTGCCGTCATTCTCGGCGCGCGCGGACGCGGGCACGCTGCCGTCCGCCGCCCGCGCCTTCGCCATCGCCGCGCGATACGCCGCGTTGAGCGAGGCGTCGGCGCGCCGATAGTCGGCATCCGCGCAGGCGATCAGATCGGCCGTCTCGATCGACGAGCAACGGGCATCGCCGCTCGCCGCCAGCAGCATCGCGATCAGCAGCACGAGGGCGCCGCCTCCGCCTGCACCCGCATCGGGGTGAGACCGAGCTTCGCGAAGAGCGCAGCGTCGCGATCCTCGCCCGCGTTGCCGGTGGTGAGCAGGCGATCGCCCGTGAAGATCGAGTTGGCGCCCGCCATGAAGCACAGCGCCTGCGTCGTGTCGCCCATGCTCTCGCGCCCCGCCGACAGTCGCACCATGCTGGCGGGCATGGTGATCCGCGCGACCGCGACCGTGCGCACGAACTCGACGTCGTCGATGCGCGCGGTGGGCACGTCTTTCAGGATTTCGGCGAGCGGCGTGCCGGCGATCGGCACCAACGCGTTCAGCGGCACGCTCTCCGGCGGCGTCGGCATCGCGGCGAGCGCGTGGAGGAAGGACACGCGATCCTCGCGGCTCTCACCCATGCCGAGGATGCCACCGCAACACACGGAGATGCCGGCATTCCGCACCCGATCGAGCGTATCGAGCCGATCCTCGAACGTGCGGGTGGTGATGAGCTCGCCATATTTCTCGGGCGACGTATCGATATTGTGGTTGTAGTAATCGAGCCCCGCGTCGGCGAGCTGTCCCGCCTGATCGTCGCTCAGCATGCCCAGCGTCATGCAGGTCTCGAGGCCGAGCGCCTTGACCTCGCGCACCATGGCGGTAAGCGCGGGCATGTCGCGCTCCTTGGGGCTACGCCACGCCGCCCCCATGCAAAAGCGACCCGATCCGCCCGCCTTCGCCTCGCGCGCGGCGGCGAGCACGGTGTCGGCATCCATCAGCTTGGACGCCTTGAGCCCCGTCTCGTGGTGCGCGGACTGCGAGCAGTAGCCGCAATCCTCCGCGCACCCGCCGGTCTTGATCGACAGCAGGGTGGAGAGCTGCACCGCATTGGTGGGGAAGTTCGCGCGATGCACCTCGTGCGCGCGGGCAACGAGATCGAGGAAGGGCAGATCGAACAGCGCGGCGATCTCCGCCTTGGACCAGCGCTTGAGCGGTGCGTGCATCAGGCGGCCTCCTCTGCCGGCGGCATATTGTGGCCGAGCAGGCGCAGCACCTCCTCCGCGGCCTTTACCAGGTTGGTGCCCGGCCCGAAGATCGCCTGCACGCCGGCATCGTAGAGCGCTTGATAATCCTGCGCGGGGATGACGCCGCCCGCCACCACCTTGATGTCGGCGCGGCCCGCCTCGCGCAGCAGGTCGATCATCTCGGGGATCAGCGTCTTGTGCCCGGCCGCGAGCGAGGAGGCGCCGACCACGTCGACGTCCTCGGCAAGCGCCATGTCCACCGCCTCGCCCGGCGTTTGGAACAGCGGCCCCGCCACCACCTCGAAGCCGAGGTCCCCGAAGGCGGACGAGACGAGATTGGCACCGCGATCATGGCCGTCCTGGCCCATCTTGGCGACGAACATGCGCGGGCGCCGGCCCTTGCGCGCGGCCACCGCCTCCACGCCACGCTTCAGCGCCGCCCAGCGCGCGTCCTCGCCATAGGCGCCGCCGTAGATGCCCTTCACCGGAGTCGGCGTAGTGCCGTAGCGGCCGAACACATCCTCCATCGCGGATGAAATCTCACCCAATGTCGCGCGCTTGCGCGCCGCTTCGACGGCGAGGCCGAGCAGGTTCTCCTTGCCCCGCGCGCCCTCGCGTAGCGCGTCGAGCGCCGCCCGGCATGCCCCCTCGTCTCGCGCCGCCTTCACCCGCTCGATGCGCGCGATCTGGCCGGCGCGGACCTTGTGGTTGTCGACGTCAAGGATATCGATCGCGTCCTCGCTCGCCAGCCGGTACTTGTTGACGCCGACGATCACGTCCTCGCCCTTGTCGACACGCGCCGCGCGCGCGGCCGACGCCTCCTCGATCATCGCCTTGGGCCAGCCGGCGGCCACCGCCTTGGCCATGCCGCCTTCCGCCTCGACCTTCTCGATGATCTCCCACGCGCCGTCGACGAGCTGCTTTGTCAGGCTCTCGACGTAGTAGCTGCCGCCCAGCGGATCGACGACATTGCACATGCCGGTCTCCTCCTGGATCACGATCTGCGTGTTGCGCGCGATGCGAGCGGAGAAATCGGTGGGCAGCGCAATGGCTTCGTCCAGCGCGTTGGTGTGGAGGCTCTGGGTGCCGCCCAGCATCGCCGCCATCGCCTCGATCGTGGTGCGCATGACGTTGTTGTACGGATCCTGCTCGGTCAGCGACACGCCCGACGTCTGGCAGTGGGTGCGCAGCATCTTGGAGCGCTCGTCCTTGGCGCCGAGCTTGGTCATCACGCGGTGCCACAGCACGCGCGCGGCGCGGAGCTTGGCGACCTCCATGAAGAAGTTCATGCCGATCGCGAAGAAGAAGCTCAGGCGACCCGCGAACTTGTCGATGTCGAGGCCGGAAGCGACGCCGTACTTCACATACTCGGCCCCGTCGGCGATCGTGAAGGCGAGCTCTTGGAGCTGCGTCGCGCCGGCTTCCTGCATATGGTAGCCGGAGATGGAGATGCTGTTGAACTTCGGCATGTTGGCGGAGGTGAAGCCGAAGATGTCCGAGATGATCCGCATGCTCGGCTCGGGCGGGTAGATGTAGGTGTTGCGGACCATGAACTCCTTGAGGATGTCGTTCTGGATGGTCCCGTCGAGCAGCGCCTGAGGAACGCCCTGTTCCTCGCCCGCGACGATGAAGAAGGCGAGGATCGGGATCACCGCGCCGTTCATCGTCATCGACACCGACATCTTGTCGAGCGGGATGCCGTCGAACAGGATCTTCATGTCCTCGACGGTGTCGATCGCCACGCCCGCCTTGCCGACGTCGCCGGTCACGCGCGGATGGTCGCTGTCGTAGCCGCGGTGCGTCGCGAGATCGAAGGCCACCGACAGGCCCTTCTGCCCAGCGGCAAGATTGCGGCGGTAGAAGGCGTTGGATTCCTCGGCGGTGGAGAAGCCGGCATATTGCCGGATCGTCCACGGGCGACCTGCGTACATCGACGCGCGCACTCCGCGCGTGAACGGCGCAAAGCCGGGCAGTCCGGGATCCCAGCCGGCGAGATCGGCCTCGGTATACAACGGCTTGACGGCAATGCCTTCGGGCGTATGCCAGGTGAGATCCTTGGCCTTGACCTCTTTGACCGAGGCGGCTTCCCACTTCTCCATCGTCGGGCGCGCTGAGGGCTCGGGCAAGTCGCGCGGCTTGGGCGCCGCGCCGGTATCTTCGCCAGTGTTGAATTCGATGGTCATGTCAGTGCGCGCCCTCCGGCGTTTCCATGATCTCGATCAGGGTGCCGCCCATGTCCTTTGGATGCAGGAAGAACACCAGCGTGCCGTGGGCTCCGATACGCGGCTCGCCGAGCACGCGCACGCCTCTGCCCTCGAAATCGGCCTTGGCGGCGTGGATGTCCGCCACCTCGAAGCAGACATGGTGCTGCCCGCCCGCCGCATTCTTCTCGATGAATTTCGCGATCGGCGACTCCGCGCCGAGCGGCTCTATCAGCTCGACCTGACAATTGGGCGTGTCGACGAAGCAAGCACGCACGCCCTGCGCCGGCAGATCGAAAGGCTCCCTGGTCACGCGCCCGCCGAGCAGGTCGCGATAGACCTTGAGCCCGGCCTCGATCGACGGCACCGCGATGCCGACGTGGTTCAAGCGCCCGATCGCCTGAGCGCTCATGCGGCGAGCTCGATCGCCATCGCGGTCGCCTCGCCGCCGCCGATGCACAGCGAGGCCACGCCGCGCGTCTTGCCCTTGGCCTTGAGCGCGCCGATCAGCGTGGCGATCAGCCGCGCTCCGCTGGCGCCGATCGGATGGCCGAGCGCGGTGGCGCCGCCGTGGACGTTGATCCTGTCGTGCGGAATGC
This sequence comes from Sphingomonas sp., assembly GCF_965200105.1. Taxonomy (GTDB): domain Bacteria; phylum Pseudomonadota; class Alphaproteobacteria; order Sphingomonadales; family Sphingomonadaceae; genus Solisphingomonas. The sequence goes on from NZ_CBDATN010000003.1 coordinate 765,128, forward strand.
CGAGATCGTGCATCGCCACCATCGCCACGCAGGCGAACGCCTCGTTCACCTCGAACAGCTCGACGTCGTCGATGCTCCAGCCCGCCTTTCTCAGCACCTCCTGGATCGCGCCGACGGGGGCGGTGGTGAACTGTGCTGGCGCGCGGGCGTGCGCGGCGTGGGCGACGACCGTCGCGACGGGGCTCAACCCCCGCTCGTCGGCTGTGGACTTGCGCGTCATCACGATCGCGGCGGCGCCGTCCGAGATGGACGAAGCGTTGGCGGCGGTGATCGTGCCTTCCTTGGCGAACGCGGCCTTGAGCGTCGGGATCTTGGCGATGTCGCCCTTGGCGGGTTGCTCGTCCTTGTCGATCTGCACCTCGCCCTTGCGCGTCTTGACGGTCACGGCCACGATCTCGTCGTCGAACGCGCCGGACTTCTGCGCCTCCTGCGCACGATTGAGCGAGTTGATCGCGTAGTCGTCCTGTGCCTGGCGCGTGAACTGGTATTCGCGCGCGGTATCCTCGGCGAAAGTGCCCATCGCACGTCCGGGCTCGTAGGCATCCTCCAGCCCGTCCAGCATCATGTGATCGTAAACGGTGTCGTGGCCGATGCGGGCGCCGGCGCGGTGCTTCTTCATCAGGAAGGGCGCGTTGGTCATGCTCTCCATGCCGCCCGCCACTACGATGTCGGCGGAGCCGGCGGCGATCGCGTCCGACGCCATCATCGCCGTCATCATGCCCGATCCGCACATCTTGTTGACGGTGACGGCCTCGGTCGATTGCGGCAGGCCTCCGTAGATTGCCGCCTGACGCGCCGGCGCCTGGCCGAGGCCGCCCGGCAGCACGCAGCCCATGTAGACGCGATCGACGCTGTCGGGCGAGACGCCGGCACGCTCTACGGCGGCGCGGATGGCGGTGGCGCCGAGATCGACGGCGGAGGCGTCGGCGAGCGCGCCCATGAAGCTGCCCATCGGCGTCCGCGCGTAAGAGAGGATGACGGTGGGATCGGGATTGCTGGCCATGCGAGGATATCCTTGTGCGCCGCGAGGAAGCGGACCGCGTTACAGCGGGATGTTATCGTGCTTCTTCCACGGGTTTTCGAGGGTCTTGTTGCGGAGCTTCCGCAGGCCCAGGGCGATCCTCTTTCGTGTCGAATGCGGCATGATGATCTCGTCGATGAAGCCCATCGACGCCGCCACGAACGGGTTGGCGAACCGCGCCTCATACTCGGCGGTTCGCGACGCGATCTTCTCCGGATCGCCGATGTCCTTGCGGAAGATGATCTCCACCGCGCCTTTGGCCCCCATCACCGCGATCTCGGCGGTGGGCCAGGCGTAGTTCAGATCGCCGCGCAGGTGCTTGGACGCCATGACGTCGTAGGCGCCGCCATAGGCCTTGCGCGTGATGACCGTGATCTTGGGCACCGTCGCCTCGGCATAGGCGAACAGCAGCTTGGCGCCGTGCTTGATGATGCCGCCATGCTCCTGCGCCGTGCCGGGCAGGAAGCCGGGCACGTCGACGAAGGTGACGATGGGGATCTCGAAGGCGTCGCAGAAGCGCACGAAGCGCGCGGCTTTTCGCGACGAGGAGATGTCGAGCACGCCGGCAAGCACGGTCGGCTGGTTGGCGACGATGCCCACCGTGCGGCCCTCGATACGGCCGAAGCCGGTGAGGATGTTGCCCGCATAGGCCGGCTGAAGCTCGAAGAAATCGCCCTCGTCCAATACTTTGCGGATCAGCTCGTGCATGTCGTAGGGGATGTTGGTGGATGCCGGGATCAGCGTGTCGAGGCTCTCCTCGAGGCGATCCCAGGGATCGTCGGTGGGCCGGCACGGCACGCCCGAGCGGTTGTCGGCGGGCAGGAAGTCGATGAAGTCGCGCGCCGCGAGCAGCGCGTCGACGTCGTTGTCGAAGGCCACGTCCGCGACGCCGGACTTGGCGGTGTGCGCCGAGGCGCCGCCGAGATCCTCCTGGGTCACAACCTCGTTGGTGACGGTCTTCACCACGTCGGGGCCGGTGACGAACATGTAGGACGAGTCCTTCACCATGAAGATGAAGTCGGTCATCGCCGGCGAGTAGACTGCGCCTCCCGCGCACGGCCCCATGACGAGGCTGAGCTGCGGCACCACACCGCTGGCATTGACGTTGCGCTGAAACACCTCGGCATAGCCACCGAGAGAGGCGACGCCCTCCTGGATGCGGGCGCCGCCCGAATCGTTGAGGCCGATCACGGGCGCGCCGACCTTCATCGCCATGTCCATGATCTTGCAGATCTTCTGCGCGTGCCGCTCGGAAAGCGAGCCGCCGAACACGGTGAAATCCTGGCTGAACACGAACACGAGACGGCCGTTGACCGTGCCCGATCCCGTCACCACGCCGTCGCCGGCGAAGTGCTGCTCCTCCATTCCGAACTCGGTGCAGTTGTGCTCGACGAACATGTCGAGTTCCTCGAAGCTGCCTTCGTCAAGCAGGATCTCCAGCCGCTCGCGCGCGGTCAGCCGCCCTTTGGCGTGCTGCGCGTCGATACGCTTGCCGCCCCCGCCCAGCTTCGCCTCGGCGCGGCGTCTCTCCAGCGTCTCAAGCGTGGTGGGCATGTCTCTCCTTTCGGGCAGGGGCGGCGGCGTTCTGCACGCAGGCGCGGGATCACGCAAATGTGGGTTTGTGAAATTGCGAAGTCGTCGGATGTGAAGTAGGTGAAGCGGTGCCTGGCCCTTCTCGCCCCATGTTCGCCGGACGACGCGTGCGCAGTCTGCGGACGCGGCTCGCCCTGTCGCAAGGCACGATGGCGCGACGGCTTGGCATCTCGATCAGCTACCTGTCGCAGATCGAGACGGATGGCAGACCGCTCACGCCGCAAGTTGCGCTCGCGCTCGCCGCCGCCTTTCCGGGCGAGTGGGCGCTGCCCGACGGCGATGCCGCCACGCAGCTCCTCGCCGGGCTGGCCGAAGCCGCCGCCGACCCGCTGCTGCCCGACCCCGCGCCATCGGCCGACCTCCTCGCACGCGCGATCGAGCAGCAGCCCGAACTCGCGAGACGCTTCGTGACGCTCCACGCCGCCTGGCGCCGTGCCGAGGACCAGCTCCAGCGGCTGGACGACGCCTATGGCAGTGGCATGGCGGGTGGAGCACGCCTGCCGTGGGACGAGGTGCGCGACTGGTTTCATGCCGGCGGGAACTATTTCGACGCGCTCGACACCGCCGCCGAGCGCGTCGGCACCACGCTCGGCGATCAATCCGGCAGCATCGAGGAGGCCTTGCGGCGGCGCCACGGCGTCACCGTCCGGCTGCGCTCCGACGAGGCGGCCCCCGTGCGCGCGTTCGACGCGGCGCGGGGCGTGCTGACTATCGACGCCGCGCTGCCGCGGGAGAGCCGGCGCTTCCAGCTTGCCCACCAGCTCGCGCGGCTGGAGCTCGGCGACGCGATCGGCTCGATCGCGGCGGGATCAGGCCTTGGTTCGGCGGAGACCGCGCGACTGATCGAGGTGGGGCTCGCCAACTACGCGGCGGGCGCGATGCTGATGCCCTACGAGGCCTTCCGCGCCGAGGCGCTTCGCGTCCGGCACGATATCGACCGGCTGCGGCGGCGGTTCGGGGTCAGCTTCGAGCAGGCGTGCCACCGCCTGTCGACATTGCAGAGGCCGCAGGCGCGCGGCGTGCCCTTCTTCTTCGCGCGCGTCGACATGGCCGGCAACATCACCAAGCGCCACTCCGCCACCAGCTTCCAGTTCGCGCGCTTTGGCGGCGCCTGCCCGCTGTGGGTCATGCACGAGGCGGTGGCGATCCCGGACCGCATCCTGACGCAATTGGCCGAGGTGCCCGACGGCGTCCGCTACGTGGTGGTCGCCAAGGGGCTGGTGAAGGAGAGCGGCCGCTTCGAACGGTCTCCACGCCGCTACGCGGTCACGCTCGGCTGCGAACTCGGCGATGCGCGCGACTTCGTCTACGCCGACCACCTCGATCTCGGGCGCGCCGAGGCGGCGACGCCGATCGGCGTTTCGTGCCGCATCTGCCCCCGCGAACGCTGCGAGCAGCGCGCCTTTCCGCCCGTCGGCCGCCCGATCCGCGTCGATCCCGAGCGACGCGAGATCGTGCCTTATCGTTTCGCTTGACGATCAGGCCGCCAGCGCCCTCGCCTCGATCGAGCGTAGTTGCGCATCGCGGAAACCACGCTCGCGCAAATCCCGCGCGACCGGATCGGGCATGTGGCGACGGTGCCGGGCGACGACGACAGCGCGACGAAGCGCCTCCAGCCGCGTATCGGCTAGCGCCCGACTACGGGCCCTAAGCCCGAACATCAGCCGCACCGCCCGCTCCATCGTACCGGGCGGCTCCAGGCTCGCCAACGTGTCGTGCCGCGCGAGCGTTATTACCTGTTCCTCGACGGCGGAGAAGACCGAGACGTCGGCGCCAACCGAGTCGAACCGCCGCAGCACGCCGGCATCCCTCCCGTCGTCGCTATCTTCCACGTCGATGATATCGCAGGGCGTGTCGCGAAGCGCCATATCTGCCTCCTCGGAGCCGCGGCGGGTGTTGAAAGACGCCGTACCGATCGGTAACATTCTGGTCAAGAGCTTGGAGGACGATAGCCATGCCCGGTGAACTGGAGATTGCGGAACCCGATGTCGCGCCGAAGCGGCGGGCGGCGGAACGGGTCTCTGCGGCGGCGGACCGGCTGTTCTACGAGCGCGGCATCCGCGCCGTCGGCGTCGAGGAGATCGTCGCTACCGCCGGCGTCACCAAACCCAGCCTCTATCGCCGCTACCCGTCCAAGGACGCGCTCGTCGCCGCGTGTCTGGAAGCACGCTTCGAGCAGGCCATGGCCAACATCGACGCCATCGCCGCGCTGACGCCCGACGATCCCGCCGCGACATTGCGCGCGCTCGTCGCGCATGTCGGGGACGAAATACAGAAGGAGGGCTATCGCGGCTGCGCGCTCACCAACGCGGCGATCGAATTTCCCGAGCCCGATCACCCCACCCGGAAGCTCGCGCTCGACCTGAAGTGCCGCAAGCGCACGCGCCTTCTCGCCATCGCCGAGCGGGTGGCGACCGATCGGCCCGACGAACTCGTCGACGCGCTGATCCTGCTCCTGGAAGGCGCGCGGGCGATCAGTCACATCGCGGGCATGGCACGCAGCCCGGCAGCCTCTCTCACAGCGGCGGCGGACGCCGTGCTCGCGGGCTTCGCGAGGCGGGGCGACTAGCGCGGAACGTCCGGCCGTCGCGCCGCCTTGCGCGGGCGGCCGCCGCCGCCCTCGTCGGCATCCGGATCCTCGCCCAGTTCGGCATCGCTGCCGCCCGCGCCCGCGCCCGCACCTTGAGCCGCGCCAGTCCCGATCCGTGCCGGCTCGCCGCGATGCGCCGCGAAGGGATCGCCGCTGCCCGTTCCCTGCCCCGGCCCGCCGCGCTCGTCGGCGAGCGTCCCGGGCGCGACGGCGTCGGTGCGGTCGGCACGCGGCGGGGCGACGCCCGCCCCGTCCTGCCGCTCGCCCTTCTCCTTCGTCGGATCGTGCGGCCTGACCGGCTGCTCGCGCCCCGGCATCGCCATACCCATCGCGTTCAGCTTGTCCTCGGCCATGCTTTCTTCTCCTTGCGCGGCTTCAACGCCTCGCCGTGAGCCGCGTGCCGCAGAACCATCGTCCCGATCGCACGTTCGTCCCGCTCATCCCGCTTGAGGAACAGCCCGCCATGGCCATCACCCGCACCGCCACCGCCCGCTACGAGGGCCTCGGCAAAACCGGCAGGGGCACAATCTCCACCCAGTCCGGCGCGCTCGCCGACAGGAGCTACGGCTTCGGCTCGCGCTTCGAGAACGATGCCGGCACCAACCCGGAGGAGCTGCTCGCCGCCGCGCACGCCTCCTGCTTCACGATGGCGCTGTCCTTCGCGCTCGCCGGCGAGGGCTACACCGACGGCACGCTCGACAGCGACGCCGCGGTGTCGATCGAGAAGGACGGCGACGGCTTCACCGTCACGCGCTCGGCGTTGCGCGTCACCGCCGCGATCCCCGACATCGGCGAGGACGAGTTCCAGGCGATCGCATCGAAGGCCAAGGAGACCTGCCCGCTCTCCAAGGCGATCGACGCCGAGATCACGCTGGTCGCCGTGCTCGCTCCCGCCCCCCGCGCATAGGTAGCGACGCCAGCGATGTGGGAGGATCTGCCGAGCCCGGCCGCGCTCACCATCGCGCATACCATCCAGCTCGTCATGGCGCCGGTGTTCCTGCTCACCGGCCTCGCCTCGCTGCTCAACCTGTTCGCTGGGCGGCTATCGCGCGTGGTCGACCGTTCGCGCGACTTGGAGCGCCGTTTCGAGGAGCTGACCGGCCAGGCGCATGATCGCGCCGTCTGGGAGCTGCGGCTGCTCGATCGCCGGATGACGCTGATCTCGAGCTCGATCACGCTGTGCGCGCTCTCCGCCGTCGCGATCGGCCTCGTCGTCGCCGGGCTGTTCGTCGCGCGGCTGATTGGCGGTGGCTTCGGGCGTACCACCGCTTTCCTGTTCATCGCGGCGATGGCGCTGCTGGTGCTCGCGCTCGCGCTGTTCCTGGTCGAGATCCGGCTCGCGAACCGCTCGATCAGGATCAGGAACGAATTGCTCGAACGGGATCGGCGCGCCCGCTGACCGGCGTCGCACGCGCGGATTGGCGTCGCGCGGCACCCACGCTATCCGGGCAGGCATGGACGTAACCGAGCTTCGGGTGGCGCTGTTCAGCGGCAACTATAACTATGTCCGCGACGGCGCCAATCAGGCGCTCAACCGGCTGGTCGACTATCTCCTGCGCGAGGGCGCGAAGGTGCGCGTCTATAGCCCCAAGGTGAAGACGCCCGCGTTCGATCCCGTCGGCGATCTCGTCGGCGTGCCCGCGATACCTCTGCCCGGCCGCGCCGAGTATCGCGCGCCGTTGGTGCTCACGCCCGGCGTGAAGAAGGACCTGCACCGCTTCGGCGCCAACATGATCCATGTCGCCAGCCCCGAACTGCTCGGCCACGCCGCCGTCCGCCACGCGCACAAGAACCGGCTGCCCTGCGTCGCCTCGGTCCACACCCGGTTCGAGACCTATCCCCGTTATTATGGCTTCGCTTTCCTGGAGCCGATGGTCGAGGCCGGGCTTCGCCGCTTCTATCGTCGCTGCGACGCGATCTTCGCACCGTCCGAATCGATGGCGCAACTGCTGCGCGACCAGCGGATGAACTTCGACGTCGGCATCTGGTCGCGCGGCATCGATCGCGACATCTTCACGCCCGAGCGGCGCGAGATGGGGTGGCGCCGCGCGCTCGGCATCGACGACGACGAAGCGGTGATAGGCTTCGTCGGCCGGCTCGTGATGGAGAAGGGTCTCGACGTGTTCGCCGACACGATCGACGAACTCGGCCGGCGCGGCTATCGCGTCCGCCCGCTGATCGTCGGCGACGGGCCGGCGAAGGAGTGGTTCGAGAAACGGCTGCCCGAGGACGCGGTCTTCGCGGGCTTCCAGCGCGGCGAGGCGCTGGGCCGCGCCGCCGCCTCGATGGACGTGCTGCTCAACCCGTCCGTCACCGAGACGTTCGGCAACGTGACGCTGGAGGCGATGGCGTGCGGCGTGGCGGTGGTCGCCGCCGATGCCACAGGCAGCCGCAGCCTCGTCGAGGACGGCACCGGCGCGCTCGTTCGGCCCGGCGCGATCGGCGCCTTCGCCGACGCGGTCGGTCACTATGCCAAGGATCTCGCCGCGCGCGAGGCGGCGGGCGCCGCCGGTCGCAAGGCGAGCCGCGCCTATGAGTGGGACACCGTCAACAAGGCGCTGCTCGACGGTTACCTCCGCATCGAGCGCCAGCGTGAGCGCGGCCAGCGCGGCGGCACGCCCGGCCTCGGCCGCATCTGGCCGGGCGCGCAGGTGCCGCCGCGAGGCTGATCGCCGAGCTGAGGCAAACGATCGGGCGGCCTCAGCCGCGCCGCCGCGCCGCCCATGCCGCGCCGACCCCTCCGGCCACCGCGCCGAGGCCGATCAGGTGATCGCGGTGCTTGGACAGCCACAGCCCGGGACTGCGTCGCCTCGCCTCGGCGTCGAAGCGGCCGTGGGCGCCGCGATCGCCGGCGACGGGTTCGTAGAGATTATCGCGGTAGCCGGCGGGCAGCGGCTCGTCCGAGAGCTGACCCGTCACTCCGGTCGCGCCCAGATAGCGATCGAGCAGCGGCGAGGCGAAGTGATCGCCCCACACCGCCTGGATCGTCGGCAGGCCCAGCAGGATCTGCTTGCGGCGGTGATGGGCGGCGAAGTGGATCGCCTCCGCGGCGATCTCGGGTTGATAGGGCGGGCTTGCCGGCCTCGCCTTGCGCGCGAAGCTCGTCCGCATCCAGTCGAACTGCGGCGTGTTGACGCCGGGTAGCTGCACCATCGCGACGTGGACGCGACTCTTCCGCGCGTAGAGTTCGGCGCGGATCGAGTCCTGAAAGCCCTGGATAGCGTGCTTGGCGCCACAATAGGCGGATTGCAGCGGAATCCCGCGATAGGCGAGCGCCGAGCCGGTGAGCACGATATGGCCGCGATCGCGCGGGATCATCCGCTTCAGCGCCGCCATCGCGCCGTGAACCTGGCCGAGATACGTCACCTGCGTGACGCGGGCATAATCGTCGAGGTCCATGTCGACGAAGCGCGACATCACACCCGCGAAGGCGACGTTGATCCAGATGTCGATGGGCCCGAACTCGTCCTCGACGCACGCCGCTGCCGACTCCACCGCCGCGTGATCGGCGACGTCGCAGGGCAGCTGGAGCGCGCGGCCGCCCGCCTCCTCCACCTCGCGCGCGGCGGCGGCGAGGCCGTCCGCGCCGCGTGCGATTAGCCCGATATGCGCCCGGTCGCGCGCGAAGCGGCGAGTGACGGCGCGACCGACCCCCGCGCTCGCGCCCGTGATGACGACCACCTGAGGTCGCTTCGCCTTCGCCATCGATCGCTCCTCGCCGTGCGGCGCAAAACGTCGCTGGCGCGAGCGGGTTCAGCCAAGCCCGTCGTCAGCCGACAACGGTCCACGCGAACGTCAGCGGCGCCTCGCGAAAAGCGAACCGATCGAGATGGCGGGCGACCACCTCTTCCAGCGCCTCGACCTGCGCCGCGCTGCTGCCATTTACGGTGACGTCGAGGCGGTCGTCGTGGGCGGCGAACCGCACCTCGCCATCCGAGGCCCAGCTCGCGCCGCGCGCATCTCGCGGGAAGGTGACGCGTCCGGCACGCTCGTCGAAGTCGACCGCGAGATTGTGGCTCCAATGCTTGCAGAGCCGCTGAAGGTAACGGCTGGCCTGCGCGGTCGGCACGGCGGCGGTGGCGCTGGCCGGCGCCTGCGGGTCGACGCCGCTCAAAGCCGCTCGATCCGTTGCGCGGCGTCGTCGATCAGGGCAACGGCCTGCTCGATCGTCGCGCGGTCCGCCGCCTCGCCAGCGAGCTTGTGCTGGAGCACCGCTTTCAGGTTGTGCATCGCGCGGCGGATCGAGCCGCCCTCGGTACGCGCGCGCATCGCGCCGATCGCATCGAGGCGGTGCATCAACGCCTCCACCTCCTTTGCCTTGTCGGCGAGCACACGCCGGCCTTCCTCGGCGACGGCGAACACGCGACGCGTACCCTCGCCCGGCTGCTCGGCGATCTGCTCCATGTCGCCGAGCATGGTGAGCGTCGGGTAAACGACACCAGGGCTCGGCGCGTAGGCGCCGCCGGTGCGCTCCTCGATGGCGCGGATAAGATCGTAACCGTGGCTCGGCCGGTCTGCGATGAGGCGCAGGAGGACGAGGCGCAGCTCGCCGCCATCGAACACGCGCCGCCGCCCGCCGCCATGAATGCCGTCTTCGCCCGCGAAGCCGGAACCGCCATGCCGCCCCCAGCCACTGCGCACCGCACGCCATGCCTCGGCGCGGGAATGCTGGTCGTCACGCGACCGTCCATGATGAAATCCGAACATAGTCTCTCCTGTCTGACGAACGTATGTCGGTTGCCGACGATGAGCACGGGCCGCCCTTTCGCAGCCGCAAGCCACCAATCCCCTTCGGCGGGCGGGCGATCTATAGCGCGTGCATGGCCGACCTCTTCTCCGACGCCGAACCCGCACCCGCTGCCATGCCCGGGGATGCCGCGCCCCTCGCGGAACGTTTGCGCCCGCACGCGCTTGGCGAGGTGGTCGGGCAGGATCACCTCACCGGCCGGGAAGGCGCGATCGGCCGGATGGTCGCGGCAAGCCGCTTGTCGTCGATGATCCTGTGGGGTCCGCCCGGCACCGGCAAGACGACGATCGCGCGGCTGCTGGCGCAGGCGGTGGGCCTGCGCTTCGAGATGATCTCGGCGGTGTTCTCCGGCGTGGCCGACCTCAAGAAGCTGTTCGCCGATGCCCGCGTCCATGCGCGGACCGGCACGCGCACGCTGCTGTTCGTGGACGAGATCCATCGCTTCAACCGCGCGCAGCAGGACGGTTTCCTGCCCTATGTCGAGGACGGCACCGTCATCCTCGTCGGTGCCACCACCGAAAATCCTTCGTTCGAGCTCAACGCGGCGCTGCTGTCGCGCTGCCAGGTGCTGATCCTGGAGCGGCTGGGCGGGCAGGCGCTCGCGACGCTCCTGGCGCGCGCCGAGGCGGTCGAGGGCCGCACGCTGCCGGTGACGGAGGAGGCGCGCGGCGCGCTGATCGCAAGCGCCGACGGCGACGGCCGTTTCCTCCTCAACCAGGCCGAGACGCTGTTCGCGATCGCGATCGACGATCCGCTGGATCCGCAGGCGCTCGCCGCGCTGCTCCACCGTCGCGTCGCGGTGTACGACAAGGATCGCGAGGGGCACTACAACCTCATTTCCGCGCTTCACAAGGCGGTGCGCGGCTCCGATCCGCAGGCGGCGCTCTACTATCTCGCACGGATGCTGGTGGCGGGCGAGGAGCCGCTTTACCTCGCGCGCCGCCTCATCCGCATGGCGATTGAGGATATCGGGCTCGCCGATCCGCAGGCGCTGGTGCAGTGCCTCGCCGCCAAGGACGCGTTCGACTTCCTCGGCTCTCCCGAGGGCGATCTCGCGCTGGCGCAAGCCTGCCTCTACGTCGCCACCGCGCCCAAATCGAACGCCGCCTACAGGGCCTACAAGGCGGCGACGCGGAGCGCGAAGGAGACGGGCTCGCTGATGCCGCCCAAGGCCATCCTCAACGCGCCGACCAGGCTGATGAAGGAGGTCGGCTACGGCTCGGGCTACGCCTATGACCATGACGCGCCGGATGCCTTCTCGGGCGACGACTACTGGCCCAAAGGCATGACGCCGCAGACCTACTACGAACCCGCGCCGCGCGGACACGAGGCGCGGATCGCCGAGCGGCTCGCGCACTGGGCGAAGCTGCGCGAGGAGCGCGCGCGATGACGTGGGACGAGGCGGAGGCATACGCGCTGACGCTCGACGGCGCGGAGCGCTCGATCAGCTATGGCAGACCCGCCGTCAAGGCAAACGGGCGGATGGTGATCGGCATCGGCCACGAGCCCGGCAGCTTCGTTCTCCACGTCGACCCCGGCACCAAGGCGATGCTGATCGAGACCGAACCCGCCACCTATCGGGAGACGCTCCATTATGCGGGCTAGGCCGCCGTGCTGGTGCGGGAGGAGGCGATCGACGGCGGGCGCGTACGCGCCATGATCAATCGCGCCCACGCGCAGGCGCTGATGGCCCGTCGTCGGCGGCGGTGAGCCGGAGTGAGGCGGCGCTTCCGGCATTTCGCCTGCATCGACTGGTCGGGCGAGGCGGTGGCGAGGCCGCGCGGCATCGCGCTCGCCTGCTGTGGGGAGGGCGACGAGGCGCCGGTGCTGGTCCGCCCGGACGGCGGCTGGTCGCGCAAGGCGGTGCTCGCCTGGCTGCTCGATCATGCGGGCACGCAGCGCGACATCCTCATCGGCATCGACGCCTCGCTCGCCCTGCCCTTTGCCGATCTCGGCGCGTACTTTCCCGGCTGGGACGAAACTCCCGCCGACGCGCGTTCGCTCTGGGGACTGGTCGATCGGTGCTGTGCCGGCGACGCCCATCTCGGCGCATCCGGCGTCGTCGATCACGTGGAGGCGCATCGTCATTTCCGCCGCCACGGCGGCCGTGCCGGCGACCTGTTCGGCGCCGGCCTCGGCCGGCTACGCGTGACCGAGCGCGCCTGCCGCGACGCCGGCCTCGGCGCCGCGCAGAGCGCCTTCAATCTCGTCGGCCCGGCACAGGTCGGCAAGTCGAGCCTGACCGCGATGCGGATGCTCCATCTTCTGTCCGGTCGCGTTGCCGTGTGGCCATTCGACGCGGTGCCGACGCGCGGACCGTTGTTCGTCGAGATCTACACAGCCATCGCGGCCAAGGCGGCAGGGCCCGGCCGCGCCGGCAAGATCCGCGACGCCGCCACGCTCGATCGCGCGCTCGTCGCGCTCGGCAGCCGCCCGCACGCAGTCCTTCCACGCTACGATGATCACAGCACCGACGCGATGGTCGGCGCGGCGTGGCTGCGCCGCGCGGCGTCCGACGAACGGCTGTGGCGGCGCAAAACGGACCCGCGCGCCGCACTCGAAGGCTGGACCTTCGGTGTGCCCTGACGCACAACGCGCGCCGCCGCCGGGTTAGCTCAGCTGGTAGAGCAACCGCCTTGTAAGCGGTAGGTCGTCGGTTCGAGTCCGACACCCGGCACCACGATCGCCGGCGCGTCACGCGATCGTCCCGCTGCTGGTCACGCGTCTGACGAGGCCTAGCCTCGCTCTTGCGCGGACCAAATCGATCGGGTCGCCGCCATCGGTACGCGGCGACCCGATGTCATACCTCGCCGATCAGCCTTTCCGGAGGTCGCCGCCCTGCTTCGGCTCCTTGGCGAATTGCGTCTGCGCGCTGTCCTTGCCGGCTTGCAGCGTCTCCTGGGCGACCTGCTTGATGTTGCCGACGAGATCGCCGCTCTTCGCCTCTCCGAGGAGCTCACCGACCGGCCGATCGGCGTTCAGGCCATGGCTCTGCGCGCTATCCTTGATGGCGCCCAACGTCTCGGTGGCGGCACGACCGCCGCGATCGACGACGTCCTGCGCAAGATCACGTCCTGCCGTCCTGAGCCTGGTCGCCGCCGATCCGAGCGCGCTCTCCTCCTCCTCGGTGGTGGGGATCAGCGAACCCGCCACGAGGCCGACGAGTGCAGCGACGGCACCCAGCGCGAACGGGTTGCCGGTGACCGACGAGAATGCATCACGAGCTGAACGAGCCATAGCTTGACTATCTCCCTGGAGTGCGGCGCCATGCTGAGCTGCACCGTCGCCGAGTTTATCGAACGCGTTATGAGCGCCGGCCGTGAGATCATGGGATTTCTCACGCACGCTCTGCGCGGCGGCGGCGATCGCGTCCTTGATCCTCTGGCCATAGGAAGCGGCGGTGTCCGACGCGTGTCGCGTCACGCCGACCACCTTCCCCCGCGCGTCGTCGAGGCGGCTCGCGTAGCTGTCGTCATCGTCATGGTCGAGACGCTGGACGCTGCCCTCCGCGACGCGCAGCCGCGTCTCGAGGTCATCTGAACCGGTCGTCGTCGGCCGGCGCCGAGGACCCGACCCGTGCGGCACCGCATGGGTGGACTGGCTGGACGCCATCAACCACGCGATGCCGATGCCGGTCAGCGCGACGGGGATCGGATTGGCGCGGGCGCGCGTCACGAGATCCTTCGTGAAGTCCGCCCCCTCCCCGCCGCGGAAATAGCCGAAGGCGTCGTTGATCATCTGCTTCGGCGTCAGATGATCCTGCAATTCGTCGAGGCGGTCGTCCATGCGGGCACGGGTGCGCGCCAGATCGCGCTCGATGCGGTCGGTCTCGGAAATCTCAACCATCATGTGTGCTCCTTGAGCATGCGCGCGTCCTTCTGGGCGGTGGCGATCGTGCGCTCGGGCGTGACCGCCTTGAGCGACAGTTTGGCGAGACCGCCGCGGGCGATGAGACCGCCGATCAGGACGATCACCAGACCGACGATCAGCAGCGAGGCCCACGCCGGAAGCCAGAAAGCGAGAACCGCGGCACCACCCTCCAGCACGACGACGAGGCCCGCGAAGGCGACCAGCGCGCCGCCCACGATCGAGATCGCCGCTATGATGACGCCGTGGAGCTTCTGGTCGATCTCCGCGCGCGCGAGCGCGAGTTCGCCCTTGACGAGATCCTGGATGTCCCCGGCGAGGCCGCTGGCGATCTCGCCGATCGAGTGGGTGCCGCCCGGATCAACGCCCGCCATGACCGACCTCCGGCATCGTGGGGAGATCGTCGTGCGAGACGTCGGCCGCGACGATCTTGCCGAAGCGCGCGACCGCGAAGCCGGCGGCGAGGGACGCGCCGACGAACAGCGCCGGCTGACGCCGCGCGAGCGACTTCACCTGCGCGACGAGATTGGCGACATCGTTCTCGCGCAGCGACGTCGCGAGCGAGCCGAGTTCGGCGGCACCGCGCTCAATCGCGCTGGCGATCCAGTCCTGCTGGCCGGCGAACTGCTCGCCGGACTTGTGCAGCGATTGCGCGACCTCGTCGATGCGATCCGCCAGCCCCTCCTTCTGATCGGTCGCGGCGGCGACCGCCTTGTCCTTCACCTGACCGACGAGCGAGGAGGCCTGTTCCTTCGCCTGATCGACGGCACCCGCGGCGGTCTGCTTCGCGGACGTGGCGGCACCCGCGGTCTGGCCCATCGCCGCCTGGGCAGTGCTTGATGCCTGCGCGTACGCGCCGCCCGCCGCGGGCCGATCCTGGCCTGTCTTGGTGTCGTCCATCATTATCTCCTGTGGTCGTGGTAAGGTGAGAATGCAGCAGGGTGCCGGGCGGCGGCGCGATCTCCGCCTCCGCTCGCTGCCGGTCGATGTCGCTACCGACGCGAGAGCGCCCGAAAAGGAGGTCGAGACGGTGCGGATGAAGCGGCGTCGCGAGCGCGCGAGGAGATCGGCATGGGACCGGGCGGGGCGGTAGGTCTCGGCAGCGTGTTGCGAAGCATCGGTGCCGGTGGACCAGACGCCGAGCGGATCCTGCGCGCGTACGTCCGCCGCGACATCGCCGACGCCGACGATCCCCAGCCAAGCGCCCGCGGTGCTCTAGCACCAGGATGTGATCGCCGAAGCCCATAGTCGGCGACTCCGACCGGTCCACCCGGTAGTGCGTGCACGAGGCTTCTAGGATGCTGGCGATTAACGGCGTTCGTAGCGTCAAGCTGTCCAAACACTCCGCCGGCGTGCGGTCGGCGGAGTGCGCGGAGGTCGACATTCGCGACCGTTCACATTCGCCCGCGATAGAGACCGGCCGAACGTGACACAGCTCGAACAGCACCTGCACGGACCCATCGAAGGTCTCGATCTGGCTCGCAGGTGCTAGCGACACCAGGCTGGCGCCGATGGCTCCGCTCAACTCGCCGGTGACATCGAGCAACATCTTGCGGGTCATCCAGCCTAGCCTGCCGCCGGCAACCGAAAGTCAGGACGACCGGCGTGCGGATCCGCCCGCACGCCGGCCTGCAATCAGCGACGGTAGTTCGGATCGCTGGTCGTTCCACGCTCTCCGTCGATCTCGACGTCGGTCCGGCGCACGGTGTCGTCGATCTCCTCGACACGCTCGCTGGCGGTCTTGGAGACGACGACCTCCTCCACGACACGCGCGGTCTTGCCGACGACCGCCTCCTCGCCGGTGGCGGTCACGTCGATGGTACGCTCGCGGAAGGCATCGTCCGCATCGGTGATCGGCCGGTCGACGGCGCGCCGCTGAACGTCGATCCGCTCGTCACGCAAGCGAACCTGCTCGTGAACGGGGACCTCGGTCACGTAAGAGCGTACGCGCGCGCCTCCGCGATCGACCTCGCGCTTACCGACGACGAGCTGCTCCTCGACGATCGGGATACTCTGCTCGCCCTGGACGTCCGTGCGACGGTCATCCGCGCCCGCCGTACAGCCCGACACGCCCGTGGACACGCCCGCGCCCGCGCCGGTCTCGGCGGCATAGTCCCAACCCGACGAGCGCCACTGTTGCGCGCGATCGTCGATGTCGACGGTGTCCGCCTCCTCGAGCACACGGACGGCTTCGTCGACATGCTCCTCGCTGACGTCGGCGGTCAGCAGGAAACCGCCGCGCCGCACACCCTCTTCGTAAGTGTGGCGATCCTCGTCGGGGAGGAACGCGTTCTTGATCGAAGACCACATGCCGACGTCCTGCGTCGTCGATCGGCCGGTGGCGTGAAAGCCAGGGCTGGTCTTGTCGTGGATACTGACGTGGCCGGCGTCGACGTGCGCGGCGCTCAAACGGCTCTTCGCAGCCTCGGCATCGGCACGATCATCGAACAAGGCTGTGATGGTACGTGTCATCGGTCTTCTCCTCGGGGGAAATGAAGCTATTTGCTCGTCACGACGAGTTCGGTGCGACGGTTCTCGAACTGCCCACCGGCGGTCGCGTTGCTTGCAACCGGATTGCTGTCGCCGCCGCTCGCCGTTGCGATGCGCTTGGCGTTAACGCCACCATCGATCAGCGCCTTGGCGACTGCTGCCGCGCGGTCGGCACCCAGCTTCATGTTCGCAGGATCCGAGCCGCGTGCGTCGGCATAGCCGACAAGACGCACGGCCGCTGTCGGATACGCGGCAAGGATCTGGGTCAGCGCAGCCAGCGTCGGGCGATCGTCCGCGCGGATCGTGGACGCAGCCGTGTCGAAGTTGAGATTGTCGAAGGTGAAGGTGCGCGGCGCCGGGGCGGACGAGGCCAGGAAGCCCTGAAGATCATAGTTGAGCGTGTGCGGCTGCAGGTCGACCGTCTTGCCTCCCGGCAGCGTCACATGCTCAACGCCGACCGGCGGCGTCGCGGGCGTGCCTGTCGGAGCCGGTGCAACGGCCGCGGTTTCCTGACGATGGCAGCGGCTCAGCGCGAGCAGCGCCGCGAGGATGCCGAGCGCGAGCAGGATCCAAGCGAGCCAGTTGGTCTTCTTCTTCTCGATATGCACCTCACGTGGCGGTGCGCCACGCGTGTCGTTCGGGTCGGCCATCATTCTCTCCCTGTATCGTTCCCGTGGATAGGGCGCTCGACCTCTGCCCGCATCACGCGCACATTGGCCTCGAACTCGGCATGCTCGATCACGGACACGGTGCGGATGAACACCTCCTCGACGACGAAGCGACGTTTCACGAGCCGCTCCTCTACGATCGAGATGACGACGGTGTCGCCCTCCTGGCGGGGGGACGGCGTCTCGTTGACTTCGCGGAAGGCAGGCACGCGCTCGACCTCGAGCACGCCGCGGCTGAGCATCGCCTCTATGCGCTCGGGGCGCTCCTCCACTATCGTACGGACGCGCGCCTTGTCAGTGACCGCCTCGAACTTGGAGATATGGAGCTCTTCCTCCAGAAGAGGTATCGCCCGTTCTTCATGCTCTCCGGGCATCGATAAAGCTCCGCCTAACAACTCGGCGAGACCACCGGGCGTGGTTTCCTCGCCATGCCGGCTCAAGGCCTGACGCCGCCCGTGCGGCGCTCCACGGATCATCGTGTCGAGCGGCGTATGAAAGCAGGACTGGACCTGTTTGTTCCGGCACGGATGGTAAAACGGTGTGGGTCGCGGCGCCCAAGTGCGGCGTCATTCGACACGGAGGCCGCGCTCGCCGCTGGCCTGCGGCAATCCTACGCAGGCGGTGGCGCGCGCCCTGATCGTCACGGCTCGTCAGAACTGTGAGGCAGATCGAACCGAAGCCCTTCCGAGCTTGGCTACCCATCAGCCGAGCGTTCGACGCTCCATGCGCCGTTCGGGGCCGACGTCCTTGATCTCGCCGGCTCACGTACGAGCAGCACCAGCGTCTCGGAGCGGGCCGCGCGGTCGTTCTCGATGCGCGACCGCACAGTGCGGGTCGCTCCGATGCAGGCGGTGAGCGCCTCCTGCTTGGGTGCGGGCGGACGCTTGCGGACCAGCGCCGCGAGCAGCTGCGGATCCGAAGCGCACTTCCCACGCCCAGACACGCTTGCCCTCCCGTCGAATAGATACTGCCATTCCTTCCAGCGAGACGTCGAGCCCGGTATATTCGTCCGGGGCTTTTCTTCGTTCGACGTACGGGCCCGGCTACGAGCCCGCACCTTCGTCTATCGGGGAACAGCCACCTTCTTCCATGTCATCGCTGATCGAGGTAGCTCGCTCCCGCGATACCCCACAATCATCAGGCCCTTTCAGCCGGTATCGAGTCCGCCGGTCTAAATCGGATGATTAATGCTGGTAGGCAGCGCCAAAGCGCCTTCCGAACAACGGGTCGCGATTGCGTCGAGCGTGCATCGCGGCTGGCGCCGATGCGCCAGCTAGGACGGCACTCAGCGTGCGAAGAAGCGATTCATGCCGGGGACATCGGACAGGAAGGTCTCGATTTCAGCGATGCAGCCGTCGCGCAGGCGACAAACGGTGGCAAGATGCTCGTCGAGCTGCACGCCATCGCGTTCTCCCGTGTTATGCAAGGCGAGCGCCATATTATCCCGACTGAGCAAGATGTTCTCGAGTTGAAAGGACAGGCCGTAACTGGCGATCAGGCGTGCCCGCTCGACCACGGCGTCGCCACCGACCGCAATTCCGGAAATGGCATTGTCGCCCGGCAGCGTCCAAGTAGCGTCATCCTTGAACAACTGGCGCATCGCTCGCCAGTTCCCGCCAACAAGCGCGGCGTGGAAATCCTTTGCGATCTGTTCGGCCGTGGACATCGAGTATATTCCCTTTCGTTCGTAGATACTCGCACTTGCCGCGACCGTCCAAATCGCCTTCCGAATAAAGCCACCGGCAAAGCGAATTGACACTCTTCTGCCTGCTGTCACCGAACTGCTCAAGTCTCGCTCGTCGAAGCAGGGCGGTCGCGAAACCCTAATCGCGACCGTACCGGCTTTCCTGTTCGTCGTCACCATCGGGATCGCGGAGGAGAACCGGGGCATTTTCGGTAGGCTATCTGCCCATCTCGCGGGCAAGGGTCCGGCAGCAGCCTCAATCCGACGGCCATGGGTAGGGGTGGAACCGCTTAGCCCGGATCACGAACGAAGCAGACGTTTTGAGAAGGACCTCTGACGTAGACGAGCGGGGCGCGCGGGAAACGAGGCCAAGCCG
Source organism: Sphingomonas sp. (assembly GCF_965200105.1). Taxonomy (GTDB): domain Bacteria; phylum Pseudomonadota; class Alphaproteobacteria; order Sphingomonadales; family Sphingomonadaceae; genus Solisphingomonas. Next base: position 784,164 of record NZ_CBDATN010000003.1, read on the forward strand.
AGCAAGTAGCGGATACAGGCGGACGCCGACGTTTCTGCAATCAAGCTGATGCCTGTACCGATCGAGATGCGGGTCTCGCCGGCCGTGCGACGATGACTGAAGACGAGCGCTGATGAAGCTCGGTCCGTCATTGGCGGGCGGCCCCGAGGAGCGGACGGCCTATGACGACATGCTCTTCAAGCCCGAGATGGCGAAAGACGTGTCGTCGGAGCCGAGAAACGTCAGGGGCGTCGCCGGCTGGTGGTGTCACCCTGCCTAAGATCGCGGCACAGTGCTCCTTTCTCTTCATGGCAATGCCTATGTCGTGAGAGCGGCGTGAGCTTTCCTGGCTTCGTCAGCCAGATCGTAGCGCGATTGAGCGCCAGCGCGTTCGTCGGCAAGCAGTGCTAGGTTCGCCGTCACCCGCACGCTCGACGCGCGGACGCGTCAGTCGTGATAGCGCTGCGCGACACCCCGAGCATGCGGCACATGACGCTCACCGGTCAGGTGGACGCATGCTGCTCGATGAAAGTGAACTTCACCGCGACGTCTCCGCAAAAATGTCGACGCCTTCTTTTACGGCGTTGTTATACTTCGCGTCTTCAAGGTTTATAACGCGTTTCTTAGGATGTTACGCTCCATCCGGGCCCGATCCAGCTCACGCCGCGCTGCCAGATTCCGCGCGACGCCCACCGTTATAGCGGTTGTCGTCGGCGGCCCATGGGCAGCCGGACCTTCGCGCCACCGGCATCCAGTCTTCGGCACGTGCAGGATGCCGGAGATCACCGTGCGATCGTCCACCCGCGGCTTGCGCAGGCACCCATGCGGAAGATGCGGCTCGATCGCCGCCCACGCCCCATCAGACACCCAGAACAGATGCCATGCCATAGCCGCTCCTGCCCGAACCCATCAGAAGCAAATATCACCACAGCACCACAACAACTTGTGTGAGGCCTCAACCTAGCACTACTTTGGCATTTTTGTAGTTGAGGTTGTCGCAAGCGGCTTATTGCAATGGGGGCAGTGTGTCGGTGGCGGTCGTGCGAAGATGTCGAGGATGGCCTGCCTGACGGCCGGCATGCTCGGTTGCGGTGGTGGTCCCCCGACTCTTTTTTTTCCGTCCCGCTGCCGTGAGGCGGCGGGACTGGAGGAAGGCGTAGGCGATCATCGACATCAGCGCATGTCGGTGTAGCCCTGTCCACGACCGGCCCTCGAAGTGGTCGAGGCCGAGTTCCTCTTTGAGCTGCTGATGCGCCTGTTCGCAGATCCATCGTGCCTTGATGGCGCCGGCGAGCGTCTTGATCGACGTGTCGGCAGGCAGGTTCGAGAGATAGTATTTGCGCTCGCCGGTCGAGCGATGCTCGCCGACCAGCCATACTTCCTCGCCCGGCAGATGCTGGTTGCCCATGTCACGGATACGCTGGGTCGGACCGTCGGCTACGCGCACGCGCAAGGCCGCGAAGCGCGCGGCCAGCCGACCTTTCGTGCCGCGCCGCCAGCTGACCTGTTTCCACGGCTGTCCGGCCAGCAGCGTCTCGGCAGCGACGGACTTGCTGTCGGGGATATGGTGCTGGCGAGGCCGCCCGTGGCCTGCCACCGGGAAGATCATCGCGACATCGGCCGCATATACCTTCTGTCGCCCCGGTATGCCGACCGCCCAGGACAGGCTACGCTCGCTCAGCGCCTGGCGGAACGGCGCGCTCATCCCGTAGCCGGCGTCCGCGAGCACGCAGCCGAAGCGCACGCCCGCGGCCCTTACCTTGTCGATCTCCTCGATGGCGATCTCCGGCTTGGTCAGGGCAGCCTGCCGGTCGGCGGGCACTTTCGCCTTCGCCATGCGTCCCGGGTCGCCGGTCCAGCTCTCCGGCAGGAACAGGCGCAAGCCCACCATCACCGGCACCTCGCGCGATGCCAACGTCACCGACACCATCGTCTGGCAGTTCGCGTTCTTGCCGAGCGACGAGGCATATTGCGGCGCCACGCCGACCGAGTGCCGCCCTTTCTTCGGCATGGCGGTATCGTCGATGACGAGGAAGGCTCCGGCGCCACCCACCAACCGGTCGGCCTCGCTCAGCAGCGCCGCCTCGAGCGGTGCACTGTCCCAGACACCCGCGGCGACGAAGTGGTGGAGCTGGTCATAGCCGGCCTCACCGCCACGAGCGGCCATCGGTTGCACGCTCTTGCGATCGCCGGGACCGATCAGACCAGCGACATACTGCGGACACATCCTGCGTCGCGCTGGATGCGACAGCCCCGCCAGGAACGGCTCAAGCCATCGCTCCAGATCGCTTCGCCAGCCCTCGTCCACCACCATCGCCATCGATCCGTCAGCCTACACTGACACACGAGAATCAACGACGATCCCAGCCGGCTCCTCTAACCTGCCAAAGTAGTGCTAGGCTCAGTACCCGAACAGGATCTGAACGGCACGGTTCAGCGTGGCCGTGGCCGGTCCGTCTAAAAGGCCGTATCAGAACGCTGGCGTAACGGTGGGCGATCGGGTTCCGATGTGGTTCCGGGCGGTTGCGAGACCAGACCGGGAAGACATCATGTGGGACCCGGCCGCCGGCGCCCGGCATAGCCGGGCGGGGTTACGCTATGGAAGCGATCTGACCGACGCGGAGTGGGCGGTCGTGGCGCCGCTCCTGCCCAAGCCCCGCGACCGGGGACGGCATCGTCGATGGCGATGGCGCGAAGTGCTGGACGCGATCTTCTACGTCCTGCGGGCGGGCTGCCCCTGGCTGCTGCCATCCGACAGCTTCCCGCCCTGGCGCACCGTCTACCGCTGGTTCGGGGAGCTGCGCAACGCTGGCGGGTTCGAGGGGCTCCACCGCAACCACCGCCTCGCCAAGGACTTCGAGCCCACCGTCAGGTCCGCTACCGTCTTCCTCTATGCCGCATCAGCCATGCTGCTCTCTCGACGCATAGCTCGCTACGCATGAGATTCGAGACGGGCTCTGAGACGGTTCCGCTCCCGCAGACGGTCACTCTCGTTCGCCGACTTTCAACACGGCACTGGTAGTACCGGTGAGGGAACGATCACTCGATCGCAAGCCACATGGCTTTGTTATGAGTGACTTGGACACTTGCAAGTGGATGCCCCGTGAGGGCAGGAACCACAGGCCAATATCAAACACTTGCGAAGTCTAACCATCCCACGAGTGTTCGTAAAGCCGTGGGCGTCCGATCGCGAATGGCTAACCTTTCGGGCGCGCCGCCGGGGCTTAAACACGAAGCGCTCGACCCGGCGGGAACCGGATCGAGCGCCAACATTGCTCACCGGGCAGGCGGGCAGATCGAGGATAGCACGAACGGCACGGCGGGCAACCGCCGCCCGATCCTGTCGCTGCGGTTCCGCGCATGACGACCTTCGACCTCCAGCACGCAGCGATGGCGCTCCAGCTTGCGACCCCGGCCGAGAAGCATGTGCTGCTCGTGCTGGCGCTACGAGCCGACAGCACGACAGCCGAGTGCAACCCCGGCATCCCTCGCATCGCGGGCGACACCGGACTGAGCGAGCGCCACGTCGATCGTGCGCTGGTCGCATTGGAAAGCGCCGGCCATATCACGCGCAAGATCAAGCCTGGCGTCGGCACCGTCTACACCATTCACCCTTGCCATAGTGTCACCCCTGACAAGGTGTCAGGCCTGACACAGTGTCGGTCGACCCCTGACACAGTGTCAAGCAAACTACCAAGAACCACCACTTCTACGAAGACTTCGTCTTCTCCGAAGAAGCGTGTGCGAGCGGCCGCGTCGATCGAGGTGCCCGACTGGGTTCCTGCTGACGCCTGGAAAGGCTGGCTAGAGATGCGCCTCACCAAAGGCGCGAAGCCGACTGCTCGCGCCCTGCAACTCGCGATCGAAGGGCTGAAGAAGCTCGCGGATGACGGCCACCCGCCTGGGGAGGTGCTCGATCAATCGACCCTCAAGGGCTGGACCGGCCTCTTTCCGATCAAGGATCACCGCAATGGACTATCACCACGAGACCACCACGCTTCGGCCGGGGGCCAGCCGCGAGCTGACCGCATGGCAAGACCTCGGCGCGGGTACGCCGCCGACATGCTCGCCGCCGCCCTCGCGCGCCCGGAAGACGGTTCCGAGGGCGATCCACGAGATTGTGGCGGAGCTGAAGGTCCGCTTCCAGCATACCTGCGGTGACGATCCCGAGGGCTTCAAGGCGCGGGTGGGGCTACTGGCGGAAGACTTGGCCGACGCGCCCCCGCTGATCCTTCGCCGCGCCGTCGTCGAGTGGGTCCGCACCTCGCCGTTCCTTCCCACGGCGGCCGACCTCATCCGGCTGATGCGCGAGGCGCTGGAGGCGCGCGACGGTGGCCCGCGTACCGCCGCGCCAGCCGGCTTCCACTGGGCCGATCACGTCGCCACCAAGCGCAACGCGGAGATGGCCGCCGATCCCCATGCTCGGCAGGACGTGGAGTGGGTCGTCGTCAACGGCTCGCCTGTGATCCAGCGGAGGCAGCCGTGACGCCCGCGCTGCAAGTGCGGGAGGCGGCACAGCGCCTTGGCCGCCTGTCACCCGACTGGCGCAATCCGGAACGGTACTTCGAGGAGCGCAGCGAGATCGAGCGCGACCTGCGCCAGCTCGTCAAGCGGCTGGAGCGCGAGCATGGCTGATTGGCCGTACAACACCGCGACATGGCAGCGCCTCCGCAAGGCGAAGCTGGCGGCGAACCCGATGTGCGAGCCGTGCGACGCGGCCGGGCTACTGACGCTCGCCAACACCGTCGACCATGCCGTGCCGGTGAGCGCCGGCGGGGCGCCGTTCCCTGGGCTGCACGAGCTGACGAGCATGTGCGCGTCGTGCCACGGGGCGAAGACGGCGCGGGGCGTGGAGGCGGGCGCGGTGCGCTCCAGCAAGCCCCGGCGGGGCTGCGACGCGGACGGCAACCCGCTCGATCCGGAGCATCCGTGGCATGGAAAATCGCTCAGGGCTGACGCTGTAGGACCGACCCCGAACCCTCGAACTCAATTAGTTCGGTCGGATCGGCCCGGTCGACGCCCTAAGGATTGCTTAGGGCATGGGTAAGCGCGGACCCGGCGCGGGCCGGATGCGGGCGGCCGGGCGGCGGCCGGGCGCGAACAAGGTCCACCATCCGTGGGCGAAGCGCGGGATGCCGGCGGCTGACCAGGTGCTCGCCTTCCTCGGCACGCTGCCGATCGTCTCGGGCCTGCGCGCCGGCGAGAAGATGGAGCTGCTGGAGTTCCAGGAGCGGTTCGTGCGCGGCGTGTACGCGGAGACGGAAGGAGGGCGCCTGGTGCGCCTCGCTGCGCTGTCCGTGGCGCGCGGCAATGGCAAGTCGGCGTTGCTCGCGGGCCTGTCGCTGGCGCACCTGCTCGGGCCGATGAAGGAGCCCCACGGGGAGTGCTATGCCGCCGCGCTCGATCGCGAGCAGGCGGGCGTCCTGTACCGGATGGTCCGAAACTACGTCGAGGCGACGCCGTGGATGGCGGCGGCGGTGAACGTGCGTGACTGGCACAAGTCGATCGAGGTGGAGGCGGACCGCTCGACCTGGACGGCGCTCACCTCCGACGCCCGGAAGGCGCACGGCCTGGCGCCGTCGTTCTGGATCGCGGACGAGGTGGCGCAATGGCGCTCGCGCGAGCTGTGGGACAACCTCCGCACCGGCATGGCGAAGCGGGCGCACGCGCTCGGCGTGACGATCAGCACGCAGGCCGCCGACGACTTCCACTTCTGGAGCGAGATGCTGGACGCCGAGCCGTCGCCGACCGTCTACGCGCAGCTCCACACCGCCCCGGAGGGGTGCGCCCTCGACGATCGCGACGCATGGGCGGCCGCCAACCCGGCGCTGGGCGCGTTCCTGAACGAGACGGACTTCGTGGACGCGGCGGCGATGGCGATGCGCTCGCCGTCATTCGAACCCGCGTTCCGGCTGCTCAACCTCAACCAGCGCGTCGCGGCGGAGGGGCGGTTTCTCAACCCGGCGGATTGGGAGGCGAACGCCGAGCCCTTCGACGTGGCCGAGCTGGAGGGGCGAGGTGCTACGGCGGGCTGGACCTATCGAGCACCCGCGACCTCACCGCGTTGGCGCTGTGGTTCCCCGACTCGGGCCGGCTGCTCGTCTGGCACTTCGTACCGGCGGACACGATCGGCGAGCGCGTGGAGCGGGACCGGGTGCCCTATGATCGCTGGGCGGAGGCCGGGTGGATCGAGAAGACGAACGGCCGGGCGACTGATCGCGTGTCGATCGTGCGGCGTCTGGCGGACATTCGGCAGCTCTACGACGTGCAGACGATCGCGTTCGATCGCTGGCGCTTCGAGGATCTAGCGAAGCTGCTCGCGGACGAGGGCATCGAGCTGCCGCTGATAGAGTTCGTGCCCGGCTTCCGGACCTACGCGGCGGCGGTGGACGCGTTCGAGCGTGCGGTGCTGGAGCGGCGGATGCTGCACAACGGCTCGCCGATCCTGAAATGGCAGGCGGGCAACGTCATCATCGAGGCGGACGCGGCGGGCAATCGCAAGCCGAGCAAGGCCAAGTCGATCGACCGGATCGACGGCATCGTCGCCGCCATCATGGCGTGCGGGGTGGCGGCGACGGATGAGGGGCCGAAGGTTTACCGGGGGGCGGGGCTGGAGTGGGTTTAAGCGCCTTCCCGTAAGTGGCCTGGTTCGCCCCCGGGCACAAACAACGCCGTCGCGAATTGACGCTCGAACATCTTGATGTAGTCGTATGTCGATGCTCTCAGAGTTTCGCTGTCAATCAGGATTGCAACTGCGTTTGCGGCAAGAAGACCCCTATAGTATAAGTTAAATCCTTCCTTGGCATAGTCCTGCACCATCAACGTGCTTGTTGTGCCGTTTAGATCAAACGTTGGGGGGACGCCGATGCACAAGTCCATAGCGGTCTCTGCCGCTGCGTGGACATACATTGAGTATCGTTGATGAAGGGCGCGTCCAGCTTCGTCCGCCTGCGACGGGTTCGGGTTCTCCCAAGATCGAGTTATGTAGGCGCGAACCTGTCGTCTTTTCACCATACAATCTTGGTTGGCTTCCGGGTCCCAAAAGTACTTCAACATCCGGTCATGATTGTTCGTCCATTTCCGCGTTCTAACAGCAGTCGATAGGAAAATAGTATCCTCGAATATCTCATCGAGCGTCCTAGCGAGCACACCCTGCTCCTGGATGAAGCCTTTCAATAGAAGGTAATCAATTGCATTAAGGCCACTTATATAGCGCGCTAATTTAATAACTCCGGCTTGCTGAACGCTCTTCTCGACGTAGGATGTGTGAAGACAGCGACCATTGTTAGCAATTACGGGCGCAGGAACGAGCCTCTCAAGATCGCGAAAGGTACTCTGCAAAAATGCCAGTACCTGAAGGACAGTCTCTCTCACGACCTACCTCTGCAAGCCTGCTTTCATAAGCCGCCGAATTGCTTCAGCGCGTGTCACATCGCCATTACTGTTTTTCCACTCGTCGAGTGCTAGAAGCTCGTCTGGTTGTAGTCGGACGCCGATCTGCACACCCTTGCCGGTTGGGGCCGGCCCCCGCCGCTTCCGTGCCGGCAAAGTTTCTTGACCGCCAGTCTTAACCATGCCAGCACAGTAGCGAGCCGAGCGGAGGGTGCAACCTCCAACCCGGCTCTGACCACAACCGATCCTTAGGAGATCGTCATGGCTACTGCACCCGTTATCACGGGCGCGCCGGCGCGCGCACCCTGTTCAACCCTCGCTTCAACCGAGCCTCATCCCGTCCTGGGAGAGATCGCCCGCTTCCTGGCGGCGACCGGCTGCACCGCGAGCCGCTTCGGCGTCGAGGCGCTGGGCGACCCGAACCTCGTCCGCGAGCTGCGCCAGGGGCGCGACATGCGCCGGGCCACGCTCGCCCGCATCCGCCGCTACATCGCGGAGGGGGACGCCTGATGGGCTTGCACCTCCACCCCACCTACGTGCTCGCGAACCGCGCGGAGATCGAGGCGGAAGTCGAGCGGCTGATCGCGCTGCTCGACATGGCGGACGGCGACTGCGACCTGGAGGACGACGACCCGGCCGGTGATCCGCTCGACATAGAAGGGGAGGCGCCCTCCGACGTGGGCACCGCCGTCATGGCGACGCGCCCGATCTACGGTGTCGATCAGTCGCACGGCCCGACCAACGAGGCGGCCGCGTATCGCGCGCACAAAGCCGCGCAGCTTGGGCTGGTGCGGACCGCGACCGGATGGCGATGGCCGTAAGATGCCGTCCAAGTTGGCGCTTGCCACTACGGCGGCAATCCTGTAGCTAGTCGGCAAGCGCCAACCAAGGACGGCCCATGAACCTCTTTCACGACCGCTTCGCGACCGGGCAGGTCGTCACCGCAACCGGCGTTCCGAACCCGACGCTGCAAAGCTGGCTCAAGCGCGACCTGATCGTCGGCCACAAGGATAACCCGATCGTCGGCGGAGGCTCGCCCGGCGCGCACCGTCGCTTCTCGTTCTACAACGTGATGGAGATCGCGATCGCGAAGGGGCTGCTCGATATTGGCTTGGGCAGCGTCACCAACGCCTTCATGGCGGCGACGAGCTTTGCCCACGTGGGCGGCAGCGGCATCGGCAACGAGCCCGACCGCCACCCCGGTCTGCCGTTCGATACGCGGCCGAGGGCGGGGTACACCCTCCTTTGCGTTGCCGGCGAGCGGCGCGCGGCGATCCACTGGACGCCCGGCGTCGATCCCTTGGCGATCATCCGCCACCGCCTTGGCAATGCCGGCGGGTTCGTCATGCTGGAGATCGACCCGATCTTCTGGAGCGTCACTCACCGGCTCGGCTACGACCATCGCGACGTGCTGGAGCTGGCCTACCCGGGCCAGCCGAAGGCTCCCGTGTGGGACGACGCCGCGATCCAGCCGCTCGCCGACGAATGACCGAACATCCCGCCCCTTTCCTTGAGGCTGCTGCGGCGCGGCCGATAACGACAAGCCGGATGCCTTGGGCGGGCGCGACCGCAAGCGCGCAGATGGAGGCTCAATCCGGCACCGCCGCAACCTTCGCCATCGCCGAGAGGCAGACGGCTTTCACCGCGCCGAGGGCTTCGGCCCTCGGCCAGCATGAGGACGGACGAGCATGAACCTGCACCAGTTGCGCCAGCGCAAGGCCGAGCTCCGCTCGTCCACGTCGGCGATCATCGCTGCGCCCGGCGGCACGGATGGCCTGCTGACGGACGAGCAGCGCACGACCGTCAACGAGGGCTTCGCCGAGCTGGATCGCCTCCAGGCCAACGAGACGATCCTGGAGCGGCAGGCCCACGAGGACGGCGAGGCGCGCGGCCGGCCGCTGAACGATCGCGAGACCGACGACGGGATGGAGTATCGGGTGTTCCCCGGCGCGACCTCCCGCACGACCGCAACCGACTTCACGACGTGGCGCCTGCCGAACGGCGAACACGTTCCGGTGCTGAGCCGCGAGCAGCGCATCGCCGACTTCCTTCCGACGGAACGCACCGCCGCCGATGAGATCGGGCTGGGCGGCTTCATGAAGGCGCTGGTCAACGGCCCGCGCAACGACCTGGAGCGTCGCGTGCTCGCCGAGGGCAGCGTGTCCGCTGGCGGCGCGATGGTTCCTGCTGCGCTCGCAGCGCAGGTGCTCGACGCCGCCCGCATCAGGAACGTCGCCTTCCAGGCTGGCGCGATGACGATGCCGATGCCGGCCGTGCAGACGCAGATGGCGAAGATCGTCAGCGACGTCCGCTTCATGTCGCACGAGACGATCGCGGGCGGCCGGATCCGGCTCGATCAGAGCAAGACGAACAACGCCGTCGACGTGCCCGTGGTCGAGCCTTTGAGCGACGCCCTAGCGGCTGGACCGCTTGGCGCATCCCTCCTTCTGGAAACCAAAGATGGGGCCGCCTTCACGCCGAAGGGCTTCTACGGGATGATGAAGAAGGCGTGCATCGCCGCCGGCATCCCTCACTGCTCGCCGCATGGCCTTCGCAAGTCCGCTGCTCGACGTTGCCGCGAGGCCGGTTGCAGCGATGACGAGGGCATGGCGATCACGGGCCACAAGAGCGTGCGAGAGTATCGCCGGTACGCTGGCGAAGACGCGCGTGGCGCTCGCGCCGACACCGCGATGGGTAAAGTAATGGCTAACCGGGCTTCTAAGTTAGCCCGCGAGGCGAAGGAAACCATTGACGATGCCGCATAAACTGCGGCCGAGTGGATGCCCCGTGAGGATTCGAACCTCAATTGACGGAGTCAGAGTCCGTAGTCTTACCTTTAGACGACGGGGCACCAAGGCGTCGCGCCTCCTAGGTTCGGCTCCGGGCGCTGTCAACGTGCGCGGCTTGCCGCCGGGCGCCGCCGGCCCTAGCATCCACCGCAAGCAGCGGCGGGATTTTCCGCCGGGACTGATCGGGTGAGGCGGCGATGGCGGAGACCGCCGAACGATGGCCGCAGGGGGGCGCGACGCGCCCGGCGAGCGGCCGTGGAGCGGGCGTGACGGCGTCGCGCGCCTACGCCGCGCTCGATCTCGGCACCAACAACTGCCGGCTGCTGATCGCCCGCCCGTCGCCGGACGGGTTCGTCATCATCGACGCCTTCTCGCGCATCGTACGGCTGGGGGAGGGCCTCGCCGCCACCGGCCGCCTCTCCGACGCGGCGATCGAGCGCGCGGTGGCGGCGCTCGCAGTGTGCGCCGACAAGCTCCGGCGCCGCAACGTCGCGCTGGTCCGCTCGGTGGCGACCGAAGCCTGCCGCCGGGCCGAGAATGGCCGCGAGTTCGTGGCGCGGGTCCGCTCCGCCACGGGCATACACCTCGACGTGATCGACGCGGGCGAGGAAGCGCGTCTCGCGGTGCTGGGATGCCAGGCGCTGCTGCCGCCGGGCGACGGCTTGTCGCTCGTCTTCGACATAGGCGGCGGCTCGACCGAACTCGTGCTGGTGGAGGCGACGGGCGATCGCGTCCGCATCGTCGACTGGCACTCGGCGCCGTGGGGCGTCGTCTCGCTCGCCGAGGCGGCCGGGGCTCCGCGCGACGCCGACGCCTCGGCGGGCCTCGCCGCCTACGGAGAGATGCGCGCCCGCGTGCGCGAGGCGTTCGCGCGATTTGCGGAAACGCTGCCGCGCGGGGCCGAGGCGCCGCGCCTGCTCGGCACGTCGGGCACGGTGACGACGCTCGCCAGCGTCCATCTCGGCCTGCCCGCCTATGATCGCCGCGCCGTCGACGGGCTTACCGTGCCGGCCGCCTCGATGCGCGCGATCAGCACTCAATTGTCGGGCATGACGTTGGCGGAGCGCGCGACGCTGCCGTGCATCGGGCAGGAACGCGCGGACCTCGTCGTGGCGGGTTGCGCGATCCTGGACGAGATCCTCGACATCTGGCCGGCCGAGCAGCTCGCCGTTGCGGATCGCGGCATCCGCGAGGGCATCCTGCGCTCGCTCATCGGTCAGCGGCCGACGACATGACGGGCGGGGGCGGAGGACGGCAGCGGGTGCGGACCGCGCGGGGGCGCACCGTCGCCTCGCAGCGCTGGCTCGAACGCCAGCTCAACGATCCCTATGTCCGCCGCGCGCGGAGCGAGGGATACCGCAGCCGCGCCGCCTACAAGCTGATCGAACTCGACGAGCGCTTCGGATTTCTAAAGGGCGTCGGGGCGGTGATCGATCTCGGCATCGCGCCCGGCGGCTGGTCGCAGGTGGTCCGGCGGCTGCGCCCCAAAGCACGGATCGCGGGCATCGACCTGCTGCCCGTCGATCCGATCGACGGCGTCGCCATCCTCCAGCTCGATTTCATGGCGGACGAAGCTCCTGCCCTGCTCTCGCAGGCGCTAGGCGGCGCGGCTGACCTCGTCCTCTCGGACATGGCCGCCAACACCGTCGGCCACCAGCAGACCGATCACCTGCGCACGATGGCGCTCGTCGAGGCCGCCGCCGCCTTTGCGGTGGAGGTGCTGGAGCCCGGCGGCGCGTTCGTCGCCAAGGTGCTGGCGGGCGGCGCCGACAACGCGCTGGTGGCCGAGCTCAAGCGCAACTTCACGACGGTGAAGCACGCCAAGCCGCCCGCCAGCCGCAAGGAATCAAGCGAGTGGTACGTGGTGGCGCAAGGCTTCAAGGGCGCCCGACCGCCCGCCTGATCCCGCGACCTTGGCAGCGCGCGCCCCTTCCCTCACGCCGCCCCGATCCCATATGCGCGGGGGAGGCAAGAGGAGCACGGATGAGCGAGGACAGGATCGGCTGGCACGGGACGACGATCCTCTCCGTACGCCGCAATAGCCGGGTGGTGATCGCCGGCGACGGGCAGGTCAGCATGGGCAACACGGTGATGAAGCCCAACGCGCGCAAGGTGCGCCGGCTCTCGACCGGCGACGTGATCGCCGGCTTCGCGGGCGCCACCGCCGACGCCTTCACCCTGTTCGAACGGCTGGAGGCGAAGCTGGAGCGCCACTCCGGCCAGCTCATGCGCGCCGCCGTCGAGCTCGCCAAGGACTGGCGCACCGACAAGTATCTGCGCAACTTGGAGGCGCTGATGATCGTCGCCGACAAGGACGTGACGCTGATCCTCACCGGCAACGGCGACGTGCTGGAGCCGGAGGCGAAGAACGACAGCGTCGTCGCGGCGATCGGGTCCGGCGGCAACTACGCGCTCGCCGCCGCGCGCGCGATCGCGGACTATGAGGCGGACGCCGAGACGATCGCGCGCAAGGCCATGGCGATCGCCGCCGAGGTCTGTGTCTTTACCAACGATCGGCTGACCGTCGAAACGCTCGACGCCGCCGCCTGACGATTCGAGAGACGAATGAACGACGCCCTCACCCCCAAGGCCATCGTCCGCGCGCTCGACGCGCACATCATCGGCCAGGCCGACGCCAAGCGCGCGGTCGCCGTCGCGCTGCGCAACCGCTGGCGGCGACAGCGCCTCGCGGTCGACCTGCGCGACGAGGTCTCGCCGAAGAACATCCTGATGATCGGACCGACCGGCTGCGGCAAGACCGAGATCAGCCGGCGGCTCGCGAAGCTCGCCGACTCGCCGTTCGTGAAGGTGGAGGCGACCAAGTTCACCGAGGTGGGCTATGTCGGCCGCGACGTCGAGCAGATCGCGCGCGACCTCGTCGAGGAGGCGATCCGGCTGGAGCGCGAGCGCCGCCGCGCCGCCGTGCGCGAGAAGGCCGAGGAGGCCGCGCTCGCCCGCCTCATCGACGCGCTCGTCGGCAAGGACGCGTCGGAGGCGACGCGCACCGCCTTCACGCAACGGTTCCGCGACGGTCATCTCGACGACAAGGAGATCGAGATCGAGGTCGAGGACGCGGGCCAGACGCCGTTCGAGATCCCCGGCATGGGCGGTCAGGTCGGCATGATCAACCTGGGCGAGATGATGGGCAAGGCGTTCGGCAACCAGAAGCCGACCAAACGCCGCAAGCTCGCCGTGCCCGCCGCCTGGGCGAAGCTCGTCGAGGAGGAGCAGGACAAGCGGCTCGACACAGACGACCTCAATCGCGCGGCGCTCGCCGACGCGGAGGCCAACGGCATCGTCTTCCTGGACGAGATCGACAAGATCGCCGTCTCCGACGTGCGCGGCGGCTCGGTCAGCCGCGAGGGCGTGCAGCGCGACCTGCTGCCGCTGATCGAGGGCACGACGGTCGCCACCAAATACGGCCCGATGAAAACCGATCACGTCCTCTTCATCGCGTCCGGCGCGTTCCACGTCGCCAAGCCGTCCGATCTGCTGCCCGAGCTTCAGGGGCGCCTGCCGATACGCGTCGAGCTGAAGGCGCTGACCGAAGCCGATTTCGTCGCGATCCTGTCCGACACGCGCGCGTCGCTCACGCAGCAATATGTCGCGCTGATCGGCACCGAGGGCGTGACGATCGACTTCACCGAGGACGGCATCGCCGCCATCGCGCGGGTCGCGGCGGAGGTGAACGGCTCCGTCGAGAATATCGGCGCGCGCCGGCTCCAGACGGTGATGGAGAAGCTGCTCGAGGAGGTGAGCTTCGACGCCGAGGATCGCGCCGGCACTCAGGTGACGATCGACGCCGGCTATGTCGAGGCCCATCTCTCCGAAGTCGCGCGCAACACGGACCTTAGCCGCTACATCCTCTGACGCCGGCGCACGCCGCGGGGGCGGAGTAGCAGGTCCAAGCGTCTTCACCGGCTCGACCGCTCGACAAGCGTCGTGCCGGCGGCCACGAGCCCGGCCATGTCCGGTGCCGTGGCCTCCGTCCTGTTCGTGCTCGTCTGGTCGACGGGCTTCGTCGTGGCGCGCGCGGCGATCGCTCACGCGGATCCGCAGGCGTTCCTGCTGGCCCGCATGGCGGCGACCGCGCTGTTGCTCGGGCTCGGCGCGGCGGCGCTACGCGAGCGGCGGCTGCCGGCGACGCGCGCGGCGATGCACGTCGGGCTCGGCGCGGCGATGCCCGGCTTCTATCTCTGCGCGAGCTGGTGGTCGGTGGGTACCGGGATGCCGGCGGGCGTCATGTCGCTGCTCGGCGCGCTCCAGCCGCTGCCGATCGCGCTCATCGCCTTCCTGGGTTTCGGCGAGCGGCTGTCGACGCGCTCCGTCGCGGGCATGGCGGTGGGCGTGGCGGGTGTCACGATGGTCCTGGCGCCCACGCTGGAGCGCGGCGGCGCGACGCTCGCGGTGCTGCCGGCGGTCTTCGGCCTGGCGGCGGTGCTGGCGATGGCGGCGGCCACGCTCGTCCAGCATCGCCTGCTCGCGGGCGACCCGCTACTCGGGACGGTCGCCCTCCAGAATGTCGGCGGCGCGGTCACCGGCGTGCTCGGCTGCCTCGTCGTCGGCAGCACGCGCTGGGACGGGGGCGCCTGGTTGTGGGCGAGCTTCGCCTGGTCGGTGCTCGGCTTGTCGATAGGCGGACTGGTGCTGTTCGCCTGGCTGATCGGCCGACAGGGCGCGACGCGCGTGTCGACGCTGCTGTTGCTGGTGCCCGCACTCGCCGCCGTCGAGGCATGGGCGCTGTTCGGGGAGACGCTGGCGCCGTTCCAGATCGTCGGTTTCGTGCTCGCGCTCGGCGGCGTGCTGCTGGCGCGCCGCGCCGCCGACCGGACGCCGGAGCCCGCCGCCGAGCCTGCCTAGACCCGCGCGGCGAAACGCGCCCAGTCGCTCTCCTGGATACGGACGTCGATCCGCACCGTCTCGCCGGCATCCTCGCGGGCCAGCACCTCGCCGTGGCGGTGCAGCCAGGCGATGGCCGCGCCGTCCGCGCTCGCGAGTTCGACATGATGGACGCGCGCACCGCGCGTCAGCCGCGCCGACAAGGCGTCGCGGAGCGCGTCGACGCCCTCTCCGCCCAGCGCCGAGATCGGCACCACGTCGTCGCGCCGCGCCGCCTCCGCGAGCAGCGCCTCGCGCCGCTCCGGGCCGAGCAGATCGAGCTTGTTCCACGCCTCCAATATGGGTGCCGCTTCCGCGCCGCTGGCGCCGATCCCGGCCAGCACGTCCGCGACGTCCTCCGCCTGCGCCTCGCTGTCGGGATGCGAGACGTCGCGGACGTGGACGATGATGTCGGCGGTGATCACCTCCTCCAGCGTGGCGCGGAAGGCGGCGACGAGCTCGGTCGGCAGATCGGAGACGAAACCCACGGTGTCGGAGAGGATCGCCTTGTCGATGCCGGGAAGCTGGATTTGGCGCATCGTCGGATCGAGCGTCGCGAACAGCAGGTCCTGGGCCATCACGCCCGCGCCGGTCATGCGGTTGAACAGCGTCGACTTGCCGGCATTGGTGTAACCGACCAGCGCCACGACCGGCCAGGGTGCCTTGCGGCGGCGCTCCCGATGCAGCCCGCGCGTCCGGCTCACCTCCGCCAGCTCCCGGCGCAGCTTCGCCATGCGATCGCGGATCATGCGGCGGTCCGCCTCGATCTGCGTCTCGCCCGGACCGCCCAGAAAGCCGAAGCCACCGCGTTGGCGTTCGAGGTGCGTCCAGCTCCGGACCAGCCGGCCCGCCTGATAGTCGAGATGCGCAAGCTCCACCTGGAGGCGGCCTTCCGCGGTGGCGGCGCGCTCGCCGAAGATTTCGAGGATCAGGCCGGTGCGGTCGATCACCTTGGCGGCGAGCGCCTTCTCCAGGTTGCGCTGCTGGATCGGGCTGACGGCGGCATCGACGACCACGAGTTCGGCCTGGGCGACGCGCACGGCCTCGGCGATCTGCTCCACCTGGCCGACGCCGAGCAGGGTTCCCGCCCGCGCCGAGCGGACGCGGAACGCCAGCCTCTCGACGACGTCGAGGCCGATCGCCGCCGCGAGGCCCGCCGCCTCGTCGAGCCGGGCGGCGCTCGAACGATTGTGCGCGCCGAGCTCGGGCAGGACGACGATCGCGCGCGCGCCACGCGCCAGCCCGTCCTCGCGGGCGAAACCGCTCAAGCCGCCTCGCCCTCCTCGTCGTCGGCTTCGATGAGGTTGACGGGGTGCAGCGGCTGAACGGTGGAGATCGCGTGCTTGTAGATGAGCTGGCTCTGCCCGTCGCGGCGGAGCAGCAGGCAGAACAGGTCATAGGCGGCGATCTCGCCCTGAAGCATCACGCCGTTCACGAGGAACATCGTCACCGGCTCGGCGGCGTTCCTGACCGCCGTCAGGAAGATGTCCTGCAACTGCGTGCCGCGCTTGTTCTGCGCGAACGCCGCCTCGATGGGCGCGAGGTCCATCGCCTGCGCGGGCATGATCGTGGAGATGGCGTGCTTGTAGATGAGCTGCGCCTGCCCGTCGCGACGGAGCAGCACGGAGAAGTTGTCGAACCAGGTGATGATGCCCTGGAGCTTGACGCCCTTGACGAGGAACATCGTGACGGGGGTCTTGGATTTCCTGAGCGTGTTTAGGAACATGTCCTGAAGGTTGTTGGGCTTTTCGGCCATGCTACCGGTCTCCGGCACTTGGCGGGACGTGGCCCGCATCGACGCCGTTCGATGGCGCTCGCGCCCCCGCCGCGCGCGGGAACGAACCCATGTAAGTCGGCACCGGCAGGCCGGCAATGACGCCGCTACTCGTCGCCGTCCTTCGGATCACCCAGCCCCAGCGACTTGAGCTTGCGGTGCAGCGCCGACCGCTCCATCCCGATGAAGTTGGCGGTGCGCGAGATGTTGCCCGAGAAGCGGCGGATCTGGACGCGCAGATACTCGCGCTCGAACGTCTCGCGCGCCTCGCGGAGCGGCGTGCCCATGATCGACCGTGCGGCGTTGCCGGGCGCCAGGCGCTCCTGGTCCGACAAGACCTCGGGCGGCAGCATGTCGGCGTCGATCGAGCCCAGGCGATCGCCCGGTGCCATGATGATCGTCCGCTCGATGACGTTCCTGAGCTGGCGGACATTGCCCGGCCACTCATAGGCCTGGAGCGCGCCCACCGCCTCCAGCGACAGCTCGGGCGCCGGTACCCGCCGCTCGGCGGCGTAGCGCGCGACGAAGTGGCGGGCGAGCACGGGAATGTCCTCGCGACGGTCGGCGAGCGCGGGCAGGTGCACGGGCACGACGTTGAGGCGGTAGTAGAGATCCTCGCGGAAGCGCCCCGCGGCAATCTCTTCAGGCAGCGTACGCGCGGTAGCGGAGACGACGCGCACGTCGACCTTCACCTGCGCGCCGCCGCCGACGCGCACGAAGCTCTGATCGGTGAGCACGCGCAGGATGCGCGCCTGCGTGGTAAGCGGCATGTCGGCGATCTCGTCGAGGAACAGCGTGCCCCCATGGGCCCGTTCCAGCAGGCCCGGGCGAACGACGTCGCCCCCCTCCTCCACGCCGAACAGCTCCTCCTCCACGCGCTCGGGCGTCATCATCGCCGCCGAGACGATCACGAACGGCGCGCGCGCGCGCGTCGACCAGGCGTGGAGCAGGCGCGCCGCCACCTCCTTGCCGCCGCCCGCCGGACCGGTGACGAGCACGCGGCTGCCGGTGCCCGCCACGCGCTTCAAGGTGGCGCGCACCGCGTTCAGGGCGGCGGATTGCCCGGTCAGCTCCTCCTCCTGGCCGACCTGCGCGCGCAGCGTGGCGTTCTCGCGCTGGAGCCGGTCGGTCTCGGTCGCGCGCGCCACCAGCAGCAGCAGGCGCTCGGCCTCGAACGGCTTCTCGATGAAGTCGGCGGCACCGCGCCGGATGGCGGCGACGGCGGTGTCGAGATTGCCGTGTCCCGAGATCACCAGCACCGGCAAGGTCGGGTCGCGGCGCTTGATCTCGTCGAGCAGGTCGAGCCCGTCGAGCTTCGATCCGGTGAGCCACACGTCGAGCAGCACCAGGCTCGGCCGGCGATCGCGGATCGCGGCCAGCGCCTCGTCGCTGTTCGCCGCTCCCCGCGCCGCGTAGCCCTCATCCTCGAGCACGCCCGCGACCAGTTCGCGGATGTCGCGCTCATCGTCGACGACCAGTACGTCCAATGCCATGTCAGCCGACCTTCATCCTGAGCGGATCGCCATCCTCCGCCAATTCCCCGTCATCCTCCCGACCGAGCGGCGCCAGCTTCACGGGATCGAGCGTGACCGCGACGACCGAGCCGCCTCCCTCCCGATCGGCGAACGCTATCGTGCCGTAATGCTCCTCGACGATCTTGCGAACGATCGCCAAGCCCAGCCCCGTGCCGCCGGCGCGGGTGGTCATGTAGGGTTCGGTCAGCCGCTCGCGATCGGCGGGCAGGCCAGCACCGGTATCCGCGACCGCGACGACGATGCGGCCGGTATCCTGCGCGATGGTCATCGCCACCGCCTCGCGTCCCGCCGGCTCGCCCTTGCCGGCGATCGCCTCCACCGCGTTCTTGACGATGTTGGTGAGCGCCTGGCCGAGCAGCCGCCGATCGCATACCAGCACGGGCGAGGGATCGGGCGCGTCGAGGGAGAAGGCGACGTGCGGATGCGCGACCTCGTGGAGGAACAGCGCCTGACGCGCGATGTCGACGATCGGCTCGGGCCGGAACACGGGCTTGGGCATTCGCGCGAAGGAGGAGAACTCGTCGACCATGCGGCGCAGATCGCCGACCTGACGGACGATCGTCTGCGTCAGCCGCTCGAACACCGCCGGATCTGACTGCACCTCGCGGCCGTAGCGGCGCTGCAGCCGTTCCGCGGCGAGCTGGATGGGGGTGAGCGGGTTCTTGATCTCGTGGGCGATACGCCGAGCGACATCCGACCAGGCGGCGCGGCGCTGATCCAGGAGCTGCTCGGTGATGTCGTCGAAGGTCATGACCTCGCCGTCCTCGGCGGCGACGACGCGCACCGCGAGCGTGCGCACCCCGCCCGCCGAGGCGAGCTGGATCACGGCCTCGCGCCGCCCCTCGTCGAGGAGCTGCACCAGCTCGGGCGCGACCTCGGCGAGCGGACGGCCGACGGGCGACGCGTCGCGGGTGGAGAGCAGCGCCTCTGCGGACTGGTTCGTCATCCGCACGCTGCGATCGCGCGCCACCGAGATCACCCCCGCCGACACCCCGCGCAGCACCGCCTCGGTGAGCGCGCGGCGCGCCTCGACCTGGCGGTTGGCGGAGACGAGCGCGCCGGTCTGCTCCTCCAGCCGCCGCGTCATGCGATTGAACGCGGTGGCGAGCACGCCGATCTCGTCGCGTCGCGTGGCGGCGGGCACGCGCGTGGAGAGATCGCCCAGCGTCACCTTGCGCGCCGCGTCGACGAGGTTGGACACGGGTCGCGTCAACCGGTCCGCCACGGCGAAGGCGATCCAGATCGCGATGCCGACGATCAGCAGCGAGACGAGCAGCAGCGCGGCGTTGAAGCGGACCTGGAGCAGTCGCGACCGCTCGACGAAGCCGCGATAGTCGCCCAGCGCGCTCCGCGCCCGCGACACCTGCGCGAGCACCAACGGATCGACGCGGCGCGAAGCGTAGAGGTAGAGGCGCGCGCGCGGATCGACCGCGATGCGCGCGACGATCCGGTCGCTGGCGGTATCGGCGATGACGTCGCCCCCGTCGAGCTTCTTCAGCAGCGGCGTGGGCATCAGCTCGGCCGCGGGCCGCGCCGTCGTCAGGTTGATGAAGGCGAGCAGGCGGGGGACGTGGTCCGGCCCTTCCGCGATCAGCGCGATCTCCGACAGGCTGCGATAGGTGAGCTGCTGGGCGAGGAAGGGCGGCACCCGCGGATCGTCGATCGCGGCCTGCCGCAGCACGTTGCGGAAATCCTGCGCCATAGCGACCATCTCGCCGTCGATGCGCTGCTTGTTCTCGGCGACGTAGGCCTCGGCCACGCGGTCCGCGCTCTCCAGCACGGTGCGCGCGGAATCGGAGAACCAGAAGGCGACGCCATATTGGAAGAGCAGCGAGGCGAAGATCACGACGAGCAGGGTGGGGATCGCCGCGATCGCCGAGAACAGCGCCACCAGCCGGATATGGAGCCGCCCACCCGCCCCCGATCCGCTGCGCAGCGCGCGCGCGCGCGCCAGCCGCCGCGCGAACAGCACCATGACCGCGATCGCGGGCACGAGGATGGCGACGAGCAGCAGCGCCACCAGCGCGGGCGTCACCGGCCGCTGCGCGGTACCGCCCTGGCCGACCACTGCGTAGGCGGCCGCGACCATCGCGACGAAGACAGCGATCGTCGCCGCCTCGACGAGCGGAACGAGCCGCTCAGGCCGGCGCAGGAGCGCGAGCCGGCGGCGCCATCGCGGCTGCCGGGCGGGCGGGGCAGAGCCCGTCGCACCACCTGTCCGAGCGATCATCGTGGCCGCCTTACCACACAGGGTTGCGCGCGCAACACGCAAGCCGCCCTGCAGCCCAGCGCTGACGCTAGCGGGATCGGCATGGGGATCACCGGCCAGGACGATAAGCGAGATCAGGTTCGACCCCGCCGAGGCCCGACGCGCAGATCGCTTCATGGCTCGGCGCTATCGCGGCATCGCTCCTGCCGTGCTCCCGATCCTCAACGTCCGCGCCGGGCGGCGGCGGGATCGATACCGCGCTCCGACAGCTTCTTGCGCAACGTGTTGCGGTTGATGCCGAGCAGCCGCGCGGCGCGGATCTGGTTGCCCCGTGCCGCCGCGAGCGAGAGGCGGAGCAGCGGCGCCTCGACTTCCGCCAGCACGCGATCGTAGAGCCCGTCGGGCGGCAGCTCGCGCCCGAACGCGGCGAACAGCGCGATCAGGTGCGCCTCCACCGTCGCGGCGAGGCCGTCCGCGCCCTCCGCCGCACCGCCCGCCCCCCCAGCCGACCCGAGCTGGGTCTCGATCGCGTCGAGCCCCACCCGCTCCTCGCGCACCAGCGCCGCCAGCCGCCGCATGAGGTTCTCGAGTTCGCGGACATTGCCCGGCCAGCCATGGCGCAGAAGCCGATCGGTGGCATGCTCGTCGAGCGTCTTGCGCGGCAGCCCGTCGGCGGCGGCGCGATCAAGGAAGTGGCGCGCGAGTTCGGGCACGTCCTCAATCCGCTGGCGCAGCGCCGGCAACTCGATCGGCACCACCGCGAGCCGATAATAGAGATCCTCGCGGAAGCGCCCCTCGCTGACGTCGCGGGCGATGTCGGTGTTGGTCGCCGCGATCACGCGCACGTCGGCGCGGATCGCGCGTGCGCCGCCCACGGTGGTGTACTCGCCCTCCTGCAGCACGCGCAGCAGACGGGTCTGCGCATCCACCGGCATGTCCCCAATCTCGTCGAGGAACAGCGTGCCGCCCGCCGCCTGCTCGAAGCGGCCGGCGTTGCGCTGCGCCGCACCGGTGAAGGCGCCGCGCTCGTGTCCGAACAGTTCGCTCTCGATCAGCTCGCGCGGGATCGCCGCCATGTTGACCGCCACGAACGGCTTGGCCCGCCGCGGCCCGAGATCGTGGATCGCGCGCGCGACCAGCTCCTTGCCCGTGCCCGACTCGCCGAGCACCAGGACGGTAAGGTCGTGGGCGACGACGCGGGCGATCGTGCGGTACACGGCCTGCATCGCGGGCGAGCGCCCGATCAGCGGCAGCTCGTGAACATCCGCCGCGGCTTCGCTGGCCGGATCCCGTGCCTTGGCGATCGCGCCGGCCACCGCGCGCCGCAGTTCGTCCAGGTCGAAAGGCTTCGGGAGATAGTCGAACGCACCGCGCTCGGTCGCGCGCACGGCGGTGGCGAGCGTGTTCCGCGCCGACAGGACGATGACCGGCAGGCCGGGGTGGAGCGCCGCGATCTCCGGCACGAGATCGAGGCCGTCGCCGTCGGGCAGCACCACGTCGGTCACCAGCACGTCGGGGCCGAAGGGGCCGATCACGCGCCTGAGCTCTGCGATCGAGGCGGCGGTCTCGACGACATGGCCCTCGCGGCGGAGCGCCTCGCGCACCACGGTGCGGATCGCGGCGTCGTCGTCCACGACGAGCACGCGCGTCGTCATCGCACGTCCCTGGCACGGGGCAGCAGCAGGCGGAGCACGGTGCACCCGGCGTCGCGGCGATACTGGACGATGCCGCCCATCTCCTCGACCAGCTTCTCGACGAGCGCGAGGCCGAGGCCGGTCCCGTCGCGCTTGGAGGTGACGAAGGGATCGAACATGTGCGCGGCGATGCCCTCGGGCACGCCCGGCCCGTCGTCGATGACCGCCAGCTCGATCGGCAGCGCCAGCCTGTCGCCGCCACCCAGCCGCGCCACCGACAGTCCTTGTCGATAGGCGGTGCGAAGCGTGATCGCGCCGTGCCGACCGGCCGCTTCGGCGGCGTTCTTGAGCAGGTTGACGAGGATCTGCACCAGCGCGTCGCGGTTGCCCATCACGTCGGGCAACGAGGGATCGTAGAGTTCGCGGATCGTCATGCCTGCGGCGAAGCCCGCCGCCGCCAGCTCACGGACCTGGCCGAGCACGGTATGGATGTTGAGCGGCTCCAGCGCGCGCGTCCGCGTGTCGGTCAGCCCTTCCATGCGATCGATCAGCCTGGCGATGCGGTCGACTTCGTCGCGGATCAGGCGGGTGAGCGCGGCCTGCCCGGCGTCGGCCCCTGACTCGAGCAGCTGCGCCGCACCCCGGATGCCGGAGAGCGGGTTCTTGACCTCGTGCGCCAGCATCGCCGCCGCCGCCGCCGCCGGCAACGCGCGTCCCCGCCGATCGGCGAGGCGCGCGCCGAGATCGTGGCTGGCGTGGCCGTGGATCGCGACGATCCGCCACCCCGCGCGATCGGGGAGCGGCGAGACCGCCATGTCGCCGCTGTACGGGCGCGCTCCGGGCAGCGTCATGGCGAGATCGTAGGCGGCGATCGGCTGGTCCGGGGCGAGCGCCGTCAGGGAATGTCCGATCATCGCGGTGATCGGCGCGTCCACGATTCCGGCGCGCGCCAGGTTGAGCAGCGTCTCCGCCGCAGGATTGCAATCCCGCACCAGGCCCTCCTCGTCGATGACGAGGATCGCGGTGGGCAGCGCGGCCAGGAGCTCCGCGGCGGCGGGGCCGTCCGCGTCGCCACGTCGGCCGGGCGGAGTCAGGCGGCGGCCCGCGTGCGCCACGGTCGATAGAATTCGTCGAGCATGGCGAGCACGCGGTCCGCGTCGGGCTCCTGGTTCACGGCGTTCCTGAACTCCGCCGATCCCGTCAGGCCCTTGGTGTACCAGCCGATGT
Organism: Sphingomonas sp.; assembly: GCF_965200105.1. Taxonomy (GTDB): domain Bacteria; phylum Pseudomonadota; class Alphaproteobacteria; order Sphingomonadales; family Sphingomonadaceae; genus Solisphingomonas. The sequence goes on from NZ_CBDATN010000003.1 coordinate 807,581, forward strand.
GCTTCCTTGCCATGGCGACGCCCGTTACCTTGCCGTAGTGCGAGAGCATCGCCTGATAATGCTCAACGATCACCGCATATTGTTCGTCGAGCGACGGCTCGGCGAGGGTCTCGCCGCGGGTCAGACGGCGCATCGTCTGGGCGAGCAGCCAAGGCCGCCCATACGCACCGCGCCCGATCATCACGCCGTCGGCGCCGGATTGCGCCAGCGCCTCCGTCGCATCGCCCGGCGAGCAGATGTCGCCGTTGACGATCACCGGCACCGACACCGCGTCCTTCACACGCCGTACGAAGCGCCAGTCGGCGGCGTCGCGGTACATCTGGCAGCGGGTGCGGCCGTGCACCGTCACCATGCGGACGCCGAGATCCTCCGCGATCCGCGCGAGTTCGGGCGCGTTGAGGCTGGCATGATCCCAGCCCATCCGCATCTTGAGCGTGACGGGAACGGACACCGCCTCCACCACGCCCCGGATGATCGCGGCGGCGAGCGTCAGGTCGCGCATCAGCGCCGAGCCCGCTTCGCCGTTGACGACCTTGCGCACGGGGCAGCCCATGTTGATGTCGACGATCGCGGCGCCGCGATCCTGCGACAGCCGCGCCGCCTCTCCCATCTCATAGGGGGTGCAGCCGACGAGCTGCATCGACACCGGGTCCTCGATCGGATCCCAGGCGAACTTCTGGAGCGACTGGCGCGTCTCGCGGATCGCGGCCTGGCTGGCGACCATCTCCGTCACGTTGAGGCCCGACCCGTAGCGCCGCACCAGCGTGCGGAACGGCCGATCGCTGACGCCCGTCATCGGGGCCAGGATCACCGGCGTCTCGATCGTCACCGGCCCGACTGCGATCGGACGCAGGAGCGGCTGGAAAGTCATGTCACGCATCTGCCCAGAAAAGAGGCACGCGCTAACCCGTCCGCCCCCCGACGGCAAGTGCGTGTCGCATTGCGGGTGTCGCCGCGGCGCGCTAGGCGCTCGCGTGATGAGCACGGTCGTCGCGTTGATCGTCGCCGGCGGCTCGGGAAGCCGCGCGGGTGGCGACGTTCCCAAACAGTATCGCGATCTCGGCGGCGCGACGGTGATCGCACGGGCCTTCGACGCATGCGAAGGAGTACCGATCCACATCGTCCATGGCGAGGGACATGGCGCCATGCTGGCGGCGGCGCTCGCCTGTCGCCAGCCCGCCTCCACCACCACCGGTGGCGCGACGCGCCGCGCCTCGGTGCGCGCCGGGCTGGAGGCGATCGCGGCGGCGGGCGGCGCGGATCTCGTGCTGATCCACGACGCCGCGCGGCCCGGCCTTCCTCCCGCCGTGATCGGGCGGCTGACGGCGGCGCTGGCGGAGGCGGACGGCGCGGTGCCGGTCCTGCCGGCGGTCGACACGCTCGTCCGCCTGCACGGTGGCCATGTCGGCGCGACGGTGCCGCGCGACGGCCTGGCGCGCGTCCAGACGCCGCAGGCGTTCCGCTTCGCCGCCATCCTCGACGCGCATCGTCGCTGGGCGGAGGAGGAGGAACCCACCGACGATGCGCAGGTCGCGCGCGCCGCCGGGCTGGTCGTCGTGGCGGTCGAGGGAGACGCGGCGTTGGAGAAGATTACCCACGAGGCCGATTTCGCCGCCGCCGAGGCGCGCGTGGCGGCCACGCTCGTCTCGCGCACCGGCATGGGCTTCGACGTCCACGCCTTCGCGGAGGGTGACCACGTCATGCTCTGCGGCGTCCGCGTGCCCCACACGGCCGCGCTCGCGGGGCACAGCGACGCCGATGTCGGGCTGCACGCGATCACCGACGCGCTGCTCGGCGCAGTCGGGGACGGCGACATCGGCCATCATTTCCCCCCGTCCGATCCACGGTGGAAGGGCGCGGCGTCCGGCCAGTTCCTCGAACATGCCGCCGACCTGATCCGCACGCGTGGCGGCGAGATCGATCATGTCGACTGCACGATCATCTGCGAGGCGCCCAAGGTCGGCCCGCATCGCGAGACGATGCGCGCCGAGGTGGCGCGCCTGTTGCGGGTGCCGGTGGCCCGGATCAGCATCAAGGCCACGACGACGGAGCGGCTCGGCTTCACCGGGCGGGGAGAGGGCATGGCGGCGCAGGCGGTGGCGACGGTGCGGATACCGTGCGCCTGAGGCGGTTCACGACGATGCTCGCGGCGACGGCGGCGATCACGACGCAGGCCGACGCGGCCTGCCTTACCCGTGACGAGGCGAGGACGCTGCTCTCCGTCGCGCTGCCCGACGCGATCGAGGGGCTGGCGACCCGATGCGGCACGGTGCTTCCGCCGCAGGCCTTCCTACCGAGCGAAGGCGCGGCGCTCGCCGCCCGCTACCGCCGCGAGGCTCCGGCGGACCCGATCCGCGCCCGCCACGCGATCGAGGTGGCGAGCGGCCAGGATCTCTCCTTCCTCGCCGACGACGACACGGTCCTGAAGCTCGCGCACGACATCGTCGCGAAGGCGATCCGCGCGCGCGTCCACCCCGACGACTGCGCGACCGTGGACGGGCTGGTGGCGCTCGCCGCGCCGCTGCGTGCCGATGCCATGGCCGAGGCGATCCTGCTCGCGCTCCAGTTCGCCGGATCGGAAGCGGTTCCCGGCTTCAGCATCTGCCGCCCCGACGAGGCCCCGACACGATGACCGACGACAATCTGCCCGAACCGCTGCTGGCGCTCGCCCGCCGCGTCATCGAGGAGAACCGCGCCGCCGGGCTTCGCGTGGCGACGGCCGAGAGCTGCACCGGCGGTCTCGTCACCGCCGCGTTGACCGAGATCGCCGGCTGCTCGGACGTGGTCGAAGGCGGCTTCACCAGCTATTCCAATGCCTTCAAAACGCAGCATCTCGGCGTCTCGGAGGATGTTCTGGAGACGTTCGGCGCGGTATCGGTCGCCACCGCCTGGGCGATGGCGCAGGGCGTGCTCCACCGCACCCGTGCCGACGTCGCGGTCGCGGTGACGGGTATCGCCGGGCCGGGCGGCGGTAGCGAGAGGAAGCCGGTCGGCACCGTCGTCTTCGCCCGCGCGTCCCGCGACGGCGATCCCGAGGACGTGACCGCCGATCTGCGCGAGTTCGGCGATATCGGCCGTGCCGCGATCCGCCGTCAGGCGGCGCTCTGCGCGCTGGAACTGCTGTTGCCCGGCGCGACGATGGCCTCCGACGAGGACGGCGAGCCGTAGAGCGCCGCCGCGCGCGCCTCGAATGCGCCGATCATCTTCCTCAGCGCGCGATCGAACACCTGCCCTGCCAACGCCTGGAAGATGCGCGAGCGGAACGCGAAGTCGACCGAGAAATCGATGCAGGTGCCGCCGGCCCCGTCGGCGCGAAAGCGCCAGATGTTACGCAGATGCTCGAGCGGACCATCGACATATTCGACGTGGATGCGCTGCGGCCGCTCCTTCGCCACGCGCGAGGTGAAACGCTCAGAGAGTCCCTTGAAGCCGACCACCACCTCGGCCACGAGTTCGGTCTCGCCTTGCGACCGCACGCGCACCGCCGACACCCAGGGCAGGAACTCGCCATAGCGGCCGACGTCCGCGACCAGGTCGAACATCTGCTCGGGCGTATAGGGCAGCCGCCGCGTCTCGGCGTGACGGGGCATGTCGGATCAGCAGCTTGCGGAATATCGCCGCAAAGGCACGGCAAACATCACCGCGCGCTCGACAGCTTCGCCTCGCGCGCGGCGCGCAGCTTCGAGAAATCGTCACCGGCGTGATAGCTGGAGCGCGTGAGCGGCGAGGCGGCGACGAGCAGGAAGCCCTTCGCGCGGGCGATCGCCGCATAGGCCTCGAACGTCTTGGGGGCGGTGAACTCGATCACCTTGGCATGACGCGGGGTGGGCTGGAGATACTGGCCCATCGTCAGGAAATCGATGTCGGCGGAGCGCATGTCGTCCATCACCTGATGAACCTCCAGCCGCTCCTCGCCGAGGCCCGTCATCAGCCCGGACTTGGTGAAGATCGACGGATCGTGCCGCTTCACGCTCTCCAGCAGCCGCAGCGACGCGTAGTAACGCGCGCCCGGCCGGATCGTGGGGTACAGCCTCGGCACGGTCTCGAGATTGTGGTTGTATACGTCGGGCCGTGCCGCGACGATCGCCTCGACGGCGGCCTGCGCCTTATTGCGGAAGTCGGGCGTCAGGATCTCGATGGTGGTCGCGGGGGTGGTGCGGCGCAGCGCCTCGATCACGCGCACGAACTGCGACGCCCCGCCGTCGGGCAGGTCGTCGCGATCGACGGAGGTGACGACGATATGCTCCAGCCCGAGCTCGGCGGCGGCGTCGGCGGTGTGCTGCGGCTCCAGCGGATCGACCGCGCGCGGCATCCCCGTCTTCACGTTGCAGAACGCGCAGGCGCGGGTGCAGGTGTCGCCGAGGATCATCACCGTCGCGTGCTTCTTGGTCCAGCACTCGCCGATGTTGGGGCAGGCGGCCTCCTCGCAGACGGTGGCGAGGCCGAGCCGTCGCATCAGCCCCTTGGTCTCGGCGAAAGCGGCGCCGGCGGGCGCCTTGACGCGGATCCAGTCGGGCTTGCGAGCGCGTGCGGGGAGCGAAGCGGCGGCCATGTCGTTCATGATCATGGAGATAGCGTTCCCTGCCCCCACTTGCCAGCCCCGCGCCGCGGGCGCTACGCCGCGCGTCATGTCTCCGCTCGCTCAGCTTCTCGAAGGTTATGACCGCTTCCGCCGCGATGGGTGGGAGGTCCAGCGCCGGCGCTGGACCGCGCTCGCCGAGGGTCAGAGCCCCCGCGTGCTGGTGATCGCCTGCTCGGACAGCCGCGTCGATCCGGCGACCGTCTTCGACACCTCGCCGGGCGAGATCTTCGTCGTCCGCAACGTGGCCGCGCTGGTGCCTCCGTTCGAGAGCGACGGATCGCATCACGGCACCTCGGCGGCGATCGAGTTCGCGGTGACGCAGCTCAAGGTCGCCGAGATCGTGGTAATGGGGCACGAGTTCTGCGGCGGCTGCAAGGCCTCGCTCACCCGCGCCTTCGCCGATGCCGAGCCCGGCGCCGGCGGCTTCGTCGCCAACTGGGTGGCGTTGCTCGACGAGGGCCGTGATCGGGTGACGGCGGCGCACGCGTCGGGCGAGGCGGCGGAGCGCGCGATGGAGCAGGAGGCGGTGGCGGTCAGCCTCGCGAACCTCCGAACCTTTCCGTTCGTCGTCGAAGCGGAAGCGGCGGGACGGCTGCGGCTGCAGGGCGCGTGGTTCGCGATCCGGGATGGAGTCCTGCGCCTGCTCGACGAGGCGAGCGGACGGTTCGAGCCGGCCTGAGCGAGCAGGAACCGGGAACGCCGCCGGAACGTTCGCGCGGAATCTCGGAGGATAGCTGATGAAGACTCTCGCGTTCGCCGCCGCGCTGCTCCTCGCGTCTGGCCCGCTCGCCGCGCAAACCGCGGAGCCGCACCAGACCGACCCCAACCAGCCTTACAACGACGGCTCGGCGGAGGCGTCGGCTTCGGTGGCACCCGGACAGGTGGCGCCGGGCGCCGATCCCGGCACCGCGTCGGCGAACCTCGACGTGCGCGGCAACATCGCGGCGCAGAACGCGGTCAACGGCGCCAACCAGGCGCAGTATCAGGCGGACCTCGCCAGCTACGACGCGCAGCTCGCCGCGCATGGCCAGCAGGCGTCGCGCTATGCGCGCCAGCGCCGCGCCTATGCGGACGCGATGGCGGCGTGGCGCATCCAGGTCGATGCCTGCCGGCACGGGCATCAGGCGGCGTGCAGGGCACCGGCACCCGATCCGGCCAACTTCTACTGATTTCCGGGCTACTTTGGGGCGTGGTATCGTGACGCCATGAACGATCCCCGCCCCGTCGGCCTGCCGGAATGGGCAGAAGTCGCGAATGAAGTTCCGCTCCCGCTCAGGCTGAGGGTGGAGGACTATATCCTGCTCGACAATGCCGGCGCGTTCCAAGGCTATGCGCGCACCGAGCTGCTCGGCGGAGAGATCGTCTACATGAATGCGCAGCATCGCCCGCATTGGCGCACCAAGATGGCGGTGTACGATGCGCTACGCGACGCGATCAGGGCGGCGGGGCTGACGCTGACGCCGTTCACCGAAGGCAGCGTCGCGATCCCGCCGGCGGATATGCCGGAGCCCGATGTCGCGGTTACGAGCGAGCCGGACGGCGATGGTTATGTTCCGGTCGCCTCCGTCGTGTTGGTCGTCGAGGTCTCGGACGCGAGCCTCACCTTCGATCTCGGTCGCAAGCGCGCCCGCTACGCTCTCGCCGGCGTGCCCGAATACTGGGTGGCAGACATCAACGCCCGTGTCGTTCATCAGTTCTGGGTGCCCACGGGCGAGACCTACTCCGAGCGGCGCCTCGTTCCGTTCGGCGAGCCTGTCGAGGCGGCCACGATCGCCCGCCTCTCGATTCCGACGACGCGCCTCGGCTGACGCGCGCTCAGCGCGTCAGCTTCTTGTACGCCCCCGCCCCCGGCCGATCGGCGGCATCGCCGAGCCTGCGGCGCTTATCCTCCTCGTAAGCTTCGAAATTGCCCTCGAACCACTCGACCTGGCCGTCGCCCTCGAAGGCGAGGATGTGCGTCGCCAGCCTGTCGAGGAAGAAGCGATCGTGGCTGATGACCACGGCGCAGCCGGCGAAATTCTCCAGCGCCTCCTCCAGCGCGCGCAGCGTCTCGACGTCGAGGTCGTTGGTCGGCTCGTCGAGCAGCAGCACGTTGCCGCCCTTGGCTAGCATCTTGGCCATGTGGACGCGGTTGCGCTCGCCGCCCGAAAGCTGGCCGACCTTCTTCTGCTGGTCGACGCCCTTGAAGTTGAACGCGCCCACGTAAGCCCGCGAGGCGACCTCGTGCTTGCCGAAGACGAAGCGTTCGTTGCCGCCTGACACCTCCTCCCAGACATTCTTGTTGGCGTCGAGCGTGTCGCGTGACTGATCGACATAGCCCAGCCGCACCGTCTCGCCGATCTTGACCGATCCGTCGTCGGGCTGCTCCTGCCCGGTGATGAGCTTGAACAGCGTCGACTTGCCCGCGCCGTTGGGCCCGATCACGCCGACGATGCCGCCCGGCGGCAGCGTGAAATCGAGCCCGTCGAACAGCGTCTTGCCGTCGAAGCCCTTCTTCAGCCCCTTCACCTCGATGACGTTGCCGCCCAGCCGCTCGGGCACCTGGATGAGGATCTGCGCCTTGCCCGGCCCGCGCTCGGCCTGCCGCTGGACCAGCTCGTCGAAGGCGCGGATGCGAGCCTTGCTCTTGGTCTGGCGCGCCTTGGGGCTCTGCCGGATCCACTCCAGTTCCTGCGAGATCGCCTTCTGGCGGCCCTCCTCCTCGCGCTCTTCCTGGCCCATGCGCTTGGCCTTGGCTTCCAGGAAGCCCGAATAGTTGGTGTTGTAGGTGTAGTAGCGGCCGCGATCGAGCTCGAGCACCCAGGTCACGACATTGTCGAGGAAGTAGCGATCGTGGGTGACGAGGATGACGTTGCCCGGATAGTCGATCAGGTGCCGCTCCAGCCACGCGACGCTCTCGGCGTCGAGATGGTTGGTCGGCTCGTCGAGCAGCAGGATGTCGGGCTTGGCGAGCAGCAACTGGGTCAGCGCCACGCGCCGCCGCTCGCCGCCCGACAGGCTCTCGACGCTGCTGTCGCCGGGAGGGCAGCGCAGCGCCTCCATCGCGATCTCGAGCTGGTTGTCGAGCGTCCAGCCGTCGACCGCGTCGATCTTCTCCTGGAGGACGCCCATCTCCTCCATCAGCGCGTCGAAGTCGGTATCGTCCTTCGGGTCGCCCATCTCGGCGGAGATGGCGTTGAAGCGATCGACGAGGTCGGCGGTGGCGCGCACGCCGTCGCGGACGTTGCCCATCACCGTCTTGGTCGGCATCGAGCGGCGGCTCCTGGCTGACAGGTAGCCGACGGTCGTGCCCTCGGCCGCCCACGCCTCGCCCGAATACTCGGTGTCCATGCCCGCCATGATCTTCATCAGCGTCGACTTGCCGGTGCCGTTGACGCCAATGATCGCGATCTTGGTGCCGGGCAGAAACTGGAGGCTGATGTCCTTGAGCACGGGCTTGGGGGCGCCGGGGAAGGTCTTCGTCAGGTTCTTCATGACGAAGCTGTACTGGACGGCCATGATGGGTCGCTCGCGGGTTACGGGTGTCGGGTTCGCCGCGCGATGTAGGCGGTGGGGGAGCGGTTGGCAAACGAGCGCCGCCGGTCGGACAGGCTTCGTTCGCGGCGCCGAAATCGACGAAGTCGACACAACGTCACCCCCCGGTCCGCTCCTCCCTGCCCTTCGCGGGCATCCGACGGGCTCTGTGCTCCGACGCGATCCGTGCACGCGGAAGCGCGGCGGATCGCGACGTGTTCGGCAAGATCGGGGCCCTGAGCGGTCTCCGGCGGCAGCGGGGACGGATCAGCTATAGGCTCGTATCCGACACGTGAGGCGGCTTGCCCCCCATCCTCGGCAGTACGGTCCACTCGTCGAGAGGGCAGGGTTCACGTCGCGCATTCATGGGCGAATGAAGCTGATCTGGGTCATGCGTCGGAAGGAGGCCGGTCCGTTGTCGTCTCCCGCGGAGGAGAGACCGACCGTGCGCGCCACGATCCTTCTGTTCCATCCGGATTTCGCCAAGTCCAAGGCCAACCGGGCGCTGCCCGACGCCGCGCAGCGGCTGGAAGGCGTCACGCTGGGCCTCGCTTCAGCCGGGGATCAGCTCGGCGCCCGCGCTTCACCGCGTCGCCGACCGGCGAGGTGGGTGGCGACGACTGCGGAACCGGTGGCGCTGTCGAGGATCAAGCAATTGAGTGAGGCTCTGCGGCATGGCGGCCGCTCCGTCCCCTAGCCGGGCTTCGATGCAAGGCCGAAACGTCGCGATGCGGAAGGCCGTCTCCTAACGAACCAGTGCGGCCAGGATCGCGTCGAGGAGGAGGATGCCGCCCTCGCTAACGACCAGCCGGTCGCCCGTGCGCGCGACGAGGCCGTGCCCCGCCAGCCGCGCGACGGCGGCCTCGTCGACGATGTCGACGACGCGCGCGTCGGCCTCGTCCGCGATGGCGGCGAGATCGACGCCGTCCGTGAGCCTGAGCCCCATCAGCAGCGCCTCGCGCGTGCGGGTCGCAGCGTCGAGCGGCTCCTCGCCGGCGAGGCCGTGGCCGTTGCGCGCCACCGCCGCGAGCCAGTTCTCGGGTTTCCTGTGGCGCGTGGTGGCGGCGCGCCCGCGCCGGCCGTGCGCGCCGGGGCCGACGCCGAGATAGTCGCGATAGCGCCAGTAGGCGAGGTTGTGCCGGCTCTCCGCGCCGGGTGCGGCGTGGTTGGAGACCTCGTAGGCCGGGCGCCCCGCCGCCGCCGTGGCCGCGCGCGTCGCCTCGAACAATGCGGCGCCGAGATCGGGATCGGGATGCGCGAGCGCGCCGCGCGCCGCCATCGCGGCGAAGCGCGTGCCGGGCTCGATGGTGAGCTGGTAGAGCGAGAGATGCTCGGTGCCGAAGGCGAGCGCGCGGGCGAGTTCCGCCTCCCACGCCGCCTCGTCCTGTCCGGGGCGCGCGTAGATGAGGTCGATCGAGACGCGGCGAAACGCGGCCTGCGCGACGTCGAGCGCGGCGAGGCTCTCGCCCAGCGTGTGGACGCGGCCGAGGAAGGCGAGCGCCGCGTCGTCGAGCGCCTGGAGGCCCAGCGATACGCGGTTGACGCCGGCCGCCGCCAGCGCGTGGAAGTTCGCCGCCTCCACCGACGAGGGGTTGGCCTCCAGCGTGATCTCGATGCCGGGCGCGAAGCCCCAGTGCCGCTCGGCCGCGGCCAGCACGCCGGCCACCGTCTCGGGCGCCATCAGCGAGGGCGTGCCACCGCCGAAGAAGACCGAGCCGAGCCGCCGGTCGGGCGTCAGCGCCGCCTCGTGGGCGAGATCGGCGTCGAGCGCGCGCGCCCACGCCTGCTCGTCCACGTGCGCGCGGACATGGCTGTTGAAGTCGCAATAAGGGCATTTGGCGACGCAGAACGGCCAGTGGACGTAAAGCGCGAGATCGGCCGAGGCCGGGGAGGGCGCGGCGTACATCCTCCGGTCATGATCGGCAGCGAACATTCGCTTCCTATGGCCATGCCCGTCCGCCGGCGCCAGCGTGCGCGCACCGTCCTCGCGCTGTGCCTGCCGCTCGCCGGCTGCGTGCCGCGCGCCGCCATACCGCCCGCGCGGCCGATCGCGCCCGCTCCGGCGCCTCCCACACCGGCTCGCGCCACGCTGCGCCAGGCGATGATGTCCGTCCATGCCGGCGCGCGCGCGCAGGTGGGGCTGCCCGCGCTCGCGTGGGACGAGGCGCTCGCCAGCGACGCGCAACGCTGGGCGGACGCGCTCGCCCGCGCGCACGCCTTCCGCCACGCCGCGCAGGAGGCGGAGGGCGAGAACCTGTGGATGGGGACGCGCGGCGCGTTCAGCTACGCCGATATGGCGGGTTACTGGGTGGGCGAGCGCCGACGGCTCGCCGCGCCGCGCCGCGGGGCCGTCGGCTGGCACGATGTCGGCCACTACACGCAGATCGTCTGGCGGGACACGCGGCGGCTGGGCTGCGCCGTCGCCAGCAACGCGCGCGACGACGTGCTGGTGTGCCGCTACTGGCCGGCCGGCAATGTCGAGGGGGAGCCGGCCTACTAGTTGCGCGCGACGCCAGCGATGTCCTCGTCGTGCTCTCGGGCATGGCGACCCGCCACAAGGGCATGGCGGACGGCGGGCGGCAGATCATGGCCTTCTTCATTTCCGGCGACCTCTGCGACGTCGAGGTGTTCGTGCTCGACAGGATGGATCATGGCACCGACGCGATCACCCAGACCGAGGTCGCGTTCATTGCGGCCGACACGATGCGCGCGTTGCTGATCGAGATGCAGGGCCTCACCCAGGCGCTGTGGTGGAGCATGATGACCGGCACGGCGGTGCCGCGCGAGCGCACCGTCGATCACGACCGCCGCGACGCACGCGAGCGGCTGGCGCACCTCTCTACGAGCTGCTGATCCTCCACCGCATGGTGGGATGGCGGACGACGACAGCTATCTGCTGACGCTGACGCAGGAGGAGCTGACGAGGCTCACCTCCGTTCAGGTCAACCGCATCATGCAATCGCCGCGCGCCGACGGCCTCATCCAGCATCGTCATACGACGTCGCCGTACTCGCCGCCGCCGCGCTCAAGCGCGCCGCCCGCTTCGAGTCCGGCTACCTACACCTGCGCCGCGCCGGGTGGCGACCCGGCGATCGGCGGGCGAACCAGCGACCCGGGCTCGCCCGAGGCAAGGGCCGACGCCGCGACCCGAGTTAACCTGCGTAAACGACGAGGCGGATGGGCTGTCGCTATGAACCAGCTCTCCCAAGGGATAGGCCATGCCGCGCTACTTCTTCCACTCCGCAGACGGCGAACGCAGCTACGACGAGGAGGGCGTCGAACTCGCCGACGACGAGGCCGCCCGGAACGCGGCGGTCGGCTATGCCGGCGAGGTGCTGCGCTACGGCGGCAGCGAGCTGTGGGACCACGGCCAGTGGCGCGTGGAAGTGACCGATCAGGAGCACCAACTGCTGTTCACCGTCATCACCCTGGCGGTGGACGCCCCGGCGCGGCCCCGCCGTTCGAGCACCTAGCGCGGCTCAGCCGCCCGACCCGCCCGCGATTCGGCCCGTCCCGCGCATCCGCGGCGTGCGCGGCGGCCTCGGGACCGTCGCGGTGAATGGTGAGATCGTGGCCGACGGGGCTCGCGCTCCATTCGGCCCGTCCGCTAGTGCCCCGCGCCCATCAGAAGATGGCGGCGACGAGCTTGGCGAAAGCGTCGGCGCGGTGGCTGACGCGGTGCTTCTCGTCCGGGTCGATCTCGCCGAAGGTCTCGTGGCGGCCATGCGGCAGGAACATCGCGTCGTAGCCGAAGCCCCGATCGCCGCGAGGCGGCCAGACGAGATGGCCGTCGACGCGGCCCTCCACCGTCACGACATGGCCGTCGGGCCAGCACAGCGACAGCGCGCAGACGAAGTGCGCGTCCCGCCCCGCCTCGGGCGCGGCGCGGCCGAGCGCCTGCTCGACGCGCTCCATCGCGCGCGCGAAATCGCGGCTGCCGTCCGGCTGCACCGCCCAGCGCGCCGAGAAGATGCCGGGATCGCCGCGCAGCGCGTCGACGCACAGCCCGCTGTCGTCGGCGAGCGCGGGCAGGCCGGTCAGGTCGGCGGAGAAGCGCGCCTTCAGCTCGGCGTTGGCGGCGAAGCTGGTGCCGGTCTCCTCGGGCTCGGGCACGTCCATGTCGGCGGCCGACACCGGATCGACGCCGTAGGGGGCGAGCAGCGCCGCAATCTCCGGGATCTTGCCCTTGTTGTGGCTGGCGATGACGAGGCGGCCGCGCGCCAGCTTCCTCATTTGCCGACCGCGCGGAGCTGTGCGGCGAAGATCTCGGTGCAACCCATGCGCGCGAGGCGGAGCAGGCGGAGCAGCGCCTCCTCGTCATAGGTCGCGCCCTCGGCCGTCGCCTGCACCTCGGCGATCGAGCCGTCGGACAGCAGCACGAAATTGCCGTCGGCGTGGGCGGTGCTGTCCTCTGGGTAATCGAGGTCGAGCACCGGCGTGCCCTCGTGGATGCCGCAGGACACGGCGGCGACCTGCTTCACCAGCGGATCGGCCGTCAGCTTGCCCGAGGCGAGCAGGCCGTCGATCGCGAGCCGGAGCGCCACCCAGCCGCCCGAGATCGCGGCGGTGCGCGTGCCGCCGTCGGCCTGGATGACGTCGCAGTCGATCGTGATCTGGCGCTCGCCGAGCACGGCCATGTCGCACACCGCGCGCAAGCTGCGCCCGATCAGCCGCTGGATTTCCTGCGTACGGCCGGATTGCTTGCCCTTCGCCGCCTCGCGCGAGCCGCGCGTGTGCGTGGCGCGCGGCAGCATCCCGTACTCGGCCGTCACCCAGCCCTGGCCCTTGCCGCGCAGGAACGGCGGCACGCGCTCCTCGACCGACGCGGTGACGAGCACGCGGGTGTCGCCGAAGCCGATCAGGCAGCTCCCCTCCGCGTGGCGCGTCGCGTTCGGCTCGATGGTGATGGCGCGCATCTGGTCTGGCGCGCGGCCGGAGGGACGCATGGGCTGCTCCTATGATCGTGGGTCGGGCGGCTGTAGCGATTGAGCGGAGCGGGCGGAACCACTAGTATTCGCGGCATGTCGCCCGCCATCCCCGAGCTTTCGGACCGCGCGCGCGCGATCTTCCGCGTCGTCGTGGAGAGCTACCTGCAATCCGGCGTGCCGGTGGGCAGCCGGACGATCGCGCAGGCAGCGGGGCTCAACCTCTCGCCCGCCTCAATCCGGGGCGTGATGCAGGATCTGGAGGGCGCGGGGCTGCTCGCCGCCCCGCACACCTCGGCGGGGCGGATGCCGACCGAGACGGGGCTGCGCCTGTTCGTCGACGGCATGATGCAGGCCGCCGAGCCCAGCACCGAGGAGCGCGACCTGATCGAGCGCGGGATCGGGCGCGGCGGCCCGATCGAGGACGCGCTGGCTGCCGCCGGATCGGTGCTGTCCGGCCTCTCCGCCTGCGCCGGGCTGGTGATGGTGCCCAAGCAGGAGCCGGTGCTGCGCCAGTTCGGCTTCGTGGCGCTGTCCCGCGATCAGGCGCTGGCGGTACTGGTGGGCGACGACGGGCAGGTGGAGAACCGGGTGGTGGCGCTGCCGCCGGGCACCACGCCCGCGATGCTGGCGGAGGCGGGCAACTATATCTCCGCGGAGCTGTCCGGGCTGACGCTGGGCGAGGCGCAGGCGCGGATCGCCGCCGAGATCGGGCGCGGGCGCGCGGCGATCGATCGCGCCAGCCGCGACCTGGTCGGGCGCGGGCTCGCTTTATGGTCCACAGACGGCGCGGACAGGCCGGTGCTGATCGTGCGCGGCCAGGCCAACCTCATCGATCGCGTGGCGGCGGAGGACCTGGAGCGCGTGCGCCAGCTCCTCGACGAGCTAGAGGGCAAGGAGGAGATCGCGCGCCTGCTCGGCTCCGCGCGCGACGGCTCCGCCACCAAGATCTTCATCGGCGCGGAGAACAAGCTGTTCGCGCTGTCGGGTTCGTCGATCGTGGCCGCGCCCTATCGCGGCGCGCAGGGGCGCGTGGTCGGCGTCGTCGGCGTGATCGGGCCGACGCGGTTGAACTACGCGCGCGTCGTGCCGATAGTTGACTTCACCGCCCAAACGCTTTCGAGACTCATGGCATGATCGACGAGACCACTCCTCCCGCCGCCGACGACCTGCGCGCCGACACCGCCGCCGCTCCCGAGGTCGCGGATCATGACGCCACCGCGAAGCTCCGCGAGGAGCTGGAGACGGCGCGCAACGAGAAGCTCTACGTGCAGGCCGAGATGCAGAATCTGCGCCGCCGCACCGAGAAGGAGCTGGCCGACGCGCGTTCCTACGCCACCACCGGCTTCGCGCGCGACATGCTGTCGATCGCCGACAACCTCGCGCGTGCGCTGACCGCGATCCCCGCCGAGCTGCGCTCCGACGAGAAGCTGAAGCCGCTCGTCACCGGCATCGAGATGACCGCCAAGGAGCTCGACAGCGTCTTCCAGCGGAACGGCGTGACGCGGATCGAGGCGATGGGCCAGCCGCTCGATCCCAACCGGCATCAGGCGATCATGGAGCTGGACGCGGGCGAGGGCCAGCAGCCCGGCACCGTCGTCTCCGAGATGCAGACCGGTTGGATGATCAAGGATCGCCTGCTCCGCCCCGCGATGGTCGGCGTGGCCAAGGCGGGCGAAGGCGCGAAGGTGGACGTTCAGGCCTGAACCCGGATCGTGGCGATGGGGCTCGGCCGGAACCGGATGCGGCGAGCCACCACGACGTCATGATCACCCCGACGCTGGCGCCGATGGAGGCGAAGCTCGTCCCGGAGCTGCCGGACGAGCCCGGCTGGCAGTTCGAGCCCAAATGGGACGGCTTCCGTGCGCTGGTGTTCCGCGACGCGGACGAGGTCGAGATCCTGTCGAAGTCGGGCAAGTCGCTCGCCCGTTACTTCCCCGAGATCGTGGCGCTCGTCGGCGCGATCTCGCAAGCGCGGTTCGTGCTCGACGGCGAGCTGATCCTGCCCGTCGGCGACATAGTGTCGTTCGGCGCGCTGCAGGCGCGGCTCCATCCGGCGGAGAGCCGGATCGCGAAGCTGTCGCGCCAGACGCCCGCGCAGCTCATGCTGTTCGACTGTCTGCGCGACGGCGAGACCGAACTGCTCGGCCGACCGCTCGCGGAGCGGCGCGACGCGCTGGAGGCGTTCCATGCCCGCCATGCCGGGCCGTCGCTGCTGCTGTCGCCCCGCGGCGACTTGGCGGCCGCGCGGGCGTGGCTGGCGCGGAGCGGCGGCGCTCTCGACGGCGTCGTCGCCAAGCGGCTCGACGAGCCGTACCGCCCCGGCGAGCGCGCGATGCGCAAGGTCAAGCAGCACCGGACCGCGGATTGCGTCGTCGGCGGGTTCCGGCGCGCCAGGGATGGCGACGGCGTCGCGTCGTTGCTGCTCGGGCTTTTCGACGAGGCGGGTCGGCTGCACCATGTCGGCTTCACCTCCGGGATCGCGGCGGCGGATCGTGGTGCGCTCGCCGCGAAGCTCGGGCCGCTGATCGAGGCGCCGGGTTTCACCGGCAAGGCGCCCGGCGGACCGCGCCGCTGGAACAGGGGCGAGGAGAGCGCGTGGGAGCCGCTGCGCGGCGAACTCGTCGTCGAGGTGCTCTACGATCAGGTGACGGCCAGCCGTTTTCGCCACGGCACCCGCCTCCTGCGCTGGCGCCCCGACAAGGCGCCCGCGCAGTGCACGATGGACCAGCTCGTTCACGAACTGCGCCCCGCCGAGCTGGCGACGCTCGCGCGGTGATCTGCCCGCCGGCACGCCCAAGGCGTGCCCGACATCGAGCCGGTCCTTCCCCGTGTCCCGTTCCAGTTCCACGCGCGGCCCTGCGCCTGACGCTGCCATCGGCGCGGTTCATTGCCGGTCAACCGCGCGACGGCCTATGATCCGCGCTCCGGAACAGTCCGGGAGGAGAAGAATGATGAGGATGCTCGCCCTGACCGCGCTCGCCGCGATCGCATCGTCCGCCGCCATGGCCCAGACCGACCCCGCGCCGGCGGCTCCGATGGCGACGGCGCACACGACGGCCGTCCACACGCGCACCGTCACCCATCGCGACGGCAAGCGCCACCCCAGGGTCCACAAGGTCGTTCATCGGTCCACCGTCGCCACGCCGAACGGCACCGCGACGCAGACGTCCACCACGACGTCCACGACGACACCGCAGTAGGCGACAGGGCGGGCGTCGGTCGGCTGGCCGGTGTCCGCCCTGTTGGACGGATATCTCGCCGGGCGCCGACGGTCCTGTGGCGTCGCATCTTGAGCAGGAGCATCCGACGACCCCATATGCCGGCTGGGCCGGCTTTCGAGGACGACGAGATGGTGAGATCGAGGGGCGGCATAGCCAGGGTTGCGTTGGCGCTCGGCCTAGCCGCGGCGTTCGCGGCGGCGCCTGCCGATGCCCGGCGTGGCGGCAGTTTCGGGAGCCGAGGCTCGCGGACCTACTCCGCGCCGCGCTCGACGCGGCTCGCGCCGGGGTACACGCCGGGGCTGGAGCGATCGATGACGCCGCGCTCGTCCTACGACGGCGGCTCGGCCTACGCGCCGCGGCCGTCCTATGCGCCGGCGCCGTATCAGGGTGCGCGAGGTGGCCGGTTCGGCGGCTTCGGCGGCGGCCTGCTCACCGGCGTGCTGGCGGGCGGGCTGATCGGCGGCCTGCTCGGGCACGGCTTCGGCGGCGGCTATGGCGGCTACGGCGGCGGAGGCGGCGGGCTGCTCGCGTTCCTGATCCAGCTCGCGCTGATCGGCGGCGTCGCCTGGCTGGCGCTTCGCCTGTTTCGCGGCAGCCGCGCCGCGACGGCGCCGGATGACCGGGCGCAGCCTGCGTATCGCGAGGCGCCACCGGCCTATGCGCCGCCGTCCGGCTATGCCGCCGGCCCGGTGGGCGAGAACATCGCGCTCGACGCCGGCGACCAGGCCATGTTCGAGCGGCTGCTGATCGAGTTGCAGGACGCTTTCGGGCGCGAGGATTATGGCCGGCTGCGTGCGATCACGACGCCCGAGATCATGTCGTTCCTGGCCGAGGAGCTTAGCGACAACGCCACCCACGGCCGCCGCAACGAGGTCTCCGCGACGCGGCTGCTCGACGGCGAGGTGTCCGAGGCCTGGCGCGAGGGCGATGCCGACTATGCGACGATCGCGATGCGCTACGAGGGCATCGACGTGATGCGCGACCGGACGAGCAACGCCGTGCTGTCGGGCGACGAGCGTCGGCCGAGCGAGACGACCGAGTTGTGGACCTTCGTCCGCCAGGCGGGCGCCCGCGATTGGAAGGTATCCGCCATCCAGGAGGCGTGACCGCCGGTTAGCCGCGCCACCGTCAGCCGTCCGTCAGCGCGATCCACGTCGGCGCGTGGTCGCTCGCCTTCTCCCAGCCGCGCACGTGCGCGTCGACGCCGGCGTCGGCGAGACGGCCGGCGAGGGCGGGGCTGAGCAGCAGGTGATCGATGCGCAGCCCGGCGTTCCGCGCATAGGCGTTCCGGAAATAGTCCCAGAAGGTGTAGATCGTCTCTTGCGGGTGGAGCGTGCGCAGCGCGTCGGCCCAGCCCTGTTCGAGCAGGCGCGCGAAGGCGGCGCGGACCTCGGGCGCGAACAGCGCGTCCTCCGTCCAGCGCTCGGGCTTGTAGACGTCGCGCGGCGTCGGCATGACGTTGAAGTCGCCGGCGAGCGCCACGGGCAGTCCGCTCTCGATCAGCGACGCGGCGTGGGCGATCAGCCGCTCGAACCAGGCGAGCTTGTAGTCGAACTTGGGGCCCGGCCGGGGATTCCCGTTGGGCAAATAGAGGCCGGCGACCAGCACGCCGTTCACCGCCGCCTCGATGTAGCGGCTCTGCGCGTCGTCGTCGCCGCCCGGCAGCCCACGCCGCGTCTCGATCGGCGTGCCGACGCGGCTGAGGATGGCGACGCCGTTCCAGCTCTTCTGCCCGTGCCAGATCGCCTCATAGCCGGCGGCCTCTATGGCGGCCGCAGGGAAGCGCTCGTCGGGCGCCTTCAGCTCTTGCAGGCAGACGATGTCGGGCGAGGATTCCGCCAGCCAGCGCAGCAGCACCGGCAAGCGGCCGTTGACGCCGTTGACGTTGAAGGTCGCGATCCTCATCCGCCCACCCTGGCAGGTGACCGCTCGGTGAGGAACAGCAGGAAGGCCGCGAGGCCCAGCCCCGCGCCGATCAGGCAGGTCGCGGTCCACCCATGGGCGGCGTAGCTCACCGACGCGAGCGTCGAGCCGATCGCTCCACCCAGGAACACCAGCGTCATGTAGACGGCGTTGATCCGTCCGCGCGCGTCGGCCGCGATCGAGTAGAGCAGGCGCTGCCCGAGCACCTGGTTCGTCTGGGTCGCCGCGTCGAGCACCACCGCCGCGCCCGCGAGGATGGCGAGCGCGTGCGCCGTCGCCGCCCACCCGGCGATCGCGAAGGCGGCCACCGCGGAGGCCAGCGCCGCCGCCGTCCCCACCCGCACATGCCCGCGATCGCCCAGGCGTCCCGCGATCGGCGCCGCCAGCGCGCCGCCGGCACCGGCCAGCGCGAACAGCGCGATGCCCGGCTGGCCGAGCCCGAAGCGCTGTGCGAGCAACAGCGGCACCGCCGTCCAGAACAGGTTGAACGCCGCGAAGATCGTCGCTTGGTAGGCGGCGCGTCGGCGGATGACGGGTGTCCGTGCCAGCAGGGAGAGGCTGGAGGCGAGCAGTGGGCCGTAGCGCAGCCCGGGCGTGGGTCGCCGCTCGGGGACGGCTCGGGCGAGGACGAGGCCCAGGGCGGCCATGGCCAGCGCCGAGGCGCCGAAGATGGCGCGCCACCCCGCGACGGCGGCGAGCCCGTTGGCGAGCGGACGCGCGAGCATGATGCCGGCGATCAGCCCGCCCATGATGTTGCCGACGACGCGTCCGCGCCGCTCATCGGGCGCCAGGTGCGCGGCGAGCGGCACCATGATCTGCGCGCCCACCGAGCAGAACCCGCTTACGAAGGAGAAGAGCAGGAACGTCGCCGCCCCGGCCGAAAGCCAGATGCCGAGCTGTCCCACGCACGCGCCCGCCGTCAGCCAGAGGATGAGCCGGCGGTTCTCGACGAGGTCGGCGAGCGAGACGACGAGGAACAGGCCCACGCCGTAGCCGAGTTGCGTCAGCGTCACGATCAGTCCGGCAGCACCTCCGTGCAGACCGAGCGCCGGCGCCACGGCGCCGATCAGCGCCTGCGCGTAGTAGAGGTTCGCCACCATCGCACCGCACGCGATCGCGAAGATCGCGGTGAGGCCGGGGCCGATGCCGGGGGCCGCGTCTCCCGCGGTCATGCCGCGCCCAGCCGACGCGCGCTGAGCACGGCCGCGACGACGGCGAGGACGGCGGCGATGAGGAAGGGGATGACGCTCCTCGTGTCGCCCATCCGGAAGACGGCCGCCACGCCCACCGCGCCCAGCGTCTGGCCGACCAGCCGCGAGGTCGCCAGCATCCCCGCCGCCGCCCCGCTGCGCCGGGCGGGTGCCGCCCCCATCATCGTGCGGTTGTTGGGCGTCTGGAACAGGCCGAAGCCCATGCCACACGACGCGATCGCCGCCACCAGCGCCGCCGTGCCCGCGCCCGGCGTCAGCACCGCGACGACGCCGTAGCCGCAGGCGAGCAGCGCGAGGCCGACGGCGCCGAGCAGCCCCGCCGCCACGCGCTCGACCAGCCGCCCCGCGATCGGCGCCGCCACCGCCACGCCGAGCGGCAGCGCCGTGATCGCGAGCCCCGCCTCGACATGGTCGAAGCCCCAGCGCGCCTGGAGGTAGAAGGGCAACGCCACCAGCCCGATCATCATGGCCGCGAAGGACGCGACCGACGCCGCGTAGGAGAGGCGGAGCAGCGGCACGCCGATCAGATCGAGCGGGATCAGCGGATCGCTCTCCCGCCGGGCGATGCGGATCAGCGGCCAGCCAGCGCCGGCGGCGACGAGCAGCGCGACGCCCGTCGCCAGCGAGACGCCGCCGTGCGCCAGCGTCTCCGCCACCGCGAACAGCGCCGCGAAGGCGATCGCGGCGAGCAGCGCCGAACGCCAGTCGAAGCGGCGGTCCGCCACCGGGGGCGTCGGCAGCGCGGCCCAGCCGATCGCGAGCGAGGCGAGCCCGAACGGCACGTTGATCGCGAACAGCCACCGCCACGAGCCCAGCGCCAGGACCGCGGCGGCGACCGACGGCCCCGCCGCCGACGCGATCGCCACCACCAGCGCGTTCGCGCCGATACCGCGCCCAAGCTGCGCGCGCGGCCAGGCGAAGCGCACCAGCGCGCCGTTGATCCCCATGATCGCCGCCGCCCCGAAGCCCTGCGCGAAGCGCGCGAGCGCCAGTCCGGTCAGGCTGCCCGCGAGGGTGCAGACGACGGACGCCGCGACGAACAGCACCAGCCCCGCCGCGTAGACCCGCCGATAGCCGAGGATTTCGCCCAGCGAGGCGACGGTGAGCAGCAGCATGACGATTGCGATCTGGTAGGCGTTGACCACCCAGATCGCGTCCGCGGCGCTCGCGCCGAGATCGCGCGCGATCGTCGGCAGCGCGACGTTGGCGATGGCGCTGTCGAGCACCGCCATCACCATGGCGAGCCAGATCGCCGCCATCGCCCACCAGCGTCGCGGCAGCGGCAGGCCGTCCGGCGCGGCGTCGTCGCTCAACGCCGGACGAGCCGGCGAGCCGCGCCCGAGGCGTGCGACGGCGCGCCGTCACCGCGCACGTTCAACGGCCCTGATAAGCCTCGTCGCCGGTGATGGCGTGCAGGCCGCGCCGCAAGCCGTACTGCACCGCCCAGCCGATCGCGAAGGTGACGACGAGCGGCGTCACCAGTTTCACCGCGCCCTCGATCACCGTTCCCTCGATCGCGCCCATGACGCCCGATCCGCCATCCTCGCGATCCAGCGCCGCGCCCACCAGCAGCCCCAGCCAATTGCTCGCCATGATCGTCTCCTCGCCAGAATGATCGCGAACGTGGCGTCGGCGCGGCCGTTCCCGGCGACGGGCGATCCGCAAGACTTGGGCGGCGCGGACGTTGGAGGATGGTCGGGGAGACAGGATTCGAACCTGCGACCCTCTGCTCCCAAAGCAGATGCGCTACCAGGCTGCGCCACTCCCCGGACCGTGCATCCGCATAGCGGCGGCATCCGCGGCCGCCAAGGCGCGGAAACGCGAAAAAGGCGCCGTCCCCCTGAAGGAACGGCGCCTCCTCATGGCGGATCGCCGGCATGACGCCGGCCGAGCCTGCCTCAGTGCGAGTTCTTGTCCATCGCGTCGGCCTTGTTCTCGGCCATGTCCTTGGCGTTGTCGGCCGAGGCGTGCGCGTTGTCGGCGGCATTGTCGAGCGAGGCGGACGCTGCCTCGTTGCTGGTGTTGTCGGCGGCGGCCGACAGCATGTCGCCCTGATTGTCGAGGCTGGCGGCGGCGTTGTCGCCGGCGTTCTCGACAGCTTCGGCCTGCGGCGACTTGTTGCAGGCGGCGACGCTCATCAGACCCGCGGCGGCGAGGACGATCGCAAACTTCTTCATTCGGGCAGCTCCCTCGAATACATCTCTCGGGTCTCGGCAGCTGCCGGCCCCGGAGCAACGGGATAGCGCGCGTTCCGCACCGGTCAACGCCAAAAATCGCTCCGCGGCGCTCGCGCGACCGGATTATGCCGCACCGCACAATGAGAGATGCAACCCCGCGCCGGCTCGAACATTGTCGGCCCATGGCCGCGAAGCCGCTCATTTCGGGTGGGTGCGGGTGGAGTTCAGCATGATCGAGACCGCGCCGACCAAGGTCAAGAGGGTGGCGCTGCTCGGCAACAGCCCGCCGCGGCTCTGCGGCATCGCGACGTTCACGGCCAATCTCGGCGCGGCGCTCAGCACCACCTTCACCGAACTCGCGGTCGACCTCTACGCGATGAACGATCGCGGGCACAGCTACGACTATCCCGCGTCGGTCGTCTGCGCGATCGGGCAGGACGAGATCGGCGACTACGCGGCGGCGGCGCACCGCATCAACGGCAGCGGCGCGGACGTGCTCTGCGTCCAGCACGAATATGGCATCTTCGGCGGCGCGGCGGGCATCCACCTCCTGCGTCTGCTGGACCGCGTTCGCGCGCCGGTGGTGGTGACGCTGCACACCGTGCTCGAACGGCCGAACCCGGAGCAGCGGGCGGTGATCGACGCGCTCGCCAGGCGGGCGGCCAAGTTGGTCGTGATGGCGGAGAAGGGCCGGGACATTCTGACGGCGGTGCACGGGATCGCCGCCGATCGCATCGCGGTGGTGCCGCACGGCGTGGTCGATCGCGACGCCGGCGATCCGGCGGCGCTGAAGGCGGCGCTCGGCTTCAAGGGGCGGCGCGTGCTGCTGACGTCGGGTCTCCTCTCGCCGGGCAAGGGGCTGGAGACGATGATCCGCGCGCTGCCCGCGATCGCCGCGCGCCACCCCGACGTGCTGTACGTCATTCTCGGCGCCACGCACCCGCACCTGGTCGAGCAGCAGGGCGAGAGCTATCGCGAGGGGCTCGTCGCGCTGGCGGCGGAGCTGGGCGTCGGCGACAATGTCCGGCTGATCGACGGCTTCCTGCCCGAGGATCGGCTGATCGAGCATGTCGGCGCCTGCGACGCCTTCGTCACGCCCTACCTCAACGAGGCGCAGATCACCTCGGGCACGCTGTCGATGGCGGTGGCGCTGGGCCGTCCGGTGCTGGCGACGCCTTACTGGCACGCGATCGAGCTGCTCGGGGACGGTGCGGCGGGAACGCTCGCGCCGTTCGGCGACGCCGCCGCCTTCGCCGCCGCCGCGGACGCGATCCTCTCCGATCCTGCCCGGCAGGCACGGATGGGCGCGGCGGCGCGCGCGCTCGGCCGGCAGATGGTGTGGCCGGCGGTAGCACGCGCCTATGTCGCGCTGTTCGACGACGCGCTGGCGCGACAGCCGACGCCGCTGCCGCGTCCCGGCGGGCGGGGAGAGGACGCGCCGGTGCCGCCGCGCCTCGACGCGATCGAGCGGCTGACCGACGGCACGGGGATGATCCAGCACTCGATCTTCTCGGTGCCCGACCGGAACCACGGCTATTGCGTCGACGACAATTGCCGCGCGCTGATGCTGATGCATCGCGTGACGGGCGTCGATGCCGCGCGCGCGGACCAGCTCGCCACCGTCTACGCGGCCTTCGTGCAGCATGCCTGGAACGGCGCGCGCGGGCGGTTCCGCAACTTCATGGGCTTCGATCGCGGGTGGCTGGAGAGCGAGGGCTCGGAGGACAGCTTCGGCCGCTCGCTCTGGTCGCTCGGCGACACCGCCGCGCGCGCGCGGCGCCACGATCTGCGCGTCTGGGCGTCGCACCTGTTCGATCAGGTGGCCCCGCACGCGCTGGCGCTGCGCTCCCCCCGCACCTGGGCGTTCGCGATCCTTGGCGCCGACGCGATGCTCGACGCGCATCCTGGCCATCCGGTCGCGACCGGGCTCGTGCGCACGCTCGCCGACCGGCTGGCGCGCGAGTTCGCCGCGGTGCGCCGGCCGGGCTGGACATGGTTCGAGGCGGTGCTCGCCTACGACAATGCGCGCCTGCCGCAGGCGCTGCTGCGCGCCGCCCTTCGGCTGGGCGACGAGGCGATGCGCCGCGACGCACTCGCCGCGATGGAGTGGCTGGAGGCCAAGCAGACCGGCGAGGACGGCTTTTTCCGCGCGGTCGGCACCGACAGCTTCGGCCGCCACTTCGCCGATCCGCTGCCCTTCGACCAGCAGCCCCTGGAGGCGTGGGCGACCGCCGACGCGACCTGCGACGCCTACCGCGCAAGCGGCGACCCGCGCTGGGCCGCCGCCGCACGCCGCGCCTATGGCTGGTACCTCGGCGCCAACGATCTCGGCTTGCCGATCGCCACGCTCGCGGACGGCGGCTGCTATGACGGGCTAATGCCCGATCGCGCCAATCTCAACCAGGGCGCCGAGTCCGTGCTCGCCTATCAATTTGTGTGTTGCGCGATGCGGGAATTGGCGGAAGAGACGGGCGGCGGCCGCGTCCCGATCGGGGACGGGGCGGCGTCGCTGGGGTAGGACCCGGCGACGAACGCGGCGGCGCGTCGCCGGGGTGGGAGGCGGTGTGCTCGATCTGGTGATGCACTGGCCGCTCCGGCTCCAGGCGGACGCCTCGCGCGTGGTGGTCAGGCCGTTCCACATCCCGATCGACAGCAAGGGCGGCAAACCCAGCCGTCCGCGCCGGATCGTGAACGGCGTCATGGCGCTGAACGAGGAGGAGGCCGAGCGCGAGCTCGCCACCGTGCTCAGGGATTTCGAGGCGCGGCACTGGCAGACGCGCGCGGTGTTCAACACCCGCTACCGCCAGATCGCCGATGCGCTCGGGCTCGACGACGGCGTCTTCTCCGACACCAAGCAGCAGCTCGTCGGCGCCTTCTTCTGCCACGAATACAGCTACGCGGCGGCGGCAATCATGAACCCCTCGATCGTCCGCCACCCGGATCAGAGCGGCCTGTCGCCGGGTTCGTCGCGGATCGTGATGTCGCTGCGCACCGTGGGCGAGGGGCACATCAGCTCCATCGCGTTCCGGGAAGGCATCCTCTCCAAGGGCAGCTTCTTCGAGCTGGCGCCCGAGCCGCCCTTCGCCACCGCCGCCGACAGCGCGGTGGAGCTGGAGAATGGCGGCATCGAGGTCCACCGCCATCGCGACAGCACGCTCAGCGGCACCGTCATCTTCCCGATGACATCGGCGCAGTCCAAGGGGCTGGAGGATCTCCGTCTCGTCGAGTTCCACCACGACGACGGCTCGGTCGAGTGGCTCGGCACCTACACCGCCTATAATGGCGAGAGCATCCGGTCCGAGCTGATCCGCACGCGCGATTTCCGCACCTTCGAGATGGTGCCGCTGGGCGGGCCGGCCGCACGCAACAAGGGCATGGCGCTGTTCCCGCGCAAGGTGAACGGCTGGTACGTCATGGTCGGGCGGCAGGACGGCGAGAACCTGTTCCTGATCCGCTCGCGCAAGCTCACCCAATGGGGCGACGGCGAGCTTCTCATGGCGCCGCGTTACCCCTGGGAGATGGTGCAGATCGGCAATTGCGGGTCGCCCGTCGAGCTCGACGAGGGCTGGCTGCTGCTCACCCACGGCGTCGGCGCGATGCGCAAATATTCGGTGGGCGCGGTGCTGCTCGACAAGAAGGACCCGTCGCGCATCCTCAAGCGCACGTCCGAGCCGCTGATCGCCGCCGCCGCCGAGGACCGCGAGGGCTACGTCCCCAACGTCGTCTATACCTGCGGCGCGCTTCGCCACGGCGACCTGCTGTTCATGCCCTACGGCATCGCGGACTCGGCGGTCGGCTTCGCCTTCGTGCCGATCCCGGAGCTGCTCGCACGGATGGTGTGACGGCCGGAAAGCCGGGATGTCGCAACGGTTCGTGCCCGCCCGCTCGTGGCAAGGCACGTCCGCAAGCCGCCGCGCCGGCGCCTACGTCCGCCATGCGGCGCGTGCGGCGATCGCCTGAACGAGAGCGGATGGACGATATCCAGCCCGGCGTCAGGTCTGCTCGCGAGCTGGCTGGGAACCGTCGTCGGTCGCCGGGGGAAAGCGGCGGCCGACGGGTCACTGGCGATAGCGTCGATCAAAGGCCGGCAGGTCGATCCCGAGCGAAGGCAGCCGACGCGACCGGGCGCGCGGCCGCGTCATCGCCGCCGCGACCGGCACCGCCTCCTACTATGCAGTATGAATCCGCTTGCCCTGTTTTCCGGAGCGCGTTACTCAGTGGGCGACGGCAGCCTCGCCGCAAGTCCACCGGTACATCGCGACCGTAGCTGCTTGCCTGCCGCAAGTATAGGCGGAGAAGAGCACTGATCCGCGGCCGGGCCTATGGCACTATTCAAGATGCGGCTCAACGAATTCAGGAAGGAACGTCATGAAAGCAGCGGTGCTCCGGGAGCTAGGCCGGCTTGATATCGAAGATGTGAGCCTGGATGGCCCGCGTCCCGACGAGGTGCGCCTTCGCGTGCTCGCCAGCGGCCTTTGCCACAGCGACTATCACGTTATCCAGGGCGACCTTCCGATCCCCCTGCCCGCCGTTCTCGGTCATGAAGTGTCCGCCATCGTCGAGGATGTCGGCAGCGACGTCCCCGGGCTGGCGCGCGGCGATCGGGTCGTCACCTGCATCACGGCCTTTTGCGGTTGCTGCCGTGAGTGCCAGACCGGTTACTCGCACCGGTGCGAGGACAGGCCCGGCAATCCCGACCGGGAGACAGGTTCGCGCATCACGAAGGGAGCGGAAGCGGTCTACCAGCTCAGCAATCTCGGCGGCTTCGCCGAGGAGATGGTGGTGCATCACCGTGCGATCGTGAAGATTTCGGAAGAGGTGCCCGCGGCTTCGGCGGCGCTTCTGGGCTGCGGGGTGCTGACCGGCGTCGGCGCCGTCTTGAACGGCGCGAAGGTTCCGCCGGGATCGACGGTGGTCGTCGTGGGCTGCGGCGGCGTCGGTCTGAACGTGATCCAAGGCGCGCGCATCTCGGGCGCCGCCCGGATCATCGCGGTGGACCTCAACGAGTCGCAGCTGGCGATGGCGCGGGAGTTCGGAGCGACCGACACGGTCATCAGCGGACCCGACGCCGCGGCGACGATCATCGAACTGACCGGCGGCGGCGCCGACTTCGCCTTCGAAGTCGTGGGCTTGGAAGTAACCGCGCGACTGGCACTTGGCGTAGTGCGGACGGGCGGCACGCTGGTGCTGGTAGGGATCGGCTCGTTCAGCACCGAACTTCCGCTGCCGATCACCGCCTTCACCTTCACCGAGAAGCGCGTGATCGGCAGCCTGATGGGCAGTGCGCCCTTCCAGATATTCATGCCGCAACTCGTTTCGCACTACCAGGCGGGCCGCCTGATGCTCGACGAACTGGTGTCGAGCACCATCCCGCTTGCCGAGATCAACGAGGGCTTTGTCCACATGACGCAGGGCGGAGTGGCGCGTAGCGTCATCACATTCTGAGTCGATCGAGTAAGCGACGGCGACGGACCTGCAGCGGAGGAGGATCGGATGGGACGGCTCGACGGCGAGGTAGCGATCGTCACCGGGGCGACGAGCGGCATCGGCCGTGCGACGGCCGAGATGTTCGGCCGGGAGGGTGCCAAGGTGCTCGTGACGGGGCGCAGCATCGAGCGCGGTCGCGAGGTGGTGGAAGCCATCGTCGCGGCCGGAGGTACCGCGTCTTTCGTCCGCGCCGATGTGGAGCAGGAAGGCGAAATCGTCGACATGATCGCGGAAGCCATACGTCAGTTCGGCAAGCTGACGGTTCTGGTAAACAACGCCGCGCCGACGGATCAGGTCTCGACGGGATCGCTTGACGGCTCGATCGCGGATCTCACAACCGAGCGCTGGGAACGCGTGATAAGTGGCACGCTGACCTCGGTGTTCTGGGGCTGCAAGTACGCAATACCCGAGATGATCAAGGCCGGTAGCGGCTCGATCGTCAACGTCTCGTCCATAGTTAGCATGCGCGCCACGATTGGTCTCGATGCGTACACGACCGCAAAGGGTGGGATCAACGCATTATGCGGTGCGATCGCGCTCAAATACGGACCATCGAATGTCCGCTGCAACACGATCATACCCGGTCTGATCATACCAGAGGGCCAAGACGAGCTCCACAAACCGCTGATCGAAATGGTGATGAAGAAGCAGATCCTCGAGACCGGTCGCCCGATCGACGTTGCATACGCGGCGACATACCTGGCCTCACGCGAGTCGAAGTTCCTGACGGGAATACGCTTGACCGTGGATGGCGGCGTGTCGTGTTGCCAGAAAATGGACGTCAGCGATGTCTTGGGACCCAGTGGCGCATGACGGGATCGTAGGACCTCGCGTGGGTCGAAGTGACGCACGGCGCTCGGGAAATCTGGTCGACGCTGCCATGTCGCTCTCGGGTCATGATCGGTGGCGGGGCGCGAGGCGCTCGCAGCCCGTCCGGTCAGCACCCTGGCGGTTAACGCAGGACCGCATGCCGCGAGCCTCTTGGAAAGACATTGGCCGGGCTGCTCGGAAACATCGTTTCCCAAGGCAACACGCGCTCGCACCTGCTAGAACGGATTGGCAGCCTCTCGCCGACTTGAGCCGGAGAGCGTAGGCTAAACTGACGGCTGGCCGCACGAATGTTCCACCGGCTGCGGAATCGCGTGGCTTTGACCAGGAACTGCGAGGGGCAATGCCGCGGTGCGGCGTCAGCAGGCGGCTCTACCGCGAGTGCAATCCTGGCGAACGGTTCCGCACGAAGCCGAAGCGCTTTCGCCGAAGCGCGACGCGCTCCGACAAGCTCGCGGCCGCCCCGCCATGGTCCAGCTCGCCCCGACGCCGGCGGCTCCCAGCTCATGAGGCTGGGGCCTCATCCCTGTTCGAGAGACGCCAGCCCGCCGCTGCGCGGCGATCTAGCCGCCCGACCCCGCAGCCCCGCCCCGCCGCCGTGCCACCGCGTAGATCAGGCAGGAGGCGGCGATCTCGCCCGCCAGCGCCGCGATCTCGTCCCAGCGGGCGAGCAGGATCACGGCCGCCATGCTGCCGCATCCCGTCACCGCCCAGGCCTCCAGCGCGGGCAGCCGCAGCGGCACGCCGGCCAGCGCCACCTCGCGCCGCCTGAGCACCCATGCCGCCGCGCAGCCGCCGAGATACAGCGCGCAGGCCGACAGCACCGAGAGCACCACCAGCGTCTCGAACGTCCCGGTGATCGCGAGGCCGGCGGCGATCACGGCATGCGTCAGGATCGCGGGCGCGGGCACCTGGGCGCGCGCCGACACCCCGCCCAGCCAGCGCGGCAGGAAGCCGTCGCGCGCGAAGGCGAACAGCACGCGCGGCGCGCCGAGCAGGTCCGATCCCAGCCACCCGCCCATCGACACCGCCGTGCCGACGACGAGCAGCAGGCCGAGGCGCGGGTCGATCGTCGCCATCGCGTCGGCGAGCGGCGTCGGCGCGGCGGCGAGCGCGCCGCCCAGCAAGCCCTGCGCGACGAGCTGGATCGCGACGTAGAAGCCCGCCACGAACGCCATCGCCCCGATCAGCGCGCGGGGCAGCGTGCGCGCCGGGTCCGCCACCTCGCCGCTGGCGCCGAGCGCGGTCTCCATGCCCTGAAAGGCGAACAGCGACAGCAGCACCGCGCGCCCGATCCCGGCGGCGTCGGGGGCGGCGCCCTCGTGCAGCGCGGGCGCGCGCACGAAGAACAGGCCGACGAGCACGAAGACGCCCAGCGGCACCAGCTTCACCACCGTCGTCGCCGCCACCAGCCGCGAGGCGACGCGCACGCCGGCGAGGTTGGCCAGCGTGAGCGTGCCCAGCGCCGCGACGATCAGCGCGGCGTGCCCCCCCGGCCCCGCCAGCGCGGGCGCCATCCG
This sequence comes from Sphingomonas sp., assembly GCF_965200105.1. Lineage (GTDB taxonomy): Bacteria > Pseudomonadota > Alphaproteobacteria > Sphingomonadales > Sphingomonadaceae > Solisphingomonas. Next base: position 836,971 of record NZ_CBDATN010000003.1, read on the forward strand.
CCCCACGGCGTCCGCGAAGGCCGACGCGATGCCGCCGGCGGCGAGCACGCACGACAGCCACAGCAGCACGCCCGCCACGAACCCCGCCTGGGGCCCGAACGCCGCCTCGACATAGCCGTAGGTGCCGCCGCTGGTCGGCACGCGGCTGCCGGCCTCCGCGAAGCACAGCACCACCGCGGCCATCGCCACCGCGCACAGCAGGTAGGCGACGAGCGCCCAGGGCCCCGCCGCGCGCGCCATGCCGGCGGGCAGCGTGAAGATCCCCGCGCCGACGACGACGTTGACGATCGCGGCGGCGAGCCCGAACGCGCCGATGCCGCGCGCGAGCCCGGCGTCGCGCCCCGCCGCCACCGCGCCGCTCAACCGCGTGCCGGCGCGGGGACGGCGGGCACGGGAGCGGCGGGCGGGCGGCGGACGCGCATGACGGGCAAGCTCCGGAGGCTGGACCAAAGAGCCGCGAGCTTAGGCGAGCGCCCCCCGCTTGCAAGCCGCACCCCCGCCCCGCCCCGCGTCCACGCACCAGAAAAACGCTGTCCTACACGGCTGCGTGGTGCCATATGGGTTCGCTCCCGATCAGGAGTCGAACCGATGACCCACATCCCCTGCAACCCCGTCCCCGGCGCCGAGCGCCAGCCCGAGGCCTCCGACGCGCTGTTCCGCGACGCCGAGCGCCACTGGCTGGAGACCGTGATCGCCCACCACGTCCACACGCCCGCGCCCGATCAGGCCGCGCTCACCGCGCGCGTGCTGGCCAACGAGCGCGCGATGTTCGGCCGCCAGATCACCCGCCTGCGCTGACGAAGCCTGAGCCGGAACGTCCGGGGGGACAGGCCATGACCGACAGCAACGATCCGCGCCGCGCCGCCGAGGACGAGGCCGAGCGCGGCTCCCGCGAGCCCGTGACCGGCGCCCGCCGCCCGCGCGGGAAGCGAAAGCGCCGCGCCGCGCCCGTGCCGGTCGCCGCCGACATGCTGGAGGGCGCGCCGCACTTCGCGCCCGTGCCGCGCGCGACCTGCCGCTACGACGGCTGGACCTACCCGCGCCAGCGCGCCTTCATCAAGGCGCTGGCCGAGACGGGCAGCGTCGCGCGCGCCTGCCTGGCGGTCGGCATGGCGACCGTCGGCGTCTACCTGCTGCGCAAGGCCGACGGCGCGGGCGAGTTCGCGGCGGCGTGGGACGAGGCGCAGGCGCTCGGCGTCCAGCGCCTCCACGACATCGCGCTGGAACGCGCAATCTACGGCGTGCCCAGGCCGATCTTCTACAAGGGCGAGCAGGTCGGCGAGGAGCGCCGCTACAACGACCGCCTGCTCAACGCCGTGCTGCGCCACCACGACCCCGAGGGCTGGGGCGCCAGCCAGCAGCGCAGCCGCGTGCCGCCGCACGTGCGCCGCGCGCTCTACGAGGAGTGGGAGCGCGAGTGGTACGCCAGGCAGGAGCGCGACGAGGTGAGCGCGAAGGAGCGGCTGCGGATCAAGCTGGAGGAGATGCGCGAGAGGCTGGATGCAGCGGAGGGGGAGGGATAGTCGTTGGCAGACCGGCGGCTTCTGAGTACCGCGCGGCAGGATGCAACCGTTCGATCGGTGTCACAACCGCTCGGTTTTGACACTTAGAACGGCGCTAGCAGCCGGTAGCAACTCGTCCTATCATAGCGTCAATTGCGCGGCAGAAGGCGGGTATGGAACAGGAACCTGGCAAAGCCAAAACTCCACTCATTTTAACGCAGATAGCCAAACGGCTCCATGACATTTTCGACGGTCACATTGATCTGATTGACGTCGAAAACAAGCAGCCTGCTGAGAAGGAGCAATACTTCCTCACGCGATCGTATTTAGCGTTGTTCTTCTTGGACGAGATTGGCCTGTCTGCGTCAGATGCCGCAGCGGCGATAACTGATGGCGGTGCCGACGACGGTATTGACGCTGTCTATGTAGATAAAAAGAATGCTCGCGTGTATTTTGGACAGTCCAAGTGGCGTGTCAACATGGACAAAGGAATAGAGCTAAACGATTTCGTGCGTTTCAGGGACGGCGTGAGGAATGTACTAACATTAAACTGGACAGCAGAGAATGCAAATCTACATCGGTTCAAGTCTGATATTGAGCAGCAGCTGTCCAATATTGATACCGATGTGTACATGGTACTAGCTCACACGAGTGGGCGTCCTATTGCAGAGAACATAAATCCAAAGATAGCGCAGTTTGTTCAGGAAGAAAATGAATACAATCCTGAATTTGTTTCATTTAATGAGTTTCGAGTTCCTGAGGCTGCAAAGATAGCCAGATCTCATACACGGCCAGAAAACATCAATTTCAATGTGATGCTGGCTAATTGGGGACTGCTTTCCGGCCCATATCGAGCTGTGTACGGCTCCGTAGCTGCAACTGACGTTGTGGGATGGTACGAGGGGCACGGAAACAAGCTGTTTGCCGAAAACCTTCGCTACGGTATTGAAAAGTCCGAGGTAAACGACGGGATCATAAGTACTGCTCGCGGAGAGCCTGACGCATTCTGGTACTATAACAACGGCATTACAGCCATTTGCGAATCTGTCGATAAGCTGCCTCTCGGTGGACCAGATACCGCTAGCGGTGTTTTCGAAGTAAAAAAGATAAGCATCATCAATGGTGCTCAAACAATCACGTCGCTAGCGCGCGCTAGGCAATCTGACGGTGACCTATCCAAAATACGAGTCCATCTTAGAATTATCTCGCTTAGTGACACACCAGACAATTTTTCTGAGAAAGTCACTAGCGCCAACAACACACAAAATGATCTAAATCCAGTAGACTTTGTGGCTGCTGATCCAAACCAAGATCGGATCCGTCGCGAAGCTCTCCAACATGGGCTAATATACACTTACAGACGTGGGGATAAGGAACCTGAGCGCAGTCATGGCTTTACGATAAGATCAGCTACAGTGGCTGCCGCTTGCGCAGCGGGTGAGCTACGCTTGGCGGTGTCAGCCAAACGCTACATTAGCAGTCTCTGGGAGGACACGAAGAAAGAGCCATATACCAAGCTATTTAATTCAGGAACGAGTGCCATCTTTCTTTGGCGAGCTGTTCAGGTTATGAACGCCGTTGACGACGAACTTATTAAGGAAGGCGCGAAGCTAACAAGCAAAGAAAGACTCACATCCGTTCATGCGAACCGGTTCATACTATTCTATGTCTATGAATTTATAGGACGAGCCGCATTGGAGTCAGATCGGCCAGTCGTTGAACTGGAAAGCGAGGCGCGCAAACTCACCTCCTTAACACTAGCTGCGCTCAATGAGGCTATCGCAGATAAATTCCCTGAGGCCTATCCAGGTAACATATTCAAGAATGCGGAGCGTCAAGCGGAGCTACTCAGCGCTTTGCCAAAATAGGTCGCCTGATGTGGCGGTGTCACAACCGGTCGGTTTCGAGGCTGTAGACCCCGCCACAGTTTCGCAAGGTCTTGCCGGTGCCAGAAACCTGCGCCACAATGTCCACTCATGGCACTGCCGTATCTGCTCATCGATGACCAGCTTGAGCGGATAGCCGCCACGGGCGAAGCCCGCGTCGTCGATCGACACGGCCGGGGGCGAGCCCGGCCGGTCGTCGGGGCACCCCGCAAAGTAGTACTTTGCGGGCACCCCTCGTCGGCCGGCTCGACGCCGGTCCTCGGCTAACTCGGCGATTGCTGCGCAATCCCCTCCTTAGCCTCAGGCGTCTTCGCCCATCCTCAACGCCGCGATAAACGCCTCCTGCGGGATGCTCACGCTGCCATATTCCCGCATCCGCTTCTTGCCCTCCTTCTGCTTCTCCAGCAGCTTGCGCTTGCGCGTCGCGTCGCCGCCATAGCATTTGGCGGTCACGTCCTTGCGCAGCGCGGCGATCGTCTCGCGGGCGATCACCTTGCCGCCGATCGCCGCCTGGATCGGCACCTTGAACATGTGGCGGGGGATCAGGTCCTTCAGCCGCTCGCACATGCCGCGCCCGCGCGTCTCGGCGGTGCCGGAGTGGACGATCATGGAGAGCGCGTCGACCGCCTCGTTGTTGACGAGGATCGACATCTTGACGAGATCGCCCTCCCTGTACCCGATCTGCTCGTAATCGAACGAGGCATAGCCGCGCGAGATCGATTTCAGCCGATCGTAGAAATCGAACACCACCTCGTTCAGCGGCAGTTCGTACTTCAGTTGCGCGCGGCCGCCCACATAGGTGAGATCCTTCTGGATGCCGCGCCTGTCCTGGCACAGCTTCAGGATCGAGCCGAGATACTCGTCGGGCACGTAGATCGTCGCCTCGATCCACGGCTCCTCGATCCGCTCGATGCGGTTGGGATCGGGCATGTCGGCGGGGTTGTGCAGCTCGATCGTCTTGGCGGCCTCGGTCTTGGAGTGCGTCAGGTAGATCTTGTAGACGACGGAAGGTGCGGTGGTGATGAGATCGAGGTCATACTCGCGCGTCAGCCGCTCCTGGATGATCTCCAGATGGAGGAGGCCTAAGAAGCCGCAGCGGAAGCCGAAGCCCAGCGCCGCGCTCGTCTCCATCTCGAACGAGAAGGAGGCGTCGTTGAGGCGCAGCTTGTACAGGCTCTCGCGCAGCTTCTCGAACTCGGCCGCGTCCACCGGGAACAGGCCGCAGAAGACGACGGGCTGCACCTCCTTGAAGCCGGGTAGCGCCTCGGCCGCCGGGCGCCGGGCATCGGTGATGGTGTCGCCCACCGCGGTCTGCGCCACCTCCTTGATCTGGGCGGTGATGAAGCCGATCTCGCCGGGGCCGAGCTCGGGCAGCACCTCGATCTTGGGGCGGAAGCAGCCGACGCGGTCGATTAGGTGGGTGGTGCCCGCGTTCATGAAGCGCACTTGCTGGCCCTTGCGGATCGATCCGTCGATCACGCGCACCAGGATGACGACGCCGAGATAGGGGTCGTACCAGCTATCGACGAGCATGGCCTTGAGCGGCGCGTCCGCATCGCCCTTGGGCGGGGGCACGCGCGCCACGATCGCGTCGAGGATCTCGTCGATGCCGATCCCCGTCTTGGCCGACGCGAGCACGGCCCCCCCGTCCTGCCAATGGCCGGCGGCGGGCAGGCCGATGATGTCCTCGATCTCGGCCTTCACCTTGTCCGGGTCGGCGGCGGGCAGGTCGATCTTGTTGATGACGGGGACGATCGCATGGTCGTGCTCGATCGACTGGTAGACGTTGGCGAGCGTCTGCGCCTCCACCCCCTGCGCCGCGTCCACCACCAAGAGCGCGCCCTCGCACGCCGCGAGGCTGCGCGAGACCTCGTAGGCGAAGTCGACATGGCCGGGCGTGTCCATCAGGTTGAGGACGTGGCCCTTGTAATCCAGGCGCACCGTCTGCGCCTTGATGGTGATCCCGCGCTCCTTCTCGATGTCCATGTTATCAAGCACTTGCGCCGTCATCTCGCGGTCGGTCAGGCCCCCCGTCCGCTGGATCAGCCGGTCCGCCAGCGTCGACTTGCCGTGATCGATATGCGCGATGATCGAGAAGTTGCGGATCGTTTCAATCGATGTACCCACGGTGTCGGAATTCCCGGAACGAGTTGCCGCCGCGATAGCATCCCCGCTCCCCGGCCCCAAGCGCGCCGCTCCTCAGGCCAGAGCCCGCGCGATCGCCCGACGTGGAGGGCGCCGGCACGCCATCTCTCAGCAGCAGCGGTCGCGTTCGACCGCAAAGTCTGCGACGCGGCGATCCGCAGGGCCACGTCGGACCGGAGATGACGCGCGCAGGCGGCGAGGGTCGAGCCGGGTTCACCCGTTGGGACCCAAGCCTGCCGCTCACCGCCTGATGGGACCGACCACCGAGTCAGGCTGCGGCCACCCACGACGCGCTCTGCGGAGCACTTGCCGGCACGCCCACGCGCTCCCATCTCGCGGCGAGCGGGAGAGCGTTACATGAGCCACGAGATCGCGACCTTCGCCGGCGGCTGCTTCTGGTGCGTCGAGGCGGTGTTCCAGGACATCGCGGGCGTCGACACTGTCAAGAGTGGCTATATCGGTGGCCAGACTGTCGATCCGAGCTACGAGCAGGTCTGTTCGGGCCGCACCGGTCATGCCGAAGCGCTGCGCATCGGGTTCGACCCGGCGGCGATCGGCTATGGAGACCTCCTCGACATCTTCTTCCACACGCACGACCCGACGCAGCTCAACCGGCAGGGGAACGATGTCGGCACCCAATACCGCTCGGCGATCTTTCCCCATTCCCCCGAGCAGCGCGAGGAGGCCGAGCGCGCGATCGAGCGCGCGCGGGGCGATTTCGCCGCACCGATCGTGACGACCATCGAACCGGACGCCACCTGGTATCCGGCGGAGGCCTATCACCAGGGCTATTGGAACGGCGCCGGGCAGCGCAGCTCCTACTGCGTCGCGATGATACCGCCCAAGCTCGCCAAGCTGCGCAAGGGTTTTGCCGCGCGGCTGAAGGACGGCGCGCCGGCCGGCTGGTAGGACATAGCGGAGCGCGGTTCGCGGCCGTGCCCGAGGGGGGCGGCCCCCTCCCACGCCGCGCCCTTGGTAAACGGCGTGGCGCGGAGCCCCGATCCTGTGGCAGGGCGGCGACGAGGGCTCATCTCGCGGTCCTTTTCACCGCCGCAACGCAGCAGGTCATAGATGGCGAAGTTCAAGGCTCCCGATTTCAACGAACGCGCCGCGGCCGCCCGCGCCGCTAAGCAGAGCGCGCTGGAGAAGCTGCGCGCTGCGCCGGCTCCCGATGCCGCGCTCATCGCCGAGCGGCAGGCCGCGCGCGCGGCCCGCGACGCCGCCGCCGCCGAACGGCGCGAGGCCCGCCTTCGTGCCACCGCCGAGGAGAAGGCGGCCAAGCTCGCGGAGCAGGCGCGCGAGGCCGAAGCTTTGAGGGCGGAGGCGGAGGCGGCCAAGCGGCCGGAGCGCCCCAAATTGACCGAGGCGGAGCAGAAGGCGGCTCGCGACGCGCGCTATGCGGCGCGAAAGGCCCGCAAGCGGTGATCCCCCGCGAGGTGCTGGGCCTGGCGGAGGTGCCGGGCGCCGCCCCGCTCCGCCTGGTCCGGCACGGCCGCGACTTCATCATCATGCTCGATCGCAACGAGCTGATGAGCAGCCGGATGAGCGGCTCCGAAACCGCGCTCGGCACCACCACCTGCCGCCGGCTGCGATCCCCGGCGGATGCGCGGGTGCTGATCGGCGGCTACGGCATGGGTTTCACGCTACGCGCCGTGCTCGCCGAAAGCGGCGCCCGCGCGAGGATCGTCGTCGCGGAGATCGCGCCGACGGTAATCGATTGGGCACGCGGGCCGATGGCGGCGATCACCGGCGGCTGCCTCGACGATCCGCGCGTCGAGATCAGGTTCGAGGACGTGGCGGAGCTGATGGCGTCCGGCGACGGCGGGTATGACGCCATCCTGCTCGACGTCGACAATGGCCCGGACGGGCTGACGCGGCAGGCCAATGACGGCCTCTACACCGCGCACGGACTGGCGCGCGCCCGCCGCGCGCTGCGGCCCGGCGGCGTCCTGGCCGTCTGGTCCGCCGGCGCCGACCGCGCGTTCACGCGGCGATTGGGAGAGGCGGGCTTCGCCGTCGAGGAGGCGCGGGTACGCGCCCGCGAGAACGGCAAGGGGCCGACGCACATGATCTGGTACGCGACACCGCATTAGGCTGCCGTCGCACCGCCGCCGATCGCAAGACGATCCTTGACGAGCGCGATGTTCAGGCGGCGAGCGCGGCCGGCCTCATGCCGCCCAGGTGCAGGTAATCCGGCGAGAACCCGCCGGCACGCTGGAGAGCGGGCATGTCGAGTATCGTCAGGCGGTAGTTCTCGAGCGCGATCAGCCCGTCCGATCGCAATCCCTGGAGCGTGCGGTTGACGTGGACGGAGGTGAGCCCCAGCGCGTCCGACAGTTCCTCCTGCGTCAGCGGCAGCAGGTAGCCGCCCCCGTCGACGCGGCCACCGCGTCGAGCCTGGCATGGAGTTCGCACAGCAGGTGGGCGAGATGCTCGCGCGCGGATCGCCTGCCCAGGCACGCGATCCACTCGGAAAGCACCGCATTCTCGACAAAGGCGAGCCAGGTGAGCGCCTGCCCGATCCGCGGATACTCGTCGATCCGGTTCAGCAGCGCGTCCCGGCCGATGCTGGCGACGTGGCAAGCGATCAACATCACGACACTATAATCGTAGCGGCGAACGTAGAGGCCGACGATGTCGCAGACGTCGCCCGGCAGCAGCAGCGCGGGCATCTGCCGATGCCCGTCGAGCAGCAGTTTCTAGTGCGCGGCCCAGCCGTCGATCAGGACGTGGACATGTGAAGGCTCCTCACCTTCACTGACAAGCTCGCGATCGGCGGAAATCTTCTTCGCCGGTCCGAAGGCGCCCGCCAGCGCGTCCGTCTCGGATGCATTCAGGCCGGCGAGACGTTCCAGCCTCTTCGGCAGCAGCGCCTCCCGGCTTTGCTCGACGGAAGCGACGTTCATCGCAGCTGCGCCCCTCGCCGCTTCGCTTTACCGCGCATCGCTAAGATACGGCGCCTGGAAGCGTCGTGCGCCATCTCTGCGCGTCGTATGAGGATGCCTGGGCCATCAGCCGCTCGGTCTCAGCCCTTTGGCTAAATAGTTCACGTTGATTTCGGTCATCTGCCCCGGTGCCTCGTACCAGCACTTCGATCCTGAGCAGCGCTGTCCTAGGTCGATCTGGGGGAAAGGGTCATGCAGGGTACACACGTTGTCGATGGCGCCAATTGGTATGTCAGGTGGATTAAGCAGAGATGTCGGAGCGCGCAATCTCACCGCTTCTCCTCTAAACGACACGGGATCGGCAACCGCGCATCTGGCAATCCACTTGTTGGCTCTCCTCAGCGTCTCGGCGAGCCGTCCTTGCTGCGGTGTCGACGGACACGGGGCGGTAGATCAGCATGGACGGAGGCTTTCGGATGCGTTCCGCTCAAGCGTTACTCCATCACCAGCGCCGATCCCGATCGTTCGCGATCGAAATAATTGCCGTTGAAGCCGCCCACCTCCTTCAGCCGCGCGGCGTCGAGGATCGTGAACTGCCGGTCGCGCAGGCTGATGAGCCCCTTCGCGCGCAGCCGCTGGGGCACGCGGTTGACCGTGACGGAGGTCAGCCCGATCGTGTCGCCAAGCTGGAGCTGCGTCAGCGGCAAGTCGAAGCAATCGTCCGCCACCAGACCAACCGTGCTCATCCGCATCCACATCTCGCATAGCAGGTGCGCCAGCCGCTCATAGGGTTCGCGCCGCGCGACGTTGACCAGCCAATCGCGCGAGATCGCCTCGTCGACCAGCGTCGCCCAGGAGAGCGCGCGCGCGATCCGGGGCTGCGTGTCGAGCAGGTGGCGCATCGCCTCCGGATTGATGAGCGCCACCCTGGCGTCGCTCAGCAGCCCGATCGCGTGGCCCATGGTCCTCAGGATGAAGATGTGGATGTTGCACAGGTGGCCGGAGATCAGGTAGGCGAGGATCTGGCGCCCTCCCTCGGACAGCAGCTTGTAGCGATAGGCCCAGCCCTCGATCAGCCGGTGGACGTGGCTGAGACGCTCGTCCTTTTGGATCAGGTCCTCGCCCCCCTGACATCGACCACCTCGGTGCAGAGCCGTTCAAGCGCCTGCCTCTCGGCGGACGAGAGCGCGCAGAACGCCTCCAGCTTGCGGACGAAGGGATTGGGCATGGCAAGGACCCATACGCGTCCCGGCGGCAGGAGCCTTACACGCGTATAGCGCGTGCACGCGGAGCGCGAGGTAATCCCACTGGCAGGGCAGCGTTCCAGCTGCGCCGCTGGACCTTGATCCTGACGCACTTTCGGGACCTGTCGCTTGCCAGCCATCGAACAGTCTGAGCTTCGCAATCGCCTGCTCCGGCAGCTCTCGCCGGACGATTTCGCGCTGCTCGCCGATCACCTGGAGCCGTTCGCATGCGAGCGCGGCGACGTCCTGTTCAAGGCCGACCAGCTGATCGGGCACGCGCACTTCCTGGACGAGGGCGTCGGCTCGCTGATCGCCTCCTCGTCCGAGGGGCAGCGGGTCGAGGCCGGGCTGTTTGGCCGTGAGGGCTTCACGCCCGTCTGCGCTACGATGGAGACCGATTGGGCCTCCTACGACGCGCTCATCCAGCTTTCCGACAGCGGCCACCGCATCCCGATTGGCGCGCTGCAGGATGCGGCCGAGCGCAGCGCCAGCCTGCGTTCGCTGCCGCTCCGCAATGGCGAGGCGCCCAACGTCCAGATCGGCTTCACCGCGCTTAGCAACGCGGTGCACGCCGTTGAGGAGCGGCTCGCCCGCTGGCTGCTGGTGTGCCACGACCGTGTCAGGCGGCCGAGCGTCACCACCGCGCTGCACATTCTGGAAGGCAACGGCTTCATCCGCTCCGAACGGCGCTGCGTCATCATCCGCAACCGTGCCGCGCTGAGGAGTTCGCCGGCAACTCCTACGGCATGCCGGAGGCTGCGTATCGGCGGCTGATCGGCCCGCTGGATTGAGGGAGGCGTACGGCGTCCGCGGGACTCGTCCGAAACGTGCTCCGGCCGTCCGCCGCGCCGGCGATCCGCGAGGCCGCGACCTCGACCGCGTGCACGAGGCCCTCGGCTGCGAGGCCCAGGGCGGCGCCGGCGGCGAGGTCGCTCGGATAATGCTGGCAGCGCGGCACCTGAATCGCAGCGACGGCCGCCGCCGCCGAGTAGGCCGGCCATCGCTGCCCGGAATAATCCCGCACCAACGCCCGCGCGACCGCGACGGCGCCCGCCGTGTGACCCGAGGGAAAGCTGTTCATGGCGCTGTCGCGATCGTCGCCCGCCTCCATCCGATAGGCGCCGCCGTCCTCGGGCACGCGCGGCCGCGTCCGATCGACGCGGTGCTTGACGACGCTCTTCAGCTTCGTCGCGAGGAGTTCGGCGGCGAGCATCCTCGCGCCCGTCCTCGCCAGCCGGCGATCGCGCGAGACCAAGCCGAAGACGGTCGTCGCCGCGCAGATCGAGATGAGCTGCGGCTGGTCGGCGAGTTCGCTCAGCCAGCCGAGAAGCTTCACCGGCACGCTCTCGCGGGCCGGTGCCATCGCCCGTGCGGCTCGAATGTCCGCATGCTCCACGTCGCTCAGCCGGCTCATCGCCGACAAATGATCCAGGAGCCGCAATCGTTGCCTGTCCACGACGCCGCCGTCATTTCAGCTTCAGCCGAAAACCGGCCACGGCGGTGAACGGCTTGCCGTAGAGCGGCGCGGTAAAGCCGTCATTGGTGCCGACATAGCGGCGGTCAAACAGGTTCTCGACCTGCGCGAACGCCTCGATTCCGTGCCGCAGCGGCGCGCTGGCGGCGAGATCGGCGATGAAGTGCGCGTCGGTTCGGTAGAGAGCGTCGGGATCGCCGTTGGTGCGCGACAGATAGCGGACGCGCGGCGAGAGCCTGATGCCGTAGGGGCCGATCCAGTCCATGCCCGCGCTCGCCCTATGCCTCGGGATGCCGGGTTGCTGCGCGCCGACGCTGGCGGGATCTTCCGGGTTCCGGGTGACGATCGAGTCTGCGTAGGTGTAGGCGAGCGTCGCCTCCAGCGATGGCGCCGGCCGCCAGCTCAGCTCCGCCTCGACGCCGCGGCTGCGCGCCCGGCCGGCGTTTATGAGCCGCGCGCCGATGTCGAAGCCCGCCGGAAGCGTCGCGGGATCGAGGTAGCGGTAGGTCAGGAAGTTGGAGATGCGGCTGGCATAGGCGGTCGCTTGCAGGCGCATCGTTCCTCTCTCTAGATCAAAGCCTGCCTCCGCGCCCTCCAGCGTCTCGGGCTTGAGCGCGGCGTTGCCGTAGAGGATGTAGCCCGGCACCGACGCCGCGCGGTAGAGATTGTCAAGCGTGGGCGCGCGGAACGCGCGATAGATCGCGCCGCGCAGCGCGAAGCCAGCGGGGAGCTGGTAGCGGACCGACAGGCGGGGATCGACGTCGCCGTCGCGGCGGCCCGGGATGCCGGAGCCGAGCCCGCCCGGCGCCTTGTCGACGCCGTGGAAGCTGCGGAAATCCTGGTAGCGGACGCTGAACAGCAGTTGCAGCGCGTCGAGCGGGCGCAGATCGGCCTGCGCGAAGCCGCCGAGGAAGCGCTGATCGCCCGAGCCGGTGTCGGTTCGCAAGTAGCTTCCGGCCTCGTCGAAGATGCGCGCGTCGTCGCGCCCCCGTATGCCGTGATAGTCCGCCCCCAGCGAGAGCGAGCGCAGCGCCCCGGTGAACGCCCGCGTCCAGATCAGCGAAGCGCCCCAGTCCCGCGCCCGGGTGCGATGGCTGTTCTGGACGTATTCGGCATCATACGGGCCGGCGCCGTCCGGCGTGCCGGTGTTGTTGGTGACGAACCGCTCGTCATCGTGGAAGGCGGTCAGCTCCACCGAGCTGCCCTCGCCCGGCGTCCAGCTCAGCGTGGCGGTACCGCGCCAGGTGCGCTGATCGTTGGTGTTCAGCCGGGTTAAGAAGGTCTGGTCGTTGTCGTAATAGCTGGCCCGCGCCCGCAGGGTGAGGTCGGGCGCGAGATCCGCGTTCCCGGACGAGGCAACGGTGTGCGCGGTGAACGCGGTCGGCACCGTGATCGCGCCGCGCGCGCTTCTCACCTGCTCGACATAGCCGTCGCTGTGATTGATGCCGGCATCCAGGCCCAAGCCGAAGCCGGCGCCCGCCAGCGCGGCGTGCCCGTCCGCGCGGTACGAGCCGCGGCTGCCCCCGGCCGCCTCTGCCGTCAGGGCGTCCCTGTCGATCGGCTTGGTCAGGATGTTGATGACGCCGCCCATGGCGTAGTTGCCCCATAGCGGCGCGCCGCCGCCGCGGACAATCTCCACGCGGTCGATCGTCTCCAGCGGCACCTCGCTCCACTGGACGTAGCCGAAGAAGGGATCGTTGATTGGCACGCCGTCGAGCAGGACGAGCGAGCGGATGCCGCTCAAGCCCCGCATGGACACGATGGTGTTGGTCGGGTGCTGCTCGTCGGTGCTCGCGATCGGCAGATCGACCGAGGGGACCCGTCGGAGCACGTCGTCGATCGTCCTCGCGGGCGTGCTCTCGATCCTGTCGCCAGTGACGATGCTGACGCTCGCGGGCACGTCCGCCAGCATCCGGGCGGACCGGGTGGCGGTGACGACGATGTCGTCCGATCGGGCGACGCTCTGGGCGGATGCAGGAACGGCAAGCAGGAGGCAGGGCGCTACGGCCCCGGACAGCAGGAGGTATCGCGACATGGACATGCCTTTGATCGGCCCCGCGACGATGCGAGAGCCGTGAGCGCCTGAGCCGCCCGCAGTGAGAGCGGCGGTCGATCGATCAAAGGAAGGCCGGCGGCCCTCTCAGCGGCGGGCGCAGCTGCGCTCGCCGGCACGGTGCCGTCCACGTCGCGGGGCGCAGCCCCACGTCCAGGATGAAGGCGGATAGCGCGGCGAGCTGGACGGGATCGATCGCGCCCAGCGACGCGGCGGACAGAGCCGCGAAGGCGCAGGGCATCTCCGCCTTGCCATGGTCCTTCGACCTGCCGTGATCGGGCATGTCGCCGCGCATCTCCGGCATGTCCGCCGCCATCGCCGGAGAGGCCAAGCCGGAGCAGAGCTCGATCGTGAGGCGGCCATGCTCGCTGCCGATCATATACCCTGTCGGCACCAGCAGCTTCAGCAGCAGCGTCGCCGCGCAGAGCAGGATCGCGAGCGGACGATGCGACAGGAGGCACTTCACGGCGGACACGCCGCGCGGGTAGCGCGCACGCGCAACGCTGTCATCTGTCGGCAATCGATACCTACGGACAAACGCGCCTTGAGCGCCAAGCGGGTGCGGGGTCATCATCTCACGCGCCAGCGTGCCATCGGTGGACAATCCGCCTGAGAGGCAGCTCTCGATGCCGATCGCCCTCTGCTACTCGCCGCATCCTCGCTCTCCCGCGAGCACGTCCTCGCGGTGGCAGGCTCATGCACGATTCCTCGATCCTCGGCTCGCCACTGCTGCGCGGCGCCTTTCCAGCCGCCCTTCTCGTCCTCGCCCTCCCCGGCTGCTCGCGTCGGCCGACGCTGCCCTACGATGTGGCCGATCTGGCGATGAACGATCCTTGCATCCAGCCGGTCGCTGCCAATTGCGGCCCGCCACCACCTGCCCTCCCGTACGACCTGAGCGTCGCACGCATGGAGATCATGGCGCCGCCCCCACCCGGCCTCAGGAGGGGGTTGGTCCACGTCGTCGTCAGCCTGCCCCAGCAGCGGCTCTTCGCCTATAAAGACAACGTGCTCGTGGCGACGTCGCCAGTCTCGACAGGTAAACCGGGCCACGCCACTCCGGCCGGCGTCTTCCACATCACCGAGAAGCAGGTGTTCCACCGCTCCAACCGATATAGCAACGCGCCAATGCCATATATGGAGAGGCTGACCGCGTCCGGTATCGCGCTCCACGCCGGGCATCTACCCGGCTACCCCGCCTCGCACGGCTGCATCCGGCTGCCGATGGCGTTTGCCAAGCGGCTCTACAAGATGACGAGCTACGGCTCGCCCGTCACCGTCACAAAGACGGTGGTCGGATCGGCCCGTCGCCACCCTCGCCGGCACTACGGGTAAGCGATTTGTCCTCGCCACCGTGACGGAAGTCGGTCGGATGGTCATGACGACGGATCGCATGATTGACGAGCGGAGCGCCCCGTCGCTAGGTGCGGCACGCACTCAGGTTCCGCGTCCCTATGCCTCTCAATCATTGGCGGTCGTTCATCGGCGGGCTATCCCGTCGCGGTCGCGTTCTCGAGCATATCATGCGCCGGGCGGACGTCGCGCGGGACGAGCGGCGCTTTGCCGAGGCGGCCACGCTCTATGGCGAGGCGGTGAGGATCGCGCCCGGCCTGAGGCAGCTGCACCTTCGACATGGCGAGATGCTCCAGGAGGCCAACCAGATGGAGGCGGCCGAGCGGGCCTACGGATCGGCGCTGGAGGTCGCGCCCCGCGATCCGAAGCTAGCACTCCAGCTTGGCCACTTCTACAGGGCGGCCGGCCGGCCGGCGGAGGCATCGGCATCTTACGCGCGAGCCTTGCAGCTCAAGCCCGGCTGGGCCGAGCCACGGCGGGAGATCGAGGCACTGGACCGGATCCTGGCTTCGCGCGCGAGCGTCGACCCGAAGGCTTCGCTTGATGAGAACCACGAGGCCGGATCAGGCATGTTCGACCTGCCGGAGGGCCTTCGGCCAAGCGATGTCGCTCGCCTCGTGCCGACGCTTGCACCGCGCTCGCCCGACGCGCTGCTCCACGAGCATGGCATCGGCCTTGAGGTACGCCGGCTCGGGCGTCCCGCGCACGGCCCCTGGGGAAACGCCAGCACGCTGAGCGGCGTGGAGGCGATCCGCGGCTTCTGCATCTCGCCGCACCCGATCGTCGACTTGCAGATCCTGCTCGACGGGATCGCGATTTATCGCGGTCTGCCGAGGGGGGGATATGAGCTCGCACACGAGCGCGACAAACGACGCGTGCTCAAATACGTCTTCAACATATGGCTCGATTTCTCGGGCTATGCTGCGGGGCGCTACGATGCCGAGGTGCGCTGCATCGACAGCGAGGGGCATGTGCATCACGTCCGTCAGCTTGTCGTCATCGCAACATTCTCGCACCAGGAAGATGGCGGCTCGGATGCCGAGGTTCCGGTAAGCGATCCCGATCCCCGAACCCTCGCCGCCCGCATCCGCGGCTTACCGAGCGCCGTGCGCCCCGCCGCGCGGACGACCTTGCCGAGCCCGCCGCGGACGGTGCTGGTGATGCGGACGGACCAGCTCGGCGACGTCGTCTCGTCCGCGGCGGCGATCCGGCGGCTGCGCGAGATCCTGCCGGGCGCCCGCCTGATCGGGCTGTTCACGGCCGCCAACGCCGATATCGCGCGCACCACGGGCCTGCTCGACGAGGTGCTCGTTGCCGACTTCCCCGACGACAAGGGAGAGCGGCGTCGCGTGATGCCGCTCGACCAGCAGGAGGAGTTGCGACGCCGCCTGGAGCCGTATCGCTTTGACATGGCGATCGACCTCTCGCAGTCTGATGTTTCGAGACCCCTGCTCCTCCTTTCGGGCGCGCCCTTCCTCTACGGCGTCGGCGGCGGGGACTGGCCCTGGCTGACGGCCGAGTTCGGGCTGAACACCCACGATCGCCGCAACCGGCTCGATTGGGTGCCGCATTCCGCCAAGACGCTGGCGCTGATCGAGACGCTCGGCGCGGTGTTGCGCGACAGCTTCGAAACGCATCGGCGCGACGATCTCGACCGCGCGCGACTGAGGCGCTTCGGGATCGGGGAAGGCGACCGGTACGTGCTCCTGCACACGGGCGCCAGGATCGAGTTCTCGCGCTGGCCGCACTTCCCTGAACTCGCGGCCGAGCTGCTCGACCGCACCGGGGTGAAGGTCGTCATGATGGTCGACGATCACGCCGCGCGCGCCGGGCTTCCCGAGCGGCTTCTCGACCATCCGCGCTTCATCCTCATCGATCACAGGCTGGACTTCGACGATTTCGACGCCTTCGTCTCGTTCGCCACCGTCCTGGTCGGCAACGACTCCGGCCCGAAGCACCTCGCCTCCTTTCGCGGCGTGCCCGCCGTCACGCTCTTCACGGCGCGCATCAACTGGCAGGAATGGGGGCAGGAGCGCGGCGGGGTCATCATCAGCCGGCGGGTGCCGTGCGCCGGCTGCGCGCTGTTCCACGATCCCGAAGAATGCGGACAGGATTTCACCTGCATCCGCGACATCAAGGTGGCGGAGGTCTTCGACGCCGTGCTCGCGAACGGCGGCATCGCCGCATCGGCCGTCTGAACGTGGCGGGCGGTCTCCCCCGGCTGGTGTCGACGCGCAGCCTCGCGCGCGGGCTCGTGCGTCGTGCCGACGATCATCGCGACGCCCGCCGCTTCTTGGAGGCGGCCGCACTGTATGAGGAGGCGCTGCGGCTGCGCCCGGATCGCGCCGACCTCCACGTGCAGGCCGGGCACATGTTCAAGGAAGGCGGCGACATTGCGCGCGCCCACTCGCATTATCGGCAGGCGGAACGCGCCATGCCGGGCAATCCCGAGCTGGCGCTACAGATCGGCCATTTCCACAAGGTAGCCGGCCGACGCGAGGACGCGCTGGTTGCCTACCGCCGCGCCATCCAGTTACGCCCCGACTGGGCCGAGCCTCGCCATGAACTGGCCCGCCTCGGCGCAGGCGAGATCGAGAGGGCGGGTCCCGAAGCCGAGGACGGCATGGAGCAGGACGTCGGATCGGAGGCGGCGTTGCTCGACGCCTCCCGTCGCTTCAGCCTGCAACGGGATCTGCTCCCGCGTTCGGTCGCGGAGCTGATGCATCCCCATCGCGAAGGCATCGAGCTTCGCGGCTTCGGACGCGTCGAGAGGACGGCCTGGGGCACGATCAAGACGTTCCGTGGCGTGGAGGCGGTCCGCGGCTTCTGCATCTCCGCGACTCCCCTCGTCGAGGTGGTCGTCCTGCTGAACGGCGTAGCCCGGCATCGTGGCGGCGTCGATGGCGGCTACGAACTGAAGCGCGAGAACGAGAGGCCGGAACTCCGCAAATACGTCTTCAATGCCTGGATCGATTTCAGCGACGAGCCGCCGGGACGCCACGATCTCGACATCCGCGTCACCGACGCGCGCTACCGGCGGCACTCGCACCACGAGACGATCGTCATTCAGCCGTCGCGCTTCGAAGCGGACGATCCGCGCGTCGACGGCATCGTCGACGTCGATGCCGCCGATCCGCGTTCCGTAGCGCAGCAGATCAACGAGCGCCCCTCGCAGATTCGCTCCGCGCGGCGCGCCCTGCTCGCCGAGCCGCCGCGGAGTATCCTCGTCCAGCGCGTGGATCAGCTCGGCGACATGGTCGTCTCGGTGCCCGCCTTGCGCCGCCTGCGCGGCCTGTTCCCCGACGCGCGCATCGTCGGCCTCGTCAGCAACGCCAATGCGGAGCTCGCCCGCGACCTCTCACTCTTCGACGAGGTGCTCACCACCGACTTCCCGGAGGATTACGAGCAGCGCCGACGGGTGATGCCGCTCGACGAGCAGCGTCGCTTGGCCGAGCTGCTGGCCGCCCACCGCTTCGACATGGCCATCGACCTGTCCGAGAATGCATGGGCGCGCCGGGTGCTCATGCTGAGCGGTGCCCGCTTCCTCTACGGCTTCCGGGCCGGTGACGACTTCCCCGGCCTGGACCTCGACCTGGAGGGCAACACCCACGATCCCCGCAACGGGCACGAGATGGTGCCCCACACTAACAAGCTGCTCGGCATGATGGAGTGGCTGGCGGCGCTCGCGAGGAGCGAGCCCAACATTCAGCCCCGTACGCGGCCGACGGCGCAGGCGCTGGCCGCGCTCGGCCTGCGGCCGGGCCGCCGCTATGCGGTGATCCACGACGGCGCGCGTCTGGCCTTCAGCCGCTGGCCGCACTTCGATGCCTTGGTCGAGACGATCCTGCGCGAGACCGACCTCGACGTGGCGATGCTGCGCGACGAGGCGACGCCGGCCCCGCTGCCCGAGGCGCTGGACCGTTCCGAGCGTTTCCACCTCCTGCCCGCGCGGCTGTCCTTCGACGGGTTCGACGCGCTCCTCGCCGACTGCGCTGTCTTCGTCGGCAATGACTCCGGGCCAAAGCATCTCGCCTCGCTTCGCGGCGCACCCGTCGTCAGCATCCACATGGCGCGCAACAACTGGAACGAGTGGGGGCAGGAGAGCGGCGGCACCATCGTCTCGCGCAAGGTTCCATGCGCGGGCTGCCTGATCCACTACGATCCCGAGGAGTGCGGCGCGGGATTCGTCTGCCTGCGCGCGATCACGCCCGCCGAGGTGATGGAGGCGATCGCGAGGACGCTCGCGGCAAGTGCGGCGGACGAGCCGTCACCAGAGAGGCGCCTCGTCGCGGCGGCCGAGCCGCGCTGATGTCGATCCAAGACCTGAGCCACGGTTTGATCGATGCCGCACTGCGCAGGCTGGCGCTGCTGCAGGACGGCGAGACGCCGCTCCAGGATATCCTCGATCTTGCCGATCTCGCGCTCGCCGCAGGAGACGGCGAAGGCGCGCTGCTGCTCTTCGGCGCGGCAGCGCTGGAGCAGGGCCCGTCGTCGCGCCGCGTGCCGGGATGGCAGGACACGGCGAACCGCACCGGCCTGTGGCGTGCACCGCCCCCTTTAACGGCGGGACTGGCGCAGGAGCCGATACTCGATCGCGCGATCTCCGGGCTGCGGACGCTCCTGTCCGAATGGCCGTCGTTGACGATCGACGATCGGCCCGTCGAGGACGCGGCGAGCCCGCGTGCGCGGGGGCAGATGCCGCTTGAGAAGATCGTAGCGACGTCGGTGGCGATCGTCGGTCCGGTCCGCGAACTGCTTGAAGGTGGGCGGGAGAGCGCCGCCACGGTCCTGCGGCGGGTGCTCGACGCGTGCGACGGCTGGACGCTGCCGAGACCATCGAGCCACGCCGCCGTCGACGGCGCCATCCTCGCGCGCCTCGTCACGCTACGTCGTCTCCATCGTCTCGCGATTGCATTCGAGGAAGTGGAACAAGCGGACGCGAGTCTCGCGACGAGGGTCATGACGCTCGATGCGAGCGGAATGGGATCGCTGTTCGCCAACCTGCCCCGACTGGTTACGGCTCCGCATGATCTGCCGGCGCTGCTGCGGCTGGCGACGAAGACTCCCTTGGCGCCCGAGGAGGAGGCCGCCTGGCTGTCTGCGATCACCGTTCAGGCGCCGCGAGCGTGGAGCACCGATCTTGCAGCACTCGCCGCCCGACGCGCGGGACCGGGCCTGCTCCGACTTCTCGCGCGGCGGGGCGTGCGACGCGGCGAGCCGGAATGGCTCTGGGTATCGCGCGACGCCGCGCTGGCGATCGGCGACGGCGATGTCGCGGTCGAGGTCCAGCGGGCGCTCATCCGCGTCTCGCCCTATAGCTGGTCCGAGTGGCACATCCTGGGCGACATGCTCGGCCTGATGGGCAAGGTGGAGGCGGCGGACCAGGCGTTCGAGACGTGCATGAGCCTCAAGCCGACGAGCGAGCTGCCCCGACGCCGAGCTGCCCTCGCGAGCGGAAACTTCGAGGTGGTGGCGAGATCGAGCGGCTTCTTCGCGGAACCCGGCCGGACCCACTTGCGCCCGCGATCGCGCTCCACCTCGGTCCGCGACGGGTTGCCTCGGGATCAGGCCGTGAGATCGTAGGCGCGGTAGTGTGCCAGGCCGCGTAGGAACTGGTCCACGCAGCTGCCCCACTCGTAGCGCGAAGCTTCCGCGACGCAAGCGGACCGGGAGGCGCCGAGCGCACTGCGTATCGCGGCGGCGAGATCGTCGTCGAGCGCGCCGATCGGCCACCCCTGCCGCCCTCGGCCGTCGCGGCCGACGATGTCGAGCGGCCCTGGTACCGGCAGCGCCGCCACCGGCACGCCGGAGGCGAGCGCCTCGATCATCACCAGCCCGAACGTGTCCGTCCGGCTCGGGAAGACGAGCACGTCGGCCGAGGCGTATGCCGCCGCCAGCGCGTCGCCGTGCAGTGCGCCGAGACAAGTCCTCGCCGCTGAAGGCGCGCGGCGTCGGCGAGCTGGGCATCTACGGAGTCGGCGCGTCGGTGGCTAACGCGATCTATAACCCCTGCGGCGTGCGCGTGCGCGACTATCCGCTGCGCCTTGACAAGCTGCTCGCGCGAATGCCCGCGATCGCCTGAGATCAGTCGCCGCTCATCGAGAAGGGGCGCGCCGTCCGATCGCTTGCCCAGACCTTATTCGGCACCGCCGCCATGGTGAAGCGCAGCTCACCGCCTGCGCGGATCTCCGCGTCGGTGACGTAGCTGCGATCGAGCGCCACGCCGTTCAGCGTCACCGCGCCGACGTAGCGGTTCGCGGGCGACAGGCGATCGGCGACGACCACGAAACGCCTGCCGCTCGGCAAGTTCAGCGCGGCGCGCTCCACAAACGGCCGGCCGATGACATATTGGTTCGATCCCGGCGCGACGGGATAGAAACCCAGCACCGTGAACACCAGCCACGCCGACATCTGTCCGAGATCGTCGTTCCCGACGAGCCCGTCGGGGCGTGGCTTATACTGCGACGCAACGATCTGCGTGAGCCGTTCCTGCGTGCGCCACGGCGCGCCAGCGTAATCGTAGAGATAGGCGACATGATGGCTCGGCTCGTTGCCGTGAATGTACTGCCCAATGAGGCCGGCGATGTCCTCCGCGTGACTATAGTCCAGCTTCGAAACGTCGAAGTCGAACATCGCGTCGAGCTTGGCCACGGCCTTGGCGTCGCCGCCCAGCAGTCGGATCAGCCCGGCCTGATCCTGCGGCATGAACCAGCTATATTGCCACGCATTACCCTCGGTATAGTCTGATCCATAGTTGATCGCGGTTGGATCGAACGGTTTGCGGAAGGCACCGCTCGACAGCCTCGCGCGTACCCAGCCGCCCGCCGCGTCGAAGCTGTTACGCCAGTTGCCGGCGCGCTTCTCAAAGCGATCGGCGATCGCGGTGCGGCCCATCGCGCGAGCCATGCGCGCGATCGTCCAATCGTCATAGGCGTACTCGACCGTCTTGGACGCCGCCTCCGGTTCCTTGTCGATCGGCACGTAGCCGCGCCGCATATACTCGCCGAGGCCGCCATAGGCCGCATAGCTGGCGCTCGCCACCATGGCGTCGAGTGCGGCGTCGGCATCGAAGCCGCGCAGGCCCTTGAGATAGGCGTCGGCGATCACAGGCGCCGCATGGTAGCCAATCATTGTCCATGTCTCGCGGCCGGCATATTGCCACACCGGCAGGATGCCGTCCGGGCTGAAGCGGCGGCTCTCGATCAGCGAGCGCACGACGTCGCTGGTGGTCCGCTCGGGTTGGACGAGCGTCAGCAGCGGGTGCTCGGCGCGGAACGTGTCCCACAGCGAGAAGGTGGAGCGGAAGGTGAAGCCGTCCGCCCGATGCACCTGATCGTCGGGCCCGCGATAGCGGCCGTCGGCGTCGCTCCAAACGCTCGGCGCGAGCAGCGCGTGGTAGAGCGCGGTGTAGACGCTCCGCCGGATCGGCGCAGGCGCCTGGATGTCGATCGCGCCTAGCGCCTGCGCCCATGCGGCGGCGGTACCCGCGCGCACGGCGTCGAAGCCGCCCGGCTCCGCATCGAGATTGGCGACGGCGCCGTCCTCGTCCACCCCCGACAGCGCCACCCTGACCTCCAGCGGCGCCTTGAGCGTGCCGAAGTCGAGCCGCGCTTCCAGCGCGCGGCCCAGCTTCTCCGCCACTGCATCACTGCCCCGGCCCGGCCCCTGGAAGCCCTTGTACGGCACCGCCGCGTCGCGATCGACAAAGGCGTGGCCGGTGAGCGGCGCGGAGAAGCGCATCGCGAAGTAGAGCTTGCGACCCGGCGCCCAGCCGCGCGTCTCGCGGAAGCCGGTGACGGTGCCGTCGGGCCGCAGGTGGAGCCCGGACCACAGGATCTTGCCCGGATAGTCGTAGAGCGAGGAGCGCAGATCGACGATGAGGTGCGCCGCCTGCCCAACCGCGAAGGCGTAGCGATGCACGCCGACGCGCGTGCCGGCGGTGAGCTCGGCGCGCACGCCGCCGTCGATCAGCGTAACGGCGTAGTAGCCGGGATACGCTACCTCCCGAGCGTGATCGAAGCGCGACCGGTAGCCCGAGCCGGGACGCTTGGGATCACCCGGATCGAGGCGCACCATGGCGCCTGCCTGCGGCATCACCAGCACGTCGCCAAGATCGGAGTGGCCGGCGCCTGAGAAGTGGGTGTGGCTGAACCCCTGGATCGTCGGATCCTCGTAGCGGTAGCCGGCGGCGTGGCCGTAGCAGGCGCGGATCACGCAGCTGGTGTCGGTGTCGGGCGAAAGCTGCACCATGCCGAACGGAGCGGTCGCGCCCGGGAATGTATGCCCCTCGCCGGCGGTGCCGATCATCGGATTGACAGCATCGGACGGCGTCGGCGCGGCGTGGACGCTGGCGGAAAGCATCAGCACGAGGAGCATGGACCTACGCAAGGCGCGATTAAGCAGGCACGCACCCATCCTGTCCAATCCGCGCGACGAGAGGCCGATGCCGAACCGAGCAGGCTGCGGCCGGGCTCTCACTTGATCAGCAGAACGCAATGGTCCCGAGCCCGACGCCGATCTCCACGGGCAGCCGCGCCACGATGTCGCCATCGGCCTGTACCGCGAACCGCTCCGCGCCCTCGATCGTCAGGGCCGAGCAGGTGAAGCAGGTCGCGTCGCGCGGAACGCGCCCGCGCAGCAACGCCCAGGCGAAGCGCAGCATCGTCAAGCGGCTGGCGCGTTCCAACGCCACGACGTGCAGCAGCGGATCGTCGACGGCAGCGGCCGGCGCGAAGCTCCAGCGTCCGGCGAAGAACCGACCCTTGGCGACGTAGACCGCCTCGCAGCACACGTTCCGCCCGTCTGCGACGACGCGCAGCGACGAGCGCGGCCAGCGCGCGAGCAGCCCGCAGAACGCGACGATATAGGCGGCGCGGCCGATCAGCCGCTTGAGCCACGGCGAGACGCGCTCAACCGCGCGGCTATCGGGTCCGACGCTGGCGCAGGTGAGTACCGGGACGTCGCCGATCGCGGCGGCGTAATGCGTTCGCTTGGGTGGCGTCGCGGTCACGCGGCGCGCGAACGCGACGGGATCGTGCAGGTAGCCGCACTCTCGCGCGAGCAGGTTGACGGTTCCGAGCGGGTAGACGCTCATCGACAGCGGCCGGCTCGCCCGCGCGACGGCGGCGGCGACGTGGCGGACGGTGCCGTCGCCGCCCACGGCGCAGACATGATCGACCGTTTCCGCGATCGCGAGCGGGCCGCCATGGCTCGGTGCGACGAGAACGGTCGCACCCTGGGCCTCGAACGCCCGCCTCAGCGCGGCGACGCGCCGCAGCCGCCAGGTTCCCGCCCTGGGATTGACGAAAAGCTGGATCCGGCGTGCCGGTGCCGGCTCCGCTTCGCTCCAATCGCCTGCGTCAGCTCGGACGGACTCCACGCGGGTTCAGCCGCGCCCGCGCACGACGGCGAATCCGAAGGAGGTCGTGACATGCCCGTCGTCGAGACCGAAGCAAACGGGCAAGACGCGGCGCCCCCGACGGTGGAACCGCGCCGCCAGCCGGGCGACGTCGCGGTGGCGGGACAGGACGGTCGGCCGGTGGTCCACGATCCGGCGACCGGACGAGGGATCCTGCCCGCGTCCGCGCGAACCGCCCGCAGCCTTCCACGGCGGCGACCAAGCCGACGCGGATGTGGACGCCTCCATGTTGCCCTTCAGCACCGCTCGGTCGCCCGTGATCAAACCCGTTCCTCGTCGTCCTGGTACGGCTTCCGGCGCAGGAGCGCGAGCAACCCGCCCGCGAGTAGCAGGCCGAATCCTGTAGCAGGCGAGCGCCCACGACGGATGCCGGACAACCCGGCCGACGCCACGAGCCCCGGCAGCATGCCGGCACGCAGCACGCCTAAAGCCATGCTTCCGCGCCCGTCACCCTTGTCCTCGGCGAGCGGCGCGGACCGCGGAGCGTCGTCGACGCCGCGCCGCTCCTCAGGCTTCAGCACATAATCGGCGACGGCCGAACCGCGCTGTCCTGGTGGCCGATCGGGCCCCTCGGTGGTGTCGACGTGCGTCTGCCGCTCCATTTCCGAGTTGAGCTCGGCGCCGAGCAGCAGGACGTAGCTGGTGAGGTAAAGCCAGGTGAGGAACACCACCACCGCGCCGAGCGACCCGTAGGTCGCATCGTAGCTGCCGAAATTGGCGACGTAGATGCCGAACACGATGGTCAGCAGCATCCAGATCGTCGCCGCGATCGTCGATCCCGGCGTGATCCACACCCACTTCGCCTTCACCCGATCGGGCCCGTAGCGATAGAGCGTCGCCGCCCCGGCGGCACCCGCCGCCACCAGCAGCACGTAGGAGGCGAGCTTGCCGACGAGGAGAACGGGCTGCGGCAAATGGGGCAAGATGTCGTTGAGGTTGCCGACCGCGGTGATCGCGATCGTCGCCACGATCGCCACCGCCACCGTCGCGCCGGTGATCGCAAAGGTGAGCGCCGTCACACGCAGGAAGGATCGCCGCTCCTTCTCCTCGTACGCGATGTTGAGCCCGGTGACGACCGCCGCCGCTGCGCTGCGCGCGCCGTAAAGCGCGATCAGGATGGCGAGGATCAGCCCGAAGCCCTTTTTACCCGACGATGTCTTGACGACGCCCATCAGCTGCTCGCCGATCAGCTTCGCGGCATCCTTGGGCATGACCGTCGTCAGGCTGTTCATGTCCTTCAAGACGGTGCTCGGATCGGCGAGGATGCCGTAGATCAGCACGGTCGCGCCGAGCAGCGGCACCATCGCCGTGAAGCCGTAGAAGGCAACGCCGGCGGCCGCCAAACTGATATTATCCTCGGCGGCCTGCGTCCAAGTGCGCACCAGCACGTCCTTCCAGGCAGCGCCCGGCATCCGCCACGGGCTGCTCGAATGCGCGCCGGGTACTGCCGCCGCCTGCGTGTTCGCGTCGCTCATGGCCATCTCCGTCGCCGATCGGCTCGTGAACAGGGGAACCGCCGCCCGCGTTCCCGCCCGCGTTCTAGCGAGCGGACTTGCGGGCGCGCAGGGCTTGCGACAGGAAGCGCGGGTGGGGCGGGTTTCGGAGGCAGGCGGCGGCAGGGCAAGCGGGCGCGGGCGGGCGGCAATCCTGCTCGTCGTCCTCGTCGCCGCCGTCGCGATCGCCTGGATCGGGCATCGCCCGGCCGACGTTCCCCTCCCCGCGGTCGGGCAGGTGGCGGAGCCCGCGCGCCCTTCCCCGCCGCCATCGCCGCCCTGGACGCAGGCGCAACTCTCCGACCTGCTCAGCGCGATCGTGCGCGCCGACGCCAACGGGCTACGCGCGGGCGACTATCGCGCAGGCGAGCTCCGCGGCGCACTCGCCGCCCGGCAAACCGGCAAGCCGGTCGACGCTATAGCCGATGCCGCCGCGCTGGCGCTCGCCCACGATTATGCCGCTGGCCGCATCCGCAACCGGCATCGCTTCAACTGGTATATCGACTATGCGGGACCGGATGCCGCGACGATGCGGCGGCTGATCGTCGCGGCGCGCGAGGACCAGCGGCTCGACACCTGGCTCACGGGGCTGCTGCCCGACGATGCCGACTACCGCGCGCTGCGCGATGCGCTAAGCGCGACGCCAGAAGAGGATTGGCAGCGGCGCGATCGGATCAAAGCCAATATGGAGCGGCACCGCTGGCTGCCGCGCGACTTCGGCACCGCACCCGACCGCCTGACCATCAACCTGCCCACCTACCGACTGGAGGTGACGCGGGACGGCCAGACCGCCAACAGCTACCGCGCGGTGATCGGCGCCACCGACATGCCGACGCCGGTGCTCTCCGCGCCTGTCCGCCAGGTGATCGTCAATCCCGACTGGATCGTGCCCGCCAGCATCGTCCGCCGGTCGCACCTGAAACCGTCCGCGAAATACATCTTCTCTCGACGTCCCGACGGAACGCTCAGGGTCCGGCAGAAACCAGGCGCAGGCAACGCGCTGGGCAAGGTGAAGATTGAATTCCCCAACCGGCTGGCGATCTACTTCCACGATACGCCCAGCCGCTCGCTGTTCGGCGCGGAGGTCCGCACCTTCAGTCACGGCTGCGTGCGCGTGCAGGATATCGCGACGCTCGGCCGCTCGATCGTCGCCAATCAGGCGCGCTACGACGCGGCGATGGCGTCGGTCCAGACGCGCGGCTTCGCGCCCGCGCGCGCCTGGCGCGCCGACATCGTGTACCTTACGCTAGTGCGCAGCGCTGACGGCTCGCTGAAGGACGTCGGCGATCCCTATAGGTTGGACCAGGCGATGGCCGCCACGCTCGAAGGCCGCAAGCCGCGCGTCCCGCCGCCTGCCGTGGTGATCCCGCCGTCGCCGGCGGCTCCGACCGCGATCGATCCTGGCGTCGAGGTGATCGACGCCGTTTCCGCCAATGTCGGGGCGCCCACCACGCCGGAATAAGATTTCCTGATCGCTTTCCGGCGACGATGCCCAAAGCAAACCCGATGCTCGCGCACCGCCGTCGCGGTTCGCGATGGTGGTGAGCAGCCGGCGGGAAGGATCATCGTGTCGCGCTACCCGGCAACAGCCGGTGCGGCCACCCTGCTTGACGGGAAGCGCTTCATCGACGCGGCATCATGCTCTAGGCTCCGTCGGAAAGGAGCCTAGCCGATGATCCGTCTCGTCCCGCTGTCCGCCGCCCTCGCGCTCGCCGCCGGCGTCTCCGCCTCCGCCGCGCTGCCGGTCGGCGCGAAGGCGCCCGATATTGCCACGCAGGCTAGCCTCGCGGGTAAACCCTTCCCCTTCCGCCTGTCGAACGCGCTCAGGAACGGGCCGGTGGTGCTCTATTTCTACCCCGCCGCCTTCACCAGCGGCTGCACCGTCGAGGCGCATGATTTTGCCGAGGCGACGCCCGAGTTCGCGAAGCTCGGCGCGACGGTGATCGGCATGTCCGCCGATCCGATCGACACGCTCAACCGCTTCTCGGTCTCGGATTGCCGCAGCAAGTTCGCGGTGGGATCGGCGTCGAAGCAGACGATCGCCGCCTACGACGTCAAGCTGCCGGTGCTCGCGCGGTCCAACCGCACGTCGTTCGTGATCGCGCCCGACGGCAAGATCGTCTTTGCCTACACGGCGCTCGATGCCGCCGGCCACGTCGACAAGACGCTGGCGGCGGTAAAGGCGTGGCGCGCCGCCCATCCGGGCTGAACGCGCGTCAGCGCGCGGCGGGCGGCGGCGTCACCGGGCTCGGCGAGGCGCCGGGAACGGTCGCGCCGCCGGTCGGGCCGCTCTGGGCCATGCCACCGGCCGGCATCATCGCGTCCATCGGCATCATGTTGGCGTTCAGGTTCGCCATGATCCACAACGATCCCACCACCACCAACGCGACGATCAGCGTGCCGAAGGCGAGCGCGAGCACGTTGTTGGTGTTGTCCGGGCCGGTGGTGATGTGGAGGAAGAAGGCGAGGTGGACGCCCATCTGCGCCACCGCCAGCACGAGCAGCGCGACGGGCACGCCGGGCGCGTAGATGAACCTGGTGGAGCCCGCCACCACGAACGACGCCACCGTCAGCCCGGCCGCGAAGGCCAGCCCGACCAGGTAGCCGCGCACGCCCTTGGCGATGCCGCTGCCCCCCTTCTGCTCCTCGCCGGGCGCGAGATCGTGGCGGCTATGCTCGGACGCCGAGTGGTGGTTCGAACTCACGCGCCCGCTCCCATGAGGTAGACGATCGTGAAGACCGCGACCCAGATGATGTCGAGCGCGTGCCAGAACAGGTTGAAGCACAGCAGCCGGCGCATGATGCTGTCGCGGAAGCCCTTGGCCCAGATCTGCGCCATCATAGTGCCGAGCCACAGCAGCCCGCAGCCGACGTGGAGGCCGTGGCAGCCGACGAGCGTGAAGAAGGCGGACAGAAAGGCCGAGCGCGACGGCCCGAAGCCGCGGCTCACCAGATCGACGAATTCGAGGAGTTCGAGCAGCAGGAAGCCCGCGCCGAGCAACCCCGTGACGAGCAGCGCGGCCTGCGTCCACAGCATGTTCTTCTGGTCGGCCGCGATCTGGCTCATGCCGGCGGCGAAGGAGGAGGCGAGCAGCAGGCCCGTCTCCACCGCGACGTTGCGCAGATCGAAGATGTCGCGGCCCGACGGCCCGCCTGCGGTGGCCTTGGCGAGCACCGCGTAGGAGGCGAACAGCGCCGAGAACATGATGATGTCGGAGAGCAGGAAGATCCAGAAGCCATAGCCGGTGATGACGCGCTTCGATGCCGGGCCGCTCTCGCCGTGGCCGGTCGCCTCGTCGTGGTGGCCGGGGCCGTGGCCGCGATGGCCGACGCGGTTGGGATCGCGCCCCTGCCGCTGGCGCTGATACTCGCGGCTGGCGGGCAGTCCCTCGAAGGTGCCGGTGCTCATGCCGGCCGCTCCTCGGGTGCCAAATTGCGGCGTATCCACTCGGCGCGCGCCTGCCGGCGCTCGCGGTCGACGCGCGCGACCTCCTCCGCCGGGATTTCATACTCGTCGTGATCGCGCCAGGCGAAGGCGACGAAGGTCGCGAACGCGCCGATCAGCCCCGCGATCGCCAGCCACCAGATGTACCAGATCAGCGCGAAGCCGACCAAGGTGGCGAAGAAGGCGCAGACAAAGCCGGTGGCCGAATTGCGGGGCATGTGGATCGGCGCGTAGTCGGGCTCGTCCCCCATGCTTTGCGTCTCGATGGCGGCCTGCTTGATGCCCCAATAAGCCTCCTCGTCCTCAACGCGCGGCATGATCGCGAAGTTGAAGGACGGCGGCGGCGACGGCGTCGCCCACTCCAGGCTGCGGCCGTCCCAGGGATCGCCGGTGACGTCGCGGCGTTGGTCGCGGGTGCGGATCGACACGACGAGCTGGATGAGCTGGCAGGCGATGCCGCATGCCACGATCAGCGCGCCGCCGGCCGCCACCATCAGCCACGGATGCCAACCGGGCACGTCGTAATGCTGCATCCGCCGCGTCATGCCGTCCAGCCCGAGCGCGTAGAGCGGCATGAACGCGACGTAGAAGCCGATCAGCCAGCACCAGAAGGCGCGGTGGCCCCACGCCTCGTCCAGCGTGAAGCCGAACGCCTTGGGGAACCAATAGGTGTAGCCCGCGAACGCACCGAACAGCACGCCGCCGATGATGACATTGTGGAAATGCGCCACCAGGAACAGCGAGTTGTGCAGCACGAAGTCGGCGGGCGGCACCGCCAGCAGCACGCCCGTCATGCCGCCGATCACGAAGGTGCAAATGAACCCCAGCGCCCACAGCATCGGCGTCGTGAAGCGCACGCGGCCGCCGTACATGGTGAACAGCCAGTTGAAGATCTTCACGCCGGTGGGCACCGCGATGATCATCGTGGTGATGCCGAAGAAGCCGTTAACGTCGGCCCCCGCCCCCATCGTGAAGAAGTGGTGCAGCCACACCATGAACGACAGCAGGCATATCGCCATCGTTGCGAGCACCATCGAGCGATAGCCGAACAGCGGCTTGCCCGAAAAGGTGGAGATCACCTCGGAGAACACGCCGAAGGCGGGCAGGATGAGGATGTAGACCTCCGGGTGCCCCCAGGCCCAGATGAGGTTCATGAACATCATCATGTTGCCGCCGGCATCGTTCGAGAAGAAGTGGAAGCCGAGATAACGGTCGAGGATCAGCATCGCGAGCGTCGCGGTGAGGATTGGGAAGGCCGCGACGATCAGCAGGTTGGACGCGAGCGTCGTCCAGCAGAACACCGGCATCCTGAGGTAGCTCATGCCAGGCGCGCGCATCTTGAGCACGGTGGTGACGAGATTGATGCCGGACATCAGCGTGCCGATGCCCGATATCTGCAACGCCCAGAGATAATAGTCGACGCCGACGCCCGGCGAGTAGGCGAGTTCGCTGAGTGGCGGATAGGGCAGCCAGCCGGTGCGCGCGAACTCCCCGACGACGAGCGCGATGTTGACGAGCAGCGCGCCCGTGGCGGTGAGCCAGAAGCTCACCGAGTTGAGCGTCGGGAAGGCGACGTCGCGTACGCCGAGCTGCAGCGGCATGACGAAGTTCATCAGCCCGATCACGAACGGCATCGACACGAAGAAGATCATGATCGTGCCGTGCGCGGAGAAAATCTGATCGTAATGCTCCGGCGGCAGGTAGCCCGGCGCGTGGAACGCCACCGCCTGCTGCGCACGCATCATCAGCGCGTCGACGAAGCCGCGCAGCAGCATCACGCCGGCGAGCAGGCAGTACATGACGCCGATGCGCTTGTGGTCGACGCTGGTCAGCCACTCGCCCCACAGATACGGCCACCAGCCCTTCTTTGTCACCCAGCCGAGCAGCGCGAGGACGGCGACGATCATCCCGCCGGAGGCGACGAGATCGATGGGATTGTGCCAGGGGACGGCGTCCCATGTGAGCTTGCCGAAGAGGTTCATATCGAGCCTTGGGGGCGCGGCGAGACGCCCGGCCCTCCTTGTCCGGTGGTGGGCCCTGCGGCGGGCGGGATGCGCTGCGCGACGATCGCGTCGAAGAGACCGGGCTGGACGGCGGCGTAGGTGCGCTGCGGCTCGTCCGAACTCTGCCGGGCGAGCGCGTCGTAGCCGGCGCGATCAAGCACGGGGCCGGCGCCCTTCGCTTGGCGCACCCACCGGCCGAAGCGCGCCTGCGGCACCGCGTCGACGTCGAACCGCATTCCGGGGAAGCCGTCGCCCGAGAAGTGCGAGGAGAGGCCGAGGAAGCGCCCGGGCCTGTCCGCCATCAGGTTGAGCTTCGTCTCCATGCCGTTCATGGCGTAGATCATCGATCCCAGTCGCGGCACGAAGAAGGCGTTCATCACCGACGCCGAGGTGATGTGGAAGCGCACCGGCACGCCGGCGGGGACGACGAGGTGATTGACGCTCGCCACGCCCTGCCCAGGATAGATGAACAGCCACTTCCAGTCGAGCGAGACGACCTGGACGTCCATCGTCGCCGCCTTCGCCTCGATCGGCTTGGGCGGATCGAGATCGTGGCTGCCGATCCAGGCGATGCCGCCCAGGAACATGATGGTGAGCAGCGGGATCGCCCAGACGACGAGTTCGATCCGTCCCGAGTAGACGAAATCCGGCCGGTACGTCGCGCGCGCGTTGCCCTCGCGATACCACCAGGCGAAGCCCAGCGTCAGCACGATCACCGGCACGATGATGCACAGCATGATCGCCAGGCTGTCGAGCAGGATCGTGCGCTCGCCCGCGCCGATCGGCCCGGCGGGATCGAGAATCTGGCCGCAACCGGATAGCGCGAGAAGCGAAGCGATCGCGAGAGGCTTTGGAGAGCGAAATGCGCGAGGCAGCTTCACGGGGCCGCCCCTAAGCTTCCGACATCGGCAAAACAATGCCTTAGATCGGGTGCGCGCTTGCACGATCCGCAAGCGCGCTCAGCCTAGGCGCCCGCGCCCTCCTCGATCAGCATCCGCGCCACGCGCGCCAGCCCCGCCACCGGCACGCCAAGCCAATCCGGCCGGTTCGCGGCTTCGTAGCCGATCTCGTAGGCCGCCTTCTCGATCAGATAGAGTTCCAGCAACGCGCCCACCTCCGGCTCGTCCTCGCCCGTGTAACCGGCCAGGAAGCGGCGCGCCGCGCGGCTGCGGAACTCGGCATAGCGCTCGTCGGTGCGCGCCTCCTCCGTGTCCGCGCCCGCGGGCCGCTGCGACAGCGCGACGGCGCTCGCATAATCGAAGGAACGCAGCACGCCGGCGACGTCGCGCGCCGGCAGATCCTTGGCGCGGCGCTCCTCCAGCGGCTTGGCGGGCTCGCCCTCGAAGTCAATCAGCATCACGTCCGATCCCGTGACGAGCATCTGGCCGAGATGGAGGTCGCCGTGGATGCGGGTGCGCTTCTCGCCTTCAGCCTCTTGCGCGGCGGTGCGGACGTGCGCGGCGATGGCGGCGGCGTGCTCGACGAGGAAGCGCGCATTATCGTCGTCGATGCCGGACGCCTTGATCTGCCCGATCGCGCGATCGAGTCCGGCCGCGACTCGCTCGCCCAGCGCGTCGGCATCCTCGCGCGTCATCGTCTCGGGCGCGAAAGCGGGATCATCGCTGGGCCTCGCCAGCACGGCGTGCATCTCGGCCAGGCGCGATCCCAGCCGGCAGGCGAAGTTCTCGTAGTTGGCGAAGCTGCCTTCCACATCGGTGGCGAGCCGCTCCAGCACGCCCAGCGTCCACTCCCAGCCATCGCCCTGGTTATGGACGAAGGCCTGGGCGAGCATCATCACGCTCCTGCTGTCGCCCTCCTCCAGCACCGCCTGGCCCAGCATCGGCGGCACGCTCTCGAAGCCGCCATCGGTCAAGTGGCGGACCATCTCGATCTCGGGATGGATGCCGGGCGCGATCTTGCGCAGCAGCTTTATAACCGCGCTGTCGCCCAGCACCAGCGTGCTGTTGGATTGCTCGGCCGACAGCCACTGCGGCGGCTCGTCGGGATCGACGTCGAAGCCGGGGAAGGAGGAGAAGCTGAGCGCCGCGCCCTCGCCTACCGGAAAGCTGGCGCCCTCGGTCATCGCGTGGACCACCGCCTTCGAGAAGGCCTCGACCGCGAAGCCGTCGGTCAGCAGGCCGACATTACGGCCACGCCGTACGCGCGCCAGCGCCAGCGCAGGCGCGAAGCGGCCGGGCTGCTCGCCCTCCCACACGATGCCGAGCGGCAGCGCGTAGCGCGCCGTCGTCTTCTCGGTCTCCACCTCGATCGCGGCGAGCAGCAGGTCGCGCGTGCCGGGCAGCTCCGCGCTCCACGCGAGCCGGGCGGAGCGGATCGCCTCGTCCTTCGCGCCGAACCAGCGGCGCTGCGCGACGTAGGGCGGGAGGATGTCGTGCTCCAGGACGCCGCGATTGGCGCCGAGCGCCACGTCGGCAAGCTCGGGGCGCAGCACGAAGGTATAGCGCTCGATCTCGGCGCCGGGCGCCCCGCTGGACCAGTCGGGTGCCATCACATCCTCGCAGAGCTTGAACCACAGGAAGCCGTAGGGCGGCAAGGTGAGCAGGTAGGGAAGCTGGCCGATCGCCGGGAAGGCCGCGCCGCCCGTCATCTCTACGGGCACGTCGCCCTCGAACTCGTGGAGATCGAGTTCGACCGCCTGCGCGGTGCGCGACAGGTTGGCAACGCACAGGATGCGATCGCCGTCATGCTCGCGCAAGTAGGCGAGGATGCGGCGGTTGGCGGGCTTCAGGAAGCGCTGCGTGCCGCGCCCGAACGCCTGGTGCTGTCCGCGCACCGCGAGCATCCGCTTCACCCAATTGAGCGGGGAATGCCGATCCCTTTCCTGCGCCTCGACGTTGATCGTCTGGAAGCCGTAAAGCGGGTCCATGATCGGCGGCAGCGTGAGCGAGGCGGGGTCCGCCTTCGAGAAGCCGCCGTTCCGGTCCATCGACCATTGCATCGGCGTGCGCACGCCGTCGCGATCGCCGAGATAGACATTGTCGCCCATCCCGATCTCGTCGCCATAATAGAGCACCGGCGTGCCCGGCATCGAGAGCAGCAGCGCGTTCATCAGCTCGATGCGCCTGCGGTCCCGCTCCATCAGCGGCGCGAGGCGCCTGCGGATGCCGAGGTTGATGCGCGCGCGCTTGTCCGACGCGTACGTGTTCCAGAGGTAATCGCGCTCGCTGTCCGTCACCATCTCGAGCGTCAGCTCGTCATGGTTGCGCAGGAAGATCGCCCACTGGCAGTTTTCCGGAATGTCCGGCGTCTGGCGCATGATGTCGGTAATCGGGAAGCGATCCTCCTGCGCCACCGCCATGTACATGCGCGGCATCAGCGGGAAGTGGAACGCCATGTGGCACTCGTCGCCCGCCCCGCCGTCTCCGGCGCCACCGAAATATTGCTGCGTGTCCTCGGGCCACATATTGGCCTCGGCGAGCAGCATCTTGTCGGGCCACTTGGCGTCGAGGTGCGCGCGCACCTGCTTCAGCACGACGTGCGTCTCGGGCAGGTTCTCGTTCGACGTGCCGTCGCGCTCGATGAGGTAGGGGATGGCGTCGAGGCGGAGCCCGTCGACGCCGGCCTCGCACCAGAAGTCCATGACCGACAGCACCTCGGCGATCACCGCCGGATTGTCGAAGTTCAAGTCCGGCTGATGCGAATAGA
Organism: Sphingomonas sp.; assembly: GCF_965200105.1. GTDB lineage: Bacteria > Pseudomonadota > Alphaproteobacteria > Sphingomonadales > Sphingomonadaceae > Solisphingomonas. Next base: position 871,535 of record NZ_CBDATN010000003.1, read on the forward strand.
AGCGATGCCAGTAATAGGCCTTGGCCTCTTCATCCCACGACCAATTCGACTTCTCGGTGTCGCAGAAAATGATCCGCGTGCCCGAGTAGAGCTGGTCGTCGTCGGACCACACGTAGAAGTCGCGCTCCGGACTGCCGGCGGGGGCGCGCCTCGCCGCCTGGAACCAGGGATGCTGGTCCGAGGTGTGATTGATGACGAGTTCGGTGATGACGCGGATGCCGCGCTCGTGCGCGGCGGCGATGAAGGCGCGCACGCTCTCCATCGTGCCGTAATCGGGCGAGACGTCGCGATACTCGGCGATGTCGTAGCCGTCGTCGCGACGTGGCGAGGGGTAGAAGGGCAACAACCAGACGACGTTGACGCCGAGATCGGAGATATAGTCCAGCTTTGCCATCAGCCCGTCGAAGTCGCCAATGCCGTCGTTGTTGGCGTCGAAGAACGACTTGACGTGGACCTGATAGATGACGGCGTCCTTGTACCACATCGTGTCGGACGGGTCCGTCATGCAGGGTTCTCCTTAGGCGCGATGCGCCATATGCGGTACGGCTCGTCTGGGTCGAGCCGGATGAACTGGCGCTTGCCGTGCCAGTCGAAGCGGTAGCCGCGCGCCATATCCTCCACGGACACCGAGCCCTCGTCGGGCAGGCCGAACTCCCACAGAGGCACGTCGAACTCGCACTCGCGCGCGTTGTGCGGATCGAGGTTGACCATGACGAGAATCATGCCCGTGCCGGAGGGCTCGGGCTTGCCGTAGTAGATGATGGCATCGTTGGTGGCGCTGTAAAAGCGCGTGTTGAGGTGCGTCTGGAGCGCGGGGTTGGCGCGGCGCAGGCGGTTGAGCAGCGTGATGTCGGCAACGATGTTGCCGGGCGCGTTCCAGTCGCGCGGGCGCAGCTCGTACTTCTCGCTGTCGAGATACTCCTCCTTGCCGGGCAGCGGCGCCGCCTCGCACAGCTCAAAGCCCGAATAGACGCCGAAAAGGCCGCTGAGCGTCGCGGCCAGCACCGCGCGCACGCGGAAGCCGGGGCGGCCCGAGGTCTGGAGATAGACGGGATTGATGTCGGGCGTGTTGACGAAGAAGTGCGGGCGGTAGAACTCGCGCGGAGCGGTCGTCGTCAGCTCCTCGATATACTCGATCAGCTCCGCCTTGTCGTCGCGCCAGGTGAAATAGGTATAGCTCTGCGAAAAGCCGATCTTGGCGAGGCGGTACATCATCGCCGGTCGCGTGAAGGCCTCGGCCAGGAAGATCGCGTCGGGATATTGGCGGCGCACCTCGCCGATCATCCACTGCCAGAAGGGCAACGGCTTGGTGTGCGGATTGTCGACGCGGAAGGTGCGGATGCCCTCGCGCGCCCACAGCAGCACGATGTCGCGCAGCGCGCACCACAGCGCCGGCACCGCGTCGGGCGCGTAGAAATCGACGTTGACGATGTCCTGATACTTCTTGGGTGGGTTCTCGGCATATTTCATCGAGCCATCGGGCCGCCACGCGAACCAGCCGGGATGCTCCTTTAGCCACGGGTGATCGGGCGAGCACTGGATCGCAAAGTCGATCGCGATCTCCAGCCCCTCGGCGCGGGCGGCGGCGATCAGCGCGCGGAAATCCTCGAATGTGCCGAGTTCCGGATGGATGGCGTCGTGGCCGCCGTCCGCCGATCCGATCGCATAGGGGCTGCCGGGATCGCCCTCGGCCGGCGTCAGCGTGTTGTTCGGGCCCTTGCGATTGGCGGTGCCGATCGGGTGGATCGGCGGGAAGTAGAGCGTGTCGAAGCCCATGTCGCGCACGCGCGGCAGATGGTTGATCACGTCGCGGAAGGTGCCGTGGCGGTCCTTTGTGCCCGACATGGAACGCGGGAACAGCTCGTACCAGGAGGAGAAGCGCGCCTCCAGCCGCTCGGCATCGAGGAGCTGCACCGAGGAGCGTGTGCGATGCCGCCGATCGTCCGCCACCGCCATCGCACTCGCGAGTTCGGGCGATAGGAGGAGCGCCGTTCCCTCCTCGCCGTCGCCCGCCGCCTCTAGCCGCGCCGGCCAGTCGGCGAGCGCGCCGGCACGGGCGGCGGCCTCGGCGACGAGCGCGCGGCCTTCCATATAGTCGACGGGCTGCGCGACGCCCGCCTCCAGCTTCTTGGCGAAATCGCGCCGGAACCCGCCGAAGCGATCGAGCCACGCCTCGACCACGAATTCATGCCGGCCCATCCGCGTCGGCGTGAAGCTCGCCGTCCATAGGTCATTGCCCTCGAACGTCAGCGGCACCGCCGTCCAACCCTTGTCGTCATAGGCACGCCACAGCAGCTCGGCGGCGAGCTGCTCGTGCCCGTCGGCGTAGACCAGCGCCTCCACCTCGACGGTCTCGCCGACGACGCGCTTGACCGCGAACGCACCGCCCGAGACGGACGGCGCCACCTGCTCCACGACGATCCGCGGGCACTCCTCGGCAAAGGCGCGCGCGGCCTTGCCGCCGGGCTTGACGGCCGACGCGATCGGCCGCGCGACGCGCGCCGTCAGCAGCCGAACCTCGCCGGGGCCGAGCGGCACGAACGGATCGCCGCGCCCGCCTGCCCGCGCGATCGCGCGCAGGCCGACGCCTGCGACGGCGAGCAGCGACGCGGCGTCAGGCGCGTCGACGGGCTCGTCGGCGCGGTTGACGAGCAGCAGCGTCGCGGCTGTCGCCGCACGCAGATCGCCCGTGTCGCCGCGCAGCAGGACGGTGACGCCCGCCTGAGGATCGCTCAACCGCCGAACAGCGCCGCGGTAGCCGAGCGCCGCCTGCCCGATCGTCCGCACGCGCTGGACCAGGCTGGCGTCCGCGAACACCGACGCGGGCACGATCAGCGTGTCGGACAGCGCCGCCGCGACCGACAGGAGCCGCGCGATCCGTGCCGGCTCGTCCGATCCGTGGAGCTGCTCGCGCCGGAACTCGGCGGCGACGGGCAGCAGCCCGCGCGCCGCTTCCAGCTCGTCGAGCAGCCAGGGCGCGGAGAGATCCCACCAGCCGAAGGCGGTAACGAGCCGGTCGACGCCGGCCTGCCGTAGCGCGCGCACCGATCCGCCGCCGACAGGCCCGGCGAGCAGCTCCGCCTTCGGCAAGGCGGAGCGTGCCGCCGCGATCAGCGGGGCGAGACGGGCCGGGTCGACCCCCCCGGTGGCGACC